>JAAFIS010000001.1 GCA_013298695.1 Betaproteobacteria bacterium
TCCTGCTCATCGTTCCGATGCTCGCGTGTTTGCCTTTCGCGCGGCTCTCAACGCTGGAAACCTTGTTTGTGCTCGCACTTGGCGTCGGTGTTTTGATTGTGGAAATTCTCAACTCGGCAATTGAAGCCGTGGTCGATCGCGTCTCGCTTGAACGGCATCCGCTGGCCGGGCGCGCGAAGGATCTTGGGAGCGCCGCCGTGTTTTTGAGTCTGACGATGTTCATCGTAAGCTGGGCACTCATCGTTGCGCTGCCGATTGCGAGTCGATTCCTGAATTCATGACGAATCGCTGATGAGGTCGGTTCGGCCATAAAAAAAGCCCGCAATTGCGGGCTTTTTCTTGCGATAAACGCGGACTATTTCAGCTGATTCGAGATCAACTTAGTCATCTCAAACATCGAGACTTGCGCTTTGTTGAAGATCGCCTTCAACTTCGCATCTGCATTGATCATGCGCTTGTTAGCGGCATCTTGCAGTTTGTTTTTCTTGATGTATTCCCAAATCTTCTTAGTAACTTCTGTGCGTGGCATTGGGTTTGCACCGATCACCGCTGCAAGAACCGATGAAGGCGTCATGGCCTTCATAAACGCTGCATTAGGCGTGCGCTTTACGGCTGGCTTTTTTGCTGCGGGTTTCTTTGCGGCTGGCTTTTTCGCTGCAGGTTTTGCGGCTGGCTTTTTCGCTGCTGCTTTAGCGGCAGGCTTCTTAGCTGCCACTTTCGCGGCTGGCTTTTTCGCTGCGGGTTTGGCCGCAGGTTTCTTTGCTGCGGGTTTCTTTGCTGCAGGTTTTTTCGCTGCGGCTTTTTTGGCTGCTGCCATATTCATAACTCCTTCAATCAATCGATTGTTTCAAAGCACACGTGTGGGATAAAGCGCTAATCAACATGCTTTGTCATTCGCTCACAAAACATACGAAAAACGCTCCAGCCGAATTAGAAGCGATTTTTTTTTTATTGCAAAGCGAAAAAGGCTAATTTCAGACTTTTTTTACACAAAGTTCCCTCTGCACAACACTAAAAACACTAAAACAGCCTTTCCGAGCAAATGCACGATTTACGTGGGCGAGACGGCAAAATATCTGAAATATCGCACTTCGCAGGGCGTCGCCCCAGCGTAAGGGGAATTTCGTCGTTTCAGGCGGGACTATTTCAGTGTTGCGCATAAAAAACGCCCGATGAATATTCACCGGGCGTTTGACTGCGAGAGCCGCGACTTTCGCGGTTAGAAATGGATTCCGCGCATCAGATTTGACAGCGCAAGTTGATCCGCAGATGGCCCCGTAACTTCGTTCTTTTTGCCTTTAGCGGCCTCCGAATCGCCAAACATACGGAAGCTGGTGTTCATGACGATTTGCGCGATGCGGGGCGCAAATGCGTGCAGAACCTGCCCCAAAATTCCAAGCCGCGTGGCAATGCGCACCGGTTTGTACACGATGGCGCGGATTATCATATCGGCGGCTTCATCCGGATCAAGCGTAGGAACGTTGTTGTAAATCTTCGTCGGCGCGATCATCGGCGTTTTCACCAGCGGCATATTGATCGTTGTAAAGCTCACGCCGCGATCACTGTACTCGGAGGACGCGCAGCGAGTGAATGCATCAAGCGCTGCTTTCGAGGCCACATACGAGGAAAACCTAGGCGCATTGGTGAGTACCCCGATCGACGAAATGTTGATCACGTGGCCTTTCTTTTTCGCCGCCATGCCGCCCAGCAGCCCCAGCGTGATCCGCAGCGCGCCGAAGTAATTCACGTCCATGGTTCGGGTGAAATCGTGGAACCGATCGTAGCTGCTTTCAATCGCGCGACGGATTGAGCGGCCAGCGTTGTTGACCAGAATGTCTACGCCGCCATACTTCGTTTCGAGAAGCGCGACAAAGTCAGCGCAACTTTTTTCATCGGTGACGTCGGCAGGGTACGCAGATAGCTTAACGCCCTCCTTTTTCGCGAGCGCCAAAGTCTCGTCGATTTTTTCCTGATCGCGGCCGCATACGATGACGGCCTTTGCACTACCCGCAGCTGCGATTTTGAGCGCGGTCGCCTGCCCGATGCCCGAGGTGCCACCCGTGATTAAGATGACTTTTCCGGTGATTTGGCCTTTCAATGTGCGGTCAATAAAGAGATCGGGATCAAGATGGCGTTCCCAATAATCCCAGAGCTTCCAGGCGTAATCTTCAAGCGGCGGTACCGCTATTTTTGTGCCCTCAAGCGCTCGCAAGGTGTCGCGACAATCGAAGCGCACCGGATAGTTGATAAATCCTAGGGTGTCTTCGGGGATACCTAAATCCTTCATTACAGCATTTTTGATTCGGCGCACTGGAGGCAACGCAGCGACGCCTTTCACCACGCTTTGCGGAATGAAACCAAATAGCGCCGCGTTTACGCGCAACGCCATTTGCGGAGCGTGCGCGGCGCGAGCAAACACGTTTAGCGAGTCTCCGATTCGCATCGGCGCAGGATCGGTGAGGTGAAACGCTTTTTTGTCGTGACCCTTTGCGTGTGCGATGTGATCGGTCGCGTCCACCACAAAGTCAACCGGCACCATGTTCATGCGCCCGCCTTCAATGCCAATTGCGGGCATCCATGGCGGCAGCATCTCTCTCATCCGCTGGATCAGTTTGAAGAAATAATAGGGGCCATCAATTTTGTCGATTTCGCCGGTCTTCGAGTCGCCGAGAACAACGCCCGGACGGTACACGCGCCAAGGCATCTTGCAGTTTTCGCGCACGTACTGTTCGCTGTCGTGCTTAGTCTGCATGTAGGGGTGGTCAAGATAGTCTTTTGCTTCATCGAACATGTCTTCTCGAAACACGCCCTCATAGTTTCCCGCCACTGCGATTGAGCTCATGTGATTGAACTGCGCAGCCTTGATCTCATTGGCGAGTTCAACAGCGTGCTTGGTGCCGTCAACATTGGTGAGTTGATTGTCCTCAGCACTTGCGTTCATGTCATACACCGCCGCGAGGTGGAATACATGCTTAATTTTTGCGGCCTTGAGCTTCGTCTTTTCGGCGGTCGACACGCCCAACATCGGCTTTGCAAGATCGCCAACGACTGGGATGCAGCGTCCGGCTGCAGCGTCCCCCCAAAACGCCATCAACTGATCTACTTTTTTCTTGCTCTCAGAGCGGATCAAAAAATAGACGACACTATTTTTGCGATCAAGCAAACGCTTAACGAGCCGCTTGCCGATGAACCCTGAAGCACCTGTGACGAAATAGCTCATGGAGCCCTCCTTTGACATTTACGAACGTTTTTTTTGACAATGATTATTGCGATGCACAAACTCTTGCAGAGCGTGCAATCGACCTGACCGATGTTGCATGCGCCACTTGTAACCCATTCTAGAGCCGCACAACTAGGAAAAACCAGCGTTTCTAGGATGTGCGCTCTATGCGTCGTGCCTACAGTTCGATCCATACTTTTTTGCAACGCTCAACGGGAGATTGAAAACAATGGTTAAGAAATTCAGCAAAGCAGAAGCGGCCGACAGCAACTTGCTCGGTACCGTCAAAGAGTCATCAACGCAGATTTGGCTTGCCGGACTCGGCGCATTTTCTAAGGCTCAGGAAGAAGGATCAAAAGTGTTCGAAGCGCTTGTCAAAGAAGGTGCTGGCTTGCAGAAGAAAGTTCGCAAGTTCGCGGATGCGCAAGTCTCTGATGTCACCAATGAAGTTTCCGGAAAAATCACTGAGGCCACGAGCAAAGCGGCTGGTGCTTGGGATCGCCTGGAAACGGTGTTCGAAGAGCGTGTAGGTCGCGCAGTCAGTCGACTTGGTGTTCCTTCGAAGGCCGACATCGCCGCGCTCACCGCGCGCGTTGAAGAACTCACAAAGCAAGTCGGCAAGATGAATGGCGCAGCGAAGGCGAAGCCTGCGGCGTTTGCTAAGCGTGCAAACGGCGCAGCAGCAAGCGTTAGCAAACTCGCAGCGAAGGGCGCGAAACGCGTAGTGACGAAAGCGAAAGCAACTGCACGTCGCGTCGTAAACTAATCGTCTAGATCCTACCTGCGGCGCGGCAAAAATTTGGTTGCGCTGTGGGTGTGAACAAAAGAGGGCCACTTCGGTGGCCTTTTTCTTAACTGCTTGCTCGCTTAAGATGGCCTCACCTTCTACACAACCAACACATTCCGCGCCGCCAATTGCGCTCGCGCTGGCCGGGGGCGGACCGCTTGGCGCAATGTATGAAGTGGGTGCGATTGCCGCGCTCTCCGAAGCGCTGCCGATGCTCGACTTTACGCGTTTGCATGCGTACGTGGGCGTAAGCGCTGGCGCGTACGTGACCGCAGGCTTGGCAAACGGGATTTCTCCTAAAGAAATGGTTCGTTTGTTTATTGAAAACGAAGGCCCCGACGGCGAAACGCTGCCGCCGCGTGTTTTCATGAAACCTGCGTTTGCCGAGTACGCACAACGCCTCACTCGGATTCCATCGATCACGTTACAAGCGTTAATTTCAGCCATCGGATCTGGGCGTTCGCGTCGCGCCGTCGATGAACTCCAGCGCTACGCTGCCGCGTTGCCCACGGGGTTGTTCGACAACCGTGCGATGGAGGCTGGCGTGAGAGACCTGCTTTCGCGCCCCGGTCGCAGTAACGATTTTCGAAAATTAGCTGCGCCGCTGTTCATCGTGGCAACCGATCTTGATTCCGGCGAAACGGTTGAATTCGGGACGCAGGAAACGATGCACGTTCCAATCTCGCAGGCGGTGCAGGCCTCTAGCGCGCTGCCCGCGATGTACCCACCGGTCAGGATCGGCGCGCGCCACTACGTTGACGGTGCGTTAAACAAGACTTTGCACGCATCGAGCGCGCTCAAGGCGGGCGCGAAGCTCGTTATCTGCGTCAATCCGTTGGTGCCGTTTGACGGGACTCGTGCGCAGCGAGCGCAGCCCCATCTTGCCGAGCGCGGGTTGCCGACCGTGCTGTCGCAAACCTTTCGCGCACTGATCCACTCGCGACTTGAAAAAAGTTTGGAGAGCTACGCCAACCGCTACAAGGATGCACGGCTCATCGTGCTGGAGCCGTCAAGAGGCGACGCCGACCTGTTTTTTTTAAACGTGTTTAGTTACACGCATCGCCGCCGAGTTGCTGAGCACGCATACCAGCACACGCGCGCGCAGTTGCTTGAAAAGTTCGACGTACTCGCGCCGCTCTTCGCGTCGCACGGTGTGGCGTTGAGCGAGCGGGCGTTGCGCGACGCTTCACGCAAACTCCTTCCCACCGCTAAGTCCACACGAGTCGGCAAAACCGGGCGCGCGATGTCTCAACTCGACGACGCGTTGGACAGTCTTGAGGCGAAGCTGCTGCGTTAGTGTGTCGGCGCGCGCGGGGGCGAAATCGTCGTCATCAGCAGCCGTTTGGGCTCCCACGGCAAACCTTTACTGTAATTGCGCTACAGGCGGATAACAGTATCTTTTGATTACTATTGATTTATCGCGTATCGCCTAAATAAAAAGGCGTTTCGTTGTATTGGTTAAAAACAGCGGTGAGAACTCGGTTCACGCTAGGTTCATCGATGCGATTTAGGTGTAATTGGAGTATTTATCCCGAATAATGGAAGACGATAGCGCAAATTAGTGTGATACAACCAACTTGTCTGCGATTCGTCGAAATTTCGTCATTCGTCCTAAAATACCAATCTGGACGAAAGAGGCATCGCGCAGGCGCGCGTTGACCGTGACGTCCGTAAAGGGAGAAGTAAGTTGTTTGATTCTGTTTTGTCGTCTGTCGTGAATTTCGCGCAGTCGGGTCTAGTTGATTTATCGTGGTGGGGAGTCGTCGGCACGGTTCTCGTGCTAACTCATATCACCATCGCCGCAGTCACCATTTTTTTGCATCGTGCACAAGCGCACCGTGCGCTCGACTTGCACCCTATCGTTTCCCATTTTTTCCGCGCCTGGTTGTGGCTCTCAACGGGGATGGTGACCAAAGAGTGGGTCGCGATTCATCGCAAGCACCACGCCAAGTGCGAAACCCCCGAAGATCCGCATAGCCCGGTTCACTACGGGCACCTCGGTGTGCTCAGATTTGGCGTGGATCTCTACCGTAAAGAGGCGAAAAACGCCGAGACGATTTCGCGCTACGGGTACGGCACGCCCGACGATTGGATCGAGCGCAATGTGTACTCGCGCTACACGTGGCAAGGCATGGGCATCTCGCTCATCGTGTTTATTGCCCTTTTCGGCGTGATTGGGCTCAGTATGTGGTGTATCCAGCTGATTTGGATTCCAATCACCGCGGCCGGCATCATTAATGGTACCGGGCATCACCTTGGCTATCGCAATCACCACACCGAGGATGCCTCGACCAACATCGTGCCCATCGGCATCCTCATTGGCGGCGAAGAACTCCATAACAATCATCACGCATACGGCGCATCGGCCAAATTCTCGAATCGCTGGTACGAGTTCGATATCGGCTGGCTCTACATTCGGCTGATGCAAGCGGTCGGTTTGGCAAAAGTGCGCAAGGTTGCGCCCGCGCTTAAGTTGCGCGAAGTTGCTGCAAGTGAATCAGAAGCCCACGCCACGCTCGAAGCAATCATTACTCATCGCTATCGCGTCATGCAGGAATACGCACGGGTTGTGAAAGCCACCGCGAAATCTGAGTTTGACGCCCTTAAGGCGCGCGCTGAACGCGGCGAAATTCCTTTGCCTGATCTGCGCCAAGCGCTCAAAGATTTCCGTGCTGACGCAACGACGCTAGCTGATGCGCAGCGCGCTCGTTTAGCAAGTTTGTTTGCGCACAGCGAAGCTCTCAAACAGCTCTACCTGAAGAAGCAAGAGCTAGCGGCGCTCTGGGGGCGCTCGACAGAATCTCGCGATCAGTTGATTGCTCGCTGGAAGGCTTGGCGCGCTGGCGCCGAAGGCTCGAACATCGCGCCGCTCCAGGCGTTTTCGATGCGACTCGCGCGTTACGCGTAAGTCTTCTTCGAGACGCGAAAAGCCCGCCTTGAGCGGGCTTTTTTATTGCCTCTTGACCCGCAGAAAGTGTTCCAATATATTGGAACGCATGTCTAGTGAAACAGATTTGAATGAACTCATCGCACGCCGCGTGCGCGAGCTGCGCAGCGCACTTGGACTATCGCTAGATGCAGTCGCCGAGAAAAGCGGTGTGAGTCGCTCTATGATTTCGTTGATTGAGCGCGCGGAAACCAATGCGACAGCGGTGGTGTTAGACCGGATTGCCGCCGCGCTCGGTTGTACGCTCACCGCATTTCTTGACCGGGGTGAAGTGGCTTCAAACCCGCTTTCGAAACGTCGTTCGCAACCGACTTGGTGCGATCCCGAATCGGGTTACGTGCGCAGAATGCTCTCGCCGCCAAAGTTCGCGTCTCCTATTGATTTGATTGAAGTGACGTTCCCGGCTGGCGCGCGCGTCGCGTACGCGGCAACGGAAGGGCGCGAACTCGATCAGCAGATCTGGATCATTTCTGGCGCGATGAACATTGAATTCGGCGGCACAACTTTCGCGCTTGAAGCCGGGGATTGCCTCGCAACGAAAGTCGCGCAACCGATCGTCTACACCAACCCCTATTCAAAAGCCGCACGCTATGTGGTCGCGCTCGCATCAAACACATCCGCTCGGAGACATTGAATGAAATTAGTCAATTGCAACTACGAACAACACGCCGCATCAATCCTCGAGATTTTCAACGAGGCCATTGCCAACTCCACCGCGCTCTACGAATACAAACCGCGCACGATGGAGACAATGAAAACTTGGTTCGCGACAAAAGAAACGAATCGTTTTCCGGTGATCGGCACTGAGAACGACGCGGGCGAATTGCTGGGGTTTGCAAGCTATGGGACATTCCGCGCGTTCCCCGCGAACAAATACACGGTGGAACATTCGGTGTATGTGCAAAAGGATCATCGCGGCAAAGGCGTAAGTGTTGCGCTGATGAACGCAACAATCGCTAAGGCGACAGATGCAGATTTACACACCTTAATTGGCGGCATCGATGCAGCAAATTCAGTGAGTATTGCGCTTCACGAAAAACTTGGTTTTAGTCATGCTGGAACGATTCGTCATGCAGCTTTCAAGTTCGGTCGCTGGCTCGATCTGGCGTTTTATCAATTGATTCTTCAAACACCGATGAATCCAATCGACGGCTGAGCACGATGAACTTCACAATTGAACGACTAGAGCGCATCGATAACGCATCGCTCACACAACTCACCGACACGTTGATTGAAGCGGTTGCAGGCGGCGGCTCAATCAGCTTCATGCATCCGGTGTCGAACGACGCTGCAATCGAGTTTTGGCGAAAAATCTCTGTGAGCACCGCAGTAGGCGAACGCATCTTGCTCGTCGCGCGAAATGATCGCGGAGAAGTCGTTGGCACCGTGCAATCGATCCTTGCACAACCGGAAAACCAGCCGCATCGCGCCGATATCGCTAAGATGATGGTTCACCCGCGTGCACGTCGACAAGGTATCGCCGAAGCGCTCATGCGCGAGATCGAAACGCTTACTTTCGCCGTCGGAAAAACCGTGATGGTGCTCGATACCGAAACCGATCAAGCGGCGTCGCATCTCTACAAAAAACTCGGTTGGCAGGTCGCGGGGAGTATTCCCGACTATGCGCTAAAACCACACGGCGGTCTTTGTTCGACCACATATTTTTACAAACGCGCGATGCAATCTGACGTTCTGGGCGATGGGGATGCCAATTGATTGTTGATATGCGCTGTCGGCTCACAGCGGGCCCGGGTGCAGCGTACTTCACTGATCGCATGTCGAAGCTCAATCGTATTGATCGCGTTCCTGCATTGAGCGACGGATCGATTGACGCCTTTTTCCGCGAGATTTCAGTGGCGGGCGTCACCACTGCGGTTTCTGTTTCGGGCTTCAATCCGGGCGCAAAACTTGGCAGATACGATTTGCCTGCGCGCACGACACCGAATGATTTTCTTGTAGACGTTGAACGCTCGCATCCGGGTAGATTTGTGGCTGTTGCTGGCATTGACGTAAGCAATACGATGCATGACAGCCTTGCTGAACTTGACCGCGTCGTGAATGTTTTAGGATGTAGAACAATTTGTATTGAACCGGGGCGCGCACCTGGATACAACTTGAATGATCGCCGCCTATATCCGCTCTATGAACGCTGCGAGGCGTGGAAAGTCACGGTGGTTCCGCAAACCTCGGGCGTGCTGGGAGGGCGTCTGGTCGACTACGCGAATCCGCGCTACATTGAAGAAGTTGCTGACGATTTTCCCGGAATGCATATTGTTTGCGGACATGGCTGCTACCCGTACGTACGCGAAGCGATCGTCGCTGCGTGTCGCCGCGACAATATTTGGCTATCACCCGACATCTATTTCTTTCATCTCGGGCACGAGGATTGGGTCAAAGCGATTAACTCAAACTTGCTCGGATTTGCAGATAAGTTTATTTTTGGGAGTTCATACCCGTTGACAGCGATCAAACCTTACGTAGATTCCTTTCTGCAGGTAGCTTGGAAACCGGAGGTGTTGGAGCGAATCATGTTTCGCAATGCGCTTCGCGCGCTTCGTCTCGAAGATGACGCAGTTTACAAACAGATGTACGGAGTATCGAGGTGAATCCGTTGTACACATTGCTCGTAATGTCGGGGGGCAGTCTGGTTGGCCGCAACATTGTCGCAGCGCTCTCGGGGCGGCGTGATGGACTTCGATTGGTTGCCACCAACAGTGTCGCCGACGAGCCAACGCTGTGCGACTACGATGACGTTTGGTTAGTCCCAGCCATTGGCGAAGAGGACGCTTTTGCCGAGCGATTCGAAAAGGTCATCCAAACGGTGAAGCCGGATCTGATTGTGCCGACGCGCGATGAAGACATTGCGTGGCTCGCGAACCATAAAACGCTCAATGCGGATTCGAATTGCCAGCTACTGTGTGGCGAGCATCGGTTAGCGCGGGCAATGCTTGACAAGCTCGAGAGTGCTTCCCTTGCGAGTGAGTTTGGTTTACCGTTTGCCGCAACGCTGAAATGTGTTGGCGCTGAGCAGCTGCAACGATTTGCCGCGGATCTCGGATTGCCTCTAATTGCAAAACCGCGGCGCGGATTTGCCTCGCAGGGCGTTCGGTTGATCGTGCGGCTTGAACAAATGGAATCACTCATCGGTCGCGACGACTACGTTTTGCAGGAGTATGTCGGTGACGGCAGCGCAATCCTCGCGCACCTCGCGCGCGAGAAAGGCGAAGGCGTTGCTCTTTTTCATTCGTACGAAGAGACGAAAACGTCACTACAAGTGAATATCGCACCGAATGGAAGTGTTCGCACTGTTGTTGCAACTCGCAATAAGATGGTGGGTGGCAAAAGCGTCTCCGTGACGCAGGAGCCGCTCAGCGACTCCATGGAACTTGCATGGCGTTGTGGTGAAGCGTTTGCAGGGGCTGGCTGGCGCGGACCGCTCAATGTTCAATGCCAGCGTGCTCGTGACAGCACGCTCAAAATTTTCGAATTCAACGGACGGTTTACTGGAGCCACGAGCGCGCGGCATCTACTTGGATACGATGAGGTGGGCGACACATTGCGCGACTGGCTTGGCTGGAAATCACCGCAACTCAAAGTCGTTTACCCAGAAATCGTGTTTCGTCGCTCGATAGATGTGGGCGTCTCAGCTATGCTTAAAGCGAAGCTGCGCGACCAAGGACGCTGGCAACGAAAGTGAAGTTAAGCTACGTGAGCTACCGCCCGCAGCTGCGCAAGTAAAGTATTGAGATCGCTCGCCTCAGGTAGCGCATAAATGGTATTGATGAGAAGTTCGCGCTCGCGCTCGCTCATATCTGTCGTGCAAAGTTGATCGAATTTCGCGCGGAGCTCAAGCTCGCTAAGCGGATTATTTGGATGCCCCGCAGGTGAATGTATGTGCCTTTCGAGGACACGTCCGTCGCAAAGGTGAATCACGAGCCGCGACGGCCACGTCGGAATTTCACCAGCATGTTTTGATGTGAGCGTGGCATCGGCGACGGCCTCTATTCGATCCATGAGCGAAAACATTTGCGAATCTCGAAACCGTGACTCACGATAACTCTGTAAATTAATTTCTCCATCAATGAGAGCGCTCGCCACCAGAAACGGCAGACTGTGATCCGCCGTTTCACGATTCATCGGGCGCTTTTTGGTATCGTGATCCCCCTGACCGCCACCGATTTCATGCCATCCGTCATGATGCAGCGCAATCGTGATGCGATCTATCTGGTCAATTGGTGCGTCGTCACGCATTTCGAGCGCAAGCGCGATCGGTCCTTGCGCGCTGTACTCTGCGGGAAAGCGCTTTAGCGCTGTGCTAGCGAGCGCGCTCCGCGAGTCTGGTTGCGGCTGAATTCTCGACGCATCAAAGGGCTCGATTTGTAGCAGATCATAAAGTCCCGCGATACCGACAAACGGCAGTGCTGGTGCCGTCATTCCGTGATGCGCAAGTCTTGCCGCAAATACAGCCGTCATCGCGGCATGCGCGGTGGCGCTGCCTTTCCACTCGGAAAGCGCTCCGGTTCGTGTAACTCGCAGCGGAATGTTGGGTACGAGCGCCATGCTGATCGCGTGTCGCGTTTGCTCGTCGCTAAGGTTCAAAAGTAGCGCGCAGCCACTGACCGCACCGATGACGACTTGCAGTTGATCAACATGTTGTCCGCGCAATCGCATTCCCGCACGGCGCAACCCGGCGAATACTTCGTACGCGCAGTGAATAGCTCGAAAGAATGCGACTCCACTCGCATTAGACGTTTCTGCTACTGCGAGTATTGCGCCCAGCATATCGCTCGGGTGACCGCCGATTCCGGTGTCGTTGAAGTCGAGATTTCTAATCAACGAGGAGTTCGCGAACGCCGCAAGTTCAGGTGTAGTCCGATCAGCGTAGCCAATGATGCTAGCTCCCGAATCGCAGCGACTGATTGTGGCTAGATCTCTACACGCGTTCGCGGCGCGAGAATCAAGTGCGCCGATCGCGCAGCCGACCGAGTCGATTAAATGCGTACTCGCGAGCTTCAGGTCAGAGTTTTTTAGCGTCGCAGAACGAGTGTCTGCGATCAGCGCAACCAACGCCTCAACAACAGGATCGCGATCCGCCATCTTACGAATTTGACAAAAAGAAGGGGTGCGTTCGCTCAGCCCACTGCGAAAAAAGTGTCAATTTGTTTGCCTCCGTCGCGCCGAACGACTCAATCGGTTGCAAACTAAAAGCATTTGATTGGGACCGTCGCGTACGAAGCAGAGACGGCGGCAGTGAGAGATGGCCGCCAAGATCAAACCAACGACTGCGCAGCGCAGGGATTGATTCGATTGCACGTAGTCGAACCTCGGGCAGGGCTTGCCTTTGTTCGGCGTGCACGCGAAAACTCGAGAGCCTTTCCCGCAAATACACGGCATCACCCCGACAGAGCAGTTTCGACCAAAGCACGAAATCAGTGATGCCACGACCGAATTCGCCCGAAAAATCGAACAAGGGCTCATCACCGAGTCTTGCGAATTTTCTGCGGAACATGACTGTGCTCGGTTCGCCAACGAAGTTGAGTCCAAGTAAAAGCAGCGCATTGGCGAGACTCGGCCCGTCAATGAACGCGTCCTCAGGCACCAAAGGCTTGGTGGCGGGCATATCTTGTTTAGGCCCACCGCGATCATCGATCAACGCGCGCGCCGAGGTGACAAGCGTTGCGGTGGGTTCGCAGGCGAATGCGTGAACCATCCGTTCAACGCAGTGCGGTTCTAGCACGTCATCGTCGTTTAAATATTTTATGAATTCGCCGTGCGAACGATCAAAGCACGCTTCGTAGTTTGCACGAACCATCAATCGCGGATTGTTTCGATGGTAGTAAACCGGAAACTCTGCACTGCAATATCGATTAACGATTTTCTCAATTTGGTCATCGGATCGATCATCGCCGACGAGGATTTCAATCGACGAATAGCTTTGTGCAAGCGCGCTACGCAGCGCTTTCTCAAAATAGCGTGGGTTCCATGCCGCAATCAAAATGGATACGAGACCCGGACGACACTCACCCGCAGTGTCCTTCGCGCGCTCAAAGCGGATAAGGCCCGCAGAACGCGACTTCAACGTTATGCCAAAAACACGCTCAATGTGCGAGACGTCGAGCGATTCGCCCTCAACGCCGCACGTAACCTCGATGGCGCCATCTAGCGCGAGATTGCGAACTGTGAGCAGCAATATTCGTGACAACGCGACCGCATCGAAGCGAGCGGCGAATGCAATCGAGAGCTGTTCGATATCACGTAGATACGCGGGTAGTACATCGTCAAGCGATTGCTCAAACGCCTCATGTGCTGTCGGCCAACCCGTCGGCTGGATCGACAGTTTTGCGTGAGTCGCGCCTGTTGATATGCAGCTGATGTGGAGTTGTTTCATTGAGTTGGACGAGTTCCGCTAGTGCGAACGACGCCACGATCCTGCGCTTTGAAGCGACGCCACATCGCTTGGATGAGCACCTCGCGATGACAACTGCGCGCTCACCTTGATGGCCGTATCAACCGCCCAACGCGAAGGAGGAAGATCGACGTCTGCGAACAACTTCAACCCGAGCGCGACTTCGTCGTAGCCAAGTAACCAGCGCTCGGCCGCGAGCGCACCATAGCGCCCATTGAATTCGTGAATTTTCACTAGACCGCGCCGATCAAGTTGGCATTGCACGTTTAACGGGCCGCGCCATCCGAGCTTCGAGAAAACGTCGTAACACTGTTGCCCGAGCGCAAGGGTTTTTGGCTCAACGTTCGGTGTTACAAAACGCGCGCGAAACGCCGGGCGGTTATAGGTCGCAAAAACGGGCGCGGCAGGTTTCGATGTGCGATCAAACATCAACTCTATTGAGTGTTTAATGCCGTGCATCGAAAGATAAAGCGGTAATCCGTCTGCAAGGATTGAGCGTTTCGTTTCAAAGTACGCATCGGGATCGCCTAAATATTCTTCGATCACATAATTCGGTCTCACGAGCGCGCGCTCGAGCTGCAGCGCATCGTCTATAAACATCACGCCTTTCGAGCTGAATCCATCGCGCGGTTTCGCGATCAACGGGTAGCCCACGCGCGCCGCGAATTCAGCGGGCGTTTCGCTGCCGTCGGGCTCAAACGATTCCGCGAATGCAAGCCCCACAGATTTCGCGAATTTGAAGCTCTCTAATTTGTCCGACATCACGCGAGCCAGGTTCGACGGGCCGCAAAGCGCACGTTCGCGCAAACCGGGATGGCGATCAACTAACTCTGCGAGTGCAACGATGTCGTCGTCTCGGCACGGAATCGCTAAATCAACGTGCTCGGCGTTCATGATCTCAACGATCTTTGCTTCGTACGCCGCTTGATCAGCAAAGGTCGTTGGCACGAGATACACCGCGTCGAATCGCCACAAGCCTGGATCATCGGCAATGCTATTGGTTGCGATTACGCGCAAATCGCCGCGCCGCCCCTCAAGCACTTGCAACATAAATTGCGCCACCTGACTGCCGCCAGAGAGAAGAAGTATTGTTTTTTTCATGAAGATTGATTCATAGCGTCGCGTATGAGCGTCGTGATCGTTGCAATGTTTTCCTCGCTGACCGCGCTATGAAACGGCAAGCAAAGCACTGAAGAAGACGCGTCTTGAGCGATTTCCAGCTCTGTGGCGATTTGCCCTATTAAATTGGGCGAGTAGCTTAAATTACTGCATAAAGGAAAAAAATACTTTCGACTGTCAATCCCATGTAAATAAAGGCATTGATGTATGAAGTCGCGAGTTGTTTTGCGGTGTTCTTGCGGGTTTCCTGAAGCACGCACAGCGAAGTACTGCAAGCTGTCTTTCACGTGCGCTGGTGGCGCGATGATCGTGATGCCGCCCATGTCTTTCATCGCTGATTCGTACTTCTGTCTCAGCGCTGCGCGAGCCGCACGCTCGGCGTCCACTTTCGGCAACACAGCAAGCCCGGTCGCTGCGTGCAATTCGCTCATCTTCGCGTTGGTGCCGCATTCAAGCGCATCACCGCTGCCATCGAAACCAAAGTTCGACATGCGTTCGCATCGCGCTTGAACAGATGGATTGCGACAAACGAGCAAGCCGCCTTCGCCGGTGTGAAACAACTTGCTCGCATGTGTGCTGTAAATCGTTGCGTCGCCGTAGCGATGAATTGGCACGTCGTTGATTCGCGTGTCAAATGCATGCGCGGCGTCGAACACCAATGCAAGGCCGTGGCGCTTCGCAATGTCTTCCAGGGCGTGCACGTCACACGGTACCCCGTAAATATGAACCGCGAGGATCGCCGTGGTGCGGGGCGTTATCGCAGCCTCAACGCGTTCCACATCGATAGCCAGCGATTGAGGATCGATGTCGACGAAAACGGGCGTCGCGCCTGCCCACTCAATGACTTGCGCTGAGGCCGCAAATGAAAACGGTGTTGTAATGACTTCGCCTTTCACGCCCAGCGCACGCAACGCGATCGTGAGCGCGCTCGTTGCGCTCGAAAATAATCCGAGTCGATCTGCATCGAGTAACGCACGCAAACGATCACGTAGCTCTTCATGAATTGGTCCGAAGTTACTGAATCGCCGCGATTTGCACATTGCTTCGATGTAATGCATCAAGACGTTACGATCCGGCTCAATTGAGCGTGCAACTGACAGTCTTTCTGCTGGCGCGCAAACATCATCACACCGCGCTTCAAGAAAGTGTTCTACGGGCGAATTCATTGCGTTGTCGCGAGATCAATTTTCCGCGCGAGCTCACGATACCTCGCGCGATCAGCTTCAATCCAGCGCGCGAGCGTTTCCATCGTCGGCGGAACGAGTTCTATGTTCGCAGCCTCTGCGCGTGACTGCGTTGCTGTATCGGACATCGCTTCTCTCATTACGATGCGCCAACGAGCGGCGATAGACGGTTCGAGCGTGCGTGGACCATACAGTCCGTACCACGGATCAAGATAAAACCCGCTGAGCCCCTGTTCGTGTAGCGTCGGAATATTCGGTACGAGTTTCGAGCGCGTGTTACCCGTCACCGCGATTATGCGCACTTTTCCACTTTTTAGGAGCGGCAGCAATCGATGCAGATCAGTCGCGACGATGTCGACGCGCTCTGCGACGACTTCGTGGGTCGCAAGGCTTGATCCGCGAAACGGAATGTGCAACAGGTTCAGATGATGATGTTGCGCCACCGCTTCCACTGCCAAATGTGATGAGCCGCCGACGCCAGCGGATCCAAAGGTGAGTTTTCCGGGATTTGACCGCGCCTGTTTCACCAGTTCATCGATGTTTGCTACGGGTAAGCTCGCGCGCACCGCAATTGCAAACGGCACCCGCGCTACTGCGCAAATGAAACTGAAATCCTTCGCCGGGTCATAACCGATATCGCGGCCTAGAAGCCCAGCAAGAACAAGATTGTTTGCCCCCCCGAGTCCGACGATCAGGCTCTCAGGCGGCGCCATCGCCACGGTGCGCGCTGCGATGCGTCCTCCTGCGCCACCATGATTCTCGATCACGATATCTTGGTGCATCGCCGCCTCAAGCGCGGGCAGCAGGATTCGTGCGACGGTATCGGTCTGCGCGCCTGGTTCTTGCGCGATGAGACGAATTGCACGTGAATTCCCGTGAGCCAGAGGAAGCATCGCAAACGGTGCTGCCGTCGCCGCGAGCAATCCCTGTAGCAAACGCCTACGCGAAACGTCGCGTTCGGAGCGAACTGCGCATGCGATACGCCGCCGCGTTTGACTAAGACTCATTAACTCTCTCGGTATCGTTCAAATTATGCCCGGAATTATCCTAAATACCGAATGCGGCAGCACCCGTCCGAACAGACGTCATCGTGCGTCAATCTGCGACACAAAGTTGGGTTAACCGCTGCCTCGCCTCGCCTCATCTAGCCCTACGAAACTGGCGATTGCGAACAGAGCGCGCATAAAAAACCCGCCAGCAAAGGGCGGGTTTCTTTGTAACTAAAAGTAACGAATTACTTGAGTTTCATCTCTTTGTAGTCAACGTGCTTACGAGCAACCGGATCGAACTTTTTCATCACGAGCTTTTCAGTCATCGTTTTTTTGTTCTTGGTCGTCGTGTAGAAGTGACCGGTGCCTGCGGTGGATTCAAGTTTGATTTTTTCACGCATGATTTATTGCTCCCCAGTTTAGATCGTGCCAGCAGCGCGCATATCGGCGAGAACGGCGTCGATGCCCTTCTTGTCGATCAAACGAATGCCTGCGGTGGTGAGTCGGATGCGGATGAAGCGGTTTTCGCTTTCAACCCAGAAGCGGCGGCTTTGCAGATTCGGCAAGAAGCGGCGCTTGGTTTTGTTGTTAGCGTGAGAAACATTGTTTCCCACCATCGGCTTTTTGCCGGTGACTTGACATACGCGGGCCATAACAGGAACTCCGGTTACTTCGATGTGTCGGCGGCGAACCCATTTCGCACCAAACGCGCAGCGCTTAGAGCGCAATGCACGCATCAAACCGATCGAAGGATCTGAGCGCCGCCAACGTCAGGTGGACAGCGAGCGCTCAAACGGTTGAGGAACCGAGAATTATAGATCGAAATCAAGAACTTAGGGCGCCTCGCAACGCGCTTTCTGGTGCGCGTTCGAATACAGCATCGGTGAACTGGTGCTTAAACGTGGACGCTTCGCAAATTCTATTTAACAGAAAAATTAGGTAAAGCTCCATGGAATTGGGCGACAAGCAATATTTATTGGTATCTCGAAACAGGAGAAAATAAGCGCCACAGCTCATTGTAATTGAGCATAAACCTTATAAGCGGGATTATTTGAAAATGCAAAACTTCGATTTTCCGTCTGAACGAAGTCGCGGTCACCGAGTCTTACAATGACTGTTCACCAGTGCGAAGACGCACTCTCGATTACCGGGCCCGAATCTGGTTTCGACGGGAGTTCTGACGTGCGCTTGGGGCATGCCGAGGCGGTACACCTCGTTAATCCTGCCAATGCATTTAATTGCAAACGATAGCTTCTACGGCGAAAGCCGTCTCGCAGCCTAATTAAAAACTAGGTTCGAGTGCTGCACCGATGGGCGTGAACGTCGGGTGGAGTAATCCACAGCAGTATCCATTAGCCACGAGTAGGGCGCGCGGATGTTTGCGACGCGCGTCCGAAATTTAGTGAACTGGTTGGCGGCAAGCGTGCTCATGCGCGTGCCGTCAATAAGATCAAATCATGAAATAAGCATGTAGTCCTGACCATCGATGGCTTTCGGACGCGGGTTCAAACCCCGCCGGGTCCACCAACAAAACAAACGCCCCGAAAGGGGCGTTTGTTTTTCCCAATGCCCCGGCGGGGTTTGAACCCGCGTCCACGCGGGGTGAGTCGGACGAGAAAGATGAACTGCTTCATCTTTCTCGCCTACGAACGCCTTTGCGCATGCTTGCGCAAAGGCTGGGGAGGATGCCCAAACCCCGCCGGGTCCACCAACCAAACAAAGAGCCCCCTCGTGGGGCTTTTTGTTTGGTTGGTCGCTGTAGGTTCGAATTCGCGTCGGGAAAGGCCGAACATCAGAATCGAGTTTGCGGTGCGAGTACCGGTTGCGACGGTCAGGCGCTAGATCATCGAAGAAATGCCGCGAAGTGTCGTAAAGCGCTATCATCGAGAGTCTCGCGGCGTTTTGCTTCCCTTTCCGCGAGCAGGTTCGAAACCGGTTGTGGCATCTCTACACCACACTCCACCGCTGCACACCGCGTCGCCGTGTGCCCCCAAAGCGGTCTACTTTTCCCCAGGCAAGCCTTAATTTCGCGACCGACACTCGGTTGTGATTGCCCGTACTTCGTTGCTGTCCGCAGCGGGACGAATCGTGCCATACGCGCACGACACACTGGAATACATGATATTTGCTAACACACGACCCTTCGCCCTCGGCGAATTCCGGATCACGCCACTGAGCCGTTCGCACGGCACCGATCATCACACCGCGCTGCTCTCGATCCGAAACAGCGCCGGACGTCTAACCCGAGATCGAGTCCATGCCTTCGAACCCACGTTCAAAACGCAGGCGAGCGCACTGATGTATGCCGCCGTGCAGGGCCGTTACTGGCTACTCAACCCCGCATCAGCTGACTAAACCATCAAACCCAGGAGGGCTCATGGCCAAAGAAGAACTGATCGAAATGCAGGGCAAAGTCGATGAGATGCTGCCCGATACCCGTTATCGAGTTACGCTCGATAACGGCCACAAGGTGATCGCCTACACCTGCGGCAAGATGCGCCAACACCGTATCCGCATTCTGGCGGGTGACAGTGTCACACTGGAAATGTCGCCGTACGACCTAACAAAGGCCCGTATCACTTTCCGTCATATCGAAAACCGCCAGCCGCGTGCGGCAGGTGGTGCAGTGTTCCAGCGCAGGCGCTGAACGCTCTCAACAAATCGTTTTTAATCGGCGCACCACTTTTCCGAGTGCGCCCTATGTGAAAGGCTCCAAAATGAGCAACAAATTATTCGTCGGTAACCTGTCCTACTCCGTGCAAGACAGCGATCTGCAACAACAGTTTTCGGATTTCGGCCATGTGCAGTCCGCCAAAGTCATCATGGAGCGCGATACGGGTCGCTCTAAAGGCTTCGGCTTTGTCGAAATGTCGAGCAGCCAGGAGGCCGACGCCGCAGTGCGCGGCTTGAACGGTAAAAGCGTGGGCGGTCGCGATCTGAACGTGAACATCGCTCGCCCGATGGAGGCGCGCCCCGCGCTTAGCGGTGGATACGGCGACGCGCGTCGCAGCAACTATTGATGCCTAACTAGGGAAACGCTGAACAAGTCCCACGCGCGCATCGCATCCTTGCTTTGTGACAGATTGCTGCATCGAAAATACGCGCCATAGCCCCGCTATGACTCGCATTTGTCGATTTCGCACTCCATCCCAAACCAAGGCGCGCTGCATCGCGGAGACTTATTCAGCGTTTCCCTAGGCATTGCAGAAAGCCAGCGATCGCTGGCTTTTTTTTTGCAACGATCAATGTGAGTAGTTGCATTCGCGAGCGGAGGTATCTGTGCTCGATGCACGGAACTAGCGCTTGAGCGAAGTGGAGTGCGAGCAAGCCATGTTTTGAGTGCGTAGGCGCGAACCTGGCCGCGCTCCTCGGTCGCACACAAGCGACGCCAAGTCGTCGCCTACGGCCTCGTGTTAGTTCAAATGAAGCCGTGCCGATTCAATAGCGCGTTGTGCTTTGTCAATCTGGCGTAACTTTGCTGATTGATGCGAGCCCATCAGCCAGCGCTTCAAACACCACGCGAATACTTCGTGATGTGCGGAGCTCCCGGTGTGACACGAGCCAGATGGGGAAGCGAACCGGCGGCAAATCGTCGAAAACGCGCACCACCCCCGGCGTCGCCCGCGCGACGTCTTCCATCATCGGTGCGATACCGATGCCGTCGCGTACGAGTCCCCAATGCACGACGGAGTGGTTCGCATAGCAGCAAAAGTTTTCCTCCGACACGCGCAGGCCATGGTGCTGAAGCATGCCGAGATACTGGCCATTGCGATCCGAGCCAATGAAGGGAACGTTGGCGGCGTCGTCTGCTGTGCGCGGATGGCCGTGTGCCTTGACCCACGCCTCCGATGCGTAGAAATACGCATTCACTTCTCGAACGAGCCTTGCGATGAGATCGGGCTGCTCGGGCTTCACATGGCGGATCGCAATGTCGGCTTCGCGGCGCTGCAAGTCGCTCAGCGAATCGGTGCTGATCACCTCAAGCGCAATGCCCGGCGCTTTCTCGCGCAGCCGCTTCACGAGCGGCGGCAGCATTCGCGATGCCATGATGTCGGTGGCCGACACTGACACCACGCCACCCACGGCCTGCGACCGACCTGTGGCCGCCAAGCTCAGCGCGTCTGCTGCACTGCCCATCGCGCGCGCATGCTCCAAAAGATCCAAACCGGTTGATGTGAGAACCATCGCCTTACCCACGCGCTCGAAGAGGGTCACGCCCATGCTCTGTTCGATGGCGGCCACCTGGCGGCTCAGCGTGGGTTGAGTGAGGCCCAATTTTCGCGCGGCAGCGGAGAGCGAGCCGGTATCCGCCGTCTCCAAAAACGCTCGAAGTTGGTTCCAATCAAGAGGTTGCATACGGCTGATCCATACGTAAATGCATGAGTTGTCTGCAATTTACCGCAATTCCCTTTCGTGTTTCGCATAGATAGCATTCTGGACTTCGATCAACAACGCATTTCGCTGCTGTCTCCGTCTGTTTCCGATGTCCAACACTTCCCTATCCCGTTCAGCCCCCAGCGCGTCTGCAAATGCGCAATCCGCTGACGCGCTTCGAAAGGCCCGCTTCTGGGATCAGACCGCGCGAAAGTACGCCTCTGATCCGATCGCAGATGTCGTGGGGTACGAAACAACACTCGAGCGCGTTCGGCACATTCTGACGGCGGAGCACGAAGTGCTCGAACTGGGTTGCGGCACGGGCACGATCGCTCTACGCCTTGCGCCGTTTACTCGCACTTACATTGGGACTGACGTGTCATCCGAGATGATCTCGATTTCACGCGAAAAACTGGCTGCGTCCCCGATCCCGCAACTTAGCTTTGAAATGGCCGATGCTGATGGCGAGGTGGTGCCGCCTGGCAGCCAAGACGTCGTGTTGGCCTTCAGTGTGCTGCACTTGGTGAGCGATCTCGATTACACGCTGAACCTCGCTAAGCGCGCGTTACGCCCTGGTGGCGTGTTGCTGGCAAAAACGCCTTGCGTGGGCGAGATGAACCCGCTGATTACGCGCCTCGCGTTGCCAATTGCACGTGCGCTGGGCAAAGCGCCCGAGGTGTCGCTCTTCAAAGCGCCTGAGCTAGAGGCAGCAATGGTTCGACAAGGCTTCGAAGTGCTTTCGGTGGAGCGCCACGGGATCGACAGAAGCAAAGATTTCCGCGTCTTCACCGTCGCGCGAAAGCCCGCATGAGTGTTGCCGTTGTTTCACTCGCAGACCGCGTTAGCGCATCGCGCCTTGAGCAGATTTGCGCGGTGTTGAACACGCGTGATGTGCGAACACGCATGCGCGCACACACGCGCCACGCGTCCGTCTACCCATGAGCTCATGACCCCTCACGATCGGGCGCGAACGCACTAGCACCCTCGCCACGCCGTCACCGCGCGAGCCCGATCCCAGGCCCGCGCGATATCCGAATAAACCACTAGCAAGACCGCCAACCCCGGAGGCGCGCGCCTGTGCGCTCGCTTTTTTCTTTCCCGTCACAACAACAAGGAACATTCCTCTTGAAACACACTTCTCTCCTCCCATTGCTCGTCGCTTTCGTTGGCTTCGGCGTCACACACGTGAGCCACGCTGCTGACGCATCCAGCGACCAAGGCGAGCTCACTTTAAGCCTAGGCGCAGAGCGCACGAATCGAAACCTCATTGGCGAAGTGAGCGATAAGCCGAAGTGGTCGCCCACGTTTGGCTTAAATTACCAAAAGGGTCGATTCTTCGCTAGCACCGAGCGCGGCGTTGGCTACACCCTGCTTCAGCTTGAAGGCTTTTCCGCGGGCCTGGCCGCTAGTGCTGATCCCGGCCGCAAGGACGGTGACCGCAAAGATAGCCCGCGCCTCGTCCGCATGGGAAAGATTGATGGCACTGCGCTGGCAGTTGCTTTTGCGGGCTACCAAGCGTTCGACGGGATGGTCAAGCTCAACGCCTCCCACCTGGCGAGCGCCAAGCGCGAATACGGAAGTCAGACTTTGATCAACGCCGCGCTGAATTTCCCAATCATGGGCGAAAAGCTCAGTGGCTTGCTCAGCCTTTCCGCCACACATGCCGATCGCAAACATGCGCAAACCTACTACGGCGTCACGGCCGCACAGGCCGCGCGCTCGGGCAACCGCGTGTACAACGCCAAAGCGGGTTGGATCAGCTGTGATTACAGCGTTGGCCTCAACTACGCCATCGACAAACACTGGTCCGCCACCGCGAGTGTCGGTCGCCACGAGCTGCGCGAATCGGCCGAGCTGAGCCCACTCTTCGCAACGAAAAAGAGCAACGTTGGCGCGGCGACGGTGAGTTATAGGTTCTGAATTTGATCCTAACGGTGCAATTCCAGTAGCCAGAACGTGCAAGCGTTGCCGTCGAGCAGACTCTCTGAGCGAGCCGCCTCTCGTTTGGTGTGACCAGCAGTGCGGCGCTTCGCGATCAACCTCAAACGTACCTATTGACGCTACACCCTCGAAGTGCTCACCGTGCTCATGCGGCGGCGCAAGAAGTTGCCCGCCGCTCAGCGTCACCAGACCAGAGCGTTCCAAAGGCGTGTGGAGCATGGCCTTTGTCTTCGACGAGCTCGCCTGCGCTCGGCTAATGAAAACACTCACGGCGACCAACAATGCGTGCTCAAGGGCTCGGCCACCGAACTTGGAGGTGAAGCGAGCAAGACGTATGCGGAGGGCGATGCCGTTCTTGCCGACAAAAACACAACGCACTGGTGGAGAAATGACGGTACCGAACCAACGGTGTTTCTCGCTGTTGACATATTCAATCCGCCAAAGTGATGGTTGGTGTGTCAGACATTTAGCAGACGCAGTGTTAGTCGGTAGATATGGATCGGTCTTAGTAACCCAGCCGTAGCCTTTGACTCGTCTCGGATTGAGAGGCGCGCGTCTAGCGAGGTGTTCTCCCTCGTGGCGGTACGACACGAACTGCGTTAGGTACTATGCGCGTGTTTCGCGACTCGCCAGAAAAGCCACAATGCCACGCTCAGTCAATCGGTATGTATCGCTTGCATTCGCATTTGCTTCTGCTTTCGCACTCACGATAGCAAACGTTGTGTTCGCCGACACAACCGCGCCTGCGCTGCTCGAAAAAAAGCGCGCAGCAAACGCAGTTGTGGGCTACGCTGCAAATCAATCGTTCGTCGTTGTGGGCGAGCCACGCGAATACGATCTTTACGTTCCGGCAAAGCGCGCCGCGAACGTCGGCGCGTCCAACCAAAAATCCGCACTCGTTTTCCTATTTCACGGCAACGGCGGATCAACGGCGCAACTCATGGGGCGGCAGCTGAGCAAAGCGCCGTTTAAACGCTGGATCGAGATTGCAGAGCGCGACAACATCGTGCTCGCTGTCCCGCAAGGCATGAAGGCCGCAGATGGCAATCGCGGTTGGAATGATTGCCGGGGAGACACAAAGACTAATCCACAAAGCGATGACGTCGCGTTCGTTGATGCGCTGCTCGCGAAGTTGTTAAGCGAGCTAAATATCGATGCGTCGCGCGTGTTCGCAACTGGTATTTCTAACGGCGGTCATATGTCGCTGCGGCTCGCCATCGAGCGTCCTCAAAAATTCCGCGCGGTCGGCGCAGTCGTTGCCAGCATGCCCGCGAAATCAGGTTGTGCGTCGCCTTCATCGCCGGTTTCTGTGTTGTTTATGAACGGCACCGACGATCCGATCAATCCGTTAAACGGCGGCCTGGTTGGCAGCGGAAAAAGCTACGGCACACGCGGCAGCGTTGTGTCGACTGAAGCATCCGTAAAGTTTTGGTTGTCACACAACAAAATCGTGAGCGACGCAGCAAAAAAAACGTTCACTACGAATGAATCAACCGAAGCCAACAAAATCGAAAAGTTCGAATATTGCTGCGGCACAAATCAAAGCGCCGTCGTGCTCTATCGCGTCGAAGGCGGCGGCCATACCGAACCCAGCCCGACTGAACGCTACGCCAGCTTCTTCAAACGCATCGTAGGCGTGCAAAGTGCAGCCATTGAGATGGCGGACGAAGTGTGGGCGTTTTTTAGACAGCATGCACCTTAAGTGATTTGTTCCGTGACCAAAAGCACTGTTTGACAATCGCAAGATCATCGACTTGACTCACACTTGACGTTTGTTTAGCCTCACGTCATGGCCTACATCCCGCATTTCTCGATCAGCGCATCGCTGCTCTCCGAAGTCGAGCGCATCGCCGCGCTTCGCGAACGCATTCAAAGCGCCACCGTCGATCTCGGCTCGATACCTGCCCTGCAAAAAGAAGCACGTGCGCGCAATGTTCACGCGTCTACTGCGATCGAAGGCAACACGCTCACACTCGAACAAGTGCGCGAGCTTGACGAAGGCGGCACGCCTGCGCACGCGAGGAGCCGTGCGATTGCTCGTATGCAGCGCGAAGTGATGAACTGCTTTGCCGCGTTTCGCCAGGTTGAGCAAAACATCTCACTCACGCCCATTCGCCAGGAACACCTGCTCGAATTGCATCGCATCCTTGCAGGCGAGGTGATGGATCAAGGCGAAGCGGGCGCGTATCGCATGATCGGCGTGCGCGTGGGTAATTATTTTCCGCCGCCACCGGATGCGGTGTCGGGCTTGATGTTTGAATTGCTCGAATGGTGGAACACCGCGGCCACCAAACTCTCGCCGGCATTGAGCTTCGCCATCTTGCATCATCGCTTCGAATCGATTCATCCGTTCGCCGATGGCAACGGGCGCATGGGTCGCGCGCTATCGCTTTGGGAACTCTGTCGGCGCGGCTTCGATGCGCAACGCATCCTGTCTGTTGACGAGTTTTATTGGGAAGATCGCCCGCGCTATTACAAAGAACTCGACGCCGTACGCCGCGCGGGAGACGACTTGAGCGCATGGCTCGAATACAGCGCGGAAGGGCTGCGACAAACGCTCGAACGCACCTGGCTGCGAATTCAATCGATCCAAGGCAGCGCAACGAAAAAACTCGCGCTACGCCCACGGCAACAACGATTGCTCCACCTGCTGCGCGATCAAGGCAGCATGGCTCCGAATGAAATTTGGTCAGCACTTTCCATTTCACGCCAAGGTGCAATGGATTTGTTGAAACCGCTCATTGCGGCGGGTCTTGTTGAAAAAGTCGGCGGCGCGAAGACCGGGCACTACGTTCTGAGAAACTTATGAGCGCAACCGCTCAGCTCAACTAACCTACAAGCTATGCCTCTCTCCTGGACCGAAATTCGCGACCGTGCCGTTCAATTCCAAAAGCGTTGGAAGGATGACACGTCCGAGCAAGCCGAGTCACAATCGTTTTGGTCGGAGTTTTTCAACATCTTTGGCGTTGATCGCAAGCGTGTCGGCACGTTTGAAAAGAAAGTGGAATTGAAGCGCGCGAAGAGCGTTAAGAACGGGCGCATCGATCTTTTCTGGCCAGGAAAACTATTGATCGAAATGAAGAGCGCAGGTCAAGATCTTGATCGCGCCTTCGATCAAGCGACCGACTATTTCGAAGCACTGGCCGAGCGCGATTTGCCGCGCTACATTCTTGTTTGCAACTTTCAGCGCTTCCGTTTGTACGATCTGGAAGAGCGTATCGATCATCCCGAATTCACGCTCGATCAACTCGACAAACGCATCAAACTCTTCGGCTTCATCGCGGGCTACAACGTTCAGGCGATCAAACCGCAAGACCCGATAAACATCAAAGCCGCCGAGCGCATGGGCAAATTGCACGATGCGCTTAAAGCCAGTGGCTATGCCGGGCATCCACTCGAAGTCTTGCTCGTGCGGCTCTTGTTCTGTTTGTTCGCAGACGACACGGGAATCTTCACGCCCACCGCAAGCTTCCGCGAATGGATCGAGAACGAGACGAAGGAAGACGGCAGCGATCTAGGCCGCGCGCTGAACGAACTGTTCGAAATCCTCAACACGCCCAAAGCCTCAAGACTTGCTGCCCAAAAAGAAAAGTACGAAGCGTTCGAATACGTTAATGGTCAATTATTTGCAGAAACATTGCGTACCCCGGAATTTAATGGGCGAACACGCGAACTGCTGCTAGATGCTTGCGGCCTTGATTGGAGCACGATCAGCCCCGCGATTTTTGGTGCGCTCTTTCAAAGCATCATGAACGATGTGGAGCGTCGAAAAATCGGCGCGCACTACACGAGCGAAGAGAACATTCTCAAGCTCATCAAGCCGTTGTTCCTTGATGAGTTACGCGACGAATTCGAGCGCAGCAAAGGCAATCGCAACAAACTGTTTGAGTTGCAAAAGAAACTGCGCATGCTCAATTTTCTCGATCCCGCATGCGGCTGCGGCAACTTTCTTGTGATCGCGTATCGCGAATTGCGATTGCTCGAACTCGACATACTGCGTGCCGTAAACACGGGGCCGGGTTCTCGATTTCTGGATATTCACACGAACTTGAACATCAACGTCGATCAGTTTTACGGCATTGAAATCGAAGAATTTCCTGCGCAGATCGCACAGGTCGCCATGTGGCTCACCGATCATCAAATGAATCGCGCCGTCAGCGATGAATTCGGTGCGTACTACGCGCGTATTCCGCTCAAAAGCACTGCTGCGATTCGTCATGCCAACGCGTTACGCGTCGATTGGAACGATGTGCTGCCTGCGGAGCGGTGCAGCTTTGTACTTGGGAATCCACCGTTTATTGGTGCGAAGTTTATGGACGACGCGCAGCGCACCGATGTTGCGTCCGTATTTGCCGGTATTCCGAACGCTGGCTTGCTCGACTTTGTCGCCGCTTGGTATGTACTCGCGACGCGCTATCTTGCATCAAACGGGCAGATTCGCTGTGCCTTCGTTTCCACCAATAGCATCACACAGGGTGAGCAAGTCGGCGTGCTGTGGTCATGGTTACTCGCTCAACAGATTCGGATTCACTTCGCCCACCGAACGTTCCGTTGGAGCAACGAAGGGAGTGGGAAAGCCGCCGTGCATTGCGTCATTATTGGTTTCGCGAAGCATGAGCCCGACTTCAAGTTGCTTTTTGAGTACGACGACATCGCAGGAAAACCTGTGGAGGTTCCTGCGCGAAACATTAATCCATATCTGGTCGATGCGAGTGATGTGGTTTTGCGTCGCCGAAACATTCCGATATGTGCTGCTCCGATGATCGGGATCGGGAACAAGCCCATTGATGGAGGTTGGTATCTGTTTACACGACAAGAACGCGATGAATTCGTGGCTTCTGAACCGCTCTCGGAGAAATGGTTCAGGCGATGGGTTGGAGCAGAAGAATTTTTGAATGGATTGGAGCGGTGGTGTTTGTGGCTTGGCGATTGCCCACCCGCTGAACTACGAAAGATGCCTCTGGTGCTGGAGCGAGTCGAAGCGGTAAAAAACTTCCGGAAAGGTACTGGTTCCGCGAAGAAAAACGTAAACGAAGATGAGCGGCGAAAACCGCCACCTCCTTCAACGCAAGCATTGGGTGACACGCCAACTAGATTCCACGTGGAATTTATACCTACGGAACCGTTCATGGTGATTCCGGAGGTCTCATCGGAGCGCAGACCCTACATTCCACTTGGTTTTTTGAATCCCGAAGTGCTCGCAAGCAACAAACTGCGCTTACTCCCAAATGCAACTCCCGGCCACTTCGGTTGCTTGACATCAATGATGCACATGGCTTGGACTTCGTACACCTGTGGACGACTGGAGAGTAGATATCAGTACTCAATCACTATCGTCTATAACAACTTCCCGTGGGCGGACGCCCTCACCCGTCCTTCGGACACCCTCTCCCAGAGGGAGAGGGGAGCCGTCGAAGCGATTGAAGCGGCGGCGCAAGGCGTGCTCGATGCCCGCACCGAGCATCCCGAAAGTTCGCTCGCCGATCTCTACGATCCGCTTACGATGCCAGCAAACTTATTGAAGGCGCATCAAAAGCTCGACGCGGCGGTGGATGCGGCGTATTACCTTTCGCACGCGGCGGATGGCGCAAAGAAATCGTGGAAATCAGACGCGGAACGCGTCGCATTTCTCTTCACGCTGTATCAAAAGTTCACGAGTTTGCTGCCGACGGATTCGACAAAGCCGAAGCGTGTTCGAGTTGCAAAGCCAAAGTCCGTCTAACTCGTGACGGCGGGTGTAGCGAAAAGCGCTAGCCGATCAAATTCGTAGCGAAGCAGCACGCAAGGATGACTATGAACAAAATCTACGTCTTCGACGCCTACGGCACGCTGCTCGATGTGAACTCGGCGGTGGCGCGGCATGCGGCGGCGGTGGGTGCGGATGCGGCGCGATTGTCGGAGCTTTGGCGGGCGAAGCAGCTTGAGTACAGTTGGGTGTATTCGTTGATCGGGCGCTATGAGCCGTTTTGGAATTTGACCGAGCGCGCGCTGGATCATGCCTTGGCGCGATTGCCTTCGGTGAACGCTGCGCTGAAGCCGCAGTTGTTGGACGCGTATCGCAGTTTGTCTGCGTATCCAGAGGCGGCGGACGTGTTGCGCAGCCTGCGTTCGCAGGGATCGCAAACGGCGGTGCTCTCGAATGGCAATGCGTCGATGCTTGATGCGGCGTTTTCTAGTGCGGGGTTGTTGCCGCTTCTGGATCGCGTGATTTCGGTGGACGCGGCGCGCGTGTTCAAAACATCGCCAAAGACTTATGCGCTCGTGACGGCGGTGTTCAACGTGTCGCCGAGCGAGGTGACGTTTGTGTCATCGAATCGATGGGATGTTGCGGGCGCGAGTGCGTTTGGATTTCGCACGATCTGGGTGAATCGCGCGGGTTTGCCGGATGAGTATTTGGATTTGCCGCCAGTGAAAATCGTGACCGATTTGCAGGGTGTGATTGCTAATAGCGCTAACAAGTAACGCTTAATTGCATTGGCCTAATCGTTAGATTACTGTATTAATCAATAAATAGCAAAAATACCGTATTGGTCCATTTAAATTGGTCGATCAATAAACGTGCTGTAAGTATTAAACCCATCCAGACCACAGCGTCCAACACGCCGTTGCGATGAGTAACGCGCCGACTGCGCGAGCGAAATTGCGTTGCGATTGGGCGCTGCCGCCGAGCCAATCGCGCACACGGCTCGCGGCGAGCGCGACGCTGCCGTACACCGCGATTTGACTAATTGCACCGAGTAAAAACAATACAAATGCCTGCAACCAAAGCGGCCAGAGCGGGCCTGCGTCGGGTCGCAAGAATTGCGGGAACACGGCGAACATAAATAGATACGCCTTCGGATTGAGCAGGCAGGTGAGCACGGCGCGCATGAAGGTTTGCGGCAAGTTGCGTTGCGAAATCGCTTCAACTTTCAACATCGCCCCCGCGCTGCGCAGGATTGAAACGCCGATCCACATTACGTACGCGCATCCGGCGATGAGCATCGCGTTGAAGATCGAAGGAAATAGTTTCAACAAGATGCCGATGCCGAGCGCACTCATCACGGTGTGCGCAAAGCCGCCGACCACCATGCCAAACACGGCGGCGAACCCCGCGCGACGACCACTTGCCAAGGTGCTCGCGAGCACAAAGGCCATATCCATGCCGGGCAACACGATGATGCCGAATACGAGAATGGCGTAAAGCCAAAGATGTTCCATAGTGAACTCGAAAAAAAGTGAAGGTGATGCAGTGTGATCGGTAAATCATGCCAAGTAATGGCATGATTTCTGATTAACATCTAAACATGCGCGCTAGCCGATTGCTCACTATTCAAATGCTGCTCGAAACTCGTGGCCGCATGAGCGCGCCCGCGCTTGCGAAGCAGCTAGAGGTATCACTGCGCACGCTCTATCGCGATGTGGATGAGCTCGCGGCGGCTGGCGTGCCAATTTATTCGGAGCGCGGCCGCAGCGGTGGGTTTCAGTTAATGGAGGGTTGGAAAACAACGCTGACTGGATTCACCGCGTCGGAATCGCAGGCCGTGTTTATGAGCGGCCTCGCAGGCCCAGCTGCGCAGCTTGGTTTGGGGCGTGAAGTGATGGACGCTGAACTCAAGCTCGCAGCGGCGTTGCCTGCGCAGCAGCGCGGCGACGCGCAGCGGTTTCGTGATCGTTTCCATTTGGACACACTCGATTGGTATCGCGAAGCCGAGCCTGTGCCGTACTTAACAGCGGTCGCGGCGGCCGTTTGGAGCGAGAAGAAAATCACGATTGAGTATGAGCGTTGGCAGGGCATGGTGCGGCGAACGCTGAGCCCGCTCGGGCTCGTGCTCAAAGCTGGCGCTTGGTATTTGATTGCAAGTGAAAGCGATGCGCCGCGCACCTATCGCATCTCAAACATTCGTGAATTTCGCGAAACCAATGTAGCGGCGACAAGGCCGAAACGATTCGACCTCGCCGCGTACTGGAGCGAATCATTGCAGCGCTTCGAAGCCTCGCTCTATCAAGGCCGCGCGATAATTTTGGCCACTCCTGCGGGCGTGAAACAAGTTCGACAACTGAGCGCGGCGGTGGCGAAGTCAATTGCGCAAGCGCCGATGTCGCGACGAAAAGATGGTCGCGTGAAACTCACGATTCCGATTGAAACGATTGAACACGCAGCAGGACAGTTGCTGCGACTCGCACCGGATGTGGAAGTGGTCGAACCCATGGCGCTAAAAGTCGCGATTGTTGTGCGCTTGCGCGAGATTGGGAAGTGTTATGGGGTTGCCGTTGGGTAAGTGAATTTGTGTTACAGGTTCGGAATCCGATAGCCGAATTAACTGCGAGAGCGATTCTGCGATACGATCAATTGTTGGCAGTGTGCAAGTTCATGGTTCGACAGGCTCACCATGAACGGGAAGAGTAGGCTCTTGGTTCGACAGGCTCACCATGAACGGGAAGAGTAGGCTCTTGGTTCGACAGGCTCACCACGAACGGGAATAGTAGGCTCTTGGTTCGACGAATCGAATGTGAACTCAGAAGGAAGATTTTCTCTTAAGCTATCGAACTACAACGATTGATTGCTGTTCGCTGCGATGTTGACATACTGACGAAAATGAGCGGGCTAGCCTCAAAAATAATGAGCGGCACTCTTTCCACGTTCGTGGTGAGCCTGTCGAACCATGAACCCGTATCAGTCCAACAGTTTCAACTTCAATGCGCAACAATTCGCCGCTCACCTCTGACTAGAACTCATGGCCTTCATCAACTACATCACCCAAGTCCACATCGATTTCGGCGCGATTTCATTACTCAAGTCGGAGTGTGATCGCGTTGGCATTACGAAACCATTGATCGTGACCGACGCGGGCGTTCGTGCGGCGGGTGTGCTCGCACGCGCGGAGGCGGCGCTGGGCGCGTTGCCGTATGCAGTCTTTGATCAAACGCCTTCGAATCCGAACGAGGCTGCGGTGCGCGCTGCTGTGGATGTGTTCAAAGCGAATCAGTGTGATGGCTTGATCGCCGTCGGCGGCGGCAGCTCAATTGATTGTGCGAAGGGCGCTGCGATTGCTGCAACCCATGAGGGTGCGCTCAAAACGTACGCAACGATTGAAGGCGGTTCGCCGAAGATCACCGAGCGCGCAGTGCCACTCATTGCAGTGCCGACGACGGCGGGCACCGGCAGCGAAGTGGCGCGCGGCGCAATTGTGATTTTGGAAGACGGTCGCAAGCTCGGATTTCATTCGATGCACTTGATTCCAAAAACGGCGATTTGTGATCCTGAATTGACGCTCGGTTTGCCGCCGATGCTCACTGCGGCAACGGGCATGGATGCAATTGCGCACTGTATGGAAACCTTCATGAGCGCCGCGTTCAATCCGCCTGCGGATGGCATCGCGCTCGATGGCCTCGCGCGCGGCTGGGCGCACATTGAGCGCGCGACAACGAATGGGCAAGATCGCGAAGCGCGTTTGATGATGATGTCGGCCAGCATGCAAGGTGCGATGGCGTTTCAAAAAGGATTGGGCTGCGTGCATAGCCTTTCGCACAGTTTGGGCGGCGTCAATCCTAAGCTGCATCACGGCACGTTAAATGCGATGTTCTTGCCTGCAGTCATCGCGTTTAACGCGGCCAACGAGAGCGTGCAAAAAGAAAAACGACTCGCCCGCATGGCGCAAGCGATGGGGCTGCAATCGAGCGATGACGTTGGCGCTGCGATTCGCGAAATGAACGCACGACTGGGTCTACCTGCAGGACTTGCCGCGATGAAGGTTGAGCGCGAATGGTTTGCAAAAGTGATCGACGGCGCGCTCGCCGATCATTGTCACAAAACGAATCCGCGCATTGCGAGTGCTGAGGATTACGAAGCAATGCTCGCGGCGTCAATGTAATTCGTTGAAGAGTCAAAGGAGACACCATGCCAACTGATTTGCAACCCGTGTTTGATCGCCTGAAAAAGATACTCGAAAAAAATGGGAAGCATGCAGCGGTTGTGCATGACACCGCCGATCACTTTTACCTGAACGAAGCAGAGCCGGACTCGAAAGGGAAGGCCGTGTTTTTGGGGGCTGCGAAAATCGGCGCAGGGAAAGTGGCGTTTCACTTGATGCCGGTGTATTCGAAGCCTGAGTTGCTTGACGACATTTCGCCGGAATTGAAAAAGCGTATGCAGGGTAAGTCGTGCTTTAATTTTTCGAGTGTGGACGAGGGCTTATTTCGCGAACTTGAAGCGCTTACTAAAAGAGCGCTCAATTCGATATAGAAAAAGCGTCGAATTCCCCATTTATTTGGGCGATAGATCAGAAAATGCGTAAGAACGATAGATTATGAAAAACCAACGATTGCCCAGCTCAAACCGGGGAACAACAAGATTGTTAATTTATAGTTTGCGGCTGACACATCCACAAAAAAAGCGCCCGAAGGCGCTTTTTTATGAGCTACTAGCCGTTTACGCGCTAAACGAATTCCCGCATCCGCAAGTAGAGGTCGCGTTGGGATTCTTGATCACAAATTGCGCGCCTTCAAGGCCGTCGGTGTAGTCGATTTCTGCACCAACCAAGTACTGATAGCTCATCGCATCGATGAGTAACTTGACGTCATTTTTCTCCATCACGGTATCGTCCTCGTTGACGTCTTCATCGAACGTGAAACCATATTGAAAGCCGGAACAGCCGCCGCCGGTGACGAACACGCGAAGCTTCAGATTCGGATTCTGCTCGTCGATGATCAAATCACGCACTTTGGTTGCTGCGGAATCGGTGAAATTGATCGGTGCGGGAAGTTCAGTCATTGCGTTCATAAACGGCCTCTGAAAAATAGTGCGGGCATGACCGGCTGGTGCCGACGTCGCGCGCTTTGAGCGTTACCTATGGATTATGAGGGCGGCGACTCGCGATTTCAACCGCGAGCCGATTGGGGGCATTGCGCGCCGCTACCCGGCTACGGTGTTTCCGGAAATACGCTTGATCTCAACGACTTCCGCGATTTCAGCTTGTAGGTGCAAAAGTCGGCCGTCAACGGTTGCGCCAACTTGCATTTCAAGCGTTTTGTAGTTTAAGTCGCCAGTCACTTTCGCGTTAGGCAAGAGTTCGAGATACTCCGAAGCGTAGATCGGGCCGTTTACGGTGCCGTCAACGACCACGTGTGACACACGGATTTCACCGTCAACCACCGCTTTCTCACTGATTACGAGCGTTGCGGGTCCGTCGGCTTGGCTGTGGATATGGCCGCGAACATGACCATCTACGCGCAAGCCGCCCGAGAAGTTCACGTCGCCTTGAACCGTTGTGCCTGCGCCAATCAGGCTGTCTATCTGCTTTTGTGGAACGTGTGGTTTCTTGCGTCCGAACATGCTGTTCTCCCGAGCGGCTGAGCGCTCGATTTTATCGGTTAAAGCTGCAGCGATTGCTGCGCTTTGGGTTCTTTTGCATTGCCTTGAACGATGCGCACGTTCAGCGTTTTCAGCTGTGCGCCAGCGGGCACCTTGAACGTGCCTTCAACGCGTTGATACGCCTTGAAATCAAGCGCTAAGGTGGGCTGTAAATCGGTCTGCTCTTCAGGCAAATTCATCGTGATGCGTTTTTCGTTTGCGCCGACGAGCTGCGCAGTAATTTGCATGCGGCCTTTGAACTGCGAGTCGTTTGTGCCTTGCACCACCAGCGCGCGGAATCGATAAAGGTCGACACCTTCACGCTCGGCTTGGAGGCGCTGAATGGTGAGCCCGTTTTTTCCGGCCGTGGTGCTGCCGAGCAATTTCTCGAAAAACGAAGTCTCTTCTTTTAATCGCGTGTTCTCCGCTTGTAGCGATAGCACCTGTTTTGAAAGCACATCTTTCGCGCCTTCTGCCATCTGTGCCGAATTCGCGAGATCGATGCGCTCTTTACGGAATTTTTCATTTTCCTCGCGAAGCGTCGCGAGTTCGGCCACCATTTTTTTGCGCTCTTCTTCGATCTTGCTTACGTTGAAACCGGCGAATAAGCGGCCTGCGTCAAAGCCGGAGTAATAGAGCCACCCAAACGCAGTGATGGCGACCGCGGCAATGCTTGCTTTGACTTTCCAAGACCAATGCGTTTTCACCGAAAGTTTCGGCGCTGCGACGCCAAAGCGGCGACGCAGATTAGACATCAAACGATCAGATCGAATCAGAGCCATGATGAGTTTCGACCGACAACGGCGCTAGGTTCCGCGCGATTCACGGCGAGAGCGCAATCGCGCTCAAGCCTTCGGATTCCGGCACGCCGAACATCACGTTCATGCACTGCACCGCTGCACCCGCCGCACCTTTTACAAGGTTGTCTTGCACCGCGAGCACCATCAACGTGTCACCATCTTGTGGACGATGCAGCGCGAGGCGAAGCACGTTGCTGCCGCGTGAGAAACGCGTTTCGGGATACGAGCCAAATGGCATCACATCAATGAATTGCTCGCCTTTGTAGGCATCGACAAACAGCGTTTGCAATTGGTCGTTGGTCATTGCCAAGCCCTTCGCGTTTAAGCGCGCGTAGAGCGTGGAATGCATGCCGCGAATCATCGGCACTAGATGCGGCGCGAAAATCAGCCCGACTTTTTCGCCGGTCATTTCTTGTAAGCGCGCGGCTGTTTCGAATTGATGGCGATGACCGTTAACGTTGTACGCCTTCATCGAATCACCCGCTTCGGTGAACAGGTAATCAACCTCCGCCTTTTTGCCTGCGCCCGACACGCCCGACGCGCAATCGGCGATCAAATGGCCTGTATCGACGACGCCCGATTCAATAAGGGGCTGAAAGCCGATTTGCATCGTTGTCGGGTAGCACCCTGGATTGCCCACCACCCGAGCATTCTTGATCGCTTCGCGATTAAGTTCAACCAAACCGTACGCCGCTTCTTTGTTCAGTTCCGGGCACGAATGCGGCATCTTATAAACGCGCTCAAACATCGTGTGATCGCGGAAACGGAAATCAGCGGCGAGATCGATGATCTTCACACCTGCGGCAACGAGCTTAGGCGCATCAGCCATCGCGACGCCATGCGGCGTCGCGTAAAAAACAACGTCACATTTCGTGAGATCCGCCGTTGCCGTATCGGAGAAAGCTAGATCACAACGACCACGCAGCGAAGGAAACATCGCATCCAAGCGCGTGCCCGCTTCTTTCCGCGAAGTGATCATCGTGAGCTTCGCGTTCGCGTGTTGCGAGAGCATGCGCAGAAGCTCCACACCGGTGTAGCCCGTGCCGCCAACGATGCCGACTTTGATTTGCTTCTCAGAGGTCATAACGCACGTTTCCTGTAGCTCTTTAACGACAGAGAGGGTACTTCAAAAAGCACAAAGGCCGCGAATGCAGCCTTTGTCATTACATCTCGTATTTCACCACCGAAAAACGCAGTGAGCGGGATGCGATGCAAGGCGGAAGTTTGCGACGTGTACGTCGGTACACGAGCGAACTTCCAACGCCGCAGCGCGCCCGCGCAACAAGTTTTAGCGCTTGGAGAACTGCTTACGACGGCGAGCCTTACGCAGGCCCACCTTCTTACGCTCAACCTCACGCGCATCACGCGTAACGAGACCAGCTTTCTTGAGCTCAGGCTTGAGCGCCGCGTCGAAATCGATCAACGCACGTGTAACGCCATGACGCACTGCACCGGCTTGACCCGATTCGCCGCCACCCATGACGCTCACCATGATGTCGAGGTTGTCAAGATTGTTGGTTAGCACGAGCGGCTGACGCACAATCATGCGACCCGTTTCACGCGCGAAAAACTCGTCGAGAGGCTTGCCGTTCACGGTGAACGCGCCTTTGCCAGTTTTGATGAAGACACGTGCCACCGCCGATTTGCGACGACCCGTGCCGTAATTGAATTTACCGATCATGTTTGAAATTCCTGACGTCGATTAGAGTTTGATGGCTTTAGGTTGTTGCGCAGCATGTGGATGCGCCTCACCCGTGTAGCACTTCATTTGTTTGAGAAGCGCGTAGCCCAGAGGACCCTTCGGCAGCATGCCCTTAACGGCGTGCTTCAGGATTCGATCAGGATATTTGGCTTGCATCTTGTCGAAAGTGGTTTCGTAGATGCCGCCAGGGAAACCGGAGTGACGGAAATACGTCTTTTGTTGCGCTTTGTTGCCGGTAACGCGAAGCTTTTCCACGTTAGTAACGACCACGAAGTCGCCCATCGCCATGTGTGGCGTGAAGGTCGGCTTGTGTTTGCCGCGCAGACGGAGCGCGATTTGCGAGGCCAGGCGGCCCAGCGTTTGGTCGGTGGCATCAACCAGGATCCAATCCTGAACGATGTCACCCGCTTTAGCGGAGTAAGTTTTCATTGTGTAGACTCGTTTGGTGTTGTACGCCAAGCGGTGGAACAGTGCGCGGGGCACAGTTTCTGTCGCGAGGCGCGATATGAGTATCACCTCGAAACTCCGAAAAGGAATCGCGCAGTGAGCCGAGAAGTATAGCTTAGAAATCGGGCAGAGCGGCGGATTTTCGTTGGAAAATCAATGCGGTACTGCAGTCGATGGTCTCGGACGCGAAGGCGGCCCATAAGAAAACGGCGAACCACATCGAAATGGGCTCGCCGTTGAAGAGATGTCTACCCAAAGGAGGAGGAAGGATTGACACCTGTTGCCGACTAAGGAGGAGGAAGTAGGCAACGATTAAATTATGGGTTGCTGCACTGCACAAGTCAAGCGCTTTTTGTGCGTTGCGGGATAATTTGTCTAGTGATGAAACTCTAGTTTGTCTAGGTGAAGGCGGGATACTTATGAAATCGACTGTGAAGTGGACTGACGGTGTGCAATTTGTGGCTGAAGTAGGCAGCGGGCACGCTGTCGTAATCGATGGATCGCCGGATCATGGCGGTAAAAACACCGGTGCAAGACCGATGGAGTTAGTGCTTGCTGGGGCTGCAAGCTGCACTGCCATTGATGTCGTATTAATGCTTAAGAAATCACGACAAAACGTTGTTTCTTTTCGCGTGGAAGCTGACGCAGATCGCGCAAACGAAGATCCGAAAGTGTTCACGGCAATCAAGTTAACGTTCTATGTGGCTGGAAACGGCGTCGATCGCGCGGTGGTTGAGCGAGCGGTAAAGCTTTCAAAGGAGAAATATTGCAGCGCAACAGCGATGCTCGGGCACACGGCGACAATTACGACCGAAATAGTGGTCGAAGAGTTGGTAACTTAAACGCTTAGCGGAGGGTTTAGCGCGGTATCGTGTGAATTCTGATATTTGACAAGACTCTCAGGGAAGAGTTTGATTGCCCGATAAACCAAGCCATTAAGGTGCAAAGCTATATTTCAAACTTGTGCTGTCGGCGCGCGCCTGATTCACGCATTGACGCGCTAGCGCGACAACCGCGGTAGGCTGCGCATATACAGCGCCTGCGAATGGCTGCTCAACTCTATGTTCGCAAGATCAACTGATCTGGGCGATTGACAAAATTTATTACCAGATCGAAAGTAGTGCGATCACTGCAAATCACCGGATTCAACGGTGCAGCAAGCGTCGGAGCTAAATGGGTTTAAGCTTCGTCGACATTGGGCAACGGTTCGTCATGCGCGCTCGAACCTTCCACGCGATATTCCTCGTTGGCCCAGGCGCCAAAGTCCATAAGTTTGCAGCGCTCAGAACAAAACGGGCGGAATTTGTTATGGGGAGCCCATTCAACAAGCGTTTCACAACGCGGGCAATGCACCGTCGTCATAGCGAGCAGAGTCCAAGCCGGAAGCCGACGTCGCGAAGCGTCGGCGTAGCGCGCGCGGCTCGTACGAATTGCCCACCATGCTCCAAGAAGCGCACGTTTACGGTGTATTTATTCGCGCTCACTTCTGGGACAACGCACTGATCCGATTCCACTTCGATTGTGGCCAACATCGGTGGACGCTGATTCATGAGTGCGCGGTGGAAATTGCCGTGCCGCGCAACTTCATGCGTGTTTTGTACCGACTCGCGTAGCAGGCGCAGGACGAGCACGACCGCCTCTTCGAGCGGAACGATGGGTGCGAGCCACTCCTTAAGCATTTGTTTACGATCATATTCCGCGCGTTGCAGCCAACTCATCAGCATCGGCAGCTCAAAGATACACGCGCCGCCGGGCGTAGAAGCCCGCTGGCGAACAGCTTGTAGCCACTCACTATCTTTTAGGTGATGACCAATTTTCCCGAGTTGCGAATGCAGGTCGTGGATCACCGTTTCAGTGTCCGCCAGGAATTCTTCCAGCGCTTCTTTCGCAACATCGGGGTTGTCGAGCTGCGCGCTCCACAGAGTTCGTTGGCGATCGAGTTCAGCGAGCAAATCGGTTTTCAGATCGCTGCGGGTTGCGGTGTCGATGATTTCAAACACCCCAAGAAGTGCAGCGCGGTGATCCGTCGCTTCACGGCGTGCGGCATGCGTATGCGTGCGCGAAAAAAGCTCTTCCAAACGCAGCCACGTACGCACTCGCTCGGTGAGTGGGTGCTCAAAAATCAGGCTATCTTCAAAAGCCGGCAAGAGCAGCGGAGGAGTGTCAACAGTTTCGGCGTTCATAAGCTCGAACAAGTTCTAAGCTGCGTTTGTACACGAATTTGTATGTCGTGCCGCCGCGTTAGCGCAGAGCACCCGATGCAGCGCTTCGATTTGTTGGGCGAGTCGACTCGCATCTTCGTCGTTTGAGATAACGAACTGGGCACGCCGAAGCCGCTCTTGTCGCGGCATTTGCGCAGCAATAATTCCGCGCGCCGTCTCTTCGCTGACATCGCGATTGCTGACCACTCGCGCGATTTGCGTCGATTCGGGCACGTCAATGACAACCGAACAATCGATAAGCGAAGCGTACGCGTTTGACTCGAACAATAGTGGCACGATGAGCACGACGTAAGGGGCGCTCGTCGCAGCATCGGACGTGAGCGCAACGAACGTTCGCTCGCGAATAAGCGGGTGGAGAATGGACTCGAGGTTTTTCCTGGCGCAAGGGTCTGAGAAAACGAGTTCACGAAGCTTTGCACGATCAATAGTCTCATCTTTCACGACACTTGGGAACGCTGCTGCGATCGCGCTCACGGCGGCACCATGCGGCACCGTGAGGCTTCGCGATACGTCGTCAACATCAATGACGTGAGCACCAAGCCGTTTAAAGATGTCGCCCGCCGTGGATTTCCCCGCGCCAACGCCCCCGGTCAGCCCGACGATGTAGGCGGCAGGCGAAGCGGGGCTCATAGACGCATGAGCGGTCCCGCGAAGAGCGCTGCGAGTCCTGCGATCGCGAGGTAAGGTCCGAACGCGATCGCTGTGCGTCGATTCTTTCCCTTAAAGACAATCAAAGAAATACCAATGATGGCGCCTGCAAATGATGACACAAGCAGGACCATCGGCAGCACTTGCCAACCAAACCATGCGCCAATTGCCGCAAGTAATTTGAAATCGCCATAGCCCATACCTTCGCGCCCGGTGAGCAGTTTGAACATCCAGAAGACGAGCCACAAAACAAGATAGCCTGCGGCCGCTCCGATCACAGCGTCGTGCAGCGGCACAAACACACCAAAAAGATTTGCGATTAGGCCGATCCAAAGTAGCGGCAGCGTCATGTGATCAGGAAGCAGTTGCGTATCAAGGTCGATACCGGTGAGCGCGACCATCATCGCGCAAAAAAGCGCCGCTAGCAAAAACGCAACGGTTGGACCAAATCGCCACGCTGCAACAGCAAACAATACGCCGGTAATCAATTCGACCAGCGGGTAGCGCGCGCTAATTGGAGTCTTGCACGCAGAGCATTTTCCCCGCAAGACGAGCCAGCTCACGATCGGGATGTTTTCTATCGCTGAAATCACATGTCCACATTGGCTGCAGCGCGAGCGTGGAACCATTAGATTAAAACGCTCGCGATCAGGAAGTTCGTAGGCGTCGTCGTTGGCATGTTGGTGCAACAACACTTCGTCATCCCACGCCCGCTGCATCATGATCGGCGTTCGGTAGATCACAACGTTCAAAAAGCTGCCGATTAACGCGCCGAAAATGAAAGCGGCGGCAATCAGCAGGTAAGCGTCAGCGAGCACGAGATACGTCGAAAAGAACGTGGGCTAAACAACAGCACCGAGCTTAAAGATCGGCAAATACATGGCAACAACAATAGTGCCAATAACGACGCCAAGAAACACGATCATGATCGGTTCAATCAGCGATGACAACGCGGCAACAGCATCGTCTACCTCGCGTTCGTAGAAATCGGCAACTTTTGACAACATAGAGTCAAGTGCGCCGGTTTCTTCGCCAATCCGGGTCATCTGCATCGCCATCATTGGGAACACGCGCGTGTCTTCCATCGCGATCGTGAGAGCAGTGCCCGTTGACACACTTGACTGAATTTTCTTGGTTGCATCAGCAAACACTTGATTGCCTGACGCCCCCCCTACGGCGCTGAGTGCGTCCACTAGGGGTACACCCGCTGCGAACATGGTTGCAAGCGTGCGCGTCCATCGAGCAACTGCGGCCTTTTCGAGAATCTCACCGAGGACAGGCAGTTTTAGTGAGATTCGATCCATCCATCGTTTAATACCGGGATATTTCTTCCAACAGTACGCGAGCATCACCGCAGCGATGATCGGAATCCCCAGCACTATGTACCAAAAGTTAACGAACCAGTCGGAAATCGCAACGACGATGTTTGTAAGCCAAGGAAGATCTGCGCCAAAACTTGTGAAGACCTGCTTAAACGATGGGATAACGAACCACATGATGATCGCAACCACCACTACCGCGATGACAATCACGATCGCAGGGTAGAAAAGCGCAGATTTGATCTTGCCTTTGAGCGCAATGATTTTTTCCTTGTAGGTGGCAAGACGGTCCAGAATTGAATCCAAAATACCCGCTTGCTCACCTGCGTTTACCAGGTTGCAGAAAAGATCGTCGAACTGCAGGGGATGGCGTCGAAACGATACCGCTAAGCTGTTTCCGCTTTCTACATCGGCTTTAATCTCGAGCAACAATCGCGATAAGCGATTATTCCCAGTACTTCGCGCGGCAATGTCGAACGACTGCAAAAGCGGAACGCCGGCACGCGTCATTGTTGCTAGCTGTCGGGTAAACAAAGCGATTTCTTTTTCTTTGATCGATCCGCCACCTCGGAACGATTGCTTTTTTACCTTCTCAACCTTGATGCCTTGACGTCGAAGTGAGTTGCTGACCACCGCTTCAGTAGCGGCGCGCATTTCACCGCGCACGCGTTTACCGGCACGATCAATGCCTTCCCAGATCCAAATATTCGCCTTCGATGCGGTCGGAATGGAGCGCACTGTAGAGGCGCGTGCTGCTGTGGCCATAATTGTTCAACCTATCTAGAATTCGCTCGGTTTTGACGCTGATGCTAAGCGTTGGTGGTGGCTTCGACTTCTTCCAGCGAAGTAAGCCCTTGTTTCACTTTGATGAGTCCTGACTGTCGCAGGTTGCGTACGCCTTCGCGCTGCGCCTGCTCAGCAATTTGGATTGAATTGCCGTGACTCATGATGATTTTTTGAATCTCCTCGGTCACTGGCATCACTTCGTAGATACCAACCCGTCCTTTGTAGCCGGTTCCTTTGCAGTTGTCGCAACCCACCGGTTTGTAGGTGGTCCAGCTTCCATCGAGCTCTTCTTCTTTAAACCCCGCATCGAGCAGCGCCTGAATTGGCAAATCAGCGGGGGCTTTGCACTGCGAACAAAGGCGACGCGCCAGGCGCTGCGCAGTGATGAGCAACACGCTTGATGCGACGTTAAACGGCGCAACGCCCATGTTGAGCAACCGCGTGAGCGTGGTCGGCGCGTCGTTGGTGTGTAACGTTGACAGCACCATGTGACCGGTTTGTGCGGCTTTGATTGAGATATCCGCGGTTTCCAGGTCGCGAATTTCGCCGACCATAATGATGTCGGGATCTTGGCGAAGGAATGACTTGAGTGCCGCCGCAAACGTCAGGCCGGCTTTATCGTTGACGTTGACCTGGTTTACGCCAGGCATGTTGATCTCGGCGGGATCTTCAGCCGTTGAAATATTGATGCCAGGTTTATTGAGAATGCCAAGGCAGGTGTAGAGCGAAATCGTTTTCCCTGAGCCGGTTGGGCCAGTGACCAGCACCATGCCGTAGGGTCGCTGAATTGCGTTGAGCAAAATCTCTTTTTGATCGGGGTCATATCCAAGCGCGTCGATTCCAATCATTGCATTGGACGAGTCGAGAATACGCATCACGATTTTCTCGCCGTACAGCGTAGGCAGCGTGCTCACGCGAAAATCGATTGATCGATTTTTCGTCAACTGGAGCTTCATGCGCCCGTCTTGGGGAACGCGTTTTTCAGAAATGTCGAGCTTCGAGATTACCTTTATCCGAGATGCGACTTTGTCCTTGATGACGATCGGCGGCTGCGCAACTTCTACCAGCACGCCATCAAGACGATAGCGAATGCGGAAAAATTTTTCGTACGGTTCAAAGTGAATATCGGAGACCGACGCGTTGATCGCATCGAGCAGAATTTTCTGGATGTATCGCACCACTGGCGCATCGTCTACGTCGCCACTCTCGTCTTCGGTCGCCGCAGATTCCCCTGCGCTCAAATCGATGTCGAGATCGTCGTTGTCGACCAGCTTTGACAGCGTGCGATCGTTCCGGTCCGCGACTAAGCTAATTACTCTTGCTAGTTTGTCGTCTTCAACAATCACCGGCTCAGAGATCAAATTCGTTTTGAATCTGAACTCTTCAAGCGCCTGCAGATTGGTGGGGTCGGAGACGGCAACGTAGAGTCGGTTTCCACGTTTGTGCAACGGTAGAGCTCGTCGTGATTGAATGATTTTTACGTCGATCCACTCTTGATTGATGCTGGTTGGATCGAACGCGTTGAGATCAAACAGCGGCACGCCGAAGGTGTTTGACGCAAATTCCGCGAGCCTGTAGGCGCTCAGTTTTTTCGACGACACCAACTGTTCCACAAAGGTCATCGAAGCGGCGTTCGCGGCAACTTGAGTTTGTTCGGCATCTTGCTGGCGCAGCAGATCCTGCTGCACGAGCGCGCGGCCCAATCCGGATAGCAGTACAGAAGCTGGTGACGTCGCCAAAACTAGCGCTTCCTTAAAAATTCGAGTGATTTCGACAATATGCCGCGTAAGCCCCTGATTGTAAAGACGTTCCTGTGTGTTTTGTACGCGCAGGCGAGGGCTGTGTTGAATTCAGCTCAATACGACTAATCGCCCTAAAATCGCGAGTTGCACGAATGCCGTGAATGTTTTTGAGCCCATATGTCCAATCAACTCACAGAACGCCTGGCCCGACTGGTCAAAACCATCAAGGGCGAGGCTCGGTTCACCGAGTCAAACACCGCTGACGTACTGCGCGAAATCCGGTTAGCGCTGATCGAGGCCGACGTTGCCTTGCCGGTGGTCAAATCGTTTGTCGAGCGAGTAAAAACTGCCGCGCTGGGTCAGGAGGTGATGGGCTCGCTCACGCCGGGGCAAGCATTTGTGAGTATCGTGCACCGTGAATTGACGGCACTTATGGGCCCCGAGCCGGGTGTTCCAGCAGGGCTGAATCTTGCAGTGACACCGCCAGCAGTTATTTTGCTCGCTGGTTTACAGGGCGCGGGCAAGACGACCACTGCGGGCAAACTCGCCTTACGCTTAAAGTCGTCGCAGAAAAAGAAAGTTCTGTTGGTTCCGTGCGACGTGTATCGCCCTGCCGCAACGGAGCAATTACGCACCCTTGCCGCGCAAGTCGAAGTCGATTTTTACGCGCCCGCAAAGGCCGAGGCCGAAGACCCGGTGGCAATTGCGAGAAATGCAATTGAATGGGCAAAGCCGCGCTACTACGACGTTGTGATCGTCGACACCGCCGGTCGCCTCGCCATCGACGAAGCCATGATGCAAGAAGCCGCGGCAATCAGCGCGGCAGTGACGCCCGCAGAAACTTTGTTCGTGGTCGACGCCATGCTTGGCCAAGACGCCGTGAATACCGCGCGCGCCTTCAACGAGCGACTTCACTTGACCGGCATCATGCTCACCAAGCTCGACGGCGATTCGCGTGGCGGTGCGGCGCTCTCGGTACGCGAGATTACCGGCGTTCCGATCAAATTTGCCGGTGTGAGCGAAAAGCTCGACGGATTAGAGTTGTTTGACGCTGAACGAATGGCGTCTCGAATCCTCGGCATGGGTGACGTTTTAGCGTTAGTCGAAGCTACACAAAAAGCCGTTGATATCGAGCAAGCTCACAAGTTAGCTGCGAAAGTCAAAAGTGGCAAAGGCTTTGATTTGGAAGACTTTAAACAGCAGATCGGACAGATGCGAAAGATGGGCGGCATGCAGGGTTTGATCGACAAACTCCCGCACGAAATTCAAGCCGCTGCGGCGAAGTCGGGCGGTGTCGATGAGAAGCAAGTCGGTCGGATGGAGGGCATTATTAATTCAATGACACCGGCTGAGCGTCGCAAACCTGAGCTCATCAAAGCCACTCGCAAACGCCGCATCGCAATGGGCGCCGGTGTGCAGGTGCAGGAAGTCAATCGTCTACTCAATCAGTTCGAGCAAACGCAGACGATGATGAAAAAGTTTTCGCAAGGCGGCATGGGCAAACTCATGCGCGCGGTCGGCGGCATGAAAGGCGGCCTGCCTGGCTTGAAAGGCAAGTTTCCCGGGATGAGATAGCTGACGTTGGGTGTTTTTCGCGGAATTTTGAGCGAAGTTACCGGAAATTAACTAAGCTTCTGCTCTCAAAGCCCGTGTTTCTCTGGCGTCACGCGCGCCGGAAGCAAAAATTGAAAACTTCAATTAGTATGCCTACGCCCAAATACATTAGGCGTAGGTGGCAGAAGCCGACAGTCACCTCAATTTTTTCCGAAGCAGATTACCCAGACCGCGACAGCTTAGCCGCACGCAACGCGAACTGATTGAGAAATACCAACCGATAATCCGCGTCATAACCCTAGTCAGCGGCACGAGTTTGGCGCGCTCCCAACCAGATCGAGCGGTAGACAGCAACGTTTTAAGTGTGCGAATCCTGCAAGCAACACTCAAAAAATTCGTCTGATCGAGAGCAAACTCTAAGAGAAAACATCTGGATCAGCCCGACGGCGTCTATAATTGAAGGCTTTCCCAAATTTTTTAATCAGAGATTCTCATGGTTGTTATTCGACTCGCCCGTGGCGGCGCAAAAGGCGCGCCGTTCTACAACATCGTTGTTGCTGATTCGCGCAATCGCCGCGATGGCCGCTACATTGAGCGCCTTGGCTTCTATAACCCCGTCGGCAAAGAAGGCGGCGAAAACGTTCGCATCGCTGCCGAGCGCTTGAAGCATTGGGTTAGCAAAGGTGCACAGATGTCCGACACCGTCGCGCAGCTCGCGAAAAAGCTTGCACCTGCAGCTTAATTTTTAGGCGAAATCTCTGATTGCGCGGCGGCGGCTTGCCGTTGCCACGCAACGCTCCGCCGAGGCAACGCGTAACAGCATTTTGCGTTCCCGCCCAATTTAACAGGGCGATACATGTATAAAACGCCACCTTCGAAAATAACGAAAAGCGCCGCTATGCCGCAAGAAAATCCGGGCGATGGCGGCTTAGTTGCGCTCGGAAAAATCGGTCGTCCATATGGCTTAACCGGCGCGATGCACGTGTTTCCGTATTCGCCCGATGCCGCCACGTTGCGCCGCGCGAAAACTATCACTGTGCGCAACCGCGAACATGCAGTGAAAAGCCTGCGCGCCCACGGTGAATCCTACGTGATGATGCTTGATGGCGTAGACACCCCCGAGCTCGCGCAAACGTTTACCAACAGCGAAGTTTTGGTGGCGCGCGACGCGTTTCCACCGCTCCCAGACGGTGAGTTTTATTGGGTCGATTTGGTGGGGCTCGACTGCACCAATGGCGATCACTTATTCGGTCAAATCGTTGAAGTGTTTGAAGTGGGGGCACATCCGCTACTGCGCGTTCGCAAAACGCCCGAAGCCAATGAGCGAGACGATGAGTTGATTCCGTTTGTCGATGCGATCGTTCGCAGCGTTGACCTTGCAGCGCGTCGGGTCGATGTTGAGTGGGCGGGTTTAGGCGATGACTGACTCGCAACAACCCGCGAGCGCGCCAACGCGTGCGCCGCTGTGTGTGAGCGTGATCGCGTTGTTCCCAGAAATTGTCGAGGCGAATGTTGCGGTCGGTATTACCGGTCGCGCGCGCGATCGCGGGCTCTGGCGCTACCGATCCTTTCAACTGCGCGATTTCGCTTTCGATCCGCGGAAAACGGTGGATGGACGACCCGCGGGCGGCGGCCCCGGAATGGTGCTCATGCAGGCGCCGCTTGAGCTTGCCGTGAACGCTGCTAAATCCTGGCACGCTGCGCAAAACGACCAGCCGACGACGGTTGTGTTGCTCGCTCCCGATGGCGAACGGCTCGAACAAGCGCTTGCTCACACGCTCGCACAAGAAAGCAATTTCATCTTCGTGGCCGGCCGCTATGAGGGCGTTGACCAGCGCTGGATTGACCGCTGCGTGGATCGCACGATTTCCATCGGCGATTTCGTGATTTCCGGTGGCGAACTCGCCGCCGCGGTGGTGATCGACGCGATGGTTCGGCTGTTGCCAGGCGCCTTAGGCGACGCGCAGTCAAGCGTCACCGAATCTTTCAGCACCGGGCTTCTGGACTGGCCGCAGTACGCGCTAACGAATGCAGCCGGAAACGCGGACATTCCAGCCGTGCTGCTAAGCGGGAATCACGCCGAAATCGATAAATGGCGACGGCGAGAAGCCATTAAAAAGACCTTTTCGATTCGACCCGATTTACTCGATAGCGCCCAACTAAATAGGGCGTTGAGTAAAGAAGAGGAAAAATTCTTAAGAACACTCGATGGGCGCAACTAAATCGGGCTAGGCGCTCCGAAACTCCCTGTCACGCGCTATAATCAAAGGCTTTTCCGGAATCACCGGACATCGATGTGCGCTAAGGCGTGTGTGACTTTTTAGTCACCCCGAGCACCTCTCGAACCATCATCAACACATCAAATATTGGTCAGAAAAACATGTCTAAGCACCTTATCGCTCAGCTCGAAGCTGAGGAAATTACGCGCCTCGCGAAAGTCGTACCGGTGTTCGCACCCGGCGACACCGTGATCGTCAATGTCAACGTCGTCGAAGGCGAGCGCAAACGCGTTCAAGCTTACGAAGGCGTCGTCATCGCGAAGCGCAATCGTGGCCTTAACAGCTCGTTCATCGTTCGCAAAATCTCGTCCGGTGAGGGCGTAGAGCGTACGTTCCAACTCTATTCGCCGTTGATCGCGTCGATCGAGGTTAAGCGCAAAGGCGACGTGCGCCGCGCGAAACTCTATTACTTGCGCGATCGTTCGGGCAAATCTGCGCGTATCCGTGAAAAGTTGGTTGCTCGCAAAGTTGAGGCGTAACTCGCTGACCGGAAGGTTAGAACTAACCGCTAGAAGAAAACGGCTCATTGGGCCGTTTTTTTTGCCCAAAAGAATTGATGCGGCGTGTGCGGTTCACAACACCTAAGGTCGATCTCACAGCGCGAAAATACGGCGCAAAGCCAGATAGACCGTTGATTTGGAATAACATCATCGACATTCCTATCTTGGCAATTCGCCCACGCTAAGCGCATGCGCGCAACCTTCTACGAAGCGCTCGAAGTACCCTCCACCTCTGACACGCCTTCGTTGCGCTCAGCGTTGCGATCCATTTTGCGGCGATTCTGGTCGGTGCCGCGCGATCCTTCGGGCGACACGGAAGAGGCCGTGCGCTTCGTTGCGCTCGGTGCAGCCATCCTCACCGATGACCGCCGACGCGAACAATACGACGCATCCGCCAGACGCGGTGCCACGACCAATCCATGGCGAGTCGGCAACGATGGCGTGCCGCTTGCGGGCGCAGATGTGGGCGCAATGGGACTGCCAGGCAGCCACGGCGGTGATTCAGCGCAAATCAGCATCGCCAACGGAGAGCCAACGCTATTGCCCGCTGTACACGCATTGACCGATCCGCTGCCAGAACACACGTTGTGGGCCGCGTCGCTCGCCTATGCGATGGCGGCGATTGCCATGGGCTTAGGCGTGGCATTCGCTTATTTCGGTGCCAGCGCGTCTCTGAGTGGCGGCGCAGCTGCAGCGGTCGCGGTCGTCGCGTTAATTGCGGGCGCACTGGTCGCGAGTCAGCTCACAATCGTCTCTTCCGAATTGAGCGGATTTAGTCTCGCGCGGCTCGCGGTCACCAAGTGGCGACGGGAAGCGTCGGTTTTCGTCGGAAACCCGCCGCCCCAGCAAGATACTGCCTGGATTTTCCGCTTGCGAGTTATGGAGCTCACGCGTAGCGCGGCGGGCTATTCCAGCGCGCCGCACGTGCTGCATCGAACGCTAGCACGGCTCGCCGACTACGCCGTGATCGCGGGCGCGCTGCTTACGGTATTCTGGATTTTCGAGGCGCTGTTCCCCGCCTCCACTGCGGTTGTGAAATGGCTGCGTTCGCCGCTTGTGTTGCCTGCGCTCTCGGTTTTGGTTTTTATTCCTGTCGAAATCATTTGCACGGCTCAAGCCCGAACTACGTTCGGCAAGTTTTTGCTCGGCGTCGTCGTTGTCACGGGAGTCACTGAACCCGACGACCGAGCGGCGCTTGAGGGGTCTCGTTTCAGCGCGGCGCGAGCACTCGCGTTTGCGCGCAGTGCTGCATTTTTCGGTATCTGGCCGGTGGCGCTTGTTCGGCTCGGAAAAACGCTTCGCACGCTGCGTGTGGGCGAAGCCTCGTGGGAGGCTGCAGGCGATAGCGTCACGTTAGTGCGGCCAGCCCCCTTTTTGATGCGCACAAGTGGCGCCGCGCTCGCGCTTTCAGCGATTGTGGGTTGTGCGTTTTTGTGGGCCAGTGACTTCCGTGCAGCGTATGACGCACTCACCGCTCGTTTAACAACGTCAGTTTCAGCGGTGAAAACGTCGGCGCAAGAGGCGATGTCCACCGCGTCGAAAAGTGCGAAAGAGGCGGTTGCTAGCGCAACGCTGCCAGTGCCAACGGCGTCCACATCCGCCCCAGCGCCCACGCCGGACGTCAATCCGCCCGCAAGCGCCGCGACCCCTTCAGCCACCGCTACTAAAGTCAGAGAAAGCGGGGCTGCCAACGAAACGGTAACCGCTAATGAGTTTGAAAAGCAAACCAGCCTAGCCCAGGCGAGACGGGCACGAATTGATAACGCTGAGAAAAAATCGGCCGCCGCTCGAGCGACCGGAAGTTATGCCGGATTGCAGGGCGTTTGTGAGCGCTGGACGCAAGATCAGCCCGGTAGCGCAGAGGCGTGGCGCTGCTTAGGGCTTGCGAAGTTTCAATCGGGCGCGGGGCGCGACGCGCTTCCGGCGCTGCGGCAGGCGCTCAAACTTGACGCCAACGATGCACAAGTTGAGGCCGCAATCTTCAAGATTCTGCGGCCCTAGCGAATCGCCACGTCGCGCTAGCTATTTCCGGCGCAGCAAATAACTAAACACGCCGTCTTTCTCTGCTGATTCCACCAGTGCGTTTCCGGTTTGCTTGGAGAACGCCTGGAAATCGCGCATCGAGGCGGGATCGGTCGCGAGCACGCGAAGAACCTGCCCGCTCAACATATCGTTGAGCGCTTTTTTGGTTCGCAGGATAGGAAGCGGACAATTCAGGCCGCGCGCATCGACTTCTTTTGCTACATCCATGGTCTTGTATCCACCGCCAGCTATGTTGTTTCCTTGATTTTAGGCGCAGTCACTGACAGCCGCTGCAACGCGGCCGCGACGCTTAATCGAGGTACTCAAACAAGCGAACCACACGGCGAACTCCCGACGTGGTGCTTGCGAGCTGCGCGGCTGAATCCGCCTCTGCGCGTTTGACAATGCCCATCAAAAACACGCTTCCCGCCTCGGTAACGACCTTGACGTGATTGGCTTGGAAACGGTTGGCTTCCAGAAAGCGGGTCTTTACGATGCCAGTCAGGCGCGTGTCGTTGCTAACCGCGAGCACGCCAGCATTTGGACCGATTACCAACTCGTTATAAATTTTTACGATATTTCCTGTGCTGCGCACTTCTTCTTCAACGGCAAGACGGGTTGCTTCGTCGGGCACTTCACCGCTCAACAACACATGGCGGTTGTAGCTTGTCACATTTAAATGGATTGCCGAACCGAATCGCGTTTTGGCTTTCAAGGTTGCGCGATTTTCGATGCCTTCGTCGTCAACGAAAACGCCCGTAGATCGCCGATCCTCGGCCATCGCAACGGCTGCTACCGCCCCGCCGATTACGATCGGCGCACAACCACTTTGCAAAACAATCGTGCCCATCGCGACGGCGATGAGCGAGGAGCGAGTGAACAACTGGCGAGAAAGTGTCATGGCATGTCCTGTCGGAAAGGTGATTGCAATCGAGCGAATTATGCGCCCTAATAATTCAGACCGCGACTACGCCAAAATGTTCTTCGCCCATTGGGGGCGGGCACCTGCATCGAACACCACGGCGTCAATACGAAAGTTCGGACGCGACGGCAAGCGAGCCAAGTAGTCGTTCGCCGCGGCAACAATGCGAGCCGTTTTCGCTTGATCAATACTTGCGAGCGCGCCACCGAAGCTCGAATCATTACGCTTCCGAACTTCAACGAAAATCAAGTCGGTCTTTTCCCGCAAGATCAAGTCAATTTCACCGTTTTTTGATCGCCAGTTTCGAGTGACTAGCGTGAGGCCTTGCCGGATTAAGAAGTCAAGCGCAATCTGTTCAAACTGATCGCCGTCGGCGCGCCGGTTTGCGCTTGTGAGCCGCATCTCTGAGGACATCTTAATTGCCAATCAGCGTCGGCGTTCGTCCCAGAAACTCTCCGATCGACGGGGTTCGGATGAACTGCTGTTGCTGTAGTTTTAAGCGGCCAATCGCCCCGTCAAACGACATTCCTGAGATTAAAAATGGACTTACCGAGCCAGCGCTTGGGGCAGGCGCAACGGAAGCATTGTGGTTCAACGCAGCGTCGAACATGATCCGAGCCGCGTCAAGTCCGAGCGCGTAGAGGCGCGCAAGCGTTGGCGACAGGGGTTCACGCGGTGCAAAGACAGAAACGTCGCTCCGGTTTTGATCCAACACGAACGGCGCATCCGCGACGCGCACGCCCGTCCAATCCACGACTCGTTCGAGCTCCGCTTCGTAGCTCGCGCTCGTTGCGTAAATCGCGACGTTGCGCAGATAAGGCCGAAAGTCAATCAGCGTTGCACTGGTGCCCGCAAACAACGCACAGTCAATACCTTCTTTCCGCCACGCCTCGCCGGTACGTTGCCACCGATCGCGCGCGCCCGCGCTGCCCAGTTCGTGAAGGAGCAGCGAAACGCTAGCACCCGTAGCACGGTAGTACGACTGGATCGCCACGACGATGCGCGTTGCGAGCGCACCGCCAGCATCGATCAACACAATCTTCCGGCAGGCGTCATCGAGCGTTTGTTTTGCGATGGCCTCAGCTTCGGACTCTAAGTCGGGCGCTAACACGTAAAACTCGTCCGGCGGATTAACGCCAGATGGCGACAGCATCAGCGTGGGTTTCGTAGCGTCCAACTTTGCGGAGAGCAGTGCGGTCACTTCGCTTCTACCGAGAGGACCGATCACCGCGTCCACATCGTCAGTCACACATCGCGTGTAAGCCGGGACGACTTGATCGTTTCCGTAGCCGCATTCAATCACCGAGACGCTCTTCCCGGCGCGAACGGCGACTGCGCGCACCGCGTCGCGCACCGTGAGCGCCGCGCGACGCAGCAGCACTTGCTCGGTTGGAAGCAATAACACGATTTTTTTCGCGCTCCGCGTTGCGACGGCGGGTGCTGGTGGAGCGCTCCCCTCGCCAGAGGCGTTCGCGGAATCGGGCTTGGTTTGCGCAACCGTGCGCTGCGAATGCGTAATCGCACCCAGCTCAATGATGAGTGCCGCGCACGAGACAACAATCGCGGAAAATGAGCGTATGGACACGAATTCCCTTCATCCCGCCGCACAGAAACTTGATGCGGGATTGTATGTGTTGGCGACGCCGCTGGGTAACTTGGGCGACATCACGCTGCGAGCGCTTGATACATTAAAGCGCGCTGATGCTATTGCCTGTGAAGACACGCGAGTGACTCGCGATTTGCTACGACATCTTCAGATTGAGCCGCCGCCACTTTTCTCGGTGCGCGAGCACAACGAGCGTGAACAAAGTGAACATGTGATCGCAAAGATTAGGTCAGGTCAGGCGGTTGTGTACGCCAGCGACGCAGGTACGCCTTCCGTGAGCGATCCTGGCGCACGCCTCGTTGCCGCTGTTCGCGACGCCGGATGTGTCGTCGTTCCGGTACCCGGCGTGTCTGCAGTAACGGCCGCAATTTCGGTGGCGGGTTTTGAGTCCACTGCCTTTACGTTTGTCGGTTTCGCGCCCACAGCAGCAGCCGCGCTCGACGAGTTCGTAGATAAGCTCACACTGTCAACATCGGTCAGTGTTTTTTTTGAATCGCCTCATCGAGCAGAGAAAACGCTTTTGGTGCTCGCCGCACGGCTGCCTGCTGATCGCCGCGTTGTTATTGCCAGAGAGCTCACCAAAAAGTTTGAAACGATCACCTCGATTGTTGCCGGTGAGCTCGCCGAATGGGTGGGTGCATACCCAGCGCAGATGCGGGGCGAGTTCGTGATCGTTGTCGACGCTGGCGAAGCGCCGCGCGGCGCTGGCGCGAGCATCGATGTGCGAACGCTTATGAAAGCGCTGCTTGAGGAACTTCCCGCGTCCAAAGCCGCCAAAGTCGCTACCAAAATCACCGGCGAATCACGCGAATCGCTCTACGAGCTTGCGGAATCGCTCAAACGGGTATGACGGATCGCTCAGCGTGAGGCTTGTTTGCGATCTGCAGAAGCGCTGCATGCTAGCGGCGAGCAAATTGGAGTGATTTCAACGCGATGTGGACGCATGGCATCATCAATGCAAAGCCAGAGCTAGTGGGGAAGCGTTACTTTTTCGTAACAAGTCAAGAAAACGTCGTAAAGTTTCTCCCGCCCAAGGAAATAGTCTTAGAGGCGATAAATTTGCTAACATCAAACCGACGGTGAGACTGAAATACCAAATGAATATCAGTCGACAACGCGATCAATAAAATCAAATCAATGTTCTCCTCCTCCGCATCAAACGGTGCAACAGCAGAAGCTGTGGGCTCCGGTGTCAACAATGACTCACCGACGATTTCGCTAGACAACGTGAGCTTTGGCTACACCAAAGAGCGCAGCATCCTCTCGGGTATCTCGCTGAAAGTTCCGCGCGGGAAACTGGTCGCGGTAATGGGTGGTTCGGGCTGCGGGAAGACAACGATCCTTCGCCTAATTTGCGGACAGCACGCGGCCTCCACCGGAACGGTAAACGTGAATGGTCAATCCATCGCCAGCATGAGCCGCGATGAGCTCTTCGCGCACCGTCGCAAACTCGGCATGCTCTTTCAGTTCGGTGCCTTGTTCACTGACATGACTGTTTTTGACAACATTGCTTTTCCGATTCGTGAACACACTGACCTACCAGAAGTCATCATCCGCGATTTGGTGCTCATGAAATTAAACGCCGTGGGCTTGCGCGGCACAGCTTTGCTTAAACCGAGCGAACTCTCTGGCGGCATGGCGCGCAGAGTTGCACTCGCGCGCACGATTGCGCTTGATCCTGAACTAGTGTTGTACGACGAGCCGTTTGCCGGACTCGATCCGATCTCGCTTTCGGTGGTCGGTCAGCTTATTCGCAAACTCAATGATGCGCTTGGCATGACCTCGGTGCTGGTGACGCACGACATCGCCGAATCGCTGAAGATCGTTGACTATATTTATTTTGTGTCTGAGGGCAAAGTCGTCGCGGAGGGCGACGTCGCATCGATCAAAACCAGCAACGATCCGTTTGTAAAACAATTTGTCAACGGCGAACCCGATGGCCCGGTGCGATTTCACTACCCCGCACCGCCGCTGACAGAGCAGTTTGCTGAGGCAAGGCCATGATCGACGGCATTACCCATTGGCTGATCGGTCTCGGCGCGAGCGTTCGCGCCGGAGTCACTCGGCTTGGCTTCGCAACGCGCTTCATGATCGCGGTGTTTAAGGCCAGCGGCCCCACCTTCGCACGCCCACGTTTATTGATCCACGAGCTGTATCACGCAGGCGTGTTATCTCTGATCATCGTGTTAATGAGCGGTTTGTTCATCGGTATGGTGCTCGCACTGCAGGGCTACGAGACGCTCGTACGCTTTGGCGCAACCGAGGCGATGGGCGTGCTCGTTGCCTTGTCTTTAGTGCGCGAATTGGGGCCGGTCGTTGCTGGGCTGCTCTTTGCGTCGCGCGCGGGATCGGCGATCACGGCTGAGATCGGTTTAATGAAAACAACGGAGCAACTCGCCGCGATGGAAGTGATGGCAGTCGATCCGGTCGCGCGCGTCGTCGCGCCGCGATTCTGGGCCGGCGTCATATCGCTGCCGCTGCTCGCCGCGTTGTTTTCAACGCTTGGAATTTACGGCGGCTACTTGGTCGCGGTGAAGCTCATTGGCATCGATAATGGCGCGTTTTGGGGGCAGATGCAAGCCGCAGTAGACTGGCGCTACGACGTCGGCAACGGCGTTATAAAAAGCGTCGTGTTTGCGTGTGCGGTGAGCTTGATTGCGGTGTTTGAGGGCTTTGATGCAACGCCAACCGCTGAAGGTGTGTCGGCCGCAACGACGCGCACGGTTGTCACCTCGGCGTTGGTGATTCTTGCGCTCGACTTTATTTTGACCGTTTTTATGTTCCGCGGCAGCGCCGTTGGATAGAGCACTAGCTATGAACAAACGAACAATTGATCTTTGGGTTGGAATTTTTGTAGCGATCGGATTGAGCGCGCTTTTTTTCTTGGCGCTCAAGGTCGGTAATTTGCTTAATTTCAAGGAAGAGCGAAACGGCTATGAACTCATGGCGCGATTCGAGAACATCGGCAACCTGAAGCCACGCGCGCCGGTGAAGAGCGCCGGCGTGGTGGTGGGGCGCATCGAAAAGATTCGACTCGATCCGAAAACCTATGAAGCAGAGGTTCGGATTCATCTTGAGAACCAGTACCAATTTAGTCGCGATACCATCGCAACCATTTATACAAACGGCCTGCTGGGTGAGCAATTTATTGGTCTGGAAGCGGGCGGCGATAGTGAATATTTGAAAGACGAAGAGTCGATTAAGAAAACACAGTCCGCCATCCAGATCGAGAAGCTCATTTCGCAATTCATGTTTAGTCAGGCTCAGAAATCACCTGACACGCCCGATGCGCCCACGGGGAACGCAGCACCTGCAGCAGGAGTCAAAAAGAAATGAATCGAATTTTCACGCTGACGGCAGTTGCCGCAGCGATCACCCTCTCCGGCTGCGCATCGTTCAAAAATGCGGCGCCCGGTGACCCGTTAGAGCCGATCAACCGCGGTATTTTCTCGTTCAATTCAACGTTTGATCATTACCTCTTAAAGCCAATCGCTAAAGGCTATGACGCCGTAACGCCAGCCCCCGTTAAACAAGGGGTTAGCAATGTATTTCAGAACGTATCGGATGCGCAGTCGGTTGTGTCCGATCTCTTGCAGCTTAAAGGCGCGAAGGCTGGAGACGATCTTGGACGTGTGCTTCTGAACACAACGATTGGATTGGGTGGAATATTTGATCTAGCGACGCCGATGGGCATCGAGCGGGGCAATGAAGACGTTGGTCAAACCCTAGGCTACTGGGGCATCGGGGCAGGCCCCTACCTCGTTCTGCCGTTTCTCGGCCCATCGTCGGTGCGAGACACTGTGGGGCGCGTCGCAGAGGGACAGTATGACCCGGTGTCTGCCGTGTCATCGGTGCCGGCTCGGAATTCGTTAACGGGTCTGCGCATTGTTGACGCTCGCGTCGGTGTCTTTCCTCTAGAGGCGCTTGCAAACCAAGCGGCGCTGGACAAGTACACATTCACGCGATCCGCCTATCTGCAACGTCGGGAAAGTTTAGTGCTCGACGGCAAACGCCCCAAAGAATGAGTCGTCGCAAGCCCCTTACCGCAATTTAAGTCTGAAAGCTTTAGTCGTCTATGTTGTTTCGCAAATGGTCCTTCCAATTCACTGCTGCGCTCGTCGGCAGCGCCGCGCTCGCGGTTTTCGCCCAAGTCACGCCTGACGCACAGGTAAAGACAGTGGCCACCGAGGTCACGACGGTGCTGAAAAGCGATCCGGCGATCCTCGGCAATCAAGCAAAGCTGCGCGACCTGATCGAGTCAAAACTCGTCCCAAACTTTAACTTCGCCCGCATGACGCAGCTCGCCATGGGGCGCAACTGGACTAAAGCGTCGCCTGAACAGCAAGCCACGCTAACTAAAGAATTCCGCACACTGCTCGTGCGGACGTACTCTTCGTCGTTATCAAACTTTAAGAACAACACGATTGACTACCGTCCGCTGCGGATGCAACCTAACGAAACCGATGTAACCGTCAAAACTGTAGTTCAGCAAGCGAATGGTCAAGGCATTCCCATAGATTATTCGATGGAGAAGGCTGCAGACGGCACATGGAAAGCTTACGACGTAGCGGTTGCGGGCGTGAGCCTAGTCACCAACTATCGCGACGAGTTCAACAGCGTAATCCGCGATCAAGGCGTTGACGCGTTGATCAAGCAGCTGCAATCGAAGAACAAGTAGGCAAAGGCGGGAACGTCGGTGAAAGTTGAAGGCGATCTAACCTACGCAAACGCGAACGCGCGATGGCTTGAGCTATCTCGTGAGGTTGTATCGCACACCGAGATTGACGTCTCCGCGGTAGCAAAAATCGACTCCGCGGGACTTGCCGTCTTAACGGCTTTGCGAGCACATCAGGAAGAGAAAAATGGCGGCAGTGCTCCAGCACGCCGCCTGATTCATCCAACGCCGGGAATTCTTCGTCTTGCAACGGCCTACGACGTCGCGGAGCTTTTCGCCTAAACAAAGCGCGAAGCCCGCTAAAATCAAGGGTTCTATCGAGAAGCCCTTCGTGAATCAAGCATCTGTCCCCGCCGTCGCAGCCGTTGAGCTTGTCGGCATTCGCAAATCATTTCCCAACGCATCCGGCAACGTTCAGGCGCTAGACGACGTGAGCCTTAGCGTTGAGCAGGGCGAATTCTTCGCGCTACTCGGCCCGAATGGCGCTGGAAAAACCACGCTCATTTCCATTCTTGCCGGACTCACTAAGGCCGACAGCGGTAGCGCGTGCGTCATGGGATTCAACACTGTTCACGAATACCGAGACGCGAGAACGAATCTTGGCGTAGTGCCGCAAGAACTGGTCTTCGATCCGTTTTTCACCGTGCGCGAAACACTTGAATTGCAAGCGAAGTATTACGGCGTGAAAAACGCGAGCGCGTGGATCGATGAAATTCTCGAACACCTCGATCTCACCAGTAAAGCAAAAGCTAATATGCGCGCGCTCTCGGGCGGAATGAAGCGCCGCGTGTTGGTCGGGCAAGCGCTCGTTCACAAACCGCCGGTGATCGTGCTTGATGAACCCACGGCGGGTGTTGACGTTGAGCTGCGCCAAAACTTATGGAGCTTCATCAAGCGACTCAACAGCGAAGGCCACACCATCATTCTCACCACGCACTACCTCGAAGAAGCGGAAGCACTGTGCCAGCGCGTGGCAATGCTCAAAAACGGCAAGGTTGTTGCACTCGATACGACCGCGAATTTGCTGCGTGGCATGTCTGGCATTACCGTACAAATTTCCGCAGACGCCACGCCCCCAGCTTGGGTCTCGCGCGGCGGCATGCAGGCGAGCGGCGCGTTCGGCTACACGCTCTCGGGTTACGCCGAGCTTGAGTCGCTTCTCGCTGCGTATCGCGAGGCCAATATCGTAGTGAAAGAGATGAAGCTCGGCGAGGCCGATCTTGAACAAGCGTTCTTGAAATTAACCTCTCGCAGCGCGGAGATAATTTCGTGAGCGACATCGCTAACACCATCCCAACACCGCAGCGCAGCGCCCAAATTAAACGGTCGAGCGCACCGATTTTAGGCCCAGGCTTTAAAGCCCTTTTCTATAAGGAGTGCCTCAGATTCTGGAAGGTTGGCTTCCAAACTGTGGTCGCCCCAGTCGTCACGACGCTGCTGTATCTATTGATCTTTTCGCACGCGCTTTCTGAGCACGTCAAAGTCTACGGCGGCAAGATTTCTTACGTCGAGTTTTTGGTTCCCGGTCTCATCATGATGGCCGTGCTGCAAAACGCATTTGCGAACAGTTCATCGTCGATGATTCAATCGAAGATGATGCGCAACTTGATTTTTATCTTGTTGCCTCCGATTACCTCACTCGAAATTTTCTGTGCGTATGTGTTCGGCGCGATGGCGCGTGGCCTCACTGTTGGCTTCTTCATGTGGCTGCTCACGTTGCCGTTTGTGCCGTGGCATGCAATGGTTCCGAACAATCCGCTGTGGGTGTTAGCGTTCGCAATGGGCGGCACTTGGATCATGGGAACGCTCGGTTTGATCGCAGGTATTTGGTCAGAAAAATTTGATCACCTCGCGGTGTTTCAAAACTTCATCATCATGCCGCTCACCTTCCTCGCGGGCACGTTTTATTCCATTCAAACCTTGCCTGCGCTTTGGCAAAAAGTGTCGCATGTGAATCCGTTTTTCTACATGATCGATGGCTTTCGTTACGGATTTTTTGGCGTGTCGGACGTGAATCCGTGGATATCCGTTTCCGTCGTCGCGGTGTTCGTTGTCTTGCTCAGCGTCATTGCAATGCGAATGCTGGTCACCGGCTACAAATTAAGGCAGTAGAGAGAAAACATGGTTACTCCTGAAATGGTCAAGGGCTATATCGTCGCGGGTTTGCCGTGCGAACTCATCGAGGTGGAAGGTGATGGCCAACACTTCTACGCAACGATTGTGAGCGGCGAATTTCGTGGCCTCAATATGGTGAAGCAGCAGCAAAAAGTGTTTGCGGTGCTCGGTGACCGAATGAAGGCAGAGATTCATGCGCTGTCGATGAAGACCTACACGCCCGAGCGGTGGGCGGAGACGAATTCTTGATTACATTCGCGCTCTCCAAAGGCCGCATCCTCGACGACACTCGGCCTTTGCTTCGCGCGGCAGGTGTCGACGTCACCGAAGATCCAGAATCGTCGCGCAAACTCATCCTCGCGACTGAACGTGCAGACGTGCGCGTCGTACTCGTGCGCGCGAGCGACGTGCCAACGTATGTTCAATATGGTGGCGCAGACATCGGCATTTCCGGCAAAGACACGTTAATGGAAACCGATACGACCGGCTTATACGAACCACTCGATCTGAAAATTGCTACCTGTCGTTTGATGGTCGCCGTCCCGGATGACACCGACTACGAAGCGCTCGTACAACGTGGTCGCCGCCTTCGCGTTGCCACAAAATACATTGACACCGCCCGCGCGCACTTTGCGAAGAAAGGTGTGCACGTTGACCTGATCAAACTCTACGGCTCGATGGAACTCGCGCCGCTCGTGGGGCTTGCAGATGCGATTGTTGATGTCGTCAGCAGCGGCGCAACACTCAAGGCGAACAAACTCAAAGCAGTCGAGAAGATTGCAGACATTTCCGCACGCTTGATCGTGAATCAAGCGGCGTTAAAGACAAAACGTGAAGCGCTAATGCCGATCATTGAAAGTTTCGCGAAAAGTGTGAGCAAGTAACGGAGTCTTGCTCTCTTTCTCTGTGTAGGCGCGGGCTTGACCGCGCCAAGGTAAGTCCGAAACACGCAACGAAGCGACGTCAAGCCGTCGCCTACAAAGCTCAAAGCCGACCCTACAGTTTGTTATGAAGTTACTCAACACCTCGGATACAAGTTTCCTTGACTCGCTCAACGCGTTAACGCATCACGCGGGCGCGCTCGATGAAAACGTGGATCGCGTCGTTGCGGACATCCTCGCAGACGTGCGTGCACGCGGCGATGATGCCGTGCTCGAATACACCCAGAAATTCGATCACATCGATGCGAGCGCAATGACATCGCTTGAGCTAACGAAAGCGGAAATGAAATCCGCGTTCGATTCGCTCGATCCTGAATTGCGCGATGCGCTTATTACTGCGCGTGATCGCATCGAGGCGTATCACCGCAAACAAGTCGCCGAAGGTTGGCGCTATACCGAAGCCGACGGCACACAACTCGGCGTGAAGATCACGCCGCTGGACCGTGTGGGGCTCTACGTGCCGGGCGGGAAAGCGGCGTATCCCTCATCGCTGTTGATGAACGCTGTGCCCGCGAAAGTAGCGGGCGTGGGCGAGGTCATCATGGTGGTGCCGACACCGAATGGCGTCAAAAATCAAACGGTGCTCGCCGCCGCGCACATCGCAAACGTTGACCGCGCGTTCACGATTGGTGGCGCACAAGCCGTTGGCGCGCTGGCGTACGGCACGAAAACGATTCCGCAAGTTGACAAAATCGTCGGCCCCGGTAACGCGTATGTCGCTGCGGCGAAGCGTCGCGTGTTCGGCATCGTCGGCATCGACATGATCGCGGGGCCGTCGGAAATTCTAGTAATCGCAGATGATGCTGCGAATCCCGATTGGGTCGCGATGGATTTGTTTTCGCAAGCGGAACATGATGAAGTGGCGCAATCGATTTTGCTCACACCGAGCGCTTCGCTCATCAAACGTGTGCAAGCGAGCATCGAAAAGTTACTTCCACAAATGCCGCGAAAAGACATCATCGCGGCTTCACTTGCAGGGCGTGGCGCTATCGTGCACACGCGCTCGCTCGAAGAAGCGTGTGACATTTCAAACATCATTGCGCCAGAGCATTTGGAGCTCTCCGTCGCCGATCCCGAAGCGCTCCTGCCGCGTGTCAAACACGCGGGCGCGGTGTTTATGGGTTACGGCTCCAGCGAATCGTTAGGCGATTATGTTGCGGGCACCAATCACGTGTTGCCGACATCGCGTTCCGCGCGATTCTCGTCGCCGCTCGGCGTTTACGACTTTCAAAAACGCACCAGTTTGATTTACGCCTCGCCCGCAGGCGCGCGAACGCTTGGGCGCGCCGCCGCAACGCTTGCGTATGCCGAAGGTTTGCAAGCGCATGCGAGAGCGGCGGAAATGCGCATGGAGTCAAAGTAATTTACATCTTTCCCGCGTATCGAGCGAATTAATTGGGCGATACAGCAAAAAAAGCTTTATGTCGAATAAATTTATAAATAGCACTATCCGTCCGGAAGTCATGGCGATGAAGGCCTATCCTGTTGCCCCACCGTGGACAGGTATCAAGCTTGAATTGATGGAAGACGCACACCTTGATCCGCATCTGCCGTCCGCGTCGATTCGCGCCGCGCTCGGAAAGCAATTGTCAGAAGCTGCGATTAATCGCTACCCCGATCCGGCTGCCCCCGCTCTCAAATCGAAGATGCGTGAGAAGCTCGGCATCGCCGCGCGCCACGAAATACTACTCGGTAGCGGTTCGGACGAAGTGATCACGCTCTTGTCGCAGGCAATTCTCGCGGGCGGCCATGCGGTCGTCTCGCAAGAGCCATCCTTCTCTGTGTTCAAGAACGCAGCGATTGCGGTCGGTGGTCGCTACGTTGGCGTGTCGCTCAACGCTGACTTCACGCTTGATCTTGACACAACACTCGCAACGATTGAGCGCGAGCAACCCAAGCTCGTGTGGATCGTGTATCCGAATAACCCAACCGGTAATTTGTACCCGGACGACGCAATTGAGACGATCATTCGTGCAACGCCTGGGCTCGTCGTGATCGACGAAGCGTACGAGCCATTCGCAAAGAAATCATGGGCACCGCGTCTCGATGAATTTCCGAATCTGCTCATCATGCGCACGCTCTCGAAAATTGGGCTGGCAGGCGTGCGGCTCGGTTATCTTTTTGGCGCACCAGAATGGATTAGCGAGATCAACAAAGTGCGTGGTCCGTTTAACGTGGGTGTGCTTCAGCAAATTGCAGCAGAAGTGATGCTCGATCACTACGATGAACTGCAGCGCCATGCGGCGTTGATGATCGAAGAGCGTGACCGCATGTTTGCAGCGCTCGCAAAATTGCCGGGCGTTACGCCGTTCGCGTCGTCTGCGAATTTCGTGCTCGCTCGTTTCAAAGATTCCGCCGCCGTGTTCGAAGCGCTCAAATCGCGCGGCATTTTGGTTCGCAATTTGTCTGCGCTGCATCCGCATATGGTCAATACGCTTCGGATTTCGGCGGGAACGCGTGACGAAGTGGATTCGTTGCTCGCGGCGCTTAAGGAAATTTGTAAGTGATGGACGCTGTAGGAGCTCCCCGCGACGGCGGGGATCCGCCGCGATCATCTATGTTCCTATCAACGTTATCGCGGCCGAGCTGCTCCTACAATTAGGGTCATGAACATGCAAAACCGCTCCGCTCGTGTCGAACGCAACACCAAAGAAACGCAGATCACCGTCGCGATCAATCTCGACGGCACTGGCAAAGCCGATTTGCAAACCGGCGTACCGTTTCTCGATCACATGCTCGATCAACTCGCGCGCCACGGCATGATGGACGTTACCGTGCATGCGAAAGGCGATTTGCATATCGATGCGCACCACACGGTCGAAGACATCGGGATCACGCTCGGCCAAGCGTTCAAACAGGCTGCCGGCGACAAGACAGGTATCAATCGCTATGGCCACTCCTACGTGCCGCTCGATGAAGCACTCTCGCGCGTGGTGATCGATTTATCGGGTCGACCCGGCCTCGAATTTCATGTGCCGTTCACTCGCGCGATGATTGGCACGTTCGACGTGGATCTAACGCATGAATTTTTTCAAGGCTTCGTGAATCACGCACTCGTATCGCTACACATCGATAACCTGCGCGGTGATAACGCGCATCATCAATGTGAAACCGTGTTCAAAGCGTTCGCCCGAGCGCTGCGCATGGCGTGTGAGCGCGATGCACGCGCGGCGGGCGTGGTGGTTTCGACGAAGGGTGTGCTGTGACTTTGACAGCACGCGCGGCGCCTACCTCTCCCGCAGGGAGAGGTCGCGCGGAACGCGCGGGTGAGGGAAATTCGCTCGCTCGTTGTTGCCTGGCTGTAATGAAGAGCACTTCCCTCACCCGACCTATCGGTCGACCTCTCCCGGCGGGAGAGGTGAAGAAAACATGAAATCCGTCGCTATCGTCGACTACGGCATGGGCAATCTCCGCTCGGTGGCGAAGGCGTTCATGCATGTTGCACCCGATCAAAGCATCGTGATCACGGCAGATGCAAAAGTCATCGCTGAAGCGGATCGCGTCGTATTGCCTGGTCAGGCCGCGATGCCTGAGAGTATGGTCGCGCTCAACGCTTCCGGATTGCGCGACGTGTTGTTGCAAGCCTCCAAAGACCGTCCGTTTTTCGGCGTCTGTCTCGGCTTGCAAATGCTCTTTGAAGTGAGCGAAGAGGGCGATACGCCGTCGCTCGGCTACCTGCCTGGTAAATCGGTGCGCCTGCCCAAACCTCATCGCGATCACGACGGCTCGCCACTTAAGGTGCCGCACATGGGCTGGAATGCCGTGCATTTTCCTGAGGCAATGCGCACCCACCCTTGTTGGCAAGGCGTTGCAGACGGTAGCGCGTTCTACTTCGCACACAGCTACTACGCAGTGCCCGCTGACAATGTGCTTATCGCGGGTTTTGCGCGCTATCCCGATCCTATTTGCGTCGCTGCCGCCCGCGCGAACATTTTTGCGGTACAGTTTCATCCGGAAAAGAGCGCGGATGCGGGTTTGCAAGTGCTCAAGAATTTTTCTGAGTGGAACGGAAAACCACTTTAGTCAGAACTATTTCGTCAGTCGCTATTCGTCTCTTCGTCATTAAAAAATCATGCTAGTCATCCCAGCCATTGACCTCAAAGACGGTCGCTGCGTGCGCCTTCGCCAAGGCGACATGGATCAAACCACCGTGTTCTCTGAAGATCCTGCAGCGATGGCACGACACTGGGTTGATCTCGGCGCAGAGCGTTTGCATCTCGTTGATTTGAACGGCGCGTTTGCGGGCAAGCCGATCAATGAAGCCGCGATTAAAGCGATCCTTGCTGAAGTTGGCGACGATATCGACGTGCAACTCGGCGGCGGTATTCGCGATCTGGATACGATCGAGCGCTACCTGGATGACGGCATCAATTTCGTGATCATCGGCACCGCCGCGATCAAAAATCCGGGCTTCTTGCACGACGCTTGTAACGCGTTTCCAGGCGCGGTGATCGTCGGCCTCGACGCGAAAGACGGCAAGGTCGCCACCGACGGCTGGAGCAAACTTACGGGCCATGACGCACTCGATCTCGGCAAACGTTTCGAAGACTACGGCATCGAAGGCATCATCTACACCGACATCGGTCGCGATGGCATGGGCACCGGGATCAATATCGAAGCGACCGTGCGCCTCGCGCAGCCGCTACGCGTACCGGTGTATGCCAGCGGCGGTATTCACAATGTCGAGCATGTGAAAGCGCTGAAACCTTATGAAGCGGATGGGATTGCAGGCGTTGTGTGTGGTCGCGCGCTGTACGAAGGCACGCTTGATTTCAAGGCGGCGGTTGCGGCGTTGAAGTGACGATTCACCATGCTGTGTGCCCTGATATTTTGTAGGGTGGACAGCCCTCTTCCCACCAACGGTTAACCACCTCAAAATGTAATGGTGGGCACGGGGTGCGCACCCCACGAATAACGCCGATTAATCGCTGAGATTGGCGACCCATGACGATCAACCCAAACGAAAATGAAGACCTCGGGTTCACATTTCGCAAAATGAAAAATAGCGAAGTGCACATCAGCCATCACGGAAAACACGTCACAACGCTGCGCGACGAAGCCGCAATTGATTTTGTGGCGGAAGTCGAAGACGCGTCGTACGATGAACAGCAACAACTGATGGCGCGTGCCACAGGAAATTACAAGCGCGGCAACGAGCGGCGTGCGTCACAGCATCCACGCAACAAAAGGTAGGCTGGGTTGCAAACCCAGCTAGTGTTCAACGAAGGCGGAGTGCTTGGTTTGCCAACCCAGCCTACGGAACTATGCAGCTCGCTATTGACGAGTTGGTCTCGTAAGTCAGTTAAAGCCAACCTAAGAGACGTTTCCCCCGGCCGGTTGAGTCACTCCTGATTTGCCCTATCAAAAATGATAGGTTTTTCACCACACGGTGCTGTGCTTCCTACAGCGCCAATGCCGATGCTATAAATTCGAAGGTCAGTTAACTCTATGACCGGGGAAAAGTTTTTATGAAGTTATTGTGTTCTGTTGCGCTTCTCAGCCTTGTGATGTCTGGATGCGCAAGCGTTACAACTTCGAGTGATACCAAAGTAAAAGTTGAAACGGTTTCCCTTGACGGTCAACCAGTTGAAGGGGCCGACTGCTCGCTCCAGCGCGCTGGCGTCGCGACTCCATTTAAGTCGCCCAATACTGTGCCTGTTCCGAAAGCAGCGGGTGACGCGGGCATTGAGTGCAAAAAAACAGGCTTGCCTGACGGAAAAGCAATCCTTATTTCGCGAGTTGGTGCGGCAACCTTCGGCAACATCCTCATCGGCGGCGGCGTCGGTGCGATTGTCGACCAAGCGACGGGTAAGGCATACAACTTTCCAGAATGGATTCAAGTCGTGATGGGGAAGACGCTTACTTTTGACCGTGCCGATCACAAAAGCGGAGAAATGACGCCCGGTAAGGATCCGCTGTCTCCTCCGCCTGCTGCGAAGTAGAGTATCGTTTTTGTGAATTGTTTGTCCACGTGTTTTGACGCGTTGTAGTGAATCCAGCCTGCGTGGCTGGATTTTTCTTTTAAGCTTCAACGTTTGAGAAGAATGATTTTCGTAAACGAATCACCCCTCCCTATGCGTCGAAGGCGCTCGCATCATCAAATGCATCAACTTCGCTGGGCTTAAGCTTGCGAAACCGTTGAACGAGCGATGCGCTACAACTAACAGCGTCCAGATGCCTTTCCGCTCTAGGCAGCTGCCTCGCGCGGCCGCAGCCCAACTTCGCTGTGGCAGGGAACTTTGGATTTGACTTGTTGGTACTACGCTCATGGGTCGCGCGTTCTCGGGCAGCTCAGCGTCGACTGTTTCCAGAGATAATTGGACGCCCATCAACCATCAAACCAGGCGTAACCAAAATGATTGAGCGATTACGTTGTTTGTCGAATGCCCTTGCACTCCTATTCGCTTGGATCGCGATCGATTCTGCGTACTCGCAGACCACTCGCGTATCGGGTGCGGATAATGGCGCAGCCCAAACGCTAAACCTCGCGTTGCCTGAAGCGCCGACAGGTGTAGCTGTTGACCGTAAGTCCTTGGCGTCGGTCGCGTGCGAACCTGTGAGACCCCGTGCGGGAACGGCCGCTTGCTCGCTCGACATCGATGGCGATGGCCTCCTGACAGGGATGGATGGCATGTTGATCGCTCGATATCTGCTCGGCTTCCGTGGAGATGCTTTGTCGCAGGGCATCGCAAGTAATGCTTGCGCGTTGAACACGACTTCCACGGCGATCGAAACAGCAATTGCTCCGCTCGTCACTGCATCGCCGCCAGCGCTCGATATCGACGGCGACCAAAACGTAAGCTCGATGATCGATGGATCGCTGCTGATGCGCGCGATGCGTGGCCAAATCGGAAGCGTGGCTATTAGCGCTGTCGCGCCTCCGATCCTCGGCGCGACGCGTACGACCTGGCCTCAGATTCGAGACTATCTCAACTCAACCTGTAACGCCGGTTTGTCCACCCTTGTGCAGTACACACCCAATCAGGCCGATTGGAGCACGTTTGCCACCAAGCCAATCGCAGGCGGCAATCCGGCCCACGATCCTGACAGCGTGAGCTGGATCACGCCCGCACAGTGGGAGGCAGCGAAGTGGAACGGAGCCGTCTACAACCCCTCGCAAATGACCCGCGCTGAGTTCGCGAGCGCCGTTTGCCCGAGTGTTGATCGTGTTCGCGGGATTCGCGAGGTTTTCTATCAGCACCGGCCGTTTGCCGACAACCAGAATCCGACCAAGGCGGAAGTTGATGAGTGGCATCGCATCGCGATCAACCACGTTAGAGCGCTCGTCGGCTATACGAGCGAGGATCGTTTGGTCAAGAAGGACCATTGCATGTTTGCGCGTGCGCAGTGGGGCGATGAGCGAAAGTTCACCACCAAGTGGGACGCCGAGTACCCCGGCACCAATGGCAGCGCTTACGGTCCATGCCAGGGTTCGTCCAATTCACATTGCGGCTCTACGTTTGTGCCCAGTACAGAGGATCAGGCGCCCTATTTGCCTGAGGGCCACCCGAGCTGCGGCACGTCTGGCGGGGCCGAAGGCGTGTTTAGCGGCCCGAAATCAAACATCCCCTGGTCGATCAGGTGGTCGCGCGCGTTCTGCAACACGCTGATTGCGGAGGGGTTTTGGGGCGGACATGTAGGCCCGTGGTATCACCGCGAAAAGTTTGGCCTAAGCTTCTGGGATAGCGCGCCTGCCAATAACAACAGCAACGCCATCGTGCGCGCCAAATGGACAGGTACGTCGAGCCCCAGCCTCTACTGCAACCCTTCGGATACGCAATGTCAGCCGTAGTGTTCTACTTCGCAGCGCTTCGCTGTTTACGATCCGGTTGAATCACGCAAACTCTTGCTACCAATTAACGATGCTCTGCAAACGAATCATCCCCTGCCTAGATATTAAAGACGGTCGCGTCGTGAAAGGCGTGAACTTTGTTGGCCTTCGTGATGCGGGTGATCCCGTTGAAGTGGCTAAACGCTACAACGATCAAGGTGCTGACGAGCTTTGTTTTTTGGACATCACCGCGAGCGTGGAAGCGCGCGGTTTGCTCTACGATTTGATTGAACGTGTGGCGTCGCAAGTGTTCATTCCGCTCACCGTCGGCGGCGGTGTGAAGACTGCGGAAGACTTGCGACCCTTGCTGAATGCGGGCGCAGACAAGGTGAGCATCAACACAGCGGGAGTGAACGATCCAACGATCTTCGATAAAGCGAGCCATTTCTACGGCGCGCAATGTGTGGTTGCGGCGATTGATGCGAAACGGCGCGTTTCCGCGCCCCCTCACCCTCGGGCCCTCTCCCAGGGGGAGAGGGAAGTGAGTGAATGGGAAGTCTTCATCCACGGCGGACGCACCGCCACCGGCAAAGACGCCGTCGCCTGGGCGCGCGAAGTCGCAGATCGCGGCGCAGGTGAAATTCTCCTCACCAGCATGGATCGAGATGGCGCGAAAATTGGTTTTGATCTCGAACTCACGCGCGCGATCGCCGATGCGGTGAGCATTCCCGTGATCGCCTCCGGCGGCGTCGGCAACTTGCAGCATCTCGTCGATGGTGTGCAAAAAGGCGGCGCAGATGCAGTGCTTGCGGCGAGCATCTTTCATTACGGTGAACACACCGTTGCCGAAGCGAAAGCTGCAATGCGAGACGCTGGAATTCGCGTGCGGATGTAGCGCCAGTTTTACCTAACTACGCCAAGCAAACGCCAATTTATATTGGCGCGACCATAGAAAAACACGCTTCCCGAAAATTGCACTAACGCATTGTCGCGCCCGATCAAATCAGCGTAGACGCTACATTGCCGATATCACTACTCACTATCATTTCACAGGCAATTTCGCCGCCTGATCGCCCCACAGTTGCTTCACGCGTGCGTCGCGGCCGCAGCTCGTGCGGTAATACTTGTAGCGAACGGGATTCTTTGAGTAATAGTCTTGGTGATAGCCCTCGGCGGGGTAAAACGCCGTCGCTGGAATGATCTCCGTGACGATGGGCGCGGCAAACGGCCTGGTTTTTTCTAACGCCTCGCGCGAGGCTTGCGCGGCTTTCAATTGTGCGGCGTCTTGCGTGAACACAGCGGTTCGATACGGCGCGCCCTTGTCGCAAAACTGGCCTGCATTGTCGGTCGGGTCAATCGTGCGCCAGAAGTAGCCGAGCAATTGTTCGTAGCTCACTTTCGCGGGGTTGTAGACGATCTCCACCGCTTCGTAATGTCCGGTCGCTTTCGAGCCGACTTGTTCATACGTCGGGTTCGCGGTTTTGCCGCCGGTGTAGCCCGAAGTCGTCGAGATCACGCCATCGATCTTGTCGAAATCGGATTCAACGCACCAAAAGCAACCGCCCGCGAAGGTGGCTTTCGCAGTGGTTTGCGCAGAGCTGAGAGAGGAAAACATGAGCGCTGCGCCGCAGGCAAGCGCGCAGCCGAAGGAAAAGCGATAGAGGCGAAACATAGCGAACTTCAATGTGAAAAAACAGTTGGTCAATGTTGACCGTAAAACCCTTGCAACGTTCCCGTGTGAACCCTCACCGTGATGTTGGGGCACCGATGAATTCGATCACGAAGACGCGGCGGTGGCCTTCGTTTTTTCAAGATCCAACCACGTTAAGTACAACCGCAAATCAAATTCAAGTTGCGCGTAATCCGGCGCGATGTGATGACAGAGTTGATAGAAAGCTTTGTCGTGCTCGCGCTCCTTCAAATGCGCCAGCTCATGCGCCACAATCATTTTCAAAAACGCAGCAGGCGCATCGATGAACACGCTCGCAATGCGAATCTCGCGCTTTGCCACCAGCTTCGCGCCATGAACACGCGACACCTGTGTGTGCGTGCCGAGGGCGTGCTTAACGACTTGCAGATGATTGTCGAACACAATTTTCGAAGGCGTCACCGCGCTCTTCATAAACTGCGCTTTCAAATCCAGCGTGTACACCTGCAACGCCTTGTCCGTCCGCACCGTATTGCCATCCGGATAGCGCCGTTTCAGCACGTCACCGAGACGGTTTTCGGAGATTAGGGAGCGGACTTTGGATTGGAGGTGTTCGGGGTAGTGGACTAGGTATTTGAGGTTCACCATTTCCATGACAGTCTCTACCAGTCTCACGCAGCCATCGGCTGGACTTCCAAGAGCAGTTTCTTTGCGATCAACTGTTGCGCAACTTTGTTGTCGTAGGCCGTTTGCACATTCATCCAGTTTTGCACGTCGCTACCAAAGAAGCGCACGAAGCGCATGGCGGTGTCGACGATGACGCCGCGCCGTTCGGCAACGATGTCGTTGATGCGCGATGCGGGCACATTCAGCGGTATTGCGATCGCGTATACGTTCATGTCGAGTGGTTTCAAATCATCTTCGCGCAACACCTCGCCTGAGTGCGCGGGGCGCATGCGATTTTCCGGCGTCGATGATGCTGTCGCGAGTGACGAGCGCTGATTAAAGTTAGGTTTACGCATCGCTGCATTCTGCCTCGACTGGCTGCAGATACCGATGATTTCTGCTGCGTTAACGCGCTATGCGCGTCAGCGAAAAAATTACCAACATATAAACGATCTGCCTAGTTACATTGGGCGTAGCGGCTAAAATTTAGTATTTCGAAAATTGCCGAAAACACATTGCTACCCATTTAAATTGGGCAACGCAGACAATAGTTGTATCCGAATAAATGGAGTTACCAGTTCTCTTTCCATACGCTCGCAAATCGCTCCCGAATCTGCGCTTCTGAGAATCCGTGATTCTGACCGCCGCGTTCGCTGATTTTGATGGAGCCGATGAGGCTGCCGAGTTTGCAGGCTTTTTCTAGCGACCAGTCGTGCGCGATGCCGTAGAGCAAGCCTGCGCGGAAGGCGTCGCCGCAGCCGGTCGGGTCGACGAGTTCTTTTGCGGGGACCACGGGGACGTCGATTACTTTGCCGTCGGTGTACACGCGCGAGCCATGGCCGCCTAACGTTACGACGAGTCCTTTGAGTTGTGACGCGAAGGATTCAATCGGTTGACCGGTTTTCTGCGCGATCATTTCCGCTTCGTAGTCGTTAACCGTGAGGTATTCCGCGAGGCCGATGAGTTCTTTCAAATCATCGCCGGAGAACGCGGGCATCGCTTGGCCCGGATCAAAAATGAATGGAATTTTTTTCGATGCGAAACCGCGTGCGTGACGAAACATGCCATCGCGTCCGTCCGGTGCGACGATGCCCAACGCCACGCTATCTACTGCGGTGACGTCGTTGAGGTGGGAATGAAACATTGCACCCGCATGGAAACTGGTGATCTGATTGTCGTCAAGATCAGTCATGATGTAGGCCTGCGCGGTGTAGGCCTCAGGAATTGTTTTCAGTGTGTCGAGCCCCACGCCGAGCTGTTGCAAGCGATCACGATACCCTGCGGCATCGTTGCCAACCGTTGCACAAACCACCGGCGCACCACCAACAAGTTTCAACGAATAAGCAATGTTGCCCGCGCATCCACCAAACTCACGACGCATCCGATCCACCATGAACGACACGCTGATTTTGTGGGTCGCCTCGGGCAAGATGTGTTCACCGAATTTGCCTTGAAAAACGCAAATGGTGTCGAAGGCCATTGAGCCACAGATGAGGACGCGAGGTTCAGACATGCGAAAGTGTGTTCTAGATTTAACTGCGAAGATTGTAGGCGCTGTGGGTGTCGCCTAAAATTCATACACACAAAAATCGAGTGAATTCGTGATGTCTAGAGAACGCACTCTGCAACCGACGGCTACGTTGCTCACCTTCGGCGGTTTGATTCCCTTCTTCGCTGCGCCATTGGTGCTTAGCGGCGCGGTTCTACTAGCGCCAGCGCTGAGCTCGATGGTTGTCATTGCGTTATTAGTTTATGCGGCCGTGATCCTCACTTTCGTCGGCGCGCTGCACTGGGCACACGCCCTACACGACGTCGACTTGGGTGCGGGCAATCTCGTCTGGAGCGTGTGTCCGTCACTGCTCGCTTGGGCGGCAGCAACTGTGGGCGTTGTTTTCATCGAGTCGCGCTACATTGTTGGCGCCGCAATCGCTGCGCTCATCGTGGGGTTCGTCGCGCAGCTCTATGTTGACTCGACACTGCGCGCAAAGCCTTGGTTTCCACAATGGTTTTGGCAACTGCGTCAGCGCGTCACGCTAGCCGTGTGCGCGTCGCTTGTTGCGAGCGCGATTGCACTGGCTATTCGCTGATTCGTTTCGCAAGCCTTCGCACTTCGGCGTGCTGACGCCGACTCACCGGCAGGCGATCAGCGCGCCCACGCAACGTAACGATCCACTGCGTTTCACCTTGGTCATCGGCATCGCGTTCAAACGTTTCGATGAGATCGCTCTTCACCAGACAGTTGCGATGTATGCGAAGGAATGCCTGACCAAATTCATCCTCGATTCGAGTGAGCGAATCCTCAATGAGGTATTCCTTTTTCTCGGTGATGATCGTTATGTATTTTTGTTCGGCGCGCAAAAAAATCACATCATCGACCGGCACCAAAATCAGCCGACCGCGTTCGCTCACGCTGAAATATCGGCGCGCACCCCGGGGCAACGCATCAAGCTGTGCTTGTGTGATCGGCTTCGCGCGTTCAAGCGCCGCGAGCAATCGTTCACGCCGCACGGGTTTGAGTAGATAGTCGACCGCTTGCACTTCAAACGCTGCTAGCGCATGTTGTTCATACGCGGTAACGAAAACAACGCGCGGCGCTTTGTCCATTCGCAGCAAATGCCGAGCAGCTTCAAGCCCATCCATTTCTGGCATGTTGATATCCATCAACACGACATCTGCACCGCGCTCTGCCGCTTGCAGCGCGGCGAGCCCGTTGTCGCATTCGGCGACGACTCGGTGTGGAAAGCCAGGCTCAAGCTCATCAAGCAAATCAAAAAGACGCCGTCGTGCGTTTGCTTCGTCGTCGGCGATAATGATGCGCAGTTTCGTCGCAGTGGTTACGTTGCTCATTTTTTTCTACATTGCAGATTTATGGTCGGCAGATTTGCCAGCGGGGCGATAGGGTAAATTAATTTGCACATGCCAGCGGCCATCGCGTGGGCCTGCAGTGATCCTCGCTTCGGCGTCGAAATGCAGTGCGAGCCGTTCTTTAATATTGCTCATCGCCATTTTGTTTCCGCCGTGGTGTGAGCCTGCATGTTCTACGAACGGATTACGAACACTGATCACTACTTCGTTGCGCAGTCGAGCGACCTCAATCTCAATGACACCCGTTTGATTAGAAGGCTCAATGCCGTGATAGACCGCGTTTTCGGCAATCGGCTGAATCAAGAGCGAAGGTACTAGTGCGTCCGATGGCATCTTTTCTAAATTCCACTGCACATTCAGGCGATTGCCAAGCCGCATTTTTTCTAGATCTAGGTATTGTCGCGTCAGCACCACTTCATCGTGCAGCGGACGCAGGTCTTTGTTATCACGCATTAGCGCGCGAAACAACTCCGCTAAATCCTCAAGCGCGTTCTCCGCGCGCTTGGGTTCGTGCCGCAGAACGCCGAGCACGCCGTTGATCGCGTTAAACAAAAAATGCGGTCGAATTCGCGCTTGCAAAGCTTGCAGCCTGGCCTCGGTGACGGCGGGAGAGAGCGCACGGCCTAGCGTCTGGAAGTACATGAGCACCGCACCGGTGCCAATTTCGGTGAGCAAAACGGCGCGCCAAGCTGCTTCGCCTGACCACCTTGCGAATCCAAATGCAACGATGCCACCGAACACACAAAGAACTGCGGTTGCCTGCCAGTAAGCGAGCTTTCGAAGGGTGTTGTTAGCGGCAATCCAGAGCACAGCGATGGAGGCCGCGATGGGCAAACTCATGGCGAGCGCCAAGGCAAATGCGACGTGAATTTCACGCAACTCGTTAACCGTTGCCACGATATAGGCCACCACCATTGCCACGTACAGGATCAGCGCGCGCGCCAGTATCCCGGCATTGCGCAGCTCGGGAAACACCGCTTCGCGCGCCGCAACCTCCCTGCGGGCTAGAATTTGTTTGGTTTTCGCGACGTTGTTGCGAGTCTCGTTTCGGCGATTCTCCATCGATATAGCGCGTGATCGCGCCCCCTTTTTCCTTTTGAACTTACCGTTTCGCGGCTGTGCCATTGTCGAACAGCAGCGCAATCTATGCAAGCAAACTCATCTCCACAAAATAGCGGCTGGTCGGGACGGTTCGATGAACCCGTTGCTGAGATCGTCAAACGCTTTACCTCATCAATTCCGTTCGACTATCGCCTCGCCGAATATGACATAGCAGGTTCTCTCGCACATGCGCGCATGCTCGCAGCGTGTAAGGTGATTTCGGAACAAGATTTGTCGGATATTGAGCGCGGCATGACGGCGATTAAGGCCGAGATCGATGCTGGAAAATTCGAATGGCTGCTGGATCTTGAAGACGTTCATTTCAATATTGAAAAGCGATTGACCGCGCTGGTCGGTGACGCAGGAAAGCGATTGCACACCGGCCGTTCGCGCAATGACCAGGTCGCCACCGACGTTAGGTTGTACACCCGCGCTGCATGCGACGAAATTGCACGCCTGTTGATCGCGTTGCAACGATCGTTCATCGCGCTTGCTGAACAACACGCCGACACCATTCTTCCCGGCTTCACGCACCTACAAGTCGCGATGCCAGTCACCCTCGGTCATCATCTGATGGCGTATGTGGAAATGTTTGCGCGTGATTACGAGCGAATCATCGATTGCCGTAAACGTGTAAATCGCTCGCCGCTCGGTGCCGCTGCGCTCGCAGGCACTACGTTCCCGATTGATCGCGAAATGACCGCGAAGGCTTTGGGCTTCGACGCAGTGTGTCGTAACTCGCTCGATGCGGTGTCAGATCGCGATTTTGCGATTGAGTTTTTGAACGCCTGCACGATCACCATGATGCATCTTTCGCGCATCAGCGAAGAGCTTATTTTGTGGATGAGTCCGCGCTTTGGCTTCATCGACATTGCAGATCGCTTCTGCACCGGCAGCTCGATCATGCCGCAAAAGAAAAACCCAGACGTTGCCGAACTCGTACGCGGAAAGATGGCGCGAGTGCAAGGCCATCTCGTAGCGTTGACGACTTTGATGAAAGGTCAACCACTCACCTACAACAAAGACAATCAGGAAGACAAAGAGCCGCTCTTCGACACCGTAGACACGATCACGCAAACGCTCATCATCTACGCCGACATGATCGGCGGCATTCGTGTGAAAGCCGATCGCATGCGCGCCGCAGCCAGCGAGGGCTTCGCTACTGCAACCGACCTCGCGGATTACCTGGTGCGCAAAGGTGTGCCGTTCCGCGATTCACACGAATGTGTTGCCCGCGCAGTGAAAGCAGCGGAGAACAAGGGCGTTGATCTCGCGGATTTGTCACTTGCAGAATTGCAAAGCTTCTCGTCGGTGATTACCGATGACGTATTTGCAAGCCTCACGCTCGAAGGCTCCGTTGCCGCGCGTAAACACATCGGCGGTACTGCGCCTGAGCGGGTGCGTGAGGAAATTAAGTTCGCTAAGGCACGCTTGGACGCGCTATAGGTGTTACACGTGAACCCTGAAATTGTTGGCCTGTTCGCCGCCGTGCTCACCACAAGCGCATTCTTCCCACAATTCCTTCGTATTTGGCAAACGCGCTCGACCCGTGATTTGTCGTGGCCGATGACGTTGTTGTTTACGGTGGGTGTTGGGCTTTGGTTGATTTACGGGATTCTGATGGGCGCACTCTCAATCATCATCGCAAACGCGATTACGTTTACGCTGTGGATCGGCATTGCGATTATGAAATGGCGGTTTGAGCGCAGTGTGTAGCGCTTAGCGTGAATTCACACTGAGATAGTCGATCACAAAGCGCTTGCGGCGGACAACCAAGCGGCGAGCGCCTCAGTGATACTCGCCCTTTACCCACTCACTATTTATTGACTTTCTCAGCGTCACCGGGCGGCGCAAATCGGGTGGCGAGCTCTTGCATACGGCCATCGAGCTCGCTTCGCGGCAAATAGTGGCCCTTGGTAATGACCGCAGCGATTCGTCTTGTATTCGTAATCTTCACGAGCGGGTTTGCATCGAGCAGCAACAGATCTGCTTGTTTGCCTACTGCGATGGTGCCGCGATCACGACTCACGCCCAGCCACTGCGCGGGCAATCGGGTTGCTGATGCAAGCGCTTGTTCGTTGGTCATTCCGGCCGCAACCAGCGCTTCGAGTTCGTCATGCAGTGAGAAGCCGGGCACGATTCCGGGCACCGGTGCGTCCGTGCCCGCGAGCACAGGGATGCCTGCATTTGCAAAGGCGTGCACAAGTTTCTTATTGAATTTGATGATCCGTTCCACTTGGGCGATATAGGCAGGGCTTGACGCACCGACGTAGGGATTGTGTTTGAGTACAACCACCTGAAGAGCAGGGTTCAAAAAGCGAATCTCTGGACGCCGCTCTAACGATGCAGGATCTTTGAGCTGCTCCAGAATGCGATCATCAAGCGTTAGCGTGGCGACGAGGGCGGTACCGTTTCTCTTTGCCATCATAACGAAGCGCGGAATGTCCTTCTCGGAAGGTTCGGCGGTTTGCTGCGCGAATTCCTCGGCGTGCGCAACTAGGCTGTATCCCGGCTGGAAGAATTTTGCTGTGATCCCTTTGTTTCTCTGGGGGATGTGGCCGATCACGCGCATGTTCAGGCGTCGCGCCTCGTCGACGATCGCGTTAAAGGTGTCTAGATCAATTCGACTGTAGACCTTGATGATGTCAAAACCGTCTTGAGCGGCCGCGCGCACAGCGGCGCGACCGGCATCATGAGTGGTGGCAACGCGCGTCATGCCTTCGGGCAACATCGGTGGTCCGCCATCGATCATGGCTGCCATGGCAATACGGGGACCGAGCACGCGACTGTTTTCCACTTCACCTTGCTGCCGCATCGTCTCCGTCATTCCAGACATGACGAATATTTGGAGCACCCCATTGGCAAGATACGGAAGCAAGGCGTCTTCGGTTTTCACCAAACCGTCTGGAAGGTCGGGCTGCCGCATGTATAGGCGGAGCAGCCGATCATTTTCAAGGTGTGTATGCATATCGGTGAGTGCCGGCATGAGCCACTTGCCACGACCGCTAATGCGTGTGATGTTGTCCACTACTTTCGCATCCTTTGATCGCACCATCGAGGTGATGCGTCCGTCGATCACAGTGACCGTCATTTCATTCAACACGCGCCCACCGGGCTTCATGGGGAGTATCGCCACATTCTCAATGACGAGATTTCGTCCTGGCATCACATCAGTAGCGAAGGCATTTTGAAGCGCGAGCGCGTGGATCAGAACGATCAATAGACCCGCGCCAGCGCGCGACAGAAATCTTTTCATTGCTGTTCCCCAAGTTGATATCGTGAACGGAGTCTAAGCACCAGGCATTGCGCTCGAAAGTGCCGTGCGACGAAACGCGGGTGGATGCCTGAAGATCCGTTACACGTTCAATTGGCGAAAATGATTGTTGAAACCCACTATGATCATGTTTTTGTAACCACCATTACTTGTTCATTATGAAACTCGCATTTTTAGGTCTCGGCGTTATGGGTTTTCCGATGGCGGGGCATCTGCAAAAAGCAGGGCACGCGGTCACTGTGTACAACCGTAACGCAGAAAAATCAGCGAAGTGGGTTTCGACTTACGGTGGTGCTTCCGCAAAGACGCCCCGCGAGGCCACAAGCGACGCCGACATCGTGCTCATGTGTGTGGGCAATGACGACGACGTGCGTTCGGTGGTGTACGGCGATGATGGCGCGCTCGCGGGGATGAAAGCAGGCGCGGTGCTCGTCGATCACACCACCGCTTCCGCGATCCTTGCGCGCGAGCTTGATGCCGCTGCGAAAGCGCAGAGCAAAGGTTTCATTGATGCGCCAGTTTCGGGTGGTCAAGCGGGTGCGGAAAACGGGAAGCTCGGCATCATGTGTGGCGGCGATCCGGCGACGTTTGATCGCGCGAAAGATGTATTGAACGTGTACGCGAAAGCCTGCGTTCGCATTGGCGACGCGGGCGCGGGACAACTTACAAAAATGGTCAATCAAATTTGTATCGCGGGGCTCGTGCAGGCGCTCTCAGAAGGACTTGCCTTCGCGCAAAAAGCGGGCGTTGATGCGAAGCTTGTTTTGGAAGTGATTTCGAAGGGCGCGGCGCAAAGTTGGCAAATGGAAAATCGCGGCACGACGATGATCGATGGCAAATTCGATTTTGGTTTCGCAGTTGATTGGATGCGGAAAGATTTGGGTATCGTGCTCGAAGAAGCGCGACGCAACGGCGCGCGAGTGCCAGTGACGGCGCTAGTGGATCAGTTCTATGCGGATGTACAAAACATGGGCGGGAATCGGTTGGATACGTCGAGTTTGATCAAGCGACTTAGCTAGCGTAACGTCGCTTTTGTTGGGCGTTAGGTGGAAAATTAAGTATTCTTGATAATAGCTATTTATGACTTTATCACCCATTAAAAATTGGGCTAAAACGATTGGAGCTTACTTGCGACTGGGGCGGTTTTCACTGCATCGCCTCGTTCCAGCTCGGCAATCGTGAACTTGACGGGGGCATCGCGGCAGTTGTGAATTCTTAAGCACACACGAAGCTCGTTTCCGATTGTGAATGCACGATACGCTCCGAGCGTGATCGTTCCGATACGCTGTTATCTCTTCTAGTTTTTTGTGAGGTAGCACGTGAATCGAATGATGCAGACCCTATCCCTGACTGTTGCAAGCGTGATGTGCTTGAGCGCCGCAACCAGTCGTGCGGCGGAGATCAAAGTGCTGACCGCTGGCGCATTCAAGCCGGTGGTCCAAGCGGTAATTCCCGAGTTCGAAAAGCGAACGGGGCATCGCGTAATCGTCGATAACGACACCGTGGGCGGTCTTGCAAAGCGCATCAAAAGTGATGAAGCGTTTGACGTTGCGATTTTGTCACCAGTCACCATTACACCGCTCGTGCAAGAGGGAAAAGTGGCGGCGGGCAGCGTGAACGCGCTCGCGCGAGTGGGTGTTGGTGTCGCAGTTAAACGTGGCGGTCCGATGCCGAATATCGCGACTGTTGAAGCGTTCAAAGAGGCATTGGTCGCCGCACGCGCGGTGGCCTACATTGATCCGGCGGCAGGGGGCTCCAGCGGCATTTACTTCTCGCAGCTCGTCGACAAGCTAGGCATTGGTGCGGCTGTGAGAGCCAAAGCGGTCTTAGTGCCCGGCGGTCTCGTGGCAGAGCGCTTGCTCGACGGCCAGGCCGACATCGCGATTCATCAAATCAGCGAAATCCTCGCGGTGCCCGGTGCCGCGTTGGTCGGGCCTATCCCCGCTGAAATCCAGAACTACACGACTTACAGCGGCGGCTTGAGCGCGAAGGCAGCAAACGTTGATGCCGCGCGCGCATTTCTCTCGACGCTGATGTCAGAAAGCGCGCAAGCGATCCTCAAACAGCGCGGCATGGAGCCTGCAAAATAAGCGGCGCTTAAGGCGTTTACAAACGCCTTACTGAACTCAGGTTTGCGCTGTCCTGCAAGTATTGCGCAGTTTGCCGCAGTGTTTTGCGCATCGGGGCGTCAATGAATCGCGCTACGCATCGTCAGCGTCCGCTTTACCGAAGTACTTATGTGTCGCTCGCGTCGGCAGCCCGTCAATGCTTTTCACGCGCCCACTCACCTTGGTCAGCCATGCGGCTTCATCGGCTTGAGCGTGGTACTTGGTAAGCGTGTCGCGCGGTTTGTCCAAATGCATCAGCGGCACGCCCCAGCCGCAACTCGTCTGCACGCTCTCCACCGCGATGTCGAAAATCTGCCGTGTTCCGGGCAGCAGCGTGAAATGTTCGGCGAGCGCTGACCAGCGTTCATCTTGCGGCAACACCGGCACACCACGACCATAAATGCGCAGAATCAACGCAGGCTGCTCGAAGTTGCAAAACATGATCGTGATCCGACCATCGGCAACGAGATGCGCGTGCGTTTCGTTGCCTGAGCCGCCAAGATCGAGATACGCTACGCGATCCTGCGCGAGCACGCGGAAGCAGTCCAATCCCTTCGGCGAGAGATTGATGCGCGCGCCTTCCGCGGCTGTTGCGGTGAAAAAGATCGCTTGCTTCGCGACCATTGCGATGTGCTTTTCGGAAAGGGAGTTCGAGAATTCGGCCATAAGAAGCTTGGGCGATTTGAGAGAACAGCGTGTTCTCGGTGGTTGCGGATCGCTGTTTTGGTTGTGAAAAAGATAGTAGATACATACATCATCCCAGCAGAGGCCGGGATCCATGCAGGCAATGTGCGCACGTTGCTTCGGGTCTCGTCGTTTGCATAGATCGATCCCGGCCTTCGCCGGGATGACGCTCGCGGTGCTGTCGATTGCGCGTTGATTGAAGTTTTGTTGCGGGCTTCACTACGCGAGCTGACTCACCATTCGCTCCGGCAACTTTCGTTTCAGGAAGAGTTGCCGCACTTCGTCGACGCTTAGGTAGCGTCCGTTCTTCCCCGATTTGCCCATCACTTTGAGCAGGATCGGCCATTCGCCATCCATCAAAAATCGATCAATCACGCGTCGCCGCCCTGCCGCGCGCTTGAAATTCTCATTCATCATGTGCACAAGCTCGCTTAGATCGAGCCCACGCTCCGATTCGCCGCTTGCACTCAGTTTTTCACTCGCAAACTCATCAAGCCGATCGAGTTTGGCTTTCACCACGTTCGCTTCGGTATCGAGAATTCCTGAGCCCGCGCCTTTCTTATCGAGCGGACCGTTGCGCAGCGCATTGAGTTGAACGCTGTCCTTCGCATTACGCACGACTTGCAACGGATTCAAACCGTTCGCCCCCGCCGCAATCGCGCGAATCGCCGCACCTGGCAAGTTCGGTTGACCGTCGCCAGTCTTGGCAACGCGGGTGATCACGTCTGTGACCTGGCCGAGGCTCGCCACGTCATCCGGCAGCAAGCCTTCGCTCACGAGTGCGCGTAGGAAGGGGCAGGGGTTGTTGGAGGAGACGGCGGGTGACTTTGAGTTAGTGGGCATCGTGGTTCACAGCAAGACAAGCGAGAATCATCTTAGCCTAGCGTTTGATGTTGCATGCGCGATTGGAATCACTAGATCGTAATTGTTCCGAGTCACGTCAACTGTAGTTTCGTTAGCTCAATAGTTTTTTTGATCGCAATTCGAATTGATTCCCAATCGGTCGGCGGGAAGTCGGTTGGCGCAGCGATGTACTCTGCTAGAGACTTAGCTTTGTCAGCCTGCAAGTACTTTTCATCGCGTTCTACTTCCGTACGGACGCTGGACTCGAGTGCGCCGCCGCGTACGAGCGCCAGTTGTCGACTCATGGCATCAAAGTAACGATCTCGAAAATCCTGCATTTCAGTAAGAAATTCCGCGCGCGCAAATCTCTGTACGCCATGCGTGGCGGTCCAAATTGGTATTCCGTCAACAATCTTGTTGCGATTGTCCCAACTAACGAAAACTTCGGTACCACTCGCCCAAAAATGGATGTCCGGAGCCTGAACTAATCTATCGAAAAGTAGCGTTCGCCCGGAGAACGCATCGCAAATTCGATCTGCTAAGTAGGTGCAATCGATAACGGTCGGAGCATTCCAAACGTGTGAGGTTAGTGCCCACCACCTGATGCCTGGCGCATGTGGGAGTGGCACACATTGCGGCATCATCCACCAAAGCAGATCGTCGGGAATGGGCTCGAGAAATCGGTTTAACTGCTCGATCAAGTCCATGTAAATCCGCCCGAGCATTTGATCTGCGATTGTGGGTGCTTCTCCCCAGCGGGCAAGTATTTCGGGCGAATACTCGAGCAACTTTTGCGCGCCCGCGTTGAACCAAATCGACCCTTGGCTCACTTGGTAGCCGATTAGTTGTGGATCGTTGCCTTCACTGTTATTCCACGGAAAAATTTGAGAGGGGTGAAAGAGTTCGAACTCAACAAATGGGCGTCTGACCATGTCCGAGATTATCTTCCGTTCCGATCCTTCTGCTGCACGCAAATTGGTGCGGCGGTTACTGTGTCTATGTAAGGCGCATATCTGAAAGATTGTCCTCCCAAGTTGCTGTAGGCGACGGCTTGACGTCGCTTCGTAGTGTTTCTTGATCATTTAAAGCGCGGTCAAGCCCGCGCCTACAAATGAATCTCGTTCATGGTTCGACAAGCTCACCACGAACGGATGTTCGAGTGAGCGCCGCCTTTAGCCCCGTGCTCGACACGGGGTCACCACGAACGGATTCGCTTCAAACAAGTACTCGTTAGCGCTACTTCCACGTCTCCGTCAACGTAGTCGTCTGCCCCGCAATCGGCGTGTTCACGATGCGGTTTGCGCCGGATTCCCAGATGACGTCGCCGTTTGATCCCTTCTTGATGTACTTGTATTCGATCGTGGCGTTGGCGGGGAGGGCGACGCTGGCGCGCCATTGATTGCTTTGGCCGTTGCCCGTGCCGGGGACGACGTTCATTGCAATTGCAGCGGCGGGTGACCATGCGCCGAGTTGGCTGACGCTGCCGACGACGGCGATGCTTTGGCCCATCACGGTGCTGGCCGTTACGTTGAAGGTAACCGTGGCGCTGCCGGTGGTCGTGGTGGGGCAGGCGGCTGTGCTGCCGAAGACGCCGCAGGTGCTTGCTGTACCGCTCGCGGGCGTGGTGAGCGCGCGGTTCGTGCCCGCTTCCCACGTAGGCGTGGCGCAGCTGGTGTACTTCGCATATTTGAATTGCACTGCGGTGCTCACTGGCAAACTCACCATGCCGCTATGCGCGCCTGCGTCGGCGGAGAGTCGCACGCCGTTGCACACGTTCCACGCACCAAGCTCAGCGATGTTGCCAACGACGACCACCGTTTGGCTGCCACTCGGATCAGCGTTTTGCACTTTGAAGCTGACGTTCACTTTTGGTGAAAGGGTAGTGGCAAGTTTCGCGTTCGCGTGAAGCGCAACTGCTTTGAAGGCTTCGACAGTGAGCGCCACGTTGCCCGATGCATCGACCGTGTAGACGTCGCCAGCGCAGGTGCCCGCGGTCGCGTTGAAGTCACCGCTGATCACGTCGCAATAGCGGCCCGCTGGCAGCGATGTGGCGAAGGTGCGCGAAAGCGTTGCGCCCTCTTTGTTGATCGCAACGAAACCTAAATTGCCACGACCGAACGCGATTTGATTGTTGCCGTTGCTCCACCAATTGCTGATAAAGAAATTGTTGATCGTTGTGTTACGGAAGCCGACCATATTTGCAATCGGTCGGAAGCGATGCTCACACACCCAGCCGCCGACGGTTTGGCTGAAGCAAGCAGGTTGCGTGACGCCGCCATCCCACGGGCCTTTCGTTGAGCCACCTGTGTTGTACGGTGGGCCGAAACTCGTGTCGAAGTCGGTGACTTTGTTGAACGCGTAGCTGCTCATGAGCGCCGGATTGCCGTAGGGCCAGGCGAGCATGAACACGTTGGCGAGATCGTACGTCGCGCCGTAGTGGTAGGTGAGGTAATTGCCGCCACCGCCGTGACCGCGCTGCTTATCGTGGTTGTCTGTGAAGGCGACCGCGCGATTGCTCGCCATGATGCCCCAGGTGGGGCCAAAGGTTTGCAGATCGGCGAGCTTGCCCGCGCCAGCGAATTTGTCATGCAGTTTTGGGCCGTACGCAAAATCGGTGATGTTCATCAAGTTGCCGTTTAACCCAAAATATTGATCCGGCTGCACCGCTTCGCCCGGTGCCCCAATAACTTCGAGGAACCAGTACGGTTTATTGACAACTCGACTATTCACGTTATCAACGATTGCGCCCAAATCAATTGGGCTGATGTGCTTGGCGGCGTCAACACGGAAGCCCTTCACGCCGATGTTCACGAGGTCGACGAGATAGTCGGAAATCTTGCCGCGCACGTAATTGCTATCGGTATTCAGATCCTGCAACCCCGAAAGCTCGCAGTTCTGCACGTTGGCCGCGTTGTTGTAGTTCGTAATGCCGCACACCGGATTGTGAAAATCATTGGCGCCGAAAGGTACGCGCGGGTAGCTGTGATAGCTCCATGCGTTGGCTGCGCTACTTGTGCCGCCCGTGCCGCCGCTCATGTGATTGATCACGGCATCAACGTAAATCGCCACGCCCTTCGCGTTGCAGCGATTCACCATATCGATGAACTGCGCCCGCGTTCCGCTGCGGCTGGTATCGAGGCTATAGCTCACGGGCTGATAGCGCATCCACCACGGATACGGCGCGCCGTCGCCCGTGGCCACCCAATTGTGTTCATTCGGCGGCGAGACTTGTACCGCCGCGAAACCTTTCGGCCCGAGGAAGTCTTCGCACTCTTTCGCAACATCCGTCCATTTCCATTCGAAGAGATGAACAAAGGCGGTGCGCGCTGTGGATTGCGCGTGTGCGGGCGTGGGGTTGATCAGCGCGGTGAGCGAGCTGAGCGCGATGGTCGTGCCGAGGGCGAGCCCGAGTAGAGCTTTTCCTACGGTTGTGCGGAAGGCCGCAAAGTTGCGGGGCATGGATCACTCCTTATGTGAGGGACTTTTTGTTAATGAGGCTCGGCACGGCGTGTTTGACACCGACCCAGCGCATCGCTTACAGACCCCAGATTTCGCCATTTCGCCCGCGACGCAAATGACGACTCCTCCTTTTTGGGTACTCTGCAGCTGCGTGGAGTTTTAGTACGGTTTGTGCAATGTGCAAGTAGTTTCAAACACATTTTTGCGCTCAGTGGTCAGCCGAAAAAATAATAGACAACCAAATCAAATGGTTACGATTTTTTACGCTGCGGTGCGGAATGGTTTGTTCTTCTCGTTGTCTTGAAATAAAACTACATTTCCCTACGCTGATCGCGCATTCACATCAGCGCGGCTGGTGACTTCCACGAAAATGTCCACATGACTACAACTGATCTCATCGTGCTTCGCGCCGAGGGGCTTTATTGCGCGGCAGGTGATTTCTTCATCGACCCATGGCGTCCGGTGTCGCGCGCAGTGATCACGCATGCACACGCCGATCACGCGCGATCCGGCCACTCGCGCTATCTCGCGCATGTGAAAAGTGAAGGCATTTTGCGCACGCGGATCGGCGCCGACATCGCTTTGCAAACGCTTGAATACGGCGAGTCGATATCGATCAACAACGTTAATGTGTCGCTTCATCCTGCGGGGCATGTGCTTGGCTCTGCGCAAGTGCGCGTGGAGAATGAAGGCCGCGTTTGGGTCGCGAGTGGCGACTATAAAGTTGCGCCGGATGCGACCTGCGTGCCCTTCGAACCCGTACGCTGCGATACGTTTATCACTGAGAGCACATTTGGTTTGCCTGTTTACCGCTGGCGAGATGATGCGGAAGTGTTTGCCGAAATCAACACATGGTGGGCAGAAAATCGCGATGCGAATCGCCCGACCATGCTCGCGTGTTACAGCTTTGGCAAAGCGCAGCGGATCCTGAGTGGTCTGGATTCGTCAATCGGCCCCGTCATCGTTCACGGCGCTGTCGATCCGCTCAATCGTGCGTATCGCGCTGCGGGCGTTGCGTTGCCGGAAACGAAGCTTGTGAGTGAGGTGACGGACAAAGCGGACATCAATCGCGCGCTTGTGCTCTGTCCGCCGAGCGCGTCGGCGAGCACTTGGGCGAACCGTTTCAAGAACGCTAGCGTGGGTTTCGCAAGTGGTTGGATGCAGTTACGCGGACGCCGCCGCATGGGCGGATACGACCGAGGATTCGTGCTCTCCGATCACGCGGATTGGCCTGGATTGCAAAGCGCGATCAAAGCAACACACGCTTCACGCGTGATCGTGACCCACGGCTACGAAGCCGTGATGACCCGTTGGCTCACGGAGCAGGGACTAGAGGCGGGAAGTTTTAAAACGGAATATGGGGATGACGCGAAAGAAAGCACGCATGACGCATCGTAGCCCGAGTTCATGGTTCGACAAGCTCACCACGAACGGAGAAACAGTATTGCGTACGTTAAGCGCTTACGCCCGAGCTTCTCGGGGGATCAACCTCACGGCCGTTCGTGGTGAGCTTGTCGAACCATGAAACGCTTTTCATTACTTTTTCAGGAGCTTGACCGCAGCACAGCAACGCTCGACAAAGTCGCGGCGTTGAAGCGTTATTACGCGGATGCGTCGCCCGCTGATGCCGCATGGGCAACGTATTTCCTCGCGGGCGGGAAGCCGCGCCAAGTCGTGAAAACCGCCGAGCTTCGCGTGCTCGCACGCGAGGTGGCGCAGATTCCTGAGTGGCTGTTTGAAGAGGCGTATCAGGCCGTGGGTGATTTGGCGGAGACGATTGCGCTTGTGTTGCCCACGCACAGCGATGCAGGTTCTCTCTCCCTGGCGGAGAGAGTTAGAGAGAGGGTGTTAGCGGATCAAGTACCCGCAGAAGATTGCGCGAATCGTGACACCCTCTCCCCAACCCTCCCCCCCGGGGGGAGGGAGCAGCAAGTACGCATCGATGCAGGTCTCGCCGAATGGATTGAGCAACGTTTGTTGCCACTGAAATCGCTTGACGAAACAGAGCGCGCAAAGCTCATTCGTTCGTATTGGAACGAACTCGATACGACGGGGCGTTTCCTGCTTACGAAACTCATTGGCGGCGGCTTCCGTGTCGGCGTGAGTAAACTGCTTGTTCAGCGGTCGCTGGCTGAGCATGCGGGCGTCGATCCGAAACGAATCGCAGAGCGCATGATGGGGTTCACTGACGGAACGCGCTCGCCTACAGCGAATGAATTTCTTCGCATTATTCGCGCGGAAAATAGCTCGACAACAAACGCGAATTCCGAGAGCGAAAACGGCGCTTCAATCGACGCGTCGCGTGAACCCAATGAGGCGTTGAGCGAGCCAACTGAAGTGAACGGCCAGCCGTATCCGTTTTTCCTAGCGCATCAAATTCCCTTCGCGCTTGCGGCGTTTGACGAAAAACTTGGGCCGCCGAGCGATTGGATCGTCGAATGGAAATACGACGGCATTCGCGCACAAATTGTGAAACGCAGCGACCGCGTGTTCATTTGGTCGCGCGGTGAAGAGTTGATGACGGATCGCTTTCCGGAAATTGTTGAGCAAGCGAATGCATTGCCCAATGGCATGGTGCTCGACGGTGAAATTCTCGTATGGAAAGAGGGCGCCGCTCAGCCCGCGCCGTTTGCGCTGTTGCAACAACGAATCGGTCGCAAAACGCTTACGAAGAAAGTGCTCGCCGACGCACCGGTCGTGTTTATGGCGTACGATGTGCTTGAAAATGAGCAGCGAGATTTACGACAGTTCGTCCAAAGAGAACGGCGCGTGATTCTTGAAAAGCTACTGTCTCAATTCGCTACAAAATATCTCTTGTCGCCCAATATAGCTGGGCAGGCATGGCAAGATCTGGAAACGCTTCGTAGCGAAAGTCGTGTGCGCGGTGTTGAGGGCTTCATGCTCAAGCATCGTGACGCGGCGTACGGCACCGGGCGCACCAAAGCCGATGGCACGTGGTGGAAATGGAAGATCGATCCGATGACCATCGATTGCGTGTTGATCTATGCGCAAGCAGGCCACGGACGACGTGCAAGTTTGTATACCGACTACACGTTTGCAGTGTGGTCACGCGCGCCGCGCGATGCCGCAGAAGCGCAGCAAGTGATCGATAACATCGCCGACGGCAAGCCCGTTCCAGAAGGCGCGATGACGGATGTCTTGCAACTCGTGCCGTTCGCGAAAGCGTATTCAGGTTTAACCGATGAAGAGTTCAAACGCGTCGACGCAATCATCCGCAAAAACACGATCAACAAATTCGGCCCCGTGCGAAGCGTGAAACCGTCGCTCGTTTTCGAACTCGGCTTCGAAGGCATCAACGAAAGCACACGCCACAAAAGCGGCATCGCCGTGCGCTTCCCGCGCATGCTGCGAATCCGTGACGATAAACCGATACACGAGGCGAATAGTCTCTCTGACCTGCGCAGCATGCTGCTTGGCGAAAACATTGCGTAGAGCGCGCTTGCAGCGCTCTGGATAGGTGCTGCATGCGCACAGATCGTCGCCGCGTCTCGCCATCCCACGTGATCAGGCGCGTGCGGTTCGCGTTACTTCAACCTGTTCCAAGGGCGTTGGTCGCGTCTAGTCCGCCTCGCGGTGGCTGCATTGGCACTGGCATTGTCATTTGCATCGCGCGATGCTCCTGCGTTTTGCACGGCTCTCCGGTGAGCAGGGGGCTCAGCGCAGCACTCATGAGCTCACCGCTCGGTGGATCAAAATTCGAAAGTATCACGAGCCACGTGTTGCGCTCCGGCAGTACCCAGAAAGCGGTATTGCTGCCAACCGATCCGCCCAGCTGGCCCAGGCGCCATGGCTGCGACCGCTGAGGAAACACCGCTGCTTTTGTTTTCGCGCTGAGTAACCCGTCTCCCGCGATCGCGATCGCGAACGCTTCCAGATCGGCAGCGCTGCTCAGCGCATCGCCCGCGCTGGATGCCTTGAACTCTTCGAACTCGATTCGTGGTTGAGGTGTGGCAGCGGGCGCTTGACCCGCTGCGGTCATTCGAGTGAGCGGCACGGCTGCGTTTTGGCCCGCTACGAAGCCGGACGTCTTCATTCCGAGGCGCGAAAAAATTTGACCCTGCACGTATTCTCGATAGTTTTGCCTCGATACCGCTTCGATCACCGCTCCCAAAATAAGGTATCCGCCATTCGAATATTGTTCTTGGCTACCGGCGGCGAAGCTCAATGGTTTGGCGGCAACAACAACGACTAAGTCTCGCGATGACTTGGCAGCAGACATCACTGGAGCATCCGCCATATCGGGGCGCGTCATTGGTGCAACGCCTGAGCGATGGTGGAGTAAGTGCGAAATTTTGATGGGCTCGAACGACGGTGGCAACTCAGGCAGATGACTCCTCACCGAATCGTCGAGCCCGAGTTTGCCTGAGTCGGCGAGTATTCCGATCGCGGTGCGAGTAAACAATTTCCCCACAGAGGCCAGTCGAAACGGCGTCTCGCGAGTGATCGAGATTTTGTTTTGCCCATCGGCGAATCCGCTGACGTGGGTAAACCGCTGGTCGCCCATTCCGGCTGCGACGATGCCGCTAAACGGGGCTTGCTTCAACTGTGCGGCCGTGCACTCAGCGAATGTCGCTTCAAACGAAATCGGCGCAGCGGATGCTGATGCCGCCGCAATTGTCAGCAGGCTCAAGACGATGTGTCTCATACAGATTCTCTAAAAAACTAAGATCGGAAAAGTGTATGATCGGCTCTACTCAGCATGCAATACAAAAAACGGAGTAGACAAGTAACGATTTCTGACCCGCGTGCTGCGGCAGTTTTCACGCGCTCGCCGTTACGACGTGTGTTGCTTCAGTTTTCACAGCAACCACGCAGCGTCTCGGAGGTAGCGAGCGAACTCGCCATTGATCTGAAGAAACTCCATCACACGGTCACCAAGCTCTGCCAGCTAGGCCTTATCGAAGTCGTCGAAGTACGCAAGCGTGCGGGCCGTGCAATCAAGCTCTATCAGTGCACTGCCGAGCGTTACTACATTCCGTCGACCGTTGCGCCCGAGGCGTTTAGCCGCGGCCTTTCGCTAGAACTACAAGCCGCAATTGTGCGCGATTCAGCTGCAACGATCGAGGCAATGGAGTTTTGGCTTAGTGGTGAAGGAAGAGTTTCGGGAAGAGTTGTCGAAAGAAGAGGCGCTCGATCGGCTCCGCTGGATAGCTGGCGAATCCTGCGATTGAGCGCTTCTCAGGCAAAACTGCTGAAGACTGAACTTCTCAAGGTGCTCGATCGATTCGAGGCAAATATTGGTGTAAGTGGCGAGGTGTATCTCGTGCACACGGGCATGGCGCGTCGGCTAGATCAGTCGGGCGCGACTGATAACGCAAAACCTCGTACTACGGGGTAAGCAGCGCGAGCTTTCGGTCGGGCTGCATAAACCCTGGGCAAAATGCAGCGGCGATCAAGCGGCTCGATTTGCGCGAATCATTGAAACAAAAAAAGCCCGCAAATGCGGGCTTTTTTTGACGCGCGAGACTACGCTGTAGCCGTTTCAGCAGGCTCCTGCGGCGTATCGTTTTCCGGGAAGGCAAGTTTGACTTTGCCATCCGCGTCGACGTCAATCGAGACCTTGCCGCCGCCCACGAGTTTGCCGAAAAGTAATTCGTCAGCAAGCGCTTTGCGGATCGTGTCTTGAATGAGTCGAGCCATGGGTCGCGCGCCCATTTGCGGATCGAATCCGTGTTTTGCGAGGTAATCGCGCAGGCCTTGCGAGAACTCGGGATCGACTTTCTTTTCGTGCAGTTGCGCTTCGAGTTCGAGCAGGAATTTATCGACTACGCGCAAGATCACATCGTGCGTGAGCGCGCCGAAACTGATCGTTGCGTCGAGTCGGTTTCTGAATTCCGGCGTGAACATTTTCTTGATGGCCTCAAGCTCGTCGCCCGCCTCTTTCGAGTTGTTGAAGCCGATCGTGTTCTTGGTCAACATCTCGGCACCCGCGTTGGTGGTCATGATAATGATGACGTTGCGGAAATCGGCTTTGCGACCGTTGTTGTCGGTGAGCGTGCCGTGATCCATGACTTGCAGGAGCACGTTGTAAATATCTGGGTGCGCTTTCTCAATTTCATCTAGCAAGAGCACGCAGTACGGATGCTTGGTGACGCCTTCGGTGAGTTGGCCGCCTTGGTCGTAGCCAACATAGCCCGGTGGCGCGCCAATCAAGCGCGAGACGGCATGACGCTCCATGTATTCGCTCATGTCGAAACGCAGAAGCTCTACGCCCAAGCAATACGCAAGTTGGCGCGCGACTTCCGTCTTGCCAACGCCCGTCGGGCCAGAGAAAAGGAACGAACCAATTGGTTTTCTCGGATTGCCCAAGCCACTGCGCGCCATCTTGATCGCCGCCGCGAGCGCTTCAATCGCTTTGTCTTGACCGAACACGACGTTTCTTAAATCGCGATCCAGTGTTTTTAGGCTGTTGCGATCATCGGAAGACACCGTTTTCGCGGGAATGCGCGCGATTTTCGCGACGATTTCCTCGATCTCGTTTTTACCGATCGTTTTCTTCTGCTTCGATTTCGGCAGGATGCGCTGCGCGGCACCAGCCTCATCAATCACGTCGATAGCTTTATCAGGCAGGTGGCGATCATTAATGTGGCGCGCCGCGAGTTCAGCCGCCGCTGTGATTGCTGCTGGCGAATACTTGACGCTGTGGTGCGCCTCAAATTTAGTTTTCAGTCCGCGCAAAATTTCAATGGTTTCAGCAACGGTGGGTTCGGTTACATCGATTTTTTGGAAACGACGAGCGAGCGCGTTGTCTTTTTCGAACACTTGGCGGAATTCAGCATAAGTCGTGGCGCCTATGCACTTCAAGCCACCATTAGCGAGAGCGGGTTTGAGCAAATTCGACGCGTCAAGCGTGCCGCCGCTGGCCGCACCCGCACCAATGATGGTGTGAATCTCATCAATGAACAAAATTCCGTTAGCTTTCTCGCCGAGTTGCTTGAGCACACCTTTCAGCCGAGCTTCGAAGTCACCACGGTATTTCGTGCCCGCGAGAAGTGCGCCCATATCGAGCGAGTAGACGACGCAGTTGGAGAGGATGTCCGGCACTTCGCCTTCAACGATTCGTTTAGCTAAACCTTCTGCAATCGCGGTCTTCCCGACGCCCGCCTCACCAACCAGCAGCGGATTATTTTTGCGGCGACGGCAGAGCACTTGAACGAGCCGTTCAAGTTCAGGGCCACGGCCAATCATCGGGTCAATTTTTCCGGCTTTTGCTTGCGCATTCAAATTGACGCAGAAGTTATCGAGCGCACCTTGTGGGGCGTCCTCTTTCTCAGCGGTTTCGCTTGAACCCGCTTCCGCTTTGTCGGTTTTGTCTTTGGCAACTTTGCTGATGCCGTGGCTGATGTAATTGACTACATCAAGACGGGTTACGCCGCGTTGATTCAGGAAATACACGGCGTGCGAATCTTTCTCACCGAAGATCGCGACTAACACGTTGGCGCCAGTCACTTCTTTTTTGCCTGACGACTGTACGTGCAGGATCGCGCGCTGAATAACGCGCTGGAAGCCTTGCGTTGGCGTGGTGTCAGCTTCGCTGTTTTGCGGCAAACGTGGCGTGTGTTCGTTAATAAAGTTGGCAAGCGCAGTGCGCAGCTCATCGATATCAACGGCGCACGCTCGCAGGACTTCTGCGGCGCTCGGATTGTCGAGCATCGCAAGCAACAGGTGCTCAACCGTAATGAACTCGTGGCGCTTTTGCCGGGCTTCGACAAACGCCATGTGCAAACTAACTTCCAACTCTTGCGCGATCATCTTTAACTACCTTCACTGCGGCACAGTCCTCTGCATCGCGGGACTTTTTACGTGCGCCCTGGTCGTCGCCGGCGGAATAGCCGGTTGGACGACATACTCAGTATCTCTCTACGCTAAACCTGTAACACCGTTGACAGCGCGAGCGATGTCTCGCTGCCGAAATGATTGTTGCATCGCGAAGCTCAATTGGGCTCCATCGTACACTGAAGCGGATGCTGATGCTCCTGGGCAAGCTCTACCACTTGCGCAACCTTCGTATCCGCGATTTCTTTGGTGAAAACACCACAGGTGCCCATCCCGGTGCGATGTACCTGCAACATCACTTGGGTGGCCTGTTCGCGAGTCATTGTGAATACCAGTTGCAGCACGCCCACAACAAAATCCATCGGTGTGTAATCGTCGTTCAACAACAACACACGATACATCGGCGGCGGTTTGGTGCTGACACGCTCGGCAACCGCAATCGAGTCGTCTTCGAATCGTTGTGGCGCTGGCGTCGACGGGGCTTTAATGGGGGGATCGGTGGGCATGGTTTGGTACAACTATGAAATCTAATATCACGCTAGATTTTCGCAATTCAAGAGCATACGACATGCCAGTTAGGTCAATCGCGAGCCAAGTTTGGGTCGAAAACGTTGCACCAAGGCGCGTAATGAGCCAATTTTGTGCAAAAGCGCTTGCCGAACGCTTGACGCTCGGCGCGGAAAGGTTGTACAAACTCGTCTCGCAGCCGATTCAGGCTTCGACAATATGGCTGTTGTCTGACCCGTAAATGTTCCATGCAGTACCGGAACGCGCGACGCGAACGCAGCTGCAGTAATGGAAGTTGGGAGTACCAAAAAATGACAACCGGAACAGTAAAGTGGTTTAACGACGCAAAGGGATTTGGCTTTATCAAGCCAGACGACGGAACCGACGACGTGTTTGCGCACTTCTCGGCGATCCAAATGGATGGTTTCCGCTCGCTCAAAGAAGGTCAGCGCGTTGCATTCGAAGTGATCGCAGGCCCGAAAGGCAAGCAAGCTTCGAACATTCAGGCGCCGGAAACCGCTCAGTAGATTCTGCGTTTTTCGCAGTTCGCATTAAACGCCCGCTAGAGCCCGCGCTCTAGCGGGCGTTTGTGTTTGCTAAAATTTTAGATTGTCGACGTTTTGCTGAGCGCCATCGCTGCAGTTCGCTTTGACTTCAATCTACTAATTTTTAGCAAATCACTATGAACAAAATCAAGGTAAAGAACCCAGTCGTTGAAATGGACGGGGACGAGATGACGCGCGTCATCTGGCAACAAATTCGCGAAAAGCTGATCCTGCCCTACCTTGATATCGACCTGAAGTATTACGACCTCGGGATCGAAAGCCGCGACAAAACCGCAGACAAAGTCACTTTTGATTCCGCGCACGCCACGAAGGAATACGGCGTCGCCGTGAAATGCGCCACGATTACCCACGACGAAGCGCGGGTGAAGGAATTCGGCTCAGCAAAAATGCTGCCTTCACCGAACGGCACGATCCGCAATATTCTGGACGGCACGATTTTTCGCGAGCCCATTATTTGTCGTAATGTGCCGCGCATCGTCGGCCATTGGGATAAGCCAGTGGTGGTCGCGCGACACGGATTTGGTGATCAGTACAAGGCCTCAGAAATCAAGTTCGATGGCGCAGGTACGGTCAAGCTTGTGTTTGAACCCGAAGGTGGCGGCGAAGCGATCGTTAAAGAGGTGTACAAGGCGCCAGGCGCAGGCGTCACCATGGCGATGTATAACCAAGACAAGTCGATTATGGGCTTCGCGCGCGCCGTGTTCAATTACGGCCTTGAGCGCAATTATTCGGTTTATTTGTCGACCAAAAACACGATTCTCAAAGTCTACGACGGTCGTTTCAAAAACCTGTTCCAAGAAATTTTTGATAGCGAATTCAAAACCAAGTACGACGCGAAAGGCTTGACTTACGAACATCGTTTGATCGACGACATGGTCGCATCGAATTTGAAGTGGAGTGGCGGCTATTTGTGGGCCTGCAAGAACTACGACGGAGACGTGCAATCCGATACGGTTGCACAGGGTTACGGCTCGCTCGGTTTGATGACATCGGTATTGATGTCGCCGGATGGAAAGACGGTGGAATCGGAAGCGGCGCACGGAACGGTGACTCGCCACTACCGCCAGTGGCAACAAGGCAAGGAAACGTCAACTAATCCAATCGCCTCGATTTATGCGTGGACGCGTGGCCTGATTTTCCGCGGGAAGATGGACGGTACGCCCGACGTTCAAAACTTCGCGACCGCACTTGAGAAAGTTTGTGTAGACGTTGTTGAATCAGGTTTGATGACAAAGGATCTCGCAATCCTGATCGATCCGAATCACAAATACTTGAACACGCAAGCGTTCTTAGACGCGATTGACGCCGAGATGAAACGTCGGATGGCGTAGAGCATCTCCGTAGGTTGCGCATGCCGCGTCCTACGGTTAACGATGAAAAAAAGCCCGCAGATGCGGGCTTTTTCATTTGAAAAAAACACTTAAACAGCACGCGGAATGTAATAACAGCTTCTGGTCAGATAGCTCAATTTGATTGGGCGCCAACGTGCTTTATCGGCCAAAATAGTATTTGTCTTCACAGCGCTCCCGCTAAGCGATATAGGGCATTCGTGAAAATAGCTGAGTCAGATTCTCGGCTCCACGCGCCGTTTGCCGCATCGATGTGCAACCCGCAATCACTCGCGCGACACCCAATGCTCCATGCGCGTTGCGAGCGTCAATCCGCACTTCTCCGCGACCGCAATTGACGCTTCGTTCGTTGCCTCAACAACGTAGCGCACTTTGAGCCCTCGAGAAACTAGATCCAAGATGGCCGAGCGTACGAGCGCCGAAGCATGACCCCGTTTGCGCGAATCATGGTTGACATGCACTGAGCCGATTTCGTGCAGCGTCGGTGAATTTGCAAAAGTAAGCAGCATGGCCACGGGGCGATCGTCGGCCATGCGCACCCAACACCGCGCACTGCCGTCAGCGAAAAGTGTTTGCAATTCGGCTTCGCTGTAAACGTTATGGGCCGCCAGAAACTCACGTGCTGCCTGCGGAATCGTGTCGTGAATCTGATTGCTCGCGACGGCATCGTCCATGAACTTTTGCAGCGCGAGTGGCCGCTGTGTGCTCGGAACAAAAGTGAGCAATGACAACACGTAACGAAGCGGAGTTCGTCCATCCTCCGCGCGTTGTATTCCTTCAATGAACCGCTGCTCAGTCGCCTTTGCCACAAAAGGCGCGCCATGGGTCAATTGCAGTGCGCAGCGCACTGCGGCGTCAACCAACGCGTTGCTGGGTTGAGGTGGAAGTGCAGCGTAAACGACATACATAGCGTTAGGATATTTGTTAGTGTCCCATTGACTCTTTTCGCGCAGCATCGTGAACACATAGCCCGTTGCGTCGCCGTCATTCACTCGCGCCGCGTGCAAGTCCTCACCGAACAATGCACGCATTTTGATCGGCGAAATGTGGCGCAGCTCATCGCTTTGCAAAAAGCGCGAAATGTCATCTTCGCTATCAATCGCTCCGCACGTGTTCACCCCTTCCACGTGAATGGAAACTTGAACTGTTTGAAAAAACCGTTGGGTACATAGTCACCTAGAACGCCATACTCATCGGGCCAAATGCGTTTGCTGTTGGCCGCCGTTCCGAAGAGGTAATCGAGAAACGAAAAGTGCGCAGCGTAGTTGGTGTCGAGCGCTTCTTTGTCTTGACTGTGATGCCAGTGATGAAAGTTCGGCGTCACCACGACGTAGCGCAACGGACCGAGTCGCACGTTCACGTTGCAATGATTAAACACCGCTTGAAAGCCGACAATCACAATGTAGGCGTCAATCACTTCCTTACTAAAGCCGAGCACGAAAATTGGCGCGAGCACCAGCGTGCGCGTAGCGATCACTTCCAGCACATGTTGGCGCGAACCGGCTAGCCAATCCATGTGTTTGGTGCTGTGGTGAACCGCGTGGAATCGCCAGAGCCAAGTTTCGTGATAGGCCCGGTGCGTCCAATACTGGACAAGATCTGCAACAAGGATGATGAGCAACAGCTCGAACACGAACGGCAAGCCTTGAATCCAAGCCTGAACGTCTGTTTTCACCGCCCATCCAAAACCTTTGTGGACGAGCAAATTTGTCGCCAACAACATGAAGCCGACCAGCATGTGGTTCACGATGAAGTGATGAAAATCAGTCTGCCATTCGGGTCGGAAAATCGGTTGGTTTTTTCGGTGTGGGAAGAGCTTCTCGATGAAAATAAAGATCAGCGCGGAGCCGAGCAAATCGAGGATGAACCAATCCAGTCCAATGTAGGGCGTGTTGTCGGCGAAATCGTTCACCGGGACTTTGTGTCCGCCGAGCAGCGCGGTGAGCGCGACTAGCAAAAATGCAAACGCACTGAGATAGCGCGAGCGTCCAAAAATGATGTTCACTAAACTAAGACCACCTGCAATAACGAGCGCACCGAACATAACAGTGCGTAATGTGTCCACGTTGTAGCTTTTGCGAAGCTGCGGAGTCGTTAAGTATTCGGGGAAGTGGAAGGCAAGCACGCCCAAAAAACACAGGATTGCCAGCGAGAGCGCGATGACGCCAGTGATGATGCCGTGACCGGGTCTAAGCTCGCCGTGGCTTTCGGTGAGTTTGTTGAGTTTTTCGAGCATGTTCTTTGTTGTGTTTGCGCAGAGTCGTTCCTAGCGATTCTGTCACCTTCCGCGCAAAGATGCGAACAGCACTCAAGCTTGATTGAAGCTATCGCTTCGCCATCCAGTCCACCATCTGCTTCACCGTTTCCGCCTCGTAATTTACGAACCCGTGCCAATGTTGCGCCTGGCATACGTCGCCCGTAGGTGAATGTCCGCCATCAATCATGATGAGTGCTTTGCGTGGCGCCCGGGTGAGCTGCGCGAGCAGCGGTTTCACCTCATGCGGCAAACAATGGTGACACGCATCTTTTGCATGATGCACAAGCAACGTGGGCACAATGATGTCGGCGAGCTTCTGCTTGGGAAGCGCGCCCGTTGCCTTGTAGTTCACGATCGATGACGAGAGCACGATGCCTGCAATGCGCTCATCGCGGTGATGAATCGCGGTGTGCGCGATCGACACCGTGCCGCGACTGGTGCCGATCAACCAGATCGGCAGCGCGTTCTTCGTCTTCACGGCGTCAATCGCCGCTTTCACATCTTTCAAATGCCAGTCAGTGATTCGGTTTTCGTAGCTCAAATCCTCAACGTCTGACGGCCGCCCCATGATCGCAACGTTGTAGCCAGCGTTGCGAAATTCGGTATGCGAGCGCACGAGGAAATTGCCGCCGTTCGGCTTGCCGTTTTCAACGCGACCAAAGCCACCCGCGCCACCGGGAAACAGCAACACGTTGCCAATCGGCTTTTCCGCGCCTTCCCAAAACACGCCAACGGTGACACCATCGCGCGATGGGATGCGAACTAGTTCGCCGGCTCGCGCGACACCGAGGAAAACGCCGAGCGCCGCAGTCAGAGCGGCAACGACTTTAGCGCTACAACGTGCGTAGTTTGTCTTGTTAGCTTTATCGCTACTACGCCTACTTAATTGGGCGACCAGCGATGCTAAACAAAATAGTGACATTGCAACGTAACGACCGCTACGCCCAGTTATAATGGCGCTTACGAGGCAAACGTTAGACCTTAATCTTAATCGCCGCAGCGCCCAGACCGGGGCGAGCGTATTCACTCGACGACCAAACCCAAAAACGCGGGGTTCGCCTTCGGCGGCTTCATTTTCATCGCCTTCAACGTGCTTACCAATAGCTGCGCGATCATCAAATTGCGATGCAACTTATCGTTCGCCGGGATCACGTGCCACGGCGCGGATTTCGTCGAAGTTGCGGCGAGCGCCTTTTCGTACGCCTTTTGATACAGCGCCCACTGTTTGCGCACTTCGAGATCGCCTAAGCTGAATTTCCAATGCTTTGATGGATCATCGATCCGCGCTTGCAGCCGCTTCTTTTGTTCATCCGCGCCGATGTGCAGCATGCATTTGATGATGATCGTTCCGGTATCGGTGAGTAGCTTTTCGAAGTGGTTGATGTGTTCGTAGCGCTCAGCTGTCTCGTCTCTATCAATCCACTTGTTCACGACGGGGACGAGCACGTCTTCATAATGGCTTCGATTCCACACCATCAACTCGCCCGCCCGCGGCACCACCGCATGACAGCGCCACAAAAAATCGCGCGCCCGCTCTTCCTCCGTTGGCGCTTTGAACGCCGCCACGCGAACGCCCAACGGTGATGTGCGCCCGAATACCCAACGCACTGTGCCATCTTTCCCGCTCGTATCCATCCCCTGCAATACAAGCAACACTTTGCGCGAACCATTCGAATGCAACAAGTCTTGCAACTCATCCAGCTCAGACGCCAACATTTCTAACTTCGCACGCTGATCCGCCTCATCGCCGCGAGCAAACGGCGTTGATTCCGGATCAAAATCGGCGAGCGAGAACTTGCCGTTGATGCGAAATTTTTTGAAAGGGTCGGCGTTTTTGGTTTTGCTCATTTTGAGTGATCTACTAAAATGTAGTGACGAACACTACTTTAACAGGATATCGCAATGCAATCTATCTCATCAGCCGACGCGAATCGACACTTCTCGGCGCTTCTGCGAGAGGTTGCTGCAGGCGAAGAGATCGTGGTTGTATCTCGCGGCAAACCCGTTGCACGAATCGTCGGAGTCGATAGCGCAACGCCTGCGCGCCTTGCCGCAAAAAACGCGCTGCTGAAGCGACTACGATCGCAGAAACCGACGGGAGTTCGCTCATGGACTCGTGAAGACCTGTACGCGTAGGCTGTGATGCGCGTCGCAATCGATACCAACGTGCTCGCGTACGCAGAGGGGCTGGGCGACGCGAAGCGCTGCAAGAAAGCGGCGGACCTGATCGCCAAGCTCGACGCGACTAATGTCGTGCTCCCTGCGCAAGTGCTCGGCGAACTCTACGGCGTTCTCACCCGTAAAGCCGCACGCGGTGCGAATGAAGCTCGCGATGCAGTGCTTTCGTGGGGCGATGCGTTCGACGTGGCAGATTCCACGCACGCCGCGATCACTGCCGCATGCGATCTCGCGGCGACTCACCAACTTCAATTTTGGGACGCACTCATTCTGTCGGTCGCCGTCCAGCAGCGCTGCCGCGTATTGCTATCTGAAGACCTACAGGACGGGTTCGTCTGGCAGGGCTTGACGGTGGTGAATCCGTTTGCGCCGAAGCCGCATCTGTTGCTTGCGCGGATCTGAACGGCCGAAAACGTAGGGTGGGCACCCCGTGCCCACCAAATCCGCGCGCAACAACATTAGTTCATTGGAAAACATTCGGCGGGCACAGAGTGCCTATCCTACGAATCTGAATCACCCATCCAATTCTTTGGATACATGCCCGCTTGAGCATACCGGTGAAACGTTGACCAAGGCCAATCAGCGACGCGACTCACGTGCCCATGTTTCACGGGATTCGAATGAACGTAATCAATACATCGAGCGAAATCTTTTTCGTCGCGAATCGTATGCTCGTAAAGCCGGCGTTGCCATAGCGTGCTTTCCCGATGAGCGCGCTTCGATTCAGTCATCAAATCGTCTCGTTTCCGCTCAGCAAGCAACACCGATACCGTACGTTTGATCTGAGACCAGCGAGTGGAGTAATCGATATCACCCGGCGGCAGCGTCCAAACCGCATGCAGGTGATCGGGCATCAAAACCCAAGCGTCCACCTGGAAAGGCCGCGCTGCGCGGCATCGCTCAACGGCTTCGCGCAGTGCGGCGCGTGCGTCGTTTGCAATAAGCCAAGGCTCGCGGCGATAGGTCACCACGGTGAAAAAATACGTGCCGCCAGGAACGAACACACGACGATAATTTGGCATCGCGAAAGGTTATCGCAAACTTGTGGCGCAGCTCGCCCGCTGCGTTCACATCGCAGGGTGTAGGGTGGGCACCCCGTGCCCACCGTTATCGTCGGTAATGGAAATGGTTGGTTTGCCACCGCTTGGTGGGCACGGGATGCCCACCCTTGTATTGTTCGGTCTGTTGATCCGGTGTCGCTCCCCGGGTTGACCGAGTCGGTGGACGCCGTGCCCACCCTTGGTGTTTCCCACCGTGACGTAGATAGTAGCGCCACCGACTCACCCTTCGCATTGATTGCAACACCGAACAGTATCGTAGGCCAGCGCAATTGCATTTGTACTCTTTGCACTCGCGCCAAGCTTGAATTTACAAGGAGGGTGGCGCTCAGGGTCGAAGCGGTTGTTGGAGCCTAACGCTCGGATTGGAGCGCGATGATGGATATAGATTTCTCCCCTGCTAAACCTGAAGGCGCTGACACGCAAGCCGCAGCGTTGTATCTTGGTATCGATGTCTCTAAGGCCAAACTTGACTGCGCGGTGATGATGGGATCGAAGTGGCGCGATAAAAGTGTTGCCAACACGCCTGCAGGATTTCGCTCGCTGATCCACTGGGTGGAGGGCTTGCGCGAGAAAGCAGCAGGCGAGCCGCGCAGCATCGTGCGTGTTGGGATGGAGGCCACCAACGTGTATTGGGAGGCCTGCGCTCAGGCGCTCTCGGAGACGGGCTACAGAGTGAGCGTGGTCAACCCCGCGCTAATTAAAGCGCACGCCCAATCGCTCGGGTTGCGGGTCAAGACCGATCGGGTGGACGCTCGTGCCATTGCCAGCTTCTGCCGCGAGAGGAACCCCGCACCTTGGACGCCGCTGTCGGCCTCTGAGCAGGCGCTGCGAGCGCTGATGCTTCGGCACAACGCGCTCATGCAGATGAAGACGCAGGAGAGCAATCGATTGGAAACCGCCGCTGCCGCTGCGCAGACCAGTCTTCGCGAACATATTGCCTGGCTTGAAGCGGAGCTAAAACGCATTGCGGCACAGATTAAACAGCACATCGATGATGACCCAACCCTGAAGGGAAAGCGCGAACTGCTGGTCTCGATTCCCGGCGTGGGCGAGCGCACGAGCAGCACAATCCTCTCATTTGTTGGCCACATTGAGCGCATGGATAACGCAAAGCAGTTTGCAGCCTTTGGCGGTCTGAACCCGGCGCTCAAAGAATCGGGAACGATGAAGGCCAAAGCACGCATGTCAAAGGCGGGACACGCGGCGCTGCGTCGTGCGCTCTACATGCACGCAATGGTGGCACTACACCATACCGTCTGGGGAAAAATCTACAAGGAAAGACTCCAGGCCAATCACAAACCCGCCAAACTCATTATCGGCGCGATGATGCGCAAACTCGCTCACGTGATCTTTGGCGTACTCAAATCAGGCAAACCATTCGACCCACATCTACACGGCGCTTGACTTAAGCAACAGTATCTACCCGGCTAGAAATTTGAGTCTTAACGGTCTGGCCACGGAATCGAGTAACCGAGTGGATCAGATAGTGAAAGATGTGACGCCGTTTCCTGCCCCCTTTTTCCCCGCTCTGATTCAGCTAATCAAACAACGGCGTAACAGACTAGTACAGCGACACACCAAATTGTCAGCACTAAAAAATCACTGAAAGACGGGACCCCGACTTCGTTGTTTTTAAACGAAGCTGGTCCAAATGATGCGGAGTCTTTAAACAAGCGTCCATACAGGTAGCTCTGCGAGATTAAAAGTGGAATTACCGACCACCAACGATGTCCGCCGAAGAATAGCGGCTGACTGACTGCCGCTCCAATGTAAACCGCAAGCGTTGTAGTCGCGGAGATCGCGAATACAATCAAAAACAGAAGTCGTGGTCGATTCACTGACATTATTTTTTGTCCCATGCTTACGATGGCTCGTAACCAAGTTCAGCACCTTTTCCTACAACGGCGCCGAGCTTCATAAGAATCGAGGCGCGTCAGGCTTAAGCCCCCGTCTTGTCAACCCACTCACACGCTGCGACACCGACTATAGGTGCCATATTGCCCATGAGCATCCACTCAAAACTCTCCGTTGCGCTGACCATACTTGCGCTCGCCGCGACATTTGGAGCTTTTGCAGAGAGGCTCACCGCATCGGCACTTGTTCCGACTGTTTTTACTCCCGTATCTGCAGCATCTTTCGCCGCATCGAGCGCAGCTTGTTTCACCTCACCTCGCGCGACTTCGTCTTTATGCAAGCCTTCCATGAATCGGGTCAAGAAGCTCTTGCGGCGTCATGCGAAATCGCGTGGATCTATCGCGTCGGCCATTACCCCCTGTAGATCATTGAACAAACACTGAAATGCCGCACTCATTGCGCCATTCTCTGCTTTTCCGCCACCGACTACGACGCAAGGACACAACCGGCATTTCGAGCCGGTTCGTAGGGTGGGCACCCCATGCCCACCATGTGTGTTACCGGAAACATTTGGTGGACAGTGGCTGTACATCCAGCGCGCTACGCATTCTTCCGAGTCCGATCTCACTCGATTATCAATTGAATATTTCCGAAGGATTGGTGGGCACGGGGTGCCCACCCTACGTCGCATGCCCATGGTTCTATTTTTCGTCAAGCTCGGGATCACCAAACACGGACGAGTCAATCCTCTTTCCGCAACTGCGGAAACAAAACCACATCCCGAATCGTTGGTGAGTTCGTGAACAACATCACTAGGCGATCAATGCCGATGCCTTCGCCTGCGGTGGGTGGCAGACCGTATTCAAGGGCTTTGATGTAGTCGGCGTCGTAGAACATGGCTTCTTCGTCGCCGGCGTCTTTGGCTTTGCTTTGCGCTTGAAAGCGGGCGGCTTGGTCTTCGGGGTCGTTCAATTCTGAGAAGCCGTTGCAGATTTCGCGGCCGGTAATGAAGAGCTCAAACCGGTCGGTGACCTCAGGATTGCTGTCGTTGGCGCGGGCGAGTGGGGACACATCCGTCGGGTGCGCCATGATGTACGTGGGCTGAATCAATTTCTCTTCGGTGTTGGCTTCGAAGAGCTTCAATTGCAACACGCCGAGGCCGTCAGTGGCTCGCACTTCTTCACCAGCGCGCTTCACCGCGTTGCGCAGAAACTCCATGTCGTGCAATTGCTCGCTCGTGTACTGCGGGTTGTATTTCATGATCGCTTGCGCCATGGTGAGGCGATCAAACGGTTTGCCCAGATCAATGTCGAGTTCACCGAATTTGATTGTGGTGGTGCCGAGCACGGCTTGCGCGCAGTCGCGAAACAGCGTTTCGGTCAAATCCATCAGGTAGTTGTAATCCTGATACGCCTCGTAAAACTCGAGCATGGTGAACTCGGGATTGTGACGCGTGCTGATGCCTTCGTTGCGATAGTTGCGATTAATTTCGAATACTTTTTCGAAGCCGCCCACAGTGAGCCGCTTCAAATAAAGTTCAGGCGCGATGCGCATGTACATGCGTTGATCGAGTGCGTTGTAGTGCGTAATGAACGGCTTCGCCGCTGCGCCACCGGGGATCGGGTGCATCATCGGTGTTTCCACTTCAAGATAGCCGCGCTGCACGTAAAAATTACGAATAAACGCGATCATCTTCGAGCGAATTTCGAAGGTGCGACGCGAATCCTGGTTCATGATCAGATCGACATAGCGCTGACGATACTTCGCTTCTTGATCGGTCAAGCCGTGAAATTTTTCAGGCAGCGGGCGCAGCGATTTGGTGAGCAAGCGCAGCGATTTCACTTTGATCGAGAGCTCGCCTTTTTGCGTTTTGAACACGGTGCCGGTTGCGCCCAGAATGTCGCCCATGTCCCAATGTTTGAATGCTTCGTGCGTTTCCGCGCCGACGCCTGCGTCGTTGATGTAGAGCTGAATGCGACCCGACATGTCTTGCACGGTCGCAAACGATGCGCCGCCCATCACGCGCTTCAACATCATGCGACCGCCGATCGTGGCTTCAACATTCAAGGTATCGAGTTCTTCTTTCGTTTTCTCGCCATACTTCGCCGCGAGTTCACCGGCTAAATCTTTGCGACGAAAATCGTTCGGGAACGCGTTTGCCCCGTTTTTACGCGCGTCCGCACGGAGCGAAGTGAGCTTCGCGCGACGCTCGGCGATGATGTGGTTTTCGTCTTGAGCGGGGGTGTTGTTGTCGTTGTTGGTCATGGCGTTAGTTGGCGATTGCGATGCCAATCGTTTCTATTTTGAGTGATCGTGCGGCGGCGGCTTGCTGAAAATCGGAAGTCGCAAACCGAATCGAATTGTCGTTTGAATGCTGACGCGTGAGCACTGCAAGGTGAATCGCGTCGAGTGCCTTTAACGCAAGCGGCGCAACTTGATCGATCAAGTGTCGTGCCGCTATGTGATCTTCGTTCGCAACGGGCAGCACGTCGAACACGTCGCTATCGAGATCAATGTTGAAGCTCGACCAAATTTTTCGCGCATCGGAATCGCTAAGCATGTTCGCGCGTTGTCGGCGTCCGAGTGCGCAGCGGAATTCGACGAGCGAGAGCGTGCTGATTGCGAGTGAATCGTCGCTTGCTTCAAGCAACCCGCGCACCTGCTCGGAGCCGATTTCCTGTAAATAGGCTTTCGCGAGCGAACTGGTGTCGAGGTAAATCAAATGTCACGCTCGCGTTCCTCGGCGAGAATCACTTCGCTCGGCACATGCTGAAACGGGATGTCAGCAAGCTCCGGATGCGGTCGCCATTTTCGTTTTGGCTTTGGCGGATCAATCGGCAACACGCGCGCAAACGGCTTGCCGTGATGCGTCAAGATCACTTCGCCGTGGGCGTCGAGCGCTTCTTTGAGAATTTCTGAGCGCTGACGTATTTCGCGAATACCGAGCGTTTGCACGTTGAATTTCCTAGGGAAAACCGATGAATGTGTCACATTATAAGTCGTTTGGACACATTTTGGGTGCCGGGAAAGTGTGATGACAACTGACACGCTTAACGTCTTATTCACATGGGTGATCAGATGTATTCGAGCGTTTATCGAGTTATGAGTAAAAAAGCATGATTGCCCAAGTAAGGTTGAAGACCCGGGTTGGAATTTGTTTGGTGTTGCTACCGAAAACTAAACGATCAAAGGACGATCCGACTGTTCGTTTTTTGCCATGTCGGACGCGAAGTGTTCGCGCAGCAAATCACCAATCGCGTTCACGCCTTCAGCAAGGCCGTTATCAAATCTGCCTTCGCGGAAATTTGATTCCATCAGCTGACAGATCGCTTCCCACTGCGCGCTACTCACTTTGCCGTTGAAGCCGCGATCGGCAAGGATTTCAACGTCGCGTTCGGCGAACAGAAGGTAGATCAACACGCCGTTGTTGTGTTCGGTGTCCCACACTCGCATGTGAGAAAACCATTCAAGTGCGCGGGCTCTCGCCGATTGCTGCGTCACTTGCCAGAGCGGCCAGTGGCATTCGATCACCAAGCGAATCTGTCCGCTTGACCCGCGCTCTGCCATGCCGATGGCTTTTTCAACGGCAGACATTGATTCATCGGGCAGCGCGCGATGCACAACGCGCTGCGTGGTCGTGAGGTGTTTCCACAGCCGAGAAAATTTTGAAGGGGCAGCCATACTCACCAGTCTCCCGACGCGCCGCCGCCGCCGAAGTCGCCGCCACCGCCGCTGAAGCCGCCGCTATCGCCACCGGACGACCAACCGCCACCGCCGCTTGATCCGCCGGATGAAATCCAAGGTCCGCTCGACCATCCACTGTTGCGATGAATGCGTCGGCCGCCGAGCGGCGCGCCACCTCGGAACGATCCAAAGATGCCCTTCAAGATTGAAGCAACAACAAACGCAATGAAGCCTGCAATGCCTGCTGCAGGCATCGAACTCGTGAAGAAAAATGTACCGACGCCGGCAATGCCGCCAACTAGCAGCGCGGGCAGAATAAATGAGAGCACTGCCAGCACGCCAAGCAACACCGGCGACATGCCAAGTAATGATTCAACCGTTGCATCGGCTTTAGTTGCGTTGTGGCTTTGCTCCCACTGACCTTTTTCGTTAACCGTATTGCTTTCTGCTTTTGCGTCCACCGAAACTGCAAGCTGAATTTTGTCGATGGCTGCGTCGATGCCTTGTGCGTATTGGTTGGCTTTGAAAAAAGGCGTCATCGTTTCTCGAATGATGCGCTTCGCTGTGACGTCGGGCAGCGATCCTTCCCAGCCGCGTCCCACTTCGATACGAATTTTTCTCTCTTGCATTGCCAGCACGATGATCGCGCCTTTGTCGACGTCTTTCTTGCCGATCTTCCATGCTTCAGCCACGCGCAACGCGTATTGCTCAATCGTTTCCGGTTGCGCGGTTTTTACGATTAACACCGCGAGCTGACCGCCCGTTGCTTGCTCAAACGCAACAAGCTTTTGTTCAAGCTGCTGTTTTGCGTCGACGCCGAGTGTCGCCGCAGCATCGGTGACGCGCGCAGTGAGCGCGGGAATCGGCGCGTTGTCCTGTGCGTGCGCGGCTGGCGACAACGCGCTCCACAGCAGCGTCGCGACGAGCATCACCCCGAACGAAAGACTACCGCGCCGACGCTGGAATTGTGGCTTAGAAAACATTGCGGCAATGCGCATTTGAAGTTGGCGGATCATCGCGCGCGAGCAAGCAAGGCCCGCGCAACGAATCAGCTTTTTTAACTAAGGCTTCGCAGGTGCCGCAGGTGCGGCGGGCTTGCTGAAATCAACCGTTGGCGCGCTCTTAATTGCGGCCTCGTTTTCCACGGTGAATTGCTCTTTCTTCTTGAAGCCGAACACCATTGCAACCAGATTGGAAGGGAAAGAAACGACCGTACTGTTGTAGCCCTGAATCGCTTTGATGTAGCGGTTGCGAGCAACGGTAATACGGTTTTCGGTGCCCTCAAGTTGCGCGGTCAAGTCGCGGAAGAGCGCGTCGCTCTTCAGTTGCGGGTAATTTTCAGCGACCGCGAGCAGACGTCCGAGCGCACCGCTCATCTCGCGTTGTGCTGCTGCAAATTTCTTCATTTGCTCAGGGTCAGTGATCATGTCTGCATTGATTTGCACTTGCGTCGCTTTCGCGCGTGCCTCGACCACTTTAGTGAGCGTGTCTTGTTCTTGTGCGGCATAGCCCTTCACGGTGTTCACCAAATTCGGCACCAGATCCGCGCGGCGCTGGTATTGGTTGGTAACTTCGGCCCACGCGGCTTTAATCGTTTCCTCGCCCTGCGCCATCTCGTTATAGCCGCAGCCCGAAAGCGACAACGCGGCAGCAAACGCGGTGACGAGTGTGATTAGTTTTTTCATGAAAACTCCCCAAATGAACACCGCAAGCGCGGCATGGTGACGATGTTGTGAATATGCGCTCGCTACTTCTGAAATTCAAGCAATGGCGCGATTGATCGGAAATTACTTGGCGTGAACTGCCGATATCGCGGCACGAAGCGCGAGTAAATAGCTGTCGGCGCCGAACCCGCAGATTTGCCCTTTTACGATCTCTGCGAACACAGACTGATGGCGGAAAGCCTCACGTGCATGGATATTGGACATATGAAGCTCGACAATCGGGCACGTAAGAATCGCAAGTGCATCGCGGATTGCATAGCTGTAGTGCGTCCACGCGCCAGCGTTGATAAGCACCGCGTCGGCGCCGTCGCGAAACGCTTGGTGAATTCGCTCCACCATTGCGCCCTCGTGGTTTGTTTGGAAACTCAGTATGTTCGCGCCGAGTTCGGTGCCAAGCGCTACAAGGTTTGCATCAATTTCCGCGAGCGTCACGGTGCCGTACTGCTTCGGGTCGCGCGCACCAAACAGATTGTGGTTCACGCCGTGGAGCATGACGATATTCATGGATATTAATTTCGGTTACGGGCTGTGAACGAAGTGTAGGTTAGGTTTCTTCTAGTGTTGGCAAACACGTGCACCGCTTGAATCTTCATTACCAAATACAGAACAAGCCATAGAAGGCCAATTTTATTGGGGTAAATTCCATGTTTATTCTCTGATTGATAAAGCAATTTTTATGGACATTGCCACACCTAATTGGGCATAAGACGGATATGTTGAAATGAACCACACTGCAAAACCATGTCTGTTTCTCGCAAAACGTAGCTGACTTCTAGACCTGTGCATAACTCACTATTTTTTCAACCTTTTTTGATTGGAAGTCGCATTAGCTAGTGTTTCTAACTCATTGAAACTACTGTGAAATATGTTGAAAACGTATTTTTCGTAGATTTGTGAGTAAAAGTGGGGATTTATTGGAAAAAGTGGGATAATTTTCTGCATGTTTTCCGGAGCCTCCCACTTAAGCGTTGATGCGAAAGGGCGTTTAGCCATTCCTACGCGCTATCGCGACGCATTGGGCGCGGCTGCTGTCATGACTGCCGATCCAAGCGGCTGCCTGCTGCTGTTTCCGTCCGAGGCGTGGACACCCTTCGAGGCGCGCGTTTCGGCGTTACCAAACCTAAATCCGCGGGTTAAAGCGCTGCAAAGGATGTGGCTCGGCTACCGCAGCGATTTGGAAATCGACGGCGCGGGACGCGTATTGATTTCGCCAGAGCTGCGTGATTACGCGAAATTTGATCGAAAAGTGCAGATGATTGGCCAAGGCGATCGCTTCGAGCTGTGGAGTGAGCGCGGATGGCAAGAAATTATCGAGCTTGCGCAGCGCACGATGCGCGAAGATCCTCCTGCGGAGCTCGCAGGACTATCCGTATGAGTGAGCGGCAATGCAGGCAACCTCTCACATCAGCGTCCTCCTCGATGAGGCGTGCGACGCACTTCTTCCCGAACGGTCAAACATCACATTGGTCGATGCAACATTTGGCCGTGGCGGCCACAGCCGTGCGTTGCTCGCGAGGATGCAAGCGGGGTCGAAGCTCATCGCACTTGATCGAGACGGGCGCGCTGAGATTGCCGCCAGAGACGTCGGTGATCCACGCTTTAGGTTCGTACGCAGCAATTTCGGATCGCTCCAAGAGGCGCTCTTATCGGTTGGCGTCGACCGCGTTGACGGCATCTTGCTCGATATCGGCGTTTCCTCTCCGCAGCTCGATGAAGCTGAGCGCGGGTTTAGCTTCATGCGTGATGGTCCGCTCGACATGCGCATGGATCAATCGCAAGGCACTTCAGCCGCAGAGTGGCTCGCTGGTGCGAGCGCTCGCGAGATTGCGGATGTAATTCATGACTACGGTGAAGAGCGGTTTGCTACGCGCATTGCAACAGCGATTGTTACAGCGCGCGCGGGGCAACCCATCGAGCGAACCGTACAGCTTGCGCAAATTATCGAAAAAGCCGTCCCAGCGCGGAGCGGGAAACAGCATCCGGCCACGAAGAGCTTCCAAGCTATTCGGATTCACGTCAATCGCGAACTCGAGGAGCTCAGCATGGCGCTAACCGCTTCGCTGCCGGTGCTGAATTTCGGTGGGCGGCTCGCTGTGATCACGTTTCATTCGCTCGAAGACCGCATGGTGAAGCTCTGGATGCGCGATCAAGCGGGCAAAACGCCGCTCGACCCGCGATTGTTGCGCCTGCCTGTTATGCCCGAAACCGCCACCGCATCGCTTCTTCTTGTAGGTAAAGACATTGAACCCACCGATGAAGAGGTCTGCGCAAATCCTCGTGCTCGCAGTGCACGGCTGCGGGTGGCGGAGCGAGTCATGCTCGCGGGAGCAGAGAAATGACAAAGGTCAATTTATTGCTCGCGGCGCTGGTCTGGATCAGCGCTTTTGTTTTGGTGAGCACGCAGTATCGCGTGCGTCAACTCACGGTCGAAATTAATAAGCAACGAGACTTCGCCTATCAGCTGGACAACGATCGCACAAAGTCAACGCTCGCACAGTCCCGCCTCTCAACGCCATCTCGCGTTGAAACGACGGCTCGTGACGCCATCGGTATGGAGCTTCCGGATCCGCAAAAAACGCGCATTGTTGATTTGCGAGTGGAGCCCGTTTCGACGGCAGTTGCACAGGGCGGCAGGCCATGACGCGCGCGGGAAATAGTCCCATGATCGGGCAGCGACGCGCGAAGCCCACCTTTGCAGAGCGCTTTTCTGGTTGGCGTGTTCAGCTTGTCGTTTTCGGATTGCTCGCGGGCTTCGCCGTTCTGGTTGGACGTGGCGTTTACTTGCAGGTCGTGCAACATGATGATCTTACAAAGCGCGGTGATGCACGAACGTTGCGTGATGTGACAGTTCCTGCGCATCGCGGGCGTATTCTTGATCGGGAGGGCGCAGTGCTTGCCTCAAGCGTTCCCGCCCGTGGCATTCTCGCGTTCCCCGATCAAGTTGAGGCGGACGAGAAACAAATCGCGTCGCTCGCGCAAATTCTGGGTCAGCGAACCGCCGACGTAAAAAAGAAACTAAATTCTGATCGCGATGTTGTGTATCTCGCGCGCAGCGTTTCAACCGAAAAAGCAGATGCCGTAAAAGCGCTCAAGATTCCGGGTTTATCACTGCAAAACGAGTTTAAGCGCGAGTATCCGTCGCAAGAGGTGATGGGTCAGGTGCTCGGCATCACCAACGTTGACGACATCGGCCAAGAAGGCATTGAACTCTCGCAAAATGAATGGCTTTCCGGAAAGCATGGCGCGCGTCGTGTGATGATTGACCGACGCGGCGGCGTTGTCGAGGAGCAGGGCAGCATTCGCTCACCACAACAGGGACGCGATTTGCAGTTATCGCTCGACTCGCGTGTTCAGCACATTGCCTTTCGCGAGTTGAAGCGAGGCGTTGAAGCCAACCGCGCAAAAGGCGGCGCTGCGGTGGTACTCGACGCCAAAAGCGGTGAAATTCTGGCGCTCGTAAATTACCCCACTGCCGATCCATCGGATCGCAGCGCTGCTGCAAACGGTGGCCTGCGCAATCGCGCGGTTGCCGATTTGTTTGAACCCGGTTCAACGATGAAGCCGTTTACAGTGGCAACTGCAATTGACACAGGTGTACTCAAGGCGAGCGAACAAATTGCAATGACTGGTGGCCAATACACGCTCACCGGTGCGACCATTCGCGACTCTCATTCGGTCGGATCAGGCGGCTACGCGAGCGTCTTGGAAATTGTTCAAAAGTCGAGCAACGTCGGCACGGCGCGTATTGCCGAACGGTTGCCCAATGAGCTCATGTCACGCTACTTGCAGCGCGCTGGGTTCGGGCGTGCGCCGCAAACCGGATTTCCGGGCGAAGCACACGGTCGTCTTCGCGCCGCACAAACGTGGCGGCCTATTGAGAAGGCCACCATGAGCTACGGCTATGGGCTGTCGGTAAATCTTGTTCAGCTTGCGCGTGCCTATACCGCGTTCGCCAATCGCGGTAGTTTGGTTGACGTGACGTTGTTTAAAAACGGCGGCGTCGGACGGCAGGCTCGGGTGTACTCCCCTGAAACGACACAAATCATGTTGCCAATGCTCGAGCGCGCGACCCATCGTGACGGCACGGCGCCGCAATCGCAAGTAGCGGGCTATCGTGTGGCGGGCAAAACCGGAACAGCAAAAAAACTGACCGGCGCGACCTATGTCGACGGTCGCTATGTCGCGTCGTTTGTCGGTCTTGCGCCGGTCAGTAATCCGCGCTATGTGATCGCCGTGATGATTGATGAGCCGAGCACCGGGCTGTTCTACGGCGGTCAAGTTGCGGCGCCAGTATTTTCGCAAGTGATGGCGCAAACGCTGCGCCTGTTTGAAGTGCCGTTTGATGCACCGACGCCGGGCGTTCCGGGTGCTGAAACTGCAGTCGCCGCCATTGTGCGGGAAGGCAATTGATGCAAGCTGCGATCGCGCGCCTCGATCAATTGGGCATCGTGCGCCGACGCTTGGTCGTGGATTCCCGCAATGTGAGCCCTGGCGACGTGTTTGCTGCGTTTCCTGGAGCGTCGGTTGATGGCCGAGACTTTATTGCACGCGCGGTGCAAGCCGGTGCCGTCGCGGTGCTCGCCGAGGCGGGTCGTGGAAGCGAGATTTCCTGCAGCATCCCAGTGATAGCGGTCGAGAACCTGTCGCGCGCGATAGGGTTGATTGCCGACGAGTTTTATGGCCAACCCTCGGCTTCGGTGCCGGTGTTCGCGGTCACTGGAACCAACGGAAAGACCACGATTGCTACATGGCTCGCTCAGGCGCACAACACACTTGATCGACGCTGCGGCTTTATCGGTACGCTTGGATCAGGCTTTCTGGGGGCGTTGCATGAGTCAGGCAACACAACGCCTGACGCTGCGACGGTGCACGACGCAATCGCCTCGATGCGCACCCAAGGTGCCAAGGCAGTGGCGATGGAAGTTTCTTCGCACGCGCTCGATCAAGCCCGCGTGGCTGGGGTGCGTTTTGAGTGCGCAGTGTTTAGCAATCTAACGCAAGATCATCTCGACTATCACAAGACGATGGCCGCCTATGGCGAAGCGAAGACCCGACTTTTTACTGACTATCCGGTGCGGCATCGAATCATCAATGTCGACGATGCGTTTGGTCTACAACTCGCGGCGCGCAGATTACCCAACACGGTCACCTACGGACTTAACTCAGGATTAGTGCGCGGCCGAATCGCTGCTGTGGACCGCGACGCAACGCAGCTGGTCGTGGCGTCGCCATGGGGCGAGGTCAGTGCGCGCGTTACAACCACGGGCACGTTCAACGCGTACAACGCCACCGCAGTTGTTGCTGCGTTGCTCGCGCTTGGTTGGGATCGCGACGCGGTGTGCAGAGCGATTGAGTCGCTCAGGCCCGCCGACGGCCGCCTTCAGCGCGTCGACGTCAACGCGCGCGGAATGCCCAGCGTGTTCGTCGACTATGCACACACGCCTGACGCGCTTGAAAAAGCAATCGGCGCAGTCGGTGAAACCTGCCGAGGCAAGCTCTGGGTGGTGTTCGGTTGCGGCGGAAATCGTGACCGCACGAAGCGCCCCATGATGGGTGCGATTGCAGCGAAAAATGCGCAGCAGGTAATTATCACGAGTGACAATCCTCGCAATGAGCGACCCAGCGCAATTATTCAAGACATTATCGACGGCATTGACTCGTCTGCAAATGCCAACGTGCAGATCGAAACGGATCGCAAACGCGCAATCTTCGATGCCGTGTTGCACGCTGCGGCTGACGATAGCATTTTGGTCGCAGGTAAAGGCCACGAGAACTACCAGGAAATCGCGGGAGTCCGTGAGCACTTTTCAGATGTTGAGGAAGTGAAGCAGGCGCTGATGGCGCGAGCTTTGCAACGGGAGGCCACCAGTGTTACTCACTAGTGCGTTTCTCGCGTCGGCGTGCGATGCGGTTGTTAGCGGGCCGTTGCAAACATTCGACGGCGTTGTTACTGACAGCCGCAAGCCCTGCGCGGGTGCATTGTTCGTTGCGCTGCGCGGCGAGAATTTTGATGGACACGACTATGTTGCTGATGCGATTGCCGCAGGTGCAACGGGTGTGCTGGCGAGCCAACCCATAAAGACGCCGAAAAATGTAGCGTTGTTTATCGTCGAAGATACGTTGGTTGCTTTGCAGCGAATGGCGAAGGCGCACCGAGCACGATTTACGGGTTCCGTCGTTGCAATTACTGGAAGCAACGGAAAAACAAGCACCAAACAAATGACGGCATCAGTGTTGTGTGCACATTTTGGTGAGGACGCCGTTCTGTCGACCGTTGGCAGCTTAAATAATCACATCGGAGTGCCTCTCACGTTGCTTCGGCTCACTGAAACACATCGTGTTGCAGTCGTCGAGATGGGTATGAACCATTTCGACGAGTTGTCGCTGCTCACCGCGCTTGCAACGCCAGACATCGCTGCAATTACCAATGCGGGGCCAGCGCATCTTGAAGGCGTGGGCTCGTTGATGGGTGTGGCGAAAGCAAAGGGCGAAATCTTTGAGGGTCTTAAGCCGGATGGGGTTGCCGTTATCAACGCCGACGATGAGTTCGCGGCCTATTGGCGTGTTGTTGCGCGTAACTTTAAGCAAACCCTGTTTGGCTTTTCACTGAATGCGACGATGCGAGGCGAAATCACGCAGGCGGATTCGTTTGCCATTCACTACAGCGCAGATTCGCAGCCAATGACTGTTTCGATGGCACTTCCCGGGCGCCATAACCAGATGAACGCGTTGGCTGTGGCGTCCATTGCGAAAGCGCTGAATGTGTCTACGGCTTCGCTCAAACTCGGCCTTGAGTCGGCAACCAACGTCGCGGGCCGATTGACGCAATACAAGCTAGGTCAACGGGTGACGCTCATCGATGATTCCTACAACGCGAATCCCGCATCCATGCGCGCCGCCGCAGCAATTCTTTGCGCCGCCACTCCACCTCGAATATTGGTGCTCGGCGACATGGCAGAGCTGGGCGACGGCGCGATTAATTTACATCGCGAACTCGCTTCGTTTTTCGCGTCACAACCGATCGATCACATCTTCACTCACGGCGCTCAATTCGGCGCGGTCAATGCAGCGTTTGCAGGTAAGGCCAAACACTTCGATCAAATCAATGATTTGAATGACGCTGCGCTGCGAGCCTGCGCTGGCGGCGCCACGCTCCTTGCAAAAGGCGCGAACAGTATGCGAATGGGTCGCGTGATCGCGTACCTCAAAGAAAAACTAAAGGAAACCGCATAGTGCTTTACTGGCTGGCTACAACATTTGGAAAAGAAATCCCGGGGCTATCTGCTCTGACATACATCACGTTGCGCGCCGTTCTCGCGACGGCAACGGCAATGGCCCTCGCGCTGCTAATCGGCCCTCGAATGATCCGGTGGCTGCAGACCATGAAAATCGGGCAATCGGTGCGCGACGATGGGCCGCAATCGCATTTAAGCAAACAGGGCACACCGACCATGGGCGGCGCGCTTGTTCTGCTATCGATTGCGTTCTCAACGTTGATGTGGGCGGATTTGAGCAACCGCTTTGTGTGGATTGTCCTGTTCGTAATGATTGGGTTCGGCGCGATAGGATGGGTTGATGACTACCGCAAGGTGGTGCACAAAAATCCAAAAGGCATGTCCGCGCGTGAAAAACTTTTCTGGCAGGCCTTCATCGGCATCGTAGCGTCCGTTTATCTCGCGTTTGCGGTATCCGCGCCAAGCTCGAATCAAATTTTCGATCTCATTTTTAGGTGGGTTCAAAGCGGTTTCACCAATCAGCTTCCATCGAAAGCCGATTTGATCGTTCCTTTCTTCAAAAATGTCGCCTACCCGCTGGGGCTATTTGGGTTCATTGCTTTGACGTGGTGCGTGATTGTCGGCACCAGTAACGCGGTCAATCTCACCGACGGACTCGATGGCCTAGCGATCATGCCTGTCGTAATGGTGGGAAGCGCGCTGGCCGTATTTGCCTACGTGGTCGGTCGCGTGGACTACTCGCGTTATCTGCTTTTTCCATACATACCGGGTGCCGCGGAGTTGATGGTGTTCTGCGGGGCGATGGCGGGAGCGGGGTTGGGGTTTCTATGGTTCAACGCGCACCCAGCGAGAGTGTTTATGGGCGATGTGGGTGCGCTGTCGCTCGGCGCTTCGCTGGGAACAATTGCGGTGATTGTGCGCCAGGAAATTGTCCTCGTCGTCATGGGTGGCGTGTTCGTGATCGAAACGATTTCGGTGATGCTGCAGGTCGGCTACTTCAAATACAGCAAAGGCAAACGCATCTTTCGAATGGCGCCGCTTCATCACCATTTCGAACTCGGTGGGTGGCATGAAAACCATGTGGTGATTCGGTTTTGGATCATCACAATGTTTCTGGTGTTGGCGGGTCTATCAACGTTGAAATTAAGGTAAGTCAGGCGTGATTTCATACGCAGGTGCAACCGTGAATGTGGTCGGACTCGGAGCCACCGGGCTTTCGTTCGTCCGTCATTTGCGTGCGCGCGGCGCGCGGGTTGCGGTATTTGATGGCGATGCAAAGCCGTCTGGCATCGACGTACTTCGCCGCGATTTTCCAGAGGTAGCGCATACGCAGTTCGACGTCCACACCGAGATGCTGCCATCATCTGACTGGATCGCACTTTCGCCCGGTGTGCCCCGCGCGTCGCACGCCTTAAAAACCGCGATAACGAGCGGCGTCGAAGTACTGGGAGATATTGAGCTGTTCGCCCGAGAATTCAAAGAAAAAGGGGACCTAATAGCGATTACCGGTTCTAACGGAAAAACGACGACCGCCCTGTTAACTGGGGCGATACTGCGTGATGCCGGAATCGAAAATCGCGTCGCAGGAAACGTGGGTTTGCCGGTGTTGGATGCAGCGGCTGACGCGTCCGCGCCGCGCGTGTGGGTTTTAGAAATCTCCAGCTTCCAGCTCGAATCAACAACGGCCTTGCATGGCCACACCGCGACGGTGTTGAACGTAACGGCGAATCATCTTGATCGCTACGAAAGTTTCTTCGCGTACGCCAGCGCTAAAGCGCGGATCTGTCAGGGCGCAAAGCGATACGTTGCAAATCGAGGCGACATTTGGTCGCGATCAATGAAGCCTTTGCGGGAAGGCAGCCTCTCTTTCGGCCTGGACGCACCAAAAGATGCGAGCGAATTCGGCTTGACGGATAGCCGCAACAACTCAACGTGTATCAGCAAGGGCGCTGTGCCGATAGCTGGCATCGACGAACTTCGCATTCGAGGAACGCACAACGTGTTGAACGCAATGGCGGCACTAGCGCTAGCCGATTCGTTTGCAGTGTCTGAAGAGTCTGCGCGGCAAACGCTTCGAACGTTCGCTGGCGCGGCGCATCGCTACGAGTGGCTGGGCAAAATTCGTGGCGTGGATGTGATCAACGACAGCAAAGCGACGACGACCGTCGCAACGATCGCAGCGCTCACGGGAAGCACTTCTCCGGTGTGGCTGATTGCGGGCGGCGACGCAAAAGGTCAGTCGTTTGATGAGTTTGCGCGACACGCGGCACAACATTGTCGTGCAGTGCATTTGATCGGTAAAGACGCAGACGCGATCAGCGCTGCGCTTGCTGTCAATGGTGTTTCTCATCGCAAATTTGCGACCCTTGAAGACGCTGTTGCGTCGGCGCTCGGCGCGGCAAATTCGGGCGACACTTTGTTGCTCTCGCCAGCCTGCGCAAGCTGGGACATGTTTCAGAACTTCGAGCATCGCGCGCGTGCATTTGAATCGGCAGTTCGCGCGTGGGCCGTCGCGCACGGCGCAGAATTCGCGAAGGAGCGGGCTCATGCTTAGTCAGCCGCTCAAACGCGTTCATGAAATTGCACTCGGCTGGTTTACGCCGCGTACGTTGCCTACGACCAAGCGAGCGAACGCGGCCGCAAACGGAATTGATCTCGACATGAGCCTGATCTGGGTGGTAACACTGCTGCTCGCGCTCGGTCTTTTGATGGTGTACTCGTCGTCGATCGCAAGTGCCTCGGAAGCGAAATTTACGCGGGGGTCAGCGTCGTATTTTTTTGCACGTCAAAGCCTCTTCGTCGTGATTGGTCTGGTGGTGGCGCTGTTTGTGTTTGATACGTCGATGAAGAGCTGGGAGCGCGTTGCGCCGTGGCTTTTTGCGGCGGCCGTGTTGCTGTTGATTTTGGTGCTGATCCCAGGCATTGGTCGCGTCGTCAACGGCGCGCGTCGCTGGATTCCGTTGGGGCCGTTTGGCTTTCAGCCGTCGGAAATGATGAAGATTGCAATGATTTTGTTCGCGGCGCGTTATGCAGTGAGCAAATTTGATGTGCTCCATGCAGATCAACCGCTCAAGCAAAGCCTGTTGCGCGGGCTCGGCCCATTTATTCTGATCGCACTTTTCGTGAGCGTCTTGCTGCTGCGAGAACCCGATTTCGGTGCCACGTTTGTGGTGCTCAGTTGCGGGTTGTTGATTCTTTTCATGGCGGGGCTCGACTATCGTTTAGTCGTGCCGGTGTTAGTGGTTGGGCTGCTTGCGGCCAGTGCGCTCGTTATTTTTGAGCCCTATCGCCTTGAGCGCATCTTCGGATTTTTGGATCCTTGGAAGCAAGAGTTCGGTAAGGGCTATCAGCTCACACAGTCGCTGATGGCGATCGGTCGCGGTGGCATTTTTGGAATGGGACTGGGTGCAGGCGTGTCAAAGCACTATTACTTGCCTGAAGCACATACCGATTTTATTTTTGCAGTGACCGCAGAAGAACTCGGCTTACTCGGCGTGGTGTTGGTTGCCGCTTCCTATGGTTGGATCACCTGGCGAGCATTCAAAATCGGGCGTGAAGCGCGTATGAATGAACAGCATTTTTCGTCGTTGGTGGCGCAGGGGATCGGTGTGCTGTTTGGCGTCCAGTCGATGATCAATATCGCTGTGAACATGGGAGTTGCACCCACTAAAGGGCTCACTCTGCCGCTGATGTCTTACGGCGGTAGCGGAATGATGGCGAGCCTGGTAGCGATCTCAATTCTGTTGCGCATCGATTGGGAAAACCGCCAGCTCGCGAAGGGCTACAAAGTATGAAGCACCTGATCGTTATGGCAGGCGGCACCGGCGGTCACATTTATCCGGGACTCGCCGTTGCGCGCGCGATGCGCCAGCGCGGCTGGAGAGTGAGCTGGCTCGGCACACCCGACGGCATGGAGACAAAGCTCGTTGACCACAGCGAATTTCCCTTGAAGACCATTGCGTTTGAAGGCATCGTGGGGCGCGGGATCTGGCCGAAATTACGCCTGCCATTTTCGCTGTTGCGCGCGGTGAGAGAGGCAAAAGCGTATTTCAGTTCGGTGCGTCCTGACGCTGTTATCGGTATGGGTGGATTCCCAAGTGTTCCTGGTGGTCTCGCCGCGTGGCGCATGAGTATCCCGCTTGCGATTCATCAGAGCGACGCGATCGCCGGCGCTGCGAATCGGTTGCTAGCAAGGTTCGCGAAACGAATACTCACCGGCTTTGACGGAACTTTCGCTAATACGCCCATTCGCGCTGACGCTCAGGTTATAAATACGGGCAATCCGATTCGCAATGAATTCTCGAGTATCGCCCTAATTAACCGGCGCTCTGCGAATCGTGCTGTAGCGCTAAGACTGATCGTGATGGGCGGCTCTCGCGGTGCAACTGCGCTCAACAGCATGATTCCAGAAGCCCTCTCGCTCATTCCAGAAATGAGGAGACCGGTGGTGACTCATCAGTGTGGGGCAGGCACAGCGGAGGCGACGCGCAACGCGTACGAAGCGTTTGGCGTGACCGCAAGTGTCGTTGAGTTCATCAACGAGCCGTGGCAAGCCCTCGCCGATGCAGACGTCTATGTCGGTCGAAGCGGTGCGAGTACCGTGTCTGAGCTTGCTGCGGTAGGGCTGCCTGCGATTTTGATTCCTTACCCGCATCATGCCGATCAACAACAGTTGCGCAATGCGCGCGTGCTTGCATCAGCGGGTGCCGCGATCATCATTGAACAAAAAGAGCTCACCGCGCAACGACTTGCAGCGGCGCTGGATACGCTCAATCCAGGAAAACTAACCGCGATGGCAGAGCGCGCGCGCACCATCGCACGCCCTGCTGCTACGGTGGCAATTTGCGATGCGATCGAGTCTATGACCGAGTCGCTAATTCCCGACGACGCACAAGGTGGATCACGATGAAATTCCGTATCCAGCGGATTCACTTTGTTGGCATCGGCGGTACCGGAATGAGCGGAATCGCTGAGGTGCTGCACAACCAAGGCTACGAGGTGAGCGGCAGCGACAACGCAGATTCGCCGACGCTTGCGCGTTTGCACTCGCTTGGTGTGAAGACGTTTGTGGGCCATCACACCGAAAATATCGGCGCAGCGCAAGTCGTGGTCGTATCGTCGGCCATTCGCGAAGAAAATCCTGAAATCGTTGCCGCAAAATCGAACAACGTTCCTGTGGTTCAGCGCGCCGTGATGCTCGCCGAGCTGATGCGCGGACAGTGCGGGATCGCGATTGCTGGTACCCACGGTAAAACGACAACCACCTCGCTTGTCGCCTGGCTCCTCGCCGAAGGCGGCCTTGACCCCACCTACGTTGTTGGCGGTCGACTTCAAGCGCTTGGGGCCAACGCGAAGCTTGGACGCAGCGAATACTTCGTTGCTGAGGCCGATGAGTCGGACGCATCATTTCTGCATCTTGCGCCAACGCTGGTCGTTGTCACCAACATCGACGCTGACCATATGGAGACGTACGAGCACAGCATGGATCGACTCCACGCCGCGTTCGCCGATTTCGCGCAGCGAGTGCCTTTCTACGGATCAATTTACGCATGCGTTGACGATGCTGGTGTCCGCGCGGTGCTTCCGCGACTCGTGAAACCCGTCGTGCGCTACGGTTTTGACGACGTCGCCGACGTTCGTGCGCTAAATGTTCGTGCAAACGGCGCAACCATGTGTTTCAGCGCGATGCGAGCCCATCATCGCCCGCTTGACATAACGCTCGCGCTCGCGGGCGAACACAACGTTCGTAACGCGCTCGCGGCGATTGCTATTGCTCAAGATCTGGGCGTGAGCGACGAGACAATTGTCCGCGCGCTCGCTTCTTTCCAAGGCGTTAACCGCCGCTTCGAACGCTATGGTGAAGTCGACGGCGACCATGGCTCATTCGAGCTCATTGACGATTACGGCCATCACCCAGTGGAATTGCGAAGCACACTTGCCGCAACGCGCGCAGCGTTTCCGACAAAGCGGCTGGTGCTTGCATTCCAGCCACATCGCTACACGCGAACGCGCGATCTGTTCTCAGATTTCGTGGACGTGCTCTCGCAGGTTGACAAACTTTTGCTTTGCGACGTGTATCCCGCAGGCGAAGCCGTGATTGCGGGCGCAGATGGCGAAGCTTTAGCGCTCGCGATCCGCTCAACGGGTCGAATCGACCCCGTATTTGTTGCCAACGTTTCCGCCTTGCCTGAAGCCATTTCATCGGTAGCGACGCACGGCGACGTCGTGCTCACGATGGGTGCGGGATCAATTGGCGGTGTTGCCGCGCTGCTCAAAGGCAGGTCTGCAACCGTTGCTAGCGAAAGGGCACACGCATGATGAACGACACCGCGCTCATCAATCGCGTCGCCGCATGGCTCGCAACGATTGCAACAATTGCGATTGCGTGGAGCTTGTTTCAATGGGCGAATGCAAAAAACGTATTTGCGATTCGACAAGTTGCAGTGGTTAGCAAACTCACTGACGTCGATGTCGGTTTGCTTGAGTCAGCAATACGCACCGATTTACGCGGCACATTCTTTACGATGTCGCCGCATCGCGTCCGCGTCAATCTTAAAAAGTTACCGTGGGTTCGCGATGTTGTGGTCGAACGCCGCTGGCCGTTCGCAGTGGACGTGCGCATCGAAGAATTCAAAGCGGTGGGTTATTGGGGCGATAACGATTTGCTTTCTGATCGCGGAGAAGTGTTTCGCGCAAGCGCCCGCTCGCCAATGCCGCGTTTCGACGGACCTGTTGAAGCTGCAGCGGAGACATTGGCGCGCTATCGCGACGCAAAGATTGCTCTTGCGCCGCTCGGACTAGAAATTAAATCGATCAGCGTCTCGTCGCGCGGTGCGCTCACTATGAACATGCAAAACGGATTGGTGGTTGAGTTGGGTCGCGAACAGATTGAGCAGCGTTTCGCGCGGTTCGTTGCGCTGTATTCGACCTGGTCGCAGGCGGAGCGCGAATCCGTCGCACGCGTAGATCTTCGTTACAAATCGGCGGTAGCCATCGCGCGCGGCGCGGTCGCTCCAACATCAGCATCGCCTGCGCTCGGTGCTGTGGCAACAGGAACAACGTTATGAGTGAATTGATTGCAGCGCTGGATATCGGCACTTCGAAGGTCGTTGCCCTCGTTGCAGAGATCGACGCGGCGGGCGCGCTGTCGATCATTGGTTTCGGGGAACAACCTTCTCTTGGCATGAGGAAGGGGATGGTCGTCGACATTGACGCGACCACTTCGACGATTGCGGCAGCGGTGAAAGAGGCCGCAGCGATGGCCAACTGCAAGCTTACGCAAGCCTTCGTGGGCATCGCCGGTAGCCACATCCGAAGCCTCAATTCAAGCGGCATGGTGGCAATGAAAGAAGCGGAAGTCACGACCGCTGACATGGAGCGAGTGATCGAGACTGCGAAAGCGATTGCAATTCCGAACGATCAAATCGTCCTCCATACGCTGCCTCAGGAATACATCATCGACGGTCAGGAAGGCGTGCGTAAACCACTTGGGATGAGCGGTCGTCGGCTTGAAGTGAAAGTCCACATCGTCACGGGAGCGGTATCCGCAGTCGACAACATTGAAAAATGCGTGCGTCGCTGCGGTCTAGAGGTGCAAGAGCTTGTTTTGCAGCCATTGGCCTCTGCTGCTGCCTGCCTCACTCGCGATGAAATGGAGATTGGTGTTGCGCTGGTAGATATCGGCGGTGGGACCACCGATTTCGCGCTGTATGCGGGCGGGGCGATCCGCCACACCGGCGTGATGGCGGTGGCGGGTGACCAAATCACGAACGACATCGCGATGGCGCTTCGAGTGCCGAGTAAAGAGGCGGCGGACATTAAGCATCGCTACGCGGTCGCGATGCGCAAGCTCACCGATATTGATGAACTCATCGAGGTGCCAAGCGTGGGTGATCGTGCGGCGCGAACGATGGCGCGTCACATGTTGGCGGAAGTGATTGAACCGCGCGTTGAAGAGTTGTTTCAGCTAGTACACGAGCAAATGAAACGCTCTGGCTTTGAGCCGCTTCTGCGCTCTGGCGTAGTGCTCACCGGCGGCACGTCGTTGTTGCCCGGCATCGCAGAGCTTGGTGAAGAGGTCTTTCACATGCCGGTTCGAGTCGCATCGCCGGAATACGGCGGGCCGCTGAAAGATGTGCTTTGTGCGCCCAAGTATTCAACGGCCATTGGCTTGTTGATGCATGGGCGCGAGCAGATGACGCGAGTTGCTGAGAAGCAGCGCCGAACGGGCGCAGCGGCTGGGCTATTTGCAAAGATGAAAGATGTTTTTGGATTCTGATTCATCGAGTTGATGAAAAAGAAGTGTGTGTCGGTGTTTTGATAAATAGGAGCGAAGTATGTTTGAGATCGTTGATGAAAAAAGGGACGGCGCTGTCATCAAGGTGATCGGCGTTGGTGGTTGCGGCGGAAACGCTGTCGAGCACATGATTAACAAAGGTGTAGCTGGCGTTGAGTTCATCGCCGCAAACACCGACTCGCAGGTGTTGGATCGAAATCCCGCATCGCTGCGCATTGCGCTTGGAACTGAACTCACTCAAGGGCTCGGTGCAGGTGCAAAACCTGATGTCGGTCGCGATGCGGCCATGGAATCGAAAACGGCAATTCAAGAAGCCATTCGCGGCGCTGACATGCTCTTCATCACTGCGGGCATGGGTGGCGGCACCGGCACCGGTGCTGCGCCGGTTGTCGCTCAATTGGCGAAAGAAATGGGCATTTTGGTGGTGGCAGTAGTGACCAAGCCATTCCGCTTCGAAATGCAAAAACGTGAGCGCACCGCGCAAGCAGGCGTTGATGAATTGCAGCGTCATGTTGACTCGCTCATTGTTGTCCCTAACGAGAAGCTGATTCAAGTGCTCGGCCGCAACATTTCTCTACCTGCAGCCTTTGCGGCGTCGAACGACGTATTGCACGGTGCGGTTGCCGGTATCTCAGAAATCATCAACAAACGTGGTTTGGTCAATCGCGACTTCGCCGACGTGCGCACGATCATGTCAGAGCTCGGCATGGCGATGATGGGAACAGCGGTTGCAAGCGGCGAAGAGCGCGGCAAGGTCGCAGCGATGGCGGCAATCAAGAGCCCGCTGCTCGAGGACGTTGATCTTCAAGGCGCACGCGGTGTGTTGCTCAACATCACCACGTCGAGCAACGTCGAACTCGGCGAACTCTATGACGTTACCGACACCGTGCAGGAGTTCGTCTCGCCTGAGGCAACCGTGCTCTGGGGACACGTCATCGACGACGCGATGGGCGACGAGATGCGGGTCACCATGGTTGCAACGGGGCTGGGTGCGAAGCGCAAGATGCAAGCGGTTCAAGGCGGCGTGATCACTGCGCCGAAATTTGAGTTGCCGTCGCTGCGTACCGGTACCGACAACATGCCGGTGACCACTGAAGCCGTAGCCACGCCTACGACTGAAGGCATTGATGTTTCGTACGACGTTCCGACCTACACGCGGATGACCGCACGTCCAGGTGCGCGCTCGCTTGAAATTCCAACGTTTCTGCGAAAGCAAGCTGATTAGTCGAAAAACAGCTATTGCATAAAATCGCTATTTCGTTGGGCCAGAACGCTATTTCTTTTATTTTTCGTTAAGTAAATAAAACGATCTTCTAGCCCGGTTAAACGGCGATCTGTTGATGTAGCTGATGTTCTGTTCCTCACACACGTGTGCACGCATTCGCTCCGCGCGCATACGTGTGTTGACTAACCGTCTTCGCACATCACGGAGAATAGGGTGTCGCGCGCACGATTCCATCGTCCTGGCGCAACCTCAAGCTCTGCATCGACCCGAAATAAATGTTCGCGAACCGCGCCACACAAAACATCCGACTTGAACAACAACACACAGTAGCCCGCGCGGTGTCCGCAACTGGCGTTGCGCTGCACTCTGGCGTTCGCGTTCGTTTAACGCTTCAGCCAGCGCCAGTGGATCATGGCGTTGTGTTTCGTCGAATCGATTTGTCGCCCGCCGTTGACGTGCCTGCGCGTGCCGAACTCGTGAAAGACACTCGGTTGGCGACAACGCTCGTTAAAGACGACGCGAAAGTTCAAACCGTTGAGCATTTCCTTGCAGCATGTGTGGGTTGCGGTTTGGACAATGTGCTCGTCGAAATCGACAACATCGAAGTACCCATCATGGACGGCTCTTCCGCTCCCTTCGTCTTTCTCATCGAAGAAGCCGGGCTCGTTGCGCAGAGCGCACCGCGCAAAACGATTGAAGTGCTGAAACCTGTTCGCGTCGAAGCTGGCGACAAGTACGCTGAGCTTTTGCCAAGCGATACGTTCTCCGTTGATTTCACGATTGATTTTGCCCACCCCGCGATCCCCGACGAACACTGTCGAGTGACGATGGAATTGGGCCCGCAAGCGTTTCTTGAGCACATCAGTCGCGCGCGAACTTTCGGGTTTTCGTTCGAAGCCGACATGTTGCGCGCGATTGGACTCGCGCAAGGCGGCAGCATGGAAAATGCCGTCGTGTTAGACGAGTACAAGGTGCTCAATCGAGAAGGTTTGCGCTTCGCCGATGAGCTTGCTCGGCATAAAGTGCTCGACGCTGTCGGTGATCTGTTTTTGCTCGGTCACCGTGTTCAAGCGAAATATCACGCGTTTAAGTCGGGTCACGATCTCAATAACAAGCTGTGTCGAGCCTTGCTTGCAGATCGCGACGCGTGGCGCTGGAAGCAGACCTAGGCAGAGGCTGATCCCGCTTTACTCGCTTCTCGAGGCGTGCAACACTTCCGCTCAATGGCAACTTACAAGAAAACACAGACCGGCATTACCGAACTCAACTCGCACCAACTCGGATTGCGAACCGAGCTGCGCCGCTTGTTGATTCTGATTGACGGGAAACGGTCAATCCAATCACTCGCCCCTTTTTTCCGGCCAGGTGAAGTGTCGGGGTTGGTCGATGAACTCGAACGGCTCGGCGCGATTGAAATGGCGACGCCGATTACCGGCATGCTTCCCTCGGCCACGGCATCGAGCGCGATCTCAAGTAAACAACTTCAGGCCGCAATTGGTATTGCAAAAACAGTAGCAAAAAGCCGTTTCAATAGGGCAGCAGACCGGTTTATCACTGAACTCGATCGCTGTAAAGATTCGCAGTCTCTTCGAGCAATCGTCTCGGATATTCAGCTAAAGCTGATGGCTGAATATGATGAGGAAATGGCGACCGCGTTTGTCGCGCAAGTACGAGCTGAATTCAACCCGAAACAGTGATTCCGACGAACTGCTGTCGAAAGAGCCTTGATTTAGCGTTATTTCCCCAGCGTTTTCGCGAGCCGAGCAAGGCTTGTTTGTAAACGCTCACTTGCAATTGTCTCAGCCTGTGCACTTACTTTCTCTGCGATCTGCCGACCTGGACGGACTCGCGGGTGCCGCGGAATCGATGCTTTTGATTGCACATTCGCCAAAACTTCGTTAAATTTCAAGCCCTTATCAGCGAACACACGCTCCAACTCGGTGCGGTGCAAGCGAACCCAATGGGCGGCCTCGGGGGACGTGACGGAGATCACGACACGATGGTCGGCAAGTCGAATGGAATGCAGTGCCGCCACGATGTGGGCGGGCAGGCATTCCTGCAACACACGTTCAGAGCGAATGCTCGCGCGCGCATGGCTTAAGCCGGAACGCAATTGCGGCAGTCGCTCAAGGTACCCAGCCAATCCTTGTGGTTTTGGATAGAGGGTGCGGGAAGGTTTCACATGCAAATTATCTTAGTTTCGGACGATTACCGTACACGTCGAAACATCAATGTAGGTTGGCCACACTGGGTTGGTGGGATCGCGTTCTTGTTGGTGGCGCTCGCGCTCACGGCAACGCTTGCCAATTACTTGTCGCTCAAATACGCGGCAACCAGCGACCATCCGCTAATTCGCAGTATTTTGCTCGCCGATCAACACGAAAAGTCACGCGAACAGCGCCAGCAGATTCAAGACAACATTAATAATCTCGCGGTCAAACTCGGCGAGATGCAAGCGCACATGCTGCGCCTGGATGGTTTGGGTGAGCGCCTGGCAAAGGTCGCGGGTTTAAAACCTCAAGAGCTTCCGAGTGCGACGGCAACCTCGGGCCGCGGCGGGGCGGAAACGACAGCAACCCCCCTTTCTTTTGAGCAATTTACCAAGCAGCTCAGCGAATTGCAGCGCGGAATCGATGTGAAAGCCGACCAAATGACCGTGCTCGAAGCGCTTCTGGTCGAAGGTAGTGCCCAGCGTAAATTCCTTCCGACGTTGCCACCAGTTGAAAACATCAATTACACCTCTAACTTCGGTTACAGAATCGATCCATTCAACGGTCACCAGTCGTTCCACGAGGGCGTAGATTTCGCTGCGGAAAGCGGCACCCCGATTAACGCCGCCGCCAGCGGCAAAGTTATTTATGCAGAAGTTCACCCCGCCTACGGAAAAACTGTCGATGTTGACCACGGAAACGGATTGGTCACCCGCTACGCGCATAGCTCCGAGCTCTTGGTCAAAGAGGGCGACTTGGTCGTTCGCGGGCAGCGCATCGCAAAAGTCGGCTCAACGGGCCGCTCGACCGGTCCGCATTTGCACTTTGAAGTCCGCCTCAACGGCGCACCGCAAAACCCCGCGCGTTTTCTCTCTGTCAACTGACACGCACAACGCCGTAAAATCCGGGTATCTGAATCAAACCGCGCACCACTGCGCGGTTTGTTTTTTTCTCAGCGGCGTATCACCCGCTCGGCTCATTACAAAAACACACGGCCAACCGCAGCGCGCCGGACACGAAACCTACTATGTTCGATAACGTACTCAAACTCATCTTCGGCAGCCGCAACGATCGTCTGCTTAAGTCCTATCGTGGCGTTGCAACGCGCATCAATGCGCTCGAATCATCGCTAACGCCACTGACCGATGACGAGCTGCGCGGCAAGACGGCAGCGTTCAAACAGCGCGTGGCCAATGGTGAATCAATCGATTCGATCCTTCCCGAAGCTTTTGCTGTCGTGCGCGAAGCGGCTCGTCGGGTACTCGAAATGCGCCATTTCGACGCGCAGCTCATTGGTGGCATGGTGCTTCACGACGGAAAAATTTCCGAGATGAAAACCGGTGAAGGCAAAACGTTGATGGCGACGTTGCCGATCTACCTAAACGCGCTTTCTGGAAAGGGTGTTCACTTGGTGACGGTGAACGACTATCTCGTTACTCGTGACGCCGATTGGATGGGCCGCATTTATCGCTTCCTCGGGATGAGCGTAGGCACTGTAGTTTCGCAACAAGACACGGCGTCGAAAATTGCGGCGTACGCGGCCGACATCACCTACGGCACCAACAACGAATACGGGTTTGATTACCTGCGCGACAACATGGAATACTCGTTGGCAGATCGCCGCCAGCGTGGACTAAATTTCGCAATTGTCGACGAGGTCGACTCGATTTTGATTGATGAAGCGCGCACGCCGCTCATCATCTCGGGGCAAGCTGACGACAATGTCGACATTTATTACCGCGTAAACGACCTTCCCAAGCAGCTTATTCGTCAGGCGAGCGAAGAAGGCACTGGCGACTATCTCGTCGACGAAAAAGGGCGCCAGGTTCACCTCTCAGAACAAGGCCACGAAAAAGCAGAGAAGTGGCTAGAAGCCTCTGGGCTGCTGCCGGCGGGCTCGAGCTTGTATGACGCCGCTAATATTTCGCTCATGCATCACGTGTACGCCGCGCTGCGCGCACACACCTTGTACAACCGTGATGAGCATTACGTTGTGCAAAACGGCGAGGTCACGATCGTTGACGAATTCACTGGCCGATTGATGTCGGGACGTCGTTGGAGCGAAGGCCTACACCAAGCGGTTGAAGCCAAAGAAGGCGTGCCCATTCAGCGCGAAAATCAAACGCTAGCTTCGATCACTTTCCAGAATTACTTCCGCCTCTATAGCAAGCTCGGCGGCATGACCGGAACGGCGGATACCGAAGCCTACGAATTCCAGCAAACCTACGGGTTGGAAACCGTAATCATCCCTACGCATCGCCCGATGGTTCGTCGCGATGAGAATGATTTGTTCTTTAAAACACAAGCTGAGAAGTACGCTGCGGCAGTTCGCGACATCCGCGATTGCTACAACCGCGGACAGCCCACGTTGGTGGGAACTACCTCGATTGAAAACAGCGAGCTCATTTCCGCGCTGTTGACTAAAGAAAATTTGCCGCACCAAGTTCTCAACGCAAAACAGCACGAGCGTGAGGCGCAAATTGTTGCCCAAGCGGGGCGCCCGAAGATGATCACCATCGCAACGAACATGGCCGGTCGCGGTACCGATATTGTGCTCGGTGGCGCGCTAGAACCGGAGCTGCGTGCGATTCGTGAAGACGAATCTCTCACGCCCGATCAGCGCCAGGCCAAGCTATCGCTCACGCAGAAAGATTGGCAAAAGCGCCACGATGACGTTATCGCTGCTGGCGGGTTGCGCATTGTCGGCACTGAGCGGCATGAATCTCGCCGTATCGACAATCAATTGCGCGGCCGTGCTGGCCGCCAAGGCGACGCCGGATCGAGCCGCTTCTTCTTGTCGGCAGAGGACCAATTGATTCGCATCTTCGGCGGTGATCGCATGAAAAACATCATGACGAAGCTGCGGATTCCCGACGGTGAACCGATTGAAGCGGGCATCATGACGCGTCAAATCGAAAAGGCGCAGCTCAAAGTTGAAGCGCGCAACTTCGATATTCGCAAACAACTTCTGGAATACGACGACGTCGCGAACGATCAGCGCAAAGCGATTTACGAACAGCGTAATCATTTGCTTGAACACGCAAACGTGTCGGAGACAGTACGCGAGATGATCGGCGGGTGGGTTGAAGATCAAGTCAATTTACACGTGCCGCGCGAAAGCAGTGAAGAGCAATGGAATCTGCCGAGCCTTGAAGCTGCTTTGAGCGATGTCGGTATCCCGGTGCCAGTGAGTGAATGGGCAAAAACAGAGGCGAATCTCGACGATGTGGATGTTCGCGAACGCTGCAAAGCGAGCGCGCTAGATGCCTATGCGAAAAAGCGAGAAATCGCTGGCGACGAAGTGTTCAGCCAGTTCGAGCGAAATATTCTGTTGCAAATCATGGACACGCAGTGGCGTGAACATCTCTCAAACCTCGATCACTTGCGTCAAGGCATTCATCTGCGCGGTTATGCGCAAAAAAATCCTAAGCAAGAATACAAGCGCGAATCGTTCGAAATGTTCGGGCAGATGCTCGATCGATTCCGCAGCGAAGTCGTTCGTATTTTGCTCACCGTCCAGGTTCGCACCGAGGCTGACGCGCAGGCGGTTGAACCAACCCCTGTCGCGCAAAACGTTTCGTACCAACATGCTGGCGTTGATGCGCTTACCGGCGAAGTGCAACCCGACACTGATCCAACAACGCTTGACGAGCGAGGCACTCCCGTTGTGCGGCAAGGGCCGAAGCTCGGACGAAACGATCCCTGCTGGTGTGGCTCGGGCAAGAAATACAAGCATTGCCACGGCGCTCTTGAATAAGACAAACGGCGATGTAGAAAAGGCTCGTTGCGTAAAGCACGAGCCTTTTTTCTGTCAATCGCGTTGGCTGGCGTAGTTGAGTTAAACGCAGCGCGCCGAGCGATCGGCTTTTTATGTTGGACAATCACGACTCTGTGGTTTGCATCTTTTTCTTGTTTGATACTGCGTAGAGGTTTTCAATGACGGTCGCTTACTCTCCATTCCCAGCATCCGATGCCAAGCCCGTCGCTGGGGTTCGTCTCGCTGCGGTGCAAGCGCACGTACGCAAAACCAATCGCTACGACATGCTTGTGATTGAGCTTGCTGAGGGCGCGCAGGTCGGCGGTATCTTTACGCAGAGTCGATTCGCTGCCGCACCGGTGCAAGTGTGCCGGGAGCATTTGTCGATATCGGCGGCAGTTCGTGCACTCGTAATCAATACCGGAATTGCCAACGCAGCGACGGGTGATTTGGGACTATCGAACGCGCGGGCGACGTGTGATCGCGTTGCGAAAGCGTTGAAGATTAAGCCTCAGCACGTGCTGCCTTTTTCAACCGGCGTGATCCTCGAACACCTGCCGATGGATCGAATTACGTTCGGAGTTGACGCCGCCGCCGCCGCACTTGAAAAGAGTGAACTCGCGGACTGGCGACGCGCCGCGCAGACGATCATGACTACCGATACGGTCTACAAGCTCGCGAGCGAGCAAATCGTGATCGACGGAAAACCCGTGAACATTACCGGCATCGCCAAAGGCGCCGGCATGATTCAGCCCAACATGGCCACAATGCTCGGCTTCGTGTTCACGGATGCAGCCGTTCAAGCGACTCTGCTCTCACCGCTTGCAAAATTGCTCGGAGACAAAAGCTTCAATCGCATCACGGTCGACGGTGACACATCCACAAACGATAGTTTCATCGTTGCCGCCACGGCCAAGGCAGGCAATACGCCTATTACATCGTTCGATACAGCGGACGGTAAGCTTTTCCACGCCGCAATGGAGCGCGTAAGCGTTGCACTGGCGCAGGCCATTGTGCGCGACGGCGAAGGCGCAACAAAATTTATGACCATTGAAGTGAGCGGCGGGCTTGATGCTGCGGAGTGCGACAAAATCGCGCGCGCGGTTGCCCATTCACCGCTAGTGAAAACGGCGTTCTTCGCAAGCGACCCCAACCTCGGCCGCATCCTTGCTGCTGTCGGCTATGGTGCGCCGGCTGACCTTGATCCAAACCGGGTGAGCGTTCATTTGAACGGTGTGCTTGTTGCCGAAAAGGGCGGTCGCGCAGCGTCATACAAAGAAGAGTTGGGTGCGGCGGCAATGAAGGAGCACGACATTACGGTGAGCATTGATCTAGGGCGCGGCGATGCGACGCAAACGATCTACACCTGCGATTTTTCATACGACTACGTGAAGATCAACGCAGATTACAGAAGCTAGTCGTTTCTGATTCATCCGCACATGAGCCAATCCAGCAAACAATTTTTAGAAACGCTAGACCGCATCGCAAACGCGCTCGAGCGGATTGCGCCTCCTGCGCGCGCCAACCCCAACTTCAAGGCGTGCATTGCTGCGCGTTGGCGAGTGACCGGAACCACTCGTTATCTCGAAGCGGTTCAGCATGTGCATGAAATGAATGCCGACTGGCTGATCGGCGTTGAGGAGCAACACGCTCTCATTGATCGCAACACTCGTCAATTTGTGAGCGCTAAGCCGGCGAACAATGTGCTGCTCACGGGTTCACGCGGCACCGGGAAAAGTTCACTAGTGAAAGCGATGCTCGCACGCTACGCTAAGCGCGGTTTGCGGTTGATCGAAGTTGAAAAGGAACACCTCAACGATTTGCCCGACATCGTCGATCAAATCGCGGATGAGCCCTATCGCTTCGTGATTTTCTGCGACGATTTATCGTTCGATGCTGGAGACGGTTCTTACAAAGCGCTCAAGGCCGTTCTCGACGGCTCAATCGCGGCGGCAACGCCAAACGTGTTGCTCTACGCCACCTCGAATCGTCGTCATTTGCTACCAGAATACTTCCACGAGAACGAAGAGACTAAGTACGTAGGCGAAGAAGTGCATTTCGGCGAGAGTATTGAAGAAAAAATTTCGTTGTCAGAACGTTTCGGACTCTGGATTTCTTTCTACCCTTTTTCGCAAGACGATTATTTGGCCGCAGTTCACTCGTGGATCAAGCAGCTCGGCGGCGTACTACCCACCGATGTAAAAAAGAAAGACGCACTGGAGCGAGATTGTTTGCAATGGGCGCTGCAGCGCGGTTCGCGATCGGGGCGCGTTGCGTACCAATATGCGAAAGATTTTGTCGGGCGCAGCGCGAAGTGAGCGCCTTGCGCAACCTCCTACGATGACCGCCACATTCGATCCGAACGATCCGCGCCCGGTTACACGTGTTGCCGTGGTCATCATCGAGCGCAACTTAGCTGGCGCGTACGAGGTGCTTTTCGCGCAGCGCCCAGAAGGCAAACCTTATGCGGGTCACTGGGAGTTTCCGGGCGGAAAAATCGAGCCAGGTGAATCGATCACCGATGCCGCGATTCGAGAAATTAAAGAAGAACTGGGACTGCAAATTTCAAGCGTCGAGCAGTTTGCGGTAGAGAGATTTAGCTACCCACATGCGCATGTCGAACTCAATTTTGTAACTTCAGCGCAGTGGTCTGGCGAACCGCGCGGACTAGAAGGTCAAGCATTTGCGTGGCAGTCGCCGCGAAACATTAGTGTTGCACCGTTACTGCCCGCACTGCTGCACGAGCCAAAGACGATTCTGCGCAAACTTATGAATCGCACGAAGTAATAGGACTAACGCTACGAACCCTATTTAAGTGGACGAAAGTGCGACTAGCGGTACATATCGAGAAATCGACTAAAGCAACCGTAAAACCATTCAAATTGGCGCTAAAGGCAGAGTGTGGTTGCTAACTTTCTTGACCCAATAGTTCGCGATCATCTACGGAGATCGTCGAATCGAATGCAAATATCTGCGCCTTCGGTCTCGCTCGCCGGGCGTACGGTTGCGGTTCGCGGCGTTGACGCTGCGAACGAGTGTGCGGGCGCAGCCTGAGCGCTCCGAGCGGCCTGCAGGATTGCAAGTGCAGCCACATCCATAGCGTTGGTGCTTTTTCCATTCAGCGTTGCGGCGCCGACGTCCGCGACGGGCGGTCTCTGTGATCTCGCTGCTTTTGTTACACGCTTGACCATCAGCCACACGACCTTTTTTCCTGCGTCAAGACCGGACACCATGTGGATGCGTACCTTGATTGGTTCATGTACCGACGCGTAAAGCGCGTTCTGAAACTCGTAGTCGAAAATGAGGTTGAGCACTTTGTTGGTGTCCATCGCGTCGCGGAAGCGCCCGTAAAACTCAGGGCGCTGCGTGCAGACCGCGACGTCTAAAAAGAAATTGCGGCCCACAACATCGTCGGGGTGAATTCCCGAGATTTCAGCTTCCGCCATGTTGTACGCGAGGATGGTGCCTTTGGGATCAAGCTTCACAACGCCAAACGGCAATCGATTTCGCGCCTCGTCGGGAAGACGATCCAACACGCCACTAATGTCAGTGCCTAAAAAATCAACACGTTCCATTGCTTCACCTCGATTGAGTTTGTCTACGCTGTGGGCATGATGCGTCGCACCATGATCCACATACTTTTTTCACCGAAAACGCGCGATAGCGTCATGCGCACGAGCATCGCCGTTTCGGGCATCTCGTGGTAGAAAACGTATGGGAAGACCTCGTCATACGTGGGCTTCATGATGCCCTGCTTAAAACGGCCCCAAAACAGCGGGCCGACGCCGCAGGCGGCAAGATCAAGGAAGAAGTTACGACCGATCACCGCGCTCGGCTGGCGGCCCGTGATCTCGCCTTCGACGCGGTTATAACGCAGAATTTTTGCGTCGCGATCAAGCTTGATGACACCGAAAGGTACCTGATCTAGCTCGAAGTCCGACATCATGTCGAGGCTGAAAATCGCGTCTTTGCCTTGTAACGAAAAGAAGCGGTTGTGGGCTGTAGCGACGGTGGACATAAACGAACTGCAGTGCGTGAAAAGACTCCACGTGCTATTCGCAGCAGCCATGCCAGAAACTCGCGTTCGCCTGCAAAACCCTAAAAAACGATAGGCTCGTTAACCATTAATTCCGCACTTTGCGCGGGCACAGCTTCTCGCGTCGAAGTCCACTATTTAAGCGGTCTGGCTGAATATGTCCCACCCTTCGCTCGGCGCGCGCGTCGGGAGGTAACTGCCGACGTGAGTTCGGCAACGACCGATAAATTCACCAATCTGTGAGCTTGCCCATGTCGTTTTTCGGCACTTGCGTGCCGACATTCCACTGTGAAACATGGATCGCCTGCGACCACGTACCACGCAGCGCTTGTTTCAAGTGGTCGATGAACGCGGGTTCGTCAACGCTTAAATCCTTCGGCACCACGAACGCTTTGAGCGCAGTAAATTCGCCGTCTTGAAATGTCCTTATGTTTGCGTCGGCTACGCCCACGATCCCGCGCAGAATCTCTCGTGCCGTGGTCAAGTCAATACGCTCGCCTGCGATTTTTACGATGTCATCGTTGCGCGGCCCAACAATAAATCGACCGTCGTCGGTGCGCTCGATGTGATCAGGCAGTGGCAGTGAAACGAACTTATCCTCGATGGCGCGCGTAAGGTGAACTTCATCACGATTCGCCCCATTCGATTGGGCGATGTACGGTAACCACGCGTAGCTCGCCTCACCACTTTTTCTCACGCCAAGCCCTGCAGTTTCGCTGCTTCCGTAGATTTCCCAAACGGACGTGAATCCCAACTTCTGCTGCGCGGTGTTTGCGTCTGAGCTCACAAAACGTCCGGTTGAGGAAATCGCGATCACGTCGTTGGCACTCGCGCTAATGCCGCGCGCGATCCACGATTCGAGTAGGTGCGGCGTCGTGATGAGCACATCACCATTGTCGAAGCTCGGCGTGCGCAGCGATTGCGTCGCTTGACGCGTCCACGGTAGGCCACTCACCACCGACAGCATCGCGACCCACAAATAGCCATAGATGTGATGCAGCGGCACGTGGGTCACGATTCGCGTTCGACCGCTCTCTCGCAGCGCATCCGCCCAGTGCGATGCCTCTTGCTCGAGCCAAGCGTGTGGATGACGGAAGTGTTTCGCCGCTGCTGTGGAACCTGAGCTGCGAAAAGTGATGTTGCGGGTCGCCTCCGCTTGCGAGAGCAAAACTACTTCGGTCCAACGTTCGCAGTTAGCAACGCCGAGCAACGTGTCTTCACGACCACTGTCGTACACGTTAAAAAACTCGGCCGCTGCGGCGCTGACTGCCATGCGATCTAGCGAATCAAGCGCAAAATCATCTCGCCAATTGCTGCTCGCTTTTACGTCGAGAGCGGAGACCTCCGCGAATTTCGTCGGCTTCCTTGCGCGAAGTTCACTCGCAACAAAGTCGGCGATGACGTCGGGAAGAATTTGCTCATAGCGAGCGGCGTCAAACGTCATCAAAGCGAATAACGATGTCCGCACCCATAGTCTCGGGCTGTGGCGCGGGCGCCGTAGGTGTCATCGGTGGCGTCATGCCGTACATCGCGTTCTGCGGGTAGGGCGCAGGCTGCGGCGCGAAAGCCGTTTGTTGCGGGTATTGCATCGGCTGACCCGGCTGCATTTGCGGCATCGGCTGCATTTGCGGCATCGGTTGCATGCCCGGTAGCGGCTGCGAATACATCGGGGGTTGAGCTGCATAGCTTGGCACTTGCGAGGCGGCCGGTGCTGCCGTTGCCCCAGGCCACGTGGAAGGCACAGGCGGCATCACAAGCGGGGCTCCCGCGCCCAGCGTTGGCACGCCAAGCTGTGCAGCCGCATTCGCCGCAACATCCTGCACTGGCGCGCGCTGAGGTCGATTGCCGCCGACGCGCTTCACCATCAGCCACACGATTTTCTTGCCACCAATTTCGTAGCTCGAAAACATTTGAACACGCACCTTAATCGGGTCGTGCACGGCTGAATACAGCGCGTTCTGAAATTGGTAATCAAAAATGATGTTCAACACTTTGTCGTTGTCCATCGCATCGCGGAAGCGACCGTAGAACTCTGGGCGCTGTGTGCACACAGCGACGTCGAGAAAAAAGTTTTTTCCAATGACGTCTTCAACGCGCACACCAGAGATTTCTGCCTCTGCCATGTTGTAGGCAAGGATGTTTCCTTGCGTATCGAGCTTGACTACGCCAAACGGAAGGCGATTGCGGTCTGCATCGGGGATGCGATCAAGCACGCCGCTAATGTCCGCGCCCTGAAAATCAACACGTTCCATTAGTTACTGCTCCTATTGCGCGCTAGGCATGATTCGGCGAACCATGATCCACATCGATTTCTCGCCGATGACGCGCGACAGCGTCATTCGAACGAGCATCGCGGTCTCGGGCATCTCGTGATAGAAAATATACGGAAAAATTTCGTCGTAGGTCGGCTTCATGATGCCCTGCTTAAAGCGCCCCCAGAACAGCGGCCCGACGCCACATGCCGCGAGGTCTAGGAAGAAATTTCTTCCGATAACAGCACGCGGATCGCGCCCCGTAATTTCGCCTTCAACGCGGTTGTAGCGAAGAATTTTGGCGTCTTTATCGAGCTTGATTGCACCGAACGGTACTTGATCGAGTTGCTGTTCGTTCAGCATATCGAGCACCTGGGCGGCATCGTGTCCTTGAATCTGAAAAAAGCGTTGGTATTGGGCGGTGGCTGACATAAATCCCGATCCGTTTCGCACGGAGTCCTGTAGTTAGTTATCGCAAGAAACGCGCGAAGATGCTCTTCTCTTGAGCAGGTTTTGTACCGGGTTGATTTTGCTCACCCGGTTTAGCGTCGAGCGACATCGCAGTCGCTGACAATTCGATCAGAAGTTTCTCAGCGTTGTCGCCGCTCATTCCGTACGGATTGAACATGCTTTGATTGGAGTACTTCAGAAACATTGCGCGGTTGTCAGCGTTGGGCGCAGCAAAGCCCATCGACCACGCGGACCAGTGACGCTCTTCAATGGGCGTGTATTTCAACAGCATCAAATTGAAGTGGCGAGGATCGCGAACCAGCTTCGCGTAGAGATCGTTGATCGCCTCGCGACTGCCTTCGAGGGCTTGCAAGAACACTTTGCTGTTGAAAGCGAGCATGCCGGTCAAGTCGCGGGCTCCGTTGTTGGTTTGTGCAGTGTTGAGGATTTTTTTGAATTCGTTCAAATCAACAGAATCGAGCGCTGTTGAGACATAAACAAGGCGATAGATCATGAGTGGCTCCGGTGTTGTGCGGCGTTTAGCCGGTGTTATCGTTGAGTTAAGAGACGTATTTCGCGCAAATGGTCAACGCTCACGCGCCCTAGCTTTGCGATCATTTGTGAGTAATCGGGCAGGCTGCGTTCGAGTTCGTCGAACGAATCGATGCGATCAATCGAGAGCGAAACTTCCATCGCGACGTCGGGCAGATGACTCAACAAAAAATCAGTCATCAAACTCTTGGCGCGATTGAGCTTTGCCGTGTTCAGGTAAGACGGACCCGCACGACCTGAAAGTGTGGGCGGGCTTTTCGAGAAATGGCTTTGTGCCTCGTTGATCTTGGCCAGAATGTCGTAGTTCTTGATCGACGATTCACCGGGCACGCTTGGCTGCTGCGTTGATTCAAACGGCATGGTGGCGGCGAGTGTGCGCAAATCGTTTTGAATCGAGCTGGGCGTTGAACGGGGAGGCACGCTTGCTACTGTGTTGGCGACGCGTGTATTTGCGGCCGTGACCCGTGCGATGTAGCCTGCGTTTTCAAGGCCCTCGAAGAGCATGCCAACGTCACCGAGATGACTGAGAATCATTCGATACGACGCCAAGCGCGTGCGGCCGTCAACTGCGAGAAGAAGCGTGCGCATCGCACGCGGCATTTCGCGCGCTAAATCACGCGCCACTTGGGTTCCGTGTGGCGTGCGCATGAAAATAATGCTGTCGTCGATAGTGCTCATGTGCGCTCCTGTGCACGCAATAGATCGAATGCCGATTCGATAGAAGTAATGAGTGTGGAGATGCGTGAGGCGAGGTCGACGCTGTCAGACGCCCAAAGCGACGAGATCATCAAACCCGGAAAACGCTCAGACGCATTGAGCGCGAACACGGCGTCGTCGAGCTTGAGAGTCAAAGTGCGCACCGATCCTTCGTCAAACGCCGCAAGCTGCAGTGAAATACGTTCGTCGAAGCTCTGCCAGTCGCGCGATGCGTCTACGACGTCGTCAGTGACTAGGAGCGGTTGTGATCCGTCATGCAGCGATACACGGCGTGCTCCGCAGCGAATCATCGCTTCGTACGTCGCGCGCTCGATTTCGACTTCGGTTGAGGGCTGCTGCGCTGGCGTTTCCGCGCGCGTGCTGTCATTTTGGCTTTGATTAGGCACGCCCATTTCAATTGGGCGATCCTGCACTAAATTTTGTGCATCAACAAAACTAAAAATATGCGATATCGCCCCATTCAGTTGGATTTCAAGCGTTGCTGCTGGAAGCGCAAACGTAATCTTGCCGCCGTGCGACAAGTTCATCGAGTCGATTTGATCGGCGACGACAGGTAGCGTAGGCTCGTTGCGTGGATTGACAATTAAAACTTGCTTTACGTGCGCGTCGGTGAGCGACAACAATTGGTCGGCAAACGCGAGATCCAAGAGATCTGATTCAAGTTGCTCGCCGGGAAGCGTTGAGGCGTTAGAGAGGCACAAGATGAGCACGTCGGCCGCTGCATAGACGGGCAGTGTTGCGAGCAACGCTTTGTCTTGTGCAGCACTCGGCGATGCGGCGAACGCGGCGGGTTGAGCCGTGTAGACACTTATTTCTGTGTCGCCGCCGGTATCGCGGAAGCAGTTAATTGAGAACGGCGACTGCGCAGCGTCGCCGCTCACGTTGACATGCGCGGTTTGCCGATCAAATCCCAACGCCACCAATTCATTTTCTAGCGTTAGACAGAACGAACCGCTGCGATCAATGATCGCAAACACCATTTCGTTGGAGGATGCGTTGTGCCTACGGCGCGCAAACCAGAGGCGCGCTGCCTTGATTAGTTTTGATGTTCGCGCGTTCCGGTCTGTACTAGACAAACGTCGATCTGTTTGCGCGACGTTTGCGTGTTTTGGTATCTGTTCATCTACAGAAATACCCATGTCACCCTCGATTCTTTATCTTCGCTGAACGTTCGTCAGTGACGACGTTTTCTTGTGTTTTTTGTTCTGAGCAAGAATCGTACTACCAAAAGTAGTAGGTTTAAGGAATCAAACGGAGAAATCGGAAACAACTGGATGCAATCGCTGATTAATCCAGGCACGAGCTGAGTTTAGGAGAAGCTAATCGGGGCGCGAATCGCAGCAAAGTGTCAATGTGCGGCACGTCTTAGACAAATGCGACGAATTGCGGCAGGTGACAAGACGAACTTGTGGCCGACAAAATGAGAAGAGGTGCGCTTACGCGTTTGTCGCTGCGGTGCGAATCGATTCAATATGCGTAATAAACACAAAAATCACACGCATCATCATGCCACGCCTGAACGTGATCGAAGCCTGCAGTGCGCAGAAGCGCCTCGAACTCGATGGGTGAGTACTTATATGAGTTCTCGGTGTGAATTCGTTCGCCACTTTTGAAACGACGCGTTTCACCGCGAATCTGCAGGCTGAGGTCGCAGGTAGCCTCCACGTGCATTTCAATGCGACCAAGCGCGGCGTTGTAGAAGCCTCGATGTCGCCATTGGCTGACGTTGAAATTCGTTTTCAGCAACTCGTTGACATGGCGTAGCGTATTCAGATTGAACGCTGCAGTGACACCGAGCGCGTCGTCGTAGGCGGCGTCCAACCGTGCGTGATCTTTTTTAGTGTCGACGCCGATCAACAAGCCGCAGCCATCGGTTCTTCGGTGCGCGTGAATCTGTTTAAGAAACCATGCTGCCTCGTCCGGCATGAAATTGCCGATTGAGGAACCAGGATAGAAAAAAACGGTCGGCTCATCGCGAATGACGTGCTTCACGTTGAGCACACGTGAAAAATCAGTGATCAATCCGCACAATTCTGGCTTACCGTTCGTCGATATCGAGCCCGCTAGCCGCGCAAGCGCCTGCTCGACGGCCGATTCCGAAATGTCGACCGCCACATAGCGCGAGGGCGCGAGTGAAGGAAACCATTTCTCAGCCTTTACAGAGTCGCCGCTGCCTAGATCAACAAATTGTTTGCCGCTGCCAATTGTGTCGGCAATCTCGGCGCGAAATTTATCGAAGATGGCAGCTTCGGTGCGCGTTGGGTAATACTCGTCGGTGAGCACGATAGCGTTGTAGAGCGTCGAGCCAAGCGCATCATAAAAATACTTCGGAGGAATCGACGCCGCAGGCGCGAGCAAGCTGCGCGCAAGCTGATCGAGCTCCGCCTTGGAATCGAGCTTGAGCTCGTTCACGATAAACGGCCGCGCAGTGGTGACGGCTGAACTTGCGCCGCCGACAGTGGTGATCGAACGAAGAGACATAAGCGGTTTACTCGTTTACAAATAATTCACGAAGCGCGCTTCGTGTCAGTTTTTCTGGGTTGAGCTACCGCGCAAGGCGAAGCCCCGTAAATTGCCAGCGCTTGTCAGGCTGGAAGAAATTGCGATAGGACAGTCGAGTGTGTTCGACTGGAGTTGCGCACGAGCCGCCGCGCAACACGTACTGTTGATTCATGAATTTTCCGTTGTATTCGCCCACGGCCCCGCGCGCTGGCGCAAACCCCGGGTACGGCAAATACGCCGAAGCCGTCCATTGCCAAGCGGTGTCGTTGAGCTGTTTAAGCCCGCGACGAGCGTTCGCAGCGTGTTCCCATTCAAACTCGGTGGGTAGGCGAACGCCGGCCCAGCGCGCAAACGCATCCGCTTCAAAGTAACTCACGTGACAAACGGGCGCCTCGAGATCTATTGGTTTCAGCCCGGAAAGGGTAAACGTCTGCCACCCTTGATGGGCCTCATCCTGACGCCAGTACATCGGTGAATCAATACTAGATTGTTGCACCCAATCCCAGCCGTCGGAAAGCCAGAGCGAATGGTCACTATACGCACCGTCTTGCATGAACGAGAGATAGTCGCCGTTGGTCACTAGGCGGTCCGCGATTTGATACGGTTGCAACAATACGCGATGCCGTGGTGATTCATTGTCAAATGCAAAATCGGTTGACGGCTGATGACCGACTTCCACGATGCCTCCCTCGAACGCTTCCCATTGAATCGCAGAGGCGCTGATCGCTCGTGGTTGCGGCGCATTTGCCGCGTAAACTGGAGCGAGCGGATTGATTGAAAGCAGGTGCTTCAAATCAGTGAACATGAGCTCTTGATGTTGTTGCTCATGATTGAAACCGAGCACCATTAGTGCAGCGATCTGTTCACGATCTTTTGGATCAGCGTTCAGCAGAAACGATTCAATCGCCGCATCCACATGGGAGCAATATGCGAGTACGTCGCTGAGCGAAGGCCGTGAAATCATGCCGCGCTCAGAACGCGGGTGTTTATTGCCGACGCCGTTGTAGTAGCTGTTGAAAAGCACTTTATAAGACGTATTGAGCGCCCTGTAGCCAGCATCAAACGCGTCGAGCAGGAAGGTTTCGAAGAACCAAGTCGTATGTGCAAGATGCCATTTAATCGGGCTGGCGTCAGCCATAGATTGCACTTGACAGTCTTCTGCAGAAAGCGGAGAGGCGATAGCCAGCGTGGCCGATCGAACACGACGGTATTGTGCGTTGAGTGTTTCAAAGTCGAGCGCGGAGCGTGCAACTGACGGATGAGACGGGCTCACGAGTGATGATTCCTTTCGCTAGCTTTTGTGCGGCTGAACTGTTCGCTGTACATGGGCAGCATACGCGAGCGCTGCTCATTTTGAATGCAGCCGTTATTCGACTTGGCTGCGCTGTCAAAAGATTTCGTCAAGCGAAACATCCGCACGAGCTCATGATTTGACCGCATCACGAGGCGTTAACAAGAAATCCTAGAGTGGTCGCGAAGCTCGACATGCGCCTTACAGTGGGAACACAGGCGGGCTCGGATCCGTTAACTACGAAAGCAGCTATCGTAGTAAAACGCCTGTTACGTGGGTTGAATATGCAGAAAATACTAGAAATTGCTACTTAGAAAAAAGAGTCTTTACGCCCAAGATAACGGAAGATATGTGAAGTATATTGTTACCGAAAGGGGTTTACTAATGACCGCTGGTCAGTTAATGTTTCCAATAACTGACCCAGAGTCATTTTCTTTTTAAGGTTCGGCTCGCGCAATGCCGCCCATCAAAAAAATCATTAGCGACGCTATTGCACTCCACGTGGAGCATCACGATGGACGCAATCGCGATTTTGCAAAGCAGGCGGTCAAAGAGCAGATTCGTTCGCTGATTCATTGCAAGAAAAAGCTGCGCGCCACCGACCCGGCTGACAAGGAGGCGCGCCGCGCGAGCATTCTCGATGCGGCCGATTCGCTGTTCAAGCGCACTCACGAATTTGCAAACGTTTCGGAAGTGGCCAACGCCGCTGGGCTCGCGAAGGGCACGGTGTATCTCTACTTCCAAACCAAAGAAGAAATTTATCTCGCGCTGCACATGCGAAACGCGCAAGCGTTTTTCGACGAGCTTATTTCTGATCTCGAAACGCGCGATGCAAACGCTGATTTACATCGAATGACTTTCGCTCGGATGCGAGAGTTGGTGGTGAAACACATGTTGGCGAACGACATGTATTTTCCTTTGGTCGCATGCTGTGTAGGGCTTCCCCACGGGAGCGTGCCGCAGGAATCTGCGCTCGCGACTAAGGAGACTTTGACCCAATGGTTGCTACGCGCTGGCGCAGGGCTCGAACGCCATTTTCCGCAGCTCAAACCAGGCGAGGGCGTGCGCCTACTCAATCACAGTTACGCGATGATGATCGGTTTATTCCACTTGCTATTTGACCCTGCGCACGCGCCGCAGCGACCCGATGCAATTGGTCTCGGAAGTTTTCGCGACGAAGCGTTACTCGCGCTAGAGCGCTATTGGCAAGCAGCGCTCGGCGATCTATCAATTCGATAAGCCACAGTGGCTCGTTGAAATTCCTCAAGTAGTTAAGTTTTTAGTTCACGACAGTACACCTAAAAGAAATCAACCAAGGCGTCTCACCATGATTCGTTCAACATCCTCCTCGTCACATCGTCCGTCGTCGCTCAGCACTCGCTCACTGCTCTTCTTCTCGCTCATCGCCGCTTCAGCGCTTGCGCTGACCGGTTGCGGAAAGAAAGATGAAGCTAAAGCCGCAGAAAAAGTTCCTGAGAAATCGGAAGTGCCGCGCCCGGTACGCGTGATTACTGCCGGCGAGAGTGACGTGATTGACATCAGCTATTTGCCCGGCGAGGTGCGAGCTAGGTATGAGCAGCGCTACGGGTTTCGTGTGCCTGGCAAGATTGCACGGCGCGCAGTCGATGTCGGTCAAGAAGTCAAAGCGGGGCAACTCCTAGCGGTGCTTGATTCGCAGGACGTGCTGCCCACAATTAATGCGCAAGCCGCACAAGTTGAAGTTGCGCGCACCGATGTTGTGTTTCAGCAAAGCGAACTCAAGCGTCAAACCGAACTGCGTGAAAAGGGCTTCGTCAGCGGCGCTGCGCTCGAGCGTCAGAAGGCTGCAACCGACGCCGCCTTGGCTCGGATGAACGCTGCAAAATCGCAACTTGCCAGCGCGCAAAATGGGCTCAGTTTTCAATCACTCCGAGCCGACAAAGCAGGTGTTGTGGTCGGTGTTGATGCCGAAGCGGGCAGTGTCGTGTCTGCCGGACAAAGTGTGATTCGTGTGGCGCAACTCGGCGAGCGCGAAGTGCTGGTTAACGCGCCAGAGCGCGCCGTCGCGCAAATCAAAAAAGCGATCGGGTTCGCGGTGATTTTCGATGCGCTTCCGGGAAAAGTAGTTCGCGCAAAACTGCGTGAACTTTCGCCTTCAGCTGACCCCGCGAGCCGCACGTTTGCGGCACGCCTCACCCTGCTCGACGCGGGCGACGACGTAAAACTTGGAATGAGCGCAACGGTGCGTGGTGAGCTCGGTGCCGCGAAGTCCATCGTAGTGCCCAACTCCGCGCTCTACACGCGCGACAACACGACACGGGTTTGGGTCGTCAATCGCGCGTCAGAGACGGTCAATGCTGTGGACGTGAAACTAGGGGAGACCACCAACGATGGCATCGTCGTCGCGTCGGGACTAAAAGCTGGTGACACGGTGGTGACTGCCGGCGCAAACCTGTTGCAGGTAGGTCAGAAGGTTCGTGTCATTGATTTGGCCGCAACCGCGCCGACCGCAGCACCCACCGCGACGCCCTCGGGAACTTCTTTACAGGCGACGCCATCGGGCGCCAATTCTGCTGGGGCGTCAGCTAAAAAAAGTGATGTATCGAATAGTGCAACGAATTCGAACGTCGCCCCAGTTAAAGAGGCGCAAAAGCCATGAAGTTGTCGACCGAATCTACGCGGCTTAACGTCTCTGCCGCGGCGCTTAAACATCAACAGCTCACGCTATTTTTCATTCTCGCGATGGCAATTGCGGGATTGGCTGCGTATTTCAGTTTGGGGCAACGTGAAGACCCCAATTTCACGTTTCGCGCGATGACGGTGCGGATGCTCTGGCCGGGCGCAACGACCACGCAAGTGGATCAACAAGTTACAGATCGCTTAGAGAAGAAGCTACAGGAAATACCTTTTTTCAAACGAACGCAAAGCTACTCGAAGCCCGGTGAATCGCTTATCGTTCTCGAGCTTCAAGACACCGCGCCCAAAAAAGATGTGCAAGCGCTTTGGTATCAAGTGCGCAAGAAGGTGCAAGACATTCGACACACGCTGCCGAGCGAAGCCGTCGGTCCGTTCTTCAACGATGAGTTCGGTGATGTGTTTGGTTCGATCTACGCCTTCACAGGCGACGGATTTACGTTGTCCGAACTTCGCGATCACGTTGAAGCGGTTCGCCAAGAGCTGTTGCGTATCGAAGACGTTTCAAAGATTGAACTAATCGGCGTGGTTGACGACAAAATTTACGTCGAAATTCCTAATGCCAAAATCGCGTCGCTTGGAATCGATGCGACGTCGATCGCGAGCCAATTGCAGGCGCAGAACGCGATTACCCCGTCAGGCGTGTTTCAAACCAAAGACAACGCAATTTCGATGCGTGTCAGCGGAAACTTTGATTCCGTGAAATCTGTTCGCGATCTCGAGCTTTCAGTCGCAGGCAAAACCGTTCGTTTGGGTGATATCGCTAGCGTGACGCGCGGCTATGCCGATCCGCCTTTTCAAACCATGCGTTTCGGTGGAAAACCGTCGATCGCACTTGCGGTTTCAATGAAGGGCGACGGTGACGTTTTGCGCCTAGGCGACAACCTGACGCGCGAAATGACGCGGATCCAACGCGATTTGCCGGTTGGTGTTGAGTTTTCTCAAGTGTCGGATCAACCGAAGGTCGTGAAATCTGCCGTTGGAACGTTTATGCGCGCGCTGATCGAAGCCATCGCAATTGTTCTCGCAGTGAGTTTCATTGCGCTGGGCTGGCGCGCTGGCGCAGTGGTGGCGCTCACCATTCCGCTTGTGCTGCTGGGCACCTTTCTCGCGATGCGGATTTTCGGCATCGACTTGCATCGCATTTCCACCGGCGCACTCATCATCGCGCTGGGTTTGCTTGTTGATGACGCGATGATCGTCGTTGAAATGATGGTGCGCAAACTTGAGGAGGGTTTCGACAAGTTTGCATCGGCGACTTTCGCCTACACCACTACCGCGTGGCCGATGCTCTCTGGCACTCTAGTCACCGCCGCAGGATTCTTGCCGATTGCACTTGCAAAATCGGGTACCGGCGAATACACCTTTGACATGTTTAGCGTGACCACCATCGCGCTCATCATTTCATGGTTCGCGGCAATTATTGCAACCCCGTTGTTTGGTTTTTGGATATTGAAAAAACCGAAAAACGCAACCGCAGAAGGTGAGCCCCACGAGCATTTCGACACACCGTTTTATTCGCGGCTGCGCAGTTTGATCGATTGGTGCATTCAGCATCGCTGGATCACAATCGCGCTCACTGTACTCGGTTTGTTCCTCGGCATCGTCGGGATGGGATTTACTGAAAAGCAATTTTTTCCGACTAGCGATCGAACCGAAGTCATGGTGGAAATGTGGCTGCCTGAAGGTTCGAGCTTCAAGGCTACGGAGACTCAAGTCGAGCGACTTGAAACAATGCTCAAAGCCGACAAGGATGTGCAGACGTTCATCACGAGCGTTGGCAATTCGCTGCCTCGCTACTTCTTATCCCTTAACCAAGAGCTGTTCCGCCCAAATTACGCGCACACCTTGATCCTCACTGACAGCATCGCCGCGCGTGATCGTGTGACAGCGAAACTGCAGAAAGAAATGGAAACTAACTTCCCGGGAGTACGTGGACGCGCGCTGCGCACCCCGCTCGGACCGCCCGTCGCCTATCCCGTGATCTTTAGAGTGAGCGGCCCTGACATTGCGGTGCTCAAGAAAATCGGCGAAGAGGTGGCAGCGGTAATGCGCAAGCATCCAAAGACGGTTGAAGTCAACACCGATTGGGGCGACCGAACACCGGCTATCGAAGTCACGGTGGATCAAGATCGCGCGCGTGCTTTGGGTGTAAGTTCGCTTGCGATTGCGCGATCACTGGGAGGGGCTGTCTCCGGCGCAACGATCGGGCAATTCCGTGAACGAGATCGTCTGATCGATGTGGTCATTCGCGGACCCGAACTCGAGCGATTGGCTGTTGCTAACGTCGCTGATCTGCAAGTGGCTACCACTACCGGGCGCTACGTGCCGCTCGCGCAGGTGGCAACAGTTAAGCAGGTGATGGAAGAGCCGATCATCCGCCGCTACTCACGAGTGCCGACGCTGTCGGTTCGCTCCGATATTGTTGAAGGGGTGCAAGCGCCCGATGTGTCTGCGCAAATTATTCCCCAGCTAGAGTCGATTAAAGCGAAATTGCCACCGGGGTATCGCATCGAAGCAGGCGGCGCTTACGACGAAAACACGCGCGCACAAGCATCGATTAACGCGGGCGCGCCGCTCATGTTGTTTGTTTGGCTTGCGCTGCTGATGCTTCAGCTGCAGAGTTTTTCGCTCGCGGGGATGGTGTTGCTGACCGCGCCTTTTGGCATCGTCGGGGTTGCGATGGGGCTGCTTGTTTTCCGCCTGCCGTTTGGCTTTGTGGCGCTGCTCGGCGTGATCGCGTTGATGGGCATCATCATGCGCAATACGATCATATTGATCGATCAAATCAAGCAACACATGGCCGCAGGTGAGCACCCTTGGGTTGCTGCGCGGGAAAGTGCAGTGCAGCGGTTCAGGCCGATTGTGCTCACCGCTGCGGCGGCAATTCTTGCGATGATTCCGCTGACGCGAAGTGTGCTCTGGGGGCCGATGGCGGTTGCGATCATGGCCGGGTTAATCGTTGCAACGTTTCTGACGATTCTGGCTGTGCCTGCGATCTATGCGGCGTGGTATCGCGTAAAACGTCCGGCTGCATCGCGTTGACTGTCTAGCGCAAGGGCGCGATGCGCCCTTGCGTGATGCCGCTCCGCGCATGAACATGCGTTTCCGCCGCAACTGCTACCCGTGATTCGTCGCAAAGCGCCGGATTCCCCGCAATTCACGCCGCTTCTTCCCCGTTCGTCGCGTGTGTCTTTATCGCGTAACCCAGGAACTTTATTGTTCGCTCCATTGAAATCAATTGCGATTCTTCAGGAGCAACAACATGGACTTACTCCATTTAGTATTTACGTTTAATTTGGTAACCGCCTTGTTCATTCTTGCAGGCTGCTTTTACCTGCATATGAAATACGACGACGCCATCACCACTAAAGATACGACTGACAGTCGTGAGTATTCGAAATCAGGCGCGATGAATGCAGCGGGTATTGTCGGCGCGCTTGTTGCCGTGAGTTTAATGAGCGGTGTCGCGACGTTGTTTGTATAGCGTGAGGCTCTTGCAGCGCGCGTTTAGCGCTGCGTTGGGCGAGTCAACGCTTCCAGCAATGCCGGGTCGCCGTTTTGCCGAGCGTAGTCGATCGCTGTGCGCCCTTCGCGATCACGCGCACTAGGCTCGGCACCCGCAGCCAACAACAATTGAACTGCATCTAAGCTCCCGGCTCGGCTCGCTAGTATCAGCGCCGTGACGCCCGTTGAGTCCACTGAATTCACTAAAGCACCCGCGCGGAGCGCTGCTCGCAGGCCTGCCAAGTCTGAGCGCGCTGCGGCGTTCCTAAGTGCGAGGTTTACATCAGTGGCCGCCTCGGGAGCGCGCGGGCTGGCGTTCGCAGCAGATCGCTGCAGCGTCGACGGTTCTTCTGCGCCAGCGGCCTCCGCCACACTGGCGCGTGCGGTAGGCGCAGCTGCACGTTTCGCCGTTGGCGGTGCTCCCGCGCGCTCCGCTTCAAAGCGATTTGAACTTGCGCTATCCGACGCAGCAGAGCGTGACTCGTTGCCACTTAAGGGCGCCGCCGCAACAGCGGTTGCAGCCGCCGATGGAGAAGCGGCTGGCGCGGGCGCTGGTGTTTGAGCCGCGGCAGGCGGTGCGGAGAGAGCGATAGTCGCTCCAGTTGATGAAGCCGGTGCTTGCGCCACGCCACGTTCGCGAACTACGTCATTCTGAACGGCGGCTGCACGAGTCTCAATACTTTTTTCAGCCTTGCGCTGCGTTGCAGCGCCCAGCGTCGACGATTCTGCTCTTTGTGTTGACGTTGCATCCGCGATTTTTGGCGCGGCAGCGACTGAAGAATCTGCAGCTCGCGGTGTCGACAGACCGGCGGGCTCAGAGCTACGGGCGCTGGCGGCAGCTTGCGACGCCACAGCTGCGACTTCTGGTGGCGCACCCGTTGTCGCCGAAGTAGTGGCCGCTGCTGGTGGCACGGACGTGGGCGCACCCGCAACAGAAGGAGCGGCCGTAGGAGCTGTCTCCCGTTGCGCAACCACTTCGGAATCAACGCGCTCACCGAGCTGAAACATGAGCAGTGCAACAAAGCCTGCAGTCACCACCGAAGCGGCCGTGGCGTACTTCCAAACGCTATCGTTCGCGGCGCGTTTTGCTGAAAACGTCTCGGCTGCGGCTCGCATAGCAGGGCGAGCATCGCTTGAGTTCGGTGATGATGCTTTGCTTGCAAGTGCATTTTGTTGTGCCTGAGCCATAGCTTGCGCTAGTACGCGCGCGCGCACGTCGGGAGACGGCGATGGATCGACGGCAAGCGCAGCGGCTCGATAGCTTTCAAGCAGCTCGTCTTTCGCGGCAAGTGGGACGTTTTTGTCGTTCATCGTGTTGCCTCCGCGTGAACAGCGGCTGCGCCCTGGACTGGGCTGAGCAGTGCCTTCAACTTGCTGCGCGCGTAACGCAATCGACTCTTCGCGGTTTCGAAACTCACGTTGGTGGCGTGGGCGATTTCTTCGATACTCATCTCACCCTCCGCTTGCAATAAAAAGGTTTCTCGTTGGTCGTGCGGTAGCGCCTCCACAGCCTCTAACAGCTCGCGTGCCGCGTCCTTCGATTCCAGTTGCCGCAGCGGACCAAGCCGCGAGTCTGCCGCTAGTTCAGAAACAACGCTTTTCGCCGCGTCGCTTTCATCATCAATGCTGACTACAGATTTCGAAGTGCGCGCTAGATCAATCACACGATTCCGCGCCATCGTGAAAAGCCAGGTACGAAACTTTGCGGTCGCTTCATATTCTGTTGCCGATCGGGTGACGGCAAACCACAGCTCCTGCGTTACGTCGTCGGCGATTGCAGGCTCTTTCACGCTTCGCAAAACAAATCGCCATACCGGTTTCTCGTGCCGATCGTAGAGCAGCTCAAACGCGCGCGCATCGCCCGACGCAAACCGTTTCATCAATGTCTCGTCGCTCGGCGCGTCGTTGGCTTCAACCTGCATAGCGCAATTATCACTTGACGCGCGCGCTGCACGAAATGCGCTATCCCGCGCGTTTGAGGTGCGGGATAGTCTGAGCACTAAGGCAATCAGTGAAGCTTCCGAACTGAATTCGATCGGTTATCGAAACCAGCGCGGTGGATCTGGAGCGTATCCGTTGTGTCCGTAGGACTCTGGAAACGGGTTCGGTGTGCGCTCATCACGGTGAGCTTCGCGGATCACTCCCATTGATACGAGATTCGAATAGCTGTCGTAGCGGATGCGGATCACTTCGCTGGGCGCCGCGCTGGCGCGCTCGAAGTGACTGCGAGTAATGCTGTCGTACTCACGTCTTCCGTGCCCCGTGCCGAGCGACTCTTCAACGCGTTGCGGTGCTGCGGCGGCGCGATCACTCAACTGTGCCGAACGCTTCGCACTCTCGCTTCGTGCCGAGGACGAGCCGACACCATCGGTTGCCGATGGCGCGGGTGATGCAAGCGGCGCTGACTCTGCGGGCGCGCTGCGCTCGCTGTAGTTTTCGCGCGTTTCGCTGCTTTTTTGGCGCGGTGATTCGTAGCGATACGGCTGATTTAGCTCGGGCTCATTAATGCGCGGCGCAGGATTCCAGCGAATCGGAGCACGCTCTGGGAATACTGCGATGCCGATAGTGCCAACGTTGTCGGGTCGACCGGTGCGCGATGCGTACGACTTCGGCGACGCAACGAACGTGAAGGCCGCGACTTCAGTGTCGCTTTTCCTCCAGCCGGATACCGCGTAGCTCTGAAAGCGGTTAATGATGTATCCCGTTTGATCAACGCTCGCGGTTTCGCCCGACACTACGTTGACGCCGTCAACCGATGTCACCGCAAGAATGCGTTCGCGTGCACGGTTAGTTACGGTGACCGAGTATTTCGCGCCGGGCGTGCCTGCCACCCAATATTCGCCACCAAAACGATAGAGCGGTAGCGCTTGGCCCGATGCGCGATCAATCACTGAAATCTGCGCAAGGCTTCCAAGCGAATAAAGCGCTGGGGCGGACGAATGCGCCGCTGCGGATTTACCGCCCATCGAAAGGATGGCGATGGCCGATGCTGCTGCGATCGCAGTGATTCGAGCGTTTGCAGGCCACGCGGCGAGCGCGGTGGTGCGGGGGGCGGATTGGATTTTCATAACAGTCTCCTTCGTTGAGGAACACGCGAATGCCGCGCTTATTGACTGAAACGAATGGGCTGAGAAAACGGGGTTATCGTTTCCAAACAAATTGCAAATGGTAAGCAATATTGCACACGTAGGCCCAATTTAATTGGGCTGTAATAGCAATTAGCTTACAGATCGAGAAATAAACAAAATACTGCGATAGCCCATTAAAAACAACGATTGAACTCTGAATCCGCTAGTGAGCACAACTTTGACTCAACTGAGTGCGCTGCCACAGAGGCCGCGCCCCCTCTTGACCGTTCAGGGCTGTGCTGTGGGTGATGTGACAACGTCGGTTGGGATGATCGTTGGCATTACCGTGGGTTGACCTTCGGCGTCGCGCAACATTTCGCGCAGCGTTTGCCCATCGATCAACTGCAGCTGGCGCCCGGCAGCGAAGGTGCGCGCCTCTTGTGTGAAGCTCCCGGTAGTAATGGCGATACCACCCGAGGCTTTGCTCACGATCACCATGCTGTAGAGCTCTCGAATGGCTCCGATATCCACGCTAGTTTGTCGCCATGCTTTGCAGTGTGCAATGAAAATCTGTCGCCCGCGCGTGAGTTGCAGATTTCGCGAACCATCATCTGTGCTGCCGCCACGTTCGGTAATTTGAAATCCGCGACGACGAAATGCTTCCACCGCTAGCAATTCAAATTGGCCCCAGCTCATGCGGGGCGCTGCGGGCGGGCTGCGATCTGCGTTTTTAAATGCGGCCTTTGCCGAGTCATTTCGAAGCATGAAACTCAACGCGCCAAACACTGTGCAGAGGGCAAGCCCGGCCACCGAAGCGATGTCAATAGCGCTATACCAGCGCTCTGCAAGATCAGTTGCGGGATTGACGGCTGCATGAGCCCCTTGCAGCAGGAAGAACACAACGCCGCCGGCTAACAACCAGCCCCACCACGGCAGCATACCGAGCGCGCCGACGAGCGACCAAGCGCCTCGCTCGCGAGCCAATGTAAGCGCCCTTTGGCGATGACGTGACGAAAATATCAAGCGAGAACCAGATCGTAGAAAAATTCGGACGGCAACGTTAGCATGCGATGAACAATTGCAGCAGCAGGAAAACCTGAAAAAATCCCTGTCCTCAACCGCGCGAAACCTCTTTGTAGCAGATATATCCTAAGTCATAAGAGATTAAGTTTCGGCGATTGATCTAGCGCAAGCTGTGTCATCGTTGGTGCGGTTCGGAGTACAGAAAAACCATTTAAAAGCAATTTTGATTGGGGTTAAAGAAGGATTTATGCAGGTATTGACTTATGCCAAATAGTCCGTTGCAGCCCAGTTCACTTGGCGTTTTCGTCCGTTGGCTATTCACAAATGCTGAACATCGCTCGGCCAACGATGAATCTCTTCGAACACTTTCACCCAACCACTCGCAAGTTGATCGAGGATTTGTTCGCCTTTTTCGAGCGAAGCGGTCGTTGGGTCGCCAACAGTGCCGTTGTGTGAAATGTCCGAAGTTGTCCACGCTTTTGTTAGGCGGCCAATGAAGTACGTCAGCTGATCCGCTCGCTTCTCTGCAGGCCAGCTCGCTTCCGCACGATCCATGTGCACGGTGTCTGGCAGGAGTTTCATCATCAGCGAAGTCTCGCCGTCGCCTGCGTGAATGCCAATCGCCGCTTCTTTCGGCGACAGCAGCGAATCAATCGTGTTGGGCACATCCCAAATAAACAAATGCCAGCAGTGGTAATCGCGATATTTCACATGCAAATCACGCGCTGCGATACGCAAAATTTCCGGTTGACCGCCGTGCCCGTTCACCAAAACGAGTTTGCGGAACCCGCTCACATACGCCTGCTCACCGATTTCCATGAGTAGCGTCGTGAGCGTATTTGCGGAGAGCGTAATAGTGCCAGGAAAACCGTCGTGTTCATTGCTTTTTCCGTAGTAAAGCGGCGGCAAGCACAACGCCGGATTGCTTTGAGGCAAACGATTGAGCGCCTCACCAATCACGCCGAGCGTCAACGCCGAATCCACGGCTACGGGCAAATGCGGGCCATGCTGCTCAATCGAACCGATTGGCAATATGAGCGGAACGTTCGCCTTATCCGGCAAGTCACGAATCTCTTGCCAAGTTCTGTAAGCGTAATAACGAGAGGCGGGAATGAAGCCGTGCATGATTTTTTGAATGATGAGAGAACGATGTAGGCGCGGGCTTGACCGCGCTTCAATGGGCTTCGTTAATGTTAATTCGTTGCTGAAAGTGACTCAGCGTCGCGACTCAGATTCGAAATTGATCGAGCGACGTCAAGCCGTCGCCTACAGGGTGTTGCGATGCTGCCAACCGCGCAACTTCCCCGGATTCAAAAGCCCCAGCGGATCAAACCGCTGCTTCGCCGCCACTTGTTTCGGATCAATCTGCCGCGAATTGCCTTCTTCTACTTCATACACATGCGGATTCATCACATATGCACCATTCGCCTCGAACGTTGCAATGTCGCGATCAATTTGTTCTCTCGATTCAAACTTGAGCACCGGCAATCCCCCGCAAGCAATTGCGCCTTCCGCATCGCGAATAAACTCGAAATGCATCATCACGCGAGGGTTCATCGCTTCGTATAAAGCGTTGGCCTGTTTCACCGGATCGGTCAAGATGCACTGCAAATAGGTAAACGTTGAATCAAGTCGTAACACGTGCATCGTGGTGTGATTCCAGCAAAACTCATGCGCGTAGCGACCTCTCGACGCCGCCTCTTCGGCGCTCGCAAAATGATTCACCGTGCCGCCGTGCGCAGCCACTAGTCCGCGATACGCCGCTTCGCCGCTATCTGCAACAAGCGAAATCGCATACGGCAAATCAGGCGTCAATTGCTTCTTCAAAAGCAACATGTATTTTGTAAAGCCCGAAGCGAAAATGCCGCACTGCTTCTTCGCGAGTGCTGGCGCAGCAGAAAATGCCGCGCCGAATCGCATCGCCGCATCAAACGATGGAAAGCTCGCGTAGGTCTCATTCCAATGCTGTTTCGGCGCGAGCGCAATAGTCAACTCAACAATGATGCCGTTCGTCCCGTACGCATGCGCGAGCGCAAGACATTCATCGCCGACAAGCTCAACAATTTCCGGTGTTTCGGAAACCCTCATCACCTTGAGCGAGAGCACATTTCCAGGCGCATAGATCGGCCCGAAATTGATTGAACCCACGCCACCGAAACCGCCGCCAAACAAACCGCCAACCGTGGCCATTCGAAACGTGCTCGGATAAGTGCGCTGCTCGAACCCTTTCGCATGCGCAGCGCTTTCAAGTCCAAGCAACTTGCAACCCGCTTCCACCGTTGCCATTCCGCGCTCGATCGAAACAATGCGATTCATCGCCGTCATATCGATCACAACACCGCCTTGTAAAGGAATCGCTTGCCCATAGTTGCCCGTGCCAGCGCCACGTATCGTGATCGGTGTTTTGGTTTTCACGCATTCACTCACCACTGCGGCTAGCTCTTCGCGCGTGCGCACTCGCACGACCGCTTCGGCTCGCTTATCGTCAAGCGCCTGCTTCAGCAGCGGCGAGAACCAGTAATAGTCCTTGGAAAGTTTTTCGATCTCTTTGTCTTCGGTGACCCAATCGAGAGCGGGTAAGCGATTTGTAATCATGTTGAAAATGAGTGCTTACCTCTCCCTTCGGGAGAGGTCGGCCGCCGGGCCGGGTGAGGGAAATCGGCGTTGAGCGTGGAGAACCCTCACCCAACGCTGCGCGTTGACCTCTCCCAAGGGGAGAGGTAAAAATCTTTCAATCGATCTTTGCAGCCGTAATCTCAACCTCCACCAACCACTCTGGTCGCGTAAAGCCAGACACCATTAGCAGCGTACTCGCCGGACGACAGTCACGCAAATACCCTGAACGCACTCGCGAATACTCTGCGATATGTTCGCGTTGAATCAAAAACGTTTTCACGCGCACCAGATGTTCGACTGTCATCTCTGCGCTCGCGAGAATGGCGACGATGTTTTGCCATACAAGCTCTGTTTGCGCAGCGATCCCTTCGGGCCACGAACCATCAACTCGCACCGGCAGCTGACCGCTCGATTCTAAAATCCGCGCACCGGGCGCCAATTCAATCGCGTGGTTATACGTGGAAAGCGGCGCATAGATTTGCGGCGGTGTGTGGGGTTTCCAAATTGTTTTCATAGCGAAGGATCAATCTTGTTTCGCACAATGCGTGCCGAGCAGGCAAGCCCATGCAATTTTCGGGCTCACGACAGGTTTTGCCAAGCCACGCAACCGATAATAGTCGCTCCAAACGCCTAGAGCCTTTCATGAACGATTCCATTCGCGCGAAAAACTTAGTTCGCGCTCTACTCGCCGTGTCCATCATTCTCGGCATCGCAATGGGCACGCGAAACGCGTTCTCTGGTTTGTTCTTGCAACCGATTTCGAGCGACATGAAGTGGGGCCGCGAGGTGTTTTCTTTCGCGATCGCGCTACAAAATTTGGTGTGGGGTGCGTCGCAACCCTTCATCGGCTACATCGCGGATCGCTATGGTGCAAAGCGCGTGCTACTGATTGGCGCAGCACTCTACAGCGTCGGCTTGCTGTGGACGGCATTCTTGTCGAGCGGCACCACGCTCGCGCTCTCTGGCGGCATCATCATGGGTGTTGCCGTTGCTTGCACCACGTATTCGGTGGCTTACAGCGTGCTCGGGAAAATGGTGGACGCGTCGCGCCGCGCGTGGGCGTTCGGCATCAGCGCCGCAGCGGGATCGTTTGGCCAGTTCATCATGATTCCGGTCGGACAGTGGTTTATCTCGCATGATGGATGGGCGTTTTCGCTCATCGGGTTAGCGGTAGTCACAGCCACGATTGCGCCATTGGGCTGGTATTTTGCAAAACTTGGAGAGCAGGGAAAGTTGCCCCAGCCCTCAAGCGTCGGCCAAGCCACTGCGGGTGAGGCGATGAAAACAGCATTTGCTGATCGATCGTATCTCTTGCTGACGCTCGGCTATTTCGTGTGCGGCTTCCAAGTGGTTTTCATCGGCGCACATCTAACGCCGTACCTTATCGATAAAGGCACGCCTGCACACGTCGGCGTCACTGCGCTCGCGCTTGTCGGGCTTTTCAATTGCATCGGCACGTATGTCGCGGGCGTCGTCGCCGGAAAAATGCCGAAGCGATATGTGCTCTCATTTATCTACATCATGCGTTCGGTCGTGATTGTGATTTTCCTCGCCGCGCCGCTCACCGCGTGGTCGGTGTATTTGTTCGCAGCTGCCATTGGCGTATTGTGGCTCTCGACCGTGCCGCCAACGAACGCGCTCGTCGCTCAAATTTATGGTGCGCGCTACTTAGGCATGCTCGGCGGCATCGTCTTCTTTAGTCACCAGGTCGGCAGCTTCTTGGGCGTGTGGCTCGGCGGTAAGCTCTTCGATTTGCAAGGCAATTACAACACCGTGTGGATGCTTACCATCGCACTCGGCATCTTCGCCGCGCTCGTGCATTTGCCGATTGATGAGCGGGCGTTGGATGCACGAGGAACGGTTCCTGCGTAGCCCGGATGCTCGCATCCGGGTCCCCCTTATTCGACGAAATCACGAACGAATTGATCGCTTCGCTATTTGTTTACAGAAACCCGGATGCGAGCATCCGGGCTACGAGATACGTGGTGCTACACCTTCGGAATCCGACTCAAATGCTCGTGGATAATTTGCCACTGGCCGTTCATCTTCACTAGCACCCGCGTACCTCGCCCCTGAATGCGAAATTGCTTGTCGCCTTGCGCGCCTTCCCAGTTGTAGGTGTACGTTGCAGTGGCGCTCGTTTGGTCAGTCGATAGCACGACGATGTCCGAGAGATAAAACCGCGCTTTCTTCACGCTCGGATCGCCGCGCCAGGTTTTCTCGAATACGGCTTGAATTGCTGTGCGACCGCGAAAATCGCCGTCGTTGAAACGAAAGAACGCTTGCTCATGAATCATGTGACGAATGAGATCGAAATCCTCTTTCTCTGCAAGCGCTTCGAAGTTGTGAAGAAATTGAACTACTTCGTCCGAAGTGAGCGGTGTATCCATTGCAGCTCTTCTTTCAGGTGGATTGACACAGCCGCCGAGCGTGGCGGCGATCGCAATCATAAAACTCGCGGTGGCGATGAACAAACGTTGCTTCATCGGCCCTCTCACTTCTGTGCTTCCTTTTTTGCAAGCGCCGCAAAACTCGCTTCCCAATGATCGATGCAAGCGCGCACTTTCGGTAAACGATGTCGCTCGTGCAGCATTACCGCGTAGATAGGAATGGGTTCTTCCGCGTCGAATTTGTGCAACACACGCATCAGCGAACCGTTGGCAACGAGCGGCGCGACGAGCAGTTCGTTCAAGCGCGCGATGCCGACGCCTTCGAGTGCAAGCGCAAGCACGATGGAGGTGTTGTCTGCGCGCGTGTGACCTTTCACGATGAGCGTTGCATCGCGTTTTGGACCCTTCAACGCCTCACTCGATTTTAGTTGCCAACGATTCAACGATTGACTCGCGCTATTGGCAATCAATCGATGTTTGTCGAGGTCTTCGGGTTTTTTTGGTGTGCCGAATTCGCGCAAATACTGTGGCGTTGCGTAGAGTTTGCGGCCATGCATACCGATTTTTCGGGCAATTAGATTCTCGCTCACTGCAACGCCCGCGCGAATCGCGACATCAATTCCGTCGCGCGCCAGATCCACCGCGCGATCATCTGCCGCGATATCCACTTGCAGCTTCGGATGTTTTTTGTAGAGCGCGCGCAACGACGGCACGATCACTCGCTGCGCCAATACCGGGCTCACAGCGACGCGCACCCAGCCGCTTGGCCCGGAGAGCCGACCCGACAACTCCACATCCAGCTCAGCTGCCGTTTCCAACATGCGTCGTGCGTGCGTGAGAAACGTGTCGCCTTCGTCGGTCAAGCTCAAACCGTGCGTCGTGCGATGTAGCAGGCGAACCCCGAGTGATTTTTCGATACGCACGATCGCACGCGAGACTTGGCTTACCGGTTCATTGCGTTCAAGCGCAGCGGCGGAGAGCGTGCCGAGTTCGGCAACGCGAAGGAAGAGGGCAGCGTCTTCGAGATTGAGTTGCATGCCGCGATTGTGTGGCGTTTGCTTCAGTTTTGCAAATTATGCAAAGCCAAAGTGCTTTTTGTTGGGTTTCCGGTAATTGGGCTTGCAAATACAGTTCAACCCATCGAAACGAAAACACAGAGAAGGAAAGCATCATGAACGACACGTCCACTTACACACCACGATTCATGCGTTCGCAAGCGCTTGATGCCGACGCGCTTGCTGCGATTCACGAACTCGCGAAACAACGCGCGCAAACGCTTCGCCGCGAAGCGGTTTCGGGCTTGATTGATGATGCGATTGCGTGGGTCTTTCATCGAGATGGTGCGGTTCGCCGTGCAACAAATGCGCGCTCGGACGTCGCATGCCACTCGTAACCCTTACCGTTCGCAAGCAGCAGCCGTCGCAATTCAAAACGATCGTACTCGACGCCGTACACGAAGCGCTAGTCGCGGTCGGCGTGCCGCGTGCGGATAAATTTCAGCGCGTGTTGTCACTCGACGAAGAGGATTTTCGATTCGACCCAAGCTATCCCGATGCCGCAACGCCGCGCGGCACGGACTACGCGCTCATCGAAATTCTCTGGTCAGTCGGGCGCAGCGTGAAAGTGAAACGGCAGATGCTGGAAGCGCTCATGACGCGCCTTGAACAACAGGGCGTCAATCCTGAACACATCACCGTCGTGTTCAAAGAAACGCAGTGGGAAAACTGGGCGTTTTCAGGCGGGCGATTGCTGCATGCGCAGGCGTAGTTTCCGCTGATTTCACCTCGTCTACGCTCAATAGCTACGTCCGCCATCGCCCAATTAAATTGGGCGAAGCGATGAAATAAGCTATTTATTGCTATGACTTTTTATCAAGGCCAAGCCGTTGTATCGTCGCACGCTCTGCATTGAAAGTGCGTTCTGCGTAAGCCGTGTAATCGGCGGTGCTCATGTAGATCGTCGGCTGATGAAATTTTTCAAACGTTGCGAGCACTTTGGGATCGTCGAGCGTTTTCTTGAATGCGTCATGCAGCGCTTTCACAATCGCGGGATCAACACCTTTCGGCGCGCCGATTCCAAACGGGCTTTCGGTGATCGTGTCGTAACCCAACTCTTTCACCGTCGGCACATTGGGGAATTGCTTCGTACGCGCGCGACCGAGTGTGGCGAGCATGCGAAGTTTTCCGCTTTCCACGTGCGGCGCGAATTCCGTCGTGCCGCTCATCATCATCAGTTGTCCGCCCAGAATCGCCGCGAGAATTTCAGCGCTGCCTTTGTACGGAATGTGGTTGAGTGTGATGCCTGCTTTTTGCGAGAACTCTTCAATCGCCAAATGCGGCGTGGTCCCGATACCTGTGTGTCCATAGTTCAGAGCGCCTGGCGATGCTTTCGCGGCTTTCACCATATCGTCGAGCGTCTTGAACGGTGAGTCCGCAGGAACCACTAATCCAAACGTATAACCGGTCAAACAAATGACATGCGTCAAGTCCTTGATTGGATCAAACGCAGTTTTCTGCATGTGCGGAATACGATAAATGCCGAGTGGCAACTGCGTGACGGTGTAACCGTCGGGCTTCGCGGTGACCATCGCAGCAGCGCCCAGCGTGCCGCCAGCGCCCGGCTTATTTTCAACGACCACCGAAACACCTAATACTTTGCCCACGCTCTCCGCTAGGGCGCGAATCACCGCGTCCGACGAGCCACCGGGCGGCCAAGGACAAATAAACGTGATGGGTCGCGACGGAAATTTTTCTTGCGCGAAAAGAATTGAGGGTGTCGCCGCCGCAAGCGCCGTCGTGCCCAAAGTTACCAGTGCCTCGCGGCGATTAATGTGCGTTTTCATCGTTCCATCCTCCTGCCGCGAGTGTAGAACGAAGCCGCGAAAAATCCTATGCGGCGTTTCGTAACTCGCGCCGAGCTTGAGTGCCAATCGGTGCCAAATCCCGCGGTATTTTCGATCAGTGCTCGCGCGATGCGGCGCTTAATTTGCGGGCACTACGCGTTTGCGCGACAATTCGGGGATGACGAAATTTGGTTACCACGCTTATCGCTTTTCATTCTGGCTAGCGCCGTTGGTCGGTAGCTCTTTTTTGCTGGGTGTCTCGCGCGCGTTTGAAGATCCTTCTCTACATTGGATGACTTGGTGGGGCACGATCGTTACCTACCTCTTCGTGCCGCTTGTCGACAAGTTGCTCGGTCGCGTGACGACGCGATTCACGCCTGAGGAACAAGCAACGTTGGTGCGCGACTCGATGTTGCGCGCGATTCCCTGGGTGAGCGGCTTAGTGTGGCTTGCGATTTTGGGTTGGGCCATTGCGCATGTGCCGCAATTCGCAGAGCTTGCGTTGATTTATCAGATTGGGTTTATTGTTTCGCTCGGCGTGATGGGCGGAATTTTGGCGATCAACATCGCGCATGAACTTGTGCATCGAAATAATAAGTTCGAACGCTTCGCTGGCGGAGTATTGTTGGCGAGTGTGTGTTACGGCGTGTTCAAAGTTGAGCATGTGCGCGGGCATCATTTGCGCGTAGCAACGCATGACGATCCAGCGACGGCGCGGTTAAACGAAACCATTTACGCGTTTGTTCCGCGAGCAATTTTCGGCGTATTTTTCCATGGCTGGCGAATCGAATCCGAAGCGCTAAAACGTCAAGGCCACAGCGGCGTTGCTGCATTTCTTCGCAACGAAAACTTGCATTGGGCTGCGCTGAGTGCGGCGATTGCGGCGATTGCGTATTCGTTCGGCGGCGCGCTTGGCCTAGCGGTGTTTTTTGGCGCAAGTGCGGTTGCGATTATCGAGCTTGAGCTTGTGGATTACATCGAGCATTACGGCTTGCTGCGCTCGCGCGATCCAAGCGGCAAGCTCGAGCCTGTGCGCTATCAACACTCGTGGGACTACAGTGGTTGGTTTACCAACGCGCTGCTGGTGAACTTGCAGCGCCACAGCGATCATCATGCGCACGGCGGTCGCGCATTTGGCGCACTAAACTCGCATCCCGAAGCGCCGCAACTGCCGGCCAGCTACGCAGCAATGATTCTTGCGGCGCTCGTACCGCCGCTCTACCGCGCAATCATTCATCCGCGGATCAGCGCTGCTGGCGCGAGAGCCAGCGCGTAGTATTCGCGCCGAGACTGCGCTTTCCAGCTTCTACATACTAACGACCGTTTCATTGGTAGAGCTTCCATATTTCGCGAGTTTTCGAAATCTAGAAAAACACTAGTGACCGCCCAATTAAATTGGGCTTTCCGACAAAAAGCTGATATTCGTTTCTTTCTGAGTTCTGGACGCGTCTTGCTTCGGTGCGCAGGTCATAATTGACGCACCATTTCACAACATAAGACGTCAACAAACACATGCGACTCATTCTTCTCGGCGCTCCTGGGGCGGGCAAGGGCACACAGGCGAAGTTCATCTGCGAGAAGTTTTCGATTCCGCAAATCTCAACCGGCGACATGTTGCGCGCGGCGGTGAAAGCGGGTTCGCCGCTCGGACTTGCTGCGAAAAAAGTGATGGATTCCGGCGCGCTGGTGTCGGACGACATCATCATCGGTCTGGTGAAAGAGCGACTTAAAGAACCCGATTGCAAAAACGGCTATCTGTTTGATGGCTTTCCGCGCACCATTCCCCAAGCTGAAGCGATGAAAGACGCGGGCGTGAATCTTGATTACGTTCTGGAAATCGCGGTCAACGACGACGTCATCGTCGACCGAATGAGCGGCCGACGAGTCCATCTGGCAAGCGGCCGCACGTATCACGTGGTTCACAATCCGCCGAAAGTCGCGGGCAAAGATGATGTGACGGGCGAAGAGCTAGTGCAACGAAAAGACGACGAAGAAGCAACCGTAAAAACGCGCCTAAAGGTGTATCACGATCAAACTGAAGTGCTGCTCGGCTATTACGGCGACTGGGCGAAAAGCGGCAAACCCGGCGCGCCGAAGTATGTGAAAGTCGAAGGCGTGGGAAGCGTTGAGGCGATTACAGCGAAGGTGATGTCGGCGCTCGCATAAGTTAACGGAGTCGGCAAGAAAAAGGGCGCTTTGCGCCCTTTTTTCGTATTGACTAGCGTATGCACACGCGCGAGATTTAGTTGATGTTCGTCCTGAGTTCGTTATTTGCGTAATTCGATTCTTGGATGACTTTTCCGTTATTTGCCTTGAATACCACCACTACCAGTTTTTCACCTGGCTTTACGCTTTGTGCGCCACTTCCAAAATCACAACTTACGGTGTGCGATGCGTTCACGTTCAACGCGGGGATCGGCTGCACGCGCTCGATCGTGTAGTAATGCGTCGCGTTTGACACGGTTGCGGCGCAATAAACATTTGAGGCAGCGGATGGAATCACACCGATGTTTTTTACTTTCGCCGCATAGCTTTTTCCACTCGAGCCGGTCACTGAATCAACGATCAAATCCGGCAGCAACTGGGGCGGAAGTTTGTTCGGTGCGCCGATCGGGCCACTCGGCACCGGTGGCTTGTATTGAACGGCGCCTTGCGCAAATATGGTGCTGGACGCGGCGACCGCGAGCAGCGCGAGAACAAAGTGGCGATGCGAAGAGAATGAGTTTCGTTTCATAAGGGCTCCGTGAGATTGATGGATAAACGACTGCTACCGAGATAGACGAAACGCGCGCTCTTGCACCGACATCACGAAAAGCCTGTGTCGAGTTAGTTGAACCCCTTCGATCCCAATTGCTCGTCGAGCCCTTTGAATTTGCCGGCGGCAAGCACTTTTTTCTTCGTTTTCGCGTCAACGAGTTCTGCGGAAAATTCGCCCTCAATCGTTTTCCCTGCAACTTTGGTGAAGTTCACGAAACCGCTTTTGCTGCCCGACTTTCCGCTCACGAATTCGCCTTCGTTTGGTGTTGTTTTGTAGTCGGCGTCCATCATGCTTCGCCCCGCAATCACCCATTGCACGATACACGTGCCACCGCTGCCTTCGGTGGGAAACTTCTGCACTGCTTTCGGCAGCGGGCATATGATCGACATGCGGTCAGCAAACCCTTTCGGTGGCGGATACGCGCCGAAGCCTTTGGTGCGCGCGGAGATTGACACTGAACTGTTCGTTGGCACAACGGTGATGCCGTCGTTATCGGATTCAAACGATTTGCCGTCAAAAGTGGCGGTGAAAGTTTGCTGCGCATGCAAGATGCTCGAAGCAAAGACGGTCGCGAAAATCGCTGCGCAAATCGAGACGAGTTTGATACTTTTCATTTTCATAATGTGTGAATGATTTCAATGGATGAATTGACGAGTGCTGGCTCAACGCTACGGGACAATTGTTTTCATGCCGCACTGCGTGATTAGATAGTCACGAATGGATGTCCACGAGGCTCGCGACGCGCCCACGCCCACAGCACCCGTGATGACCGCATTGCCCGTCATCCCGAGCGATGCGCGAGCAAGCAGCAGGCCATCGGTGGTAGCCAGCACTTTGCCGTCGCCATCAATATCGGCGCTGCAATTGCGCCCCGGATCCACGCGATTTTCGAACCTGATAACTCGCGCTTCGCGAGCACTGTCTGGCCCAGACACCGGTGGAGAAACGTAGATGTATCCCATTGCAAGCACCTTTCCGTTACTTTGTCGGCCGACAGCAACGCCTCTTTCCTGTGTGGCTGAGCTGCCAGGCTCTTTGAAAGAAAACGGTGCGCTGTTCCAGTTGGCATCTCGACTGCCGTCCTCGTTGTATCTGATTAAACTGTAGCTGTAGAAAAAAGGACCAATGCCCGTAACGCTATATTTCAACGCAACCATCTTTCCGTCGGGCTGGAAAAATACCCGTGAGAATCCTTCTGATGCGAGAGGCGATCCTGCAACCCCGCGCAAGATTGAGGTTCCCGTTGATACTTCCGCGCCGAGGTAGTGTGTGCCGGGCGTGAATTGAGTCGCATTCGGTGCGCCCATCCGTAGTGCGCACGGCACTTGAACGGTTGAGCTTGTATTCGAGCAGATGCCAGCAAAGACGAATTCGCCATTGGCTTGTACAACCATATCCGTTACGAAGTCATTCGTACTGCCGCCGCTCATCTGCGGTAATAGCAAAGGTTTGGGCGCGCTGCCTGAAAATCCGGTATCAATGCTGCCGTCGGTGTTGAGCCTTGAGACGCAGGGGCGATACAACGATGTAGCGTCCGCTTTGCAATCGCCGCCCAAGTAAATCTTGCCGTCGGGTGTGAGCGCAATGCGTTTTACGCGATCAACAGGCGACGTGCTGCTCACCCCAAGATAGGTTCGCAGCGAAGTTGCGCCGCCGAAGGTACTGTCGGGATTGCCGTCTGGCAATCGACGCTCAGCGCAAAACGCCGTACCTGTTGTGCCGCCGCACTGCCCGGCAATCAAGATTTTCCCATCGGGTTGAATGGCCAGCGCATTCGCGTAGCTATTGCCACTGGTCGACGGCGATGGTGCGATGTTTTGAAAGTCGGCTGCGAAGCTGGTGTCAGACGTGAAATCGGCATTGAAACGAACGGTGCAAAACTGGTTCACGGTACCGACTGCAAAATAAATGCAGGCTCCCGCGACAACGATCTTGCCGTCGGGCTGGCGCGCGATTGCACCGCCCACGTCTGCGCTCACGCGATTAACCGACGTTGAGTGCACGTAAAGCGCGACAGTGCCTCCGCTAGGGCTCCACACCGCAAGACAAAAGCGATTTCCCGCAGGAGACGCTCCTACCGCCACACAGGTGCCGCTCGCCACCACACGGTCATCAGGCAACACAATCGCGTCGTGCATCCGAAACTGCTGCTCGGTAACTGGAGGATATGCACCGTAGGCCAGCCCGGCGTAGGGGCCGTATGTCGCGATGTCAGGCGCGCCAGATTGTTGAGCGACGCTGACGGCGCTTAATAGCGTTGCCATCACGGCAGCAGAGGCGACTGTACCGATCACGCCGCTGACTTTTTTGCGCAGGCGTTGCAGCGCGCTGCCGACACATCTTGCAGCGCTTGTTTGCAGGGTCGTGGTTGCGTTCATAGTGTGTTGCCCTCTCGGCAGGTTCATAACGTGTTGATGTTCGATGCGTTGCTGGAATAGACGAAACGACGCTATCGAGACCGACATGCGATCCAGCGTTTTCAGAATTAAATGAAAATTACCTTAACACCCTGACAACAAGGGGGACAGTGTCAACAATTTCGTTTGTCAAGAAATAACCGTTATAGCTATTTCGCCCATTGGAACAGGGCACATACGAATGTAGCCGTAAAGCCCTGAGCGCCAACTAGACGCTGGGAAAAGGCGGCGGCAGCCAGGGCGTTGTCGGTTTGCGCAAATAGGCGCGATCAACCGCTTGTTGAGCTGCACGGATTCGTGAGGCGTCGGATGCAGCGAGCGCGGCGACGTATTCGATCATCGCGGCGTGATGCGGCGGGAGGTTGCCAAGCCTTTGAAACATGTCACGGCTGGTCGCGAGTGAGCGCGATGCCGCTGCAGCGTCAATGCGCATTTCAAACAGCGCACGCTGCAACCACAGTGTTGCATGGCGCGGCGAATCACCTTCATTGGTCGCGGTGAAGGCGGCGAAGCGCGGTTGCAGAAGTGCCAAGGCTTGCGCAGCATCGCCTTCTGCGAATACAAGCGCCGCAGCTGCGCGCTCAATCTGTGCAAGGCGCTCGGCGAACACGACATTGGCCGCTTTCGCGTCGGCTCGCGCGCGCGCGATTGCGCGCTCCGCGACATCGTTGGCTTGCATGGAAAGCGCGACGTCGGCGACTGATCGAAACATATTGCTGCGTTCTTGCGTAGGCGTCGGTACGACGAGCAAAATTTCTTCGAAGCGCTTTTCCAACTCATTGCGAAGTTGGGCGCTACTTTTCGCACCGCCTGTGGCGCGTAGCTCGGTGTAGGTCGCAAGGCAGCGCAGCAAAAATAATTCATCATCGATCTGCGCCGCAGGATCGAAACCTTTTCGTTTGGCGTTGTTCGCAATTCGCGTTTGGGTCAGCGCAAACATTTCGGCGAAACGCCCCTCCGCTGATGCGAGATTGGCGCGCAATTCTTCGCTGCGATAAGAGATCGGACTGTCGCCGCCAAACAACTGAACCGCTTTCGCAGCATTGGCGCGTAGACGATCATCAACGCCTTCATATTTGCCGATGCGAATTCGGATCGCTTCGAGATTGTTGCGTTGAATCAGCGCGTCGCGTCCGGCAGCGCCTTCGAGCAGCGCGAGTTGCGCGAGATCGGGCTCATTTGCGGCAAGCACTTGCTCCGCTTCGCGCCACAGTCCGGCTCGTGTAAGCAGCACGGCCAGATCGTTGACGTTGTCCATGCGTTTGCGTAAATTGTTTGGAAACAATTCACGAATGATGGATTGAGATCGGCCGAGCAGCGCACGAGCCTCGTCAACGCGTGTACCGCGTGCCCGCTCAACGGCTAACTTCGCCAACACAGTGGCATAGGGCTCGCTCCTTTCTCCGTAGTGTTTTCGAATGAGCGGCGCCAACTTTTCGTATTCCAGCAGCGCCGCCTCATCGCGGTTTACGCGCTTGAGCATGTCCGCATAATGACCACGCGAATCGATAGCGCGTTCGCTGGCGGACTCATTTGCTGTGTCAAACATTGCGAGAAGCGCCTCATACTGTTTGAGCGCCACTGTATCTCGATTAAGCACGTTATTCGTATCCGCTAGCCTCTGCAAAAGAAGGGATTTCGTTTTTGGATCATCGTTGAACGATGAATCGAAATCTTTTTCGGCTTGTTCCAATAACGCGACGACGGTGGGCCATTTTCCGCCGTGACTGTCTGGGTTTGCGCTTTGAATGAGTTCGCCCATGTAATCGGCGACCTTCACGGCGCGCGCGGCTTCGTCGTTGGCAAGTTTTGCCGCTTCGATTGCGACGCTACGCTGCCACAAACTTACCGCGAGTCCCGCCACAATCGCCGTCATCGCCACAGCACCTAGCCCCGCGAATTTCCAATTGCGTTTTAGCCATAAACCCATGCGATAACGTCTGTCTTCGGCGCGCACGGAAATCGGGGATCGCGTTAGCCAGGCATCAAGATCGTCCGCAAACGCGCTTGCCGTCGCATAGCGCTCCAGCGGCGATTTGCGCAGCGCTTTGGCGAGAATGGCATCGAGATCGCCTTTTAGTTTTTCGCGATCAATGACTTGCGCAACCGTTTGCGAATTTGCGCTACCGCCGGATGCTTGCGCAACCGATTGCGACGCACGCGATGGCTCGTCGTGAATTACGGCATATTCAACTGCGCTGCGACCTTTTCGATCGGCGAAGGGTCGCGCACCGGTGCAAAGTTCAAACAGCATCGCGCCGAGCGAATACACGTCGCTCGCCGCCACCGATCGATCACCCACAATTTGCTCGGGGGCCGCGTACTCAACAGTCAAACCCCGCCCGGTCAGCTGAGTAAGGCTCGAACTCGCATCACTCGCCTCTAACTCACCGATTTCGGCGGCCACACCAAAATCCAAGAGCTTCACCACGCCTGCATCACTGACAATCACGTTCGAGGGTTTGACATCGCGATGCAACACGAACTGCGCGTGGGCATGTGCCACCGCACGCGCTAGATCACGGATGATGATGACGCGCGAAGTGATCGTTGGCGCGTGCTCGGATACATAGGCAAGCAGCGATCTCCCGCGAACGAGTTCAAGTACGAGAAACGCTTGATCGCCTTCAACGCCCGCGTCGAGCAAGCGCGCAATGTTCGGGTGATTGAGCCGCGCGAGCACGCTGCGCTCGCGTGCAAATCGTGCCGCGAGCCGTTCTGCGGGCAAATCGCTGCGAAGCAGTTTGATCGCCGCTTCGCCTTCATAGAGCCCGTCGCTGCGCGTTGCTCGCCACACTTCGCCCATGCCGCCACGGCCCAGCAGTTCTGCGAGCGTCCAGGCACCAAACCGCTCTCCCTGCTGGCGCGTCAACGCGGTGGCATCAAGCGCTGTTGAGAGCAAACGGGTGAACGGCTGCTGGTTTTCCGGCGCGGTGCTTACCGTTTCTGCGCTGCGCAGCAAACGTTCAACCGCGTTTGCAATCTCGGGTGTATCGTTTCGCAATTCGCCAAGCTTTGCGCTGCGCGTTGCTTCATCAGCATCGACCAACTCGTCGAACAGCGCAGAAACGCGTGGCCAAATCTCGCGCGGAATTCCAAAAGGCGTAGTCATGAAAGGTTAAGACGGAAATCGTCGTGCCCGACCGACATCACTCTGCTTCGTCTTTTATATTGCCAAGCGCTTGATCAAGCAGCGCCCGCGCTTTGCTCAGTTCGCGATTTACGGTTCGCTCCGTGAGCCCGAGTTCCGCTCCGACTTCGACACAGGTGAGCCCGGAAAACACGTGCATTTCGATGATTTGATACAGCCGCTCGTCGAACGCTTTCAACTCATCCAGTGCGCGATCAAGGTCAATCAAGCTGCCTACTTCCATCCACGCCGACGGCACCGCATCAGCCGACGACATCGTTAACAAAGTGACGCCGCCGCCGCGTTTTTCTGCATCGCGCTCACGCACGAAATCGATCACGATTGAGCGCAACACTTTGCCGACGTAGGCAAAAAACTGTAATCGCGTTTCGCCTTGCATGCCTTCGCGCTCGGCCATCCGCATGAAGCCTTCGTGCACGAGTGCGGTGGCGTTAAGCCCCGTGACGCCGCCAGCTTGAGCGAGGCGGGCTCGCGCGAGGCGTTTGATGTCGGGATAGAGCGCGGCGAATAAACCGCTCACGGCAGATGCGTCACCATTGGCGGCGCGCGTTACAAGCTGCGTTGCAGATTCCAATCTTGTGATTCCCTCGATCAATTGTTTTCCGTTGTATGCGAAAACGTTACGGTATGTAAACCATTTACAGCAACAAATCGCATAGCCCTATTAAACTGGGCGATGATGACAAATATAAAGTGAATAGATAATTACATTAAATGCAATGAACGCCCCACGCAATGGAGCGTTTTATGTCGTTGCTATTTTGTAATTTAACCCACGACATTTGCTATCGCCAGAGCAATCCCACCACGCCAGCGACCATCAGTAGCGCGCCCAACAGTTTCTCGCCCAGTCGCTCTTCGCGCAATAGTTTCACCCCAAAGAATGCGGCAAACAGCATCGACACTTCGCGCAACGGCGCGACATGTGAAATTGGCGCCGACTGCATCGCGGTCAACACGAGGATGTAGGCAATCGGAGAGATGATTGAAATCACGACGATATAGCGCCAATTCTTTCTCCATTCGGCACGAATTTCTTCGCGATGGGTGAACAGCATCGGCGACATGAAGACTGCGCGTAATGCATTGCACACGTAATCAAGCAGAATCGGCGCGATTAAAAGGTGCTTCACTGCGTAGCCGTCAATCGTTGTGTAGGCCGCAATGCATGCGCCCGTGGTTGCGCCCCATTTCACCCCGGCGCGCGCGCGCGGTGATGAGTCTTTCAGCGCGCGCAATCCGCCGGCTAAAACAAAAATACCGCTTACGATCGCAATGATTCCAAGTGCGGAGGAAACGGTCACCGCCTCACCCAAAAAAATGATCGCCACCATGCTCGAAACAAACGGTCCGGTGCCGCGAGCGATGGGGTACACAACGCCGTAGTCTGCGGTTTGATAGCCACGCTGCAGCGCAAGCGCATAGGCAATGTGAACGATCGCAGAGAGCGTCAAAAATAGCCACTGCGTTGCCGTGAGCTCGGTGATGAGTTCAGGTCGACTCCATCCCCACAGCAAAACGACAGGCCCCCAAATGACTGCCACCACAAACACGCCCAGCAATACGAAAGGCGCACCACCGCTTGCTTTTTTCGCGAGCAGATTCCACGACGCGTGGATCAGCGCCGCGAGGATGACAAGAGCGAATGTAGTGAGCGTCAATTCAGCGTTGTCGCGAGCGCCTGCCGGAAGCGGCGGACTAGCTCGGGTTGTTCTTTCGCGAGCGAGAAATACTCAATCAATTTTTTCCGCGCGGCTTGGTCGTTCCAACTGCGATCCAGTTGAACGCTTTCCAAGAGTGTTTCGAACGCGGGTTCAAATTGTGATTCGACAACGAGCACCGCCGCCAATTGCAACCGCGCTTCGTGATCGCTTGCATCAGCGGCAATCCGTGCTTTCAGCGCGTTGGCTTCGGGCGAATTCCCCGCTTGTTCTGCCGCATCAATTTTGGATGCAACGCGCTGGTAATCCTCGTCCATTTTCGACGTCGGCTTGCACTGGGCAAGATACTGTTTGGCCGCTTCGATGCGGTTATCGCGCATCGCGATATCGGCGAGCATTACACGCGCGCTGTCGAGCGCAGGCGTCAGCGCAAGCGCGACAGTCAGCTCGTCAATCGCGCCTTCAACGTCGCCCGCCTCGAGTTTTTCTTTTGCTTTAGTGAGTTTCTCTTCACCGGCACTCGGCAAAATTTTGTCGAGAAATTCGCGGACACGCGCTTCGGGTTGTGCACCCTGAAACGCGCTAACGGGCTTTTGACCTTTCAGCGCGATCACTGTCGGAATCGAGCGAATGCCAAACATGCTGGCAATTTCTTGTTGCGCTTCGGTGTCGACTTTAGCCAACCGAAATCGACCGCCGTACTCCGTAGCAAGTTTTTCGAGAATAGGTGTCAATACCTTGCACGGACCGCACCACTCGGCCCAAAAATCGAGCACGATCAGCGTTTGTTCGGACGCAGCGATCACGTCGGTTTCGAAATTCTCAACGGTGACGTCGAAGATATGGGGCACTGAATTCATAGCGTTACAAAAAGCGGAAGCAATAAACCGTTATTATCGTTGCCGATGCCGACTCAGCAGCACCAACATCGGCGCGCAATCATCTTGATGACCTGCGCGCTCGCCATTCTCATTTGCCTTGACGCCAGCGGCAAGTACCTCGGGCAAGCAGGCGTTCCCGTTGCCGCGAGCGCCTGGTCTCGCTACGTCGGCCATTTTTTTGTTGTGCTTCTTCTGTTTTATCCACGAGAAGGGCGTCGTATCTTCTCCGCGCACCGACCGAGCTTCCAGTGGGCTCGCGGGATGTTGATGGTGACGGTGACACTTTTGTATTTCGCTGCGCTGATCCATTTACCGCTTGCCGAAGCGACCGCGCTCTTCTTTCTCACGCCGATCATCACGACGGCGCTCGCGGCATGGCTGTTGCACGAGCGCCCGGGTCGCGCGACGCTGATTGCCATTACGCTCGGTTTTCTGGGCGTTTTAGTGGTGGTGCGCCCGGGGACGTCACTGTCGCTGCTCGGGCTCGGGCTGGTCGTTGCAGCCGCTTTTTGTAACTCGGGCTATCAAACACTCACCCGCGCGTCCGGTGCAAAAAGTGGCGCACGCCCGGAACGAGTGAGCACGCAGCTGCTGTACGCGGGGATGGTCGGCGCGATTGTAATGACCGCATCGATGCCGTTTTGGTCGGATTGGAGCTGGGTCGCGGCGGCATCGACGACAACGCGCTTGGTGTTTTTACTGGTCGGTGTGCTCGGTGCGCTCGGACATCTGCTGCTGATCCGGGCGTTCACCTTAGCGCCCGCATCGAGTCTTGCGCCCTGGATGTACCTGCAGTTGGTATGGTCGGTTGCAATCGGTTGGTTGGTGTTTGGCAACGTCCCCGACCTCATCACCCTCGCGGGAATGGCAGTGATTGGTCTAGCACCGCAGCTGACTCGATTTGATCGAAAAAAGACAGCCGTGCCCAACGAAATTGCGCATTGACTGTTGGAGCTAGATTAAAACGAACGGCGAGCGACTGTGAGCGCTCGCCGTAGAATCGAGCGCTTTTAGACCTAAAGCTGTTCAAAAGACGGCCTTTCGCCATGGATCATCCAGTTTTCACGCGCAATGCGCGAGTCGGTGTGGCAGCGATCCTGTCAATTGCACTGATTGCGCTTACGGGTTGCGGCGACCAATCGCCCAAGAGTGCCCAGCAGTCACCGAGCGACGCCGCAGTCGCCTCAGCAGTTTCACCGGTGAAATCGGCGGACGGCAAAAAAGTATTGCGAATCCCGTTCGTTGTCGCCGAGACTGGTTTTGATCCTGCAAACGTGCACGACTTGTATTCAAGCATCGTGGTTGAAGGTATTTTTGATGCGTTGTTAACGTACGACTACCTCGCTGAACCGTCAAAATTAGTTCCGAAGATCCTCACCGAGATGCCGTTGGTTGAGGACAACGGCACGACTTACACGGTGAAAATAAAGAAGGGCATTTTCTTCTCGCCGCACGAAGTATTTGGCGACAAAAAGCGTGAACTAGTAGCGCAAGACGTCGTGTATTCGATGAAGCGTCACTACGATGATTCGATCAAACCGGTATGGCGTTTTTTGATCGAAGGAAAAATCGTTGGCATGAACGCGTGGTACGACGCGGGAAAAAAAGCGGGGAAGCTTGATTGGGACGCAACGATTCCTGGGCTGCAGGTCGTTGATTCACACACGTTAAAAATCAAGCTCACCAAACCCGACTACAACTTCAACTACGTGCTCGCGCATCCGGCGATGAGCGTCGTTGCGCGGGAAGTCGTTGAGAAATACCCAAACGACGTTCAGGCGCACCCTATTGGCACGTCAGCCTACTACTTAAAGGAATGGGTACGTGGCCAAAAAATCGTGCTTGAAAAAAATCCAAATTGGCGCGGCGGGACGTGGGATTTCAAGCCGTCGGGCAAAGACCCATACGACGAAGTTTTGGTCAAACAAATGCAGGGCAAACCGCTGGCCTCCATTGATCGCGTAGAGATTTACCCGATCGATGAAGAGCAATCACGTTGGCTTGCATTCAAAGACAAGCAGCTCGATCTGATCAACGTGCCGCAGTCATTCGTGCCGCAAGCGATGCCCGGCGGTAAGCTCATCCCGGAATTGCAATCACAAGGGATTCGCGTTCAGAAAGCCATCGATCCCGAGTACACCTATATGTACTTTCAGTGGAACGATCCGATCTGGGGCGGCAGCGAAAAGCACAAAATTGCGCTACGTCGCGCAGTTGCGCACGCGATCAATCGCGATGAAGAAATCAACATCATCCGCAAAGGTCAGGCGATTCGCGCCGAGTTTTTAGTGCCGAAAGGCGTGGCGGGTCACAAAGAAGATTTCGCGTCAAACGTAGCGTACAACCCGGCTCTAGCCAACGCATTGCTCGATAAGTTTGGTTACAAAAAAGGCACGGACGGTTATCGCACGACACCGGATGGCAAGCCGCTTGTTTTCAAATACAACTCAACACCGACGGCGATCGAGCGCGAGTTCGACGAGCTCTACAAGAAGAACTTAGACGTAATCGGCATTCGCTATGACACAGAGAAAGAGAAGTTCGCCGACGCTATCAAACGTGAGAAGCGTTGCCAGATAACGATCCGTGGCGCGGCATGGATTGCCGACTATCCGGATGGCGACAACTTCACGCAGTTGCTCTACAGTAAGAACATCGGCGAGACCAATAACGGCTGCTACAAGAGCGAGGCGTACGACAAACTCTACGAAGCGTCGGCGCTGTTGCCGGATGGTCCAGAGCGCGACAAGATCTACCTCGAAATGCAAAAGCAGTTTGAGGCGGACACACCGTGGGTGATGGGTGTGACTCGCCTTCGCAATCAAGCGATCTATCCGTGGGTGCTTGGATACAAGAAACACCCGGTGCTGCTCGCAGAGTGGATGTACATGGATATCAATACGGGTAAGGGGAAATAGGCAATGTTTGCGTACATCATTCGCCGCCTATGGCAAATCGTGCCTACGATGCTCGGCGTCATCCTATTGATCTTCTTTTTGTTCAACGTCGTTGGCGGTGACCCGGCATATTTGCTGGCGGGAAAAATTTCTAACCCAGAACAGATTGCGAATATTCGCAAACAGCTCGGCATCGACGAGCCGTATTACATCCAGCTCTGGATTTTCTTCAAACAAGTCGTGACCTTTAACTTCGGCCAAAGCTGGAGCACGAACGAATACGTGTCGAGTATCTTTGCAACGCGACTTCCGGCATCGCTGATGATCGGTATTCCGCTGTTGATCCTCGAAACTATCATTGCGATTGGCATCGCGCTGTCGGTAGCTTACGTGCGCGGATCGCTCACCGATCGCTCGGTGATGGTGGGTTGCACCATTGCACAATCAATTTCGATTTTGGTCTACATCATTGTGTTCCAGTACGTGCTGGCTTACAAATTTGGCTGGTTTCCCGTGCAAGGCTGGGGCAACGGTTTCTTCGAGAATTTGTTCAAGTATTCCGCGCTGCCAGTGTTGATCGCGCTGGTTGTTTCGCTGGCTCCGAATATTCGGTTGTATCGCACGTTCTTGCTCGATGAAATGAACCAAGACTACGTGCGTACGGCGCGTGCGAAAGGCTTAACTGAGCGTCGAGTCATGTTGCTACACGTGCTGCGAAACGCGTCGATTCCGATCATCACCAATTTGATGATTCAACTGCCTGGCCTGCTTGTGGGGCTCTTTCTCATCGAACGGTTCTTCTCGATTCCAGGTATTGGACGAGAGGTAATTTTGTCGGTGGAGCGCTCTGATTTTCCAGTCATCAAAGCGATCACTGTGTACGTAGCGCTTGCTACGATGCTTGCCAACCTCGCGGCCGACTTGCTCTACAAAGCAGTCGATCCACGCGTTGAACTGAAATAGGCGAGGGGAAGAAGAATGAACACCGCAGTTATGAATCCCTCGATTGGAATTGAGCGCTCGCCGGGTTTGTGGTCGCTGGCTTGGAAGCGATTGATTGCCGACAAAATCGCCGTCATTTCGCTGGCCATTGTGATCTTGTTTTTGTCACTCGCGCTGGCCTCATTTGTGGGGCTTATCGCAAAGGGCTGGAACAATGAAGTGGGCGTGAATTACGCGCCGCCGACGTGGTTTAAAGGCTCTGCGCCGACCGAGGATTTGTCGAAGAAACAAGCTGTGAACCCGACTGGCCCGTCACTCGATACGGGTCTGGCAAAACCTGAATTCGTGAATGACCGCGACCCGCTTCGCGAAACGGTGAATGAGCTTAAACAGCAGCTCGGTCAGAGTGCAGGCGCGAATAGCGTAGATGAAATAAAAATCGTTGATCCGCTCGCCGACGTCATTGCGGAGCTCAAGAAAAAGCTCGGGCGCGTGGGCGACGAGGGAGAAAAAGAGACGGAATCGACGCGGCTGCAGACACTGGCATTTGGTGCGGATAAATGGGGCCGTAGTGTGTTCGATAAAGTAGTGAAAGGTTCTGAGACATCGATTACGGTCGGGTTCGCGGCGGCCATCGTCGCTACATTGATCGGCACCTTTTTGGGAGCGCTTGCGGGTTATTACGGCGGTAAGGTCGACGACGCTCTAAATTGGTTTTATTCAATTTTTAACTCTATCCCCTACATTTTGTTGGTGTTGGCGATCGCGGCTGTGCTCAACAAAAAAGGAATTCTGACGGTTGTTTTGATCCTTGGTCTCACCGGCTGGGCGAGTATCTTCCGTGTCGTTCGAGCTGAGTACATCAAGCACAAAGCGCGCGATTATGTGCGCGCAGCAAACGCGATTGGCGCGAGTCATTCTCGGCGCATGTTCGTGCATATTTTCCCGAATATTTCGCACGTCGTGCTGGTGCAGCTCTCGCTCTATGTGGTGATCTTTATCAAGAGCGAAGTGATCTTGTCGTATCTCGGATTCGGTGTCGGTGTGGATACCGTCAGCTGGGGCTCCATGTTGAATGAAGCACAAAACGAGTTGATCCTCGGATACTGGTGGCAGTTAGGTGCCGCGACGCTGTTCATGGCGATTTTGGTGACCGCGTTTAGTTTGTTTACCGACGCGCTTCGTGATGCGCTCGATCCAAAGTTGAAGTAAGCGCGGAGATCAACATGACAACACCTCTTCTCTCTGTAAAAAATCTTCGCGTTACGTTTCGCATTGATCGCAAGAACACCTTCGAAGCGCTCAAAGGCGTCTCGTTCGACGTGATGCCGAACGAAACCGTCGCGCTGGTCGGCGAGTCAGGCTCAGGCAAATCAGTCACTTCGCTCGCGATCCTGGGTTTGCTGCCAAAGGAAAATGCGAAGGTTGACGCGGGTAGCCGCATTGATTTCGACGGGAAAAACTTGCTGTCTTTGTCGAAGTCGGAAATCCGCGAACTACGCGGCGACAAGATCTCGATGATTTTCCAGGAGCCGATGAGCTCCTTGAACCCTGTTTTCACAGTCGGCTACCAAATCAAAGAAGTGCTGAAAGAGCACAAAAATTTGACGGGCGATGCCGCGCAAAAGCGAGCCATCGCATTGCTCAAAGAGGTTGGCATTCCAAGCGCAGAGGAGCGCATCGACTACTACCCGCATCAAATGTCGGGCGGCCAGCAGCAGCGCGTCATGATCGCGATGGCGATCGCTTGCGAGCCAAAGTTGCTCATCGCCGATGAGCCCACAACCGCGCTTGATGTAACCATTCAAAAGCAGATTCTTGATCTGATTGCAGAGATTCAGAAGAAACATGGGATGAGCGTGTTGTTCATCACCCATGATCTCGCGGTGGTCGGTGATATCGCAGACCGCGTGGTGGTGATGCGAAGCGGCGACATTAAAGAGCAGGGCACAACGAAAGAAGTGTTCGCAAACCCGAAGGACGATTACACCAAAGCACTTTTGTCTTGTCGACCGGTGGTTGATTCGCGTCCCAAGCGATTGCCGGTGATCGAGGACTTCATGGCCGGCCGTGCAGAGGCGATGCGATTGGAGCAACGCTCGCGTGGGGTCAAAGAAAGCGATCCGATCGTGCTCGAAGTCAAGGGCTTGGCAAAAGACTTCTACTCACGCGACGGATTGTTTGGAAAGAAGACCTTTCACGCCGCGAAAGATGTGTCATTCAAACTGCGCCGCGGCAAAACCTTGGGTTTAGTCGGCGAATCGGGATCCGGCAAAACAACCGTTGGGTTAACGGTGATGCGACTGCACGACGCAACGCACGGCGAAGCGTGGTTCGATGGCAAGAATATTTTTGCGATGAGCGAAAAGGAATTTCTGCCGTATAAAAAGCGCATTCAAATCGTGTTTCAAAACCCTTACGCGTCTCTGAATCCTCGCTTTACAGTCGGGCAGATTTTGATGGAGCCGATGATCATTCACAACATCGGAAAAGATGGCGCAGATCGATCCAAAATGGCGTTCGAGCTGCTCTCCAAAGTCGGTTTGCCGGAGATGAGTTTCTACAAGTACCCGCACGAGTTTTCCGGCGGTCAACGCCAGCGCATTGCGATCGCGCGATGCTTGACGATGAAGCCCGACATTTTGATTTGTGACGAATCGGTGTCGGCGCTTGACGTCTCGGTGCAGGCACAGGTGTTGAACTTGTTGCAAGATTTGCAGGATGAGTTTGGCCTGTCGTACATCTTCATCTCGCACGATCTCGCGGTCGTTAAATACATGAGCGACGAAGTGATGGTCATGAGTAACGGCGAAGTGGTGGAACATCGGGATTCCGACGCACTCTACGCCGCCCCTCAGCATGACTACACCCGGAAATTGCTTGATTCGATTCCGAAGGGATTGCACGCGTAGCGTCTGCCTAAGGGCTTACCCCAAACGCGTGTAGTCGCTTGTTGTAATCGCACAACTCATTCCCAACTGGCTATTTCGCTGCGGGCGCCTATTTAGTGGGCAATCACGGCGAATCAAAAATTAATCGATAATCCGATTAATTTGCGCGCCCACCCAACGTTTTAGGCATTAGGTCTGCGGAACGCACTTGTTTGCCAGCCGTATTTTTTGTAAGCAGCGGCGCAAGCAACGCGCGTTCTGCGCGTCGTCGGATGCTGCTCGTTCCCAAAAAAATCAATAGCTTAGCGTTCATTTCTAATGTGAATTTTCGGCTAAGTTCGCCCCGATGCTCCGCAATCGGCATTGGTCAAACGCTTACAGTTTGTTACCAGCCAATGACAAAATTGTGAAGTCGTTTATCAACCGTCCAACCGGACATTTCTGGAAAAAATCGCCATGATCCAAAAGAAACAGCTGGCAGTCGCTGTCGCGGCAACCTTCATTGCCACTGGCTTTGTATACGCGCAGACTCAGCCACAGACCCCGCAAAAAGTCGAAAAGGTCGAAGTGACCGGTTCGAACATCAAACGTGTTGACTCGGAGACGGTCGCTCCGGTTGACGTCATTACTCGCGAGCAAATCGAGCGTTCTGGCCAGCCAACGATCGCCGAAGTGCTCCGTAACGTGCCTGCAAACAGCGGTAACAGCTACAACGAGAGCTTTGCAAACAGCTTCGCGCCGGGTGCTTCTGGCATCTCGCTGCGCGGCTTGGGTCAAAAAGCAACTCTGGTTCTGATCAACGGTCGCCGCACCTCGGGTTACGGCTTCGCACAGAACTTGCAAGACACATTCGTCGACTTGAACTCGATCCCTTCGTCTGCCGTTGAGCGCATCGAGATCCTCAAGGATGGCGCATCTGCTATTTACGGCTCTGACGCCATCGCCGGTGTTGTGAACGTCATTCTTCGCAAGGACTACAAAGGCATTGAGATTTCTGGTGGTGCAGGTCAAGCCGCTGGCAAAAACGATTACCGCTTCGCGTTGACCGGTGGCTTCGGCGATCTCGGTCGCGACAAGTTTTCGGTTCTCGGCGTTGTGGACTATTACAAACGTGATCTCGTTACGCTTGCAGACACCGATTTTGGTTCGTCACGCGATTTCCGCGGCCGTGCAGATGGTGGTCGTAACTTCACGAGCTTGACCGGTTTGGGCACTTGGCAGCAGTATTCGTCTGCGACCGCAGCGACACAAAACTTCCGCGCTGTTGACAACTGTGCTGCAGTCGGTGGCACTGTGATGACCGGCCCGCAAGCTGTTGCTGCTGGTTTGATCAACCTATCTGCAAACCAGTCGGCCGCAAACTTGGCTATTTTGAACGCGCGCGCGGCAGCAACTAACACGTTCTGTACGTACGATCAAAACAAGGCGATTACGGCGCTGCCAAAGACTGAGCGTATTGGCGCGATCCTTCGCGGTACGGCGGAATTCTCGCCTTCGATTCAAGGTTTCGCAGAGCTCGGCCTTTCGCAAGTAAAGAGCTTCCAGGTCTTCACGCAGCCGTTCTTCAACACAACGGCCTTGACTCCAACGGCAGTTGGCTTGCGCCCATTCACCTACACCATCAACTTCGCACCTGGCGTTGCTGGCAACCCATTTAACTCGCTCGCTCGCTACGCGGGTGCGTTGAACGACATGGGAACGCGCGACACCGAAGTGAAATCTGACACCCTGCGCGCTCTCGCAGGCGTGAAGTGGACGTTCGGCGCATGGGACGGCGAGTCAGCAGTGGGCTGGTCGAAAAACGAAGTCACGTCGACCAACACCAACCGCTTGACGCTTTCGGGCGTGAGCGCAGCATTCGGTATCCCAACCAGCGCACAGCCGCCGATCCCAACATCGAATAGCTCGACTTATAACCTCAACAACTCATCGGCCAACAGCGGCGCAGTTCGCGACAGCATTCGCGCTAACTTCGATCGCGCGTCTGAGTCTGAATTGTTCTTCGTTGACACTCGCGCATCGACTGAGTTCTCGGCACTCCGCCTGCCAGGCGGTAACGTGGGTCTCGCAATCGGCGCTGAATATCGCTCGGAGAAGCTGAACGACATTCCAGCACTGATCGCGCAAAACGGCTTGATCTTGGGTCAAGGCATCACCCGTACCAACGGTGATCGCAACAGCACCGCAGTGTTCGCTGAATTGGGCTTGCCAATTCTCAAATCGCTCGAGGCACAGCTCGCAGTTCGTTCAGATCGCTATAGCGATTACGGCAGCTCGACCGTGCCAAAAGTGGGTTTGAAATGGAAAGTTTCGCCTGAACTCGTTATCCGCGGTAACTGGGGCGAGGGATTCCGCGCACCTACGCTGCCTGAGATTTCGCCATCAGTTGCAACCTTCTTCGTTCAAGTTAACGACCCTGTCACCGGCGCTAGCGGTGTGAACATCTCCGGTGTTTACGCAGGTAACCCAAATCTCAAAGCTGAGACATCGAAGAGCAGCACCATCGGTCTCGTGTTTGAGCCAATGCGCGACCTGAACTTCGGTTTGAACTGGTATCAACTCGAGTGGAAAGATCAAATCGCATCGTACGGTTTCCAAACGCTCGTGAACAATAACGGCATCATCAATGGTGTGCAGCAAGGCGTTGTAACCCGCGATCCAGTGACCAACGCGATCGTGTCAGTTTCGACCAACTACACCAACCTTACCGAAGTCAAAACGCGTGGCTTGGACATCGATGCAGCTTATCGCATGAACACGCTTTACGGTCGCCTTGGCTTCCGTGCTGGTGCATCGTACATCGAGAAGTTTGACGTTGAAGGTAGCGTGTCTGTTGGCCGTAACGACGTGTTTGGCTCGATCCCACGTGTTCGTGGTTTCGGCTCGGTCACGTTTGAGCGCGGTCCAATCGTTGCGACATTTACGACGAACTACATCCACAGCGTGTACCAAGGCCTGTTGGCTGCAACGTATTTCGCTACAACGAATGACCCACGTTTCCAGACTGGTGTTTATCCAAGTCGCGCGGGTTCACGCACAACGTTCGACCTTACGGGCAGCTACGAGTTTGACAACAAGTTGAAAATCAGCGCGGCAGTGTTGAATATTGCAAACAAGCAGCCGCCGTACGATCCGGGCGCATCGGCAACGTTCCTGTACGATTTCACGCAGCACGATGTGCGTGGTCGTGCATTCCGTGCAAACCTGACCTACAAGTTCCGTTAATCGGCGCTCGTTGTTCAGAAAGGGAGCCTTCGTGGCTCCCTTTTTTTTAGCGTGCTCCGATATGATCGAAGCACTGTTTTTTGGAAGTACACTTTTTGTATGAAACTTATCTTTTTAAGCGCGCGCACGCTCTTGCGTAAGTTGACAGTCGTGGTGGGACTAAGCGTTTGCGCGCTCGCGCCAATCACGGCGGCTATCGGTAACGAAGAAATTCCGGTGGAGACACTCTTCAGAAAATCGGAATACCGAAGTCTTACCTTCTCGCCCGACCAGAAATTTATGGCGGCGTTGATTCCCATTCGTAGCCGCTATAACTTGGTGGTGGTGGATTTAGACAAGCGGGCTGCAACGCGTATCACCGACATGCCCAATGCCGACGTGCTGAGTTTCAGCTGGGCAAGCAATGACCGACTGATTTTTCGCACTGGAAATGAGGCCGAAATTGGCCGAGCCCGCGGAGACGGTGGTTTGTTCGCCGTGGACAAAGACGGTGGCAACGCGAAGGTATTGGTTCAACCGCTAGCCGACAAAGAAGGGCAGTATGTTTTGCGTGTGACGAGCGTTTTGGGTCGCATCAAAGACAACAAAGACGAGGTTCTAGTAGCGGCCAACGATCGCGATGCAGAGTCGCTAGACATCTATCGAATGAACATGTTCACGGGGCGCAAAACGCTGGTGAGCTTCGATTCACCGGGCAAGGTTTCTGACTGGGTGCTAGATCGAAACAACGTGGCGCGCGCGACATTTCAAGTTGATTCAAAACAGAAAAAGTATTCGTTTTCTTATCGCTCGAACGACAAATCACCGTTTCGCGAGTTACGGAGCTGGGATCACAATCTGGAAGGTGTTGTCATTCCACTTTCGTTCGACCAAGACAACAAAACCATGTACGTGGCAAGCAACATTGGCCGCGACACGATGGCATTTTTCCGATTTGATCCTGAGACAAACAAACTCGGCGATTTGATTTATGGCGATGATCGATACGATATGTATTCGACGTACCTGATTGGAGCGTCGCTTGGAGAAGGCGGACGATTGATTTTCAGTGGGCGTGACGAGGATCAAGGCAAAGTGATTGGTGTTAGCTACTTCGCAGATAAACCGCGCACGGTTTGGTTAGACGAAGACATCAAGAAAACTCAAGCCATGCTCGATGCGGCTCTTCCCTCTGGAAACGTCAACTCATGGAATCCAAACCAACGCAGATCACTCGTGTTCTCACGCGGCGATCGGGACCCGGGCCGCTACTACATTTTCGATCAAGACAAAAAATCGATCGAAGAGACCGCGGTTCAGCCCGCGCGCTGGATTGATCCAAAGCAAATGCGCCCGATGCAATACGTCACCTGGACTGCGTCTGACGGAATGAAAATTGGCGGCTATCTCACGTTGCCTGCTCAATACGCGCCAGGAAAACCAGTGCCGATGATTCTTCACCCGCATGGCGGTCCGTGGTCGAAGGACAACTGGAGATTTAATTCGGAAGTGCAGTTCATGGCCAATCGCGGCTTCGCAGTGCTGCAGCCCAATTTCCGTGGTTCTACCGGCTACGGAACTAAGCATCTCAAGGCAAGCTACAAGCAATGGGGCGACGCCATGATTGACGACATGATCGCAGGCGTCGAGTGGGCTGTTAAAGAGGGCTATGCCGACAAAGATCGACTCGCGGTGTACGGCGCGAGCTACGGCGGCTACGCGACGCTAATGTCAATGGTGAAACGGCCTGATTTGTTTAAGTGGGGGATCAACTACGTTGGCGTAACCGACATGTTTGTGCACCAAGACACTCAGCCCGCGCAGCGCTTCGGCGACTTTGCGGTGCTAGCAAAACTTATCAATGGCGATCAGCGCGAAGACCGAGCAATGTTCGAGCGCACATCGCCAACGCTGCAAGTCAGCAAGATTTCCGGCCCCGTTTTCCACGCTTACGGCGGCGAGGATCGTAATGTTGACATTGCGAACGGTCGAGCCATTCGGTCGGCAATGGATCGCGCGGGAAAATCACAAGAATGGATGTATATCTCGGACGAAGGACACGGTTATCGGCTTGACGCAAACAGTTTCGAGTTCTACAAACGATTCGACGCGTTTGCAAAAAAACACACGCCAAAGAAGTAAGGCAACGCATAAAAAAAAGGAGGCCGAGGCCTCCTTTTTTGTTTTGCGATTTCAGTAGCTCAACTCAAGCTACTTACCAATCTGATCATCAAGAAACTTGAGCAGTTGGGTGTAAAGATCCACGTTGTTTTCGAGCTTGCCGAAGCCGTGACCTTCTTTTGCTTTCACGACATAGCCTTTGGCTGGATTCCCCGCTTCACGTAGGGCTCTATCCATTCTTTTGATTTGGTCAATCGGTACTCGAATATCGTCCTGACCCGCGTATAGGAAAACAGCGCCCTTAATTTTTGAAGCATGATTAACGGGCGACAAATCTCGTACCAGCTGTGATTTAAGGTCGTTGGTACCGATGATTGCTTTCCAGAAATCGACCAAAGCGGGCTCGCTCACATAGTCGGTGTCGAGCGAGGTGTTTTGGTAGACCAGATCCGTGACCGCGAGTCCGGCGATCGCGCACTTGAACAGGTCAGGTGTTTTCACCATCGCCTGCAGCGCAGCGTAGCCGCCGTAGCTCGCACCCGAAATGCACATCCGCTTGCTGTCGCCAAAGCCTTGGTCGACCGCCCATTTCGCGGCATCTTCGTGGTCTTCCGACATCTGGCGACCGATGGTGCCGAATCCTGATTGGAAGATTTTTTGCCCGAATCCCGGTGTGATGCGGAAATTTGGCACGACCACCGCATAGCCACGCGATGCGAACAGCTGGCCTTCAATGTAGCCAAACCCTCCGCCGTAGCTGTCGGCGCGCACGGACGGGCCACCGTGGATGTGCACGATGGTTGGCAGCTTCATGCCTTCCTTGTAGTTCTTCGGCAGGAACAGATAGCCCGGAATCTCTAATCCATCACGCGTCTTGAAGCGCATTGGGCGCTGCTCGACGAGCTTGCCGTCGAGCCACGGACGCGAGGTTCCAATTTCCTCTAGCGTCTTCTTCACTTCATCAAGGATGTACCAACGGCGTGGTTTGGTGCTTGAGTAAGCGCTCACAAGGAAACGTTTGCCATCGGGCGTACGGCGAAAGCTGTTGATGGTGTCAGGGAGCGCGTTGTCGAGCGTTTTCTGAGTCCGCGCGCGCACTTCATCTGTCCACACGGTCTCGGGTTTGTCCCCGTTAACTTGGTAGCCCAGAATTCGGTTTTCGCGCGAATCCCAAATGACACCGGCGACATCGTTACCTTGCGAGTCCGCGCCCATGTCGTAGCGTGGATGCGCGGCGATTTGCTCGCCGAGTTCTTTCTTGTCAGGGTCGTAACGGAACACGGCCATGGTGTCGCGACCTTTGTTGGTGGAGACTTGCATCATTCGATCATCAGACTCAAAGGCGATCGGAACGAATACGCTTCCTTTGTCGCGCGAGTAGCGCGTCAGCTCAACCCACGGGCTGCTGGCGTCCTTGCGGTAATGAACGACTCGTGTGAGTTCGTCTTTCACGCCAGAAACGACAACGCGCGGGACAAACTTACTATCCATCATCCACTCGAACGTCATGCTCGCCGGACGTCCCGACGTTAGAAGTTCAGTGCGACCGTTGTTGAGATTCAACTTGTAGAGGTCAACCGAATCTGCTGACGTTTGATTGCCTTCAGCGATCACTTCGTTAGTGTTGCCCGGAATCGTGCGATGAACGCTCAGTCCACGATAAACAAATTGCCCGCTGTTTCGCACTTCGCGCACCGTTGGCGCGAGCCGGCGTGATGACGAACCGTCGCGCGCGATAACGAATAAACCACCGCCGTCGAACTGGCCTGCGCCAGTGGGCGAATTAGCTTGACCCAGCGAAAAGAGCAGGCGCTCGTCTTCGACCCAAACGATATTGAGCACGTCGAAATCTTCGAACGAGGTCAACAGTGATCCTTTGCGCGTCTCCATATCGAGCACAAATAAATTCATTCGACCTTTGTGCGGCGCGGTCGCAGCGAGGTAGCGCCCCGACGTCGACATTGTGAGGTTTGACAAACTTGGGTTGCGCCAAATGTCCTCGACCGAAAGCGACGCAGAGGCGGCTTGAGGTGATTGCGCGTGTGCAACACCCGCAATCAGCGCAAGGGAGCATAGCCCGGCAGCGACTAGCGATTTTTTCAACATAAATTCCCTCCGATAGGGTTGAAACAACAGCCCGAAGAATAGGGTTGAACGACGCGCATCGAATCGACGCTCATCGCGTCAAGTCGTCGTTCGTCTCAGCAAACTGCATGTGCGCTATTTTCAAGTCGAAGACTGGCCGAGCGATACGGGTGAACGACATCCGGCGCTCAGAAAAGTATGAGCGCTGAGCCGCACTAGAACCCGAGCTCAGGACGGCTGCAAAAGTTTGTCGCGTAGCCATCGCGCGTCCGTAGCGACTACGCTTTCGCAAGGGCGGAAGTTTTTTGGAAGATTTCCGTCGATCGCGGCGGCTGGACGGGACGCTGCCACAGCTTCCGCGGGTCAGATGTTGTATCTGCACAACGGATAAATCAAGTTTATGACTTTAACGCCTATTTATATGGGCTTAAGGTTGTATAAAATGAAATATCGAAAATTGCACGAACTATTATGCGCGCCCAATTCGATAGAGCTCATAGCGCGTGAGCTAATGTGAAAATTCAATCGCTGTCATCGCAACTGTCTTGCCCAAATCAACCCGCAGGCGCGAGCCGCGTTGAAAATAAATCAACGATTTCATACACTTAACAACTTGTCACGATTTTGCGCCGGAACTGGCTTGCGTTTGAAGCGGGGATCACTCGGCTTCGATCCATTTCGTTTCTACGAGCCGCTGCGGCAAAATCTTTAAGTCAAATTCTTGTCACAAACCTGTGGAGGGTTCCATGTACGTTAAACAAAAACGGATCGCATTTGCGGTGCTACACGCGGTCGCCGGAATGGCGATTGCTGCTAGCGCATCTGCGCAGACCACTCAGCCTCAAAAGGTTGAGAAAGTTGAAGTCACCGGCTCGAACATTAAGCGGATCGAAGCTGAGTCGGCTAATCCGGTGCAAGTCATCACGCGCCAAGACATTGAGCGCACTGGCGCTGCCACCGTCAATGACGTGTTGCAGCGCATCAGCGGTGCAGGTTACGCAGCCGATGACCGTATCACCAACGGCTTCGCCCCAGGCGGCGGCGCACTCAACCTGCGTGGTTTAGGCTTTAACAGTACGCTGATTTTGATCAACGGACGTCGCCTACCGACCTACCCGTTTGCTCAACAATTCGGCACCTCCCAAGGCTTTAACGACATCAACAGCATCCCGTTGGCAGCTGTTGAGCGTATCGAAGTATTGAAAGACGGCGCATCCGCTATTTACGGCGCTGACGCTGTTGCTGGCGTCGTCAACATTCTGCTCCGCCGCGACTACACCGGCATGGAAGTTTCTGCAGCGTTCGGTACATCGCAGCGCAGCGACGGTGAAACCTACAACGCAAGCTTTGCTGGCGGCTGGGGCGATCTCGCAAAAGACCGTTTCAACGTTCTGCTGACCGGCAACATTTCGGGTCGTGACCCGATCGCTGCCAAAGATCGCGACTGGTCGAAAACTGAAGATCTCCGCAATCGCGGCGGCGCTGATCGCCGTTCCTCATACGGCTACCCCGGCACCATTACCGACTATGAAACAGGTGAAATCGCTTTCGCGGGTGGCGCTTGTGGCCCGACTTCGCAGCGTGGTGGCTCAAGCGTTCGTGCGGGGTTCTGCCGCTATGATCGTCCGAGCCTCGGCTCGTTGCAGCCGAAGTCTGAAAAAGCGGGCGTTTACAGCCGCTTGAATTTCGCGATTACACCGGACATCACCGCGTTTGCAGAAGCACTCTTCACGCGTAACAAATTTAAGTCAATTGGCTGGCCTGCAGGCACGACCGACGACGTCGGTATTGGTACGTTCTACCTGCCCGCTGGCGCACCCAACAACCCGTTCCCGAACGACGCTGATTTGCGCTATCGCTTCTTCGACGTAGGAAACCGCGGCGACGACGGCACCACCGACACCACCCGCGCAGTTCTCGGAGTCAAGGGCACCACCGCAGGCTGGGATTGGGAAGGCGCAGCCAACTTCAATCGCATCAAAATTGACACGTTCGCAACCAACAATACATTGAACTCACGTTTGTTGTGCTTGATGAACCCGCAAGCTGCGGCAAGTTATGCGGCCGGCGGCAACCCGCTTGGTTTGGGTACGCTCAATCAAATCTTCGCAGCAAACCCTTCGTATGCTGCCTACTTCCAGCGTGAGCTCGCGAAGTGCGGCGCTGCGTTTGCGCAGTTCGGCTACTACAACTTCGTTGATCCATCGAAGAACAACGCAGGTGTTGCGGCGTACTTGCGCCACGATTCGCTGCGTCAAGGTCGCTCGAACCTCGACGGTTATGATTTCAAAGCCTCGCGCGAGATCATGCAGTTAGCCGGTGGCCCACTTGCGTTCGCGTTCGGTGCTGAAACCCGCAAGGAAAAAGTGTCGGACACGCCTGACATTCAATTGCAAACGGGTGACACGCTCGCGATTAGCGCAGCGCAAGCCTTCGGTTCACGGCGCGTCACCGCTTACTACGGTGAGTTGAATGCACCGTTGACCAAGTCGCTCGAAGCTAACGTTGCGATCCGCTACGACAAATACTCCGGCAATGGTGACTTTGCGGCAACGTCGCCAAAAGTCGGTTTGCGTTTCCAGCCAACGTCGCAGCTTCTGTTGCGTGCGACGGCATCGAAAGCGTTCCGTGCGCCATCGTTGTTTGAGACAACGCCTGCACAGCAGACTTCGTTCTCGTTCGGCATTCGCGACCCGTTGCTCTGTCCAACGGTTGACGAAAATAATCCAAACTGCGGTCTTGATATTCGTCGCGTTCAGTCCGGCAACATCAATTTGAAAGCTGAGAAATCAACGGCCTACACCGCCGGTATGGTGCTCGAGCCGACGAAGGATCTGTCGCTGTCGTTGGACTTCTGGCAGATTGACCGTAAAGACGAAATCACTAGCTTGACCGATCAAGATTTGGTTGATCGCGCGTTCAACAACCCTGCGATCGTCGTTCGCGACACGCAGGGTCGTATCAGCCAGTTGAATCAAGTGCCGATCCAGCTTGCGAAAACCAAAGTCAACGGCGTTGATTTCGAGGTTACGCACCGTATGGGTCTTGCCGATGGCAAGCTCACCACGAAGCTTGGCATGAGCTACGTTGGAACGTTTAAGCAATCCGACCTCGTCACGGGCGAGTTGGTTGAGTTGAACGGTACTTACAACTTGCCACGCTACCGCGGTAACTGGGACTTCGCGTTCGAGCGCGGTGCTTGGGAATTCTCGGTCGGAGGCTACGGCGTGCATTCGTACGCAGGGTTGAGTTCTTCGCTCAACGATAAAGTCGGCGCATACGAAGTGTGGAACACATCGTTGACTTACAAAGGTATGAAGAACCTCACCGTTCGCCTTGGCGTTAACAACCTGTTTGATCGCGGAACGCCGTTCAGCGATGAAACCAGCGGTGCCAATGCAGGCTACAACGTGAGCTTTGCAGAACCTGTCGGCCGCTTCTATACGATCGGCTTGCGCTACCAGTTCCGCTAGCAAAAAACCGGCTTCGGCCGGTCTGAATACAAAACGCGCACCCTGGTGCGCGTTTTGCTTTTATTGCATGGCGAGTCGTTTCAACCTGCGCTACAGGGCGCTAGCGGTTATATTCTCGCCCTTCAAGTGTGGATAGCCCGCACGTCATAATCTAATTAGTTTTTGTTCCAAGGAGTTACCTCATGGGAGTTTTCCAACAGTTGCGAGCCGGGGTCACGAGCCGCGTACTCGCGGGCGCAGCCGCCGCGATGATTACGATCGCACCGCTTTCAACGGCCATGGCGCAGCCCACCCCTGCACCCGCAGGAGCCCCCGCTGCTACCGCCGCTCCCGCACCGACGCCAGTCGCTGCACCTGCAGCATCAGCTACCGCACCGAAAAGCGGCACTACCGCCGTTGACAATCCGTATGGCCTCAAGGCGATGCTTGAGCATGCCGACGTTGTCACTTGGACGACGTTCACGATCATGGTCATCATGTCGATTGGTACGTGGTACATCATGATTTCGAAGCTCGTGGAATTGAGCCGCGTAGCCCGCCAAGCCAAACAGGCTGAACGCGATTTCTGGAGCGCGCCGAATCTGGCGCAAGGCATGGAAGCGCTTAAAGAGCAAAGCCCATTCCGTTTTGTTGCACAGGCCGGACTCGAAGCAACAAAGAAACATGACGGATTGCTAGCTCACATCGGTTTCTCAGATTGGGTTACCCAATCCATTCAACGCGCAATCGACAGCGTGCAAAGCAACTTACAAAATGGTCTCGCGTTCCTCGCAACCGTGGGCTCGACTGCGCCGTTCGTAGGTCTGTTCGGAACGGTTTGGGGCATCTACAACGCGCTGGTAAAAATCGGTGTGTCGGGTCAGGCCTCGATTGACAAAGTGGCAGGTCCGGTCGGCGAAGCGCTCATCATGACCGCCATCGGTCTCGCGGTTGCGGTGCCTGCGGTGTTGGGATACAACTTTATTGTTCGCCGAAACAAAACTTCGCTCGACAAAATCCGTTCGTTTGGTTCCGATCTGCACTCAGTGCTGATTGCAACTGGTGCGAAGAAGTAATTAACGTCCGTTGGACTGACTAGTGCGCACCTAGCGCTACTAGAACGCAGCGGATAAGTTCGTCGGAGCACTCGGATCGTTGTATTGTCGCGGAGATCGGCCAACATTGGCGCGAGTCTCCCGCGATGAGCGTGAGCCACAAGCTCACCCGATCAGCCGGAAAGTGAACCTGAGCGTAAACTCAATGTCACACAAGGCAATCGGACCGGTTCGACCTTCGCTTTTTCGAACTTAGCTTACTGCCCTCTAGCGGTCGGTTCTCCACCAGGAGGAATTTCCATGGGAATGAACGTAGGTTCAGCTTCGGGCGACGAAGACCAAATTAACTCGACCATCAACACTACGCCGCTAGTCGACGTTATGTTGGTGCTGCTCATCATCTTTCTCATCACAATCCCGGTGGTGACGACTTCGGTGAAACTTGAACTCCCTAAAGAGGAAATTCAGGTGCGCGTATCGAAACCCGAAAACATCGTGATCTCGGTGAACGCGCAGGGGCAAATGTTTATGTACGACACACCGATTCGAGATATTCGCGATCTCACAGATCGGCTCAAAAAGGTTGCACTTATGAAGCCGCAGCCCGAGGTACACATTCGCGGCGATCTCACCGCGACGTACGACGGCGTTGGACGCGTGATCTTCGCGTGCCGCTCCGCTGGTATCTCGAAAATAGCGTTCCTCACGGAACCGGCGCCGAAAGGAGGCTAAGACTATGGGAATGAACGTAGGAAAGTCCGACGGAAGCGAACCGGAAGTCATGGTGGAGATGAACACCACGCCGTTGATCGACGTGATGCTCGTGCTGCTGATCATGCTCATCATCACAATTCCGATTCAGCTGCATTCGGTAAACATGAACATGCCGCCGCCATCGAACATCAAACCGCCGATTGAACCGGAGGTATTAAAGATCGACATTGATCAAAGCAATCAGGTGTTCCTAAACGGTGTTGCAGTCGTGGACGCGCAGGAGCTGGAATACAAACTCTCGCTTCTGGCGAAACAGGAAGTACAGCCCGAAATTCATTTGCGACCGAACAAGTCGGCACGCTATGAGGTGGTCGCACGCGTTATGGCGACGGTCCAGCGCCTTGGGCTCACTAAGATGGGCATCCTCGGTCACGAGCAGTTCTTATAAGGCGATGTGACAAGATGGACTACTCATATAAGCCGAATAGCTCAAGCAAGCATATGGTGGCAATTGTCACCGTTGTCGCTCTGCACGCGCTGGTCGTGTGGGCATTGATGACCGGGCTCGGTAAAAAAATTATTCAAGTGGCGAAAGAAGACATCGTCGCAAAGATCGTTGATTTACCGCCACCGCCACCACCACCGCCGCCACCGCCGCCTCCACCGCCGCCTCCGCCAACGCCGAATCAGCCGCCGCCACCACCAACTGTTGCGCCGCCCTACGTGCCGCCGGTTGAGGTTGCAGTGCAAGCACCTGCTGCGCCATCGATCACAACGACATCTGAACCGCCGGTGAATAGAGAGATCGTGATTGCGCCTCCTGCGCCTATCGCCCCCTCGCCACCGCCGCCAGCGCCCCCCGCGCCAGCGCGACCACCGGTAACTACGATTTCGCGGTTGCCGAATGGTTGTGCGCCGGATTCGCCGCCGACTCGCGACATGAACAAAGCTGGTATTGAACGGGTTGACGGCGCAATTCTCGCAACCGTAAACCCCGACGGCTCGGTCTCAAACATTCGCGTGAAAGACGTCAATCCGGGCAATATGCGTAACCCGATTTTGCGCACTTTCCAAGGCGCGTTGAGTTCAGGTTCTTGCAAAATCCAATCGAACGGTGATCGCTTCGAAGTGGAGATTCCGTTTCTCATGAAGCTCGACTAGTCGGCGCTTGAAACTGGAATGGCCCCAGCGCTCCGAAACGAGCCTGGGGCCTTTTGTTTTCTGAGAAGCCAAATGCCACTCGGAAAAGAATAGCCTTTTTCTATAGCACGCCCATTTCTTTGGGGTAGAAGAGAATAAAAATATTGTTTTGATAAATAATAAATAATCGACTAGCGCCCAAGAAAATAGCAGTCGTAATTAAAAAGCCAATTTGCAACATGATCAATGCGCCCTTACGCAGTCGCCGTGGATAATCGAGTCCTGTGCTGTTTCGTCTCATCCTAAAAAACATCTTTCGCGCCCGTTTGCGCAGTGCGCTGACGCTGCTCGGCCTCGTCATTGCCGTGATCGCCTTCGGGCTGCTGCGCACCGTCGTAGACGCTTGGTACGCGGGCTCCGACGCCGCGTCAGCTAATCGCTTGATTACTCGGAACGCCATTTCCTTGACGTTCACGCTGCCGACGTACTACCGCGAGCGAGTTAAAGGCATCGACGGCGTTCAAAAAATTTCGATGAGCAATTGGTTCGGCGGCATTTATCAAGAACCGAAAAACTTCTTCCCGCAATTCGCAGTGACGTTGCCGTCGCATTTTGAGATATATCCCGAATACGTGCTGCCGCCAGAGCAAATGGAGGCGATGCTGCGTGATCGCACCGGAACCATTGTTGGTCGCGCCATTGCCGATCAATACGGGTGGAAGCTTGGCGACCGCATCCCCATTCAAGGCACGATTTACCCCGGCACGTGGGAATTTACGGTGCGCGGAATCTATGAGGGGCGCGACGAGGGAACGCTCACACGGCAACTCTATTTTCATTGGGACTACTTAAACGAACGACTGAAGCAATCGTTTCCGCGCGCTGCTGATCGAACCGGCGTGCTGGTCGTCGCCATCAACGACGCGCAACGCTCCGCCGAAATTTCGCAAACGATTGACGCCGAATTTAAGAACTCTCTCGCTGAGACATTGACCGAAACCGAAAAGGCATTTCAGCTCGGTTTCGTCGCGCAATCGGAAGCGATTATTGCGGCGATTCGCGTGGTGAGTTTTGTGGTGATCATCATCATTTTGGCCGTGGTTGCGAACACGATGGCGATGGCCGCACGCGAGCGCACCAGCGAATATGCGACGCTCAAGGCGTTGGGCTTTCCGCCCTCGTTTGTGTCGCAGCTCGTGCTTGGAGAATCGCTCGCGATCACGTTGCTCGGCGGAATTCTGGGTGTGCTGTTGTCGATTCCGGTTGCCGGTGCGTTCAAAGGCTTGGTCGGCGCAATTTTCCCTGTGTTTCGTATTTCAGAGGCGACATTTGCCTGGCAATTCGCGGCGATGGTGATCGTCGGTTTGCTCGCCGCGATTGTGCCGGCGGTGCGCAGCGCCCGGATCAAAATCGTCGATGGCTTGCGCCACGTTGCATGAAAATTCCGTTCACCTACATTGCCAGAAACCTTTGGAATCGCAGGCTTACCACGGCGCTAACAGCGGGCGGCATGGCGCTCGTTGTGTTCGTGTTTGCTGCGGTATTGATGCTCGACGCGGGTCTCAAGAAAACGCTCGTTGGCACCGGCAGTTGGGATAACGCGATTCTTTTGCGGCAGGGCGCTCAAACCGAGATTCAAAGCGGAGTTTCGCGCGACCAAGCGAGTTTGGTGGAAACCTTACCGGAGGTGTCGCGAGACTCCTCTGGTAATCCGCTGTCTTCAAAAGAAATTGTGGTGTTGATCGGCGCGCCGAAAAAAGGCGACACCAAACCGCAAAACGTAATCGTTCGCGGCATGTCGCCCAACGGCATCTTGCTTCGGCCGCAGGCAAAGTTAATCGAGGGCCGGTGGATGCAACCCGGTGCCAGTGAAATCGTAGTTGGCAAATCGGTGAACGCGGGCTTCGCCAACATGGAGATTGGCGACAGCATCCGTTTTGCGGCGCGCGACTGGCGCATCGTGGGCGTGTTTGACGGGCAATCTTCAGGATTTGATTCTGAAGCGTGGGGCGATGTCGAACAACTTAGCCAAGCGTTTCGACGCGTCGCCTATTCATCAATGATCGTGCGAATGGTGGATCCTGGCGCATTGGAGCGGATCCAAAAATCAATCGAGGGCGATGTGCGATTAAAGCTCGACGTAAAAGCAGAGCCCGCGTTTTACGAAGAACAAAGCAAAGCGCTTTCGACCTTCCTATCCATTCTTGGATTAACGTTGTCAATTATTTTTTCAATCGGCGCAATCATCGGGGCAGCGATCACGATGTACTCTGCGGTTGCCAGTCGCATCGGAGAAATTGGAACCCTGCGGGCGCTGGGGTTCCGACGTGCGTCGATACTCGTGGCATTCTTGGGTGAATCGATGTTGCTGGCAATGGTGGGCGGATTAGTAGGCCTCCTTGCGGCATCGTTTCTCCAGCTCTTCACGGTGAGCACGCTTAACTTCGCATCGTTCTCGCAGCTCGCGTTTGGCTTCCATCTCACGCCGATCATCGTTGTTCAATCGCTTGTTTTCGCCTTGGTGATGGGCGTTATCGGCGGTTTTCTGCCTAGTTTCAAAGCTGCGCGAATGGAAATTGTCGACTCGCTTCGCGCCGGATAACCAAGAATTTAGATCATGAGAAAAAACGAACTCAAACAAAAAATGTTGCGGGGCGAACGCACCACCAACGGCTGGCTCGCGCTCGGGTCAACCTATTCTGCGGAGCTCATGGGTCACGCGGGATTCGATAGTGTGACGGTTGACTGCCAACACGGTATGTTCGATTTCACGCAAATGCTGCCGATGCTGCAAGCGTTGTCCGCCACACCTTCAACGCCGATCGTGCGCGCGCCTTGGAACGATCCCGCCATCATCATGCACGCCCTAGATGCCGGGGCGTACGGCATTATTTGTCCCATGATCAACAACGCGGACGAGGCGGCGAAACTTGTTCAAGCGTGCCGTTACGCGCCGAAGGGCGCGCGCAGTTACGGCCCTGCGCGTGGATTGCTCTACGGCGGCGCCGATTATTTCGATCATGCTAATGACGAAATCGTTGTGTTCGCGATGATCGAAACGCGTGACGGCATCGCCAATGTCGATGCGATTCTTGCCACCGAGGGCATCGATGGCGTCTACATCGGCCCCAACGACCTCGCGCTATGTTTGGGTGCGAAACCGGGCAGCGATCTCACTGACGCACGCGTGATTGAAACCATCGCTCACATTTTGAATCGCGCGCGAGCGCATCACAAATTCATCGGGATTTTTTGCGCCAATGGCGAAGTCGGAGCCACACGCCGACAGCAAGGCTTTGATCTAGTTACGCTCGGTCATGAGGGGAGCTTGCTTGCGCAAGCCGCGAAGGCCTCTGTCGCGGCAGCGTTGAAAGCGCCCGTTTCAGCGAATGCATCGGATCGCAGCACGGGCTACTAGGCGGTTGATAGTGAACTAACCACGATGTCTGACGGACCGTTTTTACCGCAGTCGTCGTTGTGCTTCTTTTGCACTAGGTTGTGATCGCTTCGAAAGTGGCACATTGATTGGCGACACAATTGCTGTGTCAATCATTCACTCAAAGTTATGACCAAGCTCTATGTCGATAAACACAAGGACAGATAACGTGTTGGTACAAGTTAAATCGATGATGGGTCGCGCCAGCGCGCTCGTCGCGAGCATCGCGCTCATGAGCGTTTGTGCAGGCGTTGCTCACGCAAGCGACGTGAAAGCGGTCGAAAAGGTTGATCTTGAGCGCTATCAGGGTAAATGGCATGAGATCGCTGCCATCCCACAATTTTTTCAGCGCAAATGCGTTCGCGACACGGTGGCGGAATACACAAAGCTTGAGGGCGGTGATATCCGCGTTGAAAACACGTGTACCCGCGCGGATTCAGGCCGCGAACGCGCTGAAGGACGCGCGAGACTCTACGACAGCGCAGAGACGTCGAAACTCACCGTGACCTTTCTTGAGCTTTTCGGCGCTTATCGCTATTGGGCGGGTGGCGACTATTGGGTGATCGAGCTCGATCCGAATTATCAGTGGGTTGTTGTTGGCCATCCGACCCGAAAATACGGCTGGGTGTTGTCGCGAAACCCAGCGCTCGCGCTGCCTACGCTCGCCGAAATCATTGGCCGCATCAAAGCCCAGGGTTACGACGCTTGCGAATTTTTGATTACCCCACAAACGGGTGGGCTCACTATTAAACGCCCGCTCTGCAACGCCATTCCCTGAACACTTAAGCGTTCGCGCTTACGGTCGACCTTTGAGAAAGTCATCGAGTTCGCCTGGCTTGGGCGGCTCGATCATGTCGAGCGACAGATCCCATTTCGGTGTGCCGTCGGTATGGTCGGCACCGGCTGATTCCCCAGCTCGAGCGCTGCCGAGTTGATTGTCGTGTGCCAATTGGTCGTGCAATTGCAGAAGCAAAAGTAAGTCACGGTAAGCCGACAAACTAAAGCCTAAACGCGATCCGCCACGGTTGTCATGCAGCAGCTCATCGAGGAGCGCACGTGCGTTTGGCGTGCCCCAATCACGCTCAATGCGAGCGATCAAATGCGGAAATGCTTCAAGGCCGTCGTCGAGCGCCAGCGCGTTGCCGTAATCATCCCATTCCGGTAAGCGGCCGTTGAAATTTTTGCGGAACAGTGGAGAGAGTCGGTCATAGTCTGCGCGGCGATTGGCTTTGCGGAACAAATCAAACAACATGAGCCAGGGCGCGGGCGATGGGCGGTCGCTCTCGTGGGTGTCGATGTGGTGCGCAAGAATTTCGATTGCTTCGTTGGTGCGACCTAAATCTGCGTACACCTGTGCCTCATCGGTGATGTGCGAAAGTTCGCTCACGTCGACGCTGCTTGCAGTTTGGTTTGGGTGGAACAGTGGATTTTCAAGACGCGCTCTGGCGTCGCTTGCCGAGGTCGTCGCTGGCGACATTTGCGTGATGGTCGGCGGCGAACTGTCGCTTAAATCGAGTGCGTTGACTTGCGCAAACGCTTGCTCATCATCTGTTTCTGCGCGCGCGGCGCGGGCGCGAGTTTGCGTTTCATCGTCACTTCGTTGAACGATGGTGACCGGCGCAGTCGGCGCCCAAGCTGAGGCCGCTGCGCGCTGCTTTGAGCGCCGTGCAGCAAGCAAACCAAGCACGCCGACTAAGAGCAGACCGATCGGCGCAAGAATCCACGGCATCCAGCTAAATGTGGTCCCAGTATTGGCCCCGCCTATGACCGTCTTATTCGATTGGGCGACGGACGCTTTTGGTGCACTTGTCGCTAACGGCGTTGAATTGGGCGCTTGCCCAGCAGAATCGGGATTTGCCGCGCTTAGTTGCGATTGAAGCTCGGCAATTCGCTTTTTCGCGACGATGAGATCCGCTTCGAGCCGCGCCGGTAGATCTTCTTCAATCGGTGTATTTGCTAACCGTGCGCGGCGATCTTTGGCAATTGCAGCGGCCAATTCGTCAAGCGGCGCAACGCCTGCTGGCCCGACAGGTGACTCGCTTGCAGCCCAGCTCGGTAAATCGCCAGAAATCTTGAGCCGTGGCACGGCAAGCGCTGCGAGTGATGCGTCATCAATCGTGGCGTCGTTCCCTTTGAGCACGAGTCGCGAATCTGGCGCTTTTGCGCTGCGGCGCGGCGCTTCGCGCTTCGCTGCGCTGGCGGAGCGGCTGCGATCCGTTGCCACCGTGGCACGGTCGCGGCGCAGGGTCTGTGCGCGCTGCGCTGGCGCCGGGGCTGAACTCGTTGTCGCTGTCGCACTCGTTGTGGCGTTGGCGGCCGCTGCCGTGGTCGTAGGGGTGGCGGGAGATTCCGTTGTCGGCGCAACGATAGTGGGAATGTTGATCGGGGCAGGATCGAGTAGTACCGTGAATTCGCGTTTGAGCGGCGCTTCGCAACCCACATCGATAACAAACTTGACCGCTGGATCTTCGATCGCGCTCACGCTTCGAACCAACAATCGATCTCTGCCGGGTGACAAACTTAACCGGCCATCGCGCAGTGCGAGCACGCCATCGCGCCGCGGCGCAGGCGCAAGCGCGAAACAGTTCAGATCCCACGATTCGGAAGCACCCGCAGAAATCGGAATTTCGACGCGAAGCGATTGTCCGAGGTAGCTGACAACGCGCTCAGAGCCCAAGGTTAGCGCTTCGCTTATCGTCGCTGCGGTTCCCAAAATCGACGCGAACAAAATGCTCGCAGTAAGCGCGCTAAGTCGATGTCCGGAAGAAGTCGAGCGGTTAAAAGTGAGAGATGCCATTAAATCCGTACGAGCGATCAGCGCTTTTGGAGTCACCGCGGCGGGGACTCTTGAAGCCGTCATTCAGACCGTGCTCGAAGCAATGCCGATTGCGTTGCGAATATGCGAGTGTATCGTTCTCGCAAGAGCCGCGCCAACGCGGCTTGCAGTCGAATCTTCCTATGTCATCGTCATAGAAAAGAATGCACGTTGACCGCGCATCGCAGCGATGTGCTCTAGCAGCAACGTGAAGTGCGCGGGATCATCGACGAAGTTCAGATCTTGTGTATTGACAAAGAGCACCGGCGCGCGATCATAGTGATGGAAATGTTGCACGTAGCGATCCGACAGCGCGCGCAGATACGATGGTTCAATCGTCTTTTCGTAGCGAATGCCACGCCGCTCGATCCGCGAAAGCAGCGTTTCAATCGGAGCTTGCAATACGAGCAATAAATCAGGCAGGGGCGCTTGCGGACTGAGGTGCTCGTAGATTTTGCTGTAGAGCGCAAATTCGTCGTCCGCGAGGTTGACTCGCGCGAAGATCGGGTCTTTTTCGATCAAGAAGTCGCTTATGAGTTGTTGGGTGAACAGCCGCTGCTGTGCGAGCGGCTTTAACTGATCCGCGCGCTGGAACAAAAAGTTAAGTTGCGCCGCCAGCGCATAGCGCGCTCGATCCGAATAAAACCGCTCAATAAATGGGTTATCGGAGGCTTGTTCGAGCACGAGTTCTGCGCGCAGATGATCGCCGAGTTTGCGCGCAAGGCTCGTTTTCCCCGAGCCGATGACGCCTTCTACGGCGATGTAGCGAAGCTGCGTTATGTCCATTGCGCTCTGCCCTCAAGCCGCGAGATGATTTGTGAAGCCACGGTCGTCGTGAAATGTTGCAGCGACCCTTTTCCGGGAATCTTGATATCGGGAGCGAGCTCAAGGAGCGGAAACACAACGAACGCGCGCGTTGTGAGCCTTGGATGCGGCACGGTCAGCGCGTCGGTGGCAAGCTCGACGTCGCCGTACAGAAGTAAGTCGATATCGATTGTTCGCGCTGCGTTGCGCTCACGGGTGCGCACTCGCCCCAGTGATGCTTCAATTGCGGCAAGTGACTGCCAAAAAACGGCGCATGGGAGCGTGGTTTCCACCTGCAACACGGCGTTTAGATAATCCGGTTGCGCGACCCACGTGCCGATGGCCTGGCTGCGATACAGGGACGATCTTTTCACTCGCGTGACGCCATCGAGTGTTTCGATTAAGTCGCTTGCGCGCTTCATCACATTGATTGAGTCACCAAGGTTGCTGCCCAAAGCGACGTAGGCCGTGAACGCGTCGCGCGCATTAGGCGCAACTGATGCGCTCGATGCCGCCGCTGTGTGCGCGCTGGTTGCGCAGGGCAACGGCGGCATTACGGCGAGCTGGTAGCACGCGCTTCGCTGCGTACTTCGCCGCTATCGTCGCCCGCGTCGCCGGTCGCCAGCGCGAGCAACTCGCTTGTCTTCTTATTACGGTTTCTACCGCCGCGCCTACGTCTGCGGGGCTTTTCGGCACCTTCAGCTGTGGTCTCGATATCCTGAATTATATCGTCGTTCACCCAATTGGATTGGGCAGAATCGTCGATAGTCGTAGTTCTTTGAGCGGCTGCCGTTGGCTCTGCGCGCGCCTGCGAATCACGCGTCGCGCCCTGCCGATCATCGCGCGGCGCACGAGTGCGTTGGCGCTCAGAATTGCGCGATCCACGTTGTGCAGCACGCAGGCGTTGATCGATCAATTGCTGACGCACTTCGGGGTCAGACTCAATGAATTCCGTCCACCAGGTGGCGATTTCCTGATCAATCTCACCTGCCGCTGCGCGCAGCAGCAAAAAGTCGTATGCGGCGCGAAATCTGGCTTGCTCAACCAGTCGCAACGCGGCGCGCGATGTGCGCTGTTCGAAGCGCGGCTGCATCAGCCAAATTTCTCGCGTGACGCCGGCAAAGCGCTGCGGCAAAGTGATCGTTTCGCGCTGCTCGTCGAGCACTTGCTCCATGGCAGTGAGCAGCGCCGGGATGCGATGCTCGCCGCGACTGGTGAGCTCGTCCCAGCGCTTGAGCACTTCGTGCCACAACAGCGTTGCAAACAAAAACGCAGGCGACACCGGTTTGTCTTCGCGAACGCGGCGATCGGTGCCTTCGAGCGCAAGTTGAATAAAACGCTGCCCGCCGGGCTGCGCATAGATCAGATCAAGCAGCGGCAGCAAGCCCTCGGCGAGGCCGTGTTCACGCAGCGCCGCTAGCGTGTCAGACGCGTAGCCAGAAAGAAGTAGCTTCTGGATCTCATCGAACAGCCTCGCGGTCGGTACGTTTTTGATGAGCGCTGCATTTTTTTTGATCGGCGTCGCGGTGCTTTTTGCGATGGTGCAATTGAGTTTCACCGACAGCCTAACCGCGCGCAACATGCGCACAGGGTCTTCTCGATAACGCAGCTCAGGTTTGCCGATGCAGCGAAAGGTTCGCGCTTTGATGTCTTTCAGTCCGTCGACAAAATCGACAACGCGGTCGTGGCTTGGATCGTAGTAGAGCGCATTGATCGAGAAATCGCGGCGCAGCGCATCTTCGCTCTGTGTACCGTATACGTTGTCGGAGGTGATGCGACCGGTGGCGTCTGACTCAACCTTTTTTGTACTGTTGCTGCGAAACGTCGACACTTCAATGGTTTCATCACCAAAGATCACATGAACTAAGCGAAAGCGTCGGCCGATCACGAAGGCGCGGCGAAAAAGGTTTTTTACTTGTTCAGGTCGCGCGTTGGTGGCGACGTCGAAATCTTTGGGCACTGCGCCCAGCAGCGCGTCGCGCACTGCGCCGCCAACAATGTAGGCTTCAAAGCCTTGCTCTTGAAGTCGCTCGCACACGTAGACGGCGTTGCGGCTCATGGCATTGGCGGCGATACCGAGCGAAGCACCGCTGACTTCGCGGCGTTTCGGGGCACGCTCAGGAAGAACTCGTTCGAGTAGCGCTCTAATCATGGTTTTCGTCTCTTGGCAGGTTCATCACAGCGCACAAGAAAGGTCGCATGGACGAATGTCGAAGCAAAACCTTGAAGCTCGCTGACGCGTACCGATCCGAAGAGTCGTCATGTCGCTGCACGCTGGGTCGGCTACCCGCCTCCGAGCGCGCACTGAGATGACCTTGGGCCGGTACTCGCGCCGCGCAGTATAGCCCGCGCCAGCGCGCCCGAGGCTAGCTTCTAAAATGCGCAGTAACCGTCCGCAAACACGCGGCAATCCATTGGAAACACTATGAGTTTTGACAAATTAGCGTCCGGTCGCGACGTTCCGAACGACATCAACGTGGTTATTGAAATCCCGATGCATGGGGAGCCAATCAAGTACGAAGTGGACAAAGCCTCGGGCGCGATTTTTGTAGACCGGTTTATGTCCACTGCCATGCACTATCCATGCAACTATGGCTACATCCCCAAAACGCTCTCCGGAGACGGCGATCCGGCGGACGTCTTGGTGTTGACGCCGATTCCGTTGATGGCGGGCGTTGTTGTGCGTTGCCGCCCAATCGGCATGCTTAAGATGCAAGATGAGGCTGGGAGTGATGAAAAACTCCTCGCCGTGCCCGTGGATAAGCTCACGAGCATCTACCGGAACGTGCAGAGTCCGCGCGATCTACCGCCGCTTGAAATCGACCGTATCACGCACTTCTTCGAGCATTACAAAGACCTCGAACCCGGCAAATTTGTAAAAGTGATGGGCTGGACTGAGGCCGATGAAGCCAAACGCGAAATTCTCGAAGCGCAGAAGCGCTACGAAGCCGCGATGAAGTGATCGCTCGCCGCCTGAAGCGGGGCGACACGTGCCGGTCTTGTCTAATCAAACTTATACGTCGAAATCCCAATTTATTTGGGGCAAGATCAAATATTAGTTTGTTAGCGATAAACCTAGTTAGTAGGTGAATCGCCCATCAGAATAGCCGCTTTAAGCCCGTAGCTGAAGTCGATTTCGAATGGATTCCCTGACATCGGTTTGGGCAGGGCAGACCTACAATTCTTTGGCAACGCGAAACGGCTGACCACGATCAACTGAGCGCGGCTAAGGAGAGGCGAATGAGGCTGCTTTTGGTGGAGGATGACCGCGAGCTCGGCAACGCCGTGGCATCGAGCTTACGCAACGAAGGCTACGCCGTTGACTGGTCGATTGATGGCGCAAGCGCAACCGCAGCGCTCGCTGGCGGGATCTACGATCTGGTGGTGCTTGATCTCGGTTTGCCACGTGAGAGCGGGCTTAACGTGCTGCGCAATTTGCGCGCCAAAAGTGATACCAGTGCATCGGTGCCCGTGCTTATTGCCACTGCCATGGATTCAGTGCATGACCGCGTGGTCGGTCTCGATGCGGGAGCGGATGACTATTTGGTGAAACCGTTCTCGCTCGATGAGCTCCACGCTCGGGTGCGTGCTTTGATTCGGCGGCGCAACGCGGTCAGCAGCAATACGATCACTCACGGCGCGCTTGCGTTTGATTTGCGCGCACGTCAGGCAAGCGTCGACGGCGTTGCACTCGAACTTTCAGCGCGCGAAGCCGCCATTCTTGAAGTGCTCTTGCTGCGCGCGGGGCGAGCGGTCAGCAAAGAACAGTTGCTTGAATCACTTTTCACTTGGGATCAAGACATCACGCTCAACGCCATTGAGGTCTACGTTCATCGGTTGCGCAAGAAACTCGAAACTGCACACGTGGTGGTGCGCACATTTCGCGGACTCGGCTACTGCATCGAAAAAGCGGTTGACCCGGCGAGCGCAGCGGCAAACGCGGCGTATCCATGAGTTTTTCGGCGCGATTGCTCGAATGGCTTCTCGCGCCGCTGCTCTTTTTGTGGCTGTTGAGCCTGGGCATTACATTTCTCGCCTCTAGAAACACCGTCGACTCAGCGCTCGACGATCACCTTAACCTCGCTGCATCGCTACTCCATGATGAGTGGCGTGCAGCTAACCTCGCGGCCAAGCCGAGCGCGCCCCAGTCGCTGATCGCGTTTCCTTCGCCCACGCTCAAGCGCGTGCTCGCGGGGGACGAGCGCCACGCAATCGAACACTTAATCGTCAACTCGCGCGACAGGGCGGTTAGCGGCAACGAAGAGATGCTTGCGTTGCTGCGCACCAGCGCCATCGAGGGCGAAATGGCGGAGATCGCGCCATCGCGATTGAATACCTCAGCAGGAAGTAACTCGGTGCTCGATGATGAGTTTGTTCGAGTCGTGCGCTATCACTTTACGCACGAGGACGAGCACTATCGCATGGTCGTTGCGCAATCGCGCGCGCGCCAAGATCAATTGCTGCGCACCATATTGTTTTCGGAAACGATTCCGCAGTCTGCGGTGTTGATGATCTCGGTGTTTCTTGTGTGGTACGGGCTCGCCTATGTGGTGCGACCGATGCAGCGCCTGAAGAGACAGCTCGATACTCGCGATGACAAAAATCTCGCTCCGTTATCGCCGCAGCTTGCGCCGTCTGAGATTGCGCCGTTGATTGACTCGATCAACGATCTCATTTTCCGATTGCAAACGTCGATCGACGCACAAAAGCGATTCATCGCCAACGCCGCGCATCAACTGCGCACGCCGCTTGCAGCAATGCGTGCGCATAGTGAGCTTCTTAAACAAGCGGGTGATGATTCCGCTCGTCGTAGCCACACCATTGAGCAGCTGCTTTCGACGTCGTCCCGCGCGAACCGTCTTGCCAAACAGCTGCTCTCGATGTTGCGCGCTGAAAGCTCGGCAACTACCGCTCAGTTCGAACCGGTAAAACTCAATCCGATGTGTGAGATCGCTACCCGTGAATTGCTGCCACTGGCCATCGAAAAATCAATCGACGTGTCGTTTGAACCGTGTGCCACCGAAATCGAGCGCCTCGCGGACGCGACATTGCTCTCAGAAATGGTGACCAATTTAATCGACAATGCGCTGAAATACACGCCGCGTGGAGGTCACGTATTGGTGAGCACGTATGCCAATCCGACCGCGATTCGGGTTGAAGACTCCGGGCCTGGCATTGCGGATAACGAACGCGCGCGGATTTTCGCGCCGTTTTCACGCGCAACGCGGTACGACTCGGAGGGTCATCATGTGATTGGCGGTTCGGGGCTGGGGCTTGCAATCGTGCAAGAGGTGGCGCGTGCGCATGGCGCCACGATTTCGGTCTCACGCTCAAGATGGAATGGTGCTGCGTTTGAGGTGTGCTTTACCGGCGAATCTGCGCGATAAATGGAGTGCGTTTTTCGAAGCGCTTAGTTCGCTGGCATCGAGACTTCAAATCGTAGTTTTACGCCGATGAGTTCGATCACATCGCCCGCAGCCAGCGTACGCCGATCAAGAATCGCGTCCCCGTTGATATAAGGCGGCGCTGCGCCGTCCTTAAGCCGAAGCGTCCAGGTGTTGGCCGCGCTCTTCTCAATTGCGATCACTTGGCGACCCTCGCGGCCCAAAGTGACCTCATCTTTGTCCAGAGGAAAACGCTTTCCCGTGTTGGCGCCGGAGAGCACTACGACACTACCCGCAAATTCGATGTCCGGCGCGTTGCGAGCGGGCGAATGAACGTGTTGTACAGGAGCAGGATTCGACGCGGGAGGGTCCGCCGGGGTGCTGGTAGTGACCACGCGTTCAGTCAACGCGCCAGGCTCGGAATACGGCACGTCAGGCTCAGGTTGCGCGAATCGGGAGGCGCTATCGAGTTCCGCGAAGTACATCAGTCGTTCGCGCCCGATTTCGATCTGATCGCCGTGGCGAAGCGTGTGGCGTTTGATCGTGCGACCGTTTACCCGGGTGCCGTTAGTGCTGTCTAGATCCTCAATCGTTGCGACGGTATCGGCCATTCGGATTAACGCGTGTTCGCTGCTAATGCCTGGATGCTTGATTCGGATGTCGCTGCGGCTGCCGCGACCGATCACGTTTTGTTCCGCGGGCAGCGCGAACTCAACAATTGAGTTGTCGGGTTGCAACCAAAAGAGCTTGGCCATAAAGTTGATCTCCGACTATTTTGCAGGCGGTTTCGCCAAGAATTTTTGCCACCACTGGCCGTCTTCGATCGGGGCGCCAACCCTGACTACGATCACTGAAATGTTGTCGCGTCCACCCGCTTCGTTTGCGGCGTCAACAAGTCGTTTCACCATGGCGTCAAGATCTTCGGTGCGCTCAAGTTCTTTTTTGAGCACATCATTGTCAACCATGTCGGACAGACCGTCCGAGCAGAGCAGGTAGACGTCGCCGGTACGGGTGCGAAATTCTTGAGTGTCGGCTTGGGCGAGGGCATCGATGCCGAGCGCGCGCGTGATGAGATTTTTTTGCGGCGACGCATGCGCTTCGTTTTCAGTAATCAGGCCCTTTTCGAGCTGCTCTTGGACAAGCGAATGATCGCGCGTGAGCTGTTCGAAGTTGCGGTCGCGATAGCGATAACAGCGTGAATCGCCGACGTGTGCGATGCCCACTCGACCGTCGTAGAAGCAGGCCGCGACGATCGTCGTGCCCATGCCGTCAAGCTCTTCGCGTTCACGCGAAACGCTACAAATGCGGTTGTTCGCTTTTTCAATTGCGCTACGAAGCCGTCTCATCGCCACGGAGGTTCCGGTATCAGGATCGATCTTTGCGATGTCACGCTCGGTGAGCTTGCTCTCTGAAATCTCGTCGATCAATACGTCGATGGCAATTTTGCTTGCGACCTCGCCGGCCTGATAGCCGCCCATGCCGTCTGCCAAGGCCACTAACTGCAGCTGCTCGTTGATCGCAATTGAATCTTCATTGTGCGCACGCGCCCGCCCAACGTCGGTTTTCCCCGCATACGACCACCCCTCACCGGGTTTCAATACCTTTGCTTTCGCGACCGCTTTTGGCTTCAACAATCCCATGGTTTCAAATGTACTAGGAAAGACGAGAGTTAACAGCCGAGCGGATGCGCGTTTACCGCACGAGTTGCATTTACGCCGCGCGAGCGTCGCAGCCGCTGCAATGCGCTCATCCTACGCTGCAGCTGCATCGACCAGTGTGGGCGCAAGCACTCGCACCAACTCGGCCGGCGGCATCGACACCAAAAAGCCACGCTTGCCGCCATTAACGTAGAGGCACGGCAGTGTGGTGATAGATCGCTCAAGAAAAGTTGGGATCGCTTTGCGAGTACCAAAAGGTGATGTTCCGCCGACAAGATAACCGGTGTGGCGAGTGGCGACTTCGGGACTGCACGGCACGACGGACTTCACACCAAGCAATCGCGCAAGCGATTTCGTCGATACATCACGGTCGCCGTGTTGCAGACAAATGAGCGGTTGCTTGCGGTCATCTTCTAGAACGATTGTCTTGACCACGCAGTGTTCATCGACACCCAGCGAAGCTGCAGAATGCGCGGTTCCGCCACGATCAACATAGTCGTATAAGTGCCCACCGAACTCCACGTTGTGCGCACGCAGAAAACGTACGGCGGTCGTCACAGGGAAATCAGTGTTTTTCAAGGCTTTTGTACCTAATTAAGCGCAAAAGTTTAGCGTTTGCTGCTTACGTATTGATCTTGTCGCCCTAGGTCTAGCGCTGGCCTACATGACGCGCATGTGCTGTGTGGATCTTTTGGCGAAAAGGCCAGAACGCCTAATTTGATGGGTGAACTGCTAAATTGTACCGTCTACCGAATATGCATGATAAATAGGTTTCGCCCCATTAAAACTGACGCTATGGGCGTAATGTTATTACCGTACTTGAGCGATGTCGACATGCAATGTATGCGGACTCGCCGCGGTGCGGCTCGAAAGTGGAGCGACGGCAAACTCGCTCTCGAACATCGTAGTGACGCTAGACGCGAATAAGCGAAGAAACTCAACCGAGAAAAGAAAAAAGCGACCCGTGTGAGTGGTCGCTTTCTTTCAAAGCCCTAATGGGCGTGGTGCCGAGGGCGGGACTCGAACCCGCACGATATCACTAACGGCGGATTTTGAATCCGCTGCGTCTACCAATTCCGCCACCCCGGCAACAGAGTGAATCGAAAATTATAGCGGGAATCGACGCAACTTAACTCGCTGCGCTGGCTAGGCGATGCCTTGGTTTCCTTGGGTATTCAGAATTTTCGGTTGGTTCACACGTCGTGCGGTAACGCGCTTTTTTGATTTGAGCCACGTTTCGACTACATCCCACACAGGTTCAGTTTTCGCGTCGCGCGCCGCTTCCGAAACTGGAGCCCAGCCTGCGACCTTGTAGATTTTGGCGGCATCAATCGGTTGACCTTTGAGCCGCATGTCAGAGATTCGCCGACCTTGAGCGCCGAGCGGATCGATTGCGTACTGCAAACCGCCCACGCGCACCATGTCGCCGCCTTGTTGGTAGTACGGGTCGGGATTAAACAAGTTGTCCGCGATGTCTTCGAGCACCGTCTTAATCATCTCGCCGCTCATCTCGCTGACGGTGGTGTACGAGTAGGTCGTCGCGGTTTGATCCATCACGTGTTCGCGGGTGATTGCTTGGCCTGAGCGCAGCGACGTGCCCCAGCGGAAACCTGGCGAGAACGCGATTTCGGTTTGCTTGGTTTCCATCAAGGCGTCAAGGATCAGTTGGTCAAACGTGCCGTTGAAATTGCCACGGCGGTAGAGCATCGCATCGGTGGTAGCCAGTGTCTCGCTGAGCTTTGATTCAAACGGCGCGCGGATTTTCGTGATGAGAGCATCCATCGCCGGATCTGCTGCGAGTAGGTTTGAGAAAACCGGCAACAGCTTGTAACGGAAGTCCGCAATCTTGCCGTTGTTTACGTCGAAATCGAGGACGCCGAGGAATTTACTGTTCGAGCCGGCATTAGTGACGAGCGTTGTGCCGCCCGCGTTTTTCACCGGGATTGCACCGGGCACGCCGTCATGCGTGTGCCCGCCCAAAATCGCGTCGAGTCCGCGCACCCGTGAGGCGAGTTTCAGATCAACGTCCATGCCGTTGTGTGAAAGTAAGACGACGACTTGCGCGCCCTTACTGCGCACTTCATTAATCGTCTTCTGCATGTCGTCTTCGCGAATACCAAAGCTCCATTCGGGCGTGAAGTACCGAGGGTTTGCAATCGGTGTGTACGGAAACGCTTGACCGATGATTGCAATCGGAACGCCGTTCATTTCGCGCAGCGTATAAGGCTTGAATACGAGATCTTCGAAGTCCGTCGTCTTCACGTTTTGCGCGATGAAATCGACTTTGCCTTTGAAATCCTTTTCGATAATTTCTTGTACGCGTTTTGCGCCGAGTGTGAACTCCCAATGCGCCGTCATCACATCAACGCCGAGTGCGAGGCAGGCGTCGACCATGTCTTGCCCGTTGGTCCACAATGCTGTTGCCGAGCCTTGCCAGGTATCGCCGCCGTCGAGCAGAAGCGCGCCGGGACGCGAAGCTTTCATTTGTTTGACTAACGTTGCAAGGTGCGCGAAACCACCCACTTTGCCGTAGGTTTTTGCTGCCGCTTCGAAATCGAGAAACGTAAACGCATGCGCCTCGCGCGAACCGCGGCGCACACCGAATTCGCGCAATAAATGTTCGCCCACCAAATGCGGCGCTTTGTTGAACGCGCTTCCAAAACCCAAGTTCACATTGGGCTCGCGGAAGTAAATCGGTTTCAACTGCGCATGACAATCCGTCATGTGCAAAAAATGCACGTTGCCGAAGCGCGGCAAATCGTACATGCGCTGTGCGTTAGTTGCGGCGAGCAGATCGCGTGAATTGAGCGCCGCACCCGACGCAGAGGCGATCGCGAGGAGATTTAGAAATTCACGACGTTGCATGGGGTGAGCACCTTTGATTTCATGCGAAGACGGTTGCGTATCGATGAGAAAAACGAAAGCGAACGGTTTCGTAACAACGTATCAACAACTTAAGTCAACGCTCAATTAAACTGGGCGAACGGACATAAATTAGTGTTTTTCGAAGCGTACGCTTTTCGAAGGTAACGCCCAATAAATTCGGGCGGTAGCGCCTTAAGCAGCCACGCAATCGCTCGCATCTCGTACGGAGCGCGGCGCACCGTTTTAACCTACTTGTTTACCGGACTTTCGGGATCGAGCAAGAGCGCCATCACGTCTTTGATTTGCGCTTCGGTCAAGATGCCCGCGTCACCGAAGCGCGGCATGTTGGCGCAGGCGTTGAATGCGTGTGAATTCCAGACGCGTGCCCAGGTGTATTTCACGATCGCTTCGGAATTGCCGCGCAGCTTGCCGTAATTCCAAAGCGTAGGTCCGATATTGCCGTGCGAAATCTCTGCTTTATCGACTTGATGACACGCATAGCAATTGCCTCCTGCGGCTGCGCCCGGCGCATCGCTGAATTGCAAACCGCGACCGCTCTGCGCGATCGCTTCACCGCGCTTCCAATCACCGAGATATTTTCCGTCGGCCGGATACTTCACACTAGCGAGCGATTTTGCTTGCAATGCCTCGCGCACTTTCGGATCAAGATCTTTGCCGGTTTCAGAAGCAACCGAACATGCGCGCTGCAACTCGCTTTGATCGAGGCGATCAATCTTTGCTGACGCGGTTTCTTTGAACGACGCTTTCAACGCTGCCGTAACCTCTGCATCGGAAGGCGCTTTAGGTGACGTCGCAACTGTTGCGCAGCTCGCAATCACAATCGAGGCGAGAAGCGTGAGCAGTAATTTTGTTTTCATCATCATCCCTCTTATCGCTTAATCGCTGGTGAATCCATCGTGCCGCCTTGCGCTTTCACACCCATGTAGGTGATGAGATCAACCGATGCGGGCGAGAGGAACGCAAGCTCAGGGAAGCGTTGCTGACGAAAACAGTCGTACAGTCGCCATTGCATCGTGCGCACTGCGCCTTGGCTCACGCGATAGGCCGGCCACGTAGTGAATGCACGTTGTGCGTTGTCTGCTTTTTGGAAATTCGGTAAGTCTTGCAAGCGAATGCGCTGCCCGTCCACGCCGTGACAAGTTGCACAAGCGAAGTCATACGGACCGCCTTTGAAGAAGAACATTTTTTCGCCACGCAAATACGATTCTTTTTCTTTAGGATGCGCTTGCGGCAGCGCAACTTTTGCGCCGCGCGACAGACCGACAACATACGCGGTTAGCGCTTCGTGATCGGTTTGCCGCTCACCTTGCGTGAGCGAATAGGGGCGCTTGCTCAGTTCATCTTTACTGAAACCCTGCAACGCGATCTGGCAATGCACGATGCGAGATTCCGCATCCATCACGCGATCAACATCGGCGAAATAGCGGGGCAGCTGCGCGTATGCGCCTTCAAGTTTTCCTGCGCCCAGACCGAGATCGCATTGCTCGAGTGACGCATTCTTGGGGCCACGCTTTTCTTTCCAAAGTGCCTCGCCGCGCATCTCAACAAGCTCTGCGGGATTGCCATCCGCGAGCAGTTGCCGATACCGCTCGATTTCTTTTTGAGCGTCTTGCTGCGCACCAAGCATCGATGCAGCGGGCAGCGTCGCGATAGCAACGACAAAAGTTGCGAATTTGTATTTCACTAGCGTCCTCCTTTTTTGTACGCGTAAAACAAAAAACGGCGGTGGTGCCGCCGCTTTTCCACTATGCGAAAACGTTACGCGATCGCTGTTTCATCCGTTCGCTTGTCGCCTTTGTTGTCGGTCCAGGTGATCACAACTTTGTCACCCTTCGCGCCGCCTTTGAAACTGAAATTCATCACTGGGTTTTGCGAGACGGCTGGGCCGAAATAGGCGCTGAGCACAGATTTTCCGTTGTGCGTGGCACTGACGTTTTGAATGTAGTGCGCTGGAATCGTAGCGCCAGCAGCGTCTTTACGTTGCCCGGTTTCCATCACGTGCGCCATCAACACACGCACTTCTGTCGTGTCGCCTTTGAGTTGTGCGCGAATGCGCATTGGATCTGCCATTTTGTATCTCCGTTTCGACGATCTGTCATCGAGAAAAATTAAGAAGCGCGCGAAAGGCTGTCAGGCAAGGAAACCGTTCGCGCCGTGTGCCTCTGAACACAAGCGGACGGTTGACGAAGCGTCACAGCCTTGCAGCCGCTTCGACTTAACCGCCGCATCCGCCAAGAGTGACCTTGACTTCTTTAGTTGCAACGTAATACTTGCCGCCCGCTTTCACAACTGCGTGAACGTTGGAGCTTTGCCCCATCTTTACACGCGTGCCAACGTTGGCTTCCGTGCCGCCCGGAATGTCAAATTGTGCCGCTAAGCTGCTCGGGTTTTTCTCCACCAGAATCGCGATGCTCTCGGTGTTTGCGAGTTTGCTTGCGACTGCGATCGGCACGACAGCGCCGTTCTCAGCGATGTCAGGCGCGGTGATCGCGATATCACCTGACTTTTCAGCCGTTGAGCCGCCCATCGCCTTCACGACGTCGTTCAAATTCTTCGCGTCAAACGCGTTTTTATTCCAGGACGCAAATGCGCTTTGTGGCAATACGCCAGCACTGATGGCCGCTGCGATCATCGCGAGCGAGCCGCCCGTTTTGATGACTACTCTTCGTTGCATCTGTGTGATCCTCCAGATTTCTAAATATGCCCAAATTTTAGGCGCGTGAGCTGTCACGCCTTGCTGGTAACTACTTAATATTGTCTCGTTTAATAACGTTTCAACACCTGCCTTGGCTTACTTGAAATCGCCGTTTGCGATCCATTCGGCGATAGCGCGAATGTCCGCATCGGGCACATGGCCTTGCGCGGGCATGGCAATCGCGCCCCACACACCGCTGCCGCCCGCTTTGATCTTTCCGGCAAGCAGAGCAACGGAATCTTTGGCATCGCGGTATTTCGCGTGAATGTCTTTCAACGAAGGCCCAAGCAATTTGTTGGCAACACCGTGACACGCCGTACAAGCGTGTTGCGCGGCAAGCTTCGCCGGATCGGGTTTTGCGCTGATCGCAATTGCGGGAGTGCTCGCTTGCGAATTAGCGATCGGCCGAGGCGTTGTGAATGTGACCGGAGCGGCTTGCGTGGTGTCCGCGCCGCGCACGCCGCCAACTAGTCGCATTTGCGATGCGAGATTGCCATGCGCGTTGCGTGCATAGTCCGGTAAGCGGCTCGTAATGTCTACCTTCGCGTCACAATTGTTGCGGCACGTTGATCCCTGCACATCCGGCTTATCGCTCACATTCCACATCCCGTGCTCGCGCGTTTTTCCATCGCGGTTTGGCAACATCGCTTGCACTTCGCGGATGTTTTTGTCGGAAAGCACAAACTCGTTGGGCACGATTCCGCCAAGATTGAGCACGTACGCAGTGACTGCGTAAACCTCGTCAGTTGTGAGTGTTTTCGGCGCGTTCCAGGGCATCGCGCGGTTGATGTAATCCCAGAGCGTTGATAGCTGCGAGAGCTTCATCATCGTCGTGCGTTGCGGCACGGTGTCGCCGGTGAGTTTCGCAACCCGCCCGGTTTTCATGTCTTGTTGGGTCGTATAGCCGATGATCGGTGTGAACACTTCATTGGATTCGCCAAACGCGCCGTGGCAGTTTTCGCATTTTGCCTCCCACACTTCCTGCCCTTTGGCAACGCTTCCGCTGCCGGGTGGCAATCCTTTGAAATCGGCGCGCACGTCGATGTCCCAGGCTTTGATTTCGACGGGAGTGGCCGGGCGACCCGGTGTCTGAGCGCTCGTCGTCAAAGCATTTGCAAAGATTACAAAAAGCAGCGTGCGAGACGCGATGGATGCGAGGCGCGCGAACGCGACGTGTACTAAACGTACACGAGCGATTGCGCAACGAAGCAGCCGCGCGTCGCAGCCGCTGCTAAGCGACTTGTACATTGCTCACCTCCCCATTCGCGCCAACGAGCCAACTCTGAATCGCGTTGTTGTGATAAATCGAGCGTGTGCCTCGTTTCGCGCGGAGCTGAGTCATGGTCGGTTGCACGTGGCCGGTCGAATCCGTAGCGCGCGATTGCAAAATCGCGTCGCTGCCGTTCCACGTCCAATCCATATTGAAACGCGTTAAGCATTTGTCGAGCACGGGTGTTTCCAGTCGTGCATCTTTCCAATTCTTGCCACCGTCGGCAGACACTTCAACGCGACGAATCTTGCCGCGACCGCTCCACGCGATCCCAGTCACGTTATAGAAACCTTTATCTAGCAGCACTTGCCCGCCACTCGGCGTGGTGATCACACTTTTCACCTCCTGGATGCTGGTGTATTGCCGATGTTTTCCATCGGGCATCAAATCGGTGTAATGCAAATTTTCATCTTTGCTGTCATAAGGCATATCGCCGACTTCGATGCGGCGCAAATACTTGATCCACGACACGCCTTGCACGCCAGGCACCACGAGGCGCAACGGATAGCCATTCTCAGGACGCAGCATTTCGCCATTCATTCCATACGCGACCATCACATCATCAAGCGCGTTTTTCAAGTTGATGGTGCGCGTCATTCCGCTGCCATCGGCACCTTCAGCGAGGATGTATTTCGCTTTTTTTAAGTCGATGCCGCAGTCATCGAGCAACCATTTAAGCGGCACGCCGGTGTATTCGCAACACGAGAGCATGCCGTGCGTGTATTGCACCGTTGGCACGGCGACATTGCCCCATTCCATACCGGTGTTTGCGCCGCATTCGATGAAGTGCATCCGCGACATTGACGGCAGGCGCATCAGATCGTCCATCGTATAAACCTTCGGGTTTTTTACGAGGCCGTTAATCATGAATCGATGCTGCGTGGGGTCGATGTCCCAGAAGCCTTGATGATGGCGCTCGAAATGCAAACCACTTGGCGTGATGATGCCGAAGAAGCCCTGAAGCGGCGCAAAGCTCACGCTCGCTGCGCCGACGCGTGTGAGGCCGGGGCTTTCACGGCGCTGGAGGTTTTCTTCGAATTTCGACGGTGTGCCGTAGCCTTTCGCCGCAACCGGCGCGCCGAGACCCGTGCTGTGCGCGGGAAGATTCAAAATCGCCGGATCACCGACGCTATCAGTCTGCGCGAGGAGGCTGCCTGATGCCGCCGCGCCTGCGACGCCGCTCGCTGCGAGAAACGCTTTGCGCAGAAACGAGCGCCGATCATCGCCATGCAAGTCGAGCGCTTCGCGCGAGAGGAAAAACTCGGGCGCTTTTTGCAATCGGCCGATTGAGAATTTGCTGGACTTCATTCTTGTTTTATCGATTAATGACGTTTTTTACGAGCGCTTGATGTTGCGATCGTCGCAGTAGTAACGCTTGCATTCGCATCATTGGCCGCGCCGCCCATGAAGTGCGCGATCTGCTCGCGCATTGGCTCCACCCGCGTGGCTTGCTCTTCCTCGCGCGCAACAAGGCTCACGCACGCGGTGCGGCAAATGTCGGTGAGCGTTTGATCAGAAATCACATAGAGCGCTTGCGCGCCGCTTTTGCGACGTGATGCCACCTGCGACGAGTGCAAACTCGAGAGATGACGCGATACCGCGCTCTGCGATAGTCCGGTTTCGACAACCACATCATTGACGCTGCGCTCAACGCTACAAATCGCGTGGATCACTTTCAATCGCGATGCGTCGGAGAGTAGCGAAAAATAGCGCGCCACTTTTTCAAAAACAGGATCGAGTTCTTCCATGCGAGTGGGCGAGGGGAATTCAGAAATTGCAATAGAGCGAAGAATATGCGTATATGCGCATATGTGATACTAGGGGAAACGTTAGGTGAAGAACTACGCTGATAAATGCTCAAAAAAACACGGGCGAAGGAGCGCAAAAAATATAAACACGAGTTAGCACGTTTAACGCACTATAGCCCAATAGAAAAGGTCTAATAGCGAACTAGTTGATTCTGAAATATTCGAGCTTTTCCGGCGAAACCACCGCGCTAGACTCGCGGCACTCGCCAATTCTGGATCGCCTCGTCATGCGCCACGCGTCTCGTTACCTCCAATCGCTGCGCCTCCTACTGGTCGCGGTGTTAATTCCGTTTGCATCAATTGCGTTCGCGCAAGACGCGCCGAAGTTGCTGCTTGCCAACGTGCTCGCGCCGCACATCGATGTCACGAAGTATTTGGTGAGCGAGAAGTACGACGGTGTTCGCGCGGTGTGGGACGGCAGCGCGCTCAAATTTCGCAGCGGCCGAACGATTGCCGCGCCTTCGTGGTTTCTCGAAAAATTGCCGAAGCAAGCGCTTGATGGTGAGCTCTGGATCGCGCGCGGCAAGTTCGACGAAGTGTCCGGCATCGTGCGCAAAGAAGTTCCGATCGATGAGGAATGGCGGCGCGTGACTTACATGATTTTTGAGCTGCCACAACCTGCCGAAAATCAGGGCCTCACGTTTATTGAGCGCGTTAAGCAAATTGAATTGCTGGTTGCGCAAACCAATTTTTCGCAGCTACGCGCAGTGCGGCAGTCCCCAGTGAAAGATCGCCCAGCGCTCAAACGAGAGCTCGATCGAATCGTCAAAGCAGGCGCAGAAGGCTTGATGTTGCATTTGGCAGACGCAGCCTACGTTACGGGAAGGAGCGATGTGTTGCTCAAACTCAAACCGCTCTTAGATACTGAAGCCAGAGTGGTTGCGCACGTTCCCGGCAAGGGCAAGCACGCAGGGCGAATGGGCGCGCTCATCGTCGAGACAAAGGCAGGTTTGCAGTTCAAGCTTGGTACGGGATTTACGGACGCGGTGCGCGAAAAACCGCCTGCAGTTGGCGCGACTGTGACCTATACCTATCGCGATATCACGCCCTCAGGCAAGCCTCGGTTTGCTAGTTTCTTGCGCGTGCGTGACGATCCTTGACACTGGGCTGCGGAGACGTGGGTCTGCGTGTTTGACCGTCGGTAGGCCGAGAGCGATTGATCACCGCTCTCTTGTGGGTGAAACGCAAACGCCGAGGTTACGAGTCCGCGAGCTTCAATTCAATCGTTGCGCGGTCACGTACTTCGCGCAGCCACGCTTGATAGGCCTCATCGCTCTTCCGCTCGCGCAGTGCAGAGCGAGCCGCTTGGCGGGATTTCTCAGCTGTCACATCTTGGTTCCGGCGCTCGGTCACTTCGATCAAGTGGAAACCGAACTGGGTTCGCACCGGGCCTACAACGCTGTTGGGTTTCGCAGCTTTGGTTGCAGCTTCGAACTCAGCAACGGTGTCGCCAGGCGAAACCCATCCGAGTTCGCCGCCCCGTGCAGCGCTCGTGTCCTCACTGTTGAGCTTCGCGATATCTTCAAATTTAGCGCCACTTGCGATGCGTTCTTTGAGCCGCTCAATCTTGGTACGCGCCTCGTTTTCGCCAACCAGTTCATTCACGCGAACGAGAATGTGCCGCACTTTGTTTTGCTCTACGACTGATTTTTCACTTTCGCCAGTCTTCTTATCGAGCACCCGCAAAATGTGAAAACCATTGGCAGAGCGGAGCACTTCGCTGGTGCCGCCAACCGGCAGCTTTCCCGCAGCCTCGGCGTAAATTGTGGGCAGGCGATCTGCTTTACGCCACCCGAGAGCGCCGCCTTGCGCCGCGTCATTGGTATCGGAAAAAAGGGCGGCAACCTGGCTGAACGCAGTGCCCGCCTTGACTTGCTTTAAAGCTTCCTCAGCGCGTTTTTTTCGCGTTTCAACTTGGTCAGGCGTAGCCTGCTCGGGCACCAACACTAAGATGTGGGCCAGCTGATATTCGGCTTGCAGCGCTCCCTGCAGTTTCGACGTCGCGAGGTATGCGTCGATCTCGCCGTCGGTCACGATCACGCGCGAATCAACTTCGCGATCACGAACGCGGTTCAAGATAATTTCGTTTTTGAGCTCATCGCGAAACTGTTCGACGCTTAAGCCATCTTTCTTGAGCGCTTCGCTAAATTGCTGCATCGACATCTTGTTTTGCTGTGCGATGTTTTGCAATGCTGCGGTCACCGTCTCATCGTCGGCGCGGATGCCATTTTCTTTAGCGTGTTGAAGCTGAACGCGTTCGTTGATAAAGCGCTCAAGCACTTGTGAATCCAGCTCAGACTCAGCAGGCGGTTTGACGCCTTGACGCTGTAGCTGCGAAAGAATCGCACGCTTTTGATTGTTGAGTTCAAAGCGCGTAATCACCTCGTCGTTCACCACCGCGACGACGCGATCAACGAGCTGGACGCGTGACTGAGCGAATGCCGCAAGCGGCACGAGTGCACTTACAGCTACCAAGCTAATCACGCCATAACTTTGGGCGATGCACAGTTTTTTACGGATAAACGAAGACACTAATTTCATAACCTATCGCCCTAAATTCTATGGATTACCGCAGAGTTTCTAGTTAGGAACCCACGGTGTAAATGTTGCACTGTCCGAATTATCTACGCGGCGGCGCGTTGGGTTTTCGTAGAGCACGGAATAGCCCGGAATGTTCCGGCGCAGTACGTCGAGCGGGTTCGACCCAATTCTTGCGAGTCCGTTCAGTTCGAGCTGTAGGAAAAACGCTGTCGTTGATGTGGTGGTTGATGTCGCGAGGCGCTGCGCGACGGCGCGAACTACGTAGCAACATCCGTCGTATTCAATGCCGATCACGCCCTCGGTAAGGCGGCGTTCGCCGATCGAATAGTTAAGCCGGCCAACGCCATAAATGTTTCGGTAAATTGGCCACTGTGCTGAGGCATCGATTTGCTTCACGCGAACGCTGCCGTTGAGCGTGGAGAGTTCACGGATAGAGCGATAGTTCAGGTTCAACGTACGCGTACGATCAGGTGAGTAGCGAAACCCGAACGACAGGCGCTCGTTGCGACCCTTATCCGCATCGTATTGACTGTTGGCTTCAACGTAGAGCTCATCGGTGACGCGACCCTGCGCCGACAACAGAAGGTCGGTCGCGTTGCTGTCGCGCGGCGTTTCGCCGGTCAAAGTTACTCGTTGACGGTTGAAATAGATCCGGTTTCCCACCGTGAAGCGAAGCCGCTCTTTTTGCGAGTCAGCGTCGAACCATCGTGACGTCAAACCAATCGACAACTGAGAGGTGTCGCCGATTCGATCTTGTCCGACATATCGGTTTTCATTGAAAAGCTGCAAATAATTGAAGTCGGCAACAGCGGTATCGAAATTTGGGAACTCGGATTGATCGCGATAGGGGATGTGAGTGAACATCGCTCGCGGCTCAAACGATTGTCTGAACGAACGACCGAAGAGCGACGTATCGCGATCAAAAAACAATCCCGTATCAAAACTAGCAATCGGCAGCACCCGGTTGCCGCCGCGCGCATCATCAAACTCACCACTGAGCTTGTACCGCGTTGCGTGCACGGAAACGCGAGGAATGGCGAAAAAACCGGGCGTTTCGTAGCGATACGCTAGAGAGGTTAAGTTGTAAGCGCGATAACCCGATGGCGCTGTGGCGTTCGGATATTCAAAGCGAGCAAGCTGCGCGGTCGTGTTGAGCTCAACGCGTTTGTCGGCACCGAATCGATACGTTGGCGACACCGCTTCGAGCTGTGGAACGCGATCATACGGCGGCAGCACCAACGCGTTCGGATCCTGAAGCGTCTGGAATTTCTGCGCGCGAGCGCTGAACGTCCAATCAAAATTTCGATACGTTAACGTCGCTTCGCGGGGCAACGTGGTGATCGAAGTAATCGACACGAAATCGGCGAGATCGATGAAGTAGCGAGAATCAGATACTCGATTGAACGCGAGCAGCAGCGTCAAATTGGGCGAGAAAATCTGTGTGTGTTTCAGATTCAGCGCAGTGCGGGTGAGTCCTGCTTCACGATCATTGGGTAGATATTCGCCGGTCCATTCGCCGCTGCTCACGCCCAGCGGTGAATTTTCGACATAGCGGAATTGGCCGTTGATTAAAACGCCCCGCTTCGTCATTAGACGCGGCGTGAGTGTTGCGTCGTAGTTCGGCGCGAGATTTAAATAGTAAGGCAGTTGAATCTCGAATCCACGCGCTTCACTCGTTGCGTACGTCGGCGCTAGAAAGCCTGACTTCCGATCATTTTTCAGCGGAAAGCTGAACTGCGGAAGCCATGCAATGGGTACGCCGCCGATGTAGACGCGTGCGTCTTTTGCCGTGCCAACACCGGTTGCGTCGTTGACGTCTAACGTGCCGACGTCGAGCCGCCAGGCTGGGCTTGGATCATTGCACGTTGAATACGTGCCCTTGATCACGCGGTACTGGTCTTCGCCGGTAAACAAAAGCCGGTCTGCTTTACCGCGCCCTTTGTAGAGTCCGAGCACAAACTCCGGTGCGGCCATAAATCCGGTGGCGGTGTCTCGCTTGTATTCGAGTTCGGGCCCGGAAATGAGATCCTGCCAAGATCGAATGGAGACGTTTCCTTTGGCGCGGATCGTGTCTACAGGTAGGTCGTAATACACATAGTCGGCGAGCACTTCGCGCGACGGTGAGCGCACTTCTACGTTCCCGGTAGCCTCAAAAAATTTCTCGGTCTCACCGCGCGATTCAACAGCCGTGATCGTGGTGATCTCTTTTTCTGCGGGCACATCGCGCACCACGCTGAGCGGAGAGGCTTGCGCGCTGCGGGTCGGGCGAGCTAGGGCGCTAGGTAGAGGCGTTGCGTTAACCGGTTCACACGCGCTGGGATTGGAAACCGCACGGGCCAGCGCGCTTGAAAACTGCGCATGCGTGTTGGCGCAAGCCAGTGATACTGCGCCTGCAATGACTGCAACACGTAAGCGTTTTGGCGTTGAGCGGCATACAAAAATCACCAACCGTATCTCCGAACCTGCGCGTTTGTTGGGCGAGCATTGCTGTGTGAACCTGCGCAGCAGCGAAAACACGTAGGTTGACGACGACTTGCACCGAGCCGATGGAGTTTGCCGGTCGACCTCATCATTGCCTCGCTTTCGGTGTTTTCTGCAATACGTGCATGAAGGGAGCGCTCGCCGTAAAATCGAGAGTTTATCCGACAAATCAACGCATTAGCGCTTCGGAGCACCGCAGCGCGGCGGCGCAGACACGAGAACAACGATGGAGAGAATTGACTTAGCGCCTGCGTCGGAAGATGCGCGTTTAGACGCTGCGGTAGCTTGGCTCGCCGCGACGAATGCACGCGACTGGACCACGATTGCTCCGGCGTCAGAAGATGCGAGTTTTCGACGCTACTTTCGCGTGACCGATGCATCTGGGCTCTCGGCGATCGTGATGGACGCGCCGCCATCGCTTGAAAACACACAGCCGTTTGTCAACGCTTTGGAGCTACTCGCGAGCGGCAACGTGGTTGTGCCAAAGCTCATGGCAAACGATGCCGAACAGGGGTTTCTGCTGCTGCAGGATCTCGGGCGCGTGACGTACCTCCACGCGTTTCATGCGTTTGAACAGACGTCGTCTGCTGGCGACCCAACTGCAGTGGACGCGCTCATGCAAGACGCGATCACCATGCTCGTACGCCTGCAGAAGATTGATCCCGCGGGTGCAAAAACCAAAATCCAGAACTACGATGGGGCAATTCTTCGCAGAGAAATTGATCTATTTCCAACCTGGTATCTTGATCGACATTTGGGGATCGAGCTCAGCGCCTCAGAAGCCAGTGGACTCGAACGCGTTTACGCAACACTGATTGCAAGCGCACTGTCGCAGCCGACCGTGCTTTGCCACCGCGATTACATGCCGCGAAACTTGATGGTGAACGCCATCCGCGAGCAGAATCCTGGGGTGATTGATTTTCAAGACGCGGCGATTGGTCCAATCAGCTACGACATCGCTTCGCTCATGCGAGACGCTTTTGTGTCTTGGGATGAAGCGCGTGTTATCGACTGGACGGCGCGCTACTGGGACCAAGCGCGCAAAGCTCGCCTACCGGTGCGCGCCGATTTCTCAGAGTTTTATCGTGAGGTTGAATGGATGGGACTGCAGCGACATTTGAAAATCCTCGGCATTTTTGCGCGCATTAATTATCGTGACGGAAAACCTAAATATTTAGGGGACGCGCCACGATTTGTTGCGTATGTCCGCGCAGCGGCTTCGCGCTACGAGGTGTTCGCGCCACTGCTGCGTCTGTTTGATCGCATCGAGCAGCGTGAGCGCGCCGTTGGCTACACGTTTTAAGCTGCGTCAGGCGGGCGTATGACGATCAATGTGTGCGCGATGATTCTTGCTGCGGGGCGGGGCGAGCGGATGCGTCCGCTCACCGATCAAACACCGAAACCACTGATCGAAATTCGCGGAAAACCGCTTATCGTGCATCACATCGAAAAGCTTGTGGCTATCGGCGTCGAACGTATTGTGATTAACGTGTCGTATCGCGCGGAGCAAATCCAAGCGACGCTCGGCGATGGCAGCCGATTCGGGTGCGAGCTCTGTTACTCAGTTGAAGACACGCCATTGGAGACGGGCGGCGGCGTCGCAAGAGCTTCAGCTTACTTTGATAAACCTCAATTTATATTGGCGAGCGCGGATGTTTATTGCGAATATGACTTTCAACGATTTCTTGTGTATCGCCCAATAGAAGCTAACGGTACGAAGAATTCTCGCAACGCACATTTCGTGATGGTCCATCCAATTTCTGGGCAGCCTGGCGGCGAGTTTGCAATCGATGAAAATGGCCGCTTAAACCGTGGGCATCCGCGCCTCACGCTGGCCAACATCGGAATTATCAAAACATCTGCAGTACAACACTGGCCGCGCGGTGAACGATTCCCGCTGCTACCGTTCTATAGCGAATGGGTGGCGGCAGGACAGGTAACAGGCGAGCGATATGACGGGTTGTGGTGCAACGTAACAACACCCGACGACGTCCTATTTTTGAATCAAAACTAGAGTGAATGCAGTGAAAAACCCTTTGTTAAATTTTGATGGTTTGCCCGATTACGCAGCGATCAAGCCTGAGCACGTCGGCCCCGCAATAGAGACGTTGATCCAATCCGCGAGTGCCGCAGTCGCGCATGCTGAAAAAACGGAGTCCGTGAGCTGGGAAACGCTGGTTGAGCCACTGCAAGATGCCACCGAAAAGCTGAGTCGCGCTTGGGGCGCCGTTGCGCACATGAATGCCGTGGTGAGTACACCCGAGCTTCGCGAGGCGCACAATGCCGCCGAGCCGAAAGTCACGCAGTTTTGGACCTCGCTCGGACTCAACCGCGCGCTCTACGAACGCTACAAAACGCTATCCGAACATTCAGCGGTGTTGCTCGACGAACAACGCGCGTTGTTGCGGCACGAAGTTCGTGATTTTGAATTGAGTGGTGTGGCGCTGGAAGGCGAAGCGCGCGACCGCTACGCAGCCATTCAAGAAACGCTTGCCGCGCTGGCTACGAAGTTTGAAGATCACGTGCTCGACGCCACCAACGCCTTCACCCTCGACGTGCATGCTGCTGAGCTCGACGGCGTGCCGAGCGACGTTCTGCAAACCGCGACGGAAAAAGCAAAGGCCGCCGGTCTCGGCGAGGGGATGGCGCGACTGACGTTGCATGCACCGTGTTATCTGCCGGTGTTGCAGTACGCAAAATCGCGAACGTTGCGAGAGACGATTTATCGCGCCTATGCAACTAAGGCAAGTGAACTAGGTGACGCAAGTTTCGACAATTCAGAAATCATTGAGCAGGTGATGGCGCTACGTCACGAAGAGGCAAAACTGCTGGGTTTCGAATCGTTCGCGGCGCTTTCGCTGGTAACAAAAATGGCCGATTCGCCAAAACAAGTGATTGACTTCATTCGCGACATGGCGCACCGGGCTAAACCCTTCGCGCAGCGTGACTTGCGAGAGCTACGCGAGTTTGCGGGCGTTGAGCTGCAGATCGAAGATTTGCAAGCGTGGGATGCGATGTATGCATCCGAAAAACTACGCGAAAAACGCTACGCATTTAGCGACGAAGAGGTGCGCCAATATTTTCCAGAGGATCGGGTGCTCGCCGGCTTGTTTCGCGTTGTCGAAACCATCTACTCCGTTCGTATCGTTGAAGGCAAAGCGAGCGCCTGGCATCCAGACGTGCGCTATTTTGAGGTTCTGAGCCAAAGCGCTGATTCGCAAACTAATAGCAAACGGATCGGCGAATTTTTCCTTGATCTCTATGCGCGTGAAGGCAAGCGTCCCGGCGCTTGGGCCGACACCGCGCGAGCGCGCCGTGTGGTTGCCGGACGCGTGCAAACGCCAGTTGCGTACATGACGTGTAATTTCCCATCGCCCGTTGGCGGGAAAGCGGCACTGTTTTCACATGACGACGTGATCACCATGTTCCATGAGTTTGGACATGGCCTGCATCTGCTGCTAACTGCCGTTGGCACGTTAGGTGTGTCTGGCTTCGGGCATGTTGAATGGGATGCGGTCGAGTTACCGAGCCAGTTCATGGAAAACTACTGTTGGGAGTGGGACGTGCTTGCTCATATGACGCAGCATGTCGATACCGGCGAAGCGCTCCCGCGCGCACTATTTGAGAAGATGATCGCCGCGAAAAACTTCCAGTCTGGAATGGCGGCAGTGCGGCAAATGGAATTTGCGCTGTTTGACATGCGGCTTCATACCGAGCAGCTCACCGTCAACCGCCAAGAATTGCTGCGCGTTTTACGGGAAGTTCGAAACGAAGTTACCGTGTTGCATCCGCCGGAATACAACCGAATGCCGTGGTCGTTCGCTCACATTTTTGCGGGCGGTTACGCAGCAGGCTATTACAGCTACAAGTGGGCGGAAGTGCTGTCAGCAGACGCGTTTAGTCGATTCGAGGAAGAAGGCGTGTTTTCGCCCACTGCGGGCGCAGCGTTCCGGCAAGAGGTGCTCGGTCGCGGCGGGAGTCGCGATGCGATGACAAATTTCGTCGCTTTTCGTGGCCGACCCCCTTCCGTTGACGCGCTTTTGCGGCACAATGGGATGGTTTCAGAGGCGACGCGCAGCGCTGCAACCTAGTCTGAAACTGTTATTGGGAGAAATCGTAATGAGTGTTCAAAAAATCGCCTTGGCGATCGGGCTTGCAGTTGTTTCAGCCGCAGTGTGCGCACAGGCCGTATACCGCTGGACAGACGCCAATGGTCGCGTGATCTATTCGGATCAGCCGCCGCCGCCCGGAGCAAAAGACGCATCGGAGCGCAACGTCAAAGGCAATTCGATACAGAACAACGAAGCCTCGCTCGCTGCCGCCGACGCTCAGAAAAAATCGCCCGTCACGCTTTATGTCAGCGAGTGCGGTGAGAGTTGCGACCAAGCCAAAGGCTACTTGAACAAGCGCGGAATTCCGCACAGCGTCATTGACCCGACGCGCAGCGCCGAGCTCAACAAAAAGTTCAAAGACGAAACCGGCGGTTCGGTCGTGCCAGTGCTCAAAATTGGCGAGCGGCGACTCTCAGGCTGGAGCGAATCGAATTGGGCATCCGCGTTAGACACCGCGGGCTACCCCAAAACGCCACCGTTTGCCAAGCCAAAACCGCTTGAAGATCTAACCGGAACTGAAGCTGGGAAAAAAGATGCGGCCAAAAAGGACGCACCGAAAGCAAATTCCTAATCGGCAGCCTACTTGCATCTCAAAACAAACGCGAGCTGAGTCTCGCGTTTTTTGTTTCTCTTTTCTCGACATCAGGCCATGAAAATCACCACTTGGAACGTCAACTCGCTGACCGCTCGACTCACTCGCGCTGAAAATTGGCTGCGCGCTAATCCCGTCGATGTTCTTTGTCTACAAGAGCTAAAAATGGAGACTGAAAAGTTTCCGCACGACACTTTCGCGGCGCTTGGATACCGAGCGGAAGTCTCGGGTCAGAAAACGTACAACGGCGTAGCGATCATCAGCAAACAAGAGCTTGGCGCGCCCACTGACATAGTTCACGCGATCCCGAATTTTGAGGACGAACAACGCCGAGTGCTTGCGGCAACCATTAGCGACACCCGGGTCATTTGTCTCTACGTGGTGAACGGACAAAGTGTGGACTCCGATAAATTTCAGTACAAACTTCGCTGGTTGGACGCATGCACCAAATGGTTAACGGAAGAGCGCGCGCGCCACGGAAAGTTGGTCGTAGTCGGTGATTTCAACATCGCACCCGCAGACGCCGATGTACATGATCCAAAAGCCTGGGAAGGCCAGGTGCTTTGCACCGATCAGGAACGGGCGTGTTTCCAGCAGTGGATCAGCTTAGGGTTGGTCGATACCTTCCGCAAATTCGATCAGCCCGCAAAGACGTTTAGCTGGTGGGACTACCGCATGCTTGGTTTTCAGAAGAACAAAGGACTGCGCATCGACCACATTCTCGCGTCAACTGAGCTTGCCGAAAAATGTACTGAATGCGTCATTGATCGCAACGAACGCAAAGGCGAGAAGCCCTCTGATCATGCGCCGGTGACGGCGCATTTTGAGCTTTAGTCGCGTTCGCTTGTCAGCACGTAACGCTGGCTTCGCGCTATTTGCAAAAAGCGAGAAACGTGGCGATCGTTAGTCCTTGCGCTGGATACGGCTGCGAGCCGCACCGAACATCAGGAGCGCTAACAAAGCTGAGGCAGCAACCGGCATGACAGGCACTGACTGATTCGCAGTAAGCCCCGCGGTGCCGATAACCTCAAATTTCAGGTCGGCAGTGTCAGTGCCATCCCAGCTCCCGGTCACGTTGTCGCCGTACGCTGAGAGCGGCGGCATCGTTGCGCCTTGCGTGCTGGGATCGACTACGACGGAATTTGTGAAGGTGTACGCGACTTCGGAGTCGTCGATAATATCTACGACCATCCAATAGGTTGTGTTCGGCAACAATGTCGCGGAACCCGTGTAGGTGATTGTCCCAACAGTCGTTACGGCTGGATTGGTAAAAAACGTGCCCACTTGTGTGGTGCTCGGTATGCCGCCGTTATCGGTATAAAAACCGACGCGATTTACACCCGGCGTAGAACCCAAACCCGCCCAAACGACGCGCACCGCAGTCACGTTCATTGATACAGCACCGGTTCGCACTTGATCTGCCGAATCAGGAGCGCCACCGTAATCTCCGTCGGTAACGCTGCCAAGGTTAGAGATGAGCGCCTGCGCTCCCGCGACCGACATCATCAAGCCAAGAACGGCCGCAGTAACGAATCGAAACAGTGTTTTCATGGTGAACCCCTCAGTAAAACTCGTATGAACGTTAGTAGGATCAGATGAGTCTTGTCAAGGAGAACGCGGCACGTCGTTGCTCTGCGCCGCCGCCTGTTGCACTCGCGACCTAATGCGGTGCTGCAACGTGCGCCTCTATTTGGTAAAGGTCTTGGCGAAGTCTGCACTTGTAAACCGAGTTTCAGCGAGCGTGTTTTGTTTTCACGACTAAGCTGCGGTGCATCGAATCTCGTGAGGCGACCGAAGCGGTGTCGGGCGATACCCTACGATTTGACGATCGTCACTTGCGCCTCTATGCCACATTTTTCCGTGCTCGTCGGGTGAAAATCTTTCGTTGTTTCGATCTGAATCGTTGCATGATCGATGGCGAATTTTTCGTGCAATTCGTGGCTTAGCGCTGCGAGCCAAGCATCACCCGGGTGGCCCCGCGGACACACGACGTGAGCGGTCAGCGCAACCGCTTCGGTAGACAGTGCCCAGACGTGCAAATCATGCACTTCTGCAACTTCTGGCTTCTGCGTCATGTGCGACAGCAGCGCCGGTACGTTGATGTGCGCGGGAACGCCGTCCAACGATAGACGCAACGATTGCCGAAGCAAACCGAACGTTCCCCAGGCGATAACTGCTGCAATGACGATTGACGTCGCCGGATCAAGCCAGAACCACCCGGTCGCTGCGATGATGATCGCGCTGACCACGACGCCGAACGACACCAAAGCATCGGCCGCCATGTGCAGATAAGCGCCGCGCACGTTGAGATCGGTTTGCGAACCTCGCATAAAAAGCCACGCGGTGAACCCGTTAACCGCGATGCCGATTGAGGCGATGATGATTACCGGCGTTGTTGACACCGGGTGCGGTGCGGCGAATCGGTGGAGCGCTTCCCAAACGATAATGCCGACCGCTACCAAAAGGAGCGCGGCGTTTGCCAGCGCCGCGAGGATCGAGCTTCTTCCGAGGCCATACGAATGCGTCTCGGTGGGCGCGCGCCGCGACAGCCAAACTGCGCCCCAAGCAAGGAGTAAACCGAGAACGTCAGAAAGGTTGTGCCCGGCATCGGCGATGAGCGCAAGCGAACCCAGCCAAAGGCCCGCGACCGCTTCGGCAACGCAGTACAGCAGGTTGAGCGACACGCCGACGGCAAAAGCGCGATCATAGGATGCTGGCGCATGAGAATGACCGGGCACGTGCGCGTGCTGATCTGCTCCCGTCGCAGTGGCTGCGCGTTCAGTGTGGTGGTGCGTGTGATGACCTTGCATCTGCACATTCTCGCGCAAACCAACCCGCGTTGTCGCTCCTTCAGGGTGAGTAACGCGCTATTCTCACGGCATGAAGGTAACGGTACTCGGTGCGGGACTCATTGGTGTTGCGACTGCCTACTATTTGTGGCGCGACGGGTATGACGTCGAGGTGCTCGAACGCAATGACGATGCGGCATGTGAAACAAGCTATGCGAATGCAGGTTTAGTTTCAGCGTCACGCGCCTTGCCGTGGCCAACTCCGAGTGCGCACAGAACGATTTGGCGCGCACTGACGGACATCAACGCGTCGATGCGCATCATCAAACCACTTGATCCTCGGTTGTGGAAATGGGGCGGAGAGTTTCTCTCCTACGCCACTGAATCGGAATTCGAACGCTTGGCGCGTGCAAAGCTCGCGTTCGCGAAGTTTTGCCAAGACCAATTGCAGGCAACACTTGCGCAAACGGGTGTTGAGTGTGGCTATCGGCAAAACGGATTGCTCTACGTGTGCAAAAGTATCGCGGCCTTTGAAGCGGCGCGAGCAAGGGCAAAACTAGTTGCGAGCCACGGCTACGAGGTGCGCATGCTCTCACGCGCAGAGGCAATCGCGCTTGAGCCATCGCTGAGAAACAGTGATTTCGTGGGCGCGAGTTTCGCTGTATCCGATGCGCAGGGCGATTCACGCGCCTTCACGCGCGCTCTTGTGCGTTACTTGCAAGCGCGCGGTGTGAAATTTCGTTTTGGCGTTCAGATTGATGCCGCGCTCTCCGTAGTTGATCGCGGCTACACGATCTACGCGAACAGCGAAGAGCAACACGCTGACAAATTCGTTGTCGCACTCGGGCCGCGCAGTTATCACTTTGCGAAGCAAATGAGTTTGAAGCTGCCGCTGTATCCGGTGAAGGGTTTCTCGCTCACCGTGCCGATCAAAGATCGTTCGCGCGCACCGACGCGCGGTGGCATTTGCGAAGATACGCTCGTTGCTTATTGCCCGCTAGGCGACACCATGCGGCTCACCACCGGCGCGCATTTTGCAGGCGACGATACGACGTTTACCGACCACGATTTCATCGCGCATCATGAGAGTTTCGAATCGCTCTTTCCCGGCGCGCTCGACTGGAGTGATGAATCGAAGATCGAGAGATGGGCGTGCTTGCGACCCATGACGCCGTCGTCGCTGCCCATCATCACAACGACCGTTGACCGATTCGGCGACGGCACGCTCATTTGGAATTGCGGCCACGGCCACATCGGCTGGACGATGTGCTGCGGGTCTGGAAAAGTTGCCGCGGATTTAGTCGCTGAACGTTCGCCCGAGTTCGCACTCAATCAACTTCAGAAAGCGTAATAGCTTTGTAATCTCCAGCCCAATAAATACGGGCGATAGCTATATTTTATGTTGATTTCGAAAATATGTGCGAATTACGCTTTCGCCCAATTTTGCGGGAAGACTAGGACAAAAGCCAAACTACTTTTCAATGACTTCAAACGCCAAAAATTGCGTGATCTGGCGACGATTGAAGTTGTCGTCGCTGACGACGATGAGCGTGCGATTTCCGTTCGCCAAACGTGGTCCGAAGGTCATGGCTTCCGTGTTATCGAGGCGCTGCAAATTGAGCGAATCGAAGTTGATGATGAGGGTTTTTTTCACGACGCGGTGATTGTCGGGGTTGAGTGCTGCGATGTTTTTGGTGTCGCTGCCATCGCGGGTGTCGATGAGATAAATGCGCAGCGAATTGCCAACGCCTACTGAGAAACTTCGCTCTAACACCAGCATGCGATGCTCGTCGAACATGAGCACCTCAGGGACGCCGTTATCTGCATACGCAGTGGGCGGCATCGGGCGATGTGGAATTGCATCGGATTGATAGGCGATTTGGCGCAGCGCTTTGCCGCTTGCGATTTCGTATTGCGTGATGCGCAGGGGTGCGCCGCCGCTCGCCACGCTCGGCGTTGCGCCATCTTCATAAATCGGCCCTTCCATGGCGACCCACACGCTTTTGCCGTCGCGAGCGATTGTCATGCCTTCAAAGGTTGTGTTGTCGCGCGAACCAGTGTCGCCTGGCTTCATTGCAAACATCGGCGAGGTTGGGATTTCGCGAATGAAACTGCCATCGATTCTCATTTCGCGCAGGAACGGTGAGAGGTTTAACTTTTTGTCGCCCTCACTCGTCCAGAGCAGCGTGTCGGTTTCGGCGCGGTAGCGAATGGCTTCGGGATCGGGCACGTTGAGCGGATCGGTTTTCTGACTGCCAAACGAACTACCGTCGGGTTTTTTGAGCAAGGTCACAGCGGTGAACACGGGCTTAGCAAACTCGGTGCTGGTGATGTTTAGTTTGGCCGTATAAAAGCGCGCAGGATCATTGTCTGAGCGATCATCTGAGAGCAGATAAAACACGTTGCGCGCAACGTCATAGTCGATGCCCGAGATACCACCGAAGACGGTGTTGTCTACTTGCGACCGGTGCTCGATAGTTTGCTCGCCGATAAGCCGTAAGCTCAGCGCCGAAATCTTTGCGGTCGCCGAAGTCGATGGCGGTGCAACCGAACAACCCGACGCGACAAACCCGAACAAACAAGCGAGGGCGAATTGAGCAAAGATCTTGAACATGTTATGGAACGATTTGTGTGTGTAAAGGATAACTACCTTATGCGCGCGGCGCCTTCGCAGCAAGAAGTCGATTCCGCCACCAATTCAACGCTCTGCCGCGAGAGCTCGTGCGCCAAGCCAGTACGAGAGAAGCCTGCGGCTTTGGCGCGTCAACAATTTTCTCGACCAATTGTTTCTGTTTAATGTGCGCTTTCGCGGACCAGACTGGCAAGTACCCGCCACCGAGCCCCGCAATTTGCGCGTCTATTTTCGCCCGAATCGAGGGCACGACGAGCCTATCTTGTCCTGAAAGAAGCCCTGTCGTACGTAGCGGCAGGTTTCTCGACGTATCGGCGACAGTGATTGCACGAAACTGGCGCACGTCATTTTGTGAAATGGGTTCAGTAGCTCGAGCGAGTGGATGCGAGGGCGCAACGCAATAGGCAAACTTCACATCAAACAAAGCTTGGGTCGAGAAAAGCGCGCTGTTGGGGATGTCACCAGTCGCGCCAATCACCAGATCGACTCGACGGTCGGTCAGCGCGTCCCACGACCCCGCAAGCGTTTCTTCGCTAAACCTCAGCCGCGCGGGGCAAGCTTCTCGAAAATACGCAGCAATGTGTGGCTCGACCCATTGCCACGGCAATATCGCATCCAGTGCGATCCGAAGCTCGAGCTCCCAGCCTTTCGCCGTTTGCGCGATTTCGGCTTGCAACTGCGCAGCGCGTTCCAACAACACCCGGCCTTCTTCAAGCAACAATTTTCCTGCGGGAGTGAGTGTTGCGCGGTATCCGCGTCGGTCAAAAATCAAAACGTCTAAATCGTCTTCCAGTTTTCGAATGGAGTAGGTCAACGCCGAGGGGACTTTTCCAAGCGCATTTGCTGCCCGCGCGAAGCTCCCCAACCGGTCAATGGCGTCGATCAATTCAAGCGATTCCAATGTAAGTTTAAGCATGTACAAAAAATTTGAATAAGTGCATCAATTCTGCCTGCTTTTGTTCGCGCGTAGTAATCACCAAAATTAGAGCGGTCGAAAGGAGATTTTTATGTTGACACTGCGCAAATCAGATGAACGAGGTTACGCCAACCACGGTTGGCTGGAGAGTCGTTTTAGTTTCTCGTTCGCAGAATACCAAGATCCGAACCATGTTCACTTCGGTCCGCTTCGTGTGATCAATGACGACTACATCGAAGCCGGAAAAGGCTTTGGTACCCACGGGCACCGCGACATGGAGATCGTGACCTACGTGCTTGAAGGCGCGGTGGCACATAAAGATTCGCTCGGGAATGCGGGCGAAATTGTTCCCGGAGAAGTGCAGCGGATGAGCGCCGGGCGCGGCATCATGCATAGCGAGTTCAACCCGCGCGCAAACGAGCGCACGCATCTGCTGCAAATTTGGATCATTCCAGACCGTACTGGTGGAAGCGCGTCTTACGAACAAAAAGCGTATTCCGCTGAGGAAAAGCGCGGGAAATTGCGATTGGTTGCATCGCCCGATGGCGCGCTGGATTCAGTAACGATTCAACAAAACGCGCGGATGTATGCAGGTTTGTTTGATGGTGACGAATCGGCTGTACACCCGCTGGAGAAAGGTCGTCTCGCCTATGTGCATGTTGCGCGCGGCGAGGTATCGGTCAACGGTATTACGCTCGCAACGGGTGATGCCGCGAAAATCGAAAACGAAAGTGAGGTTCGCATTGACTCTGGCGACCAATCAGAGGTGCTGCTGTTTGATTTGGCACCTCTCAATTCATGAACGCTGCGCAACGAGCCTTCGTTCCGATTGAGCGAAAGGTATCGATGAAGTTTCACCCAAGGTACACGCCGGTGTTGATCGCCTTTTTCATCTCGCTGTTCATGAGCGTGCTGATGTCGGGCGTGGTGACGGCGATCAACTTGGGGCTCGAAGGGTTTGTTTCTCATTGGGCCCGCGCCTGGATTCGGGTGTGGCCCATTGCGTTTGTTGCGGCACTGATCGCGGGGCCGCTTGCGCGCGCTTTAGTGTCACGGATCGTGTTTTCTATTCCGCCGCGAAGCTAGGTTCGCAGCGCGTTTTTCCTAAGAGGTTCAACGCCTCAGTTTCATCAAGAAAGTTCACTATGACTACAGTTTCCATCGTCTATCACTCAGGTTACGGACACACGAAAGCAATCGCTGAGGCGGTGCAGAAAGGCGCGGCTGCGGCTGGCGCACAGGTTCACTTGATGGCCGTTGACGCGATCAACTGGGACACACTGAATGGGTCGCACGCGATCATCTTCGGTTCACCCACTTACATGGGCGGCCCATCGGGTCAGTTCAAAATGTTTGCCGACGCCACGAGCAAGGTTTGGTTTACCTACGGCTGGAAAGACAAGATCGCAGCGGGCTTCACCGTCTCGTCCTCACGCAACGGCGACAAAGCGTCCACGCTTTCGTATTTCCAAACACTCGCGATGCAGCATCACATGGTTTGGGTGGGTAACGACGTGCCACCGGGCAACAAAGACAGCAAAGGCACCGAAGGCGACATGAATCGCTTGGGCGCAGCTGCGGGTCTTATGGCGCAAGGTAATGCGGACCAAGGCGTTGAAGGGATTCACGAGAGTGATTTCCGCACTGCTGAGGCGTTTGGCAAACGTGTCGCCAACGCGACAGCACGCTGGAACAAGTAAACAGCATATTCGCGCGTCGCCCAGTTGAATTGGGCAAACGGATAGATTATGCGATTTAACGAATAACTATTGGAATGCGACGTTAGCCTATTAAATGCGGCATTACATATCGATAGTTGGTGACCTTGATCTTCACCACAACCAAGCGGCGCCGCGCACGCCGCTCGAATCGCCGTGAACGTTTTTTCGAATCGGCGTTTCAACATAGTCGCTAAACACATACTTAGAAAGTAATCGCGGAACGTTGTCGTAGATTCGCGAAACGTTTGAGACGCCGCCGCCGAGCACGATAACGTCTGGGTCAAACAGATTGATGACGCTTGCGAGCGATCGAGCCATTCGATCTTCGACCTGCTGAAGATAATATTCCGCCTGATCGTCTCCGGTCGCTGCTAGCGACACGACGTCTTGTGTTTTCAATTTTCCGTCGCGGAAATGTCGTGAAATACCAGTGCCCGAAAGCCAGGTCTCGATGCAGCCGTGCTTTCCGCAATAGCATTGATGTGCGCCAGAGCCTTCAAGCTCATCGGCTTTCGGCCACGGCAACGGGTTGTGTCCCCATTCGCCTGCGATGCCATGTAGCCCCGCGTGAACAGCGCGGTTAACGACGAGTCCGCCGCCGCATCCGGTGCCAAAGATAACGCCGAACACGCTTTGTGCGCCGTGTCCCGCGCCATCAACGGCCTCGGAAAGGGCAAAGCAGTTCGCGTCGTTGGCGATGCGGACTTCTCGAGCAAGCACCTTTTCGAGCATTTGCTTGATCGGTTGGCCATTGAGCGCGACGGTATTGGAGCCACGCAGCAATTGTGTTCGCGGCGATATTGATCCCGGCGTCCCGACGCCAACGCTGCACGGCGCGCCTGCGGCTGCTTCAGCTTTCAACACGAGCAGCGCGATTGCTTGCACGATTTCTCCCGCGCCAGATTGCGGCGTTGGCATACGCTCGCGCCAAACGAGGTCACCGCTCGGCGAGATCACGACCGCTTCGATTTTCGTGCCGCCGAGATCGACACCGATACGCCAAGGGTTGCTTTGCGCGTTCATCGTTGTTTTTTAGTGGTAGCACTCGGCGACGTTTTTTTCTTTGCAGTCTGAACGGTGTGTGTCGATTCTCGTTTGACCAGCGTTGTGTTCAAAACGGTCATCGTCGGGGCATTGCCGTCTTTGGCCTGGAGTACGCCTTCAACTAGGGCGCGCGCTGCCTCAGCGAGCGGCTGCCGGACGCTGGTCAATGTCGGATGCACCTGGCTGGCAAGCGCCAAATCGTCATAGCCGACCACTTTGATGTCCTCCGGCACGCGCACACCACGAGCACTCAGCAGCGCGTTTGCGGTCATTGCCATCAAATCAGAACAAGCAAACAGCGCGTCAAAGTCGGTAGTGTGTGCAAACAAATCATCGAGCGCAGCACGTGCAGCTTGCGCTTCAAAGGGGATTGCTGCCGTGAGTCCGGGGTTCACCATCTTGCCGTTAGCGATCAACGCATCGCGGTAACCCTCAAAGCGCAGCGCAACTTCCGGCAGGCGCGTATCGCCAAGAAACATTATTTTTCGGCAACCGCACGCGATGAGATGCTCGGTCGCGAGACGACCGCCAATGCGATTGTCACTACCCACGATAAAGTAGTTGGAACCCGGTAGCGCGGCGCCCCACACTGCAATAGGTACGCCGCGACCAGCAAGCGCGGTGAGCGCGTAGTGGTGTAGCCACTGACCGATCACAACAATGCCGAGCGCACGCCCCGAGCTTGCCAAGCCTTCAATGTCGTCGATCCGAGCTTCATCAACCCGAGTGAGCAACATGTCATAGCCTTGCGACGTTAATGCGTCCGCGAGTTCTCCGAGCAGGGCAATAAAGAACGGATCCGACACCGGCTGCTGATCAGAAGTTGATTTTGGTAGCACTACTGCAATCGTTTGCGATTGGCCGCGACGAAGGTTTTGCGCGCCCACATTTGCGCTAAAGCGTAGCGACCGCGCTAGGTCGGTAATCCGCTTGCGCGTCTCCTCGTTAACCAAGCTGCTTCCAGCAAGTGCACGTGAAACGGTGGAGACCGATACGCCCGCTATACGGGCAATATCCACCATTTGCGTCTTGTTAGCTTGCGTTTTTTTCATGGGGATTAGTTTGTATAGACACGTTGCTAAGGCTAAGAATTATGAAGGAACCGCGCAGCCCTGCAGTTTACTTGTAGGAGTAAAACAAGTTGAGAGCGCGTAGCTCCCGACGAGCAAATGTGGTGTTCCTGCAACAATTTTCATTGCTGCAACGCAGCATGAATGGAAATGCAAGATGTTGTTTTGTAAAGGTAATTCTGCTAATTTGTCGCCAGAGAATTGATCGACTTACAAAATAATGCAAACGTTTGCATAAATTCAGATAACGTGTGATTACACTCACGTCCGACGCTTGAAATACACAATAATCCATCCGGAACCCGGTGTGGATCACGCGGAAAACAACACTCATACGCACCCATTGAGGAGAGAGATCATCATGACGCAGTCCATTCACCGTTCAAAGTCGCCGCAGAAAAAAGCAATCGCACTAGCAATTTCGGCGCTGCTTGCAGGACATGCTGTAGCTCAGAGCACGACCGACGCGGCCGCCACCGCGAGCGACAAAAAAGCACTCGATCTTGAGCGCGTGGTCGTTACCGCGACCGCATCCCAAGGCTCGAAGATGAAACAAAGCTTGTCAGTGTCAACACTCGACACGGAGCAAATCCAAGCCACTCAAGCCACCAGCGCGGCTGAAGTGTTGCGCTCAATTCCAGGGATCCGTTCGGAATCTTCGGGCGGCGAAGGCAACACCAACATTACCGTCCGCGGCGCACCCATTTCAGCTGGCGGCTCTCGCTACGTTCAACTGCAGGAAAACGGCCTGCCTGTGATGCTCTTTGGCGACGTTGCGTTTGCGACCTCCGACATGTTCCTGCGCATCGACAATAGCCTAGATCAACTCCAGGTGGTACGCGGCGGTTCAGCGTCAACGCTTGCAACAAACTCACCGGGCGGCGTGATTAACTTCATCACGAAAACTGGGCTTGACAAAGGCGGCAGCATTGGACTTGGGCTAGGTGTTGACTTCAACCAACAACGGCTCGACTTTGATTACGGCTCAGGCGTAAACGGCGGATCCAGCTGGCACATCGGAGGTCATCTGCGCAGCGGCGAGGGTGCGCATCCTTCAGGTGTTCGTCAAGAAAAAGGCGGACAACTGCAGGCAAGTTTTTCACAGAATTTCAGCGGAGGCTCTTTCCGCGTCTACGCGAAATATCTGGATGACAAAACCCCGACGTTCTTGCCAGTTCCAGTGCGAACTATCAACGGAAAAATCACTGAAGTGCCTGGTGTTGATCCGCGCACCTACACGCCGTACGGTTCAAACTGGGGCCCGGATTCGGTATTGAATAAAGACAATTCACGCTCAAACACTAACGTCAATGATGGTTTGTCGGTCAAGAACGCGGCCATCGGCGGTGAGCTCATGTTTGATTTGGGCAACGGCTTTAAGCTCGAAAATCGCGCGCGTTTTTCCGATATCTCGGGGCGCTTTACCGGTGTGTTTCCCTACGGCGACTTAGTACAGGGTACCTACGTAATTCAGTCAGGTCCAGATAAAGGAAAGAGCTGGACGGGGCTTGCAACCAATGCCGCGATCTTCAATACGGCGATCGATGACATGGGTAGTTTCACCAATGATCTGAAGATAAGCAAATCAATTGCTTTGGCTGACAAAGCACGCCTTGACCTAACAGGTGGCCTGTTCTACAGCCAACAAAAGGTTGCGCTTACTTGGAACTTCAATCAATACGTGATTCAAGTGGTCAACGAGAATCCCGCGCTCTTGGGCACCACGAAATTTCCAACTGGCGTGATCGGTTTAGCCGCGCCCGACTTCGGCTTCTGCTGCCAGCGTGCGATCGACGCGAAATACACCACAGTGTCTCCGTATGCTGCAGTGGCCTACGAAGCAGGCCCGTTAAATCTTGATGCGAGCGTTCGTTTCGACCGTCAGAGCGCGAGCGGATCGCGCAATCGCGCAGTCGACAACGGTACGCGCTACGTTGCCGCCAATGCGGCTGCGATTGATTACGACAAAAACAACACGTCGTTCTCGATGGGGGCAAACTTCCGCTTGGATCGCGATCTGGCGCTTTTTGCACGCTACAGCGACGGTGCCGCTTTCAAAGCGGATCGCCTGTGGGGTGATGATTATTCGTCGCGAATCAACGGCGAGGTTGCGATCGACAAGTTAAAGCAAGCGGAGGTCGGCGTCAAAGTTCGTAGCGGCAATTTGAGCGCATTCGTGACGCTGTTTAACGCACGCACCAACGAGTCAAACTACGAAGCCACCACGCAAATCAGCACGACCCGCAGCTACCGCGCTAATGGTGTTGAAGTCGAGGCGGCCTTTTTGATGGGTGACTTCCGTCTTGCAGGTGGCCTCACCATCACCGACGCAAAAATAACGGCCGCCAACGATGCATCGGTTGTTGGCAATACGCCACGCCGGCAAGCGAAAGTTGTCTACCAACTGACGCCGAGTTACTCGTTTGGTAAGTTAAACATTGGCGCGTCTTTAGTTGGCACGGGCAAAGCGTTTGGCGATGATGGCAACACGATTACCCAAAAGGGCTTTACGGTCATCAACGCGTTCGCGAACTACGAGGTTATGAAGAATTTGACGCTCGGGTTAGGGGTTAACAATCTCGGCAACGTCATCGGATACACCGAAGTGGAAGGCGATGGACATGCGGCGCGCTCGATCAACGGGCGTACGGTTAAAGCAACACTTCGCTATACGTTCTAGTCTCAACAAATCGGCACATAAGAAGAAGAGGCGCGCGTCGGGAAGTCCCTCCATCGCCTGGCCGCGCCCAGTCTTGTCTCTCCACGCTAACGGCGCTCAACTCTTCGAGTTGAGCGCCTTTTTAATTGGGCGACAGTCGACTTTATGGCGCTGCGCGGAAAATTAATAAAGCGCGACTGACGCCCAGCTAAATTGAGCACTCGCGAATGAGGTGTAGAGGTTTAGCGGACGCGCTGGCGCGGTGCGTAGCGCTACTGGGCGACGGCTGTCGAGTGGTTGTCCGACGACATAAGCAATTGCGATGAAGTGTTGTCCTGCGAGGCTGTAATCGCCCACGCAGCGTCGCTGACATCCGCGACCAGTGCAATGCTTGCGTCGCCGTTGCGCCAGCGGATTTCAAGCGTTGAGCCGTTACTCGCTGAGACGTCGCACTTGCCGTTAAACGCGGCATGCGTATTTCGCAGTTGAATCAACGTGATGAGTTTTTGCACGACGGGTCGACGAAGTGCCGCTTCTAGTTCATTACTCGAAAAACGGTGACGGTTGATATCGCGCCCGACTTGGGTCTGGCGTAGTAGCACCATGTCATTAGTTTCGGCAAGTAAACCCACGTAGTACACCTGCGGCACGCCGGGCACAAAGAACTGGATCGCACGAGCTAGAAGGTATAAATTCTCGTCGCGACCGAGCGCGTCGAAGTAGGTGCTGTTCACCTGATACAGATCTAGATTTGATGCTGCAGCGCCAGTTGCCTCGCGACTCTCGCCGTTGCAATTTAGGTGAATGCGCTCAACGAGTTGATCAAGTTCCTCGGGTGAGACGAGTCCCGGTCGCAGCGCGCGATCCGTAGCATCGGCGCCGATATCAATGATCCCGATACCGTCGTGGGTGTCGAGCACGGTGATTGCGTTGTGAGGGCGGATATCGAGCCAACGCGTTAATGCATCAATGCGCTTAAAAAGAAGCGCGTGCAATACAAGCGGTGGGAGCGCGAAGTCATAGACCCAATCTACGCGCTTGGCAATATCGATTTGGCGCTGATAGTACGAGTGAATCTCGACGAGCACTTCCAAGCCCAGTGCCCGCGCTTTGCTCGCGAAAGCGTCGATAAATTCAAACGTCTCTGGCAGCATGAAGCAGCTCGTGCCCGCGCGCTTGATTGCGTAACCCACTGCATCGAGCCGCACCATACTGACACCGCTCGCTGCAAGCCGCGACAGGATCGAGTCGAGATACGCCGCACCTTCGGAATGCTCAACGTCGATATCGATTTGCTTGGGCGTGAACGTTGTCCACAGTACTTGTTCCTCGCCGGTGTCGAGCTTGACCCGCGTAAACGGTGAGCCTGGGCGCGGCCTGTAGATCGCGAGCAGTTGCGATTCTGATGCGCCGTTCGGAAACACTGTGTTCATTGAGAGAAACAGTCCGCGATAGCGCGACTCATTGCCCCTCGAGAGATAGTCTTTAAACTGAGGCGAATCTGAGGACACGTGATTGACGATCACATCGGCCATGACCGGTGTCGATTGCGCGAGTGTTGCAACGTCATCCCACGTGCCGAGACGAGGATCGACGAGTGTGTGATCGATGGGATCGAATCCAGCGTCCGCACCGTCAATCGGATGAAAAAATGGAAGCAAATGAACACCACCAAATACATTGCTGAGTTGAGTGTTTAGCAATGCCGTTAGGTCAGCGACCGTGCCACCACCCAATCGGTCAACATAGGTGATGAGTTGCACCTGATTTTTCATGATGGCGTGTTGTTCTACTTGTGATTCGTGTCGGAAAAGCTGGAACGGCCTACCGCTTTTTTTGCTGGGTCCGTACCTATCAGTGCTACATTATCACAGTCTTTGCAAACGTTTGCAAAGAATTGCAATTAGCACCACCAACGAGTGCTAAAAGATCGAAAAGGAGGGCGCTGTCATGGCCGCAATGAAGCCACGGATGTCACTGTCGCAGATCATTAACATGAACTTTGGGTTTCTCGGAATTCAGTTCAGCTTTGGTTTGCAGCAAGCCAACATGAGCCCGATTTACAACTATCTTGGTGCAGACGAAGCCAGTTTGCCGCTTCTATGGCTCGCAGGGCCAATGACAGGCCTAATCGTGCAGCCGATCATCGGCGCACTATCTGACCGCACGACCTCGCGATTGGGTCGTCGCACGCCTTACTTTTTGATCGGCGCAATTTTGTGCAGCTTGTGTCTGCTCGCGATGCCATATAGCCCGACGCTCTGGATGGCGGCGAGTTTGCTCTGGATTCTGGACGCCGCGAACAACGTAACCATGGAGCCTTACCGCGCCTTTGTCAGCGATAAGCTCAATAAAGATCAGCATGCGCTGGGTTTCCTGACGCAAAGCGCGTTCACCGGTCTCGCGCAAACGCTTGCCTATCTTGCGCCGTCGCTTTTGGTCTGGTTCGGGATGAACAAAGACGCGGTGGGCACCAACAATATCCCGCAAATCGTGTTTGTTGCGTTCGTGATCGGCGCAATTTTGTCGTCAGCCACTGTTTTATGGTCGGTGTTTACCACGCGGGAAGAGCCGCTGCCAGCGGCAACGCTTGCCGAGATGAAGGCGAAACCATTTGGGTTGATTCCCGCGCTCAAAGAAGTGTGGGATGCATCGAAAGATATGCCCTCAACGATGAAGCAACTCGCGGTTGTCTATCTATTTCAGTGGTACGCGCTGTTTTGCTATTGGCAATACATCACGCTCGCGGTGTCGAAATCGCTGTACGGCACGACCGATGGCACGACCACTGCGTTTCGCGACGCAGGTTTGCTCACGGGGCAAATGGGCGCGTTCTACAACTTCATCGCGTTTATTTCAGCGTTTGCGATGGTGCCGCTTGCGAGGCGCTTTGGGTCGAAGGGCTTGCACATGGTGTGCTTGTTTGCGGCAGGCGTTGGAATGTTGGCGATTCCCGAGATCAAAAATCAATCGATGCTATTTGTTGCCATGATCGGCATGGGGCTCGCATGGGGCAGCATCATGGGCAATCCGTATGTGATGCTCGCGGGCAGCATCCCGCCTGAGCGCACCGGTGTGTACATGGGCATCTTCAATATGTTCATTGTGATCCCGATGATGATTCAGATTTTCACGCTGCCGCTGTATTACAAATCGCTGTTGGGCGGTGATCCACAAAACGCAATTCGATTGGGCGGCGCTCTGATGATTTGCGCAGCGATTGCGACGATTTGGGTGAAGCTAGAGAAGGATAAATAATCCTTCAGCTATACGCGCTCATTGCCATTTAAAGTGGGCGGCACGTGGTGTCAACGAAATAGTTGAAGTAGCTCCAATAAAGCGATTAGCCCAATTAAATAGGCGTCTAAGCGATAGAGCCGATTGACTCAATAGCGCGCCATGTGCTCGCTGGCGATGCGGACAGTGTTAGGGCTTACTTCTGTCTGCGAATCTGGTATACGGCCGTTTCGCCGCGCACGTTAGGCAGAAGCTTCACCTCTTTGCCGCCGGAAAGCACCATTTTTTTCTCCATCACTATGCCCTTTTGCTCGCAAAAGCGGTCAAAGTCCAGCACGGTGGAAAAGTGCACGTTAGGCGTGTCGTACCACTGATAGGGCATCCGCGCCGAAACCGGCATCCGTCCGCCCACCCCGAGCTGCCAGCGCACTTGCCAGTGTCCAAAGTTTGGCAACGTAATGATTGCGCTCTTGCCGATGGTTAACACGTCGTTGATGAGCGCTTCGGTGTGACGCGTCGCTTGCAGCGTTTGCGAAAGGATCACGATGTCGAAGCTGCGATTCTTAAAAAAAGCGAGCCCGCCTTCGATATTGCTTTGAATGACATTCACGCCGTTTTGCATCGCTGCAAGCACTGCGTCGTCGTCTATCTCCACACCATAGCCACGACACTGACGCTCACGCTCAAGCCGCGCGAGTAAGCTGCCGTCACCACAGCCGAGATCGAGCACGCGAGCACCGGCGGGCACCCATGCGCTCACCACATCAAAATCGGCACGACGCTCCTGCGGACGCGCGTTATTCATACGGAAATCCTCGAGAACACATTGCTAAGCAACGCGTGATAGCGCGGAATCGGTAGCAGGAAGGAATCGTGTCCCGCGCTTGATTCGATCTCCGCATAACTTACGTTGATGCGATTGGCGACGAGCGCGCGAACGATTTCTTTCGAACGCTTTGGCGAGAAGCGCCAATCACTGGTGAATGCGGCGATAAAAAAGTTGGCCTTCGCTTTACGAAACGCGTCCTCCAGATCGCCGCCGAAAGGGCGCGCTGGATCGAAATAATCAAGCGCTTTGGTCATTAAAAGATAGGTATTGGCGTCGAAGTGTCCGGCAAATTTGTCACCCTGATGGCGCAAATAGTTCTCCACTTCAAATTCCACGTCAAAGCCGAATTGATATTCATCGCCCGATTCATCGGTGAGTTCACGCCCAAATTTCTCGCCCATGAGGTCATCAGAAAGATAGGTAAGATGCCCGAGCATTCGTGACAGCCGCAACCCACGCTGCGGAATGGTGTTGTGTGCGTAAAAATTCCCGCCATGGAATTCCGGATCAGTCATGATGGCTTGCCGCGCCACTTCGTTAAAACCTATGTTCTCCGCCGAGAGTTTCGGTGCCGCAGCAATCGCGAGCACGTTGCGAACGCGCTCAGGGAAATTGATTGACCATTGCAGCGCTTGCATGCCGCCCAAAGAACCGCCGATAACGGCAGCGAACGAGTCAATCCCCAAACGATCCGCAAGCAAGTGCTGCGCGTTGACCCAGTCGTTTACCGTGACCACCGGGAACTCACTGCCCCACGGACGTTTGGTCGCTGGGTTAACGCTGCGTGGGCCGGTGGAGCCGTGGCAGCCGCCCAAGTTGTTAAGCCCGATCACAAAAAACTTGCGTGTATCTAACGGGCGTCCAGGCCCGATCAGGTTGTCCCACCAGCCCTCGGATCGCATTTGGTCTTTGTAATAGCCAGCGACATGATGATGTCCCGAAAGCGCGTGGCACACCAGCACTGCGTTACTACGGCTTGCGTTGAGTTCGCCGTAAGTCTCAACCATGAGTTCGAAGCCGTCGAGGGTTGCGCCGGAAGCAAGCGGCAACAGCTCGTCAAACTTGAGCTTCGCTGGGGTTACGAAACCGACTGAATCGGAAGGAAAAATCATGGCTCACAAACGAAATAAAAAAGCCCGCACTAGACAGTTGCGGGCTTTCAGTGTTTGCGTCGAGAGAGCTCTTACGGGGCGTCTCGGATCGCTTTAGCCGTTTTGAAATCAGCACATGAAACATGTTTTCTGAAATCTCGCCCGCAAGCTGTCAACTCAAATCGGCGAATCACATAAGCATAACAAAATCGCCTGCGAGCGAGCCTTTGCGGTGTCGATTGCTCAGCTGCCGAGTGAGTTACAGCGCGTTAAGTTTGGCCAACGTTCCGCGAATCTTCACCGGGTCATCGGTTTTCAAGATCTTGTTTGCAGCGGCTTCGCAGTCGCTTAGCGACGACGTCAAAATGCGCTGCTTGATCGTGAGCAATTGTTTCGGGTGCATCGAAAAATTTCGCAATCCGAATCCGAGCAGCATTCGAGTAAGGCGCAATTCGCCTGCCATCTCGCCGCACACCGCAATCGGCGTGTCTGCCTTTTGCGCGGCTTTGATCGCCATCGCCACCAGTTTAACTACGGCGGGGTGAAGCGAGTCGTACATGTGAGCCACGGCGTCGTCGGTGCGATCAATGGCAAGCGTGTACTGGATCAAATCGTTGGTACCGATTGAGAGGAAATCGAGTTGCTCCGCGAAGTACGGCAATGAAATCACTGCGGCCGGAATTTCAACCATTCCTCCCACTGGCACGTACTGGTCGTACGCAACCCCTTGCGCCGTAAGCTCAGCCTTCGCGCGCGCAATGAACGCGAGTGTCTGCGTTACTTCGTGCGCGTTTGCAATCATCGGCACCAGGATACGGATCGAGCCAAAGGCGCTAGCCCGCAAGATCGCGCGAAGCTGAGTCATGAATAGCTTGGGCTCAGCCAGACACAAGCGAATCGCGCGCAAGCCGAGCGCTGGATTTTCGCTCGGGCGATCGCCCAAGCCGGGCATGCGTTTGTCTGCGCCGAGATCGAAGGTGCGGATCGTTACCGGGCGGCCATTCATGCCTTCAACAACGGTTCGATACGCTTCGAATTGCTCGTCTTCAGTAGGCAAATCTTCGCGATGCAAAAACAAAAATTCCGAACGGAAGAGACCAATGCCATCGGCACCGTTTTCGAGGCAACCCGCGAGATCGGTAGGCAACTCGATATTCGCGTTGAGGTCCACCGCTGTACCATCGATCGTCACCGCGCGCGTTGAAACGAGACGCTTGAGTTTTTGTTGTTCGAGTCGCTGCGATTCTTGTTTGAGCTTGTATTCAGCGAGCACGTGCGCGTCTGGATTGACAATCACTAATCCGCTGTCGCCGTCAACAATTAAGAGCTCTGCCTCGCGCACCAACGATCGCGCGTTATGTAGCGCGACGACTGCGGGAATGCCGAGCGAGCGCGCAACAATTGCTGTGTGTGAGGTTGCGCCTCCGGCGTCGGTCACAAACGCAGCGAACGCGTTTTCTTTGAAATGGATGACGTCCGCGGGTGACAAATCATGCGCTACAAGCGCACTGGTGTGCAGGGCGTCGCCCTTCGGCAAATCAGCAGCCTTGCCCATGAGGGCTTTTACGATGCGCTCGACGACTTGCACGACGTCGTTCGCACGCTCGCGCAAATACGTGTCTTCGAATTGCTTGAACTGTTCCACCAGCGTGTTCATTTGCTGGGTGACCGCCCACTCTGCGTTGCAGCGCTGCTCTTCGATGATTCGCTTGGGTTCTTGTGCGAGTTGCGTGTCGGTGAGAATCATCCAATGCACGTCAAGAAAGGCTGCGAACTCCGCTGGCGCATCGTCGCTTTTCATGCGCTCGTGAATATCTTCGAACTGCACGCGAACCGCGGCAATCGCGTTATCGAAACGGGCCTTTTCAGCCTCAACTTTGTCGTCGGCAATGTCGTAGTGCGCCACTTCAAGCGTCGCGTTCGAAACCAGCTGCGCGCGAGCAATCGCGATGCCTGGCGCAGCAGCAACACCATGCAGCGCGAAAGAGATTTTGTGCGAGGGTTCAGCGAGGGCGTTCACACGAATGATGGTAGCGGGTTTGTGTGAAGTTTGGGTGAACGACTAGGTTTTCGCAAACGGAAGAACGTTTTGTATTGTGGATACAGCTTATAGACGATAACGCCATTATTGCTGGGCGAAGAGCTCAGTAGAGATTTAATTCAATAGAATGAAGGAATAGGGCGTCTGCCCAATCAATACGGATTATTTGCGAAGAAGCTGATAGGTTGATTTAGCTCACGGTGGGTCAATCAGTGCCCCGCGCGCGATCACGATGGAATTGCTCTCGCCATGTCACAAATTCACCACGCTCGATCGCCTCGCGCATCTCTTTCGAGAGTTGCAAGTAGTAGTGCAAGTTGTGAATTGTATTCAGCATTGCGCCCAGAATTTCGCCGGTTTTGTTGAGATGATGCAGGTAAGCGCGTGAGAAATTTTTGCAGGTGTAACAACTGCACGTCTCATCAAGCGGTCGATGATCGTCGCGAAACTTCGCGTTCTTCAACTTGATATCACCAAAGCGCGTGAAGAGCCAGCCGTTGCGCGCGTTGCGAGTGGGCATCACGCAATCAAACATATCGATGCCGCGCTCAACCGCGTAGACCAAATCTTCCGGCGTACCGACGCCCATCAAGTAATGCGGTTTCTCCGCTGGCAGTTTCGGCCCGATGAAATCAAGAATACGATGCATGTCTTCTTTGCTCTCGCCGACGGAGAGTCCGCCCACAGCAATGCCGTCAAAGCCAATATCGTTGAGCCCCGCAAGCGATTCAGCGCGCAGCGACTCGAATAGCGTGCCTTGCACGATTCCGAATAACGCGTTTGGGTTTTCAAGGCGCTGATGCTCCTCTTTGCTGCGCTTCGCCCAGCGCAAACTCATCTGTAAGGAGGCTTGCGCTTGCTCAAGCGTCGCGTCGGCCGGCGTGCATTCGTCGAGCTGCATCACAATGTCGGAATTGAGCGAACGCTGAATTTGCATTGAGACTTCGGGCGAGAGAAATAACTTGTCGCCGTTGATCGGCGAAGCAAAATGAACACCTTCTTCTGCGATCTTTCGCAGATCACCAAGCGACCACACTTGAAAGCCGCCGGAGTCGGTCAAGATCGGTTTCTTCCAACCCATGAAATCATGTAAGCCCTTAGTTTGCTCAACGATGTGCGTGCCCGGGCGAAGCCACAGGTGAAAGGTGTTGCCCAAAATGATTTGTGCACCGATGTCATCGAGTGACTGCGGCGTCATCGCTTTCACGGTGCCATAGGTGCCCACCGGCATGAAAATCGGCGTTTCAACGACGCCGTGATTCAAGTGAACACGACCGCGTCGCGCATGACCGTCAGTGGCGAGAAGTTCGAAGCGAAGAGACATGGTTTTTAATGTTGTAAGTATTGTGCGGATCGTTTCGACAAAACCGAAACGCGTATCTGACGTTCGCACTTAAGGAGACGTAGATGGATTGGAATCATTTTCTCAGGAAACACGCAAAGTGCGCGTCGAGCGCATTACTTGCGCCGTTGGTGCTCGCGTCGTCGTTCACACTCGCACAAACCGCGGACAAAACCAAAAGCTGTCGCGCCGAAAGCGCCGCCACGGTGCCTGCCATCGTCGAGCTCTACACCTCTGAGGGCTGCAACAGCTGTCCGCCCGCTGACAAATGGCTGTCGCGCCTGGTAGCAAGCGGAGTGACGAATGTGATTCCGCTCGCGTTTCACGTTGACTATTGGGATTACATCGGCTGGAAGGATGCTTACGCGAAAGCGGCATATGGCGAACGGCAAGGGCAACTCGTTCGCGCGGGCGGCACCACGACGTCTTACACGCCGCAAGTCTTCGTCAACGGCCGCGATGATCGCAGCTGGTATGCGGTGGCCGCGCCGAACGCGACTGCGCCCTCGCGCGCAAAGCTCACTGCGGAAGCCGATTGGAGCGCAGGGAAAATCGCAATCACCGGCGTTGTGAAAGACAGCAAAGAAACCTTGCGCGTTCGCTACGCGCTTACGGAAAACGGTATCACCACGGCAGTGAAAGCAGGCGAGAATCGTGGAGAGACCTTAGCGCATGATGCAGTGGTTCGCGAACATGCGATTACTGCGGTGAATGCGGCAGGCGCGTTTTCTATCGACGCGAAGTTGCCAGCGAATCTCAAGCGCGAGCGCAGTCAATTGCATGTGATCGCGGAGACGTTGCGGGGTGAGGCGGTAGCGGCGGTGACGCTTAAATGTGGCGTTTGATTTGGTGGACCGTCCATGGTTCGATCCTTCGACAAGCTCAGGATGAACGTAAGCCATTACAAATGGGGAAAGACCGGAGCATTGCAAGCACTTACCGCACGTAGGAGTTTGCTGGGAGTTTCGGTGTGTAGTTTGTTTCGAGCAGGAGCGATTCCGTCTGCCGTCGCTGCTCTAGGTCTCCGTTCGTGGTGAGCTAAGTTCATCCTGAGCTTGTCGAAGGATCGAACCATGAACTCACTTTGATCGCCAAACATACAAAATCAACTCGTGCTTTTCGCAAGCAACATCGCATCACCATAGCTAAAAAATCGATAACGCTGGTCGACCGCATGTCGATAAATTGATCGAATGTGATCGTAGCCCGCGAACGCGGAGACTAGCATCATCAGTGTTGATTTCGGTAGATGAAAATTCGTGATCATCAGATCGACGACTTTGAATTCGAAACCTGGTGTGATGAAAATTTCTGTTTCGCTTTCAAACGCTCGCAGATCTCCGCATTCGAGAGCGCAGCCCTCGAGCGTGCGTACGCTCGTCGTACCAACTGCGATCACGCGTCCGCCGCGCGCTTTGCACGCTGCAATCGCGTCAACCGTTGATTGAGGCAGCACGTAGCGCTCTTTGTGCATGCGGTGCTCGGCAATATTTTCTGTTTTCACCGGGAGAAACGTGCCTGCGCCGACATGCAGCGTGACATACGCCAAATCAATACCACGTGCTTTGCAGGCGGCGAGCGTTCCATCATCAAAATGCAATCCCGCAGTCGGCGCAGCGACTGCGCCCGCATGTTTCGCGTAGACCGTTTGATAGCGCTCGCCATCGACTTTTTCAGCATGGCGATGCATGTAAGGTGGCAGAGGCAGCTCGCCCGCTTCGCGCATGAGTGTTTCAAAATCAGGTGAAGCCGTTTTGAGAGCGAGGGTGAAGAAACGATCATCGCGCGATTCGACCGTTGCCGAAGCACGTTGTTTCTGAGGCGCGATGATGATGTTGCTTCCGGGCTTCGGCGCGTGGCTTGCGCGCAGTTGCACGAGCGCCCGCGTAGGCGAGATCAGTCGCTCGATCATGATCTCCACTGCACCGCCAGAGGGTTTGATCGCGTTCAATCTCGCGTTAATCACTCTCGTGTCGTTGAACACGAGCAGATCGCCAGGTTGCAGCAAGCTGGGCAATTCGGAGAACACGCGATCTACGGGCGCGGCGTCGCGTGCATCGAGCAAACGTGAGGAAGAACGCACCGCAAGCGGATGCTGAGCGATGAGTTCAGTGGGGAGTTTGTAATCGAAATCGGAGAGCGTGTAATTGGTGCGTGGCATTGGTAAATTTTAGCGTCGCCGTAAGCCTCTCTTTTGACGCAGATTTATTTCGATTACTTTTTTCGGAGTGGGCGAAAGACTTGAAGGTCGTCATAGCAGCTTTCGCTTTTGTTTTCATCGAACCAGCCCGGAACTCCAAGCAGCGGGAGTGGAACTCTTCTTTCGTTATCCGTAAGCAATGTGTCGCGTTGGATTTGCGATGCAAGATGATCGTCGAGTGCATCCAAAGAAGTTTCGCTTGATAATTCAATCCACATCGCTTTTACGGTGAGTCCGCGATGGAACTGAGTGACAAGTTGTTCCATCGCGCCGTGCCCGAAGAGGATCGGTTTGACTTGAGTAACGAATTCGTCGCGATGTTCAACGAACAGCTTTCGCCATTGATGATGCTCATTCATCTCGCGAAAATCGCTGCGCTCGCTCACCATCAACATCCCTGATTCGTCGAATAGCGTGAGCACGTCCCGTCGGCGCGGGCGTTGATTGTTCTCACCGCTCCCTAAAGACACATGCAAATCGGAAATCGTGCGCTTCGTTTTTGGGAATGTTAGCCAGATACACGCATTAAAAATATCGTGCCAGTTGTCGTTCACGATTAACTCGCGTTGATGAACGATACGCGTTTCGTATTCGACAGCACTGAGCTTTTGCGATGGTGAGGGAATAAATGAAAGCGCAATCTCGCGCTCGCGACCTAGCGCGTTGAGCGATTGAATTAGCTCAGAGCGGTCGATGCGTTCCAGCAGTGAACCAACGAAATCAAGCGCGGGATGCACCGAGTAAATTTCGTCGTTCTTCATTCGTCATTCGTCACGCGCAGGAACGCCGCGCAATCAACGCTTGCCGCTTGCACCGAAAATGATGAGCACCACGATGATGACTATGAGTACGGCGAACGTGATCTTCACCCAGCTCTTTGGATACTCGCCATCAATTTTTCCGGTGACAGCGTTGATGATGACTTGAAAATCTTTCGCGCCGTAGGTGTAGGTCATGAGCCATATCGGTGCGAGGATATGTTTAAACGTTTGCCGGGAAAAGTCTGCGTTCACTTTGAGATTGCGATACGTGTCGCCCGGCACTTGATTGCCGCAAAGTTGCTCGGTTGCGCCCAACATTCGTTCGCGCGACGTTTTTGCAGCGCCGATTAAATCGATTTGATAGCGCTCGACCGTCCAGCCGCTCACGTACGCCGGGTCGTAAGGTTTCAGGGCACCGACGCCTTTGTCAGTGGTGGGAAACGGCTCCACCGAGCGCAGCAACGTCTGATGAACGCCCTTGGATCCACACACGAGCGTGTCGTCAAAAAAGTGATTGAGCGCGCCGCTCGTCCATTCCCAGCGCGTGCGCTGCACTTGGCGAGTGCGCTGCTGACCGTTGTCCCAATACGACTCGGTTTCGTAATAATGATAGCCAGCCTCGGCCTGCCACTGCGCGTCGACAAACGCGTCGAAAGTCCAGTAGGGGAGATAAATTCCCTTGGCGGTGTCGGTCATTGCGCGCTTCTTAAGCGCGTTCGGAGCCCACCATAACTTGCCGTACCACGCGCGGATCACGTCGCGAGCTTTCGGTTCACTCACCTGAATTGGCAAAATGCCTTCAGGTCGGATCACGTCGTCCGTTTCATCGTATTCAACAATTGCCGATGCGCCGCAAAACTCGCAGCCCTTGGCCTGTTTCGCCGCATCGAACACGCTGATCGCTTGACACTGTTTGCACTTGATCATGCGCGAGGTGCGTGCCCAGCCGCGTTGCTCGCCTTGTAGATTCTTGATCGCCGCAACCAAATCATGCTCGATGATGTCGGTGGACTGCAAACCCGCGGGTACGTCCTTCCCGACTGGCATCGGCGCTTCAGTGCCGCAAAACGCACAGACAAGTTTCTGCTTCGTTGGATTCCACACCGCTTCGCCGCCGCAAGCGACGCAGGAATATTTGCTGCGCGCGGCTTTCTCAGGCGCAGTGGCTGAAGTGTGGGTTGCGGTTTCTTTATTCATCACGAGTGAGTCGAATCAAAACTGCAATGGGTTTAGTTAGGGTGATACATCGCTACCGAGCAGCGCGTTCGTAGTGCATTCGAATCACGATGTACACGCCGATCATGCCTTGTGCGATGGCGCAGATTAGTCGCGATTCGGGCCATGTGAGCGGCAACAACGCAGCGATTCCGATCAACAGAGTAAGCACCAATTTCTCAACAATGCTCACTTCAAATCGGATCACATAAAACGCGAGCACGAGCAAAATGAACATCGTTGCCATACGTGTTTCGCTTAAAAATCAGGCAAATGAATTGATACTAACTTCTCTAGCTATCGCCCAATTTACGCGGGCGAATACGGCAATTTTAAGTATTAGTAATAATTATTAAAAACTTCCGAGTCGCCCAGCTGAATTAGGCGATTCGGATAGAAGTTCATTTCAGGTTTGCTGCGGATTGTCCGGTGTTAGCCTTTCAAAAAGGCATCAACCGCGTCCTTGGTGACGCGCCATTGCGAACCGATTTTGCGACCTTTGAGATTGCCTGAGTCGAGCTCTGCCATCACGTCGGCTTCGGTGACGCCAAGCAATTGCGCCACTTGCGCAGGGTTCATTAATTCCATCACGGGTGCCGCGGCTGCAACCGTTGCTGCTGCTACGGGCGCTGCTGCGCCGGGCACCATGCCCTTCGGCGCATTCGGATTTGCGCCGACGACACCGCCCGGTTGGTTGATCATTTGCTGACCCATGCCCATCGCCATCGCGAATTCCGCGCCCATGCCCATGCTGCCTGCTTTGCCTTCGGCAACCGCGTTGGCCATGTTGTAGCGAACGTATTCGCCCATATCGCCGATGGTGGTCATCGCGCCACGCTTGTCGATAGCTTGTTCGACTTCTGGTGGCAACGACACGTTTTCAATGTTGAACGACGTAATTTCAATGCCGTATTTCGACGTTGTGAGCGGATTGATCGCAGGCAACAGCGCTTCGCCGATTTCGGTGTAGCGCGTCGCCACATCGAGCGCTGGCACTTTTGCCGACGCAATCGCTTCGGTGAACACCGTAACGATTTTTGAGCGCATCACATCCGCGAACTCATCGAGGCGGAAATGATTGTCGGTGCCGGCAACTTCTTTGAGGAACAGCGACGGATTGACGATCTTGAAATCGTATTGGCCGAACGCGCGCATCCGCACCACGCCGAAATCCGCGTCGCGCATCATGATCGGGTTTGCCGTGCCCCATTTGTTGCCTGCAAAGACCCGCGTGGTGACGTAGTAAACGTCTGCTTTGAACGGCGATTCGAAGCCGTATTTCCAACCAAGAATCGTCGACAGAACGGGGATGTTCTGCGTAGTCAGATTGTGTTTGCCAGGGCCTAACGCATCGGCGTATTTGCCCAAGTAGACAAACTGCGCAACCTGGCTCTCGCGCACGATCAACTGCGCGTTGTTTTTGATCTCTTTGTCTTGATCGGGCCAGCGATACGACAGCGTATCGCGTGAATCATCCTGCCATTCGATGATTTCGATCAGTTGTTTTTTGATGAAGTCCATGAGGGCCATGTTTTTCTCCTAAGTTCGAAAACGACGAATGGTGATAACGAAGATGAAACGGGAACGAGTTGTGAGCGAGCTCTTTACTTTGCTGCGACTTTGGCTTGCGCTGAGTTGAGTCGCGCTTCGAGCTGCTCTTTGGGAATCGCGCCTGCGACCATGCGACCGTCAGCTAAGAAAAATGTCGGCGTTGCGCGCACGCCGAGCTTTGCGCCCAGTGCTTTTGTTTCGTCAACCGGGTTTTTGCAATCGGTCGGCGCGTTGGCAACGTGTTGCTGGCGCAGCACCGCGTTTTGCCAAGCGGCAACGCGATCTTTGGCACACCAAATCGCCATTTGCTTCTTCGCGGCTTGCGGATGCAGCGAATCAATGGGGTACATAAAGTTGTATACCGTTACGTTATCCATGGACTGGATTGTTTGTTCAAGCCGCGTGCAAAAAGGGCAGTCAACGTCGGTGAATACATACATCACGCGCTCGCCTTTGCCGCGTACGAACTTAATCGCGTAATCGAGCGGCAACACTTTCACGTCGATGGCTTTAAGCTCTGCGCTACGGGCTTCGCTCAAGTTCGTCATGGTGGCGGCTTCGACCAAATTGCCCACGATGAAGTGGTTAATTTTTGGGTCGAAATAAATCATGTCTTCGCCGATCATGGCTTCAAACATTCCCGGGAACACGCTCGCGCGCAGCCCCTGGATCGGCGCACCTTTAAAGCGCTCTTCAAGCGCCTTTTGCACTGGCGCGAGTTCGCCCGCAGTGGCTGCCGGGGCTGCAGCGGCATTGGCCGTAGCCGCGCTCGGTGCTTTTGCAGCACCGCCCGTTGCGGGCTGTTGCGCGTTACATGCGACGACGCAAGACGACGCGATGAGAGCGATAAAAAATTGTTTCATTGAGGGTTCCTTGAAGCGGGCTTTTAATGCGAATCAGCTTGCTGCGGAAGACAGCATGCGACGAAATGCGGGCAGCCTACCCAAAACACGCATTCCAGCGTCACCAACCGTTGCCGAGATCGCAATCGGCGAGGGCTTTTCAGCGAACGCCCCATTGTAGATTCGCGCTAGAGCATCGGTTGCCGTTTGCATGGCGAGCGTCGCCGCGTAGCGGATTCTTCGATATTTGCCGAGCAACAGCGCGTGTCCGTAGTCGCCATTAACAGATTCTGCGTGTGATAGCGCTGCCGCTAGCGCGCGAGCGTCTTGCAGACCAAGATTCACGCCCTGACCTGCGAGCGGATGAATCGCATGCGCGGCGTCGCCCACTACAAGCGAGCGTGCTGCGACTGGGTTTGCAACCCGCGAAAGTGTGAGTGGAAAACGCTTGGGAGTGTTCAGCAATGCGTGCGGGCGAATGAGATGTTGCGTGGCTTCGGCCACTGCCTCACAAAGCGCTTCCCGCGTTGATTCCATTAGATCGTTGCCAGCATCGACACGTGTTGACCACACCATCGAAACGCTCGGCTCGCCGCGCTGATGCGGAAGCGGCAGCAGCGCGAGGATAGATTGATCGGGCAGAAACCATTGCCTCGCGGTTTGGGCGTGCGCCTTGGCGATTGAGAAATTCGCAACAACGCCAACCCGATCATAATTTCGCTCAAGCGCTGAAATCCCGAGCTCGTTGAGCAGCGCGCGGTCGCCGCCCTGAGCGAGCACGACGAGATTCGCGTTGAAAATCTGTCCGTCCCCAAGTTCAACGTAGCGCAGATTGTCGAGCTGCCCGGTGTGTTTCACCTCGGCAGCGATAAATTGAACACCTAAAGCTTCACATCGCCTATGCAATTGGGCGGCAAGCGCGTTGTGTTCAACAATCGAAGCTAGCGTGGGTTTACGTGCTTCCCCAGCACTTACGTTGATTGCTAATTTATGTTGTTGATCAAAAACATGAATTTTTTCAACGACGGCGCTGCGCGTTTTGTCGAGAGCGACGCCAAGACTGTCGAGCCAACCTAAATTGTCAGCACTCACCGTGTAAATACGCGACTCAATGTCGCCTGTGGGCGCAACGGGAACGCCCCCGCGATCGATCACGCAAACCCGCGGGCGGAGCGCCGCGCTGGTGGCAGAAATCGCTGCCAGCGCGCAGGCCCAGCCCACTGGGCCGCCGCCCACGACGATCACGTCAAACGTAGTGTTCACACCGGAGCTCATCGCAAAAAGGCTACCAATCGAGCGTTTCAATCACGTGGTTTTGGTTGGTATAGATACAAATCTCCCCAGCGACTTTTAGCGATTCCGACACGATCTCGCGGGCGGAGAGTTCGCTGTGCTGCGTCAAAGCACGCGCTGCCGCCTGTGCGAAACCACCGCCGGAGCCGATGGCGACGATGCCGTGCTCGGGTTCGAGCACGTCGCCGTTGCCGGTGATGACTAGCGATGCGGTGTGATCTGCGACCGCGAGCATCGCTTCAAGGCGACGCAAAATGCGATCTTGTCGCCAGTCTTTGGCAAGCTCAACGGCCGCGCGGGTCAGATGCCCCGAGTGCTTTTCGAGCTTGCCTTCGAAGCGCTCGAAAAGTGTGAACGCGTCCGCCGTTGCACCGGCGAACCCAGCGAGGATCTTGTCGTGATGCAGTCGGCGAATTTTGCGCGCTGTGGATTTCATCACCATGTTGCCGAGCGTGACTTGTCCGTCGCCACCTATTGCGACGGAATTGCCTCTGCGCACGGAGACAATCGTAGTTCCGTGAAATTCGATACTTGATTCCATTAACGATATCGCCCGATTAAATCGGGCGTTCCCGCGAAAAGTTGGTAAACGATCAGGCCTTGACGAACAAGGCGGCGGGTGATCCCGTGAGTTGCATCAGCGCCTGAATAATCGGCGACGCACCGACGACGCGAACATCAATCGCGTTTGCCATGAGCCGATTAAATGCGTTTGACAGCGCTCCGCCGCACACAAAATCAACGCGTGCTACGTTTTTCATGTCAATCACGACGGGATTTGTTGTTGCGCTTGAAGGCGCGATCGACTTCAAGCAAGGATCGGTCGGGCCTTTCAGCTCGCCGCTCCAAATCACCCGATCTGCGGCCGATCCGATATCTACACTTGACTCTGATTTCGCTGCGTCAGCCAAAATACTTCGCTGTTGCACGGTAATTGACTCCCACGACGGCGGTGAGATTTCAAAAGTCACCGCAAAATCGACCGCGCGGTCTTCAAATTTTTCGTGATAGCCGGACCACTGCAACAGTTCGAGCACCAAATACCACTGACCTTTGTTTTCGCGAACCATTGGCTGCAGCGGCACGCTCAAACGATTGATCGCGGCATCAAGACCGCGAAACGAGGCGAATACGCCGCGTCGCCGGATTGCGGCCAGCGCGCCTGCAACCAATACGCCGCAAGTATCGTCAACTCCGTTGAGCTCATTGATGTCAACGTCCATCCGTTGCATCGTTGAATTTTTCTGCTTTGAGGTTTCGAGCAGCAGCGCGATCGGCGGCAAGGTTGGGTCGGCGAGCGTGCCGCGAAGCAACACGCGCGCTTTGCCGGTCGCGTTTGCCGCAGCGGTTTTCGCAGGGGTGGCCGGACGGCTCGTCATCTCATCCCAAGCCGGCGCCGAGCGCTCAAACTCAACCACGAACTTCAGCGCAAGATCATCAAACGAAACGCGATCGCCCGCGCGAGCGTATAAATCAAACAAACACATCCAAGACAGCGTTTGCTTGCGTTCAGGCGTATCGAGTGCATGAACCAAGGCCGCCGTCGCGGCGTTCGGATTTCCGTGCGCAAACATCAGCGCCGCGTTTTCTAACGAAGGCCCCAGCCCGCCATCTTCGCTCACCTCAATCTCAGTACCAATCGGCGCGAGCGCGCTGGCTTGTGCGGATTCGGTGTTCGGCCGATGAGTGACCCGATCTACGGGTTCGAGCGCTAAATCCTGAGCGCGTTGAGCTGCCGCTTTTGCCTTGGCCGCTTTCGGGAAAATTGTGAAGCCCATACAGCTAAGGTAGCGCGAATTCGCGCGGCGTGCAACTGATGTTTATACGGTTTGACGAATGCACGATTTGTCTATCTCATTTCTCGATCGAGGCCGCGTCTGTCAAACGATAGTAGAGCCCGGCGGGGTCGTCGTTGAGCACTTGGAATTTGCCCGACAACGAGACCGCTTCAAAACGATACTTCACGCCTTTGGGCGCACGAATCTCAATCATCGAATCCGGCCCGGCAGGCAAGCAAAACGAGCAATGTGGCGGCGCAGCAACCAACAAAAAGCGTTTCTGGTTGTCGCCGATATCGAGCGGGATCATAAAGCCCTCAACCCGAATTTGCTTGCCATCGAGTGCAGTGATGATGTTGTCAAACGAGGGTTGAAGCTTGTTGTTTTTCTTGGTGAGTTCGACGCGCGCGAGGGTTCGCCATGAGGTGAACCCCGCCCGTTCAGCCAGAAATTGCGAAGGCGGCAGCAGCGAGCCGGGTGTGGGGCTCGCGCCGCTCGGGGCAACCGGCGTCACTGCGTTTGCGGGGTTCATCAGTGTCAGCAGGAACGCGACGGCACCAGCCAGCGCGGCGCTGTGATTGAACAAACGGAAGGACAATTGATTCATGGGTTCGATTGGATCGATTAGCTTCTAGAAAGTTGCGCCGCCACATCAATTCGGTAAGCGCGCCATAGTGCAGGCAATGATGCTACTAAAGCCAGCCCGCAGGCCGCGATCGCACACGCTGCAATCACGATTACGCCAAACGATCCATCGACGTAGAGACCCGGAAGCGCGGCAGTTTTTAGCCACAGTGCACCCGCGCTTACCATCACGCACGCCACAACGAGCGCGGCGAGGACGATATATAGCGCCTCACCCACCAGAAGTTGTGCCACGCGGCGGCGACTCACGCCCATTGCTCGCAGCACCGCGAGATCGGTTTCGCGCCGCTCGAGCGCTTGCGAAATAGCCGCGAAGGTTGCAAGCATCGCGCTCACGATTAGCGCTGCCGCAAACGCTTTCACAATGAGCGCGACCCAGCCGAAATTGGCAAGCAGGCGGGCTGATTCAATGGCGGGTGCGCTCGCCTGCAAATTGGTTTGCGAATTGATTTGTCGCGGCAGAGTCGCCATCGCAACCGGCGAGCGCAGGGCTATCAGGGCGAAGGTCACCTCCGGCTCAGTGCTTGCGCTATGGCCTTCGTGAGCAATCCAAACGCTCTCCAGCGGCGTCACCACCAGCTCATCAATCACGCGCCCGGTGGGTGCAAGGATTCCGACCACGGAATAAGGATGCGAATCGTGAGCTTCGCCGCCTTCGGCCATGCCATGATTACCAACGAATCGGTCACCCAGCGAGAGTTTTAAGCGACGCGCTGCAGTTGCGCCGAGCACCGCATCCATCGGCTGCATTTCGATGGTGCCCCTTGCTATTTTCGCGTCGTAGAGTGCGAAAAATGTTGGGCGCGCACCGACAATGCGCGCTCCGCCGACCGAATCCCCGAGCGAAATAGGATTCACCTTTGATATTTGCGGATTTTTTTCCAAGACTTCAACTGCGGCGAGGGGGATGTTTCCGTTCGGCACATCCGCGTGATACACCGCCGCGAGCGTGTTCTGCAGGCCTGATCCTTTCGCGCCGATCACCAGATCAATGCCGCTGGCCTGACGAGCAGCATGCGCTTCAAGCGTTTCTTGCAACCAAATAACACTAACCACAGACGCTAAGCCCAGAGAGCATAGGGCGACAGCAAGGAAAAACTGCCAAGGTGACTCGGCAATGTATTTTCGCGCTAAGCCAAGCATTATTGGCTCTTCAGTACGATTTCTCGTACTGATTCCGATTCGTGCTTTAGTCGCTCAACAAACGCAAAATCGTGCGACGCGATGAGCGCAGTGCCGCCCTCGCGAACGTAGCTCGCAATGAGTTTTGCAAGCGCAGTCGAGTTTTCGCGATCAAGCGCAGCGCTCGGCTCGTCGGCACAGAGCAGTTTCGGTTTTGCCAACAGTGCGCGCACCGCGCAGGCGCGAGAGGCTTGACCGACGGAAATTGCGTTGGGCATCTTATCTGCAATCGTCGCGATACCGGCCGCGTCGAGCAGGGTGTGAGCGCGCACTCGGGCGTCAACCATCGTATTTCTAGTCGTGCGCATGGCCATAGAAATCGGCACCAGCACGTTCTCAAGCACCGAAAGCGGATGCAGCAGATGCACGCGCTGCGGCATCCAACCTACGATGCACGGCCGAAGCGCATCGCGCTCTTTTTGTGAAACATCAGCAAGGTCGACGCCCGCTACACCCAATGAACCTTGCTCGCGGCGAAGCGCCAGCACACCGGTCGTGAGATGTAGCAGCGTCGATTTCCCTGACCCGGAGCGACCCGAAACAATCACGATTTCACCGGCCTCAATTGCGATGTCCGGCAGCGCGATGGTTGCACCCGACGCGTAGCGAAACGCAGCGACGCGAATATCAGCGATCAGGCTTTCTGATGCGGTGTTAGGTTGCACGTGAAAATGGAAGCGGGGTTATTGAAAGTAAAAAGGGTCGGCAAACCGACCCTTTGTCCGTAACAATCTGACCGCGTTTACGCAGACAAGTTCTTCTCGGCGAATTCCCAGTTCATCAACTTGTCGATGAGGGTTTCAACATATTTTGCGCGCAGGTTGCGATAGTCGACGTAGTAGGCGTGTTCCCACACATCGATCGTGAGCAGCGGCTTTTGACCCTTGGTGAAAGGCACCTCCGCGTTGCTCGTCTTCACGATCTTGAGGGTGTCGCCTTCTTGCACAAGCCATGCCCAGCCAGAGCCAAATTGGGTAACCGCAGCGTTGGCAAATTCAGTTTTGAACTTGTCGTAATCACCAAACGCTTTGTCGATCATCGCCGCGATTTTGCCAGTCGGTTTGCCGCCGCCATTGGGCTTCAAGCTGTTCCAATAAAACGTGTGATTCCAGATTTGCGCCGCGTTATTGAACACACCGGCCATATCCGCTTTGCCTGCGGAATGATTGATGATTTGCTCAAGCGACATTTGCGCGAGATCTTTGCCGTCGACCAACTTGTTCAAGTTGTCGACATAGGTCTTGTGATGCTTGCCGTAGTGAAAACCAATCGTCTCCGCAGAGATCATTGGCTCTAACGCATTGTCAGCGTAGGGCAGGGCGGGAAGGGAGAAGGGTGCGCTCATTATTCAATCCTTATTTTCAACAACAAAAAGTATGAGAAATATTTTCTGCGTCAGTGCGCGTAGCGAGCGGGAAGAGATTGCCCGGGAGAAGCACAGCCGTACGAATAGTACGGCGAGCATCGCAGCGGGCAAGCTCGCCCGCGCAGTAGCGCAATGACGCAGAAAATCAGTCGCCGAAGAGCTTTTGCATCCGCTCCCGCCGCTCCTGCGCCTCAATAGAAAGTGTGGCCGTTGGCCGCGCAATCAAGCGACCCAAACCAATGGGTTCACCTGTTTCTTCACACCAGCCAAAACTGCCGTCGTCGATCATGCGAATGACTTTGTCGACTTTCTTCAGCAGCTTTCGTTCACGATCACGAGTTCGCAGCTCAAGGGTGTATTCCTCTTCCTGCGTTGCGCGGTCTGACGGATCAGTGGCCACTTCTACGTCGCGCAAATGCTCGCCCGTGTCGGTTGCGTTATGGATGATCTGGCTGCGCAGCTCGGTGAGTTTTTCTTTGAAAAACGCAAGCTGAGCTTTGCTCATGTATTCAGATTCGGGTTGTTTCATGATCTCAGCTTCGGTGAGACCAGCATATTTTTTGTGTGCGTCGAGAGAGAGGACTACAGCTTTCGGCGCAGCTGCGGGGGCAGCGGATTGAACGGTATTAGTTTTTGCCACGTTGTTTTGTGAGGAGGAACGATCAATAAAGGTCACAGCTGGATCCAGTTTGCTGGATCTTGCTGAAACGGGTGGAGTCACGGACGCTGCGGCCTTTGCAGGCGGCTTGAGCGCCACGGGCGCCGGTTTTGCGGCGACCTTTGTTTTAGCAGCGGCAGCTTGCGTTTTTGTTACGGGCGCCGGTCGCGCCGCAACGGCTGGTTTTGCCTTAACGACTGTGGGCGCGGGCTTTGCGGACGCTTTCGGCGCTGGCTTCGTTGCAACTTTCGCTTTCGCGGCAGGTGCGGGTCGCTTCACGGTTGCAACCGCTTTTTTGACCGAGACCGGTTTTTTCTTCGCAGTAGTTGCCATTTCGAACCGAACGCCTTCCCTGAGAATCTTGTTGTAGCCCCGGCGGGGCGCGCTGAAACCAGAATCTTGACCGACTTTACCCAACATTTCGAAGGGCGGCGGATTATATCCATACGGCATCTGCAATGACACTTTGAAACGGTCAGCACAGACAACCGCCGAGTGTAACCACTTTCGGTTCAACGAAAATGGTGGGTTAATACACACTTTCCAGCGCGGCGTTTGCGGCGAGGTCTGCATCTTCAGGCGCCGCGCAAGCCGCGCAAACCTGTTTCAAGTCGTCATCCAACCCATGTCAGAAAACATCACACTCACCCGCCCCGACGATTTTCATGTGCATTTGCGAGACGGTGTGGGCTTGAATGCGGTGGTGCCGCTCACCGCAGCACAATTTGAGCGTGCGCTAGTCATGCCGAATCTAAAGCCGCCGGTTACCACCGTTGCTCAGGCAAAACCGTACTTTGATCGCATTAAAGCCGCGCTGAATCCGGATCAAACCTTCACGCCCTTGATGACGCTCTATCTCACCGATAACACGAAAGCCGATGAAATCGAGCGTGTGAAAGAAAGTGATTTTGTTCATGCGCTCAAGTATTACCCGGCGGGCGCAACAACGAATTCCGATTCCGGTGTAACGGATCTGTCGAAGGTTTACGGTGCGCTTGAGGCCATGCAGCAACACGGCGTAGTGCTTTGCTTGCACGGGGAAGTCACGCATGCGGAGGTCGACGTTTTTGATCGTGAAGCGCGCTTTGTGGATTCGCTATTGCAGCAAATCGTGCGCGATTTCCCGGCGCTCAAAGTAGTCGTCGAACACATCACCACCTCCGAGGCGACCGACTTCGTGCGCGCCGCCGGAGACAACATTGCGGCGACCATCACGCCGCAACATCTGCTCTACAACCGCAACGCAATTTTCACGGGCGGCATTCGCCCCCATTTCTACTGCTTACCAATCCTGAAACGTGAGTCGCATCGCCAATCGTTGATTGCCGCAGCCACCTCGGGTTCAGCAAAGTTTTTCTTGGGCACCGACAGCGCGCCGCACGCCAAAGGCACCAAGGAAAACGCTTGCGGTTGCGCGGGCTGTTTCACCGCGCACGCTGCAATGGAGCTGTATGCGGAAGCCTTCGAAGACGCGAATTCGCTCGACAAACTCGACGATTTCGCAAGCCGATTTGGCGCCGAGTTCTATGGCTTACCACGCAACACGCAAACGGTCACGCTCACCAAAACCGAATGGACACCGCCTGCTGAGTTTGCGTTTGGCAATGACACGGTCGTCGCGCTCACCGCAGGGCAAACGCTGCGCTGGAAGCTCAACTAGTTGGCAATAGCTATCCAAGCGATTGACCGGTTTAAATGGGCCATAAGCGTAATAAATGAAATTAATGTGAATCTAATTTATCTGCATTTACGCCCAAGAAAACAGCGGCTTAATCTTGAAAGTTAAATCGACATTCTTACTCACTTTAGCCTGACAAAACTGCGTGAGGTGCAACACACTTTTGCGACAGATTTCGCTGGTCTCGCAAATTCGCGCAGGTTTACTTCAGCGAACCGCGCGTCGATGCCTGGCGGTCAGTTCAGCCTGCCCGTGTATCGAGAAAACGTTCTCACACCAACCAGAACGCCGATCACCAACAGCGCGATGCCGGCCGCTTCGAGCAAGCTTGGCGCACGCCAGTACACGAGGTACGCGTAGCCGAGCGCTGCGAGCGTTTCGAACACAATCAGCTGCCCGGTTAACGCGGTTGGCGTGTTCTTGCTCGCGATGTTCCACAGTAACGTGCCAAGCCACGACGCGCTGAACCCAATAGCAAACATCAGCCACCAAAACTTTGTTGATGCGTCGCCCAGCTTGGAGAAACCGAACGAAGCGTTTCCGGTGAATTCAAAGTACGCCAGTGTTATCGCGAAGCCAACCGCCGCAATCGGCAAGGTCGCGATGCCCTGCGCGCTCGCCCAGGTCAAGGACGAATGCTTAGGATGCGCATTTAACCAACGCGCGTTGAAGATCGGATACCAAGTCCACGCCGCCACTGCGATGAATGCGAGCACTGCACCGACTAAATAGTTCGTTAAGTTTGCCGTCGAATCACCTGCACCGATCCGCTGCAGCTGGTCGGTGTTCACAAAAAGAAGTCCTGCAACAATCAACACAAGCGATGGCGCAAGCGCAAGCCACGGAAATTTCTTCTCTTGCGCATCAAGCAAGTTCGAAGCAATCGCAATTACCACTGGCAACGTGCCGATAATGAGCGTTGGCAAGGGCGCACCCGCCAATTGAATTGCGGCGGAAAGTGTGACGTAGTAAATGAAATTGCCGATCAACGATAACTTCGTCGCGATCCACCAATCATTGCGCGTGAGCGCGCGCAGCTCTGCGCGAAACCACCAGGCGATCGGCAGTGTGACCAGTCCGAACGCGAGGTAGCGCCCAAAGGTTAAAAGTGTCGCCGGATAGTTGGGCAAAAGCAGAGGCGCTACGAAAACGAGCCCCCAAAGTAATCCCGCACCCAGTGCGGCAGCGATACCAACGGCAAGCTTATTTTCATTCATGCAAACATTGTTTCATGTCGCCTTGATCGACGTTTTTGAAGATTCGTAGAATTGAGTGCTTACTCGCGGGCGGCTCCCTCTCATGCAGCGCCGGAGAGACAGCCAGTTCGCGCAACGCAAACGAATTTTCATTACTAATTTAAACAAGTCACCATCATGAACATTAAACACGTAGGCATCATCGGCGCAGGCACCATGGGCAACGGCATCGCACAGGCATGCGCGGTCGTTGGCATTCAGGTCACCATGATGGATGTCAACGCCGCAGCGCTTGAAAAGGGCGTCGCAGCTGTGAGCGGCAGCCTGGATCGGTTACTCAAAAAAGAAAAAATCACCGCAGAGCAAAAAACTGCCGCGATGGCAAAGATCAAAACGACATCGAACCTCGCCGATCTCGTCGCCTGCGATTACGTGATCGAAGCCGCGACTGAAAGCGAGGCGCTCAAAATCAAAATCCTTAAAGACCTCGATGCGATTTTGAAACCAGAAACGATCATCGCAACGAACACCTCATCGATTTCGATCACTCAACTTGCCGCCGCAACGAAGCGCGCAGATCGTTTCATTGGCATGCACTTTTTCAATCCAGTGCCGATGATGGCGTTGGTTGAATTAATTCGCGGACTTGCTACTAGCAACGAAACGCTCGTTACGGCACACGCATTCTCCGTCGCACTCGGTAAAACGCCGATCACCGTGAAAAATTCGCCCGGCTTCGTGGTCAATCGCATTTTGTGCCCGATGATTAACGAAGCGATTTTCTGCCTACAAGAAGGTCTCGCCACCGCCGAAGACATTGATAACGGCATGAAGCTCGGCACCAATCATCCGATTGGTCCGCTCGCGCTCGCCGACATGATCGGCCTCGATGTGATGATCGCGGTGATGAATGTGTTCTATGAAGGCTTCAATGATCCGAAATATCGTCCTGCGCCGCTCCTGAAAGAAATGGTGGCAGCGGGATATTTAGGACGCAAAACCGGGCGTGGTTTTTACACGTACGCATAATGCTTTCCAACCGCGATATCGCGACGCTGCAGCGCCTCGAGGAAGAACTGTGGGTTGCGCAAACGCGCTTTGACCAGTCTTACATGAACGAGATTTTCGCGCCAGATTTTCTTGAGTTCGGGCGTTCAGGAAATGTGTGGTCTCGCGCGGAATTGCTGTCGAAAAGTGCACCATCGATTGCGGCGGTGTTGCCGTTGCCCGAATTTGCAGTTCGCGAAATCACTTCGGACGTGATTCAGGCAACTTACAACAGCATCGTTACTTACGACGGCGTCGTTGAGTACGGTCGTCGGTCTTCAATTTGGTCTCGTGCTAGTACGCCCGCTGGCTGGCAACTGCGTTTTCATCAGGGCACGCCGTTTGTTCCTGCTTCGCCCAGAGGGCGGGCACTTTGACGACGAATCGCTACGAGGCGATTGATCTCGCGCGCGGCGCCGCGCTGTTGGGCGTCGCGCTCGTGAATGTGCATGCCGCTGCGCGCGGTTGGTCGAGCCATTACGCGCTCGACCTAGCCTCGCACTGGGGTGACGTTGTCGTGGAATACATCGTTGCGCTGATGTTCTCGCATCGCTCATTCCCGATGCTCGCTTTTTTGTTTGGTGCTGGCATCGTGATGCAGTGGCAGCGTTCGGTATCGGCCGACGTCGGCGTCGACAACGCGCGAGCGATCTCGCTGCGCACGCTTCGGTCGCGCTACGGCGCGCTCTTCGTGTTCGGCATTGTGCTTGGGTTGCTTCTGTGGCCCGGCGATATCGTTTCTACCTATTCTTTGATCGCCTTGGTTGCGCTTTGGCGGTGGCCGAAAAGCGACGCGCGGTTGCGGCTTTGGGCCATTGTGGCAAGCGTGCTAGCGTTGTCAACTTATTCTCTAATCGCGATTGCGCTGTTGACGGATTCGGGCAGTTCATCGTTTCCGATGTCTGAGGCTTCATCGTTTGCACAAGTGAGTATTGTTCGGGCACTCGCAATGCACCCGTTCGAATTCCTAACGTCCGGTCTTGCACAAGTTGCGCTGGCAGAGGTCTGGTGTGCGGTGCTCGTCGGGATGTGGTGCGCGCAGACCGGGAGGTTTACGCGTTGGCTAAATTCCGAACGGCGCGTCACTCCTTGGTTTGTTTTCGGATTCGCGTTGCTCGCGATCGGCACTTTGCTTGAACTCTACGGATCGACGCAGGGCGGCTGGCGGTATTTCAACGGTGGTGCATACGGCGATTTGTGGATGTTGGTCGCGCTTCCTTTCACGATGATCGGCAGCGTTTTTGCTTGGCTAGCGCTGATGAAAAGCTGGCGAACCGGCCTATTTCCTGCGCTGCGCTCATTGGTGTCCGCTGCTGGGAAAACACCACTCACTCAATTCTTCGGCCAATCACTGGTGTTTGCGATTGTTTTTAACAACAGTCTGATTGGTTGGCACGGTGACATGGGCCGCGCGGCGTACTCTGGCGTCGCTGTGCTCACCTTTGTGTTGTGGGCAGGCTTTGCGCGAGCGTGGCTTGCGGCGGGCCACCCGCGCGGCCCCGTTGAGGGCGCGTGGCTCGCGGTCGCGGCGCGATTTGGAAAGCGCCGGGTTTAGTGCTTCCCGCGCGCCGCAGTCGGTGGCACAATCACCAGTCCCGATCTGGATTGGAGCTGTTATGAAGTTTGCACGTTGTTTGTCACAGTCGCTGATCGTGGCGACGATTACGCTGGCGGCCTCTGCTCAAGCCAACATTTGTTACGTTGTCTACGACCGCAATGATCAGGTCGTCTATCGCGACATTCGCTCTCCGATTGACCTGTCACAACAAATCGGTCCACAGGTCAATGCCAAATGGCGTGGTGGCGCGCTGGTGATCGTCGGCGAAGCATTGAAATGCATTCCGCTTGAGGGCGTTGATAGCGTTGCAAACGCCGCGAGCGCAACTGCAGCGACCACTGAAGCAGGTGCGACAAGTTCGAGCGGCGACGCTTCGAAGGCGCCCGCAAAAGGTAAGCGAGGCGGTAAAAAGGCAGCGGCAACTGGCGCGTAGCGAATTGCGATATTTTCAGGTCACAAATTTAATCCGCTAGCGCCTATTCGCTTGGGCGCTGTGCGTGTTTAGCGGCGTTATCGAAATAGTGGCGTAATTTCGTTTTCGCCCATTACGAATGCCGCAGTGACGAAATAGCTGAAACCTGACTGGACTTTGCGCCCCAAAAGCGTTGCCCTAACGCACCCACTGCATTTCCTCTTGCTTTGCCATCCATTCCGATTCGAGCGCGTCGATCTTTGACGCCAGCTCGCCGCGCTCCCGGGTTTTGTCGCCTAGGCTTGCAGCGTTCGCCTCTGAGTACGCGTTCTCCGACGATAGCCACGCATCGAGCGCGTCACGGGTCGTCGTGAGTTTTGCGAGTTCTTTCTCGATCACATCAATGCGCTTTTGTAGTGGCTTTCGCAAGTTTGCGAGGCGCTGCCGCTCTTCGGCATCCTCACGTTTTTCATCTTTGACGGAAAGCGCTGGCGCAGCTTCCATCTTTGCTGGTTTGTCTTTAGCTGGTTTATCTTTGGTGGGTTTAGCGCGCTGCATGCGCAACCAATCGCGGTAATCATCAAGATCGCCATCGAACGGTTTCACAGTGCTGTCCGCGACCAGCCACAACTCATCACAACACGCGCGCAGAATGTGTCGATCATGGGCAACGACGACGAGCGCGCCTTCGTAATCTTGTAGCGCAAGCGTTAACGCTTGCCGCATTTCCATATCAAGATGATTGGTAGGCTCGTCGAGCAACAGCAAATTCGGACGCTCATACACCAGCATCGCGAGCACCAATCGCGCGCGTTCACCACCCGAAAAAACGCCCACGGGTTCGCTCACACGATCACCGCGAAAATCAAAGCCGCCTAGAAAATTTCGTTGCTCTTGCTCGCGCGCTCGCGTGTAACCGCGTGTTTCCGAGAGCATTTTGTCGAGCTGATCGATGTGCCACATCGCGGATTCATCGTTACGCAATTGTTCTAGCTGATGCTGCGCGAAATACGCAATTTTCAAATGCTGGCCTTCGATGCGCTCGCCCGTTCGCTCCTTGAGCGCACCCGCAATTGCCTTCACCAGCGTTGATTTCCCCGCACCGTTTTTTCCGAGCAAACCAATGCGCGAGCTCGGAAGCAGGGAAAACTTCACCTTCTCCAAAATATTCGTTTCGCCGTAACCGAGCGATACGTTGTCGAATTTCAACAACTGTCGCGGCTCGCCTTCAGGCTTACGAAACGAAAACGAAAATGGTGAATCCACATGCGCCGCCGAAATCCGCTCCAGTTTTTCAAGCGCCTTCACGCGGCTCTGCGCTTGCGCCGCTTTCGTTGCTTTCGCTTTGAATCGCGTGATGAACGATTCCAGATGTTTGATCGTGCGCTGCTGCTTTTCATACGCACCTTGTTGGACTTCTAACTCAACAGTGCGTTGCGTCTCAAAACTTTCGTAATTGCCGGTGTAGAGCTTTAATTTCGCGGGCGCTTTCGGATCGCTCGTATCGAAAAATAAAATCTGATCGGACACGCGATCAATGAAATCGCGATCATGGGTGATGACAAGGAGCGTGCCTGCATAACGCGACAACCAATCCTCGATCCACAACACTGCATCAAGATCCAAGTGATTGGTTGGCTCGTCAAGCAACAACAAATCACTGCGACACATTAGCGCTTGCGCCAGGTTGAGTCGCATCCGCCAACCCCCCGAAAACTCAGCCACTGCGCGGCTTTGCATCTCATGCTCAAAGCCCAACCCTGCGAGCAATTCCGCAGCGCGCGCGGGCGCTGCGTAGCCGCCAATCGTGTCTAAATGCGAATACAAATGCGCAAGGATTTCGCCGTGTTTCAACGCGTCTGCGTTCGGGTGTTCGTTTTCAGCGGCGAGCTGCGCCTCCACTTCGCGCAACTCGACATCGCCATCCAGCGCGTATTCCAGCGCCGTTTTGTCACTCGGTGGCGTCTCCTGCGCCACGTGCGCTGTGACCCACCCGTTAGGCATCGAAATATCGCCTTTTTCTGGATGCAACAAACCGCGCAGCGCGGCGAACAGGGTCGACTTCCCAGCGCCGTTCGCCCCGACAATCCCGACGTGACGCCCTGGGTTAATGGTGATATTGGCGCGGTCGATGAGAACGGTCGTGGAGCGGGCAAGAGTGAGGTCGGTGAGACGGAGCATGAATGAATTTTGCCTTGAAGTGCGAACGCACCAATAAATGCAACTTACGCATGACTCGCGCAATCGCGCGCATCCGCCACTAAGATCACATCATGCATCTAGCCATTCTTACCTTCGACGGCTTCAACGAACTCGATTCATTCGTTGCGCTGGGCGTGCTCAATCGCGTGAAAAAACCCGATTGGCGCGTCTCCATCTGCTGCCCTACCGAGACCGTCACCTCGATGAACGGTGTCACGATTAGCGCGCAGTCCCGTATCGATTCCGTCGAAACAGCCGATGCCGTACTCGTCGGCAGTGGCATCAAAACGCGCGATGTCGCCAATGATGCTTCGATCATGAGCCGACTAAAGCTCGATCCATCCCGGCAACTCATCGGAGCGCAATGCTCAGGCACCTTGCTCCTCGCGAAGCTGGGTTTACTCAGCGGTGTTCCGGCATGCACCGACTTAACCACGAAACCCTGGGTGCAAGAAGCGGGGCTTGAGGTGTTGAATCAACCGTTCTTCGCCAAAGGCAACGTCGCAACCGCCGGTGGCTGTTTTTCCGCGCCGTATCTTGCCGCGTGGTTCATTGCGCGATTACACGGCTTCGAAGCTGCGCGCGACGCGCTTCACTACGTTGCGCCGGTTGGTGATAAGGAAAGTTATGTTGAGCGGGCGATGGGGAATGTTGAGCTGTATTTGTGAGGTATGTAGCCCGGATGCTCGCATCCGGGTTTCGGTAAACGTATCGCGAAGCGATCAAGTTCTCTCTCGGCATAGCCGCTTCCACAGTTTTGAGAGACCCGGATGCGAGCATCCGGGCTACGCACAGAGTTTGTAAGAATTAAGTACGTTCAACGATCCAAAACGCCAAAGCGATCTCGCGCGAGATCCGACGACGTCTTCCGAAAATCTTTGTTGGCTGGCAAAGTCTGAGCACGTTTTTGTTCGCGAACTCGTCGCGGCGCATCCGAACTCAGATGCGGACGTCTTGCAAAGCATGATTCAGACCGAACTACGCACCTAAACTGATTTGCGAATCGCTCTCGCCATGTTGGGAAACAGATCGCTGCCGCTGGAAATCGGCGATCAACTGGCCTCGACAATTTGTGATGCGGCCTCGCAACTGAATCCACGGGACAGTTTTTATGGCATGGCTGCCGTTGACGCATTGTTCTCTAGTAGATGCGTACCGATTAACTCGCTGATTCGCGTCGTGAAAACAAGTATTTTTCCCAAGCACCTCAGATCGCGAGTTGCAACTCCAAATACTCCGAACGAGGTTCTTCAGGAATTGCTCAACGATGTGAGCGAAGCTGTTCGAAAGCGCGCGAAAAAAGCGATCGATTCCTGTGCTGTCGCAGGCAATACTCAAACGTCAAACTCATAGTCGATGATAAGCGGCGCATGATCCGAAAACTTCTCTTCCAAATAAATCGTCGCCTTCTTCGCGGTCGCCGCAATCCCCGGCGTCGCAATCTGATAATCCAATCGCCATCCTACGTTGTTGGCGTAGGCGTTGCCGCGATTGCTCCACCAGGTGTATTGCTCGGGGCGCGGATCAAGCGCGCGATGCACGTCGACGAATCCGATTTCATCGAACACATGCGTGAGCCACGCGCGCTCATGCGGGAGGAACCCTGAATTTTTTTGGTTTGACCGCCAATTTTTGAGATCAATTTCTTTGTGCGCGATGTTGAAGTCACCGCAGATGACGACTTCTTTGCCGCGTTTGCGCAGCGCTTTTAGATGGTTTGGGAACGCGCTTAAAAATCGATCCTTGCTGGCTTGACGCTCCGGGCCTGCAGCCCCGGAAGGCAGATACAACGAGATCACCGCGACGCTGCCGAAGTCCGCCTCCAAGTACCTGCCTTCGCGATCAAATTCTTCGACACCGATGCCACGCGTAATTTTCGCGGTGTGAGGCGTCCATAAACCCGTGCCTGCGTAGCCTTTTTTCTCGGCCGCATAAAAATGGCCGGTCGCTTTTTTTACTTTTCTCAGCTCTTCAGGTATGTCGTCGACGTTTGCCTTAAGTTCCTGCAGGCAGAATACGTCCCATGAACGTAGCTTCTTCATCCAGTCGGCTAGACCTTTGCTGTGCGCCGATCGCACTCCATTCGCGTTAAGCGTCACAATACGCATGGGATTGTCCTGTGCAACCGGATAATCCTCCATTTTCCACGACAGGCGCATTTTTTGCGTATTTCGCCGAATGACCTCCGATACTGACTTCCGCCAACAGTTTTTGAACTTCGCGCTTTCCTGCGAAGCGCTCCGTTTTGGCGAGTTCAAAACTAAATCGGGGCGACTGTCTCCGTACTTTTTCAATAGCGGCCAATTCAACACGGGCGAGGCGCTGGGAGCGCTTGGCGGCTATTTCGCACAGGCGCTGCTTGCTGCGAAGGTGCCGTTCGATATGGTGTTTGGGCCAGCGTACAAAGGGATCACGTTGGTGTCTGCGCTTGCCATCGCACTTGCCGAAAAAGGGCACAACACGCCTTTTTCGCACGACCGAAAAGAGGCAAAAGATCACGGCGAAGGCGGTTTGATTGTGGGCGCGCCGCTCAAAGGCCGGGTGGTGATTGTTGATGACGTAATCACCGATGGCGCGGCAAAACGTGCTTCGATTGAGTTGATTCGATCGCATGGCGCTACGCCCGCCGCCGTGCTCATCATGGTCGACCGCATGGAACGCGGCACCGGCAGCAAATCGGCCGTGCAAGAACTCGAAGCCGATTACGGCATTCCTGTGATTGCGATTGCGACGCTTAACGACGTAATGAAGCTAGTGGCGGACAACGCAGCGCTGTCGCAGTATCAATCAAAAATTGATGCGTACCGAGGTCAATATGGCGTTCAGTAATTCACCTTGGTGCCTCGCGATGAGCGTGTCGTTTGCATTTGCCACAGCGGCCGCTATTTCGTCGTCATCGCACGCGCAACTGTACAAATGGACTGACGAAAACGGCAAAGTTCATTACAGCGATTCGGTACCGCCGTCAGCGGTGGATCGTGCGCGAAAAGAAATGAGCGAATCTGGGACCGTTCGCAAACAGATTGACCGCGCCCTCACCCCGGAGGAGCGCCGCGTTGCAGCGGAAAAAGCGGCCGAGGCCGATCGGGCGCGCATCGCGCGCGAGGATGCAGAGCGCAAAGACAAAGCGTTGCTGGCGTCGTTCACTTCGATTGAGGAATATGATCGAGTGCGGGCGCGTGAAGTCGCTCAATTGCAAGCCGAGAGTACTTCATTCGAGAACCGAATTTATGTGATGCAAACTCAGCGTTCGGAGCTCAACAAAGTCGCGCCGGAGAAAGCGAAACCCGGCGTTAAGGCTCGTGCCGATGCCGAAAAAGAAGAACTCAACACGCGCATTTCTGACATGACACGCGATCGAGACATAGCGCTTAAGAATCTGATCGCCACGAAAGAGCGTTTGCGGCTTGAACGCGAACTCATCGTGCGCTTGTTCGCCGAGCAAGCGGCAAGCAACGCGAAAGCAACAGAAAAGCCGGTGACACTCAAAAAAAACGCCAAATAAAACGGCTTTTTCTCCATTTTCAACTTACGCCTAATTTCGTGTTGCCGCCTAAGCTAATTGGGCGGTAAATGCGCGAGCCAAACTTGGTTTCGCAAGAACCCGTCGTAGACGTATCGATAAATTTCAGCCGTTCGCCGTGCTCACCCATTATTCCCGGCCGCCAACGGATTGAGCCGTATCGAGAGACGACGTAGGTCTGCGCGCGTTATTCTTCGCTCATGGATATCGCATTTCACGTCGATCCGCTCGACAAACTCAAAGCTTACAAAGACTCTTCAGTGGCCATGATGCGTGCTGCCGCGCAGCGTGGGCATTCGGTTTACGCCATTGAGCCCGGAAACGTGTTTTCGCGTGGCGGCGTAGTGCAAGCCTTCGCGAAACGATTAACGCTTTCCATCACCGACGATGATCGCGACCAGACGCCAGGTTGGTACACCGGCAGTGACGTGGAATTGCGACCTCTGAAGTCGTTTGCCGCCGTGATTGAGCGCAAAGATCCGCCGTTCAACATGGAATACGTCTATCACACGTATTTGTTCGAACGCGCTTGCGACGAGGGCGCTCGCGTATTCAATTCGCCGCGCGCCATTCGCGATAACAACGAAAAAATGGCGATCTTGAAACACGCCGACATGATTACACCGACGATCGTTACGCGATCGACCGCCGTGTTGAGAGCCTTCGTTGAGGAGCATAAAGACGCCATTTTCAAACCGCTGGACGGGATGGGCGGGAGCGGCATTTTCCGCGTGCGCGAAGGTGACCCGAATGTGAACGTGATCATCGAAACGCTGACTTCGCTCAACACCCAATCGATCATGGCGCAACGCTACTTGCCAGAAATTCTCGACGGTGACAAACGCATATTGTTGATTGGCGGTGAAGTGGTCCCATACGCGCTGGCTCGAATCCCGATGATCGGCGAAACGCGCGGCAATATGGCAGCGGGCGGAAAACCGGTCGCGCGACCGCTTTCAGATTCAGACAAGAAAATCGCTGAAACGATGGCGGCGCGGGTGTGGAAAGAAGGCTTGTTTCTCGTTGGGCTAGACGTGATCGGCGATAAAGTCACCGAGATCAACGTCACCAGCCCGACTGGCTTCGTTGAGATCACCCAGCAAACCGGATTGGACGTCGCGGCGTTGTTTATTCGGAAACTTGAACAAGTGCTCCACACGCATTGAACCATTTGTTGCGCACCGCAACATTGACTTTGCTACTATCTCGCACCAGTTTGACGCGGCGTAAGATCGTGCAACGCTCACTAGGGAGTGAGTCGGCGAGGGAAAGGTCAATCTTGTGATCGGTGTTTTGATCATTGCGCACGGCAATTTAGGCGACGCACTCATCGGGTGCATGACGCACGTTCTCGGTCGCCGTCCGGAATCTATTGCTTCGCTCGCGGTGGCGGCTGGCGATTCGCCACGCGACCTCGTACCCGTGGCCAAACGGATGATTGAGTCGCTCGACGATGGTGATGGCGTTTTGCTGATTACCGATATTTTCGGCGCATCTCCCGCCAACCTTGCCGCTAAGCTCATCTCGCCAGGCCGCATTGAAGCGGTGGCAGGCGGCAATGTGCCGATGCTGGTGCGGGCGATGACCTATCGAGGCAAAGGTATGGAAATGCTGCTGAAACGCGTGGTCGCGGGCGGCTGCGAAGGCGTATTTCACATGGAAGCTGATCCGATCATCGGGCCTTGCGTTGCGAAGTCGAGCGCGAACGAGGGCATTCCGGCAATGAATCGTCATTGAGGTTAGCGACGCAACTATTACTCACAATTTCACTCGGGGCGAGAACAGAGCATGCAGCGGCGAGACATCGAAATCATCAACAAGCTCGGACTGCACGCGCGCGCCTCCGCGAAGCTCACGCAGCTCGCCACCAGTTTTAAGTGCGAAGTCAATCTCGAGCGCAATGGTCGCCGTGTAAACGCGAAAAGCATCATGGGCGTGATGATGCTCGCCGCGGGCAAAGGCACGACGATTGCCATTGAAACTGACGGCGATGACGAAAGCGCCGCAATGGACGGCGTCGTTTCGCTCATCAACGACAAGTTTGGCGAAGGCGAATAAACGAGTCGTAATTTTTCGTGGAGCGAGGTGACTTCAGCCCGCTGAATCACCAACAGCTTCGCCCGCAGACGCTCTGTCTTATTGGGCGATACGATGTTTTTGTAAGAATATCGAATTGGTATCCAGATTGTTGGATCACCCAATCTTTTCGAAGCGCCGCACCCTAAGTTTAATCGCGGAAAACCCGCTAGCCGCCTCTGTCGAAACCGATAGAATTGCGGGTTAACTTTATGACTTGTTTGGGAAATTTCCATGATTGGAACGGCGCACGCGCAATCCTTCGGTAGTGGTTCTGGCAGCGAATTTTTGTCTTTGTTGCCGATGATCGGCATCTTTGTTGTTTTCTACTTTCTGCTAATCCGCCCACAGCAAAAGCGCGCGAAAGAGCAAAAAGCCATGCTTGAAGCGCTGCAAAAGGGCGACGAATGCGTCACCGCAGGCGGCATCGTCGGCAAAGTAACCAAGCTCGACGAAAACTACGTCACCTTGCAAGTTTCAGGCGGTACGGAAATCAATTTCCAGCGTAACGCAATCACGGCACTTCTACCCAAGGGCTCGCTCAAAGCTATCTAGCGAGCTGTAGGAGCGGCTGTGCCGCGATAAATCTTTGCCGCCGCGTAGCGGATGATCGCGGTAAAGCCGCTCCTACAAACTCATTCATTTTCAACCGGCTTCGAAACTCGAAGCATTGAAATCTCCAAATGACATCCCACGTCGATTGAGAGTTTCGTTTTAGGATTCGCTATGAATCGTTACCCGCTCTGGAAATACGCCATCATGATCGTCGCACTGGCGATCGGATTGCTCTACACCGTCCCTAACTTTTTCCCGCAGGTGCCCGCAGTTCAGGTATCGACCAACAAAGCGGCGGTGAAGCTCGACAACGCGCTACTTGGGCGTGTCGAGGCGACGCTAAAAGGCGCGGGCCTGCCCGTTGGCTATTCGGCATTGGACGCAAACGGAGTTCACGTGCGCTTCCAAGGCGGCGATACCGTCACCCAGCTCAAAGCAAAAGACGCGTTGCTCAAAGACTTGAACAACGGCGTGGCCGACGGCACTGGCAACTACATCATTGCGCTCACCAACGAGTCAACGGTTCCAAAATGGATGCAATCGATGAATGCGCTGCCCATGTTCTTAGGGCTCGATTTGCGCGGCGGCGTTCACTTCTTGATGCAAGTGGACATGAAGGGCGCAGTCGACCGCGCTGCTGAACGCAACATGGCTGACATCCGCTCGTTGTTGCGCGAGAAAAAAGTGTCGTTCGGCGGAGCCTCACGTAGCGGCGAAACGGTCGTCGTTCGATTCACCGACGCTGCGGAGCGCGAGAAAGCCTCCGCAGCAATCAGCACCAATAACGCCGACTTGGTGATCCGGGAAGAGGGCACCGCGCCCGAACTGCGCCTCGTTGTAACGCTCAAAGAGCAAGCCAAGCTCAAACTCGCAGACTCTGCAATCGAGCAAAACCAAAAGGTGCTCAACAACCGCATTAACGCACTCGGTTTGACTGAGCCAATCATTCAACGCCAGGGCGCAGATCGCATTGTGATTCAAGTGCCGGGCGCCTCAGATCCAGCGCGTTTGAAAGACGTGATTGGCCGCACCGGAACGCTTGAATTCCGTCACGTGGAAGCGCACAGTGGCAAAAACGCATCGACCCTCGAAGCCGCTAAAAACGGCAACGTGCCGTTCGGCATGGAGCTTCTGGTTGATCGTCAAGGTGAACAAATCGTTGTGCGCAAGCAACCGATCATCACTGGCGAGCGGATCTCGAGCGCGGAGCCTGCCTTCGATTCACAAAACAATCAGCCCATTGTGCGCGTAAGCACCGATTCGCAAGGCGCGCGCGTGTTGCGCGAGCACACCAGTCAAAACATCAAAGAGCGCATGGCGATCGTGCTTATTGAAAAGGGTAAAGCGGAAGTCATCACCGCGCCAACCACGCAAAGCGAACTTGGATCGCAGTTTCAAATCAGCGGCAGCATGACGACGCGCGAAACCAGCGACATTGCGCTGTTGATTCGCTCGGGCTCGATTGCAGCACCAATGGAAATCATCGAAGAGCGGACGGTTGGCCCGAGCCTCGGCGCAGAAAACATTGAGCGCGGTTTCAAATCAGTGCAATGGGGTTTCATCGCGCTGGCAGCGTTTATCGTCGTCTACTACATGCTGATGGGCTTAATTTCTGCCATCGCTCTTTCGGTCAATTTATTGTTGCTGGTCGCAATCTTGTCGATGCTGCAAGCGACGTTAACGCTGCCGGGTATCGCCGCCATCGCACTCACACTGGGTATGGCAATCGACGCCAACGTGCTCATCATGGAGCGGATTCGCGAAGAGCTTCGCGCCGGCGTGAAGCCACAAGAAGCGATCTCTGCTGGCTTTGATCGCGCATGGGCGACGATCCTTGACTCCAACATCACGACGTTGATCGCGGGGATTGCGCTCTTTGCGTTTGGCACCGGACCGATTAAAGGTTTCGCTGTGGTGCATTGCTTAGGTATTTTGACGTCGATGTTTTCGGCGGTGTTCTTCGCGCGCGGCATCGTGAATCTCGTTTACGGCGCACGCAAGAAACTCGAGAAAATTTCAATCGGCACGATTTGGCGGCCTGATAGCGTGGTGACTCAACCCGCGATCAGCGACGCGAAATAAGGCTACGGCAGCACCTGAGGACTAAGGAACACGATCATGGAATTTTTCCGCTTCAAGAGCGACCTGCCGTTCATGAAATATGCGTTGATCTTCAACGTAATTTCTGCACTTACATTTTTGATTGCGGTCGGCGCGCTAGCCTACAAAGGCTTGCATTTCGGCATCGATTTCAAGGGCGGTACTGTCGCCGAACTTCATTTCGCGAAAACCGCCGACGTGGCGCAGGTGCGCACTTCGGTCGAAGCGCTGAACACGGGTGAAGCGTTCGTTCAAAACTTTGGCTCTCCGACCGAGGTTTTGGTCCGTTTGCCAATCGTGCAAAACGTATCAAACGCGCAGATGGGCGAGAACTTGTTTAAGGCGATCTGCGGCCCGACCCGTACGATGAACGATGCGAAAACCGCGTGCGGCGACGGCGCCGAAAAAATTGAACTCAAGCGCGTTGAATTCGTCGGTGGTCAAGTTGGCAAAGAACTCTTCGAGAGCGGTGCGCTCGCGTTGCTCCTCGTGATTGCAGGCATCATGGCTTATCTGGCGATTCGCTTTGAGTGGCGCTTCGCTGTTGCCGCGATCATCGCGAACTTGCATGATGTGGTGATTATTCTTGGTCTCTTTGCGATCTTCGGGTGGGAATTTAATCTGCCCGTGCTCGCTGCGTGTTTGGCGATCTTGGGCTACTCGGTGAATGAATCCGTCGTGATCGCAGATCGGGTGCGTGAGAACTTCCGCAAGATGCGTAAAGCAAGTGTGGATGAAGTGATTGATAACGCGATTACGTCAACGATCTCGCGCACCATCATCACGCATGGATCTACGCAAATCATGGTGCTTGCGATGCTTTTCTTTGGCGGCGAAACGCTGCATTATTTCGCCCTCGCGCTCACCATCGGGATTTGCTTCGGCATTTACTCATCGGTGTTGGTGATGGCGCCGCTCATTCGTTGGCTCGGTGTATCGCGCGAAAACCTAGTGAAACCGGAAGGCCCGCCGAAAGATCCGCTCGAAGCGGAAAAGATTTTGGCGTAACGCCGTCAATAGAAAAAACGCGGCAAAGTTCGCGTTTTTTCTTATCCGACACCTTAAACGCAAAGGCGGCTGCCCCATGGAATGGCTTACCGAACTGTTCCAGTTTTTCTCTCAACTCGATGATCGATTGTTGGCCATTGCACAGGCCAACGTTTGGACTTTTGTGGGGATCGTAACGCTGATCATTTTTGTTGAAACGGGCGTCGTCATCATGCCCTTTCTGCCGGGTGACTCGCTACTATTTGTCGCGGGTGCGGTTGCCGCAATTACTGATGTAAACGTGCATCTCTTCGTTGCAATCTTGATCGGAGCGGCCGTGCTCGGCGATTCGGTCAATTACACGATCGGCAGAAAAGTGGGCACCAAACTCTTCGCTAACAAAAATTCAAAAATCTTCCGTCAAGATTACCTCACCAAAACGCAGACGTTCTACGACAAGTACGGCGCGTTTTCAATCGTTATGGGCCGCTTCGTTCCGATCGTGCGCACGTTCGTCCCGTTCCTCGCGGGTGTCGCGCGCATGCCATATTCAAAGTTCCTCGCGTACAACATTTTCGGTGCGATTCTCTGGATCACGTCGCTCACTTATGCGGGCTACATTTTCGGTAACTTGCCGTGGGTGAAAGCTAATCTCTCGATCATCGTCGTTGGAATCGTGATCGTGTCGGTGTTGCCCATGGTGATTAAGTATTGGCAAGAGCGACGTGCGTTGCGCTCGGCTACCGCGAAATAGATTCTGCCTTGATGATTTGCGCGACCTCGATCGCGCACCGCTCAGGCGCCTCCATTGGAATCAAATGACCGACATCGTCCAACTCAACATAGTTAGGCGCGAATAGCGCGCGATTGCCGTTGCGCCCCGCCAAACGCAATTCGTCTGACATTGCCCCTGCGATGAAGTAAACCGGCGTGCCTTGCGCGCGTAGCTCCGCGAGCGCAGCGAAGGCAGCCTCGTGAACGATCGTTGCGTAAATTTGAGCCTCTGTGTTGCGCGCAATGGTCAGCGTCACGCCGTCACCGTCGTCAACCATAGCGTGCGCAATGAAATCATCGAGCACCCCATGCGCCCAGCGCTTCACGAAGTGCTTGCTTGCAAAGTGTGCATGTGCCGCATCACGATCCGGCCATCTATCTCTTCTCCCGTACGCTATGGGCGATGGTCCGAATTTATACGAAAGTCCAGTTAATTTAGAAAACGACAGTAGCCCCGATCTCCATTGACGAGGAATCGGAGAGTCAATCAGAATCACTGCAGCAATTTCACCCGGCCGGGACGCCGCAACTTGTAGCGCGAGATAACCACCCATCGAATGTCCGATCAGTACATTCGCCCGCGCCGTCGCCACATGCTGCTGCGCAACCCCGAGCATCGTGGGCCACCGCCGCTGCGGTTTGCAATTGACTGCAGTCTCTAGAAACGGCGCAGCGACCAACACCGCTTCGCCCGCGAGCGAGTGTTTGAGCGCATCGAAGAATTGTTGATAAACGCCTGGCGGATAGCCGTTGGCGTGCAGAAACGCGAATCGCATATTCGAATCCTAGCGCAGTGCAGCGTGCGAACGCAGCGCTACGTTTGGCGCGCATATTCAAGACATGACGCGCATCTGAGTGAAAAATTCATGCTCAACAGTGCAAAAGGAAACTCATGGAGCTTCGGATCAACGAACAGATGCATCGCATCGATCAGGAATGGAAGGCCGAGTCGCTCTTGTTTTTTATGCGAGAAGCTCTAGGGCTCTGCGGCGCGAAGTATGGTTGCGGCGTTGGTCTCTGCGGCGCATGCACCGTACTCGTTGACGGTGAAGCGACACGCAGTTGTATGACACCGGTGGCCAGCATGATCGGTAAAGCGATCACGACGATCGAAGGCTTGTCGAAGCCCGATGCTCGTTTGCATCCTGTTCAGCAAGCCTGGCTTGATGAATCGGTCGCGCAATGCGGTTATTGCCAGTCTGGTCAAATCATGGCGACTGTAGCGCTGCTGCGAAAAACACCCAATCCAAGCGATGCAGACATTACCCAAGCGCTTGACGGTCAACTTTGCAGGTGTGGAACCTACGACCGCATCCGTCGCGCAGTTCGTCGCGCCAGCGAGGCTACGCGATGAAGCGCCGCGGTTTTCTTGCTGCGTCGGGCGCACTCACAGTGAGCTTTCTCGCAGGGTGTGGCAGCTTGCCGGTCATTCCAAAACGGCCAAAGCCAAACGCGGCCGATGCGCTGTCTTGGATTCGATTTGAGAACACACGATACACCCTGTTTGTTCCGCGTGTAGAAATGGGGCAGAACATCGCGACCGCGCTCAAGCAAATCGCCGGTGACGAGTTAGGTGTCGATTGGGCGCTTCTCGATGTCAAATTACACGACACGCGCTCAATCGGGCGCGTGCGCGCAACGGTGGGTAGCGAATCAATCAAGGATTTCGCAGTGCCGCTCGCACAAGCGTGTGCGACGTTGCGCGACGCGCTTGCGCGTCGCGAACGCACTGGAAACTTAACAGTGATCGAAAGACCCTTCAGCGAGCTTCGCGCATTCGCGCCACGAACACGCTATGTCGGCCAGCGCACGGATATCGAGCAATCGATGGCAATCGTTCGCGGCCTGCCGCTGTACGCCTCGGACGTAAGGCGCGAAAGTATGCTCTACGGTCGCGTACTTCGTGCGCCCGTATCTCCGGAGCTTGTGTCGAGGCCGGTCACTTGGAATAGCGAAGCGGCGAAAAAACTACCCGGCTTTGTCGCGATCGTCGAACATGTCCTCTTGCAACAAGGCGCGAGCCTCGGCCTCGGCATCGTCGCGTCAACTCCCGGAGCGCTTGATCGTATCGAGGCGGCACTTGCGATTAAGTGGCACACCGAGGGCACATTTAGCCAGCAAACCATTGACGCTGGCATTGATGTGGATCGCCGCATTTCAGGCGGCGCGTTGTCGCATCATGTCATCAACAATGCTATTGAGCCACCCACTCAATGGGACGTTGATCTGCGCATCGATGTGCCGCTAGCGGCGCATGCCCCGATTGAGCCAAGAGCTGCCGTCGCGGAGATGGATCAAACTGGCGCGCTCCACATGTGGGTTGGTTCACAGGATGTTTTTTATCAGCGCGACGTCATTGCAAAACGTCTCTCGATAGCCATTGAAAAAGTGATTGTGCACGGCCAACGCGTTGGCGGAGCGTTTGGCGGCAAGACCATCTGCACCGTTGAATTGGAAGCTGCCGTGCTTGCAACTCAAATCAAACGAGCCGTGAAAGTGCAATGGACGCGAGCCCAAGAATTTGGATTTGCGTTTCATCGACCGCCCTCGAGCCATCGCATCCGAGCGAACGTAGTTGACGGCAAGATTGATCAATGGTGGCATAGTTTTGTAAGCAGCCACATTTTGTTTACCAACGCGGTGCTTCCGCAATGGATTCAACGCTTCACTGACTACATTGGAGACGACGGTGTCGCGCGCGGCGCCACGCTCGCGTACAACGCAAGAAAAAAGCGGACGGAGTTTGATCTTCAACGGGTCCCGGTTTTCACCGGGCCGTGGCGGGGGCTGGGTGCGGGCCCAAATCTGCTCGCGATTGAATCAGCCATCGATGAGTGCGCACGGGCTGCGAAAATCGATCCCGTCACCTTCAGGATTAACAATGTGTCGGATGCTCGACTCGCGCGCGCAGTCGCGAAGGTGGCTGAGGCGTCCAGAAAGCAACCGATGGCGCGTGCGAGTGATGCGCGGTTCAAACGAGGTCGTGGCGTCGCGTGCGGTATCTACAAATCGATGAGCTACGCTGCAGTGATCGCTGAGGTAGAGACTGAAGTAACTAGCGGGAAGACCCGCCTTGTGAAGCTATGGTGTTCCCATGATTGCGGCAAAATTGTGAATCCGGATCAGGTGCGCGCCCAGTGTGAGGGCAATATTGTTTGGGGGATCGGCATGGTGTTTAGTGATCGACTGCCCATTGAAAACTCGCACGTGGCCGCGCGCACGTTCCTTGATGCGCCGATTCCAAAAATGAGCGACATGCCCGCACTGGAAATTCTGCTCATTGATGAAGGCGAGCCGCCCACGGGTGCGGGAGAAACCGTGATCGTCGCCGCAGCGGGTGCAATCGCGAATGCGATACGCGAAGCCACTGGTGTGCGAATCAATCGCTTTCCACTTGACCCGCAATTGCTGCGAGCGTAGGCACGGGGCGTGGAAGACTTTGCTTCTTCAGCGATGATGCGCGTTATTGCACAAGGGCTAAAGAGGCAAGGTATCGCCATCCCAGTTAGCCCGCCCGACCGAGCACACGTGCCGTTGCACGAAAAACAAGACGTACTCGACGCGATCTTGCGTCACCATGGCGAAACCGCGCTGTTGAAACTCGGGCAAGGTGTGTTTGAGTTGCCTGACGAACCGCTGCTAATCGCACTGAAGCTAGCGCGTGATCCCATCGATTTAATCGAGCGTTGGCAGCGCCTCGAGCGGTTCGCGCATTCGCGGCATCGAATTGAATTGATGGAGTCTGCGAGTGATCGAATGCGCTTGCGACATGTGTCGTTGAACCCGCATACGATACCCTCGCGCGCCGAAGATTGCCTGGTCTACGGACTCATCCTTGCATTGCTTCAGGGCATGCGCGTCAACGGGCTCGCGTTTCGATTCGTCAGCGACGATGACTGGAATGGTGATTTAGACGGGGAACTCAGTCCGCCATCGACCGCTGAAATAGAGATTTGCTGGAGCGCGGCGCTACCGTCTTTGCTTCCGCCGAAAAACAGCGAAAAGAGCATCATGCTGCAAGCACGCGCTGCTCTTGATGGCGATCCATGCAGACGGTGGACGGTTGATTCACTGGCTTCCGCACTCTCTTTTTCGAGACGCACGCTGCAGCGAAGATTAGCCTCTGAGGGATCATCTTTCAAAAATTTGCTTCGCACTTCCCGATTGGCACACGCGAGCGTGTTGCTCGCCTCTTCGCGGCAATCAAACGCTGAAATCGGATACTTGAGTGGTTTTGCAGATCAAGCGCATTTCACGCGTCAGATGAAGGACTACACGGCGATGACGCCTCGTCAATTTCGCGAAACTACGTCGCGTGCGTAGCGCGCTTTATGCCGTTTTCTGACTCCTTAGCCAGACTAACTTTTTGCATTTGGCAAAGCGAAAAGCGGCAACAATTCGCGCTGCCCTCGAAGTGTCACCGTCAACGCACGGCTGTCTTTTTCGATCCGTAGCCAATCGCTTTCAACATAGTGTGCGAGCAGTGCTTTCGCGAAGCTGCCTGCGAGGTGGTCGCGACGCTCCGACCAGTCCATGCACGGGTATGCGAATCGCGTGGTATTTTTCACCTGCAAGGTCATTCCAAGCTCAGCAACCCATTTTTGGCCAGCTTCAGTGAGTTGATGACCATTTTCAGTCGCACACAAATACTTGCGCTGCATGAGCATTTGAAACTGCGCGACGCCCAATTCACCGGCCATGTGGCCATAGCATCGTCGCGCGCATTTGAGCGGTTTGTAGTTAAGCTTTTCCCATCGCGCGCTCACGTTGTCACGCTCGGCGACCATCGACAGCGCTTCAAGCGCGTGGGCAACGTCAGCATCGGCGAGTGCGAAATATTTGTGGCGACCTTGTTGGCGAACGACGACGAGGTTGTTGTCAACGAGTTGCGCGAGTTGTGTGCTCGCCGCTTGTGGCGTGATGCCCGCAGATTTTGCAAGTTCACCCGCGCTTCTGAACTCGCCCGCGAGCAGTACAACGAGCATGCGCGTCCTCGTGGGATCGGCGATGAGCGCGGCGACGCGCGAGAAGCGTGGTTCTGCAGTTCGCATCACACAGCTATGCGAGCACCGCGGGTCGATTAAGCGTGCTGGAAACGGCCTGAGTAAACGTACGCTCTTCTTTTAGGATGAATCGTTTTTCCTGTGCCCACGCGAAATTTTTTGTGCCTTCCTCATCTGCACGCAACCGATCACGATACGCTTCGTAGTCCGCCAGACTCGCAAATGAAATCAAACCCCAAGCCTCGTAGTTTGTGCCTTCGTGCGGCAGAAAGTATCCAAGCAAATGACCGCCGCAACGTGGAATGATGCGGCTCCAATTTTCAGCATAAGTTTTGAACGCTTCCTTTTGAAACGGATCAATTTCGTACCGGATGAAACAGGTGATGGACATGTTTTCTTTCGTCTGTTGACTCAATAAATTGCACAATCAGGCGCGGTGATGTGCTCGCGAATCTAGCGGTGCTTGGTCGCGTTCACTAAGTCCGTAATCGCGCATCACTTGTGCGACCCGCAAGCGGTAGCCTGCGAGCACACCCGCGCGCCCCTGCGCCTGCGCGTCACGATGCATCTCGTGATTGCGCCAAGTCGTTACGGCCACTTCATCTCGCCAAAACGAGAGTGATAAGTACTTTCCAGGCATCGCCAAGCTCTCAAATCGTTCTATGGAGATAAAGCCTTCAATCTTTTCGAGTTCGGTTTTCAGTTCGGCGGCGAGATCAAAGTAAATTGATGTCTTTGCAGCGCTTGGCCAGAGTTCGAAGATGACGGCAATCATTTTGTTACCTGCATGATTTGATACGGAAGGTTACTTCGCGATTCGAATGATATGTTTCGACGTAGGCAGAAATATGCCGACCTGCTGAGTCCAAGCAATAAAAAACCCGCCGAAGTTTCCTTGGGCGGGTTTTTGTGCGACGAGAAAGATTACTCTTTTTCTGCGATCACAACCACTTTGATCTCTGCGTCCACGTCAGTATGTAGCGCGAGCTTCACTGGCGTTTCGCCGATCATCTTGATCGGGCCGGTTGGCATGAGTACCATCGCTTTGGTCACGTCATAGCCTTGAGCTTTGAGTGCATCAGCGATGTCGTTATTGGTAACGGAGCCGAACAGACGTCCGTCAACGCCAGCCTTTTGCGTCATCTTGAGTTCGATGCCGTTTAACTTTTCGCCGAGCTTCTGTTGCTCGCCGAGTTTGTCAGCAGCGACTTTTTCGAGTTCTGCGCGGCGCTTGCCGAGATCATCGATGTTGGCCTGCGTAGCTCGCTTCGCTTTTCCTTGCGGAATGAGGAAGTTGCGCGCATAGCCGTCTTTGACTTTAACGACGTCGCCCAAAAGGCCGACGTTCTTTACTTTTTCGAGAAGAATGATTTGCATGATGTGTCTCCTTCCCGATTATTCGTGCAGATCGCAGTATGGGAGCAATGCGAGGAAGCGCGCGCGCTTGATCGCGATCGTCAACTGGCGTTGGTAGCGAGCTTTGGTGCCCGAAACGCGTGCTGGTTGGATCTTGCCGTTTTCTTGGACGAAATCTTTGAGTGTGTCGACGTCTTTGTAGTCGATCTCTTTCACGCCTGCTGCAGTGAAGCGGCAGAATTTCTTGCGCTTGAACAAGCTCGCTTCGCGCGGCTTGCGATTGTTGTTGCGGAGGTTGCCCTTGCCACGTGGTGAAAATGCCATGGTGCTGCTCCTTATTCGGCTTCGACCGCTTCTGGAGCGTTCAGGTTTTTGGCTTTTTCGCCAGCCATCATCGGCGACGGTGCGAGCTCGGCGCCGTCCTTTTTCACGGTGAGGTGGCGAAGCACCGCATCGTTGAATTTGAATGCTGTTTCGAGCTCAACGAGCGTTTCCGCATCGCACTCGATGTTCATGCACACGTAATGCGCTTTGTAGACCTTATCGATTGGATACGCCAGTTGACGACGACCCCAATCTTCGAGGCGGTGGATTTTCCCGGCTTTACCGGTGACGAGGGAGCGATAGCGCTCAACCATCGTCGGGACTTGTTCGCTTTGGTCCGGATGGACGATAAAGACGATCTCATAATGACGCATAGGTCACTGCCTTTCGTTTCTATGGACAGAAAATTGTTTGCCGAAATCGGCAAACGCCTTAACTGACTCCCGACGTTTTGAGTTAGCCGCTGCTTGACCGAATCCGGATTCGCAGGGTGTGTGCCGTGGAGCAGAACCCGCGATTGTAGCGTGTTGGCTTCGCTCACGGAAGGGGCAATCGCAGGACGACGGCCTCACGGCCTAAGACGACGCTGCGCTAGGACGTCGCCGCTTCGCGGCTATGACGCAAAGCTACGTCAGCATTTTCGTGCTTTCCTCTATTTTCTCATGGAAAGGCTCTAATTTGACTAGTAAGAGGATTTTTGCAAATCTTGCGTCTTAAGCGCAAGGCGGCGTCGTCCTAGCTGCGCAGCAGCGACGTCCTAGGCCGTAAGGCCGTCGTCTTGCTTCTGTAGCTTCGCTACAGAAGCTCCGCAAAATATTCATGTCGCGACGTATTCACCGTGGAAATACGAAGCTCAACAGGCTCTCCGCGCATGTCTAGGGCGACGCGGCGGATCACAAGAACGGGCGTTCCTGTCTTGATCTTGAGTTGCTTCGCGTGTTCTTCGTGTGCGGCTTCAGCGCGCAGGCGTTCTTCGGTTTTAACGACGGTAATCCCGAACGATTCCTGATAGAGGTTGTAGATCGTGTTCGGGCGTTCGCGAAACTGCGGGGACGAGAGCGAGGCAAATCGTTCGTGGTCAAGCACGATGTCGTCAACAGAGACGATCTGATCGTCGAGCGACATGCGATTTCGGATGTGAAACACCGGGGCACCCACCGCAATTTTGAGCCGCATCGCGACTTCTTCGCTGGCGATGGCTTTGTGAAAAAAAACGAATTCGACGAGCGGGTAGCTCTTCAACCCCGATTGCGGAACGATGTGAAAGAAGTAGAAGAGTAGGCGTTCACGGTCATGAGTGGCGACGTAGGTGCCTTTGCCTTGTTGGCGGATCAAAATGCGTTGTTCAACGAGATCGTCGATCGCTTTGCGCAACGTGCCGATCGAGACGTTGAATTCGGTGGCGAGCTGGCGCTCCGACGGAATCAATTGCCCAGGCTTTAAATCACCGTTTGCGAGGCGCTCCATCAATGCGCGCTGCACGCTGCGATATAGCGGCCCCGACTCTTGCGTACTCATGATCTCGTTCCGTCTTCTTATCTTGGCGAATGGGTCTTGGCTGCGCATCGCACGGATGCTGCGCATCGCACATTGTCTGCGAAGACAGAATAAAAACAACTTAGCAGTTGTAAGTCAATTTTAATTGGGCGCTAGTGCAATTCAATTAAGATATTGAGAAAACACATTTATTGCCTTTAAGCCCAGCATAATTGGCTTATTTTCGTAAAAACTGTTGTGCTACAAATCATTTTGCGCTGTAGCCGCCGTCAACAAAAAGCGTGGTTCCAGAAACATATGCGCTCGCGTTAGAACACAGAAATAGCGCTGCGCCGTAGAAGTCCTCTGGTGTGCCGTTGCGTCCGATGAAACTCGCTGCTGCGTGACGCGCTGCCAACTCCGGTTGCGCGGCGACCAGCTTCTCGGTGAGCTGCGTCACGACGAAGCCCGGAGCGATCATGTTGCAGGTCACACCAAATTTTGTGTAGTGCTCAGCGGTGCTTCGGGTGAGCGACGTCATCGCGCCCTTCGAAACACCGTACGCGCCGCTGTTGTTAAACGCGCGAAACGATTGCTGCGAACCGAGGTTCACGATGCGCCCCCAACCGCGCTCGGCCATCGCGGGCGCGAAGGCGCGGATGAGTGCGATAGGCGCTTCGAGATTTAATGCAAGCGACGAGCGAATGTCCTCTGCGGAGAGTTCTGGAAAGGGTTTACGAATATTGTTCGCGGCGTTGTTGATGAGAATGTCCGGCTGCGCGTTCCACGCAGACTCAGAAAGCGATTTGCATTCCTCAATCGCGCGCGTACGCGCCTCTGCGTCGCTCAAATCAACAGCAATTGCTCGCGCATCGATGCCGTCTTTTGCGAACGCAATGATCGTTTCGTTCAACACGTTTGCTGAACGCGCCATTAACAAAAGCCTCGCGCCTTGCATGCCCAGCGCCCACGCCATCGCACGCCCGATGCCAGTTGAGCCCCCAGTAACGATGGCGATTTTGTTGTCGAGGCGGAAAAGGTGTTGCAGCGAATTCATGATTTTTGTCGAATGGCTTTGTGTGAAGCGTTGCCCTGCGTAGCGTATAGCGCCACCGCCCAATCGACAAACGCGCGCACGCGCGCAGAGAGATGGCGATTGCGCGGATACATGATGAAGAGCGGTAGCGTGCCCGCGCGCCATTGCGGCAAGATCGGTTTGAGTAAACCTTGTTTGAGCAACGATGTCACGTAATCGGTGCGCGGCAGTTGTAATACGCCGAGCCCTGCAATCCCCATTGCAACGTGCGTGTCAGCATCATTCGCGGCGACTGCATGTTTTCCTTGCATTGAAATTTTCTCCTCACTGCGCTCAAAGTCGAGTGCAAAGACGCGTCCAGTTTTTGCTGAGAAAAAATTCACAAATGTGTGCTCAGCGAGATCATTCGGATGCTTCGGTGTGCCCGCTCGCTTCAGGTAAGCGGGTGATGCGCAGGTCACCATATCGAATTCACACAACGGTTTCGCAACCAGCATTTCATCAAACAACGTGCCGCCGCGAATAACGCAATCCACACCCTCCAAAATCAAATCGACTGGTCGATCACTACTGCCGAGTTCAACTTGCACATCGGGATAGCGTTTAAAGAAGTCAGGCAACGCGGGTGCGAGCACGTGTCGCCCCGCAGATGCAGGCACGTCTACGCGCAAGCGTCCCTTCGGGCTCATGCGCGCGCGGCGCACGTTCGCATCAAGCTCGGCCAATTGATCGACAACCGCACGCGCGCCTTCGAGATACGCAACGCCGTCATCGGTCACGCTTAATCGCCGCGTCGTGCGCTGGAGTAGGCGTACGCCGAGATGCTCTTCGAGCGCTTTCACCCATTGCGTGACCGACGCTTTCGGGAGATGTAGCGATTCTGCGGCGCGCGTGAAACTGCCTAGTTCCACAACGCGGGTGAACACGCTGATTGCGCGCATTTGATCGAATGACATAGCGATTGTTCGTTATGAATAAACAATGTTTTCAATATTAGCGTGTTTATCTTTATTTCGACGAACATTAACGTTACACCTGTCCGCAGTCAGTGATGTGAGTCCATCGCTAAACGGCTTAACCATCCAAATTCAGTCAATCAACTTTCAGGAGTCAGCCATGAGCAAAGCACTATCAGGAAAAATCGCACTCGTTACCGGCGGCAGCCGCAATATCGGTCGCAACACCGCGCTCGAACTTGCTGACAAAGGCGCAAACGTTGTTGTCACCTACGTTAGCAATAGAGCCGCCGCGGAACAAACGGTCACCGATCTGAAAGCCAAAGGCGTGCAAGCGGCGAGCATTCAAGTGAACTTGACGGGTACTGGCGAGCTGGATCGATTGGTTTCGGAATTCAAAACGATCATCAAATCATGGGGCAGCGATACGTTTGACATCCTCATCAACAACGCGGGGGTGTTGCGCCTTGCGACGTTTGACAAAGTTACCGAAGACGATCTTGATGCAAACTTCATGACCAACTACAAGAGCGTGTTTTTTCTCACGCAGAAATTGATGAGCGTGCTTGCGGATAACGGTCGCGTAGTGAACCTGGGTTCTGGCACGGCGCGCATCGCGTTCGCGCCGCTAGTGTCGTACGGGCCTATTAAAGCCGCGCTGCAAAGCCTCACGTTGTATCTGGCAAGTTTCCTTGGCAAACGTGGCATTACAGTAAACGCCGTTGCGCCCGGTGGGCTCGATGATGATTTCAACGCACCGCTCTTCAATGCGATGCCACCCGCGCGCGATTACATCAAATCAAACACTGCGGTGGCGCGCATTGGCATGCCGACGGATGTGTCAGGGGTAATCGCGTTTTTGTGTATGCCAGAGGCGAGCTTCATTAGTGGCGCGATCATCAATATCGATGGTGGTTACCATCTGTAATCGCCGCTGAAATCGCGAATAAGGAGCAATTTCATGCGTACCGCTTATTTTGTTTTGATTGGTCTTGTGATCGCTGGCGTTTGTTTCGCACTTGCGAAGCTGTTCAGCATGGAAACCACGAACGCGTTCAAAGCGTTTCTCGGCATATGGTTCGTGGTGTCCGCGTTTAACCTCTGGCTTGGCGTTTCGAGGGCGGGTTATCCGCTTAGCGTGGAGCTGCCTGTGTTTGCCGTGGTATTCGTCGTGCCCGTTGCACTTGCGTATGCGGCTAAGCTTTGGTGGCCGATCTAATTGGCGTTGCGTGAATTACGGTCCGCGTGGTGATGCGGACCGCTTTTCTCGCTATGCCGATTCGTACAAGCGCGTCAACACAAACTCACGGTGACCGAGTGCCTCGGCCGAGGTGAGGCGTCCATTGGCCGTTCGCATCATATTGTCGAGCAGCGCGTCCCCGGCTTGATCCATCGTCATTTCACGGCGCAACAAACCTGAGGTGTCAACGTCGATGTGTTCACTCATCAATCGCACGGTTTTCGGATTTGCGCAGATTTTGATCACCGGCAGAATCGGATTGCCAATCACGTTGCCTTGGCCCGTGGGGAAGAAGTGAACGACGTAGCCCGCTGCGGCGCAGAGTGTGACCATTTCCGCCGCCGCGCTCGATGAATCCATGAACCACAAACCGGGCGACGAAGGTGTTTCTGCTTTGTCGAGAACGCCGTCAATCTTGCACTTGCGGCCAATCTTTTGAATGTTGCCAAGCGCTTTTTCTTCGATCGTTGTCAGGCCGCCAGCGATATTGCCTTTGGTCGGCTGCGAGTCGGAAAGATCGCTTGTTTTGTGGCGCTCGATCATCGCTTGATAGCGATCAAACATACCCATAAATTCTTTCCACACTTGCGGCGTGCGGCAGCGAGCTTCAAGCAATTTCTCGCCACCGGTGATTTCACTGGTTTCACCGAACACGAGCGTGGTTTTCAGCGGATAGAGTTTGTCGAACGCGTTACCGACGGTTGGGTTCGCGCCGCAGCCGGACGTCGTGTCTGATTCGCCGCATTTGGTTGAAATCCAAAGATCGCTTATTGGGCATTCGACTCGGTGGAGCTCGCTCGCGGCTTGCAGGAATTTTTTCGCCGCAGCGGAGGCATGCATGATCGTTTGATGATCGCCGTGGCCTTCGATGCCAAAGCCGATTACAGGCTTGCCGGTTGCGGCAATGCCGTCCACCACTTTCTTTGTCCAGCCGCCCTCGATACCGATCACTACGACCGCCGCGACGTTTGGATTTGAACCGGTGCCGATCAATGTGCGGAAATGCAAATCTAAATCCGCGCCAAATTGCAAGCGCCCATACGGATGCGGGATCGCCATCGTGCCTTTGATGTTGTTGGCTACCGCCTCGCATGCTGCGTTCGACAAATCATCGACCGGAAGAATGATGACGTGATTGCGAATACCGACGCGACCATTCTCGCGTTTGTAGCCCCAGAATTTTGTTTTTTTGCTGATCATGATCGTTGTCTCGCAAGAATTGGATAAGGCAAAAAAGGACGACGCGCTTTGCGCTAGGACGACGACCGATTGGTCTATGACGTCGCTTCGCTATGACGCAAAGCTACGCGAACAGTGTCGTGCTATTCGGTCTACTTTTTTCTTGTTTGCCTTTGTTTCCTGATTAATAAAAGAAATTTGTTTGCATCCCTTGCGTCTTAGCGACCAACGGGAGCGACGTCCTGCCCGCTACGCTGGCAAGCTACCAGCGTTTTGTCTTCACGTTATGAACATGAAGGTGCTCACCCTTCTTGATGGGTGCAACCACTTTGCCGATGTCAACGCCGTACTTGATCACGGTTTCGCCGACTTTGAAATCTTTGAGCGCTACTTTGTGGCCAATCGGGATATCGCTTTTCAGTTCGACTTTGACGGTCGAATCGGGCTCCATGATCCAGCCGGTCGCTTTGCTGCCTTTGCTGCAACCTTCGACGACAACAACGCCGACGCCGTCGGCCTTTTCATGCACTACGAAATGAATCATTCGTGGGTTCCTGTGAATGGAGTTAAACACTTCAAACCGCCACAATCGTGAGGATTTATGCGGCTTGCAACTCATATAGATGACTTGCTGTAACCCGTACAATACCAAAAATTTCAACCGCGCGAGGTTTTTTTGAAAATTGTTATCTCTGAGTTCATGGACGAAACTGCGGTCGACGCGCTACGCAAAGGATTTGGCGCAGATTCGGTGGTGTACGACGCGGCGCTTGTTGACAAGCCCGATGAGCTTGCGATCGCTGCGGCTGATTGCGATGCGCTGATCGTTCGCAACCGCACGCAGGTGCGCGGCGCGCTGCTCGATGCGCTCACGAAGGCGCGCGTCATCGGGCGCTTAGGGGTGGGCCTTGACAACATTGATGTACCCGCATGCGAAGCGAGGAAGATGAAAGTGATTCCAGCGACGGGCGCGAACGCGCTCGCGGTGGCGGAGTACGTCATTGGCACCGCGATGATGCTGCGTCGCGCGAGTTATCTTTCAACGAACGCGGTGATCGAAGGCAAATGGCCGCGCAATGCGCTCTCGAACGGGCGCGAAACGGCGGGTTCGACGCTCGGTTTAATTGGATTCGGTTCGATTGGACAACTCACGGCGCAGCTCGCTCGCGCCGTCGGCATGACCGTGATTGCCTTTGACCCAGTGATTGCAGACTCGCATCCCGCGTGGATGGATACAGGGGCGATTCGTGTGTCGCTCGCAGACGTGATCGCTGATGCCGACGTCGTGAGCTTGCACGTGCCGCTGGTCGACGCGACGCGCAACATGATGAACGCTGAGCGCATCGCTGCAATGAAACGCGGCGCGATTTTGATTAACACCGCGCGCGGCGGTATCGTCGATGACGCGGCGGTAGCGGCGGCACTGAAGAGTGGTCACCTTGGCGGCGCAGCGATCGATGTGTTTGAGAAAGAACCGTTGCCTGCGAGCGACGTGTTCGCGGGTTGTCCGAATTTGATTTTGACGCCGCATATCGCAGGCGTTTCAGCAGAGGCGAATGTTCGGGTGTCGTCGATGATTGCCGACGCCGTGATTCGCGAATTGGCGTAGCCTCTTCCTTCGGGAGAGATCGGCCGAAGGCCGGGTGAGCGAAAATCCTTCGCACACATCGCACCTAGTAAACCGAAAAAACCTCCCTCACCCAGCGCTGCGCGCTGACCTCTCCCGACGGGAGAGGTAACACCCCGGCGTAAGCACGCCACGTGCTCAGGACGATTTACCTATGGCAACTATTGCAACCACAGAACTTCTCTCTCTCGCTACCCGCGCGCTGATGAACGCGGGCGCATCGGAGCCCAATGCCGCTTCTACCGCACGCGGTCTCGTGTATGCAGACGAACAAGGCACCGCGTCACATGGCGTGTCGCGAGTACCGCAATACGCGGGGCACATGAAAGCGGCGCGCGTTGATGGCAAAGCGAGTCCGACCATCGCAAAACAGCACGGCGCGTGCGCGATCGTCGACGCGCACGACGGCCTCGCGTTTCCTGCGTGTGATCTAGCCATTGCGACTGCGATGCAGATCGCCGCAAAGCAAGGCGTCGCGTTTGTTGCAGTGAAAAACAGCTATCACTTCGGCGCAGCGATTTATCACCTTGAGGCCATCGCGAAAGCGGGCATGGTCGGACTTGCGTTCACTAACTCACCAGCAGCGATGGCGGCGGCGGGAGGCAAGAAGCCGCTGTTCGGAACGAATCCCATGGCCGCGATTTTTCCTCGCATGAATGCTGATCCGTTGGCAATTGATTTAGCACTTTCCGAAGTGGCACGCGGCAAATTGATGGTTGCAGCGAAAGAGGGCAAAGCGATCCCGCTCGGCTGGGCGCTGGATGATGAAGGCAATCCGACGACCGATCCCGCAAAAGGCTTGAAGGGCAGTATGGCTCCGCTGGGTGCTGCAACCGGCAGCGCGAAGGGCGCGATGCTTGCGCTAACGATAGAGCTATTCGTCACTGCGTTCACCGGCGCACATTTCGGCTTCGAAGCGGATTCTTTTTTCGACGTCGACGGCAACAAACCGAAAATCGGTCACGCGTTTTTGGTGATCAATCCGGACGCGATGGGCGGCGCTGCGGTGTTCGCGGAACGTATTGAAACCTTAATCGCAGCGATGACTGAATCGACGGACGTTCGTCTACCCGGCGCGCGTCGCTATGCGTTGCAACGACAGGCGCAGCGCGACGGCGTAAACGTGCCCGATGCGCTCCTGAATCAGCTTAAAACTATGGCGGCAACCTGATTTAACCTAAGCGCTGAAAGCCCAATTTAAACAGGCTGAAATCTAATAAATACTATCTGTTGATAAATTAACTTTTACGTACTATCGCCCAATTCAATTGGGCGATACGACGCGGAGCTAATACAGCAACTCTAAACAAATCCGAGATTCTTGGTAGCGAACGCGACGATGTTCGGAACGACTTTCGAGAGATCCGCAGCGCTCACACCAAACCAGGTTGCGAGCGTCGCTGCGTATTGATCCACGGAGGTCGTCGGCAACCAACGTCCTTCGCCCAAATCGTCTGGCCCACCCAGTGTTTGATTCGGGAATGCGCCGTACATCGCGCCGCCTTTCACCGCGCCGCCCAAGATCAGATGATGATTGCCCCAAGCGTGATCGGAGCCGCCACCTGCGGCGGGTTTGAACGTGCGACCGAAGTCAGACATGGTGAAGGACGTGACTTGATCGGCGACGCCGAGCGCAACCGTCGATTCATAAAACGATGCCAGCGCAGAATCGACTTGTGTGAGCAAGTTTTGCTGTGTGGTGAGTTGATTGGCATGGGTATCGAAGCCGCCAATCGAGACAAAAAACACCTGTCGCTTCACGCCGAAATCGCCACGCTTCGCGATGAGCCGTGCGACACGTTGCAATTGCGCCGCGAGGCCGTTACCGTTGGTGTCGAACAGCGGATCAACTGTTGCGTTTGCGCTGCTGATGACTGGATTGACGCTGCCCGACAAATTGATCGCGGTTTTGAGACCACTCGCGGTTTGATCGACCAAGGTGTGATCGCGACCCTCATCGAGCAGCGCCATCAGCGCGTCACGACGTGCCGTCGTTACCGCGTCCGTGCCGGTGGTTCCGGATAATCCAAACGTACCTGCAGACGGCACCGTGAGCATACTGGTGGTGTTGCCCTGTCCCCAGATCACCGATCCTGCGACCGACGTGGTGACCGGCATCACGGCCGCTCCGTTCATCGGAGCAATCACGTCCGACAGACGACCGCCCCAGCCGATGCGCGAAAAGTCTGTGGAGTCCGCGTTTTGCCACTGCGCTTGTTGATCAGAATGTGAGAAGAGTTGATACGGGCGATCTTGGTTCGCGGCGTAGTCGGTTTTCGTGAGCAACTTGTTGAGTGGGCCCACGTTGGCGAGCGCGGCGAGTTTCCCGCTTTGCATGAGCGGGTGCAGGCGCTTCAGCGCAGGATGGAACCCGAACGTGCGCGTGCTGCCTTTGGGCTGAAATTGCAACAGCTCGGCTTGCGTGAGTTGAATATTGCTGGCAGCCGTGCGCACAGCGCTGTATGCCGAATAGTTGCTATCGGCGGGAACGATCAAATTGTTGCCATCGTTGCCACCGAACATAAACACGCAAACGAGCGCTTTGTAGTCGGTTGCATTTTGTGCGAAAGCAGAATTGATGCCGAATTGCGAAAGTGACGCAATCGTTGCGCCAGCGGAAATGCCTTGCAGAAGATGGCGGCGAGTGTGATTCATGGTGTTTTCCTTCAGCGCTGGATTAACGAAGCACTTGCGCTTCAGGCGCAGCAACGGATAAGTAAAGTGCCATGCGCGCGCGACCGGTCGCGTCGCTTGCGGAAACTGCGTCAACGGCTTTTTTGATGATCGCGCGCGTGCTTGCCGTCATGCGATTAGCGAAGAGCACTTCGTTGATTCGATCCAGTAGCGCATTGGAATCGCTAGCAAGCGCGGCGTAAGACGACAAGTCAAACTGCGTGCCGGTCGCACCGATCACCGTCGCGTCGGGTGTAATCGTGCCGTAGACCGTGTTGTATGCGGTGTTCACCCGCGAGAGCGCGGTGGAGGTGTTGTAGATCGCAAACTCGGGTGCCAACACGCCGCTTTTGCTCAACTCATAGTCAGGAGGGTAATAGTTAAACACCGAAGGCGAATAGAAAACGCTCTGTGCTGCGCCTGCAGTTGCGCCGCGGAAATACAGCCCGTCTGTCGTTGCGTTCATGGCGCGGGCGAGTCGCGTGAGCTTGAGCACGGGCTCACTCAGATGCCCGTAACTGGGCTCCCATTTGCCTGCCCCGCGCGCTTCAACATCAGTAAGAATCGCGCGAACCACTGCTTTCATGTCGCCGCGTATCCCACTTCCGTTGTTCTGGAATACTTTAGCGACGCGATCAACATAGCTCGGCGACGGGTCTCCGGTCACGAGTTGTTGAATCAGTGCGCGCGAAACAAACGGCGGTACGTTTGGATGGGCGAAGATCGCATCTAGCGCGGATTCGAGGCGTTGTGACTGCGTCAAGTTGCTAGTGATTTTTTTACCGAGCACCGTTTTCTCGGCATATTCATGAAACTGCGGGCGCTCTTCCATGTAGCCCTTGTTGTTGTTCGGATTGCGTGTTGCCGTGCTCTGGCCGGGTACGGTCGGATAGACCCAACCCGTCATCACATGCGCCAAGTCTTCAACATCTTCTTGCGTGTAGGCGTCCATCGCGACGCCTTTAGCATCGCGCTTATACGTTCCGTCGTTATTGAGCTGATACAGACCGAGCGAGAAGAGTTGCATCAATTCGCGCGAGTAGTTTTCGTTGGGCTCGATTCCGCGCGCCGCATCTGGCTTTTGGTTGTTTGCCATGTCAAGGAAGCGGCCCATCGCCGCGTGCAGCGTTACTTTGGAGAGCAGCGTCCTGAAGTTAGCGAACGCTTGATCACGCAGCAGTTGCTGATAATCAATCATGCCGTAGGCTTGGCCGACATCAACGCCAGAGGTGACAAAAAATTGTGACCAAGCCCAAGCGACGCGTTGACGCAGCTGATCGGAGTTGTTAATCGCCTGTTGGAAAAATTCTTTTTGTAACAAGAACAGCGAATAGTTATCGCGGGAGCAGTAGCTATTTACAGTGAGCGGCGGGGTCGCGCTATTGGTGCAGGTATCCGGGCGAGTGATCGAAACCCAGTCGCGCGGTGTGTACTGTGAAGCCGGCTTATTGAGTTGCTCGTCGATCCAAGCGGTGCTGCCTTTGCTGACTACAACATCGATATCGGCAGGTCGTGCGCCAAAGGTTGCTTGAAAAAGTAAGCGCGATGCGTCAGCGCGTTTCTCTGCGCTCGATTGCGGCAAACACATCGCCAAACCTTCAAGGTTGTAGCCCTTGGCGGCATAGGTTTGGTAGAACGTGTAGTCGCTGAAATAGCGGTGGTTTGCGGGGCCGTTGTTTGCGTTTGTGCCGTTGTTGAAAGTTCGGTATAGCGGCGCTGTGTTGGCAGGACAACTTCCATTGCTCGGCGCGTACGCGTACCAAGAAATGCCCTCGTTGATGAACTCCTTGAGCCCGGCGAGAAGGCTGCATTCGGCAGGATCAATGGAGTAGAAATGGGTGGCGACACCGGGGTGGAAGAACCGACACGTCGGTTTCGCGGCGGCGTCTTGCCCGGCGGTGTTTGCGGAATAGCTAATACCGGTGCGCTTCCATCCGCTCGCAGCAAGAGAATCGAGAAGCGCCCATTCAGCTGGCATTGCGGTCAGGTAATACTTATTAAACGGTTGTAAGTAATACTCGACGATGGTGTTGCCAGGAGCGCTTTGCGCGAAACTTGGCGAGAAGCTTTGAGCGATGAGCGTCGCTGCAAGCGTTGCCAGCGTTCGCTGAGTGAAAGTTTTGATCTGCATGTACGGCTCCCTGGCAATATTGCCACGGTGTAACTATGTACCTAGGGAAACCTTGGCGCAAGTTCTAAAACGTAACAGCCGGTAACAGATCGGCGCGGTTCGGTCAGATCAGTCCCGCGCGGTTTCTGAAAGTCGATGCGCGGTCAGTAGATCATCCCACGCTTTCGCCTTCTCCAAGGGCGCCCGAAGCAGATACGATGGATGGTAGGTCACCACCACCGGGATGTCCCCACGCTTCCCCGGCGTCGCGCGCATGGCACCGACGGTGGCATCGGTGGCCAACAATTTCTGTCCCGCGAACTTGCCGAGTGCCAATAAAAGCTTGGGCTGCGCAAGCGCAACTTGGCGCTCAAGGTATGGCGCACAGGCGAAGATTTCGTCGGACTCAGGATCGCGATTGCCCGGTGGGCGGCACTTAACGACGTTGGTGATAAACACCGATTCCTTGCGCGACTTCCCCGCTGCCGCGAGCATGTTGTCGAGCAGTTGTCCTGCTCGACCCACAAACGGCACACCTTGCCGATCTTCGTTTTCTCCAGGGCCTTCACCAATCACCATCCAATCCGGCGATCGGTTACCAACCCCAGGAACGGTTTTGATACGCGTTTGGCAGAGCTTGCAGGCCTCGCACTGAGCGATATCGGCGTTTAGCTCGTCCCACTGCAATGTGGCGATTCGCGCAGCACGTGCCTCGTGCGATTCGGTCGGCGCTGAGTGATCAGTTTCAGTTTGAAGGGGCGGCGGGATGTCGACGTCGATTGAAGTCGCGGTGCGAGTTCGCCACACGGGTGTGAGCCCGATTTCGCGCAACACAACGTCGCGGTCAAACATTGATTGCTCGCTGCATGAGGACCGCGTCTTCGCGCTCGTTGCCGAGCACGCCGTTGGGGTAATAATTTTTTCTGCGACCGCAGGCAAGAAATTCACGCGCTTCATAAAAACGAATGGCCGGAAGATTGCTTGCTCGCACTTCCAGATGCAGTGGCGACTTGCCGAGTTCTCGAAGTCGTAGCAACACTTCATTAAGCAGCAGCGTTGCGCAGCCGCTACGACGACGATCTGGTGAAACGGCAATCAGCAAAAGTTCGGCGTCGTCGACGAGGATCCGAACGATGGCAAATCCCGAAATTTCTGCGCCCTCACGTGCGACAAAACACAGATAGCCGCTGCGAAGCGCATTTTCAAAATGCTCGCGCGTCCACGGGTGTGGATTGCCTCGACGTTCAATCTCAAGCACGACGTCAATGTCGTGCTCGCTCATCAACGCGACGTCTGCCGTAGCGAACGAGAGGCTTGGCATCAAACGGTACTCTCTTCACTGCGCACGAACGTATCGCGACGCGCCTCTTCAGCCCGCTCTGCTTCTGTTTTCGCGACGTTGTTGCGAACGTAGGTAGGCTCCGCGGTAAGTGGATCAATGCCCGCATCGCCCTGCGCAACTAGGATTGCAGCGATACGCGCGATTGACTCTGCCCACACGTTCTCTGCGGTGTAAGTAAGTTCAGTGATGGCGTTGACCACCGCTTCTGGAAGCTTCATCCGTCGCGCAACGATGACGGCGCCAGATCCGAGTACCGCAGCGTTTTCGGAAAAAGTGATCTGATCAATCGGCTGCAGTGCCGTGTCAGAAACCATGCGTAGACTTTTGTCTGAGGCACGAATAAAACCGGCGGTAAACGCTTCGCTCATCCTAGCATCGAGAATTACCTTAATTTCCTCTTTCGCCCAATTAAATTGGGGATACGACGAATAAGCCGTTGAGAAAACACTGGCCAGTGCAGTCAACGAATTCACTGCCTGAAGCGGTTTGTTTACGGCGTATGCGATTGCTTGGGCAGTTGCGCAGGCGGTTCGAACGCCAGTGAACGCGCCTGGGCCGGTGCCGTAGGCAATTGCGTCGAGCGCTTTCGCCGATAGGCCCGCAGAGCGGAGCACTCGGTCGATTGCAGGGACGACCCACGCCGAAAGTTTCGTGTTGTCTCGCACGATTTCTTTAAAAGCGACGCCGTCACGCAGCAAGCAGACAGCGCCAACGTGGGATGAAGTTTCAATGGCAAGAACGGCGGACATTTTCCGATTTTAGAGGGGCAACCTCGCAAACGCGCGGGAAGACGTGATGAATGCGGGGAACTGAGGTGGCGCAAAACGACGAGTGCCCGATGCAGCGCGTCCGCGTCCCTAAAATCACCTGCAACATAACGCTATCGCTCTGACCATGCCCCAACTCACTATCGAATCCGTTGACTACGAAGGCCAAGGCATTGCACGTGACGCAGAGGGAAAAACGGTTTTCGTTGAGGGTGGACTCACCGGCGAAATAGTCAATGTTCGTATCACGCGGAAAAAGCCGAATTTCGATAAGGCGGTGGTTGAAGAGGTCGTGGTTGCCAGCCCCAATCGGGTGACGCCGCGCTGCCCGCACTTTGGTGTGTGCGGCGGTTGCAGCATGCAACATTTGGAGCCGCGTGCTCAGGTTGCGGTGAAACAGCGCGTGCTCGAAGACAATTTGGAGCGTATCGGCAACGTGAAACCAGACACGGTGTTTCCTGCGATAGAAGGGCCGTATTGGGGCTATCGTCATCGTGCGCGGATCTCGGTGCGTCATGTGGTGAAAAAAGGCGGCGTACTCGTCGGTTTTCACGAAAAGAAATCGAGCTACGTCGCGGACATGACCGAATGCCACGTGTTGCCGCCGCATGTTTCTGTGTTGCTGCCGAAACTTCGAGTGCTGATTGGTGCGCTAACCATTCGAGATCGCGCGCCACAAATCGAATATGCCGAGGGCGACGGTGTGCCTGTGGTCGTGCTGCGTAATTTAGAGCCATTGCCGGAGTCTGATCTGGAAAAACTTCGCGAATTTGCAGCGGAAAACAATGTGCAGTGGTATCTGCAACCGAAGGGCCCCGAGACCGCTGCGCCGCTCGCGGGCGAATCGCATCGATTAGGCTATCGACTCGACGAATTTGGGTTGCGCTACCCATTCTCGCCGACTGAATTCACGCAGGTTAATCCGCACATCAATGAAATGCTCGTGCGGCGCGCCGTTCGTTGGCTAAATTTGAGCGCGGAAGATCGCGTTGGCGATTTCTTTTGTGGCCTCGGTAACTTCACGTTGCCGATTGCGCAACGCGCTGGATTTACCTACGGCGTGGAAGGCTCCCATGGGCTCGTTACGCGTGCAAAGGAAAACGCTGCGCTCAATGATCTCGCAGAGAAAACGAGCTTTGCGGTGGCGAATTTGTTTGAAATCGACGAAGGCTGGTTCGGGCGCTTACCGCAGCTCAACAAGTGGCTGGTCGATCCACCGCGCGACGGTGCGCTTGAACTAGTGAAGGCGCTGCCAGACAAAGATGAGGCGGGTCGCGCTTCTCGCATGGCACCTGAGCGCATCGTCTACGTGAGCTGTAGTCCGGGAACTCTCGCGCGAGACGCCGGCATCCTGGTGCATCAGAAGGGCTACCGGCTGCTTGGCGCGGGCGTCGCCAATATGTTCCCGCACACCGCGCATGTGGAGTCGCTGGCGGTGTTTTTGCGCGATTAAAGCGCAAAAAACTGCCCATTTTTTGTGCAAATAGCACATGAAAAGCGGTACTAAAGTGGTCGTTTTTCAGGCCATAAAAAGACGCGAAAATGCCCAACTAGCAAGACGCTAACTCATTGATTACAAAGAAAAAAGGCAAAAAAAAGCCGGGGTTTTGCCCCGGCCTCAAATTGCTGTTGATTCTAACTAAAGTCACCGCAAGACCTAGTGCGGCCAAGGTACCTCGAACACCTTAAGTCTTGTATTGACGAAATGATTATAGCCACAGGTTTTTGCTCGAAAAACGCTCTACGCTCAGGCGCATAGGTAGGTTTTCCACCTGTTGCGAGACGGTCACAGCAGAGTCGTTGAATTGCGACACAAAAAATAGAAAATACGCTGTAGCCCCTATGTAATTGAGGCTTATTTCGATTTTAATGGTATATCGAAAACAAAAATATATACCTCGATACCCAGTTAAAAAGGCGTCTACAGTAGATACCCAAGATCTACTGGATGAGGATCGCCGCTGCGCACGGGTTTTGCATACGCGAAGCATCGATATTGACTTCCCCATTTGTTTGCGCGTCCTTCTGCTCCACGAAACCCAACACAATGTCGCCGAACTCGAAGAGGTGCTTTCGAGAACAGGTGACACTGTGCGCTCGATCCGCGCAAACGCAATCACTATGGCTGCTGAGATCGACGCCTGGCCGGCCGACGTGTTGCTCATTGCTGCAGACGATCCAACCCGGGACATGATTGAACAAATTTGCGTCGCGTCGAGTGGTCGCGAGCGCGCAATAGTGATGTTTACCGAAGCGAACGACGCCGCCACGATGCGCACGCTAGTAAAAGCGGGCGTTTCGGCCTACGTGGTCGCAGGCTGTTCGCCCGAGCGACTACGCCCTGTCATGGATGTTGCCGTAGAGCGTTTTGCTCATGAGCAAACGCAATTTGCAGAACTGCGCGCGGCGCAACAGCGTGAGGCAGACGCGCGCCAGATTGCTCGTGCGAAATCGCTCTTGCAGCGTCGCGGACTGACTGAGGCCGAGGCGCATGCGACGTTGCGCACGCAAGCCATGCGTGAGCGACGCACAATCGCTGAGACAGCGAGTGCAATTCTTGGTGCAGATTCAGGTGTGTAGCGCGCTTTACGGTCTGAATTGGTGCATCGCAGCACGCTCAACGCTTCCGGAGTCAAAAAACAGCTTGGCATGAATTTCGCAACAGGGGCTTGTCTGTATCAACGGCGATGCGGACGATGTCTCTCTAATTTGGTTCACAGTGTTTGAGCAAAGAGGCTCCGGTCGTCAGACCGTGAGCCTTTTTTTTATTTCCTTGGAGCACTCAGTATGTCGGAACGCGATCTCACGTCACCTCACTCAACCTCTACGCAAGCCGACGCGGCGACGCCTAGCGCACCGTCGGTAGTCGTTGCGAATTCGCCAGCATCGCTTGCCAAGCGATCCACGCTCAAAGCGGCCAGCGCTGCCGGGATCATGACTTTGGTTTCGCCGCTGGTGCGTCAAGGTGCCTGGGCGCAGGGCTCCGACGCGCCCGAGAAAAAGGAGGTGAAGGTTGGCTTTATTCCGCTTACTGACTGCGCAAGCGTGGTCATGGCATCGGTGCTCAAGCTCGACGAAAAGTACGGGATCAAGATTATCCCAACGAAAGAGGCCAGCTGGGCATCAGTTCGCGACAAACTGGTCAACGGCGAGCTCGATGCTGCACACGTGTTGTATGGCCTGATTTACGGCGTGCAACTGGGCATCGGTGGCCCCAAGAAAGATATGGCGGTATTGATGACGCTTAATCAAAACGGCCAGGGCATCACGCTCTCCAATCAGTTGAAAGACAAAGGCGTCACCAATGGCGAGCAGCTCGCTGCGCTTATGAAAAAGGAAAAGCGCGAATACACCTTTGCGCAGACTTTCCCGACGGGCACGCACGCCATGTGGCTCTATTACTGGCTCGCGGCTAACGGCATCAACCCAATGACGGACGCGAAGGTCATCACCGTACCACCGCCGCAAATGGTCGCCAACATGCGCGTGGGCAACATGGACGGTTACTGCGTAGGTGAACCGTGGAACGCGCGCGCGGTGTTCGACAAAATTGGATTTTCTGCTGCGACAACGCAAGACATATGGACGGGGCATCCGGAAAAGGTGCTCGGCACGTCGGATGAGTGGGTCAAGAAGAACCCGAACACGGCGCGTGCCTTAGTTGCCGCGATTCTTGAGGCTTCGCGGTTCATCGATCAAGAAGTTGACAAGAAAAAAACCGCAACGATTCTTGCTGACAAAGCTTACGTGAATACTGCGATGGAAGTGATTGAAGATCGCTGGGAAGGCAAATACGACAACGGCATCGGCAAGAAATGGACGGACGCTAACGCGATGAAATTCCATCTCGACGGCGCGGTGAATTTCCCGTATCTCTCCGACGGCATGTGGTTCTTAACGCAACACAAACGTTGGGGCTTGCTGAAAGAGCATCCTGATTACCTGAGCGTTGCAAAATCGATCAACAAAATCGATTTGTACAAGCAGGCAGCTGCAGCGGCGAAGGTGACTGTGCCAAAAGGCGAGATGCGCACGAGCAAATTGATCGACGGCATCACTTGGGACGGCAGCAATCCGCGCGCCTATGCTGATGCGTTCAAGATCAAAGGCGGAGTCGCGTAATGACCAACGCGATCACGATGCCGCTCGCGGTAGGTGCAAGCCTGCAGGAGAAGGAAACGAAACGATCAGCGCACGAGATGTTTGTAGAAACTGCAAAGAAAACGTCGGAAGACACCGCCGAATCTCGCGCTGCCCGAGAAGCCGAACTAGCGATGAAAATACGTCGGCGCCGCGAGCAGATCACGGGACTTGTACAAACCACCGTACCCGCATTTCTTGGTTTTGCGCTGTTCATTCTTGCGTGGCAATTTCTATCGCAAATAAATTCGCAAATACCAAGTCCGGCAAAAGTGTGGATGGCTGCGGTGAAATTGTTCAGCGATCCCTTCTACAGCAAAGGGCCGAATGATCAAGGCATCGGCTGGAACATTTTGTCGTCGCTTAAGCGCGTGGGCATTGGTTTCGGCCTCGCTGCGCTCGTTGGTATTCCGCTGGGATTCATGATTGGGCGCTTCACGTTTCTAGATCGCATGACTGCACCAATCATTGCGATTCTGCGCCCGGTGTCGCCGCTCGCATGGTTGCCGATTGGGCTACTCGTTTTCAAAGCGGCTAATCCCGCTGCGATTTGGGTGATTTTTATTTGCTCAATTTGGCCAATGATTATTAACACGGCCGTCGGTGTGCAGCGTATTCCGCAAGATTACTTAAACGTTGCGCGGGTACTTAATCTATCTGAATGGAAAGTGTTCACCAAGATTTTGTTTCCCGCCGTGCTGCCGTACATGCTCACGGGTGTAAAGCTCTCTATTGGCGTAGCTTGGCTTGTGATCGTTGCAGCGGAGATGTTGACCGGTGGCGTTGGAATCGGATTCTGGTTGTGGGACGAGTGGAACAACTTGGTTGTTGAGCACATCATTGTTGCAATCTTCGTGATCGGTATTGTGGGACTGTTGCTTGAGCAATTGCTCACGCGCATCGCTGCACGTTTCGAATTCAACGAAAAAGCATAGATTGGAGCGCACTATGAACCACAGTTTTCATCTGGTTGTTGACAACGTCGAAAAGCGGTTCGACACCAAGCAAGGCGAGTTCCTCGCGATTCGTGATGTGAATCTTCGCGTCAATCGTGGCGAGTTTGTGGCATTGATTGGTCATTCCGGCTGCGGCAAATCCACGCTACTGAATCTACTCGCAGGACTGTCGACACCGACTGGCGGCGTGTTGGTATGCGCAGGGCGCGAGGTTAAAGGTCCAGGTCCTGATCGCGGTGTCGTATTTCAAAACCATTCGCTGTTGCCGTGGCTCACTTGCTTCCAAAACGTTCATCTCGCGGTCGAACGCGTGTTCGCAGGCAAGGAATCAAAGGCTCAACTTAAAGAGCGCACCGAAAACGCATTGAAGCTCGTCGGACTTTCGCACGCAATTCATAAGCATCCGAATGAGATTTCGGGCGGCATGAAACAGCGGGTCGGTATCGCCCGAGCGCTCGCAATCGAGCCCGCAGTGCTCTTGCTCGACGAGCCGTTCGGTGCGCTGGATGCGCTCACTCGTGCGCATTTGCAAGATGAGCTGCTGCGAATAGTTGCGGAAACGAAATCGACGGTGGTAATGGTCACCCACGACGTGGATGAGGCGGTGCTGCTGTCTGATCGGATTGTCATGATGACGAATGGCCCAGCCGCGACGATTGGCGAAATTCTCGAAGTTAAGCTCGCGCGTCCGCGTGATCGCTTGGCGCTTGCGGAAGACGTGGAGTATCACCACTACCGCAAAGCCGTCGTTGAATTTCTCTACAGCAAACATAAAAAAGCTGCGTGAGCGAATCTCGTATCGCCTGGGGAGAAACAATGAACAAACCAAAGCTTGCAGTCATCGGCAACGGCATGGCCGGCATCCGCGCCATCGAAGAATTGCTCAAGATTGCGCCTGATAAATACGATATCACTGTGTTTGGCGCAGAGCCGCATCCGAACTACAACCGCATTCTGCTCTCGCCGGTGCTCGCAGGTGAACAAACGATGCAAGACATCGTGCTGAACGACTGGGATTGGTATCGCGATAACGGCATCAAGCTGGTAACAAACAAAAAAATCGTCAACATTCATCGCACGAAGCGCGAGCTGACTGCCGAGAGCGGTGAAACCTACTCGTATGATCGTTTGCTGATCGCGACTGGCTCGAATCCGTTCATTTTGCCGATTCCGGGCGCGAATTTGCCGGGAGTAATTTCATATCGCGACATCGCTGATACCGAGGCAATGATTGATGCGGCGAAGCACCACAAGAAAGCGGTGGTCATCGGCGGTGGCTTGCTCGGACTTGAAGCAGCGAACGGCCTAAAACTTCGCGGCATGGACGTGACAGTTGTTCACGTGATGCCGTGGCTCATGGAGCGGCAACTCGATGAACGCGCAGGCAAATTATTGCAAGCGTCTCTTGAAGCAAAAGGCATCGCATTCAAGATTCAAGCGAACACCGAAGCGCTAATCGCAGGCGAATCCGGTCGTGTAGCCGCATTGAAATTCAAATCGGGTGAACAAATTCCAGCCGAGCTTGTGGTGATGGCAGTCGGCATTCGCCCGAATGCAGCTCTTGCAGAAAGATCGGGTATCGCGGTGAGCGCGCGGCCCGGCGGTATCATCGTGAACGATACGATGCAAACGCTTACCGATCCTCGCATTTACGCGGTCGGCGAATGTGTAAATCACCGTGGCATCGCCTACGGCTTGGTTGCGCCGCTGTTCGAAATGGCGAAGGTGTGCGCAAATCATCTCGCAGAGTACGGTATCGGCCGCTACGTCGGTTCGGTCACATCCACAAAACTCAAAGTGACTGGCGTTGATCTCTTCAGCGCAGGCAACTTTCAGGGCGACGAGGCCACTGAAGATATCGTTCTTTCAGACCCGATTGGCGGTGTCTACAAACGCTTGGTCATCAAAGACGATAAGCTCGTCGGCGCGTGTTTGTACGGCGACACCGTGGACGGAAGCTGGTACTTTAAGTTACTGCGCGAAGGAAAAAACATCGCGGAAATTCGCGATCAATTGATGTTTGGCGAATCTAACATTGGCGACGTTGGACACGAGGGCAACACCCGCGCCGCCGCAATGAAAGACAGCGACGAAGTTTGTGGTTGTAACGGCGTGTGCAAAGGCGCGATCACAAAAGCGATTAAAGAAAAGGGCTTGTTCACGCTCGACGAAGTGCGTAAACACACAAAAGCGTCTTCATCGTGCGGTTCCTGTACGGGGTTAGTCGAGCAAATCTTGATGTTCACTGCGGGTGGCGATTACAGCGCAACGCCGAAGATGAAGCCGATGTGTGGCTGCACGGATCACACGCATCAAGACGCGCGCGATGCGATCAAAGCAAGCAAGTTGCTTTCGGTCCCCGATGTCATGAAGTTTCTCGATTGGCGCACGCCGAATGGTTGTGCAACTTGCCGTCCCGCGCTCAACTACTACTTACTGTCCACCTGGCCGAAGGAATGCATTGATGATCCGCAATCGCGCTTTATCAACGAACGCGCGCACGCAAACATTCAAAAAGACGGCACCTTCAGCGTGATCCCACGGATGTGGGGCGGCGAAACAACTGCTGATGAACTGCGCAGAATTGCCAACGCAGTCGACAAATACAAGATTCCCACCGTGAAAGTCACGGGTGGACAACGTATCGATTTGCTCGGTGTGAAAAAGGAAGATCTGCCGAATGTGTGGAAAGACATTGGTATGCCCTCGGGTCACGCCTATGCAAAGGCGCTACGCACGGTGAAAACTTGCGTCGGCTCCGAATGGTGTCGTTTCGGTACACAAGATTCCACGCAAATGGGAAAAGACTTGGAGCAAGCGATGTGGCGGATGTATGCGCCGCACAAAGTGAAGTTTGCGGTGAGCGGCTGCCCGCGCAATTGTGCGGAGGCTGGCATCAAAGATGTCGGAGTGATCGGCGTCGATTCCGGGTGGGAGCTCTACGTTGCGGGCAACGGCGGCATCAAAACCGAAGTCGCGCAGTTTTTTGTGAAAGTGAAAACCTCTGAAGAAGTGCTTGAATACACCGGTGCGTTTATGCAGCTCTATCGCGAAGAGGGTTGGTATTTAGAACGCACGGTGCATTATGTGTCGCGTGTCGGTCTCGATTATGTGAAAAAGCGCGTGCTTGAAGACGCAGAGAACCGCAAAGCGCTGTGGGAGCGCTTGCAGTTTTCGCTCGATGGTGAACCCGATCCGTGGTTTGAGTTTGATAAAGCGCGTGTTGATACGAGGCAATTCATTCCGATCAAGCCTTCCGCGGCGATGGCTGATGCCGTGCCCGCAGAATAGTCACGATGCTTCTACAAACCCAGGCTACACCGATGAAGATTGAAACCCACATGAGTTGGCGATACGTTTGCAAACTAGAAGAACTACCTGTTCTCGGCGCGCGCGTGGTTGAACGCAGCGAAGACGAAGGCGGCAACGTCGCGGTGTTTCGCAACGACAAAGACGTGGTGTTCGCGCTTCTCGATAAATGCCCGCACAAAGGTGGGCCGCTTTCACAAGGCATTGTGTTCGGTGAGCGCGTGGCGTGTCCTTTGCACAATTGGACGATTGAACTTAAGAGCGGCGATGCTGTTGCACCGGACGTCGGTTGCACGAGGCGCTTTTCCGTGAAAGTTGACAACGGTGATGTGTTCGTTGAACTGTAAGAGCGGCAGCGCCGTTCGCAGAGCGCATGACCGACGTTAAAACAACCTGCCCGTATTGCGGCGTTGGCTGCGGTGTCATCGCAACGACAGATGGAAAAAACATTACCGCTGTGCGCGGCGACCTGGATCATCCCGCGAACTTCGGTCGTCTCTGTACGAAGGGCAGCACACTGCACCTCACGACGACACCGTATGGTCGCGCGTTGTACCCAGAGATTCGCCGTGATCGCAATGAGCGACGCAAGCGTACGAGTTGGGATGAGACGCTCGACTATCTCGTTGAAAAATTTGTAACAACGATTTCGGAGCACGGCCCCGATAGCGTCGGCTTCTACATTTCGGGTCAACTCCTCACTGAAGACTATTACGTTTTCAACAAGCTCGCCAAGGGGTTGATTGGCACTAATAACGTCGATACCAATTCACGGCTTTGCATGTCGTCAGCTGTCACGGGTTACAAATCAACGCTTGGCGCAGACGCACCGCCCGCCTGCTACGACGATTTGAATCATGCCGAGCTCATCGTCATTGCAGGCAGCAATATGGCGTGGGCGCACCCGATTTTGTATCGACGACTTGAAGATGCGAAGGCAAAAAATCCGTCGCTTAAAGTTGTGTGCATTGATCCGCGTCGCACCGAAACCGCGCGCGGCGCAGATTTACATCTGCCGATTTTGCCCGGCACGGACGTCGCACTCTTCAATGCGATCATGCATTGGCTTATTTGGGAAGACGTCGTCGCGAGCGACTACATCGCTGCGCACACCGAAGGATTCGCCGAGCTTCGCACGAGCGTTCGCGAATGCACGCCTGCCTGGGCGGCGCGTGTATGTGGCGTGCACGAAGAAGCGATTGTGCAGCTCGCGCAATGGTGGCGCGACTCAAAGGCGACACTCTCGCTGTATTGCCAAGGCTTGAATCAATCAACGAGTGGCACTGATAAAAACGCGGCGCTCATCAACCTGCATCTTGCAACTGCGCAGATCGGAAAACACGGTGCCGGGCCGTTTTCGTTAACCGGACAACCCAATGCAATGGGCGGTCGCGAAGTGGGTGGGCTCGCGAACTTGTTGCCGGGTCATCGCGATATTGTGAACTCGGAACATCGCGCTGAAGTTGAAAAGCTTTGGGGCGTGCCTGCGGGTCGCATTCCCGCAGTGCCTGGGAAAACCGCGGTTGAAATGTTCGATGCGGCCAAGCGTGGGGAGATCAAATTGCTTTGGATCGCCTGCACCAATCCCGCGCAATCGATGCCGAATCTTGCAAGCGTTGCGGAGGCGTTCGCAAACGCTGAATGCGTGATCGTGCAGGAGGCTTACGCGACGACCGAGACTGCGAAGCTCGCCGATGTGTTGCTGCCTGCAAGTACCTGGGGCGAGAAGCATGGAACAGTCACCAATTCCGAGCGGCGCATTACGCGTGTGAAAAGAGTGTTGCCTCCGCCGGGTGAGGCGAAGCACGATTGGGAGATTGTGGTCGAGTTTGCGCGGCGGTTAGAGATGCGACTTGGTTCCCTCTCCAGCAACGCGATAGAGGGAGCCAATTTATTCCCCTACGACACCCCCGAATTCATCTTCAACGAACACCGCGAAACGACGCGCGGGCGAGACCTCGACATCAGCGGGATGAACTACGAAATGCTCGCCTCGCAAGGCCCGCAACAATGGCCAATGCGCGAAGGTGAATCAACAGGTAAAACGCGCCTCTACGAAGATGGCATCTTCCCAACGGTAAGCGGTAAAGCAACATTCAAAGTAACGCCGTACAAAGCGGTCGCCGACGCGGTCGACGCACGCTTTCCGCTCGCGCTCACGACAGGTCGCATGCGTGATCAATGGCATGGTATGAGCCGCACGGGGCGCGTGCCGCAGCTCTACGGACACGAACCCGAGCCGATGCTTACGCTGAACACGAACGATGCCGCGCGCCGAGGATTCGTGCCGGGTGAAGTCGTGAAAGTCGCGTCACGCCGTGGCGAATTGTTGATTCGCGTCGGATTGAGCGATGACGTTAGATCCGGTCAGTGTTATGTGCCGATGCATTGGGGCAAAGCTTCGCTCGCAAGCGCTGGCTCGCATGGCGTGAATGCGTTAACCAATGGCGCATTTGATGCCTCCTCTAAACAACCGGAGTTGAAACACGCGGCCGTGCGCGTCGAGCGTGCGCAGTTGCCGTGGCAATTGGTGGCGTTCGCGTACACATCGGATCGTGATCCGGTCGCTTTGTGTGATGACTTGCGCGAAGTCGCGGCGCAGATTCAAGGTGATTGTTTCGCAAGCACCACGTTAATCGGAAATGAGCGTCCTGGCGTCGTACTGCGTCTTGCTTGCGCAGAAGCGCCAAATCGCGAAACGCTGGAGCAGATTGATCGCGTGCTCGGCGTTACCGGTTTGTCATCGCTTGTCTACGACGATGCGCGGCGAAACATCTCACGTCGCGTTCGCGTGGAAGACGGGCGGCTAACGGGTGTGCGTCTTGCGGGCGATCTTGCTGCAGAAACGTGGATGCGCGATTTCTTTTTGTCGGGCGCATCGGTGGTTGAGCTCCGCCAACGATTGCTCGCAGGCAGCGCGACCGCGCCTGACGGCTTCAAAGCGCGCGGCAAGGTGGTGTGCAATTGCTTTAACGTGACCGAACGCGAGATCACAGAATTCTGCGCGGCGTCGAGCCGCGCCTCGATGAGCGCTTCGACGACGCTAGCCGCGCTGCAAGCTAAAAAAAAATGTGGCACAAATTGCGGATCGTGTTTGCCAGAGCTGCGCGGGCTAGTCGCCTCTGCCGCCAATGCAGCGTAACGAAAAACGCAGCTTGATTCGACGCCGGTGCCCCCTCGACCATTTTTCGTAGGAGCGGCCTGCCGTGATCAAGCTCTTGATGGCGAAAATGGTCGCGGTAAACCGCTGCTACAAAAAGATAGTCGGTATGCTTACATGTTTGGGTTTACAAGTCACAAACGGTATTTATCGAAATGGCATGTTCTGCGCTATTTCGCCCAATTTAATGAGCGCCTAAAAGAAATAGCGGATAAGGATAGGCCAATACAAATTGGTCTATGAACCGGAGTACACGCAGCGCTGAACAACGAGCTCGCATGCGCGGTTGGGTTAAATTGATCTATGGATTTCAAATCGATCATCAAAGAAATCGGTCGCGGTGCGCGCGGTGCGCGGGGACTTGCGCCGGAGCTTGCTTACGAGAGCTTTCGCATGCTGCTGCGCGCTGAAGTTGACGAGGTGCAGTTAGGCGCGTGGTGGCTCGCGATGCGTATTAAGGCCGAAACTGCTGAAGAGCTTGCTGCGTTTGAGCAAGCGATGCAAGACACGCTCGCGTTTCGAGTGGATTGCACCGCACCGCTTGTGATCTTGCCCTGCTACAACGGCGCGCGACAGTTACCGAATCTCACGCCGCTGCTCGCCTGGGCACTTGCCAAACACAACGTGCGCGTGCTGTTGCACGGTGTGCGAAGCGATCCAACGCGCGTCACTACGTTTGAACTATTCAACGCCTTGCAATTCCCGGTGGTTCGCGATGCTGACCAAGCGAACGCGGCCTTGCGCGAGAGAGGTTTCGCATTCGCGGCGATTGATTCGATCCATCCGATGTTGGCGCAGTTGCTGGCCAATCGCTGGCGGATTGGCGTACGCTCAACGCCTCACACTGTTGCGAAGTTGTTGCAACCGACGAATGGAAATGCACTTTGCGCGAACGACGACCATGCAATACGCGCGAACGACGACCACGCATTACGCGCGAACGACGACCACGCATTACGCGTGGTGGCGCTCACGCATGGCGACTACATTGATCGCCTCGGTGCGCATCTGCAATCGAAGAAGGCGAATGCGGTTGTATTTCGCGGTTGCGAAGGTGAACCGGTGTTGCATCCGAAGCGCAAGGTTGACGTGCAAATATTCCAAGACGGCGTGCAGCATATTCGAGAATGGCATGGTGTTGAAGCGCATGATTTGCCTGACACTTTCGACATTGCCACGACTGTCGCCTACACGCATGATGTGATGCAGGGACGGCGCGCGATGCCGGAATGGATCGCGTGGTTGGCACAAGAACTGCAACATGCTGCCCATGCCACACACAACTCATATCACTCGCGGAAAAGTCTTTCTCGTCGGCGCGGGTCCGGGTGATCCGGAACTGCTCACGCTCAAGGCGGCTCGTTTGCTCGCGAGCGCTGATGTCGTGTTGATCGACGATCTTGCGAGTAACGAAATGCTGTCTCTTTGTCCACAAGCACGTGTGGTTCACGTCGGTAAACGCGGAGGTTGCAAAAGCACGCCGCAGGCGTTTATTGAGAAACTTTTGGTGCGCGAAGCGAGCGCGGGCAACAAAGTGGTGCGCTTGAAAGGCGGCGATCCTTCGATTTTTGGTCGCGCGGGCGAAGAAATTGCGGCGTTAGAAGCGGCGAATATTGAATACGAAATTATTCCAGGTATTACGGCAGGCGTTGCGGCGGCATCGCAAGTTGCGACGTCGCTGACCCATCGCGATTACGCGCAAGGTGTTGCCTTCATTACGGCACATGGCGCGGAAGGTGCGGCGATTGATTGGAGCGCACTGGCGCAAGCAAAACTCACGCTCGTCGTGTACATGGGCGTGTCGCGTGCAGGGCAGTTGCAAACCGATATAATTGCCGGCGGGATGGCGGTAGACACTCCCGTACTCGCAGTTGAAAACGCGTCACGAAGCGATGTGCGAATTGTTGTATCAACGATTCAAGCGATGCACCACGATTTCGCGCGGGAGCAATTGCAAAGTCCCGCCGTGCTTTTGATCGGTGAAGCACTTAAAGATCGCGCGGTTCAACTCGCGAAAGCAGCGCTCTACGAGCAACAACGCTCGCTCGTAGTCGCACAGGCTTAAATTAAGTAACCGCTAGCGAGCTTCAGGCACTGTCGTTTGTATAGCTATGCGCGGAGTAACAACGTTGCACGGGTTTGCGCGCATTTCACGGTCAAAACAAGTAAGCGTTACTCTCGGTGAGCGCTCAGCGAGCTGTGACTTTTTTAATCCGTTAAGCGCGTCTAGCGCTAGCGGCAAAAGCGCAATTCCACCAATAGCAACGAGCAGTGCGACTGGCAATCCATTGTGTAACTTGTCAACGAATTTCATGGGTAGTTCCCCTGATTCAAAACGGTGTACATCGAAAGACGTGAACGCGCGACGTTTCGCGACAATTTTTCAAACGAGGTATACGCCGCGTCAAAACTGCTCAAAAACTACGGCATGGCGTGGCCAGTTGCCGCAGTCTCGATGAGTAAATCGTTGCACGACAACATGCGCAGCGTCTCGTCGTAGCAGTCTTCGGTTTGCAACGGATTGAGCGCGTCCGTAGTGGTGTGCTCCGGCACGTTGATTGCGTGCTCGGTAGTGATTGCAGTTTGAACAAGCAGCGCAAGAGCGCTAAACCCCACTGCTGCTGCGAAAATGATTCTTGCGTTCATGAGCTCTCTCTTAAGTCGGTTGATAGAGTTGTCACGGAAGAATTACCGGGACATTCGAGAAGACGCGAAATTCACATCAAAATGGACATTGCGGCGAAGATGCTGCGCGTTGCACACTAAACTTCAAAGATGCTCACACTCTTCGTCGCCGCTTTTGTTCTTGGGCTCATATTTAACGCGGCGCCCGGTGCGGTGTTCGCCGAAACTGTTCGTCAAGCCGCGCGTGGTGGCTACAAACCGGCGCTCGCCGTTCAGTTAGGCTCTTTGGTTGGCGACTCGACTTGGGCTGTGCTCGGGCTCGCTGGCGTGGGTTTGCTACTTCAGCTCGATTGGCTACGGTTGCCCGTAGGAATTGCCGGCGTAGTCTATTTGTTGTATCTCGCCTGGGACTCGTGGAAAGCGGCAAAACAAGAGTTCAGCGTGAACGGTGGTGCGGCCGCGAAGAAAAACGCGCTCCGCTCCGGCATGATGCTCTCGCTCACCAATCCGCAGAATGTGGCTTACGTCGCCGCCCTAAGCACCTCGATGGGAACGATTGGCGTGTACGACCCCACTCCGAAAGATTACGCCGTCTTTTTTGCCGGACTGATGACGGCGTCTTTCTTGTGGTGTTTCATTTGCGCGGGTATCGTGGCGCGGCTGTTTAAAAGCGCAAACAGCGGGTGGACGAAAGTGACGTACCAGCTATGCGCTGTTGCGTTCTTCGTGCTTGCCGCGACCTCGCTTCGCGAACTGCTCACGCATTCCGTCGCGCGCAGCAACGTGCCGTCGCCTGCGCTTACAAAACCTCTCTAAATCTATTGCCGCTCGCTATGATGTGCGCAGTCGCTTGCGCATTTCGCAAGCGGTAAACACGATGAACGCGATCCTCTTTTTCTGCCACGGCTCACGCGACGCGCAATGGCGCATTCCGTTTGAGCAAATCCTCGCTGATTTCCGTGGCATGCACGCGAACAAGCTCTCCGAACTCGCGTTCCTCGAATTTATGGAGCCAGATTTCGCGGCGGGCGTGAATTCGCTCATCGAGCGCGGTGCCACGCAGATTCGAGTCATTCCCCTATTTCTTGCGCAAGGTGCGCACACAAGGCGCGACCTTGGCGATCTCATGGAAAAAGCGCAACTCGATCACCCGAGCCTGCGCTTCACGGTCGCCCCGGCGATAGGTGAAGTCGATTCGATCCGCGCGGCGATTGCGTCTTGGGTCGCGGGGCAGCTTTAAATTTGACGCTGCATTCGAAACGCGTTGGCGCGTAACCGCTAGAATTCACCGCTAAGGAAGTGTGGCCGAGCGGTTGAAGGCACCGGTCTTGGTCCCAGCGAGCGCAGCGAGTGGACTAGCGAAGCTAAAACCGGCGACGCGTAAGACCTACAATTTGATTTCCAGGAAGTGTGGCCGAGCGGTTGAAGGCACCGGTCTTGAAAACCGGCGATGGGGCAACCCATTCGTGAGTTCGAATCTCACCACTTCCGCCACCCAACTATTGACCTATATCCCCAACCTGATTGGGTGACGGGCTCAATAGGTAACTATAGCGAGTAGCCATTTTAATATGCGCTCCGCCCAATTAAATTGGGCGTTGACATGAACGGCTGACATCTCGCCTTCAGCCGCCTAGAGGCTCGCTCAAAACCGCTTCGTCATTTGACGACACGCTGGTTTTCCGACATAATTTCGAGTTCTTCCGAATGGAGAGGTGGCCGAGTGGTTAATGGCACCAGACTGTAAATCTGGCTCTTCGGATACGCTGGTTCGAATCCAGCCCTCTCCACCATTCGAATCGACTTCGCGCGCTGCGGCTTGAAATTTTCAAATCGATCGCGACGTCGATGATACGGAAGTAAAGCGTCTTTTCCGCCAGTGCGACTGTGTGGGTTTTCGCGAACAAATACTGTTTGTACGAATATTCACGTGCGGGTGTAGCTCAATGGTAGAGCTGAAGCCTTCCAAGCTTAAGACGACGGTTCGATTCCGTTCACCCGCTCCAGCCCCCATGCGCACTCCCTTCGTTGTGCGCAGCGCGTGGACTTCGGACTTTGGCGCGCTTTGCTTTGGCAAAACAGCGGCGCTCAAGTCCTAAGCTCATGTAGCTCAGTGGTAGAGCACTCCCTTGGTAAGGGAGAGGTCGTGCGTTCAATCCGCATCATGAGCACCACGTTTTTGTTTGGCATTAATCAGCACTTTTCTTCACGAGAGAATCATGGCAAAAGAGACCTTTAAGCGCACCAAGCCCCACGTGAACGTGGGCACGATTGGCCACGTAGACCATGGCAAGACCACGCTGACAGCGGCGATCACCACGGTGCTCTCGCGCAAGTTCGGTGGTGAGGCCAAAGCCTACGACCAAATTGACGCAGCGCCGGAAGAAAAGGCACGCGGCATCACCATTAACACCGCGCACGTTGAATACGAAACGGCCAACCGTCACTACGCCCACGTAGACTGCCCTGGCCACGCCGACTACGTCAAAAACATGATCACCGGCGCCGCACAGATGGACGGCGCGATTCTCGTGTGCTCGGCCGCTGACGGCCCGATGCCACAAACGCGCGAACACATCCTCTTGTCACGCCAAGTTGGTGTCCCGTACATCATCGTGTTCCTCAACAAATGCGACATGGTCGATGACGCAGAACTGCTCGAGCTCGTTGAAATGGAAGTTCGCGAACTTCTCTCGAAATACGACTTCCCCGGCGACGACATCCCGATCATCAAAGGCTCGGCCAAGCTCGCCCTCGAAGGCGACAAATCAGACCTCGGTGAACCCTGTATTGACCGCCTCGCAGAAGCGCTCGACACCTACATCCCCACGCCAGAGCGCGCTGTTGACGGCGCCTTCCTCATGCCCGTAGAAGACGTCTTCTCGATCTCCGGTCGCGGTACTGTCGTTACCGGTCGTATCGAGCGCGGCATCGTCAAAGTCGGCGAAGAGATCGAAATCGTTGGCATCAAGCCCACGGTTAAAACCACCTGCACCGGTGTCGAGATGTTCCGCAAGCTGCTCGACCAAGGTCAAGCCGGCGACAACGTCGGCATTCTGCTTCGCGGCACCAAGCGTGAAGACGTCGAGCGCGGCCAAGTGCTCTGCAAGCCGGGCTCGATCATGCCGCACACCGATTTCGAATGCGAAATCTACGTGCTCAGCAAAGACGAAGGTGGCCGTCACACGCCGTTCTTCAACAACTACCGTCCACAGTTCTACTTCCGCACGACCGACGTCACCGGATCGGTCACGCTGCCAGCGGGCACTGAGATGGTGATGCCAGGCGACAACGTGAAGATGACGGTGGCGCTGATCAACCCGATTGCGATGGAAGAGAAGCTTCGTTTCGCGATTCGCGAAGGCGGCCGCACCGTCGGTGCCGGCGTCGTGTCGAAAATCATTAAGTAACAGATGCGGCTCACGCGGGTGAGCCGTTCGCTTTTAGGGGCGTAGCTTAGTGGTAAAGCTACGGTTTCCAAAACCGTCGATGGGGGTTCGATTCCCTCCGCCCCTGCCACTGAATTTACAAGTTTGAGCGCATCGAAAATCGCTCCCTCGCAACAAAAAGCATCGCCGATTAGACGCGGTGCAGCGCCTCCGGGCCAACGAAGGCAACTAGGTTTAGTAATGAACGATACCGTCAAAAACTGGGCTATTTTCATCGCAGCCGCCGCGCTCGTGGCGCTCGGTGTGTATGGCTTCTACCACTTCGCGGACTCGCCGCTAGTGGTTCGCATCCTCATGGTCATCGCAGGACTGGGCGCGGGCGCTGGCGTTGCGTATTTTTCGCAACCCGGTAAAGAGTTTGTGGGTTTCGCGAAAGACGCCGTCGATGAGGGCAAGAAAGTCGCATGGCCCACTCGAAAAGAAACGATTCAGATGACGCTCATCGTATTTGCGTTTTCGGTCGTGCTCGCATTGTTTTTGTTCCTCGTTGACACCACGATCGCCTATCTGATCCAGTGGCTCACGAGCCGCAGTTAATCGTCTGATGCAACAAGAGGACTCTATGGAAACTGCAGCGCCTGTCGCCCACGAAGAGACTTCTGCCACCAATGCTCGCCCGAAGCGCTGGTATGTCGTGCACGCTTTTTCCGGGTTCGAGAAAAGTATTCAACGCGCGTTGATCGAGCGCATCGCGCGCTCAGATTTCGCAGACCAATTCGGCCAAGTTTTGGTGCCAGTTGAAGAAGTCGTTGAAATCAAGAACGGCCAGAAGAAAACCGCAGAGCGCAAGTTTTTCCCGGGCTACATCCTGGTGGAAATGGAGATGACTGACGATTCGTGGCATCTGGTGAAGAGCACGCCGAAAGTCTCCGGTTTCATCGGCGGCACGGCAACGCGCCCAGCACCGATCAGCGCGAAAGAAGTGGCGACGATCCTCGGCCAGATCGAAACCGGCGGCGAGAAGCCAAAGCCGAAAATTCTGTTCGAAGTGGGCGAGGCTGTGCGCGTGAAAGACGGGCCATTTGCAGACTTCATGGGCAACGTCGAAGACGTGAGTTACGACAAATCAAAACTGCATGTATCAGTAATGATTTTCGGTCGCGCAACGCCGGTCGAATTAGATTTCGGACAGGTGGAAAAAGCCTAACAACTTTTTAGTCGATCGCCCAAGTTAATTGGGCGACGCGACGATTTGTAGTGTTTTTCGAAACGGTACAAAACTAGATTCATCGCCCAATGCTTTCGAGCTAAAGCGTGAAGAGCGCGGATAAAACTCTAAACAGTTTGATTCGCAGAGTAAACGGGGAGAGTGAGGCGCTTTTAAGTTTGCGATCCTCATTCGATTGCACCCAAACCAAGGAGCCATCATGGCAAAGAAAATCGTCGGCTTTATTAAGCTGCAAGTCCCAGCGGGAAAGGCGAATCCCTCGCCCCCAATCGGTCCAGCGCTCGGTCAGCGCGGTCTGAACATCATGGAGTTCTGCAAGGCGTTTAACGCGCAAACGCAGGGCATGGAACCCGGCATGCCGATTCCAGTGACCATCACTGCATTTGCAGACAAAAGTTTCACCTTCATTATGGGTACGCCGCCAGCGACGTATCTCATCAAGAAGGAATCGAAAGTGGCCAAGGGCTCGCCACGTCCACACACTGACAAGGTCGGTAAGTTGACGCGCGCACAAGCTGAGGCGATTGCTAAGGTGAAGATGCCGAACTTAACCGCTGCCGACATGGATGCCGCAGTGCGCACCATCGCTGGTTCCGCGCGTTCGATGGGCATTACGGTTGAGGGAGTGAAGTAATCATGGCAAAACTTACCAAACGCCAAAAAGCCCTCGAAGGCAAAGTCGACCACGATAAGTTCTATCCTGTTGTTGATGCATTAACGCTCGCGAAAGCAACCGCAACCGCTAAGTTCAATGAGTCGATCGACGTTGCTGTGAACTTAGGCATTGATGCCAAGAAATCCGATCAAACCGTTCGCGGTTCGGTCGTGATGCCAGCGGGTACGGGCAAAACTGTTCGTATCGCGGTGTTCGCGCAAGGCGCGAAAGCAGAAGAGGCGAAAACCGCCGGTGCTGACGTCGTCGGTTTCGAAGATCTCGCGGAGCGCGTTAAAGGCGGCTTCATGGATTTCGACGTGGTCATCGCTTCGCCTGACGCAATGCGCGTGGTCGGAACGCTCGGTCAAGTGCTCGGCCCACGCGGCTTGATGCCAAACCCGAAAGTTGGCACGGTCACGGCTGACGTTGTCGGTGCGATCAAGAACGCAAAAGCTGGTCAAGTTCAATACCGCACCGATAAGGCCGGTATCGTTCACGCAACGATTGGTCGCGCATCGTTCGAAACAACGGCGCTCGAGACCAATTTGCGTGCGTTGATCGATGCATTGCAAAAAGCAAAGCCAGCCTCATCGAAGGGCGTTTACTTGAAAAAGGTAAGCGTGTCTTCGACGATGGGCAAAGGCGTGCGTATCGACGCGGGTGCCTTTGGCGCCGCAGTCACTGCTCAGTAAATTAGCTGAGCAAAAAAAGATTTGGTGGGCTGTGTTTGGCAACAAACGCAGGCTATTGAAGACCGTTGGTGAGTGATGAGTAGTTGGCGTCACGCTTAATCCGAAAGTAAATCCGAAGGGTAACTTTCTAACCAACGCAGATGGCGGTCCCGCCGCAAAGAATTCAAACGTCGCTTTAAAGAAGTGGCGAAGGGTTCGAAAGCGGGCAGGTTCGCTTCAACCCGCCTCGTGAAAAGTTGCAAAACGTTCGCGAGGTATTTAGGAGAAATATTTTGAGTCTAAATCGCACTGAAAAAGCCGCGGTCATCGACGAAGTGAAAGCGCAGGTTGTTAATGCGCAAACGCTCGTCCTGGCCGAGTATCGCGGCACCAAGGTGTCGGAGCTGACCAAGCTGCGCCGTAGCGCGCGCGAGCAGGGCGTGTACCTGCATGTGTTGAAGAACACACTCGCGCGTCGGGCCGTGGCTGGGTCGCCGTTTGAAGTGGTTTCGGGCGAAATGTCCGGTCCGCTGATTTACGGTTTCTCCAATGACGCCGTTGCCGCAGCAAAAGTTATCAACGAGTTTGCAAAAACCAACGACAAACTGGTGATCAAAGCTGGCGCGTTCGCAGGCAAGGCACTCGACAAAGCGGGCGTCACAGCGCTTGCGTCGATCCCAAGCCGCGAAGTGCTCCTCGCACAGATCGCAGGTTTGTTGCAATCGCCAGTCGCGCGTTTCGCACGCGTGCTCGCAGCCGTGTCCGACAAAAAGGGCGGTGGCGCAACGTCTGGTGCCGAAGCCTCGGCACCAGCGGATGCAGCGCCTGCTGCGGCGTAATGGTTTTCGTTATTCAACACATTCATATTTAGTTAGGAACACATCATGGCTTTCAATAAAGACGACTTCCTCGCCGCACTCGACACGATGTCGGTGATGGATCTCAATGACCTGGTCAAAGCAATCGAAGAGAAATTCGGCGTATCTGCTGCCGCAATGGCTGCTCCCGCAGCTGGTGGCGGTGGCGCGGCCGCTGCTGCGGTTGAAGAGAAGACTGAATTCGACGTCATCCTCAAAGAAGTGGGCGCAAACAAAGTTGGCGTGATCAAAGCAGTTCGCGAGATCACTGGTTTGGGTCTCAAAGAGGCGAAAGACCTCGTTGACGGCGCACCAAAAACCGTTAAAGAAGCAATGCCTAAGGCAGATGCTGAAGCGGCTAAGAAGAAAATTGAAGACGCAGGTGCAAAGGCTGAGATTAAGTAATCTCTACCCAATGCAGAGGGGCTTTGGAGGTGAAAAACCTCCGAGCCCCTTCGCCGTTTCAATGAGACGGCTGCCGAATAAATGTGGGCGATTAGCGACCGAGCTGGAAGCAATCAACCCAGATTTGTTCGAGAGCCATTTCAAGCTCCCGCGCGACCCTGATCAAGCGCGCGACACTCACTCCGATGAGGACTCAGAATGACGTATTCCTTCGCCGAAAAAAAACGCATCCGTAAAAGTTTCGGATCGCGCACTGCAGGCTTGCCTGTGCCTTACTTGCTGCAAACGCAGCTCGCCTCGTATGACGAGTATTTGCAAACGGGCGTGCCCGTTGAAAAGCGGCAAAACATTGGCTTGCATTCGGCCTTCACATCCATCTTCCCGATTTCGAGCCACAACGGTTTCGCGAAGCTCGAATTCCTGAATTACGTGCTCGGCACGCCAATCTTCGACGTTGTCGAATGTCAGCAACGTGGCTTGACCTACGCTGCGCCCGTGCGCGCAAAAGTTCGCTTGATCATTTACGATCGCGAAGCGGCGAAAGACACGGTTAAAGAAATCAAAGAGTCGGAGGTCTACATGGGCGAAATGCCTTTGATGACTGAAAACGGCTCATTCGTCGTGAACGGCACTGAGCGCGTGATCGTCTCTCAGCTGCATCGCTCGCCGGGCGTGTTCTTCGAACACGACAAAGGCAAAACGCATAGCTCGGGCAAATTGCTGTTCTCTGCGCGGGTGATTCCTTATCGCGGCTCCTGGCTCGACTTCGAATTCGATCCGAAAGATTACCTCTACTTCCGCATCGATCGTCGCCGCAAAATGCCGGTCACGATCCTTCTCAAAGCACTCGGTTTAACCGATGAGGAAATCCTTGCGCGCTATTTCAAGTTTGACGACATTCGCTTTACCGCGAAGGGCAACGAACTCGCCTTCGTCCCCGAGCGCCTGAAAGGTGAAGTTGCTCGCTTCGATATCCTCGACGCGGCAGGCAACGTTGTGGTGCCTAAAGACAAGCGCGTCACCGCGAAACACATTCGCGACCTGACGAATTCGAAAACCGAGAGCATTTTGCTTCCGACGGAAGATTTGTTCGGTCGGATCCTTGCAACCAACGTTGTCGATAAAGACACCGGCGAAGTTATCGCCAAAGCGAACGACGAAATCACCGAAGAGTCGCTCAAAAAATTGATCGAAGCTGGCGTGACTCACGTGAAAACGCTCTACGTCAATGAGCTCGACGAGGGACCGTGGATTTCGATGACGTTGAAAACCGACGACGTTCCTGACCGAACGACCGCGCGCGTTGCGATTTATCGGATGATGCGCCCAGGCGAACCACCGACTGCTGAAGCCGTCGAAGCACTCTTCAATCGCATGTTCTTCTCGGAAGACGCATACGATTTGTCGCGCGTGGGCCGCATGAAATTTAATCGCCGCGTGGGTCGCGACACAATCGAAGGACCGATGGTCCTGACTTACGAAGACATTCTCGCGGTCGTACAGATCATTTGTGATTTGCGCAACGGCAAAGGCGAAGTTGACGACATCGATCACCTCGGTAATCGTCGCGTGCGCAGCGTCGGCGAATTGGCCGAAAACCAATTCCGTGCGGGCCTTGCTCGCGTTGAGCGCGCAGTGAAGGAGCGTTTGGGGCAAGCAGAGAGCGAAAACCTCATGCCACATGACCTCATCAATGCGAAACCGATTTCGGCTGCGATTAAAGAGTTTTTTGGCTCGAGCCAGCTCTCGCAGTTCATGGATCAAACTAACCCGCTCTCCGAAATTACACACAAGCGTCGTGTGTCTGCGCTCGGCCCCGGCGGACTCACGCGTGAGCGTGCGGGCTTCGAAGTTCGCGACGTTCACGTTACGCACTACGGACGCGTCTGCCCAATCGAAACACCGGAAGGACCCAACATTGGTCTGATCAACTCTCTCGCGCTCTTCGCTCGGGTCAACGACTACGGTTTCATCGAAACCCCGTATCGGAAAGTGGTTGATCGTAAAGTTACCAACGACGTGGTGTACCTCTCCGCAATCGAAGAGGGAACCTTCGTGATCGCGCAGGCCAACGCGCCGCTCGACGACACGGGGCATCTCACGGGTGAATTCGTTGCCTGCCGCATTAAAGGCGAGTCGACGCTGATGCCACCATCAGAAGTGAACTACATGGACGTAGCGCCTTCGCAGATCGTTTCTGTAGCGGCTTCTCTGATCCCGTTCCTTGAGCACGACGACGCCAACCGCGCTTTGATGGGCTCGAACATGCAACGCCAAGCCGTGCCGTGCTTGCGTCCTGAGAAACCATTTGTCGGAACTGGCGTTGAACGCACCGCTGCTGTTGACTCTGGAACGGTTGTTATCGCGAAACGCGGTGGCAAAGTTGACTACGTAGACTCAAGCCGCATCGTGATTCGTGTGAACGACGCTGAAACGGCATCCGGCGAGGTCGGCGTTGATATCTACAACCTAGTTAAATACACGCGCTCCAATCAAAATACAAACATCAACCAGCGCCCGCTCGTAAAGATTGGTGACATGATTGCCAAAGGCGATGTCGTAGCTGACGGTGCGTCGACCGACAAAGGCGAGCTCGCGCTCGGTCAGAACATGTTGGTCGCGTTCATGCCGTGGAACGGCTACAACTACGAAGACTCGATCCTTATTTCTGAACGCGTTGTGGCAGAAGATCGCTACACCTCGATCCACATCGAAGAGCTCACTGTTGTGGCTCGCGATACCAAACTCGGTGCCGAAGAAATCACTCGCGATATCGCGTCGCTTGGCGAAGGCCAGTTGTCGCGCTTAGATGAATCCGGCATCGTCTACATCGGTGCGGAAGTTGAACCCGGCGATGTGCTGGTTGGTAAGGTCACGCCGAAGGGCGAGACGACGCTCACACCAGAAGAGAAATTGCTTCGTGCGATCTTCGGTGAAAAAGCAAGTGATGTGAAAGATACCTCTCTGCGCGTTCAATCGGGCATTGCGGGAACCGTGATCGACGTGAAGGTGTTCACTCGTGAAGGCATCGAGCGCGACAAACGCGCGCAGCTCATCATCGACGAGGAGCTCCGTAGCTACAAGAAAGACTTGGCGGATCAACTGCGCATCGTTGAAAACGACGCCTTCGAACGCCTTGAGCGCTTGTTGACCGGCAAAGTCGCAAGCGGCGGCCCGAAGAAACTCGCGAAGGGCACCAAGCTCGACAAAGAGTATTTGAAGGATCTCAATCGCTACGACTGGTTTGACTTGCGCCTTGCAGAAGATGACGCTGCGCGTCAGCTCGAAGCGGTGAAAGATAGCCTTTCGGCGACCCGTCAAAACTTCGATTTGGCTTTCGAGGCGAAGAAGAAGAAGCTTACCCAAGGCGACGAGTTGCCAGCGGGCGTGTTGAAGATGGTGAAGGTGTACGTCGCTGTTAAACGTCGCTTGCAGCCAGGCGACAAAATGGCGGGCCGTCACGGCAATAAAGGCGTGGTCTCGAAGATCACTCCGGTCGAAGACATGCCGTACATGGCCGATGGCACTACAGTTGACATCGTGCTTAATCCGCTCGGCGTTCCGTCGCGGATGAACGTAGGCCAGATTCTTGAAGTTCACCTGGGCTGGGCGGCAAAAGGCATCGGCAACAAGATCGACAAGATGCTGAAAGCGCAAGCTAACGTGAAAGAGATTCGCGGTTTCGTGGACGCGCTCTACACCGACGTTGGCGCAAAGCAAGAGCTCAAGTCGCTCGACGACAAAGAGATGATTGAACTCGCGACCAACCTTCGTCACGGTGTCCCGTTTGCTACGCCTGTGTTCGATGGCGCAACCGAAGCTGAAATCAAGAACATGCTGCGCTTAGCGGACATGCCTGAGTCGGGTCAGGTCGTGTTGCACGACGGGCGCACCGGTGAAGCGTTTGATCGCGCAGTCACGGTGGGCTACATGCACGTACTGAAGCTCCACCACTTGGTGGACGACAAGATGCACGCTCGCTCGACCGGCCCATACAGTCTTGTTACGCAACAACCTCTTGGCGGTAAAGCGCAATTCGGCGGTCAGCGCTTCGGTGAGATGGAAGTGTGGGCGCTAGAAGCGTACGGCGCGGCTTACACGCTGCAAGAAATGTTGACAGTGAAATCGGACGACGTAAATGGTCGTACGAAGGTCTACGAAAACATCGTTAAGGGCGAACACAAGATCGATGCTGGGATGCCGGAATCGTTCAACGTGTTGGTCAAAGAAATTCGCTCGCTCGGGATCGATATTGATCTCGAACGCAAATAATTTGTGAAGGGTAATTAGCTATGAACGCATTGTTGGACCTGTTCAAACAAACGACCCCGAACGAAGAATTTGACGCGATCAAAATCGGTCTTGCCTCGCCAGAGCGCATTCGTTCGTGGTCTTTCGGTGAAGTTAAAAAGCCGGAAACCATTAACTACCGCACGTTCAAACCTGAACGCGACGGCTTGTTTTGCGCAAAGATTTTCGGGCCGATTAAGGATTACGAATGCTTGTGCGGTAAGTACAAGCGCTTGAAGCATCGCGGCGTGATCTGCGAGAAGTGTGGTGTCGAAGTCACGCTAGCAAAAGTGCGTCGCGAACGCATGGGACACATCGAGCTCGCGTCGCCGGTCGCACACATTTGGTTCTTGAAATCGTTGCCGTCACGCCTGGGCATGGTGCTCGACATGACGCTGCGTGATATCGAACGTGTTCTGTATTTCGAAGCATTCGTGGTCGTTGATCCCGGCCTTACTTCGCTGCAACGCGGCCAGCTGTTGACCGAAGACGACTTCATGGCGAAGACGGAAGAATTCGGCGACGACTTCAAAGCGCTCATGGGTGCCGAGGCGGTTAAAGAACTGCTTGGGTCAATCCATGTTGCTGAAGACGTTGAGCAGTTGCGCAAAGATCTTGAAGCAACGTCTTCTGAAGCCAAGATCAAAAAGATTTCGAAGCGCCTGAAAGTGCTCGAGGCGTTCCAGAAATCGGGCATCAAGCCTGAATGGATGGTGCTCGAAGTGCTGCCAGTGCTGCCACCTGAGTTGCGCCCACTAGTGCCGCTTGATGGCGGTCGTTTCGCGACGTCGGATTTGAACGATTTGTATCGTCGCGTGATCAACCGTAACAACCGCTTGAAGCGTTTGCTAGAGCTGCGCGCGCCGGACATCATTGTGCGCAATGAAAAGCGCATGCTCCAAGAGGCGGTGGATTCGCTGCTGGACAACGGTCGTCGCGGCAAAGCCATGACGGGTGCGAACAAGCGCCCACTCAAGTCGCTCGCCGACATGATCAAAGGTAAATCAGGTCGTTTCCGCCAAAACCTTTTGGGTAAACGCGTGGATTACTCGGGGCGCTCGGTCATTGTGGTGGGGCCTCAACTTAAGCTGCATCAGTGCGGTTTGCCCAAGAAAATGGCGCTTGAGCTCTTCAAGCCATTCATTTTCAATCGCCTCGAACAAATGGGCGAAGCGAAAACGATCAAGGAAGCGAAACGTCGCGTTGAGAGTGAAGATCCGCTCGTGTGGGATTTGCTCGAAGAAGTCATTCGTGAGCATCCAATTCTTCTGAACCGCGCGCCAACGCTGCACCGCTTGGGCATTCAAGCCTTCGAACCAGTGTTGATTGAAGGCAAAGCGATTCAGCTGCACCCGCTTGTCTGTACAGCGTTTAACGCCGACTTTGACGGTGACCAAATGGCTGTGCACGTACCGCTGTCGCTTGAGGCACAAGCGGAGGCGCGCACTCTGATGCTCGCGTCAAACAACGTGCTGTTGCCGTCAAACGGCGATCCATGTATCGTGCCGTCGCAAGACATCGTGCTCGGTTTGTATTACGCAACGCGTGAGAAGATCAACGCACGCGGCGAAGGCATGGTGTTCGCGGATATCCATGAAGTCTCGCGTGCTTACGAAACGCGCATGGTGGAAATTCATGCGAAAGTGAAAGTGCGTTTGCGTCAAGTCACCTTCGGTGCAAACGGCGAGCGCATTGAAGAGTTGCGTCGCGAAGAGACGACTGTTGGTCGCGCGCTGCTCTCTGAAATTCTTCCCGAAGGTTTGCCGTTCTCGGTGATCAACAAGCCGCTCAAGAAGAAAGAAATTTCGAAACTTATCAACGCGAGCTTCCGTCGCTGCGGCCTTCGCGCGACGGTTGTGTTTGCTGATAAATTGATGCAAGCTGGATTCACGCTCGCGACACGCGCTGGCTTCTCGTTTGCAGCGGACGACATGTTGGTGCCGAAAGAAAAACAAGGGATCATCGACGCAGCGCAGGCGCAAGTCAAAGAGATTCAACAGCAGTTTGCTTCGGGTCTGGTGACGGGCGGTGAGCGCTACAACAAGGTCGTTGATATCTGGGGCGCAGCCGGTGACGACATCGCTCGCGCGATGATGAGCCAGCTCGGTTCTGAAATCGTTAAGGATCGCGACGGTAAAGACGCGAAGCAAGATTCGTTCAACTCGATCTTCATGATGGCCGACTCTGGCGCGCGCGGCTCCGCAGCGCAGATTCGCCAGCTTGCGGGAATGCGCGGCTTGATGGCAAAGCCTGATGGCTCGATCATCGAAACGCCGATCACCGCGAACTTCCGCGAAGGTCTAAACGTATTGCAGTACTTCATCTCGACGCACGGCGCGCGTAAAGGCTTGGCCGATACCGCGTTGAAGACAGCGAACTCGGGTTACTTGACGCGTCGTCTTGTTGACGTGACACAAGATCTAGTGGTCACTGAAGACGATTGCGGTACGGTGGAAGGCCTCATCATGCGCGCCGTGGTGTCCGGCGGTGAAGTGATTGAATCATTGCGCGATCGCATCCTAGGTCGCACCCTTGCAGCTGATGTGTTGCATCCAGAATCGATGCAAGTCGTGATGGAAGCAGGCACCTTGCTCGACGAAGATCTTGTAGATCGACTCGAAGCGATGGGTATCGACGAAGTTAAAGCTCGCTCACCACTCACATGTACGACACGCCACGGCCTGTGTGCAAAATGCTACGGACGTGACCTCGGTCGCGGCCACCTGGTGAGTGCGGGCGAGGCTGTTGGTGTTATTGCAGCTCAGTCGATTGGCGAGCCGGGCACCCAGCTCACGATGCGCACGTTCCACATTGGTGGCGCGGCGTCGCGTACAGCGGCAGCAAGCACGGTTGAAACTAAGTCGGCAGGTACGGCTAACTTCGCTGGCACGATGCGCTATGTGAAGAGCGTAAGCGGTGAGAAGATCGTGATCGCGCGTTCTGCGGAAGTCGTCATCATGGACGGCAGCCGTGAGCGTGAGCGTCATAAAGTGCCGTATGGCGCGAAGCTCTTGGTGGAAGATGGCAAAACGGTAAAAGCGGGTCAAGTGCTCGCCGAATGGGATGCCACGGCGCGTCCGATCATGACTGAATTTGCCGGACGCATCAAGTTTGAGAACGTGCAAGAAGGCGTCACGGTTGCGAAGCAAACCGACGATGTGACCGGTATTTCTACGCTCGTGGTGATCGATGCGAAGCGTCGTGTAGGGTCGCAGTCAAAAGGCGTTCGCCCACAGCTGAAACTCGTTGATGCAAAAGGCAATGAGATTAAGGCGGCGGGTTCGGATACAGCGCTCACGATCACCTTCCAAATCGGCTCGATCATCGTGGTTAAAGACGGTCAAGAGGTTTCACCGGGCGACACGCTCGCGCGTATGCCGATGGAAACATCAAAAACTCGCGACATTACCGGCGGTCTGCCGCGCGTTGCCGAGCTCTTTGAGGCGCGTTCACCGAAAGACGCGGGCATGCTCGCCGAAGTCACCGGCACCGTCTCATTCGGTAAAGATACAAAAGGCAAGCAGCGCCTCGTCATCAAAGACGTGGAAGGTGTATCGCACGAGTATCTGATCCCGAAAGAGAAAGCCGTGATGGCGATCGACGGGCAAGTCGTGAACAAGGGCGAACCGATTGTTGACGGCCCGGCTGATCCGCATGACATTCTTCGCTTGCTCGGCGTTGAGTCACTTGCCAAATACATCATCGACGAAGTGCAAGAGGTGTATCGCTTGCAGGGCGTAAAGATCAACGATAAACACATTGAGGTGATCGTTCGCCAAATGCTGCGTCGCGTGATGGTGACGCAGGGCGGTGATACGAAGTACATCATCGGTGAACAAGTTGAGCGCGCTGAGCTTTTCGCTGAAAACGACCGCGTGAAAGCGCAGGGGAAGGCGCCGGCTTCGTTTGACCATGTGTTGCTCGGTATTACTAAAGCGTCGCTGTCCACCGATTCGTTCATCTCGGCGGCATCGTTCCAGGAAACCACCCGCGTGCTTACCGAAGCCGCGATCATGGGCAAACGGGACGAGTTGCGCGGCTTGAAAGAAAACGTGATTGTCGGTCGCTTGATTCCCGCAGGTACTGGCTTGGCGTACCATCGCCTTCGCAAAGCAAACCTTGCAGCCGATCTGATTGATACGTCGTTACTCGCTGAAAACACTGAGGAAGCCCCTGAGCAGGCGGACGCAGCGTAAGAAAGTTATCGCCCGCAAGCTCTTCTAGGCTTGCGGGTGAGTAATGCAAAGACTCTAGCCAAAAACAAAGCGACGAGTTGACGCAAAATACAACCGCGGCTTATAATCGCGGTCTTTTCCGAAATCGCTGGTCGCAAAAAGCGTATTCAGCGGAGCCTAATCGCCAACAGTAGCGATCAGGTTGAACACAAAAAGGCCAAAGCATGCCAACCATTAATCAACTCGTGCGCCAAGGGCGCACGCCGGTCGTCTCCAAGAGCAAAAGCCCGGCACTCGAAAAGGCTCCACAAAAGCGTGGTGTGTGTACCCGTGTGTACACAACGACGCCAAAGAAGCCGAACTCCGCGCTTCGTAAAGTGGCAAAAGTGCGTCTTACCAACGGTTTCGAAGTTATTTCGTATATCGGCGGCGAAGGTCACAACCTGCAAGAGCACTCAGTCGTATTGATTCGCGGCGGTCGCGTGAAAGACCTTCCGGGTGTTCGCTACCACATGGTGCGTGGCTCGCTCGATACAGCGGGCGTCAAAGACCGTAAGCAGTCGCGTTCGAAGTACGGCGCGAAAGCACCTAAGAAGGCATAACGCTTTACGCGCAAAAAGCGCGTCACGTTACCCACATTTTTCGAGTTCAAGCTGAATGGCGCCAGATGCGCCGCAGCGCTTTTCTAGAGGTTAGATCATGCCCCGTCGCCGCGAAGTCCCCAAACGTGACATTCTTCCGGATCCAAAATTCGGAAACGTAGAAGTCTCCAAATTCATGAACGTGCTCATGATGGACGGCAAGAAGGCCGTTGCTGAGCGCATCGTTTACGGCGCGCTCGACATCATCGCTAACAAGGGCGGCAAAGACGCGCTTGACATCTTCTCAACGGCGCTCAATAACGTGAAGCCGATGGTTGAGGTGAAAAGCCGTCGTGTCGGCGGAGCGAACTTCCAGGTGCCAGTTGAAGTGCGTCCGTCACGCCGCTCTGCGCTCTCAATGCGTTGGATCCGCGACGCTGCGCGTAAGCGTGGCGAAAAGTCGATGGGTGCACGGCTCGCGAACGAATTGATGGAAGCCGCAGAAGGTCGCGGCGGTGCCGTGAAAAAACGTGAAGAAGTTCACCGCATGGCTGAAGCAAACAAGGCGTTCTCGCACTTCCGCTTCTAATTACAACTTTTAGACTGATCGCCCATAATTCTTGGGCGATCACAGAGATTTCACTATGCCTCGTACTACTCCTATTGATCGCTACCGGAACATTGGTATTTCTGCGCACATTGATGCAGGCAAGACCACGACCACCGAGCGCATCCTTTTCTACACGGGCGTTTCCCACAAAATTGGTGAAGTGCACGACGGCGCTGCCACGATGGACTGGATGGAGCAAGAGCGCGAGCGTGGCATCACGATCACCTCCGCTGCGACAACCTGCTTCTGGAAGGGGATGGACAAAAACTTCCCTGAACACCGCATCAACATCATTGACACACCGGGACACGTTGACTTCACCATTGAAGTTGAGCGCTCGATGCGTGTGCTTGATGGCGCATGCATGGTTTACTGCGCTGTGGGTGGCGTGCAGCCGCAATCTGAGACCGTCTGGCGTCAAGCAAACAAATACAAAGTGCCACGTCTCGCATTCGTCAACAAGATGGATCGTACCGGTGCAGACTTCTTCAAGGTCTACGACCAGATGAAGATTCGCTTGAAGGCGAACCCGGTTCCGATGCAAGTGCCGATTGGCGCCGAAGAAAATTTCCAAGGCGTGATCGATCTCGTTCGCATGAAGGCCATCTACTGGGATGAAGCGTCTCAAGGCATGAAGTACGATGCCCGCGAGATCCCAGCTGAGCTGCAAGCGAAAGCCGAAGAGTGGCGCAGCAAAATGGTGGAGAGCGCCGCCGAAGCTAACGAAGACTTGATGAACAAGTACCTCGAAGAAGGCGACCTGTCTGCCGAAGAAATCAAGAAGGGTATTCGCCTGCGCACGATCGCAAGTGAAATCGTACCGATGTTCTGCGGCTCTGCGTTCAAGAACAAAGGCGTTCAAGCGATGCTTGATGCAGTGATCGAGTACATGCCTGCGCCGACGGATATTCCGCCGGTCGGTGGTATCGATGACGACGACAAGCCTGTTACACGCAAAGCGAATGACGAAGAGAAATTCTCGGCACTCGCGTTCAAAATCATGACAGACCCATTCGTGGGCCAGCTAATTTTCTTCCGCGTTTACTCGGGCGTCGTTGCTACGGGCGACACGATTTACAACCCCGTTAAGGGCAAGAAAGAGCGCATCGGTCGCCTGCTGCAAATGCACGCAAACCAGCGCGAAGAATTGAAAGAAGTTCGCGCGGGCGACATCGCAGCTGCGGTGGGCTTACGTGAAGCAACGACTGGCGATACGCTCTGTGACCCTAGCGCGTTGATCACGCTGGAGCGCATGATCTTCCCGGAACCGGTGATTTCGCAAGCGGTCGAGCCAAAGACCAAAGTCGACCAAGAGAAGATGGGCATTGCGCTCAATCGCTTGGCACAAGAAGATCCTTCGTTCCGTGTTCGCACCGATGAAGAATCCGGTCAAACGATTATCTCGGGTATGGGCGAATTGCACCTCGAAATTCTCGTGGATCGTATGAAGCGCGAGTTTGGTGTTGAGGCAAGCGTTGGTAAGCCGCAAGTGGCATACCGCGAAACGATCCGAAAATCATGCGAGATCGAAGGCAAATTCGTTAAGCAATCCGGTGGTCGTGGTCAATACGGTCACGTGTGGCTTAAGCTTGATCCGCAAGAAGCGGGTAAGGGCTACGAATTCGTTGACGCTATCAAAGGCGGCACAGTCCCACGCGAATTCATTCCTGCGGTTGCCAAAGGTTTGGTCGAGACGTTGCCGAATGGTGTTCTCGCTGGCTTCCCAGTCGTCGACGTCAAAGTGACGTTGTTCGACGGTTCGTTCCACGAGGTGGATTCGAACGAAAACGCGTTCAAAATGGCCGCATCGATGGCGTTCAAAGACGGCATGCGTAAGGCAAACGCCGTTTTGCTCGAGCCGATGATGGCGGTCGAGGTAGAAACGCCGGAAGACTATGCGGGTACCGTGATGGGCGATTTGTCCTCACGTCGCGGCATGGTTCAGGGCATGGACGACGTGCTCGGTGGCAAGATCATCAAAGCAGAAGTGCCGCTCGGTGAAATGTTCGGTTACTCGACTTCGCTGCGCTCCGCAACGCAGGGTCGTGCAACCTACACGATGGAATTCAAACACTATTCGGAAGCGCCTAAGAACGTAGCCGAAGCAGTGATGAAAGCTAAAGCTGGTTAATTGAAAAAACGAATGGCCGCCAATTGAAGCGGCCGTTGCTAAACATTTAAGCAATCAACAACACTCAAGGAAACTTCGAAAATGGCAAAAGAGACCTTTAAGCGCACCAAGCCCCACGTGAACGTGGGCACGATTGGCCACGTAGACCATGGCAAGACCACGCTGACAGCGGCGATCACCACGGTGCTCTCGCGCAAGTTCGGTGGTGAGGCCAAAGCCTACGACCAAATTGACGCAGCGCCGGAAGAAAAGGCACGCGGCATCACCATTAACACCGCGCACGTTGAATACGAAACGGCCAACCGTCACTACGCCCACGTAGACTGCCCTGGCCACGCCGACTACGTCAAAAACATGATCACCGGCGCCGCACAGATGGACGGCGCGATTCTCGTGTGCTCGGCCGCTGACGGCCCGATGCCACAAACGCGCGAACACATCCTCTTGTCACGCCAAGTTGGTGTCCCGTACATCATCGTGTTCCTCAACAAATGCGACATGGTCGATGACGCAGAACTGCTCGAGCTCGTTGAAATGGAAGTTCGCGAACTTCTCTCGAAATACGACTTCCCCGGCGACGACATCCCGATCATCAAAGGCTCGGCCAAGCTCGCCCTCGAAGGCGACAAATCAGACCTCGGTGAACCCTGTATTGACCGCCTCGCAGAAGCGCTCGACACCTACATCCCCACGCCAGAGCGCGCTGTTGACGGCGCCTTCCTCATGCCCGTAGAAGACGTCTTCTCGATCTCCGGTCGCGGTACTGTCGTTACCGGTCGTATCGAGCGCGGCATCGTCAAAGTCGGCGAAGAGATCGAAATCGTTGGCATCAAGCCCACGGTTAAAACCACCTGCACCGGTGTCGAGATGTTCCGCAAGCTGCTCGACCAAGGTCAAGCCGGCGACAACGTCGGCATTCTGCTTCGCGGCACCAAGCGTGAAGACGTCGAGCGCGGCCAAGTGCTCTGCAAGCCGGGCTCGATCATGCCGCACACCGATTTCGAATGCGAAATCTACGTGCTCAGCAAAGACGAAGGTGGCCGTCACACGCCGTTCTTCAACAACTACCGTCCACAGTTCTACTTCCGCACGACCGACGTCACCGGATCGGTCACGCTGCCAGCGGGCACTGAGATGGTGATGCCAGGCGACAACGTGAAGATGACGGTGGCGCTGATCAACCCGATTGCGATGGAAGAGAAGCTTCGTTTCGCGATTCGCGAAGGCGGCCGCACCGTCGGCGCCGGCGTCGTGTCGAAAATCATTAAGTAACCGAGACACACCGTGCAGAATCAAAAAATCCGCATTCGCCTGAAAGCGTTTGATTACAAGTTAATCGACCAGTCGGCGTCTGAAATCGTTGAAACGGCGAAGCGCTCGGGCGCGATTGTTAAAGGCCCCGTGCCTTTGCCAACGCGTATTGAACGCTTCGACGTTCTGCGCTCGCCACACGTCAACAAGACGTCGCGCGATCAATTCGAAATTCGTACCCATCTACGTTTGATGGACATCGTCGAGCCTAACGATAAAACGGTTGATCAGCTGATGAAGCTCGATCTTCCGGCGGGCGTCGATGTAGAAATTAAGGTTCAGTAAATCCACACTGATTAACACTGCCGGTCAATTGCAACTGGCACCGCTCTGGGACATCTTAGTGCGGCAAGAAAGAAGAGGTGAACTATGAGTCTGGGACTCATCGGACGCAAAGTCGGTATGACACGCGTCTTCAATGACGACGGTTCAGCAACAGCGGTCACTGTGATCGATGTCGCTAACAACCGCGTCTCGCAGGTAAAGACTGCGAACACAGATGGCTACGATGGTGTACAGGTTACTTATGGCGAGCGACGTGCTAGCCGTGTGATCAAGTCCGCCGCAGGTCATTTTGCAAAGGCTGGCGTTCAAGCTGGTGCGATTACCCGTGAATGGGCTGTTGCAGCAGGCGACTTGAAGCCGGGTTCCGTCGTTGGCGTTGAAACGTTCCAGGTTGGCCAAACGGTCGACGTCACTGGAACTACCAAAGGCCGCGGCTTCACGGGCGTGATCCGCCGTCACCATTTCAGCTCGAATCGCGAAACACACGGAAACTCCGTGACCACGCGCGCACCGGGCTCGATTGGTATGGCACAAGATCCAGGTCGCGTGTTTCCAGGCAAGCGCATGGCGGGCCAGCACGGTAACAAACAACGCACGGCGCAATCGCTCAAAGTTGTTCGCATCGATGCTGCGCGTGGACTGTTGCTGATTTCTGGCGCGGTGCCAGGCTCTGCAGGTGGCCACGTCATCGTCAAACCGACGGTGAGGAGCTAATTATGGATTTACAAGTATTAAACGCTCAAGGCAAAGCCGCTTCCACGCTCGCAGCGTCGGATGAGGTTTTCGCACGTGAGTACAACGAGGCGCTCGTCCATCAGGTAGTCGTTGGCTACCAGGCGAACGGTCGCAGCGGCAACCGTGCGCAGATGACTCGCGCGGAAGTTCGTCACACGACGAAGAAGCCATGGAAGCAAAAAGGTACGGGTAATGCTCGCGCCGGTATGACTTCTAGCCCGATTTGGCGCGGCGGTGGTCGCGCTTTCCCGAACAAACCCGACGAGAATTTCTCGCACAAAATCAACCGCAAGATGTATCGCGCCGGTATGGCGACGATCCTCTCCCAGTTGGCGCGTGACGGTCGTTTGTCGGTAATTGACAGCTTCGCTGTTGATGCACCAAAGACCAAACTCGTCGCTGGCGCATTGAAGAATATGGGCATTACTGAGGCGTTGATCGTAACGGACTCGGTTGATGAAAATCTCTATTTGGCGATTCGCAACTTGCCGCATTTTGCTGCTATTGCTGCGCACAACGTAGACCCAGTAAGTCTGTTGAATTTCAAGCGAGTACTTTTCACCAAAGCCGCAGTGGCCAAGATTGAGGAGTCATACAAATGAACCAAAACCGTTTGATGACCGTCATCAAAGCCCCGATCATCTCGGAGAAGAGCACCTTCGTCGCCGAGAACAATGAGCAAGTTGTCTTTGAAGTAATTCAAGATGCAACCAAGCCTGAGGTGAAAGCCGCGGTGGAATTGCTGTTCAAAGTGCAAGTTGAAAGCGTTCAAATGTTGAATCGCGCGGGCAAAGTGAAGCGTTCTGGACGCACGATGGGACGTCGCAGCGATTCACGCCGCGCCTATGTGTCCTTGAAGCCGGGTCAAGAAATTAACTTCGGCGGGGAGGCGTAAGAATCATGGCTCTCGTAAAAGTTAAACCAACATCGCCTGGTCGCCGTTCGCTGATTAAGGTTGTAAATCCTGATCTGCATAAAGGTGATCCGTACGCGCCACTCCTCGTTCCGCAAAAACGTGGTTCCGGTCGCAACAACAACGGCCACATCACAACGCGCCACAAGGGCGGCGGACACAAGCATCACTATCGCATGGTGGACTTCCGTCGCGACAAAGATGGTGTTCCCGGCACCGTAGAGCGCCTCGAATACGATCCGAACCGCAGCGCCAATATTGCCCTGGTTTGTTACGCAGACGGTGAACGCCGCTATGTGTTGGCACCGAAGGGGCTCTCCGCTGGCGACATCATTCACTCTGGCGCAGAAGCACCGATCAAAGTCGGTAACGCTTTGCCAATCCGCAACATTCCAGTGGGAACGACGATTCACGCAATCGAATTGCAGCCGGGCAAAGGTGCGCAACTTGCGCGCTCAGCGGGCACCGCTGTTCAGTTGATGGCTCGCGAAGGCATCTACGCTCAAGTGCGCTTGCGTTCCGGTGAGGTTCGTAAAGTTCACGTCGATTGCCGTGCAACCATTGGCGAAGTCGGCAATGGTGAGCATTCACTCCGCGTTATCGGTAAAGCGGGTGCGAATCGTTGGCGCGGCATTCGCCCAACCGTCCGCGCGATTTCGATGAACCCAGTGGATCACCCAATGGGCGGTCGTACCAACGGTGGTGGCGGTCGTCATCATCCGGTGTCGCCGTGGGGTCAAAAGGCCAAAGGCTTGAAGACTCGTACCAACAAGCGTACCGACAGCATGATCGTGCGTACGCGTCACGCTGCGAAGAAGGGTTAATCGCAATGGCACGTTCCGTTAAAAAAGGTCCGTTCGTTGACGGCCACCTCGCAAAAAAAGTTGAAGTCGCGCTCGCGAAGAATGACAAAAAGCCAATCAAAACTTGGTCACGTCGTTCCACCGTCACGCCTGATTTCGTGGGTCTAACCATTGCCGTGCATAACGGCAAGGCGCACATGCCTGTGTACGTGTCTGACCAAATGGTCGGCCACAAGCTCGGTGAATTTGCGCTCACACGCACTTTCAAAGGCCACCCGGCCGACAAGAAAGTCGCGAAGAAGTAAGGAGCCATGATGCAAACTATCGCAATAATGAAAGGCGCTCCCGTCTCGGATCAAAAAGCTCGCTTGGTTGCTGACCAAGTGCGCGGTTTGCCCGTGGCGAAGGCGCTCGACGTCCTTACCTTTAGCCCAAAGAAATCGGCTGGCCTCATCAAAAAAGTTCTGCTCTCCGCAATCGCGAATGCAGAGCACAATGATGGCGCGGATATCGATGAACTGAAAGTTAAATCGATTTATGTGGACAAGGCGCTCGTAATGCGCCGTTTCGCAGCCCGAGCAAAAGGTCGCGGCGCGCGTATTCTCAAACAAACCTGTCACATTCATGTGACGGTTGGGAACTAAGGGTTCGTATGGGTCAAAAGATCAATCCAACCGGGTTCCGTCTCGCAGTATCGCGCGCATGGACCTCGAAGTGGTACGCCAACAGCAAAACCTTCGCTGACAAAGTGAAGGAAGATTACGAAGTTCGCACATTTCTGTTGAAGAAGCTCAAAAGTGCAAACGTGTCGAAAATCACTATTGAGCGCCCAGCAAAAAATGCCCGCATTACCATTCACAGCGCACGTCCGGGCGTTGTGATCGGCAAGAAGGGTGAAGACATCGAAGCGTTGCGCGTGCAACTTCGTAAGATGATGAAGTGCGAAATCGCGCTCAACATCGAAGAAGTTCGTAAGCCAGAAACTGATGCGCAACTGATCGGTGATTCGATCGCGCAACAGCTCGAAAAGCGCATCATGTTCCGCCGCGCCATGAAGCGCGCCATGCAAAATGCGATGCGCCTCGGTGCGCAAGGCATCAAAATCATGAGCGCGGGTCGTTTGAACGGTGCTGAGATTGCGCGTTCAGAGTGGTATCGCGAAGGCCGTGTGCCGCTTCATACGTTGCGTGCTGACATCGACTACGGTTTCTCTGAAGCCAAAACGTCGTACGGCATCATTGGAATTAAAGTTTGGGTATTCAAAGGCGAGAGCCTTGGATTAGCCACGGGTGACGCAGCAGCTCACGCTGATGCAGCAGACGCGCCGAAACCAGCTCGTCGTCCACGTCGTGTGCCTGCAGGAGAGAAAAATGCTACAGCCGGCTAGAAGAAAATACCGCAAAGAGCAAAAAGGCCGCAATAAAGGCCTGGCCACGCGCGGCAACAAAGTGAGCTTCGGTGAGTTCGGCTTAAAAGCCACCAGCCGTGGCCGCTTGACTGCGCGGCAAATCGAAGCTGCGCGTCGTGCGATCAGCCGTCACATCAAACGTGGTGGCCGTATCTGGATTCGCATTTTCCCTGATAAGCCAATCTCGAAAAAGCCTGCCGAAGTCCGCATGGGTAACGGTAAAGGCAATCCTGAGTACTACGTCGCTGAAATTCAGCCAGGCAAGGTGCTCTACGAGATGGACGGTGTGGCCGAAGTGCTTGCACGCGAAGCGTTCACGCTCGCGGCTGCAAAGCTTCCAATTCACACCACTTTCGTTCAACGTTTGGTTGGCTAAGAAAGGATATTCACTATGAAAACCTCCGATCTGCGCGCCAAGAGCGACGCTGACTTAAACAAAGAGCTCACTGAGCTCTACAAAACGCACTTCAGCCTGCGCATGCAAAAGGCGACGCAACAACTGCAAAATGCTTCGCAGTTGGGCAAGATTCGCCGTGACATCGCTCGCGTGAAAACTGTGCTCACCCAGAAGGCAGCCGCAAAATGAGCGACGTAACCACTTCAGCTAAACAACCTCTGATCGCAACCGAAACCGGGCGCGTGGTGAGCGACAAAATGACCAAAACGATTACCGTGTTGGTTGAGCGTCGCGTCAAACACCCGCTCTACGGCAAGGTCGTGACCAAGTCGAATAAATACCACGCACACGACGAAGCAAGCGTTGCCAAAATGGGCGACCTCGTTGAAATCAAAGCGTGCCGTCCGTTCTCCAAGACCAAATCTTGGGCACTCTCGAAAGTGCTCGAAAAGGCGTAAGTCTTGTGAGGCGCTGAACTCGATTCGGCGCGGCGAAAAGAAAGGCAGCTTCGGCTGTCTTTTTTGTTTCGTTTCGTCAAGCGATACTCTGATAAGCATGAGCTCACTCGAGAACCCAATCAACGAATCGCTTGTTCGTAAACTGCTGGCGGCACAAATGCCTCTTTGGGCGAAGCTTGCAGTTGAACGCGTGCAGACTGGCGGTTGGTGCAATGACGCTTTTCGGCTGAGCGACGACAAAGTGATTCGCTTGCCACGTCTTCCTGAGTATGCGCCGCAGGCCGAAAAAGAATGCACGTGGCTTCCGAAGCTCGCGCCGCATCTCCCGCTCGCTATTCCAAGGCCCCTTGCGCAAGGCAAACCGAACGACGCATTTCCATGGCCGTGGGCGGTCTACGAATGGATCGAGGGCGACGTCGCGATTCCAGATCGCATCAACGACATGCGAGCGTTTGCTCAATCTCTCGCGCAGTTCATTTGCGCACTGCATCGCATCGATACAAAGGGCGCACCACTGGCAGGTGCGCACAAATTTCATCGCGGCGGTTCGCTAACCGTGTACGGCGATCAAATCATCGAAGCGATTTCAAAGCTGCGCGACCGGATCGACGCGTCGTTGGCTACCGACGTGTGGCAACGTGCGACAGAAACAGAATGGCAACAGGCTCCGGTATGGATTCACGGAGATGTGAGTGTCGGCAACTTACTCGTACGCAACGGCAAACTCGCGGCAGTAATCGATTTCGGCAACATGGGGATCGGCGATCCCGCATGCGACTTGGTGATAGCGTGGACGATATTCGATGAAGAGAGCCGTGAAGGGTTTCGAAAGACGCTCGCAGTCGATGGCGAAACGTGGGCGCGAGGCCGCGCTTGGGCGCTTTGGAAGGCGTTGATCCTCGCGGCGGAGATCGGCCGCGACAACGCCTACGAGGCGCGCGACCCGTGGAAAATCATTGATACGGCGCTGCGCGATTATGCGCACGAAAACTGAAGCGCAACTGCTAGATGCAACGTATTCATGGCCACTTTTCATCAAACGTATGCGACCTATTTGGACAAACGGCGCTGATATCGGCGTTCACCACCCTTTTGATCGCTTGCACGTTCGCGCACGCCCGCACAACTGGCCCCACCCGCACGCAGCCCGTCGACATGATCGTGATTCATTCCACGGGCGGCCCCACGTGTGACGCGAAAACCGGCAAGCCAATTTGGGTGAAGGCAGGCACGATGGAAGAAAACATGCGCGTAATCGAGGCGCATCCGAAACTCGGCATTCACTACATGATCGATCGCGACGGCGCGTTGAGATCAAGCATTCCTGAATCGCAAGTGGCGCATCATGTGCTCACCTATTCGGGGCGCTCGATTGCGATCGAACTCATCAACGACGGTGATGGCGTTGACCTGTTTCCCGAGCCGCAGCTGGATGCGCTTATAAAACTCATGCGCGAGATCGTTGCGCGACACGACATCAAGCGCGAAGGCATCAAGCGGCATTCCGATCTTGATCGCGCGCGCATGCCGTGCGATCTGTCGAAGCGCCGCAAGGTTGATCCGGGCGATGTCTTTCCGTATGAGTCAGTGTTGAATCGTCTGTTCGGCAAGTGATTGGATTGTCGTTGCTCAAATGACGGCTACGTCGCACGAGCCCCAATTTAATTGGGCGATTAGTCATTTTTCGCGTGATAACGAGAAATTACGAAACGCCGCAATTATCCCGATAAAGACAAGCTTATACAAGCAGGGTTAAGGTGCGCCACAAAAAATTCGTTGGACTACCCAATGCGCGCGCTCAAACCATTTGCCGCGACGCGCCCGACATGCCGTTCGATCTGCTTGATCGACGCATCGTCTACACGTCGCGCAGACGACAGGGGGGTTGCCTGCAAAACATTTCCGCCGCCCGCGCTTGCACATCCCACTTCTGCGGTTAAGGCATGAGTCTCGAGATCCTGTTTTCGATATCGCTGATGGAGAACGCCCCAATCGACACATTGCCAACGAGCGCGGTGCCGCGCAGGCCGAGCATGTAGCGAACGATGAGCAGCCCGTCTGAGATCGCCATCCTGTTGCCATCGCCGTTGACGTCAAGCACCGCTTGAATGCTTTGCAAATGCGCGGCGATCTGCGCACTGTCTCTCGTCGCGGTTGAGCCCGTGGCGTTTGCTGTGATTGCAATGCCGGTGTAGCCCAAAAGATACCGCAGCACCATGATCCCGTCGGTAGCTGCGTCGTACTTTGTTCCCGCCGCCAAGGACGCCGCGCTCGCATCAATGTCTAGCAGCGCTGGCGCGTTGCTCACGGTCGCCGCCTGTGTCGACTGCGCTGCTGCGGCGAAGCTCGTGTTGCCCGCTTGATTCGCGGCGATCGTGCAGCCTCCCGGAGCGCTTGCGGTCACTGTGTTGCCGCTCAACGCGCAAGGCCCTGAGAGCACCGAATAGTTCACCGCAAGCCCTGAGCTAGCGGTTGCAGCGAGTGTCGCCGAGCCTTGGTACCACGAGAAAGCCGTGATCGCCGGGAACGTGATCGATTGCGGCGAAACGTAGCTAAATTTTGTGTTGGTTGAGGTTGCGCTGATTCCCCCGGCCGCTGTGACAACAACATCAATTGCGCCGATTCCCGCAGCGGGGGACACCGCTGTAATCGAAGAGGCGTTGTTTACGGTGAAAGACGTGGCCGCAGTTGCGCCGAACTTCACAGCGGTTACGTCGATAAAGTCTTGACCGGAAATCGTGACCGAGGTGCCGCCCGAAACCAATCCCGTCGGCGGACTCAGGCTCGCGATTACCGGTGCGGGCGGCAGATTTCTCAGCGAAAAAGACGTTGTACCTGTGCCGCCAACAAAAGTGACGCCGACCGTAACAGCGCCCAGCTGGCCACTGGCGGTGGCTTCCACGCTGGCCGTGCCGTCATAGGCCGTAGTCGCGGTTTGTTGGCTAAGACTGACTGATGCGCCCTGTGAAGGCGGCGCGAAAGTCACTTGTGCGCCGCTGGCAGGATTGCCGACGTCATCAATCACCAACACGCGCAGCGGACTTGCGTACTTGCTCAAAATCGTTGCAGATTGCGGTGTGCCAGAAATCGCGTAGACGTTGAATGGCCCGCCGTGATTGCGCAGCGCAAAGCTGGTTGAAGTGCTTGTACCGTTGATCGTGGCACTCACCGTGGAATCGCCGCTGTAGCCGTTTGCGCTGGCAGACACGCGAGCAACGCCAAAGTTGTCCGTTACGGCGGAGCTTGCCCCCAGCACGGCAGACACCGGGCCGTTCGACTGCGCGCTGAAATTGACCGTCGTGCCCGATGCAGGCGTGCCGATATCGTCGGTGACCAACACTTCAAGCGGAGCTGCGAACGCATTCAATAGCCGCGCGGCTTGTTGGCTTCCGCTCTTGACGGAAATTTGGGTGCCTGAGCCGTGATTGGTCAGTGCAAAGGTAGGTGCCTCGCTGATGCCTGGCGATGAAACATTCACCGAATGGAAGCCGCTGTAGCCGTTTGCCGTTGCCGTGATACTGGCAATACCGCTTGCATTCGTGGTTGCCGTTGTTTGCGACAGCAGCGCAATCGCTGAGAAGTTGGGCGGCCCATTTTGCGGCGTGAATATCACTTGCACACCACCCGTGGGATTGCCCGCGTCGTCGGTGACGCGCACTTGCAGAGGCTGCGCGAACGCTGTGTTCAGAGGCGCTGTTTGCCCTGAGCCGCCGACAACCGAAAGATGCGCAGGAGAGCCTGAATTGGAGAGCGAAAAAGTCACCGGGGCAGAAGCGCCTGGCGCATTGGCGATGATGCTGTAGCTGCCGCCGTAGCCGTTCGCCGTTGCAGTCACGCTCGCCACGCCTTGTGCGTTAGTCACCGCCGTATCGCTGCTCAAGTTTGCCATCGCATAAAACGGCGCAGCGTATTGCTTGGTGAAAGTGACCGTGGTGTTGGCCAGCGGCTGACCATCGGTTTTCTTCACCGTCACTTGTAGCGGCAGAGCGAACGCCTGCAATACCTGCGCACTCTGCGGTGTGCCGCCGGTTGCCGTGAGGTTGGTGCGTTCAATAACGTCAAAATAGATAGTCGAAACGTAGTCCCACGGTGGCGTTGCCTGCGCCCAAGGAATCCACAATCTACGAACGCTGATACTGTGGCGGCCCGCGCTGAACGGAATCGTTGAGGAAAATGTCAGCGGGGTCGTCCAAAGTGATGACCCCTGATTGCCATTCGGGGGCAACTGATACACCATCGTCGTGCAAACATTGCTTGCTACGCGCCGCGCGAGATTCAACGCCGTGGGATCATCCGCATAGACATCGTAGCAAACCGGGTTGTAAGGAATAGGTGCGCCAAAAAGGCTCGCGTGGGCAGCCCCGTAGGACGCGAAACCATCAAAAACAGTGGTCTGCCCGAGCCTGTCGCTGAAGAAAACCCTAACTGGGTTTTGTGTTGTGCAGTTGCTCCCGCAATCAAGCGACATGCCCATGTACGGATCGGCGCTCGCTGGGGGCGATGCGCTACTTAGAACCGCAACGCCAGCGATAAGCATGGCGATAACCGTCGCGCCCTTCTGGCACATTCGATCCCACGATGCAGCAAACCATTTCCACCCTCGAAAAGAGAGCGAATAGAAACTCAACGAGAGGCGACGCTTGCTAAGTCGGTCCAATTTTTTCTCCGGAAACTAGACATGCGCTCGCTCGCGGTTCACCCAATTTGCGGCGCAATTTTTGTTAGTTGTTTTATGAATCATATTGTCAATCGCGGATTGCGCGTCGCAGAAAGCGGTTTTTTTGCAAGACGCCTCTATCGCCGTCTGCCGAGAACGCCAGACGCTCTTTGCTCGGCACTCAGAGATCGCGTGCATTTTGCGAGCGTGCACTGAGTTTCCGTTCGCTCAACTGCGAGTGAGCGCATCAACCATGGTGATGGTGCTGATCCGTTTCCCGAAGCGCAGCTTGCTGCGCCCCTGAATTTGCTGCGCGACATCGTGCAGCGTCGCGGCATTCGGCCTGAGGACATCAAACGCCATTCTGATTTGGATTTCGGGCGCATGCCTTGCGCGCCGAAGCAGCGGCGGAAGGTCGATCCGGGCGACGCGTTTCCGCTTGAGGCGGTGCGGGATCGGGTGTTCACGCGCTAGCGCCGGCGCCGTAACGCCAAAACAGCTTTAAGGCCAAACGCTCAATTGAATAGGGCGAGAAGCTGTAAATAACCTTTAATCGTTAAACGCAATGGACTGACTTATCGCCCAGATAGGACGGGCGATACGCGCTTAAGTTGTTAGAAACCAGCGCTATATGGCGCACGGGCGAAGCCCAGATTCAAGTGCGCCGCCGAATCGGCGATTAACTAGAGCGCTGCCACCCCAAATTGTGCTCAGCAACTCGCCGGGATACCGCAGCGCATGGACAAAGGCCGACTGAATTCGTATCGGCAACTGGTGTTGCCGTCCATTGCGTTTTGAAAAGTGATCGACGTTGCGAAAAATGACATTGTCATGGATAATGCCCATGACGTTGTCATAGATCCGGTGTCTTAGGGTAACTCTGGAGCCCGCGTCGATGACAAAAAGTAAACAAATATCAAGCTTCAAAAAGGTTGTTTTCCTATGTCACACCAGTTTTTTCGGGCGGCATTACAGCGCAAATTAGCGCCTGTACTGATTCTTTTCCTCATGCTGGGGGCCAGCATGAACATCGCTGTGGCTCAGCAAACGCTGTTCGACGTTTCAGCACTTCCTGCGATTCCAGTGGTTTCAGATACCGGCGATGTGGAGCTTGGTATGCAATTCGTGCCCGGACGCTCGGGTCGGGTGACGGCCATTCGTTTTTATCGCGGCGTGCAAGGTAGCGGTTTGTACAACGTCAATCTTTGGGACGCTGCGGGCACGCGATTGGCTCGCGGCGCGGTGTTCGAAGGCCTAGCCGGTCGCGTTCCAGGCTGGCAGCAGATTACGCTCGATGTACCGGTCAATGTTAAGGCGGGCAACACCTACACCGCTTCCTACTTTCACGACGGCGGCGGATATTCGTTCACCGAAGGCGGATTTACCAAGCCGATTTACCGAGGACAACTCTATGCGCCCGCGAATGCAGGCGTGTATTTGTACGCCGCGCGAGGCGGCTTCCCGACCTCCACCTATCGAGCTGCCGACTACAGCGTCGATCTAGTTTTCGTGGCCGACCCCGACCCACCCGCTTCAACTTCGTTGATTGCGCCGCAAATTTTTAATGTGGATGCAGTGGGATCAGACGCGATCAACGTGAGCTATTCGCCTGGCGGCAGAGGCGGTCAAAGTGGCGAAGTACTCGTCCGTCATTTCTTCTCGGTCGATGGGCAATTCGCGGGCGTCGTTCCCCAGGTCGTCGGCGCGGGGCCTGCGCGACTAGTTGTGTCGCCAGCGGGCGGCACACACACGGTGTCTGTGCGCGGACAAGCCGCCGATGGTTCGTATAGCGCATGGACGCCGCTGCGTAGCTTTACGCTACCGGCTGTACGCAGCGAATCGGCGTCCGGAAATCTCGGGCTCTTTGCGCCGTACTCAAAACCAAATTTCGAACTGGGTGACGCCACGCCGTCGGAATTCGGCATCGGATTTACCGCCAGTGTTTCTGGTGCGATTCGTGGTGTGAACATCTACAAAGGAAGCCTCAGTCAGGGGCCGTTTGTCGCGTCGCTGTGGCGCGCTGACGGCACCTTGCTCGCACAGAGTGCGCCAGCGTCACTCACCGGATTTGGTTGGCGAGAAATTCGTTTCGCGTCGTCGGTTGCAATCGAAGCGAACACAGAATACGTGGTCTCGTATTGGGCACCCAACGGCTATCCTGGCTACACACCGCGCTATTTCTCGGGTGGCGGTATCTCCTACCCGCCTCTAGCCAGCACAACGGTAGGCGTGCGTAGAACCGGCTCACAAGGTTTCCCTAACGTTGCTGATTCTGATAACTCCAACTTCTTCGTAGATCCGATTTTCAGCTCGTCCGCCGAGGCACCTGCCGTTTCACTGTTCGCACCGGATAGTGTTCCCGCAAATACGCAAGCAGCTGGTGATACCGCGCGAGTAGAACTTGGCGTGCGCGTGCGTCCGCTAGTCAACGGCACGATCTCCGCGATTCGTTTTTACCGAGGTGCAGCAGATAGTGATGGACATCAGGTCAATCTTTGGTCATCCAGCGGAGAGCTGCTTGCCACCGCAACCGCTCCGAGCGGCACGGGTTGGATCGAAGTCCCGATCACCCCCGTACAAGTGGAAGCAGGTTCCATCTACGTAGCCTCGTATCTCGCGCCCAATGGCAACTACGCCTTCACCTACGAGCGCTACACAGGCGCGGGCGTGGTGGTGAACAATTTGATTGAAGCGCCTTCCTCATCGCAAGTCGGCGGCAACGGCGTGTATGTGTACGGCGGCGGATTTCCAACGCTCACCTATCGAGATTCGGATTACGGCGTTGACATCGTGTTTCGACCGTAAGTAACAACCGCAGCGCTCGCGTAAAACGCGAGCACAAAGAAGCGCGTCAACTTTGCGGTTGGCGCGCTTTCTTTTTTTCGAAACGACATCTACGGCGCTACTTCGTTTGCAACGCAAGCACCACATCAATCAGCTGCGCCGCCGTCACTGGCTTATGCATAAGCCTCGCACGCGGATGTGCGTCAGACGTGTGAAGTGTGGCGTCGATGCGTGCGAGGTCTTTGATGGCGGTGTCGCCCGTCAACACGATCACGGGGACTTCAGCGTTCCACAGCCTCCGCAATTGAGTGACGACTTCTACGCCGTCGATCGCGCCGCTTAATCGATAGTCCGAGATCACGACGTTAACGCGATCAATCGCGCGCGCGATGTCGAGTGCGGCTTCGGCGGACGCGAACGTTTGAACGATCGCACCTGCGTCAGTCAATACGTCAGTGAGCGCGTGCGCCACTTGCGCATCGTTTTCAATTAAGAAGATCGAAAGATTCGCGAGTGGTTTTTCGCTTAACGCTGCAACGTTTTGTGGTGCGACTGCCGATGGAGAAACGGCTGGTTCCGTCTGACCAACGCCGATCCAAAACAATGATCCACGATTCGGTGCAGACAGCATACCCATCGGGTGTCCACACAAACCTGCCAGTCGCTGCACGATCGATAAACCGAGCCCCAATCCGCTCGCCCGATCACGTCCCGGATTGTTCACTTGAAAAAACTCTTCGAAGATGCGCCCGTGATGCGCGGTATCGATGCCAACGCCACTATCTCGCACTTCAATACGACCGCGCGCGCTGCGATAGCCGATCCACACGCCGCCGTGTTCGGTGTGTTTAATCGCATTGCCAACGAGGTTCGCAAGGATTCGCTCCAACGCATCAGGATCACTGTGCACGACAGCGTTGGTCGGTGCGAACCGAAGCCACACTTGTTTCGCTGCAGCTTCACCCGACAACCTTGCGTCGAGTTTTTCAAACAGCGGTTGCAGCGCCACCCCTTGCGGATTAATAGGCACCGCACCGGCATCGATTCGCGAAATGTCGAGCACTTGATCGAAGAGCTGCCGTAGCGCGCCCAGATTGCGCTCCGCGCTATCAAGCAAATGATTGCGTCGCGCTTCGTCGCGCGCATGGCGCAGCGCATGAAAGGTGAGCATCACGGCTTGTAGAGGTTGTCGCACGTCATGGCTCGCGGCTGCAAAGAATCGCGATTTCGCAAGGTTAGCGGCCTCTGCGGCGTCTTTGAGCCCCGCTTGTTCCGCGAGCAAATCTTGAACTTCAAAACGCAACACGATCACCTGTTGTAGCTGCGCGCTGTAGCGCCGCGCATAGGCCACTAAGCCCACGATGAGCGCTACCAACAAACCCGCAAGCAACCATTCCACCGCGCCGCCACTCAGCGCGAGTAAGGCCGCTTGGCTGCCGAGCACAACGCCGGCGAAGGTTCGCACTTGCGGCTCGTAAATTAAGGTCGAGGCACATGCGCCCAACACATACACGAGCCCGAGCGTGGCCGCGAGTGCAGGCGTCGCAGGCGCGGATGCAAAGTGCAACACCGCGAGCAACGAGGCGATCCCTGCGCCTAACAAGGCCGCCATCCATTGCGCACGTTGTAGAAATTGCGATGACATTGCAGCCTCGCGCTGCACGTCCCGCGACAAACGATTCCACTGCCGCCGATTCCACGCACTCACGCCTTGAATCACGACCCACAACGCAAGCACGGGCAACAACGCAAACCACGGCAACACATGTCGATACGCAAGCCACACCAGCGGCACCGAAATCAAATTCATGATCACGCCAACAGACGCGTTGCCATAGAGCAGCGCCACCACTTCGGCGCGCACGCGCGGATCGGCGAGGGGTGTGCTAAGTGTGGGCCGAGGCGCGTTCATCAATTGTTTTTCGGGCGAGTGTTACGTATTACGTCTTACATGTAGGCGCGGGCTTGACCGCGCTCAAGGCAATTGTGCGTCACGCCGAAGAACTGCATTTGCGCGCCCGCGATATCGAGTGTAGGCGGCGGTGGATCGCCCTAGCGCGGTCAAGCCCGCGCCTACAACGCATCGCGCGGTCAAGCCCGCGCCTACCGCTCACCGAATCCCCGATGCTTCGCTCACAGCATCCAATCACGCGTGAGCGCCATCGCCTCCACGCGGCCGTTCACTGAAAGCGCGTCGTACAGCGTGTGCAAATGCCCTTTCACCGTCGTCTCGGCAATGCCCAATCGCCGCGCGATTAATTTGTTCGGCAAACCTTCGTGCAAGAGCCGCAACATATCGCGTTGACGATCCGATAAAGCATGACTGCCTTGTGAGTTTTGTTTTTTTGTTGGCGCGCTTTGCGCTGCGTCCGAAACGCGCGGTGCATCATCGGCCAGCGCGCGATGCAGCGCTGCGAGTAATTCCACGCCGCTCGCTTCTTTCGACATCACCGCCGACGCGCCCTGCGCGAGCAAACTTGGCGCAAGACCGGGATCATCAAGCCCGGTCACCACCACCATCGGCGTTGCGACATTCGCGCGACGAAATTCCGCAAAACTCGCCACGCCGCGCATCCCCGGCATGCGCACGTCCACAATCGCCAAATCAGGTGGGGGAATTTGCGTGAGCGCAGAGAGCGTGCTCGACTGATCGCGCGCCTCGGTGAAGCGCGCATCCGGCCAATCAACCTCGATCAAACTGCGCAGACCATCGCGCACCATGGCGTGGTCATCGGCGAGCAATACGTGAATCGTGGGTCGAGACGTCATTGAGAAATTCTCGCAGTAAGCGACGCCATTGCGAACCCTTCTTTCGATCTGGGGTATTCACGTCGATTCGATAATTTCGCGTGCCACCTTAAAAGAGAAAGCGCGTTTTAAACGGGCTACAGTTAATTTAATTGTCTCTATCAATAAGTAAGCTAAATGGCATTATCGCCCAGTTAAATGAGCTCTACGACTATATAGACGTTAGGCCGCGCGACAGTCGCTTAGCCGCTGCTGAAGGGGCTGGCCCAGTAGATCAGTCGCGATTTCGAGTGACGCCGGTGCCGCAACTCACCACGGAAACGAGAGTTTCCCCATGGTTATTGAGGGCACGCCGCGACCATCGCCAAAGTTCTCGCCGCCGCCTACCACCGTCTCGTTTGCGAGGATCGCGAATAGCACGGCTTCTTTTGCGTCGCCCAATATCCCAAGTTCGTCTGATTTCGCAAATCGTGTCGGCAGCAATTCTTGCAACCAGCGCACGAGCAACGGGTTGTGCATCCCACCACCTGAGAGATACACGTTGAAATCGTGGATGTTGAGACGAGCCTGCGCAACGGCGGTGTGAATCGCCTCGGCAATCGTCTCAGCGCTAAACCGCGTGAGGGTGGAGAGTAAATCGTTCACTGACAAATTCTCAGTGCCGCTTACGCGCTGCGCCGCGCGTACGTAATCAGCGCTGAAAAGCTCAGGCCCCGTAGTTTTTGGCACGGGTTTTGTAAAAAAAGCGTGCGCTTTCAATTCGCGCAACAGCGACGCGTTTACTGCGCCTTGGCTCGCAATCTCTGCATTTTTGTCGTAACTGCGATCCGGAAAAAACAATCGCGTGAACGTATCCAGGAGCGTGTTGCCGGGCCCGGTATCGGTGACAAACACCTTACGCGAATCAAGATCAGCAGGAAGAAACGTGAAATTCGCGACGCCGCCCATGTTCAGCATGATGCGGTTTTCGCCGCGTTGACTAAAGATGAAGTAATCGCCGTATACCGCGAGCGGCGCGCCTTCGCCACCAGCAGCCAAATGCTTCTGCCTGAAATCAGATAGGGTGATGATCCCAGTTTTTACGGCAATGTGATCGCCGTCGCCGATTTGTAGAGTTGCGTTGGGGAACTTGTCCTGACCATGAATAAATTTCGGCGCGTGCATTACCGTTTGGCCATGAGACGCGATTAGGTCAACTTCGCTTGTTGCAATATTCCATTGCTTCAAACAAGCCAAAATCATCTGCGCATGCAGCACGCCGATCCATTCGTTCAGCAATGCGAGATGCTCAAAATTGATCGTTTTTTTCGCAAACACTTTGCGAATTTCAGCCTTGATATCGTCTGAATAGTCGACCGTTTTGAATTCGATGATACGAACTTTTGTGTCGCCGCCCGCGCCCGTTACGCCGCATAGCGCAACGTCTAAGCCATCGAGCGAAGTACCCGACATCAAACCGATGATTCGGCGCTCTGGCTTTTGCGCGATGCGGGCGAGTGAAGAAATGTTTTTATTCATGAACGAGGGACGATTTCCGGAGGAAATTCCAAGTATTTTTTCGCGGTCTCGAAACTCAGCTCACGGCTGTTGCTGAAGTCTCTACATCACTTCTACGCTTTATTTTTGGGTAAACGCGAGGTTAATTCCCAGCCCCGCAAACGCTGCGGCAAACCCGCGACGCATCCAGTTTTGCACGCGCTTTGAATTCATCACAAACGCGCGGAACGCATGCGCAAGCAAGCCATAAACCACAAACACCGCAAATGTCATCGCCATGAAAACGCCGCTCAATGCCAACATGTCGGCGAGCGCCGAGGTTGATTGCGGCGCGATAAATTGCGGCAGGAATGCGAGAAAGAAAATCGTGAGTTTCGGGTTGAGCAAATTGAGCAACACCGCGCGAACCACAAGCTTGGTTGGGCTCAAGGATTTCGGTGTTTGCTCAAACGAAAAACTCGAACGATCTTTCCACGTTGCGTAGGCGAGGTAGAAGAGGTAGGCAACGCCCGCATACTTGAGCATGCTAAACGCGAGCGCGCTGGTGTGCATCACCGCTGCGAGCCCAAGGATCGTTGCAAGCAAATGCGGAACGATGCCTAATGTGCATCCGAGCGCCGCCCACACGCTCGCACGTTTGCCTTGCATCAACCCGGTCGAAACGGTGAACACAGCGCCGGTGCCCGGAATCAAAACAACGATTAACGACGTGATGAGAAATTCAATCGTGATCATTTCACTGACCTTACATTAAGAGTCACACGACTGTACCAGCTTCGCAGCGCATCGAGCGATACATTAGCTCTCTTTGTTTTTGTCGTCCCAAATCTTGGGCTCCCACAGCTCAAGTTTGTTGCCCTCTGGGTCCATGATCCAAGCGAATTTTCCGTTCTCGTGGAATTCCGGCCCTTTCAAGATCGCGATGCCAGCCGCTCGAAAATTTGCCAAAAGTCCATCCATGTCGTCAACGCGATAGTTGATCATGAAGCTAGCTTCACTCGGGCTAAACCAGTCCGTATCTTTTTGCGCGACGCTCCACACGGTAAGCCCGTCATCTTCGGCCGTATCCTCTGGCCACTTCAATATTGCAGCGCCGTACGCCTCGAGTTTGATTCCGAGGTGTGTTTCATACCATCCGGCCAACGCTTTGTGATCGCCTTTTGATTTAAAAAATATGCCACCAATTCCGGTAACGCGTGCCATGGTTGATTCCCTTCTGATTCCTGTTGTGTTTTGCTGTGTTGACCCATCACTGAGCGCTGGCCGACCCGGTTTAAAAGGCGGCAGTTGACCTGAGTTTTTTGATCGGCAGACACAGATCAAGCTCAAAACGCGACCAATCGGTAGCGCGTTCTTTGTCTAAAAAAATCTCAAGTGCCGGAGCGTGTTCAGGTTCGTAGTCGCTCTGGATCAACCAGTCTCGGAATAAATAATCCCACCCGGTTGCGACTTTTCGGATGTCACCCGTCACTCGCGTAACGGCGTAACGCATGGCTGGCATGCTCATCGTCGCGATGACGCTTTCGCTTCCGCCTTCGATCGGCGTCGAGCCCGCGATGCACACCTCATAGCGGTAGAGATGTTTCGGTGTGACGTGCGGATCATCAATTGACATTCCAAAAAGCGTTCCGTCATAGAGCCTATTTTTCGAGCGCGACCATTCGATCAGCGTTGTCAGCGCCGCGAGCACTCGTTCTTGCTTAAAGGCGTCAACGATTCGGATGTAGGCGACGTGTCGCGCAGGCATGTCGAGCAGCCGGATCGGAAACGCGGCTCTTCTTTCTTCTTTGCTCATGGGCAGAAGATATTCGTTCTTATCAAAGAGCTCTTTGCGAATCTTGCTTTTCTTGATCTCGCCGCTCTTTCGAAACTCACTTGGCGCTATCTCGTACTCGGCGCGGAAGGCGCGAGCGAAAGTTGCCGACGATGAAAAGCCGGAATCGAGAGCGATGTGGGTGATGTTGTGATCTGAGTAGCGCAAAAGTCGCGCCGCCTTTTCGAGTCGAAACCGACGCGTGAGATCGCTCACGGTTTCGCCCAATAGCAATCGAAATATTCGATGAAAGTGAAACTCAGAAAAGCAAGCGATCTTTGCCAGTTCGTCTAGCTTTACGGAGCGATCCATGTTGGCGCGCAGGAAATCGATGGCGCGGTTAATCCGGCGCTCATATTCTTGGTTTGCGGCGAGTGCGCTAAGGTGGGCGGGCGAATCGATAGACATTTGAGTCGCGACATTAGCAGCCGCAGGCGGGTCGCTATGCGTGTGCGGGCAGCGGCATCGCGATCAGCGTTGTAATTAAATATGAAATATACGAGGCTATGCCCTTTTTTATTGGGCGAACGAATAGTTTAGTGACAAAAGCAAAATGCTACATAAATAGTCTTTGTGCCCTATGAAATAGTTTATTGACGGAGTTTACCGTTACGGAGCGATGTCTAAATGCTGGTTCCATCGATTTCATTCGCAAACGCTAAACGCTTTCTCTTCGTTTAACAACAGATCGAACGATCTGTTGTGTTGCTGCTGCCGCGTCGCGACAATCACGCGAAGACAAGGTTAATCGAGGGCAGTTCATGAATTTAACTGGGTTACGCGGCGCACGGCTCGCGATGGGGTGTGCTGTGATGACATTGTGTGTCGTGAGCGCACAGTTCGCGTCACTTGCCAGCGCCGCCACGGTCGCAGCCGCTGCGCCGCTCACCACCGCACGCTCAAATCACAGCGCCACGCAAATGACGAACGGAAAACTCCTCGTGGTCGGTGGGCAAAACGGCTCGCCTGCCGCCGCCACGCCGCTTTCAAGCGTGGAGACTTACGATCCCTTCGCCAACGCCTGGAGCGCGGGCGCAGCGCTTGCATCGGCGCGCAGCGATCACACGGCGACCTTGCTTGATAACGGTCGCGTGCTCGTGGTCGGCGGTCGCAGCGCGAGTGGCAACGCCGCGCTCAATACTGCGCAGCTCTACGATTCCTCCACGAACACGTGGATTAACGCAGGCAACTTAAGCGCCGCGCGTTCACGCCACACGGCGACGCGCCTTCGCAACGGCAAAGTGCTTGTGATCGGTGGACAACACAACGGCGCGACGCTTTCCAGTGCCGAAATTTATGATCCGGCAACCAACGCGTGGACAAGCGCCGCCTCGATGGCCACCGCGCGTGAGCGCCACACCGCCACCGCCGCTGCAGTTGGCATTGGCGATGACGTCTGGGTGATTGGCGGCACCAATACGAACAACGCGCTTCTCAATTCCATCGAGCGATACAGCGCATCCACCAATTCATGGTTCACTTTCAGCGCCACGCTCAACGACGCGCGGCATTCGCACACGGCCACGGCACTCACCAACGGCGATATCGTGATCGCGGGCGGCAACACGCTGGTGATCAGTGGCTTCAACGTTTCCCCTGACTCGCTGCAAAGCGTTGAAGTGTTGCGCGCGCTTACGGTCACGGTCGAGCGTCTCGCAGACATGCGCTACGAACGAAGCCAACACAGCGCGACGCTGTTGCCCTCCGGCCGCGTCATGGTGATGGGCGGTGTGCGCGACACAACAACGCCGCAGTATTTGACAAACGTTGAAACTTACGATGCCGCTAGTGACACATGGACTGAAGATCCCGCAATGGGCAACGCTCGCGCGGCGCACACGTCCACACTCCTGCCCACCGGCGCGCTGCTCGCCGTCGGCGGGCGAACAGGTGCGAATGCGGTTGCCGAAACCACAACGATGGCGCGAATGGCAACGTATAGCTCAACGCTTTCGAGCGGGGGAAGTTGCGGTGAACGTGTTCAAGCGGCAACGACGTTGCTTGCAGATGGTCGCGTCTTGATTACTGGCGGGGCACGGTCGGGCGGCGTGCTGAGTGACGCCTTCATTTTCAATCCCAGTACGCAAGCCTGCGCTGCGGTATCGCCAATGCCATTTGCGCGCCGCTCGCACACCCTGACCTTGCTGCCATCGGGCAAAGTGCTCGCGGTGGGTGGATTTGCCTCAGATAACGTTACGCCCACAGCGACGTCCGCACTGTATGACCCAAGCGTGGGCGTGGGCGGCACGTGGACGTCACTTCCCGCGCTTCCCCAAACCAATGCGGGCCATACGGCGACATTACTTCCCGACGGGCGCGTGCTCGTTTTCGGTGGTCGTAACTTTGATGCGTTCACCAGCGATTTAATCCAATACTTTGATCCGGCAACCAGCGCGTGGTCAACGGTGCCTGCCGGTGGCTCAGTAGGCGTCGTGCGTGCGTCAACGTTACTGCCCGATGGGCGCGTTTTTTTCACCTCCGGCGGAGACGCCGAGGACTGCCAATCTGTCCAGCCAGCGCTCGTGCTCAATCCGGCGACCAACGCAATCAACGCCGTGACCAGCGCCGTGCTGCGTTGTTATGCAACGGCTACGTTGCTCGCAAACGGTAAGGTGTTGATCGTGGGCGGGCGCAACTCCACAGGCCAGTTTTTGGCCAACGCAGAAGTTTTCGATCCTGCAACGCAAACATCGACGCTCACGCCCGCTCTCTCAAGGCAGCGCTACGTTCACACCGCAACGCTGCTCGCCTCGGGCGAAGTGCTCGTGGCTGGTGGGACGTTTGCCCGTAGCACAACCGAAATCTACGATCCGATAAGTAACACGTGGCGCGCAGGCCCAGCGCTGCAAGTCGCGCGACGTTTATCCGTGTCGGTCGCGCATCCGAGCGGTAAAGCCATTTTGCTATTGGGTGCCGACGCAGGTGCAGGCGCATCAGAAAGCATCGGCGTTACCCCGTTGCCAAACCTCGCGCTCACACCTACGTTGAACGCACCGACCGCAGCGCTCACGAGTCGCACCGAAACCAATTTCACTGGCAACGCTTTCCGCCCTTCTCGTGAATCAAGCGGTGGCAACACCTCGCAATCGGCGAGCAACGCGCCTGTGTTTGAAATTCAGCGCGTCGATAACGGGCAGAGACGCTTCTTTACGCAGAGCAGCGGTGTCCTTTCCCCAACGCTGTTTTCAGACACCGCGTACACCGCGAGCGCTGATTCGCTCGTAGGCTTTCCGCGCGGGCATGCGTTCGTGCGCGCGTGGGTGAACGGCGTGCCGAGTGAAGCGAAGAGCGTGCTCGTTGCCACCACGCCCGATGCGCCCGCCGCGCCGACCGCTACGGTCACGTCGATTACATCCGCCACGGTGACGTTTAGCAACGCCGAGTTTTTCAACGGCGGCAGCGCGATCACGAAACTTGGCGTAGACACTGAAACAGGCGTATCGGTCGGCTCATGCAACGTGCCGTGCGGCAGCGTTTCGCTCACCGGCCTCACGCCAGGCACAACGTATCGCTTCCGCGCCTTCGCAACCAATACCTTAGGCGAAGGCGGCCGCTCGCCGTTGAGCAACAGCATCACGTTGCCCACGCGGGGCAGCACGACCACGGTGGTGTCGTCGCTCAACCCGTCGATACAAGGCCAAGCCGTAATGTTCACTGCAACAGTGTCCGTTGCTGGCGGCGCGCCACTTGTAGGCGGCGGCACGATGCTGTTTCGCGCCGAAAGTAACGTGATCGCCGGGTGTAGCGCGGTTCCGGTGACGATCGTGAACGGAAACAATGTCGCGAGTTGTACGAGCGCTTCGTTTGCAACGAACGTACAAAACTACAACATCAGCGCCACATTCAGCGGCGACGCGCAAACCTCGTTTAGCAATGGGCAAGTCGTGCAAACTGTTGCCACACCGCCGTCGCTCAACATTGATGCGAGCACCGCAAACGGCACCGCGAACGACGCCGCGACCGACGGCCTGATGATCCTGCGCCTGATCGCCGGGTTCACGGGCGATGCCATCACCAACGGCGCGATGCACGCCACGGCAACTCGCACGCCGCAAGACGCGCGGCTGTTCCTTGACAACATCCGCGCCGCGCTCGACGTCAACGGCGACGGTCGGATCGACGCCGCAAACGATGGTTTGCTGATCGTGCGCTACATGCGCGGCCTGCGGTTAGCGACGGGATTGTTTACCGGCATCGATATCGGCGCGGTGATGACGACGGCGCAGATTGAGGCGTATTTGCAGCTGATGATGCCGTGATGCAGGAATTGTGGTTTCCATGGGCTCATGGTTCGACAAGCTCCACACTCACATCCGTTCGTGGTGAGCTTGTCGAACCATGAACCCACTTCAAAACAAATCGAACCGTTTCACGAATTAATATTTACTACTAAAAGCCAAATTTGATTGGGGCAACCACGAAATTTCATTAATTTTCGATAAATTATGAAAAGTACGTTATCGCCCAATAAACGCGAGCGAACAGAGTAATAGCCAAAAGCGCTTGCGTGAGACGAATATGGAAACACTTAGGGCGTCATGACGCATTCGCTTTTAGAGACCGCTACGCGCGCGTCCCCCATTTTTTTGTACGAGGAAGTTCTACGATGATCCGATTCTTGTTGACGCGTTTGCTGGCCGCGTTCATCGCTTTTGAAGGTGCGGGCAAACGCTTCCGCGCGGGGCGCTCTGCGCTTGCTGCGCGGACACACGGAGCGCTTGCTGCGCGGTCATACGGAGCGCTTGCTGCGCTCTTGCTAGGGGCGTTGTCGCTAGGGTCGTTGCCGCCCGCACATGCGGGGCCGCTGATGATGGATGAACCGGCCTCGCAGTTAGCCATTAACACTTACACGAACTGCGCAGCCATGGCCAACGGAGGCGTTCGCTGTTGGGGGCAGGGGAGTTCGGGGTCGGCGTTTGTTAACTCGAATACACCCATCGATATGCCGCTGCTGGGCGCGGATGTGATCCGTGTTTCGGCAGTCGCGAGTTCTGCTGCGGGAGGTATGTATGCCTGCGCACTCAAACCCAATGGCAATGGCAGCAGTGTGAAATGCGCGCAGAGCAACATTGCCGCTCCAACCGATGCGACGGAGTTCGGCACCGACGTCGTCGACATCGTTGCGCGCGATAACTCTCGCTGTGCGCTGAAAAGCAACGGCAAAGTGTTTTGCACGGGCACCACGCTTACGCAAGGGGAAATCACGATGCCCAACGGCGAATTCGCGGTTCAAGTGAGCTCCGACTCGGTGTCTGCCTGCGCGCGCACGACGCTCGGGCGCGTTTACTGCTGGGGAATAAACGATTTTGGGCAATTGGGCAACGGCACAACGATCAACTCCAGCACGCCCGTATTGACCTTGCTGCCCGCTGATTTCGTTGCCACTTCCGTCGGGGTTTCTAGGCAACATGCCTGTGCGGTGAGCACCGCCGGGCGCACGATGTGCTGGGGGAGCAATTACAACGGTGAACTTGGTAACGGCACTACCTCTAACTTTCTGAATCCAACCCCCGGTGATGTGCTGACACTGGCAAGCGGTGCTCGTGAAATCGTGGCTTTTAGCGTCACGTTTAACGTTCAAAGCTGTGCGTGGGGCGAAGCAGGTGGCGTGAAGTGTTGGGGGAGCAATCAATTTGCGTCGCTCGGAGATGGTTCAACAGAACCTTCTGCGCTGCCAGTGAACGTGACCGGCCTCTCCAGCGGCATCGTCGGGCTCAGTGGCAGCATTGGCGGGATTTGCGCGCTGGGAAAGTTCGGCGAAGCCTCGTGTTGGGGAGCTGGGACTGCGGGAGGGAACGGCAATGGCGATGACAACTTTTCGAAGGCGCGCACCCCCGTGGCCGTTAACCGCGTGGCGCGCGGCGCAAAGGGCGTTGCTGCTGGCAATTTTCAAACCTGCGCAACCACGCCCGGCGGCGGCGTGAAATGCTGGGGCTCGGATTCGGCATCGTCGCCGACATCATCATTGCCGCGAGATGTCGTCGGTGCGACGGCAAAGATTTCGCAAGTGAGCGCGGGCGCGCTGGCGGCGTGTGCAGTCACCTTTAGCGGCGGCGTGAAGTGTTGGGGCGACGGCAACGCCGGTGCGCTCGGCAACAATCTAGCCACCAACTCGGCGTCTGCCGTGGATGTGGTGGATGGTGCGGGTTTGCTCGCAAATGTGAAGCAAGTGCGCGCAACAAACCGAGCCGCGTGCGCACTGTTAAACGACAACAGCGTGCGCTGCTGGGGCGCTAATAACGCGGGTAACGGCGGCGGTATTTTGGGCGTCGATCCCGCCAGCGTCGCGCAAAGTAACGTCGCTTACGCAACGCCAGTGAATTTCAATTTGCCAGCGGGGGAAACGGTGGTTGATCTGGTGACCTCAACCAGCCCAGCGAGTGCGTGCGCAATCACCAGCGCGGGCGGTTTGCGTTGCTGGGGCGGAAATCTGAGCGGGCAGCTGGGTAATGGCAGCACGGCCACCGCGGTGTGGCAGCCGGTCGTGCCCACAGGCCTTGGCAGCGGCGTGAGCACGGTGGCGCTCGGTTTCAACCATGCGTGTGCGCTCAAAACGGATGGCCGCGTGTTTTGCTGGGGCAGCAATTCCAATGGGCAATTGGGCGACGGCACCACGTCCACCACGTTAGTCACCACACCGCCCACCACGCCGGTGAATTTCGGCCCGGGCGTCACGGCAACTGCGATTGCGGCGGGCGGGAGCACAAGCTGCGCGCTGCTTTCCACCGGGAATGTGGCGTGTTGGGGCGCAAATATCGATGGAAATTTGGGCGACGGCACGCTGACGGGTCGGCCCACGCCCGGTCTTGTGAACCTGATCGGTCCGGCGCGCCCGGTGAGTGTTACGGTGAGCCTTTTTCATGCTTGCGCCTTGATGAGCGATGCGGGCTTGCAATGCTGGGGCCGCAATCACCTTGGCCAGCTCGGCAATAACACCACGGCGGCATCGCAAGCGACACCGGTGGACGTGTTGCCGCTTGGGCAATCGTTGGTGTTCAACGCGCCGAAATCGTTAAAGATGAATGTGGCAACGCCGCTTACCGCGACGACATCGAGCGGCTTGCCGGTGTCGTTTGATACGTGGACGCCGCAAACGTGTACGGTGAGCGGCAACACAACGAGCGGCTTCACGGTAACGGCGACGGCGCCTGTGCTCTGCGGCATTCGCGCATCGCAAGCGGGCAATGTTTCCGCGCCAGGCGGGCAATTCACCCGCGCGCCCGCAGCGATGGCGATTGTGCCGATCACGGATGCGGATTGCGGCAGCGCGAATGGCGTGTTGGCAAACGTTGCGCCCACGGCGAATTTGTGCGCCAGCGGCACGGCAAGCACGGTAAGCGTAGGAGATGGTTTTGAATGGTTTTGCCAAAGTACAGCCGCGCCGGCCACTCACGCTGCCGCCGTATGCAAAGCGCCGTTTGCGCGATTGAACGTAGACGCGAGCGATGCGGCTTCGCGATATGTAGCGGGGAACGACGGCATCATGCTGCTTCGCTATTTGTTTGGATTCCGCGGCAATGCGCTCACACAAAACGGCGCGCTGATCGGCGCGGGCGCGGTGAGAAATGCCGCCGCGTTGATCGAAGCGCACATTCAGGCCAACCTCGCGCAGTTTGACGTCGATCTAGACGGCCAAACCTTGCCGCTGACCGATGGCGTGATGATCTTGCGCCGAATGCTCGGCCTAGACGGCGCAGCGCTGATCGCAGGCGCGAATCAAAGCATCATCGCCGATGAAGCGGTGCGGATTTCGGCGATTCGGGGAAGGATTGAAGCGCTTAGGCCGTGACTGGCTAAAGCGGTAGCGATGAAGTGAGTATTGGCTTAACTTGTTTGCTCCCAATTGAATTGGGCGATAAAGCCGCTTTTATAATTTTTCAACTAATGTCTAAAGCGTTTCGTTCGCCCCATTTAACTGGGCAAGCGGACTTAGTGCCAGGAAAGACTTTCAGTCCGTTTTCGCTCGTTGTGGCGGGGCTCTGCTCGGCTGTAGCGCGCGCTGTATAAGGCAACTCGTGAGTGGAGGGCATCTTCTCCCCATTCGTGGTGAGCCTGTCGAACGAGGTCCTGCGCTTGGAGAGTACCGACTCCCCGTTCGTGGTGAGCCCGCGTTCCTTCGTCAAGCTCAGGACACGGGAGTAAACGCGGTCCGTGCATCCCGAGTGTGTCGAGGGGTCACACTTACATCCGCTCGTGGTGATCCCGTGCTCCTTCGTCAAGCTCAGGACACGGGAGTAACTGCGGCGCTCACTCTCACCCCGTTCGTGGTGAGCCTGTCGAACGAGGTCCTGCGCTTGGAGAGTACCGACTCCCCGTTCGTGGTGAGCCTGTCGAACCATGAACCCAACAGAAGTTGAATCTAGCCAGAGTCACTGCATGCCCACTTCAAACCCGATTGCTGTTGTCTTGCGCGTCATGGTTCGACGAGCTCACCACGAACGGGTCAGGTAATCACCACGAACGGGTCAGGTAATTACTACGAACGGGTCAGGTAATTACTACGAACGGGTGAAGTAACCACTACGAGCGGGGGAAGTGCTCATCACAGCGGGCGAAGGAATCACGACGCACAGGAAATAGGCATCAACGCCCACTTCTCAATCGCGAACGCCCTCGGCTATTTCAACCCACGTTTCTCAAGCAACGAAATCAGTTCAGGCAATCGCGCGCGCGTTTCGAATTCACCGGCTTGCTGCGCTTTTTCAAAGAAGGCTCGAAACGGGCTCGCGGTGTAGCCCATGTCCGGATGAATCACGAAGTCAGCAAATGCAAGCTCGGGAACGATGCGCGCGCGACGTTTTGCGTCTTTTGCAAGCCATTCCGCTGACGTGCCTGGTGGAGCGCTGCCGTCGCGCGCTGTCACGTCAACGGCAATCACGAATTGTGCGCCTGCATCTCGCGCCGCTTTGACGGCTAACGGCAACGATTCGTCGCCATCTTCGTATTCGATGCCATTAATGCCAACCGGAGAGATGACTTTCGGGATCGCGCTCGATGCGCGAACTGCAACGCCGATGTTCCCCCGCGAAAAGAGCACTGGCTGCTTATCGTCGCGCCGAGTCGCGACTACGATCAGCGGACGGCGCAAGCCTTGGAGCGTTTTTACGCTGAGTTCGCGCGACACGTAGTCCTGCAGTCGTTGTCCATGGATCCAACCGCGATCAGCAAAAGGGGAAATGTCGAATAACGTAAGCGGGCCTCCGGAATTGGCTTTCGCCTCAATTTCATGGGCCGTTAAGCCGCTCGCCCAAAACGCGCCGATTAATGCACCCACGCTACTACCTACGATCAAATCTGGCTCGATCCCAGCGGACTCAAGCACTTTGATGAGTCCCACATGTGCATAGCCGCGCGGCCCGCCGCTGCCAAGTACGATCGCGATACGCAGCTTAGGCGAGGGTTCCGCTCTCGTCTGAACCGGCTGCGGCGCATCGATGGCGGTGTAGTTAAACGGCGCGCACCCGCCCAGCAATATTGAACACAACGCGATGCACGCAGCGGTGCGTCGCTTGGCAACAGCCAATTGGTTCGAAGCAAGTTCACAGTTTTTAGATTGACTCATTTTGATCATGGCTTGTTGCGTGCGCTACTGCTGCCGTTTAGTGCCAACGACATCAGGTGCATGACGTGCGGCGACGCTTGCTTTCGTGCTTTGCTGGAAAGTTACAGATGTTCCATCACACCGGCTCACGCGATGCTCGCGAAACCATTTGCAGATTACCAGACGAACAGAGCGATTTCATCGGTTTCGTTGTCGTGACCTGACCCTGAAACTTGCATTTCTCAAACCTGAGCGCGCAAATAATCAATTGCTTCTTCCACGGTTTTGACTCGTCTTTCATTCTGACGAGAGCGGACTCAACGCTCGTTGAACGCCCCTCGCATTGCAAACCTCAGGTTTGCAAATCATGAACCTGTAGCTATGTTGTTTGTGCGCAATGCCGCGCCTAGCATCCTTCTTGTCGCGCTGCATCGTATGCCGCGTGAAAACACCACAAGCCTTCTCGCATTTCCAAGGTTGCTATGAAACAAACTGCTCTCCTCCGCTCGCTCTCGTTTTCTGTACTCACCGCTGCGCTGCTTTCTGCGTGCGCTTCGGTGCCTGATGTGTCCGCGCTGGCTGATACTAAAACCGCGTACGATAAACACATCGCTGCGTTTAACGCGGCCAATCCGCATCGCGTTCATTCGGTCAAACGCGCCGACGGCAACGTGATCAACGCGCGCGAGTTCGGTGCGCAATTCAAAGGCGCGGGCGCAACCTATGTGTTGATGCACGGCTTTCCCGATAACCAGCGTTTATACGATTTACTCATCCCGCTGCTCGCGAAAACGCATCACGTCGTTTCGTTTGATTTTCTGGGCTGGGGGGATTCCGAAAAACCGCCCGCGCACGACTACAAAGTGAGCAGTCAGCGCGCGGATTTAGACGCGGTGATCGCGACCTTAGAGATCAAATCGGCCGCGATCGTCGTTCACGATTTATCGGGGCAAGTCGGCATCGATTGGGCGCTGGATAACGAATCGACCACCGCAGAACTGGTGTTGCTCAATAGCTATTACAACGCGATGCCAACGCTTGTCGCGCCCGGTGCGATTGAGTTTTATTCGAAGCCCGGCGTGTTGCGTGACATCGCGCGTTGGGGCGCAAATAAAGTGGAATCGCGTTTCAAAGCGGGTGTCGCCAATCAGCTCAGCGAATTCATGTCAACCGACGTCGCACGTCAACAATTCATTCCAGTGATTGCGCACAGCGCGCCCTCGATTCGCCCCGCGTTTTTCAGTTCGGTCTCTGCGTTGTGGCCCGAAATCGAAGCGCGTGCGAACGAAGGCGTGCGTATGAAAAAGTTCGCGAAGCCGGTGCGCATTGTGTTCGGCGCGGATGATCCGTTTCTGAATTCGGGCGTTGCGAAAAGTTTTGCGAGTTTGTTTGCGAACAGTTGCCTGCAGCTGGTGTCGAGCGCAAACCACTACGTTCAACTCGATCAGCCGCGTGAGGTAGCACTCGCGATGCAATCGCCGCATCGCGCATCGGGGGCGTGTCGCGCATAAACTGCAGCCAGTCAGTTTTAAGTCTTTTTTATGAACGCACCCGAGATATTGCCGATCTACGCCGCGCTGCTGGCGCTGCTTTTCTTCGCGCTCAGCGTTCGCACGCTGCGGCTGCGCAGACAGTTGAAAATCGGGCTCGGCGACGAGGGTAATCGACGCATGTTGCGCGCCATTCGCGTGCATTCGAACTTCGCGGAATACGTGCCGATGAGTCTTGTGTTGATTTTGCTCGTGGAGCTGCGCGGAACCAGCGTTTGGGCGGTACACGCGCTGTGTATCGGTTTGCTCTTCGGGCGAATCGTGCACGCGTTTGGCGTGAGTCAGGATGCAGAGAAGTTTGCGTTTCGTATTGTGGGTATCGCGCTCACGTTCACCTGCATTGTGAGCAGCGCGCTGATTATTTTGGCGAGTTCAGTGCTTTGAGGTGATCTTCTCAAATCCAGAACGGTGCGCACAGCGTTTCTGGTTTTGTCGCCAAATCTGGATGCTCGCGTAATTGTTCGAGCATGTAATCAACGAAGATTTTCATTCGCGCAGGTTGATTGCGGCGGCTTCGATAATGAATGTAGAGACTCAACACGTTCGACAGCGCTTCCGGCAGAACGGGCCGCAGCAACCCAGATCGAAAATGCGGCATGACGAGCGGCAGTGGCGCATGAAACAAACCGATGCCGCTCAGCGCGGCTTGTTCGAGCGCATTGAAATCACTCGCGATCAGACCGCCGTTCACTGGCGGCGCAACGGCCTCGCGCTTCGCGCCGAGTCGCCAGTTCATTCCCGCCGTTGAAGCTTTTGTACTTTCCGCGCTCTTGGCGCTCGGGTTGCCAAGTCGCAAACAGTTATGGCGCGATAGATCGTTAATCGTTTTCGGTACGCCGTGTTGCGCGAAGTAAGCGGGCGAACCGCAGATAACAAATGGCAAATCACTTACGCGCCGGGCAACGATGGCGGGATCGTCGATGTTGCCGACTCGGATTCCCACGTCAACGCCTTCGGCGACCATATCCACGACGTGATCGTCGAGTCGCAAATCGATTTGCACGTGGGGATGAAGCGCGCAGAATTTTTGCAACAGTGGGATCACCATTCCGCGCCCGATGGGCGAGAGGCAGCTCACGCGCAGCAATCCGGTGGGCGAATCGCTTGCTTGCTTAGCGCCCGTGAGCGCTTGTTCGATAGTTTGAAACGGCTTGTCGCAACGTTCGAAAAAGACGCGACCTTCTTCGGTGAGGCTGAGCGCGCGGGTGGACCGGTTGAGGAGGCGAATGCCAAGCTCACGCTCAAGCGCAGCCACGTTCTTGCTCACGGCAACGGCGCTGATGTTGAGCTCGCGAGCTGCACCTGCAAAACTGCCAGCGCGAACCGTGCGCAGAAAATGGGTGACGCCCAATAAAGAACTCATGGTTCGGATTATGGTGCGTCAGTTGTTGTGGGACGCTCGTCAATGCTCAACTTAGGGCCGCCACTGGGACCGCAAATGATCCGTGCCTGGATCGGTTGCATCAATAGGTATATAAGTAGACAGCCTTCTAAGTTGGGCAAAAATAAGTATTTCCGTAATTTTCGAAAAATATTAAGAATTGCGTCCTTCTCCCTTCTAATTGGGTCTTCGCATAGAAGGTGTGAGCGACGTAGGCCGTGAAGCTCTTCGCGCTGCAGGTTAGCGCTCACTCTACTTTCCGCAATTGCGCCACGTAGAGCCCGTCGCCTACGAAAAATCGTGCGTAGTTTGACCGCAGCGAGAAAACCGTGCCATAATTCAAGGCTGTCCGGAATGACGACCGATCTATTGATCGATTCGTTATGCCGCTCACCACAAGTTTAAGTGCCTCTCAACAGGCCCCAAGACTACTCAAACCCCTGGTGAATCATGGTTTTGAGATAAGTTGGAGATTTTCAAAATGATTCAAATGCAGTCGGTACTCGACGTCGCTGACAACACAGGCGCTCGCCGCGTTATGTGTTTCAAGGTGTTGGGTGGATCGAAGCGTCGCTATGCCAGCATCGGCGACGTCATCAAGGTCAGCATCAAAGATGCTCAGCCACGCGGTCGCGTAAAAAAAGGCGAGGTTTATAACGCCGTCGTTGTTCGCACCGCTAAAGGCATTCGTCGCCCAGACGGATCGCTCGTCAAGTTTGATGGCAATGCCGTCGTTATTCTCAACGCCAAGCTCGAGCCGATCGGCACGCGCATCTTTGGACCGGTCACGCGCGAGTTGCGTACCGAAAAGTTCATGAAGATCGTGTCGCTCGCACCCGAAGTGCTTTAAGGCGAAAAGGACGATTCCATGAACAAAATTCGTAGAGGCGACACCGTCGTCGTAACGACCGGTCGAGACAAGGGCAAGCGCGGTGAAGTGCTTGCCGTGCTCGAAGGTCAATACCTCGTGTCCGGTGTGAACCAAGTCAAGCGCGCTGTTAAGCCTAACCCGATGAAAAATGAAGTCGGCGGCATCATCACTAAAGAAGTGGCGATCCAGGCCTCTAACATTGCTATCTACAACTCGAGTACGCAAAAAGCGGACAAAGTTGCGTTTAAAGACGTCGACGGTCGCAAGCAGCGCGTATTCAAATCGACCGGCCAAGCGGTCTAAGCGAGGAGAACAATAATGGCTCGCTTACAAGAGCAATATCGCAACGAAATCGTGCCCGCACTGGTTAAACAGTTCGGCTACAAGTCGATCATGCAGGTGCCGCGCCTCACGAAAATTGTCGTGAACATGGGCGTTGGCGAAGCGATTGGCGACAAAAAGGTGCTTGACTTCGCGGTGAAAGACATGACGGCAATCGTCGGTCAAAAGCCGGTTGTTACCAAGGCCAAGAAAGCTATCGCGAACTACAAAATCCGCGAAGGCTATCCGATCGGTGCGATGGTTACGCTGCGCAACAAGCAGATGTATGAATTCCTCGATCGCTTGGTCAACGTTGCACTGCCGCGCGTTCGTGATTTCCGCGGTATTTCGCCGCGTGGATTTGACGGTCGCGGAAACTTTAACTTAGGTGTTAAAGAACAAATCATCTTCCCCGAAATCGAGTACGACAAGGTCGACAAGGTTCGCGGCATGAACATCTCGTTTGCCACAACGGCAAAAACCGACGACGAAGCCAAAGCGCTGCTCGCAGCCTTCCGCTTTCCGTTCCGTGGCAAGGCTGGGGAATAAATCATGGCAAAACTGTCTACTATCAATCGCGAGCTGAAGCGCGAAGCGCTCGTCGCGAAATTCGCAAAGAAGCACGCCGAGCTCAAAGCGGCGGCCACTAATGTGAAAGCAAGCGAAGAAGAGCGCGCAGAGGCGCGCGCTAAATTGCAAGCGCTTCCGCGCAATTCCAACCGCACCCGTTTGCGTAACCGTTGTCAGTTGACCGGCCGCCCGCGTGGTGTGTTTAGCAAATTCGGACTCGGGCGCCACAAGGTGCGTGAGCTCGCATTCCGCGGTGAGATCCCAGGTCTCACCAAGGCCAGCTGGTAAGGAGATTCGGCAATGAGTATGTCCGATCCCATCGCAGACATGTTGACTCGCATTCGGAATGCGCAGTCGATGGAAAAAATTTCCGTCAGCATGCCCGCTTCAAAAATCAAGAGCGCGATTGCCAAAGTCCTCAAAGACGAAGGCTATATCGAAGATTTCAAAACCGTTGGCGACGCTAAGCTGCCCACACTTGAAATCGCGTTGAAGTACTACGCTGGCCGTCCGGTCATCGAAAAAATGGCGCGTGTTTCGCGTCCTGGTCTTCGCATCTATCGTGGTCGCGATAGCCTGCCGTCAGTAATGAACGGTTTGGGCGTGGCGATTGTTTCGACGCCGAAGGGCGTGATGACAGACCGCAAAGCACGCAGCCTAGGCATGGGCGGCGAAGTGCTCTGCACGGTCGCGTAATCGGGAGCAATCAAAATGTCACGTATTGCTAAATATCCGGTCAATATTCCCGCGAAGGTTGAAATCAACCTCGTAGGTGGAAAGATCGATGTGAAAGGCCCGCTCGGAACGCTCTCGCGCGATTTCGGCGGTCAAGTCAAGATCGAGAAAAAAGATAACACCATTGTCTGCTCGGCGGTTAATGGTGATCAGTTCAGCCGTGCGATGTCGGGTACTGCCCGTGCGCTGGTGAACAACATGGTTAAGGGTGTCTCCGAGGGCTTCACCAAGAAGCTCACGCTCGTTGGCGTGGGGTATCGTGCTGCGGCGCAGGGCGATAACTTAAACCTTTCGATTGGTTTCTCGCATCCGGTGGTTCACAAAATGCCTGCGGGCGTGAAAGTGGTCACACCTACGCAAACCGAGATTTTGATCTCGGGCTCGGATCGCCAGCAAGTCGGTCAGGTCGCGGCGGAAGTTCGTGCGTATCGTCCACCTGAGCCTTACAAGGGCAAAGGTATTCGCTACTCTGACGAAACCGTCACGCTCAAAGAGACCAAGAAGAAATAAGGCAGGATCAAGTCATGACAAAAGACAAAGAAGCCGCCCGCATCGTACGCGCTCGCAAGACGCGCATCCGCTTGACCGCGCTCGGCACTACACGCTTAGCGGTGTTTCGCACCAACACGCACATCTACGCCCAAGTTATTTCGGGCGATGGACGCAAAGTGTTGTGTTCGGCATCGACAGTCGAAGCCGACGTACGCGCAAAGCTGAAAAACGGCAGCAACAAAGCCGCCGCAGAAATCGTTGGTACGCGCATCGCCGAGAAGGCAAAAGCTGCGGGTATCGAAGTGGTCGCGTTCGATCGCTCAGGCTATCAATACCACGGTCGCGTGAAGGCACTTGCTGAAGCAGCACGCGCCGGCGGCCTTAAGTTCTAAGGAGTACTCGCATGGCACGTCCGCAAGTACAGCAAAGAGAAGAGCAAGGCGATGGTCTTCGCGAGAAGATGATCAGCGTAAACCGCGTCACCAAAGTGGTGAAAGGCGGACGCATCATGGCTTTCGCTGCATTGACCGTTGTTGGCGACGGCGATGGCCGCGTTGGCATGGGCAAGGGCAAATCAAAAGAGGTGCCGGTTGGTGTGCAAAAAGCGATGGAGCAAGCTCGTCGCCAGATGATCAAAGTGTCGCTCAAAGGCGGCACTGTTTATCACGCAGTCACCGGTAAGCATGGCGCAACTACAGTGTTGATCCAGCCTGCATCGGACGGTACCGGCGTTATTGCTGGTGGCGCGATGCGCGCAGTGTTTGACGTAGTCGGCGTGACCAACGTTCTCGCTAAGTGTTTTGGCCCAACGAATCCGTACAACGTAGTTCGTGCAACGCTGAACGCGCTCGAAAAAGTTTCAACCCCAGGCGAGATAGCTGCGAAGCGCGGCCTGAGCGTTGAACAACTCTCGGAGGGCTAAATCATGACTGCTCAGAAAACCTTCACGGTCAAACTCATCAAGTCGCCCATCGGCGCGAAAGCAAACCACGTGGGTAGCGTTCGCGGCTTGGGTCTGAAAAAAATCGGTCAAACCAAAGTGTTGATCGACACACCCGCAACTCGCGGTATGGTGAACGCAGTTCGCCATCTCGTGATCGCAGTGTGATCAGGAAAAAGAGTTCACTATGCAACTGAACACTATTAAGCCTGCTGAAGGCTCTAAAAAGAATCGTCGTCGCGTTGCGCGCGGCGTTGGCTCCGGTCTCGGTAAAACCGCGGGTCGCGGTCACAACGGACAGAAGTCGCGGTCGGGCTACACGCAAAAAGTGGGCTTCGAGGGCGGTCAAATGCCTTTGCAGCGTCGCCTTCCAAAGCGCGGTTTCACTTCGCTGATGCGCGATTTCCGTGCGCAGATCACTGTTGGTGAACTCGCCAAGCTCGGGCTCGCAGAAATCGACATGCTCGCATTGAAAGTCAAAAAAGTGATCGCAAATGACGCTAAGGTCGTCAAAGTGATCGCCGGTGGTGACATCAACGCAGCGGTAACTCTTCGCGGCATCGGCGCAACTGCCGGTGCAAAGAAAGCGATTGAAGCCGCAGGCGGCAAGTTCGAATAATCGAGTGCTCGCCCAAATAAGTTGGGCGACAACTTAAATAGTTAGGAAGTAACGCGTGGCGTTAAACCCAGCAGCAAAATCCGGCGACAAGTATGGCGACCTCAAGCGTCGCCTGTTCTTTTTGCTCGGCGCATTGATTGTTTACCGGATCGGCACTCACGTGCCCGTTCCAGGTATCAACGCAGCCGTTCTCGAAGAATTGTTCAAATCGCAACAGGGCGGCATTCTCGGCCTCATCAACGTTTTTTCGGGCGGCGCACTTTCGCGTTTCTCGATTCTCGCGTTGGGCATCATGCCGTACATCTCTGCGTCGATCATCATGCAGCTCGCGACCGTGGTTGTACCGTCGCTGGAGGCGCTGAAAAAAGAAGGCGAAGCTGGGCGTCGGAAAATTACGCAGTACACGCGTTACGGCACGGTGTTGCTGGCAACGGTGCAAGCAATCGGGATTTCAATAGCACTGGAGAGTCAGCCAAACCTTGTGCTCGACCCAGGCATGGCGTTTCGCATCATCACCATCATCACATTGGTCACAGGTACGATGTTCTTGATGTGGTTGGGCGAGCAGATTACTGAGCGCGGACTCGGCAACGGAATATCGTTATTGATTGTTGCCGGTATTCTTGCCGGACTTCCTGCAGCAATGAAAAACACGTTAGAGCTGCAATCATCTGGCAACTTGTCGATTTTCAAACTCCTTTTCTTGATTGCTCTCGTAGTGGTAGTAACTGCTGCGGTTGTATTCTTTGAGCGTGCGCTTCGAAAAGTTTTGATCAATTACGCAAAGCGCCAGGTCGGCAACAAAGTCTACGGCGGTCAATCATCGCACCTGCCTTTGAAACTTAACATGGCCGGCGTGATCCCGCCGATCTTCGCGTCTAGCCTGATTCTGTTCATTCCGACCATCATGGGCTTTTTAGGCCCGAATGCCCCGAAATGGATGCGTGACGCCGCAGCGATTTTGTCGCCCGGACAGCCGATCTACATGATTATTTACGGCGCGCTGATTGTGTTTTTCTGTTTCTTCTATACGGCGATTCAGTACAACCCAAAAGAAACCGCAGAAAACCTTAAAAAAGGCGGCGCGTTTATTCCTGGCTATCGCCCCGGCGATCAAACCGCGAAATACATCGAGAAGATCACAACGCGTTTGACGCTGATTGGGGCGATCTACATCACGATCGTTTGCTTGATTCCGGAATTCTTGATCAGCGCGTGGAACGTGCAGTTCTATTTTGGTGGAACATCGCTTTTGATTATCGTGGTGGTGACGATGGATTTCATGACGCAAGTACAGGCCTACTTGATGTCACAGCAATACGATTCGCTCCTGAGGAAAGCAAACCTCAAGGGCAAGGGTGGTCTACCGGTCTAAGTATGTCGAAAGAAGACACCATCCAAATGCAAGGGGAAATCCTGGAAATGTTGCCAAACGCAACGTTCCGGGTGAAGTTAGAAAACGGACACGTCGTCCTAGGGCACATCTCCGGCAAGATGCGCATGAACTATATAAAAATTTTGCCGGGTGACAAGGTAACGGTGGACATGACGCCGTATGACTTGACACGGGCACGGATTACATTCCGCGCCAAATAAATCTAAACAGGAAACGACCATGAAAGTAAGTGCATCGGTGAAGAAAATTTGCCGCAACTGCAAAATCATCCGCCGTCATGGCGTGGTTCGTGTGATCTGCACGGACCCACGTCACAAGCAGCGCCAAGGTTAATGGGTAGGAGATAACAGACAATGGCACGTATCGCCGGGGTCAATATCCCCAACCAAAAACACGCTTGGATCGCGATGACTGCGATCTTCGGAATCGGCCGCACCCGCGCTGGCGCGGTGTGTGATCACGCTGGTGTTTCGCGCAGCAAAAAGGTCAAAGACTTGACCGATGCTGAGCTCGACAAATTGCGTGAGCAAGTTGCGAAATTCGTCGTCGAAGGCGATCTTCGCCGCGAAGTCACGATGAGCATTAAGCGTCTGATCGACTTGGGCTGCTACCGCGGCACGCGTCATCGCAAAGGACTGCCGGCTCGCGGTCAGCGCACGCGTACTAACGCCCGCACCCGCAAAGGCCCGCGCAAGGCCATCGCTGGTAAGAAAGGCTAAGCACTAAATCATGGCTCAAGCATCTACAAAAAACGCAGCGGCAGCACGCGCGCGTAAAAAAGTAAAAAAGAATATTTCCGAAGCGATTTGCCACGTGCACGCTTCGTTTAACAACACGATCATCACGATTACTGATCGCCAAGGCAACGCAATCTCGTGGGCAACCTCGGGCGGTGCGGGCTTCAAAGGTTCACGTAAATCTACGCCGTTTGCGGCGCAGGTTGCGGCCGAAGCGGCAGGTAAAGTGGCCGTGGAGTGCGGTGTGAAGAACATCGAAATCCAGATCAAGGGCCCAGGCCCAGGTCGTGAGAGCTGTGTGCGCGCATTGAACGCACTCGGCATTAAAGTAACCAGCATCGCTGACGTGACTCCGGTACCACACAATGGTTGCCGCCCACCCAAGCGTCGCCGCATGTAATCACGAAGGAGAATACTGATGGCTCGTTATACAGGCCCCAAGTGCAAGCTCTCCCGTCGTGAGGGCACCGATTTATTTTTGAAGAGCGCGCGTCGCTCGCTCGATAGCAAGTGCAAACTCGCTGCCGCACCCGGACAACACGGCGCGAAGAGCGGTCAGCGCACGTCGGACTACGGTCTGCAACTGCGCGAGAAGCAAAAGCTGCGTCGTATTTACGGCGTGCTTGAGCGTCAATTCCGTCGCACGTTTGCTGAGGCAGCGCGTCGCAAAGGTTCAACGGGTGAAAACCTGTTGAAACTGCTCGAATCGCGCCTTGACAACGTTGTGTATCGCATGGGCTTCGGCTCAACGCGCGCTGAGGCTCGCCAGTTGGTCGGGCACAAAGCGATTACGGTTAACGGTCAGGTTTGCAACATTCCCTCGGCAATCGTTCCCGCGAACGCAGTCGTTGCAGTGGTCGACAAATCGAAAGCACAAGCACGAATCATCGACGCACTCGCACTGGCTGAGCGCATCGGATTCCCAGGCTGGGTTGACGTCAACGCGAAAGATATGAAAGGCACGTTCAAACACGCGCCTGACCGTACCGAGTTCGCTTCCGACATCAACGAAAGCTTGGTCGTCGAGTTGTACTCGAAGTAATCCCCGAACCTCACACATAAAGGAAATGTATGCAGAGTACAGCTTTTTTGAAGCCCCGCAACATTGAGGTTCAAGCAACCAGCCCATCATCGGCTCGCGTCGTGATGGAGCCATTCGAGCGTGGTTACGGCCATACGCTCGGCAATGCGCTTCGCCGCGTGCTGCTCTCCTCGATGCCTGGCTACGCGCCAACTGAGGTTTCAATTGCTGGTGTGGTGCACGAATACTCGACGCTAGAGGGCGTGCAGGAAGACGTTGTCGACCTGTTGCTGAACTTGAAGGGCGTCGTTATTAAGTTGCATAACCGCGACACAGCGGTGCTTTCCCTTAAAAAGGAAGGCGCTGGCCCTGTCACGGCGGCTGATATCGAGTCATCGCACGAAGTTGAAATCATCAACCCTGAGCACGTGATCGCAAACTTGACGCAAGGCGGCAAGATTGATCTCGAAATCAAGGTTGAACGTGGCCGCGGCTACGTGCCAGCAACGGTTCGTACCGCTGCCGGTCAAACTGCGAATCGTAAAGTGGGTTCGATCCTTCTTGACGCCTCGTTCAGCCCGGTGAAGCGCGTGAGCTACATCGTTGAATCGGCTCGCGTTGAACAACGCACCGATCTCGACAAGCTCGTGCTTGATATCGAAACCAACGGTGCAATTGAACCGGAAGGCGCAGTTCGCTACGCGGCTAGCATCCTGGTTGATCAACTCTCGTCGTTCGCTGATCTGCAAGGCACTGACATGCCTGCGCTTGAGCGCGCTTCGGCATCGTTTGATCCGATTTTGCTGAAACCGGTTGACGATCTCGAACTTACGGTTCGTTCGGCTAACTGCCTCAAAGCAGAAAACATTCACTATATCGGTGATTTGGTACAACGTTCGGAAACGGAGCTCCTCAAGACTCCGAATCTCGGTCGCAAATCGCTCAACGAAATTAAGGAAGTGCTTTCGCAGCGCGGTCTCGCGCTCGGTGCTAAGCTCGATAACTGGCCTCCGGCCGGTCTCGATCGCGGTAACTAAGCGAAAGTCAGGAGATACATCATGCGTCACGGAAGTGGACTTCGCAAACTCAATCGGACCAGCGCTCATCGTCAAGCACTGCTTCGCAATCTTTCAACCGCGTTGCTTCGTTATGAAGTGATCCGCACCACTTTGCCTAAAGCAAAAGAGTTGCGTCGCGTCGTTGAACCGCTCATCACGCTCGGAAAGAAGCCGTCGCTCGCTAACCGTCGTCTCGCATTTGATCGCATTCGCGATCGCGAGATCGTCGGCAAAGTGTTCAACGAACTCGGTCCGCGCTACGCCAATCGCAATGGTGGCTATGTGCAGATCCTCAAGTACGGTTTCCGTCAGGGCGACAACGCTCCGATGGCTCTCGTTTCGCTGATGGATCGCCCAGCTGCTGTGGTTGAAGAAGCCGCCGCTGACGAAGCGAAAGCCGAATAAGCGACAGTTGCGCGCAGCTGCGCGTCAAGAAAAAGCCGACACGCGTGTCGGCTTTTTTTGCGGCTTAAATAATGCAGCTATTTAACGATACCCCCAGTTATATCGGGCGATAAGGCAAATCAACGACATTATCAAGTAGATAGAAAAATTGTTTGACACCCAATTTTATAGGGCGACGCCGAGTTTTTGTTGTTTACTCGCGGCTCGTTAACTAGTCGATTTTTTCGTGAGCAAGCTATAGATAAACACGACAACCACTGCGCCGACGATAGAGGCGATCCAGTGCGTCCCTGCTTTCGCCGACACGATACCGAGCTGCTGCCCGCCGTAAGTGCCCACCAACGAACCGATGCAGCCTAAGATGGCGGTGATGATGATGCCGCCTCCTTGCTTACCGGGCACCAAAAACTTAGCGACGGCACCCACCACTAGTCCGACCAACGCGAAAATGATGTATTCCATAATTTTCCTCCTCCTTAGTGAAAACACGGATACTGTACACCAATGCGGGTTAGCCCGCGTTTCTTGCACGCTGACACCGACGCTGTTGCTGGTTGACGCGCAATGGCGTGAGTGAATCCCGGTAGCAATCGGCAGCGATCAGCACGCATTGGCTTGTGTGAAAGGTTCTAGAGATGGAATGGATACAAAACCACCTAGCGGAATTGGCGATGTCGGCGGCGATGGCCTGGCAAGGAGCGAGCGGGCGCTTCGCGACAGCGAAGCGATGAGGCCGAAGGCGCGCCCCGCGACCTCAGAACGTTTTTTTGAATCAAGTCGCGGAGGTTCGGACGCGGCTTCGTCGTCTCACGCGGCGGGTCTTCGACCTTGTCGGCTACCCTAGCGGGTAGCCGCGCCTTCGCTCCTCGCAGACGACGCAGCAGCCCCAGGCAATCAGGAGAACAGAGATGGAATGGATACAAAACCACCTAGCGGAATTGGCGATGTCGGCGGCGATGGCCTGGGGCGCAGGGATTCGCCTCTACCTCGTCGTTTTTGTTGTTGGCCTACTTGGCAAATTTGGCTACGTGCCGCTGCCTGAGGCTATGAAAATTATTGCAAATCCGATTGTGCTGGGCGCCGCGGGTTTCATGACGTTCATTGAGTTTTTCGCCGACAAGATCCCGTGGCTGGATAGCGCGTGGGATGCAGTGCATACGTTCCTGCGTATTCCTGCGGGCGCAGCGATGGCGGCTGGCATGCTGGGTGATAGCGGCGACGGCGTGGCGATGGCCGCCGCACTGATCGGCGGCACGCTTGCAGCAGGCACTCACTTCGGGAAGGCCGGCACCCGCGCTGCGGTGAACACATCCCCCGAGCCGTTTAGCAATATCGCCGTGTCACTCGCGGAAGACGTCACGGTGGCGGGCGGACTTGCGCTAGCCGTTGCAAACCCTTGGGTGTTCTTGGGATTGCTGCTAGTTTTTGTGGTCGCGCTGATTATTTTGCTGCGCTACCTCGTCAAGGGGCTACGCGCGGTGTTGCGGAAGGTGTCAAACTGGTTGCTGCCAGCGCCAAACTCCGCGTGATGCGTCAGCCGGGCCGAATCAAAACTCCAGCTCTGCCGAGAGTTTCGAAAGCAACTCGGTTTTCGGCGTGATTCGCCATTGCTCGCCAAGATCGACGCGACCGCCGTAGCCGTCTTTACGCAAGTCAATGGTTACCGCGACGGAGCCGCCGACGTAGGGTTTAAGCAAACTCAGCAACTCGTTGGCTTCTTTCGCCGCGCTTTTCCCGTTGAGTTTCACGATCAAGCGACGCGCGTATTGCGCGCGAGCTTGGTCGATTGTGTAGAGCTGATCCGCGACGACTCGTGTGCCCATGCCTTCGCGCCCTGCTGAAATTTTCGCTTCGATCACAATCGGAATATCTTCTTTGAGCCAACTTCGATGCGCTTCAAACTGCGTTGCCGGAATCATCACTTCAAAGATGCTCGTACGATCATCGAGCGTCAAAAAACACATGCGACCGTTGCGCGAATTGATCGTGCGCACTGCGTTAACGATCCCCGCGAGTCGCTGCTTGGTATCACTGGGCTCAATGCGCGCCAACGGCATCGTTGTCACGGCTGAGAGATCTTTGCGATACGCCTCGTAGGGGTGACCACTCAAATACAAACCCAGCGCCGATTTTTCGTTCGCGAGCGTCTCAAGCAAATCCCACGGGCGCGCGTCGACTAATGCGACGGCGTTCACGCTCGGGTCGTCGCCGAATAAATTGTTCTGAGCGATGTTGGCCTGCGCGCGCTCGGCCTCGCCCAGCGCCGCACCCACGCTCGCGAACGCGCTCGCACGATTGCTATGAAGTTGATCGAACGCGCCGCTCTTCACAAGTGCCTCAACGGTTCTTCGATTCACGGTTTGCGTGTTCACGCGCTTGCAAAAATCAAACAGATCGGTGAACGCTCCGCCTTCGTCTCTGGCGCGAAGAATTTCGATGACCGCACCTTCTCCGGTGCCCTTCACGCCACCTAAACCGTAGCGAATCGTGCCTCGATCCACGGGCACGAACCGGTACTCACCAAGATTCACATCGGGCGGCTCGAAGCGTAGCCCGATATCGCGCGCGTCGTCGAGCAAGATACGAACCTTGTCGGTGTCGTTCATCACGGCGCTCATGTTGGCTGCCATGAAAGCGGCCGTGTGATAGCGCTTAAAGTAAGCCGTTTGATAGGCGAGCAATGCGTAGGCCGCGGAGTGCGACTTGTTAAAGCCGTAGCCCGCAAACTTTTCCATGTCGTCAAAGAGCCGCTTTGCGAGTTCTTCAGCAACGCCGTTTTTGAGCGCGCCTTGGACAAAGATCAAGCGATGTTTCGCCATTTCTTCGGGCTTCTTTTTGCCCATCGCGCGTCGCAACAAATCGGCGCCACCGAGCGAATAGCCGCCGATAATTTGCGCGGCCTGCATCACCTGCTCTTGATAGACCATGATGCCCAGAGTCTCTTCGAGCATCGGCTTCAACCGATCGTCGTAGTACTCAACCGCTTGCTTACGATCTTTGCGCGCGATGTAGTCTGGAATCAGCTCCATCGGGCCCGGGCGATAGAGCGCATTGAGCGCTGTGAGATCTTCTAGCCGAGTTGGACGCGTCTTCAAGATCAGATCTTGCATGCCCGCCGATTCAAACTGGAAAATTGCGATAGGTTTGCGTTCGCGAATCAGCTGATAAACCGAAGCGTCATCTAGCGGCAGCGTCTGCAAGTCAACCTCGAAGGTCGGATCCAGTCGTCTACAAAAGCGGATCGTCCAATCAAGAATGGTGAGCGTTGTTAACCCGAGAAAATCGAACTTGACCAGCCCAACGGCTTCAACGTCGTCTTTGTCGAACTGGCTCACCATTGGCGAGCCCTCATCCTGCGAGTACAGTGGGCAGAAATCGGTAAGCTTGCCCGGTGCGATTAGCACGCCGCCTGCGTGCATGCCAACGTTTCGCGGCAGGCCTTCAAGTTGCTCAGCCAGCGCCAGTAACGCCGACACGTCTTCTTCATTTTTCTCGCGATCAGCAAGAAGCGGTTCGGCCTCTTTCGCATAAATCGTATTGGCCGCACGATCCTTCGGATCGGCGGGCATGCGCGTGAGTGTTGTCCATTTGCCCGGTTGAAACGGAATCAGTTTCGCCACGCCATCAACGAAGGTGTACGGCATATCGAGCACGCGTCCGCAATCGCGGACTGCCGCTTTTGCGGCCATCGTGCCAAAGGTTGCGATTTGCCCGACACTTTGCGCGCCGTATTTATTACGAACGTAGTCGATCACCCGATCACGCCCATCCTGGCAGAAATCGATGTCGAAGTCGGGCATCGATACGCGTTCAGGATTCAAGAAGCGCTCGAAAAGCAAGTTGTATCGGAGCGGATCAAGATCGGTAATTCCCAGAGAGTATGCGACCAGCGAGCCTGCACCCGAGCCGCGTCCGGGGCCAACCGGAACTCCGTTGTTTTTCGCCCAACCAATGAAGTCGGCAACGATCAAAAAGTAACCCGGAAAACCCATCTTCACGATGGTTGCAATTTCGAATTCGCAACGCTCGATATAGCGCGGACGTTCGCGGTCGCGCTCGGCCGCTTCAGGAAAAAGAACCGATAATCGTTGCTCAAGCCCGGTGAGCACTTCGTTGCGCAAATGTGCTTCGATCGTGACGCCCGCCGGCAGCGGAAAGTCGGGCAGGTAATTGGTGCCGAGCTTCAAATTCAGCGTGCAACGCGTCGCAATGGCTACCGTATTCGCGATTGCTTGCGGGTAGTCGCTAAATTTTTCGCACATCTCTTGTTGCGTAAGAAAGTGCTGCTTCTCGGTGAAGTTATGAGGTCGCCGCGGGTCGCCCAGTGCGTAGCCTTCAGCAATACAAACGCGCGCATCGTGCGCGTAAAAATCGTTGGACGTCGCAAACTGAATCGGGTGCGTTGCAACGACTGGAATCTGTAACTCGTTCGCCAGTGCGACGCTCGCCGCCACGAAATGATGCTCGTCTTTGAATCCAGCGCGGTGAATTTCCATCGCATAGCGATTCGGGAAACGCGATTGCCATGCCTGCGCCGCTCGTTCAGCCTTTGTTTTTTGGCCGTAGCGCAGCGCTAAACCCACGTCGCCAAACCAGCCGCCGGACAAACAGTAGACGCCTTCGGTTGCGCCACCTTGTGCCGCGTCCTCTGAGGCGTTTTCAAACCACTCGGGTTTGAGCAGCGCTTTGCCTCGAACTTGGTTATCGCGAAAGGCGCGGGTCAACCAATCGCAAATCTTCAAGTAACCCGCGTGTGATTCGGCAAGCAAAAGAACGCGAAACGGCTCTGCGTCGGAAGAGCTCGCGTCGCCTGCGATTCGCGCATCAATCCAGGCATCGACGCCGCAAATGGGTTTGATGTTTTTTGCTTTCGCCGCCTTCAGGAATTTGACGAAACCAAAGAGGTTGCCTAGATCGGTGATGGCGAGCGCGCGCTGATCATCATTCGCAGCAAGCTTGATCGCCTCGTCGACACGCAACGTCGAATCGACGATCGAGTATTCAGAGTGCAGGCGAAGGTGGACGAAACGTGGCGCAGACATTCACTGCATTTTACGAAGCGGGATGTGCGTGGGTCGCAACACTTTTGTCGAACGTGATAGAGGCCGCATGCGCACTCACTTTCATAACATCGAGAAAAATTCTCCGCAGCGATTTCGACGAAAATTGGCAGCGGCGGTGCTCAAAGCATCGCGAATATTTCAAGTGAACCCATCGATATGACAACCAACAATACGCTTGTGAGCCCAGTTTATATGGGCGCTCGCGCTGCAATAGCTCAACTACGACAATCAAAGATTCGAGACGTCGCAAACGCGGGAATAGGGCGAAGCGATGTGCTGCCGTTTTGGTTTGGCGAACCTGACGAAACCACGCCCGCGTTCATTCGCGATGCCGCTGCGGCAAGTCTCACCCGAGGCGAAACGTTTTACTCGCACAACCTCGGATTGATCGAATTGCGCGAAACGCTTGCGAGTTACGTCTCCGCGCTGCACCCGAATCCGCGATTGCCGATCACAGCAAACAACATCGCGGTCACGAGCTCGGGGGTCAACGCTTTGTCGCTGGCGGCACAGGCGCTGGTCGATCCCGGAGACGATGTGGTGTGCGTGACGCCACTCTGGCCCAATTTGGTGGAGATACCGAAAATCCTCTCGGCCAACGTGCGCTGCGTACCGCTAGAGTTTGACGCGACACGAGGGTGGACGCTCAACATCGAGCGGCTCCTGAGCGCGCTCACGTCCACAACCAAACTTCTCATGGTGAACTCGCCGAACAACCCGACCGGTTGGACGCTGAATCGCGACGAGCAACGCGCGATTCTGGAACACTGCCGTGAACGCGGCATCTGGATTGTGGCCGACGACGCGTATGAACGACTGGTCTACGATGAGACGAGCTGCGCGCCGTCATTTCTGGATATCACAGACGAAAGTGATCGCGTCATTAGCGCCAACACATTCTCCAAGTCTTGGTTGATGACAGGCTGGCGCTTGGGCTGGCTCGTCGCGCCCGCGGCGCTCATTGAACATTTGGGAAAAGTCATCGAGTACAACACCTCGTGTTCACCGGTCTTTGTCCAGCGCGCGGGCATCGTTGCCGTGCGCGACGGTGAGTCGGTGATTGCCCGCACACAGAAACGTTTCAGAGCCGCGCGCGACCATCTTTGCGCTGCGCTAAACGCGATAGACGGCGTGAGTGCGCCAGCGCCGCCCGGGGCAATGTATGCGTTTTTCAAGGTGGATGGCTTAACCGACTCGCTCGCATTTTGTAAGCAGCTGGTTGCCGATCAAGCGCTCGGACTTGCGCCCGGTGCAGCGTTTGGCGATGAGGGCGAAGGCTTTGTGCGTTGGTGTTTCGCAAGCGAACTCAAGCGGCTGGATGACGGATTGCAGCGATTTCGCGAAGGCGCAAAACCTGCTTAGCCGATAGCCAGTCTCTGCGCCCCGTACGCCGACCTTTGCAAAGCTCCTCGCCAACACCGCTGAAAATTTTCTAGCTACCTTTGACTGCACTTTCCGCAACGCTTTCGAAATCGACGAGAGCTCTCACGCCGCTTCCCAAACTCGCGCACGTCGCCGCGCCAATCTATATTGAGCTTGCGCTCGCGATCAGCGTGGGGCTGTTCACGACCTATCTTGTTTCGCGCAAGGGTGATTCCAGTGCTGCCGCGTTCGCGTTGACTCAGCACATCACAACGCTGCTGTTGCTGTTATTTCGAGTCGTTGGCGCTGGAATTTCGGTAAGTGTGGCCAATCGCATTGGTGCCGGCGATCATCGCGGTGCGCGCGCGATTGTGCGAACCAGCTTTGCGGCTGCAGGCTGGGCCGGCGTTTTGATTTCAGCCACGATCTTGTTGGCGGCCGAGCCGATTCTCAGTGTGATGCGCGCGCCGCCGGACGTGCTGCCGCTCGCAGCTCCGTTCATCCGGGCGATGGCGCTTGCGGTGATTCTCGACGCCCTCAACACCACGCTGGCCAGTGCGCTGCGAGCTCATCTTTTTGTGCGCGACACGCTCAAAGTGTTCGTGGTGATGAATGCAGTCCAAGCGCTCCTTGCGTTCATTCTGTTTCCTCGATACGGTTTGCCTGGCTATGCGCTCGCGGTTACGCTCGCCTACAGCCTGGCCTTCGCACTTCATCTTTATTTCGCGTGGCAACGACTCGGGTTTCTGCCAAGCTTCGCAAATCGCGCGCGAGACTGGTGGGATGTGGATCGCGCAGCACTGAAACCTGTGCTCCATGTGGGTTTACCTGCGGCGGCGGAAAACATTGGCTACCGAGTGGCCTTTATGGTGAGCGTTGTTGTGGTGAGCGGGCTGGGCAGCGCATCGCTTGCAACCCAGGCGTACGTCTTGCAAATTAACTACGCAGTGTTGCTTTCGAGTCTTGCACTAGGGCTGGGCGTTGAGATCATCGTGGGGCATCTGGTCGGCGCACGCGAATTCAAGCGCGCGCAGCATTTGGTGCGCCGCGCGTTGGCGCTCGGGATGGTGCTGGGCGCAGGCATTGCAATGATTGCCGCGCTCGCAGGTGATGCTTTGCTTTCAATATTTACCAAGGATCCAGAGATCATTGCCGTGGGCGTCACGCTGATGTGGATCAACGTGATCTTAGAGCCCGGTCGTTCTTTTAACTTAATCGTAATCAACGCATTGCGTGCGGCGGGCGACACTAAGTTCCCCGTTGTCGCGGGCATTGGATCGATGGTGATTGTGCTCGCGGGCGGTTCGTGGTTTTTGTGTTCAGTCTTGAATCTTGGGTTGGTTGGTATTTGGATCGCTTACGCGCTGGACGAATGGCTACGCGGTCTCATGATGTGGTGGCGCTGGCGAACGCTCGCGTGGGTGCCTTACGCTCGAATCGTCGCACGTGCGCGGACGCATTGATTGGTCATCGCACTACTTCGCATGCAAAAGGCGTTGACGGCGACGCAAGCGACGTCATTCTCAGTTAATCTTCGCGCTTAACGCGCGTTGGACAGTGCGCGTGACGGAAGTGCAACGATGCTGCTGCTAGACGTTTCGCATCACAAACACCCATCCCATGTGTCGGGTTGGTCGTGGTTGCTCATCGCGCTGATTGCAAATTTTTTGCTATTTCGAACAGCTATCGACGCGCTTGATCCGACGATATCGAATCTGAGAAACAATGCTGCCGAGCATCGCGCTGCTTCGCCGTCATCGCAGAACGTGATCACGATCGCGCAACCTGCGTCGCTCGCGAGCGATCATCAACTCGCCGCAGTAAGTCAGGTGTGGGACACGGTGTGGCGCGCCGATTCTGCTTCAGCAATCGCGAACGAAGGCTACATTCACGCCGCGGTTGCGCTTCGTGACGCCGCAGATGCGGGCGATCTTGCGGCAGCCGCACAACTCGTTGGCGCAGCCAATTGGTGCGTGTCGGCCGGTCCGCTTGCTATGACTTACGAATTGATTGGCGGAGAACGGCGCGATTGTGTTCAATACTTCGGCAGCGACATTGATTCGCGCGCGGCCCTGCGCGCGGCCTTGTTTCGCTGGACGATGCGGCTTGCCAACGCGGGGCTGGGCGATGCAACGCTCTACGCCTCAGTACTCACGCGAGAACTTACGGCGGTCAATCCGGTGGTTGATCCAGCCGAGCTGTCGCAGGAGTATGCCGCGCAACTGATGGGGCAATTGATCGCGTTGAGCGAAAAGGGTTCAGCGGACGCAGCGTCCGAGTTAAATGCGCACTACGCAGGCGCGTCGTCATTGAATCTGCGCGATGAATCGTTAGCGATGCGCTTCGCGGCTCGCACCGAGCAGCTCGACCCCCTCCGCGAGGGGCTGATCGCTTCAACGCTGGAATTCATTCGCAACAAAGCGCTGACACCGGAGGCGAAGTGATCGAGAGCGCCGAATGTAGTGTTGCGGAAAAGATGCGTTTTTAAATCACATCAAGGACACCACACGCCACTAGTTTTTTCGCTGCCAGGAGGGCGGTGCGATGAATAACTCTGGCTCTACGGCAACCTCGTTGAGATACACCGTCCAGTGCAGATGCGGGCCGGTTGAGCGTCCCGTAGAGCCAACGAGGCCGATGCTCTCACCCTGTTTTACCGAGGCGCCGACCTTAGCAGTGATTTCGCTCAAGTGGCAATACAGTGTGATCAGGCCGTTGCCATGATCTATGAAAACAGTTTTCCCGCAGAAGTAGTAGTCGCCCGTGTCGATTACGATGCCGTCGCCGGGTGCACTTATCACGGTCCCAGTGGGTGCGGCGACGTCGAGGCCCGCATGCGGGGAGCGTGGTTTGCCGTTTAACACGCGTTGCAAGCCGAAACGACTCGACAACGGGCCTTTCGCGGGCAACACGAATTGAGCGTTTGTGTCGTTTGCCTCGCGCCAATGTGAGCGAACCGTTTTCAGGTGCGCGGATTCGCGCTCGATGCGTGCCATGACCTCTGCAGGCGGCTCAACCATTGCTTTATTGAGCTTCAGTTTTTGGATTGGATACTTTTTCTCTTGCACACGAAAAGGTATCGACTGCGCCGATGCATTGTTGAGGATGCTAATTTGGTGTTCACCTGGCGCAATCGTCAGGGGTAAACCAACGACTGCGATCCAATGCGTTGCATCGCGCGTGACCCATACGCGGGTGCCGTCTCGAGTGACCTCTGGCCTCGTGGCGCTCGCCTCGGCGACACGGATTAAGGCCACACCGCCTGGAACACGCAGGTCGCGCGGGAGCTTGCTCGATTCCGTCGCGTTGGCAATATCAGCCAACGCGCCCAACAAGAGCGCGGCAAACAAAAGCGCGGCAAAAAGCGACAGTTTGCGTGACGAAAACCGACGTCGCGGGTAAAAAACAGAGCAGCACATTCGGTTATTTTGCAGGTTCCGAAAGCGCTGCGCAGCAGCGATGCTTACGCGTTAGCGGACGGAGATTCAGAGCGTGCTACGAACGAGCCCGAACAGAGTGGAAGTCGGAATTCAGCTATTAGTTGTAAACGTCAAATTAATTGGGCGATGACGTAATTTATTGGAATTATCAAAAATACCAATAAATTGCATTATCACCCAAATAAATATGCGTGTCGCTGGGGAATCTGCATTTAGTTTAAAGTCGTTTCTAGTGTCGTTCTGAGGCGACGCACTGCCTGAGAAACTTCGGTCGCGAAGCAACTATCGAAAAATGCCGGTGTCATACTCGTGGTTGCATGATAGGTGCCGAATTTGCGGGACAGCGCAGCGGATCGGAAACGATCAGTTGCTATCGGGCGATGCGGTGGTGTCATGCGGCTACGGGGGAGTGTTTATCGGATGCGTGATTTCGCATCCCCAATTGAGGAGACCTTCGATGCTCAAAAATTCGTTTCTTGGACGACGTGAAGAACCAACGCCCGCGCGCCCGTCTATTGACTCGCCGTTGTATCCGCCGAAAAGCGATGCGCCGCCGCTCGCTGCCGTCGCTGTGAGTACCAATCACACGACGCTTGCTTCCCCCACTGCACGCACCGACGCGACTGATGTGCGAGGTGCGCCAACGAGCGCTGCCTCAGCTGCTGGCGCCACTGCTGCGGCTTCTGCAGCCGCAGGCACACACACCACCGGACCGCGCTTGACGGTCGGCCCAAACATCAAATTGCGTGGCGCAGAAATCAACGATTGCGACACTCTGGTGGTAGAGGGTCACGTTGAAGCTTCGATGGATAGCAAGACGCTCGAAATCCTCCAAGCGGGTTCCTACGATGGTACCGTGAGCATCGACATCGCAGAGATTCACGGTAAATTTTCTGGCAACTTAACTGCGCGCAAGAAGCTCATCGTTCACGGCACCGGTCATGTCACGGGCACTGTTCGCTACGGCTCGCTGCTCGTCTCCGAAGGCGGCATCGTCAGCGGCGACGTCGCTTCGCTCGACACTAAGGTAGATGCACAAGCGCACTTGTTTGCCGGCTATCCATCGTCGCGCATTCCGGGCACACCGGATAAGCCGCCGGTGGCAGGAAAGCCGATTGAGCATGCGCGCGCATGACGCGACTCAGTTAGCGTCGGTTTCGAGCGCGCATGAGCGTCTAATTGAGTTCATGCCGCTCGCGGCGGACGGTTCGCCGAGAGCGACTGTCAGCGAGCTGCGCGCGCCGTTGGTTGCGTCGCTCGACCGGCGCGAGTCGTTTGCGTGGTGGGAATTCGAAAGCGAGGAAAAGCGAAGGCTCGCACTCGACGTTCTGATGCGGAAAATGTTTCGCTAAGCGCACGCACACCAAACGCTGCGTTGAGCATCCCTCGCCTTGGGCTACACATTACTCGCGTGCAAACAGCGAGTGATGTGTATCGCGCAGCAGGTTCTTTTGAACTTTGCCCATCGCGTTGCGCGGAAGTTCGGCGGCGACAAACACGCGCTTGGGAACCTTAAAGTTTGCGATGCCTTTTTTAAGCGTCGCGATCATCGCGTCTGCGTCGAGTGTGGCCCCCGTTTTCGCCACAGCGATCGCAACGACGGCCTCACCAAAATCCGGGTGCGGCACGCCGATCACGGCTGACTCAGCAACGCCCGGCATGTCATTAATGTAGCTCTCAATTTCAGCCGGATACACGTTGTAGCCACCGCTAATGATGAGGTCTTTGCTGCGGCCCACGATCGTGAAATAGCCGCGTTCGTCGCGCTTGCCGACGTCGCCGGTTTTAAACCACCCGTCGCTCGTAAATTCTTCTTTTGTCTTTTCAGGCATGCGCCAGTAACCCGAAAAAACGTTAGGGCCGCGAACTTCGATGCCGCCGATTTCATCAACGTCGCAACGTTCAGCACGATCGTTGCTGAGGCGCACGTCGACACCGGGTAGAGGAAATCCCACAGTGCCGCCGCGTCGCTCACCTTGCGATGCTAGATAGGGGTTTGAACACAGCATGTTGGTCTCGCTCATGCCGTAGCGCTCGAGAATCGTATGCCCGGTGCGCTCGCGAAATTCGTTGAACGTCTCGATCAACAACGGTGCAGAACCCGCAATAAAAAGCCGCATGCGGCTGCAAACTTCCCGCGTTAGGCGCGAATCCGCGAGCAAACGCACGTACAGCGTAGGCACTCCCATAAACACCGAAGCCCGTTTCAATTGGGCGATAACGCCTCTTTGATCGAATTTCGAGAACCAAATTAATTTTGCTCCTGTCAGCAAAAAACAGTGGCTCGCAACGAATAGACCGTGTACGTGGAAGATCGGCAATGCATGGATTAGTACATCGCGCTCTGACCAGTCCCAGTAGTCCACTAACGTTTTCGCGTTCGAGAGCAAATTCCCGTGCGAGAGCATCGCGCCCTTGCTGCGGCCCGTTGTGCCGCTGGTATACAAAATAGCGGCGAGATCGTTGGCTGATTTGTGTGCGATCGAATGGGTCTTGGGCTGATCGGTAGCGGCATCGAGCACAGTGCCGATGCCGTCTTCATCGAGCGTGAACAAATGCGCCACGCCAGCTGCGTCGGTAATGGGCTTTGTCCACGCATAGTTGCGGGTGCTACAAACAAACATCGCCGGTTCCGCGTTGCCCACAAAGTATTCAATCTCACTTGCTTGATACGCGGTGTTTAATGGCAAATACACATAGCCCGCCCGCAGCACTGCGAGATACAGCATCAACGCTTCAACGCTCTTCTCGGTTTGCACTGCGACCCGCGCGCCTGGCGCGAGCTTGAGCGATTGCAACATATTGGCAAGGCGCGCGGTTTGTGCCTCAATATCGGCCCAGGTAACCTCTCGATAGATCGTCCCGGTTGAGGGTTCCGCAATCTCAATGGCAGTGCGATTGCGATCCGCAGGAAACGCCGACGCGATTGCCGCAAACAAGTTTTCGTTCATCTGTTTCCCGTGCGTTTCTTTTTTATTTCGCGAGTGAGTGGCTAGGTGCCTTAAACCACAGCGTGCTTCAATCGGTGCGCGCGCTTGGCTGCGGATTTTCTCGCTCGCTTGAACGCTGCTTAGTCGAGCTTCGCGCCCGAAGTCTTCACGACGTCAGCCCAGCGCTTGATTTCTGCGTTTACAAACCGCGCGAAAGCGTCACCGTAGAGATTCGGCGTTTCTGCGCCGATGTTGTTCCAAATTACTTTGATCTCATCGGTCGCAAAGGCTTTGCGCAATTCCGCTTGGAATTGCGCGACCACGGCAGGAGGTGTACCTGCAGGAGCCCAGAGTCCATACCATGTAGAAACGTTGTAGCTAAGCCCCGATTCTTTGGCCGTCGGAATGTTGGCGAAGCCGGGCGCGCGAGCGTCTGATGCGACCGCCAGTGCTTTGATCCTACCCCCTTTGATGTGCGCCGCTGAAGAGCCCATGCCGTCAAACATGACATCGATCTGCCCGCCGACTAAATCGGCCAGCGCAGGCCCAGCGCCTTTGTACGGCACGTGCTGAATCTTTACACCCGCTGCGGCGTTAAACAACTCGCCTGCTAAGTGATGTGAAGAGCCGTTGCCCGCAGATCCGTAGTTAAGCTTGCCTTCGTTTTTCTTCGCAAACTCGATAAAACTTTTCAAATCCGCGACCGGTACGCGTTGTGGGTTCACCACGACAACCTGCGGAACCGAGGACACCAATGCAACCGGAACAAAGCTTTTTTCAATGTCGTAATCGAGTTTCGGATAGAGCGAAGGCGCAATGGCGTGATGCACCGCACCCATGAAAAATGTGTAGCCGTCGGGAACTGCTTTAGAGGCAATGTTTGCGCCTAACGTGCCGCCCGCGCCGCCGCGGTTGTCGATGATGAACTGTGTGCCCAGTGTTTTTGAAAGATGAGCCGACAGCGGTCGCGCAAACGCGTCGGTGCCGCCACCTGCAGGGAAGGGGACGACGATGGTGACCGGTTTGGCCGGCCAGTTTTGAGCGATTGCCTCGGTATGAACGAGCGACGCAGCAACCGCGGCAATGCCGCTGAGAGCGCAAACTAACAGACGCGGGATAAATAGTTTCATGGCTGGTTTCTCCTTAGTGGTGTGTTTTTATTGGATTATTGAGTTGTCTACATCAATGATTTCACGGCGCGCGAGTGCACGACTTCGCCGTTTACAAACGCTTCGTGCGATTCTTCGACTCGTTTCAAGTCATACAAGTAATTCACCATCAAACCTGCTGATTGTTTAAGGCCGGTGCTCGAAGTGTTCGCGAGCAGATTGATACGCTCTAAACGCGCGCCATTGTCGAGGTGAAAACGCGCCACAGCGTCTCCTGTGGTGTGCGGCGATTCGTAGGTGAGGTAGTAGCTTGCGAGCGACAACAGAGCTTCATTTTGCTTTTCACCAAGCGTGCTCAAAGTGTCGAGGTGGTTCAACGTTGACAGCTCGCCGCCCGTAGCTCTGATAAGCAGATCGTAGGCGTCTTGCAATCTTGCGTTTGCAGCGGTTTTCAGCTTCGCCGTAATGAGTGGTGAGCTCACGCGTTGCAGCCACGTCAGAAATCCTGGTATGGGGGACAGCGTGCAATAGGTTTTAATCTGCGGAAGCTCAGTCTGCAATTCGTTGGCCACGCGCTTGATCAAAAAATTGCCAAGATTGACACCGCGCAATCCACTCTCGCAATTACTGATTGAGTAGAACGCAGCGAAACGAAACTGTCGTGACGATCCGATCGGCGCACGCTTATCGATCAACGGCGCAATTGCGGAGGGCATTTCTCGCACCAAAGCAACTTCCACGAAAATGAGGGGCACGTTTGCAAGCTGCGGATGGAAGAACGCAAAGCATCGGCGATCCGGTTGCAAGCGACGGCGCAAATCGTCCCAGCCGTCAATCGTGTGCACGGCTTCATGCTGAATGATTTGTTCGAGCAAATGCGCAGGCGAATTCCAATCTACGCGACGCATTTCTAAAAATCCCGGATTGAACCAAGAAGATAGCAAGTGCAGCAAATCGGCCTCAATAGCCTGCCAGGTGGGATTCTTTTTCAACCGAGATAACAAATGTCGCCGCAGTCGAACTATTGCTGCGGTGCCGCCTGGCGCACGATTTAATCGACGAAACAATTCCTGCCGCGGCGGCTCGGTCGCCTCCATCAAAACGGCCAGCGATTTCGCGTCAGCCACGCGTGCATAGGCTTGCGCAGCCACAAGCGCGCGTTCCGGGTCTGGCGAAAATTCTGTCACCAAACCGTCGAACAAACCGTCGAGTTCGCGATCAGTGAGTTGCTCAAGCAATGAAATCACCTGATGCGCAATCGCAGGTGAGTTCGCTTCCGCGCGGATCGATAACATCCGATGGCATTCGCGGAGCGCTTTTGCGACCAATCGCTCGCTCGCGTAATCGCCGATGCGCTCGGTGGCCTTGCGCACTCCGGGGATCGCGCTGAAATTACCCAGCACGGGCGCGACCTTGATACGACTTGTTGACGTTGTTTGCAGTTGCTTCCAGTTTGCGCAATTGCTTGAGTGCTGAGTGTTGCGCAATCAAGTGATCATGCATCGCGCGCTCGGCGCGTTCGGCGTCGCCCTCGATCATTGCCGCGAGCAACACGCGATGCTCAGCAATCGAGGCCGTGATGCGGCCTGGCAGCGCTAGCTGTCGCCCGCGCAGCATGCGCACAAAGCGACGCAGATCTCCGGTCACTCTATCGAGCCAACGATTGTTCGCGAGCGTCTGGACGTACGAGTGGAAGGTGTGATTTGCCGTGTAATAAGCGTCAATATCGTTGCCGCTCGCAGCGAGTTCGAGGGCTTCATGCATGCGCTGCAATTCGCCTCGTTCTGCGTTGCCCGCATTGCGCGTCGCCTCAAACGCGCAACGTCCTTCAAGCAATGCCATGATCGGGAACAAGGCATCAGCGTCAGCCTCGGTCATCGCGACCACCCGACAGCCGCGACGCGGTACGAGCTCGAGCAATCCTTCAGCAACCAGAACCTTGAGCGCTTCACGCAACGGCGTTCGGCTGATATCCCATTGAGCTGCGAGTGCAACCTCATCGATCCAGTCGCCGGGCGCGAGTGCAGCATCAAAAATTAGCGCTCGAATCCGCTCCGCGACCTGATCGTGAAGCGAATACCCGCGAAATGGAATGACATCACTCATAGGTTGATCGGGTTATGTGTTTTCTGTCGGTGCGAGGTGCGAGCAGTAGAGCGCGCGACGCATCACTCGGCTGGAAGAATTAGGAAACGGCTGCTGCACAGCTGAGCCAATGTGCCCTCACTACGCTGAAATGTAATTCTGTAATTACAAAATTACAATGAAAATGTACATCAATAAAATCGATATAAGTCCCTTTATAGTGGACCATTCGAGGACTTAACTGAATTAGCGAAAATTGAGGAAATACCTTATAAGCCAAATAAATTAGTGGATACATGCAATTTTCTAGTCATCAGCTTGCCATCGTTTTGTACGCACTTATCCCTGTACACGCAGCGTGATCAGACGTAAACTCTAAGAAGTATCTGTGTGGCGCGCGTATTACAAGTTTTATAAACCGCCCTACATCGCTGATTGACGTAACGTAGGGGGGCGTTGCTTAATGCAACCATTTCGCGCTGTTGCTTTGCAGTTTCTTGCAAAGTTCGTTTTATTTTCTTTCGCGGTCGCTGTACTAGTGACGACGTCTGCACATGCGTCCGAAGAAAAAGCCCGAGCGCTTGCCGAGCGTGTGTTTCCAGGAAAAAAAGTCGACGCCTCGAGAAAACTTCCGGATTTACCTTTCTTCGAAATCTGGATTGCGCGGAATTTGGTCTACACCGATCTCGACGCAAAAGTGATGATTCTCGGCGACCTGATGGATAGTTCGAACCTGTCGAGCCTGCGCGAAGCCCGCATCACGGAGCTCTTTTCGTTCAAACCGGAAGACTTACCGCTAGACACCGCGGTGAAAACCATTCGCGGCAACGGCGCCAGCGTAATTCGCGTTTTTGCAGACCCGAACTGTGCATTTTGCAAACAGTTTGAGGCAGAGTTAAAGACTCTCACCGATGTCACGATCTATACCGTGCTCTACCCTGTGCTCGGGCCTGATTCGATAAAAAAATCGCGCAACATTTTGTGCGCAGCCAATCCTGAATCCGCGTGGCGCGCATGGGTTGATGCTGGAACTCAACCGCCGGATGCTCCGGCGACGTGCAATCCGTCATTCGAAAAAATTCTCGCGTTCGGTGCTGATCGAAATATCGCAACGACGCCGACAACGATTTACGCCAACGGTTTTCGCATGGCCGGCTTTACGCCTGCGATGACCGTGCGCACACTGAGCGCGCGAGCCCATCTCGCCGCTAAGCCGAAGTAGGGTTTCAAAACCATCTTCATTTTTAATCCCGGGGGTTTTATGGAAAGAAAGCAATCGACAATTGCGCGGCTAACCGCGTTGTTCGTCGGATCCGTCGCGATGATCGCGGCGAACACTGGTCACGCGCAGTCGTCTTGCAGCGCGGGGCAAACATCGGTCCCGTTCAGTTTTACGGGGGGTTCACAAACTTACGTTGTGCCATCGGGATTTTCGTCTGCGGTTGTTTATGTCAACGGTGCGCAGGCAGGCTCCGGAGCGACTGGCAATAGTAATGCCGGCGCAACGCCAGGCGGGTCTGGCGGACTGGGTGCGAACGTTACTGGCACGCTGGCGCTCACCGCAGGGCAGACGCTCAACATTTTCGTGGGCGGACAGGGAGCAACCCCGACGGGCGGCTTCAACGGTGGTGCGTCTGGCGGGAGCCAAAACGCGGGCGGTGGTGGCGGCGCAAGCGACATTCGAATCGGGGGCGTCGCAGCCACCAATCGAGTGGTAACTGCTGGCGGTGGCGGCGGCGGCGGTCGTGGCGGTTGCGAATCGGCATCCACAGTATCGGGCGGTAGCGGCGGCGCGGGTGGTGGTGGCAGTGGCGCCAACGGTACCGATGCGCCTACCTCCAACGGGGTTGCTGGCGGCGGCGCGGGGGCGGTAGGTGCGACGGGCGGTACGCCCGGCGTCGGTTGTGCAGGCTTCCTTGGTGTAACCGGCGCTACGGCAACGACCGAAGTTGGCGGTGCTGGCGGCGCCGGACAAACGTGCTGCTGCTTCAGCTTTGGCTCGATTCCGGGCGGTGGCGGCGGTGGCGGCGGCTTCCTTGGTGGCGGCGGTGGTGGCGGCGGATCGGCGGGAACGGCGGGCTGCAGTGGAAACGATAAGGGCGCAGGCGGTGGTGGCGCGGGCGGAAGCTCTGATGCCAGCGGCCTTACGTCAGCAACGCTCACCCAAGGCGCAAACGTTGGCAACGGCTCGGTTGAGCTTTGTTTGGTGCCCACCACATTCACCGTCACGCCAAGCGTTTCGGGAGGCAATGGGACGGCAATCGGCGGCGGCACTGTGGTGCAGAACGCGACCTCGACGGTCACCATCACGCCTAACGCAGGATTCATTACCGCGACGCCGGTGGGTGGTACGTGTGGCGGCTCACTGAGTGGCAATACATATACGACCAATCCGGTAACCGCAAACTGCACGGTTATTGCCAGCTTCTTGCCGATCGTAAACGGCGCGTGCGGCACTGCGAACGGCGTTGCAACCGGCGTCGCGCCAAGCGCAAATTTGTGTGCTGCGGGAACAGCCAGCGCGGTAACCACAGCCGCATCGCAATTTAGCTGGACCTGTACCGGCGCAAATACGGGTACCAGTGCAAGTTGTGCAGCGCCAAGAACGTACACCATCACGCCGAGCGTAAGCGGTGGTAACGGCACGGCAACCGGTGGCGGCACTGTTGCATTTAACGCAACGGGAACAGTGACAATTACCCCAAACGCTGGGTTCTTCACCGTAACACCGGTGGGCGGCACTTGCGGCGGGAGTTTGTCAGGCACCACATTTACGACCAATTCGGTTACGGCGGATTGCACGGTTGTCGCAAGCTTCACTGCAGCGCTGACACCAAGCGTTGCCGCATCACCCCCGGCGGGCGGTTCAGTGAGTTGCTCAACGCTGACCAGCATCGGCGGCACATCCACCTGCACAGTGACGCCAAACGTTGGATTCCTGATCAGCTCGATCAGTGGATGCGGCGGCACCCCGTCGACATCGAGTCCATACGTGAGCGGTCCAATGAACGCTGCGTGTACTGTGTCTGTTGCGTTCGCGGCAGTGCGCGCTGAAGCAGTGCCGACCACGGGTAGCCTGTGGATCTGGGCGCTCGCAGCGATGGCGCTGTTCGCGGCTGGAATGCGCCTACGCGCTGTTTCTAGAAGGCGTTAATGCCACGTTAAACGAAGACTAAGGCGCTGCTTGCAGCGCCTTTTTTTTGCGCGCAGTTCGCGGCTGATACGCTTCCAGTCATGGAAGAAAAAAAATCGTTTGAACAGCAGCTCACGTTGCGCTCACACCAGGTGTCGCTGCGCCACTGGGGGCCACGTGGCGCGCCTATAGTTGTCATGCTGCACGGCTGGATGGATGTGGGCGCGTCGTTTCAATTCTTGGTCGATGCGATGAAACACGATTGGCACGTCATCGCGCCCGATCAGCGCGGCTACGGCGGTACCGAATGGACCCGTGAGGCCGCGGGCGGCTATTGGTTTGCGGAATACTTGGCCGATTTGGAAGCGGTGCTCGATCACGTGAGCCCCGACGCGCCAGTGCATTTGGTAGGGCATAGCTTGGGCGGAAATGTTTCTAGTTTGTATGCGGGCATTCGCCCGCATCGCGTGAAACGGTTGGTATCTCTGGATGGCTTCGGCATTCCGGCGAGCGGCCCAGCAAAGGCGGCAGGTGCGTATCGCAAATGGCTAGACGCGATAAAGTCAGCGCCCGCCCTTTCAACCTACGAGTCGCTGGATGCGGTTGCGAATCGGCTGCAAAAAAATAATGCGCGATTGACACGCGATCGCGCGATATGGCTCGCAAAGCATTGGTCGGAGCTCCGCGATGATGGTCGCTGGCATCTGCGCGCTGATCCTGCACACAAGCTACCTTTCCCCAATGTGTATCGACTCGAAGAAATCATCGCTATTTGGAATGAAGTGACAGCGCCTACGCTGTGGATCGGCGCGAGCGAGTCGGAAGCAAAGCTTTGGAATGGGTATTCGGACGATACGGTAGTGCCAGTTTCAAGAGAAGGTCACGTGTTTGGTTCGTTCGAAGCTCGCTTAGCGGCGTTTCGCGATATTGAGTTCGCAGTGATCGCGGGCGCAGGGCACATGCTGCACCACGACGATCCGGAAGCGGTGGCGGCGCTCGTCGAATCACATCTGCTTGCAGCGGACTAGTGATGATCGTGACACCTGGCAATCGCAGCTTCGCGGTCGCAATGGCGCTCGCCCTCGCCGCTTTGGTGTTCGCGTGTGTGTTGTCACTGGCTGTGGGAACCTACCCGATCCCATTTTCCAATTTGATATCGTTTTCTTTGACTGATACTGAGATGTCGGTGCTCAGCGCATTGCGCTCTCCGCGGATTGCGGCCGCGCTGGCCGCGGGCGCAACGTTTGCGCTCGCGGGTGCTGCGATGCAAAGTTTGTTCCGCAATCCGCTTGCCGAACCGGGCTTGTTGGGCGTGCCAACAGCTGCAGCCCTTGGTGCTGCGATTTCGCTGGTTATCGTGGGCGCGAACTCTGCGCTCGCTCTGTGGCCTGGTGCTCTAGCAGGTGCTTCAGTATCGATGATTGCGTTGTTGGCATTTTCACAGCGCACGCATCACGGCGCGACAGCACAACTACTGCTCCTCGGCGTTGCACTGAATGCCGCCGCTGCAGCCGGACTCGCACTCGTTACCGCTATCGCCACCGAGTCGCAGCTGCGCACTCTCGCGTTTTGGATGCTGGGCAGCTTCGCCAATCAATCGTGGTCGGTGGTCGGTGCGATGTTGATCGCCGCCTGCGTCGCTCTCGTGGTTCTGCTGCGCGACGCTAACGCTCTAGCAGCGCTTGCTTTGGGAGAACGCACCGCGCGTATGCTGGGTGTGTCAGCGCACGCGCTGCGGGTTCGCGTTGCAATTGTGAGCGCGTTCGCGATTGCGATCGTGACGGCGTTTTGCGGAAGCGTCGCGTTTGTTGGTTTAGCCGCGCCGCACATCGCACGCTTGTGGGTCGGTTCTCAGCCGAGGCGCGTGTTGCCACTTGCCGCAGTGATTGGGGCGCTATTGTGTGTCGTTGCCGATATCGTTGCGCGAGCGCTCGCTGCGCCCGTAGAGTTGCCGGTGGGCGCGATTACCTCGGTGCTCGGCGTTCCCGTTTTGATTGCGCTTGTGATGCGCGCGGCGCGCGTGCGCGGGGAATTCCTTTGACCCAGCCGCTACTCGTTGCCGAACGCGTGAGCGTGGTGCGCGGCCAACAAGCGCTGCTGCAGGATGTTTCGTTTTCGTTGGGCGCGGGTGAAATCATGGGGTTGCTCGGTGCCAATGGGGCTGGTAAGAGCACATTGCTGTCCGCGCTTGCGGGCGAAACTAAACTCACTCGGGGAGAAATCAGGTTAACCGGCAATGATCTCGCAAGCTTCACTCCACAATCACTCGCTGAGATCAGAGCGTTCAATGCGGTTGAGCCGCCGCTTGCGTTCTCACTATCGGTGTTCGACTACGTTGCGCTTGGGCAGCCGTTCGCTGACATTGACTGTGCTGCGATTCTGGAAGCACTCGAGCGCGCGCATGCGAAACAATGGATGAATCGTGATGCTGTGTCACTGTCTTCGGGCGAATTGCTTAGAGTGCAGCTTGCGCGTTCACTCTACCAGCTAGGGACCGCTCAACGCTGTATTTGGTTGCTTGATGAACCTTTCGCGCACCTCGATCTTGCGCAACGTCAGTTCGCGTTGCAATTGCTGCGCGCCGTCGCCAGTGAGCGCAACTGGGCGATGGTTTTCTCGACGCATGAACCGCGAGACGTGACTTCAATCTGCGATTCCGCACTGCTCCTGCGCGACGGCAAGCAGGTGGCACGCACCATACCCGTGGACTCGATAACGAACGCACTTTTGACCGAGTGCTACGGCGTGACGATTGAGCAATGGCCGCTTTAGCGGCAATCCCGTGCAAACCCAATTTTGATTGGGGCTTCGTGTGTAATGGGTAACAACTTAGTGAATGGTCTTTTTTGTTTGATCCTGCACAAATTCAGTTCGACGGTCATTAATTAGTAGCGCTAGAAAATTCCTACGCATTTCGTCGCAATCGTCTAGGAATTACCCGAGAAATGAACTAGTATCTAGGTGTGTTGTGGCAGCCAGAGCGGTAAACGCGCTGTCACGTGAATCGGGGGGATTGAGTGCGCGCACCACACATATTGAAATTTGTCGGCCGTCTGCTCGGTGCGTCTGCACTTGGGTTTTGCGCCCTGATCGCCCACGCTGATTTGAACGTTCCCACCGGTGGCAGCTACGCGCTGAACGGCGGAACGCTTGATCTCGGCTGCACCGACCTTATCGTTGCAGGCACGGTGAGCGTCGACAGCGGCAGCGTCACCGGCATCCGTAACGTGGTGATCGCACCGGGCGGTAGCTTAAGCGCCACCAGCGGCACGCTCTCGCTGTCCGGTGCTTGGAGCAACAGTGGCACCTTTAGCGCAGGCGCTGGCAGCGTGAACTTTGTCGATCTCGCAGGTTGTGCCCCCTCCGGCGGAACAATCAGCGGCAACACCACGTTCTCCCAACTGAGCTTCACCACTAGCGTTGGCAAGACTTACCTGTTTGCGGCAGGCTCCACGCAAACGATCTCACAGCAGCTCACCATCCAAGGCGCACCGGGGCTACCGCTCGTCTGGCGCAGCACCACAGCGGGACAAGTTGCAACGATTGCCTTGTTCGGCGCGCAAAGTACCAGCAACTTCGGTGCAGCCGACATTGCAGCGATTGCTAATTGGATCGCACCGAATCAAACCAACGCGATCAGCGGTGGCAATGTGCGTGTGTTTGGCGACCCCAATGCGCCGATCCCCACGCTGCCCTGGATCGCGCTCCTCGTCATGGCCGCCGCGCTCTTCAGGATGGGTGTCAATCGGCTCAGTCACGCCAACAATCAAACTCACCGAACCGGAAACTAATCATGGCAAAGCAATTTCAACGCAAAGCTTTGGCAACGGCAGTTGCTGCGACCCTCGCGCTTGGTGCGGCAATCACCTACGCCGCTGACGTCGAGATCAAGGCGCCCCCCGGTGGGCGCGTCGTGATCAAAAACTCTGACGGCAGCGTCACCGTGCTCACCGCTGATAGCGCAGGCAACATCGTGATTCCTGGGCTTCCGGCGTCGAGCACATCGAGCACCAACATTGTGTGTTTCGATGCGGCGGGACAGCTCGCAAAATGTCCTGCAGGACTTGTCGGCGCGACGGGACCGACAGGGCCGATTGGTGCCACGGGTGCCACCGGTGCCACGGGCGCCACGGGTGCAACATCCACCGCAGTCGGCCCGACCGGAGCAACCGGACCGACCGGTGCAACAGGCGCTACTGGATCAACGGGCGCTACCGGCGCGACCTCGACCGCTGTAGGCCCGACCGGGCCAACGGGCGCAACGGGCGCCACCGGTGCCACTGGCGCGGCGAGCACGGTTGCCGGTCCGACAGGAGCAACCGGACCGACGGGCGCTACGGGATCAACCGGTGCCGCTAGCACTGTAGCTGGTCCGACGGGCGCTACGGGCCCGACCGGAGCTACAGGCGCAACCGGCGCTGTGGGTGCCGCATCCACCGTGGCCGGACCCACCGGGGCTACTGGAGTCACGGGGCCGCAAGGTGCCGCGGGTCCGACCGGACCAACTGGAGCAGCAAGCACCGTGCAAGGACCCACCGGCGCTACCGGCTCAACCGGGCCCGCAGGCGTCGCCGGACCTGCCGGACCAACTGGCGCGACGGGTGCCAAAGGCACGGGCGCCTACTCGATTTCGCTCAACGGGACCGTTACCACGGCACTTGCCCAACCGTTGTATCCCGTCTCGATTGACATCGGCGCGAACGCGACACTCATCTCGGCAACGGGTTACCTTATGACCATTAACAGTTCCGGATTTCTGGGCACAGGGTTCTCAGCGAGCTACACCACTACCGACTGCACGGGCACACCATACTTCTCTGCCTCAGGTCGCTTGCCGGGCAGCGTGTTCGCTGCGCGTAGCGGCCCAACTGGCACCAATAACGACCGGTTGGTGTATATCCCGAAGAACGCCGTTGCAACAACGTTTGCGCGCAGCAGCTTTGGTTCTTCTGAAACTGGGGGTGGATCGTGCAATGCAAGTAGCACCACAGTAACCGTTTACCCCGCGACCGATTTGAGTGGTGCCGCAGCAATCGCAACTACCGGTGTGGGCATCGGTATTGGGCCGCACTTGCCGATTGTTGTGAATTACGTACCGTAGAAGGCTGCGTTTGCTTGAATCCGGTCGCGCTCTGCGGTCGGAATCGACGCAGATTTGTTGACCAAGGACGTTGCTGCCGCTAAACCAACCATGCGCGCTTGAGCGGTTCCAAGATAAAACGCGCTTATCGCGATTTCATCGAGCGCGCGCCACACATAGCTCGCCTCATCTACAAACAAGCGATCCGTAGGGCGCGCCATTTCACTCGCGTGCTTCGCGTAGAGGTAGGCTTGCGCATATTCGCCGCGCAACCGATGAAAGCGTGCAAGCTCCACGAGCGATTCCGCGCGCGAGGGTCGCGTCTGAAACGCACGCAGATACGCAGCGCTCACGCGCTCCGGCGGGTCAGCAAGACGCTCGGTTAACGCAGCGACCTGAAACAACGAATACCAAACTTCTTCATCCCAACCGCCCATCGTCGCGCGGCGTTCATACGCCGTTCGCGATTCTGAGAGTTTGCCTGCATCACGATAGCTTTGCGCGAGATAGAACACGTTGCGCGCGTTGCTCGGTTCATCACGAAGCGCTGCCTCCAAAATCGCAATGTCTTTAAGATAAGTCGACGGATCACGCGCGCGTGCGCCATCGTGACGAATGAGCACCGTTGGCGCATCGAGCGCACCGCTGCGATATGGCTCGACGCATTCAAGATACTCGTGCAGCACGCCTTTCCAGCGCCACGGTCTGCGCGTTGCGATCATCGCCGCGCGGGCATAGCGCATCGCGTCGTAATGACAAGCTAGTTCATAAACATCGGCAGAAAGGGCGGGCCACACAAAATTCTCGGGAGCAACAAAGATTTCATCAGCATCAATGAAGAGCACGTAATCGCTGCCTTCAGCGCGTGCCAGATCAAGCGCTTCGTTGCGATTGTGAGCGAAGTTTTTCCACGGACGTTCGTGCAGCGAACCCGGAACGCCTTGCATGACCGCGTGAACTCTTGCGATTGTGTCGTCAGTGGAGCCCGTATCAACAATGCACCAGCTATCCACCAGCGGTTTTGCGGACGCAAGGCAGCGCTCAATCACGTGTGCCTCGTTTTTTACGATCATGTTGAGACAAATGCGAGGCGAAGCCATATCAACCAGAGAAAAGTCAGCGCAAAGACGTGATACTAGGAGCGTGCCGCAATTCGCGCAACGGCTGCCGAATTGGTTTCACTGCGTGGAGCGTGTCCACCATTTCGGTGATGACATTTTGTTCGCGACGCATGCGCTCCCAGAGTTCGGCATCGGGCGGATGACAAAGTGGCGGTGTGGTTTCAAGCGTGACGGAATCAGTAATCCAATCGCCGCGATAACCGCAGTCCGCGCGCCAGTAGTAAGGTTGCGAAAAGCAACCGAATGAGCCGACGGAGATTTGCCGAACATCGGTTGGGTCTTCGAAGGCATCGTCGCCCGACCCGCAGGGCACACGAATCGTCGGGATCGCATCTACGGTCGTCCGGCGATGATGAAGCTCTTCCATCATCGGCAACACATTGCGAATGTGTTCGAGCACATGTGAGAAGAGAATTTCGCCGACAAAGTTATCTTCTAACCGCAGCGGAGAGCTCGCGCACCGTTTGAGATCAGCAACGATGTTGGCACTCGGAAGCGGAAAACTCTCGACGCCGATCGAGCCCGCGATGAGGTTACGTCTGCACGCGACATTGAGTCTCTTCAGTGTCTCAGTTCCCATGCGCCAATGGTATCCGACACTCGATGATCTATCTAAGTATTCGCCCTATTTTATCAGGCGATAGAATAATTTTCGTTACGTATCGATTGTGATCGCAATAACGAACAACGCCCGAATAAATAGGGCGTTGTTCGAAGGTGCTGGAAGCCGAAACTGCATCGATTCCCGTCTATAAACCGCTTAGCGAGGAATCGAATTCACTTCTTTTTCCCACTTCTCGAGCAAGCGCTTACGCTCAGCCGATGAGCCGTATTTTTTGAAGTCGTACTGAATTAATTTCATCTGTGAAAAACGCGGCGCTTCGGGCGGTTGCGGTGCATTTTTGTTCGACGGCAATTGATATTGCTTGGCTTGCGCGGCGAGTTTCTGCGCGTCCGGAGTAAGCGCCCAATCGTAGAACTTCTTCGCGTTTTCCATGTTGCGCGCGCCCTTCATGATCGACATTGAGCCGACTTCGTAGCCGGTGCCTTCGCAAGGCGCGGCCATGCCGACGGGAAAGCCGTTCTTTTGCTCACCCGGAACATCATGCATGAATGAAACGCTTACCGCCGTTTCGCCGCGAGCCGCCGCCTTTACCGGCCCCGTTCCTGAACGCGGATAACTTGAAATATTTCGATGCAGCGCTTTCAGATATTCGAAAGCTTTGTCTTCGCCCATCACCTGCACGAGCGTTGCGAGCGCGGTGTATGCAGTGCCAGACGCTGCTGGATTGGCCATCTGCACGTCACCCTTGAGTTCGGGCTTGATGAGATCCGCCCAGCACTTTGGAGCCTCAATTTTTTTCTTTGCTAGCAACTCAGTGTTGAAACCGAAACCGAGCGCACCCGCATAAATGCCAACCGTTTTATTGCCCGCGATCTGCGCTTGATACGTGGCCCACGGATGCAGATCTTTCATCATCGGCGATTGATACACCTCAAGCAAATTTTCTTCCGCTGCCTGCAAATGCGGATCACCTGTGCCGCCGAACCACACATCGCCTTTCGGATTGCTTCCTTCCGCTTTGATCTGCGCGAAGGTCTCACCCGAGCCTTTGTGCGACACGTTGACCTTAACGCCGGTTTGTTTTTGGAATTCATTGCCAGCGAGCTGGCACCATTCCAACTGCATCGAGCAATAGATGTTTAAGTTGCCTTTGTCTTGCGCGAATGCCGAAGGCGATGTCGTCGCTATCAACGCCGCAGCGGCCATCGTCGCAGCCGCGATCAATGTCTGTTTCATAGTCTCTCCTTGTTTACTTCTAATGGGCTCAGTCGTAGCCAATCACCCACTATAGGCGCGGTAGCTGCGAGTAGCAACGGGGAAAACGCGGGCTTGGCCTGAGCTGGCCACAGGTTCGTGAAACGAGAGGTCACCTCCGACGTTGCCGCCAGGGAGGCTGTATTCTGTTTTGTGCCCATCGCATTCAATGTCAAGAATACTATCGCTTCCCAAATGGGGAAGCCGTCTCGTCGTGTCATCGTAGCGTCGGCTAGTGACACGGTAAAGACCAGACCATAAGCGCTACTGCGACTTTCCATAGACCTCATTGATTTGTTGCGATACGCGAACAAACGTTGTGCACTTCGATAGATCTTTGAGCTTCCGCGCACCGACGTATGTACACGTAGAGCGCACGCCACCCAAAATCTCTTGCACAGTGTTCTCGACTGGCCCGCGCGCCGGTAGCAGGACTTCCTTACCCTCACTGGCGCGATATTTCGCGACGCCGCCTGCGTATTTTTCCATCGCAACGTCGCTGCTCATGCCGTAGAACTTGCGTAAGGTTTTGCCGTCTCTCTGTACAACTTCGCCGCCGGATTCGTCGTGCGCGGCGAGCATGCCGCCGAGCATCACGAAATCGGCGCCGCCGCCAAATGCTTTCGCAACATCGCCAGGAACGGTGCATCCGCCGTCGCCACAAATGTGTCCGCCTAAACCGTGAGCTGCGTCAGCGCATTCGATGATGGCGGAAAGCTGCGGATAGCCGACGCCGGTCATTTTGCGCGTGGTGCAAACGCTGCCAGGACCAATGCCTACTTTCACGATGTCCGCGCCTGCGAGGATTAGCGCCTCCGTGATGTCAGCGGTGACGACGTTACCCGCCATCATGGTTATCGTGGGGAATGCATCTCGAAACTTCCTCACAAAATCAATGAACGTTTCGGTGTATCCGTTCGCTACGTCGATGCATACAAATTTAATCTGGTCGCCTGTTTTCGTACGCACCTGTTTGAATTTTTCGAGATCGTGTTCAAGAATACCGAGCGAATAAAACGCGTGGCGATGCAGCTCGATGTTTGACGAGGTAAAAAATTTTGCGTAATCGTCAATGCCGTAATGCTTGTGCAACGCGACGTGCATGCCGTGCTTACCGAGTGCAGCCGCCATTTCGAAGGTGCCAACGGTATCCATGTTCGCCGCGATGATCGGCACGCTTTTGCTCGTTGCGCCCGAATGACGAAACGTATATTCACGTACCAAATCGACCTTGGCGCGTGAGCCAAGCGTTGAGCGCTTGGGCCGGAACAAAACGTCTTTGAAGTCAAGCTTGATTTCTTCTTCGATGCGCATACGGAGTTTCCGCTTTTGGGTGAGCCTGCCGAATCACAGCTTGCGTTTCGCGCGCTCGTCCGTCTACAGGCTAAGCACGGGCGCGGAAAACGATACTGCGGGCGTAAAAAAACGAGGTGCCGCAAAAAAACGTGGCAACCTCGTCGAGTTGCAACAAATGGTAGCGCAATCGCCTGTGCTGGTAATAGACTTTGACTTATGCATGAAATTAACGCCACCCACGCCGCGTACGCTCGCGCCGCGCTCGAAAACGTTCGGCGCGAGTTTCCGAATTTTGTGATGCATTTCGCGCTGGACGAAGGGCACTGCGTCGATCTGCGCCCGACCGTACTGCATCCGATTTTTTTCGGGAGCTACGACTGGCATTCAAGCGTTCATATGCATTGGTCTCTGGCGCGACTGCTTAATTTGTATCCTACATCAACGGAAGCCAAAGCCATCAGCTCTTGCTTTGATCGCCGTTTCGAGCGCGGGCAAGCATTGCAAGAACTAGCATATTTCGAAAAATACATAAAACCAACCTGGGAGCGCCCCTACGGTTGGGCTTGGCTGCTTAAGTTGTACTCTGAATTGGCGGTCTGTGTTCATCCCCATGCGGGCGCGTGGCGCAGCGCGCTGGCTCCGTTGGTCGACTATCTTGCAGACGCTATGCACGATCACTGGAGCACTGCGCCCGCTCCAGTGCGGCACGGTGTTCATTCCAACAGCGCCTTCGCCATGATTCATTCGCTGCGCTACGCAGTCACCGTCGGTGATTACGATTTTGCGACGCTGATCAAAACGAAAGCACATCAGTGGTTCGACAATGACGTCGACTACCGCATGGCCTACGATTTTTCGGGGGAGGATTTCCTCTCGCCTGCCTTAGTCGAGGCGCTCTTGATGTCAATCGTGATGTCGAAGATTGAATTTAGACATTGGTTTGACGATTTTCTTCCCGATCTGAAGTCGGGGCACTATGAAGGTTTTGGTGTCAACGCAGTTAGCGACGAGAAAGACGCGAAATTGGTTCACAACCACGGTTTGAACTTATCCCGCGCGTGGTGTTTACTCGGCATTTTGCAATCAATCGACACCCACGATCCTCGATGGAAGAGGCTCGGTGAACTAGCGGGTGAATCTGAGCGTGCGGGACGAGCCGCAGTGGTAAGCGGTGACTATGTAAGTACGCACTGGCTCGTCTCCTTTGCGCTTCTTGCAGAAACCGAGTGGCATCGCTAAGCGCGGATCGTTTCTCGAAAAACGACCCAGCGGCGCGACCTACAATCGCGACATGACTTTTACTGAAATCGCACTACTCATCATCGCGCTTCTGCTCGTGGTGTTGCTCGTCACCGTGTTTACCCAGCGTGGTGCGATCGTGCAACGCCTGAGCGGCACAATGGGTGAGCAACTCGAAACAAAGCATCGGGCCATGATTGGCGATGTCGGTGGCATGTTTAATCAAGTGAGCGAACGCGTTGGGCGCGACCTCACCCTTGCAAGCACCGGGACGCGCGAGGTGATCGGCACCTTGCAGGTTCAAGTCGTGCATTCGCTGTCGCAACAAACTGAAGCGTCGTTGAAACAACTGGCGCTGTTGCAACAAACGCTATCAACACAGCAAGATTCGATGAAGCGCGAAGTGCTTGAGCAAATGCTCGGCAAGATGGCGGAGCAAACGCGAGCCAATCAGGAGCTTTTGCAAAACACGCTGCGCAATATGCAGCAGCAGATTTCGGTTCAAGCCGAAGCAATGACTAAAACGGTGGACGGTCGGCTTGAACAAATCAGCGGCAAAGTCAACGAGCGACTCGAAGAAGGGTTCAAAAAAACGAACGAGACCTTCGCAAGCGTGATGGCGCGCCTCGCAGTGATTGATGAAGCGCAAAAAAAGATTGATGGACTCACCACCAATGTCGTTAGTTTGCAGCAAGTGCTCTCCGACAAATCCGCGCGCGGCGCGTTTGGTGAAGTCCAACTTGAAGCGTTGGTGCGCGACACTTTGCCGCCTGACGTGTACGCCTTTCAAGCGGCGGTCGGCGAGGGAAGAGAAAAAGCCGATTGCGTGCTCACGATGCCCGATGGCGCGTCGAAGATGGCGATTGATTCGAAATTTCCGCTTTCTAACTATCGCACCTCGATTGACGCAACACATACGGAGGCGGAACGAAACGTTGCGCGACGCCTGTTCGCGTCCGATGTGAAGAAACACATCAACGACATTGCAACAAAATACATCCAGCCTGGGGCAGGCGCGGATTCGGCGGTGATGTTCGTGCCCTCAGAAGCAGTGTTCGCTGAGATCGTTGGCAATCATCCCGAAATCGTGGCCCAAGCGCAGGCGCAGCATGTGTGGATGACATCACCGACAAATCTGATGGCAGTGTTACACACGGTGCGCGCGGTAATTCGCGATGGCGAAATGCGCAAGCAACTGGGTGTAATGAAGATCGAGTTGGGCAAACTGGGTGGAGATTTCGGGCGCTTTCAAGATCGTATGGACAAACTCGCGACACATATCCGACAAGCCAATGATGACGTTCAAGAAGTACAAATTTCGTCGCGAAAAATTACCAGTGGATTTGAGCGTATTAAGTCGGTCGAAATAGATGAGGCATCAAAAAAAACGCTGCCGCTGGCATCGAATCTTGATACGTGAACAACTGTGTAATCCCGGCGAAGGCGGTGACCCAGTCCCTGTAGTGTTTCTTATGCGTGTAATTTCGATGTATCCCGTCAACTCGGTTTGGGTTCCCGCCTTTGTGGAAATGACCAATAAACGCGATCAATGTTCTCCTGGCTGAAAAACAAACGTCGCGAACGTGCGTTGACGCAATACGCGATCCCTGATGACGAGTGGCAGCGTGCGTTGCACACGCTCCCGTTTCTCGATCATTTCGATCTGGTTCTCGTCGCCCGTTTGCGCGAGCTCACAACGCTGTTTCTCGTTGAGAAAAGTATCACTTCCGGCGCGGAGGAGGGGGAGTACACGTTGGCAGTCACGCCGCACATGCGCATCGTCATCGCGATTCAAGCCTGTGTGTTGCTGCTTGGCAAGGAGGGAACAGTTACCGACGTGATTGAAGACTTTGCTACGTTTGAAAATGTAATTGTTTATCCCGGCGATTTTCCGCAGACGCAGGACTTTGAAGATGAATTCGGCGTCGTCCATCAACTCGATGAGCCTATTGCGGGAGAAAGCTGGGAAGGCGGCCCGGTGCTCCTATCGTGGCCAGTGGTAGAGGCTGGATACGATGAGAGCGGTATGTCGCTCGTAATCCACGAATTCGCACACAAGCTTGACATGTTGAACGGCGAAATCGACGGCATCCCCTTGATGCCGCAAGAGCGCATCGAACCTTTTCGCAACGCAATCACGGCAGCATATGAAGATTTCTGCATTCATGTCGATGCGAACGAAGACACCGCGATTGATCCCTACGCGGCGCAAGCGGTTGAAGAATTTTTCGCCGTCAGCTGTGAAGTATTTTTCGAGGCTCCGGAATTGCTGCGCTTGGAGTATCCTGAGTACTTCGCGCAACTTCGATTGTTTTTCATGCTTGATCCTGTCGCCGGTACGCAGCTTCGCGTTTGCGCAGCAAGCTGACGCATGTTGGTCCTTTCGCTAGTTTTCGCGATTGCTACGGCGTTTATTCCAATGCCGCGCGTGGCGCATACCCTGATCACAGTTCTGATCATGTGCGGCGCATTTTTGGCGATGGGTGTTGGTGGCTGTACCCAATATTGGGATAACCACATGCAGCCTGGGCGTAGCACCGGCTCGGGAGTAGTCTTTAGCGCGCTGTTAGTAATCCTTGCGCGCGCTGTTGCGGTTGGACTATTTGCAAACGCTTCGGACCGCGACGCCACAAGGCGCACGCGTCGCCGGTAAGGGGCGGACCAGCCTCCTCAGGTCGTCTTTTGCGCGTTGCTCGGTTTTGAACTGACCGACCCGGATCTTATTGCGCAAACGTCGCGGCACAGCGCGTATTTAAATATTCGCGCATCCCGCCAACGCCATCCCACGCTGCGCGAGTAGGCGTTCCCGTGGATGCCGGTAGGCCTGCGGTCACGTTGCTGCCCTTGAATCCCAACAGTGCACGCAGCAATATTGCGCCATCGCGGACTGCGTCAACGCTACCGTCGCCGTCCACGTCGACAACTTTGGTCCGCACCAAATCACGCGCGTTTTTCTCAGCGCGATCAAAGGTGGTCGTTGCACTTGAAGTGACGCCCGAAACGCCGGAAGCAAGCGCCGCGCCGCGAAGTCCCAACATAGCCCGAGCGATCATTACTCCATCAGCCGCAGCATTTCTTAAGCCGTTGCCGACGCCGTTGACGTCTAGGTTACATGGCATAGGAATTTCATCGACCCAGACATCCGGCGCATTTTCCATTCGAGCGACCATCGTCGGGTCAGCCCACATCGTGTTGAGCTGTACTGCGATTGAGTTCGCGGCGGTCGCGCCAACGGTTGGCCCTGTGTTTGAAGCTGGCAAGGTGTTGTTGCCATGGAGTCTGCACCACGCTTTCACTCGCTCGGTGGTGCTTGAACCGCAGCTGCGCTCGTTGCCGGACAAACCCCACTCGGGATTCGTGTTCAACACAACAACGTAGGTCCAGCCGCGTCGATTGCTGATGTAGTTTGCGCGAACGCCGGGAAAACTTCCGGAGTGGCTCAGGCTCCAACCCACCGGAGACGACGTTTGGTACGTGGCGTACGCTCCAAAACTGTAGTAACCAAATTGAGTAGCAGACGGCGTGTATTGCGAAGGGCCTGAATACACGCTGTCCGAGCCTGTCGTGTTTGACCCGGGAAAGTCAAGCAGGTGTGGAGCGCGCAACCGATCTTTGATTGACAACACCATACGCGCGTATTCCTGTGCGGAAAAGACCCAAGCGCCCGCGCCCGAGGTATCGGAGACGATGCGCTGAACGGGACGTGTCACTACACACGGCGAATACGGATCGCGGGAATAAATCGCACACCACGAGTACTGCAGCGTCGCACCGGAATCGTAGGGAGCGCTGTTGAGTGAAAACGGTTGATCGTAGTAGAAATTAATCTCTTCGTGGTCGGTTCCCGTGTAGTGGCGATCTCGCACATCGGTTAACGCCGTTCGCGCGTAATCGATACCCATCGGTGCCAACACTTTTGCGCGTATGTAATCTTCGTAGGTCATTCCAGATTTAATCTCGATTACTCGCGATGCCCAACAATAGGCAAGGTTTGTGTAGTACTGGTAATACTCGCCGCTTTGGGTAGGCGGAGCGCCGGGTGTGTAGTGCAAAAGGCGAGCGGGCAAATCGATTTCGAGATGTCGCTTGCAACTGCGAACAAACTCGGTGGTGTTCGCGACGTTGTACGGATAAGGCATTGGCTTTACGAAACCTACCGCGTCTGGGTAGTCGATGATGTGACTGGGTTGACCCGCGGGATTGCAGTTGAGTGGCGGCGCGTAAATGACGCAATCGCGATCGAATCCGGCCTCGTGGTTGACGAGTTGCTTTACAGTCACGTTCAGCATTCGAGCGTCGGTGGGTGCTGCGTCGAACGGCGTGACGGTTGCTCCCTCGCGAAGGATGTCGTAGGCAAGATCGCTCATATCGGGTTGCAGCTTGCCGTCGAGCACCAGCTGTTGAATCGCGAGACCAGTGACCAGCTTTGAAAGGCTCGCTACCCGAAAACGAGTGTTTGGAAGCGTTGTCACGTACGCAGGTTCGTTAAACACATTTGCGCTTGCAGGCGATGTTGTTATGCCAGTCTGTAGCAGGCGACCGGTGGTGTTCGTCGCCGCGTTGTAGGTGTTGGTGTATGCGCGATTGAAAATCAGTTTGCCTTGATAGGCGACCGCAAGCTGTGCGTTGGGCACGTTCGCGGCGTTCATAAAGCCGCGCATGATGGTGTCCAATTGTGCGTATTCCGCGCGCGGAGTACCCGGGTCGGCAGGGCCAGTCGAAGCCGCCGTGGGTTCAGGGCCTGCCCCGCCACGAATAATCCACCCATTGCTCGACTGCGCCCAGAGCACGCTCGTCGTGTTCAGCAACAAAAATGTGAATGACGCAATCATTGCGCCCGTAGATTTCATCAAAACTCGATACATCTGCGACCCCGGATAATGGCGCTCCAATGTTTTCGTTATCGGGAGCGATGCTTATTTTTAGAGCGCAGATAGCCGGGCGTCAAGCAATTCAAGCTCAGAAAAGCGACAGCAAGGCTCCAAGTGTCTTCAAGTCGGCCAGCGCACCCTTAGGCCGTACCAATAACTTGCGCTCGGATCGGGTGCGTCCAAGCCTGAGCACAGTAGGCTTGCAAAACTCCCTCATGCAACGTACTAGCCTCAAGGCTATAAAGCCTATTTGTATGGGCGATAAGTCAAATTAGTCTACGTGTCAGAAAAATAGTTTTATTCGCCTTAAGCATTACATAAATGGAGTTTAATACTAATGCTGTTAGGGTAGCGAGTATCCGCAGCGATTGATGAAGTGCGCGCGCAGTTTTGTCCAAGTTGTCCGCGCAGCTTGCGGCGCGAAGCTGAGCCCTGTCGTGACCGAAGTTCCGGTGAAGCCGAACGCGATGCGCGCATGAATCACGGAATCGGTCGCGGTTTCGGTGCCATCGCCATCGTAGTCAATCGAGGTGCGCAACAATTTTTTGTAGATCGGCGTCCACGCATCCACGAAAAACGGCACGCCGAGTCCGCTCACCATGATGAATCCCGCGAATGGATTTTTGTAGAGACCACTTACCGTCCGAGCGTGAAGTAGCGAATCGCTGACTGCGAGCACGATACCGCTGCTATCGAGATCAACATTGCACGCGAGCCCACCTGTCGGCGAACCGTAGTAGCGCGCGACGCAAAAATCGTATTGACTGCTACCGCTGGCATAGCGGCAGCGCCCGGCAGCGTAGAGTTTTCCGTCGCGCCCGATGGCGGCAGCAAAGCTCTCATCAACTGCAAAACTGCTTTGTGGCCCAAGAATAAGTTTGCTGAAACCTGTGCCATTGAAACTGGTGTCGAGTGAGCCGTTGGCGTTGTAGGCGACAAGGCAAAAGCGGCGACCAGCGGGCGAAAAGTCATAACAGTGACCGGCAACGACGATCTTCCCATCTGCCTGTTCAACGATGGAGCGCGCCTCCGAATATGAATCTGCGATGCGCGTGACCACGTAACCGTTGGTGCCAAATCCGGTATCGAGCGTGCCGTCTGCGTTGTAGCGTACCGTAGCGAAATCGAACGCCGTACTGCTGTTTACTGTGTTGAAGGCTTGACCTGTAAGCAGTATCTTCCCGTCGCTTTGAACGGTCATGGCATACGCGTAGTCTTGACTTCCGGGAAGTGCGGCCACGACGCCATTGGTAAACGAGGCATCTGCTTGTCCGCTGCTGGTGAATCGCGAAACACAAAACACCGGCTGCGAGCTGATAAAGCAGCTTCCGCCAAGTAACACCCGATCATTTGGGTCAATCGCCATCGCGTAGGTTTCGCGATTGAACGTTCCTGTAAATCCATTGAGCAGCAAACCGTTATTCGCAAACGCGGTGTCGATTGCGCTGCCGTCCTGCAAATAGGCGATTGCGCAAATTTGATTTCCGCAAATGCCACCGATCAGCAATCGACCATCGGATTGATAGCCAATGGATGAGGGGTAATTGTTAGAGGTTGCGAGCGATGTCGTCACGACCCCGTTGTTCCCGAATCCGGTATCGACTGCGCCCCTGGCATCGAACCGCGCAACGCAAAATTGACGAACGCTTGACGCATTAGCGCACCCGGTTGCGATCAGCGCGCCGCCCGTAGGCGTGAGCGCAATCGCGGTCGCGGGGTAGACGCCGTTGTTCCCTGCGATCGAAAGCGTAGTCTTGCCCGACGTGCCGTAGCTCGAATCCAGCGAGCCATTTGCGTTGTAGCGCACGACGCACAAGCTATACGCACTGCCGTTGTAGCAAACACCCGCGACCACAATTTTTCCGTCGAGCTGCACAGCGATCGCGCGTCCGATGTCTTGCGAACTGGTGTTTGTAGGCGAAAGGATCGACGTTTTCACATAGCCCGTATTCGCGCCGCCCCAGGATAGATCCAACGTGCCGTAAGTCTGTGCAAACGCGCCCGCGAGCGCAACGCTTGCGAATAGCGCACTCGCGATCTTTGCGAACATGAGCTGTGCCCTGCCGCACTCAGGCGAACTTCGCGGCGTGCTGAGTAGATGAGTGAAGAGCGTGAACATAGCGTAGTCGTCCGGCGCAAGAATCGATATCTTTAAAGGCGCGGCGCTTTGCAAATCGGCTCACTCTGACGAAAGCATCGCGTGAGTCACTCGTTCCCGTTGAACCCAACTAGGGCGCAATCTGCAGCCCACACTGGTTGACGAGATAGTCGCGAATCACAGGCCAAGATCTGCGTGTCGCCTGTGTTGCCAAACTCAAACCGTCGGTGACCCGGCTGCCGTTGAAGCCGAGCGAAACGCGGGTTGCGATGATCGAATCCGTAGTCGTGGCGTGAACACCATCGCCATCGATATCAAGCGTGCACTGTTTTCCCGGAAACGGACCGCCGACGGTTCGCCTTACGCAGATGTCGAGCGAGCAAGTGCCTGCGATCACGAGCTTGCCGTCTGGCATCAATATTTGTCCACGAAACTCACTAAATTGCGGGTACGTTTGTCGCGCGATGCCGCTCGCAAGGTTGCCAAACGATGTATCCAGTTGCCCGCTTTGTTCATAACGAACAACACAAAGCTGCGGTGAGTTTTGTGTGGTCTCGCAATAGGAATACGCAAGCAACTTTCCGTCATTTTGTTGCACGAGCCCACGCGCTTCGGTGCCAGTAAATGAACTTAGCGTTAGGATGCTGCGCCCTGCGTTGGCGAAAGTGTTGTCGATGCTGCCGTTTGCGTTAAAGCGGGCCACACAAGTCTGCAAAAAGCCTGACGCTTCCGTGCACGAACCGGCCACCGCCACCTTGCCGTCAAATTGCTGCAGTACCGACGTGGCGTAGGCCACCAGACCGATCGAAACACGAGCAAAACCACCGCCAGCAAACGAGGTGTCGGTGCCGCCGCTGTTGGTAACCTTGGTCACGCACATTGATGTGCCGCTCGAGCTACCGCAGTTGCCCGCAATCAGCACGCCATCGTCGCCGCGTGACGCTGCCATCGACTGAAATACAGTTGAGTAAGGCGTGGCTCCTTCAAAGTACACTGAATCACGTTCGCCGCCCCCCAGAAAATTGCCGTCTGGCGTGCCGTCGGCAAGATAACTCATCACGCAAATTCGGTAAGCCGTTCCGACTACGCAGGTGCCTGCGACGTAGAAGCGCCCGCCTGGGCGCATCACCACCCCCACTGCGTCGCCTTGAAACCTTCGCGTTGTCGCCCGAATGACGCGACCGCCCGCAATCGGCGAGGATTCAAGCGAACCGTTTTGAAGAAAGCGGGCGAAACAGGGTCGACCGTCCGGTCCGTTGGCGTCAAACGCTAAGGTGCAGAGCCCGACAAGCAGAATTCGCCCGTCGTCTTGCACGGCAACCGACGTTGCTTTCACCGACGCAGCCCCTGCAAAATTAGTACTGGCAATTCCGCCTGATCCAAACGCGGTGTCGACGCTGCCATCGGCGTTGAAGCGGGCGACGCAAAAGGGTTCGGCCGACGTGCCGCCGAGGCATTCTCCAGCCACTAGTATCTTGCCATCGGCCTGCGCCGCAAGGGCGCTACCGCGAGCTTGGAAGAACGCGCCACGATGCCTTGCAATGTTTTCCGCGTCGCTCGCGGCAAATGACGCATCGACCGTTCCGGGTGCGGTCTGAGCTCCAGCGGTGACACAGGCCAATGCAAAGAGCAAAAGCGCAGCGCATGCGGCGAACGACGTGGTGATTGGTTTCATCGCGCGTGCTCCGTTTACTCAACAATTTTCATGTCACATTGGGTGCGCAGATATGTACGCAATTCGCCCCATGTTTTCCTCGTTGCGTGCGCGGCAAACACAATACTGTTTATCGCATCGCGCAGGCGCATACCTCGTGAAACCCGGTTCAGGATCAGCAGATCCGTGGTGCCTAGTACCACGCCGTCGCCGTCAATATCAAGGCTGCATTGTCGGGCGCCGAGCGGGCCGCCCTGATAGCGTGCAATGCACATCGCGCCGTCGATCGGCGCAGAAGATTCGGTGCAAAGCCCAGCAACGACGATCGCTCCGTCGGGTTGAACGTGCACCGCGTAAGCAACATCTTGTCCGTCGACGACGTTGGTTTTCACCACGCCATTGGTGCCGAAGCTCGTGTCGACGCTGCCGCCGTCGTTGAGTCGAATAGTGCAGAAGTTGGTTCGCCCACTGACCGAACATTCACCCGTCGCAATTATTCTGCCGTCGGGCTGCACTGCGAGCGCGTTAGCCGACGCGAACGCGCTACTGAGCGTGGTTTTCACGACGCCGCCACTGCCGAATGTGCTGTCGAGCGCACCTGCAAAATCCAATCGCGCGAAGCAGAATCCATTTGTTAAATTGCCGACCACGGGACCGTCGACAACGCAGTAACCCGCAATGACTGATTTTCCGTCGGCTTGTAGCGCGATCGACGTTGCGGCGGCAGACACGGCAAGCGAATTGGGCACGCACGCGATGCCCGAAATGCCGTAGCCGCTGTCTACAGCGCCGTTTGCAGTGAAACGGTATGCGCACATTACATTGCCAGCCGATGATGAGCCGGCAACGATGATCGCCCCGTCGCTTTGCAGCGCTAGACCGTAGCCTGCGAGATTCACCGTTGTTGAAAGAAATCGCCGACCTTGATTGCCAAAGCTCGGATCAAATGCCCCAGAGCTTAAAAAACGTGCAGCACACACGGTGTAATACGTTCCGTCGAAGCAGGTGCCCCCCATCACGATTTTTCCGTCGGGCTGAATCACCATTCCGCGCGGATCCGCGTTGCCCGCGCCAACGACTTGATTGACGACGCCGCCGCTGCCAAAGCTTGTGTCGAACACGCCGCTGGCCAGCAACCGCACCATGCAAAACGAGCGAATGTTGAAGGCCACGCACGATCCGGCAACAACGATCTTTCCATCGGTCTGAACTGCCGCTGCCGTGGCGTAATCCGCAGCGAGCGACAGCGTGATTCGCGAGATTCCGGAGGCATAACCAAACGCCGTGTCCGCCGAACCATCGGCGTTGCGGCGCAGAATGCAGAAGTCGGCAGAGTTGCCGGTGCCGCAGGTGCCGCCAATAATGAGCTTGCCATCCGGCTGCCGCGCAATCGCGCCCGCTGAATCGAGTTGATCGGCGTTTAGGTTGAGGAAATAGCGACCAAACGGGCCACCAAATGTGGGATCAAGATCGCCCGGAAATGCCCAATTTAATTGGGCAAATGACGAAAAAAAATAAATTATCGAGAAGCAGATAAAGTTCCTGTATGACCAATTTAAATAAGGCAAAAATGGCTGGTGTTGCTTAGTTGATTCGCCGCTTGAACGTCTCCCTAAACTCAACGATATACGCTGCACTTTTTGCCCCCGATATTCGAAATACACTCAGAGTCAGAAGGCGGAATGCGGCGAAATTGAGCTCATTGCGAACCAAGTGGCGAATTCTGAAGTTCGCAGCGCCTTCAATTTGAGTGCGTCGTCGTTTTTGCTGCCGGAACATCACTAAGAGGGAAAGTTGTCGACGTACGCGCTACATACTTCAATGGCTTTGCGTATCGCAACAAATTCGTCTTTGATGGAGCGTTTGTAGAACGCCTCCCACCGAGGAATGCCCTGCTCGGCGGAGCGGTAAGCCGCGATCGACGCCGCGCAAAGTCGCACGCGCTCGCTACGTGGAATTTGCTCTGCTATTGCGCGTCTCGCGAGCATTTTCGCCTGTGCCGCGTCTAGGCTCATGCGAGCGGAGACGGCGTCAAATTCCTCACGCGCTGCTGGCTCCATTGCGGAAACGACCCGCTTGGCTTTTGTCAGAGACGCTTCTACTGCGGCAAAGTCATTGGTTTCGAACTGTCCCTCTACTAGGCGTGCGAGGCTCCCGATGATTTGTACCGAGAGTCCCGTATTCTCACTATCAAGCGCGGCGCGACGCTCAAGAATTGCTAGTCCAAGCGATTCGTTTCTTATTGATGTCGGAAAGTCGCCAGCATCCTTGGCTATCGCTGAGATGTCCGCATAGGCTGTTGTAAGCGACGTAAGAGCACGTGGATCATTTTCACGGCCTACTACTCGACGTTGCGCGAGCTCCAACGCAGCGTTCGCCCACTCCAGAGCAGTCTGGTAGTCCACAGTACCGTCGTTTCTTGTGTTTGCTTGTTGTGCGAGTGTGCCGTACGCGTAGAGCAGGTAGTCTTCGATCTCGTCGCGCTCGCTTTTGGAGGTGCCGCCGCTTAGCATTTTCTCCAGAGCGCTACGCGCCTTCGCGCCGTATTCGCGATAGCGTTCGTAATCCCCTTTTTGATCGCCGCGAACATAAAACACATGGCTAACCAGCGCAACCGCCGCCTCGAGACGAAGTTTAAGTAACGCTGATGACTGACCTAAGTATTTCGAACCTGTTGTCACAGACGTATCAAACCATCGGCGACTTTCTTCTATATCGCCGCTGTTGGAAAGAAAGACCGCGAATAGTCGTTGTGCGCGAATAACCCCGGCTATGACCTGTTCGTCGGACGGACTAAGCTCGAGAGCTTTTTGCAACGCCTCAATGGCCTTTGTGTAGCTAGCTTTCGCAAGAGCTGGCTTTGCAGTACTGCCACCAGAAGCGAGCTGACCCTGCAAGTTCGCGAGCCGCAGCAAACCGCTTCCGGTTTCAAACAGTAAGTCGCGGTTCCGCGATTTCGGTGGTTCGTCTCCAAGAGCAGACAGATACTGTGTGGCGCCTGTCAGCAGGTTTTCTCGGATCTTTGTAGTTCCTTCAATCCGCTCCAATTGATCGTAACTCGCAAAGAGAATTTCGTTGACAATTCGTTGGACACTCGAAAAGTGTCGATCACCACGAACCTTTTCGCGCTCTGCAACTTGCAGTGCCTCACGCGCCACACCTGCCTGATACGTCGATGAAACAATGCCACCGACCAGTCCGAGCGTCGCGAGGCTCGCAAACGCCACACTCCAACGATTGCGCCGCACAAATTTGTTTGCCCGATAAGCGAGCGAATCTGCATGCGCGATGACGGGTTCGTGCGCGAGGTTGCGGCGAATGTCTTCGCTGAATTGCTCGGCAGACGCGTAGCGACGGGCGGGGTCTTTTCGCAGCGCCATGAGCACAATATTGTCGAGATCGCCGCGTAGCGTTTTCTTCAAGCGAGCAACGTCGAGTTTCGGCGCGTTGTTGGCTTGGGCGCTGTCATCGGCCTCTCGTGCGCCAGTCACAATCGCAGTGCTCGGTTTATCGGGATCAGTCTCCGCGATCTCGCGCGCGAGCGCCATCGGCTGCGTTGTTTTCGATTTGTAGGGGCTCACGCCCGTGAGCAAGCGGTAGAGCACCACTCCGAGTGAATAGATGTCGCTCGCAGTGGTGATTGCTTCGCTTTTGACTTGCTCGGGGCTCGCATACGCGGGCGTGAGCGCGAGCATCGTGGTTGCAAGATTGGTTTCTTGCTGTTGCGCTTCTGCATCCGTATCGAGCAATCGCGCAATGCCGAAATCAAGTAACTTCACAACACCTTGCCGATCCACAAGAATGTTGCTCGGCTTCAAATCACGATGTACGATGAGTCGTTGATGCGCGAATTGAACCGCACTACACACATCTCGAAACTTCGCGAGCCGCTCAGCAATCGGCAAGCCACGAGTTTCACAATAACTATCAATCGGTTCGCCGTCGACGTACTCCATCACGAAATATGGCAAACCATCTTCCGTTGAACCGCCGTCAAGCAAGCGCGTGATGTTCGGGTGATTCAAGCTCGCAAGCATTTGTCGCTCAGCGCGAAACCGCGCGAGCACGTTTTGCGCGGCCTTCGCGGTCAAGTCGGCGCGCATAATTTTGATCGCAACCAAGGTCTCATACGACGCATCGGCGCGCTTCGCCTTGAACACCGCACCCATTCCACCCACTGCGATCAAGGCAACAATTTCGTAAGCGCCCAAGCGCTGCCCGATCCAGTGCTCGACGATGTCGGCGTCGCTCTTCGTGAGCTTCGCGCTCGTCGTGCCAGTCATCGCCGCACGCGCCGCCGAGGCGATGGCGTCGCCGTCAATGAGTGACGTCACATTGGTGTCTGCGGCGAGCAGCGATTGCAATTCTCGTAGCGCCGAACCATCGTCACCGCAGCGCTCGCGAAGGAACGCATTGCGAGCGTCAAAATCGGCAATTTGCAGCGCGGCAACCAGGGTCTCGCTAATCCACTCCCAACGATCTTCAGGTGAGTTCAAACGGTCTTTCACAACGCCTCCATTTCGCTAAGGCGCAGCCGCTAAGGATTCGGCTCACTCGCATTGGGCGCGCTAGCGGATCCGCCCAATTCGCGCAGCAAAAACAAGCGTGCCACAGTCCAGTCGCGTTTCACCGTCGCCATCGAAATATCTAGCGTTTCCGCTATTTGTTCGATGGATTGTTCGCCAAAGAACTTAAGCTCGACAATTTCTGACTGCCGCGCGCTCAGCACCGCGAGTTTTTCGATGGCGCGATCTAGCGCAACAAAATCCAGTTCGCGCGAAAACGAATCTTCCGTGGATTCACGTGTGTCTGCAATCAGGTCGCCAAGGCATTGCGTACCGAAATGCGCAATCGTGCGATCCAGGCTCACAATATCGACGTCGCCGCCGCGCTTTTCAGATTGCTTCGCGCGGGCGTGGTCTACCAAAATGTTGCGCATTACGTGCGATGCAAGTCGAACAAAACTTGTGCGATCGGATGGCAGCTCACTTTTCGATTGCGCGAGTCGGACATACGCTTCGCTCACGAGTGCCGTGCGCTGCAAGGTGTGCTCCGAGCGCTCACCCGCGAAATGAATTTGCGCAATGCGACGCAGCTCATCGTAGGTGCGTGCGCTGAGTACGTTTACTCCGCGCAACTGAGTTTGCGACTCAACGGTCATAGAAATAGCGAATGCAGTTCATTGCGGGTTGGACGAATTCAATAGACTCATCGTGCCACATTGCGCTGAGTTTGCAGCGATTGAAAACCCGCGCGTGCTCCAAAATGCGGTACGTTTCATTCTTACGGCAGTTTCAGTAAAACGCCAATATTAATTGAGCAAGACGAAATCTACGATAAATATTGACCTATTAGATAAAACGAGTGTTTGCCCAGGCAAAAAGTCTTTTTAATTAAATTGTCAAATGAAACTCGCACGCGTCGATCAAAACTTAAGCTCGCCTGGCAAATACTTGGCCAGTAAGTCTTCGTAATACGGCTTCACATCTTCGAGCTTCGGGCGATTCGGATTTTTCGAATACAAATCATACGGATTGAAGCGCTGCACCCAGGGTTTCATCGCATCATCTTGCGCGTTGCACAGATGCTGATACTCATGTTCTTTGTGCCACGCATAGAAGCTGTGGAAGCGAATCATGTACAGCGCTTCCATCGGCAGATACGGTTGCAGCATGTGATACAGATATTCATCATGCCCCCAACTCATATGCACGTTTTCTAGTCCACAGTTCGCTGAATACACGCCGTATTTCGTTTGCAGTTCGGGCGTTTTTGAATCGGGATTGAGCGCGAAGAATTCGCTGTACACATTCTTATCGGAGTAACCGCAGCCGGTTGGAAACGTGTCGCCAACGACCGCCCATTGCGGTTCGCCAAACAAGCAAAGCACTTTACCCAGATCGTGAATAAATCCTGTGAGCACCATCCATTCCGGCTCGCCATTCGCGCGCATTGCCTCCGCGGTTTGCACGAGATGATCGATTTGCGGGAGTGCGATGTCAGGGTCGCTGTCGTCCACCAGTGTGTTCAGAAAATCGAGCGCGGCCCATGGCGTCATTGTCTGTCGATTAAATTGCAGATACTGCGCTTTCTTTTCGAGCACGAAGGCGTATGTTTGCTTCGCATGATTTTCACGATAGAACTCGCGCACGGTATCAACCGCGTCGGCGCGCTGCGGCTTCGTGTAATCGCGGTATGCGGTTTTGATTTCTTCGGCGGCTAGTGCGTCCATGCTTGTAATCCTGTGTAGGCGCGGGTACGCGCGTAAATTTATGTCTCCGCGAGCTTCTTCAAGTTCGCAAGCCCCGCTTCGAAATCAGGCCCGACCAGTCGATCCATGAAAAAACCGAACCAACGGTTGAGCGGATTCATTCCGGCGTCGCCCGACATCGACCAAATCACTTTGGTGCCGTTGCCAGCGGGCTCCAGTTTCAACACGCCGGGTGAAGGGCTCATGCCTTCCATTTGAAACGCGTAGGTGAGTTGTTTATTGGGCTCAGCAGCGGTGAATTCCATCATGCCATTGCCCTCGGTTTTGCTCTTCCAAGCCCACTTTGCACCCGCGCCTGCTTCGGGCCCGCTGTAGGTCAATTGCATATTCGGATCGCGCTGATTCCACACCGTCCAACGCTTCCACTCTTTCACGTTGTTCAGAAATGGAAATATTTTTTCTGCGGGTGCGTTGATGGTCGTGCTGCGTTGTGCAGAGTAGGCGCTTGGCAGCAGAAACCCCGCGAGTAACAACAATACGATCAAGCCGATTAGATACATCACTATTTTGAGTGCAATGCGCATGGCGGTTTTCCTTTTTCCTCACAGACATCTATATGTGTACCCAAGCTTGAATTTTGCGCTGTTTTGAGCAAATACGCTACATTGCGCGCTCGCTGCACCGCAGCGTCAACCCGTGAACTGTGGGCGCGTTAGATGCGCGCCCAATGTCGGGAACTTCTCTTGACTACCTTCTCTTATGAAAACGAAATCGTTCCTCCTCGCAGCTCTTATCGCCGCCGTTGGCTTGCCGGCGTCGGCGCAATCGACCATCAAAATTGGTGAGATCAACAGCTACAAAGCGCAGCCAGCGTTTCTTGAGCCCTACAAAAAAGGCTGGGAACTCGCGCAGGACGAAATAAACGCTGCGGGCGGTGTGAACGGCAAGAAACTCGAAACGATTTTTCGCGATGACAACGCGACGCCGGGTGACGCGGTGCGCGTGGCTGAAGAACTCGTATCGCGCGAAAAAGTTGCGTTGGTTTCAGGGACGTTCCTCTCCAACGTCGGCTTGGCAGTGGGCGATTTTGCGAAGCAACGTAAGGTGCTGTTCATTGCGTCTGAGCCGCTCACCGACAAGCTCACCTGGGCGACGGGCAACGACTACACCTTCCGCCTGCGCGCAAACACCGCGATGCAAACCGCGATGCTTGTGCCCGAAGCCGCAAAGCTGAATAAAAAGCGCTGGGGCATCGTGTATCCAAACTACGAATATGGCCAGTCGGCCGCGAACTGGTTCAAGAAATACATGACTTCGCAATCGACATCCGGCATCGAATTCGTGGAGCAAGCCGCGCCGCTCGGCAAGATTGATGCAGGCTCGGTCGTGCAAGCGATGCTCGATGCAAAAGTGGATGCCGTGTTTAACGTGACGTTCGGCGCGGATTTGCAGAAGTTCGTGCGAGAGGGCAACACACGCGGCTTGTTCACCAATCGCCCCGTAGTGAGTTTGCTCTCTGGCGAGCCTGAGTATTTAGACACGCTCAAAGACGAAACACCAGCGGGTTGGATCGTCACCGGCTACCCGGTGATGGAAATCAACACGCCCGAACACAAAGCGTTTCGCGACGCCTATCAAAAGAAATACAACGACTATCCGCGCTTGGGTTCGGTCGTCGGCTATGCAACGGTGAAATCGATCGCCGCGATGCTAAAAAAATCAGGCTCAACCGACGTTGCAAAAATGCAAGGTGCGATGAAAAATCTTGAAGTGATGTCGCCGTTTGGAAAAATCACGTGGCGTGCGCAAGATCATCAATCGACGATGGGCGCGTACGTCGGCAAGCTCGCGAAAAAAGACGGTAAGGGCGTGATGGTGGATTGGCGGTATGTCGACGGCAAAACGGTGCAGCCAACGGATGACGAAGTGAAGCGTTTGCGGGCAAGCGCGAAGTAAGTTTTAGAGTTCATCTTCTGTAGTCATCGCCCAATCTAGTTGGGCGATACCATCGTTTTTATAGATTATCAATATGTAGTCAAATAGCAGTCATCGCCAAAACAATTTGTGTTATCACTGATGTAGTTGGAATGCGGCAAGACGTATGTCTACTTGCATTCGATATGCTCGCAACGCATGACCGCTCTCCTCGTTCAAACACTTAACGGCCTCGCTGCCGCATCGTCGCTATTTCTCGTCGCGGTGGGTTTGTCACTCATCTTCGGCGTCACGCGCATCGTGAATTTCGCGCATGGCTCGTTCTATATGTTGGGCGTATACATCGCGTACTCGGTGGCGACGTACTTTGGAAACGCTTTTGGTTTTTGGGGTGGCGTGCTTGCTGCCGGTGTTGCGGTTGCGTTGCTCGGTGTAATCGTCGAAGTCGCGATCTTGCGCCGGATTTACGCTGCACCGGAGCTGCTGCAATTGATCGCCACCTTCGCGCTCGTGCTCATCATCAAAGATGCTGCGCTCTACATTTGGGGGCCTGAAGATTTGCTCGGACCGCGCGCGCCGGGATTCACTGGCGCCGTGGAAATTTTCGGAAGACCATTTCCAACTTACGATTTGCTCCTGATCGTGCTTGGCGTTGCGATGCTCTTCGCGTTGACCACGTTTATTAAGCGAACGCGTTTTGGATTGTTGCTACGCGCAGCGACTGAAGATCGCGAGATGACAGACGCGCTCGGCGTGAATCAGAAATTGTTGTTCACCGCCGTGTTCGCACTCGGCTGCTTCCTTGCGGGGTTCGGCGGCGCGCTGCAATTACCGCGCGAACCAGCGACGCTGAACATGGATTTGAACATCATCGCGGACGTGTTCGTCGTTGTTGTTATTGGTGGATTGGGTTCACTGTATGGCGCGTTCGTTGCCGCAGTGATTATCTCGCTGGTGAAAGCGTATTGCATCGGTCTTGGAAACGTCGCGATGTTTGGCGTCGAATTTGAGTTCAGCAAACTCACACTTGTTGCTGAATTTATCGTGATGGCGCTGGTGCTCGTGTTCAAACCCAACGGCTTGTTCGGTAGGCCGTTTTCACATCCGCGCGCGAGTGAAGTGATCGAAACACCCATCGGAAAACCTTCGAACGTGCAATACGCTACGTTGCTCGTCGGGCTTATGCTCGCCGCTTCGCTACCGTTGGTGTTCGATGAATACACTTCGGTGCTCGCAACGGACGTATTGATCTTTGCGCTCTTCGCTGCGAGTCTAGGGCTCATCATTGGGACGGCGGGCTTGGGCTCGTTTGGCCATGCCGCGTATTTCGGTCTCGGTGCATACGGTGCGGCGCTTGCTGCGAAAGCGGGCTTTGGTTTTGCGCCTTCGCTTGTCTGCGGCGTTGCGCTCTCACTGACCGCATCGATCGTGTTCGGCTGGTTCTGCGTGCGGCTCTCCGGCACTTACATGGCGATGCTCACGCTCGCCTTCGCGCAAATCGTGTGGTCGATTGTTTTTCAGTGGGACGCGGTCACCGGCGGCAGCAACGGGATCGTCGGCGTGTGGCCGCCGGAGCTATTTTCTGATCGCGACAATTTCTACTGGCTCGCACTTGCGCTCTGCGGTGCGGGCGTGCTGTTCTGTTGGTGGATTGTTTACACGCCATTGGGCTACGCGCTACGCGCCTCACGCGACTCGCAGGTGAAGGCGCACGCGATTGGGCTCTCGGTGATGCGTTTGCAGTGGGCGGCGTTCGCATTGGCAGGCGCGCTGGGCGGTGTGGCCGGAGCAATCTACGCATTCTCTAAAGGCAGCATCTCGCCGGATGTTTCTGCGATTCCGCGCTCTGTTGACGCGCTCGTGATGGTGTTGCTTGGCGGTATCAACACGCTGCTTGGGCCCGTAGTTGGTGCTGCTGTGTTCACGTGGCTACAAGACACGCTCGCGCGATCGACCGAATACTGGCGCGCGGTGCTCGGTGCGATTATTTTGTTGCTTGTGATGGTGTTTCCAAAGGGGATTGTGGGATCGATCCAATCGCTCACGGCTTCTATGAAAAAACGGAGCGCCGCATGACGCCCGCGCTCGACATCCTAGGTCTCAAAAAATCCTTCGGCGGCGTCGCTGCTGTCAAAGGCATCGATTTCAATGTGAACGCAGGCGAAGCGGTCGCGCTTATCGGTCCGAACGGCGCTGGAAAAACCACTTGCTTCAATCTCATTAACGGGCAACTCAAACCCGACGCAGGCAGCGTTTCGCTCTTTGGAGAAAACATTACTTCGCGAAGCCCCGAAGCGCTTTTCCGTGCAGGCGTCGCGCGCACCTTTCAAATCACCGCGACGTTTGCCACGATGACCGTGCGAGAAAACGTGCAGCTCGCGCTGATGAGTCACAACGGTAGCGCAACCAAAGTCTTCTGTTTCGCAACCTCGCAACACGCGGCGCGCGCCGACGTTTTGCTCAACGACGTCGGTTTGCAATCGCAATCCTCGCGCCCATGTGCAGAACTTGCTTACGGCGATCTGAAACGCCTCGAACTCGCCGTCGCACTCGCGAACGATCCGCGCTTGCTCTTGATGGACGAACCCACCGCTGGCATGTCACCACAAGAGCGCGATGGACTCATGCAACTCGCGCTCACGGTGTGTCGTGAACGCAAGCTCGCGCTCTTGTTTACTGAACACGACATGGATGTGGTTTTTAAATTTGCGGATCGCATCATTGTGATGAATCGCGGGCGCTTGATCGCGCAAGGCAGGCCGGATGAAGTTCGCGCAAATGAAGAGGTGAGGAAAGTCTATTTGGGAAGCACGCATGTCTGAGCCGTTGCTTGTCGTCAAAAAGTTGAACGCTCGCCTCGGCGCTGCACAGCTTTTGTTCGACGTGAGTTTCGAAGCGAGAGCAGGCGAGGTGCTCGTACTCGTAGGGCGAAACGGTGCTGGAAAAAGCACGACGCTCAAAGCGGTCATGGGACTCGCTTCGATAAGCAGAAAAGGGCTCAGTGGCGAGATTACGTTTGCAGGTCAATCGATCATCGGGCGTGAAGCTCACGAAATCGCTCGCTTGGGGCTAGGTTACGTGCCTGAAGAGCGACGTATCTTCACCGATCTCACCGTCGCCGAAAACCTTGAAGTCGGACGCATGCCTTCGCGAACGAATGTGAGCGATGCGCCGCGCTGGAGCGTTGAGCGCGTATGCGAACTCTTTCCAAAGCTCGCTGAGATGTTGGATCGCCCCGGCGGACACATGTCTGGCGGTGAACAACAGATGCTCACCATTGCGCGCACGCTGATGGGCAACCCGCGCGCGATATTGCTAGATGAACCGTCGGAAGGTCTCGCACCTATCGTTGTCGAACGCATCGCCGAGAGCATTAAGGCGCTTAAACGCGAAGGGCTTTGCGTGATCTTGTCCGAACAGAACATGCAATTTGCGAGCGCTGTTGCTGATCGTGCCGCATTGATTGAGCGGGGCACAATGACCGCTAGCGGAACCTTTGCCGAGATCTCCGCGAGCATGGTTTCTGTTGGCTAGACGCTGTATTGCGGGAAACTGATTGCGCTAAGGTTCGCTACCGACGCGTATAGAAATCGTCTAGTCGAAGAGGTCAAACCAGGCGAAAAGTAGTGGTGAACTGAGAGTAATTCATCGATGAAATGGACTTGCACACTGTCGTGCAAATTCAAACAGTCAATGGAGTTACATCATGAATGACTTTACCGATATCGTTTCCTCCGGCATGTCGAGCGGCGGCAACACTGCAACCGCCGACGAGTTTGGTTCATCCACAAGTTATACGCCTAGCAAAGCGCAATCGACACCCCGTCAGCAACCGCCCTTCAAATACGGCGCCGCTCCGGTCAGTGCGAAAAACATGAAAGGCGAAGTCGTTGGTGACACTTCAGTGCCTACCTCGACTAGCTTCGAATCAAGCGGCAGCAATGATCCGTTCGCTGAGGTTGGCTCTGCGGGTGGCTCAGAGAGCACCGCTGACACTGCGGAAGCTTCACCAGAAGCGCTTGCGAGCGCCGCAAGCAATCAAGGAGCACGCTCTGATCTTCCCGCTGAATATGTGCGCGCTGAGAGCGACGCCGAGTCGGGTAGCGATGCTGAGTTTCTCGCGGAAGTGGGCGAAGCGCACGCTCCAGGCGGCAACCAGGAGTTTCTGCCGTTGCTCGCTGCAGCAATCCCAACGCTCATTTCTACGGTGGGCCCAGCGCTTGCAAAGGCGGTCATGAATAAGGCCTCGCCGCGGGTCAAGCGTGTGATCACTGCGGTCGGGCAAGCCGCACCAAAGGTATTGCCGCAGATCCTGCCGAAGGGTGCTATGCCCAGCGGCGCAGGTTCGATCATCGCGACCCTCATTCGTTTGCTACAGCAACAAAACAGTAAAGAGTCCAGCGGCGAATTTGGCGAAACCGAAGGCAGCGTTGATGAAGCTCTCGCCGCCGAGGTCGCCCAAGCGATGGAAGTCATCATCGGCAATGACGACCGCGTACGAATCACCGCAACCAACAATCAGCATTGGCGTCGGGTGTGCGCTTTGCGCATTACCTTTCCTAACGGTGCGGTGTTTCGCGGAACCGGATTTCTTATCGGTCGCCGCGCAGTTGCTACTGCGGGGCACTGCGTATACCTACCGGGTCAGGGCGGTTGGGCAAAATCGGTTGAAGTCATTCCCGGCATGAACGACTCAACGCGTCCCTTCGGCTCAGCGACGTCATCTAACCTGCGCTCAGTTGCTGGATGGACACAGCAAGGAAAACCAGAGTGTGACTATGGCTGCATCGTTCTTCCCGAAGGAAGCTTCCGCGGCGCGAATCTGGGTGCATTTGGTTTCGGCGCTCTGCCTGCACCGGCCTTGGTTGCGCAACCCGCGATTCTTGGCGGCTACCCAGGTGACAAACCGTTTGCGCAGCTCTGGGGCATGTCGCGCACAATCAAAACTGTGAACCCCGCAACGCTTGTGTACGACATCGACACGGTCGGCGGCCAAAGCGGCGCGCCGGTGTATGTGATTCGCAATAATCAGCGCATCGTTGTTGGAATTCACAATTACGGCGCGGGCGCGGGAAACTCAGCAACACGAATCACGGCACCCGTGTATTCAGTGCTCAACGCGTGGAGCGCACTCTAGGTGTTGCAGGCGATGGCGAGCTGTCGGCTCGCAATCGTCGCTTAACTCAACCCGAGGAGGCAGCGCGCGCGTTGTCTCCTTTTTTGATGCAGGTGAAAACATGACTTCGACCATTCAAGGATTTGTAGCCTCCGCGCCAAGCGGAGTTAGAGCGCCTGCCGTGCCAGTGTCGCTTGCGACCAGCGGCGCAGTGAATCCAATTTCAATTACAACGGATCGCGAAGGCTGGTTTGCGTTCACGCAACTGCCCGCGGGGCGCTATCGAGTATCAACCCCGGGTGCGCGCAGCGAGGAAATCGCACTCGATCGATACAGCACCATCACGCTTGAACTGGCGATTCCCGAATACAACACGCGCGAGCACGGTTCGATCGCCGGTAAAGTGGTTGCAGTAACAACGGGATATCCGATAGAAAACGCGAGCGTAATGGTGCTTCACGGCGCCGGTTCTGCGCCCGACATTGCTCCGCTCACCAACGCGCAGGGGCGGTTTTCTCTGGAGGGCCTAGCGGCGGGAGAATGGCGTCTTCGCGTATTCGCACCGTCAGGGCAGACTGCGACGCCGCGCATTGAAGTTCGAGCGAATGAAACCGCAATGGTGACGGTGGTCATTGGTGGCGACAGTGACAATTGCGGGTGTACTTACAACATGGAATGACCCGCGCTGTGAAGCAAATAGATAGCGACCACCGGGTGTAATCCCGGTGTGCTCGCAGTTATTTTTTTGTAACTCGACGTGGGTACGAGATCGCAGTGGGGTGTGCCAGAATTCGCGGCGTTTTAAGCCCGGCAAACGGCACGTTTTCATGAAGTTTGCGCAAGAAGGCGACCCATCGCGTTTGCCGCAAGAATTCGATGACCTGCGGCTGTGGAATGCAGCGCCCCGGGATTGTTTCCAGGTAATACGGTGAACGCCAGTCCCACAGACCCGCGAGCGTGGGATCCGGCAAAAAAATGTTCATAGCGAGCGACGGATCATCCAGCGTCCACTCTACGTTCGGGTCGACCCAAGGATGCGCGCGCTCACCGTAGATGAAAACACCAGCCAACGAACTCGAAAGATCCTGCGCTGCAAGCGTGACCTGCGGGTCAATCGAGGCACTGCGCAAGCTCGCTGCCAATGAGCCAAGATCAGTCAGCTCGTCGGGGACGTCAAGACGAAAGTCGCCCCGTGTGTCGTACTGCTGCGCGCGTGCGATTGCCTTCACTACAAGATCGCGTTTCTCGGGGAGCGATGAAATAAGTGCGGCAGCGGTTGCGTCTACCGCTGCTGCGACGGCATCCATGCGCGACAAGGAAATGGCACACCCAACAGTAGGGTGTGGTTTCGGCTGTGCGGCTAGCGCCTTGCGGTTTGCGGTTGCGAATGCGCGAGCGAGCGTCTCGCCTGTCTTCGTAGGCGACGAGAAAAATTCCGCAAATGCCTCGGGGTATGCGCGACCGGCCGTGAAGAAGTTATAGCTCGGATAGCCTACGGCGAAATCTGCGTGCGGAGAGACAGAGTGTAGAAGTTCAACTGACATGTTGAAGCAGTTGTTGAAGTGGATCACCGCAATGTTCGAGATCTTTTCCTTGCGATTGCTGACATAGCTTGCGAGTGCATGACCGATGCCCCATGTTGAAATCGGAAGGTGGCTTGCAGGCAGCATCGGCTCTCCCATGGGTAGCATGGGCTCACCCATCGGCAACAACGGCGCACCGCTGCTCGCGTCTTTGGGATTCATGCTGTCTGGCGATATGACCCACTCGATCTTGGTGGTTCCGAACGTCGTCAGCGCTGCGACCGTGAGCTTGGTTGCGTCAATTTCAGGAAAATAGCCCGCGCCATGTCCCTCCATCGCAAGCGCAATTGTGGAACCGGGAAATTGGTTGTCAGCAATCTCAAGTAGCCCGCGAAGCGTTCGCGGTGACGCCATCGCGCATTTAAGCTGTGGTCGGATCGATTCCTGCCCTTGCGCGTCAATTGTGATGAGCCACGTGTCGTCGTTTTGTCGATCAACCAGGAGACACACGTTGACGCCCTGCGCTGCCACTGCACGGGCGTTCTCTAGCAGAGGATGGTCAAGGATTTCGCGAGTTTCGCCATCTGGATACTGCGATAGCACTTCGTCGTTGCCGAAGGGCGCGAAAACAACGAGCGTCAGAGCGCCTTTGATGGGTTGGTCAGCATTGAATCGGCGCGCTGGAATGGGCTGCGGCATGGTCTGGCTCCTTATTTCGTTGAGGCGGGTCATTCGCCAAGGCAAGTTTGCTTTCACCAGGCTCGCAAGTCATCTCCACTTTTTGTCGCGCTTGGCTGATAAGTGCGACGATTTGTGGACGATTTCAACGCACCGCTCGACGCTGTCACGTTTCGCAGTTTGTTTGCGTCCTTAACATTAGAAAGCGAGCGTTTGACTCGTAGAGACCGCCCGGGAGTTTTTGATGAACTTAGAAACACGTTGCCTCGAGCTCGCGCTCGCGGCACATCGAAATGGCGATCTCGCGGCCCTCTGTCAGCAGCGCCCGCGCATTGTCAGGTGGCTACTGCGTAAGTATGCGCAGCCGCTTTTGTGGCACGTCCACGCCACCGAGGGTGCAGCGCTCAACGACGTTGTGGCGCTGTGGCTTCGTTGGGCACTCCGCGAAAGTGCGCCGGACTTGCGATCGACCGAGGCGTTGCATCGCAGTGCGTGGCTGGGTGCCCCGATCTGGCGGCCGTATGTTGCCCTTGCTTCGCACTACGGTTTTTTTGCGGTGCCCGATTTTCGCGAGCGCTACTGCGCTCGGCGCGACGAGCCTCCGTTTGAGCGCATCTGCGGGCTATGGGGTATCGCGCCCAGCAGCTTTTATCGCTATCTGGATCGTGGCAAGCGAAAACTCGCGGCGCAATTGTTTGTGCCGCTAAATCGCGAGCGATTTAGCTCATTGTGCGATTTCATTCGAATCACCTCGGTGGCCGCACCCGGTGTCGAAGGCTTACCTGCAACACATTTTGATGGGCACGAGCTACATCGAACGCAGCAACGTGATCACCTTTCCACGTTTTGGCGGCTCTTGCGTAGCGAGCAAACGCGCGGCGCTATCGAGTATGCGGGCGAGCATTTCACGAGCTTCTGCGAATATGAGTTGATTGATCCACTGCTAGATCAGGTTGCAAACGGTGCACAGGAAGTGCACGAACGAATAGGTTTGAGCCTGCTGCGAGCCCGGATCGCGCAATCGCAAAACCGCCCGGAAGCACAGGCGCAGGAGCTGCGTCGCGCGCTCGAACTCGCCTCATCCGTCAACGATTTGCTAGCGCTTGCGCGCGTCTATGCGGCGACTGCGCGCTCGGCCGAACTGCGCGACGTTGATCGAGCAATGGCCGACTATCGCGCGAGCATTGACCACTACGACCGTATTTTGTTGAGCGCTCCCGACGATGCAGAGCGCCTCGATTCCGAACGCGTCGCAGCGTCAATTCGGCTCGCCTGGCTCTACATTCAACGCAACGATCCGACAGCGACTCACTTAGTTGCGCATTGCGAAGCCCGCGCCAATGACGCGAACACTGATATCGAAACGCTTGCAAGCCTCGCGCAAGCGCGCGCGGAACTCTCGCGTCGAGTCGGAGATCGGCAAACGGCGATCAGTGCGAACCTTCGAGCACTGCAGTTTTACGAGCGAACTGCGAACACCTCGCAAGCCCTGCGCGTTTGTGGGACGCTTGTGCTGCTCTACGGTGAGCTGAAAGAGTTGCCGCTGGCGCGCGAGTACGCCGACCGCGTTTTTCGCAACGAACGTTTAGGCGTTGAGGCGCACACGGTGGCTGCGACGTACTTGAACTTGGGCGTTGCGTATTTCTGGAGTGACGAGTTTGATGCGGCCATCGACGCCTATCAATGCGCGCTTGATATTGCCAGCAAGAACCGCTTGCACCCACTTACTGGGCGTGCTCACTACAACATGGCGGAGACTTTTTATCGCAGGCTTCGCATTACCAACGACGCTGTTGACGAGCGCTTTGGCGACACCCATGTCGAATTTGCAGTTTCTATCTGGGAGCGCTCTGGCGACAAAGCGGCCTGTGAAGCGACCCGCAACTTGAAGAGCACCGTGCTCGGTTTGCGTGAACATTTGGTGTACGACCGTTTGCTGCCCGCAGAGCTAGCGGCTCATTTCGATGAGCTCACGCGCATCCAAGCGCAACGACTCGCGATGCAGCGCGCGAATTGCGACGAGGCACGAGCGCTCGCACTGTTGTCAGTTGCAAAAGAGTATCTCGACATTGCAGTGAAAGAGCGCGAACGCGCACTCGCGCTGTTGCGGGATCGCTCCATCAGCGCTGCGGTTGATGAGCGGTTGCGCGCTTTGTCGGAAGCGTTTCATCGATCACTGTCGCTAGAAGAATCGCTCATTGAGCGCTGGCGCAATGAGTCGAAAGGCGTTGTACCAGAGGACAAGCTGGATCGACTCGCCAAGCACTTGGCGCGCTCCGACACCATCAAGAAAAGCACTTACGCAACGCTTTGCGCGGTGAGCCCCGCAACCGCGTCAAAACATCTTGCATTGCTCGCGCAATCGGGGCTGCTGGTGAAAGCCAATCGCGGAAGGGCAACGCTATTCCGACGGGTCGATCCCCACTAAGCGCAGCGCGTGTTGAAGCGCGGTCGAGAGGTCAAGCGCTGTGGTGGTGTTGCGAAGTTGGGTGACTTGGACTTCACCCTTCGCGCCGACACCTAAATCGTGAAAATCCTATTCGATTGGGCGAAACGCTATATAAATGTATATAGCGAGGAACAGAAAATATGACGCTACGGCTCAATTAAAATGGGGTTATCGGGGAAGTGTTGTTATGAATACTAGACCGACACTGCGCCTTCATAAAATCTTCTGATGAACGCCGTAAACCTTGATTACCCAAATTCCATTAAACGTCTCGCGATTTATTGCGGCGCTAACACTGGCAGCGATCCCGCCTATAAAGCCGCCGCAGTTTCGCTTGCTCATACGCTCGTAAGAGAAAACATCGGCATCGTGTATGGCGGCGGCGGCGTCGGGCTCATGGGGGTCGTGGCCGATGCGGCAATTGCCGCTGGCGGCGAAGTGATCGGTGTGATTCCTGAGGCAATCAAAGCGCTTGAGCTTGGCCACACCCAACTCACCGAACTACACACCGTGCCCGACATGCATTCGCGCAAGGCGATGATGCTCGCACTCTCGGATGCCGTGATCGCGCTGCCCGGCGGATTTGGAACGATGGATGAAGTGTTTGAGGCGCTCACCTGGAGCCAGCTCGACTACCACCGCAAACTCTGCGGTTTTCTTAACGTGAAGGGCTTTTACGATCCACTTTTTCAGTGGATCGACCACGCCGTCGCGGTGGAACTCATCAAGCCAATCAATCTCGAGCTCACCGTGCGCACCCACGACATTGACGAGATGATCTATGAACTGCGTACGCGGCCGTTTCCGCTGGCGCAGAAGTGGATGGGGCGTTGAATAGTTAGCGTTTGACGCAGTTCTCAGCGAAGCTGACGGCACGCGTGCCAAAATAACCGCATGCCCGTCAATCTTCCGATCATTCTCACTTGGATTCGCATCGCAGCGATTCCGGCGTTTGTCGGTGTGTTTTATCTGCCTCACGATTGGATGACGCCGGTTCAGCAAAACTGGACCGGGGCGCTCATTTTTTCCGCCGCTGCGATCACCGATTGGTTGGATGGTTACCTCGCGCGAAAGTGGGGGCAAACCACCGCTTTTGGCGCATTCCTTGATCCGGTTGCCGATAAGTTGATGGTCGCGGCAGCGCTGGTGATCCTGGTGCAGATGAAACGCGCCGATCCGATGCTCGCGTTCATCATCATTGGCCGTGAGATCGCCATTTCAGCGCTGCGCGAATGGATGGCGCGCGTTGGGCAATCAAAATCCTTGGCAGTCAACACACTCGGCAAATTCAAAACCGCTGCACAAATGACGGCGATCATTTCGTTATTGCTTTGGGAACCCGTGATTCCAGGGGTGTCAACTCAGATGCTCGGGCAGTTCGCGCTTGTAGTTGCTGCAGTGCTTACGCTGTGGTCGATGTTCTATTACCTCCGTCGCGCCTCGCCCCACATGCACAAGGCACCCATCAAAGAACCAACGCATATCGGAAATAGCGATTGATGGCGCACTAGCCCAATGAAATTGGGCGATGGCGATTTTTGCCATCGACTAGATCTGGGGTGCCGCTCGCGCGCTCGGATTTGCTGGCAGTGGCGAAATATGGCTATAATTTAAGGCTTCATTCCTCAATAGCTCAGTTGGTAGAGCGCCGGACTGTTAATCCGTAGGTCCCTGGTTCGAGCCCAGGTTGAGGAGCCAGATTCAAGTGTAAAAAAGCCCGCTTAACGCGGGCTTTTTTTGTTTTCAGGGGCTGCAACGTGCGCACCGTTTGTTGCCGATCAACGCCCGGCTAGAAGCTTTTCGTCGCCCAGTCGCCTCGAAAACGCGTAAACCGCGACCGTCGCGATCACCACAGGAATGAGCCACATCGCCGCCCATTCAATCGCGGGAATGGCTTCTGAGCGAAGCACTTTCGAGAGCACCGCGTACTGCCCATTCACCGGAACGAACGCGTCCCACCACGGTGCTTGCGTCTGCCGCAGGAAACTAATCATTGGCAGCAACCCAACGAGCGACGCGCCCATTGAGAGTGAGCTCTGCGCCTCTTTTGCAGTTTTCCCTGCGGCACCCATCGCGAGCAGCACGGCGGGCACCATGAAAGCAAAGGGAATCAACACCGCCATGAAGCCCATGAACTCGCGCGCGCCAAAATTAAACGGCACACCCAGCTTTGCGAGCGGCACAAACTGTAGTGCGATCAAAAATCCGCTCAACGAAATCGTCACCGCGAGCAAGTTCACGCTGCTCACCGCAAACCATTTCGCTACCGCAAGCTCGCTGGTGGTGACGGGAGTCGTGAGCAACGGCTCCAGCGTTTGCCTCTCCCTTTCGCCAGCTGTTACGTCAAGCGCGGCTGCAATTGCGCCCATGAGCCCTGCAAACAATGCGTAGAAGCTCATGATCTGCAGCAAGCGCGCGCCGCGCTGCTCTGGCGACGAAAGATCGAGTTCTTCCACTTTAACGGGCATCGCGACGGCAGGGGCAATGCCTCGCAACATCAATCGCTCGGCACCGATTCGCGCTGCATAAGACTGCACTTCGCGGGACAATTTTGCCGCGATCGGCGACGAGCGGTCTCGCGATGACTCGGTGATCAACGTGATTTTTGCGGGGTAGCCTTGAGCGAGTGCCGACGCGAAATCCGGATCAACCAAAATCACTGCATCGAGATCGCCGCGCTTGACCCGCGCTTCGTAGTCGACAGGATTGGCGTCAATTTTTACGCCACGACGCTCAAGATGGCGCACCAAATCCGGCGCGAATTGCGCGTTGACTATCGGCGCGGTGATTTTGTCGATGCGCTCAGAAACCGCTTTTGTCACGAAATACAAAATGCACAGCACGAGCGGCCCGGAAATGGCGACCGCGAACAGCGCCCAGAAAATGCTTTTTCGATCGCGCAGCAAGTCGACTAGTTCTTTGCGTGCAACGATTGCGGTGCGGCTAAGAGAAAACGTTTTCATGCGAAAAGCCCCTCGTCGCTGCCAATCAGTTTTACGAATCCGTCTTCGAGCGTGGTTGCGCCGCTTGCTTTAAGCGCCTCGGCGGGGGTGCCGTCGAACATCACGCGGCCTTTCGCAATGATCACGACGCGGTCGCATAACGCTGCTACCTCCTGCATGATGTGGCTTGAAAACAGCACGCATTTGCCCTGCGCTTTCAAACCGCGGATCAGCTCGCGCATGCTTCGGGTGGACATGATGTCAAGCCCATTCGTTGGTTCATCCAGCAGCACTGTTTGTGGATCGTGAATCAGTGCGCGGCCAATCGCCACTTTCATCCGCTCGCCTTGAGAAAAACCTTGTGTGGGCCGATCCGCGAGGGCGCTAAGTCCAAGCTCTGAAATCAACAGCTCAGCGCGTGCAGCTGCGCTCGATTCGCTCATGCCCTGCAGCTTTGCAAAATAGATCAGGTTCTCGCGGGCCGTCAGGCGCCAGTAGATACCTTTCGCGTCACCCAATACGCCAAGCTTTTGGCGGATGGCCGCTCTTTGTTGGGTGAGGTCAGCGCCGTCGATCGTTGCGCGACCACTGTCGGGCGTAAGCAACGTTGAGAGCATGCGCAAGGTCGTTGTTTTGCCTGCGCCGTTGGGGCCGAGCAGACCGGTGATCTCGCCGTCGCGAGCGTCGAAGCTCACGTTGCTTACAGCGCTAACGACACGTGTTTTCGTTTTGAGCGCGAACGTCGATGTGCGCTCCTTCACCGTAAAGTTTTTCGACAACGCCTGGGCGGAAATCATTATTTGGCCTCCAAAGCGTTGACGTAGAACAGCGGCCGCGGCAGCTTGAGCTCGGCCTCGCACTCGTCTTTTGTCTCCGCAGTCGAGCCCGTCTCGACCAATTTGCGTATTAAGCGGCGAACACAGGTGTGCGGCGACACGATATGGCCCATACCTTCGACGACGACCTGCTTACTGTTGCTTAGCGTTTTTGCGGCGAGTTCGCCCTGTGAGGGTGGCGTCACGGGGTCTAATGAGCCCGACAACACTAAGGTTGGAATCGCGCTCGTCGTGGGCTCGAAAAACGACGGCTCAACGCGCCCGTGCGGGAAGCCTTTGCAAAAACCGAAAAACATTTCGGAGACGGCACCGAAGCGATCGCTCTTTAGCGGCGTTTGCCCGAGCATGTCTTCCGCACAGGTAACCGCGATTCGTTGAGTGATCGAAGTTGTCGGTCCGCCTGATGAATTCGCACTCATCATGGCAGCGAATGGCGCGAAGTTGTCCGCGTTTGCCTGAGCAACCAGATAGGGGACCATGCGCGCGGTCTCGGGAATGTAGAGCGTTGGCCACAGCAGCGTCGCAAACGAAAGATCGGTGATGGTCGCTTGAAACGGTTTGCCGTCTGCCGGATGAGCGATAGTCACGATGCGCGGGTTTGATTTCAGGTTGCGGAGCAACGAATCTAGATCGGCTTCAAGCGTTGGAAACGCTTTGGCGCATTCAGGTTGTGCAGCGCAGGCGGCAACCAATCCGCGAAGTTGCGCATCAGAATTCATGAGCGCGTCGTTGGGCAAGCGCAGCGTGGTGGGTGCTACGCCATCAATGACCGAGGTACGGATCGATGCTGGGTGCAGTTTCATATACCGCAGCGAAACTCGTGAACCGTAGCTGCCACCCCATATGTTGATCGTTGGATATCCGAGCGCTTTACGAACCAGTTCAAGGTCTGCGATGTAGTCGTCGGTTTTGTGAGTTGCGGCGTTGCCTGTTAGCGTGGCGACGCACTTGGCAAGCTCCTGCTCGATTCTGGCCGTGGTCGTATTGAAACCATCCACAATCATCTCGCGCGGTTTGAGTTTTTCTGGCTCAAGCGTGCCCGAGTCACAGCTCAAGGTTTTGCTGCGACCAGTGCCGCGTTGATCGACCAAAACAATATCGCGATTGCGGCGAAGCGTAAACAACGAGTTCACTAAGAAGCCAATGTCGCTTGCGGCCTGACCGGGGCCGCCGGCAAAGAAAAACACGGCGTCCTTCTCCGGAAAACGCGTGAGCGCTGGCAGCAGCGCGACATGGATCTTGATTTTTGCGCCGTCGGGTTTCGAGTGATCCTCTGGGACTTCCATCATCGCGCAGCGCGCTTCAGTGTCAAGACTGAGCAGCCTGCAACTTGAGAAAGCGAGCGCCGACTGGGTTGAAGCCGTTTGCGTGCTGCAGGCGCCGAGAGAAAGCACGAGCGCCAGTGCGCTAAGCGCAGCGGCGACGCGAGAGCGACGAGTTCGAATGAACAGTGAAATCATGACCCACCTTTTTTGTTCGGACCGGTACGCAGCAGCTTGCGGCGCTACGCCGGATGAGATAAGCGTAGCCAAAGCGCGTTCGCGCGACACTCAATTGCGATGAATTGCCGAAATCGCGGCGCGAAGGCTCGCAAATCGATGACTTAAACGCCGACCGCGCGCAGCACTAATTGAACCAATCCGATCAGCGTGATGACCAGCACCAACGCGCAAAGAATTCCGGCGGCAATCAGGTGCTGAGGTTTAATCGATTCATCGCTGGTTGCCGCACCGCGCTTCCGGATGCCTACGAAGGCGGATAGCACCGCGAGCACCGCCGCAGCGAAGCCCTTCATCGGTGCGCCGATTCATGGAACGCGCTCATTACTTCGCGGCGCTACGTACCGCGTCCAAAAAGCGTTGACCCGTGGCCTCTCCCATCATTCGATCCAAAGAGGCGCGAGTCTGGGTGACGGTGTCGCGGAGTTCTTGTGCGTTTTTGCATCGCTCGATTTTGATCGCCATCGTTTCTGCACCGGGGCCGAGCACGTCGTTAAGGAAGCGCACAGCCGCATTCCGTGCTGCATTGAACTGCTGCTGCGTCGGCTCGGTGGAATCTGTCGGCGTCGTACTGGCGGCGCTTGGCCCCGGCGACATGCTCGAAGAAAACGACATTCCATCAGACGAATCAATCACTCCGCTTGCTTGAAGCTCAAGCAACAACGGCTCGATTTCTGCAGGGCGCACCACCGCGGCGAGCTTGGCAACGGTATTCTTTCCATCGATCATGATGAGCAATCTTCGCAACTCGGCTCGCAATCCAAGTTTGCGCGTTGCGATTTCAACGTTCCCCGCCTCGGTCTTTCTGAAAATTGTGTTGGGACTTAGCATGGTCGTAAACGCACATTTTGATCGTGAGGTCGAGCTTCAAAATCTTACACCCGGCTGACGTATTGTGCGCGTTTCAAATCAGATAGCTCTTATTTTGACCAAGCGTGTTGCGCAATCGATTAGGGTTGTTGGCACAAACGCCAGGAAATTGCGGAAAAAGCGCGGAATTCACTCGACTTGAAGCAATTTCGCGCGCGACGCCCGCACTAATTGGGCGAAACTGCACGGGGCCGTTGTTATTCAAGTGAGATACCGGGTGGCGCTTAAGCGCTCACCGTCTCTGTCGATCACTCGACGCTTGCGATCGCGCCTTTCAGTGTGTCAAACAACTGATCAATGTGCGTTTTCTCGATGACAAACGGCGGCGACAACGCAATGATGTCGCCGGTGGTGCGAACCAGAATACCGCGCTTGTAGCATTCGAGAAACACGTCAAATGCTCGTCTGACGGGCTCTCCTGGGCGCGGCGCAAGTTCAACCGCGCCGATGAGCCCTGTGTTTCGAATGTCGATGACGTTTTTCGTGCCCTTGAGCGAATGAATCGCATCTTCCCAGTAGCTTGCCAGCGAGGCAGCTCGCTCGAAAAGCGCTTCGTCTTTGTAGAGCTTTAGTGTCGCGTTGCCAGCCGCACAGGCGAGCGGATGACCGGAATAGGTGTAGCCGTGAGTAAGCTCAACCATATGTTCGGGCCCGGTCATGAAGGCGTCGTAAATCGCGGGTGTGGTGATCACGGCGCCCATTGGCACCGTTCCGCTGGTCAATCCCTTTGCGCAGGCAATCATGTCCGGTTCTACACCGTAATGTTGAGCAGCAAACTCAGAGCCGGTGCGACCGAACCCGGTAATCACTTCGTCAAAAATCAGCAGGATGCCGTGTTTCGTGCAAATCTCGCGCAACCGCTGGAGATAGTTTTTTGGCGGAATCAAGACACCGGTTGAACCCGCAATCGGCTCGACGATTACGGCGGCAATGTTCGAAGCATCATGAAGCGCGACGAGTTTTTCGAGCTCATCGGCTAGATGCGCGCCATGTTCGGGTTGGCCTCGGCTAAATGCGTTGTCCTTCAGCAAATGCGTGCTCGGCAAATGATCGACGCCTGAGAGCAAGGTGCCGAAGAGTTTGCGATTCCCGACGATGCCGCCGACCGAGATACCGCCAAAATTAACGCCGTGATAGCCACGCTCACGACCGATTAATCGGGTTCGCGTGCCTTGCCCTCTCATGCGTTGGTAAGCGATCGCGATTTTCAGTGCAGTGTCAACCGACTCAGAGCCGGAGTTCGTGAAAAACACGTGCCCCATGTTTTTCGGCGAAATCTCAATAACGCGATTAGCCAACTCAAACGCAAGCGGATGCCCCATGTTGAAAGGCGTACCGAAATCCATCGTTGCCGCTTGTTTTTGAATGGCTTCGACAATGGGCTTCCTGCCGTGTCCCGCGTTGCAACACCAAAGCCCCGCGATACCGTCCAGAATTTGGCGTCCGTCGTGCGACGTGTAGTGCATGCCTTCAGCTGCAACCAACATTCTTGGCGCGGATTTGAACTGGCGATTCGCGGTAAACGGCATCCAGTGCGCGCGCATCGCCTCTGCGCTAATTTCGGCCTGTAGGTGTTTTGCTTCGGTCATGGAATTCATGGGGGCTCCACTAAGCGTCTATTCGATAAGAACCTGAGCCTACGCGAATTTTTGGCTAGACGCTAATGCTTGTTTCGTATCGTATCTGCGGGGAGCCTTCTGGGTCTTCCGCGCGGACTGTGCACGATTATGTAGGTAGCTGCATGACCTCGCTTCGGTGGTCACTGCGGTTTGCCTGTCCAAGCCCGCGTCGACCCCTGCGTTCATTCTTTCTAGACTACGCGCATGCAAAAATTGCGGCAATCCCGTACTCATGAATAACAATGCATACCTTCCGCAGCACCTCGTTTACCTCGCCCAACGCGGGTACAAAATTGATCGTTCTTGGCGCGGTTCATGGCAGCGAGAAATGCGGGACCGTGGGGATTGGCCGAATCGCCAACGAGATTGAAACAGGTGCGCTCAAGTTGGCGCGGGGTCAATTAACCGTCGTGCCCATCACCAATCCAAAGGCCTATGCGCAAAATACGCGAAACGGCGATCGAAACCTGAATCGTCGATTGCGGCCTACGACTGAGGTGAAGGAGTTCGAGGATAGTGTCGCGAACTGGCTGTGTCCGTTGCTCGCTCAACACAACGTGCTGCTCGATCTGCATTCGTTTCAAGCGCAGGGCCGCGCGTTTGTGATGGTGGGGCCTGACAACAACGCAAACGCGCTTGAGCCGTTTAGCTATGCCGCCGAAGAGTTGGCACTCGCAAAATCTCTAGGTGTAACCCGCGCCGTCGACGGCTGGCTATCAACTTACGCCACCGGGGTTGAGCGTCGCCGCGCAACTCGTCCAGCAGAAATGGATTCGACCGATCTCGATCCGCAATACGGTATGGGGACTACTGAGTACATGCGCTCTGTGGGCGGTTGGTCGCTCACGCTCGAATGTGGTCAACACGACGATCCAGACGCGCCAGAAGTCGCCTACCAAGCCATTCGACGCTCGCTTGCCCATTTGAATTTGATAGACGAACCTGCACCCCAGCAGCAATCGATGGAGGGGCTGCGTTTATACGATGTCATCGATAAATTGCACGTTGATGATTCGTTTGCCAAGCGCTGGCAAAGTTTCGATTCGCTACGGCAGGGCGAGCTGATCGGCACTCGCGCAAACGGAGAGAGCGTATACGCGCAACAAGACGGCTGGATCGTTTTCCCCAACGCGGTCGCGGCGGCGGGCAATGAATGGTTTTACTTGGCAAAGGCGAACGCGCGTTTTCGCTAGCTTGCTAGCTTACACATTGAAACGCTTATTTATATGGGCAAACCGCATAATAAGATGAAATATCGGAATGGCATTTAACGACGTGTTTAGCCCAATAAAAACGAAGTCGTGAGCGTATTGCCCGAAATGATACGAAGTTTCGATCTGGGTTCACCAACGCGAACGCCGATCCAGTACTACATTACTCAATTCATTCACCGACCCCGAGCGTTTTCGTCCACTTGGATCCCATCACCGCTTTCGTTATTGCCACGGCTTTTGCACTGCTCAACGGCGCGGTGTTGGGCTTTGTGCACTCGGCGCTCAGCGACGATCTAAAACCCAGCGCATCGGATTGGCGTATAGGAACGTTGCTGGTTGCCGGTGGCGGTATCGTGCTGGCGGCCAATGGCGCGTCGCGAGTTGATTGGCTGATCCCTGTTGCCAACGGCTGCTTGTTGGGCGGAATCGCGCTCTACACGCGCTCAATTCGTCGATACGCGCAGCGCAAGGATTCACTTTGGGTGTTTGTACCCGCGATCATTGCTGCCGCGCTTAACGCCGCGTTCGCACTGGTGTGGCCGAGCGTTGCTGTGCGGCTTGTGATCGTGAGCCTTGTGATGGTGGCCTACTTGCTGACGGCAACGCGCGAGCTGTGGCGTCACCGGCGGATCGAGCGAACGAGTTCAGGCAACGCGATGATTGCACTGTGCTCGTTCGTCAACGCCTTGATCCTAGCGAGGCTGGCCTACTATATCGTCGTTGCGCCCGATGTTCAGTCGATCACCACCGCAGGCAACATCGTCAACGGACTCTCTCCTGCGCTGATCTCTGCGATGCCGGTCGTTGGCACCACCGTGTTTGCATTGATGTGTTTTGAGCGCATGCGAGATCAGATGCAACGGGTCGCTTCAACCGACGCCCTGACTCAGTTGCCTAACCGGCGCACGATTAACGAACGCGCAGCGAGTGCTTTCTCCGAGGCGAAACGCACGCAACGACCGCTCTCAATTGCGGTGATCGACGTCGATCATTTCAAGAACATCAATGACCAATACGGTCATGAAATCGGAGACGTCGTTTTGCGTGGTGTGGCTGACGCATTAGCCGCAAATTGTCGCGGTTTCGGCATGGTCGGTCGCCAAGGCGGTGAGGAATTTGTTGCGCTGTTTGATGATGCGGGCGCTGATGAAGCGCAGGCTATCGCGGAGCGCTTGCGCGCGGCAATTGCTGACTCAACGGTATCCGGCGCGCCCCGTCCGTTAAAGGTGACGGTGTCGGTAGGCGTTGCGTCATCAAACAACAACGACGCTTCATTTAACGACCTGCTGCGTCGAGCGGATCGGGCGTTGTATGAAGCCAAAGCAGCGGGCAGAAATCTGGTGCGCTAGTTCGGTTGAGCGTGCCTCATCTAGCCGCAACCGCGCCACTTTTTTTGTGGACACGCTACGTCCGCTCGCTAACACATAAGGTGTTTGTAACGCGTAGAAGTGGCAAAAATGACACTCCAATGAGCGGTTTTGGCAGTATCCTATCCGCACGCGTGAGACGAACTGCATTTCGACGCAGTACATTCGGATTCACACGGGTTCTAACAACGTATCGGGGGATTCAAAATGGGTACAAAGCTTTTTGCCGTCGGCAAAACTCGCGGCATTCAACTGCACAGTCTTGGCAAGGCCGCGTCAAGGTGTGCCACTGCCATCTTGGCCGGCGCAGCGCTCGCGACGCACGCTGCGGTGATCACAGTTGACTCAGCCGCTGACGACATCTTTCCTGATTCAACCGGCGCGCTCTTCGATTTTGCAGGCTCGCCCGTCGCGCCGCCCGCTTCGCCAAAATGCACGCTGCGCATGGCAATCGCTGCGGCGAATCTCAACACAGCAATCGGCGGCGCGAACGGCTGCCCAGCGGGTGCGGCAAGCCCTACCATCGACGTCATTCAGTTTGGAGCGTTGTTTGGCACGACGCAAACAATAACGCTCGCAAACAAGTTAACGGCAGCCGTACCCCCGAGTTACAGCCTTTCCGGCGCGGGAGTGCCATCGACGCTCGTCGCTTCTGAAAGTTTGACGATCACTGGCCCGGGCTCTTCGCTACTAACGGTCGACGGTGCAAGCCCGGGCAGCGGCAACTTGCGCACTTTGTTACTAAGCGACGGCAGCTCCACTGCGCTTTCAACATTTAGCGTGACCGGAATCAAGCTTGTTCGCGGCCGCACCCTCGACGGCGGCGGTGGGTGCATGTTTTCCTCCGACAATTTGAGTTTGAACGACGTCGTTTTCGAAGCCTGCGAATCAGTTGGCGGCGCAACCAATATCGGCATTGGCGGCGCGTTGGGCGCTGGTAACACCGACATCGCCTTTCGGCCGAATGTCTCGCTGCAAAACGTGAAGTTTTTGAGCAATCGCGCGCTTCGCGGCAGCAACGCGGCTTTCTCGCTTGGCGGCGCTGCGTTCATCGGTTCTGGAACGCGATACGTGGGTGCGGTGAGCTTGACTAATGTGCAAGCGATTGGAAATTCCGCTGAGGCGGTCGGTGCGATTCAAGTGCAAAGAGCAGCCTCGGTCAGCGTTGCAGACAGCGTGGTCGCTTCAAATTCGGCAACGGGTGACTACAGTGCCGCTAACGCGTCGAATGGGCGTTTTGGCGGAATGCGGGTGTTTGACGTGACGGGCAACGTCACGATTAGTCAGAGCGGTTTTGTCAGCAATTACGCGCAGGTTGAACGCGGCGGTCTTTCCATCGTGACGGTGACTGGTACGACGACGATCACCGACACGTCGTTTGTCGGTAACGTCGCTCGCAATGGGCGCATCGGCGGCTTCGAAATCTTGAGTCGCTTTGGTCCTGTGAGTAATCTTTGTGACGGAACGACGGGCGGTAACGTCTCTCTCAGCAATGTGTTTGTTGAGAAGAACATTGCGCCGATATCCACAGGTGGCTTTCGCATTCTGTGCGCGGGGGACGTGAGTCTCACCAACGTCGAAGCGGTTAGCAACGAAGCTTCAGGCGGCCCGGCCTACGGGGTGTTTGCGGCGGGCGGATCAACAGCCGCATTTTTTATCGGTGCTGTCGGCAATAGCGTCGGCGCTGTCACCATGTCAAACGTACGGATCATCGGCAACCGCTCGTTTAGCTATGAATCGGCTCCCAGCGTTTTGGTTGGCGGCTTCACCATTGCCAACGTGACTGATGCAGCTTCGCTCAGTGCCGACAAACTCATCGTGCGTGACAATCAGGTTCAACGGGGTGAAAGCGGCATTTCGCTGCGCGCCAACAGTGCAGCGCGCAGCTACGTGGTCACCCAATCTGAATTCACGGGCAATATCAGTGAGAACGGGCACGGCCCATTCGATACGGCGGGCGACGGTCAATACACATTACGCAACAGCACCGTTGCCCACAACCTGATGTTTGGTAACGGCGGTGCAATCCATGCAAACGTCCACACCAACACCACAAACGGCATCGCTTTCACGCTCGAAAACGTGACGTCCGCGCGAAATCGCGGCAATTTTTCGGAGGCGTTTTACGTGAATACGTTTGTGTCGTCGGGCGTACCCAATGGCAGCAATTCCACGGTCACGGTGAAAAACTCGATTCTTGGTGGACGTACGTTTCCTTCGCCCACCGACTCGGCTCAGGTCGAAAGCATCATCGGCACGTTCGTCAGCACAAACAATGTTGTTGAATCAACTGGAGGAGGGAAAAACTTCTGCAGCGGCGCAGGTGTTGTTTGCAACGTCGATGCAAAGATTGAAAACGCCGCCACGCTGGATCCGCAAGTCACGAAAACTATGGCGTTGCGCCCAGGCAGTCCGGCGCTAGATGCGGGTAACTCCGCGGGAGTTGCCGCGTTTGATCAGCGCGGTACGGGTTTCCCGCGAGTGATTGGTAGCGCGGTAGACATCGGCGCTTTCGAATCGCCAGCGCTTACCGCAGTATTACCATGCAAACTCGATATGGACGGCGACAGCCAAACAACCGCAACCAAAGAAGGGCTCGTATTGCTGCGTTCGATGCTGGGTTTCACAGCGGCGGCCGCCGTGGCGAACACCGGAATCCTGCAAAGCAATTGGGAGGCGGTTCGCGCCAACCTCAACGCCAACTGCGGAACGAATTTGCCGTGAAGCCAAGTGCGAGAGCAATCTCGCATTCAAGTTTTACAAATTGGAGTCGCCGCGAAATCGGATCAGCGCATGCGGATTACATCTATAGCTACGTGGCTTGGGCGCCCCTCTTATTGGGCGGCGGAACGAAATAATCTGGTTAGCAATATTTAATTTAAACGCGCTGATCGCCCAACAAAATGGACACCAAACCGAAATAGTTAACAGGATGCGGCGGTCTCGAATTGTTCAAGGTGTGCCGAATCGTTCATGCAACAAAATTAAGTGTTGCCACCAAACAATGACGTTGGCATAATCGATCGGGTAATGAGAAGGAATCAACGGCAACGTGGATTTCAGTTGGACACTGGAGCGAGCTCAGGGTTGACGGATCGCTTTCGCTGATCGCGAGCCGTTTTTCTGAGTTTGCCGCTTTGTTGATTGGAAGGCGCGATGCGTTTCCGGCACTTTTCGGACACCGATGACAGCGAAAACTTCTGAAACTTGTCCTGAAATGGCGCTGGAATCCGTTTATACATTGAGAAGTCATGATTTTTCGAGGGTCGGCTTGTTGCAAACATCTCCTGCCCAGAGTCAGAGCGCAAAAAACGTCACAATTGAAACCTTTTCTTTTAGTACTAGCTTGTGTAGCATCCAAGAAAACTGAGGTTAATCTTATGCATAAATTTACGTCGTCGGTAAGGGGAATTGGGGGCATTGCGCTCGCAGCCGCCATGTCGCTAGGAGCCTTCTCCGCGAACGCAGTGCAAACGGTGAATCCGTTTACTGCGGCCACGGGGGGCACCAACATCGCGGGCACCACCGTACCGTTTTCCAGTAACCAAGTGGTTTTCTTCGGACGCTACTCGGCCAGTCAATCCGAAAGCGGCCTCGGCGTAAAAGTTAAGTACGACAGTAGCAAGGTCACGGTCGCAGTGGACCCTGCCGAGGAATACCAAGGCTGCCGCATCGCGCCCGCCCAGGTTCAAACCCCCGCCGTCGCGGGCCCCGGTGCGCAAGTCGTTATGGGCTGGATCGACACTTCGATCCGCACCGCAGGCGCAGTAGGCTGGCCCGATCAAGCTGAACCGACCGTCGCGCCGCTCGCGCCGTGCTTGGATCCAGGCAACATCAACGGCACGCCAACCGGCGCAGTAGCCGACCTCAAGCTTTTCAAAATCACCGCAACACGCGTAGCGGGATTTACTACGGGCACCACGCCAATCAGCATCGAGAGCGAAGGTAACTTCTCGTACGCAAGCGCGTCACCTGGGTTTACGAACAAATCGTTCACTATTGATGCGGCTGCGGCGGGGGGGCTAACTCTAAACAGCGCATTTACGTCACGACTTCAGGGTGCGACGCCGTTCACGATCCCTATGACCGCGATTAACGGCGCAGCAGTCGCGGCCGCTGCAGCGGGTGGTGCCGGTATTTCCATCGAAAGCAGGTCCCCTTCTAGTGCAGCCTCTCAATATGATCTAGTCATGGACTTCTCAGCCGCAGCAACATCAGGAACTGCCTCCGTGATTAGTTGCGTCGTATCCACGGGACCAGCGACGAGCGCGGCCTGTCCGACGCTTCCTACGTTGGGTGCCCCAGTGTTTAGCGGCACTTCTGCAACGATTCCTATGACCGGTGTTACTAACCAGAGTCGCGTTTTGGTAAGGCTCACAAACGTGAATGGAACCGGTACTAATGCGGAGGTAGCACTAGGGTTCCTCATTGGTGACGTAACTAACAACGGTGCAGTGAGCGCCACAGACGCAACGCAGGTTTCGCTACGCAATGGTCAAGCAGTTACTGCGGCGAATGCCAGGTACGACGTTACTGGCAACGGCGGAACCATAAATGCGACAGACGCCACTCAGACGTCGCTGCGCGTCGGTACGCGTCTCCCATAGCCGCGCAAGATGATTTCAAAATGGACTTAACAATGAATAAATTTTTAAAATTCACCGCGACGATTGCGTTTGGTGCCGCGGCGCTCGTCAGTAGCGTTGCTTCTAACGCGCAGACAGCGTTCTTTTCCACCTCTGCGACCTGCGCAAACACCACCAATTCTCTTACGCTTGCTCCGAGCGCGACTGGGAGTTTGACTTTTTGCGTCAGCATGCCCGCAAACACGACGCTCTGTGGAGCACAATATCCGATCGGCGCGGCGAACGCGGCTGCCGTTGGGATTGTTCAAGTGCCTACCGCGGCATCATGGACGCGAATTGCACCGTTTACGCGCGATGCGACGTTAGGATCGGCGTTGACAGTGCCTGCAGGGGGACCTTTTCCCGTAACGCAAACGCCCACTGCGACGGACACAATCCTAGCTAACAGTACACCCACTTCGCCGGCGGTGGTCGGCGTAGGCGGCGCAAACATTCCCTTGGGAACAATCACGCTTCAGGCTGTCGCATCGGCAGCCGCCGGAACGTACAACTTTACTACTGGTACGCAAACGCTTGATGATCGTCCAGGATCAGGCGTGAACTGCAACGACATTGCGATCGCCCCCAATGAATCCTCTGTTTCTGCGACTTTTACTGTTCAGGTTACCGGGGCGGTGAGTAACGTCGCCCCAACAGCAGCCCTAGCCGCTGCAAGCGCCACTCTAACTGGCGGAACCGGTTCGGTGGGTGTCAACGTTGTTACGGCAGGCTCTGGTACGGGTTCACTCGGACTGGCTTGCTCTATCCCAGCGAGTACCGCTAGCTTCGCGATTACTGGCGGCGCAAATCGCACGATTAACGCACCAGCGACCGTCGGTGCAAACGCACCTGCGATTGGTTTGAGCTGCACGCCGCAAGCGTCTGCCGTGAACTCCACGCTCACGTGTACGCAAACGGCAACACCAGGTCCGAACCCAGCTGCTCTAACGGCAACGATTACTTGCCCAGCGACCGTCGCGCCGCCTGCGCCCACCGTGTCGATCTCTGCGCCTGCCGGCTCAGTGCCTGACAACGGAAGCACGAAAGTGATTACGGTTACTTCGAGCGCTGCAGCACCTGCCGGTGGTTTGTCGGTGAACCTGACTCTGCCAGCGGTGACTGGTCTGTACGCATCGACCACCTGTACGAACCCAATCGTGATCGCGGCGGGTGCAACGACTGCGACGTGTAATGCGGTAGCAGCAAACAACACCACACCAGGCGACGGCCCAACCAATGCAACCTTCACGGTCGCTGCAAGCTCTGCTTCGCCAGCCTCCTACACGGTAGCAGCGGCTCCGGGCAATGCCGTAACGGTTAACTTCATCAATGATGACGCTGCGCCGCCTACGGTATCGATCTCGGCTCCTGCCGGTGACGTGCCTGATAACGGCTCAAGCAAAACCATCACGGTCACCTCAAGCGCTGCGGCTCCTGCCGGTGGCTTGTCGGTTAACCTGTTGGTACCACCTGTTGCGGGTCTGTACGCATCGACCACCTGTGTAAGCCCGATTGTGATCGCTGCTGGTGCAACCACTGCGACCTGTACTGCGACGGCTGCTAACAACACCACGCCAGGTGAAGGTGCAACCGCTGCTAACTTCGCAATCGCCGCAAGCACTGCGTCCCCTGCGAGCTACAACGTTGCAGCCGCCCCGGGCAATGCAGTACTTGTCAACTTCGTGAACGATGACACTGGACCTACCGCTAACGTGGTGGCTAGTGCAGCATCGATCACCGAAGGTGGTACGGCATCGTTCACGCTGAGCTGTACTGGAACTGGCACGTTCAGTGTTCCTTACACGATCAACACGATCGCGACCGACGGAACGCCAGCGCCTGCTTCGCCAGTGAACTTGACCTGCGGAACCCCGTTGGTCATCACTGTAGCAACGGCTGACAACACGGTGGCGGGCGATTCGCGCACGCTGACTTTGACACTTGGAACACTTCCATCCGGCTTAACGGCAGGTACGGGAGCGGCAAGCGTTGCGGTTCAAGATAACGACGCTGTTGGACCAACGCAGATCCCAACGGTTGGCGCACTCGGCCTTGCGTTGATGTCGCTCTTGATCGCTGGTTTCGGTGCCTTCAACCAGCGCCGCCGTCAGCGCTAAGCTGAACCGAAGATCGCAGAGGTCGTAAGTCCTCTTCGAGACATCAAGAAACCCGCTTCGGCGGGTTTTTTGTTGTGCGCAGTTCACAAACGAAAAGATCGGCGAGGAATCTTCATAGCAATTTTTGACGCATGAACCGCTACGCGGCGTGATGCAAAAAACGAGCGCGTCGGCGTGGGTCTATCTACAATCAACTCGCATGGAAACTCTCTGCTGGCTTGAAGCATCCGATATGAGCGCGCAGCTTGCTGCACGGGCCGTTGACGCGGTGGCAATCACGGCGTCCGTTGTTCGCCGCATCGACGAGTGCGAACCCGCGCTGAACGCGATGTACTTGGTGAAACGTCAAGCCGCGCTCGATGCTGCGAACGAAGCGTCAGCGCGCCGCAAGTATCGAAAGTCACGCTCCCCGCTTGACGGTGTGCCGATCACGCTCAAAGAAAACATTTATACGGCGGGCGATCCAGCGCCGATTGGCGCTGCGGCGTCACCGTTGACTGCGCGCACAATGAATTCCCCGATTGCTGATCGAGTCGCGGAAGCGGGTATGGTTATGCTCGGGAAAACAACGATGCCCGATTTCGGCATGCTCACGTCGGGGCGCTCCAGTATTCACGGCACCACTCGAAACCCTTGGCAACTCGATAGAAATCCAGGAGGTTCTAGCTCTGGAGCGGCAGCCGCTGCCGCTGCGGGCTATGGACCGCTTCATATTGGAACCGATATCGGGGGTTCTATTCGCTTACCGGCCAGTTTTTGTGGGCTCTTCGGCCTAAAGCCGTCACTAGGTAGAGTCCCGATCAACCCGCCGTTTATGGGTCGAGCGGCCGGGCCGATGACACGCACCGTGCGTGATGCTGCGATGCTGATGGACATCATCACGAAACCCGATCCGTCGCATCGCGATTTCATGAATCTACCACCTGCCGACACAGCGTTTGCAGCAAATCTCGAAAACTTTGATCTTCGCGGCAAACGAATCGGCGTGTTTGTGGACGCTGGTTGTGGCTGGTCGGTGCAAGCCGACGTCGCAGCGGCAACGTGGGACTGTGCGCAGCAACTGGAGATAGGTGGGGCGATCGTCGAGCCCATGACTCCGCTAATTACGCCGCAATGGCTTGATTCGATGTGCGCATTCTTTGAAGTAAGAAGCGCGAATGATTTTTCTGCCATGTCGGCCGAGCAAAAACGCAGCATCCCAGAGTTTTTGATGCACTGGGCCACCTATCGAGCAAGCGCGTTTTCTGGGCGTCGAGTCATGCGTTTTTATAACGACATCATGGCAATGCGGGAAGCAACGATTGCGAGAACTCACGCGTTTGATTTCGTGATTTCCCCGGTGGCGCCGATGCCCGCGTTTGAAGTAGAAAATTTCTGCCCCGGAAACGACCCGGAAAAGGCGTTGCAGCACATCGCCTTTACAGTGCCCTACAACATGAGCGAACAACCCGCGGCATCAATCAATTGGTGGTATTCAACTGAACCGCAGTCCGAAGGTTTGCCGATTGGCGTTCAGGTGGCAGGGCGTCGTTTTGATGATCTTGGCGTGTTGCAGCTTTGTTATGCGCTCGAACAAATGCGGCCAGCGCAACGCCCCTGGCCAGTGCGAATTGCATAGGCGTTCAATTGGCGGCGGCAAGCCATCAGTGGCACAGCGACGATAGCGTGCCGCAGGTTGATCTCGGAGATCGTCGCGCATGACAAAATAACTTAATGACTTCTATCGCTCTCGGCGCCAACGCAGCGCGACACGCAAACCTTGCCAAACACGTTCCAATTGCTGTTTCCACTCGCGGCGGCTATGTCGAAAACATTTTTTATGGCTCGCTTGCCGTTGTGGACCGAGATGCAAAGCTAGTTGCGTCGGTCGGAGATGTTCACACGCCCGTGTTCACTCGCTCAGCGCTCAAGCCCTTCCAGGCGCATCCGTTGGTGGCTCACCCGCGTTTTGCCGAACTGAAATTGAGTGTCGCGGAAACTGCGCTACTCTGCGCGAGCCATAACGGCGAAGCAATCCACGCTGACGCGGCAAAAGCAATGCTTGCTCGCGCCCAGCTGACCGATTCGGCGCTGCTCTGCGGGAGTCACGTGCCGTATTGGTACGCGACGAATGACAAAAAACCCGAAGAGGGGCGTCGCTGGAATTCGTTGTTTCACAACTGCTCCGGAAAGCATTCTGGGATGCTTCTCTACGCCATGCTAGTCGGCGCGACGATGGAAGACTACCTGGCATTCGACCATCCGGTGCAACTCGCGATCCGCGAATCCGTAGCGTACGCGTGCGGCGTCGCCGACCCGAGCGACATGCCTTGGGGAATCGACGGCTGTAGTGCGCCAAACTACGCGGTTTCGCTGCACGGTCTTGCGCGCGCGTTCGCGTCAATGACTCAGCCGACGGCTGACCAGCGCTACGCAGACGCCGGCAAAACCTTGTTCGACGCTATGGCATCGCATCCAGAAATGGTGTCCGGTGAAGGCCGCAACGATCTCGCGCTGTCAAAGGCCGGGCGAGGGGATTGGATATCGAAAGTTGGCGCCGACGGCGTACAAACGCTCGCCAGCCGCTCCAAAGGCGTCGGCATTGCCGCAAAGGTCAGCGATGGCAATCAAAAAGCGCTGATGGTGGCGTTTTGTTCGGCACTTGAGCAGCTTGGAATGATGGACGAACAGGCTCGAGCGGCGCTATCCAACTGGTCGCACGTTGCAATTAAATCGATCCGTGGGGTTGAAGTAGGCCATATCGAGCCCCAGCTCCAATTACGTTAGAGCATCATCACGTGAACTTAGCGACTGCCTGCAAAGTCAGACGTGTGGTGCATGCGCGTTTAGATTCTTTTCTGTGGCGCGTAATAAACAATAAAAGGGGCTCATGCCGATGACTGATCGGCTTGTAGATCAAGAACTCGTAGAGCGCGCGCAAGCCGGTGACAAGCGCGCTTTTGACTTGCTGGTGTTGAAATACCAACGCAAGGTGCAGCGGCTTGTCTCGCGTTTCGTGCGCGATTCGGGGGAAGTTGACGACGTGGTGCAGGAAGCGTTTATCAAAGCGTACCGAGCGCTGCCTAGCTTTCGCGGCGATGCCGCTTTCTATACCTGGATTTATCGCATCGCGATCAACTGTGCCAAGAATTATTTGTCGAGCCCCGGTCGGCGAATCGTGGCCGCTAGTTCGCTCGAAACCGATGAAACCGAAGACGCGGAATCTTTTGACCGCAACACCGGTCTACACGACGTCGCAACACCTGACGCTGAATATGCGAGTAAACAAATCGCAGAAACAGTGAACCGGGCAATGGCGGCGCTGCCAGAAGATCTGCGAACTGCAGTGACGCTGCGCGAGATAGAAGGCTTGAGCTATGAAGAGATCGCAGAGGCGATGGATTGCCCGATTGGTACGGTACGAAGCCGTATTTTTAGGGCCCGAGAAGCCATCGCCACCGAACTGCGGCCGCTATTAGGTACTCGGGAAGACAGGAGATGGTAGACATGGACACAGGGCAGGAAATGAACAACACGTTAACCGTCGTCACCCGCGAGCAAGTGTCGCGCTGGATGGACGGCGACATTGCGTCGCATGAGCTTGAGCTCGCGATGAAAACGCTTTGCGCTGAGGAAACTCGGTATTGCTGGGCTGAACTCCACTTCGTCGGCGATGCTATTCGTGGCCTCGAACCGTCAAAAGCAGGTTGCGCTGACCGTATTCGCTCGGCAATTGCAATCGAGCCAACAGTCATGGCGCCGCAGGTCAAAACCGCGCGACAGCGACTAGAAATCGCGCAAGAAAAGTCGCTTTTTGCGTCGATGCGTAAAGTGGGGCGCGGCGGGCGCGCATGGGCAACAGCTGCGGCAGTTGCAGCCGTAGGATTCGTGGGTACTGTCGTGTATCAACAACAATTGAGCCTTTCGCCAACAGCGACCATCGCCCAATCTAATGGCGCATCGCAGCCCGGAGCTGAAGCGGGTAGTCCCGTGGCAACGACGTCGGTTGTTGCCCGTAACGATGACTTCAACACCCTGTTGCAAGCTCATCGCGAAAGCGCGGATGCATCAAGCCTGTATGCCGTTCGCCAATATTTGCGGCCTGCCGTTGCGATGCAACCCAACGCCGCACCCCAATAAATTTTGTTGATGTATTCACGTCGGATCGTTATGTCTGTGTCATCGCGCTTGCGTCTTCCGTTTGCCGTTTTGCCCGCGTTTCTAGCGACTAGCTTCATGAGCGCGTCGTTGTTTGCGCAATCCGCGACCGTGCCGGGTCAGCCCACCAGCGCGAACGCGGTCAACGTCAATTCGATTCTTCGCCAAGCGGCTAACGCTGCGGCGACGCTCAATTACACCGGCACCATCGTGTATCAACGGCGCGGTGCGGCGGAAACCTCGCGCATCGTTCACCTGTTTGAGAATGGTGTCGAAATGGAGCGCATCACAACGCTCGACGGGCCGCCGTTTGAAGTGGTTCGCATCAACGACGAGCTCACCTGCTATTTGCCCGAAGATCGCGTGATGCGAATCGAACCACGAACTGGGCGCCAAGGCTTCCCTTCGTTGCTACCGCGTCAGCTCTCGACCCTTTCGCAGCATTTCACGGCGAAGAAGCTCGAGGTCGAGCGCGTCGCCGGACACGATGCGCAAGTGTGGATGTTTGAACCCACCGATGAATTCCGCTTTTGGCACAAACTCTGGACCGAGCTTAAAACAGGTCTCTGGTTGCGGGGGCGCGTGATCGACGAAAAAGGTCAAACCATCGAGGAAATTACGTTCACCGACATTCAAATCGGTGGTCGCATTGATCGCGAGCTGGTGAAGCCCACGCTTGCCAACAAGATTGCGCAGTGGCGCGTTGATCGAAAAACAACACTGGCAGCCACCCGAACCGATACGGGTTGGGCGGCGAAAAACCTGCCTCCCGGATTCATTAAAATTAGTGAATCGTTCATGCGAGCTCTGCCGGGCCGAACCGAGCCTGTTTCACAACTTGTTTATTCCGACGGTTTGACCTCGGTCTCGGTTTACGCGTCGCCCGCTGCGCCCGGGCAAACAGCATCCGAGGGTGCGAGCGTTCAGGGTACGCATCAGATCTTCACACGCCAGATCGGCGAGCATGCGGTGACCGCGTTTGGTGACGCTCGTCCGGCTGCGGTGCGCGTCATTGCTAACGGGTTTGCCCGAAAGTAAAACCACTTGAAGCGCTGACAGTTATCGCCATCTTTGCTCGCCGAACGCGGCGTTCGAATTCGTTGTTTTATCGACCGGACTATTCAAAATCATGAACTTTGCTCTCTCGCATCGAACCTTTTTCGCAGGCGCCTTGAGCGCTGTTGCATTCGCATTTTTGTCACCTGGCGTCAGCGTTGCTCAAGCGCGCGAGCTCCCGGATTTTGTAACGCTTTATGAGCGAAATTCTCCGTCGGTGGTCTCGATCAGCGTGACTTCCACGCCAGGAAAAAATCGCCCAAGAGCCAACACGCCGGGTGGCGGCAATGACGCGCAACCCGACCGCGAGGAAATGGAAGAATTTTTCCGCCGGTATTTCGGTGGTGGTGGTGGACGTGCGCCTCGTGAATTTCGTCGGCAAGGTGGCGGATCTGGATTCGTAATTTCGTCCGACGGCGTCATCGTCACCAACGCGCACGTGGTGGAAGACGCTGATGAAGTCATCGTGAAATTTTCAGATCGTCGCGAATTCAAAGCAAAGATTTTGGGCGCGGACAACCGCACCGACGTCGCAGTTATCAAAATCGAGGCGACCAATCTTCCGGCCGTTCGCATCGGGAATCCCGACGCACTGAAAATCGGCGAATGGGTCGCCGCTATTGGGCAACCGCTCGGTTTTGAGAATACCTTGACTTCAGGTATTGTGAGCGCCAAGTCCCGCAGCTCTAGGGCGGGCGGCACCACAGGTGAACTCGTTCCCTACATTCAGCATGACGCCGCCGTGAATCCTGGTAACTCGGGCGGCCCGCTTTTCAATGCACGCGGTGAGGTGGTGGCCATTAATTCGATGATTGCTACGGTGAGCGGTGGCTTCCAAGGCATTTCATTTGCAATTCCTATCGATCTTGCGATGGACGTCGTTGGACAGCTGAAAACGGGCGGCTCGGTACAGCGCGGCATGTTGGGCGTAAGCATCGGTCCGGTAAGCCGTGCACTAGCTGAGGCGCTAGCGTTGCCTAAGGCGTACGGCGCGGTCGTGTCGGCTGTTAACCCCGGCTCTGCCGCTGAAAAAGCAGGTATTAAAGAAGAAGACGTGATTATCAAGTTCAACGGTCGCGATATCGAAGATTCGCGCGATCTGCCGCGTTTTGTGACTGCAGTTCGCCCAGGCACTCCGTCAAAAGTCGTTGTGTGGCGCGAAGGGAAGCAAGTTGAACTCAGTGTCACCTTGCAGGAATTCAAAGACCCGACTGCGGTTGCCGCAGCGCCAGAGCGCGCGACGCCGAAAGCCAGCGAAACCAAACCGGAAACGGTGAAGGAAGAGCGCATCGGCTTTACGCTGCGCGATCTGACTGCAAAAGAGCGAACAGGTGCGAAAGTCGCGAAGGGCGGCGCGGTGGTCGCCGAGGTAACAGATCGCTCGAACGTGAATGCCCTGCAAGAAGGTGACATCATCCTGTCGGTAACGCGGGCGGGTTCGCGCACTAATATTGATTCACCAAAGCAGCTCGTTGATGTGGTGAAGTCCGCAGAAAAGGGCAAGAACATCGCTTTTCGAGTAAAGCGCGCCACCGATCGCGCGGGCACTGAATACGCCGAGTTCCTTGCAGCTGAGAAGCTGCCTGATTAAGGCAAAGCCGCTAAAATAGCGGCTTAGCAGTCAACTCAGCGCACCTAGCGTGCGCCTCGCGACAGAGCCAGCACCGCAAACGCTGGCTCTTCGTTTTTTCTATGCAGCACATTCGAAATTTCTCCATCATCGCGCACATCGACCACGGTAAGTCCACCTTGGCTGATCGCTTCATCCATCGTTGCGGTGGATTGTCTGATCGCGAGATGTCGGAGCAGGTTCTCGATTCGATGGATCTAGAAAAAGAACGCGGCATCACAATTAAAGCGCAAACAGCTGCGCTTCATTACAAAGCCAAAGACGGGAACATCTACAACCTGAATCTGATCGACACGCCAGGTCACGTCGATTTCAGCTACGAAGTTTCGCGCTCGCTATCCGCATGCGAAGGCGCGCTACTGGTGGTAGACGCCTCGCAGGGCGTGGAAGCGCAAACCGTCGCCAATTGCTATACAGCCATTGAATTAGGCGTAGAAGTCGTTCCCGTGCTCAATAAGGTTGATTTGCCAAGCGCAGACCCTGACCGCGCGCGCGAGGAAATCGAAGAAGTTGTTGGCGTTGACGCCACGGACGCGGTGCTCGCGTCTGCGAAAACCGGGCTTGGAATTGACGACATTCTTGAAGCCGTTATCGCGAAAGTGCCGCCGCCTAAAGGCGACGTGAATGCGCCGCTTAAAGCGCTCATCATTGACAGCTGGTTTGACAATTACGTCGGCGTCGTGATGCTGGTTCGAGTTATGGAAGGCACGGTCAAGCCTAAAGATAAGTTGCTTTTCATGGCCACGGGCCGAAATCATCTTTGCGAGCAAGTTGGCGTGTTTGCGCCGCGATCAACGCAAAAAGAAACGTTATCGGCAGGGCAGGTAGGCTTCGTTATCGCCGGAATAAAAGAGCTTGATTCGGCGAAAGTTGGCGACACGATCACCCTTGCACAAAGACCTGCCGACTCCGCGCTGCCTGGCTTCAAAGAGGTCAAGCCTCAGGTGTTTGCGGGCTTGTATCCGGTCGAGGCGAACCAGTACGAAGCGTTGCGCGAAGCGCTGGAAAAACTCAAACTGAACGACGCATCGCTGCACTACGAAACCGAAGTGTCGCAGGCCCTTGGCTTCGGCTTTCGCTGCGGCTTCCTTGGTTTACTGCACATGGACGTAATCCAAGAGCGGCTCGAGCGTGAGTACGACATGGATCTGGTGACCACCGCGCCGACGGTGGTGTACCAGGTGTTGCAACGCGACGGCACCGTCGTCAACGTAGACAACCCCGCGAAGCTGCCCGATCTGTCTAAGATCGAAGAGATTCGTGAGCCGATCATTACTTCGACGATTCTGATGCCACAAGAGTACGTGGGCTCGGTGATGACGCTTTGCAATGAAAAGCGCGGCAATCAAGTCAACATGCAATATCTTGGTCGGCAAGTCATGCTCACCTACGACATGCCGATGGCCGAAGTAGTGATGGATTTTTTCGACAAGCTAAAAAGCGTGTCGCGCGGTTACGCGTCGCTCGACTACGAGTTCAAAGAGTTTCGAACTGCAGACGTGGTGAAACTTGATATCTTGATCAACGGCGACAAAGTCGATGCTCTGTCATGCATGGTGCATCGCGCGCAATCGCAATATCGCGGACGGCAAGTTGCAGCAAAAATGCGTGAATTGATTCCGCGGCAAATGTTTGACGTCGCGGTGCAAGCAGCAATCGGGGCAAACGTGATCGCACGTGAGAACGTAAAAGCGATGCGCAAAGATGTGCTTGCGAAGTGCTATGGCGGCGACATTACGCGCAAGAAAAAACTTCTAGAAAAGCAGAAAGAGGGCAAGAAGCGCATGAAATCGGTGGGCTCTGTAGAGATTCCGCAAGAAGCGTTTTTAGCGATTCTGCAGACCGGAGACAAATAGTTTGTGCATATCTCGTCTGCCTGCGCCACAACGATTCCACTGGCGACTGCTACGCGAGCGTTGGTCGCGTACGCGTTGCTTTCTGCTTCGCAACTGTAATGATTGCGGCGCGCTCCGCACCTCAATCCAATTCTGATTCGTTATGAAATATTTGCCCGCACTTGCCTTGGCTGTTCTCGTCGTGATCGCATTCCGCGGCGTGATGTCCGGCGTTCCCGCGATAAGTTTTCCGCTCTTGTTGCTGCTCGCTGTCGTTATTTGCGGCATCGCCTGGGCGTGGGATAAATTCTTCTTGGCTAAAAAGCGCCCCGCAGGCGAGTTGGCGCATTGGGGGGTAGAAGTACCCGGCTCAATTTTTGTTGTGTTGCTTGTTGTTTTCCTTCTGCGCTCGTTTGTAGCCGAACCGTTTCGAATTCCGTCAAGCTCGATGCGCCCCGGGTTGGTTACGGGTGACTTTATTCTGGTCAACAAGTTCTCCTACGGCGTTCGTCTCCCGGTGATCGACACCAAAGTGCTCGCGCTCGGCGTGCCGACACGCGGCGATGTTGCAGTGTTCAAGGCACCGCATGAGCCCGATAAAGACTTCATTAAACGAATCATTGGTGTGCCCGGCGATACGGTGATCTATGACCGACAAAAAGGTATCACCATTAATGGCAAGAAAATTGAGCAAACCCCTTCCGGAAGCTACAGCTGGACAGAAGCGCCTGGTGATTTCCGCACCGCGCTTAAGTTTGCCGAAAACATTGACGGTCGCACTTACGCGATAGCGCAAATGGCGTCTGAACGGGCGTACAACCCTGCTGGCCTGCGCAAAACGATCCCTGAAACCGAGTATTTTTCGAAGCGGCAATCAGGATCGGAAGAAATGTTTCGAGTCCCGTATTTTTTCTCGCCCGTAAAGACGTGCCAAGAATCGGACGCTGGCTTAACTTGCGTCGTCCCTGAAGGTCACTACCTTGCTCTTGGCGACAATCGTGATAACAGTGACGACGGTCGCTATTGGGGATTCGTTCCGGACAGTCATTTGCGCGGTAAAGCGTTCTTTATCTGGTTTAACTGGGACGACGTGTCGAGTTTCGCTTTCAAACGCGTATTTAGCGGAATACAATAAATTTTGGTCGCATTGCGGCGGGATCTCACAGTGAAACGACAAAACGGCTTATCGCTTATTGGGTTTATTTTTGTAGCGGCTATCGTCGGGTTCGTGATGTTTACGGGCTTTCGATGCGTCCCGGCCTGGACCGAATATTTTTCTCTGAAAAAAGTACTCCAGGCAACGGCGAACGAATTCGGTGTTGATGCGTCGCCGGCCGCGATTCGAAGAGCGTACGAAACGCGTGCCCAGATTGACGACCTGCCGGTGCGCGGTGCTGACCTTGAAATTTCAAAAGAAAATGGGCGTGTCGGGTTGGCGGTTAACTACGCCCGACGTGTGCACATTGCAGGTAACACGAGCCTTTTGTTCGACTTTCAAGCGTCCGCGACAGGCAACAAATAGGCCTAGTATCTTCGCTTGAGCCTCGAATCTGCCCTCGGCTACACCTTCCGCGACCCGCGCCTGCTGCGCGACGCGCTGACGCACCGAAGTTTTGGCACGCCTCACAATGAGAGGCTGGAATTTATTGGCGACAGCGTCCTGAACTGCGCAGTTGCGCTCGCGCTATTTGAAAAGTTTCCTGAGTTGCCCGAAGGCCAGTTGTCGCGTATGCGCGCCAATCTCGTGAGTCAACCAGCGCTGCATTCGCTCGCGCAGCGGCTCGATGTCTCAAAGCACTTGCGCATCGGCGAAGGTGAAGAGAAGAGCGGTGGCCGCGAACGTCCATCAATGCTTGCTGACGCGGTTGAAGCTATTTTTGGTGCGATCTTGCTTGATTCTGGTTTTGACGCGGCACAGGCAACGATCAACCGACTCTATGTGCAGCGCATCTCGGCTGTGAATCCCCGCGAGGGCGGGAAAGACGCAAAAACGCGATTACAGGAACTGATGCAGTCGAAACACCAACCGCTTCCAAGCTACAGCGTTGAACGAGTCGACGGCGAGGCGCACGCGCAAATGTTCACGGTGGAGTGCAGCATTGCGTCGCTGAAAGAAACTGGCGTTGGCCAAGGCGCGTCACGACGTGCTGCAGAACAAATGGCCGCTGCAGCGGTACTTGCAAAGCTCGGGGTATGAGCGACCCAGCAGCAACAACCGGCAACGGCTTCCGATGTGGCCAGATTGCCGTAATCGGTCGCCCGAATGTGGGCAAGTCAACATTACTCAATCGCCTGATTGGCGCGAAAGTGACGATCACGTCTCGAAAAGCACAAACGACGCGCTTACCCATTCGTGGCATCCTCACTACTGAAACGGCGCAATTCGTATTCGTCGACACCCCCGGTTACCAAACTAAGCACGGCGGCGAGATGAACAAGCGTTTGAACGCAAGTGTCCGGCGCACGCTTGAAGAGGTCGATGCGATTCTCTGGGTGTGGGACGCGACACATCTCGTTGAAGCCGATTTGGCTGCACTCGCGCTTGCCCCAAAAAACAAGGCCGTCATCGCTGTACCTAACAAAGTTGATATCTTGAGGGATAAGGCTGAATTCGCTAAACAACTGGGTGATATGCCTAAAAGTCACGAATTCGTGTCAATTGTGCCGGTATCTGCCGCTAAAAGCACACAAACCAAGCAACTGCTTGCGGAGATCGAAAAAGTATTGCCCGTCGCCGAGCCGATGTATGACGCAGATGACATGACCGATAAGCCCGAGCGCTTCCTCGCCACGGAAATTATTCGCGAGAAAATCTTTCGCCTCACAGGCGACGAGTTGCCTTACCGCGCTGCGGTGCTGATCGAGAAGTTCGAGCAAGAGGGCAATCTTCGCCGGATCTTTGCCGCGATCTTGGTGGATAAAGAAAGTCAGCGCCCGATCATGATCGGCGCGGGCGGCGAAACGCTCAAACGTATCGGCACCGAAGCGCGGATGGACATGCAGAAACTTTTCGACGGCCCTGTGTATCTTGAGCTGTTTGTGAAAGTCAAAAGCGGTTGGTCTGAGAATGCGGCGATGTTGCGCGATTTGGGAATTGTTTGATGCGCTTTGCGCAAGGACGTCGTGCTTCGCACTAGGACGACGGGCTTACGGCCTAAGACGACGCGCTTTGCGCTATGACGCGATGTCGGAACCTCGCAGCTTGGAAACTCGCTTTTCACAAAACCTTGATTCTCCGAAAATGATTGCCAACAGTCCCGTCCTAGGCACAAAGTGCCGCCGTCTTAGCCGCAAAGCGGCGACGACCTAGCGCTCAGCGCGTCGTCCTACGAACGCGCTCTTGCTCGAGCGAATTTTTATCCAGGCGCAAAAATATTCGTGCAGCAAAAAAAGTCCCCACCGCAACGCGCGTTCGTACTACACGGCTATCCTTACAAAGAAACGAGCCTCATCGTCGACGTCTTCACGCTCGACTATGGCCGTCTTGCAATGGTTGCCAAGGGGGCAAAACGTCCGGCGTCAAACTTGCGTGGCGCGTTGCTATCGCTGCAACCGATTGAAGTGGTGTTCAGTGGTCGTGGCGAGGTGAAAACAATGTTGCAGGCGACGTGGACGCCCGGGCAGCCGTGGTTGACGGGTCGCGCGCTGATGTGCGGCATGTACTTAAATGAGCTCGTAATGAAGCTTTTGCCGCGTGAAGACAGTCATCCGCTGCTTTTCGAGTCCTATGCTGCCACGTTGATGACGCTCGCAGAGAGCGACGAACACAGCGCAATCCTACGAGAATTTGAAACGCAATTGCTCGCCGAACTCGGCTACGGTTTGCAACTAGAAAAAGACGTGAAAACAGGTGAACTGCTTCAACCTGACACGCTTTATCGTTACGATCCACTCGCAGGCCCAATGGTGCATGGCGGCGGCGTCTTGGTGAGCGGGCGCGTGTTGCTCGCGCTTAACAAAGGCGTGTTTGAAGACGCAATGATTGCCGCAGAAGCGCGCGATTTCGTTCGCACCATCATTGAATTTCATCTCGAACGAAAGCAACTTCGTTCATCCACGGTGATGCATGATTTACATTCTTTGTCTGAACGACTCGATGCGAAACCCGCGGCCCGGCGCGCAGCAAAAAAAGCACAAACTGAGCGCATGATCATTGAAGGAGCGAACCCATGATTTTCGGTATTGGCACTGACATCGTTTCCATCGAACGCATTCAACAAACGCTTGATCGGCACGGCGCCCAATTCGCGCAACGCATTCTTACGGATCACGAACTCATTGAGTTAAACGATGTGAAAGAGGTCGCCCCGTGGCTTGCCAAACGTTGGGCTGCGAAGGAAGCGTTCGGTAAAGCTGCAGGCATCGGCATTCGCGCGCCGCTCGCGATGAATGCGATTGGTGTAAAAAATGACGAACACGGTAAACCAGTTTTCGAGGTCTCGCCCGTCGTCGATGCGTGGTTGCGAGAGCGCACCATCGCGCGTACGCACGTGAGCATCAGCGACGAACACGCGCATGCGATTGCGTTTGTTGTATTTGAAAATTGAGCGATGAACCTGTTCGCAGTTTTCGACGGCTGTCATTCCCGCTCAGGTGGAAATTTATCGCTGGCAGAAATTGATCCACTACTGAAAGCGCCGCTGTGCCGAAATGGATTCCCGCCTTCGCGGGAATGACGGCACAATCGCGCAGCGCCTAAAGAATTTACAAGAACACACAACCTATGCCCCGCTCCGCCGTACCCAAAATCCCGCTCGGCCCGATCATGACGTCTATCGAGGGCGTCGAGCTCACCGCCGAGGATCGCGAACTGCTCCGTCATCCGCTCGTCGGTGGTGTTGTGTTCTTTGCAAAGAATTTCACCGATCAAACGCAGATCGCAGAACTCTCGCGACAAATCAAAGCGCTTCGCTCACCTGAACTTTTGATTGCAGTGGACCACGAAGGCGGTCGTGTGCAACGATTTCACGGCGATGGCTTCACCGAGATTCCACCGATGCGTTCACTCGGTGATTTGTGGACGACTCATCCGCCATCCGCACGCTCACGTGCGTTCGAAATCGGTTTCACAATCGGTCACGAGCTTGGCGCAGTGGGTGTCGATTTCTCGTTCGCGCCCGTGCTCGATTTGGATTACGGCGAATCGACCGTTATCGGTCATCGTGCGTTTCATCGCGATCCCGGTGCGACTGCAGCGCTCGCGACGGCCGTGATTCAAGGTTTGCGCGCAGAGGGTATGGCCTCCGTAGGTAAACATTTTCCAGGCCACGGCTTTGTTAAGGGTGACACCCATTGGGAACGCCCCGAGGACATGCGTGAGTTCCCCCAACTAGAGGCTGAAGACCTTGTGCCGTTTCGCGAAACGATTGCAGCGGGGCTCGACGGCGTGATGGCTGCGCATCTCGTGTTCCCGAACATTGATCCGCAGCTCGCGAGCTTTTCGTCGTTCTGGTTGCAAGAGGTGCTGCGCCACAAATTGCATTTTCGCGGCGTAATCTTCACCGATGATTTCGACATGGTCGCCACGCACGCCATCGGCAATCTCACTGAACGCGCGCAGGCGGCAACGCTCGGCGGCGTTGACGTAGTGCTCGCATGCAATGATCGCGCTGGCTTGGTCGGTCTCCTCGACCAGTGGAAACCAACGCTCGAGTCGGCGCTGTCCCGTAAGTGGGAGCGCATGCGCAAAAAAGCGCCAGGTAAACGTCACTGAGTTTTTCGCCTCAGCCGAATTTGAGCGACTTCGCCTCTCAACAGTCAACCTGTTGTTCGCGCAATCGCGTTCGTGGGGTTTCCGTCGCGAGTTAATTTTCATGCTCAGCTGAGCGTCGGATCAACGCGTTGTTACGATCAGCGCGCGACAGGGCGCGGCTGCGGTTTCTCCCACTTTCCGAACCATTGAACCGCTCAATCGAGTTCTACGACTCACAGGACATCTCAATTGCAAACCCCAGCGTCCGCAGGCTTGCAGGTGCGCTATTACGCGCTAATTTTCCTTCAGGAGATTGTCTTGAAAACTTCATTTCCTCCAACAACTTCGGCACAACGCACTATCGTGCATCGCGTCGGAATCACCGTTTCTGCGGCGGCTGTGTGTGTTGCGGTTCTGAGCGGACCGGCCAGCGCAAAAGACGTCGACGTCGTAGTGGATTACTCGATTATCCCGACCCTCTACGTTGAATCCGCAGGCGGCACGTATACCGGTCTAGCGCCTGAGAAACATACATCGCCAACGATCAAATTTGGAGCTCGACTGCAAATATCTGGTGGCCAGGATCGAATTCGTCGCTGGGAAATCGCGCCACGAATGTATGCCCGAGGCAAAAGCTGGGGTTGGACTTTCGATACCAGTCGCTCGGCGGACGATGGTTTCGGAACGGTACACAAAAGTTATGGTTCCGGTGATCGCCCACATAACGTGGATCGCTATATCGACATGAACGCACACAAAAACTACGTGAAGAGTTTCGCAATCGATGTCTGCAATGCGAACGCCGACGAGTTGCGCGCGAGTGGAAAAACGAATGCGTTTATTTTCGCAAACGATCATGACATACCGTTGAAAGCGGGGTACAAAAGTCAAGTCACTTATACGAACCTCGCGGACACCGATAGTTGGCAAGTGCATGAGGCCGTCCCGGCACCGCCGAAGGCGAAAATTGTTTGCATGAAATCGGTGCCGGTGCGCGTTCCGCCGCCGGCAAATCTGCAGATCCCGTTAAGCGTTACGCAATCTTCGCTGACGATAGTCGAAAAATCAACCGCCAATGGAGCCTGTAAAGTGCACTTGTCGGGCGTCGTGGAAACCAATCTACCGAACGGTCAAGTCAGGTTTCGCTATGAACACACAAACGGCAAAAAGAGCGACGTGAAAACTGTAAACACTGATCACTCTAAAACAGCGTTCTTCGCCTATCAGTACGATATTCCAAACAATCCAAACGGCGGCGAAGCGGGCAGCATCCGAATCATCGGCGTATCGCCGCAGTTCGAATCTGCCTGGAAGACGTACGATATGGAATGCAGCGCTCCTGCGCCAGGTGGCTTTCAAGCGGCGACGATTCCAGAGATCAAACTCGCCATAGGCCCAGGCAAAACCGCGATGATCAACGGACAAATTTGTCCCACTGAAATCGTGCTAGACGCGCAGGTAAAAGCGGATAGTGCGTTTAGTGGAAAGGGTATTTTTTGGGGTGACGGATTTTTGACGCCTTTGCAAGAGGTGGATGTGTCAGCGAATCAGCTCAAACACGTTTTGGGTAAGCGTGAGCTGAATTGGAATGCTGGCGGCGGAATGGTGGAAAGCATTGCTCAATCCGGTGGGAAGCCTCCCCTCAAATCGCAGAAGGTTCGCATCGGGTTCAATCTCACCAACGACCAAGGCAAAGTCGTCGCGCAAACGCCACAAGATTGGTACACCGTGACCTGCAAAGAGCCGCAAGTGAATCCCGGCGTACAGATTGGCAGCGGCAACTTCGTCAACCCGCCTCGCGATAACAGCGCGTCGAACCCGCCCCAGCGCGCCATTGCGACTCCGGCTCCTAGCAGAGCGACTGGCGGCAAGTAAATCAACGTAGCGTCCAGACGCACCACCGCACAAGCGGTTGGTGCGTCCTTTTTGTTTCCGTTTGAGCGGTTCAAATAGGTGCTAGATAAATGCTCAGCTCCAGTCGCAAACACGCGTTTAATATGGGCAGTAGACGATTAAAGTGCGTATAGCGCTAACGTCCATTGAGTCGACTTAGCCCAATATATATTGGATTTACAGCGATGTAGCCAACAGGTGAGTCCATCAAGGGTTCGCCTCGCATCGCTGATCACGTCGGCACGCGAACAACGCACCTGTCCGTTCGACCGTCTTGTGCGCCACGATCTCGCTTCCTAGCATCGTCGGGTCGTGAATTGATGCGCTGCTTCGGTGAATCAGCTCATGACTCAGTCGTCGCGATTCAACCGCGCACTCCACCAAATCCACGCAACAACAGTCATGAAAATTTACCTATCGTTTCCGAATCACTTTCTTGCTCGTTTGGCGAGCGTCCTCGCTGTAACTGCTGGCGCGCTCACTCTGCACGCGCCTTCAAGTGCTCAGTCGCCACCACCGTTTAAGGTCTACACGGGAAGTGTGGGTCATTATGAAATCACCAAAGGTGTGAACACGATCAAGGTAAACGATGGCTTTTTATCCACCGGGACGGTAGCACCCAATCCAAAAGGTGTGTATCGCATCAAGCCTGGGCAAGCGCTCGCATTGCTCTATCAAGGCAAGTCAAAGCCTGGTCAAACCGGCGTTGATTTCGGCAAAGTGGTCACGGGTAACTACGGAAAGGTGATCCGCAAGGTTGACGGGCAAGAAGTGAACATGAACAACTATCTTGGAGCCGAGACACGCTTTGAGATTACGTGGATTAACAAGCCGCATGAGGATGCATACGGCATCTCGCGAAAGTACAAGAGCAAATTCAATCCGCCATTACCTGCTGCTGAATTTGATCGCACCGATGGCATCATCCTGATTAACAGCCCTGATCCAATACCGGCGCTCAAAGTGCCAGCGTTCGCAAAGGATGTGAACAAAGTCGCCGGTAAGGTTCTCACCATTTACTACCTCGTAAATCCGATCGACGCAGAGCCGTTTCTAACGGTCGAAGTGGACTTTACGGACGTGCAACCGGGTTCGCTCTCTGGTGCAACTAAGCCTAGCGCTTTGTCGGAAGCAAGCGCTGCAAACGCGCAGAAGGCGGGCGATGATCGCGCGGCCGCACAACAGTCGGCGGCAGAGGCTCGCGCTGAGCAGAAAAAGCAACGCGAGGACGAACGCTCTGCGTCGAAAGAAGCCAAGCTCGATGCGCGCGCAGAGGCGGCGGCTGAGCGTGCGCGAAAACGTGCTGAAGCGGTCGCTCGCAAAGCCGGTTCGTAAGCGTCGGGTGCGTGTCGAGATGAATTCGAATCTTCAATCACTGTTGCTGCCCTGCTTTCGCCGCACTACAAGTGCGCTTCGTTGGATGGGCTTGATCTTCACCGCGTTTTTTTGCGTGGAGTTTCTCGTGGCACTGTATGCGACGTTGGCTACGCCAAAGTTTACTGGCGGCATGTTGATTGGCTTAGCGACTATTGCTTCATTTGTCGTAGGCAGCTACGCGGTGTTTGCGCACGCGGATCGAATTCAGAAGCGACTACATCATGTGTTCTTTGTGGCACCTCAAGAGGTAGTCAAGATCGACGCGAAGGTGTTTTACAACGGCCCGCTCACGAGTTACATGATTCATCTTCACTCGAAGAGTCCGACGAAGGTTGTCGGCATCAGCGTACCCGATCAAGCGACGTTCGACACATTGCGAGCGGTTCTACCACGACACTTTTCAAACGCGAATTGCGGATAGCCGCAACACTATCTGGGTAATTGGTTGGCGCACCTGTACTTCCGGACGGCTAGCAAACGTACCAGGTGCCGCACAGAATTTGAGTCGGATTAACTCACGCCTACACACAGAATGAAAAAGCTATTTGAGGGGGTGCGCGGACCGCTCGCGCGCAGCGTTGTTTTGCTAGCCATCGTATTTGCTCCGCAACTGCAAGCGCTTAACGATACGGGCACGACCGCCTGCTACACAGACAACCAATTCCCCACCCCTTGCACAGCCGCAGTGATATCAGACTCAGGAACGCATCCACGGCAAGACTCGAGGACCGGGCGTGACGCCAATCCCTCGCCTGGAAAAGTCGGTGCTGGTGCAGCGGGGTTTGACTTTACGAAAATCAGTAACGCGGGTAACGCGTTACCAGCAAATGCCGCGCTTGGCGCTAATGCGAACGATTGGGCATGTACGCGCGACAATGTGACCGGGCTATGGTGGGAAGTGAAAACCTCAAACCCATCATCGCCAGGCTTGCGCGATGTCCTCAACACCTATACCTGGTACAACCCAGACGCCTCTAGCAATGGCGGCGACGCAGGTAGCACCGGCAGTACGACAAGCTGCAACGGCACACTGGCCGCGTGCAATACGCAGGCCTACGTCGCTGCGATAAACGCAGCCAATCTCTGCGGCCGAAACGATTGGCGCTTACCTGACTACAAAGACGCATTCACGATCTTTAACGCGCAGGCACTTGGGAACTCCACGCCAACCCCGTTTGATCCAACGTACTTCCTCAATAGAGGGTCATCTACGTTCACCTCAAATTCGCTCATACAGCAGCCTAACGCCGTGTTCTTCGTCGACTCGGGCGGCATGTGGTTTACGTCGAAATCATCGCTGGCAAGACAAGTTCGCTTGGTCGCAGGCACTAACGCTTTCCGATAGGGCGGATCATGAAAATCGCAAAAATTTATAGCCGCGCTTCGGCGCTCATTCTCGCTGCGGCGATCTCCACGCTGGGTTTCGCAGCCTGCGTATCAACAATCGGCCCTGTAGGTAACCCCGGGACATGGACGACCGATGCGAGCGGTGAAATCCTGACCTATTCGGGCAACGGCCTTTCGTACACAAAGTGTCAACTCGGGACGAGCGGTGCAAACTGCGCGACTGGATCAGCGCAAACGTTCACGTGGCAGGGGGCGTTACAAGCGTCGGTCGTCGCGCGCATCGGTGGCTTTGATGACTGGCGCCTACCGAACCTACAAGAAGCCGTTGCACTGATGGAGCCCACTTGCGAATTTCCTGCACTGAGCGCAGCGTTTCCTGCAGCATCTGGTGGGCAGCAGTGGACGAGTACCACCTCCGGCACAGTAGCTGTTGGTGATGGAGCATGGAACATAAACTCCTTTGCTGGCGTCGCGACTGTTATTGCGAAATCTTCCTTGCGCTCGGTGCTGCTAGTTCGCGGCAGCAGTACGCCCGCTGGCAACTTCGACTCTTTGCCCGCCGCAAACGTATCCCTCACACCGTCGGTAGGCTCTATTGGGCAGGCAGCACCTTTCAATGTTGTCATCTCGACAGGAAGTCCAGTGACCTCACTGTTAGGGGTATCGCTGAGCGTGCTGTCCCAACCCTCTGGACCGACCGCCTCGCTTACCGGCAGCGTGTTTTGCTCCATCCCGGTTGGCAGCAGCAGTTGTACGGTCACTGGTGTCCAGCTGAGCGGACCGTCTGGTGGCTATACCCTCGGCGCATCGACGGCGGGTGGGCCAGCGGGCGGCGTAACGGTAAACGCGAGCCCTACGATTCAACTCCTCTCCGGGCCGACCGCGACACTTACTGCCCCCGCGTCGGCGAACCAGTTCAGCCCGTTCAACGTAGTGCTCACGATGACCTCCCCAGCGACGGTCGACACTACGTTCGAGCTAGCACAAACGGGAGGCCCTGGTGGCGTGCTCGGCGGTGGACTCTTCTGTACGGTCGCAACTGGCGCTAGCACTTGCACATTTACCGGCACCACCTTCAGCGGCTATGGCAACGGTTTGGCACTTGCGGCCGGAACGATCAGCGGCCCTAACGTGCCTGTGACGGGCACGACAATGAACATCGTCGGCTTGCCGATCGACATTGTCATGAGTTCGCAGGCTACCTCGCAGGTCGGAATGGCGTTCAACGTAATCTTCAATCTAAGCGCTGCACTTCCCTTCCCGGTAACGATGTCGTCGCAACAGGTAGGCGGCCCCGCAGGAACCTTCACACCCACGTCCTGCACGATTGCTGCGGGTGCAACGTTCTGCCTCTCCTTCGGCAATACGTTTTCTGCTGTGGGCTTGGTGGTTATGGAGCCGCTTTTAACGACCTCGGGCAACGTCCTGATCGGCACGAAAACAAACGCCACCATCGAAATCGTCAATCAAAGCGCAACGCTGAGCGCGCCTGCCACCGTCGCACAGAACACGCCGTTCAACGTGACTCTCACGCTCGCTGCGGGCGAGCTGACCAATCGAACGTTTACGCTCGCGCGCGCCTCCGGGCCTGCTGGAACGCTCGGCGGTGGCCTCACCTGTACGGTCACGGCAGGCAACTTGAGCTGCACGTTCACGGGAGTTACCTTTACTGGCGCGGGTAATGCATTGGAGCTGACCGCAACGGTGGGCAGTGCGCCGGCGATTGCGGTCACGAATAGCTTTACGAACGTAACGGGTGTTCCGTTGAGCTACACGATCTCTCCGGTTGTTCCACCTACCGCGTCGATCAATACACCGTTTAACGTCACTCTGCAATCGACGTTGCCGGTCGCGTTCGACATTCCGTTCACCATCAGCGTAGTGAGCGGGACAGGCGGTACGTTAGGCGGCGGTTCGGGTTGCACCATCCTCACGGGGCAAACATCTTGCACGATTACCGGGGTAACTTATTCTGCACTCGGAAGTATCACCTTGATCGCAAGTACAACGGTCCAAGGTGCAGCGTTCGCCTTCGAGCAAGGCGCAGTCAGCATCGTTGCAGCGCCAGTCGCGGCGGTTGCGGTATCCGTGCCTTCACTTCCACTGAACTATTTATTGTTGCTGTGCGTGATGGTCGGATTCGTTGCGGCGATTCGTCGCAAGCAGAGCGCATAGCGCAGGCTAGGTTGCTACCGAACGCTACCCGCTTGTCTAATCCCCCCGATGACAGGCGGGTGGCGTTCCACTGGGTCGATGATGGAGAATATTTTTCCCTGTAACGACGAAATTAGTGACGATTCCGATGCGATCATTGAGTCGGTTGCGCAGGCTACCAGAGGGATGCCGCTCTGCGCCAATTCAAATGATCCTGACAATTGTCGAGAACTGCTTGACGACAGATGTTCGAAACGGTTGTTGCCCGCTTGCGCCATACCCCCCGGTTGCGCAGCGGGCAACATTCAGCCCCACTTTGTTTGCGGACAAACTGATGCAAAAGGCGCAAGCCGCCTGCTGCGGATTGTTTTGTGTTTAAGTTGCTAAATTTGCCGACGCTTTTAACTACCAAGTGGTGACGAGCAAAGGAAAGAACAACGTGATTCCGCCGTGGCAGTTGCGCTACGATGCAGACGCGTCAGACCTGGCGAAGATCTGCAATCAGCGGCGCTTGTCTTGGCTAGTGTCTCGGCAGCTGAATCAAACCTTGTTCAACCGCACGGCTCACGGTTTCGGCACGCCGCGTCGTGCCCAGTCGCTCGAATACGGCGGTCAAATGGTGTTTCACGGTTCGCTCCGTAATGCCCAGATCCCGCGCGAGATGCTTGTTTGTTTTACCGGCCGCGATGCCTTCAAGGATTTGCGTTTGTCGCGCGGAGAGCATGCGTGAGTTTCTCTCGTTGGCTGGGAACCACGGATCTCCGTCAATTAGGCCTTGAATGATCTTTACCAACATGGCGGGCTCAAGCGACTTCGGGAAATAGCCCATCAATCCGGCCTCAACGCATAACGTAGCGAGTCGCGGATCATCGGTGCCTGACATTAGCATGCGCGCAATCGTTGGGTCGATCTTCCCGATTTCTCTCAACAACTCCAACCCGTCGGCATCGGGAAGACGCCAATCACTAATAACGATGTCGATGCTTAAGTTGCTCGCGAGGACATTTCTAGCTTCGGCCGCGTTGTTCGCTGTACGAAGTACGGGCTCGCTTTCCACCCGTCGAAGCACATCAACCAGGCCATCCCGATAAAGTGGGTGGTCTTCGACAACGAGGATAGTGGTCTTTTCGGGCATGGTAGGGCAAGTGTAGACGCGGCTTTGCTTGGGTGCACCTGTCCGTTCGGACCGGGTCATCTTCGCTACGATACGCCGATAATCTAAGAACTCTCAAGCAATTTCCTTATTACGTGCGAGACGCGGCCGAAACAAACTTAGCTGATCTATTGACAGATCGCCGTGTGAGCGATCTTTGGGTTAAGCGCTTTCATGATCCGATGGCACTCGTGCCGCTTGCGATGTCGCTGATTGCGCGCGATGAGCCGCTTCGAGCATTTGGCCATTTGCAGCTTGCGTGGGGCTATCGGTATCGCGGCGAAAATGCGAACGCTGCAGATGCGCTGGCAGAAGCCGAATTGTTGTACCGCGAAGCGAGCAATGAGGTCGGCCTAGCGAGCTGTCGCGATCTGAAGGCAACCATGCTCGCGATACAAGGTCGGCTCGAGGAAGCGCTTGCTTTATTGCGCGCTAATCTCACGCTACCTCAAGCCCTACGTTCACCTATTGAGCGTGTGATTACGCATGATCGATGTGGGCATATCTTTGATTTAAAAGGCGAACGTGATGAGTCCCTGCGCCAGCGCTACGCCGCACTTGACGCAGCTCGCATGAGTGAGGTGCCCGCGGTGATCGCCTTCGCGCTCGGCATGCTCGGCGGTGTTCAAGCGGATTTGTACAACCTTGATGACGCAGATCGGCTTTGTCGCGAGGGCTTGTCGCTGGTAGAGCCCGAATCCGCGATGCATGCCTGGTCCATCGTAGCACTCAACCACATGAACGCATTGTTGGCACTGGAGCGTGGCGAGGAGGCTGCGCTTCATGCTGAACGCTTGCTAGCGCTGGAGCCTAAACTCAACCAACGCGTTGCGGAGCAGCGCTTCATTGTTTACGCAGACGCATTCTTATCTATCGGTGACGTTGCACGTTCACAGACGATGCTTGATCAGAGCGAACGTCTACGCAGCGACAGGCAACAAAGCCTTATCAGCTTTGCAAGCGCCCAGATTCGCACGTGGAACGCACAACAAAACTTTGAACGTGCGCGCACACTGGCGAAGTCGTATCTCGCTGACCCGCAAAATGGATCTGATCCTGCACAAGTTCCGTCAGAACTGTTGAGGATTTTGCAAGGTGCAGCAACCGCATGTGAAGCGCTCGGTGATTTCGACGATGCGTTGAGGTATCAGAAGAAGGCGTTCGCGGTACACGAGTCCCTGGTGGGACGCAGTGCGCGCGCACGCCGCTTGACGCTCGAGATTCAGCATCGAATTGATCGTGAGCGATGGGAGAGAGAAGAGGCGCAGCGACGTCAAAATGATGCTGAAAACGAAGGGCGACGGTTGGCCGCGCTCAACGTACAACTCGACGCGGCGCTGCAAACGCGCACGCGTTTCTTGGCTGCTGCAAGCCATGATTTGCGCCAACCTGCGCATGCGCTTGGGTTATATGCCACGGCACTGGAACACGAGGAATCTCGTGCTGGCCTGGTGGACCTTTCTAAACGAATGCGTGCTACGGTCGGTTCATTGTCAAACATGTTTGATGGCTTGCTGGAGCTTGCGCGGCTTGATGCCGATGCAATCACACCGAGGCAAGAACTGGTTGACCTCAATGAACTGATTCAACGCCTGTGTGGCGAATACCGAGATCGCATTGAAAATGAACGTGCGTTGCTCAAGTTTCGTGTGCATCGTGCGCTGCGCTACGTGCAAACGGATTCGGTGTTGCTCGAACGTATCCTGCGCAATCTGATCGGTAATGCAGTAAAGTATGCCGGTGAGGGCAACATTCTGATCGTGATTCGAGCACGATCCGGCGGCATGGCAATTGAAGTCCGCGACGCTGGCCCCGGAATGAGCGCGGAAGAACAGCGGCACATCTTCGACGAATTTTTCCGCGCGCAAAGTGCGAGCGCGAAGCGCGATGGCTTAGGGCTCGGGCTCTCGATCGTCGAGCGTTTCGCGAAGTTGTTAGCTCTGAGAATTGAGCTGCGCTCCGCCGTCGGTCGTGGCAGCACCTTCGCACTGATTATTCCTGGAAGCAAACTCGCCACACTGCCCCCACGCCGCGCTGAGCTCGCGGCGAAGGCCGTCGAAACCTCTGCTCACCGCGTGCTCGTCATCGATGACGACGCCGATGCCCGCACCGCGATGAGCTTGGTCTTAAAGCAATGGGGCCACCACTGCGTCAGCGGTGAAACCGCGAGCGAAGTTGTTGGGGTGGCGCACAAAACAAATTTCCAGCCCAACGCCGCGATCTGCGATTTTCAATTGCGAGACCGCACTGCAATCGTCGATATCCAAGAACTGCGCGCCCGTTACGGCGACGGTCTGCCGATCCTTGTGATCTCCGGTTCCCCCGAAGCGCCGGTGGCGCTCGCGAAAGAGTTACGAGGCATTTCGTACCTTTCGAAACCCGTTCGTCCGCTGCGGCTGAAGAGCTGGTTATCAGCCTTAGTAAACGCTCAGCAAACACAATAACAAATTAGCTAGAATGCCTTGTTAAATAGGACTATACGCATTTAAAGTGCAAGTAGCAATAAAGCTATTTATCAAGCTACTAGCCCAAAAAAATAAAGCTTACGCTGATGCGGCGGTTAGGCTGTATTTGGCATCGATTTCAACGGAACGACCATACCGGTAGCATTTTCAAATGCCGAACGCCGCCATCGAAGAAACCCTAAAAAGCCTCCCCGCCCGCCCGGGCGTCTATCGCATGATCGGGGCGGATGATGCGGTGCTCTATGTGGGCAAGGCGAAGCAGCTCAAGAATCGCGTTTCGAGCTACTTTGTGAAGAGTGGTCACAGCGCTCGGATCACGATGATGATCTCGCAGATTGTGCGTATCGAAACGACGGTGACTCGCTCTGAAGCCGAAGCGCTATTGCTCGAAAACAATCTCATCAAATCGCTTGAGCCGAAGTACAACGTTGTTTTCCGCGATGACAAAAGCTATCCGTATCTGTGCATCACGGGTGACGCTTATCCTCAGCTTCGTTTCTTTCGCGGCAAGCCGGATAAGCGGCATCAATATTTTGGGCCATTTCCGAGCGCGTGGAGCGTGCGCGAAGGCATTCAAACACTGCAAAAAGTGTTTCAACTGCGCACCTGCGAAAACACGGTGTTTGCGCATCGCTCGCGCCCTTGCATGCTCGCGCAAATCGGACGCTGCACTGCGCCTTGCGTTTCGCATATCAGCGAAGAGGACTACAAAGCGGATGTGAAAAACGCGGCGATGTTTTTGCGCGGTCAGCAAGACGAAATCATTCGCGAGTTGCAAGGTTCAATGGACATTGCTGCGGAGACACTCGAATTCGAACGTGCCGCGCGGATACGCGACAAGATTGCGCGACTCAATCGGCTTGTGAGTAAACAGTTCGTCACCAGCGTTTCCGAACGCGATGTCGATGTGCTCGCGGTCGTGCATGAAAGCGGCATGATCGCGGTGAATATAGTGATGATTCGAGGCGGGCAACATGTCGGCGATCGTACGTTCTTCCCGGTGAAAAATGCGACCTCCGAATCGGTGACGCCGGAAGAACTTGCGGAGTTGTGCGAAACGTTTATCGCTCAACACTACATCGGCCGCGATGTGCCGCGCTCCATTGTGTCAACGCTTGAATTTGATTCAGACGCACTCGTTGATGCGCTCAGCGCACAAACGAAAGGCCGAGTGGAATTGCTCTGCAATCCAATTGGTGAAAAGCGCGTGTGGCTGCGCATGGCCGAAGAAAACGCGCGGCTTGCGATCACGGCGCGCTTGCGTCAATCTGAAACGGGTCAAGCGCGTTTGCAGGCTTTGATTGACGTACTTCAATTGCCCGAAGGCACGCAGCGACTTGAATGCTTTGACATCTCGCACACGATGGGCGAAGCAACGGTTGCAAGCTGCGTTGTGTTTGATAGTGGCGCGATGCAAACCGGCCAATATCGCCGCTTCAATATCGAATCAACGAGCGACGGCGACGATTACATGGCGATGAAAGAAGCGCTCACGCGCCGCGCTGCGCGCATCGCGAAAGAAGAGGTGCCGCGCCCCGATGTATGGGTGATCGACGGTGGCAAAGGGCAGGTTGGGATCGCTGCCGAAGTGCTAGCACAAGCCGGGCTGCACGACATCGTTCTCTTCGGTTCCGCGAAAGGTGTTGAGCGGAAGAAGGGGATGGAGCAAATCGTCTTTCCCGAATCAGACGACGAGCCCGTTAGGATGCCGATCCGCCTGCCGTCCGATCACCCCGGCCTGCACCTCATCCAACAAATGCAAGACGAAGCCCATCGCTTCGCCATCATGGGCCACCGCGCAAAGCGCGCAAAGAATCGCGAAGGCTCTGCGCTCGACGACATTGAAGGCATCGGCCCGAAGAAGCGCAAAGATTTACTGAAGCAATTCGGCAGCGTGCGTGGTGTAGCCGCCGCAAGCGTCGAAGACCTAATGCGCGTGCCGGGGATTTCGGCGGAGTTAGCGGAGCGGATTTATGGGGTTTTGCACTAGACACTTCAGAAACGCTGAGCTATTCACGCGCTCCGTGCGGACTGTGCATGTAATAAAAATTATCTAGACACATCTCGGCCAGTGCTTACATTCCGCAGTCTTTGTTCTACGCCACGTAACGGCGCAGGGGCAGCGGTGCGACACAGGTCGTCGACGCGCAAAGGCAAGCGTTTAGACGGCATCGCGACGCGATACTGTCAGCGCACTCCTGCGGTACTTTTTCTTGTCTGATCACGGTACATCGTCGATTGGGACTACCCTATGCGCATCATGTCTCGAATGATTTGCGGTTTAAGGCAAATCCGCTCAGCAGCGCTAGCGAGTTGTTCCTTGCGATCTGATCTCGTGCGCATTGTCACTAGGAGTTCCACAGTATGGTGTGTCAATCATCGCGCAGGATATCGGCAATTCTGCTAATCGCCGCTTGTATGTCGTTGGCAGGCTGTTTTCCCTATTTCAAAAGTTACGTCTACCTAAATGGCGAGGGTGTTCAACACAAGCGGGAAATTTGCGGACTGGGGCCAAATGTCGCGGTGGTTTACCAGCGCAGCGGTGTCGAGTTCGAGGTGAGTCTGGAGCCGGGAGGCTCGCGTCCGCGGCATGATCGCGAAGCCTATGTTCGATTTGTTGCTGCAGAAACAACCACGCTCTCGATACCTGACCCCGAAATTGAATTTACGTTCACGGAGAGCAGTGCGACACCTCTTCGCGTTCGCCTAACCGGTGCTTTTGGCGTAGACGGGCGTCTCGTGTCACCGTTGCGACATCGTAGCCACGCTGTTTACCGGCTCACACTCAAACAAACGCCGGACTCACGCGCGCGAGGGCGCTTTCGTTTACCGACCGTGCTCGTTGACGGCGAACCTATCGAGAGCCCTGTACTCACATTCGAGCCGCGCGGGCATGCATCAATTTTGCCGCTCAATTGTTAGCCCGTGCTCATTGATCAGCCTCGAACTGGGCAGCGATTTGTTGCTTTCAATCGCTGGATTTCGATCTGGCCGACACCGCTACTTCGTTAAGCGGTGTCTTTTGGGCATTTCGGGTAGACCGTGAATCGGTAGTGCCAAGTAGCTTTCGTTCCGGTAGGCTTGAGGATGCCGCTTCGGCAATTTCAGGGAAAAATTGATGCTCACACACCCTTTTGGAATCACTGGCCTAAACGTTTCGGCGCTCGGTCTTGGCACCGGGAGTATTGGCGCAGCGGAAATGGAAGAGGCAGCGGCGTCGCGGTTGCTCAACGAAGCGCTGGATGGAGGCATCACACTGATCGACACCGCGCGCGGCTATGGGCTTGCGGAAGAGCGGATTGGTCAACACATTGCGTATCGTCGCTCGGAGTATGTGCTCTCTACCAAAGTCGGATACGGCATCGAGGGCGTGCCTGATTGGACGTATGAGTGCGTTATCGCGGGGGTGGATCGTGCGCTACGTGTGATGCGAACTGACGTGCTCGATATTGTGCATTTGCATTCGTGTCCGCTTGATACGTTGCTCAACACGGGCGTGATCGATGCGCTGGATGCAGCGAAAGCGGCGGGAAAGATTCGCGTTGTTGCGTACTCAGGTGAAAACGATGCGCTTGCTTGGGCAGTGGCGAGCAGGCGCTTCGCGAGCTTTGAAACATCGGTGAATCCCTTCGATCAGGCAAGCCTGGCGCAATCTATCCCAACCGCTTCGAAAATGGGCTGCGCAATCATCGCGAAGCGTGCGGTCGGCAACGCGCCTTGGCGATATGCGGAGTGCCCGCACGGTGACTACAGTGAAATCTACTGGCATCGCATGCATGCGCTCGCGTATGAGCGCGCGGGCATCGCTTGGGACGAATTTGCATTGCGTTTTTCGACGTTCGCACCGGGCGTGAGTAGCGCGATTATCGGCACGTCGTCAATCGAAAACCTGCGGCGTAATATCGCGATTGTCGAGCGCGGCGCATTGCCAACGGATGTGACCGAAGCGATCCGAAATCGCTATCGCGAAATCGGATCGGCATGGTCAGGCGAAATTTAGGCGCGACTTAGCTTCCTTGCTCGCGTTGCGGCGCTCTCTGGTCAATCGCTTGATTGGGCCGTAGTCCGTGCTATCGACGAGCGCCTACTTTACGATTTCGCCGTTGGCACTGAGGTCAGTCGCGCAACAGCGAAACAAGAATGCATCGCACGATTAGTCTAGTGCAGTTAACTGCACGCACTTGTCGTCGATTGCGGCTGAAGGCACAGCGATGCCAGCGGTGAGCTGCTGTCCTCGCAAGCCGAGCAAACATCGCAAATAGATCAATCCGCCAAACGTCGCCGCAGGCTCGGTGCCTGATGCGGGGTAGGTAAACCAGTCGTTGAATTTTGCAATGTACGCGAGTTGTTCGATGCCGTCAGCAGTTACGCCTGCTGACAAGGTAAGTCCGTCCACTAGGGCTTGACCACGAAATCCGTTGAGCATTCGAAGCGCGACGATGCCTTCAAATTGCGCGGATGGCCCACCCACGCGATTCCAGTCTGCAACTTGCGTTTGCACACTGGCGGAAACTTTGAAATCTGTGTTTGCGCGCAAACCGCTCGTCAGCGGCGAGATGCCAGACGCAAGCTTGAGCAGATTCTGTCCAAAGCATTCAAGGCCACTCGCAGTGCGGGTACATGGCATTGAGAAGGGTATCGTGAGTATTGCAGTGCCAGGTTCTGTTGAGGCCGCTCGGTACACCCTAAACCAGCCGGACGCGGTATTGCCGATTTGCGAAGCTGCGGGTTCAGGGCCACGCGCTGTCAGCGAACATAATCGTTCGTTGTTCGCCTGAAGCACGCAAGTCCACTCAAAGGACGTTGGCGTCCAATTTATCGGTGTAGTTTGCGCGCCAACTGTAGAGCAAAGTGCGACTGTGCTCAAGAACACAAAGGCGAGCGTTCGGCTAATGCTGGAGACCGTTCGGCGCAGCGAGTGATTTGGGTGTGTCATGATTTACCTATTCCAATATTCGTTAACGCGCCGTTATCTGCGCGACCATGTTTCCCCAGTAGTTAAATTCTCCCACAGGACGCTCCAGCTTTGCTATGTGCGTTAAGCGATGCTGCGAGCCCGTTTTTTGCGTTACTGGCTAACTGTCGCGATATGAACGATCGCGTCACAAGCCGCGCCGTGCTCCATGAGCTTCTCCGCGTCGATGTAATGACGTGCGCGTCAACACCGACCAACCGCCATAGATCGACCGTTTCTCCTTTCGCCTTTGATTACAAGTGGGCGTTCGCGAAATCGAGCGTGTTGTGCCTCGTCTCGCACGCGGTCGGTCGAAACAACCAGAAAGGAAACGGCTATGAAACTTATTGCAATATTTAGAAATGCACTGGCCGCGCTCGCGGCGATGTCTACAGCGCTCGCGTTTGCAGGCGCGATGAACGTGGATAAGAGCGGCGTAGCGATCAAGGGCTACGATCCAGTGTCGTATTTCGTCGACGGAAAACCGATGCAAGGATCGGAGAAATTTACGGCGACACACGAGGGCGCGACCTATCAATTCAGCTCAGAGAAAAATCGCAATGCGTTCATTGCGCAGCCTGCGAAATTCGTGCCGCAATACGGCGGATTCTGCGCATACGGCGCGGCAAAAGGTGGCAAGTTTGAAATCGATCCAGCGGCTTACACCGTCGTTGATGACAAACTCTATCTGAACAAAAACAAAGATGTTCAGAAGCTCTGGACCGCCGATGTTCCGGGCTTCATTTCGACGGCGGATCGCAACTGGGCGCAGTTGTCGAAGAACTAGATCGCCGTCCCTCGGGCGCTCGACCTGCGATAACCTTGCGGTTTCCATGATCGAGCGTCTGCGATGAATCCTTTGATGATTTTGGTGGCCGGGCCTTATCGCGCTGGCACTAACGATGATCCCGTTTTGATCGCGAAAAATGTCGAGGCGATGACGCATGCGTCGCTCGCGTTGTTCCGCGCGGGGCATTTGCCGGTGATGGGCGAATGGTTCGCGCTGCCGCTCATTGAGCACGCTGGTTCAACGCGCATTGGCGACGCGGCGTTCAATGAAATTTTTCATCCGATATCGCGAAGACTGGTTGCGAAATGTGATGCCGTGTTGCGTATTGGCGGCGCGTCGGTCGGTGCGGATGAAATGGCATCGCTTGCGAAACAGCACGGCAAAGCGGTTTACTTTTCGATGAACGACGTGCCGAAATGAACGCGCTGCGTCGTCGTTGGTTTGCTGGAGTCGCGTTGTTTGCCACGTTTGCATCGCGTACGAGCGACGCGCAATCGGCGAATACGAGCGTGATCACGAGCGAGAAAGAACGCCTCGAACGCAACAAGCGAACGGTGCGCGCGTTTTACGATCTTGCATTCAATCAATCAAAACCGCGCGAAGCGATTGAGCGCTATGCGGGCGCGACCTACATTCAACACAATCCGGAAGTCGCCGATGGGAAGCAAGGCTTCATCGATTACTTCGAAGCGATGGGCAAACGCTACGGCGCGAACAAGCGCGTTGAGTTTATTCGCTGGGTTGCGGAAGATGATTTAGTGACGGTGCATTGCCGACACACGTTTCGCGAATGGCACGGCGACGTGCTCTGGGCGGGCATGGATATTTTTCGCCTCGATGCGCAGGGAAAAATCGTAGAGCATTGGGATGTTTTGCAGAAAGTGCCCGCGCGGATGGCGCATTCGAATGGGATGTTTTGATGCAAATTAGCTTTCGCCAAGTTCGCCCAAATTAATTGGGCGTAAGAGCTTTTTTTGTTATTAATCAATATATAACTAAAAACGCCACATAGCCCTCATTAAATGGGCGATAACAGAAGAAACTGATATCAAGTTTGCAGTGAAAAGCGATGAGTCGAATGCGTCTTGTCGAACGCCAGAAAACACCACGTTGAGTGGCTTCATCGCGGTATCGCGAGCGAATCAGGCCAACGCTACGCAGCGTTCACAATCTCCGCCACTGCACGCTCCACGCGCGCGAGGCCATCGTCGATTTCTGCATCGGTGATGTTGAGTGCAGGTGCGAAGCGCAGGATGTTGTTGTTGCCTGCGGTGAGGAACACAACGTTGTTGCGATGACCAGCCTTCATGAAATCGCTGGCGCGGTTGTCGTATTTCGCGGTGAGTTCGCAGCCGAGCCACAAGCCTTCGCCGCGCACGTCCGCAAAAACGTTGTGCTTTTTGTTGATCGCTGCGAAGCCATCGCGCAAACGTTGTTCGGCGACGAGCACGCGCTTCAAAAACGATTCGTTGTTCACGATGTCGAGCACAGTTTCAGCCACAGCCGAGCCGAGCGGATTGCCACCGTAGGTCGTGCCATGCGTGCCAGGCACCATAACGCTCGCAATTTCTTCGGTGGTGATGAAGCAGCCAATCGGGAAGCCGCCGCCGATACCTTTTGCACTGGTAAGCATGTCGGGCGTGACGCCTTTTTGCATGTAGCTATAGAGTGCGCCGGTACGCCCAACGCCGCTTTGAATTTCGTCGAAGATCAAGAGCGCATTGTGTTTATTGCACAGCTCGCGCGCTGCGCCTAAGAACGCAGGCGAGCCGGGAAACATGCCGCCTTCGCCTTGCATCGGCTCAAGAATGACGCAAGCGACGTCGTCGTCCATTACGCGGCGCAACGCATCGACATCGTTGTACGGAATGTGGGTGATGCCTTCGGGCACTGGACCCATGCCCTTGGTGTACTTCGCCGAACCGCCGGTCGACACGGCGAGCCAGGTGCGACCGTGAAACGAATTGGTCGTGGAGATGATGCGGAATTTTTTGTCGCCGAATTTGGTGCTCGCGTACTTGCGCGCGGTTTTCAAAGCGCCTTCATTGGCTTCGGTGCCGCTATTGCATAGGAAGACGCGGTCTGCGAAGGTCGCGTCGACGAGTTTCTTCGCGAAACGCATCGCCGGTACATTGACCATGTAATTCGATAAATGCCACGCTTTCTGAGCTTGCGTGGTCAACGCAGCGACGAGCGCCGGATGACAGTGCCCCAGCGAGAGCACTGCGACACCGCCCGCGAAATCGATGTAGTCCTTGCCTTCGGTATCCCAGATTTTTGACCCCAACGCGCGAGCGGGAACAAAGTTCGCAGGCACGTAGGTTTGAAACATCACTTGATCAAACGTTGCGCGGGTAACGCGCAAAGCTTCGGCTTCGCGAACGTGGGCGGGCGGGCTGATATTTGAGTGGTTTCTGATGGGATCAAACATGTCGATTAATTGCGGAGTTCGGGATTGTGAAGCGCGTTAACGACGCAACGAGCGCTAGTCTTCGTGCTGCGGCAGCCGACCGATGGGTTCCGGCCCGCGCCGCCAAGACATAGCGATGATCGCATAGCTTTGCGTCCTAGCGACCAACGGGAGCGTCGTCCTAGGCTTGCGAGACGTTTGTCGCCATCAGTTTGCGAGCCGTCGTCATAGCGAAGCGCCGTCCTTGGGCGGGATCACGCTAGTGATCGTGCCCATGCGAACTCATGCCATTGCAAGCGATGATCTGAATTTCCACTTTGTATTCCGGCTTCGCGAGTTTCGCCTCCACCGTTGCGCGTGCAGGCGTGTGACCTTCAGGCACCCACGCATCCCACGCCGCGTTCATTTCGGCAAACGTCGAAATATCCGCAAGATAAATCGTGGCCGACATGATGCTTTTTTTCGTTGCACCGCCTTCTTCAAGCAACTCATCAATCTGCGCGAGGATTTCCTCGGTTTGACCTTTCACATCCTTGCTCGGATCTTTCGCGACTTGTCCCGCGAGGAACAAGAAGCCGTGATAGGTGACCATTTCAGAAAGACGTTTACCAACGCCGTGACGACGAATCATGTGGTGCTCCGTGGAGTGATGAGGTTGAAGTTCCTGCGATTTTACGGTGCTTGTCGTTTGGCCGGTCGCAGGACGTCGCTTCGCTAGGGCGGTGCTCCCGTTGGTCGCGATGACGCCGCTTCGCTAGGACGACGCGCTCCGCGCTATGACGACGCTCCCGTTGGTCGCTACGACGCAAAGCTTTGCAGGTAGCGGCTTGTTTGCATGCGCGTCTCTCGAGCGGGGTAGACGCACGCTCGTGCAGACCTTGCGTCATAGGCGCAAAGCGCCGTCGTCTTAGCTGCGAAGCGGCGTCGTCCTAGCGCGCAGCGCGTCGTCCTGCAAGCGCGCAAGCGCGAGCAAAAACAAAAACGGCTGGCTCATTAATCGAGCACAGCCGTCGAGTTGTCGTCGAAGCATCAGGTGAGTCGGGGGACATCGCTCACGGACATTTCGAACGCTCGGTCGTCGCTGGCTGACCGCAGTTGCGCTTCGCTGCGACAGTGCCGGGGGACAACGGCTAATCTGTCGCGACTGGCGCACTTCGCCTGATTGACGCATCGCGAAGGATGCGTCGAGGAGGGGCAAAGGCGGTTGCTGCGTTGTTTTTATTCAAAGTGGGTTCATGGTTCGACAGGCTCACCACGAACGGAATTTCTGCGGCTAACGATAGTTACGAATCTCGGGCGCCAAGTTCACGCGCACGTTCAACGTTGGGCCCGGATCGTAGGCCATGCGCGTTTGGTAATCGCGACCGTTGTAGCGATAGGTGACGTTGTAGCCGCTGATTTGCTCACGCGAGTCTTGAACGGTTTGGCAACGCTGAACCGTACGCGTTTCAGGTGTGTAATCCACGCGCGCGGGTTGCGGATCGTAATTCGTCGTTGTGCGTGGCTGCGAATTTTCAATCAGGTTACCGACGATACCGCCGCCAATCACGCCTGCAACAGTGCCGTGATCTCGACCACGTCCCGAGTTACCGAACTGATGGCCAACGACACCGCCGATGATCGCGCCGAGCACCGTGCCGGCACCAACCGTGCGGTCACCTGTAGGCGCGGCGCTGTTGTAGCTCGCTTCTTGATAACCCGCTGATGGCGTGCGGCGATCAACCGTTACTGTTTCATTGACGCATTCTTGCCGTGGCGTCGAAACACGCTCATAAATCGGCTGCGCTGACACCACTTGCGCAGTATCGCTGTAGGCTTGAGCAAACGCGCCCGAAGCTGCTGCGAGCGACAAGACGGCGGCGGCGATGGGTTTCAACATGATGTCTTCCTTTTTGTGTCGTCTGCGCGCGACAGCGGCAAACGGTTTGCATAAAGTCGTATGACTCCGTTGCAGCAAAAACGTGCGATGGAAATTTTCGGTTGACCGCGTGACTGCGCGAATTGGAAACACGACTCTAAGGATTGTCCGGAACTGCGGGTGCCCTGTGGGTTGCGCTTTGCATTCACAATCTCACAACAGCTAACGCCAGAATACGCCTATTCAATTTGGCGAAATCGGGTCTCATCGCATATATCAACTAGAGTGCATTAGTGCCGAACGCCTCGAATTAATAGGCGTTTAAGAGAAGTAGTTGCTTTTCATCTGCGATGCCCGCTACTTCGCGCCACGAAGCAACACGAGCACCGCGCCACTGCCACCACCGTTAGGGCGCGGCTCGCAATACGCGAGTACTTCATCTTTTTGCTGTAACCAGCGCCGCACTTTATTTCTCAACACGGGAATTTTCATGTGACTCGATAAACCTTTTCCGTGAATGATGCGCACGCAGCGCCAATCAGCAACTCGGGAGGTACGAACGAATTCAGCAAGGGCGTCGTGCGCTTCGTCTTGGTTGTGATGGTGAAGATCCAACTCAGCTTGGATCGACCAATGGCCGCGCCTTAGTTTGCGCAACAAATCCGGATTCACCCCCGCGCGCAAGTAGCTTTGTTCGTCTTCGATGTCGGCGCCGATGTCCCAACTCATCGGTGACGGATTCATCGCAAGCTGACTTGCTTCAAGCGCTGCGAGCTCATCATCTCGGCGATGTTTCGGGTATGCGTGCTGTACTTTCGGCGGGTGAACTTTACGGTCGACCTTTGCAAGTGGCGTCGCGTCGGCCACGGATTTCAGGAACAGTGCTTTCTCATCATCAGAGGGCGGTTTGAGCTCAGTCCACGGTCGAAACAAGTCTGCAAAGCGAACGCCATCGGAATTCGTTTCGCGTTCGGTTGCCCGCTCTCGTTCTCGCGCAGCCGACCCATCGACAAGAATCTCTTCGAGCTTGCGCGCTTTCTTCTGAGCTTTGCGCTCGGTTTTGATGAGCTGAGAGAGCTCGCTGAAATCGTTCGCTTTGGCCATACATCGGTTCGCAGAGAACGAAGCGCGAGCCAGCCCGCGCGGAAGGGTTGTAGGACTGCGCCGAAGCGCGAAAAAGATCGCCTAGCCGTGCAGCGCTTCGAGATACGCCTGAGCATCAAGCGCTGCCATACATCCTGTTCCGGCGCTAGTAACCGCTTGCCGATACACGTGATCGGCAACGTCGCCAGCAGCGAATACGCCCGGAACATTGGTCGACGTTGCACCGCCCTCGGTGCCCGTCTTTACTTTGATGAAACCACCCGCCATGTCGAGCTGACCCTCGAAAATACCGCTGTTTGGTGTGTGACCGATCGCCACAAAAAGGCCCGGTGCCTTGACCTCTTGCGTAGAGCCATTTTTCATGCTCTTTAAACGCACGCCGGTCACCCCAGAATCATCACCCAATACTTCATCAACGAAGTGATCCCAGATGACACGCATGTTGCCGCCTTCCTTGGTTTTCGCCATCAGGCGATCCACGAGGATGGCTTCAGCTTTGAACTTATCGCGACGATGAACAACGGTCACGCTTTTCGCAATGTTGGAGAGATAAAGCGCTTCTTCAACCGCCGTGTTGCCGCCGCCGACAACGACCACGTCTTGATTCTTATAGAAAAAACCATCGCAAGTCGCACAAGCCGAAACGCCTTTGCCATGAAATTTCTCTTCGCTAGGCAGACCCAGATATTTCGCCGAGGCGCCCGTGGCGATAATCAGCGAATCACAGGTGTATTCACCGCTATCGCCGACCAACCGAATCGGTTTTTCGTTGAGAAATGTGGTGTGAATCTGATCAAAAATGATCTCAGTGCCGAAGCGCTCAGCGTGCTTCAAAAACCGCTCCATCAATTCGGGCCCTTGCACGCCATCCGCATCTGCAGGCCAGTTGTCAACATCCGTAGTAATAGTTAATTGCCCGCCTTGCTGCAAACCCGTGACCAGCACCGGTTTCAAGTTGGCGCGAGCAGCGTACACCGCAGCGGTGTAACCCGCGGGCCCGGAACCGAGAATGAGTAATTTTTGATGGCGAGTAGACATTGGGTTTCTTTTCGTAACGTAATTAAGTAAACAATGACGTGGCAATGTTCATGGTTCGACAAGCTCACCACGAACGGGAGTATCCAACCATCGCGCCCCGCATCACCACATTTAGTCGCAAGTTTGAACAAAACCTTGCGTCCTAGCGCGAAGCGCGACGTCTTAGCCCGAATGGGCGTCGTCCTAGGCTCGAGACATACTTGTCGCCAGTAGGCTCCGGGCCGACGTCCTGACGGGCGGCTAGCCGCCTGTCATAGCAATCATCCGAATTAAATGTGCGAGTGAATTCGCTTCCATCTTTTCCATTACCCGAGCGCGATGCGCTTCAACGGTCTTAATCGAGATGTCGAGGTCGTAGGCAATGGTTTTGTTCATCTTGCCGTTGACCACGGCTTCGAGCACTTGCTTTTCGCGATCCGACAAACTCTCCAAGCGCTGCTTGATTGACGCAACCTGCGTTTGTTGAGCCGCAGCTTCGGTGGCAAACGAGAGTGCTTCTTCAATGCGTTTCAATAATTCGCTTTCAGCGAACGGCTTCTCAATGAAATCGAACGCACCGCGCTTAATTGCCGATACGGCGATCGGAACGTCAGCGTGTGCGGTTACAAAAATGATGGGCACTTCGATGCCGCGCGCAAGCAAGGTTTCCTGCGCCTCGGGGCCGCTCATTCCCGGCATGCGCACATCGAGTACCACGCAGCGCGGCGGGCCGCCACTGCCAGGTTTGATGTCCTTAAGAAGAGATTCGGCATCGGCGAACAAACGGGCCTGATACCCATTGGTTTGCAGCAACCAAGCGACTGAGTCGCGAAACGCCTCGTCGTCATCAACTACGTAAACAATGCCCGGATGCATGCTCATATCTAACCCTCGTTCAAAGGAATCGTGAATCTAAAAATTGTGCCACCGCCCGTATTGTCTTCGAATGTGAGGCGTCCCTCATGATATTCAATGAGAGATCGACAGATATTGAGCCCCATACCCATCCCGTCGGCTTTGGTACTAAAGAACGGTGAAAACAGCTGTGATGCCGCCTCTGCGGGTATTCCCGTGCCGCGATCAAGAACTTCAACCGCGACCATATCGCCGTCAATCCTGCGCGTGCGCACGATCGCGACTCGCTCATGTGGTTTTAGGTGCTGCATCGCTTCGCGTGCGTTGCGCAGCAGGTTTAGCAAAACTTGCTCGATCATGATTCGGTCTGCAAATACTTGCGGAAGATTTGCTTCAAGATCGAACGGCACGCGAAGCGCGCGTGCCTCATCGTCGCTTTCCACAAGCTCCGCAGTCTCGGTCACCAGCGCATTGATATCGAGCGGTCGACGATCAGGCTCGCGGGTTCGCACGAAATCGCGAACTCGCGAAATGATTGCACCGGCGCGAGACACCTGCGCCTCTGCCTTTTCCATCGCTGCGATAACGGTCGGATCAGGATTGCCGTTGCCGCGCAAACGTCGAATACAGCCATTGACGTAGTTCGCGATAGCGGCAAGCGGCTGATTGATTTCATGGGCGAGCGTCGATGCAATTTCGCCGATCGACATCAGGCGCGAGGTGCGCGTGAGCTTTTCCTGCTGGGTCTGACGAATCCGCTCAGCGAATACGCGGTCTGTCACATCGCCTAGCGTGGTGAGGCGCGCAAGGCGGCCATCAACCCATCTCACCGCGCGCGTGCGCATCAAAAAAAAGCGGTTGGTCGCGCGATGTTCAAGCTCGTCGACCAACACTTCTCCAGGTTCACCATCATCGCGCACTAGCCGCAACGTGGGATACCGCGTTACCGGACTTTCCACAAATCCAGTTTCGAACTCACGCGCATCCTGACCGACGCTGATGCCGGGGAACGTCTCGCGGAGTCGAGCGTTGGCAAACAAGATCGAGTTGCTATCCAGTTCAGATACATAGACTGACACGTCGAGAGAATCAAGCACCGTTTCAAATCGTTCGTTGGTCGTTTTTAGCGACGCTATTGATTGCAGGTAGACGCGATCACGCTCACTTTCTGCGAGCTGGCGCATGCGTTGTTGCTTTCGCAAACTGATAAGCGTCCACACCATTAGCGCAGTGAGCGCGATGACCGCCGTTGAAAGCGTAATGTTGGGTAGTAACGAGGTAGGTTTGGCACCGACCAATGTGAGCGAGAGGTTTCGCCACGGAAGACTCAATGGAATCGTGTGCTGAAACGCGTTTGTTTCGAGCTGAGTTGCCTCTGCGCTGGTGATGCCGATCCCGTCGCTGTCGCGAATGATCATGCGGTATTTGCTGTGTGCCCATTCGGGGGCCGCGCGAAGCAACAACAACTCGAACGAAATGACCGCGTTAATCGTGCCGTCATAGCGCGTTTGCGTAATGACGGGTGCCGCGTACTCAATGAAATAGCGCCCCGTCCCATTTCGAAACGGTTGCGAATAGGTACTGCGCGAAGTTTTCTCAGTGATCGCGGACATTCGAATTTGATCGACAAACGGAGCACGATTTGCGCGCAAAGTCTCAAGCGAATTGAGCGCCGGCGCATGTCGCGTCACGTCCAGGTTCGGTTTGACGCGCAGGATGTCGGTGATGTAGCCGGACTCAATCGCACGATTGCTGGCGATCCGATCAAACTCAGCTGACGAAAAACGCTCGTCGCCCATGTCAATGGCGAGTCGGTCTAGAAACAGTTGATCAGAATCGAGTCTTCGGGAAATAGACTGTTCTACGAGCGCCGAATCGCGCAGAATTTCGCTGCGTTCGAGTTCTGCCTCGTGTTTTGCCACGAAATAGATGAAGAGCAACATGCCGACAGCAAACAGCAAAAGCAGCCATTCCTGGACGTACCAATCCCGTGCCCGTTCAGGGAGCGCACGCAGGCGTGAGGTAAGCGAATTCGAACGCGGCATCAACGAATTCTAGTTTGTTGAATTTCGGTGTACGCTATCGCATGAAAACACAGCGCGCCGAATCACGCGCATTTTGAAGACGCCGCTCGCGTCGCTAGGAGGCTTGCATGTTGGTGAGTGAAATTCTTCGAATCAAAGGCTCAACGCTGTTCACAGCGACGCCCGACATGACGATGGCGCACGCCGTTGAAGCAATGGCGGAAAACGACATTGGCTCGTTGGTGGTCATGAACCGTGGAAAGCTCTGTGGGATGCTCACATTTCGCGAGCTGATCAAGGTTTTGCATCAGCGCGGCGATGAAATGAAGCTGATGACCGTTGACGCTGTGATGGAACAAAACCCGTTGACTGCCGATCCCGGTATGGACGTTCAGGCGCTACGAAAATCGATGCTTGATCGACACGCGCGCTACATACCGGTGATGGATGGCGACATGCTTCTGGGTGTTCTGTCGTTTCATGACGTCGCGAAAGCGGTTTACGAAGAGCAGAGCTTCGAAAACAAAATGCTCAAGAGCTACATCAAGAATTGGCCCGACGAAGAAGAAGCCGCTGCGCAGGGGTAACGGCTGGAAGCTCGATCTGCGTCTGATGTTGCAGTTACCATCGACGACGTTTACCGTCGCGATTCCCGTCGCGTACTGGCGACCCTGATTCGATTGCTTGGCGATTTCGATCTTGCGGAAGAGGCGCTTCATGAAGCGTTTCGAGCGGCTGTTGAGCAATGGCCCGCATCCGGTATTCCGGACAATGTGGTCGCCTGGTTGGTGTCGGCAGGTCGGTTCAAAGCGATTGACAACATTCGTCGGCAGGCGCGTTTTCAAAGCTTTGATGCGAATGAGAGCACGGAGGCGCACGTGCTCGCGTTGGTTGACGATGCGGTTGCTTGGCACGAACGCGAAGAGATTGCGGATGATCGACTGCGCTTGATTTTTACGTGTTGCCATCCTGCGCTTGCGCCCGACGCGCAGGTTGCGCTCACGCTGCGCGAAGTGTGTGGATTGACGACTGAGGAAATCGCGCGCGCTTATCTCACTGCTGCCCCCACAATCGCGCAGCGGATCGTGCGTGCAAAAACCAAAATTCGTGAAGCTAGGATTCCATACGAAGTGCCGGAGGGCGACGCAAGACGTGAGCGCATGCACGCGGTGTTGCGAGTGATTTATTTGGTTTACAACGAAGGATACCTTTCAACACAATCCACCAACGACCAAGCGAAAAACTTGGCTAACGAAGCAATATATCTATGTCGGTTGCTTCACGAACTAGACGGATCGCCCAATGCAGTCGGGCTTCTGGGGCTCATGCTGCTACAGGAGGCGCGTCGCGCGGCGCGATTTAGTCTGTCGGGAGATTTAGTGCTTCTCGAAGAACAGGATCGCTCAACTTGGGATCGCGCGATGATTGAAGAGGGTGTTGTGCATACACGCGGCGCACTCCGACAAGGAAGCGTCGACATCTATTCGATTCAGGCAGCGATTGCCGCTGTTCACTCCGAGGCAGCCAGTTACGAAGAAACCGACTGGGCGCAGGTGGTGGGCTTGTACGACGTGCTGACGCGGCTTGATCCTTCCCCGGTGGTTTCGTTGAACCGTGCGGTGGCGGTCGCGATGCGCGATGGTGCTCCGGCGGGTCTCGCGCTAATTGAAGTGCTGCTGACGAACCCAGCCCTGCAAAACTATCACCTCGCACATGCTGCGCGAGCAGATCTCTGCCGCCGACTCCAACGCTTCGCCGACGCCCGCTACTCGTACGAGCGCGCCCTTGAGCTTGCACAGCAACCAGCGGAGCAGCGTTTCCTGAAGCGGCGAATCAACGAATTGTCCGCGTCGTAAATAATTTGTGAGAACCTGTCGAAATGGGTTTGGACCGTTCGACTACTCTGAAACTCATTCAATACAGAAAGCACTCTCATCATGAAAATCACCGTCGAAACGCACGTCAAAGCGCCAATAGCAAAGGTCTGGCACGCATGGAACAACCCCGACGATATCGTTGAGTGGAACGCAGCGTCAGACGACTGGCACACCACTCGATCCACGGTCGATCTTCGTGTGGGTGGCAACTTTAGTTCTCGGATGGAGGCGAAGGACGGCAGCTTTGGATTCGACTTTGAAGCTAGCTACACGAAAATTGTTGAACACGAACTCATTGAGTTTTCGATGGGCGACCAGCGCTCGGTACAGGTGCAATTTGTTTCCGACGCGAACGGCGTCACGGTACGCGAAACCTTCGATTCCGAGCCTACGCATTCAATCGAGCAGCAGCGCGATGGCTGGCAAGCGATCCTGAACCGCTTCGCGAAACACGTTGAAGCAAAAAACTGAAATTGTTTTCGGTAAGTTGTCGAATTCGGCGAGCCTCGTTCGATTAAGGCATACCAATCACCACTTTATACGGAGCTTCAAATGCCACAACCGATTCCCTATCTCTCATTCGACGGCAACTGCACCGAGGCCGTGCGCTTTTATGAACGGGTATTCAACGGCGATTTGCAAGCGCTCATGAGCTACGGGGACACCCCCGGTTGCGAAGATATGCCCGCCGAAGCAAAAAAACGCATCATGCATGCCTGCCTCATCTTGTCGGACGGCGGCGTACTCATGGCAGGCGACTGCCCGCCGGGAATACCTTACGAACCCATGAAAGGCATCATGCTTGCGCTGACTTACAAGACCGAAGATGAAGCCACGCGTATCTTCAACACGCTGACCGAAGGCGGCCAAATTACCATGCCGCTCGCCCCCACTTTTTGGGCAAAAACCTTTGGCATGGTCACTGACAAATTCGGTGTTGGCTGGGGCATCAACGGAGAGGAAATTCCTGTTTAACCGGTTAGTAGCGCCTACTAGGAGCAGCAAAATGAAATATGTCGATGGTTATTTGATCCCAGTACCAAACGCGAAACGCGATGCCTACATCAAGCTCGCGAAGACTGCCGCCTCCGTGTTCAAGGACTGTGGCGCACTATCTGTGACCGAGTGTTGGGGGGACGATGTGCCGCCGGGCAAGCTCACCTCATTCCCGCTGGCGGTGAAACTAGAGGCCGACGAATCCGTTGTTTTCTCTTGGGTTGCGTGGCCTTCGCGTGAGGCTCGCGACTCAGGAATGAAGCAATTTATGTCTGATACCCGTCTTCAACCCTACGACATGCCATTTGACGGCAAACGCATGATATTTGGCGGCTTCCAAGCAATCGTCGACGAACAATTTGCAGAGGGCGCCGTGTGAGCAAATTACGCGTAGCCGCGTTCGGCGTTTCGCGTGATGGATTCGGCGCAGGGCTCGAACAAAGCCTGCAACATCCTATGGGACTTGGCGGAATGATGTTGCACGAATGGGCTATGCCTACGCGCACATTGCAACGAATGTTTGGTAACGAAACTGGGATGCTCGGTATCGACGATGATTTCGCTGCCCGCGGTTTCGAAAACGTAGGCTCATGGATTCTCGGTCGCAACATGTTTGGACCCATTCGCGGCAACTGGCCAGACGATGCGTGGAAAGGTTGGTGGGGCGATGAACCGCCGTATCACGTGCCGGTGTTTGTGCTCACGCATTATCCGCGTGCTTCCATCGAAATGAAAGGCGGCACCGTGTTTCATTTCGAGACCGATGGCATTGAGGTAGCACTCAACCGCGCACGCGACGCGGCGCAAGGAAAAGACGTAAGAATCGGCGGTGGTGCCGCAACAATTCGTCAATACCTGCGCGCAGGAAAAATCGACGAAATGCATCTTGCGATTTCACCGAAACCGCTGGGAAGTGGGGAAGCGCTTTTCACTGGAATTGATCTCGTACAGCTCGGATATCAGACGACTGAGCATGTCGCAACCGAGGCCGCAACGCATGTGGTTTTGACACGCAAATCGTAAACTGTTCTGGAGAACTGAGTATGCCCGGCAATACCATCAAACTTCATCGCGTACTTCGCACAACGCCCGAAAAACTCTATCTCGCGTTTACCGAACCCGGCGCGTTTGCAAAATGGATTCCACCAAACGGTTTCTATTGCACCGTGCATTCGATGGACGCAAAAGTGGGCGGCAGCCATCGTGCGTCGTTTACCAATCTCACCACCGGGCATGGCCACTCATTTGGTGGTACGTACCTCGAACTCTCGCATGAACGCATTCGCTACACCGACAAATTCGACGATCCGAATCTGCCTGGCGAAATGATCGTCACCGTGTCCATGAAGAAGGTCTCGGTCGGCGTTGAACTCAACATCACACAAGAGAACGTGCCCGAAGTGATTCCGCCCGAAGCGTGTTACCTCGGCTGGCAAAAATCGCTCGCGAATCTCGCGGCACTGGTCGAGCCTGATATACCGAATTAATCTTCACCCGAAGGACTGACAATCATGATCACCGTATTTGGCGAAGGCAGAGGCTTTCGCGTTGTTTGGTTGCTGGAGGAGATGGGGCTTGCGTACAAACTGCGCCCCGTCGATCTGTTGGCGGGCGTTGAGAACGATCCCGAGTACCTGAAGATCAATCCCGCCGGTTTCATTCCAGCGATTCAAGATGGCGCGACGACAATGGTGGAGTCCATTGCAATCATGCAATATCTGATGGCGCGCTACGGACCAACGCCGCTTGCTCCGGAATCGCATGATCCGGCTTTCGCGTTGTACTTGCAGTTTCTCCATCTGGGCGAAGCCGGCCTTGCGGTGCCTGCGAACGCAGTTCTTGTCGCTCGCCACTTCGCGCCCGAGAACGAACGCGATAACTTTCTTGCCCGCTGGGCGCTGCAAACGTTCGAGAGTCGGTTGGGACTCGTGACCCGCCAGCTGGCTCACTCCGACTATCTCGCTGGCGAAACGTTCACTGCGGCCGACATCTCTGTGACGTACGCCCTTGGGTTGGCGGCCAGGCACGCCAACGTCCAACTCGGCGCAATTGAGCAAGCGTACATCGCCCGCAACACTGAACGCGACGCCTATCAGCGCGCCATGAAAGCCCTTAACGCTACAAAGGAATGAGTCAGCTCGCTTGCGAATGGAGAGACATCTTTGCGCGACAAGACATAAGCATTTCTACGAGAAGAGAATCGTCATGAAAAAAACCTATCGTGCTTCGTGTCACTGCGGCAGCGTTGTTGTTGAAGCCGCGCTTGATCTAAGCGAACCGAGCTTTCGTTGCAACTGCTCGATTTGTCGGCGTACGCGCTTTTGGCCGAGCGTTGCAACGCCCGATGAATTTCGAATTGTTAGTGGTGAAAACGAACTCACAAAATACGAGTTCGGCTCAAAGAAAAATCATCACTTCTTTTGCAAACAATGCGGTGTTCGTGTGTTCGGTAAAGGCAATGAAACGCCAATTGGCGTGATGTATGGCGTGAACCTTGGCTGCGTTGAAGGCGTGAGTGAGGAAGATCTCGCGAAGATTCCAATCGTTTACGTGGACGGCATACATGATCGTTGGAGCGAAGCGCCAGCGGTGACTAAGCATTTGTGATGAAAATTCTGCGGCAAAAGCTCGCTGTTAGCGAAAAGGAAAGGTAGCAAAATATGGCGATGATCAAATTGAATTTTTCGATCACTATCAACGCGAGCAAAGAACGTGTGTGGCAAGCGATGTTCGCCGACAAAACCTATCGCGAATGGACAAGTGCATTCATGCCCGGTTCGTATTTCGAAGGCAGTTGGGAAACGGGTAGTCCAATTCGCTTTCTCATGCAAGATGAGCTGGGTAACGTCGGCGGGATGCTTAGCCGAATCGCAGAGAGTAAGCTCTTCGAGTTTATGGGTATTGAACATCTCGGCATGGTAAACGCGGGTGTTGACGACACCGAGAGCGACGCGGCGAAAGCGTTTGCAGGCGCGCGTGAAGACTACTACTTCAGCGAAAAGAACGGCGTGACGACCATTCGCGTCGAGCAAGATATGAGCGAGGAATATGCCCCCATGATGCAAGAGGCGTGGCCCAAGGCGCTAAACATTTTGAAGGCACTCTCTGAGGCCTAGCGCCACACACGATAGTCGCGTTTAGAGAACACTTTCATCAGTCACCGCAATGAACCTATGCATACAGATATTAATAAGTATCACGAAGTACTTACTCCGAGTGATCGGGAGATTTGCACGCGTCTGGCCGACGAGATCGAGCTGCATCTTGCGGGCGCTGAAAGTAAGGTGTGGCACGCACATCCGGTATGGTTTTTGGAGGGCAATCCCATTGTGGGCTACAGCACACAAAAGCCAGGAATACGATTGATGTTCTGGAGCGGTGCAGATTTCGATGAACCGACGCTGAACGTGGTGGGCAAGAAGTTTAAAGACGCGTCAATTTTCTTCAACACGGTGGCGGAAATTGATTCGTCCGACTTGAGCAGATGGCTACTTAAAGCCGCTACGGTTCAGTGGGATTACAAAAACATTGTTAAGAGAAAAGGACAACTGCTGCGCTTAACGTAATGCGCACCCATTGTCCGAGGAGTCGCTATGAAATACTTATGCCTTGTTTATTTGAGCCAAGAAAATTGGAACGCGTGCCCGGATGAAACGTGTTTTGAATACGCGAATCACCTCGTCGATACTGGAAAGATGATTGCTGCGGAGCCTCTGCATCCCGTGGAAACTGCGACCACGGTGCGCGTTCGCAACGGTCAAATGTCAATGACTGATGGCCCGTTCGCTGAAACGAAGGAAATGCTCGCTGGCTTCTATTTGATCGACGCGAAAGACTTGAATGACGCCGTGAGCGTCGCTGCGAAAATTCCGCCTGCCAAATACGGCAGCATCGAAGTGCGACCCGTGCGTGAGCTTGATGTTCCGAGTTATCAATCGGTGACCGATACCACCGCACTAACAAGCAACGCGGGGTGACCGCACAGTTGAATTTTTTCGTCGCTTGTTCGACGGGCTCAACTAAATCGTCGGCGAGTTTGCGTTCAGAGTCGAAGGACGAAATTGGCCATGTCAGGGCGCTCTATCCATCCGCGTTTTTCGTAGAAACCGCGTCGATACGATTCGCGATCACGATCATTGAGTAGAGAGAGTCGGCTACAACCCCGTCGCTTCGCTTCTTGTACGACGACATCGAGTAGCGCGGAGCCATGCCCGCCGCCTGCAGCGGCGGTGTCGACAAAGAGCTCCGTGACGTAGGCTTCGCCCCCTTGCATGAACAAAAACGGCACCCAGTGAACCGCGCAGTATGCGACCACCTCGCAGTCGCCATTCTCGCTAACGAAAACGCTCGACGATCCCGAGGCATGCGCTTTGGCAATGCTCGTACGAACAATTGCAACTGTTGTGTCAAGCGGCCTTGACTGCACGCTTCGAATGTCTTCAATTCCGCGCAATACGCGTGCGATGCTTTCAGCATCCTCGTTGACGGCTTCGCGTATGTTCATCGCGTTATCTCCCAAGTTTGCGGCTGGGTAGTATCACCATGCCCACAGCGGCACACAGCGCAAGCAACGCCACGTAATCAAAGGGTCGCGGCGACTCTCCTAACAGCAGCATGCCGCTGACGAAGCCGACGATGGGCACCGCGAGTGAACTGATCCCGGTGACCTGCGCGGGCAGCGCACGCACGAGTTCGTTCCACGCGAACCAACAAAAGCCAAACACGATGATCATGTTGTAGAGCAGTCCCATCCAGCCGGCTGCGCTGGTCGGAAAATAAGCCGGGTGCGGTTGGATCAGCGCGCCGAGGATGATCGGCCAGCCGCCAACGATGAAGCTCCAGAAAGTGATCGTTGTCGTCGGTACACTGCGTGGAAAGCCTTTGGTAAGGATGATGCCAAAAGCCCATACGAGGCCCGACGCAACCATCAGCAATGCGCCAATCGGTGCTTTTTGTAATGCGGCAAATTCGTCAATCAGCAGTAGCGCAATTCCACCCATCCCGACAGAAATCGCGAGTACTCGTTTGAAGGTGAGCGCTTCGCCAAGCATCGGGCGTGACAGCAATACAACCCACAACGGCATCGTGTACGCGAGGATACCTGCGCGTCCGGAGGGCAATAGCGATAGGCCAGCGGCTGAAAGCAAATTCCAGCCGGCGACGTTGCACATCGCCGCAATCGCGAGGCGCCGCCAATGTTCGCGAGGCAAGGAAAAACTCGTTTTTGTTTTGAGGTGATAGCCGAGGAACCAAAGCGCACCTGCGACGATGCACGCGCTGCGGAAGATAAAAACATCGAGCTCGGACAACGCCATCTTCATCATGGGCCAATTGACGCCCCAAAGCAGGACGACGGCAATGAAGAGAAAGAGTTCGCGGCGAGGAAGCAAGGCGTGGACAGTTCCTAAAAAGTACAACCAGCTACGCTTCTATTCGCCCAATCAAATTGGGCGATCAGTAGCGTTTCTAGTATTTTCGCGAAATAGTAAATAATGTATCCACGCCCTCTTTAATTGGGCTTTCTGGTAGAGAGCTGATCTTAGACTGAAAGGTTAAACTCTGTAGTGCGTTCATAGTTCCCTTCCGCAAGCTGAGGATCAACTTGCCTCACCACGAACACATTGCGAGGGCTCACCACGAACGGGGCGAGCTAGTACACAGCGAAACTGAGCTGAGCCATCGCGCTTAGTGAAGCTGCACGCCATGCGTATCGGCGTCTTCCGGCAAATGAGCGTGCAACATTTCGCCGTCGCGATTCGGGAAATGCGGTGCGCCGCAATCGTCACAAAACTCAAGCGGTAATTGCTCTTCCAACACGATGACGTTACCAACGCCCGATGCGCGGAGCAGGGTCTCAATTTCTTCGACGACGGGCGTATCTTCGGCTTCGTCAGAGAGCAGCGGCCAGATCGTTCCATGGACGATATCGTCATCGTCGCCGAGCGAAAAACCGATGCGATATTCCTCGATGCCATTGCCCCAGCAGCCGCCAATGGTTGCCGTGATTTTGCTAGCAGGTGTTGCCACCACCGCTTCGAGATAAGCGACTGATGCGCCAATTGAAAACGCTCGTGACGATAAATCCGCATCACGACATGCAGCGAAAAATGTGCGCGGCAGCGTAAGCTCAAACGGAAAGCCCACGAATAGCGGCTGGATTGCGGCGCTGCCTTGACTGCGCCATGCGGACAAACACGACTGTCGCGCTTCTTCTACAGGCGTGGTCATTTCCTCCCACGCAAACATTGGATCACCATCGGCCACTTGCACTGCGCCGATAATCATTCGCATATCGCACACCACGTCGGGCGCGTCTTCAACACTTGCCGGATCAATCGCTAAATGCTCGCGCTCGCGGATCGCTTTCGCAAGCGACGTTAGCATCTCGCGCGATTCGCTATAGCTGTGCGGTAGCTGGTCGGGCGCAAACAAAAAGTCAGCGATTGCGATCTTCGCTTTCGACGCGAAAATGTGCGCTCCGAGCTGCACGTTGATGTTGGTCAGTGCCGATTTCGGAATTGTTTTCGCGGGGATTTTTGCTCGTCCCCACACCAATACAGGCGCGCAAAACAGCGTTACTCGCTGCTTGCCGAGTTCAGAATCCAGCGTGACCGATTCAGTCAGCGATTCAACGACATCAGCGAGGGCGTCGAAGGTTTCATCTTCTGCGTCGTGCGCTTTGTCTAGCGCCCGATTGATTGCCTCTTCGTCGTTGTTATCAAGATAACCTGTGACGGCAGCTTCGAGTTCGCGCTGCCAATAAATGTCTTCTGCGCTTGAGCGCGACGTCGCGAGCCCTTCGGCGAGGCGAACGAGTTGGTTGGTTTCACGGGTACCGCTTTTGCGGCGAAAAGGAGCGCGTGGCATATAGGAAAAACGAACACAAAGAGTTGACTAAGTAGCGATGTTTTCATCGCTTTCAACCGATTGTACGTGCTGGGCGAGCGCCCACTTTACGTGTTCACGCACGAGTGCGCTTGTGTGCTGCGTGCGGGCGGCGAGTGCGGCGATCACCTCTGGCGACGTAGGGGCGTTACCGAGCGCAATGGCGACGTTTCGGAGCCAGCGTTCATGGCCAATGCGTCGAATCGCGCTTCCTTCGGTTATTTTCAGGAATTGTTCTTCGTTCCATGAAAACACCTCGATCAGCGTTGCGTGATCCAGTGCGTTGCGCGGCTCGAAATCCGCGAGTGTTGTTCGCTTCGCGAATTTGTTCCAAGGGCATACCAGCTGACAATCATCGCAACCATAAATACGATTTCCAATGGCTTTGCGAAACTCAACGGGAATCGCACTGGCGTGTTCAATCGTGAGATAGCTCACGCAGCGTCTTGCATCCAACCGATACGGTGCGGTGATCGCTTGGGTCGGACAGACGTCGATACACGCTCTGCAACTTCCGCAATGCTCAGCTTGACTCGGCTCGTCAGTCGCCAGATCAAGCGATGTGTAAATTTCGCCTAGAAAAAACAGTGATCCGCGCTCCCGATTGAGAAGCAAGGTGTGTTTTCCGCGCCAGCCAAGGCCGCTTTTCACCGCCAGCGGAATCTCGAGTACCGGCGCTGAGTCGGTGAATACTCGAAACGTGTGCGGCGAAATGCGCTCATGGATCTGCTGGGCGAAGGCTTGCAATCGCTGCCGAATTACTTTGTGGTAGTCGCGGCCAACGGCATAGCGCGAAACATAGGCGCGGGAAGGCTCTTCCAGAACGGCTTGCGCGTCCTGCACATCGCTCGGCCAATAATCAAGCAACACACAAATGACTGAGCGCGTACCCGGCTGCAGCTCGTCGGGGCGCCACCGCTTTTCGCCGTGCGCCGCCATATACTTCATTTCGCCATGTTGTTGCGAATCTATCCATGCTTGAAATCCAATCGCCTCGCTCGACAAGTCGGTGTTGGCGATGCCTACTTGCGCGAAACCGAACTCTTGCCCGAGTGCGATGATTTCTTTCGCTACATCGCGCGCGCCGCTTACTTCCGTCTGCGGCAAGAGCGGTGGGTTGGCGGCGGACGAGGGCATTGACATGTCGTTGATTGTAGAAACGTCGTGTTATTTGCCGGACGAGGCAGCCACATTGGCCTTTGCGGCGACTCTTGCTACCGAACTCATCCCGCCCTGTTCAATTGCGCTACATGGTCCGTTGGGCGCGGGAAAAACTACCTTTGTGCGAGGCGTGCTGCGCACGCTTGGTGTTTCAGGTGCGATCAAAAGTCCGACCTACGCGCTGGTTGAAACCTACGACACGCCGCTCGGTCCGCTTCACCATTTCGATGCCTACCGCATACAAAATCAAGTCGATTTCGAATCCCGTGGCGGCATGGAATATTTCGCTGAAACCTCGATTCGAATGATCGAGTGGCCAGAGCGCGTTGCAGAGTTCTTGGCGTTCGATGCCCACGTTTATTTGCTGACCGAGGGTGAGGGACGCCGCGTGATTGTGTCCGGTAAGGCGGTGGTTTGAGCGCGTCTAACCGCATGTCGCGGCGCGACGCACTGCGCGTGATTGCGGGCTTGATCGCGTCCGGCGCAGCAAGCATTTCATTTGCTGCGCCGCGAGTGCTTGCGGTGCGTGCATGGCCGGGCAAAGCGTACACCCGGGTCACCATCGAATCAGACGTTGAACTTCGCTTCTTGCTGACTTCGCTTTCCAATCCTGATCGCGCCGTTGTTGATCTGAGTGATGTTCGCGCTGACGCCACGTTTCAGCAAGCCCTCGATGCGCTGAAAACCGATACCGGTGTGATTTCGCGAGCGCGCATTGGTCAGTTTCGCCCGGACACCGCGCGGCTGGTGCTCGAATTGAAATCACGTGCTGAAACTGCGGCGTTTGTGCTGCCGCCTGTCGGCCAATACCAACACCGCCTGGTGATTGATCTCACGCCGTTGGATGCCGACGACCCGATCGCCGAGTTCCTAGCAAAACTTGCCGACCGCGAGACGCAGCTTGAGCGCATGCAGGAGGAGGCCAGCCGTGGAACCGGTGGCACCACTGGCTCTACCGGCACTGGGATCGCAAAAGCGCCTGCTGCGCCCGCGCCGCCAACTGCCGCACCACCGCCTGGACAAAGTGCGGCCGCGCGCCCCCCGCCCGCCTCGCCCCCACTGGCAAACGCGCAAGCTGGGAAGCACACGCGTGCAACGCGACCGTGGGTGGTGGTGCTCGATCCGGGCCATGGCGGTGAAGATCCTGGCGCCATCGGGCCTGCGGGAACGTACGAGAAAAACGTCGTGCTGGCAATTGCTCAGCGCACGAAGCAGCTGCTTGAACAAGACAAACGAGTCATCGTTTTCATGACCCGCGACGAAGACGTTTTCATTCCGCTCGCCGACCGCGTGCGCAAGGCGCGAGGCGTAAACGCGGATGTGTTTGTGTCGATCCACGCGGATGCTTTTACTCGCCCGGACGCGCGCGGTTCATCGGTTTATGCCTTGTCCGAGCGCGGTGCAACGAGCGCAGCGGCGCGCTGGATCGCGGATAAAGAAAACCAATCGGATTTGATCGGCGGTGCGACGCTCAAAGGCCGCGACCCGACGCTTGCGAAAATGATTTTCGAGATTAACCAATCCATAACCAACGCCGACTCGGCAAAGCTCGGCCACGGCATCTTGACAGAAATGCGCGGCGTGAATCGAATGCACAAGGATCGCCTGGAACTTGCGAACTTCGCGGTGCTGCGTGCACCCGATGTGCCGTCGATTCTGATCGAGACTGCGTTTATCTCGAACCCCGAAGAGGAGCGCAAGCTCGCGTCTCCGGCGCATCAGCTAAAGCTCGCCCGCGCAATTCGCTCGGGCATCCGGCGGTATCTAGCGACACAGGTTGTTCGCGCGTAGAGCGCGAGTTACAAGTGGCTAACGGCAATATCCGTAAAATGCCCTTTTACTCGCGCTGAGAGAATAATTCTCGATATTGTTGGGCTTACTCATTTGTTAGCGGTAACCCGAGTAAAAATGGGGCTTGCTCGCTGAATATCGTCATCGTGCACAGGCGACCGATTGACAGTTGAGGTCGCGACGTTTAATCCGCATCGGGTTTTCTTTTAGCCGCCGCCGACCGCAAGCCGCTACGCTTATTACTTCGTTCGCAACAAAAACTACTCATGAAATTTGCAATCGCTTCTTGTGTGTTCGCCGCTGGCGCAATGATGTTTACCGCGCCCTCATCGGCGCAATCGTGGCCAACTAAGCCTGTCAAAATCGTGGTTCCTGCGCCAGCGGGATCATCGCTGGACATCGTGGCGCGCTTGCTCGCTGACAAGTTGAAGGATAAGTGGGGCCAGCCAATCATCGTTGAACCGAAGCCCGGTGCCGGTGGCATGCTCGGCGTTGATCTTGCCGCAAAAGCGACCGATGGCCACACTCTGGTGATCGGTTTTCCGGGGCCAACCGCGTATGCGCCGTTTCTCTATAAAAAAATGCCGTATGACGCGGTGAGAGATTTGTTGCCGATCGTGGTGACCACCACGCAGCCAAACGTGCTCGCAGTCAACGCAAATCTTCCCGTAAAAAACGTACAAGAGCTGATCGCGTACGCCAAGGCAAATCCGGGCAAACTTTCATACGCGAGCGTTGGTAACGGTTCGTCGTCACATTTAGCGATGGAGTTGCTTAAATCCGAAGGTGGATTTGACGCGGTGCACGTGCCGTTTAACGGTGCGCCGCCCGCTGCGCAATCCGTGGCTGCTGGCGACACACAAGTGCTGTTCGCAGTTGCGTCGGGCATCGCAGGACTTGTTCAAAGCGGCAAGATTCGCCAGATCGCGGTGACTAGTAGCGGACGTTTCGATTCGCTCAAAGATTTGCCGAGCATCAACGAAAGCGGTGTCAAAGGGTTCGAAGCGATCGCGTGGAACGGGCTTTTTGGTCCGTCTTCATTGGCGCCGGAGGTGGTGGCTAAGATCAACGCAGACGTTAACGCGGTGCTGGCTGATGCTTCGATTAAGGAGCGCCTCGTTAGTGCAGGCATGGCACCTGGTGGCGGCACGACGCCCGCGTTTCGCACCATGATCGAGGCGGATATGAAGAAATGGGGCGGAACGATCAAGCGTCTAGGCGTACAGCTCGATTAGGGCGCATTCGCGGAAACGTCGTTTTAATTGGGCGAAAAGCGCGTTGCGATGATGTATCGAAACTTGATGCTAATCGTATTGCAGCCTGTAAGAATGGGCATTTAGTGACGAAAGCTGCGCACAAAAAAATACCCCGAAGATCAACTTCGGGGTAGCTAACGTGCAGCGATGGGTTCGCCGCACGGGGGTGTGGTCAAGGGAGACCGGTAAGAACTATCTCCGAATACGTCGCTCGCGTCACCTATCAATTGGTATAGGTTGAGCGTTTTTGCCGCGAGTTATCGATGCGGGAATCTCGATCAAAGTCGCCGCCCATCACCGAGAAAATCAATGAACGGTCGAGCGAATAATCATTCCGAAGACCCGCCGCCGCCAGAGTCGCCGCCGCCGCCGGAGTCGCCGCCTCCTCCACCCCCGCCCCCCGAATCGCTGCTCCCACTGTCTGACGAATCACGACCACTGCCACCGCCGCCGCCTGATCGCATTGCGATTCCGACGTGAGACTGGGGAAAGAAGGCGCGCGGCAATTGGTAGGCGAGCGTGGTCGCAGCGACCAACCAGCAAAGCCCGGCGATCGCCGCAAACGCAGTGTTCACAGCTGCCCCGACCGCTAAATTGAACACAACGACGCCTGATGTGATGATCGCCGCTATCGGAAACCAAGAGACGTCGACGCGAGGTTTCCAACCCGATCGCCCGCTCGCCGTGGATGACCTCGCACTTTTCTTTCTCGACCGCCGTGGGGGCGGAGCCCGCGGCGTAATCCTTGGCGTCTCGACCGGCGGACGACCGAAGAATGCAAGCAACATCCAAAGCGGCATAAAGATCCAAGCGATCGCCGCCCACGCAAACCAGTCGCCATCGGCTGCCCAATAATCGACCGCTGCCGCGGCCAACGCGAGCGCTGCGACTGCCACGGCTTTATAGTTTCTGTTTTCACTGCGCTTGAGCAATAGCACCGAAAGCGCGGCCAGCACGACCGTTAGGATTGCGCCGAGCAGCAGCGATCGTGACGAGTCGCGATTCTGGGAGCGCGACACGATCACGTCGGGTGTTTGTGCAGCTGAGGCTGCGGGTGCGCCGCCGGTTTGTAGCGCTATCGCTGGCGGCGTGCCTGCGTTTCGTTCACGATAGATTTGCGCGATGAGAGCATTGACGCCGACCGCCGCCGCTGCGAACGGCCCATTCGTTTCTAACGCAGGCCGCACGGCTTCGGCGAGCGTGCGCTTCGCCAATACGTCTGGGATCGCGCCTTCGAGCCCGTAGCCCGTATGAATGCGCATTTTTCGCGAGCCGTTATTCGGAGCGAATAACAGCAGCGCACCGTCATCAACGCCTTTGCGACCGAGCTTCCATTCCGCGAACACCCGTTGGGCGAAGCTTTCGATGGGTTCAGGATCGGTGTGGTCAACCCAGAGCACCGCTAACTGCGCGCCAGTGTCGCGGTTCAGCTGGCGCAGCGTTGCCAGCATTTGCTCCTGATCGCTGCTCTCAATGCGACCGGTGGTATCGACCACGTAAGAGCGCATCGGCGGCACCGGCAGCAAATCCCCTGCCGCGCAGGCTATTGTTGCGGCCACACCAAGTGTTGCCGCCAGCAGCACCATTTGCCCTACGAATTGCATAATTTTTTTCATCGCGCCCCCTTGGTTTGCCGAACTTCTCGCCTATTCGACGTGAGTCAATGCTGCGCTCATGATGGTTCAGACGAAAACAAACGAAAAGCCGCGCCACAGGGCAACACCAACGAGCGACGAAGACGTTGTCGCGCCCCGCGTTCCCTGCGCTACCGCGCTTGCGCTTCGCGAGACGCAATGACGCACCTGCAGCGACCAATTGATAGTATGCAGAGATTCAACCTCCGTTTGGAATGTCTTATGAAATACAACCGCCTCGGCGCATCAAATCTGCGCGTCTCCGCGCTTTGTCTGGGCACCATGATGTTCGGCGATCAAACTGATGAAGCCGAGTCGTTTCGTATCGTCCATCACGCGCGCGAGCAGGGCGTGAATTTCATCGACACCGCAGATGTGTACTCCATCGGCAAAAGCGAAATGATCACCGGCAAGACGATCGCCAGTGAGCGCGATCATTGGGTGCTTGCAACGAAATGCGGCAACAAAATGGACGACGCGAATCCTAATATGTGGCGGCATTCGCGCAAATGGATTGTGCAGGCTTGTGAAGCATCACTTAAGCGGCTCAACACCGACTACATCGATATCTATTACCTGCACCGCGATTTTGAGGAAGACAGCGTTGAAGAAACGGTCGCCGCGATGGGTGATCTCATTCGTTGCGGGAAGATTCGTTACTTTGCGCTCTCGAATTTTCGCGGTTGGCGGATCGCAGAGGTGGTTGCGGAATGCAAGCGCCAAGGCGTCACGCTGCCGGTAGTGTGTCAGCCGTATTACAACTTGCTCAATCGTTTGCCCGAAGTGGAAATTCTTCCGGCTTGCGGGTATCACGGGCTTGGCGTCGTCCCGTATTCACCGATTGCTCGCGGCGTGTTAACCGGCAAATACAAGCCCGGCGGCGAAGTGCCAGAGGGTTCACGCGCGGCACGCAGCGACCGCCGCTTCATGCAAACCGAGTGGCGCGAAGAGTCGCTAGTGATCGCCGAAAAACTTGGGGTGCACGCCGATGCGCGCGGCATCAGCCTTGTTCAATTTGCGACGGCGTGGGTGCTTGCGAATCGGTTCGTTTCAAGCGTGATCGCCGGGCCGAAAACGCTTGAGCAATTTAAACCGTACTTCGGTGCGCTAGATTATGTTTGGACCGAGGCGGACGAAGCCATTGTTGATTCGCTAGTGCCAAAGGGCCACCCGAGCACGCCTGGCTATCACGATCCGATGTACCCATTCGTTGGGCGGTAGAGGCGCATGACAAATAAAAAAAGCCGCTCGGCTTTCGCCTGAGCGGCTCTTTTAAGTTTGCGGCGAATTAACGGCGCTTTGGCGCGGCTTTGGCGGCAGCTTTTACCTGCGTACCAGCGTATTCAACGCCCTCTTTCGTTGCCTTAGCAACGGTTTCAAATGCTGCCATCGAAGTCTCGACCGCAGCTTTCATTGCCGACATCGCGTATTCAGCGCCCGGAACGTTTTGCGGCGCAGCCTTGGCCATACGGTCAAGGTTTGCAACGAACGTTTTTGCAGCCTCAGCAGCTTGCTGTTCGGCAAACGAGAACGCTTCGGTTTGAGCCGACGCCATCATGTCAAGCGCAGCGCGTGACGTCGAGGCCGCCCAATCGGCTTTTTCTTCGAGTTGCTTAGCGCGCAGAGGCACCAAATCTTGAGGCGCTTTTACGCCAGCGAGCGCGTGCAAATCGGCGCTGGTTGCAGCGGCGAATTCGTTTGCGGCTTTAACGCTGAATGCAGAGGCTTTGGTGCTGAACGCAACGGCACTGTCCATGCCCTTGAGCACGTTAGCCATGTAAGCACGGTTCATTTCTGCGACTTGTTCAAATACTGGAAACATGATGAGACTCCTAAGTTAGTCATCGAACGCAGCGCCGAGAGAAGGCCGAGAGAAGGACTAGAAGCCAACTTATGCTGCATTGCACAAAACGAATGATAGGGTCGATTGAATCGCGAATCAAGTCATTTTTGTTGCAATGCAGCAAAATAGAGCCAGCCTTCAGGTTATGGCGCAGGCGGCGGGGCGTGCGGAAACGCGAACGCTGCGCGGCGCATCGTATACACCTCTAAAATTGCAGCAGTGCACAATTTAAGGAGCCATCATGGCGACCAAAGCAGGTTTCGGCGCGCGAGCGACTAATCGTGGCATACGGATTATTAAGAAGTATCCCAACCGTCGTTTGTATGACACCGCAACCAGCGGCTACATCACGCTGGCCGACGTGCGCCAGATGGTTGTAGAGAACACGGCCTTCCAAGTGCGCGACGCGAAGTCGAACGAAGAAATCACGCGGCAAATTTTGCTGCAGATCATCCTTGAGGAAGAGGCCGCAGGTGTGCCCATGTTCTCAAACGACATGCTCGCGCAAATGATTCGCTTCTACGCAACTGCAATGCAGGGCGTAGTTGGTGGCATTTTTGAACAAAACGTGCGTGCGTTTACCGATTTTCAGCGCAAGATGGCTGAACAGGGTGCGGGTGTCGGCGGCGCGGTTGACCCTACAAAAATGGGCAGCGAAGTCTGGCAGCAGTTCATGCAGATGCAAGCCCCAGCAATGCAAGGCGTGATGGGAAACTATCTCGAACAGTCCACCAAGATGTTTATGGACATGCAGCAAAAGATGCAGGAAAGCACCAAGCAATTTTTTCCGGCTTTCACGATGCCGGGATTTCCAGGGTTTCCTGGCGGGGACAAAAAGTAGACGCGTTTTAGCGAATACTTTCGAGCGTTGTCGTTCCCGCGAAAGCGGGGATCCATCGCCGACTTACTTTCCCGTGGTTACTTATTTTTGATCTGTATGCATCAATGGATTCCCGCCATCGCGGGAATGACGCTGCGGCGATCACTGCAATTTCAATTTCCCCAAAGCTATGACCATCTCGCAAGCAATTACAGCGCCAAAAGTAGGCTTTGTTTCCCTAGGTTGCCCCAAAGCGCTCGTCGATAGCGAACAAGTGCTCACGCGCCTTAAAGCCGAAGGCTACGCCACCGTTGGCGATTACAGTGGCGCGGATTTGGTGATCGTCAACACCTGCGGTTTCATTGACGATGCGGTCGCGGAATCGCTCGACGCGATTGGTGAAGCGCTGGCTGAAAACGGAAAAGTGATCGTCACCGGCTGCCTTGGCGCGAAGCAAGACGGCAACTTCATTCGCGATATTCATCCGAAAGTGCTCGCTGTCACCGGCCCGCATGCGCCGAACGAAGTGATGGACGCCGTGCATTTGCATTTGCCAAAACCGCACAACAAATTCATCGATCTCGTACCCGATCATGGCGTGAAACTCACGCCGAGGCATTACGCGTATTTGAAAATAAGCGAGGGATGCAATCATCGTTGTAGCTTCTGCATCATTCCATCAATGCGCGGCGATCTCGTGAGTCGCCCGATTGGTGAAGTGGTGCGCGAAGCGGAATCGCTCGTGAAATCCGGTGTGAAAGAGCTGCTCGTGATTTCGCAAGACACCTCGGCGTATGGCGTGGATGTGAAATACCGCACGGATTTTGTGAACGGCAAACCGACCAAGACACGCATGCTCGAACTCGCTGACGCGTTAGGTGACCTCGGCGTATGGGTGCGCATGCATTACGTGTACCCGTATCCGAGTGTGGACAACGTGATTCCGCTCATGGCGCAGTCATCGCTCGCTAGCAAGCGCCGCGTATTGCCGTATCTCGACGTGCCGTTTCAGCATTCGTCGCCGCGCATTTTGAAACTCATGAAGCGCCCCGCGAGCGGTGAGAAAAACATTGAGCGTATTCAAGCTTGGCGCAACGAATGCCCGGATCTCACGATTCGCTCCACCTTCATCGTTGGCTTCCCAGGTGAAACCGAAAGCGAATTCGAAGAACTGCTCGACTTCTTGAAAGAAGCGCAACTCGACCGCGTCGGCTGTTTCGCTTACTCACCGGTCGACGGCGCCACGGCCAACGATCTTCCCGACGCGTTGCCGGATGAGGTGAAAGAAGAACGCCGCGAACGCTTCATGGAAGTGCAAGCCGAAATTTCCGAAGCAAGACTGCGCGCAAAAATCGGCAAACAAATCGAAGTGATCGTTGATGATGTGCAAGACAACATCGCCGTCGCCAGATCATGGGCCGACGCGCCTGAAATCGATGGGCTCGTGCACATTCAGAACGGCGAAGAACTCAACGTCGGCGATGTCGTGAAAGTTAACGTCGTCGAAACGACGGAGCATGATTTGATTGGAATGTTGCCTGCGTAGCACACTCATTTTCGCCTTATGCCAGACGACTTTTACGTGCAAGTTACAAACCCGAACGGCACCACAGCTAAGGTTCGGCCGGTTGAGTTTCGACCGCTTACGCTCGACGACCTCTGTGTTTCACTAGGTGAAGTACAGCCGTCACTGCAAATGGCATTTCGTGGCGTCTTAGATGGCACTGCTGGTAGCAATGGTGCTATCGGTACGAACGTCGAGTGCACGATGAGCGTAACCCTTGATCGATCCCCTCGACCGTTTGCATTAGTTCAGGGTGGATGGCTTCCATTTTCGTTCGTTTTGCCTCGCCGCTATTTTGTTGACAGGAATGTTGTGTCTAAGCTCAAGGGGCTAACGTGTACAACGCAGAGGGAATCGGACGCGTCGTTCGTGTGGTGGATGGAGCCACTGCGAAGCGATCAGCTGGTTCTAAATCCGCTTCCGTTTGCGTGGGAAGGCGCAAAACGCCGACTTCCTTCATTCCTAGAGTTTGAACGGGGTCTCGAAGAGGGGCGCGAAGAAATTCTGAAAGTGCTGCCAAACGCGACAGTTATCGTTTTTGACCACGCCAATGCGAAAGTAGCGTTTGATCAATTAGGAAAGTTTGCGAGGCGAGAGGAGCGCCAAGCGTTGTTCTTGATTGAGATTGCGACACAGTTATGTGACCCAGTGGCCAAGAAAGATCTTGATCGAATCAAGACTGATGTTTTCACCACCGCTCAGAAACATCAGGTTGGCAGAAGCAGTTTTGTAGTGTTTGCCGCGTTGTCTGTACTTTACGAGTCGAACGAACAGAAGAGTATCGGACGTGGGCTACTTAAACCAGCCGCAGCGTATACGCATGCGGATGCGTACAACGCGATCTCTGATATTAGAAATCTTGAGTTGGCGGCGATGACGAATGCCGCATTGCCAAACTCGAAGTTCGCTCTGGCAACTGATGACATCTTCCTCGCCAAGTTATGGTGCGCGCTAGGACTCCGAGCGACTAACCCTATTCCCGGTGGCTGGAATTTTGACTTCTCACTGGACAGCGCATTGTTTGCTCGGCTAAGCGATGAGCAACTACTGTCGCTTAGTCGCGAACTTGCTGAGGCGATGCATTAGAAAGCTGGCTAGAAAAGCGGCGTTTGAGTTTGCACCTGTCTGGATGGTGTCGCGCCTCCGCCCAGCCTACGATTCACGCAGCTGATTGCGCACTTGCAATCGTTGCGAACGCTTGAACTGTTCTCCGCGTCTCCTCATCCGCCGCAAACAAATGCTCCACTCGCAACGACGCGAGCGTGATGTCTTGCGGCGTGCCGAAGGTGGTGAATAGGCTGAAGAAGGCAAGGTCGCCGTGAGCGGTTGCGAAGCGGGTGGTGAGTACGGGTGCGGTGGGTGGCGTCCACGCGTGTTGAATGGAGTTTTTTCCTAGCCGTGTTTGGATGATCGCGGCGAGGGCTTCCGCTTTGGGCGCGAGCGCGGGATGCGTTGCGGCGTCGCGTCGGATGGTTGCGAGTAGCGTAGGCGCGACTTCGTGCAAGTTCACGATGCGTTTGCAGATGCCATCAGGGTGAATGATGAGATCGAGCATGTTGAGCGGCGGCGACGCGTTGCCGTTAGCTGCGCTGGTTGTGAGCGCGTCGGCAAGCCAGGGCACGAGCGTGGTGGCGAGCCATTTCGCGCAACTATTCAAATGCAACACATTCCACTCGGCATCCAGAATCATTGCGGGCATCGGTTCGTGCGCGTTGACGAGCTGCACGAGTGCGTCGTTCGCCTGTGCGAGCGCTGGATCAGTGAGCGGCGCGGCAGTGTACGCAGGCGCGTAACCGGCTTGCAGCATCGCAGCGTTTTGCAACGCGAGTGGCGCGTCCAATTCTTGTAGCCACGCCATGAGTAGCGCGCGACTTGGCTTTGATCGACCACTCTCCACGAAGCTCACATGTCGCTGGGACACGCCGACGCGCATCGACAATTCAAGCTGACTCAAGCGACGCACTTTGCGGGCTTGTTGCAAGGTGTTTTGGAGGCTGTTGGCGAGGGCATGCATTCGAGCATTCAATCACAGCAGCGCCGCGATTTAATTACCTCGCAGGTAGTTGCATGCGTGATCGGTGAAGCGGATATTCATTCGTCTCCAAATGAAGGAATCTACGAATGCAACGCATTTCAACGATTGCGCCGTATGTCGTATCGGCGATGCTCTTGATTGTCGGCATGATTCATGTGTTGCCGCTTTCAGGCGTGATTGGTGGTGCGCGACTGACTGCACTTTACGGCTTGCAATTTGATGAAGCGAACCTCGCGATTTTGATGCGACATCGTGCGGTGTTGTTTGGTTTGCTTGGCGTGTTTCTTGTCTTCGCAGCGTTTAGTCCGTCATGTCAAACGGCAGCACTAATTGCCGGGTTTGTGAGCGTCGTTTCGTTTCTATGGCTGGCGTGGACGGTGGGCGATTACAACGCAGCGCTGCGCCGCGTAGTGATAGCAGACGTGATCGCGCTCGCGGCCTTGTTGATTGCTTTGTTGGCACATGCATTCACCCGAGCCCCGCGCGTTTGACGCTTGAGTTCAATAACCGCGCACGTAATTGCGCGCACTACTGAACTCATCAACACTTTCGACTTCATTGATCGAAAGGATAAATAATGCAACGCACGCTACTCGTCATCACGCTCATTCTCTTCGGTGCATTGAGCGCAGTCGCGCTCTGGCAAGTCGGCTATCTCGGTATTCTGTTGCCGCATTTTCAGAGCTTCGGCGCGGGGCAGGTGCTCGCGGATTTGGTGATTGCGTTAACGCTGTTCATGGTGTGGATGTGGCACGATGCGAAAGCAACGGGGCGCAATCCTTGGCCGTGGATTGCAGCTACGATTGCGCTCGGTTCGTTTGGACCACTCGTTTATTTACTGACGCGAAAAGCGAATGACAAGACGCAATGAGTTAGGGAGCTTGCCGACGAATACACTCAGGGGGTAGTTTTTACCTGAGAATAAGTCGATGCGTTTTATTGCATTAGTGAGTCTGATCGCCGTTTCGTTTTTTTCGCACGCGGCAGCGCGCGCATCAACGCAGCTAAGCGACGTAAAGACGGCGGAATTTCGCGGAAAACTCTATGCTGCGTCGCCTTCGTTGCAGTCCCGAGTTGGCGTGCTGTTGATTGGCGGTAGTGAAGGCCAATTGCTCTTGGCGGATTCGGTGGGTCCGCGTATTGCGGCTCTGGGTTACTCCGTGCTGGGAGTTGATTACCACGGTGGTTTCGCTGATCGCTCCCGACCGCTTGCGAATGTGCCGGTAGAGCAATTTGTTGCTGCGGCTGAATGGCTGTTGAAGCAGCGCGGCATTCAGCGAGTCGTCGTGATAGGTGAGTCTCGCGGCAGCGAGGCCGCGCTGCTCACGGCGCTTCACTCGTCTAGCGTTTCAGGCGTCATCGGGGTCGTTCCTTCGATCTATGTGTGGTCAGCCGTCGGCAGTGCGGATGCGGCGGGGCCAAGCGGTTGGTCAAAGAGTGGAACTCCATTGACTTTCGTGAAACCGATTAAAGACGAATCGCCCGACGCAGCAACCTTCACCAAATCGGTTGCCGCCGACAAAGATATCGAACAAGCAACGATTGCGATTGAAAAAATTCGTGTGCCTGTTTTGTTGATCGGTGGAGATGATGACGCGGTCTGGCCGTCGGGCGATTTCGTCCGTGCCGCGCAAGCGCGCATCAAACGAATGGGCGTGAAAGTAGCTTTAGATGCGCGCGTATATCCCGCTGCTGGGCATCGCCTGTTCGGTACTGGCGCAAGTTCACCGACTGAAAGCTATGCGTGGGACGGCGGTGTGTTCGTTGCGCGATACGGCGGCACGGAGCTAGGCAATGCTCGCGCGCGCGCCGACGCTTGGAAGGCTATTGCGCAGTTTCTCGCTGTCATCGAAAAGAAAGATTGATGTCCGCTGATGATTGATCGTTGTATCAAGATGCGCTTAAAAACGACGCTCTCGACGGTTTTTACAAGGTTGAAATAACGGGTTTCGGCCACGCGAGCCGCAGCACACAAACCGACGTGTCCTGGAAGTACCGCTCGACATTGCTCGCGTGTCGCGTGCGCAGTGCTTGGTGTTCGGCTCGTCCTGCTCGTTGGTGTATTTGTTGACGCGCCGCTCGAAAACGGTTGATGACGTCTGAACAGCGCCGCCGTTGTTTTGCGCGCGCGCCTGCGCGTGACATTGCCTTCTCCTATTTTCGCTTGATTTAACAGGGCAATACAGCATTTTTACAACGGTATTGATATTCAATATTATTAGCGGCTCAGCCCAATGATGTAGTGCTCAGGTGGTGTGTGCGGTTAACTTTAATCGGGAGGAGCCGATGAGCGTCGTTGCGTGTGAGCGCTTGGGCATTCCTGAGTTTGTGCGCATTGCGCGAAGCAGCGCAGTAGTGCACATACCTGACGAGCTGGCTTCTGACGGAGCGCCAGCGCTTTGGTTTGGTGGTGCGACCTTGTTGGTTTTTTTCGGCGTGCGGCGCTAAAGTGAAGTGACCCTGTTTTTGCTTAACCGAGCATCCTGCTCCGCGGCGCAGCGCCGCTGATCAGACCGCCAGCCACGAGTTTTCGACGAAGGTTCGCAAACGTCCGGCAATGAGGGTAAACCGAGACACGCCGAATTGACACATTGAAAAACAGTAAATTACACTGTTGCGATCGGAATAATCCTAATTTCTTGTATCGAGGTTTACAACATGGCAACAACTCGCGGTTCGGCCGCTCTATACGCACGAGCTCTTTTTTCGTTTACGCGTGCGGGTCACGAATGGGTCGCGCGCTGCGTCATGACCTTTATCGGAATTGCGCTGGCTTCGGCCGCCGCCGCAGCGCCGCCGCCGGTGCCGGATATCTTGCACTACAAATTCGACGGTAGCGGTACTACAGTGACCAACTATGCGGTGGGCGCGCCGGCGACTTTGGCACCTGCAACCGGCACGATTGTAGGGGGGCAAACCCAAGGAGCGACGGTAACTTCGACCGCGTACAAAGGCCTACTCGGTACCGGCGGCTCGTCATCAGTTGATTACGTGAACACCGGATGGGCGACAAATCTCGCTGACTCGTTCACCATTTCCTTTGTGTCGAGCAATGTGCCGTCCAGCAGCACGCTTTTCTACATCTTCGGCGACAACACTGCGGGCTCATTGCGTATTTTCACTAACGGCGTTGCCGGCGCAACTAACTGGATTCTGCGCGGCGGGTTGACCGACACATTGATTGGCGGCGGCGCTGTTACGGCAACGACGGTCAATACCTTCGTGTATGACAAAGTGGCAGGTGAAATTAGAGCGTACTTAAACGGGACGCTTGTAAATACCGTGCTGCAGAGCACCGTCACCGTAACCGGCACGGGTCCGCTGAAAATTGGCGGTTATGCCAGCAACACGGGGGTGGCGTTAGGGGCAAACCTTGCTGATTTTCGAATCTACAACCGCGCACTAACCGCGCAAGAAGTTCAAGATATTTCAACCGCTGTATTTTTGACCCCGCAAACGTTGACGTTTGGCGCGGCACCTTCTGTCGCGGTCAACGGGACTGGGAACGTAAGCGCAACAAGTGCATCGCCGAATTCCGGCAACCCGATCACCTTCTCCACCACATCTACCGATTGCTCGGTGACGGCTGCAGGCGCGGTGACTGGCATTAACGCTGGTACAAACAACTGCACCATCACCGCAAATCAAGCCGGTGACGCTACTTACGCAGACGGCACCGCGACGCAAACTTTTAGCATCAGCAAAGCCAACCAAACGCTCACCTTTGGCGCGCAATCGCCGCCATCGCGCTTGTTTGCCTCAGGAGCGACGTTCAGCATCAATCCACTTGCCACCAGCGCGACGCCAAATTCAGGCAACGCTATCGCATATTCGTCGACTGATACGGCGGTCTGCACTGTGTCGGGCACGACGGTCACGATGGTTGCCGTGGGCACTTGCCCGATTGCCGCCGATCAAACGGGCAACGCAAACTACAACGACGCGACTCGAGTCACGCAAAACGTTGTTCTTGATGCCGGAGTTACGATCGGCGGAACTGTGTCGGGGCTTGCAGGCTCTGGTCTAGTGCTCTCGCTCAATGCCGGTGCGCAGACCCGGAGCGTGAGCGCTAGCGGCGCTTTCTCGTTCCCAAGCTCACTTACAACCGGGAGCAGCTACACAGTAACTGTACAAACACAGCCGAGCGCACCTACGCAGACATGTACTGTAAGTGCGGGTTCTGGTACTGCAAACGCAAATGTGACCAACGTTGCGGTGAGCTGTGCAACTAACACGTATTCAATCGGCGGCACGGTGAGCGGTCTGGCCGGCAGTGGGCTGGTTCTCTCTCTCAATAGCGGCGCGCAAACGCTCAACGTCGCCGCTAACGGCGCGTTCACGTTCCCTTCCGCTATCGCCGATGGCGCGGCCTACGCCGTGTCAGTGCAAACGCAACCTTCTGCGCCAACGCAGACCTGCGCTGTTGCCAACGGCAGCGGCAATGTTGCTTCGGCAAACGTCAGTAACGTGGCCGTTACCTGCACAACAAACGCTTATTCGATCGGTGGAACTGTGACTGGCCTGACTGGAACTGGCCTCGTGCTTTCGCTCAACGGCGGTGCGCAGACGCTCGCTGTTTCCAGCAACGGCACATTCACCTTCCCAACGCCGATTAACTCGGGAGCCACATACACGGTGATTGTGCAAACGCAGCCTTCCTCGCCGTCGCAATCCTGCGCAGTTGCAAGTGGCAGCGGTACGGTGACCAATTCCAACATTACCAACGTAGCGCTGACCTGCGCAGCCAACACGTTCACCGTTGGCGGCTCGGTATCGGGTCTAGGCGGCGCGGGCTTGGTGCTGTCACTCAACGCCGGTGCGCAAACCGTTGCTGTTTCTGCGAGCGGTAGCTTTGTATTCCCAAGCGCACTCGCTCAGGGTTCAAGCTACACCATTACGGTTCAAGCACAACCGTCGGGGCAGCAGTGTTCGGTGCAGAATGGAGCGGGGACAGTGGGCACCGCGAACGTGGTTAATGTGGTGGTTGCGTGTGCTGTTGTTGCCAACACGCAGCCGGTACCGACGCTTTCCGCAGCACTTGCATTCGTTATGTCGTGTCTGCTCGTAGCTGCGGCTGCTTTGCGACTACGTCGTCGCGGAGTTTAACTATTGCGCTCACCAAGGCTTTGTCAATTGGCCAACGTCGTGGGTCAAACGCAAAGCTTTGGGTAGCTCTTAAGAGAGAGCTCTTCTGGGCGCGTTGAACTTAGCCATTTGAGACTTTACGCGGATGGGTGAGCGAGGGAAAATACACGCACATCACTCCCACGCGCGCCGCCATGATTCTTCGAAAAGCCAATGTCAGCAGCGAATCTCGTACTGGCGAAGGCTGGGGCACGGTCGAGACGACGCGTATCGGCGATGCGGGCGGGTTGACACAGTTCGGCGTTTCGATTCAAACCTTGCTGCCCGGTGCGCGCGCGTCGCTTGCGCATTGGCATGAAAAGACCGATGAAATGCTTTACGTGTTATCGGGCGAACTTACGGTAATTGAAAACGACGTGGCGCAGGTGCTTGTTGCGGGCGATGCTGCGTGTTGGCCTGCGGGTGTTGCGGTCGCGCACACGGTTGCCAATCGCTCGGCGAGCCCATGCTCGTATGTCGTCGTGGGAACGCGCTCAACTCAAGATGTATGTCATTACGAAGAGATCGGTGAGACTATGCACACCGATGGCGATCAATGGAAAATCGTAGATCGCGGCGGGCGCGTGCTACGCGAAGGCCGCGCGGGCGAAAACCCTTGGCGCTGATCGAGTGAGGATCGCCCGCATTCGGTAATGATTTCGCGCGGCTTACCGGATTGTGGATCTAGTCGGTATCGGCTCGCTGTTGCTCCGCTTTCTTTGCCTCGCTAATCGACTCGTCACTCACGACGATTGGCGCCATCCTTCGCGTAATGCGCCCGTTTGTATTCGTACATCATTTGATCCGCCGCTCGCAGCGTCGACTCCAGCTCTCCGATGCGCTCACACACGCCCCAACCCGCGCTAATCGACAGCCGAGGGCCGGTGTAGAACTGATTGTTCAGCTCAACGTTTAGATTAAGCGTTTGTAAAAATTCGAGTGCGGCGTTTGCGCTTTTGTTCGGTAGCAGTACTGAGAACTCGTCGCCGCCAGTGCGCGCGGGTTCTAGCGCGTCACCACACGCTTTTTTGATCGCTTCCGCCGCGCGACGAATCAGCGCGTCGCCCGCCGCGTGACCGTGTGCGTCGTTGACGGGCTTTAAGCCATTTACATCCATCACGATCACCGCGGTTGGGAACGGGCCGCGGCGGCTAATGCGATTGATTTCTTCGTCGAAATGCGCTCGATTTCTGAGCTTGGTAAGAGTGTCGTGTTTGCCCAGGTATTCGAGATAGGCTTCTGCTTTTTTTCGTGCGCTGATATCGGTAAGCGCCACCAACGCGCGCTCCCAGGTCGCTTCATAACCGGGCAACACGGCCCACTGCATGTGCGCGTAGATCATGTCGCCCTTGAGCGAATAGTTCACGACTTCGCGCTGCTGGAAAAGTTTGCCGTTCCACAAATCGACTAACTGATCCGAAAACGTAATCGACATTTCATCGCGAAACACATCTGATAAGCGGGTTAGTAATTCCGCTTTGCTGCTCGCGGCATACATCGGAAGTGTTTGCATGTTCACGTCAATCGTGCGCAGCGCGCTCATGCACTGGAACACAAAATCTGGATGCACGCTAAGAAACGTTCGAAAATCTTCAATGCCCTGCGCGCGCAAACCATCGAGCATTTGCTTCACCTCGCTGAAATCATTGACCCAAAGTGAAATCGGCGAATAGTCAAACAAACCTTTCGCATATCGCTCGTTGAGCAGCGCGCGGCTCGCCGCTTCTCGGGATGCCGTTAAATCCTCGAGCGACACCAGCGCACGATCCCACGGCTTAGTTTCGTCGGCGAGCAAGGTAATGCCCAAGCGCAGTTCAAGTCGTTTGCCGCTGACGGTATGGTTGACCGTTTCGCTCTGAAACGTGCGCTCACCATTCCAGAAACTCGATATTTCAGCGATCGCAACGTTGCCGTTTTCGCGCGCGAAGATTGTCGCAGCAGCCGCTTTGAGTTGCTCGAAAGAGGTTGCGCCATAGAGCTCGAGCGAGCGACGGTTTACGCTGCGCACGTTGATCTTCGAATAGTAGGTGTCGATGGCGCTTGGGTTCGAGCGGAGGAATGCAGCGATGTCGGTGACACCATCTTCGCGCCACCGCGCAAGCAACGCACGCACTTCACTGAAGTCAGAAAAAAACAGCGCAACGGGCGCTAGATCAAAAACGTCTTCTGCGATAAGTTGAGGATGCGACATCTCGTGAGCACCGTAAAAGATTCCGAATGCGCGAGCATAAGCTCTCAGCGTGCGAGCGATGCATTGGCGTTATCCTGACGTTATAAATCTGGCGGCTTTGCGCCGCTTTTATTGGGCGATATCATAATTTATTGAAAATGCCGATAAATTAAATAAAGCGCTGTAGCGCCCAATAAAATGGGCGATCTGTCTACATAGACGTATTTGCCTCTTGATGATTTGAAGCGTCTTTTCGCGACTCTGCGTTCGGCTCGCACAGCGACTCCGCATGTCGCGCTTCCACTTCAAACACGTTATCCCAGTAGTACCCGCTCCACCGGCGGTGGCGCAGCGCGGCCCATAGCCCTGCCGCGACATAGGCCAGCGGAAAAAGTATTCCCCAACGTTCGCACTGCCCCACATGAACGCGCTCGTGAACCCGGCAGCCGCGCATGCAATGCTCGTTGCGAGCCACAATCACGTGGCCGATGGTCGCTGCGGCAAATCCGGCCCCACCGGTCAGTGTGCGAAACCACGGGCCGCGCAGAAACCATTCGAGCGCGGGGCTGGTCACTTCAAGCGTTCGCTCGCTGATTGCCCAGCGCGCGCGCAAATGTTTGGGCAAGGGCCATCTCAGCGCAAGCGGCAATAAAAACACCGCGCAAAGTGAAACCGGAAGCGCCCATAGCACGTATACCCACGCAGGAAACAATGGTCGCTTTTTCGACATGCGCGTTGGTGCTTAGGCGAACGCGTATTGCTTCGCGCGCGGGATCGTGCGAAGCTTCGCGTGTGCGAATGCGGACTTTAAGCTGAGCATTGGCTGCCGTAGTTTCAATGCGAGAATTCCGCAGTGCGCGACATTCAAACGCGATGTCCACCAAGCTTGCTGCAACTGCGTTTCACACCACATTGGTTGGAAGGATTTATGAAAATAATTGATCGGATTTCGCGAAGAAAAATCGCGTTGGTTTCTACGGCCGTGGCTTGTTTGGCATTAACCAGTGCGCATGCGGCAACGATTGTCGCGCAGATTAAGGATCGCAACGGTAACGCGGTGCAAAACGCTGTGGTGTATGCGTTGCCTATTGGCACGACGGCACCGTCGGTAAAGCCGAATGTGAGCGCTCAGGTCGAGCAGCTTAATTTTAAGTACGAGCCGTTTGTAAGCGTCGTCCAGAAGGGCACGCAAATGCGCTTCCCAAATAAAGATAAAGCCGATCACCACGTTAAAGTGCTCTCGGGTCCGCAACTTTTTGAATTCCAGATCTACACCCGCAAAGAACCGACGCCCGTGGTGCTCGATAAGCCGGGGCAGATCGTGTTGCAGTGTTTGCTCCACACCTGGATGAATGCGCACATTTATGTGGTCGACACACCGTATTTCGCGAAGACTTCGAAAACCGGCTCGGCGATTATTCAAGACGTTCCGGCGGGCGAATACGAGTTACAAGTGCAGCACCCCAACATCGCGTTTCCCGGGCAAGTCTCGCCCACTATGCCGCAACGCATCAAGCTCGATGCATCAAGTTCGCAAGTGTTTGACCTAAAGTTTGATTTCGTGCCGCGCCCTGAACCGCGCGCTCGGGTGCCGCTAGATTACTAGCAGCACTGCGCTAATTTGCCCGATTGGTTTGGGCTAAATAGCGATTTAGTCGCTATATTGAGGTGTCGATTTATTGCTTGCTAGCCCCAATAGAGTTCGGCGATGATGCACTATGGCGTGTTTACGCTATGTTGGCGAGTTGCGTTACGAGGTCCTTGTGGCGCTCACACCACGGCGGCCTTCGCGCCTAACCGTGCATCGAAACCTGAACCGCCGCACTCGTCAAAATAGTGAGAACGCCCTAGATAGCGCACTAAAACTCGCGCTGACGCGTTCCATCTGATGCTGAACCGCGTCGCTGGAAGCCGCCCGCGGCACCGATGGCGAGCAACAGAACGAGCAGCCCGATCGCGACGTTGCTGAGCGCTGGCACCGCTTGCGACGAAGCGGCTCCGATAACGCCCCCCTCAAATGCGCCGATGTCGTATGCAGCGCCGACTGGCCTCGCGGCTCCGCTGTGATCAATCGTCACCGTGGCTTCAGTCAGGCCGTTGTCGATCGCGGGCGACCCGAAGCTCAGCCTTAGATCACCTGCGGCCGGATCTGCGTAGCGCGGATCACTCGTTATCAACGCACCAACCGAGGCAACGCCTGGCGTGGTGGGCGAATAATTGCCGTTGGGATTATTGAAGTAGCCGTTGTTTGAAAACGTAGTGGTAATTGATGCGCCGGCATCGGCAAAAGCGCTGACCGCACCTTGCACAAAACTTGGCCCCTCGCCCGCTGGAATCACCGCGCCCGCAATCTCAGTGCACAAATTGTTGTTGAAACGGCCAGTAATGTTGGTCGAGCGATTTGCGCTCAGTGAGAGGCACAATCCGGCACCGTGGATCGTGTTGTTTAACGCGATCAGTGTGGCCGTGTCGCCCGCGGTTTGAGGGTTCGCTTGGATGCCGTATTGCAAGTTGCGCAGCACGTTGTTGGTGAACACAGCGGTCACTGATTGCGGTCCGGGAGTGCCGCTGAATCCGCCAGCAAAAGGCACCACGTTGAGCGCGCTGCCGGCTCGCGATGCGGTGCCGATGAACTTGTTTTGAGTGATGGTGTGGGTGCGGCCAGCCGTGAGGTAGCGAATCAGAATTCCGGTCACTGAGCCTTGCGGATGGCCAATGAAATTGAAGGTATTGCGGCGGATATCGCTGGTCACGTCGTTGATCAAATCCATTGAAATCGCGGAGTAGGGCCCCGCTGGCGCAGCGATATTAAAAGTTGAATCAACAAGGCTGAAAGTAATGGGTTGTGTGTCGCTGCCTCGGATGTCAAACGCGCTCACCCCGCCGGTGGTTGTGATCGTGGAGCGGGCAACGGATAGCGCGCCGCCCTCCGCCATAAAAATCGCGTTCGCCCCCGAATTGATCGCCGTGTTGATAGAGATTGATGAGTCGGTAACGTTGATGGTTTTCAGTGTGGTTGCGCTCGATGCGTTGCGCAAGTTAACGCCGTAGTTGCCCACGCCACCGAGCGGGTTTGAGATCTGAACTTGATCAAGGTTGACCGTTACTGCGCCGGTGCCGTTGGCAATCACTGAAACGAGCGACGTGCTATTCGCGCCTCCACTTTGAATTTGCAGGCCGCGCAGGGTAAATGTTTGTGCGCTCGCGCTGTTCGGCGAAATGGTGACGGTGTCACCAGCGGCCGGCCGAATTGTTGGCGAGAATCCGGCGCCTGCGACCAAGCTGACGGCGGAAGTAATCAACACGTTTTCCGCGAACGTGGCGTTTGAGTTAACCGTGACGAGCGCACCGGGCGTGCCTTGCACGGCACTCACCGCGGCTTGCAGGGTGGCATGGCTTCCGGGCACCGTCGCAGTTGCGGCAATCGTGGCTTGCGAAAACAACGCAGTGGCTAAGCCCAAAACGGGCAGAAACACACCGACCAGAGGGTGGTTTTTCAGGAGCTTCATCGTAAGGGCCTCTCACAGGTTTGACTGCTTATGGGGAACAACAGCGAAATTCGCCGACGCACGGCTCACCTCGTAAGACGAGTTCTGCATGAAAACAGTGACAAATCGCGAGCTCGCAGCCGCCTGCGTGCGCCTGAGTCGATGCGATCCAGGTCTTGGTTCAATGAGACAGACAAGATCACACGGACGATTGAAAATCGCCGTGATCGCCCTGTAAATGTTGGAGAAAACCGCTTTTTCACCGCAAGTCACTGCACGCACAGTTCGCTGCGTTAGCTCTCGCGGCTCGCGTCTAGCGTCGAGAGTACGACTACGCTCGTGGCGCGCGATTAAGTGTCTGCGCTCGCATCCCACCAGTGCTCCACGATCAGCTCGACCCGCTGCGCACCATTCCACTCGGAAAGCGAGAGTTTGTAGGCGGCTCGCAGCTGCTGCGGCGGTGGCTCTACGCAATTGAAACGAATCGCGTCGTACATGCGGCCGTCGCGTTTTAGACGCAGTTTGGTGTGTTTCAGCGCGACGATGCGCGAATCGAGCACGCTGAATACATCGTCGAACAGCGGCGGCGGAAAGGCTTGCCCCCAAACGTGATTATGGAGCGACGCGGCGGTCTCGAAATCGAATGCGTTCGCATCAAAACTGCCGTCGCTTTCAATGCGTTGTTCGAGAAGCTCTGGCGTGAGGAGTTCTGCGGCGACGGCTTCAAATGCCCTTGCAAATGGCGCAAAATCCGCATTCGTAATCGTGAGCCCAGCAGCCATGGCGTGACCACCGAATTTGCGCATCAACTGAGGATGACGTTTCGAGACGAGATCCAACGCGTCGCGCAAATGAAATCCGGGGATCGAGCGACCAGAACCTTTGAGTTCGGTACCTTCACCTGGCGCAAACACAATCGAGGGGCGATGATAGGTTTCGCGTAAACGCCCAGCGACGATGCCAACAACGCCTTGATGCCAGGTGCCGTCCATCACCACGATACTTTTTTGTTCCGGTGTGATCTCCGCGCGAATCATCAGGTCGGCTTCGTCGCGCATCCCCGATTCAATCGAGCGACGTTCGCGGTTGAGCTGATCGAGTTGCGTGGCAATTTCCAATGCGCGCTCTGGGTCATCCGTCGTTAAACATTCGATGCCGAGCGAAATGTCATCAAGCCGACCTGCAGCGTTGATGCGCGGCCCGAGAATGAAGCCGAATTCATACGTTGTTGCTTTAGCAAGATCGCGTTTTGCAACTTCAAAGAGCGCTTTGATTCCTGCCTGCGCTTTTCCCTCGCGAATGCGGCGTAGACCGGCTTCGACGAGCCGCCGATTGAGCGCGTCTAGCGGCACCACATCAGCGACCGTTCCGAGCGCTAGCAAATCCAGCAAATCATTCAAATCCGGTTGCGTTTCATTGCTGTATACGCCGCGCTCACGCAGGCGCGCACGCAGCGCGAGCAACACGTAAAACATCACGCCGCAACCCGCGAGCGCTTTACTCGGGAATGCGCAACCCGGTTGATTCGGATTCACAATCGTCGGCGTATCCGGCAGCGTGTCGCCCGGAAGATGATGATCGGTGACGATCACGTCGATGCCGAGCGCACGAGCGGCAGCGACGCCATCAACGCTCGCAATGCCGTTATCCACCGTGACGATGACACGCGGATTTTCTTTCGCCGCGAGCGCCACAATTTCAGGCGTCAATCCGTAGCCATATTCGAATCGATTTGGCACGATATAGCCAATCTTCGCGCCCATGCGCCGCAGCCCGCGCAAACCAATTGCACATGCTGTTGCGCCATCCGCATCGTAATCCGCGACGATCAGCATTTGCTCTTGCTTCTCAATGGCTACGATCAAACGCTCAACGACTACGTCGATGCCTTTCATTTGACTTGGCGCAGGAAGCAGCGAGAGCTTGAAGCTCGCATCTTCCGCGCGTGCAATGCCACGCGAGGCGTAGAGGCGCGAGAAAAGGGGCGAAATCCCGGATTGTTCTAGCGTGGTGGCGGCTGCGCTATCGATACTGCGGCGGTGTAGTTGGGGCGAGGGCATCTTGAAATGTTAGCGAGGCTGCTGCGGGGCTTTCCACTGCGCCCGGGAGCGGCCGCCCGTAGAACGGGTGACGGCAAACGCGCTGTGCCCGTACTTGGTTAGCACGTTCTCCGTCATCCCTCACCCAACACGTCGCGTTGACCTCTCGCAGCGGGAGAGATATCGAACGCCCGCTGATGCAGCCGCATCAACACCTCGCCGAGCGTTGGCTTTTTGGCAAACCACGAAAACAAACCGCCTCTTTTTTTGTCAACGAAACGCAATCGAACTCGCGGAAACGCGTCGCCAAGAATTACTTCGTCTGCGCGCAAAATCTCAGGTTCGAGCGTCGTCCACGCGGCTTGCCACGCCTTCACATCGCCACGCTTGAGCGCCTCAACAAAGAGCGTCGTTGGCAACGCGATGTTCGTCGCTGTCGCGTTCGCTGGCGAAAAACTGTGTAACCACACGACATTGATCGGCAGCAAACTGTTTTGTTGCCGCTCCGCGTTCACCTGATGACTGAAAAGCAGCATTTGCAATTCGTTCATCCAGCGTTCAACTAAGCGCGCATCGCGTCCGCGTGGAAGAAACTGACGCATGTTCTCGCCCGCGACGAACATTGGGTGTTCGGTAAGCACTTCAATCGATCGCGTTGACTCGAACAACCATTCAGTGGCGTTGAGGTATTTCAACAAAATTCCGTCTTGTGCGAGATGTGTGTTCGCGGCATCACAGAGCTTGCGTGAATCTTTTTCAGATAAACGAGTTTGCTCGGCATCGAGCACGGTGAGATCGGTGAGCCCGAGTGTGGCTGCTAGTGGTGTGGCGAGTGCGACGGTGGTTGCGTCGTTCGTATGAGACTGCGCATTTGCGAACGGGAGATCCGCGCTAGCGCCGACGCATTCCCGCAAGGCATCAGTCCAAGTGCCATTTAAGTTTTCAAATGAAGCGTTATCAAAGCACAGCGCAAGCTCAGGATGCGCGGGTAGCGCCTCACAAAGCGACTTTAGCGAGGTTCGATCAGCAAAGAGTGAACTCGGGAGGAGCAACATTCAATTGTGTCTTGGTTTGGAAATTGGTGAACGCAATCTCAATGCACCCCACGAATCCACTGCGCCTTGCGTGGGAGCGATCTGCGATACGATTTCCCTCACCCGCCGCATTCGCGTCGACCTCTCCCGGCGGGAGAGGTAAACACTACGCCGCCCCCACTGCCTCAATCGCCCGCGTCAAGCGCTCCCGCTCACCTAAAGTAATCTTTGCACCGGTCGCGTTAAACGCGCCGAGTAACGTTCGCACCGCTTGAATCTTGGCATCCGGCGCGGTGGGCAATTGACGTCGCTCGGAGAGCCATTTCAATTGCTGCACGCGGCGAGCCGTGGCGATTTCGGCGGGGCTGTCGATGCCTGCGATGAGTTCGGCGTCGATAACGAGCGCACCGGCCGTTTTGTCGGCGGACTCGGTTGCGGCGATTTTTTCGAGCGTTGCTTTCATCGCGTCGATCACGCTGCCGCGCGAGAGCACGGTGGCGCGGCGTCGCGCTGCGATGACCGCGTCATCAAATTTGCGATCCAAATCACGACCTTTGTCGCGATCCGCGAGGGGCAGCGTGCGCCATTTATTGCGCGCGCTGCCAACAGCAGCTTCAATTGCTTTTGCATCATCACCATTCGCGAGCGCTTTGACCTCATCAATCACTTCGTAGCGCGCTTTAGTTGCCTCCGAGAATTGCGCTTTCATCGAGTCGCGTTGCACGTCGCGTGCTTTGAACACAGCATCGGTGTGCTTTTTGAATTCGTCCCACAGCTTTTGCTCGTCTTTACGGCGCAAGTGCGGGACGCCGGGAATACGTTCCGCTGCCCAGCGGCGTTGAATCGCAATGGTGGCTTCAGTGACTTCGCGCGAAGGCGACGATTTCGAGTATTCCTCAGCTTGCGCAATCAGCTTCTTGCGGCGTGCGAGCTCAGGCGCGCGTGCTGCGTCGAGTGCGTTGTCGAGTTGCTTAAGCGGCACATCAAATTTATCGTCGAGCGCTTTCCATGCGGCGTTGTTCACGCTGCCTGCTTTTTTCCACGCGTCGAAGAGATCGAGCTTGCGCTTTTCGAGTGCGAGCCAGTCGCGCTGCTCGCCGTCTGCGAGCGGCGCGCTTGCTTCATCGGCAAGCACTTGCATATCCGCGATTACTTTTTCTCGGCCGTGCGCATTTTCACCGCGCTGTTTGCGCAGTGCGTCGAAATGAGCTTTTGCTGGCGCGTAAGCTTCTTTCGCTAGCGCATTGAATTTGTCCCACTTTGGCTTCGGCGCGCCGCCGTTTTTCTTGTCCAGTGCTTTCCACTCTTCTTGAATCGTGCGAATCTCTTTGCCCAGCGCGTCCGGTGGCAACGGCGATGCTTTGAGCGCCTCTAGACGCGCAAACAAACCATCGCGCGCCTGACCATCACTCCATTTAAGCCAGCTTTCCAGGCGTTTAACTTCGCCATCAAGCTCGTGTAAACGCGATTCTTCGGGCTTCGGAAACCGCTTCGCGGTGAACGCTTTGTACAGCGCGCTCGCAGCGCTGCGCGAACCTCGCACGTCGCCCGCAGCAATGAGTTCAGCGAGTTTGCCGAGGTCTTCGTTCGCTTTAGTGAGATCAGCGTCGTCTGCGCGCGCTGTTGAAACACGCTCTGGCTTTGCTTCGCGATCCGGTTTTGTTGCGGCGGCAACACGCTTTTCGAAGCGCTCTTTGGTCGCCGCATCAACTGAGGCAAGCCATGTGTCCCACTTCGTTTTCCACTCCGCGTGAGCGGCGTCGTATGCTGCCATCGCAGCGGCGTGATCATCCGCAACGGCGGTGGCGCCGGTCGTAGGAGTGTCAGGCGGCGCTGTTTCAGGCGTTGTGGTTTCGCTTGCTTGCGTGTCGATCTCTGGAGTCGATGCGGTTGCGCTCTCAACCGGTTCAGCAGTGGTTTCGCCTTGACCTTCACCGACTACGGGCGAGATGTCGGCAATCGCGTCTCCGTTTGACGCCGGAATTTCAGCCTCGTTCGGCCCGTTTTCGCTAACAACCTCGCCGATAATATCGCTATTTGATTGGGCTACGGCGGCTGTTTCTACTTTTTTCGCTTCAGGCTTGGGTCGCGGTGGTCGCCCAGGTTTTTTGGGCATCGCTGCTAGCAGCTGTTCACCGGTTGCGTTCTTCTCGCGGAGCTGTTGTTCTGCCGCAATCGCCGCGTGCACCCCTTGCAATTGCTGCGCGAGCACTGCGTCCAGCGCGGGCGAGCGCTGAGCGACGATCGCTTCGTTGGCCAGCGCGTTGAGCTCTGCTGGATCGAGGTCGGAAACGCGTTTGCTTTTCAACGTCAATCCCGCAATTTGCATCGCCAGCGCCTCGTGCAAGCGGCGCGACTGAGATTCGTTCTGCATTTTGTTTTGCAGCTTCGCATTCAGCGAGTCAAATTGGGCGCGTCGCGCATCGTCAACAGTGAGTTTCGCCCAGGTGCGCTGCGTTTCAACCAGCTTTGAAAGCGGCACCTCATCGGCGTCGTTCCACGTCTGCATTTGCGCAAGCAACACGTCGGCTTCTTGCGCGGATTTTTCGCCCGATTGCATGGCCAATACGCGCTCGTGGCACGCTTTGCCGAGCCGCTTGTCATGGTCGCGCCAAAAGTGATGCAGCTTGTCGAGTAGCGCGACGTCGCTAGTCGCGTTGATCGCGTCAATTTTGAGCGAAAGCGGCGCTGCGCTCGCGAGCCACGCCGTTAAGTCAGCGCTTGCCATTTTCGAAGCAACCGCTCTGGCTTCGACTGGCGAATCTTCCTTGATCGCTGCCGCAACCACGGCTAGCGGCAAATCGCTGGTGATGTTTCCGTTCAAACACGTCGCCCACGCTTTCGCCGCAGCCTCACGCACGCTCGCATCGGCGTCGTCGTGAGCGCGTTTGAGTGTGCTCACATCGGTTACCCGGGCAACAGCCGCCGCGCGCACGCGGGAATCGGTGTCGCTAACGGCGAGTTGAAGAAGCGCTTGGTCATCGGCGGCAAGGTCTGCCACCGCAGTCAGCCGGTCATCGGCGTTGGAGCTTTGCCATTTGGCATTGCCTCCGAAAAGAGTCTTTAGCACAGGAATTTGCGGTTTATTAGCGGGAACCTTCCATTTTATTCGCTTACGCGAGCGCGCGGCGCTCAACCTACAATTTGGGCGGTGAATTCCAACCCCTCAGATCTTCCGTTCATCTTCGGCGCAAACGGTCCGTTAGCGCAGTCTCTCCCCAATTTTCATGCTCGTGAGCAGCAAATTGAGCTCGCAACAGCCGTTGAAACGGCGATCCGTGACCGCGCGCAGCTCGTCGCAGAGGCCGGAACCGGCACCGGTAAAACATTTGCTTATCTAGTTCCCGCACTGCTTTCGGGCGGTAAAGTCATCATCGCGACCGGCACCAAAACGCTTCAAGACCAACTTTTCGAGCGCGATCTGCCCAGGGTGCGCGAGGCGCTCAAACTGCCTATCGAAACTGCGTTGCTAAAGGGGCGAAGCAACTACGTCTGTCACCACCATCTCAATCGCACCCGCAGCGAGGGCCGGTTCACTGCACGCGAGCACATTCAACACGTTCAGCGCATCGCATCGTTCGCAGAGCGCAGCACGAGCGGTGACAAAGCCGATTGCGATACTGTGCCAGAGAGTTCGCCGGTATGGCCGCTGGTCACCTCAACGAGAGAAAGCTGCCTCGGCAGCGACTGTCCGCAATATAAAGAGTGCTTTGTGATGAAGGCGCGAAAGGCGGCACTTGAAGCCGAGATTGTGGTGGTAAATCATCATTTGTTATTCGCCGATATTGCGCTGAAAGACGATGGGCTAGGCGAATTGCTTCCCGCCTGCAACACCGTCATCGTCGACGAAGCACACCGCGCGCCGGACGTCGCTTCCAACTTTTTCGGCGAGTCTACGAGCATGCTGCAAGCCATCGAGATTGCGCGCGATACCGAACTCATCACCCGCGCGAAAGCCAACGACGCGAGCGACGTGATTGAGGCTGCGCAAGCCGTCGGCATGGCTTCGCGGGGCGTGCGGCTTGCCTTTGAAAGTGCTGCGGCGAAGGTGCCGCGCGATGAGGCGTTTGAGCGTCGCGAGTTTCGCGATGCGCTCGACGCGCTGATCGATACCTTGAGCGAATTGATTGATGCAATTGATCCGCACGTTGGGCGCAGCGAAGAATTTCCGGGGCTAATCGCTCGCGCAAAAGTTATCGCCGAGCGGCTTTCAGACTGGCGCGACGATGCGCGCGCAGATCTGATTCGCTGGGCCGACGTTTCGCAAGCGGGCTGGCAACTGCATGCCACGCCGCTCTCAGTCGCCGAGGTGTTTAAGAAACAAACCGAAGGCAGTGCGCGCGCATGGATTTTCACCAGCGCAACGCTTGCGGCGGGCGATGATTTTTCTCTCTTTGTGCGCCAACTGGGTTTGGACAATGCGACCACGCAACGCTGGGCGTCGCCTTTTGATTTCGCCAACGCTGGCAGGATTTACGTACCGCAGAACATTCCTCCGCCGAATTCTCCGCAACATACCGACGCGGTCATAGAAGAGGCGGTTAATCTCGTTGAAATTTCTAAGGGACGCGCATTCGTTTTGTTCACCAGCCTTCGCGCAATGCGGCAGTGCGCGCAGGCGCTACCCAACAAGCTCAAAGAGCGCGGGCTGAGCTATCCGGTGTTGTCGCAGAACGATGCGCCAAAGAGTGAACTGCTGCGCCGCTTCCGTGAGCTTGGCAACGCAGTGTTGATCGGGTCGCAAAGTTTCTGGGAAGGCGTTGACGTGCAAGGCGATGCGCTGTCGCTCGTGATGATCGACAAACTGCCGTTTGCGCCACCCGACGATCCGGTGCTCGTTGCGCGCATGAAACACCTCGAAGAATCGGGTGGATCTCCGTTCATGGACTGGCAAGTGCCGCAAGCTGCGATTTCTCTCAAGCAGGGGGCCGGAAGGCTGATTCGCTCCGAAACCGATCGCGGCGTGCTCGTGATTTGTGACGACCGAATCGTGAGCAAAGGCTACGGCAAGCTGCTGCGGGCGAGCCTGCCGACCATGCCGTGGACGAGAGCGCGCGAGGATGTCGCAGCGTTTTTCGCTTAGCGCCTACTTCGCTCGCAATAGCTCGGGCACGCGCAGCAGTACGAACTCGTTATCGTCGGCTTTGTTGGGATCACGGCTCGAAGAAAACGGCAGATTGTTGTCGTTGCCGACGATGATGTGGTCCGCGTCGACGATATCTACATTTTCGATCGTGAAAAACGGGAAGCTGAGTTTTCCGTTGATCTTCGGCTTGCGCGAAAGATTGTTCGGATCGTTGATATTGAGTAAGTCGATAAACCCGATTTTCCTGACGGCGTTGCCTACGTTCGCCTCTGTCATCTCTATTTTGTAGACCCGCTTGACCTTCGGTAAATCATGAAAACAGTCAGTGCGTCGTTGAATCACACCGTTGACTTCTGGGCAAGCTTTATCGGGGGTGCCTTCGCCGTTGTCACGCTCGATGACAAGTCCCGTCGAGTCATCAATCATGTTGAAATCGCCAATAGCAAGCCCGTTCGCTTCGAGGACATACTTCCAGTGTCGACCGGTCCATTTTTCGCTCGCAACGTCGAATTCCAAAACACGCAGATACTCGCGTCCGTTTAGTTTTTCCCAGTCCTTTGCTGCCGCGTCCCAGACGGGGCCTTCAAGCAAGGCGTAGAGTTTTCGCCCGTCCTTTGACGCTGCCATCCCTTCATAACCGCGTGAGCGCCGCACGTTGAATTCCGCGGTCGCGTTTGGTGTGGCGGGCGATAACACTGCCGGGTGGTCTGGTGAGCGCGCGGGTTTGCCATCAATGAGTGTTTCGAATATCGAGAGTACTTTGCCGTTGAGGTCCGTTTTGATGAGCCACGGCCCTAATTCGTCACCGATCCACAACGCATCTCCGGCAAACTGAAAGCTTTCGGTATCGAAATCGGCGCCCGTGAGATAGCGCTTCGCGGTGCCTTCGTGAACGATGCGAAACGGGACTTTTTTGTCTGGATCGTGAAGGAAGATTGTTTGCAAGCGATTGAGCGCACCACTTTTCCAATCGATGTTGTAGCGAGTCAGATAGAGCATTGAGTCGGGCGAATTTGCTTTGCTACCAAATCCGTTGTCGGTGAGGACCCAATAGCTGCCGTCTGGCATCCGTTTAATTCCTGAGTGCCCCTGTACCGGTTGTCCACGAAATGGCAGTGAGACACCGGTGGGACGATTCGCCGACTTTCCCTCAATAGAGCCTAGCGCGTCAGCGCGCATGCCGGTGGTGAATTTGCCGCTGACTTTCAGATCCTCAGGCGCATCATCAGGCGCGCCGAAGTAGGTAGCCGCAGGAATCAGAGCGTGACCCGCGAGCGCGGATTGGAATTCAGTTTGAGCGTGTAACGACGATGCTGCAAGCAAACACGCGACGCCTAGCGAATACTTTTTCATTAGAAATGGCCGGTTATAGTTTGAAAAAGGGCAGCTGCTAGAGCTCACCTAGCTTGGTGCGAGGAATCAACTTCCAAATAGATGTGCTGCCGCCTTTCGCGATCTCTACTCTATAGATTTCGTCGTTGCCCTGGTTAATCGCGCTCGCACCCTCTTGTGGCGGAACGCCGATCAGCTGCGATACGAGGAGGGGATTGATGCCGCCATGCCCGACGATCACGATGGTGCCGCCGTCCTTGTGTTTCTCGCGAATCGTTTTTAACGCCGCCTCAGCGCGGCGCGATTGGCTTTCAAGCGTTTCGCCGCCTTCCATGTCGTCGCTCCAGCTGAAGCGGCGTTTATTCCAGTCGGCAACGATGGCGGTATCTTTGTCGTTCGCGCCTTCGAATTTTCCGAAGAAACGTTCACGTAGCTCGTCCATCGCGTTGATGGGTGCGCGTCCTTCAAATACCGCCGCGGTTTGCCGAGCACGTTGATGCGAGCTCGTATAGATCGCGTCAAGCTTTACGTCGGCGAGCGTACGCACGAGTGCTGCGGCTTGCTCGCGTCCGGTAGCGTTCAATGGGTTGTCGGTGCCGCCTTGGATGCGACCGTCTTTATTCCAGTCGGTTTGACCGTGGCGTACAACATAGATGTTGAGTTGCGCGAAACTGCCTGTAGAGTACAAACAACCGCAAAGCAGAATGAGAAACGCGCAAGCGCGCATCATGCGCGTGGAAAAGAGTTGAAGCATCATGATGTGTTCAAAACGGCAGTGCCGTCGCCAGTCAAAACGCCGATGTTTCACCGAGTGTGTGACTGTCGTGTGACGCTTCTATGACGGAATTTTTACCGCACGGCGCGAATGTCTATCAGTCGCTAAATGCAGGCCGCTGTTGCTCTTACAAGCTGCGCTCTACCGCGATGGATTGACGAGCGAAATCTCAGCGCCCATTGCAAGAAGCTTCGGCACGATGTTGTCGTACTTGCGTTCGAGCTCTTGAATGTTGGAGAGCTGTGTGGTGCCACTGGCCACGAGTCCGGCAATCACGAGACACATGCCTGCGCGAATGTCGGTCGGCAATACGAAGCGCCCGGCTTTGAGTGCGGTCGGGCCCTGAATGATCGCCGAATGCGCGTGATTCTTGTTTTTAAATCGACACGGTGCTTCACCTAAACAAGAGGTGAAGAGCGTGATGTTTGCACCCATTTCATTCAGAAATTTGGTGTAGCCCAGTCGATCCTCGAAAATCGTTTCGTGCAGCACGCTAGTGCCATCGGCTTGAGTAAAAAGCACCATGAACGGTTGTTGCCAATCGGTCATAAATCCGGGATGCACTTCAACTTCCATGTGGCTTGCCTTGAGGCGCTTGCCTTGTGGTGCTTTTACGAACACGCCCTCAGAGTTAACGCGAAACTCCGCACCCATGCGCTGGATGTAATTGAGGAAGCTGTAAACCGGATCGTGAGGTACGTTTTCCAGCAGCACGTCGCCACCGGTGGCGAGCGCCGCAGCAGCGAACGACACCGCTTGATTGCGATCAATCATGCAGCGAAGTTCGCAGCCGTTGAGCTTTTCTACGCCGTTAATGATGAACGTGCGGTTGGCGCTCACCATGATGTCAGCGCCCATTTTTTGCAGCATCTTCACCAGTTCGATGACTTCGGGTTCGATCGCCGCGTTTTCGATGATGGTGCGGCCCTTCGCCAAAGTCGCGGCGATGATGAGATTTTCCGTGGTCATCACCGACGGAAACGGCAGCGTAAGATGTGCGCCGTGCAAGCCCGCATCGCCGACTGACATCTCGTAACAACCGTTGACGAGCGCGATTTCCGCGCCCATTTCCTCAAGTCCTTTAATATGGAAATCGACGGGGCGTTTTCCGATTTTGTCACCGCCTAGCGCCGCATAGAGCCGCGCGCGCTTAAAGCGATGAAGCAAAGGCCCAGCGGCCAGAATCGAGATTCGATTGCGCCGACATATCTCAACGGGAATTTCAAATCGATCAACGGTCCGTGCGTTTAAGCGAACGGTGTGCTCGTCGAGCGTTTCAACCTGTCCGCCGACCGATTCAAAAAGCTTCTCGACAATTTTCCGCTCGTCAACATCCGGCGCGCCTTTGATCAGGATCGGCTCGTCGGTTAACAGTGCAGCAATCACGCATTTTGTGACCTGATTCGAGCTGCCTGCGATGGTGATTCGGCCGCCGGAGAGCTTGCGTCCACCTTGAATTTCAATCCATTTTTCGGCAGACATCGGTGCAATCCTCGAAACGTGTGCAAAAGTAATTTCTACGGCTATTCAGTGATTCGCGCGTCTCTATTGGGCGACACACGGGTTTTAGCGCCGTCTCGACGAGGTATGAAAACCAGGGCGCTGCTCGTTTAAATTGGCGTGTGAGCGCTGATGCTGTTTCGCGCGGTGGTTACCAAATTTTCCACCACGGTGCCTTTTGCACTTCCGGAGCTTTTTGGTAGGTGGAGCGGTAGACGCGCTCGGTGTCGGCGGCAACTTGTGTATTACCCAGCGCCGCGTGACTGCGAACAATCAGGCGCAATGCCTCTTCATTCGCAGGCGTGTTTGGAAAATTGGTGATCGAGTTTTGTGCGCGGTTGATCGCGGCTTGATAGGCGCCGCGATTAAAGTAGTAGCGAGCGATGTGTACTTCGTTCATCGATAACGCGTTAACTAGATAGCGCATCCGTTGCAGCGAATCGGTGTGATAGCGGGAGCTAGGGAATTTTTCTGTGAGCTGCTTAAACGAGGCGTAGGATTCGCGCGCAGATTTTTGATCGCGCTCCGATAAATCCTGCGAGGCAATGAACGAGAGCAGACCCAAATCCTCAATGAAGTTCGCGAGCCCCTTAATGTAAAGCGCGTAGTCAGCGCCGTCGCCTTGGGGAAAGAGCTTCAGGTAGCGATCAGCCGCTGAAATTGACTGCGCGCGTTCGCCCAGTTTGTATTGCGAGTACGCTTGATCCAGAATCGCTTGCTGCGCCTGCTGGCCGTAGGGAAATCGTGATTCAAGCGTCTCGTAGAGTTTGATCGCGTCGGCGTAGTTGCCTGCATTCATTGCATCGCGCGCCTGCCGATACAATTGCTCCACCGACATTTTGCTCGGCTCCGTATTGCGCGTAAACATATCGCCAAACCAGCCACAACCGGTCAGCATTAAGCTTGCAATTAGCAGCAACAGTCCGGTTTTCAAGCTAACGGTATTCATCAAGGGCTGCGCTCGCATGGGAAATTCAGTGTTCAACACGAAAAACGCGATTATAGGCGGCACGGCTTCAAGCAATTTTTATCGCAGGAGTGTCGGTTAATGGCGACTCGGAATGCGCCCGCAGCGCCAAAAAGCGTCGGCACAAAGAAAACCGACGCACAGACCAAACCTACGGCAAAAGCCAGGGCTAGAGCCAAAGCCGAGGTCGCGATCCCCGCGCCGCCTGTAAACACGCCGTTGGTGCAGTCCGTTCCACACGAATTTACCGACGTCCGGATTGATGCTGCGCTCGCAAAACTCTTTCCCGACCATTCGCGATCGCGGCTCAAGGGTTGGTTGGACGATGGCCTGGTGACGCTCGACGGCGTCGCGGTGCCCGCGAAAACCAAGTTAATTGGCGGAGAGTCACTAAGCACAAATTTTCCGACCGAAGAAGTGCACACCACTGCGCTTCCTGAAGACATCCCGCTCGAAGTAATTTTCGAGGATGAACATTTGCTGGTCATCAATAAACCGCCCGGGTTGGTGGTGCATCCGGGTGCTGGAAATTACGACGGCACCTTGCTCAATGCGCTGCTGCATCATGCGCCGTCGCTAGCGGGCGTGGTGCGCGCTGGAATCGTTCATCGCCTGGACAAAGATACCAGCGGTGTGATGATGGTTGCGAAGACGCCCGAGGCGCAAACCAAGCTTGTGCGGCAATTGCAATCGCGCTCTGCGTCACGCGAATACTTGGCGCTGGTGCACGGTGATTTAAAGCGCCCAAACACCATCGAGAACATGATGGGGCGACATCCAAAAGAGCGCACCAAAATGGCGGTGGTGGTTTTCGGGGGCAAGACTGCGATCACCCACTACAAACCGAGAGAGGCGTTCGGTGGCCCTGCGCTTAAGGGCAAGCACTACACGTTGATCGAATGCCAACTGGAAACCGGGCGCACTCACCAAATCCGCGTACACATGGCCACGATTCGCCACCCGCTCGTCGGAGACGCGATATACGGAAAGCGTGGTGATGTTCTGTTTCATCGGCAAGCGCTCCACGCCTGGCGCCTTTCGCTAACTCACCCTGCCACCGGCGAGCGCGTGCAGTTCGTAGCTCCGCTTGCCAAAGATATGCAGTACTTGCTAAAAGAGTTGCGACGTGAGCGCGACAACATGCCGCGTGATGAAGAGGATTGGGATGATGATTTTGACGATGGCGATGTGCAAGTCATCTACGTGCGTGAATAGCGATTTAACGCGCTAGCCCTTCTAACGATTCGCGATGTACATCTCACCCGATTGGCCAGCGCCAGTTTCAGTGCGTGCGTTGATGACAACGCGCCAGGGCGGCGTGTCGCATGCGCCGTTCGATTCTATGAATCTGGGCTATTCAACGGCAGATCCCGCGGAAAATGTCGTGGCTAACGAAGCACGACTCGCTGCAGAGCTAAAAGTCGACGCAGCAGCACTTCGCTGGGTGCGTCAGGTTCACGGCAGCGTGGTCAAACACGCTGAATTGCTGCCCTTTAATGCGCCGCTTGGCGCCACTTCGGTTGAGGCCGATGCCATTGTGAGCCGCACGCGTGGACTATTTTGCGGAATCAAAATCGCGGATTGCATGCCTGTCTTGATGACTTCCAAAAGTGGCGATGTGGTAGCGGCTGCGCACGCGGGTTGGCGTGGCCTCGCGGGAGGCATCGTTGAAAATACACTTGCTGAAATGCAGGTGTCGCCAGGCGCTGTAATTGCGTGGCTGGGTCCTTGCATCGGCGCACAACAATTTGAGGTGGGCAATGATGTGCGCGATGAATTTTTCGCAGCGACGACAGCTCAAACGCAGCTAGTGGTGCAGCAGGCGTTTACACCGCTCGCTACGCACGGGAAGTTTTTGTGTGATCTGCGTGCCATCGCCAAAGCGAAGCTTAACGCTGCGGGCGTGAATGAAATCTACATCAGCTACGAGTGCACGATGAGCGATCAAATCCGATTTTTTTCGCACCGGCGCGACAAAATCACCGGACGCATGGCGGCGGTGGTTGGAATCGCCTGATCAATGAAGAAAAGCAAAGAAACTAGCTCGACGAAAGAGGCTTTGGCCGCCAAGCAGGCGCGCGAGTTGGGCAAGCGCGAGCTGCCGAGTGTGCACGGGCACGCGCTAGTTGCGGCCGCGTCAACATGGATTGCCGCGACGTGTGATGAAGCCATCGTCACACGGGCGCGCGCAATCGCTGAGCTGATGGAGAACATGCGCCTCGATGAAGAGTCGATTGCTGCGGCATGGTTAGTCGCAGCGCCGGCCGACGTAGCAAGTGAAACGCGATTGCGCGAAAGCTTTCCAGAAAGCGTAGTGAATCTTGTTACCGGCGCGCAGCGAATGGCAAGTATTCAAGAGCTGTCGCGTGCGCGCGGCGAAAACGCCGCAGCTACGGGAGCGAAAGAGTCGCCAAAAGAAGCCGCCAGCGCCGCCCAGCAAACTGAAGCGCTGCGAAAAATGTTGCTCGCGATGGTCGATGATGTTCGCGTGGTATTGATCAAACTTGCGGAACGACTGGTGTCGCTTCGATCTGCTGCGCTATCTGCGGACGCTCGTCGCAATGATGTAGCGCAATCTGAAGCGCGCGACGTGAAAGACTTGTTTGCACCGCTCGCGAATCGCCTCGGGGTATGGCGAATAAAGTGGGAACTCGAAGACTTATCGCTACGCCTGTTGGAGCCCGAGCAGTTTCACAAAATCTCTCGCTATCTCGATGAAACTCGCATTGAACGTGAAGCCTATATCGACACCGCGAAAGCGAGGATTCGTGCAGCACTTGAGGCGGCGGGCATTCAAGTTGATGAGATCAGCGGTCGACCGAAACATATCTTCTCGATTTACGGGAAACTTAAACGGAAGCGCTGCAATATCGAAGAGCTCTATGACATTCGTGCGATCCGCGTGATCGTTCCAGAAGTCAAAGATTGCTATGCGGCACTGGGCATTGTGCATAGCTTGTTCCAGCCGATCCCCGGCGAATTCGACGACTACATTGCGAAACCAAAGGCCAATAACTATCGCTCGCTTCACACGGCAGTTCTCGGTCCGCTGGATCGCGCGCTCGAGGTGCAGATTCGAACGCAGGAGATGCATCAGTCCAGCGAATTCGGAGTCGCTGCACACTGGAACTACAAAGAGGGCGGAAACGCAGCAAAGGACGCGAGCTACGCCGCAAAGATCGCCAGTTTGCGTACATTGCTATCGTGGGGTGACGATGTGTCATCGCCCGGCGAATTGCTCGCGGGATTTAAATCTTCGCTGTTCGACGAAACGATATTTGTGCTTACCCCGCAAGGCAAGATCATTGACCTGCCGAAAGATTCAACGCCGATTGACTTCGCCTATTCGGTTCACACGGGATTGGGCAATCGCTGTCGCGGCGCTAAGGTCGACGGTGCGATGGTGCCGCTCAACACACCGCTGAAAAATGGGCAACGCATTGAAATCATCGCGGTTAAAGAGGGCGGGCCGTCACGCGATTGGCTGAACCCGGAAAACGGTTATGTGCGTTCGCATCGAGCGCGCAGTAAAGTGCGGCAGTTCTTCAATGCACTTGATATCCAAGAGACGCATTCGAACGGCCGAGCAATCGTCGAGAAAGACTTGCAGCGGCACGGACAAACGTCTCTTGCGCTTGAAAAATTAGCGCATGAAGCCGGTTTTAAAACGGTTGAGGATTTCTTCACGGCAGTTGGGCGTGCAGAAGTAAATTCGCGCGAACTCGATCTTGCGATCAAGCGCGCCGCAGGGATCGCTGATGCCGATGCCAATGCTGAGAAGTCCGAAGTCCACACGACGCGATCACGCGCCAAAGCCTCCGGCGGCGGTATCCTCATCGTTGGCGTCGACAAGCTTGCCACGGGACTTGCAAAGTGCTGCAAACCGGTGCCGCCGGATCCGATTGTGGGCTTCGTCACGCGGCTTAAAGGCATCACCATTCACCGCGCCGACTGCGCAAACGTTTTGCGCATGGAAGCCACGGAGCCGCGCCGCATCATCACCGCGGATTGGGGCGAAACGGCAGCGACGGAGCTTTTCAGTGTGGTGATTGAAGTGCTAGCGGGTGACCGCCAAGGTCTGTTGCGCGACATCTCCGATGTACTGGCGCGCGCAAAAATCAATGTAACTGCGGTGAACACGCTCAGCAAAGATTTCATGGCGAAAATGAAGTTCACCGCGGAAGTCAAAAGCATGGAGCAACTTAAAAACGCGCTAGCGCAAGTAACTCAAATCAAAGGCGTGCAGAGCGCGAAGCGTGCATAACGCTTTTTGCCACCTAACTACGTAGCTTGCCGGATTTATTGGACGAACGGCTTTTATTGCGACAACGTCGAAAACGTATTGAAACGACACTATCGCCCATAGAAATCGGGAATTTAGCGTCTAAGCTGTGTATCAGGCTCGAATCTACGCGCGAATATCCTTCACCAAATTCGCGAGCGTTTCTGCGGTCACTTCGATATGCATCGGATAGTTTTTGTGATCGCATCCGATCTTTACGCCGGCTCCCGCGAGCAGCGCGGCGCGCGTTGATGCGTCAAATTCAAAACGCATGAAATGCACGGCCGAAGTCTTTTCGTCGGTTGAACGTTCTAAATCTTCATCCGCGATCGCATAGACGCGTCCATGCCCTTCGACATCGACAAACATTCGATGCTCCACGCCTACCAACCGCGCAAGTTCGCGCTGACGCTCGTTCACGTCAGCGTATTCGATGAGCATCGTCGCTTTCCAATTGGTGCCATCGGGAATGAGCGGGTTGTAGGCATCAAGTTCAGACTGTATGCCTTCTTCATCGAAAATTTTCTCGATGCGAAGCATCTCTTGGATTTGATAACGGATCGTTGTCTCGTCTTCGAAAAGCAGCGTGAAATGCTCGCCAAGGCGCACGGTGCGCAGGCGCTTGTGAGCGATGAGTTCAGGCTTCGAGGCTTTGATGTACTTGTGATACGCCTCAAGGGTCATGAGGTCGGAGGGTTTGAGTGCGGCCATGAGTAAATCGGAAGAAGAAAAAGTTATGGGATTGGCTGTAGGCGCGGGCTTGACCGCGCTGCGTTGGCATTGCTGCTGAGTGAAAAAGCGACGTCAAGCCGTCGCCTACATCGAAGTCGCTACGACAAACCGTACGCTTTTCGAACCAATGTAATCGGATGCGCAAGCTCGGGTTTTGCATCGCCGAAACTGCCTTCGCGAATGCCTTGTTCGATGTGATGCCCGGAGAGTTGGCAGTCGGAAGAAATGTAGTTCGGTGCGCCTTTGCCGACATCGGCGGCCATCGCACGAAACACCGGTTTGCCGATTTTCATCGCCGTTTTGTGATGCTCTTTTTTTACACCGTAAGTGCCTGCGTGGCCTGAGCAACGCTCAACGGTGTTCACGTTAGTTCCCGGAACCAGCTTCAACATTTCTTCCGTTTTCTTGCCCACGTTTTGCACGCGCGAGTGACATGGAATGTGATAGCTCACATTGCCTAGCGTTTGTGGAAACTCAGTATTTAGCAAGCCATCTTTCTGGCGTGCGATCAAGTATTCAAAGGGATCCCACATCGCCTCTTGTACGAGTTTGGCATCTGCGTTGTCGCTCAGCAGCAGCGGTATCTCCTGCTTGAACATGAGTGTGCAGGAAGGAATCGCGGAAAGGATCGCATAGCCTTCGCGAGCGTAGCGCGCGAGCACAGGCAGATTTCTTTCAGCGTGATTGGCAACACCGTCAAGATCGCCGAGTTCGAGTTTCGGCATACCGCAACACGATTCTTTTTCAACGATTTCGTAGGGAATATTGTTGTGCGTAAGCACTTTGAGCAGATCAAGTCCGATGCCCGGCTCGTTGTAATTGATGTAACACGTTGCGAAGATCGCGACCTTCCCCGGCGTGCGCTCTCCTTTAGTGACGGGAACCGTCGATGGCGTCAATTTTTTGGCCTGCGAACGGAAACGTTTTGTCGCGAGCTCAGGCAACCACGCGTTTTGATCCACGCCTAGGATAGTTTCCATTTGCTTGCGCGCAAACTTAGTTTTATTCACCGCATTCGCCGTTTGCACGACGATCGGAATACCCGCAAACTTGCCATGCACGTCGGTCGACGCGAGAAATTTTTCGGCGGCATGCACCTCGCCCTTTTTGTACTTCACCGCTTTTGCCCGTAACATCAAATGCGGGAAATCCACGTTCCACTCGTGAGGTGGGGTGTACGGGCACTTCGTCATGTAACAGACGTCGCACAGATAGCACTGATCGACGACTTTGATGTAATCTTTTTTGTCGACGCCGTCGACTTCCATCGTCTTCGATTCGTCGATCAAGTCGAACAACGTGGGGAATGAATTGCACAAGCTCACACAGCGACGGCAGCCGTGGCAAATATCGTACACGCGCTCCAGCTCTTTGTTGAGCGAGTCTTCGTTCCAGAAGTCAGGATTCTTCCAGTCGATAGCGTGTCGCGTTGGCGCTTGAAGGTTTCCCTCTTGCATATTCTTAGTTCTCCGTGGTGGGAAGGACGTCGCTCGCTTCGCGAGCTAGGACGACGGCGTGCGCTTCGCTGCGCCTAAGACGTCGGCGCATTCGCGCCTAAGACGCGATGTCGCCGGCAGGACCACGCGCGATGCGCTAGCGCGACATTGACCTCACTCGCCAAGACGTCTTGCTTCGCACTATGACGCAAAGCAAAACAAAGTTGCCGCTGCTTTGCGTCTTAGGCGCGAATGCGCCGTCGTCCTAGGTTTAAGCGAAGCGAAAACCGTCGTCTTAGCGCGCATAAGCGCGCGACGTCCTGAAGTTTAGGACGACTTAGTCGGCCAAAGCTTCGAGCGCTTTTGCAAAGCGATTGGCGTGTGAACGCTCCGCTTTCGCTAGCGTTTCGAACCAATCAGCGATTTCATCGAAACCTTCTTCGCGAGCGGATTTGGCCATGCCTGGGTACATGTCGGTGTACTCATGCGTTTCGCCTGCCACTGCAGATTTCAAATTGTCGCGGCTCGCACCGATCGGCAAGCCCGTTGCTGGGTCACCGACCATCGCGAGATAGTCGAGGTGACCGTGCGCGTGACCGGTCTCACCCTCTGCCGTTGAACGGAACAGCGCAGCAACGTCGTTTTGTCCCTCTACGTCCGCCTTGTTTGCGAAGTAGAGATAGCGACGATTTGCTTGGCTCTCGCCGGCAAACGCGTCTTTCAAATTCTGGTGGGTTTTGGTGCCCTTAAGGTTCATAACTGCACTCCTGGAAGGATGTTGAATCAAACATATAACGCAGTTGAATCGCGTCTATTGTCCGCGCTCAAGTTGCATCGGAGCGAACAATAGCGCCTCTTAAACCCGCGTGTGACGATAAATCTAGGTTACGGTGAGTGGCAAAATCGATCAAGCGCCGCCCGAAGTCGTTCGTGGCGAAACACCTTTCCCGGCAAACCGTTGAAAACAGGGCGTTTGCTTTGAAAGCGCGTAAAATTTAAGCAATATGCAAGATACTCCAGAACCGACTACCGCCCACGAAGCGGAAAACCCTCAGCTCGCCGTCGCCCTAAACACAGACGCGGCCCCCTTAGAAGTGACCTTCGCCCAGCTCAACCTCGCCGAACCTATTCTTCGCGCGATCACCGAGAAGGGATACACCAAGCCGACCCCGATCCAAGCGCAGGCAATTCCTGTTGTTTTGGCCGGGCTCGATGTGATGGGCGGTGCACAAACCGGCACCGGTAAAACCGCTGCGTTCACCTTGCCGATCTTAGATCGCATGTTGAAGCATGCGAACAGCTCTCCCTCACCGGCTCGGCATCCGGTGCGCGCACTGATGCTCGCGCCCACCCGCGAGCTTGCGATCCAAATTGAAGAAAGTGTTGAGACTTACGCGAAATACACTGGGCTGCGCTCTACGGTTGTGTTCGGCGGCGTTGATATCAAAGAACAAAAAGCCGCCGTCCGCGCGGGTGTCGAAATCCTCGTTGCCACGCCCGGGCGGCTGCTCGATCACATTGAACAAAAGAATCTTTCCCTCAATCAGGTGGAAGTTCTCGTGCTCGACGAAGCGGACCGTATGCTCGACATGGGATTTATTCCCGACATCGTGCGCATCATTGGCATGCTGCCGCAACAACGGCAGAGCCTGCTTTTCTCCGCAACGTTCTCTGAAGAAATTAAAAAGCTCGCTGATCGCATGCTCAAAGCGCCTACGCTGATTGAAGTGGCGCGGCGTAACGAGTCGGCGGCCAACGTGGCGCAACAGTTCTATCGGGTGCACGGCGACGACAAGCGTCGTCTGCTCGGTCATCTGGTGCAATCACAAGACTTAAAACAAGTGCTTGTTTTTTCGCGCTCGAAGCTCGACACCGCTCGCCTCGCACGCGCGCTTGAGCGCGACGGCTTCACCACTAGCGCGATTCATGGCGACAAAACGCAAGAAGAGCGCATCAAAGCCCTAGATGCGTTTAAGAACGGCGAAATTCGAATTTTGGTGGCAACTGATGTTGCTGCGCGCGGGCTCGATATCGATCAGCTACCGCACGTTGTGAATTACGAAATGCCGTTTGTCGCGGAGGACTATGTGCACCGCATCGGTCGCACCGGTCGCGCGGGCGCAAGCGGCACCGCGATTTCGTTCGTTTCACCCGACGATGGCAAGTTGCTCGCCGAAGTTGAAAAACTCATTAAGCGCAAGCTCGATGAGATGCCGATGCCCGACCTCTCGCGCTATGGTGATCGCTTCGGGCCGCGCCGCGAGCCGCGTGAAGGCGGTGAAGTGCGCGGCGCAATGAAAGAGCCTCGCCACGCTTATGGTGGACGAGAAGGCCGCCCGCGTGAGGCAAGTACTTTCGGTGGGGCGGGCGCTGGAGCAAGCAGCAGCGCGCGTGGCGGCGGCGGTGGTGGTCGCGACAAATCACATTTTGATTTGAATCCCGATCAGCCCGCAGATTTTTCGCGCGTGCAGCGTCAAATCCCCGGGCGCAAGCTGCCCCGCGAGGTTTGCGCGTTGCTAAAGGCGCCAGTGCGAATGAAGTCGCAGGTCGTCGATCAGGCGTCCGACGAAGCAACGATGATCGCCGCCGCGCCTGTCGCCGAAATCAACCAAGCGCAATCTGTGTCGGCATGAGTTTGCAGCTCTCCGCGACTGCGCAACGCGTGCAACAAACGCTGCGCAGTCTTGGCAGCAACGCAATCATCAAAGAACATAAAGAGGCGTGCCGCACGTCGTCAGAAGCCGCGACTGTTTTGGGATGCAGCGTTGCGCAAATCGCAAAGAGCGTGATTTTCAAAGGTGAAACAACTGGTCAGTCGATCCTCGTGATTACGAGCGGAGCGAACCGCGTTGACACTGCGAAGGTTGCCTCGCTTGCCGGTGAAAAGCCTGGAAAAGCTGACGCGGACTTCGTGCGTGAACACACGGGTTTTGTGATCGGCGGCGTGTCACCCATTGCTCATGCAAATCCGGGAAAAGTACTTTTTGATCGTGACTTGTTGCAATACGAAAGCGTGTTCCCCGCAGGCGGAACGCCGCAGGCAATGTTCGCGATTGAGCCGAACGAGTTGCTTCGCATTTCCCGCGCAACGCTTGCAGACATAGCGCAGTAGCAGCTTCTACAATCGGCAGATGAGTTTCTCCATTCGCTCCGCCACCCGCGCTGATCTCAACACTATTGTCACGCTCGTTCGCGCGCTCGCCGTGTACGAGAAGCTAGAACACGTGATGGTGAGCACCATCGAAGATTTTGATCGCGAACTGTTCGGCGCGAATGCGAAGATCGAATGCGTGATCGCCCGCGAAGATGAGAAGCCAGTCGGCTTCGCGTTGTACTTCAACAATTTCTCTACATTTCTTGGGCGCAAGGGCTTGTATCTAGAAGATCTCTTCGTCGAGCCAGAAATGCGCGGAAAAGGCTATGGCAAAGCGCTCCTCGTGCATCTAGCGCAAATAGCCGTTGCTCGAGATTGCGGTCGCTTTGAGTGGAGCGTGCTCGATTGGAATGAGCCGTCGATTAAGTTCTACGAATCGATGGGGGCGACCGTTTTGCCCGATTGGCGGATCGTTCGAGTGACTGGCGAAAAACTCACGGCGCTTGCCGCGAAGTAAAAACGCGTTCAAACTTGCTGCCTCTCGTGCCGAGTTCAGCTAATTCGCAAGCAGCGGTGGTGATATCCTTTTTCAGTGCATCGAAATGCGATAACGCCCTAAAAATCGGGCCAGAGAAGTATTTTCTGCTAATAGTTGGTATTAACCGTAAACCGGACTTGCGCCATAGCATTTTGGGCGAATCATAAAAAAGCTAATCTCTAGTGAATACGTTCCCGAATCCTATCGCCGCGCCCATCAAACTTACTTGCGTTGCTCTTTCCGGCTCCGCCGATCCATTGCAGCTAGAGCAAGGTGCTGAGCGACTTCGCGCACTTGGGCACGAAGTTATCGTGCCCGTTGCTGCGAAAAGCGAGTGGCGCTATTTTGCGGGCGACGATGAAGCGCGACTTAATGCGCTCAACGTTGCGCTCGAAAGTGATGCGAACGTGATGCTCTTTGCACGAGGTGGCTACGGCCTCTCGCGCATCTTGCATCGCATTGATTGGCAGCGGGTTGCCGCGAGCGGTAAAGTGTTTTGCGGCTACAGTGATGTGGCCGCCTTCTCGCTCGCTGCGCTCGCTAAAGCGAACTACGTGACTTACGCCGCACCATTGCTCGTTGATATCGCGCCAAATGACCCTGCAGTCGCAGAGTTTGTGACAAACGAGTTTTTCGATGTGCTCACCAACCCGGCGCACGCGTACCCCGAGTGCGAAAGCGATATCGATCACGGCACTCACATCGTCGAAGGCACGCTTTGGGGCACCAACCTTGCAATGGTCTCGCACTTGGTTGGCACGCCGTTTATGCCGCAAATCAATGACGGGATTCTGGTGATTGAAGACATCGCCGAGTCACCTTATCGCGTCGAGCGCATGCTCTGGCAACTCAAACACGCGGGCATTTTGGATCAACAGCGCGCAATCATTCTGGGGCAGTTCGTGCAGTGTGAACCCAGCCCAACGCTTCGCTATCCCTATGCAATGAGCGAAGTGACCGAAACCTTGCGCGAGATGGTGAGCTGTCCCGTGCTGACGGGGTTTCCGTTTGGACACGTCGCGAAAAAAACGACGCTTCCGATGGGCGGTCGCGCGGTGGTTAAACTCGACGGCATGCACTATCGTCTGCGGCTAATGGCCTGACGCAAAGGTAAGGAGCGACTGATGAAGCCCGTAACGCGCTGGACTGCACTCATTTGCTTCTCAATGTCTTGGTGCGCACATGCCGCCGCACCAAGCGCCGTGCTTCGCGATGAGCATGCGGTGTGGGACACTAATCGGCTCAGCGTTGACGCTGCAAAGGCAACCATCGCTTCATCGCCAAAGCTCGCGTCGCACTCTGAACTTGTTCTAGACCGCGCGGGGTTTCACAGTATCAGCCCGTTGCTGCTGGCCGTGCTCGCGGCTCAATCGGATGTACTAGACGCGCAGCCGCCTCGGGATCAAGTCGATGCGTTCATCGCCGCCGTTGCGCGAATGTTTTATTTGGGTCGAAGCAATGCGGCACCGAACACGCGGATGACCGCTGCTGCTGTGAGTCAACTCAACACCATGAGTTTTGGTTTAGACGCTATCGCGCGAACGTTCGTTTTCGGCGCGGATGAGTCGCGTCTTTCGCGATTGGTTGACGCATACGTAGAGCAATTCGGGACGCCAATTTCGCGTGACAGCGGTTTTACCGAAGCTGCCGCACCGGCAAATTTTCTCCGGCTCCCGTGGCTCGTCGGGCAGACCGGTTGGAGCTTCAACGGCGTGCACTCCAACACCGGGGGCTGCCCGAACCCAGTGTGCACGTCGCCACGTTCATCGATCGATTTTTCGCGAGGCTGGCCTGCCTGGAATTCTGTTACCTCTGACTCACCGGTGCATGCCGCGCACGCGGGGACGGTAAGCGTCGCTTCGTCTTGCAATCTGCGGATTGCCAACGCGAACGGATTTGCCACCAACTATTACCACCTCAGCAACATCGCCGTCGCCAACCAAAGTACAGTCGTTGCCGGGCAAAAAATCGCTGAATATGCAAACACTTCGGCACAGGCGCTTTGTCAAGGGGGCAGCTCGACTGGCCCGCACGTTCATTTCTCGTTACTACAGAATGGTGCGTACATCGAACTCGATCAAAGTGATCTCAGTGGATGGCGGATCAATGCGACTTCGGTTACCAGGGATTACGATGCCGACACGGCTCGAATGTTTCTGTCGCGCGACAGCGTGAACTCGTGCGCATACAACAACGCTTGTAATCCTACGTCGTGGGCGATGCACACCTTGCCTACTGCAATGCCATCCAACAAACTCTGTGACCTCGATATTGATGGCAATGGCGTAGTCAGTGCGTCGACTGACGGACTGTTATTGCTTCGATATCTGGTTGGATTACGCGGTTTTGCGATCACCGACGGAATCACCTTTTCGGGCGCGACAAGAACCGATGGCATTGCAATCGCGAACTTCATTGCGACAAAAAGCTACGACCTTAATATTGACGGCGCGGTAACCACCTTGAAAGACGGCTTGTATGCGATGCGCGCCGCTCAGGGGGCGACCGGTGCGACGCTCGCAGGCGGGACTGGCACGTTTACGGGCGGGCTTCTGCTTTCGGGCAACGCGGTCGCTGCTTACATCGCAAGCTGTAAGTAGATTAGCAGCCACTAATCAATAACGCCAATTATATTGGGCGCAAGCGAAGTTTTCGCGAGCTCTCGAAAAAAGTCCTGATATGGTTGCTCGCCCTGCATTTGTGTCGTTTACTTTGAGGAGCCAATGAGAATGGTGTGAGCGCGGTAACTCACCACCGCTTTCAGGCTATAATTTGAGGCTTAGCGGCTGTAGCTCAGTTGGATTAGAGTACTTGGCTACGAACCAAGGGGTCGTGGGTTCAATTCCTGCCAGCCGCGCCACATTCTGTAAGGGTTAGTCGTCCATCGGACACTAACCCTTTCTCTTTTCCGGCAACGAAAACTCACGGAGACTCAGCAATGAACACGTTTAATTTCGCTCGTCACGCTTTTGCACTCGCTGCAACCCTGGCTGTATCGGCAAGCGTTGGCGCGCAAACCTTCAAAGTAACGACGATCCCTGAAGAGGCTGCGACCGAGCAAGTTCGTAAATTCGGCCCGATCACGAAATATCTCGAAGCGAAACTTGGCATGAAGGTTGAATTCCTTCCGGTGAACGACTACCCAGCGGCAGTAGAGGCGTTAGTAAACAAGCAAGTTGACTTGGTGTGGTTTGGCGGTTTCACCCACGTGCAAGCGAACGTGCGTTCAGGCGGAAAGATCATCCCAATCGCGCAGCGTGAAGAAGACACCAAATTCCAATCGGTGTTCATCACGAAAACCGACTCCGGCATCAAGTCACTCGCCGATTTAAAAGGCAAACAAGTGAGCTTCGGTTCCGCGTCCAGCACTTCGGGTCATTTGATGCCGCGCAGCTTTTTGCTCGAAGCGAAAATCGATCCCGACAAAGATTTCAAGCGTGTCGCGTACTCAGGCGCACATGACGCAACGATCGCATCTGTAGTGAGCGGCAAGGTAGATGCCGCCGCACTCGACATCACAGTGTGGAATAAATTCGTAAAAGAAAACAAGGTTGACACGAAAGAAGTCAACGTGTTCTACACGACACCGGGATACTTTAACTACAACTGGTCGGTGCACGCTGACATGCCCGCTGCGACGCGGGAAAAACTCACCAAAGCGTTGCTTGATATCAGCCCAAGCGATGCAATTGGCAAGGAAATACTTGAGCTCAACCGCGCCACAAAATACGTGCCGACAAAAGCAGAGAACTATAAAGGCCTCGAAACGGCGGCGCGTAGCGCGGGGCTCCTGAAGTAATTCGCGCAACGATATTCATTCGTGAAAATTGCCTTAAACGGCGTATCGGCAAGGCATCCTGCCGCAAAACCCGATGCGCCGGACGCCATCCGTGATCTCTCCGTAGAGATTGCCAATGGTGAACAGGTCGCCATCATCGGCGCGTCAGGCTCCGGCAAAACAACTCTGCTTCACGTACTCGCGTGCGCACTGAAGCCAACGCGCGGCTCGCTGCAATTGAACGGTGCCGATCCGTGGTCGCAGTCGACCTCTGATCTGCAAAGAACACGCGGTAAACTTTTTCTCGCGCCGCAAGTGCCACCGTTGCCGCCGCGTCAACGGGTAGTGACTGCTGTGCTCGCGGGGCGCTTGCCCAATCAAAGCTTGATCGCGAGTTTGCGCAGTTTGTTTTATCCAAGTGGGATTGGCTTGGCCGAAGCTGCGCTTGCGCGATTCGATTTGGCAGAAAAGCTTTTCGAGCGGGTAGATCGGCTATCGGGTGGAGAGCGTCAACGCGTCGGGCTTGCTCGATCGCTCGTGAGCGACGCGTCGCTGTTTCTGGTGGACGAGCCACTCTCCGCGCTTGATCCAACGCGGTCTACTCAAGCGATTTCTTCACTCACGAACGGCGCGAAAGAGCGTGGCGCAACGCTCGTGTGCACCTTGCATCAAGTCGACACTGCGCTCGCCTCGTTTCCACGCATCATTGGCTTGCGCGAAGGCTTACTCGCTTTTGATTTGCCTGCGACGCGGGTGACGGACGAATTGCTTCGTTCGCTCTATGCGAATAAGCTCGATGAATTGACAGGCGCCGCGCCTGCGCATGAGGATCTTGCTCAAACGCCGCTGCCCGCGGTGATGCATTGCCGATGAGCGACGCTGTCGCTTTCGCAGCACTTCCTGATCGCCGCGATCCTGCGTGGCGCATACGGGTGTTCTGGTTTGTTGCGGCGATTGTCATCGCGTGGCCGATGTTCGTGGCCACGGAATTCAAGCCGTGGGTGTTGGTAGAAGGCTCGGCGCTCAAATCAACGCTTAAGTTTGCGGGCGATTTTTTTCCTCCAAAAATAGAAGGTAGTTTCCTCTCGATGGTCGCGCGTGAAACGTGGCGCACCGTTGCAATTGCAACTGCCGGTATCGCGCTCGCGTTGTTGATTGCCATTCCGCTCACGCTGATTTCCGTTCGCGTGCTCTCAATTTCTGGGCTCACCGGGCGTATGAACGCCATGCCTGCCGCGATTCGCTACGCCGTCCGAGCGCTCTTGATCGTGCTTCGTAGCGTACCGGAACTGATCTGGGCGTTGGTGTTCGTGCGGGTTGTGGGTTTGGGGCCAACTGCGGGCGTACTTGCGATTGCGCTTACCTACGGCGGCATGCTCGGCAAGGTCTACGCAGAGATTTTGGAGAGCGGTGAACCACACGCGACGACCAGTTTGCTTCGCAACGGTAGCGGTCGTTTGCAGGCTTTTTTCTATGGCCTGTTGCCGCAAAACGCCGCAGAGATTACGAGCTACACCGTGTATCGGTGGGAATGTGCGATTCGCTCTTCCGCCGTGCTCGGTTTCGTCGGTGCGGGCGGGCTCGGGCAGCAAATGGATACGTCGATGAAGATGTTTAACGGCTCAGAGGTCGCGACGATGCTGCTCGTGTTCATGGCGCTTGTCTGGCTCGCTGATTATGCGAGCGCGTGGTTGCGGAGATCGCTCGCATGAGTGCGGATATCGGTCCACCTGCGAACGAGGTATTCCGGCTGCCGCGTCGTTTGTTTGACGCGCGTTGCAAAGCCTGTTGGTTTGTCTTTGGCTTGATCTGCTTAACGATCGCAAGTTTCGTCACGCTCGATCTGCAATTCGCAAAATTCTTCTCTGCGGATTCGATGCAGAGAATGGGCAAATTCCTTGCGGAATTGCTCGCGCCCACCACCGAGGCGTCATTCGTCAAGAAACTTTTAATCGCCGCATTTGAAACCCTGTCGATGTCTGCGCTTGGCACCATCATGGCAGCCGCGCTCGGATTGCTGCTCGCGCTGCCTGCAAGCAAAACGCATGATGGCGACCGAGCGCGCTGGCGCGGCATCACGCGGTTATTGCTTAACGCACTACGCTCAATCCCTGAGCTCGTGTGGGCAGCGCTTCTCTTGATCGCCGCGGGGCTCGGGCCTTTTGCTGGCACACTCGCGCTCGCGCTGCACACAACCGGCGTGCTTGGGCGACTGTTTGCCGAAGCCATTGAGAACGCCCCACAAACCGCGTCATTTGCACTACGCACACGCGGCGTGAAAGAAGGGCGCGTGTTTCTCTTCGCTACCTTGCCGCAGGTGCTACCGCAGCTCATGAGCTACACGCTCTACCGCTGGGAAAACAATATCCGCGCCGCAGCAGTGCTCGGCGTAGTCGGCGCAGGCGGCCTTGGGCAAATGCTTTCGTTCCATATGGGCTTGTTTCAAATGCCGGAAACCAGCTCGATTCTGATCGCGATGATGTTGCTCGTAGCGATTGTTGATCTCGCAAGCTACGGATCTCGGAGATTGATGCAGCGCTAGCAGCATTTATGAATAACGCCCAATACAAATGGGCAAAGTTGACGTATTTGTGGTTATCGAAATAGTGATCAAATCGAGCTATCGCCCATCACCATAAGCGGTTAGACGTGTAAGCCGTACGATTTATTCGACGTCTCTACGCCCCAAACGCGACTGTCGTTCGTCCGATTCAAACGATTCACGCCACAACTACGAGCGGTTCATGGGTCATTGGCTCCATCAAGACGCGCAAGTTTTCTGCTGCAACGCACCAACATTCCGCTATAGTTAGCGGTTCGGACACCGTGGCGTTTTGATTGAACAGTTTGTTTCAGTCGAGGGCACACGGACGGGGGATCTGCCAAAAGCGTGTTTTTCCTCGTCTGTGCAGAGCGCGCGCGAGGCCGTGAATACCCAGCATTGAAATGCCCTCAGGGGCCTTTTTCCAACATCCATCGGACGAAGGCATCAATCAAACTCTTGAGGAAGTTATGGAAACCAAACACGAGCAGCGCAAGCTGCCACAAAGCGCTCACCATCCGGTGACGAGCGGGCAGCCCCAGGCTGCGAGCACCCCCCCAACGTTAACTGGCGCTGAGATCGTCGTTCGTTGCATCGCAGAAGAAAACGTTGAATTCGTTTTCGGCTATCCCGGCGGCGCAGTGCTCAATATCTACGACGAGATATTCAAACAGGACAAATTCAAACATGTCCTAGTCCGGCATGAGCAAGCAGCTGTTCACGCGGCGGATGCGTATTCGCGCTCTTCCACGAAAATCGGCGTCGCGCTGGTCACCTCTGGCCCGGGTTTGACCAATGCGGTTACCGGTATCGCCACGGCCTACATGGATTCGATCCCGATGGTGATCATCAGCGGCCAAGTCCCCACGCATGCGATTGGGCAAGACGCATTTCAAGAATGCGACACCGTCGGCATCACCCGCCCCTGCGTAAAACACAATTTCCTTGTGAAAGACGTGAAAGACCTCGCGGTTACGATGAAGAAAGCGTTCTACATCGCAACCACGGGCCGCCCCGGCCCGGTGCTCGTTGATATTCCGAAGGACATCACGCAGCACAGCTGTGCGTTCGAATATCCCAAAGAAATTTCGATGCGCAGCTACAACCCGACGATCAAGGGACACAGCGGGCAGATCAAAAAAGCGGTGCAACTTTTGCTCGACGCGAAACGCCCGATGATTTACGCAGGCGGTGGTGTGGTGCTCAATGACGCCGCTCCGCAGCTCACGAAACTCGTGCGCTTGCTCGGTGCGCCGTGCACGAATACCCTGATGGGACTCGGCGGTTTTCCTGCGAGCGATCCGCAATTCGTCGGCATGCTCGGTATGCACGGCACGTACGAAGCGAACATGGCGATGCAGGAGTGCGACGTGCTGTTCGCTGTCGGCGCGCGCTTCGATGATCGCGTGATCGGCAATCCCGGCCACTTCTTCCGCGAAGGCCGGAAGATTATTCACATCGACATTGATCCTTCGTCGATTTCAAAGCGCGTAAAAGTTGACGTGCCGATTGTGGGCTACGTGAAAGACGTGCTCGAAGAAATGATCGGCATGATCGAGCAGGGCGATAAGCGCCCCGACGCAACATCGCTCAAAGCCTGGTGGACGACGGTCAAAGATTGGCAAAGTAGAAAATGCCTCGCGTTCAAAGCCTCCGCTGCCGATGGAAAAATCAAACCGCAAGCAGTCGTGCAAGCGTTGTGGAAAGCGACCAACGGCGACGCCATCATCACATCTGACGTGGGTCAACATCAAATGTGGGCCGCGCAGTATTACCCGTTCGACAAGCCGCGCAAGTGGATCAATTCCGGCGGCTTGGGCACGATGGGTGTTGGCATTCCGTACGCGATGGGCGCGCAACTCGCTAACCCCGACGCAACAGTTGCTTGCATCACGGGCGAGGGAAGCGTGCAGATGTGTATTCAAGAGCTCTCGACCTGCAAGCAGTATCACATCCCGATGAAGATCATTAACCTGAACAACCGCTCGCTCGGCATGGTGCGGCAGTGGCAGGAATTCTTCTACGGCAATCGCTACGCTGAAAGCTATATGGACGCGCTGCCGGATTTCGTGAAACTCGCCGAGGCCTACGGCCACGTCGGCATGAAAATCGAAAAAGCGGGCGACGTTGAAGGCGCGCTGCGCGAGGCGATCAAACTCAAAGATCGACTCGTGTTCATGGATTTCATCACCGATGAAACCGAAAACGTGTTCCCGATGATTCCGGGTGGCAAGGGGTTGTCGGAAATGATTTTGGCGGAGGAGCTTTGATGAACTCGCCCGCATCAATTCTGTGTCATCCCGGCGAAGGCCGGGACCCATCGATGCATACGTTTGCTTTTTTGTTGCGCTCCCAAGCTCAACAACCGTTGACCCCGGCCTTCGCCGGGATGACGCGTGGGTGCGGAGAATCGCGATGAGACACATCCTCTCCGTTCTCCTTGAAAACGAGGCAGGCGCGCTCTCTCGCGTCGTCGGCTTGTTTTCCGCACGCGGCTACAACATCGATTCGCTCTCAGTCGCCACGACTGAGGACACCACGATGAGCCGCATGACCATTGTCACGCATGGCAGCGATGACGTGATCGAACAAATCACCAAGCAACTTAACAAACTGATTGAAGTCGTCAAGGTCGTTGATCTCACCGACGGCAATCACATTGAGCGCGAGCTCATGCTCGTCAAAGTCCGCGCCGCTGGCAAAGACCGCGACGAAATGAAGCGTATGGCGGACATTTTCCGTGGCCGCATTCTCGACGTGACCGACAAGAGCTACACCATCGAGTTAACCGGCGATAGTCATAAACTTGACGCGTTTATCGCCGCCATCGAGCCGGGTGTGATCTTGGAAACGGTACGAACGGGTGCATCGGGCATTGGGCGTGGCGAACGGATCTTAAAGATATAACGAGCAAATGCGCTCAATCTGGTTAGTGTCGGGGCTTTTTCTGCTTGTCGCTTGTGACAAGACGTACCCTCCATTGGCCGAGACCGCGCATTTTTCTCAGCCTACCGATGCTGAGGTTAAGGGCAAGTTTTTTGATCTCGTACTTGCGGACGACGCATTGAAAGATCGCGTGGACATCACGAGCGTCCGGCTCATCTCAGACGGAAAAGCGCATTACAACGACTACTTAGATGGACATTCAGGCATTGGTCACACGTGGTGTCTGCTTGTTAGTCCGAAACAGATAAAAGATTCCGAAATAGTTGCAGAGAGGTTGCTCATCATGAGTATTCGAAAATCAGCGATTACTGAGGTGAGGAAAAGCAAGGCAAAAGACATTGCTACACGTTGGAGCAATACTGGCGCTTTTTTAGTTTTCGTGCAGCACAAAGTTGGTAGCGACTGGAACGCAGACGATCCGTGGACTTTCACATGGAACCCGTCAGACAATGTTTGCTAGATTTTTTTGAATCAAAGAAAAGGAAGACCATGAAGGTTTATTACGACAAAGACACCGATCTGAGCCTCATCAAAGGCAAAACGGTCGCCATCATCGGCTACGGCAGCCAAGGTCATGCACATGCGCAAAACTTGAACGACAGCGGCGTTAAAGTTGTTGTCGGTTTACGTAAGGGCGGTGCGTCATGGGACAAGGTTGGCAAGGCCGGCTTGACCGTGATGGAAGTGAATGACGCAGTGAAGGCCGCTGATGTGGTGATGATTTTGTTGCCTGACGAGCAAATCGCCGAGGTCTACACCAACAACGTCGCGCCAAACATGAAGAAGGGCGCATCGCTTGCGTTCGCACACGGCTTCAACGTGCACTACAACCAAGTGGTGCCGCGCGAAGACCTCGATGTGTGGATGGTTGCGCCGAAAGCACCAGGTCACACGGTGCGCAACACGTACACGCAAGGCGGCGGCGTTCCGCACTTGGTCGCTGTGCATCAAGACAAGAGCGGCAAGGCGCGCGATCTCGCGCTCTCCTACGCTGCGGCAAACGGCGGCGGCAAAGCTGGCATCATCGAAACCAATTTCAAAGAAGAGACCGAGACCGATCTTTTCGGCGAACAAGCAGTGCTCTGCGGCGGTGCCGTTGAACTCGTGAAGATGGGTTTTGAAACACTTACTGAGGCTGGTTATGCGCCGGAAATGGCGTATTTCGAGTGCCTGCACGAACTCAAATTGATCGTTGATCTCATGTACGAAGGCGGTATCGCCAACATGAACTATTCGATCTCGAACAACGCAGAATTCGGCGAGTACGTGACTGGCCCTGAAGTTATCAACGAACAATCGCGCGCCGCGATGAAGAACGCCTTGAAGCGCATTCAAGATGGCGAGTACGCGAAGATGTTCATCCTCGAAGGTCGCACTGGGTATCCATCGATGACTGCGCGTCGTCGCAACATAGCGGAACATCCGATTGAAGTCGTCGGCGGAAAGCTTCGCGCGATGATGCCTTGGATTGCGAAGAACAAGCTCGTGGATAAATCGAGAAACTAGACCTGTGATTCGTTTCGCGAACTTGGGACTTCGCAACCTCGCGGCATCATCCTTTTTCGCAGGCATGCGCGAAAATTGGGTCGCAAGTTTGCGAAGGGCATCGGGCTAGAAACGTGAAGCAGTTCACGTTTTTTTCACGCCCTCCGTGCCTTGGATTGCGAAGAACAAACTCGTGGATCGTTCGCGCAATTAATCTTCTTGTCATGCGTCATCCCGGCGAAGGCCGGGACCCATGATTGCATAGATTGAATTTCGCGAATAGGCGCGCGTCGTAGATGCAACCGTCTGTCTACATCATGGCCAGCAAACCCTACGGCACGCTCTACACGGGTGTTACAAGCGATTTGGTGAAACGCGTCTGGCAACATAAACAGGGTGTTGCCGAAGGTTTCACAAAGAAGTACAAAGTGACGCGGCTTGTTTGGTACGAGCAATGGGATTTGATTTCCGACGCCATTGGGCGCGAAAAGCGGATCAAAGAATGGAAGCGTGATTGGAAGATTAATTTGATCGAAAGAGAGAATCCGGAGTGGATAGATTTGTATCGCTCAATATTGGGCTGATGCGGGGAGCGCTTCCTTGATTACTGAATGTTTTTAACCGTGGGTCCCGGCCTTCGCCGGGATGACGCAGATGTTGAAGCTCACTCTCGAAATTGAAGTTGGCACTAAACGCCTGTATTCTCCTTAAGTTGCACTAATGCAAACACTCACCGTCTCTCTCGCCGATCGCAGCTACCCGATTCACATTGGATCGGGCTTGCTTGCCGACGCGCAGAGTTACGCGCCGTTCATCACCGGAAAGACGGTCGCCATCGTGACCAACAAAACGATTGCCCCGCTCTATTTACAGCAAGTAAAAACGACAATTGCTGCCCTCGGAAAAACCATCGTCGAAATCATTCTTCCTAACGGCGAAGAACACAAAACTGCTGCATCGCTCGACGCGATTTACACCGCGATGCTTACTGCGAAATGTGATCGGAAGACTACGATCATCGCACTCGGTGGCGGCGTGATTGGCGACGTCGCAGGCTTTGCTGCGGCGACCTATCAACGTGGCGTGCCCTTCATTCAAGTGCCGACAACGCTGCTGTCGCAAGTGGATTCATCGGTCGGCGGCAAAACCGCGATCAATCATGCGCTCGGCAAAAATATGATCGGTGCGTTCTACCAACCGCTTGCTGTGATTTCCGATACTGAAACGCTGAAGACCCTACCACCGCGCGAATACGCATCCGGTCTTGCCGAAGTCGTGAAGCACGCGCTCATATTCGATGCGGATCACTTCGCTGAGCTCGAAGCAAATACGGATGCATTGAACGCACGTGACGCAACCGTTCTCACTCGTGTGATCGCGCATTCGTGCAAGATCAAAGCGGACGTCGTGAAACAAGATGAACGCGAAACCAAAGACATTCGCGCGCTCCTGAATCTTGGTCACACCTTTGGCCATGCGATTGAAACTGAACTTGGGTATGGTGCCTGGTTTCATGGAGAAGCGGTAGCCGCAGGATGTGTGATGGCTGCCCAATATTCACGGGGGATAGGCAAAAAAGCCCATCTCGATGTTTTACGCATCCAATCACTCTTCGCGAAGCTAAATCTTCCCGTTGCTGCGCCGAAAGTGCCAGCCAAAAATCTGCTTGCGCATATGCAGCGCGACAAGAAAAACGAGGGCGGCGTCGTGACGCTCATCCTCTTGAATCGAATCGGCGAAGCCATCGTCGACAAACGCGTGCCGGAATCTGATTTACTTGCGTTTCTCGAATCGCAAGTTGCAGATCCCACGTGACCGATTTCCCCTTCGAACACTTCCTCTCCACGCCCGAAGCAATCGACTGTTTCTCAGCGATATCGCTCGTGCAAGCGATGCTCGACTTCGAAGCGGCGCTCGCCCATTCACAAGCTGAACACAGGTTAATCCCATCAGGTGCGGCCTCCGCAATCGCGTCCCATTGCGCGGTAAATTTGTTTGATGTGAACCGCATCATTGCGGATAGCTCGCATGCGGGCTCGATCGCGATTCCCACGGTGAAGTATTTGCGCGCTGCAGTTGCCGTGGTCGATGTAGACGCCGCGCGATGGGTGCATTTTGGCGCAACATCACAAGACGCGATTGACACCGCGATGATGATCGTTTCCAAACGATCCCTCGCGATGATCGACGCGGAAGTTGGGCGCATTATGTACGCGCTCTCAACGCTCGCGCGCACTCATCGCACAACGCCCGTACTCGCGCGCACGCTCATGCAAGCAGCGCAGGTGACGAGCTTCGGTGCGAAGTGTGCAACGTGGCTCGCACCCATTGCGCGTTCGCGTTGGGCGTTACGTGAACTGAGCCCTGATGCGCTGCGAGTGCAGCTCGGTGGTGCAGTAGGTACGCGCTCAACTCTGGGCAAGAAAGCCGACGAAGTTGCGCGCGGCATAGCAACACGGTTGCAACTTACGCACGCGAGCGCGAGCTGGCACACGCAGCGGGATCGCAGCATGCGCTTGGCGAGTGAGCTTGCGATTCTCGCGGGTTCGCTGGGCAAATTTGCGAAAGATGTGTCGCTAATGATGCAAAGCGAGATTGCTGAGCTCAGTGAGACGGTCGAGGAGGGGCGCGGCGGGTCTTCCGCTATGCCGCACAAACGAAATCCCGTCGGCGCAATGGTCGCAATCGCCGCAAGCCTTCGCGCACCGCATCGATTGAGTGCCATGCTCGCCGCGATGTCGCAAGAACACGAGCGCGGCCTCGGCAATTGGCAGGCAGAGCTTGCCGAATGGAGCGGACTCTTCGTGAGCGTACACGGCGCAGCACACGCGCTTGCAGACATGTGCGCGATGCTTGTCGTTGACAAACAAAAGATGCGCGGGAACATCGAGGCACAGCGCGGGCTCGTATTTACTGAAACGATGAGCCAATTTTTAGCTACCGATCTCGGAAAATCACAAGCGGAAGCATTGGTCGCAATCGCTTCGCGAAAAGCGATTGCAAATGATTCGACGCTACTTCGTGAAATCGTGATCGCACTGCGGGCGGATGCGATGAGTTTCGGTGTGGTTGATGAAGTCGCGCTTTCGCAGCTGTGTTCGGTGGACGCTGCGGCTGCGCAAGCCGCGTGGGTGGTCGATGCCAATTTGGCAGAGCTTGCGGCGATTCGTGCGCTTGACTGAGAAAAATTATGAACGAATTTGAGTCGGGGCTGGAAAACCGTCGTCGCGTATTGGGCGAGGCATGGGTTGCAAAATCGCTGGGCGAAGCGAATGCAATGAACGCAGAATTTCAAACGTTCATCACACGCCACGCGTGGCACGACGTCTGGGATCGAAACCATCTCACCGCGCTACCCGACAAAACACGACGATTACTCGTGCTTGCGATGACGCTCGGGCTAGGGCGCTATGAAGAATTCTCGCTGCACGCTAAAGCGGGACTGATCGCTACTGATGCTTCCGCGCTAACGATTGATGACTTACGTGAAGTGGTAATGCAGTCTGCGGTTTACTGCGGCGTTCCTGCGGCGAACACAGCAATGCACGCGCTCGCGGCCGTGCTCAAGGACGTTTCACAGACACCGCCAAAACTACACATTCATCGCGCAAATGACTTCGACGCGACGCGCGCAACGCTCGTCTTTTCGCACGCTCTCGGATACGACCACACGATGTGGAATTCGGTGATGCCCGCGTTTACGCCGAACTACAACGTGATTGCTTACGATCATCGCGGACAAGGCAAATCGCAGCCGTCGCCCACCGATTTTTCCATCGACGCGCTAGTTGACGACGCAGCCTCCGTCCTTTTGAATGAAGTGTTCGCACGCGGCGGCGGCCCCGTTCATTTCGTCGGGCTTTCGATGGGTGGCATGGTCGCGCAAGGACTCGCCGCGCGCTTCCCGCATCTGGTGAAAAGCATCGTCGTCGCCAACAGTGCGATGCATTACGACGAATCTGCAAAAGCGATGTGGTACGCACGGATCGCCACCGTGAACAGCAAAGGCATGCGTGAAATTGTTGAGATGCTGTTGGAGCGTTGGTTTGGCAAAGCGTTTTGCGACGCCAATCCGAAGATTGCAGCAGAGGTTCGCCAAATTCTGCTTGCCAACAATGCAGTACAGTACGGCCGCAATTGCGCCGCGATTTCAGCCATCGATTTCGCACGAACGAACGCGACGATTTCTTGCCCAACCACAGTGATTGCTGGAGACCGCGATATCTCCACACTGCCAGCGTTATCTGAGGCAATCGCTGCATCAATCAATGGCGCACGACTGGTTCGAATTGATGCCGGTCATGTGAGCGCGGTGGAGCGTGCCGACGACTTTGTTTCGTTGCTGCACGCTCACCTTGCAGCGCTATGACTGATTTCTTTCAACTGCTGATCAGCGGCATCGCAACCGGCTCGATTTACGCGATGGCCGCGCTTGGGTTTACGCTGCTTTGGCAGGCGGCGGGAACGATCAATTTCGCGCAGGGCGAGTTCGTCATGTTGCCTGCGTTTGCGATGCTCATTGGCATTGCTGCGGGCTTACCACTGTGGCTTGCCTTTGTCGTTGCAGTGGCGATCTCGGTCTTGGTGCTCGGCGCAGGATTTAAGCGACTCGTCGTGGATCCGATGCGCGGCAGCGGGGTAGTCGCGGTCGTTGTGGCAACGCTTGGTTTGTCGATCGGGCTCAAATCTTTCGTGAAAGCAGGCTACAGCGCAGAGCCGCATCCCTTTCCTAGCGTGTTTAGTGAAGAGGTGTTCAAACTCGCGGGCGTGACAATCTCATACAGCGACGTCGGTGCGCTCGTGTTTGCGGGGCTCATGGTGCTCGGCTTGCAAATGCTTTTGAACAAAACGATTACCGGGCGTGCAATGCAAGCCGTGGCGCAAAACACCTTTGCTGCGGAAGCGCTGGGCATCAATGTGAAGCGCATGATTCTCTATACCTTTGGGATCAATGCGATCTTGGTTGCGGTCACCGCGCTGCTCATCACACCGACTTATCTCGCAAAATTCGATATGGGCGACAACATCGGACTGAAGGCGTTTTTCGCAGCGATCATTGGTGGTTTCAACAATTCGCGCGGCGCGCTACTTGGTGGCGTATTGGTCGGAGTGCTCGAAAATCTAGCGGGCGCGTATCTCACGCCTTCGTATAAAGACGGCGTGGCGCTCGTGTTGTTTCTCGCAGTGATTCTCGTGAAACCCGATGGATTGCTCGGCACGCCGCAGGAGCGCAAAGTATGACGCTCTCGAAACGACATCTTGCTTTGCTTGCGCTCGCGATCATCGCATTGACCGTATTGCCGACGATGCTTAAAACCTACGGCCTGTATTTGCTCACGCTGTGGCTCGTCTATATCATCGCGGCGTTTGGACTGAACCTTACCGTGGGTTACGCGGGACTCAAATCGCTTTGTCACGCGGGCTTTATGGGGATCGGCGCATACACCGTCGCGATCTTGATGAAAGCGGGCGTTTCGTTTTGGCTCGCAACGCCGGTTGCGATCGTGTTGTGTTTCGCGTTTGGGTTGTTGATTGGCTTTCCCGCGCTGCGTGTGCAGTTGCATTACTTGGGTTTTGCAACGCTTGGATTCAATTTGCTGTTGATGCTTTTCTTTCGCAATGAAGAATGGCTCACCGGCGGTACGTTTGGCATTCAAAACATTAAGCGCCCCGAGTTGTTTGGCTATTCGTTGATGGGGAATTTACCGTTTTATTACGTCGTGCTTGCGCTCACCGTGATCGCGGGCGCCGCGCTCGCGTATCTGCTGCGCTCACCGTGGGGGCGCGCATTCGCGGCGCTGCGAGACAACCCGATTCGCGCGGAAAGCACGGGCGTCAACATCACCGCCTACACCTTGATGTCGTTTGCAATCGGTGCGGCGTACGCGGGTCTTGCAGGTGCGCTATTCGCACCGCTCGTCAACTTCATTGAGCCTGCGCCGTTCGGCATTGGCAATTCATTGCTGTTTTTGCTGATGGTGGTCGTTGGTGGGTCGGGGCGCTTTTATGGACCTGTGCTCGGTTCGGCAATTGCATTGCTGCTACCTGAATATCTGCGCTTCGCAAAAGATTGGTATCTCGCGGTGTTTGGTTTCGCGGTGGTCGTGATGATGATCTGGTTGCCGGGCGGTTTGCTTTCGATAAAAGAAACATGGCAGTTGCACCGTGCGAAACGCGACGTGAAATCTGCGCGTCCGGAGGCCGCATGAGCGTTCTTTCAGTTCACGACATTAAGAAAAGTTACGGTGCCATTCGTGCCGTAGACGGCGTGAGCTTCAACGTGGAGCCCGGTGAAATTCTCGGCGTGATTGGCCCGAACGGCAGTGGCAAAACGACGCTTTTCAATTCGATTCTTGGTCAAATCAAACCCGACACAGGCCGCGTTGAATTCGAAGGCGTGGACATTTCCGGCAAATCTCCGCTCGCGCTCTCGCGGCTCGGTGTTGGTCGCACGTTTCAGAATTTGCAAGTATTTAGCAAACTCTCGTTGCGTGACAATTTGATCGCTGCCGCACAAGAATTTCACGGCGGATTGTGGGGGCGCATTTTTGCGCCTTCAGACAACGGCGTCGGTGCGCGCGCCGATGAAATGATCGAAATGTTTCGCTTGAAGCATGTCGCGGATTTGCCTGCAGGCTCGCTGTCGTACGGACAGCAAAAACTGGTGGACATTGCGATGGCGTTCATGCCCGCGCCGCGTCTCGTGTTGCTTGATGAACCTTGCGCTGGCGTGAACCCGTCGCTCGTCGACGGCCTGCGTGATTTGCTGATCGAGCTTAATCGAAAACAAGGCGGCAGCTTCGTGGTGATTGAGCACAACATGGATTTTGTGATGAAGCTCTGTCATCGCATTGTGTGCATGGTGGAAGGCAAAGTGCTCGCGGTAGGCAAGCCCGCTGAGATTCAAAATAATCGCGCCGTGCTCGAAGCGTATCTCGGGAACTGATCGTGACAATCAACGCTTCCCCTCTCATCGAATTTGATCGCGTGGTTGCCGGATACACGCATCTCACGATCTTGAACGAACTCAGTTTCACAGCGCGTAAAGGCGAGATTACGCTTTTGATCGGTCCGAATGGCGCAGGCAAATCTACAGTGCTCAAAACGCTTTTTGGCATGCTCACTCCGCGCGCGGGCGAAGTGCGGATGAACGGAAAAGTCATCAATGGCAAAACGCCTCGCGACTTGCTCGCAGAAGGTATCGCCTTTGTGCCGCAAGGCCGCAATTTGTTTGGCAGTTTGTCGGTTTTACATAATTTAGAACTTGGCGCATTTCACCTCTCATCGCCCATAAGAAATGGGCGAATCGCGGAAGTGTTAGAGCGATTTCCACGACTTAAGGAACGCATCGATTCACGCGCCGCGTCGCTCTCTGGCGGTGAGCAGAAACAGCTGGAAATTGGCCGCGCGTTGCTCGTTCATCCGGAGGTCTTACTCATTGATGAGCCCTCGATCGGGCTTGCGCCGATCATCGTGCAAGAGGTGATGCAGCTGTTGCGTGGCCTCGCAGCGTCGGGCAAAAGCGTGGTGATGGTGGAGCAAAACGTGCGCACGGCGCTCAAATACGCAGATCGCGCGCTGGCGTTGGAAATGGGACAGCTCGCGCTCGATAAACCCGCGAACGAGCTGCTCAATGATCCGAATTTAAATCGATTATTTTTAGGCGGTCAGATTACGAAGTGAAACTGTCGATCAGCGTGAGGCGCGTCAGCGAAAATTCAACTATGGTCGTTCAACGACTTACACAACAAACGTAAGCAACAAGGAGGCTTTATGAAACCCACAGCAACGAAACTATTCGCCGCAGCGCTCGCCTGCGCGGGCGCACTCGCGGCCAACGCGAGCTTGGCACAAGCGATCAAAGTCGCGCAGGTGCTTGAGCTTTCCGGCGGCGGCACAACCGCGGGCACGATGTATCGCAACGGCGTAAAGCTAGCGATGAACGAGATTAATGCCGCAGGCGGCATCATGGGGCGCAAGGTGGAAGTGAGCGAGATGGACACGCAGAGCCAACCCGCGGTTGCCAAAGCGATGACGATCAAAGCCATTGACGACGGTGTGTCCGCGATCTTCGGCCCGGTGTTTTCAGGCTCGATTTTGGTATCGATGACTGAGAGCCAGAAAGCAAGCATTCCAAATTTCACCGGTGGTGAGGCGGCGAATTTAACCGCGCAAGGCAATCCGTTTTTGTTCCGCTCATCGTTTAATCAAGCGATGGGGATGCCGAAAGTCGCCAACTATTTGGCCAACGATTTGAAGGTGAAATCGGTTGCGGTGGTCTTCATTAACAACGATTTCGGCAAGGGCGGACGCGATGCGATCATCAAAGAACTCGGCGCGCGTAACATCAAAGTTGCTGCTGACATCTCCGCCGATCCGGGGCAGGTTGATTTTTCAAGCACAGTGCTTCGCGCGAAGCAGGCCAACGCTGACGCGGTGTTTGCTTATTTGAATGAAGAAGAATCAGCGCGTTTGTTGCGGGAGTTGCGCAAGCAGGGATATGACAAACCCATCGTCGGCGAAACAACGATCATGGGTGCGAAGGTGATCGAGCTTGCGGGCAGCGCCGCCAACGGCGTGCGCGGTCACGTCGGACTCACCGCCGAAGCGCCAACCGCATCGATTCAGGCATTCGCACAGAAGTTCGAAAAGGAGTTCAAAACGAAGAGCGATCACAACGGCATCAAAGGCTATTTCTCTGCGTACGTGTACAAAGCGGCTGTTGAAAAAGCAAAGTCAACGGATGGCAAAGCCGTTGCCGCTGCGCTTAAGAATTCGTGCTTCAGCGCGAAGCAGTTTCCAGGCGTGTTGATGGATGTGTGCTTTGACGACAAAGGCGATATCGATCGCGAGAGCTTCTTGGTTGAAGTCAAAGAGGGCAAACAAATCGTGACTGCGACGCTACCGCCGTTAACGAAAAGATAACTTGGCTCGAAACTGGTTCGTCTCGAACTCAGCAACGCAGAGACGAGCCTAAACCTTAGAAATTGAACGCCGATTTCGCGGATGCGAATCGGCGTTTTCATTTGTGCGTTGGTTCAGAGCGACGTGTGAAAAGGTTGTCGTTGGGATACGCAAATTCAATTCCGCTGGTATACAGAACTATTTTTTATAATTTGGAAAGTATGGACAACTAGCAGATTTCGTATTAGTTACGAAATAGTAGTAAAAAAGCATCCAAGCCCAATTGAATGGTCGTTATATCTGAATTGCTGCTAACGATCACGAATGGGTAACGCTGACGTTCTGCCGGGGCGGACAAGCTGCGATTTGCCGCGTCTGATCTCAAAAAAACCCAGTGAATACAGCGTTCCCGCGTTTCGTCACACCCTTGTTGACGAGTTTCTTATGTTCTATTAAAGTGATATCATTTTGATCGCATTTGCGGCAAAATGCCAGCTGAAAGGGATCGTATGAAACAGAACAATATGTCGTCGGGCGCAGTGAGTTTTCGGGAAAAGAGTGCACGAACGGCGAACGGTTACACCATGGCTGTAATCGGCGCGATGCTTGTGCTGCTGCCGCTAGCAAGTTTTTTCCTTGCGCCTCTGGCCGGCGGTGTCGTGGGTATCGTTCTGCGTGTGGTGTTCATCGTGCTGGGCTTACTCGTGGTGTGTGGGCTCTACATGTTGCAGCCCAACGAAGCGGCGATTCTCAATTTGTTTGGCGAGTACGTTGGCACGGATCGCAGCGAAGGGTTGCGCTGGGCCAATCCGTTCTACGTGAAACGCAAGATCAGTTTGCGGCAGCGCAATTTGAACGCCCCGACGCTCAAAGTAAATGACAAACGCGGCAATCCAGTGGAGATCTCAGCAGTCGTCGTGTGGCGTGTCGCAGACACCGCACAGGCCGTGTTTCAGGTCGATGATTACGAGCGCTACGTGCAGGTGCAAGCCGAGGCCGCGCTGCGGCACGTCGCCACCCAATTTGCGTACGATGAAGGCGAAGACTTACAAGCCGGTGAATCCACGCTGCGCGAAGGTAGCGCTGTGGTGCAAGCGCTTAAGTCTGAATTGCAAGACCGCTTCGAAGACGCAGGTGTTGTCGTTGAGGACGCGAAATTAAGCCACCTCGCCTACGCCCCCGAGATTGCGCAAGTTATGTTGCGTCGTCAACAAGCCGAAGCCATCATCAGCGCAAGGCAGAAAATTGTTCACGGTGCAGTTAGCATGGTGGAGGCCGCGTTGAAAGGTCTCTCAGAGAAAAAGATCGTTGAGCTTGATGATGAGCGCAAAGCGGCGATGGTAAGCAACCTACTCGTTGTGTTGTGTTCTGACAAAGACGCGCAGCCCATCGTGAACACCGGCACGCTGTATAGCTAGCGCGGCTCACGACAACAAAGCCAACTTTCGCATGGCAAGCCCGGGCAAGAAAAGCTTCTTATTGCGTGTCGATCCCGGCCTGTGGGACGAGATCGAGCGCCTCGCCGCGCAGGAGCTACGTAGCGCAAACGCGCAAGTGGAATACTTGTTGCGCGAAGCGCTCGCGCGCCGTGGGCGCAGGTCTGACTCGAAACAAGACGGCGCGTCGACTACCGATTAAGGGTGCGCGTGGTCACCCTTGCCGCACGATTGTGAACCGTGCGTTGGTATGGGCTACGCAATTCGCAGCAGCGCGTAGCGCTTCTTACCATTTCGCAGCACGATCACGCTCTCTGAGGCGCGATCTTCGTGGGTGAGCTGGCGATCGGCGTCGAGTTTGCGATTGTTAAGCGCCACCGCGCCTGAGCTGATCGCGCGCTTCGCGTCAGTTTTGCTCGCGCTCAACCCCGTTTTCGCGAGGGCGTCAACCACAGTGATCCCAATGTCGAACTCAGACTTCGTCACTGAAACGCTCGGCACGTCGGCGAAAATTTCGCTGAGTTGCGCGTCGTTGAGTGAATCAATTTCTGCACCGAAGAAAATGTCGGTGGCTTTCAACGCCGCATCAATGCCCGCTTTGCCGTGAATGAATTCGGTGAGCCAGCGTGCGAGTGATTTTTGCGCGGCGCGTTCACCGGGTTTAGTTTTCGTGCTTTCTTCGAGCGCTTCAATTTCATCGCGCGACAGTTCGGTTAGATAGCGCAAACACATCACGACGTCGCTATCGGCAACGTTGATCCAGTATTGGTAGAACGCGTAAGGCGAGGTGCGCTGCGCATCAAGCCACACCGCGCCGCGCTCGGTCTTGCCCATCTTGCGGCCGTCGCTTGTGAGTAACAAGGGGCAAGTCATTCCGAAGAGAGAAGCGCCATTCATGCGACGGCCCAAGTCAGTGCCCGCCGTGATGTTGCCCCACTGATCGCTGCCGCCAATTTGCAGCGTGCAACCCAGCGCTTTATTCAAATGCACAAAGTCATACGCTTGCAAAAGCATGTAGCTAAATTCGGTGTAGCTGATACCTGAGTCCGCACGTTCAATGCGAGATTTCACCGAATCTTTCGCGAGCATTGCGTTTACAGGAACGTGTTTACCGACATCGCGCAGAAACTCAAGAAAACTAAAACCAGACATCCAGTCGAAATTGTTGACGACGTGCGCTGCGTTTGCGCCGTCGAAATCAAGGAAACGCGACATCTGTGCTTTAAGCCCTGCCACGTTCTCCGCGAGCGTTTCTTTCGACAGCAAATTTCGCTCTTCGCTTTTCCCTGTCGGATCGCCAATCATGCCCGTTGCACCGCCTACGAGCGCGAGCGGCTTGTGTCCGAAGCGCTGAAAACGACGCAGCAACATGAGCGGAAGCAAGCTACCAATGTGAAGGCTCGATGCCGTTGGATCAAATCCGCAATAGAGCGTGCGCGACTGATTCAAATGGGTTTTTAGTTCTGCCTCGTCGGTGCTTTGATTGACGAGACCACGCCATTTCAGCTCGTCGATGATGTTGCTTGCGCTCATGGATAGATTCGTATCTTCTTGATTGTTGAGCTCGCCTCGCGCGCGAATGCGCGAGCGAATCTCAGATTTTACTAAGCGAGTCGCGATCTAGTAAAAGTGCGACCGCATGAGCGTCATTTAAACCGTAATACGTGACCGACGTCAGGCGCTACTTTGCCTTGCACAACTTCGCTGACGACGCGGGCGATTGCGTCTGGCCCGGTCGATGTAGTGACCCGCAACCACGGCGCTTCGGCGTTCGAGACCTGCGCCATGAAGCGCTCCCACGCTTGCGAAAGCTTTGATTGGAATTCGATCAATCCCCAATCCGTCGCGCGCTTTTTTGCTTGACTCGGCGCAAAGAAAAACACTGGGCGCGGGCCAGGCAATTGCTGACCGCCCACTTGCTGATCCCAATGCGTTACACCGATTGCGCAACTGTAGGTCAAAGAACCGCCGAAGTGCTCATGCACCTTTGCGCGCAACGCTGAGTTGCCCGCGAAATCACAATAGACGGTTTTTGTATTTCGGTCGAGCGACGCGAGTTCGTCGTAAGTCACCACTTTTGAATAGCAACCCAGCGACTTCACAAAATCGACGTTGCTAGTGGACGTGAGCCCGACGGGTAAGACACCGTTGTTGCGCGCAGAAAGGCACGCCGCAGTGCCGTACGCCGTTTTGCTCGACGCGCTCGAGAGGATGACCTGACTCGCGCCATAAAAACCGTTGTCAGCCAAAAAGTCTTCCAGTAAAAAACTCGTTGCGAACAGCGGTCGCAGAATCGCGATTTCCGCCTCACGATCCGCGCGATAAATTGAATCGGAGGTCGTGCGAAGGTACTGGTTGTAGATCGCGGGCAACTCTGTGCGATGCGAAGCTGCATCCACAAATGAGTATTCGTTTACTCGAACCGGCTTCACCACGAGATGCGTTGACATCGGAAAGTAACCGTAGAAGCGCTCTCCAACGGCAACGCCTTCGACGTTCGAGTTAACAACACTCGCAAAACCCCACACCGGAATCGAACCGTACGCAGCGTCATCCGTAGGAAAAAAATCCCAATAACGCATTTTTTCGCCAAACACCGCATAGGTGATGTTGTTTGCGGTGAAGGAAAACAGATCAATCTTTAGCAGCGCCTCTCCTTGCGCAAGCGTCTCAGGAAGCGAAGTTTGAGACCAACGATGTTGCGATGGATCAACGCGAAGGACTGTGAAATGTTCGATCATGCGTAGCACTCGAAAGCTTAAAAGTTGAGCATAACGCGTCGAGTGCGCTGCTGTTGGCTGTGGCCATGTCGGAGGTTGTGAGTGAAGACAAAAAGAGAGTAAGCTGTATGCTGAATACGCCCGTTGCATTGAGCTAAAAGCCAAGTAAGTGGGTAAATCAAAACGCTCAATAAATAGGGCTATAGCCCAATTGAATTGGGGTTTAACCGGTAAAGCTAAATACGATTTGATTGGGTTACCGACTCGCAAAAGCGGACAGTGCAGATTGAATTTTCGATGATCTCCCACAGATTACGTCTAATCCTTTTTACGCGGAGGCGATGATGCGCTTCGACAAACTAACTACAAAATTTCAACAAGCTTTCGCCGATGCGCAATCACTTGCGCTCGGTCTTGATGCCACGCAAATCGAGCCGCAACATCTGTTGATGGCGCTGCTCGAGCAACAAGATGGCGGCACCAAATCGCTATTGCAGCGCGCCGGTGTGAACGTGGCGAAGCTCGGCAAAGATTTGCAATCGAGCATTGAACGATTGCCGCGCCAGCAGGGTAGCGACGGCAACATCAACATCGGTCGCGATTTGAATTCGCTATTGAATCTCACTGACAAAGAAGCAACGAAGCGCAACGATCAATTCATCGCGAGCGAGCTTTTCTTGCTCGCACTTGCGAACGACAAAACGGAGACGGGGCGTATTTTCAAAGATGCGGGCGCGACCGCGAAATCACTGCAGGCCGCAGTTGACGCAGTGCGCGGCGGTGCTAATGTGGAATCGCAAGAAGCGGAAGGTCAACGCCAAGCGTTGGAGAAATACACGGTCGATCTCACCGAGCGCGCGCGGTCGGGAAAACTCGACCCCGTCATCGGCCGCGATGATGAAATTCGTCGGGTGATTCAAGTGTTGCAGCGTCGCACGAAAAACAATCCGGTGCTAATTGGTGAACCCGGCGTTGGCAAAACTGCGATTGTTGAAGGGCTTGCCCAGCGCATCGTGAATGCGGAAGTGCCGGAAGGCTTGAAAGACAAACGCGTACTCTCGCTTGATTTCGCGGCGATGCTCGCGGGCGCGAAGTATCGCGGTGAGTTTGAGGAGCGCTTGAAAGCGGTGCTCAACGATCTTGCGAAAGACGAAGGTCAAACCATCGTTTTCATTGATGAACTGCACACAATGGTCGGCGCGGGCAAAGCCGAAGGCGCGATGGACGCAGGCAATATGCTGAAGCCCGCACTCGCGCGCGGCGAGCTGCACTGCGTTGGCGCAACTACGCTGGACGAATATCGGAAGTACGTTGAGAAAGACGCGGCGCTTGAACGACGCTTTCAGAAAGTACTCGTGGGCGAGCCCTCGGTTGAATCAACGATTGCAATTTTGCGCGGCTTGCAAGAGAAATACGAAGTTCACCACGGCGTCGATATTACCGATCCCGCGATCATTGCCGCTGCGGAGCTTTCACATCGCTACATTACGGATCGCTTCTTACCGGACAAAGCGATCGACTTGATCGATGAGGCCGCAAGCCGTATCAAGATGGAGATCGATTCGAAACCAGAAGTCATGGACAAGCTGGATCGTCGCATCATTCAATTGAAAATCGAACGCGAAGCGGTGAAAAAAGAAAAAGACGATGCTTCGAAAAAACGCCTCGCGTTGCTTGAAGAGGAGATCCTGAAGCTGGAGCGCGAATACGCCGACTTCGATGAAATCTTGCGCGGCGAAAAAGCGGCTGTGCAGGGAACGCAGGGCGTGAAAGAGCAAATTGAGAAACTGAAGCTCGAAATGGACGAAGCGCGTCGTCGCGGTGATTTCGCTGCGATGTCGGAAATTCAATATGGCAAGTTGCCGGATCTCGAACACAAACTAAAAGAAGCCGAAGCCAACAAGGGCGATGGAAAAGCGGCGAAACCGAAGTTGCTGCGCACTCAGGTCGGCGCCGAAGAAATCGCTGAGGTCGTCTCGCGTGCGACGGGCATTCCCGTGAGCAAAATGATGACGGGTGAGCGCGAAAAACTGCTGCATATTGAAGACGCGTTGCACAAACGCGTTGTGGGTCAAAACGAAGCGGTGCAACTCGTCGCCGATGCGATTCGTCGTTCACGCTCGGGGCTTGCCGATCCGAACAAACCGTACGGCTCGTTCTTGTTCTTAGGGCCAACAGGCGTTGGCAAAACTGAACTCACCAAAGCGCTCGCGGCCTTCATGTTCGATAGTGAAGACGCGTTGATCCGTATCGACATGAGCGAATACATGGAGAAGCATTCGGTTGCGCGCTTGATCGGCGCGCCGCCGGGCTACGTCGGCTTTGATGAGGGCGGTCAGCTCACCGAGCAAGTGCGTCGTAAACCGTATAGCGTGATCTTGTTCGACGAAGTCGAGAAAGCGCATCCTGATGTGTTCAACGTACTCTTGCAAGCGCTTGACGACGGCCGCATGACGGATGGCCAAGGCCGCACGGTGGATTTCAAAAACACCGTGATGATCATGACGAGCAATCTCGGTGGCGCAAAGATTCAATCGATGGTTGAAGAGCCGCTTGAGCTCGTGAAGATTGCAGTGATGGCAGAAGTGAAATCGCATTTCCGCCCCGAATTCATCAATCGTATCGATGAAATTGTCGTGTTCCACGCCCTCGGTAAAGACAACATCAAAGGCATCGCGAAAATCCAATTGCAACGCCTCGAAGCGCGCCTCGCTAAGCTTGATCTCAAGCTCGAAGTATCAGACGCCGCGCTCGAACTCCTCTGCGAAGAAGGATTCGATCCTGTCTACGGCGCACGCCCATTAAAGCGCGCGATTCAGCAATCGATCGAGAACCCACTCTCGAAAGAATTGCTCTCTGGAAAGTTTGCGCCAGAGGCGACGATTCGTGTAGATACAAAAAACGGGAATATCGTGTTTGCCTAGTCGAGGTTGTAGGTCAACTCGAAGTAGCTTGTTCTTCGCGATGCGGTCAATACGGCGAAATCCTTTTGGATCGAGCCGCGGAACTTTCCGCATCGATTTGTGGGAACTTTGTGATTGCCGGAGCAGAATGACGGCATCGTAGTTCTTCGGGGTTTTTATGAAAAAATTGCTTGCCATCTTGATTCTTGGAGTTGTTGCTGCGCTTGCGTGGAAAACATGGTCGGATTCGACCGCATTGAGCTCGTCGGCGAAAGCGGTGCGCAGCGCTGAAGCAGGTGCAGCTAAAAGTGATGCGCTTCCGCCGTCGGCCGTGTTCAAGATTGACCCGAGATTGGGCGCGCCAACGGGCGCGAGCAGTGCGGTCATCTCCGCTAAACGCGGGCAATTGCCCGCGCAGCTTTCGCCTTTAATGGCGGATTACATCGCGAAGAAAGACTTTCCGGCGCTCATGTCAAAGGTCTCGCAGATGCCAGACGATGGAGAAGCAAACTACATTCGTGCGCAGCTGCTCAATAGCTGCGCCACGAAAACGGATGCGGACGCCAATGCGAAACCCCGCAAATCGCGCGTGGATCGTCGAGCGGAATTTGTGGCCTCGCTGCGGCCAAATCACCCCGACACGCCGCTACGAATCAACGCGTGGGATCTCGCAAATCCAGATGCATGCGGCTCGCTACGCGACCTAAAGACCACAAAGAAAGAAATTGCTGACTTGCTTGCAAGAGCCGAAGAGCTAAAAGACGCCTCTGCACTCGCGCGCGAGCTGAACTGCGAAATCATTGCCACTAACAATCCGGCGACGAATCCGGATGCGCGCGGCGTTGAGATCAATGATTCACGCACAGAACGAATTCGTCAAGCGATCGCGTCGCGCAAGCCAGATGCTGTGCGCGCTGGCGTCGGCATGCTTGCAAATACATATCGCAACGGTGCGTTTCGAGTTGGTAGTGAAGGTGCTTTCGTTGATCAATCGGCAATGCACCATGTCGCGAATCTATTGGCCTGCCAGTATGGCGGCGATTGCGTATCGGGTGTCCATCGTGCATGCGCCAACGAAGGGCGCTGCGCGACGAACAATTTCGAAGACTACCTCGCGTATTACGAGCTCTCACCGAGTGCAGCGCAATTAGTAGAGCGTTACCGCGATCAACTCACGCGAATGATCGATAGCAACGATTTCTCACAGCTTCAGTTGGTGAAAGGCGATCAACCCACTGATTCTGTTCGGGTGGGCAGTTACTTTCAGTGCAATTAGGCATCGGTAGCTTTGAGCAACGGCGTTCTGTCGTCTGTCGCTATTAGACGACTCAGTCAGGGGAAATACCATATAGAAATATAATGAACTTGTTGGTATAAATTCAGTCACAGGCTAAGTTTGTCGAGAAAGCTTTCCCCCCGTGAGCTACTCGACAAACTCCTTTTCTACCAATTGGAGTTCTCTATGTCATTGAAATCATTAAAACTAATCGCTGCGGCCGGTCTTTCAACAGTCGCAATGGCGGCTGCGAATGCTGCGGGTACGATCGTTGACGTCGCCGCTGGTAATCCGCAGTTCTCCACCCTCGTGGCTGCTGTGAAGGCCGCTGGCTTGGTGGAAACCTTGAACAGCAAGGGTCCATTCACCGTGTTTGCGCCGACCAACGCCGCATTCGACAAGCTCCCACCCGGAACCGTGGACTCGTTGCTCAAAGATCCAGCCAAGCTCAAGGCAATCCTTACGTATCACGTTGTTCCAGCACAAGTGATGGCTAAGGACGTTAAGCCGGGCGCTGTGAAAACCGCAAACGGGCAGTCGTTCACTGTTGCTGCGAAAGATGGCAAGGTAATGGTTGACGGCGCAACGGTTACCGCAACTGACGTCAAAGCATCGAACGGCGTGATCCACGTGATCGACACCGTGATCCTGCCGAAGTAATAGCGGTCACTATTCGTCAGCTGTAAAGCACTGCACATTTCGGCGTGCGTCTATCGATCCTCTAGCGATAGGCGCGCGTCGAAATGATTGCGAAAAGTGCAAGTTAGAGACCCGCAACCGTAGTGCCGCCGCAGATACACCTCGGCTTTCCTCCTCCGCCTTGCTTACTCCGGTTGCGATCCTGTATCGAGGGCCATCAATATGTTTATTAACTATTTGACTCACAAGGCCCAATATGAAATTTCGTTTCCTCTCCACGACTATCGCGTGCGCTGCGCTTGCGGTCACAGCGCAGGCCGCCCCCACGTTTGCGGTCGGCTATGGCGACACGTCGGTAAAACTTGACCCGATATTTGTCGGTGCGCTGCAGTCACTGTCAGTGACACCGAGCGCAATTGGCTACGCGCGATTGAAAAACGGTGTTGCAACGTTTCCAGTAACCGACGGTGATTTTGATTTCGGCACAGCGAAGGGTGAAATCACGCACGCAGGCGGTTTGATGCTCAAAGCCGGCACCACAACGGTCGAGCTACGCGACTTCAACATTGACACCAGCGGTTCGTCACCTGTGCTTACCGGTAAAGTGATCGCAAACGATAGTTTCGTTGCGCGTATTCCACTATTTGACTTGACCTTGCCGGCGCTCACTCTACCGCTCGCCGCTCCGCGCGGGTGGGGGCAACTCACGGTGCCCGGCGTGAAAGTAACACTGAACGCGGGCGCCGCCGCCGCTCTCAACGGCGTGTTTAACGTCATCGCGTTTACGGGTGGCATTCCGATTGGTGAAGCGACGGTAAAGACTTACGCGTTTGGCCACTAGCCTTTAGTTTTCAGCGGTTTCACGAATCGCCACTGAGAATTATTTCTTATGCGAGGTGCCGTTGATTTCAATGGCCTCGCGTACAAGAGCTTCGAACGCGCGTGGGTCGAGTTTGCTGGTTTCGAAAATATCGATAGCTCGCCTCATATTGCCATCAAGGCTTGAGTTGAAAAGATGGTTCGGATCGCTGAGGTGTGCGCCTTTCGCAAATGTAAGTTTGACTTTGTCCTTATACGTTTCGCCGGTGCAAATGATCCCGTCACGTGACCACACAGGCACCCCTTGCATGTTGTTCGAGGGCTTGCGCCATTTGACTTCCTCCACGATCTTAGCGTCGATATTCAGGAGGTGTTCGCGAACAGTGTTTAGGGCCGCCGCGCGCCAATCTGTATCGCTGTCATTGGGTGATTTGATCGCTTTCACTACGGCCTCCCGACTACCTGCAAATAGATAAAAGTTTATGTGATGAGGTCGGGAGGAAACGCCTGCGCATAAGCGCTTTCCGCGCCACGTACACATAACATACGCTTTTAGTGGTTCACCGGGCAGAAGCACACCGTATCGATGTAGGAGTAAAAGCGCTGGTCGCCCTCAAAACGCGGGACAGCGAGGCGAGAGTTATTTTTCGACGCGAATCATTCCCGCCGCCGCAGTCGCGTGCGTCCCGGGGTCGACGAGAACAATCGCGCCGCGAGTTTGGCTCGCGGAATAATCGGCGAGCGGAATGTTGCTTGCAAATTCGATAGTCGCTTCGACAATTTCGTTGCAGCTAACAGTTGCGCTCTCCGATCCCGCAGAAGGCAGATTCCATTGCGCAGTTTGTAAATTCAAGCGACGCTCAACCCGCGAGACCCGCGCTGGCAGCCAACGCGTGCCGTGTCGCGCGAGCAATCTACGGCCAACCACGAGCGGCGTGGTGTCAAGCCACGCGATCACTGCGCTCGCTTGCTGCGACGCCGCAATCGCTGTTTCCAATTTTGATCCAACGATCCAGTCGCCTCGCGCAACGTCGACTTGACGATCAAGCGCAATCGCGACTGCCTCGCCAATTTTCGCTGTTGCAACTGAGCCGCGTGGTGTGCTGAGTTCAGCAACGACCGCTTGAGCGCCGCTCGGAAACACGCGGATTGCGTCGCCCACGGCAATCGCAGCATCAGCAACGTCGCCCGTGATCCAGCGGCGGTGATCGTCCGCCGCGTCGCGTGTAACGTACTGCACAGCGACAAGCGAATGTGGTTGTTCCTGACCCGTGCCCGAATCGTGTAACTCAATGGCTTCGAGCGACGCCAGCAGCGAAGCACCGTTAAACCACGAGGTGTTTTCCGAATGTGCAACTACACCGTCACCGCGCAGCGCGGAAATCGGAATCGCAGCGAACGGCGGCAGCGCGAGCGAAGCAGCGATCTGCGTAAAAGCATCAACGACGCGGTTGAACTTCGTTTCATCGAACGCAATCGCGTCCATCTTGTTCACGGCAACGATAAGGTGACGAATACCGAGCAATCCCGCAATTGCGGCATGTCGTTTCGTCTGTGGCAACAATATGATTTCGTTCTGTGTGAAATCAACTTTCGTGACATCAATCAAGATCACTGCGACATCGCTTTTCGATGCGCCTGTCACCATGTTGCGCGTGTATTGCTCATGGCCTGGCGCGTCGGCGATGATGAATTTTCGCTTTGGTGTCGTGAAGTATCGATACGCAACATCAATCGTGATGCCTTGCTCGCGCTCGGCCTCTAAGCCGTCAGTTATGAGCGATAAATCGAGTTCGCCTGTGAATGAACGCGCACCGCGTGCCGAATTGGTGTGGCGTGCAAGTGAGTCCAGTTGATCGATCATCAGCGCTTTGCTGTCGTAGAGCAAGCGCCCAATCAACGTGCTTTTGCCGTCGTCGACGCTGCCGCAGGTGATGAAACGAAGGGGGCGGGAGGAGATGGTCATTTTTTGTGAATCTTAATTACGTTTTATCGCTCCGTTGAACGATGGAAATAGCGACTGGTTAGAACATTGACGTTGAAGATCGCAGTAAAGTCAGCGAAGGTTTACGTACTAGCCGCGAAGTCGCGTCGTCAATCGTCCTCTCGCCCTTGCGCGAGAGCGCGATCAAAAATACCCCTCTTTTTTTCGTCGCTCCATCGCCGAATCATTTGCGCGATCATCCATCCGGGTCGCGCCGCGTTCGCTGTTTGTTGCGGCAATCGTTTCGATCACCACGTCGTGCGCGTTTGCTGCTGTGCTCGCTACCGGGCACGTGCATGAAATGTCTCCGACCGTACGGAAACGTACATCGCGAGTAACAACTGTTTCGCCTTCTCTGGGTGGTGTGATGTCTGTCACCGGAACAAGTAGTCCACTTCGTTCGATCACTTCGCGTCGGTGCGTGTAGTAAATCGAGGGCAGCTCGATGTTTTCGCGAGCGATGTAATTCCAAACATCTAACTCCGTCCAATTTGAAATCGGAAACACGCGGAAGTTTTCATTCGGCGCGAGCTGCGTGTTGTAGAGATTCCAGAGCTCGGGGCGCTGCGCGCGCGGCTGCCATTGGCCGAAACTATCGCGGTGCGAAAACACACGCTCTTTAGCACGTGCTTTCTCTTCATCACGACGTGCGCCGCCGACGACCGCATCAAAGCGATTGGCCTCAATCGTTTCAAGCAATGTGACTGTCTGGTGACGATTGCGACTCTCCAGCGGATGCGCAAGGCGAATCGTGCCGCGACGAATCGAATCGTCGAGATGACCGACGATCAATTGCAACCCGTGTCGCGCAACAAGCGCCTCGCGAAATGAAATCACTTCAGGAAAGTTATGTCCGGTGTCGATGTGAACAATTGGCACAGGAAGTTTTCCGGGTGCAGCGGCTTTCATCGCAAGATGCAACACGACGAGCGAATCTTTCCCGCAGGAACAGAGGATTGCAGGTCGCTCAAATGCACCGAACACTTCGCGCAGGATGCTGATCGCTTCGTCCTCAAGCCAGTTCAGATGCGTGTCTGATGCGCGAAACTCAGACGTTAAAAATGCGTCGCGTGCAGTCATGGCACATCCTTTATGGTTGAGTTTGCGAATGTTGCAACGTGAATGCCGCACTCGCTGTGAATAGAGTCCGACGCGCTTTGCTCCCACCACCAACGACCGGCGCGTGGATGTTCGTTTTCGCGGATCGGACGCGTACACGGATCACAGCCTATGCTTGCATAGCCGATTTCGTATAGGCTATTGTGTGGAATATGGCGTTTATCGATATAAAACCAAACGTCCTCATCAGCCCAATTAATTAGAGGGTTAAATTTCAGTAGCTGAAATGATGTATCGAATTCTTGCGTGCCCACATTTGCGCGCCCGGTGCTTTGAGCGCGCCGCAATCCCGTGACCCACGCTTGCTTGCCGGAGAGCGCAGCGCGCAGAGGTGCGGTCTTTCGTAGTTCGCAGCAATATGCGCGCACGGTTTTGCTTTCGTACAGGCCAGAGTCCGCACGCATGTCCACCAGTTCTTCAATATGTGCAGCGGTGGGTTCGATGCGCTCAATCCGCCGCGAATACATGGCTTCGACGCGATTCCAAAGTTCAAGCGTCGCCTCTGGCAGACGTCCGGTGTCGAGCGCGATTGCTTGAATGGGCAGGTTATGTTCAGCGATCAAATGAAAGATCACCATGTCTTCCGCGGAAAGGCTCTGCGCGAACGCGCACGGCGTGTACGAAGCCGCCAGCTTCAGCAAATCGATAGCGTCCTCAAGGCGGGCAGCGAAGCCGTCGGGCGCGCGATTTGGGCGCGGGCGACGATACCAAGTAACGGATGAAGTTGTGGAAGTGGAGTTCATGATTTCAATGCGTAAGCTTCCATCCGGCGAGTGTGAGCATGACGATGAGTAATCCGCGCGTGGCAATTTCAGGAACTCGCACACAAAGCTTTGCGCCAATCAAAATCCCGGGTATTGATCCGACGAGTAGTGCTGCGAGTAAATTCACATCGAGATTTCCGAATCCTGCGTGCGCAGCGCCTGCGAGGAACGTGAGCGGCACTGCGTAGGCAACGTCAGTGCCAACGACGTTTCTCAGCGGCAGGAGCGGAAACAAAAGCATGAGTGCGGTAACACCAATCGCGCCCGCGCCGATCGATGAAACGGCGACGAGCGCGCCGATGATGAAGCCAAGAAAGAGCGTTGCGTATGCGTGAGATTTAGCCGCATCGGTCGTGTGCTTACTTGAAAAACTAAGTCGCCATTTCATTAACCACGGGCGAACGATGAGCGCAACTGCGGTCGCAAAAACCGCGATGCCGAGCGACACGCGAATGGTTTTGTTGAGCTGCGCGACGTCGGGTGACGCGAAATGCAGCCACGCAAAAAACGCAGTCGCGCCCAGCAGGCTGCTTCCGACGAGCCGCCAAAAGATGGGTTTCACGACGTGACCCGCGCGCCAATGCGAAACGCCGCCAAATGATTTGGTGATTGCTGCAAAGAGCAAATCAGTTCCGACCGCAATGGCTGGCGGCACGCCTACGACGCCGATCAGCATTGGCGTCATCAACGAGCCACCGCCAACGCCAGTGAGACCAACCACGAGGCCGGTCAAAAAACCAATTGTCGGAAGTAAAAGGAGGGGAGTGCCTTCGAACATGCTGTCATGCTAGGCAGCAGTCGCCGATTGCTAACGTTGCGTTGCAGAATACGTATTGTAGTGAAATCGAATATAGAACCGCTCTCTGCGTTCCATACGTTGTCATCGCCGCGAAGGCGGGGATTCAGACCAGGAAATTTTCCGGGATTCGAGTTAAAGAATGTACGCGCCTGTTTTCGGAGGTGAATCCGGGCTGGATCCACGCCTTCGCGGGGATGACGACGGTGGTTGCGTGACCATCTATAGATCGCGTTACGTAGAAATCACCTTGCGCGCCCAACGCATCACATATTGCAAATTCTCACTCGACGCTTTGCCTTGCCAGGCAATGTCATACGCCGTGCCGTGATCCACGCTTGCGCGTAAGAAAGGCAACCCTACCGTCACGTTCACTGCGCGCTCAATGCCTTCAAGTTTCACTGGGATCAAACCTTGGTCGTGGGTCATTGCGACCACGATGTCGAACTCTCCACCCCGCGCGCGCATGAAGATCGTATCGGGTGGATACGGCCCAGTGGCATCAATGCCATCTGCTCTGCATGCTGCGATCGCAGGGGCAATAATCGTCGCTTCCTCATCGCCAAACAAGCCGTCTTCACTCGCGTGTGGATTGAGTCCGGCAACCGCAATCCGTGGCGCGCGATCATTGAGACCGAGGCTCGCGCGCGCTCGGTGTGCAAACTCAATCGTTCGCGCTACGCTTTCAATGTTGAGCGAATCAATCGCGCGTCGCAAAGATTGATGAATGGTGACCAGAATCACGTTGAGCCGCTCAGAGGCAAACATCATCGCAACGTGTGGCACGCCCGCGAGCGACGCCAACATTTCTGTGTGTCCGGGAAACGATGAGCCCGCAAGTTTGAGTGCGGTTTTGTTGATCGGCGTGGTGATCAGCGCGGCACATTGCCCAGCGATACAAGCGCGTGTTGCCGCTTCAATCGCTGCAATTGAAGCGGCCCCTGACGCTGCGCTCGCGATTCCGGGTTTGAACTGCGTGTTGACGGACGTCTCTACAAGATCAATCGTTAGAGATTGCGCTTTCGGATGAGCGCTCACGGCGCGCGCGCGCTCCAGGATTGCGGGTTCACCAAAAACTCGAACGTTCGATGTGAATTCATCACCTAGTTCGCAAAGCGCGTCGACGATGATTTCGGGGCCTACGCCTGCAGGGTCGCCCATCGTCAATGCGAAGCAACTCATCAATGACTCACGGCAAGCAAATATTTGCGTACTGTCTCTGTCATTCCAAACATCAACGCATCGGCAATTAACGCATGCCCAATCGAAACTTCATCCGGTTTCACGGCGCGAACAAATGCTGGCAAATTTTCCAGATTCAGATCATGCCCTGCGTTCACACCAAGTCCAAGCTCGCGTGCGTGTGAGGCAGCAGCAGCGAAGCGCGCTAGCGTTTCATCGAAGCTCCCGTTGTGCAACGACTCCGCGTACGGTTCGGTGTAGAGCTCAATGCGATCTGCGCCGGCGGCTTTTGCCGCGTCAATCGATGCGAAATCAGCATCGACAAAGATCGACACGCGCTTCGCGAATTTCTTTGCCTCGGAGATGAGCGGCGCTATTTGCGCCGAGTGATCGGGCGCGTAACCGTGGTCGGACGTTTTTTGCGTTGTGCTGTCGGGCACAAATGTGGCTTGTTGCGGAAGGTTTGCGGCGATGAGTTTCAACACGTTATGCTCGGGATTGCCTTCAATATTGAACTCGGCGCTGGGGAACTCACTTACAAGTTTTGCCAGCGGTGCGACGTCGCTCGCACGGATGTGGCGCTCGTCGGGGCGTGGATGAATGGTGATCCCGTGCGCCCCCGCCTCTAGAATGACGCGTGACAGCGCAAGTAAATCTGGCGTCCAGCTGTGATCGCGGCTGTTACGCATAAGCGCGATTCGATTGACATTCACAGAGAGCAACGTGGGCATGAGCGAAGCGCCAAAAAGTGCGGGGATGGAAACGAATTCAAGCGTGGCCGTGCGCCTACGCGAATCGGGATTTGTGATTGTATCGAGCCGAGAGCTCGCGGAAATCGTCGGTCTTAAGCACATCGATCACGAAGCGACCGATGCATTTCTCTCCGCTTGGAATGATCTGCCTATCGACGAATTCTTGGCCGATGGCGGTCGCTATCGTTTTCGCCGTCACGCGTCGCTGCGCTTGCACGCGGGGGGCGAAACTCGGTGGCAGGACGAGGCCTATCGTCCGCATTGGCAGCCAAAAGCCTACAACAAGCTGCACGGTGGTGTATTCCGCACCTTCGCGGAGGTAAAGTCCGAGACTACCGCCAATATTGTTTACCGAAATATTGTGTCTAGCTTCGGCGAAGTGTTTCGAGCGGCGTCCACCAACCAGCGCGAGCCTTGGTTTGTCGAAACACACCAATTCCGCATCGACGCGAGGCGAGGCGAGGGACGCCCTACACCCGAAGGGGCGCATCGCGATGGGGTTGATTTTGTGTTGTTGCTGATGCTGGGTCGGCGTGACATTGAAGGTGCGGTGACCACGATTTATGACAATTCGGGCGCGTTGCTTGCGGAATTCATGCTGCACGAGCCGTTCACCGCGATGCTTCTCGACGACCAACGCGTGGTACATGCCACAACGCCGTTTCGAGCGACCGGAGCCAATCCCGAGCGCGATACGCTGGTGGTGACTTATCGAACTGGCGGATTTTTACAGCCTTGAACACGGCGCTGATGCCTGGGCGGCGTTGATTTCCGGAAATGAACAATCGCGCGACTCGGCTAACATTGCGGATTCCGCTCGGAGGGTTGGATGAGTGGTTTAAGTCGCACGCCTGGAAAGCGTGTTTAGGTTAATAGCCTAACCGGGGTTCGAATCCCCGACCCTCCGCCAAAAGACGCTGATAAGTCTTTGATTTTTCAAAGATTATTCGCTAAAGTGGAGAGTAAAAAAATCGCTATCCACTTTTCTATCCATCTACATTGGTGTGCCTGGTTGAGACATGACGAGAGACTCTGATACAGCTTCTTAATTGCGTGCTTTCGTCTTTTTCGAAAGCCGTCTTTTGTTTCCCATTCGCGGTCGCCCTCTTGGGCATGCGACATACGCTGAAAGAGCTCGTTTAATATTGCTTGCGCTGCAATCACGAATAGATAAATACGATTTTTGCAGCGCTTCTACAAGCTGATCCAACGAGAGGTCACAATCATAAAGCCGTTTTTTGTCATGCGAAGGCGTAACCAATCTGCCTCGCGTTTTTTGTGCTTCTTTTTCCAGGCATTCGCGTAAATCTTCCATCACGATGCGACCGCATTTCACTTCGTAATTCTTGAGGCGAGTACTGGCATTAACAGGCGCTGAAGCATGAACTAACAACGGTTTTTTTGGAACTACTACCGACGAGCACGTCTCATTATTGAGCGGGGCTCCATGTCGCGCGTTTTTCTTTGTAGTGAGTTCTTTGAATGATTGACGTGATCGCGTTGTCTTCTGGGACGTTGCCGGTTTACTGGCGTCGTGAAATTTGAGTTTCCATTTGTCGACAAGCGACTTCGAAAAGCTTCGCCATTTTTTGCTGAGCACCTCTTCAGTTGTATATCCGAAGCCCCCGTTGTACGCGGGATCTGATTGCTTGAGACCTTTCCACGCAGCATCTTTTTCTGATTTACGGAGAAGCAACGGCACTATATGACTGCTTCGCTTCTCGCGATCCCAAAACAGTAAGGCTTCTTTTAGTGTGCTTGCTTGCGAAACCTCAGCCTCTAAAGCTAATCGGATCCAGATTGCACCCGGAAACTTCGTTTCGTCTTTCTGTCTGCATGTGAAACCCGTGATCAACACGAGCTTTCGATAGTCATCCAGCATTTCGCGCGCATCTTGCGCAGAAAGCAGATCGTTGAGTTGGCTGAATTTCCCCAGCGTCGCTGCGGCATCAAATGCGTGTAACAACTGTGAGTCGCTGAAGACATCTTTGTGCCTAGAGCTACCAGGTACGCAAATCCATCTCACGGCATCCGCAATATTCCAGTCATCATTCCACGCAATATCGCTGCGTGCATTAGATCTTTTGATGAAAAGTGGCTTGAATGCTTTCGCTTTTTTATTCACTATTGTCTTGAAACCTCGCATTTACACCATTTTACCCCGCAGAAAAAAGAACCATTTCGCATTTTTGTAAAGAAGCGTTGTTGAGTGTTTTACGCATAGCGCGCACGACGCATCGACACATCACAAAACCATGCTGCATCTAGGTCTCGTCAATAGCTCGAGAAAGTCGCAGCCGAATCAACGCTTAGGAAAAAATGAATATGACACTGATACTCCCGAAAAAACACAAACAACGCAACCTATATTTGCGTACGAACAATGACGGAATCCACGAAGTCGAGATCAACAATCAGAAAACAAGAATGCGCGGCGTTCTATCTGCACGCCATAAGCGCTTGGATGAAAAAACAGGCATCACCAAGATAAAGCTTAAGCGGATGCATGTAACCGATGGGTATGTCGAAGGTAACGAACTCGAAGAGAGCTTGCTTATCTATGCGACCGATAACAAAACAACTTATAGGATTCGCGGCGTCCGCGAACCCAGTAAGCCCATTCAAGAAGCAAAGAAAAAATCGCGCTCAGCGGAAGTGAATATTGACCGCGATGTGTTTCCACCTTTGACTGAAGAAGAGCGTGTGAAACAAAAAAAACTTCGACAAGAATACGCCGCGTTACGAATGCAGCACGATGCAGGCGATGATCCGAAAATTAGTATTGCAATGGTGTGCGCGATTACCTCGCGTTCGCGACCGACCATCTATCGCGATATCAAGGCGGGAAGATTTCGCATCATCAAAGTTGGAGAGAGCTCTCGCATCAGTTATGCATCAGTTGTTAAGTATATGAGCGGCAAAGCGATTGACCAGAATCGGCTGCGAAATGACGGCCATGAAGACGCTTCGGTGGATCTAGATGGTGATACCGAATGAGCACGAGTTTCATAAAGATGAGCAAAGATGTACAAACGTCCAATCGCGTCGATTTCGTTTTCGCCAGCCGACCACTGCAGACTCGCCACCGCTTCGATGGTGGCGAGATCGTTATCGGTTTTGATCGCATCGATTTCTGGATTGATCGAAGCGATCTACCGCACGCACTCCTGAGCTTTGTCGACCGTGGTCTCTTGGTCGTCATCTCTACAAACGCGATGAAATACAACGCGCGTTTCAAAATGAAGCTCTCGATTCCGCGCGTAAAGCGAAGCACGCTCAAAAAAATAGTCGCCGCGCTCGGCCATGAAGTCGCAGTCTCTATCGTCTATGTTGAAGTATTTTTCGATGTAACGGTTGAGCGATTAGACGTATGGAGCGATATAAAGAGTGAACTGCTCACATCGCTCAAAATGCGTTGCCAACGCCAACCGGCAACCGACTACAAAAGCACTTGGTATTTCGGGCGTCGGAGGCTGTCTAAAACGAAGTCATCGCATGTGGTTGCGATCTACGACGACAAACCGCGCAAGGCTTTTGCAGATGCGAGACAGATCGATTCGAGGAAGCGAGCACGCCGTTGCTTGCACATTGAATGGCGCACGACGGGCTCGAACAATTTGGCAAGGATCGGCATTCGAACCTTTCAGGATTTGCTCGATTTCGACCACCTGGCTTTTTGGAATCGTGATGCGCGTATGTACCGACGACCCCCAAAAATCACCGTCGGTCAGGCGCTTCGCGAGATCAAAGGGAAAACTAACGAGGTCTCTAAAAGTGCGCTACGCGCATTAGCGAATCGGTGGGTCCATCGGTACTCTTGTGACGGCAAGTTCGTGATGCATAACGCGCTTCTAGAAACGCCTAAGTTGGCGCGAAAACTGAAGTCGGTTCCGTTCAGCGCTTGGTGGAGTGAAAAACTCAACCGACCGCGCAAAAGCGAAAAAGCAGGGTAGTGTCTCAGCCTGTCTCATCGGTATTGGATCGTCGTTACATGGCTCCTAGGACGCCACTGATATAGATGCGAAATTTTTCAATAAAACGATCAATTTTTAATTCAAAAAAATCCATAGAAAACCAAGTTTTGACCAACGTGTAAGCGAAAAACAAGAATCTTAGGGAGGGAGTACCAACAAATAGGAATCAAAAACGCAACTTTTTTGACACTCTTAACCGGTTTAAGTTGAGAAATAAGCACGTGCGCACGATTAGGCAAACTCACGCATTAGCAGTACTTGCTACAGGGTGAGACGTTGCATGTTTCTGATGTGCGCATGTGCTGCCCCCTCGCGTTCGTGGCCTTTATTGACTCAGGGTAGTCGGTGCAGTGTTATTTCTCCGATGTAGACGTTGAAAAACGTGAAGTAAGTTAATAAACACTGTAGCCCACTCGACCCTCTGTTTAGGGCTTGAATCGCTCTTCTATCGGGAGGGACTACGAGAATCAAGAACTGAGTGCTGATTCACACCTAGAAAGAAAACAGAAACAGAAATGGATGGAAATTCGCTGAGTTCACAGCAACAAAACGCTCGAAACATCATTACTACTCGACACCGCAGGGTTGAGGTTTCGGCATCTCCCGGTAGCGGAAAAACTCGTAGCCTGATCGAACGACTCAAGCATTTGATGGTCGAGCGCGGGATAAGCGGAGAGGAAATTGCGGTCTTGAGCTTCTCTAACGCAACTGTTAACGAACTAAAGCGACGTTTAGAAAAGGAGCAAGAGAAGTCAAAGATCGATTTCAGCGGGGTGACTCTTAACACGGTGCACGCGTATGCACTGAGTCTCAGTAGTCAACCTAAAGTTAAGTTAAAGAAATCGAGGGAGCATCCGAGAAAAAAGGGCGAACGGCTGAAAGGCTTAAAGAGCCATGTCCAACGCGGCAAATCCATTAGCGACAAAGAACAGATCAAGCTGCTGAAACAAGCGACTCAAAAAGCTGCCTTGAAGCGCTCAATGAGAAAACGGTGGCCAAGTCTCAGCGTGTCTCAGCGTGAGGAGCACGGGGCGCGGTTGCTCACGCTCTGCAGCGATATTGGTTTGCTGAAGTTGTTGGGTGCTGCGTTTAGCTTTAAGTCGGCAACGTCAGAAAAGTTCGCCATCATCGCGAATCGCAGTCAATTTCACGCGCTGAAGCCTTTCGTCAAGGTATTCCCAGCGGTTCGAGCGGCGTACAACCGTCTGAAAGAACGACGGTCGTTAATTGACTACGACGACATGCTGTCGAGCGCGCGGCAGTTAGTTGCCGAGAGCCCCGATTCGGTTAAACACCGACACTTCTTGGTGGACGAGTTTCAGGATTCGAGCCCCACGCAAATCGCGCTCATTGCGTCGCTCACTCAGTTCGAGGGGCGGACAGTGATGGCGTTCGGGGATCCGTTGCAGTCAATCTATGGGTTCATGGGGGCTTCGTACACGCCGCTACGAGAGCAATTGAGCGACGTGAAGACGTTGTCGATGCCGTGCTCACGTAGATTAACGAAAGAAGTAGCGGCGCTCGCTTCAGCAGTTATCGGAGCGAAGGGCGCGCAGCGAATTGAGACTCTAAAGCAAGGGGAGGTGCCGAGACTACTCGAATTCGAGTCAACGGAAGTGCAAGCGAAAGCGCTTGTAGCTGAGATACGCCGATTGATTGAATCCGGTATTCCCGCTTCGCACATTGCAATTCTCGCTCGGACAAAAGCGCAGTTAACGGAGATCGAAGCGGCTTTACTTGTAACAACAGTAAATACGATGAGACTTAATGACACACGGCGTCTAGCTGATATACGGAACGTGTTGAAGCTAGTACGTATTATCGATCGGCAATCCGACAAAGACACGAAGATCGACGTTGAATCAGTAAAAAGCGCTCTGCCGAAAGCAATACGAGCGGAAGTTTCAGTGCACGCAGTTAAAAAGCTTTGCGCATCGTTAAAGCGAGCTAAGAAAATGCCATCGTTTGGCGGGCGGTACATCGAGTGCGCGAAAGCTTATATGCGTCTTCACGGTGGCGTGCGCGCGAACAAGCACTTGCAGCACGATTTGAATCGTTGGCAGCCGATTGCGCTCAAGTATCAGAAGTCATCAGAAATGCAACGCGCGCTACGAATCATGACAGACGACAATGCGGTCGTGACAGGCACCATTCATGCGGCAAAGGGGCAGGAGTGGTCGCGTGTGTACGTCATCGGGGTGACGGACGGCGTGTTGCCGATTCATTTTGCGATCGATGATGACGCGATGACACAAGAGCAAAAGTCGATGTATGTCGCTGTAACGCGTGCAATCGATACGCTCACGCTGTGTCATGCGCCGATCACGGCGCCGGGCACGCGCGAACGGTTCGAGACACGAAGTCGTTTCATATCGTCTCATGCAGTATTGCGTTATCTCAACGTCGAAGCGGACGGTTAGCGAGAGAAAATCGCTAGCTCACGAGAAGTGTAGTTTTAGTGAGCTAGCGATATCGAAGTTTGCGATAGCCGCAAGCATTCTGTACGCGTTAACTCGATTAAATGAGAAGAATTTATGGCAGCACGAAGCTGTGCAAAACCCTTGGCACTAGTGTCACTAGTTTTGCATTGCGAACGCGTGCTAGCGACCAGAAACAGCCCCACGGCTGTGTGATCCGGCGGTCCACTTCAGGCTGAAAGCAGACACTGAGAATCCTGTCCGCGTGCGAACGTAGGTAGCCAAAGAGCGGTCATCCACACGTTGCTTTTTTTGACGCAACGAACACGTCATCCCGAAAGCGCTCAAACTTGCTGTCCATCCACCTCCTAAAGGGAGAAATTTATGGACACGACTGTAATTTCTGTGGCGGCAAGAACTGGAACCGGGTCGTCGGAACGGCGCGATCCTTGGAACAAAGGCAAATTGATTGGTCAGAAAGCCCCCCCTGAAGCTGAAAGACATCTGGGCGATTCGGGTGCGATTGCAATTGCGCGAGGCTGCCCGCGATCTCGCGCTGTGCAACATCGCCATTGATAGTAAGTTGCGCGCCTGCGATCTCGTGAAGCTGCGCGTGAGGGATCTATGTCACGGTGATGCGGTCTCTGCACGTGCAATTGTGATGCAGCAGAAAACACAACGCCCCGTTCAGTTCGAAATCACTGAGCCCACCCGAGACACGATCAAACAATGGATCAAATCGAAACAGTTACGCCTGGAAGACTATTTGTTTCCCAGCCGCGTACACGATTCACCACATCTCTCCACGCGTCAGTACGCGCGAATCGTACACGGATGGGTTCAAGAGATCGGGTTGGACGACACCGCTTACGGTACGCACACCATGCGTCGGACGAAGGTGTCTTTGATTTACAAACGCACGAAGAATCTGCGTGCGATTCAACTGTTGCTGGGGCACACCAAACTTGAAAGCACTGTTCGATACCTAGGCATTGAAGCGGATGACGCGCTCGAAATGGCGGAACAGACTGAGGTTTGAGCGTTTCTCAAACGCGGATACAAAGCACATAAGCAAAACGGCTATGAGGCGGACGTATTGCAAATTGACGGTGTCCTGCGCGGGCAACTGATGAGGTCCTCGATTCGTTCTCAGCGACAATACTGCGACTGAATGATTGAGAAAGGTAATGCAATGGTTAGGCAACACCATCTTCCATTTGCGTTTTTTCTATGTACGCTCTTCGGGATGTTCTTCCTCGTTTCCGACCTGCGGTCTGAAGTCGCGCGTTATGAGTCGAGCAAAGTCACCGTGGACGGTATCGGCAAACGCTATATGGGACGAGAAATAGCGGGCGTGATGGGGTGGCAAGGCGCGGCGTGGCTTGAGCGCGAGGAGCGGGAGAAAGAGGAGCGCACTGACATCCTGCTGAAAGCACTGGCACTGAAACCCGGCATGGTGGTTGCCGATATCGGCGCAGGTACGGGTTACCTGTCACGTTGTATGGCGAGCGTCGTTGCGCCTAGCGGGAAAGTGCTTGCCGTGGATGTGCAACCAGAAATGGTTCGCATGCTCAAGAAACTCGCCGAACAAAAAGGCTTGTCGAATATTGTGCCATCACTGGGCACAGAGACAGATGTGAAATTACCGCCGAGCTCGGTTGATTTGGCGATCATGGTGGATGTGTATCACGAGCTTGCATATCCATTTGAGGTGATGGAAAGCATCATTCGCGCACTCAAACCCGGCGGTCAAATTGTATTTATCGAATACCGCGCAGAAGATCCCAACGTGCCGATTAAAGAGCTACACAAAATGAGCGAAGCACAGGTTAAACGCGAAGCAGAGGTGCACGCCACTTTGAAATGGGATCGTACTGTGAACAGCCTGCCGTGGCAGCACATGATTGTGTTTCGAAAACTGCGTTAGCGATGTCTGATGTTTTTTCTTTGCACGCCATCTGACCACCGCGCCACTAATAAATGTTCATACCGCATTGCGAGTTTAGATAGTCGCGGATCGTGTCCCAGCCTGTACGTATTGCGCTATTTGGAAATGAAACACCGTTGAGCACACTACTTCCGCGCATTCCCTGTGCGATGCGCAATCCGATTAGGCTGTCAACTGTAGCTAGAACTTTTCCATCACCATCGATATCGAACGAGCATTGCCGCGCAGCAAATGGCCCACCGCTTCTGCGCGACGCGCAGAAGTAAAAAATGCCGTTGACCACACATTGACCAGCGACAAAGAGTTTGCCGTCTGGTTGTAACAACAACGCTGTGCCAACGTTCTCGCTTAATTCACCGGAAACCTGCATCCCAAAAAACTCTTTCCCGTTAGCAAATTGACCGTAACTTGTGTCGATACCACCATCCGGATTGAGCCGTAGCGAACTCAGCCGCCCTGCAACCCGACGGCAAAATCCTGATAGTCGGCAGTTGCGAGGTTAATTCGGTGCAGGGGTTTTGCGTTGTTCGCATCAATGCTGACGGCGCGCTTGACACATCGCTCAACGCTAGCGGGTTTATCTTCACCCAAATCAGTGGCGCGAATAACGAGGCAACATCTGTCGTCTTGCAGCCAGACGGAAAGATCTTGGCCGCTGGTGTCTGCCGGGGATCAAATAATTCTTTTGACTTCTGCGTCGTTCGCTACGACGGTGGCCCCTTTTCATATCGTGATTGTCCGTTGGACATTGACGGGGATGGAAAAGTGCTTGCAACTACTGATGCGCTGATCATGACCCGCATCGCCCTGGGAATGCGCGGCAGTAGCGTGCTGCAAGGCATCAATCTCGGAAACGCGCCACGAAACGATTGGGACAAGATTCGAACGCACTTGGTAAGTCAGTGCGGGATGAGTTTAGCGCCGTAACCTGCTTGAAAAGTTGCTCGAACAAGCGAGTTCTTCGCTGGTTATGGAGCAAAATTTTCTTGCGCCGCAATAGCCGTATCTCCGCACGATAGCCACAATCAACTCGCCGGTTACTTTTTGTTTATGCGCAGGCTCACAGTTTTTTGTGTACTTCTTACGACATGATTTTACCGAGACCGAGTTCGACAACGAGGCGCTTCAACTTGTTCACAGAGTCAGTCTATCTGGCAGTAACTGAACGCAGCGATATGTCGCTCGTTCAGAAAAACGCACTCGACATCATGATCAAAAACGACACGCTTCACCACAGGCTTGCTTGATCCTCGAATGCCTACAACCAGGCATCCATCATAAGCTGGTCGCGGTCCGAAGCGGCGCATGATCCAGTCTTGGAGCGATAACGCCGCGCGATCTTTTTTATACGCGCGATCACATTGGCGATTCTGGTCTTTTTAGGGAAACCTATGCGCCGCTGGGCAACTTAAACACCTAATCGGGTCGTCACACCATCGAACACGACCTTCTGCCCACATTAAACCGACCGTACGATCTCTGTGATGCTGAGGTACGGCTTTTTGTCAGAACCCATGGATGTGCTGCTACTTTAGTTGGGTTCGGAGACAGAGCCATAGCGACCATTCGACGATCGGAGATCCGCGGACGGGAGCGGTTTTCAATAGCGCACGAACTTGGCCACTGGCAAATGCATCGCGGCAGTTCCTTCCAGTATCGTGTCGATGAGCCCGATCGCAATTTTCCTTCTACGAATAAGGATCGCGAGCGTCAAGCGGATGACTATGCTGCACATCTGCTTTTGCCTGCAAATTTGTTCAATCCGGCAATCAACGGTTTTACGAGTATAGGATTCGCGCAGATCGACGAAATAAGAAAGCAATTTGATACAAGTTTGCTCGCGACCACCTTGCGACTCGTAAATATAAATTCTCGTCCGGTTATTTTTGCGTGTTACACCAAAGGCGGCTTAGTCTGGTCGTTACGCACGCGAGATGTGCCGCGTCGATGGCAGCTTTGTAAGCGACTCGACGAAGATAGCTTTGCGATAGATGTTGTACAGAGCGGTAAGGTTCACGCAGCCCCAGGCAAACAACCTGCCGAAGTATGGTTTAGCAACGACGAAGCCAACCACTATGAGATTACGGAATGCTGCATCAATGGTCAAAGCGGTGAAGTTTGGGTGCTTCTCACCTTGAACAGCGAAATGATGGAAGAAACAGACACCGGCGTTTCATTGAGAAATTGCTTCTAAGCTAGTCGCGGCCACTGTTGGCTCGATTGCAGCAAGTCGTGTCGGTCGAACTTGAAAGCTCGAAGATGGCTTCAGGCTAAAAAAAAGCAGCAAGCCTTTTGTTGCGTTATGTAACGTCGCGACAAAAGCGTTTATCTATCGAACACCGCCCTGTATTGAGAGCCCGTACCGGATTGACCACGTCTCGGTACGCTTGACGAATCCTAAGCTATTTCGTTTCCTCAGCGCTCTTGACGAAACGAAGTCATCAAGAACTTGATCTGCGTGGTGCGTTCATTGTCACACTTTAGTAACAATCACGGCCAATAATGTAAACGTTTACATTGTGAGCATGTCAGTCGTAACCAGAAAACCCATGTCGACTTCTATTCACCAAGTGGCTGAACGCGCGGGTGTCTCGATCGCAACGGTCTCGCGCGCATTCAATACGCCAGACGCTGTGCACTCAGATACGCGCGAACGCATCGCACAAGTCGCGCGCGCGCTGCGCTACGCGCCCAACCGTAGCGCAAGCACGCTGCGTTCACGCCGCAGCCGAACAATCGGCGTGGTGTTGCCAACACTATTGAATCCCGTGTTTGCCGAATGCTTCGAGGGTATCGCGCAGGCCTCGTGCGAAGCCGGATACGCAATCGTTCCGTACACCACGGAATATGATCTCGAACGCGAGCGCCGAGCGATTGCGTGGCTGCGCGAACGCAGTGTCGAAGGCGTAGTGCTCACCGTTGCTAACGCGGCAAATTCGCCGCTCTTGGCAGAAATTACGCGGGCAAAACTGCCGTATGTATTGCTCTACAACCGACACCAAGAAAGGCCCTGCGTTTCAGTTGATCAAACAGCCGCGGTTCAAGAGTCGGTTACTTACTTGCACGATTTAGGCCATACGCGTATTGCGATGGCGACTGGCTCACTCGATACGTCGGATCGCGCGCAGCAACGCTATGACGGCTACGCGCAAGGTATGCGCGCGCTGGGTTTGACGCCACTTGCGGCAGCAGAGCAACCGTTTATGCATGCCAACACGGACGCGCTGAACGCATTGCTCTTACAGGCGAAACGTCCGACCGCATTGATTTGCTCCAACGATTTACTCGCGGTGCGCGCGTTGCGCACGGCGCGAACGATGGAGATCGATGTACCTCGCGAGCTGAGCATCGTTGGCTTCGACGGCATCGCGTTAGGCGCTGAGCTCACACCATCTCTCACCAGCATTTCACAACCCAACGCAGAAATCGGGCGCTCGGGCGTCGAATTGCTGCTCGCAGGACGCACGCCCAAACCGCGCGACAGCATCACCCTCGCGCATGCCTTGCGGTTGGGCGAGACCGTCGCGGCTCGCACGTCTCAATCATCGGCATAACAACTCAACGAGTTACATCTCTCTTCACACAACCTTTCAGGAGAACATCGTGTTAGCTTTCAATTCACTCAAACGCATCACCGCAGTCGCGGGTGCTTTCGCGCTACTCGGTGCAACGACCGTAACCACCGCAAGCGCGCAAAACGCGATTTGCTACAACTGCCCCACGGAATGGGCGGACTGGGGCACGCAACTGCGCACCATCAAACAGCGTATTGGCATCACAGTGCCTGCTGATAACAAAAACTCGGGACAAACGCTTGCGCAATTGGTCGCTGAGAAAGCGAGCCCTGTGGCCGACGTCGCCTACTACGGGGTGACGTTCGGCATTCAGGCCGCTAAAGAAGGTGTCGTCACCAACTATCAACCGGCTGGCTGGAATGACATTCCTGCTGGGCTTAGAGACCCTAACGGCGCATGGTTCACGATCCATCAAGGTGCGCTTGGATTCATGGTGAATGTGGATGCACTGAAAGGCAAGCCTTTGCCGCAAAGTTGGGCTGACTTGTTGAAGCCCGAGTACAAAGGATTGGTGGGCTATCTTGACCCCGCAAGTGCATTTGTGGGCTACGTGGGCGCGGTTGCGGTTAATCAAGCGCGCGGCGGCTCACTCAACGATTTCACCCCAGCCATCAATTACTTCAAAGAGCTCAAGAAAAACGAGCCCATCGTGCCAAAGCAAACCGCCTACGCACGCGTGCTCTCCGGTGAAATTGCGATTCTCGTTGACTACGACTTCAACGCCTATCGCGCAAAACACAAAGACAAAGCCAACGTTCGTTTTGTGATTCCGACTGAGGGAAGTGTGATCGTGCCCTACGTGATGAGCCTCGTCAATAAAGGCCCGAACGCTGAAAACGGCAAAAAGGTACTTGACTTTGTGATGAGTGACGAAGGTCAACGCGTATGGGCAAACGCTTATCTGCGCCCCGTGCGAGCGAGCGCACTGTCGGCAGAAGCACGTTCAGTGTTTTTGCCGGACACCGAATATGCGCGTGTGAAAACTGTGGACTATGCAAAGATGGCCGACGTGCAGAAAGCGTTTTCTGAGCGCTACTTGAAGGAAGTGAATTAAGCGTGCGCGCCATGTTGCAACCGCGCCGCTTGCAATACGTTCATATCGCATTGCTCACGCCGGTTGCGACCCTGTTCGTTGCGTTTTGGTTGATCCCAGCATTCAATTTAATCCTGCTGCCATTAAGCCGCTTGGGAGTCGCAGAGGGTCTTGCGCGCTACGCACAGGTCGTTGGCAATGCGCGCTATTTAGAAGCGCTATTCAACACCTTCGCGTTGTCGCTCGGCGTGACTCTTTGCACAATTGTGCTATCGGCGTGCGTCGGGTTTTACTTGTCTCGCTTCTGTAGCGCGCGCCATCGCGGATGGCTGCTTGCGGTGCTCACGCTGCCACTCTCGTTCCCCGGTGTCATCATTGGCTTCTACATCATTTTGTTGGGTGGTCGGCAAGGCGTTATTGCGGATCTCTCTGAGTTATCGGGCGGTGAGCGCATTACCTTTGCCTACGGTTTCATGGGACTTTTTCTCGGCTACATTTATTTTTCACTGCCGCGCGCGATTGCGAGTTTCGCGGCGGCGTCTGATGCGCTTGATAAAGCACTCGAAGAAGCCGCGATCACGCTCGGCGCGAGTCGATGGCAAGTGCTTTTTGACGTGATCATTCCTGGATTGCGCGAGACGGCGATTGCAAGTGCTGCAATTGTTTTCGCGACCGCAATGGGCGCTTTTGGCACCGCATTCACACTCTCGGCAAAGCTCGAAGTGTTGCCGATTACGATTTACAACGAATTTACAAACTATGCGAACTTCGCAACCGCAGCGATTCTTTCGCTGTTACTCGGCGCAATCACTTGGCTTGTTTTGCTTGTTGCGCGTCGTATGACTGATGCGAAAGGCGCGCTGCTATGAGCCGAGGACAAGGCAATGCGCGGCGCGCACCCGTCGCCTTGCGATTGTGCGTTGCCGCCACATTATTTTTTGTCATCACACCAATCATCCTGTCGATCCTCGCGGGCTTCGTGGTCAACTATCCCACGGGCCTCAAAAGCGGACTCACGACACGCTGGATTCAGGAAGTCTGGGCGGTGTATGGTGACACACTCGCTCGTTCGATCGTCCTAGCGTTCGCTTGTTTAGTCATCGCCATTCTGATTGGCACACCTTGCGCCTATGCGCTTTCGCAGATTCGTTCGCGTTGGGCGCGTGCTCTCGAAGAATTGCTGATGATGCCAGTCGCCGTGCCCGGTCTTGCCACTGCGCTCGCGTTGATTCTGATGTATGGGCATTTCAAGGGTTTTCGCTCCAGCACCGCATTCATTCTGGTGGGGCATGTGTTGTTCACGCTGCCGTTTCTGGTACGCACGCTCATTCCGGCATTCGCAAACGCTGAGCTTCGTGCCTTGGATGAAGCAGCTCGCACGCTTGGTGCAAACTTCGCCCAGCGCTTTCTTGGCGTGCTGGTTCCCGCCGTGCTTCCGGCGCTCGCAGCGGGAGCGCTGATGGTGTTCACGCTTTCAATCGGTGAATTTAACTTGACCTGGATGCTTCACACACCGCTGACGCGTACGCTCCCTGTTGGACTCGCCGATAGCTACGCCTCAATGCGGCTTGAAATTGGCTCTGCCTACACCGTTATTTTCATCGCCGTTGTAGTGCCGACTCTCTGGGCGCTGCAAGCGGGCGCCGACGCATTGCAGCGTTACTTCACGAAAAATCGATAATCACCGATGAACCCCGACGCTACCTCTATTTCGATTCGAAACGTGGCCAAAACCTATGACGACGGAACGGCAGCGCTCAAAGCCACCGACATCGACATCAAAGCGGGCGAAATCGTCGCCCTGCTCGGGCCCTCAGGTTGTGGCAAGACGACGTTGCTACGCAGCATTGCCGGGCTGGAAACACCAGACGTTGGAAGCGAAATCCTGTTTGGCAACGAAAACGTCGTCGATGTACCTTCGGAGAAGCGCCACATTGGCATGGTGTTTCAGCATTACGCGTTGTTTCCGACAATGAACGTCGCAGCGAACGTTGCGTACGGTTTGAAAGTGCGAGGTGTCGCCGCTGCTGATCGCAACGCGCGAGTTGACGAGTTGCTGGAGAAAGTGAGGCTTACCGCATTTGCGAACAAGCGAGTTCAGGAGCTGTCCGGCGGACAACGACAACGTGTGGCACTCGCACGGGCCATTGCACCCAGGCCACGAGTGCTGCTGCTCGATGAGCCGCTCACCGCGCTTGACGCAAAACTGAAAGAGTCGCTGCGTGATGAACTTGCGGAGCTGTTGCGACAGTTTGGTATTACTGCGATTCACGTAACGCACGATCAACAAGAAGCAATGGCGATTGCTGACCGCTTGGCCGTGATGAATCGCGGCGTGATTGAACAAGTAGCAGACGCGCGCACCTTGTACGAAAAACCTGCGACCGCCTTTGTCGCCGAGTTTTTGGGGCACATCAACGCGCTGGATTGCGATACTCTCAAACGAATCGGCGTCGAGTCCGCTGCGGATTCGCTGTATATGCGCCCCGAGCACGTGCGCGTGGATGTGCAAGATCGCGGCGAGCTCACGGGCCAGGTTACGCGCATCATTTATCAAGGTGATCGACAACGCGCGTTGATCGCGATCGACGGCGCGCAGCTCATCAAAGCCGATGTAACCGCTGCAGAAACGATTCGAGTGGATCAACGCGTAGGATTGTCATTTCCGCGCGAGCGATTGTTTGCGCTCTCAGATAAAAAGTAGAACCCATGATTCGATTTGCACAACTCTCCGATCCGCATATCAAAGTGCCGGGAAAGCGCGCGTATGGTCGCGTCGATACCGCGACCGCGTTGCGTGACGCGGTGCAAGCCGTCAACAATCTTCGTCAGCGCGTAGATTTCACTGTAATCACTGGCGATCTCGTCGACTTCGGGACGATTGACGAGTACCAACATCTCTACGAATTGCTCGCGCCACTTGCGTCACCCTACTATTTGATTCCAGGCAATCACGATGATCGTAGCGCGATGCGAACCGTGTTTGACGATCACGCGTACCTGGGCGAAAGCGAATTTGTGCAGTACGCAATCGACCTGGGCGGCCTTCGACTCGTCGCGCTAGACACTGTAGTTCCTCATGCGAGCCACGGCAAACTATGTGATCAACGATTGGATTGGTTAGCGGAAACGCTTTCATCCGCGCCAAGCGCCGCCACCGTGATCGCAATGCATCATCCACCATTCAAAACCTTCATCGGTCACATGGACGACATCGGTCTACTCGAAGGGCGCGAACGCTTGGAGCAGATCGTTACCACGCATCCTAACGTCGAACGCATTTTGTGCGGACATCTGCACCGTGCTATTGATGTGCGATTCGGCGGCACGATTGCAAGCACCTGCCCTGCGCCTGCGCATCAGGTGTCACTTGATCTTAGTGATGCAGCCGTGTCGCAATTCGAACTCGAACCGCCGGGATTCAAAGTTCATGTCTATACCTCAGACACAGGTATCGTGAGCCACAGCGCGCATATCGGCGTGTGGGAAGGGCCGTTTCCTTTTCATGATGCAGGTCGACTGATCGACTAACTCGATGACGCCAGACATTTGACGGAGTGACGCAACAAGTTTTCTGTCACGAAGTCGCAGCGCAAAGTAAATCGTCTCTCGTTGTGTTGAATTCAATTTCGTCAAAGTGATCGCGGCCCTCGCTTTGTGCTTGAATCGCGTCTTCACATTGAAAAGCGACAGTCGAAATTTCTCATGCGACCGCTATAAACAGCCCGGAGCGATCAGTCAGCGACGCTGTGGGAAATGAAATTTGCGAAATCAAGCAACACAAACAGCCATCGGCTTTTGCAGTCTTCCTCGCAACTGATGTGCGACTTAGATCTACGTTCTGCGTAACAGAGGAGTTCTAGGGTGCAAACGCGCACATTCAACCCCACATTGGAAGCTTGCTAGTTGCGGTGTTTCGAACGCCAACGTCCAACCCCACTCTTGTGGGTTTACGTTGAACACAAATCTGTTGATTCAAGGATCACTCGGTGCGCCCAAGTGTTTTACGTAGCATCAAGCGTAGCCACACGTATGGTCGAAACTGTCGCCAAATCGTAGAGTTCTATTCGTCGCGCAACGCTTCGATTGCGCGCAAAATCAGGAAGAACCTTCATGCGTCGAATTTCCAAAACAACGTGCACCATTTTCATAGCTGTTTCGCTAGTTGCCGCACTCGTTGACGCGCAGACAACCACAACAGCAGTTCGCGCCGAGAGCAACATTTCACTCGCGTTGGCTAACGAAATCGCGGGCGCAACCGTTGCAGCGTGCACAGCCGACGGTTACGCGGTCACGGCAACGGTGGTGGATCGCGCGGGCGGCGTGCGTGCCGTGCAACGCGCTGACAACGCGGGCCCGCACACGCTCGCCGCGAGCCAGCAAAAAGCGTTCACGTCTGCATCTGCAAAAACTTGACGACAAACAGTCCCGTTTTCGCCGACGCTGGCCTCAACACCCGACCGCGCAAGTAGGCTGCGTTTTTTCTGGCACGATACATAGGTCTCGCTGCTCGCTACTGCCTCTTCTGTCTCTGGCCAGCGCCCGTGCGCGACGAGGCTACGCTCGTGTTTGGGCGCTTCGGTCGCCGCGTTAATCCCTACTTTGATTGGTGCAACCTGTGCGACGGTAAGCACTGAAGACTGCTCGATCAAACATATATTCGAAGGATTTAGCTGTAAAGGACGCAATGACTTTCGTCATTGCGCCAACAAGCACTACGTCCCGATCACACCACCATCGATCTTGGTGATCACAACCGTCGCCGAGCGTGGACGAGCGTTGTCCGGCCAATTGGAGACCTTGGTAACTTCGGCGGGATTGCTGCGCTCACTGTCCGGCTCGCCCGGATGCTGGATGTTGACAAACATCGTCTTCATGTCCGGCGTCGTGATGACGCCGGTGAGCTCGCAACCACGCGGCCCAACCAGAAAGCGACGCACCTCACCGGTACTAATATCGGCAGCGTACATGCCGTTGTTCGGGGTCGTAGCGTAGTCGCCCTTGCCCAGCGCAGAGGTTGAGATATCGGTCTGAATCCACATCGCGCCGCGGCCATCCACCCACAAGCCATCCGGGCTGCCAAACTTGTCGCCCTTGACGTTACCCTTCGCGTCGGAACGCGGCAACTCGCTGTCGCCTGCCAGGATGAAGTGATTCCAGCTGAACGTTGACCCGCTGAAATCGCCATCGTCCTTCCAGCGAATGATATTGCCCATCGTGTTCTCCGCACGCGGGTTGGCAGCGTCAATGCCGGGGAAGCCGGGCTTGCCACGATTGCTGTTGTTGGTGAGTGTGCAGTACACCCAGCCGGTTTTTACGTCGCTGGTGATCCATTCGGGGCGATCCATTTTCGTCGCACCTACCAGATCGGAGGCCTGGCGGGTTTTGATCACCACATCGCCTTGCGACGCAAAGCCTTTGTCCGCCATCAGGCCGTTTTTGCCCTGCGTCAACTCGACCCATTGGCCGCGACCGTCGGCGTTAAATTTCGCCACATAGAGCGTGCCGTGATCGAGTATGTCGGCGTTGGCCCTGGCACCGCCCGTGCGCACCGCGTCGCGGCTGACAAATTTGTAGATGTACTCAAAGCGGGCATCTTCACCCATGTACACAACGACGCGGCCGTCTTTGGCTTGCGTCACATGTGCGCCTTCGTGCGCGGCGCGACCGAGCGCCGTGCGCTTGACCGGCGTCGAGTCAGGATCGTTCGGATCGATCTCTACCACCCAGCCAAAGCGGTTGTACTCATTCGGGTGCTTGGCGACTTCGAAGCGCTCATCGAACTCATGCCAGCGATAGCCCGCGCCGTTTTTGCGAACGCCCCATCGCGCCTGCTCGGCGTTCGGCGTATCCGGCCCGTTGAAATACCCATTGAAGTTTTCTTCGCAGGTCAGATACGTGCCCCACGGCGTGAAGCCGTGCGCGCAGTTGTTGATCGTGCCCAGCACAACCGCTCCTGACGCATCATCTTTGGTGCGCATCATCGCGTGTCCGCGCGCCGGCCCCATGATCAACATCGGCGTGGTAGCGGTGATACGCCGGGCGTATTTCGAAGGACGCACTACCTCCCAGCCGTTCGCACCTGCCGCCACTTCGACGATGGAAACACCCATCGCGGCCTGCGCCTTGGCCACTTTCTCAGCGCTCCAGTTTTGCATGCCGCCCACATGCAACAAACCATCGTCGGTGTACTCATGATTCACCGCGAGCAGGCCGCGACGATTGCCGTCAAGTGGAAAGTAGTGAATGCCGTCGTGATGCATGCCCGCCTGCAATTCCTGCTCGGCGGCGGTGTTGCTGGCATCGGCTTTGTACGCTGGCATTTTTCCGGCAACGCCAACTGCATCGCCCCAGCGATACAACACTTGCGCGCGGTAGCCCTCGGGCACGGTCACCGCGTCAAGGCCGTTCATCGAAATTGACTTGAACCCGAGAATCGGCCCGCTTGCGCTGCCTCCGGTGGTGGCGCAGCCGGACAACGCAGACGCGCCGAGCGGAGCAAGCAGCCCGGCGATCGTCGCGCCAAGACCGCCGCGCAAGATTACGCGCCGCGACGGGCTGGACAGGTCGTGAATAGTGGGATTGCTAGAGGAGTTACTGAACTCCATCAGGGAGAAATCTTTGGCCATGGTGATGCACTCGGTTGGGTGAAACTTAAGTGAGCATCATGGCAGTCGCAGGCTTCAGGACTGTGACAACTCCCATACTGAAGCAGCCTTCGAAGCGTCAAACCTCGATCATCAAGTTGTCATGCAACTCGTTTTCAATCGTGGTTTTAAAGGGGCACGACATGACAGATGAAGTCAACACACAGCGCCGGGAATTTCTGGTCAGCAGCGCGAACACGGCTGCGGCACTGCTCGTCACCGGCTCGCTCGTGGGCTGCGGCAGCGGCGACGATCCGTTTCCAGTGCCACCGGCGTTTTCCTACGGTGTGGCCAGCGGTGATCCGCTGAATGATCGCGTCATTTTGTGGACGCACGCCAAAGTACCGGACAGCGCGCGCACCGTTCCGCTCGTATGGCAAGTCGCGCTTGACCAGAATTTCAGCACTGTGGTGAGCAGTGGCAACGTTGAGGCGACCGAAGCCAGCGGATTCACAGCCAAAGTCGATGCCACCGGCCTCACGGCGGGCGCCAGCTATTTCTATCGCTTTCTGGGACCACGTGACACCGTCTCGCCAGTTGGCAAAACGCGCACTCTGCCTGCGGCAAGCGTCGCATCGCTCAAGTTCGCGGTGTTCTCTTGTTCGTTGTATTCCGAAGGCTTTTTCAATGCCTACGACGATGCGCTGAAAACTGATGCGCAATACGCACTGCATCTGGGCGACTACATCTACGAATACGGCGCAGGCCCGACGCAATATGGCAACACCGACGCGGTCGCCCTGGGCCGCGTCGTCACGCCCGCCAACGACATCGTGTCGCTCTCGGACTACCGCGCGCGCTATGCGCTGTACCGCTCGGACGCCAACGTTCGCGCGTTGCATGCAGCGATGCCTTGGATCACCATTTGGGATGATCACGAGTTCGCCAATAACGCCTACGTCAACGGCGCAGAAAATCACAGGCCCGCGACGCAGGGCGACTGGACCACGCGCAAGAACATCGCGGCCAAGGTTTATCACGAGTGGATGCCGATTCGCACAGACGCCTCAAACCTCCTGAAAATTTATCGCTCGTTTGATTTCGGTTCGTTGTTCTCGCTGCACATGCTCGACACCCGCATCGAAGGTCGCGATCAACAGTACGACAATTTTGGCGATGCCGACGGCGGCTTCGGTCGCTACATTGCGGGCGTCACGCCGAACCCCAGTAATGGTGCGCTTCCCGATGCCTCGCGCCGCATGATCAGCGCGACACAGCAATCGTGGCTGGCGTCGCAAATGTCGGCGTCGAAAGCGACGTGGCAATTTCTTGGCAATCAGGACATCATGGGCAAGATGTGGATTCCCGTCTCGGTGACGCAGAATTTCAGCACCGGTAACGCGGCGGGTTTTGCTGCCGCCACGCAGGCGTACCTCACGGCCAAGGCCACACGCGCCGCCGCTGGCGCAGCCGCACTTACCCCGGCGCAGTCGGCGCTGCTCGACGCCTCAAAAAACCCGCGCCTGCCGTACAACCTGGACTCGTGGGACGGCTATCCAGCCGACCGCGAACGCGTGTTGCAGTCAGTGAAGGCGCTCAACAAGAAACTCGTGGTGCTCTCTGGCGACTCACACAACGGCTGGTTCACAAACCTGACCACATTCAACGGCGAAAAAATCGGCGTTGAATTTGCAGGCACATCGGTGACCTCAACCGGGTTTGAAAGCGTCGGCCTCGCCACCGTCGGCAGCTCGCTCGATGGCAGCGCGCTGGTGCCGCAACTGGGCAACGGCGCCATCGGCGCCGGTCTGGGTCTGATCGACGACCTGGCCTACGCCGACACCCTCAAACGCGGCTACCTGCTGATGACGGTGACGGCGAACGATGTCAAAGGCGAATACGTTTACGTGAGCACCGTGAAATCCACGACCTACACCCGCAGCATCGGCCGCACAATCACCATTGATACCAGCGGCAAAACGACGTTCGCCTAGCCGGGAATCTTGCCGTCAGTTTGTCCAAAGACGGCTGACGGATCATTCGCAAGTCGGGTAAAAATTTCGTGTTCCAACGCCTTTGCGCTTGGGCTGAAGCTGCTTTTGGGTAGAGAAAGCGCCTCAGCGCGCCTGATTTAATAGGTCGCAGTCACCGCTGTACTGAGCTTGAGAGCTCGAAGATCGCTTCAGGATGAAAGTAGTCGTTTGCATCGCGCGGACGTTTGACCGCAATCGCTGCGCGTATAGCACTGGTGAATCAAAGCGTTGATTCCGGTCTAGCTTGAACGTAGTGAACTGCCCCTATTGTTTCCCCAGAACGATTCTTGGCCAGCGATACACTCGCACGATATCAACGTCAGTCAACCTTGAAAGCCGTCTATGCGTGGTTCGTCGGTAGGCATTTGCATCGTGATCTGTAGCTTGATGCTCAGTCAATGCGCTGACGCGCAACCAGTGCTACCACTAACCAACGATGAATTAGCAGCGGTACAACAACGCGTGGCCGAGGCAAAGCGTGTGTTGGGCGACAAAGTGGGCGTACCGGAAGCGCGCGACAAGTTTGTGCCGATCCCGAAGCAGGGTCGCTGGCTGACACCCACTGAGGCGCGAGCTGCGTTCACAAAAGCAAACAGCGAGTTCGAGAAAGCGCGCTGGTGGAGACCCGGTATCGATCCCACCACGTTGGAGCACACCTTGCGGGAACCCGCAACCGTCCTATCAGGCTGCGTGGCGGCCTATGTCGCGGGTCTTGACGACGCGGCGCGCAGTCTTGCCATTGCAAAAGATGCAGCAGATTTTCTAATCTGGGCACAAGCGCAGGCTGGCTCTGGTGTATTTCCGTTTCCCTCCGTGCGCAGCGGAAAGAGCAAAGCCCTCGCGTCCGCCAAACGATTCCTGATCCGAGCCGAGCGTGCAGGGCGGCTCGATCAGGCGATTCGCAACGGCTGGGTGATTGATGATGCGGATGATGGAGGTTTGCAGTTTGACAATGGCGAAGCCGGTTTTGCGATGTTTGAACTCTACGAGGCCACCCAAGAAACGAAATACCTGGACGCGGCGCGCAAGTCAGCGGACTGGGCACTCTCGCGGTTGATCGTCGCAAACTGGAACTACAACAGCTTCAGCGTGTATCTGCTGGCCAAGGCCTACTCATTGACTGGCGAGGAAAAGTATTTGACCGCCGCTACGCGCAAAGCGCTACTGGGTGTAGTGCCCGGTCAACTGACCGAGGGCGCGCGCACTGGCAGATGGTTCGACGCACACAACGCGAAACCCGCTTATCACTACATCATGCTGCGCGCGCTCGCCACACTCGCGATTGCAATGCCAAACACTCATGCCGACCGCCCCGCGATCATGAAATCGCTAGCGCTCGGCTTGAGCGCACGTAACAAAGACTTTGTGAGCGCTGGTGCGCCGAACAAGGATAAAGCGATGGAGGCGCTGCTGCTGGTGAACCAGCTCTCCGTGAGCGACAGGGAGATGTTGCGCGACACGCAATCAGCGGTGGCACTGGAGCGTTTGGGCGTACTGGTATCGGAGCAGTATCGTCGTGGCGTCTCGCCGCTTGGGCCGCGTGAATGGGGTCACTTTTCAGCGTTCGTGATGGCACGAGAAACTAAGAAGTAGACACGTGTCGATTTCGGTCACTGCGGTTTTTTGCGCACTGTAACGGCGCTGAAAACAGCGCTCGCTAAGCCGAAGATCTGTGCTGTAAGACCACTCGAAATTCTGCGCAGGATCGGACTTCGCCTTTTCTGACTATGTTTGCCGTGCGGCGACGTGCAGGCATTGCTTGAACTTGATTGATTTTCAGCATCAGGCTGAAAAAAGTCTTTCGGAACTTCTCACGCAAACGTTCTAGTCGACCCAAACGTGCATTGATCGTTCCTTGTACAACCTGTCTAAGCTACGCGCGTATGCGGTCAAAACGGATATTTTCTTTGCCTTTTGTTGGAAATTGTTACACGCCGAATTTGTCCAGCATTTGTGAGACACTATTTAGATGTGGACAACCCTTTTTTGGGTTAGTTAGCCTCCTATTTTTGATAGGCGTATTTCTATACGTGGGAGCTACTCATTGTGAAAGCATTTGATCGTATGAGAAAACGCGCATTTTGTTCCTGCAGACCTGCCGCAATCGCAGTGATTACTTCGTTTTTGTATGCGACTACTGGTCAGGCCATGTGTCCTTTCAATATCGATCAATCGAGCGCAGTGAACAGCACGCGTGCGACTACGGACGGGTTGCTATTCATTCGCTACGCGTTAGGGCTTCCCGCCACCGCGCCGCCGGTGGCAAATGCAACCGAAAGTCCCTCGCTCACCCCAACGCAAGTTGCTCAGTTTATTGAAAACAATAAAACCGCACTTGATCTTGATGGTGACGGCAAGTTCACGATCTTCGATACTCAAGTAATTGCGCGGTATGTCACGGGGTTCAGAGGCGATCGACTCTCCGCTGGACTAACCACCTTTGATTTTGGTTCTAGGTATGGCGGCGCTGCCTTGCAAACATACATTGATAACGGCTGCACTGGTTTGAACGATTTGCCAGACCCACGCGTAGCAGTCAGGAACGCAATGAACGCTGCATTAGTAGGCGGCAACAACGCACTTGCGAAAACCTATCTAACACCGAATGGACTCGCGAATCACGGCTCACCAATCGACTCACTCACATCACGAATGCCGCAAATTGTTGCGAGCTATAGCCCTCTAGCGGCATCTCTTGTCGAAGACGATTACGCCGAATACGTTGTTTCGCGACCCATACCAGGTTCAACGACTGGTGAGCTACAGGTTTTTATCGTTGTCTTTTTGCGCGATCCTAATGGCGTTTGGCTTATCGACGCAATGTAGCCATGTCGTACCAATCTTTTTATAGACATAAACTCTGTGCACTATCCACTCTGGTTTTAGCCTTGCACTTACCTTCTATGGCGTACGCATCCGATGGAGCTGGTCTAGTTCTAGGCCAGTTACTTATTAACGTGATTTTGCTTGCGATTGCCATCGGTACGTTGGCGGCAATTTGTCGTTCTATCGTGAGCGACCGTTGGGCGCAACCAGCAGCACTCACGACGTTTCTTGGCGGAGTCGTGGCCTACATCTGTCTGTTCCTTGCTTCTGGCTTGACGCTGATAGGTGTCTTCACGCTTTGGTGGTTTTTTTTAGTCTTCCTCGTTGTTCTATGTATTGCCTATACCGGGCTTCGATATGTCGTGCACCTGTTTCGCAAAAGAAGTCCGAAGTGAGCATGTCCATTAGCACTCAGTCTCTACCTGTGAAGAATCGGCGCTTACTCCTTCTCTTTAAAAACAAGCTGCGCATTTGCATGATGCTCGGTTCGATGGTTGCGTCCGTTGTTCATGCCTACGAAATCGGCAATCATGCCGATATGACGCAACGCGCACTCGAAATATCGAAGCTAAAAACAGACGCGAGTAAGCTCGCTCGCCTTGGTTTACGGCAGCTCGATGTATCAAGCCCGTCGCAGCTCTTCCCACGAGCGACTGTAGGGGCAGAGATTCCGACGTGCTATTCAACGCCGCCCGTCGCGTCGGACAAATACCAGATTCTTCAACTATTTCGACATGGTGCATGCTATGAAGATGACATAGAGAATGGTTTTCGTGTCTTCTCTCATTTTTACGACCCCAAGAACGGTGGCGTTGGACTATCTCCACCACCACCATTACCGCAGCAGCCACCGTCCTTTACCTGGGCGCTTAGCGGCACGGGTGCTACCGCGCAAACTGGTGTAAATCACTTTTCTTATAAGGACGCGCGAGATTCCTTTTACAAAGCCTTTACTGATTTATCGAAAATAGAGCGCAATAAATACTGGGGAATTGCGTTTCAATCGCTGGGGCATGTCATGCATCACTTGCAAGACATGGCACAGCCTCAGCACGTTCGCCAAGATGACCATTGCGATTCCTTTCAGTGCGTAGTCGCTGGTCAGTACAAACCGAGCAGCTATGAAAAGCTCATGATCACGCCGACGTTTGTGCAGATCGTGCGAGCACTCGCTCAGACGGCAACAACGCCGATACTCTTTGGTTTACCAAAAGAATTTTGGAATGCGACAGGCACAGAAAACGTCAACACCTATGCCACTGCATCACAAGGTATCGCTGCCTATGCCTCTACCAACTTCGTTAGTGCGGGTACTGACTATCGCTTTTCGAGCGCGGGAGGCGCAGTTCAAGCGCCGGGACACAACTACCCTATTCCGACCTCAGCGCCCACTGAAGTTACAAACATTGGCTCGCTCACAGGTTACACAAATACTGACGCCCCGTTTCGTTTGAAAACCGTATGCCCTGATTTAGCTAAGTGCCGTGTCGAGTTTTGGGGATCAACGAATCAGCCGAGCACACGAAAATCATCGACTTCAATTTTCGGGCAAGATTTGAAAGTTGTCGGCAGTGCCGTCGTTGGTTATCCCAATCAGTTTTCGCAAAACGCATTCACGTATGCGGCTACCGCCTCTGATCTTGTGCCGCTTACTACAAGATACAGCGCAGGCCTTATCGGCTATTTCTTTCGCGGTGAAATGCAAATACGTACTCCCGCTGAAGGTGTGTACGGCATTATCGACGGCGGCGATCCAGCGTCGAATTGCAAAGACGCTTGTGGGTTCAAGAAAATCAAATTGCGCGTGACGAACACGACACAACCGATTAACGGCACTGCACAAAACTTTACTGGTGGCGCCATGACCGCTGTCGTGAAGTTCTCGCGAAACGCCTGTTTTACCTCCGATTTCGCGAGTGATCCTGGCTCACTCTACCCGCTCAATACGAGTTGCTTCGCATACGCGAATAGTGAGCCCGTCGAAGAACAAGTGATTGCTGACCCTTTGCCCTTGTCGTTTAGTCTCGCATCGGGATCGGAAACCGCTGGGACTTTCAACTTCACGAACCCGATTCCAATCAACGCATGGAATGTCAAGTTGCAACTTATCTATCGCGGCCAAATTGGGCAAGAGGAAGACGGTGTGGCGGTACATACGCAGAGGCTTTCCACGCCGACACCCCTGCGCTATACGAATGAATACGACTACCTGCTGATTAATCAGCGGCTGTACACACGAGCCGATGTCAATGCGAGCCAAACGCTTCTGAATCAGGTGGTTCCCACTAGTTGCGTTACAGGCGCAGCCGGTAGCCGAACGCTAGCGGCCGGTTGCTTTAATCCTCAAACCGTTTCGACGAGCTGGGTTGGCGCAAACGGTGCAACGCTCGCTAGTTTGAACGCTTTGCCAACCAATTCACATACGCTCTTCGTCTATCTCGCAGATTACTTCGGAACGGTGAATGCAACGCTGCCAGGGCCGAGTGGCACATCGATTGCCGTGGCGTTGGACGTTCGCGACATCATCGCGAGAAACGTTGACAACCAACTTGTGAGCGACTTAATGATAGCGTGGAGAAATTTGCAGGCGTGGCGCGTGTACAGTCGATACTACCTCGCAAGCGCCGATCAAACAGCAGCGCCGCTGGCTGTGTCGAACCAGCGCCCCGCATTCCCAACAACTACGCCGGTGAAGTTGACGAGCGTGAACTTTTAAATCTTCTCAAGTCAATGTGACTCAGCCAAACGTGGCATTGGCATTTATGCCGCTCGCGGCAGCTCACATACCCAAACCCGCGTGGTGTCGACACGTGACTGTCCGCTTCTGACCGGGTGCCACGTCTTAGGACAGCCGACTTGACTAGCTGTAATCGCTGCTGCCGCGACTTCAGGCTGAAAGCACCTACTGGCGGCTATCGCTGCGAAGCTGAACCTCAAGGCTCATAGATCGCTTCAGGCTGATTGCGGCCGCCCTTCAAGGACTGTTCTGTGCGTCCCATATGGGGGAGTCAGGCAAGAGGAGTGTCGCGACCCTCCCAAGCCGGAAGGAATGTGCCGCGTCGAGTTGGCAAAAGTTGCTGTATGCAGTTCTCAGTCAGGCGGCTCACGCAGCCCCTCGACGTCTTGAGGTAGCGTTTTCCGCATCTCGCTGGCCAGGAGCAAGGCGGCGTTCGCAAAATTCTCCATCCGGTAGATTCGGTCGAGCATGACTGTTCGCTCGGCGGCTTCCTGGCCTTTCATCAAACCCTCCACTGCGAACCTCACAATCCGCAGCTCAACGTCGACGTCCAAGTTGCCTTTGAAAGCCTCTTCCAGCCACGGCCTAACCAGATCGACCGACCGCTCGGCGGCAACGCTGAGTACGTGACGGATCAGTTCCCTGGCGACGCGATCGATGCCGACTGCGAACTCGAAGAGTTTCTTCTCATCCTCCGTCGCCACGTCAAGTTCTTCGCTGGTCGGGGAGCGCGAGAAGAACCTGAGTTCATCTTCGTCTGTCACGCCCAGGGAGTTGAGCGCGCGCAGCAACGGATTCAGCTCCCTCAGCGGTCGCATGTAAGGGGGCAACGTGTACCTGTGCGCCCAGAGTTTCAGGATGACATCAACGCACACTGAAGCGGCCGCATCGCGCGTGACTTCGGATGCTTGTTCGGCAGCAGATATCTTCTCGGCGACCAGGTGCGCCATCCACTGGGCAGTGACATCGTCACTGAGCTTCAACCCGGCAACGACCCGCTTGCCGATTTCGATGACTGCCTTAGAGCGATCGAGTGATTCCATCTTGTCCGATCAGGTAGTACCGGTTGTACGGATAGTTATAAAAGCTGTAGTCGTCCCTGCCGGTTTCGTCTTTAGGCGGCTTGCGGCGGACATCGACGCGGACAATGAGGGAGGAGTCCGGGCGCCCTTCCAACAGTGCATGGATGAACTTGCCGTCGGCGCTGAGGCGAGTGCCGGTCAGGACGCCGCGCTCCTCGCCATAGCCCGCGCTGCGCGACCATGTCTCGCTACGCATCCTGCCTCCGGCTGTTAGCGTCCACGACCTCGCATCGGGATCAGTCACCGGAGTCAGAAGGTCGAGGATTTCCTGGCAAGGGCGAGGACCCGGGCTGCTGATCGTGCCGGCCCAAGGGTCATATTCGTCAAGGCTCAAAGAATCACTTCCCGTCGTGACCCAACCGAACAACCTCAACTCTGGGTCATCAACCTTCTCTCCATGGTCCATGTGGTCCGCGTCTGGAACGTAGATTTCTCCTGGGTTAGGGCTGGTCTGCAGGGCAGCCAAAAGCGTCGCCGCGTGCCGCGAAGGAACGAGCGCGGACCCAACTGACACCGTTTCGCCGTTGGGCGAATCTGTGGTCGTCCAATGGCCCCACAGAGCAGTCATACCGTCGTCTGTTGTCAGTTGGTCATCCAGGTACTGCCTATCGACCTGCCAACACCAAGAGGCATCAACTCGATCGATGCTCACTGAGGCACCTTTCAAAATCTCGGGATCGCGCCGTTCCGCAAGCCAGCGATCATCACCGCGGGTGAGCAACCGTCCGCTCAACCAGTCATCAAAAGGGTCCTCGTCCTCGTCTGCGCGACGGCGTACCGGCTTGGTCTCCAAGAGCTGCCCGGCGACGAGCATCATCGCGTGATAGGACTGATACACGACGACGTCCTCCACCTCCGGCATGCTGCTGTGCCTGTATGTTGTCTCTCTTCCTCGAAAGAGCCCGCGCTTGTAGCGCTGATCATCTTGACGACGGTGTCCAAGCGACAGTCGACCGCGCAAGACTGCCAGCGCTCGCTGTTCGATGGATTGCTCGTTCAGTCCAAATACACGGCCCAACGGTGCGAACCAATATGGGCCGATGTCGATGCCAAAGAAGTACCTGTCGTCGTCCACGGCAACGCTATCCAAGGCCTCGTCATCAACGATTTCATCCTCGCCGCGGTCGTAGATCTCCGTAGGCAGCGCAGGACGGTTCGCCCCGTTCGCGATGTCGAGCAAGTCCGTTGACAATGCACTGACTTCGTTCAGGCTCCTTAGTGCGCCTGAGGCGAAATGCCGAACGACGACGTGCTGCTCCCTTGCGGCGGCGTCAAGGAATGCGAGGAAATCAGCGGCTGCACGAGGAGCGTCCATCGCGCCTCGCGCCAAAGCAATGCAGAGCCATTGGCGAGCATGCCACTCATAGAACACCAGACCGCGGTCAACAAATGGCTGCGGGTCAGCGCTCATTGCGCGGGTAGCCAGCGCGGACAACAGGGGCTGCCAATCGAGCGCAAGGCAGTTGCGGACGCAGTGGGCGTGTTCCCAGCGTTCCGGGTTAGACGGGCGCGCTAGACCTGCCCACAAGTAGCCAGCCAAAGCCTCCTCGCAAGACGAAGGCGCTGTGAGCGAGTCATTCCACGGGCCATCGCCGTCTTCTCCCTCGAGAACTTCTTCGAGCAAGTCGAAGCCGAAGTTCAACACCTCATCGGCCTCGTCGTTGGTCAAGCGCCGCGCGAGCGGATCCACCAAGTGGAATAGGTCTTCGGCATCGAGCGTGTCGAGCTGCGACAGGTACCCTTTGATGCGGGCCATGGCGACGTCATTCTCCGAAACGATGCCTTCGGCATAGAGGTCATCAAAGGGACCCTCACGCCCCCAGTCACGGCGTCCCACACGATTCGGCTCGCCCGCAGCCAGCGACAACGCAATCCTCTTGAGTTCATTGCGGACAGATTGGAGCCTCTTGCTCGGCCCAGGGAGATGCTTGATGACGTCCATGAAGCTAAACACACTGAACTCGTCATCCAACTGGATTGCACGAAGGTATCCGTCGATCTCCGATAGCGTCGCGCGCCTACATCCTTGCTCATAGAACTCGCGGACGTACGAGCGATGGGCCACCTTCTTGAGCGATCGTCGTGCCGCGAGGACCGCGGCCGCGTCGCGGAGATCGACTCCGCTGAAAACGGCATCCCAGTCAGGCTTCTGGATCTCTCCGTGCGGGGACGTCCAGAGCGCAGGAGCTGTCGTCACCGGTGGCATGGCTGCCTTAGCTTCAGCTGCCAGAAGCAGCCTGTCCAAATCTGGGAGCGACATCGTCAGCGAGTCGGCAAGCACCTTGAGTTCGCGCCAGGTAGACGCTTCATAGGTTTGGATGCGGAGGAATCGATAGGCGGTCCTCAGCATCAATCGCTTTCGATTGATGTCCGCCTCTGCGTCGATAGCCGCTTTGACGTCGTTGAGGCGTCTCCAGCCGCTCACGGTGCCGCTCAGGGCGACCGCGGCCATTCTTGGAAGAAGTCGGTGGTCGATCAGGCGGTAGATCGCGATCGGGAACAACTCACCAGCAAATCCAAACTCTCGATCCCGCCAGCGGCTCAAAACTGCAAGACTGGATGAAGGGCAGAGACCGACCAGCCCCTGGACCAATCGGTGCCAGTCCATGTATTTGTCCCGGGCCATGTGCTCGTAGCTGAGCTCCGCGATGCGCGCCAACCGGTACGCGGTCCGAGGCCTCGACTTTCCCAGGCGGTGCGCGGCGTCCGTCAGATCCAGGAACGTTGTCCATCGAGAGAGATGCTCCTCTCCGATCTTGCTGGCAATGTCGATCGCCTTGTCGAAATAGGCAGCCGCCTCCAACTTGCTCACACAGAAGATGGCGCGCGCCAGCTCCTGGAGGTCGTCGACCCGTGTCTCCGCATCGCCGCGCGACGCTGCGAGCTGATCGAACGCTCTGGAGCTGAGTTGCAGTGAGAGGTCGCCCAGCCTTTCTGTTCGTGCAGTCACGCGGCACATCCTCGTGAGCGTGCTCGAGTAGATGCGGTCGTTCTTGTCGATCCATTTCAACAGGGCGTCGATCTGATATGGCTGTATGGAGCCTGCATCGCGCAGGATCTGCACCCACTCGATGGCAGCCACCTTCTCCAGATTGAAATTCCGCTGGTAGTCCAGTGACGAAGCAGATTGCGTCTGTCCCAGCGCGAGCTCGATCTCGTGATCGAGGTTGAGAAGCTGACGGCCACAGGCGATCTCCGCGGCCATGATGAACCAGGCGAGGACGCCCCCTGTCACATGCTCCAGCTGAGACGCTTGCTGACCCTTGACAGGAGAACTCTTCGTCGCGAACTCAGGTCGGACATCCTTGGGCGCCAGATCAATTAGCTCGATCCGTTGGCCGCGAAGCGCAGCTTCCAAAGCGTAAGCTCGGACGAATATCGCGCGCTCTGCGTCGAAATCATGGGACTGGCGAGGCGGATCTGCCAGCAGGTACCGGCGTAGCGTCGCTGCCCAAGCCTCGTCATCGCGCGGAAGGCATCGAAGCGCTTGGGTGATCGCGGACCGAACCCCGTCCAGCACGCTGCTTCCTGATTTCCATGAGAGATCCTCTTCAGGCAACTTGACCTTGGGGTTGACCAAGATGCCCATCAGATGGCGCAGCGGCTCTGCCGGCAGCAGATGCGCGATACAGGATGCTTCCGTCGCCAGGCCCAACAGCATCCAAACATCCCCCTCGGCGTGCTCGGCAAGCTCATCAAGCTGCTTGACGTCACCAACGTCTGCCAATCGCGCAGCCACCAGCTTCGTGGTTCTCAATACAGTGAATTTAGGACTCCATCCTTTCAGGAAGCGCGTCGCCTCAGCGGGGCCGCGCAATCTCAGGACACCGAGGGCAAGCTCGGCGACGTCGGCGTCTTCGATCTTGTTTTCGTTGCGACGCTTGGGTGGCAGCCTGCTCCAGGCGATCAACGATTCCCAGGCCATCCTCCACCTGCTGGCGGCCTCGGGGATGAGGTCGCCGTTGCCGGCAAGCAGCACCGCCTCGTACGCATGATGCGAGCCATGGAATCCGCCGCCGAACGTGCGCCTAGAGACCAGTTCTTCGATGCGATCTGACGCGAGCAGCACGCCGGCAATGTCGGTGTTCTCCTGGATGAGCTTGTTCTGGCGAGCCTCCCCAGCGACCTCGCCGCCGACCTTCAGCGCGAGCTTGGCGGCAGCAACATGCCGTCCCTGTTGTAGACACGCCCTGAGGGCGAACCTCAGCCGTTGCAGCTCAACGTCGCGGCGCTCGAGGGGGTTGTCGGGAAGGCTCTCATTCGAGAGGGCCAGCGCGATCAACTCGTCCATCCGCCCGGCTGAAAGCAGCAGCTGCGGCAACGCCGCCGCGACGTAGGAGCTGGTCGCGGCGAGGGGCTTGAGCTTTGAAAGAAACGCGTCAAGCGAGGCCGCATCGGGCTTGAACGTCTCGTTGAACCACGTCTCGGCCGGCTCATCCATGAAGTGCAGGCCCGATTCCTTGACGAACAGCGGCCGCCCGAACTCTGTGGCGAACGTTCGGACGGCGCTCTCGGAAACTCCAGCGATCTGAGCCAAGATAGAAATCGGCACCAGGGGCCGGAGCACTGCGAGGCCCTTGCAGATGAGGTCTATCTGATTCGCCTCGGTCGGACCCCACTCGGCTCTCAGTCTGTTAATGGCCTTGGTCAGCAGCCCTGCAATCGCTTGCTGGACTGTCGTGGGTGTTGGCCCCAAGGCCCTGAGCATTTCTCCGATCGGCGGGGTGCCCTCCATGGCCAGCGCTTGAATTCGAGGGTTGTCGCTGCTGAGAAACGCGAACTCCGCTGCCTCAGCCTCCGTCGCGTCGGGATAGCTCAACCGAAGATGCGTGGCGGTCTCAGCCTTCGAGAACGACTCCAGCTTGATCACGATGGCGTCGAGTGGCGCTCCCAGGTGGTCCTGTCGGTGTGATCGGCATGTGAATGCAAACCGCACTCCGTCAGGGATATCCGTGTTGATCAGGTCATGGACAAAGGCACGCTCCCCGATCTCCTGCGCTGCCATGTATGCGTTGTCTGCCGCGTCGATGATGATGCAAAGGCTCGCTTGAGGCGTGCGGGCTCGGAGAACATCAATGGCTTGCTTGAGCCGAGACACGAAGGCCCGCATGAATTGCTTGGGATCTGTGCCGTGGGACGGAATCAGCGGCAGGCAAAGCTTCTGTCCCGCGAGCTCGTTCGCGATCTGAACGAGCGCATCGCGGTATCGGTGGCGGTAATTCAGGGCTTGGCGGTAGGTGCCGTCACCGAAGCAGTCGTACAGGACCGCCACCGAACCAGCAGGCATGGCACGCGCCAGGTGAGCAGATAGCGATGACTTGCCCACACCACCGTCTGCATGGATGACCACCGGGCGCTGCGCGACGAGCAGTGCGGCCAGGATGTCTGGCTGCTGCGCTCGGGGAAGCATGTGCTTCGGTTCCGAGATCATCGAGGGCGCTGGCAGGAGATCGCGTTCGCTCGCCCGCAGGGCTTGAAGCACGTCGTAGAGCCGGACGGAACGGTCCTTTGCGCCCTCGTCCGTCGCCCGGCGGGTGACCAGTTCCTTCAGTTGGAGCGCGGCCTCGGTATCAGTTTCGGAAAGGTACGCGCTCAGGTCTTGGCTCAGGAGGTTGCGCTGTTCCCATAAATCTGGCTCACCAGCTTCAACCGAAAAGGCAGCAAAGAAGCTCTGTAAGGTGCTGCCGGCTGATGCCCCGTAGCGCTTGAGTAACTCGTCAATCTCACGGTGCCGCGGTGCTGTCTATCCCGCAGCGAGATCGGCCAAAGCTTCAAGGACATCCTCAGCCATAGGCCTGTTCGTCAGAAAAACGAACCGAACCTTCTCCTCCAGGGCGTTCAATCCGAGCGACGCCTCCAATTCCTTGAAACGCCCAGCGAAGCCTTCGATGGTTCCTTTGAGACCGCTGGCCGTCCAGGGATCGTGCGCGTGCTTGGACGAATGCTTGAGTTGCATGTAGCGGATGGCCTCTGCCGCTACGACGTCCTCGCTCCCATAGTACAGGCCGACGTCGATGACCTCGTCGCCGACGCTCGTGGACGCATCTCCCTCGTCCAGTGACGCTCCTTCGATCGTCACCGCCACTAGGCCGTCCGCCCCGGTAAGCAGTCCGAGGCATTGCCGGGCAGCCCACTGATAGTGGAACTGGTCGCCGCTCCTGGAGGGACCAACAGAACCTTGTTTAGCCATATCCTTGGCGCATCCTGCATCCGTCTTTTGACGGAGCATACAAGCCCGAGCTGTCGTCGCGGGAGCGGCTGGTAACCAGCTCCCTGCGTCGAACGGCGTGGGGCGCTTTCACGCGTCGAGTTTGACAATGCGAAGGGCAGCAATCGCTGCAAAGCCGACATCGAAACAGATTAATGACTGACCGCTTTGGGTCGACTGCACGCACTCACGACCGATAACTGCCGACCAAGAGCCGACTCTCAAAACCTCCTGCCGCCACCGCTGTATCGTCTGCGGCAACTTTCGTCTAGGGGCGCTCCGCGTCGAAAAGCCAGGCTTCAACATTTTGAAGCCCGAGGCTCAGGAACCCATCCTGAAGAGTAATGCAGCGACCAAGCATCGCACCGCCGTCGCTTAGTTCTCGTTCCTCGGCTTCGCGAAACAAACGAGTCAGTACCTGCGGCAATTCGTCCATGTACACGTGCGGCGTTTTCTTCAGTTTTAAGAATGCAACGACACGCTCCGACGATTGAAGAGCTTCATCCGGATAGTTAACGACAAGTTCGCCCAGCCAATCGTCTATCCCGTGCAACGAGAAATTGTCTCGGCCGGCCTCGCTCTTCTCAAGTGTGGCGAAATACGCTTCGACGATGTCATCCGGCATAGGAGTTAGATCGCGGCATTTTTTGAACAGCGAACGCATTTCTGCGAGGAGTTCCTGGCTTTCACCAAACTCAGATGAGAACGCTGCGCGAATCCCGAACCAACAAACCGCAGTGCATTTCTTGGTGTAGGCGTTGCTTGTCCAGACTTGCGTGGCACCTAGCCATTTGTTGAGAGACTGTGCGACACGCAATTGATCAACAAAATTCTCGGCTCGAATGTGTCCCTCAAGCACTGCCAATGACGAAATTCTCCCCCACATCTTTGCCGCTTCGCCGGTGAATGTTTGCCCGATGTGTGACAAATAGGTATCGACTCTTTGGAAGTTCTTGTTGTACGACCAGTAAAGGCACTTTTCTGCTTCGCACCATAGCTCCTCCTCGGCATCGGCCGTGGCGACTCGAAACAAATTCCATCCCTCTTCGGGATAGTGCCACTGCAAATTCGATAATTCGTGCAGTACTAGCGATTTCACTGCAGGATTCGGATCTAATGCGAACCGTTTTATTGCGGGCATCAGCAGCTCTGGCCACGGCGCCTTTTCGTCTATCGTGCGATGCATCAGAGTAAGTGCCGCCTGAACCGCTTCGCCTCGGGTCATGTTGATACCCGTCGCCATCAACCCATTCAGCGCGGTCTCATCTTGGTCATACGCTTCAACGAGACTTGCGAACCCTATTGCGAGGAACAATACACGGTACCGATCGGACTCGTTGATTACTACGTGAGCGCATGCGCTTATCGCCTTCGCCGCCTCTCGCCGTTCGCGCCAGAACGTCGGATGGCGATCGAGTTCATCAAGTAGCTGCAACGCTAATGCGTTCAAATTCGGTCTGTGAAGCGGCTCCCAGCCTTGCTGCGGTTGTAGCCTACCTCCAAGGTATGCGATGTGGTTTGCAGCTCCTTCCAAAATTTCCTTTCGATACCGATCCGGAATCAGTGTCCAGTGCGACACCAGCAAATTCATGAATCGTTCCGGATCGCGCGACGAGGCTTCATTAAGCACTCGTTCGACTTGCTCCGCACCGCCTACCAAACGATTCTCTTCGTGTGTCGACCACTCGTTGTCGGACTCGTAATGGGCCAGTAGCCGAAGTACGCCGAAATCGGAAACACGCAGGAATACCTCATGTGAAAACGGAGGATGCACCATGCCACCCCGCGATCGTATTGCCGGTTCACCGATGGTCGGACCAAATTTGTTTTCCCAACATTTCAACATTTCCGATAGTCTCTCGGAGCGCATATAGGCGGGAATGGCTCGGGCAAGCGCTGCGCAGCGTCTCGCGGAATACATTCTCTCTGGCAGCGGGCACGCCAGCCAGCGCCGGACAATGCCTTGTTCGAGGAAGTCATGAGTTGCGTTTCCTACTAGGACAATTGCGCGACTACAAAGCTCCGCGAATTCAAACGACAACGATGAATACGGCATCGTGCTGTCTCGCAAAACGCGCTCGGCATGGTCAATGTTTAACTCGACATGCTTCGTGATCGCACGCAATGCGATATAGCGCAACGCACCTTCGCGGCTCGAAGTTAGTCGCTCAGCATTTCGCGTCCACCACTCGCTCTTCGTAAGCGCATGAGTCTCAACTGCGTTTCCGACCACACGAAAAAGCTCGTTCATCGCGCCCACGTGGTACATGTCGTGCTTGCTATGTGATAGGCGATAACTGGTGTCATCCAAAAACACATCGCACCATCCCGACTCGCTGTCTGTCCATCGGCACTTCTCGCTCCAACGCTCAATGTCGCCGATCGCCAGCGATAAGAGCGAATCGGAAGCGCACATTCTTTCTTCGAAAAACTTTTTGTCGTTTCCAAAGTCGTGAGGTTCACAATTGAGCTTTCCTCGAAACGAGCACTTCGAGAGATCTTCAGGCTTTATGCGTGACGTTATGTAACGCCAAAGTGTGTCGTCCCCCACTGCCCTCAAGCGCACGCCGTAGGCAAGCACATGCCCGAGAAAATCTCGGTCGCCGACAGGTTTAGCCAATAGTAGTTCGACGATCCGCGTTACGATGACCGGATCTTTCACTTGCATCTTCGGTAATTCGATTGACACCATCCAGGCAAGTTGGGAGTCATTCGACCACTCCATCTCTAATGCGTCGCACCAGAACCGAACCACCGAATCGGCATCTTGCTCTTTCCACTGTGCAATCCATCGCGCATGCGACGCCAAGGCACTAACGTCTTGTTTTTGGACGACATAGGATTGGTAGTTCTTACACATGAACGAATACCATGCAAAGGAACTCAACTTTAAATAGAGTGAGTGGAATAGCTCGCGATGTCGATCAAACAGCCATTTGACTAGTGACCAATCCTCGTGGTCGGGCACGAGCTCAGCTAAGCACTCGACAACAAGTCGTTTGATGTGATAGGCCGCGCTGCCAACCACAATTGCGCGAATGTTTTTCCTGAGCTCGATTCGACTTGTCGCCGATACCACGAAAACGTAGCTCCTTATTACGGGCCGAACAAAGGGTAGAGGTGCCAGTTGATCGACTAACGTCTTTAGACTTTGTTGCTTTCGCATGGCATCGCTGACGATCAACGTATCAAGTAGCGTTTGATGCCGAAAGCGCAAACGATCGCGCTCGTCTGGCTCGAGTACACCAGCACTTTGCAGCTTTCGCAAGAGCTGCTCATCAGCACATATCTCGTTTCTAGCGACGACGAGCTCGCGCTTTCTGAGCATGGCTACCGCGATTAGCTCAAGCGCGCGGACGCCAGCGTCACCAATCGCGGTATCTCTCTGCAGTACCACGTCGAGGTAACGGTGTACAAGCATTTGCCTTGTACTAAAGCTCGCCACACTGACTTTTTTTGCGATCTCGACGAAGAGAGCGAGATCGAGTGGAGTACAAATCAAATGGCGCGTCTCTGCATCGATGGTCTCGCAATCAATGGCTAAGTTTGAGAGCAGGGGTACTACACACGTCAACCAATCCAACTCGTCACATCGCACGGTCTTGCTCCACGACAGGTTTGCGAGTCGCTGATCGTATTTGAGATCAAACTCGCGACACGCCGCAACGACCGTGACTCGCGGAATCAGAGCAAGCTGGTCAATCAGCGATAGGAAATGAGAAAGTGCCGCTCCTTCTCTGGAAATTGAGAGCACGTCAAGCGAGTCAATTACGACGACAACTCGCTGGAGGTCTGCAAGGCGAGCTACGAGCGAGCAAAATTCGCGCGGCAGTCCGTGCGCCTCGCGCTCTTCGTAGCTGGGTAGCGACGCGTACTCGCGAGCTTGAACAAAAACAATTGTCGTATCGGTTTGCTGTTCAATATGTTCAACAAAATCGAGCAGCGCACACGTCTTTCCACCACCGGGGATACCGGTTAGAAGTATCTTTTGTGATTCGTTTGCCACGGCTTCAATGAGGGCAGTTGTCGCTGGAAGTACGATTCGATGCCCCCCAGCGTCGCGCCGCCACGCACGTCCAACCATTGACACCACTCGAAGCCGTTGACGCAGCGCTTTTTCGTCAACAGGAGCAGAAAGCACGCCACCGGTTGTTCGTACGATCTCGCGAAGATTTGCTTTTGAAAGTCGATCGACTCCCAACGAACTCCGCTCGTTGCTTGGTTTGCGTTTAGCAACTCGATCCAATTCGCGATACAGCGCGTTAAAGATTTCTTCGTGGTTCGATACGATTAGGCCGAGGCGCTGTCGAAGCTTCGCTTCGAGTTGATCGGTTTCTCCCGTGACCTCAAACACCGCTGAACGCAAAAAGAAGTGCACATCCTTGTCAGTCATCACGTCACTCAGCGCTAGGAGCTTGTCGTGTGTTCCCCTTTGATTCACGGTTAGCGCTTGGAAGTAGGAGGTAAAGCTGACATGTACCTGCGCGTGCTCGTGCAACACCTTAAGTTCGCCAAAAGGAGATCGTGAGCAAAAGCGAATTCCCGCTGAAGTATTGGTCGCAAAAAGCGTGAGCGCTTTGTTGAGATCATCCGAGAGCTCTGCAACTGTCCAATTCGTGTGTCCAGGACTGTTTTTCTTCGTCTGACAACAAACCAGCACCTGTTCGCCTGACCCAACGACCACATCATCTACTTCTATCGCACTACCGCTCTTTCCAGGTAATACTGAGTCGACTTCAATCCAGTCATACTTTACGTCGAGCAACACGTTTATCGCCCAGTCCATCGCGACAAGTATCTGGTAGTCATCCCCTCTGTTCGAATGTATTCCGGCTTTGCTCATGCGCGAAAATATACAGTTTGGCAGCCGCGCGAGAGAACAGTTCATCAGACATAGTTCGAATATCGCTTTCCACAACGCGATTGATCGTGACTACGGGAGAGCGGATCGCTCGTGATACCTCAAATGTCGATTTCTGCAGTTGAGGAAGACAACAGGGCTTGTTGCCTTTCGCGATGAATACGACGGCATCTCGCGAGCGCGATACGCGATAGTCTGCTTGTGCCCGAACTGAGACAGTCACACACTTTATTTCGTCACAAACATTGATTCGCGTTTTTTTTGAACTCAAACGACGCTTTGCGCTGTCGCTAGCTCACTAAAACTATCATTCTCGTGAGCTAGCAACTTTTGTGCGTCCCCGCACCAGATTTATTATGCGCGCAGCTCGGCGTCGTTCACTGCGGCAGTCAAGGAAATTGGCGCGTTAGCAAGTGCGGCCCGATCGGCGAGCACGTTCTTGTACGGCGCCGCCCAACTGAACGATTAGATGACCGCGTGGGCAGCTGTCCGTCCGACGTCCGATATACGTCGCTGCACCATCAGGAGGAGCTGATCAGTGGCGCTCAACAGGCAGTAGCGCAAAAAAAATCCAGCCTCGACGGTGCGGCGCGGTTCTCTGATTCGTGCACTGACTGACGGCGAGCGGTCAGCCAGTCGCCGAGCAAAGCGCGCAAGTGTCCAGTCCGAGAAGTCCTGCAGGTGCCGTTGAACATCAAGCGCATAGAGCGCTTCGATGCCCTCGAACCCGTCAGTAATCTGCCGAGTGGAGTGCTTAACGGGGCAGCCCTCAGCTAGCTTTGCGTAGATTGGACATCGCCGCGCACCGTGCTGAGCGCTGCGCGCCAGCGCTCAAGCAAGCTGTTCGGTACGTTGGTTGCAATGGCGTTGTGGGTTGCGCTTTCAAACGCAATCAGCGCGGCTGCCACAATCGCGCACTGCGCTCGCGAATGCGGAATCAGGCGCTTTTGTTGATACCGCTAGGTCCAGGTAAAGACGAGCAATTGATCATTGTCGCCCGAGCGTTGCACGTCGTCGCGCAGCGCTCGCACCAATGCGCGACGTTGATGTTCACGCATGCGCCCGACGCTGAGGCAATCGCAGGCTATACGTTGATGCTTGAGCGGCATGCGGCCCCGTCGGTACATTGCTTTGCGCGAGGCGATCTGGGGATTCCGAACGCGGAGCTCGGTGCCGAGATGTCGCCACAGGCTCGCGGGGACGATGCGTTTGGCGTCAAGCAACTGTGCGCTGCGGGGAATGAAGCCGAATCGTGCGTTGCGCGATAAAGTTAATTATGAATTCTGCGCTCAATCTACATCGACGTAGCCCACCACGACCCAAGTCTCCCTGCCAGCCTCGCGGATTTGGCAGAAAAAACAAATGGCCCCCTGCACCGGTTCCCCCGCGCGAGCGGGGATAGATCCAAATGGCTCCGGCAATTGGCGTAGCCACTCTTTCACAGTTCACGCGTTGTTGTGGACGGTCGTCGCGCCGCGCTTCTGCCCTACAGTAAAAAGAGTTTTTCGTCGGAATGTGACACGGTGGGTCTACTGGTTACGCTGGATGCGCTAGGCGGAGAAGCGACCACGCTGAGAGACGTTTTCGCCGGGAACCTGGTGAAAGTGCGCTGCACACCCAGAAAAACGCTGTTGTAACGTGACCACGTGGCCAAGCGAGTCACTAGCCGAAGCGCCGCCAAGCCGCCTTTCACCGGAAGATAGACTTGTCGAATCATCAAGTTTACGTCTGCGGCTTTGAAATGAAAATCAGCTTCATATGCACCCGTGTTGTCATGAATGATCGCCTCTTTGCGTTGCAGTGAGTATTGGCTTGATTCAGCCTGTATCAGCTCATTGACCCTTTCTGCAAACAATAGCCTATCCAGATCAAAGAAACGAAGCTGAACCGCGGTTCGCGCATCATCCGGTGCGTGTAAGTCAAGTAAGTATTCACGCGTCGGATGATTCGACCATTCCGAGGGCACCATGAGCCCGACCCGGTTGCCAGGATCGATGTACTCTCGCCAAAATGGTTGCGCGGCTCTATAGGGGAGTGATTTGTTTGTACTTTGCACGAGGAGGCGCTTTCGTAGATTAAAAAAACAACGCAGCACTCAATGTTTTGCTACTGCTCACCTCGAACAACGAAATCAGCGACTTTTCCCGGACATGTACGCGCGCAACATCCGTTCTTTGAAAAACCGCGTTCTTATGTCCTGCTTCAAGCTTCCATTACGTTAGAAAGCTTTGTGCTCAATTGAACTGCGAACATCCGTACGCCCAAGGTCAGGTTTTGAACGACTATTCGGATCGACTTCTGAGTGCGTGTTGTACGATGAACGCTCAACGGCAACCGCGCGTATGACGCGTAGTTGAATCATCGATAGCATCTACGCGATCCGCCACAAAAAGTGGACGCGATGGCCGGCAACGAATTGTCTAGCGCCTCGCGAGGCCACCGTACGGTCGGTATAAACAGTCAGGATAAAAGCAATGGTATGGAATAGATCACTCGTCATTGGGTTGCTCGCTGGTCTCGCGTCCGCGATCATCGGCGCTTCGTGGCAGGTTGCAACTCGTTACGGTGTTAGCTCCTCGTTGTTGCCCTCGGACTTAGCGCTTCTTCGGTACGTCACACCCGCCATTATTTTCCTCCCGCTGCTTTGGCGAAATGGAATCCTGCCGAAGGGGGTTGATTTCAAATGGTTGGTACTTCTTTTGATTGGTGGTGGCTTTCCCTTCGGATTGCTCGCGATGACGGGCGCATCAATGGCTCCAGCGTCGCACATGGGTGTGCTCCTTGCCGGAACAATGCCGCTGTTTACGGCGCTGCTTTTTTATGCGCTGTTTCGCGAAAAAATATCGCAGCGGCGGCTAATAGGTTATGCATTCATACTGCTCGGCACCCTCTCTTTTGGCTGGATCAGCAGCAAGCTCAACGCTGTGCCTGGTGCATGGCGTGGAGATCTACTTTTTCTCTGCGCCTCAATTGTGTGGGCGCTGTACACGCTTGCTTATCGTCAACTCGCGCTTTCGCCCTGGTACGTGACTGCGGTTGTTTGCTTCTGGTCCGCAATTTGCGCCGTCATTTGGGTGATCGCAACTGGCACAACGCAGTTATTTGTCGCGCCGGTAACCGACGTTGCACTTCAAATCGTGATGCAGGGGCTGGTCGCGGGCCTGCTTGGCTTATCCATTTACTCGATAAGCATCCGCCACCTCGGCCCTGATAACGCTTCGATTTTCGGTGCGTTGGTGCCGTTGCTGTCTACAGCTGGCGGCGTTGCGCTCTTGAACGAAAGTGTTTCAACCGGGGGTTTATGTGCGATGTTGCTTGTTGTTGTCGGCATCGCGCTCGCGAGCCGGTTTGCGAGTGCGGCAAAGGTGTAGCCAATTCATGACATCTGTCAGCGGAACCTAACCTGCGGTGAAGTTACGGCAGCAGTCAATTCAATTTTTTACGAATAAACAGCCATGAAAAAACTTGTTGAAACTCGCCGTATCGGGCTTGGCGGACGTTCCGTATTTCCGATTGGATTGGGCTGCATGGGCATGTCCGAGTTCTACGGCGCAACGGATGACATCGAATCCTTGGCCACCCTTGAAGCTGCGTTTGACCAAGGCGTTACGTTCTACGATACCGCCGACATGTATGGTTCAGGACACAATGAAACATTGCTAGCCAAGTTCATCCACGGGAAACGCGACGCGTTGACCGTTGCAACCAAGTTTGCCATCGTGCGCAAACCCGGCGAATACACGCGCACGATTGACAACAGCCCCGCCTACATTCACGCCGCGTGCGACGCATCACTAAAACGTCTGGGCATCGACACGATCGATCTGTACTACGCACACCGAGTTAATCACGACACACCGTTAGAAGAATCCATCGGCGCACTTGCGGATTTGGTAAAGGCGGGCAAGATTCGCGCGATTGGTTTGTGCGAGGTTTCCGCTCAGACTTTGCGCAGGGCACACACTATTCACCCCATCGCTGCGGTCCAATCGGAGTATTCGCTGTGGGCGCGTGAGCCCGAGGCGGAAGTGCTGCCCGCGTGTCTGGAACTTGGCACCAGCTTTGTGCCATACAGCCCGCTTGGGCGAGGTTTTTTGACAGGTTCACTGAACGTGTCAAACGACCCCAATGATTTCCGGCAGCACTTGCCGCGACTACAGGGTGAAAATCTCGCCAAGAACCAGCTGATCGTAGACGTTGTTACTGCGTTCGCGAAAAAGAAGAACTGCACGCCTGCGCAACTCGCACTCGCCTGGTTGCTTGCGCAGGGCGAGCATATCGTTCCAATCCCTGGGACGCGGCGGATCAAATATCTCACCGAAAATAATGCATCGATTTTTGTTCAACTCAGTAGCGAAGATCTTCGGTACATCGATCAAGCCATTCCAGTCAACGCTGCGGTAGGGCAGCGCTACCCCGACGCAGGCATGAAAGGACTGAATTCCTAAGCGCGCGCTTCGCGGCGATCAATGTCGGCTATCCGCCGCAATTTGATTGACGCTTAATTTCGGTATGCGCGACTTTGCGCGAGGCGACCGCCAAGCGCAACAGTTGACGATCATGGCGATTGCCGCCATTGATCGTCAACCCAAATCGCTAGGGTGTTGTTAGCGTTCCCAATGTCTGCAGAATCTGATCGAGGGTGCGGGCGTTGCCGTTGGTTGCGTTTAGGATCAACGGAGCACCGCGGACGTTGCGCAAATAGCGGCTGATAATCACACCGTCGGTTGACGCGCGACGCATCCCATCGCCATCGACATCAAGCGCTGCATGCAATCCGGCCAAATGCGCGGTGATCGTTGCAGCTGTGGTGCGTGTCGCCCCGGGTCCAAGCGCTCCAGTGATGAGTGCGTCCCCCGTTATTCCCAGCATGTAGCGCGAAATCAACACACCATCAGTTGCGGCATCTAAGGTCCCGTTGCCATCGATGTCAAAAACAATCGGATTGAATTCAGCGGGAGTCAGCGGTGCGACAGTTGCGGGTGGTGTGACGGTATTGCCGTTGATCGTGATCGAAGTGGTTTGCGGAAGCGCGCCCAACTGGAATCGCACGGAATGTGTCACTCCGTCCTTTACGATATTCACTACGCGGTCATTGCCATCGGTGGCGAGACTTACGGTCGGTAGTGCGGCGGCGCTGCTGCTGGCGTGCAGCACGTTGATGAACTCAATGGTCGGCGCACCGGTTGCACGAATATCCAAGCGGAACTGCCCTTGTGCGCCACCACCGCTCGTAGCGTTTCGCTCCGCTACCGGAGTGATCGTGCGCGAGGTTGGGAGCAGCGGACGAACCGCAAGGCGCTCAGCGCCAGAGTTGCTCAAATACCAACCGCTGTTTTGAGTGAATGCCTCTTCGCCGTGCACGATCACGTGTCGAACCACCTGGCTTGGAGTTCGTACAGCACCCGTGAAATTCTGGTAACAATCAACGGCGTTTCCGTTTGGCGGATAAGTAGCCGAGTCCCCACTTCCGGTGAGCCGATCAATCATCACAAGCGTTTCAATTTGACGCAGGAAGACGAATTCGCGCACCGCATTTTGCGCGTAGGGCCAGTCATACCTGCAGCGATTCGGGCCAAGCCGATATCGATAACTTTTAACTAAATCGACGGCGCCATAGGCGAAATCGGCGTTCGCATATAGCCGCAGCATTTCCGCATTTCCTTCGGGGCGCGACTGCTCTCCAGAAACAAGGTAACTGCCGTTGATATTGGCCTGCCCCTCAAACAGCACGACGTTGTGCGCGACTGCTTGATTAACGTCCACGCGACCAGCACCGTCAAGGCCCGTGACTGATTCGCCTGATCCCACATAGCCAGTCGATTCTCGGCTGAGCCAGCGACCATTGCGCCACCACTGAATATTACCCGCGTCGAAATGCATGTGTCCATTGGCAGGCGACCTACCAAACATGAACGAAAGCGAACTCGCATCAGCCGCCCATTTGTTGCGGGCATACAAACTGCGCGTGCCACTTGCGAAGTAGTCCAGCGGAAGCTGCCCAAACGCAATAGTGGGGGTTGGGTTTTGATCGGCAAAGAAAGCGCGTAACCACGGGCTGCTCCGCTGGTCAATGGTGCGTCGGATGAGCCGTGCTAGCTGACCCGAATCCTTGTCAGCAAATATCTGGCCGTAGGCGAGTAGCGCATTTCCGTATACTGGTTCCCGCATGATTTCCCGATTGCAAAGATGAAACGCCTCATCGTCGGCAAAAGGGAAGTAAGACCAACGCCAATCGGCTTGTGCCTGCGAACACCCCGCTGGGAACTGCGATTTCGCAGTGCGGGCAGGGGTCATTGAGTAAGCGGTGTAGTACACACTTTCTCGCCAAAAGCGAATGCGCTGAAAAGGATCCTCGCCCATATGGCGCAGGCTGAGAAAAGGAACGACGTGATAGTCAAACATCACAGGGCCGTAATTTGATCCCTCAATCGCTACGCCTCCAGCTAGCTCTTCAGCGTAGAACGTCTGTAACCAATCGAGAAAGCGAGTGCTGTAGCCATGCACTAAAAACTCTCGCGCTTTATCCACGCCGCCAACGGTATTTTCGCCCCATGTTGCTAAACCGAGGAGAATGCTGTTACGCATGTATCCCCAAAAATAGTTGTTTTCTTCCATGCCTCGACCGCCCCAAGTATTGGCGTTGAGTACGGATTGCCAAAGGTTCCAGCGGCGTTTGAAGGTTGTCCGTTCGGTGTCGGTGAAGTGTGCGTGGCACCAATCGTAGGTGAGGATCGCTTCTTCTCCGATCCATCGAGCAGGATCCGTAGCAACAGGCGGGGGTCGATTGGGATCGTTTGCAGGGGGGGGTGGCGGCGGATCGCTGAGGAGTTGGTAGTTCGCACCTGTCAGCACGAGCCCGATTGCGGTACGGCAACTCGTGGCGCTTTGCGTCATCAAACCGACGTACGCGTTTTCAATCGCACTCCTAGTGTCCGGAATAATGGTGTTTGCCGCATACCAAGTTCGGGCGCGGGCCAGATCCGCTGGCGTGGTGTAGAGCAAGCGCGGGTGCGCCGCAGGGATGTTGAGGGTGTCAGGGTTGAATGGCTGCGCGTCGCTGCGGTGGCACGTGAACGACAGTATCGAAGCGACAAAAACTAACATCGCTCTCGTTTTAAGGAATGGCGCAGATTGGGCACCAGCCAATTTCTTTGCTGTTCGCATAAACCACCATCCTTGTTTCTTGCCAATTCCCATTGTTTACTTTCCAAGTTGTTTGAAAATGGCTCGCAGCTCAAGTTTCGAAACGCCACGAGAACACCTCGAGACTCACGTAAACACAAGCCGCTACCGGACAATTGCGTTTTTGCGCGAAAAACCAGACGCCAGAATTTTTCACAACAAGGCAAGTTGTGCGTATTGATATTCCTGGATCCATTCGATGGGCGCGAAAAATGTGACCACGAGTCCTGTTTCTAAGCTGCAACGCGTTAAACATAATGTCGTCGCTGTGCGACTTGGTTGAGCCGTTTCTTCCCCCGAGAGCGAGCTCAACTTGCGCAGCGACGACGCCCTGAAAGAAAATCTTTTGCGTCGTAGATTTCTCCCGGGTTGAGCTCAGCGCTGGGTTTCGTGATGAACCAGCTCATCTCGTTGTCCGGTTTCGTGAGCGAAATGCGTTAAGTTGTGTGTTGCCACTTTTCGCCGTTTCTCTCCGTGATCCCCACCGCCAACCCCCCCTCGAGTAGTTGGGGTCGCCGTGCGACAGTGGCAACACCTCTATTCTTCCTCGCGTTATGTACAAGTCTTCCGAAGCGTGTTCGATCAGATCTTTGCTAAGCGTGATCGCTGCGCGGCTGATTGGACGATCCTGGTCGAGGTGGTTGTTCCCGCTTTTGCTAGGTGTTTGCTCCGTTCAGTACACATTCGCTGCGCCTTTCTACGCAAGTGCTGTGCGAGAAGGCGAGCTCGCTATCAAGATGCATCCGACCGAAGGCTTCGGCGCGGGCACTACCAGCATCGTCACCTTTGGCATGCCGTTTCCTCGTGGTTCGGTGCTTCCGGGAGAGGTCTCAAGAATCCGTTTGCTGAACGCGCAACGACAGGAAGTCCCGGCGTTCGTTGAGTTGCAGACACCGTGGCGACACGCTGTCGACCAAAGCAAAAATGGTACGTCAGTGCGGGTCGCACGCATCCAGTTCTCACATTCACCGAGCGTCACCCATCCGAATTTCGAGACGTTTTACGTCGAGTGGGGGCGCACCGCCCGAACACTCAATCGAGCTAGTCTCGTCGATCCGCGCGGCAGTTGGCACGCTGTAACAAGTGGCTCGTTTGTCGCCGCAGACAACGTGCGCGAACCCGATGTGTTTGCTGTTTTACCCGCCCAGTGGCTCTCGCGTGGCTTGCTGCGCAGCGGGCCGATGGATCCGTTCGACGCTGTGGTGAGCGATGCGCGCGACTCGCCTTCGGTAATGGCCGCCACAGCCCAGTATCCGGGCTATCGCGAGCAGCAATTTGCGATGAAGAATTTTTTCTACACCGCGATTAACGAATTCGGTTCGGACCCACCGCCCACGCTGGCGCGTCAAATGCCGTATCGCACCTCCGATGAACCGTGGCTGTATGACCGTGCGTCGACTTTTTATTCGCTCTACTATCGATCTGGTTCATTTAAGGCGCTGCGCGAGGCGGTTCGCAATACCGAGTTTTATCGCACCCAACTCTATCCGGCGGCCACCGTGCCTTCTGTCGCAATAGGCGCGTTTAAACTAAAAAATCCCGATCCCGCTGGGTATATTGGTTCGAACGGTACGATGTACTCCTACGGCGAGCCGCTGGCTTACTCCTATTGGTTAACCGGCGATAACGTCATGCTTGACCCCATCAAATGGGTCGCAAAAGCCCACGAAGATTCGTCAAGTGAGCAGATCATCTGGGCACCCTGGACGTGCCCCGTTGGTCGTAGCTGCGGACCGACTGCGTACACCGAGCGCCACGCCTCTTTTCGGCTCATGGCCCACGTCATGGCCTACGAAGTGTTTGGCGATAGTGCTTTGGTGATCGGGAAAACTTACTCATACAAAGACCGCATGCTTGAAATCATGACCAACCTGCGTTGGCATCAAGACGGCGCAGGTGGCCAGATTCCCGCCAATCGCGTCGACGGCGCGCTTTGGAAAGACGGCGGGCAGCAGCAAGAGGGCGACGAGGGTACGTTCGTTGCCGCGCCGTGGCACTATGGCCAGCTCATTGATGCCGTGGTGCGCACGTACGCGCTGACAGAAAACGTTGCCGATGCCCAGTTCATTCGGCGCGCCGGCACATTTTTAAAGGCCGCTAGCAAATACGACGTCTCCGAGTTCGACGCTTTCAGCGGTCAATTGCGAAGAGTCGATTACGTCACCAATATTGATGGCAGTACCTATGCTGCTGATGGATCCTTCGGCGTGCACGCGCTGCAGGTTGCTGGCGCCATTGGCTGGTCATATTATTTTTCGACACTGCTCGGTACACCTGATACAACGCTCAAGACTCACGCCAGTCAGCTCTACACCACATTCGACTATCTCGTGAGTGATCGAACCCGACCTACCTCGCCTCCGTTGGGCTACGCGGCTTTTCGCATCGGTCCAAATCCGGATCCGTGGCGCTCCTACAACTGGATGCATCACAACAGTGGCAGCCTCTCGTGGGCGCTTTCGGCGACATCGCTCGCACCGAATTGCCGATTGGACGTGAACGACGATCAATCGCTTAACGCCGAGGTTGACGGCATCTTGATCCTTCGCTACCTGCTCGGATTTCGCGGCAACTCACTGATCGCTGGTCTCACGCTCGCTGGTAATCGCACCTCGGTTCAAGATATTCAAACGTTTCTTGCCGCTCAAAACCTTGATGTGCGCCACCTCAGCCCCGCCGCCACCACCGCAGCACGCGACGGCCTTGTCATCCTGCGCCACATGCAATTGCAAAATGCAGCAGCGATGGTCGCCGCCACCGATATTCCAGCCGTGAATGCTGACGCAGTCAAAGCGCGAATCGCCGCGTGGTGTTCGCCGTAGAAACGAAGACTAAATACCAACGACAAATGGCGACGGTACGCGCCGCTGTTGTAGCGCATGAACACTGCGGCACGCAAGATTTGCGGCGAATTTCATCAACGCTCTGCGCTCTGCGCTCTACGCTCCACGAGCATCGGCAAGTAAATTCCCATCCGATGCTCACGGCCTAGGCCGCTCACAACAAAGCCCGCACCCATCAAAGGATCCCATGCCCATCCAAATCGAACACCGCATCATTGTTGATGCAGCGCCCGAAACTATTTTCAGCATCTACGAAGACGTTGCCAACTGGCACACCTGGGATCCCGACACCAAGCAAGCCGCGCTGAACGGCCCGTTTCGCATTGGCACACGGGGACAACTCGTGCCGACAAAGGGCAGGGCGGTTCCGATGCGCATTACTGAACTCACCCATGGCCGCAGCTTCACGATCGAATCAAAAATCCCGCTGTTTCGCATGGTGTTTGAACACCTGATGCTTCCCGCCGCGTACGGCACAGAGGTTGTGCATCGTGTCACGCTTTCGGGGCTTCTCACGGTCGTCTTGGGCTCCATGCTCTCGAAGCAACTCAATCATGGCCTGCCGGTCACCCTCCGCAATCTCAAACAGTTGGCCGAGCGCATTGCTGCGGCATAGGCGTCTGTCGGCGTTGAAAAGCATCGGCTGCGTCGCGCTCGCGACGCAAACCGCAGCACCATCCCACTGTTTTTTATGAACACACCCACGCAGCGCAACCGATTTTTCGCCGCACTCCTGACCATACTTGGGTTGTTGCTGGCCGCTGGCGCGCAGGCAGCGCCCGGTCAAGCTGACACCACATTTGGCAACAACGGCCGCGTCGGGCTGCTGTTTCCGGCGAACGTAGAGTCGACAGTGGACGGGATGGTGATCCAGCCCGACGGAAAAATTGTGGTGGCTGGCATTTGCGGCTCCGCGCTAAAGGTCATCTGCATCGCTCGGCAGCTACCAAACGGTGATCCCGATCCGGGTTTCAACGCGACGGGTACCTTCATCACGACCGACAGCATTTTCACTAACGCGTTCGCGATCAAAATCGTTCTGCAACGCGATCGCAAGCTGGTGATTGCAAGTACCTGCGAACCGGCAATCTTTTGCGCGATTCGCCTGAATGCCGACGGCACCCGCGACAACAGCTTTGGCATGAATGGCAAAACCATTGTTGCCGCCCGCGCTGCTCAGTCAATCACTGAAGCCTTCACTGAGCAGCGCGACGGCAAGCTGGTCTTCGCAGGCCGTTGCACGCCAGCGGCCAATGAGCCTCAAAGCGCAAACCTGTGCGTGGCACGCGTGTCTGCCAATGGATTGGTGGATGCCTCATTCGGTGTGGGTGGAACTGCCTTTGTGGAGACACCGATTGGGGTTGAATCGCGCTCGATCATTGCCGTGGCGATCAGCGAGCAGGCCGACGGGAAGTTAGTGCTTTCTGGCCGATGCGTACTACTTGCTGCGCCGCCGATGCCCGAGGCTACAACTCCATGCGCCATTCGCCTGCAGGGCAACGGAACGCGGGACGCAAGCTATGGTGTCAACGGTTTTGCGTCAGCACGAATTTCATCCGACAACTTTTTTTCCGCTCAAGCGGCGATCATGCAGCCCGACGAGTCGGTGGTGGTGGGCGGGCTTTGCGATTTAAACGGTAGCTACATATCCTGCATCGCGCGCTTCGACCGCAGCGGCATGGCCGACGCAACGCTGCAACACCACGCCGCTCCCGCCCAATCTAACTTTGCCCTCCAGTCACTGCATCTCCAGCGCGACGGCAAGCTACTCGCGGCGGGCGGGTGTGGTCGATCAGCCAGCAACGATAGCCGCGTTTGTTTCCTTCGCTACCACTCGGATGGCTCGCTCGATGCCAGCATGCCCGTGGTCGTAGACAACGCGGTTCTGGACGCCGTGGGCGTTTCCATCACAACCCAAGCCGACGGAAAAATAGTCGTGGCTAGCATCTACCGTGACGCGGCATCAACACTGAAATCAAGCCTCCACCGCTACCAAGGCGGCCCGTTCGCCGCCACCCAGTGTTCGCTCGACATTGATGGTGACGGAATCTTCAATCCCGCGATTGATGGCCTGCTGCTCACCCGCGCCACGCTCGGATTCACCGGGCCTGCGGTGTATGCCGGGATTACGTTCCCCGGCAACGCGCTGCGCAAGCAATGGGGCAACGGCGGCGATGACGACATCCGCAAATTCCTGGTGGCGCAGTGCGGGATGCGGCTGAATTGATGGGCTGCGGCTGTGACTGCGCATTTCGCCTCGCGCGCCATTGCGAACTGCGAAGCTCTGCCGCGACGCGATTTTTTGCGCCACTATGGCGATCTTCATGGCTCGATCGAGCGCGCGACACCGCCCTTAACGCTATCCGCCCGATAGCATTGGGCGTACGCCTCAATCGATAGGTTTAACGAAAAATGCGCAAAGCACCCGATAAGCCCAATTAACTTGGGCGTATAGCGGAACAGCTATTAGCCGTTTACTCGCGCTTCGTACCCATTCAAATTCATGGAATTGCCGCGATTAGCGCGCCATGTGCTGCGCCGGTTCCGTGTCCGGTTTCACGCGGACGCTGCGTTAGTCAGCCTGTAGAGCGCATGAGCATTGATGGCGATCAACGCCGTTGATGGCAATCCACGTCATCGACGGCGATCCACGCAGCCCGTTGCGTCGTGAATGCCATACACCCGCAGCCCCTCGAACTTCCCCATATGAACGCATCCACTCTGCCCAATCGATTTATCGTCATCCTCTTGGCCGCCCTCGGGCTATTGCTGGCCGCTGGCGCAAAGGCAGCGCCGGGTGATCTTGACCTGAGTTTTGGCCACAGCGGGAGCGTGGCTTCGCTGTTTTCAGGTACGACGAGATCTCGGGTCGGCGAAGTCGTCATTCAGCCCGATGGAAAGATCGTGGTCGCGGGCGGCTGCGGCGATGCGCCAGAGGTCATCTGTGTTGCTCGGCTGCTCCCTGACGGCCAGTTTGATCCGACGTTTAATTCGGGCACCGTCATCACCACAGAACGGATCGCACCCACCAGAGACGCAGTCAGGATCGTGGTGCAGCGCGATGGCAAGCTGGTGATCGCAGCGACGTGTAATCCGCTATCCATGTGCGCCATTCGCCTCAATCCCAATGGCAGCCGAGACGCTGCGTTTGGCAGCAGCGGGAAAGTGGTGATGTTGACCACACAATTCGACTACACAAAAACAAAAGCCTTTACCGAACAGCGCGACGGCAAACTTGTGTTGGCTGGCTCGTGTGGACTCGCAGGCGAGGCCGCGCTCGCCCCGACAGAGACGGTTCAGTCGTGTCTCGCGCGCATCAACGCCAACGGATCGCCCGACCTGTCGTTCGGCATCAACGGTGTGGCCGCTGTGGCAACGCCCGCAGCGGTGGGCAACGGCCCTGCCGGCGTGGTCGGCATCGATGAGCAGAGCGATGGCAAACTGGTGATTCTGGGCGATTGCCAGCTTACTGTAGCGTTGCCGCTGCAACCCGATCCGTGTGCCATTCGCTTTCACCCGAACGGTGACCGCGACACCAGCTACGGCGTCAACGGCTTTGCGTCGATTCGAGTTTCAAACGGTAGCTATTACGATCTCGCAGCCGGCGTGATGCAGCCGGACGGCGCGGTGGTGATTGCGGGAATCTGCCATATCTCGGACCGAAGCGTCTGCAACGCGCGATTTGATCGCAACGGTATGCCCGACGCAACGCTGCAGCGCTACACCGCACCCGCGCTATTTCGAGGCCTCGATGCGTTGCATCTCCAGCGCGATGGCAAGATCATCGCTAAAGGTCGCTGCCCGCAAAATTCGATGGGATCCGCCTGCTTCCTTCGCTACAACACGGATGGCAGCGTTGACACCAGTTTACCGCTCGTAGTGCAACCGTTGGTTGTGGAGGGAGGGACTACTCCGATCACAACGCAAAGTGACGGAAGAATAGTTGTGGCCGGTGCATCCGGGCCTCTCAATGCACAACTGTCCAATCTCTACCGCTATCAAGGCGGCCCGTTCGCCGCCACGCAGTGCTCGCTCGATATTGATGGTGACGGAATCTTCAATCCCGCGATTGATGGCCTGCTGCTCACCCGCGCCACGCTCGGATTCACTGGGCCTGCGGTGTATGCCGGGATCAGTTTCCCTAGCAACGCGCTGCGCAAGCAATGGGGCAACGGCGGCGATGACGACATCCGCAAATTCCTGGTGGCGCAGTGCGGGATGCGGCTCACTTTTTAGCGCACGGTGTACGGGTTCATCGCCTTACCGCCTCGCTGTCTCGCCGCCCCAGCAAATGGCGCGTTGGCACCCGTTGTGCGAGCGATCAACTTCGGGATGATTGACGGTTGATGCCTTTCAAACTCGGCCGACGCTCGTGCATGAGCGCGCCCTGTCCGGAATTCTTGCCGCAGTGCGTTAGCAGGGTATGGCGTCGATGTGTGATGCCTCTGCCGACCTGCCCGCGCTGCGCTGCTCTGCGCGCGTGGCTCTGGTGTGTAGGCACGCAACCTGAAGCGTAGGGGAATCACAATGTCGAGCGGAAAACCGCAGGGAACACAGCAAGTAAAGGCCTATCGATGGACGCTGCAAGTAGCCGCCGCCCTCGGGCTATTGCTGTCCGCTGGCGCGCAGACAGCGCCCGGTCAACGAGACCCCACATTCGGCAACAACGGCCGCGTGGGGCTGCTGTTTCCGGCAGACGCATACACCAGAACCGGCGGGATCGTGATTCAGCCCAACGGGAACATCGTGGTCGCTGCAGGGTGCCGCGAGGCCATCGTGGTGATTTGCGTAGCGCGAGTGACCCCCAGCGGTGGGCTTGATCCGGATTTTGGTGTGCAGGGCGTCGTCACCACCACCGACGATATTTCTGACGGCGACGTCATCCGTATCGTTTTGCAACACGATGGCAAGCTGGTGATCGCCGCCACGTGTGGCAATCGCCTTTGTGCGATTCGGCTTAATAGCAACGGCAGCCGCGATACCAGCTTTGGCACGAACGGAAAAACCGTTGTGACGGCCCGTACCGTTAGCTCGCGACCCAGCGCCTTTATCGTGCAGCGCGACGGCAAACTGATATTCACGGGCTCTTGCGAACCTTCAGCCAACGAGCCAAATAGATCAATTGCCTGTGTGGCGCGGCTCACCACGAGCGGGTTGATGGACGCGTCGTTCGGCGTCGGCGGTTTGGTCTTTGTGGAGGGGCTTTTTCTTGCGGACGCGATCAGCGAGCAAACCGACGGAAAGCTTGTCCTCTCGGGAGGGTGTTTACTCGTTGCTGCGCCGCCGCTGCCGCAGGCCCAGGCCCCGTGTGCAGTTCGCCTGGATGGGCAAGGCGCGCTGGATGCAACCTACGGTATCAATGGTTTGGCGTCAGCCCGCCTTAACACTGATGACAGATACATCGCGACCACTGCGGTGATACAGCCCAACGACTCGGTCGTGATCGGCGGTAGGTGTTATGCACTAAATCGCAAACCCTGTGTTGTGCGCTTCGATCGCAGCGGCATGGTCGACGCGACGCTGCAAAGCGACGCCGCTCCCGCGCAATTCGACACTCTCAATGCCCTACACCTCCAGCCCGACGGCAAGCTACTCGTAGCGGGCGGATGCCGTCCTGGCGGCCTCGGAACTTCTCGCGTTTGTTTCCTTCGCTACCACTCGGACGGTTCGCTCGATACCAGCATGCCCGTGGTCTTAGAGAATGCAGTCCCAGACGCGGAAGGACGCTCTATCGCCGTCCAGACCGACGGAAAGATAGTCGTGGCAAGCGAGTACTACGTGGGCGCTGCCCAAAAAACCAGCCTCTACCGCTTTGAAGGCGGCCCGTTCGGCAACACGCAATGCTCGCTCGATATTGATGGTGATGGAATCTTCAATCCTGCGATCGATGGTCTGCTGCTTACCCGCGCCACACTCGGATTCACTGGGCCCGCGGTGTATGCCGGGATCAGCTTTCCTGGCAACGCGCTGCGCAAGCAATGGGGCAACGGCGGCGATGACGACATCCGCAAATTCCTGGTGGCGCAGTGCGGGATGCGGCTGAATTTCTGAACATAGCTTATTTATTTATTGCCCAATTTAATTGGGCGTCAGCGTTATTTTTATAGATTGTCAATAAAATGAATATTTGCAATACTCCCCCAGTTCAAATGGGGCTTTCGCTAATAGGTCGATTGAGTTTCTTCATGCAGGCGCGCGCATCCGCCGCGGCATCGCTGATCTCGCTGGCATCGCTCGCATTCTGCGCGCTGCCTGCGGCAATCACCCACGCCGCGCCCGGCAGCCCGGATTTATCGTTTGGCCCCGGTCTGGTGGTCACGCCCATCGTGACTACTGCAAATGGGTACTCTGCCGCACAAGCCATCGCGATGGATGGCAACCGCATCGTGCTCGGCGGCTATTGCGGCGGCACGGGTTTGTCGGACTACAGCGTTTTTTGCGTGTCGCGGCACTTACCCGATGGTCGGCTTGACACCACCTTCGGCGGCGCGGGCAAAGTGTTCACGCTGATCGGCAACAACGCTAACCGGGACAGCCAAATCACCGCCATCGCTGTGCAGCCGGATCGCAAAATCGTCGCGGTCGGCGAATGCCGTTCCAGCGCCGACGTTCGCGCAATCTGTGTGGCGCGCTACAACGCAGACGGCTCGCTCGATGGCAGTTTCGGCAGCGGCGGATTGGTCGTAACGGTGGTAACGGGCGCGGGTGGTGCGACCTACACCACCTATCCAAGCGCCATCGCGCTGCAAGGCGACGGAAAAATTGTGGTGACCGGGATATGCAACGCCACCAGCACGCTGACCGGTGCCGATTTCTGCCTGGTGCGCTACCAAAGCAATGGCACGCTCGATCCGGGTTTCGGCACCGCTGGCGTGGCGATCACGCCGGTGTCCGCAACCTCGGGCAGCGACTCGCCCTACGCCTTGTTGATCCAGACTGATGGGCGCTTGGTGGTGGCAGGCGGCTGCGAGGGTAATTTTTGCGCTGCGCGCTATGCGGCGAACGGCACACTCGATACCAGCTTCGGCAGCGCCGGAAAACTCTTCATCACGATGAGCAGTGGCAGCAATTACGCGAACTCGCTCGCGCAACAGGCCGATGGCAAGCTGCTGATCGCGGGTACGTGCAATCCAAACATCGCCCCTCAATTCTGCATGGCACGAATCGCGCTGGCCGATGGCGCGCTGGATACAAGCTTCGGCGCGGGTGGAAAAACCATCCTGTCGCTGGGTAGCGTCGGAAACCAGCCAGAGGTTGGCTACACCGTGCTGGTTCAGCCGGATCAGCGCATCCTGTTTTCTGGCGCGTGTGGAGACGGCAGATCCGTATTTTGTTCAGTGCGGCTGTTGCCGGACGGTCGCCAGGCTGACACCAGCTACGGCCGCGCGGGCGTGGCCAAAACAGCCGGTCGCGGGGTCAATGTTGCGTTTAAAGCGGCGGTGTTGCAAGCCGATGGCAAGCTCGTGCAAAGCGGACGCTGCCTAGATGGCCAAAATCGGAAGCAATTTTGTTTAGTGCGCTACACCACCGACGGCGCGCTGGATCTATCGCTCAATGGTGGCAATAGTGGCAGCGCCGCTGACCCTGGCGGCGTTGGCGGCGGCTCGGGCGCGGTGTACACCGCGTTTCGCGTCGGCGGCGAAGTGCGCAGTATCGCGCTGCAAGCCGATGGCAAAGCGGTGCTGGGCGGCTTTTGCCACAACGGCACGGATCATGATTTTTGTCTAGCGCGGTATTTAAGTAACGGCGCGCCCGATACGGCTTTTGGGCCAAACGGCAGCGGTATCGTGACCACACCCATCGGTGCGGACAATGACGGCGGCAGCGTGGTGCTCATTCAGCGCGATCAAAAAATCATCCTCGCCGGGCAATGCGTGGTGTCGCCCGACAACAACGATTTTTGTCTCGCACGCTATCTGCCCAACGGCACGCTAGATACGAGCTTTGGCAATGGTGGCAAAGTCATCACCGCGATCGGCGCTGGCAACGATGGGGTGGGTTCGGCAGTGATTCAATTTGACGGCAAGATTGTGCTGGCGGGGTACTGCCTCAGCGCGAACGGCAACTATGATTTCTGTTTAGCGCGCTACCTATCCAACGGCGCGCTCGACGTGAGCTTTAACGGCACCGGCAAGCTGTTAACCGATCTCTCGTTCAGCTCGGATTTCGCCGACGCCGTGGTGCAACAACCCGACGGAAAACTGCTGGTCGCAGGCACCTGTTTTACGGCTAACAACTTTGACATGTGTCTTGCTCGATACCTTGAAAACGGATCGCTCGACCTGCGCTTTGGCGCCGCCAGCGAGAACACATCGGGGTCGGGCATGGTCTCCTACCCCATCGGCAGCGGCAACGACGTTGGCCGCAGCATTGCGCTGCAACCGGATGGCAAGATCGTAGTGGTGGGCGATTGCCAGAATGCCATCGCCCCGACGCTCTCAAACTTCTGCATCCTGCGGCTTCTGGAACACGGCACGCTCGATGTGCCATTTGGCAACAATGGCACGGTGTTTCCGACGCCAGCAAACAATGCCGTCGCCTACGCGGTGGCCGTACAACCCGACGGAAAAATTCTGCTCGGCGGGCACTGCGGGGCATCCGGCGATTCCAGCGCCTGCGTGGTGCGCTACAACCCGGACGGTTCGTTTGACCGCACCTTTGGCCCGACAGGCACAGCCGACGTGATCAATCGGCTCAGCGATTCCGACGCGATGTATGCCCTGGCGCTGCTGCCGGATGGCAAGATTTTGCAAGCCGGCACCTGCCGGCATGATGCGAAAAACGAATTCTGCATGGCGCGCTACGAGGGCGGCCCGTTTGGCTATCAAGCCTGCTCGCTCGATATTGATGGCGATGGACTGGTGACACCGACGGTCGACAACTTAATCGCCCAGCGAGTGATGCGCGGCATGAGCGGCCCCGCCGTGATCGGCGGCATCAGCTTCGCGCCCCATGCCCGCCGCAGCACATGGGGCGACAACACCGATCGCGACATTCGCCGCTATTTGCGCACCCAGTGCGGGATGACGGTGAATTGATTCGCAAGAAAGCGACCATTGATCGCGCAACGTGATGTTTGTAGCGCTTCGCGTTCGAGATGAACGATGTCGGGTGGGCACCCCGTGCCCACGCGTTCGCTTTCAAAGCGTGAGCCGACCTAGCGCTAACTAACCATCGAGTGCAGAAAACATGCTGAGTAGAAATCCGTATCACGCACGACCCTATCAACGCGCTGTGCAGGCAATTGCTTCGCTCGCGTTGATGCTCACGTCGGTTGCGCAAGCACTGCCGGGTGAACTTGACGCCACGTTTGGTTTTTCCGGACGCGTCATCGCGCTGTTTCCGACTTCGAATGTACGGGTCGGCGGCATGTTGATTCAGCCCGACGGAAAAATTGTCGTCGCCGCGGCATGCGGCACGACCTCTCAGATGCTTTGCGTCGTGCGACATCTAACGAGCGGCGTGCCGGATCCCGCATTTGGCGCAAACGGCGTCGTAATCACCGCTGACGAGATCACCAACTCGCTTGCAATTCAAGTGGTGGTGCAGCGCGATGGCAAGCTAGTGATTGGGGCGACTTGCGTGCCGCGCGCCTTTTGTGCCATTCGGATCAACAGTGATGGCAGTCGCGACGCTAGTTTTGGAACGAATGGAAAGGCGATCATCACCGCGCGCACGACGGATTCAACAACTGCGGCGTTCGCCGAGCAACGAGACGGCAAGCTGCTGTTCACCGGCGACTGTCAACCATCGGCTGGCGAGCCAGTGACCGGAACCCATTGCGTGGCGCGGCTGCATGCCAATGGAGCGCTGGACACCTCGTTCGGCGTGGGCGGGTTGGCGTTTGTGGAAGTGCCCTTGGGGATCGTTGTAAATTCGATTACGGCCGTTGCGATTCACGAACAAGGCAGCGGCAAGTTGGTGATATCCGGGCGATGCACAAACATTGATGCCACGTCGACCCTCGTTGCCGCGGCATGCGCATTTCGTCGTCAAAGTAACGGCACGCCCGATTCCAGTTATGGTGTCAATGGGTTCGCCTCTTTTCCCATTGCCGGTGATGGCAGCTTTGTCGCGGGCGCGGCGGCCATGCCGCCTGACGATTCGGTGCTGATTGCTGGGCTGTGCAACGTGGATTTCGACAACGCTTGCGTTGCACGATTCGATGCAAACGGTGTGCGTGACGCGGCGCTGCAAACGATGCTTCCGACTCAGCAAGCCAGTTTGACGCCGCGTGCGCTGCATGCCCAGCGCGACGGTAAGTTTCTGGCAGCGGGCAGATGTTTCCGGCCAAATATCGCTACGCCGTTTCTTTGTGTCTATCGCTACAACGCGGATGGCAGCGCTGACACCGGCTTGCCACCGATTGTGGGGACGGTGTTGGATGAATCGCCGATTGCTGTCGCACCTCAAGACGACGGAAAAATAGTTGTAGCGAGCAACTACGCGGTGACAAGGAATACACAAAGCGCCGGTCTTATTCGCTACGAAGGCGGCCCTTTTGGTAACGCCGAATGCTCGCTCGATATCGACGGCGATGGTGTGTTCAACCCTGCGATTGACGGTTTGATGTTCACCCGAGTCGCGCTCGGCTTCACGGGGCCCAATGTCTATGCCGGAATTTCGTTCGCGAGCGCTGCGCGCCGCACTCAATGGGGCGGCGGGGGGGATCAGGACATTCGCCAATTTCTGGTTTCTCAGTGCGGCATGCGGCTTGGTTTTTAACCGCCCGCCTGTTTTCGATCGCATGCTGTCGGCGGGCCAACACCTTACCTATCTGGGATATCAACACAATGATCACCTGTAATGGAGAGCCGATTGAAATCGGCACTCACTCAATATGGACCACTGCAATTCTGGCGAGCACGATTCGTAGGCGTGCTACCGCTGCTTGCGTCGCCATCGCCTTGGTCGCGATGTTGGCGCTTCCGGTGACGAGTGTCCACGCCGCCCCCGGCGATCCTGATCTATCGTTTGGCGCGGGTTTGGTGGTGACGCGGCTTTTCCAAGGTGCCACATCGCAGCCGCTGGCTGTTGCAATGGATGGAGGCCTCATCGTTTCAGCAGGCTATTGCAGCAACACCGCGTTGACGTCCAAGGATGTTTTTTGCGTGGCGAGATATTTGCCCGATGGCCAACTGGACAGTAGTTTTGGCGACGCCGGCAAAGTGGCGACGCTCATGGGAGACAACGCGGCGCACGACAGCAGGATCACCGCGATCGTCGTACAGTCTGATCGAAAAATTGTTGCCGTGGGCAAATGCACTTCCAACGCAGGCGTGAGTTCGTTTTGCATCGCGCGCTACAGCGCGAACGGTGCGCTGGACGGCGGATTCGGCAGCGGCGGACGGATCGTGACGTCATTCGGAGGCGCTGTTGTTGCCGCGAATGCTGCGGCCATGGCGTTACAGAGCGACGGAGGCATTCTGGCGGCAGGCACGTGTAACGCCACCGACGCGTCAGCAGCGCGATACCGTGACTTTTGCCTGGCACGGTATGACGGCAGCGGCGCGCTTGACGCAACCTTCGGCAGTGGCGGGAAAGTGATCGCTTCGGTGTCACCGGCACGACGCGACGGCCTTGGAGCGCTGATGGTTCAGCAGGACGGGCGCTTACTCGCTGCTGGGGAGTGCGATCTGCAATTTTGCGCGGTGCGGTTCAACGCCAATGGCGCTGTTGATGCATCGTTCGGCACCTCGGGCAAGCTGTTCATCAGTATGGGTGGCGCAAGCAACGCAGCCACTTCGCTCGCGCAGCAGGCCGATGGAAAATTGGTGATGGGCGGACGTTGCCTGAACGATAACAAGCAGCAATTCTGTTTGGCGCGTCTCGCGCTTGCGAGCGGCGCGCTTGACCCAAGTTTTGGCAGTGGCGGGACAGTCACCGCAGCGCTTGGCGGGCCGACGGTCGACAGTATCGGTAGCAACGTGCTGATTCAGGCCGATCAAAAAATCCTGATGTCCGGGGCGTGCACTTACGCAACTCCCATCGAAACGCTGCGGCTTCCAGCGTTCTGCGCGATTCGTCTACTAGGCGACGGGCAGCGCGACTTAACGTATGGTCGGGGCGGCGTTGCTAATATTTTTCGGCGCGGTGTTAGCGTAAAGCTCGCGCTTCTTGGCGGCGCTGTTCTGCAGGCAGATGGCAAACTCATTCAGAGCGGTTCGTGCGATGTTGGCGATAGCTATCAGTTCTGCCTTACGCGCTCCACCACGGACGGCGCGCTCGACGCCTCGTTAGCGGGGGGCGGCTCGGGCTCGCGCAGCACGGCAGTGTTGACCGGCGGAGAAGCCTGGAGCCTTGCCGTGCAGCCCGATGGCAAATATGTGCAGGGAGGGTTCTGCAGCAGCGGGAGCAACAACGATTTCTGTCTTGTTCGCTATCTTGCCAGTGGCGCACTCGACTTGGGATTTGGCATTGGCGGTCTGGTGAGAACGCCGATGGGATCGGACGAAGATGGTGGCACGGTGGTACTGATTCAGCGTGATCAAAAGATCATTCTTGCCGGGCAATGTGTGGTGTCTGCCGGTAACAATGACTTCTGCCTGGCGAGATATCTGCCCAACGGCGCACTCGATCCAAGCTTTGGAGCCGGAGGCAAGGTGATTGCAGCAATCGGCACAGGCAACGACGGCGTCAACGCAGGCCTTATCCAGTTCGACGGCAAAATCGTGCTGGCCGGCTACTGCATCAACGCTGGCGGAAACTATGATTTTTGCGTCGCTCGCTTTATGCCTGACGGCGCGCTCGACACTGGTTTTAACGGCACCGGCAAAGTGTTGACGAATCCTTCGCTTAGCGTGGAATATGGCATCGCGCTTGCGCAACAAGCGGATGGCAAACTGGTCGTCTCGGGTACCTGCTTCACGGGCAGCAGCTTCGATATGTGCGTTGCACGCTACCTTGAAAACGGTTCACTTGACTCGCGTTTTGGCACCAGCACCAACGCACCCGGCCCCGGCTTTGTATCGTACGGCATCAGCAGTAGCGACGACATTCCTCGCAACATGGCGTTGCAGCCCGATGGCAAGATTGTGATGGTGGGCGATTGTCGGGATGCTGATTCGCAATCGAAATTCTGTATCTTGCGGCTCCTTGAAAACGGCACGCTCGATCTGCCCTTCGGCAACAACGGAGCCGTGTTGAGTTCGATGTTGGGGATTGCATATAGCGTTGTAGCTCAGCCTGATGGCAAACTTCTCTTGGGTGGCAGTTGCAACTTAGATGGGGTTTCTGCGTCTTGCATTGCCCGGTTTAACTCGAATGGATCGCCCGACACTACATTTGCCGCCGCTGGATTGCGGCTGAATCCTTTAAGTGCGATGGATACGATGTTCTCGATGCTGCTGCTCCCGGATGGTCGAGTTTTGCAGGGGGGCACGTGCACCAACAGTGGCGTCAAAGACTTCTGCATTGCTCGCTATCAGGGCGGTCCGTTTAACTATCGGTACTGTTCGCACGATATCGATGGCGACGGCGTGGTCACACCCACGATCGACGCCCTGATCGCCGTTCGCGTGATGCGCGGAACCACGGGTTCTGCCGTCATCGGCGGCATCAGCTTCGCGCCACAAGCGCGCCGCACAACATGGGGCGACAACACTGATCGCGATATTCGCCGCTATTTGCGTGATCAGTGTGGGATGACGGTGAATTGATTCGCGGCGCGAGCGCCATTGATCCGGCATTTAATTGCATGAAATTGTCCGGATTGAGTTATCTGGATCGTGTTGAGCCAGTCGCACATAGCGAGAGAGCGCAGGAAATCAAAAATGTTGAATAGAAAAATGCGTGGAACACAAGGCGTACAGCTCAATGGCTGGTTGCTGCGAGTAGCCGCCGCGCTCGGGCTCCTGCTGGCTGCTGGCGCGCAGGCAGCGCCCGGTCAAGCTGAAACAACATTTGGCACCGGCGGCCGCGTGGGGCTGCTGTTTCCGGCCGAGGTGAGTTCGTATGCAGATGGAATGCTGATCCAGCCCGACGGCAAAATCGTAGTCGCTGCTGCGTGTGGGGTCAGTACGCAAGTGCTTTGCGTTTCGCGGCATTTATCCAGCGGTGTCGCTGATCCTGGCTTCAACGCAGTGGGTGCAGTCATCACGACCGATGACATCACGAACGCGAGCGTCATCAAAATTGTGCTGCAACGCGATGGAAAACTAGTGATTGCCAGCAAGTGCAGCAATTGCTTTTGTGCGATCCGGCTCAACGGCGACGGCAGCCGAGATAGCAACTTTGGTGCGAACGGAAAAATCGCTATTACCGCCCGAACCGCGGCTTCAAACACCTACGCCTTCACCGAACAGCACGACGGTAAGCTGCTGTTTGCGGGCCGTTGCACGCCAGCCGCCAATGAGCCTCAAAGCGCAACGGTGTGCGCGGCACGCATCCATGCAAATGGATCGCTAGATACATCATTCGGCATCAACGGTGTTGCGCTGATCGAGGCAGCTCAAGAGGTTGAAGTCAACTCCATGTTTTTGGCAGCGATCAACGAGCAGGCCGATGGAAAGCTAGCGCTTTCGGGTCAATGCACCCTCCTTGCTAGGCCGCCACTGCCGCAGGCTAAAGTGCCCTGTGTGTTTCGCCTGCAGGGTAACGGTGCGCCGGATGCAAGCTACGGCATCAACGGTTTTGCGTCAGTACGAATTTCAGCTGACAACTATTTTTCTGCGGCAGCGGCGGTCATGCAGCCCGACGAGGCGGTGCTGATTGGTGGGATTTGCGATCAAACAAACTTCATGCCCTGCATCGTGCGATTCGATCGCGACGGTGTGGCCGATGCGACGCTGCAGCGCCACGCGGTGCCCGAGCAATACGATTTTGTTCTTCAGTCACTGCATCTCCAGCGCGACGGCAAATTGCTCGCGACCGGTACGTGCCGTCCTGACCGGGTCGGCCCCTATCTCGGTTGTTTCCTTCGCTATCAGTCGGATGGCTCGCTCGATACCGGTGTGCCCGTGGTCGTAGAAAACATGGTTCCCACCGCCACAGGACGCGCCATTGCCGCCCAAGCCGACGGAAAAATCATTGTGGCGAGCAACTACTACGTGGGCGGCATCCAAAAATCAAGCCTCCACCGCTTTGAAGGCGGTCCGTTCGCCGCCACCCAGTGTTCGCTCGATATTGATGGTGACGGAATCTTCAATCCCGCGATTGATGGCCTGCTGCTCACCCGCGCCACGCTCGGATTCACTGGGCCTGCGGTGTATGCCGGGATCAGTTTCCCTAGCAACGCGCTGCGCACGCAATGGGGCAACGGCGGCGATGACGATATTCGCAAATTCCTGGTGGCGCAGTGCGGGATGCGACTCAATATTTGAGTCTACATATTATTTATTGATCGCTCAAATTTTAAGGGTTTACATGTGATTGCATGAAAATATCAATAAAATGTTTTTTTTGCGGTTTACGCCCGTATAAATTGGGCGGATAACGACTAAGTTATTTCGTACTCGCAGCGACATGCGTTGCTGCCCTGCGAGCGCTGTCATCGCGTGGGTCGCGCCAGTAGCGTATGCGCCGACTACCGTTTGTCTCTTACGAGAATCAGAGAATGCGGCGTTGCGGAAGGGGCATGCAGGTAACCGCCGCTTGAAAAATCCACGTACTGTGCGTGATGCCGCTCGGTGGTGTTTGTTGGCGTATCGCGCGCGAACGTCGTGGACGTCCAAAACCGCTGTGGCGGTAGGTTGGAAAAAACAGTTGCGTCAACAGCAGAAACTAGCAGGCGCGTCGGATCAGCAATGCTGAGCAGCTCTTTAAGGCTAGGCACCCGCCAACCGGCGCCGGTGACTAACGATTGCGCCTTGGCCCGCGTGATCGCGCTGTCGTGTGTAAATGTGAGCGCTCTTCCGCTACAGCTGAGGCCGTTCCATTGCATCCCCTCTGCACACCGGCGCCATACTAATGATGTCACCGAATCGGCTACTTCGTGGCCGTCGGGAGACACAGAGAACGGTGCGTCAGCCGTCGCAGAGGTGGAAAAAAGTAGCGCAATCGTTGTACTGAGTATCGTTTGTTTCATAGATGGATTTGAGTGAAGTTAAGTGGTTGGGTTGACGTGTTGCCTGTAGCCCCGAGGCACCACTGCGCATCAAAAATGCAACTTCATGGGCGGTCTCAGATCACGTTTACAGACAAGTTCTAGGCGAGCCCCGAAGGGGCTGCTCACTGCTGCTTAAAACAGCGGCTTTCCTGCTAGCCGATCAATGCAGGGTGGAGCCACATCAATGCAGTGTGGAACCGGATGAACTCTGCCTCGTCCCTTTTGCTCACGTATTGCCGACTAAAAGTCGGACATACGCACGCCACCTATGGATGGGCAGCGGATGGGCGAAGGCATTTATCGCCACGCTACTCAGGGAAGCCGTTGACCGTTTTTTCTGCCCAATTGCGTTAGCTATTGTCGAAACGATGCCGCCAATTGGTGTCCGGCACGATCGTCGCGTGAATTCAAGGATCCCAGCAAACGATGAACCGTAATCTAATCACTCTTTTAGTGTTGACGCCCCTCATGGCCGCAATGCATGCGCACATACACGCGCAGTCCCAGCCTTCAATCGGCGGTCTGCTCGACGGTGTGTTCAACAAAGCAAAAAACGCGAAGAATTCTGCGCCCGCGCAGCCCAGTTCAGATCCGGCTGCGCCGAAACATGGATTCAATGCCGCGAACGCATTGCCCGATGGTTCGGTGGCAGATACCCGTTACACCATTTCTGCCGATGGTGCTGAAGTTACCGACAGGAAAACCGGAATTACTTGGCGACGCTGTGCTGAGGGAATGAACTGGACTGGCACAACCTGTAGTGGGCAATTACGAACTTTCAGTGGGCTGAGTCGCGTGCTCGCGTATGAAAAAACGCTAAAAGGCTGGCGCGTGCCAAAGATCGATGAGCTGCTTTCGATCAGCCGACTCTATGCGACACATGAAAACGCCAAAGTCGGCTCGGGCGGCACTGACGCGGTAGCGTTTCCTGCATTGCCACCAGAGCCATTTTGGAGCTCCACGCTGTACTATAAAGATCGAGGCGATCGTGATCGCACGAAGACGGTGAATTTCAATAACGGTGGCGAAGGTTTTCACGACAACGGTGAGCCCGCCTCGTTATTGCTGGTAAAGATAGGCGGGGCACAAGCGCGCGCCGCCAGTGCGGAAACGGGCGGTGTGGCAGTCGTTCCGATGGAGGCCAAAACCAGCAAGCCACCAGCGGGATCGAACGGTTCGCGGTACGTTGTTTCGACGGATGGTCGTGAAGTAACCGATACAACCACCGGGCTCATTTGGCGGCGCTGTGCAGAAGGCATGACGGCGAGCGGTGGCAGCTGCGTGGGTAAGGCGTTGACCTTTGATTTTGCTGGCGCGCAGTCAAGAGCAGACGCGCAGGCGAAGGCGTCACGCACATCGTGGCGCTTACCCGATAAGGATGAGCTTCTTGCTATCGGTGATGAGAAGCGGTTCAAAATGGCAATCGATACTGCGGCCTTTCCAGGCACGCCACCAGACCATTTCTGGACATCGCATCGCATTGATTCAACCTACGTGTACGCAGTGAATTTCTACAACGGATTTCACTATGATCGCTATCAAACAAGCCAACACTACGTGCGGCTTGTCAGGGATGTGAAATAACCATTGATACTCGCGGGATGCCTGAATTTTCTTCAGCTTCCTGCAAACTCACCGCGCGTGGGGAACGCGCTCACTGCGTGGGAGAGGCGTGCACTTCGTCGAGCCAGATGCGTAGGGTTGTTTTGGTCGCGCGAACAACCCGCTTTATCGTTGCGGATTATTCGCGCGTCGCGTTGCTTAAAACTTCCAGCGAATCAGTGAGCTCTTGAAGAGCGTGGTGCCCACAGGCAGTTTGGGGTGCGAAGCGGCGGTTGAGTACACCTCAATAGTGAGCGCATCGTCCTTTTCAACCCGTAGCTTCAATGCACCGGCGTCCCGCCCGACGAGGCCGGGCATCGGACAGGCGTTGGTGCCGCAGCCGCCGCTGTTGACCGGCACGTTGTACTCCTGGAGCGCTGCTTCAAACATATTCGTAGCCGTACGCCGACTGCTGTGAATGAATTGCCAGCGTGCGCTACCGTCGCGTGCGAACATGTTCCAGCTGCCGACCAGCGCATCGCTCGCGCCTTCGCTGTGAGCGAGCATCAGGATGGATGAAGCTTCGGGGCCGATCCAGAAACCGGAAAGCGTGCTGCTGCCCGGTGTACCTGGCAGCAGGGTGAGCATCTTTCCTCGGGCGATGACGCGCTCGTCGCTAGTGATCGCAGCGACATTGAACTCACCGTCGCGGGTGGGCGTGAAGTCCACCTGTGCGCCGAACGGCGTTTCCACCTGTGCGCACGCCACCAGTGTGGCCGGAACGACGAATCGCAAAATCAGCGTGGTCGGATTAATGCCTGGCTCCATCGCGGCTTCCTGAAAGGAGGGAGGGCAAGCGTTCGGCCAGATCGCACTGACGGTGATCGTGCGCGGCGTACCGACGTCTGAAACCGCAGGTGCAACACCAATGCTGCCCCTGAAATTGTCGATATCCATATCGAACCGCGCCTGCGCAGAACAGAGTGAGAGCGCGGCGAAAGCAATAGCGACTGCCGCGCGCGAGCGTTGAGGCCATCGGGGGCGAAGAGATAGGATGCTGTTCATGTGATCTTTCATAAAAGGTTTCCGCAACACGACGAGTTCATCGTGCTGACTTGGTAGTAGGTGGCGAGTCGCGGCAAATTAGATAGAGCCGCGCCACATCCTTTACTTAACGAATCGCTCGTTGTAAACCGGACGCTAGGCCACAACTCTGAGGCGCGGTCAGCTTTAACAAAACATACAAGATCGGCTGTCCTTTTTTGTCCCGAGGTTGCGTTAAGTATCCCAAGTCCCCGCGTTTGAACGCGGAGCATTTATGTGTGCGCCGCCGAAGTCAATCGTAGGGCGTCGCAACGTAATCGTGGCGCGTCGCAGGGGGCTACGCGTGTGCCGTTCGTAAGACGGTCCACGTTATGCGTCCGGCCGGACAGAAAACCTAGGAAGACACAAATGAACGAGAGAAAGAAACTGGCAGTTGCGATCACGGTCGCGTTGGCTGCATCGGGGCTCACGAACGCGCAGACAGCTACGACCGATGGATCCACTCAAAAGGTCGAGCGGATCGAAGTTACCGGATCGAGCATTCGGCGCATTGATGCTGATGGTCCTGCGCCCGTCATTACGATCACGCGTGAAATGATCGAAAAATCGGGGCAATCAACAGTGTCGGATATTCTGCGCTCGCAGACCATAAACAGCGGTGGCGCATTCGACGAAAAATTTACCAATAGTTTCGCACCAGGTACCTCGGGTGTCTCGCTCCGCGGCTTAGGCCAAAACACAACGCTTGTGCTAATCAACGGGCGACGCGTAGCGAACTACGCGTTTGCGCAGAACTTGTCGGATGCATTTGTCGACCTGAACAGCATCCCCCTGGCCGCCATCGAGCGCATCGAAATCCTGAAAGATGGCGCATCTGCGATTTACGGTTCAGACGCTATTGCGGGCGTAATCAACGTCATACTACGTCGCGATTTCAGAGGCGCTGAGATTACGGCGTCTTACGGCCAAGCTGTGCCTTACGGTGATGCAAATGAGACGCGCACCTCACTGGCGGCGGGCTACGGCGACATCGCTAAAGATCGTTTCAACGCGCTGGTGATGCTCGATTTTTTTAAGCGTGATCCGAAATTCCTCCGTGACCGCGAATACAGCAAGTCGGCGGATCAAACTTCACGCGGGGGCTCCGATTCCCGTTCACCCACGGGTTCACCGGGCTCTTGGATTTTTAACCAAGGTCAACCGACCGGCACCAACACCTTTTCTCGACCATTTCCCACCTGCAAGCCTACCGACATTATTCCCGACTTCTACGGTGTGTCGGGTAACGGAGACGACGTCTGCGGCTACAACTTTAACAATGCAATCGCAGACATCATTAAAACCGAGCGCGTAGGCGCAACCGCGCGCGCGAGCTTCGCGCTGACGCCGTCGATCACGGCTTTCTTCGATGGCAGCTACAACAAGAACAAATCACAAACTCTCTCAGCACCAACCCCCGCCGCATTTAACTTGCCGGTGGGACATAACTCGAATCCTTTCGACAAACCGGTACGAATTTCATATCGATTTCTGGACGTTGGCCCTCGTACGAACGACATTACGTCCGAGAATTCACGTGCAGTGCTCGGGATGAAAGGAACGAGCTTCGCGTGGGACTGGGAAGCCGGGATTTCGGCTACCCGAAATACCACGAACAATCATGCGACCAACTTCATTGATTCGCAGGCTGTCACCCAGCTTGTTGCTAACGGTGTTTACGATTTCCTGAACCCATCGCGCAATAGCCCGGCGCAGGTGCAAGCGCTTCGTATCGCTACGGACCGAGTGGGCGTGTCGGACGCGCAATCAATTGACTTGAAAGGTTCGCGCGAGCTCATTGAGCTTCGAGGCGGCGCGCTTGCTATCGCGCTCGGTGCGGAGTATCGACGTGAACACTCGAGTGATACGCCAGATAAATTCACGCGTGAGGGGCGCGTCGTGGGATCTGGCGGTACCTCGTCGAGTGGGTCACGTTCCGCAAATGCGTTGTACGCGGAATTAAGCGCACCTGTACTCAAAAATCTTGAGTTGCAAGCAGCGATTCGACGAGACAGCTATAGCGATTTTGGCGCTGCCACCGTGCCGAAATTCGGATTCAAGTATTCACCCACGAAGCAATTCGCAGTGCGCGGCTCTTATGGTGAAGGGTTCCGCGCACCGTCACTGCCGGAGCTTTATTTGGGGAGTTCAATAAGCTTCGCTCAATTCGTGGACACTCCTCGTTGTAACGCCTACACGCTAGCGGAAAGCGCAGGCAACGCAACGGCTGCGGAAAAAACATCGGCTTGTCGCGGTGCACAATATCGAACATCGCTTGCAGGCAACAGTTCATTAAAGGCTGAGACGTCGAAGAGTGTATTTCTCGGCGTCATTATTGAGCCAGTGAAAGATCTGTCGCTAAGTGTTGATTACTTCGATATTGATCATGCTGACAAAATCGCAAATCCAGCATTTTCATACCAACTCCTAAACGCCTCTGCCTTTCCCGGAACAGTGGTGCGGGAGCAGGCTTCGGATCGCGACACAGCCGTAGGATCGCCTGGTCGTCTTCAAGGCTCTGGTGCGAGCGATGCGATCGGTCTATATCGCTCTTACTACAACCTCGGTAATCAGCGTGCACAAGGTGTCGACGTTGAAGCGCGCTATCGCTTCGACGTCGAGGGTCTTGGACGGATTTCAACGCAAGCCGCTGCGACCTACTACGATAAGTTGTTCGTCACCGCTGCACCTGGGCAACCAGCGTCGCAACAGGCAGGCACTTACCGCTATCCACGAGTCGTGGCAAACGCTTCGGTTGGACTCGCTCGCGGGGCTTGGGATACTACGTTGTCGGCGAACTACATTCACCATTACCTCCAGGTAAATCAGATCACCACAAGCCATGTGGGACAAAATTTGACTTGGAATTTGGTGGCTACGTACACGGGCTTTAAAAATATCCGGCTTACGATAGGCGCGCGCAACCTGCTTGATCGCGACCCACCTTTCAGTGACGATGAAACCGAGGGTTACGACTTCGGTACCCATGACTCGCGCGGGCGTTTCGTGTTCGGATCATTCACTTACTCGTTCAAGTAGGGTAAATCGGGTCGAAAAGGGAGGGCGGCCTCCCTTTTCCTCCCCCCCTCGCAAAGCCATTTTTCACAATCTAGAGACCTGGCTGAAACACCTGCTCAGGCGCGGTAAAGGAGCGAGTTTGCTGTGCATGCGCAGATCATGATCGCCGATACGAAGCGGGTACGTTATGCGACGGTCAATACATGTCAAGGTTGCGCGCGCAACTATGGCCCTGGCACAGCATTCGGCCGCCCCGCTTCGAACGCGACTTACGTCCGTTTATGTGCCGACGATGCGTTAGTTAACACGTGTTTACTCCTTTAGAGCGACTTGCTTCGAAGACATCGCCAGGATCGACTTGCTTGGGTTCGCGGGCTCCGAAAAAATCGAAATCGGTAGCACGCGTTGAGTAGGTATTTTTTTTATTCACAGTCGGCAACGCCCCTTGTAGTGGCATCTCGGTTCCTTGATGTCTTGCGTACTTGTGCTTCCACGCGCACACCCTTAGTTTTGCTTTTAGGTGCGCGCTTCGTTGAGTCACTGATGAGCGCGTTCGCTTTCGTCGAGACCCAGCAACGCTTCCTTGGAAATAGAAAATGATCAATCGCACCATTTCTGGCTTCGCCTTTACGCTATTTACGGCAACAGCGGTGCTTTGTGCTGCTCAAAGCGTCGCACAAGTACCGGGTGATCTTGACCGCACTTTTGCAACGCCCGACGGATTCATTGCCGGTATTACGGTCGCTCCATCAACTGCAATCGCGGGCGGGCTGCTTGCTGTACAGGCAGATGGAAAATTTCTAGTCGCTGGTACATGCGGCTCCGGGCGCAGCGACTTTTGTGTGATGCGAGTGAACGCAGATAGTACGTTCGACACAACATTTGGAGGGCCGGATTCATCTGCCTCAAAGAACGGCAGGGTCATTTTTTCAATCGGCGGCGGTAATTCCGTAGCCACCGCTTTGGCTATTCAGCGCGGCGGAAAGATAGTGCTGGCGGGATACTGCGATGCCAGCGGTAAACGCCAGTACTGCATTGCACGACTCAACCGCGACGGCACCTACGACGACACTTTCGATGGTCCAAATCCCGTCGAGCCGGGCAATGGTAGATTTATATTGCCCGCCGTTGTAGCGACCTGGGACCACGACCTCAAATCCGTTAGTTTAAATAACGACGACAGAATACTGTTGACCGGATCTTGCTACTCGGGCCAGGGAGCCAGCCTCCTGAGTCAGGCGTGCGTGGCGCGCTTGCACGCTGACGGGACGTTCGATGAAACTTTCGATGGTCGCAATCCGAGCACTCCCGGAAACGGCAGATTCGCGTTCGAAATTGGGACGAGGAACGCGTTGACCTACGCTACCGCTGCAGCGTTGCGATCCGATGGCGCAATTGTTGTTGCGGGAAACTGCCGGACTGCAGGCGCAACTGCAACCTACGTTTGTGTGGGGCAGTTGCTCGCCAACGGAGACGTTGATCGGAGTTTTGAGGGGTCGGATGGATTTCCGGGGCGAATCGGGTTCCCAATGGGCGGAACGAGCAGTGGCGCTAGCGCCATCGCTGTACAGGCTGACGGCAAGATTGTCGTCGTCGGCCAATGCCTTGTAGGCGCGGTACAGCAGATCTGCGCAGCCCGAATTCGCCCGAATGGGATCAGGGACAACACTTTTGGTGGTCCTGCGGGGACACTTGTAATCCCAATTGCAGATGCAAGTGCAAATTCAACCAGCGTCGTAGTGCAACACGATGGCAAACTGCTCATCGCAGGCACGTGCTTAACCAACTCACAGAGCCGGATATGTTTGGTCAGACTCAATTCAGACGGAACGCTCGACGACACCTTTGACGGTTGGAGTCGTGCGGGCAATGGAGCGACAGTGCTTCCCCCAATGAGTCTCAACGACCTTAGTGGAGGCGTCGCGGTGTTGAACGACGGTAGTATCGTCGTCGCCGGCAAGTGCAACAACGGTGATTTCAACCTTATGTGTCTTGCAAAGCTTCAGGGCGGGCCGTTCGAAGCGTCCCGATGCTCGCTTGATCTGGACGGGGATGGTGTCGTGCTGTCCTCAACCGACTTGCTGATGATGACGCGAGTTGCGCGCGGGCTTTCTGGTGCAGGCGTGATCAATTCCATTCAGTTCGCAGCCAATGCCACGCGCAAAACATGGCCAGAAATTCACCGATTTCTGACATCACAGTGCGGCATGTCCTTGGTTCCATAGCCCTGACGTGCAATATTGAAACCGCTTCACAGATGACATCAACACTCATTGCGACGACTATGAAACACGATCATCCATCAATATCCCGCTATCGCTCCGTCCTCGCGCTTTGCGATAGTGTCTTTGCATTGGCAGTTGTCCTGATGCTAGCGTTGGTTACGACACATGCAAATGCCGACGTGTGGCCTTCGCAAGCTGTGCCAGGCACATTTGACACGACGTTTGGCAGCAACGAATCCGGCAAGATCATCGAATTGGGAGTAACACTGGAAGGCTCTGACTACCTGCGAGCTATCGCAGTGCAGCCCGATCAAAAGATCATCGTTGCAGGACAATGTGGAGAAGTCTGGAAATTCTGCGTCGCGCGTCTGTTGAGCAGCGGTGTGCCAGATCCATCGTTTATTGGAGACAACCAGGATCGCGGCAAATTCACGGTCAACGTCGGCACGCCCGGCCAGAACAGTTATGCCAGCGCTGTCGCAATTCAACCCGACGGCAAACTGCTAATCGCTGGAAGCTGCACTCTAGCTCCTGCCCGTTCCGACGCGTGCATCGTTCGACTGTTACCCGATGGCAGGTTTGACCCGACATTTATCGGTCCCTCCGGTACTGCGCGTGGCGCGTTCACTTTGGCAATCGGCAACAACCGGGATTCGATCAACACAGTGCTTGTACAGCCAGACGGGAAAATTGTTATGGCTGGTCTCTGCGACACTTCGTTCACGATTGCGGTGGCCTGCGCGGCTCGGCTTATGCCAGACGGAGCGCTAGACCCAACCTTCGTCGGACCGTTGGGGACGGGCACGGGAACATTTGTGATGTCGCTGAGTGGCACTAGCGACTTCGACGTTAATTATCTCCTCCAGCCGGATATGACTTTCATGATTGCCAGCAGCTGCCGCGGTGATCCGCAAGAACCATTCGGCACACGAGCCTGTCTCACCAAGCTTGATTCCATTGGCAGGTTCGATACGTCGTTCAACCCGAACGGCACACCCGGTCAAATAAAATACATCTCTGGTGGCAATCTCTACTTCACAACAGCGGGGATCGCGTTGCAGCCGGACGGCAAATTGGTTTTGGCAGCCAGCTGTTTGCCTGTCGCGACCGAGCCTGAAAAAATTTGCCTAATTCGCTACTCGGCCGACGGTATTGTTGACCGAACTTTCGTCGGCCCAAACCGGCAAGGCCGTGGAAGCTTCGCGTTTCCGATTTCTGGCGTAGCTGGCATCGCGCTTGCGAGAAACATAGCGTTGCAGTCCGACGGCAAGATTGTCGTTAGTGGGCTTTGCAAAGTAACCGTCAACAGTGGCACCTCGGATATCTGTGTTGCCCGCATGCATGGCGACGGTACCGCAGACACTAGCTTTGATGGGCCGAATGCGCTGGCACCTGGCAACGGCGGTTTCATGCAACTGATAGGCCCCTCGATCCTCAACGGTTTGCGCCTGCAGATCCAAAGCGACGGACAGATCCTACATGGCGCCTACTGTCGCCTCAACGCCAATGGCGGTGTATATCGCATGTGCATCGCTCGCATCAACGGTGGGCCCTATGCGGCGCCACAATGCTCACTCGACATCGATGGCGACGGTACGATTGGGACGGTCACTGACATACTGATTGCAACGCGCGCGGCACTGGGATTCACTGGCGCGATCGTTTACGGTGGCATCACTTTCGCAGAATCAGCAACACGTCGAAACTGGAGCAGCATCCATAGATATTTCACGCAAAAATGCGGTATGCCGCTACCGCCGTTTGACCCGAGCTCAGAGTTGTGATTAGACAACCCGTGGAACTGCTGCTACGCTCGATTTGTGGAACGATTTTGCGCACAGTACCCTACCGTGCAGCCCTGTAAAATCGACGACCGCATTAAGTCCCTCTTAGATCGACTAACTACCTTCCGCACATGTTTCGATGGACCAGTTTTCTTGCATTGCTGATTGTCCTGGTCATATCTCCCCGGGTGTATGCCTCGCTGGGTAAACCTGCCGTTTGTGAGGTGGATGTTCGTTTTGAAGCTAAATGGGACACCACACCCCGTCGATTCGAAGTCACCTTGAGCTATGACATCGGTGAATCAGTCGAAGGAAAACTCATTGGCCCGAAGTCGTGGGGTGGTATCGAAAACTTCGATGCGACCATCACAAACCTGCGATCAACAACGTCTGGTGTTAGGGTCGCAGCAATCAGCAGCAGTGAATGGAAAATCGTTGCGAAACGAAAAAAGCAACGCGTCACCGTTCGCTATTCGATCACTAACGGCATAGCCAATATCGATGACGAAACGCCCGTCCCGACCACCGAGTTCTATCGCAATACGCTCGGCAAACGGCACTTCCAGCTCATTGGACATGGCGCGTTCGTACTGCCTGAACCACTCTCGAATTACGCGGAGCGCACTGCGTGCGTTACTTTTTCTGGGATGCCCGCAAGCTGGGTGTTCGCAAGCAGCTTCGGCGCCGGACATCGCAACGGTGTGGCGACCTATCGCGCAAAGGGCATTTCAGATCAGCTTCGCGAGTCCGTTTTTCTTGGGGGTGACTACCGGCTGATTGAGCGGAAAGTGGGCGATCAATCGCTGTTCCTGGCTGTGCGAGGTGAGTGGACGTTTGATGACGCCAAATTTGCAGATGCGACGGCGAAGTTAGTGTTGATTCACCGTTCGTTCTGGAATGATTTCAACTTTCCTCACTATCTGATCGCACTCACGCCGAATCGCGTACGCAGCGCATCATACGGCGGCACACGCCTACTCAACGCATTCACGATGCACGCGTCAAGCGGCTTTAGCATTCCAGGTGCCGAGTTCGACTTTCTCATTGGACATGAACATTTGCACACTTGGATGCCGGAAAGGATCGGCGAGATGGGCGAAAACGAGGCACAGTATTACTGGTTCTCAGAGGGCTTCACCAACTACCTCACGCATCGACTGCTACTGCAATCGGGCGAATGGACGCTCAAGCAATACGCAGATGGAATCAACCGTACCGTCTCTGCTTATTTTTTGTCTCCCGCGATAAATGCAAGCAACGAGCGCGTCGCCAGAGAGTTTTGGACCGACAGGCAACACGTCGGTAAATTGCCCTACCAGCGTGGAGAATTGCTGGCGTTGCGCTGGGCTGGCCAACTCGCATCTCGTGGCAAAAGTCTAACAACGCATTTGCGTGAATTGGCCTACACCCAACACGATTTACTCAAACAGCGTGCGACGAACACGTCCTCCGAGCTCGCGGTAAATCGTCTCACGGCAGCGCTACGCAAAGACCTAGCGAAGAGCATTGATGGCGACATCGACAGATTTATTGAGCGGGGCGAAACCTTCGAAATTAGCGCTAATTTTCTTGGACCGTGCTTTGAGGCCAATACTGCTGAGATCGCTCCCTACGAGCTCGGCTTTGACGCAAAACCCAGCTTTGCCGAGCGCAAAATCAGCGGGGTCATCACGGGAAGCAACGCAGAGAAGGCTGGGTTGCGTGACGGTATGACTCTAATAGATTGGACCTTAGAGGCGGGCAGGCCAGCTCGCGAAGCGTCGGTAACTGTAGACGTGAGCGGTGTCGCTCGGACCCTACGCTTTTTACCCGCAGGCACTCGATTAGTGCAAGTGCCGGTTTTCAGCGTGCGCGCCGACGCCGCGACGAGTGGCGAATGCAAGGGCTGGCTTGCAGGGGAAGTTTGAGTTCACTTCCAACTACGACAGGTGCCGGATCTCTCCGTGACGCAAGATTTATAAGCCGATGTGAAAACAACGGACCTATCTGCGGACAGCCTCTAGCCTCTAGCCTCTAGCCACTCGCTTGAGCTGCGAGGCTTCATCGTCCAGCCTACAAATCAATTTAGGCTGCGCTCCCCTCGAATCACTGCATGCGCGCGGAGTTTCTACTGTGTGCTGGCATCTGCCGTGCGAAATTTCGTTGGGTAAATCGTATGAACTACACGCCACAATTGCGCGCTGGGTAGCCGCAGCAGGCTCCCACAAACATGGAAACAGTAGATGCATCTCCATGCTCAAATATCGCATCGGCAACCCGGTTGCGCCTCCTGCTTATCTAAAGAGAGCGATCACGGCGCAAGCTGCGGTGATCGGGCTGGGTTCTGTGCGGTTTGCTTGGCGACAGCGCGGCCGCGCGTTCGGCCCTCACGCTGGTCATTTCGATGTTGTGCCAGCGCGAGACTACGCTTTCAGCAACCGTTGAGGGCGAGCGCCAACCGATGGATTTTCGTGACGACTATCTGTCGGGTGCGCTTGAGCGGACATGCACCCAATTAGCGATTAGAGTTGTGCAAGAAAGATGCAGCATCGATCGCGCTATTCCCCTGGTTGTTCTGCCAGGCTGTGGTCGCGCCTTGTGCAACTCGCTTAGCACTTCACCATTCGCCAGCTGTTGTCGAACGCGTGTCCCGTTCTATCGCCCGACTGCAAGTCGTTGACGTAGTAGTACAAATGTTTACTGCGAACGGCCCATGGTTTCTAGCCGTTGTCGCGCGTAATCGGTGTGAATTCACCAGTTTCTATTTCGCTAGGGAAGGCGTAAAAGGGTAGCCAGCCTATTGGAAATTGATCATTGCAAGCCGACGTGCTACGACCTGCGACATCGCGATCAGACGTGTAGAGAGTCATGCCATTAGGGCCGACTAAAGCTCCGTCGTGTACGTTTGCAGGGACCTGCGACATGGCGGCGCACCCGACAACTGTCGCGGCTATAAGCGCGACCGTAGTTCATTTTTAGGCATATTTTCCCCTTAGTTTCCTAATCCTCTAGCGGCATCGACCTTTCAAAGGACGACACTGATGCGGCGCACACGCTCGGCAATTAGCCAAAAGTCATGTGTTGTTTACACCACGAAAATGCAGAGATTGCCAGGACATACAACGGGCAAATTGGACTACTACCATGCGCGAAAACGCACTGCTTTTGACCGCGTCGCAATCCGCGTTACTCGCCATCAAAGCCGAGACAAGTGAGATACTTTTAGTGGCTCTGACAACTGAGAATATTGCGACTCCGCAAATAGCGGTTGCTCAAGAGCCTGCTGCAATCATGAAAATGAAGAACAGGTCGCTTAGCGAAAGGCAATAGCGTCTGTGATCCGCCCGCCGCATCGTGCGCCGTTCACGGTGCATGAAGGGCTTGTTGAATTGCATTGAAGTCGTTTCGATTGCGGAGCGAAAGCAGCATTTGTGGTGTCCGCTTTCCCGGTTGCAGTACGTTTAAAAAAACTGGATTCCCTCACAGATTCGTACGCTCAATTTCAAGTGCGCGAGCATAAGGGTTTGCGGTTTATGCACTTGTTCAGCCGGTCGCGTGTCATACGCGTAAGTTGAACGAGACATTCGACATCACGATATTTGGAGTAGTAGCGTTGGAACAAAAACAAGTGCTGTTGGAAGGTTCGTACACGCTACGCTCGCTTCAACCCTTCGATGCGTCACCGCTTGCCAGATACTTCGATGGACTCTCAGACGCGACTCGTCGTCGCTTCAAACCTCATCCACTTGATCACCAAACAGCGGCATCGCTATGTGAGCGAAGCCTCGCTGGCGAGCTTCGATATGTCGTGATTTGGGGGAAACAAATCATTGGCTATTTTGTTCTCGACTCGCATTCATCTCAGCACGAAGCCGCGCGATTTCTCTCACACGGAATTGCGTTACAAGACGGCGTCGATTTCCTGTTTGCGCCATCTATTGCGGATGCTTGGCAAGGCCGAGGTGTCGCGTCTCTTTCTATGCCCGCGCTGCTTCAGTTTGCAAGAGTCGCTGGCGCTAGAAGTCTGGTGCTTATGGGTGGTACGCAAGCAACAAACGTTGCCGCAATTGCGTTCTATGAAAAACTCGGATTTCAACGGTATGGCGGCTACTACACGGACATGTTTAATCACGACATGAGGCTATGCCTTGAACCCGTTTAATGGCTCCAATTTTTGTGGCAACTTACGGAGCAATTAAATGGCGATAGATGATAAAGACGGAAAAATTTGGGTGGACGGGAAACTGGTGGAATGGCGTGATGCCACGGTGCACGTGCTTACGCATACGCTTCACTATGGCATGGGGGTATTTGAGGGTGTGCGAGCCTACAAACAGAGCGATGGAGGCACTGCGATCTTTCGCTTAGCAGACCACACAAAGCGATTATTCAACAGCGCAAAAATTTTTCAAATGTGTATCCCATTCGATCAACCTACGATTGAAGCGGCACATCTTGAGGTCATTCGAGCGAACCATTTGGACAGCTGCTACATCAGGCCACTGGTTTGGATTGGCTCAGAGGCACTAGGAATTTCGGCGCCTGACAATACGATTCACGTCGCTATCGCGGCGTGGCGCTGGACAAACTATTTGGGGGAGGAGGGCGCTGAGAAGGGTATCCGCGTGAAGACATCGTCATTCACCCACCATCACCCGAACGTGGCTATGTGCCGTGCAAAAGCGGTCAGCAACTACCCTGTTTCGATTCTTTCAAAGCGGGAAGCTCTCAACGATGGCTATGATGAAGCGATGCTTCTGGATACGCATGGCTTTGTGTGCCAGGGTTCAGGGGAGAACGTTTATCTGGTGACCGAAGGCGAGATACACACCCCAGATCTTGCAGGCGGTGCGCTAGATGGCGTTACTCGGAACACGATGAAGGCGCTGGCGAATGAATTTGGATTGAAATGGATCGAACGCCGCATCACGCGCGACGAGTTCTACATCGCAGATGAGGCTTTTTTCACCGGCACTGCAGCCGAGGTCATACCGATTCGAGAGTATGACGGACGCAAGATCGGCGATGGAACACGCGGCCCGATTACGGAGCAGCTACAAAGCGCTTATTTTGATATCGTGACCGGGCGCGATCCGAAATACGCGCATTGGCTTTCAAGGATTTAGGGGCGACCCGCGTATGCGCCGAGCGTGGAGAGGCGCTGAATAGCTCTGGTCGAGGTAGCGCGCCGTAGCTAGGGAGCGCATTTCAAGCAACAGATACGATGCGTGGCAACGCGCTGTTCAGCGTTTCCCATCGTGGACAACCCACGCGTACGGCTGATCACGTGTTCCCGCAAACGTTGTCCAGTATTCGCTTCATATCGCGTTAGATTGCATGAGTCTTTTCGCGATTGAATCCGCTATGAAATTTTTTAGATCACAACGTTCGACATCACCAAATGCGTGGCTCGCCACGCTGTCGAAGGCAACAACGGCGCTTGCACTTGTGGCTGTTGGCACAACACAGGCTGCGACGTACAGCGTAAGCAATTGTGCCGACAATGGCGCAGGTTCGTTGCGCTGGGCGGTTGAAAGTGCCAATACGAATCCCGGCGCAGACGTCATCAATTTCGCGTTAACTTGCTCAACTATCGTGTTAGCGAGCACGATCAGAATAGGCGAGTCGGTCAACCTCATCGGTCCAGGGGCTAGCGTTTTAACAATCACTGCGCCGAGCTCGAGAGCATTTCTCTTGGAGCCGCTCGCTGCCGCACCGGCAATCCAAGAAGTAACGCTTTCTGGCTTGCGATTTGCCAACACAACGGGTGCCATTGGTGAGCTCGGCGGAGCGATGGGATCGTTCCGGACAAATCTCGGCATCCGCGCGAGTGTGTTTGAAGGCAACGACGTCTCTGGCCGAGCGGGCGGAGGTGCAATCTATTTCGAATCAGCTTCTGGCGAGCAGTGCACGCTCAATATCGATTACACATCCTTTCTCAACAACGGCCTTGCCGCGCTTCAATACTTGGGTGGGGGCGCTATTCTCCAAGTGGGGCCGAGTTTGGTTACGGTTCGGCGCAGCCTGTTTCGGCAAAACGGTGCGGCCGAGCCGAGCGCTAGCGGCGGCGCGATCCTTTCCAGAGATGCTTCTGCGTTGCTCATAATCGAGTCTGGCTTTTACGCAAATTCGGCGAACGCCGGTGGCGCAATTTCAACGAACGGAATAGGAACGACTCGCGTAATTGGTTCGTCGTTCGTTGGAAATTCCGCGCGCGGCCTAGCTATTGAGACAGACTTTGGCGGTGGCGCGATCGACAATAACCTCAGCGCCCTGACTATCGAAAACTCTACCTTTGCTGCCAACACTGTCAACGGTATTGCGGTAGGCGCTGCGATTGCGTCTCGCGGGGCGACCGTCACGCTACTGAATTCGACAATCGCAAAAAATCGCGTTCGCTCGTCGGCAACAACTAACGGCGGACTTGCAGTTTTTTCGGCGCCCGGTTCAGGCAATGCGGTTGCCGCGCTCAACTTGCGCAACACGGTTGTAAGCGTGACCCTCGCTGTAAATGAAGATCAGCGCAACGATGTTTGGGTGGAGGGGCGCGGCATCGCTGCCAATTTCCTGTCCTCAACCTCGTTAGCGTCTGTGGTTCGTTACGGGACGGCGCTCACACAAAATCCCGGGGGCGCACTCTTGGGTAATGCAGAAAACAACGGCGGCATCACGATCGGTGAACAGAGCGGATCGCGCGAACCGCTTTTGACGATGCTGATCGGTAGCGGCTCCGCTCTCATTAATGCGGGCAACAATACGGACGCTGTGACACTTACAACAGATCAGCGCGGCCTTGGCTTTCCCCGTGTTCTTGACGCTGTTGTTGATATCGGTGCAATCGAGTATCCCTCGCTAGTTACCGCCGAGGCGCCGAGTGTACCGACGTTGCCGACGCTGGGCTTAATCTTGTGTATTGCGCTAGTTGGCTTCGCGGTAAGCATTGCGCGACATACACATAAATCTTAGCTTGCATATCCTTTTGTAAAACCGAGGCTCCATGTCCGTAAACGGCATTCGTACGCGTTAAACACAGCGTTGCCGCTGCGGCCGTTTAACAGCTTTTGTACGCAAAGTTCTCCCTCCACAGTAGACAATGCGCGGGCTCGACAGCGGCAACACCTACTCGGTTGTACTTGAAAAGTAACTCTTCGTGTAGCGCATGTGTGTCCGGATTGCAAATCGCGCTGCGTTAAACAAAGCGTCACCGTCGCAAGCCTCCACGAGGAGTGTCATCCAGATATTCCGGATAAACGACAAGCACTAATCGTGCGACGGTGACACCCGCTTATTCGCTTGCAAGAAAATCAATATTTTCTGCAGGCACGAGAAATTTGTAGCGTCCTCGTTCGCGTTCACCTCGTCGAGCCTTGTAATCGCTTCAAGCATCATCGTTCTGCTCCCGCAGATCCAACACCTGGTACAGAACAGAAGGCTTCAATGCGCCCGATTTTTTCTTTGACGCGCATTGCGCCCTGTCTGTTTGCCACACTGCTGTTCTTTTCATCTGACATAGCCTTAGCGCAAGCAGGCGTGCTGGACGCTAGCTGGGCTCGCGCTAGTGCGCTTGGATCGGGCAAAGTGATGACGCCGATTGGCGGCAGCAACGACAGCGCGCGTGCGATCGCGTTACAGTCAGATCGCAAGGTACTTGTCGCGGGCACTTGCTACGCCACCAACTACGAGTTTTGCGTCGTCCGCTACAACGAAAATGGCACGCTTGATACCGAATGGAATGGCACAGGTACCTTAATCACGGCAATGGGGCGTTTCGACGACGGCGTGAGTGCCATCGTCCAGCAGCGGGATGGAAAAGTACTTGTTGCGGGCACCTGCGACAACGGATACAACGTGTTCTGTGCGGTTCGCTATAACGGCAACGGTACGCTTGATACAAGCTGGAACGGTACTGGCAAAGTGCTGACTCAGCTCAGCGGCAACGGTGGTTGGTCCACCGCCACCACGATGGCGCTGCAGCCCGATGGCAAAGTGCTTCTCGCGGGTTTTTGCACTAGTGGAAGTAATAACGATTTCTGTGCCTTACGCTACAACGCTGACGGCACGCTTGACCTAAATTGGAACGGCACGGGCAAGGTCATCACGCCAGTTGGCCGCAGTACTGACGACGCTCATGCTATTGCGTTGCAACGCGACGGTAAGGTGCTGCTAGCAGGGCGATGTTTCAACGGTACTGAAAACGTATTCTGCGTGCTTCGCTACCTTGCGGATGGCAGGGTCGATATCGCCTGGAACGCTACGGGCAGCGTGATGATGCCGATTGGCAATGGCTTGTTCGCCGGAGCCAACGCGCTCGCTCTGCAGGCAGACGATAAAGTGATTGTGGCAGGCGAATGCGGGAGCGGCTCAATCAGCGCATTCTGTACGCAGCGCTATCAAATTGACGGTACGCTTGACACAAGCTGGGGCGCTCTTGGTAAGACGATCACACCAATCGGCCGTGACGGCGTTGTTCATAGCGTTGTCGTGCAGCGCGACGGCAAGGTCATCGTTGCCGGAGAGTGCTTTAACGTCACTGTGGATTTCTGCACGATTCGCTACAACTCTGACGGCACCCTTGATGCCCGCTGGGGTCTTGCAAATTCGCCAACCGCGGGCAAAGTCATCACGCCCATCGGCAGCAGCCACGATCAGGCATTTGCGATGACCCTGCAGCCTGACGGGAAGGTTCTGCTTGCTGGTAGCTGTCTAAACAGTCGCGGCGACTCTGAATTTTGTGCAGCCCGTATCTACGCTGATGACCCACCACAGCCCGGGTGTGCGGTCGACCTGGACGGTGACTCGCAGGTCTATGTGACCACGGACTCGCTGATGCATGTTCGTATTGCACTCGGTCTTACCGGTTCGGCGGTGACCAACGGTATCAACTTCCCTGCGCGCGCGACGCGCAACACATGGTCGTCGATCAGCGCTTATCTTGTGGGGAAGACGCTCGATATCGATGGCAACGGCGTCGTGACCGCTCCCGTCGACTCGCTGATTCACGCTCGCGCCGCGCTTGGTTTCGCCGGCGACGCTGTCGTAGCAGGCATCACCTTCCCGGGCGATGCCACTCGAAGAACCTGGTCGCAGATACAGATGTACTTGGTAGACCAGTGCGAGATGACGCTTCCGGCCTTGCCCGTGCCGTAGTGGGGCGCTAAGAATGTAGTCGCGTCGATCAGCGGCAATGGCAGACGGTTTTTGGCGTGGCACACGTTCAATTCATGTCCGGATCGTTCTTAAAACGACGTTACGTTCTAAAACAACGCTTGACCTGTTCCACTCTATGAACCTTAACCCAGTTAAGCTGCTGGCCCTCGTCGTCAGCCAATCGCGGGTAGCAGAATGAAGCTACGCAACCAGGCGTTGCTTCCGCGAAACTCTAAAGTTGAAGCTACTGCTCACTCAAATCTATTTCTACCAGACACGACTTTATGCTGGCGCCTGCCGTTAATTTGCAATGGTGCGTATACCGCCGACGTGGCAGATTAACGCTCCGGTGCGTGTTGATCTTACTTTAGCTGCCCGGCGGCGCCCGAAGCCAGCAATTTTTGAAATACAAAAAATGAAGCAGACAAACATAAAAAAATTCATCGTCAGTGGTTCAACTGTTGGCACGAGCAACAAGGCAGAAGCGAGCTCATTTGGAAAAACAACCAGCCTCTGGGGGCAGTTCTATTCATCCTGGCCCAACCCAGAAAATCAAGTCTATGGCGTGTATTCGGATAATGAATCTGACGCAACGGGAGAAGTCACATTTACTACCGGAACAAGGGTAGACACTGAAAATGATTCAAGTGTCAGCATTAAATCTGGAACCTATTTGGCTTTTCCAGCAAACGGCCCGATGCCGAAAGCCGTCATTGATGGTTGGAAGGCTGTGTGGGAACACTTTTCACATGGACAGTCATATGTGCGCGCATATGACACGACTTCGAGGAATACAGCGGGCCGAAGTCCGCAAGAATTTACATTGGCATCAAAGCAAGCGGCTAACGTGGTGCTCAACCTCGCTCCCTTCGGTCGGTGGACGCTGCGCGACAAAGCCGCGCAGCTCCGGTTAGCGCTAAGTTAGGCACATCAAGGAGCTGTTGATGACCGCACCGACCATCGGCGTACTTGCTGGAATGGGGCCCCGTTCGACGGGACCATTCCTGGATCTTGTGGTCGACGCTTGCCAAGAAATCTACGGTGCGCGACACGACATCGATTTTCCAAAAATGCTGATCTGCTCTCAGCCAGCGCCGTTCTACGAAGACCGGCAGGTCGACCATGCCGCACTAGAGGCGGCGACACTTGATGGACTCAGGCAATTGGAATCGGCGGGGGTCAACTTCCTCGCAATCGCATGCAACACAGTTCATATCTACTACCCAAGGCTGGCCGCTGCGGTTTCAGTGCCCTTGCTCAACATCGTTGACTTGGCCGTTCAAGCAATCCCCAGTTCGACAAAGACCGTTGCACTTGTGGCTGCGCGTCCGACGGCGGATTCCGAACTGTTTCAGCGATCGTTGCAAGGTGCCGGATTCAACGTTGCCACTATCAGCTGGCAAAGCGACGTTGACGAGATGCTCTCAGAACTTCGGGAGGCAGCCGATCCCGGAGTACTTCGGGATTCCTGGACAACGCTGCTGGGTAAGGTATCTGCCTGCGGCGCTGACTCGGTTTTACTTGCATGCCTAGACCTGAGCGGCGCAGTGCGTTTCGCTTCGCATCAAGTGCCGATCATTGATTCCGCTAGGTGCCTAGCTCGTCAGGTCGTTCGGCATTGGCTTCTGGCGCGTGATTGTTGACCGACCTCGTTAGCGTAGTTTACGGGAGCTGCCCGACCCTTCGATCGACAGAACGTCGCCCGGCAAACTGGGTATCGCCTCTCATTTCAAACGTGAACTCTTGACACTACCGCCACCGGTATCAAAGGCATTTGAGTCGTCTGTGATCACACAGCTTAATAGTGCCACCCGAACCATCCCGCAGATTCGACGCAAAGTCGAGTTGAGTTTCAAACTACATTGGGCAACATTGTTATGAAAAATGATTTTTCTTATCTCCGCAAACTCTATCGCTTCGTCAATCGGTATCGGTGGATCACGATTGTGGCATTGGCCTGGCATGGGTGTGCTGTTGCTGCAATATCAGGTACAGAACGCCAGGCGCTACTCAATATTTACCAAAGCACAAACGGCGCGAATTGGACTGATAAAAGTGGCTGGCTCGGTGCGGCAGGCACAGAGTGTTCGTGGGTTCGTGTGGGCTGCGATGCCACGGGGGCGAATGTCGTCGTTATCAATTTGTCTGGCAATGGGCTTTCGGGGACGCTGCCGTCGCTTGCGGCGCTGACCAAGCTCGCGACGTTTGACGTGCGCTACAACGCAATTGGCGGTGCGCTACCCGCACTTGGAGGGCTCGACGATCTGACCGATTTTCTGGTGTCCGGTAACCGATTTAGCGGTGTAATTCCAGCGTTGAATGCGCTGGCCAAGTTACGTCAATTTGAGGCACAGGCTAACCTGCTGACTGGCAGCCTGCCAGAGTTGCAAGGCTTGCAGCAACTGGAATCATTTGATGTGGTCGGCAATCGGCTGACCGGGCTCATTCCAGCCATTCGGGGTTTGCCTCAGTTGAAGCGTTTTGCCGTTGCTGCAAACCAGTTAATTGGACCGCTGCCCGAATTGGCAAGGCTGAACAATCTGCAAACACTGATGCTGTTCAGCAATCAACTGTCAGGCGGAGTGCCAGAGCTTTTAGGGGTGCCCAGTCTGAGTGTATTGTCGGTACAAAACAACCAGTTAAGCGGTTCACTTCCAGCGTTGTCCGCGCTCACAAAGATGCAATATTTCAATGTGTCAAACAATCGTCTGACCGGTGCGATGCCAAGCTTGGGCGCGATGACCAACCTCGAGACAATCGATCTGGATGACAACCAGTTTACGGGGGCGCTGCCGGCTTTTTCAGGTCTCTCCAGGCTCACACGATTCAGCGCGCGCAACAACCGCTTTACAAACGTAGTACCGCCACTCACGGGCCTTTCGAACCTCGAAACCTTTGATGTGTCCAACAATTCGCTCGTCCTGGCGCTGCCATCGCTAGACGATCTCGTCAACATGCGGATTCTGGACGTTTCAAAGAATCAAATCACTGGCGTATTTCCATCACTGTTGCGCCTTACTAAGTTGCTTTCATTGCGTGCCGAACTGAATCTGTTCACCGGCGCAGCACCCTCAATCGACGGCCTTGTCGAACTTCAGCACCTTTCTATCGGCGGCAATCAAATGACGGGTGCAGCCCCTGTGGTTACAGGTTCGCCAAAGCTGAGAGTGGTCGACTTTTCAAACAACAATTTAACAGGCCGCTTGCCTTCGATTAAAGGTCTTACCGAGCTAAGCGGGTTCGTAGCGAGAAACAATTCGCTATCTGGCTCTATCCCATCTTTCCAGAGCAATACAAAGCTTCAAGAAATCGACCTTCGCGGCAATGCGCTTACGGGGGCTATCCCGCAAATCAGCCATCTCGCGTTTCTCGTCCGATTTACGGTGGGCGGAAATCAATTGTTTGGAGATCCGCCTGCGCCGCCTCCTGCGCTCGGCAATCGGGTGTCGTCGCTATGCCCAAATCAACTGAATCAGGTTGCAAACGCGGTGTGGGATCGCGCTGTCGAGGGCTCGCCACCCTGGCATTCGCAATGCACCCCTGCACCGCTCCCTGTGTGCACAAGCCTCGACATTGACGGTGATTCGCAGGTGACGGCGGGCATCGACGGTGTACTCCTCGAACGATTTTCGCTCGGATTTCGCGGCGGCGCACTAGTTTCTGGACTGACCCTGACCGGGACAAGACGCGGCGCCGGGGAGATTGAAGCTCACCTGCAAAGCGACTCATGGTTTGATGTTTTCGCGAGACCCGCAAGCGCAGCGGTTGCACCGCTGGGTGAAGCACTCGCGTTTGTTCGTATGGTCAGCGGCGCGCGCGAGGATGCGCTACTGTCGGGGATCTTAGTCCCTGCGGGCGCGCGCAACACTACTGGCGGAGCGATTCGTGCGTACGTCAACCAGCGCTGCGGTACTCAGTTCTGATAGCGTAGGTTAGGAAGAGCTAGGAATCTTTGGGCGCGCGCTGATTTCGCCGAGACTGCTCTCACTCCGCAGAAGATGTGATCGACGTTGCGCGCGCGAGCATTTCCTAACTGCGAATTGCTTTGCGTCGAATAGTCACCGCAACTAGTAGAGCCAAAACTAGCAGCGCCATATTTTGATTTGACAGCATCGGTACGCTAGTCGGCAACACGACAACAGGCTCTGCGGCAGATTCGATTGCACCAATATCGATCGCCGATCCGTTGATTCGCGGGAAGCCACTGCCGCGCTGATCGTTTTCGAGCGTCGCAGCCACGTTGCTGCCAGCATCTATCAAGGGTGAACCAACAAGCGGCGTGTGCGTAAAGCTGGCTTCGGTTGCGCCTGATGCACCTGGACGGCTCCCACCGCGATCCGCGGCAACGCTTAGCAGTGGATCAGCAGGCGTCACCGTGGTCGTGCCAGAAGGCGCGCGCAGGGATGACACCAAACTGAATTGCGAATCGAGTGTCGCATCATTTCCAGCCGCAGACGCGCTCACCCAAACATCTGCGCCTTTCGATGGGTCAAGCGCGACTGTTCCCGTCGCAACCGTGTTTCGTAGGGTCACATTGACGGGCGTGTTGTCGCCATCACCCCCTGCAACTTGCGCAAATGCGGCGATCGCAGCGTTTTGCGGTTGCGTCGAATCAACCCGATTTTTAGCGGCCGTGTTGTTGATCAGCGTCATGGTGCCGCCGCGCATATCGATTGCCGCGCCGAAGCCTGCACCTTGCACGGTGTTCGCCGAAAAGGTGTTGTTTTCCAAGCGTAGCAAACCAAGTGACCCCGAAATCGCACCACCGCCAAATCCACCGGGCTGAGTCCCAGTCGCTACGTTGCCAACAAACGACGTGTTGTCAATCCGCACGCTCGGTATGGCTGATGGTGCACCGGAGGTGGTTTCGATGAAAGCAATTGCGCCTCCCCGCGAACTTCGGTTACTGTAGAACGCAGAGTCGGTCACAAGGAGAACGCCCCCTGAGACCGCTACAGCTCCGCCAGCCCCTGGCGTTGCTTGCCTTCCGTTTTGTCTGAACAACGATCCGCGGATTGTCACAAATGAGTTCGCTGCGGCGATCGCGCCTCCAGAAAGGATTGACGACGCGCCGTTCGCAACAAACGTAGAGTTTTCAACAAATAGCGTACGTAGCGTCTCGGAATCAGACGTAAAAAAGATAGCCCCGCCAGTGTTCGCATCGTTGTTTGCAAACACGCTTTCTTGAATTGACAGGTTACTACGGCTCGCGAGAATGGCACCGCCTCCTGCATCACTTGAGCCGGTGAAGCGAATGCCGCGCATCGCAACGGCTTGAAACGCGGGCGATGGAGCGCTGGGCTGTATCGCAAAGATGCGCCCGCTTGCGTTTGTGATCGTCAACAGTTGTGCGCCCGGCCCTTGAATTTCAAGATCGCCTCCAATTGCGATCTCGGTTTGCAGGCTTATGTTTGAACAAAGGGGGTTCAGGTTGAACACGACGGTGTCGGCGCCTGGCGCGTCGTTGGCATTGTTGATTGCTTGCCGAAGCGAACCGACTCCTGAGTCTGCGCAGTTGCTAACGAGGTAAGTTGCCGCTTGCGCGGCGGGCAGTGCACAAAAAAGCATCAACGCGCTGAGTGTGCGAAATCGAACGATCGATGTCTTGCGCGTTGTGAATTTCAGTAAGTTTGATATTGGCATGTGGTTTTAGTTTAGGTGAGTCACCTATACACAACGATTTTGATTGGCGTGACCGGACATGCCACCGTGTGAGTGCCGCTCGTTTTCAGCTAGCGCCGTGTGACGACGATTTTCTAAACCTGCACACGGGTTGACTTGGAAATGTCCGGGCGGCAACGGTTTCGGCGTTTAACTAAATGCTTTGGCAACAGCCAAGATCGTCTCAACCGAGCAGGCGATTCACGAACCCCATGCGGCTTGCGTCAGGAAGCGCAAATATGAAAAGGAATGCGGCTTGCATTTTGAAAATTTCGACCCTGTTACGGTTGCGTCAATATCGAATGATTTTTCAGATTTCGGGGAAGGCAGCGTCGTCGTACTCCTCCACAGCTCGCTTTCAACCAAGAGGCAATGGCAATCACTAATAGAACGACTCGCTGCAAATCATCGCTGTATCGCTTTTGATTTGATGGGGTACGGCAACGCAATGCAGCCGCCGGACGAGTCGCGCTTTTCGCTGGCGGAGGAGGTCTATCGAATTCGTGTGCGTCTGGCTGCGCTCGTTTCTCGTGATAGCAGCATTCATGTTGTCGGGCATTCGTACGGCGGCGCTGTGGCCTTGCGCCTAGCGCAAGAGCTTGCATCCCAAGTACAAAGTCTCACGCTGTTCGAGCCAGTTGCTTTTCACCTGCTCCCTCCTGCGCACGGCGCGGTGTCCATAATTCGTACGGTGGCGGAATGTATTAGCCGCGAGGTAGGAGATGCGCGGAAAGCGACTAGAGGCTCAATCGAGACGCTCGCTCGCAAGCTGCTTCCTGCGACCCAAATGTTTATCGATTTCTGGAGTGGGCAAGGGGCGTTTGATCTGCTCGACGCGACGCGCCAATTATCCCTGTCGCTTATGTTGCCTAAGGTTGCGTTGGACTTTCAAGCCCTTCTCGGAGACCCCGCAAAACTGCCAACTCTTCATGCGTTCCAAGTGCCAACGTGTCTTATTGGTGGACGACTCAGCCCGCGTTGCTCGCACCAGTTGCTGCACGTTTTGGAGGCGGTTTTGCCGCAGGTAGAGCTACACTGGGTTCCTGCGGGACATTTAGCCCCAATCAACAACTCAATACGCGTAAATCCCATCATTGAGTCTTTCATCAAGCGAAGCGAATAGCCAGATGAATGTGCTGTTTGTTAAACAAGATTGCCCGACTTAGTGGCAAGTAAAAGATTGTCTTCTTCGCGCGGTGTGACGTTGGCCAAATGCCGCACCTCTTGCCGCTTTCCCCAAACTCGAACAAGTCATTTTTTAGATGTCCGACCACCATCTCGCGGTGCGTTAGGATGTTTTGGTGAGATTGCTCGGAACTGTGCGTACTTCTGGGCGCAGACAGCGAACCTAGAGCACATTCAGGAGAAGTTTAGATAAGGTGCACAGTAATGAATCGGGTACAAGGAGTCGTCATCAATCTCGCGATGCCAACACCGCTGATCTCGCCGAGTGCTCGCCACGAAGACCATCCACAACGGACGGAGCTGCAAGATTAGGATTTACCGTGGTTCTTGCACAGAATACTTGGTGGTTACAAATGACCGCTGCAAAAATTAACACGCGATTACGCTATCAACTCTGACATCGGTGCGAATGTGAAGATTTTTTACTCGACTAACAAAGCCGTATCCCCGGCTCGGCAGGGCAGCCCGGCTCCTGACGATGCTGTAATCGTTGCACAGAATAGCCTTCGAAGAGCTAATGTCGATAGCGCATCCGTCCTCGATGCAGACGGATCCTGCGTTCCAGATGGGGCTACATCGTTTGCCCTGACGGACAGTAAAGAGGGCAGGGAAAAAGCGGCTCTTCGCTTGTCGCGTAATGGATTTTTGAACTATGCCCAGTACAAGCCATGCTAGATATACACACCCTACTCCTTTTCTCCGGTGCGGTACTCGCGCTGCTCGTCTCCCCCGGCCCGAACATGGCGCTCTTGCTGTCGCACAGCATCTCGCATGGCCTACGAGGTGGGTTAGCGATCGCGCTCGGCATCTTCGCGGCAGACATTGTGCTTACCGCACTAACCGCCGCCGGCATTACAGCGGTCATTGCAGCGTGGCCGCCGTCGTTCGATGTGCTGCGCTTTCTTGGCGCGCTGTACCTAGTGTGGCTTGCGCTGCAGGCGCTTCGAACGCGCAGTACGGCGATCATCGAGCGAAAGCAACAATCAGCAACTTTGAAGGTGTTTCAAGTCGGTATGCTGAACAGTTTGCTCAACCCAAAAGCGCTGTTGTTCTTCATGGTGTTTCTTCCCCAGTTTGTTAACGCGGATCGGGGTAACGTGTCTTCGCAGCTCCTCGTTCTCGGTCTGGTGCTATCGGTGTGGGCGCTCATATTCCATGCGATGTTAGCCGCGTTCAGCGGCAAAGCCCGAACGCTATTTATGCGCGGGACCGCGTCGAGCAGGTATTTTGGTTGGGTGCATGCCGGTGTATTGCTCGCGTTAGCGGCGCGACTCGCTTTACTCGAACAGCCAACGTCGCGCTAGCGGCGACGTTGGACTAAGTTGATAGGAGTGTGTCTGAAACATGTTTAGCCACGTCACTGTTGGGTGTTCAAACATCGAGCTTGCCGCCGCGTTCTACGATGCCGTGCTCGCGCCGCTGGACATGGTTCGGCGTGTGGTCGTTCCCGACGGTGGGCCGCCGTCCGCGTGCTGGGTATTGCGAGGTCAAGTGTTGCCAAGGTTTTACGTATACATCCCCTACAACCGCAACCCTGCGCAGCCGGGCAACGGGGGCATGGCGGCTTTTTTGGCACAGAGTAAGGACGCCGTGGACGCGGGATATGCAGCCGGGATCGCATTGGGCGGAGCCGACGAAGGGAAGCCCGGTTTTCGTCCACATTACGGTGCTGGGTATTACGGGGGCTATCTTCGAGACCCCGATGGCAACAAACTTCACCTCGTCTATCGCGGCGACCTTGCTGCGAGCTGAAAACGCGACACCAGTAGCGAACGGTGTCTTACCTGCTCTCATCTCCCACAAACGAGAGTTGTTGGCGTGTAACAATATCGCGCTACGCCCGTTAAAATTGGGTGAATTAGTGGTTTAGTAAATTATCGAAATACAAAAAATAAGACATTCAAGCCCAATTAGAAAGGGCGTTTTATCTAAAAAGTTGCTTGCCATTCGAACCCATTTATTCGGGGGTCTTGTAACTTGTGATGTGCGCCATCACGCACTTCCAGCGACCGTCCGCTTGCTTATGCCAGATGTCGGTATAGCGACTGATGCCTTTCTTGCCGTCTTTGAGCTCATAGAGATTTTCCGCATGAATAAGCGCGACATCATCAAAGCGTCGAATCACCGACACTTTCACTGGGAATGATTTCATGCTCGTCGCGAACACCGGCTTTGCGAAATTCTCCAATGCCTTCGCGCGATCATTGAACGTGCCGTCGCCGCCAACGACAACGTAGTCGTCGGTGAGATGCGCGTCGTACCAAGACACATCCGTTTCGCGAAAAGAACGTACATAGTTTTCGTTGAGTTCACGCAACACATCGGCATCGTCGCCCACGGGATCAGCGCCCTGCCATCGCGTGAATGCTGGCGTCGTGCCGCGATGTAGATACTTCGACACGCCTTCGCGCAGCGGCGTATTCTGCGCAGCAACCAGCGCCCACTTCGCGCCGTTCCAGTAATACACATCGGTGTAGCGAACGCGTCGCACGGCGCGCTCGCTACCTTGAATGATCGTCGCCTCAAACAAGCCATGAATTAGCGCAACATTGCCAAACAAACGAATGCGCACGTCTTCGTATGACAGTCCATCGGTAACCGTCGCTTTCTTCATCAAAGACAAATGTTGCGCTCGATCTATCCAGTCGCCACCGTTGCCGATCATGAAAAAATCGTTTGCAGTGAGTGCTTCAATGAAATCGAAATCAGCGACCGCAAACGCGTTCACGAAACGATGATTGATCGCGCGCAGTTGGGCTTCGGCGATTGCGGGGGCAGGCACTGGCGCCGCCGAGACTTCGTTTGCGACCATCGCAAGCACGAGTGGCGTGAAAGTGAAAAGCATGTTTATTCTCCGACCGAACATATTGACCTCATTTGTTTGTTTCAAGAGCTAGCTCGCGTGCTGTAAGCCATATCGGTAGAAAAAACCGCTTTCCGAAATTTCTTGTCAGTAGCGCGTAGCGTCGCGTTTCGACGCCGATCCTAAGCGCCCGAGCTTGGGTTGCCGGGCATCGCTAAGAACAGCAAACATAAAAAACAGCGTCGCAGGTAAATGTCAATGGTGGCTGACCGGTGCTGTGAACGCAAGATCAAGCCAGCGCTTGATGCGCCGAAAAAACGACGAAACTTGCTGATCGAACTGTTGTGTGCAAGTTTCAATTACCCGATTAATCAGTCAGATTCTGCTGGCACCTTTGCTGGGAGTACCTACATCAGCAAACTAACGCAAATCAGCCGTGGTTTCGGACAGATCCGTCTCCGTTCGCACTTTTTGGGTCAAACTCTTTTGACCGTCACCATTGCAGTTGGGCATAGGAGTTGGTTCGGGTTTGGGGCTTCGGCACATGCCGCGTACAGCACAGCTAACGAGGCCCGTCGAGAAATGTCCGACCCGTTGCTTAGCTAAATCGCGAAAAATCAAGAAGCCAGTGTCCGGATTTACCCCATATCCTCGTTATCAGCATTAGTTGAACGGCGTTTCCTTCGGTTAGCCCAAGTTGGCTATCGGTTCAAACCAAAATTGACGTGTGCAATTTGAACGCGTCGCGCCGGCGTGTTACCCGCCTCGAGCGCGCAGGGAAACAGCCGCGCCAAAATAAAGCGGCCGAAGCCCGGTTTTTTCGGAGAATTTTTCATGGGCTACCTAAGCACGCTTGCGAGATACAAAGAGTGGGCAGATGAAGTTTTTTTACACACAGTGAGTAGGCTGCCTGCCGCGGAATTAACGGCGCCGCGTCCGATTTTGTTTGGCAGCCTTATCCGTACGCTAAATCATTCCTACGCAATGGACTATGTGTGGCAGTCTCATTTGCTTGGAAAACATCACGGCCTTACGTCTCGAAATCCCGAAAACTGTCCAGACATCGGAGATCTCGCAGATGCCCAGCGAACAATTGACCGTTGGTACGTTGATTATGTTGGCTCTCTCTCGGAGAAAAGTTTTGACGAGGTTGTCACCTTTGAGTTTATAGGCGGCGGCACTGGATCCATGACTCGGAGCGACATTTTGCTCCACGTCGTTAACCACACTACATATCACCGCGGTCATGCAGCCGACATTCTTTACAGCATCAACGTCTTTCCACCCGCCACTGACTTTCCCGTTTTTCTCCGAGAAACGCGGAAGCTGCAACACGCGATCACGTAGTTAGGCGTCAGATGAAACCTGCACTCCCTTCCGCGCTCTTGGAGTTTCGCGAAGTCAATGCTGAGTCTTGGTCGGACTTCGAAAGGCTGTTCGAATCGGTGGGCGGACCGAAGTACTGTTGGTGCATGGCTTGGCGAAAGACCTCAGAAGAGGCGAAGTGCACGGACCGAGCTAGTCTGAAACGTGCAATTCAAGGCCGTGTCATGAACGGCACTCCCGTGGGGATTCTGGGGTACCTAAAAGGGGAGCCCGTGGCATGGTGCTCCGTGGCGCCGCGAAGCACTCACCACCGCCTAGTCTCGGACGCGTCGATCGATGATGGAGTCTGGTCGATCACGTGTTTTTTCGTTACCCGCAAGCTTCGTGGCTTAGCGATCATCAAACAGCTGCTGGCATTTGCAACCTCTCACGCGACCAGACGCGGAGCAAAAGTTGTGGAGTCATACCCCGTGGATACAGACTCGCCTAGCTACAGATTCATGGGCTTCGTGCCAATGTTTGCGGAAGCGGGCTTTGCGCACGTCGGTCAAGAGGGTAAACGTCGCAAGGTAATGCGGCTTGCAGTCCACGGACAGCATGAACGCGATGCATAAGTCCTTGCTCCTGTCAGACTCGCTCCGGTAGCCGCTCATGTCAAACGTTCACGTACTACGCCTCACTCGCGAACCCTACATTGTCACCGTCAGAAAATCATGTCAACAATATTTATTGCGCCCGCAGTTGAGTTATTCGATACCCGCCTTTCAACGCTACAAAATCTGCTGCGCGCTGGCGAAACGTACTTTTCGGAAAACGAGCACAAATACCTAAACAGGCGCTTAGCGCCCGACATGCTGCCGCTTGGAACTCAAGTAGCGTTCACCTGCAATCAGCCGCGTAATTTTGCGCTCTGGCTCAACGGCAGCTCTGCTAGCGATATCGATCCGAACATCGAATCGCTCCGACAGGCGATGCACTGCATCCAGGAGACGAGAGACGCGCTTGGCAAACTCGGGGGTTCCGGCAGAGAGGCACCCAAACACAAGTATCTCGAGTTGGGCTCAGAATCGCACGCAGAGCTCACAGGATTTCAATACCTCAATGATTTTTTGATTCCGAACTTCTATTTTCATCTGGTCACGAGTTACGCAATATTGCGAATGTCCGGCGTGCCCATTGGTAAGCGCGACTACATGCTTCACCTGATTCCACATGTGAAGCAGCGATGAGCTTAGCGAGCAACCCAACCGGCGCCGACTCGATTGATCCCACTGTTTAGCGAACTATGAATAAATCAAATTTACTTGCGAAGAGAATTTTCTTTTGGTCTGCCGTTTACGGGATCGTGGTGCTGTTTCCGCTGTATTTTCTGGAGGCGTCGCTTGGTCAAGCGTTCCCTCCTGCTGGCAACAAACCCGAGCAATACTACGGTTTCATAGGTGTAGCGCTCGCTTGGCAACTCGCTTTTTTCATCATATCCAGCGATGTACATCGCTATCGCAAGCTGATACTACCGGCGATAGCTGAGAAATTTTTGTCGGCGGGTGCGGTCATTGTTCTGTATTTCCTTGATCGCGTTGCGTTAGAAACGCTCGCTCCTTCGATCATTGATTTAGTGATCGGAGGCTTATTCGTGCTCGCCTACCGACACTCCGCACCTGGCCTAGACCAAGCAACAAATAGCCCCCAAAATGACGCCTAACTCTTCTCAAAATCAACGCTCATGGCGACCAATGCAACGCCGTTTTTTTCTTCGGTGCGCGGGGCCACTGCATCCGCGTAGGATCAGGGTGCAGCCTATACGTTGTGCTTCGCTGAAGCTAGGGAGTCTCCATTGAACGCTTTGTCAATTCTTGTTGCTGGGTTCGCATACTTCGCTCTCGGAGGGCTTTGGTTTTCGCCGCTTTTTGGGAAGCAGTGGGATAGATCGATTGGCTTTTCACGCCCTCCGAGGTGGCGTCCCGCAGTGATTTATTACGTCGGTCCACTTGTGGGTTGTCTGGTTGCCTCTGGTGTTACCTCGTATCTTTTGCATTTGACGCGCGCGCAGTCGTTTACTGATTTCCTGAGCGTAGGGCTTTCAGTAGGAATCGGCTACGGTGCAACCATTACGTCTGTGAATGCGATCGCGCCAAACATGACCAAACCCGCGCTCTATGCCAGCGTTGTTGGGTCGTACCATTTGGTGGGTCTCGCGTTGTGTTCCTGTGTTTTGTACTGGTTAGCTGTTTAATTCAACCCTATGCAAAAGCGAGCACGCCTCGCGTCTATCTTGTCAACAATGAAGTTTTCAATGCCTGTTGAAAGCGATGATGTGGTTTGTTGCGCTTGAGCCTTCGAACCTGACTCGCATAAAGTAAACCATTTGCTTTTTGTTCCGATAGGGATTGCCATCCACTGTTGGGTAGTTCGAGCAATACGCGCCGCGCAAGCCAACACCTCAGGAGCTTATATGAAGAGAAAAATAGTAGTCTGCGAGATATCGGTTCAGGACGAATCAGCATTTTTGTCCGCGGCAAAAGCCAGCCGAAAACTCCATCACAATTGGGTCACTCCGCCTGTTACGCGCGCTGCATTCCGAGTCAGATTGAAGCGAATGCAAGCCCCGGAGAACAAGGCCTACTGTGTACGACGCACGGACGATGGGGCGCTAGTGGGCTACATTGAAATCACACAGATTGTTCGCGGGCCGTTACGTAGTGCGTATCTGAGCTACTACGCGTTTGCTGGCTATACGCGACAAGGATTAATGCGCGAGGGGCTCGAAAAAGTAGTTCGGTTAGCCTTCACTAAGCTCAAATTGCACCGACTCGAAGCAAACATCCAGCCAGAAAACCTGGCGTCAATCGCACTCGTTAGGGCCTGTTCGTTTGAAAAAGAAGGCTACTCTCCGCGATATTTAAAAATTCGTGGTCGTTGGCGTGACCATGAACGCTGGGCAGTACGTGCGACGTAAGAGAGAAATCTCGCGCATTTATCAGGTGAACAGAACGGCTACTCACCGCGAAAAAGTGTACGAGACTGGTGATCGCCGCTTTGAAATGAAGTAGGGTTGCGCAGCAGTTCACGCGTTCGGTAGTAATCGCGTCCGCCTACATTCCGACGCGGGCGTCCCAACTAGTTATTTTTGCGAACCGCATGATGAAAAGGCATAACTGTTGTTCGCGGCCACTTTTTTTTCGATCAATGCCCGCTACGCGAGTCTACGCACTTACCGGAGTCTTACCGGCTACCCGCTACACCTACCACTACGCCTCAAGTGGTCATTGAGGTAAGAAGTACGAGCTGTCGGCAACAGGAAGGAGCGGAACACGCGTGTAGCTAGGCAGGCTGTGGCAAGAAATCGCAGATCGCGCTCATTTCGCGCTTGTGTTTAGGTGTCATAATTAGTGAGTCGTATGAAACGTTGACAGCGCTGACTTCAGGACAAATATCTTGAGTTTTCGTCAAAATCGTCGACGCGTTTGAACTCTATAGATCACCTTACCTCCGCAAAAACTCTCAAGAGTTGAGCAGTACTTGTTGCGTTTTGAGGGGGCGAACAAAGTCGCTATGCCACAAGTCACTACGCTGCTGCAGCGCTTACGTGGAAATGATCGATCTGCGATCGACGAACTTTTTACGTTGCTCTACGATGACCTCAGGCGTATCGCAAGGTCTCGTCTCGCCGCCAACGGTCGTCAGACGCTGCTAGACACCTCTCTGCTGGTGCACGAGGCATATCTAAAATTTGTGAACGTTGGACAACTTAATCTCAATGATCGCGAGCATTTTCTCGCGTACGCTGCGTCTACGCTGCGCTCAGTTGTGGTGGATTTCGTTCGCAAGCGCGGTGCGGAGCAACGCGGCGGCGACGTAGATCATGTGACTTTGAACACTGAGGTCGCTCAATCTGTGGGCGCGTGCGACGACGAAATTCTCGCTGTTCACGAAGCGCTCACCGTCCTGGCGCAGATCGATCCTCGCCTAGTAAAGGTAGTCGAGATGCGCTACTTCGCGGGACTCAGCGAAGTTGAAATTGCTGCTGCTCTCGGAGTAAGCGAGCGGACAGTGCGACGGGACTGGGAAAGATCACGTTTACTGCTCGCAGATATTCTCAGCACCTAGAGGGCGAGCCGCCGGTGGCGTAGTCAACGCGCCGATTGATCGCGTTGGTGTATGTTTTTTGCGATTTATCAGTAGGCGAGTCCGGTCGTTGGCGCCTTTTGCGTTACACGCACAATATAGATCGAAAAGCGCATCGTAATCATGTCAACAAAAACAGCTGGGTTCGACGTTGAGCGCTGGCAGCGGCTTAACGCGTTGTTAGAGCAGGGGTTGTCGATAGATGCGGAAGAACGCACTACTTGGCTTGACCACTTACCGCCGGAAAGCCGCGACTTGGCGGACAAACTCCGCGGAATGTTGTTGCAAAAGGGAATTGAAACCAAAGAGTTTCTGGCGCAACCGGTTGCGTTGCAGCAAATCGTGCAGAAGGGTGCCCAAGCCGCAGACGCCGCAGGCGCGAATGTTGGCCCCTACCGGCTCATCGCCGAGCTTGGCTCCGGCGGTATGGGTACGGTTTGGCTCGCCGAACGCAATGACGACACCATCAAACGACAAGTCGCGCTAAAGCTACCGATATCACATTGGATACCAGGGCTTGCCGAACGAATGGACCGAGAGCGCGACATGCTCGCGGCCCTTGAGCACCCGAATATTGCAAGGCTATACGATGCTGGCGTAACCGAAACAGGACGCCCTTACCTCGCGCTCGAGTATGTGGAGGGTGAATCTATCGATAGCTACTGCCAAACTCACAGACTACCGGTTCGACAACGACTAGAGCTCTTTCTCCAAGTCACCAACGCGGTAGCGCACGCCCACGCCCGACTTATCGTGCACCGTGATCTGAAACCGAACAACATCTTGGTAACCAAAAATGGAGAAGTACGGCTCCTCGACTTCGGCGTCGGCAAGTTAATCGAGGACGAAAGTAAAGCGAGCAATCGTGAAGCCATTGACGACACGCCACGTTCGGCAGATTCCGGCACAGCAAACACCTCGCTCACTCGGATCACAGGAAGAGCAATCACGCTTGACTACGCCTCACCAGAGCAAATCCGTTCTGAACGGATAACGGTCGCAAGCGATGTTTACTCGCTAGGAGTCGTGTTGTTTGAGCTACTGACGGGGCAGCGCCCTTACAAACTTAAGCGCAATACGGCCGGTGCGGTTGAAGATGCAATAGAAGCGCAAGACGCACCGGCAGCAAGCAGCGTTGCCGAAAAACCTGTGGCGAGAGTGCTACGCGGCGATGTTGATGTGATTTTGGCGAAAGCAATGAAAAAGGAGACTGGTGAGCGCTACGCCAGCGTCGAAGCGTTTGCTGCCGACGTCAAACACTTTCTTAAAGGCGAGCCGGTCGTTGCGCAGAGAGATAGCGCGATCTATCGTGCGAGGAAGTTTGTCAGTCGAAACATTGGTGGAGTTATCGGTGGCGTTGTAGTTTTCTTGGCGATAACCGCCGGCACTTCGATTGCACTTTGGCAGGCGCATGTAGCGAAAGCTGAGACTGCGCGCGCGACGCAAGTTAAACAGTTCATCGCGTCGCTGTTCACCAGCGCTGTGCCTCGAACAGGCGAGGGAGGGCAGGTACTAGCCAGCGACCTTCTCACGAGCGCCGCGGATCGGATTGAAAAAGAGCTTGTTGATCAGCCCGAAATTGCTGCCGAACTTGGCTCGATCGTTAGCGAGAGTTTTATCAAATTGGGTGTTCCCGAGAAAAGTGAGCGAATACTAGAATTTGTGTTGTCTAAATCAACGTTGTATCTTGAACCACGAAACCGCATAACGTTGAGTGCTAAGCGAAATCTTGCGAGCGTGTTACGAGCCAGAGATCCAAAACGTGCAGAGGCTCTTTTGGACGACCTCATGCCAGACGCGGCTGCGATGTTGCCATCAACCGCAGAGGACTTGGCACAAGCGCATATGCAAAAAGCTTACCTCGCTGCGAGGCGAGCCGACGAAACGAGTGCTGTCGAAAATATTCAACGTGCCGTTGATCTTGCCGAACAATACTTCGGTAAAGAAAGCCCTCAGGCGATTCAATATCTCGGGAACTTATCAAACATTTACGGCGTGTTTAGTCGCCGCGCACCTCAGCTGCAAGCGGCGGCAACCGCTTATACAAAGGCTATCAACACTATGGAGGGGTCGAGACCCAACGATGACCTGATTAATGCCGAGACAATGTATGCGAATGCCCTAGTAGCAAACGATCGCGCTGCAGAGGCAATTCCTCTCCTGCGGCGCGTTGTCGAAGATCGGCTCAACCTAGACACGTTGGAAACCCATAGGGTACGAAATGCACGCAGCTCGCTCGCAAACGCGTTGCTAACTAGCGGGTACCTTGACGAGGGCATTGCTCTGGCGCGAAAAGTTGTTGCGGACGAGCTCGCAGCAAACAAGGTTGACAGTACCGACCGGATACTGCTGGGTAATCAACTTGTGCGCGGTCTCGTTGTGGCCAAATTGCTCGACGACGCGGCCACCGAAGTCGCTCGGATCAGCGGCGTGGCGGGTCAATTGAGTGAGTTAACCAATCTCATCCGCGATGTGCGTCTGGCCCGCCTGTTTTTCTTGCGGAGCGACGTTATGTCCGCTGAAACCACTCTCGACCAAATTGCTGACACGTTGAACAAATACCCGGCAGAAAATATCGCAGCGTTAGTAGTCAGGGCTGAAGGTGCTCGCCTTCAAAACGACTTTGTAACTTCGAAGGTTCGCCTTGACGCCGCGCTGGCCGCTCTTAACAGTGTCCCTATTAGCCTTTTAACCCAGGCAAACTTGTCTACTGAAATGGGCAGATACTTTCTCAGCCGCGGCTCTTTTGACCAAGCCGCGGATCACCTCAATCGCTGCAGAAGCATTTATGATCGATTGCAGCCCAGCGTTTCCACTTTGGCTGCTGACTGCTATGTAGGATTGGCTCAGCTTCATCTCAAGGCAAAAGAACCTGCTATCGCAATGCGTTTGCTTTCGCCCGTGGTAGATGCTTGGAGTCGCGTAAATCCTGGCAACGCGTGGCACGGCGAAGCGCTCTACTGGTTATCGCGCACGCAAGCGCAACTAGGGCAAACTGTCTCAGCGGATGCCAATTTTGCGCGCGCCCAGGCTATGCTGAAGAGGTCAACGTTGCCTGCGATGCGGGAGCTGTCGCGAGCAAAGCGATAGAAGGGGGCGCGAAATAGCGAATAAGAACATAGTTTAAATTTCATCGAGAAACCGCCCGCCTAGGTTCCAGTCTCTTTGTGTCTCTATCTGTCGGAGAGAAGTTGACAGCACTCCTCTAAATTATCAATGCCCTCCCCAAAATCGCGTAAGCGAAGTTGAAACGAAGCATCGTACGACACTTTAGCCTCCCGCAATGTCCGGATCAAAGCCGCCGCCGCGTGGAACAAGTTATGAGGATTTTTTTGCCATTGAAGCAATGGCAGGTGAATCTTTTCCTGGTTTGATTCTTTGGAGCCTACTTTGAACACCACTATGCCAAATAGCCCCGCCAACATGGCTGAGGCACGTTCACAATCCTTCGAACAGGGCGCGCAAGCAGCTCTCCGGCCCCTAAGGCGCGACGTCGGACGATTTCGCGAATCAAGACGATTGAAAGTCCTGCGCGCGACGTTTGGGGTGCTCTCGAGAACACTGCCCGGCGTCGCCGCGAAGCTCGCGTATCGTGCCCTCGCCACTCCGCCTCGCGTTGCAGAGCGTCCATGGCAAGCGCAACTGCGTGAAACCGCCACAAAGATACAGCTACCTTTTGGCGCGGGACATCTTGCCGTTTATGAATGGGGGTTGGGGCCAACCGTGCTGATGGTGCACGGCTGGGGTGCGCGTGCTACGCACATGGGCAAGATGATTCCGCCGTTGGTTGCAGCCGGTTATCGTGTCGTATCTTTTGATGCGCCCGCGCATGGTGATTCATCTGGTAAACGCACAGAGCCTGTGGAATTTGCAGCTGCCGTCAATGCCGTCGCCCAGCATGCAGGACACGTTCACGTGGCGATCACCCATTCTTTTGGCGCAGCAGGCGCGTTGCTCGCGCACCGTGATTGGCGCCACGTCGCCGACCACTTCGTTTTGGTGAGTCCCATTGTGAGCTGTATGTGGTTCACTGAAATGTTCCGCGAGTATGCTGGAGTAAGCGCGCAGGTAATGGCGAACGCGCGCCAGATGGTGGTCGATCACTACAGCGGTAGATTTTTGTGGGAACGGATGTCGGTGGTGGAGTTGCTACGAAGCGCACGACGCCCCACGTTGGTCATTCACGATACTCATGACGTTGAAATCCCGTTTGCGCACAGCACAGCGGTATTGGATGCCGGTTCTCACGTTGAGCGGTTTGCAACCCATGAGCTCGGGCATCACCGCTTGTTGGGCGATCCACGCGTCATTGACCGCGTAGTGAAGTTTGTTAGGGAGAGCTCGCACCGGTTCATCGGCTGATCTCGAACCGCGGTTCGCAGCTTATGCGACGTCGTAAACCAGCAAAGCCACTGTTTTTGTTCGTTGGCGATTTGTCTTGTAACGGCAGTGTGACTCCACGCTGTTCGATCTCGCCGACTGCGACTAACTGTAAAGTGATAGCTCGCGCAAGCGCCCACAACGCTCTTGCCAATCGAGGCTTGTCGTTGCTAACGGCGCTGCCGACGCCTTGACATATCGCTCGAACTAAGGCTTGGCCGACGAGCGAGCCAATCGCATTTGGTGCGAAAGATGACATAACTGCGACGTACCAAACGCGACAATATCGAATCAAGCGTATGTCGCTTGATACATGCAACTGCGAGTGCGATGATTGCGGCGAGAGCGACCAAGCATACTTTCTACATCAACCGGGCCAATCCAAATGGAGCAACTTCTTCAATACGGCCAATCGGTCCTAGCGTCCCAGCCGTTTAGTCAACTGCTCGGCGCGAGGCTCGTGGCACTTTCGAGTGGTGCAGCAGAGATTCACTTGCGAATGCGTTCCGATCTTTTGCAGCAGCATGGATTTGCCCACGGCGGCGTGGTCAGCTATCTCGCCGACAACGCCCTAACTTTTGCCGGCGGGTCGCTGCTGGGGGACGCGCTAACGTTGGAATACAAAATCAACTACGTTCGACCCGCTAAAGGCGAGCTGTTAGTCGCGAGGGCGCGCGTCACCAGCAGCGGAAAAAATCTTGCCGTGTGTCATTGCGACGTGTTTTGCAGCAGCGCTGATGAGGAGGTGCTCTGCGCCGTTGCGCAAGGCACGATATGGAAAAAATCTTAACTCTGCTTGAATTCCATCAGAACAACTTGAAGCGATCACGGCGATGCCATCCAAAGAAACCCTAGATAAATTTGTAGCCCGAGTAGTAGAGGGCGCACACGCCGAAGCGATTGAAGAGTTCTATACGCTAGAGGCCAGTATGCAGGAAAATTTGTCAGAGCCACGACACGGCCGAGACCAGCTTATTACAAAAGAGAAAGCTGCGCTCGCACGCGCAAAGTCGGTGAAATCCACCTGCGTCCCCCCGGTCTTTGTAAACGGAGATCATGTGGTGATCCGGTGGGTGTTCGAGTTTGATTGGTTAGACGGTCGTAAAAGCCGCATTGAAGAGCTTGCTCATCAGCGGTGGGAAGGTGAGCGGATCGCCCAGGAAACGTTTTTCTACGATCCAGCCCAATTTGTGCCAAAGTAACGGAAATCGGAAAGGGCGTGGCTAGAGGCGCGCCCGCCTGCAAATGCGAGCTGTTTACTTTCAGCAAGTTTGCTATGTGACCTGATGTGTTTCGAAACGTCGCTCTTTCGTGTCGCCAAGGATGTATTGGCGTTAATCGGTACTCCACACCCATCGCGCTTTGGGGCGAAACGCGCGCGGCGTTGGGACGAAGGCGCAAATTCGTCTGGCTGCTCAAGTGCATGCAAGTTGCGGAACGCAGGCCCGAGCACTGCGACCACCAACGTGAAGTGCTCGTCGGTAAAGTACAGCCCAGCGCCCAAGCCTGTCTCCATCGGTTCAAACCTGTCGCGCGTGTCGGCCGCCTTTAGTAAGCGTGCTTCCGTCGTTTGCGCGATGTAGAGGTTGCCTTTCGCGTTCAATACGGCTGAGCCGAACTCCATTCACTCAGGAAGTCGCGCGCGATGTTGAATGGCCTGTACCGATGAAGCAGAACCCACACGACAAGAGGCGATCAACGATAGACGACGAGCGAATTGGAACTGTCGTTCAGCCCGCTCCGCTCGTTTGGCGCTCGCCACGGTGCAAACCGCTTCTCGACATACCGAAAGTTTTCATGTTGACGCGTCGCCGAGTTCGCTGCAACGCGGATCGAATACGGCTCCAGACACGGCGCGCGCCTAGCCAAATATGTGTGCTGCGCATGTTTGCAGAGTCCATTTCGACCACGGGCCTCTGCGAGTTTTTGGACCCAGGCGCGCACTTGTCTGAACGAAGTCTGTCGAGCGCATAAAAACAATGGCGATGTAGCGAATAGTCTGTCCGCTTTTCGCGCCAAATCGCGTTTGCAAAGACAAGGACAGACTGGAGACGAAACCTGACACATTCATCAGCTACGCGAGGCAAAATCACCAATACGCTGTGGCGCAGCGTAATCATGACCGTTGCAGTTACCGGGGTGCAATCGGCATTCGCTGCAACTTACACCGTGACCAGCTGTGCCGACACTGGACCTGGATCGTTACGGGAGGCGATTTCTGCTGCGAACAGCAACCCCGGTGCCGACAACGTCAACTTCAACCTGACCTGTTCCACCATCACTTTGCTCAGCACGATCGATATCGGTGAAGACATCGTCATTCAAGGCCCAGGTTCAGCGGGATTGACGATTACCAGCTCTGCGAATCGCATTTTTTCGCTGCTGCCGGAGGCAGCGCCACCCGCGTTTCAGCAGATCGCAATCAGCGGAATCAGATTTGCCAACTCAAGCAACGAAGGGGGCGGCGCGATTGATGCTCAGCGTAGCAACCTTTCACTTCAGGAAACTGTATTCGCCAACAACGATGCCGAGGGGGGTGGCGCGATCACGTTCAGCTCAACCGTCGCAGCGCCGCGCTCGCTGGTGATTGAAAACTCCACCTTTGTCGGCAATGGTCGTTCAGTGATAACAGCTGGCGGTGCCGTTGCCGCAGGCAACGCGCTAGTTACGATTCGCCATTCGTTGTTTCGCGAAAACGGTGCGATGGCAGGAGGTGGTGCGGGCGGAGCAATCGCAGTTTCCGGTGGGGCTTTGCTCGTGCAGGATTCGGCTTTCTATTCGAATCGCGGCGATTCCGGCGGAGCGATCGCTGTTGTGGCGATTTACGCGCCAACCATTGTTCGAATTCTCAATACGGCCTTCGCTGGCAACCTTGCTACGGGAACTCAGTCGGATGGGTTCGGTGGCGGCGCGATCTTTGGATCTCAAGCAGACCTCCAAATCGAGAACACCACGTTTTCTGCCAACGTAGTTCGAGGCAGCGCCACCGGCGCAGCCATCGATTTTCGCGGGGGCGCTTTGTCGTTGACCAACAACACCGTTGCCGGTAACCGCGTTGAGTCAATTTCAAACCAAAATGCATCGGTCACCGCGTTTCCAGTGCCAGCGGCAGGTGGTATCGTCGAAATCCCGGTCAGCGTCATCGCCAGAAACACTGTGGCCACGGCAACAGTAGCCGCCGATTCGGGCAAAGCAGCCGACCTGTGGGTGGCGCGTTCACTGGTGGGGAGTGGCGCAACACTCGATACACAGTTCAGTTTCATTTCCTCGCTGCGCACGCCAACGGGGTCCTCACTTACGCCTGGTAACGCGTCGCTAAGCAGCGCAGCCGATCACGGCGGCACGCGTCCCGGCGCCAGTGGCGCGACTGACGCAACCATGACACTCATTCCGTTGCCCGGCTCGCCTTTGATTAACGCGGGCAGCACAATCGCTGCCACGCAAAGTACAGATCAACGCGGCGCAGGGTTTCCGCGAGTGATCGGCTCCGCCATCGATATCGGCGCGGTGGAGTACACCCCCAACGGCGCGCCCCCTACGTCGGACGCACCACCCGCAAACGTCCCAACGCTCTCGCCGCAGAACATTGCGATGTTGGCTATTGCAGTCCTATTTGCCGGTTGGGTGACTCGCCGTCGCTCTGTTTGACTTCCTCGTTGTGTGTGCTTTCGATAGCCGCTCGTCAATGCAGGTCACGCAACCCATCCTTTAACTAAACGCTCACTAGCACGCCACCATGCCCCTCGCCCGAGTCTCAGTGCCGGTACACCTTTCGCAAGAAAAAGTGCAAGCCCTCGCAAACGCTGCGCACAACCGACTGAACGCGACGCGCAATGTTCGAAGCAACGACCGCTTCCAGTTCATCACGCGCTTTGCGAACGACGCCATGACAGTTGACGCAATCTTTCCCCACTTCGGTCGCACGGCTGACGCCAGTCTGGTTGAGATTAGCCTTTTGCAAGGTCGAAGCGACGATCCGACACGACATCTCTACCAAAAAACTGTTGAATTTGCATCGTTGTCAGGCTTCGTTCCCGACGACATCATGACGGTGCTGTATGAGAAAGCGCCCATCGACTGCTCACGTGGGCGAGGCAAGAGGGTCGCATGATTCTGATGAAGCGCGCTAACGTGAGTCGCAGAGTTTCCCTTTTTTTAGAGCCCGCAAGTTACGGTTGCACGCCTTCCCCTTCAACGTTCAATCACTACGGCAAAGTGCTCAATATGGTCAAACTAACATGCATTCCCGCAATTGTTTTCGTTGCGCTTTCCTCGCCGCAATTAGCGGCGTCTGACCTTGAAAAAAACACGGTCAAAAGCAAGCAAGCAACGGTATGTGCGGCCTGTCACGGCGCGAATGGGGTTAGCGTTGCAAACCACATTCCAAATTTAGCGGGTCAACGAGCCGCGTATCTAAATGATCAGCTGCTCGCGTTTAACGATGGTTCGCGCAAAAGCGAGATCATGAATCCAATCGCGTCGCAACTGAGCCCCGAAGAGATCAAGAATCTATCAGCATATTTCGCTGCTCAAACGGCGAGCTCTGGTGACGGCAAGTCAGCGTTCTTGCCGACCATCGCCAAATCGCGGGTCGAATTCCCGGCGGATTACAAACGAACTTTTTCCCGGTACCACGTGCTCAACATGCCAGAAGATTCGCAAGTGAAGCACTACTACGCAAACGACGTCGCGTTGCGCGCCGCTGCAGCGGGCAAATCACTTCCTGACGGTTCGATCCTGCTGGTTGAGATTTATTCGGCAAAACTTGACGGAAATGGCAAACCGCTGACGGGCACTGATGGATACTTTGTACCGGATCGTTTGCTCTCATTTCCCGTCAGTGGCCGTGGGCCGAGTTGGGGCGAAGGCTTTCCCGAAATGCTGCGCAACGGCGACTGGAATTACGCGCTATTCGGAGCTGACAAACAACTGCGCAGCAATGCAAACCAGGCCGAATGTCTCGCCTGCCACAAGCCGAAGGTCGCGTCGAACTACGCCTTCACATCCAGCGAGCTAAAGACTGCTCGAAACTGACTCTGCGCAACCGATTGTTTGCGACACCGTACTCAAAGCGACGTTTTCATAAAACGACGTATTTGTATGGGTTAAAACGAAAAAAAAGAAAAAGTCATTAAATCAATTGATTGCCACGTTAGCCCAATTATATTTGGGCTTATAGCAAAAAGCTGTAGTGTCAGTCATGCATCTCGCGCGCCATCGCAAACGACGCTTCATGCGGTCAACCCGTGACCGGCTGTTCGATGCGCCTCGATAACGCGCTCTTTCGCGCCGCCAGAAACGCAAGCAGCAACATCGCGTAATCCGGACTGACCGCACGCTTAACCGAAGGCCTCGCGGCCAGCGCAACGCTCCAGGTGCGGACGCGTGGCGTGCCGTTGAAAAAAGCAAAGTCATCCAGCTGCTCGAACACGTCGAAGTAGCGGAACACCGGCCCGAACACTGCGTCCACCATCGTGAAGCGCTCGCCGGCGAAGTACGGCCCAGCGTTCAGTTGCGTCTCAATCCGCTCAAACTTGCTGCGGATTTCGGCGGCCTTGAGCAACAGCGTCTGCTCGTTGGTCGCGTTGTACACGCCGCCTATGGCGTTCAACACTGAGGAGCCGAACTCCAGGAACGACGCCGGGCAGGGTCTGGTCGCAAGAGCCTCGACGGAACTCCCGCAGCTTCATCCGCTACTGAACTTCCAACTTCACACCGGCAATGAGCTGGCCAGCCTGACCCTGCGCGACGCCGACATCGCCGTACGCGCCACCAAGCGGTCGCCGCAGCATCTGGTGGGCAAGCATGTGGGGCCGATCCGGGTTGCGCCATTCGCCGCGAAGGGCGGAGCGGTCAAGCGCTATTCCGATGTCGAATCAGGCACAGCGTCATGGATCGCGCCGGATGATGCATTGCCAGAACACCCTTCGGTGCTCTGGCGCAAGCGGCATTTCCCCAAAATCGTGCCAAGCTACCGAGTAAACAGCATATCGACGGTCGCAGAACTGGTCGATCTCGGCCTAGGCGTGGGAATCGTTCCGTTGTTCCTGGCCAAGTCCTACCCCCACTTGCTACCGTTGACCGAAGCGCTCGACGAGTGCCAGACCGAGCTGTGGCTACTGACACACCCCGAGTCACGGCATCTGCGCAGGACTTCCACCGTGTTCGGGCATCTGTCTCGTGCGCTTTCGTTCAACTAATCGCTCGCGCTATGCGCCGCGATTGCGCACTGTGTAGCCGCACACACCCGTCAGCACAATCTTGCCGTCCGGTTGTAGCGCAATGGCGTTAGCACTGGCGAACCCGCCCGCGTTCACGTCCAACAGAAACTTGCCGGTCGCTGATCCGCTCGGCCCAATAAAACTTGAATTCATCGTGCCATCGTGATTGAGCCGGGCTACGCAGAAATTTTGAATTAGTGCGCCAACAGTGCACGTTCCTTTAAGCAAGTTCTTGGCATCGGACGGCACTGTACTGGCGAACGCGTTATCGGTACTCGTGCCTATCGAGATGTTCGTAATTTCCCCCGTGCCCGGCGCGAACGAGGTGTCGAGGCTGCCGGCAATGGGCGCTTGCGCCATGCTGGTGGTCGCCGCCAGCGTCAGCAGCGCGCCAACCGCTGCGGCATGCACGCGCGCCCGCAGGCGCTGCAACGGTTGAGGCGCATGGAGCGCGGTACTTGCCCGCGCGAAATTTAGTGAACCATTCATCGGCGTATCCCTTGGCAATGATCGATATGAATCAAAAAAACGTGTGCGGTTCTTTCAGGAAGCGCCGCATCTGATCCAGATCACGCATTCAACCCGACGTCCGGACATCAAACTAGCCCGCCTGTGCAAACTATTTAATCCGTGCCGAAGCGTTGCCATGATGCGCTGTAGTTGTTGGCCAAAGAGAAAGCTCCGCTCACCTACGAGCATTTACTTCTGGGGGCTTGATGGAGCCATCACTCCCCACTGCATCAAAAGCGAACAGGAATAAGCCGAGCGCCCTGTATTGGCCTTCATGCTGAGATTGAGCGAACTATCCCCCGCGTTTAACGTATTAACTCGCCCCCGCCATTGCTGACTTTTCACGCAGGTGCTGCAGCAAAAAAGTTGGCAACATTATTTCCGTTGAAGTTGTGGCTGTGCTTTATGTCTAGTCGGCCGATGCGCCTCAGCAAAACCTTGTGCGTCGCGCAAAAACGTCCAGGTATAGACCAGAGCCGAGCGAGGAAAGATGCCATGCCCGGCAGTTAACAAGTAGCGCATTCAGGCTCGCACAAACGTTGTCCGGTTTCTTCTGAGCGACGCGTTATAGATACTGGAAACACCCGGACCGGAGGCGTGTCAATCCGAATGAAAAGGACTTTGGTGCAAATATGCGAAAGTTTCGACGAGTCGAGCCACGATGTGCCGCTCTGGGATTCAGCACACTATCAAGATGCGGACGAGGGATCTTTTCATTGCAACTGATGGACAAACAGAAAAATAAGCGCGCTGTAACTGTTTGTCTTTTCGCAATTTTCGCGTGCTTGTACGGCAATCCGAGTTTCGTAAGCGCAGAATCGCAGTCGCAAGCGGCGCCGGTGGGCAAACCCACGCAACAGCTAATTGAATGCAGAAGTCGTTTCAAGATGGCGGAAATTCGAGCGCAGGTACCACACCAAACAAAAACAATGTCGGAATTCTGTTCCACGGTGGAGATATCGTGCACTGAACTCACTGACCGCGGAGCAGACTGTCTGAACGCTTTAGCGAGGATGGAGCGTTTGTTGGTTAGTGCTTCGAACGCGTTTGCAGGAACGTCCTCGGTGTTGAGGTAGCGATGAATCGAAGCACTTACTTAAAGGGCATGACAATTGTCGAGCTGCTCGTCACGATCGCGATCGTTACAGTGCTTGCCGCTATCGCTGCTCCCTCATTCGATCAAGTCGCGCGGTTAACGAAATTAGACGCTGACACAGAGAGATTTCAATCGGCGCTTGCGCTAGCAAGATCTGAAGCCGTGAAACGACACACTATCGTGTCAATCGTGCCTTCGCCTGAGGGTTATGCAGGCGGTTGGCAAATCATCACAGACGATTCTGCGACAACGCCTAACTGCTCACTGTCGATCGCCAATGGTGAGCAGCTGCTTCGCGTGCAGACCGCATTGGCTCCAACGACTACGTTTCTGTTGGCAAAAGCGATAGCGCCCAACGAACCGCTCGATTGTGAAACACCGCCTGGAACAAGTAACGCATGCATTTCTTTTGACGCTGAGGGCAGCGGCGTGACGACAACGGGTGCGTCGCTTACTCAAGTGTTTTGCCTCCGAGACTCAGCATCACCTGGTCGCGTTTTTCGTGCGCTCGCACTCAACCGAACGGGGCAAACCTACTTGTTGAAGGTTAAAAGTTGAAGCCGAAATCAAATGAGCTTATTCGACGGGGAACCCAAGGTTTCAGCATGCTCGAGGTGCTCGTGTCGATACTTGTCGTTACGGTGGGGCTTTTAGGGCACGCCGCCTTGTCGATTAAATCTCTTGCGGCGAACGACAGTTCAGGTCATCGTGCGCAAGCAGCGGTCAACGCAACTCTTATCTCAGATTTGATGCGTGCAAATCGACAACCTGTGTTGAACGGTGACTATGACCTACCTACGGGCGCTGAGCCTTCGTCCACCCGCTCGCGAGCGAACCTAGACCTTTCGGATTGGAGAGATTTGTTGAGGAAAATGCCTGCAGGTGATGGATCAATTCGCTACGACACCAGCGCAAAGGTAGTACGGGTAGTTGTTGTTTGGAACGATGCTCGTGGGAATCAGTCGGCGAGCGAAGCTTCAACCTCTCGAACCTATGAATACGCATTTCGTCCTTAGGATGTGGCCGATAAGCAAACGATCGAAGCGTGAGCGAGGCTTAAGTTTGGTCGAGCTCATGGTAGCGCTTTCAATCTCGCTCTTTGTGCTCTATGTTGTGTCCAATCTTTTTATAGCTACAAAGGGAAACACGCGCCTCCAGGCCGGGGTCAGCCGTGCGAATGAAAGCGCGCAAATCTCGACGGAAAGGCTCGCGCGAGAAATCCGCCACACTGCATACATTGGTTGCCCTCAGTTAGGAGACCCGGCCAGCGGCGCGCACCGTGCGGTGCGTGACAGCTTAGAGGCGGGCGGGTCGCCAAGTACTTATTCGATCTCGCAGGATAACGCCGTGCGAGTCTTGGCATCTGGTGAGCCTGATGCGCCACCCTCTATGGTTACCGGATCACCAGCTATAGACGTCGTGCACGGTGCAAACTACGGTGTGCATTTAGTCGCGAAAATGGCGGATAGAGGAGGCGCAATTCACTTAACCGGCGACCCGGGATTGGATGCCACCGGCATTTCAAATACCAACGGTTTTCCCGCTGCAATCATTTCCGCGTGTACGGAGTCGTCGGAAATATTTGAAGTTTCTCGCGTACAAAGCAACCCGTGGCGCGTTGTCCCGAAGAACATTTTGCGCGTTCCCTACACCATTGATTCACGCGTGATGCCGGCTGCGCGCACTCAGTTTTTTATCGCTCCATACGAAAGGCCCACTGACGAACGAAGCACGTTTGCGATCTTCAGTCGAACGATGCGTAGGGATGGCGTTAACTGGAATCCGCCTGAGGCCATTGCATACGACGTGCGCAGCATGAATCTAGAAATTCACATCGACAGCGACGGCGACTACCAATCAGATACACACCTCAATTTCGGGACAACATATGATCCAAAACAGGTGGTAGGACTAACTCTCCACCTGATCTTTGAAACACCATCGAATGTCAGAGGTACAGAAGGGCAACGGGTAGCGCGACCTTACGCTACCGCGATAAACATACGCGCGCGCGTTTCATGAGATTACCTCGACGTTTCGCTTGCCGCCGCGTAGCTTCTCATAGCTTACGCGCTCACCGCGGCGTGTCGCTTCTCATATCGCTATTGCTGCTCTCGATCCTATCGATTGCAACCGTCGCTGCCATTCAAACAGCGGGATTGCAAGAGCGGGTTGCGGGAAACACTCGCGATCGAATTCTTGCGTTCAATGCGGCGGAAAGCGCCCTTAGGGACGCGGAAGACTACCTTCGTCGAGAAGAAAACTTGCCGCTTTTCGACGGTAGCGAGCCCGGGCATTTCAAAATGAATATGTTTCCCGGTCTACAACTTAGTCGCGTACCTAACGGCACAGTTCCTGACGGCTCCTCTGTCGAGGTGTGGAAAGACCCAGCGACGGTTGCGTATGCCAAAACTCGCGGAATTCTCTACGGCGCAAAGACCTCCGTGGCAGCACTTCCCGAGCTCAGTGAACAGCCAAGATTTGTCATTGAAATGATGCCGGTTGATTCTTCGCGTCCGATCACTTACCGAATAACCGCGGTTGCGACCGGCCGTGATTCTTCGCTGGTCGTACTGCAGAATTTTTATACGCCACCCCAAAAAACAGCGCTCTAGTTATCCCCATCATGCAAGCCATCAAATCTCACACTAAATGGGCGGCATTGATCGCAGCGTTTGCGACAGCCCCCTACGCTTTTGCGCTTCCTGAGGTGCCAGTATTTATTAAAGAGCCGGTGCCGCCGAACATTTTGTTAACCCTCGATGACTCTGGAAGCATGGCGCATGGATACGCACCCGAATCGATTGAAGGTCTTCGCAGCACAAACCGATTTCTTGCGGCGAGCTTCAATCCGGTGCAGTACAACCCCGCGACAAAATATCGGCTGCCGCCAAAAGCGGACGGTTCTCTGTATGAAACGTCATTCACGTCTGCGTGGATGGACGGTTTTTTGCGTACAGGGAATGTCACAATCGACTTGGCCACGCGGTACGCACCAACATTCCGTTACAGAACAGGTAATACAACCGCAGCTACGATTGGCACGGCGCAGCCAGCGTACTACTACGTCTTTGATGCGGCTCTAGGTACATGCGTATCGTCGAATCGTGAATCGGACGGGTGCTATCGAAAGGTAGTCGTTGGCACTGCCGAACAGCTAAATTTTGCGACGTGGTTTTCTTTCTACCGCACGCGCAACCTGATGCTGCGCAGTTCGCTGCTTATCGCGCTAAACGAAGTCGATCCGCAACTCAGGTTTGCATGGCAAGCGCTAAACACATGTCAAGGTGGATGGGGCTCATCTAACTGCGATGATGTCCTCGGCAATCGGGTCGCGAATGGAATGAACTCGTTCTCTGCAAGTGCTCACAGAGCAAACATGTTTAATTGGGTTGCGGGTTTACCAAGCGAAGGGGTAACGCCGCTGCAAGCGGCGTTTGATCGCGTCGGCAGATACTTTTCACTGACCAACGCAAACAGTCCGTACAGAGACGTTCCCGGCAGCATGAGCGCTCAAAACGCATGTCGCTTGTCATACCACGTCGCGCTAACCGACGGTGTTTGGAATGCAGGCGGCTCGATTGTGCCGCCATCGCTATCGGACACCGGTGCTGGCACGATGCCTGACGGAGTTGCTTTCTCACCGCAAGCACCGTTTGCTAGTGCGTCGAACAACAACATTGCAGATTTCGCTTTTTCGCATTGGCGTCAGGACTTGCAGCCAGGAATTTCTAATACCAGCCCGTCGTTTTCATCCAGCGGCAACACCACAAACCCGACAACCTGGCCGGCATCCGAGTACTGGAATCCAAGAAATGATCCCGCTACCTGGCAACATCTGGTCACCTACACGGTTGGATTAGGATTAACTAACGCGCTGACTAATCCCCAATGGCAGGGAAGCACTTACTCGTCAGATTCTCGCGGCAGGGGATACGCTGAATTCGCAACCGGTTCAACACCTTGGCCCGCGACCGCAAACGACGCGGACCCAGCCAACATCTACGATCTTTGGCATGCAGCGATCAATGGTAGAGGCGAGTTTTTTTCGGCCGAATCTCCGGACGATGTGTATCGCGCCTTCCAAAGCATCCTAGCAAGAATCAGCGCGCTGTCGGGCTCCGCAGGAAGTGTTGCAACTGCCTCCGCGTACGTGTTCTCAAACTCGCTTGCGTACCAAAGTACATTCAGCAGCACCAATTGGACTGGTACAGTCTCAGCAAAAAAAGTTGATAGGTTTGGACAGATAGGTGTCGAACTATGGAACACAGACACAACACTGAGTGGATTGAATTACCAAGCGCGCAATTTGTTTACCCGCGCCCTAAAAACCTCTGCGAATCCGTCTCCGCAGGCGATACCCTTCAAATGGGCGAACATGGACGCGGCTACACGGGCGGTGTTTCAATCAGAAAATATCGTCAAATGGCTAGCAGGAGACCAAAGTTTAGAGCAAGGTAATCCTGCATGCTCAGTGGGCTGTGTCTACCGGCGCCGCACACGACTGCTCGGTGATGTCTTAGGATCTTCTGCAGTAGTCGCGTCAGACCAAGACTATGGATACAAACACGCGACCTGGCCGGGAGCAGGCGCGCCGTACCGCACGTACTTGGCAGCAAAGGCCGCAAGGACTCCCCTCGTACTCGTAGGCGCGAATGACGGGTTTGTGCATGGATTAAACGGCAACACTGGCGCGGAGTTGTTTGCCTATGCGCCTGGAGAAACGATTGGAAAAATGTGGCGACTTTCTGAGCCCGTCTACGTAAAGAAGGCGTTTGTTGACGGCCCAATCGCGATTGGTGACGCATACATTTCAGCTCAATGGGGAACCTTTGCAGTTGGCGCAATGGGTGTCGGCTCGAAGTCGGTGTACGCACTCAACATCACAAACCCCACAGGCTTCTCTACTGGCTCAATATTGTGGGAGTTCACGCACCCAAAACTTGGGTACCTGATGTCAAAACCGCTTATAACACGATTGCCAAACAACACGTGGGTTGCCATATTTTCAGGCGGATACGAAAACGACAACAACTCCGCGGTGCTGTTTACCGTGAACTTGCAAAACGGGGAGCTAATCGCAGCTCTGCCGGTTACCAAACCTACGAACGCGTGTGGTGCTGTCCCACCGGCCTCAACGAAAAATGGACTGGGCGCACCCCGGCAGTTCAACGGAAAAGATGGTGAGTTCTATGTGTACGCAGGTGATCTATGGGGGCATATCTGGCGTTTTGAATACAGCGCTTTGGTGGAAAGGATGAGCGTAAGTTTTTCCGGGGTGCCAATGTTCAAAGCATGCAATAGTCAGTCTACTGCTCAGCCAATCACCGCGCCTCCGACGGTGACTTCTTTAGGTGCGGCGCCGTTCGTTTATTTTGGAACAGGTCGCCTATTTGACGTGGGCGACACTGCGCTCGAAACGGTCAATAGCTTCTATGGTGTGATTGACGACGGCATACCCCATGTGATGAGTCGCACGTTAGTGCTCGCTCAACAATCGGTGACGGAGTTGAACTCCACAGCCCGAACGATTTCCGCTAACTCGGTTAATCTTGTAGCGAAGCGAGGATGGTTCTTTGATCTCCCGTCTGTGGGTGAACGAGTGCTTGCGTCTGCAGTGAATCTCAATGAAAGGCTAGTTTTCAGCAGCCTGGTACCAGCAACTGTTGCCTGTGAATCGAAGGGGAGCAGTTGGTTGTATGAGGTAGACGCGTTAAGCGGCGCTGCTTTCCCTTCAGTTGCGCTGGATGTCAATAATGACGGAAAGTTTGATGCGAACGACAAAGTTTCTGGGAAATTTGTCGCAGCGGTAGCCATTGATGCGACGGTGAGCGGGGTAACCGCAATTCGCACTGTCGACGAGCCTGAGACGGGGCTGGGGGCTCCCTCTAGCGGCGGCTGCCGCGCAGGTGACATTAAACTTGTGACGGCAAGCGTTTACAGTCCTGGTACTCAGCAGCGCTGCACACCCGGCGCGACTTTTCGGACCGGATGGCGCCAACTTCGATGAGCACCCATAACGATAGGCCTGTGCGCGTTTCCCGCTCAGTCGATGGATTTACACTCATTGAATTGATGCTCGTCGTCGCCATCGTCGCGATTCTCTCTGCAATCGCGCTGCCGAGCTACGACGAATACGTGCGTCGCGGTCGACGCGCGGACGCACAGGCACAGCTTCTACAGGTTGCTCAGTATCTTGAGCGTCACTACACCACTCATGGAAACTATGGCAGTACGCTCCCGCAAGGCTTAGCGCAGAGCCCCGCAACGGGTACCGCACAGTACAACCTAACGCTTTCAACGAATCCACCGGGATATTCAGTTTTTACTTTGACTGCAACACCAACTGGCGGCATGCAAGGCGACAAGTGCGGCGAGTTCATTCTCGCTCACACAGGCGCCAAATTCGTTGCAAGTGCCACGGTAGCAATCGATCAATGCTGGAATCGGTGATAGCGCACGACGTCTCCGATATGTACAAGCGGTCGAACAATGTAGATCGATTGCGCGGGTAAACGACACATTGTGTGCGATGTGCGGGCGCGGGTGAGGCACAGTGCTACTAGTTTGGCGAGTTGATTAGCGTCGTTTGACGCTAGAAAGAGCCGCGCGGCTAAGGATCGCCGACGTGCTTCGTGTCGGCTGCTGACTATTGGCGGCTTCGTTTTTCCAAGCTGCAAAGCGAATCAATCATGGTCTTCAAAGATAGGATTGATTCCGCTTGCAACAGCAGTCGTAGTTTTGACGAAGACAACATCAGCGTTTGATGATGGGAATTGCGCAACAATAACGTACAACGACGCGCCAGTGACGGTGTTTCAAACCCCGATCATGCCGACGTTGCGATTTTCAACTGCAAATCTAGGGCGCAGAGGTAGGACGGCATCGCTAAGCGCTAGTGGCAAGATCAATTCGGAAATCACCGATACGCTGAGTGTGCGTCTTTTTGATTCAGTGTTCAATGTAGCGTCGCGCAAACGGAAAAACTCATTCCTCCATTATTGCGACGAGCGTTATTGAAAGTCCCGAACTTTTTCGTTGCGGCGATATTATTTCGTGCAGAGGAATCAGACCGCGACGAAGATCATCATACATAGCTCGCGACCAAGCCACCAAAGATAAAGTGCCGCGCCATGTTTCGTTGTCGATCAAATGACGGTCACCGGCTGCCGAATAGTTTCGACGTCGGAATCATTGCTCAGAGCGTTAGTCGCGCATCAGCGGATTGACCTCCGCGGGCGTGTGCACGAGGCTGGCGCTCCAATCCGTCCGATCCCTTAAAGTGGGGCGACGTTACAGTCTTCGGAGCGTACGTAACACGTTGAAAGTAGTAATTCCCAATAGTTACCCGGTTCCGCCTATTCCGCTTCGCTGACGCGCGTTGCGGGCTTACGGGTTGGTCACGCCACACTTTCAGTCGAGGTACGCCTTCACGCCCGCGTCGTTTCGTGCGCTTGCGTTTCGCGCGCCTGCGGTCAGCGCCACGCCAGCACGATCTTTTGTGTAGCGCTGATAAATCAAACCATCAGTCGATGCGAGTGCACGCCCGTCTCCGTCGATATCGAGATCGCTGCTCAAGCCGGCCAAATAACTCTCAATCTCATTTGCTGTCCGCCGCGTGGCGATCGAATCGAACGTGAGGCCACTCAATAGGCGCTCGCCTCGCATGCCGAAGAGATACCTGGAAAAAAGTTCCGAATCCGTACTCGTATTCGTATTGCAAGCGCAATTGCCGTCAATGTCAAACGCTATCGCTGGCGCAGGCGCGCGGTTCGCGTTTTTCTAGCTCACGAAAACTGTCGTTCTCGTAAGCTAGCAAATTTTTTACGCGAGCGCACTACATCGCTACCACCGCAACAGAATACCCGCTGCCGACGTATCGCCATCGCACGAGCGTTCAGTGAGCGGCTTGCCCATCGTGTCTCGTTCATGAATCAACGTGTGCGCCGTAATCGTTTGATCCGTCACGTAGCGACTAATTTCATCAAGTACCGCACGCGTCGAATCGATCGACCAGTCATGTGTACCCGGCGCATTCAAATAGATCGCATAGCGCAGCGCATGTCGTTCGAACTGTCTCAACGCACTGCGCACTTGCGATACGGCGAGCGACGCATCGTTGACTTTCCGTGCGTCGAACGTGCACCACGCGAGTCGCTCTTCTGCGCCTAGCGCACTAAACATCGGCGAAACATCCGACCAGTCAAGACACGGAAAGCGGTGATGACGCGCACTCCCCAAAATTCCCCACAAACCGCGCATCAGCGCGCGCGCACGCTCCCCCCAGTCCAAGTACGCCGTAAATGCTGCATACGATCGCCAGTGTTGCGCCTCCGCGTCGAGCATCAATCGGTTGAGTTGTCGTAAATGATTGTTTGTCAGATAAAAATGCGTTGTATCGTGCATCGCACACTCCACGTGTATTGAGTTACTGAATGTCGCAGCGATACCGCCAGAATTCGATATCGCGCGCGCGGTTGTCTTGAAACAAACGTTTAAGCGTCATCTCGCCCGCGAGCGTTTGTTCGACCGTGAGCTCGATGTCGCTCGGATCCCACAGAAAGTACTTGTTGCCGATACTGCCTGCCACCAAGTGCGAATGCTCGTCGGTGCCGCAGACGATATGATCGCCTCGCGCTCTTATTGCGTTGATGATCGCCACCGCTGTCTCATAGCATCGCGTCACGCGTGACTCGACAAATGACAACGTGATCGTGACGCGTCGACGTAATCGCGGATGCCAGAAATGTTCCACTGTGAATGTGCGACGGCGCGTATCGGGTGCATTCTGATCCCACACCATGCCGCCCAGTTTTCCTGTCACGCGACGCGCTTGTAATGCTGCGTCAGCGTAAAAGAAGCGCTGTGTGCTCAATGTTGACGCGAGATACGCGGGGTTAACGCCGATGATCATCGCGATACACGTAAAGTTGCACCCCGCGTCGTACACGCTGTTCCAGTCGCGATCCGCATCGACGCCACGCGCGATCTGTGTGGCTCGACGCACCAGAAACGTGTTTCGATACCACGTCTGCGCCCAATACTCGTCGTACCAATCAATCCGCTGTTGAGTCATACGCCGATGTTTTGTTGGCGCTGACTTACCGCGTGAAACGTGTTGAGACATACGTCGCTCGCCGCTAGCGCAGCGCACGCGCCGCCGCATTGTTCTGCCACGCGGACGCATCGCGAATGTACTTCTGTAGCATTGCGTCGCTCTTGTGCCCCGTCTGCTGCCGTATCTTCCACGTCGGCACGCCATTGCGCGCCGCCTCCGTCGAGAGCCCTGCGCGTAAGCTGTGCCCCGAGAACGGTGTTGCATCAATCCCTGCTGCGCGCAAGCGCTGTTTCACAATTGTGCTCACATACGCGCTATCGAGACGCAGCGGCAAATACGTGCCGCTTCGATGCAGCCGTTGAAACAATTCATGTGTCGTACCGTTGCGATGCTGCAGAAGTTCGCGCACAGCAGAGACCGCGCAGAGCGCACCACGATGAGTCGGAATCGCGACGCTGCGCCCCACGCTCAACTGATCCGTCTTGCTCTTGCGAATCAAGACACTCATACCGCGCCGCGTGAATTGAATGTCATCGGTGTTAAGCGCTGTCAATTCCGATCGCCGAAACGCCCCCGAGAACCCCAGTAACAGCAGCGCTCGATCTCGAACGGCCGCTGCATCACTTTGCTGCATGTGACGCAGTACCCGTGCAAGTAGACGTTTTGTGAGCGGTGCCGCTTGCCGTTGCGACGTACCGATTCGCCGCGCAATCCCCTTTAGTACGTCACGTACAAGTGCGCTTTGCGTCGGTACACGTGCATTGATCGCAACATGCGCATGCCGAATCGAATTGAGGCGCCGCGCGATAGTGGCATACGCACAGTGCGTTGAGAGCGCGGCAGCGTAACGCGCGAGCATGTGTGCGGTACACGGTATCCGACCGCCCCACTTTAAAAAAAGCGCAACATCGCTGTCATACGCTTTTCGCGTGCTAGTGGCGAGACTGGCTTGCGCGAGCTCCGATACGAGCGGCGCGCGCATGCGATGTATTTTTGATGTGTGTTGAATGCGGTTAGTCATGGGCATGCCCTCGCGCGCTAGTAGTCACCCGGCAGCAACACCGTCGTGCTGCGTCGATCCGCTTCCGTGATGACCCAAATACGCGCCACCGTCGCATCGTCGATAGACGCGTCACCCGTGTGAAGCGTTGTCGTCACGCGGTAGCTACTGAAGACGCGAGCGCCGTGCGTGATCGCATACGCATTACGTTTCTTATCTTCCGCATCTACATCGCCGTCATCGCCGCAGCAGTGACGTTTAACTAGTTCGCGAATATCGATGTTGTGCGTTTGCGCGAGCGCTAGTGCGGCTGGTGTCGCCAACAGTTGACCGAGGCGAAATAGCGGTAGGTGCGTAGTGTTGATGTTTGAGTGAGCGGAAGCAAAAGTTGTGGGCATACCTGTGGCTCCTAAAGATAAGAGGATGGTCAGAAAAAGTGAGAAATCAACGCGCGTGCAGCACTACAGCGGCTGATCGCGATGCAAACGAGACGAACTACGAGCGCGAAGAAGGGGGGACTACGCGAGTTGCCGCTAAAAGTTACGGCGCCGGTGGTCATCGACGTCTGTCTGTCGCGAACTATCAAAGCGTCAGCGATACAGCGTTTTGCACGTCGAGATGCGACTTTGTAAGTGAATTATATCGCGAAAATAGCAATAAATAGCAGAAAAATGCTAGAAATACGTATATTTGCGTTAAATAACGCGAAATCAGCTGCTTTTTTGACGAATTCTGACTGAAAGCACTCGCTGAGCGCACGTGCTTTTGTGTGCCACCCGGAGCCGCAAGCGCGGCACGCTTGAGACAGTGTTAGCAATTACCGCAACACCCTCGCAGCTACTTGCAATGGGCAAATCGCATGCGCTCGTCACTGTTTCCAGGTTTTGGTCGCAACTGCCAAATTGGGGTTGAAGGCGCAGTTGAGCCGCCACAACTGGTGCAACTTTTTCACGAAAAGTATCGGGTTCCTGGCCTGTCAAACGTCTACATACCTGTAAGCAATTGATCGACGCATTGCATTTGGCGGCAGTGAATGAAATCGAGCGTTTGCAACACAGCGTGCGGCGCGCAGAACTAACGACAACTGTTTGCCGCACGATAGTACCGTCAAGCGTAGTTACCCCACCTGCTGAGCGCCGGACTTTAGCTGTTCGATGCCGGTCCCTCCACGTGGCTAGACAAGCCGCCCCTCACAAAGGGGCGTTTTTTTGTACGCCCTGCGCTCCCATTTAGCGAGCGCAAGAGTTTTCGCGGAGCAGCGTGCTCAGGGTCGCAGCGAATCGATCCGCTCGACAACGTCCGCGTCAGCCCGCGACGAGTTTTTTGCATCGGCTGTAATCGCCGCAGCGTCCGTCATCCCAAGCAGACGGCGGACAATCATCAAGCCATCACTCGGCGCGCGTACCTCGCCATCTCCGTCAACGTCGAAGAGCACTAGGCGGCTTGCAATGTACGCATCAATTTGTGCCGCATTGCGCCTGGCATTTGAGCCGAGCGCCCCTGCAGTGAGCGCGCCGCCGCGATAGCCCAATAAATAGCGCAACAGCAGTACCCCATCGGTTGCCGCCTCATACTGGGTCGATACGTCGCTGTCGTCAATGTTAAGGATTGAGGCATTGACCAACACAAGATTGGTCAGCGCTGTGCCAGGCAAACCCAGCGCTGCAACGTCGTTCCCGGCGACATCGCGCAGCGTGCTGCCGTTGAGCGAGAGCGTTGCGCCAATCGCGATGCCATCAGTATCCAGGTCGTTCGCGGCCACCACGTAACGAAACGACAGCGTGGATCCGCCGCTACCCGAAAAATAAGTGGCATTGCGAACAGCGGCACCGATTGTGAGGGCGATAGAAGGGGCTACTCCGCCCGTACCGATGACGACCGATTCACCGAAGTTAACGCTGACATCGAGGCTGCGGCCAGTCACGTAATTGCCGGGCGACGGCATGATCAGCGAAGTCAAGACTGGAGGTGCTTTATCGATGACATAACTTTCGCCAGCACCAAAGTTTCCGTTTCCTGGCAGCAAAGCGCCCAGCGGATTCGTGCCATCGTTGATCGTGTCATCGTCAATCAGGTCGAGCCGCAGTTGCCCCGATCCATCGCCCACGTTTACAGTCACCAAACGCGTTGCACCCGTGCCAGTTACAGTGCTAACGACGCTGCCAGTTAGGTTGCCAGACTGCACCAATATAAAATCACCCGCATCCACACCAACGACATCCTCGCTAAACGTCACCAAAAAACTAACGATCGTTGCGTTGGTTGGACTGGGGCCGATGCGAACGATGGCGCTCACCGTCGGTGGCACAATATCAATCACCGCAAACTTCAGATCAAACGCGAGATTGTCTTGATACGCAATCATCGCGTACCCGCCGGACAGTTGCAGCGATGAGAATAATCCAGAGCGCCCAGAACTATCAATCGTCGTTGCGTAGACAGTCGGCTGCGCGCTGAGGCAACCGAGCAAACAATAAGTGAACTTGAGCGCTTGTGCAGGTGCGCCGTCGTAGTAACTCAGCATCCAGCGATCATTGTCGAGTTGTAGCGATGCGTGCGCACCGACGTTGCCTGCGCTATCCGCGATGACTCGCTCCCACGTTGGTGTGGCGCTCGCGCATTGGGCAACGCAGGTCGAAACGATCGCAGCGCCAGTGGTCGCTTCGTAATACGCGAGCACCGGCATACCGGCGCTGGTTAACGCAAGCGATGTGTATTCACCAGCGTCGAGCACGTTGTCCACGCCAGCTCTTACCCAAGTGGGCGTGACCGTGTCGCAGCTCGCGGTGCAGGTCGCAAGCTTGGGATTGCGATTGGTTGCGTCGTAATAGCCAATGATCGGGCGACCGTTGAAGAGTCGCAACGAACTGTACTGGCCGACGTCCCCCGCGTCATCCACGGCGGTGACGACCCAAGTCGGCGCAGCGGTTGCACAACCGGCAGTGCAGGTCGCGAGCTTGAGTGCCGTATTTGTGATGTCGTAGTACGAAATGATCGGTCGACCCTCGCTCAGCTGCAACGAACTAAAACTACCCACGCTCCCCCCGGTGTCGACGCGCACGATGATCCACTGAGGTGTCACCGTCTCGCAGTCGGCAATGCAGGACGCCAGCTTTAAATCGCGATTCGTCGCGTCGTGATAACTTATGACCGGGTTGTCGCCATTAAATTGCAGCGAGCTGTACTCCGGTCCGACGTTTGCGCTGCTATCGACGACGCTCACAACCCATGTTGGGTTTTGTGCCTTGCAATTGGCAGTGCAAATCGCGTACTGGAGTGCGAACGCACTGTTTTTGTAATACGCGATGGCCGGGCGATCACTCGCATTCACTTGCAGCGCGTTGTACCAACCGGTACTGTCACTCGATTCAACCGTCGAGATGATCGGTGCCGATTGAACGGTCGACATCGCCTGCAACCCCGCGACGAGGTACGCACGAATCCACCAATCCAGTGGTGAGCGAGGCATAGCTTTTCTCCAGATGTCGGCAAAGTGTAAAGCCGAACCGCAGCATAAATACTAAAACGGCCTAGACAGAACTGCAAACGGCTTACGTGCGAGGACGCTGCTCGATTAAAGACGCTTTCGGGGCGAGATCGGCGAGATTACGAAGCGATGGATAGCAATAAAGCCGCCTTCGTGCTCCCGTCTTCCAAACGGCAACGCGCTGTCCGCCTACTAAGCGCGTTGCATATCTTCGACGCTGCGGAGCGCAGCACGATAGATGCCTGTAAAGCTGACACTCACTAATTGCGTCTCGCGCTGCGCGCTGGCTTTTTGGGCCGAAGTGGTTGATACCCCGAGATACAGCGTATCGTCCGTACAGGCTTCGGCGCTACCCCAGGACGCAAATCGGCGTGTCTGCGCCCGAACATGCGTATGTATGCATAGAGCCGCATGCGCGAGGAACGTCAACGTCTCCCCTGTGAGCTACTCGGCATCGTGGCAATAAGCGAACATCACCGGCGAACCCTGGTTACTGTACTGCGCGATGAGCTTAAACGATGCGGTGGATCCGATCAGCTCATCGTCTTCGCGCGAACCTCGTTATACCGTCGGAAGCATCTCAACTCCCGCGATTGCGATCTTCACGCTACGGTGAATGCCGCGCTCACCGAACTTGATCAGACGACGTCAACGTTGATTCTTAAAGAAGTGGGCGCGCCGCGACTAGAGAGACTGCTTTGCTACACGTCCACTCACGACACGATGGTCAAACCTAGCGGAGTTGGTTGTAGGCCGCTTCCGAAAAACACTCGGCGAGGCCCATCACGGAGTTGCTCGAACGGATAGGACAACTCTGTGCGTCAAAGGTTCACACAACACTGTGTGACTTGCCAGACTTGATGGTGATCCGCTCCGGCCGACGAATTGTTGATGGTCTGCGCGGGCATCAACGCCCACGGCACGAGCTTGATCGCCGTTGAGCATAGTCGTGTTAGACGCGCGTACCACGGGCACCAACTCCAGTCTAATGAGGCACTGAACGTCAGCTTCCATTGACTTAACGACGCGCGCCTTGGGCTGCCGTTGTTCATCGCTAAACGGCTCAGTCTTGGACTCGATCTCGCCTGACCAGCTACCGCGTTCAGTGCAATTCGAAGAGACCTAGTAGCCTGCTTTGCCAGTAGCTCCATATTTAATGAGTTGATCGAACGTACCCAGCTCCTTGCGGATTGTGATGTGTTTTTTGGGCTCCGCTGAGATTTTCCAAATGGTTTCTTTGCCGGTGGTGGTGTAGATGGGCTTGGCAAGTTGGGCAGCAAGCGACTTCACTTGCGCCATGATGGCATTTGTCTGCTGCGAGTGTTTGAGATCCAGCGCTTTCGCGCGGCGGAAGAGGTTCTCTGCGTTGAACGTGGCGACGCGGAACGTGTTTGCCATGACGGCCAACTTGGTATCGATCGAAGCCCTAGCTCATCTGAGGCAGCCCAGAAAAACAGCTACTCAAATGAGTGGCGTTTATCCTGCGCGCATTAGTCAGCGCATCGCGAATCAAGTGGAGAAGATTGCTTCCGATCCGAGCGATAACAAATGCAATGCAACGCGTTCTATTTTTCTGCGAATTCAATGTGCAGGTAGTTGAATGAAATCAGCCCATTCCTGCATTAGTTTTCGTCGCTTGCCGCCGTAGTCGCTTCGGTCATACGCTGCCTCGGTGTCAGATTTGATGTCATGCGCAAGCGCGAGTTCACAGACGACTCTCTCATAGTTGGTCTGTTCGCCCGCCCACATCCGAAACGACGAGCGAAAGCCGTGTGCCGTGTATGCGACACCTAGGCTCTCGCGCAACACGACTTTGGTGAACGCTTGATCGCTCAATGGGCGGCCAGTAGACGTACTCGGGAAAACGAACGGACTGTCTGGATCGAGCAAAAAAGCTCGCCTCAGCACTTCCATCGCTTGATCGGAAAGCGGAACGATATGTGTGACGCCTAACTTCATCCGAGTCGCAGGAATAGTCCAAACGCGGGTTTTAAAATCGATCTCGCGCTTTTCTGCTTCGCGCCCCTCAGATGACCTCGCGACGGTAAGCACCACAAACTCAAACGCGAGCTTTAGCATTTCCGAAATGTGCGTTCCCCTTAGTGATCTCAGAAGTGTTCCAACTTCGCGATAAGGGCACGACGCGAAGTGCTTTTCTTCGCTTTTCGGGCGACCAGGTAGAAGGGACTTCAGTTCGATCCAGATTTTAGGGTTGTAGTTTGAGACGTAGTCACGTGCCGAAGCCCATTCAAGTACCGTTCGGATCCGTTGCAAAACGCGATCCGCAGTTTCCGGCTTCTCTAACCAAATCGGAACAAGTACTCGCTCAAGCTCGCGCTTGCCGATGCCTGCGATCGGAAGTTTCCCAATCAGTGGGTTTGCGTACATTTCAAGAGAGCTTTGCCACTGTGCGCGGTGTTTATCGCTTTTCCATTTCGACTTGATTGTGTCCAGACATTCTCGGGTTGCCTGCTCGAAAGTCTTTTGCTTAGATCGCGCTGATTCAACGGCTTTGCGTTCCGCGCGTTGCACATCACTTTGAGAGTTTCGAAATTGAATCGGGTCTATTTTGTCGTCGAGCATGCGGCGGTAATGCTGTGCGCGCTCGCGTGCTTTTGCGAGCGGCCAGTCGGCGAACGCGCCGAGCCCCATATCGCGCACTTTACCGTCGAATCGATACCTCAAGAACCAAGATTTCGACCCCTTGCTTAGAGAGCTCACCTGCAAGTAAAGTCCTCCGCCGTCGTGGTAGATACCGGGCTCACTGATGTTCTTTACTGCAAGGGCGCTTAGCCGTTCTCGGTCTCTTGATTTTCGGTTCAGATTCCTTGTTTCTAGAAGTTGTCTACCCATTTATCTATCCATATAAACACAAGATATTGCACGATAGCAGGCAAGATTCGATAAGACAAGTGGTTACGATGAAATCGTTGTAACTCATTGATTCACAATAATTTGTAGTACGATTTGAGTATTGGTGAGACGTCGTGAGAAATCGTTGCAAGACGACCGACCCTCCGCCACACAGCTGCCCGTCGGTCTGCGTTTTCGCGGAACTTATCGGTGTCGTCGTTGGAATGTGTGAACCGGCCGCTTTTATGCGTGTCAGATCAAAGGTTTGATTTCCCAAATTCACGGATGCATCTCTTGAAGAAGATATCTTTTCGCGCAACGCTTTCAACGCTCACGTTGCTAATCACCTTTCTGACTGCACAGCTCGCATTTTCCCAAGCGAAGACTGACAAAATCATGACCCGCGACGAGTTGCGCACTTGCATGAAAACGAAGCAGAGCCACGATGTCGAGGCCGCTGCAATTAAGCGCGATCAAGATAGCTTTGCTCGCGACTATGACGGGCTCAAAACTGAGCAAGCCGCAGTGGTCGCCGCAAACGAGGAAAGTCGCGCCCGCTCAGCCGCGCTCACCGCTGAGCGCAACGCTATCGTGACGCGCACCGATGAGCTGCGAGCTCGTGCGGAAACCGCGAAGACTGACGCTGAAAAAGCGGACTACGAGACCGAGCGCACCAAATTGATTGAACGCAATCGCCTGCACGAGATTGAGAGCGCCAAGTTCAATGAGGCGCAAAATGCGCTCCGTGCTCGAGTCGATGCGTTAAACGCGCGTATCGCAACGATTAACGAGCGTAGCAAAACCGTGAATGATCGAGTTGAGCCGCTGCAGAAACGCGTTGCCGATTGGCGTGATCAGTGCGGCAACCGGCGTTTCAAAGAGGACGATGAAATCCTCATCAAAAAAGAGCTCGCGGCTGCGAAATAGTTCGCGAATTCTTCCGACAAGCCCGCGTTTGCGGGCTTTTTTTCGCCTTCGCGTCGCTATGCGCAGCGTCAATAGGGATCTCTTGCACGCCGACTGAGGTATGTGTATTGTTGTAGTAATACAGTATATTCTCTCTACGAGCCAAATCCTAGTCGCTTCAACCTTGTTTCAGTTCGATTTGCAGCCTTCTTCTGCCGTCCCGCTGTATCGACAAATGGTCGAGCAGGTCGAACGTGCTATGGCAGGGGGATCGTTGCAAGCAGGTGATGAGTTGCCTTCTGTGCGCGTCGTCGCTGAAATTCACGCAATCAATCCGATGACGGCATCGAAAGCGTACGCGTTACTCGAACAACGCGGGTTGGTCGAACGGCGAAAAGGACTTGGCATGTATGTCAAACCTATTGATGCGTTGGGCGATGACAGGCTTAAGTTGTTACTACCAAGTATTAATCAAACAGCTGTTATCGCCCAACAGTTAGGCGTATCGACGGAAAAAGCTGTGTCGCTTTTCCTCAATGAAATGATCCGCTTGGATCGCCAACGAAAGGACTTGAAATGACGCCTCAACAAATGGCAGTTCAGGCGCGCGATCTGAGCTTACGCTATGCAGAAAAAGAGTCGCTTCGATCCGTGAGTTTCGCAGTGCCGCAAGGGGCGGTCGTTGGTATCGTCGGCAGAAATGGCGCTGGAAAAACGACGCTGCTGCAATGCTTGCTAGGGCTTGCGCAGCCGAGTTCCGGCGTCGCCTTTATCCTTGCCGAACCGGCTCGCGCGCTCAGTGATGCCACCAAATCACGGCTTGGATACGTTGCGCAGACGCCCGACCTTTTTGAGTGGTTGACCGTGCGTCAACAGCTCGAACTGTACGAGGCGCTCTATCCAACGTGGTCGAGCGCATATGCCGATAGCCTCGTTAAACGGTTTGAACTCAAAGTGAAAGCGCGTACCCGCAACTTGTCTGTGGGCGAACGTCAGCGACTGGCAATCGTGCTCGCGCTCGCCTATCGCCCGGATTTGCTCATACTCGACGAACCCGTTGCGAGCCTCGATCCCATGAGTCGGCGTGATTTTTTATGCACACTGTTTGAAGACGACGAAGACCACCTCGTGCCGCGCACTGTCCTGTTATCGAGCCATTTGTTAGAGGATTTAGAGCGAGTCGTCACCCATGTCCTCTTCATGCGCGACGGAGAAGTGCAGCTCTACGCAAGCGTTGAAGAGATTGAAGCAAACGTGCGTGTATTCCAAGCCGGGGAACGAGTTGAGCAGGCAATCGGTATCTTGCATCAAGGGCGTACGCCAGACGGACAATGGCACGTCGTGATCGATATGCGAACTGACGCGGGTGCTCAGCTCGCGCGATTAAACGCAGCAAAAGCGCTTGGAATTTCTGAGCTGTTTATGGCGCTAAACCGATGAACCAAGAACTCCGCATTGTTCGGTTTGCTGGTGCGCTCCTCGGTGGATTGTGGAGCGTTCTTGTTGGGCTGAGTGTGGCCTTCACTGCTGCGTCTTTGGCAATCTACATCATTATCCGGGGCAGTTTCCCCACCGGGAACTATTCGGTCTTAGTGGTGATGTTGGGCGGCGCGAGCTTGTGTCTGTATTACACCTCGATTTATGGCATCGTTAGCCTGCCACAGAAACTGACCGAAGCCACCTGTCTCCGGCTTGCCCCCGGTGGCCGGACCAATGTTCTAGCGGTCCGCGATCGACTGCTCCTGCTCGCTTGCATTTGTCTTGTCGTCGGCACAATCCTTCATTCGTTGGTTGTTCTGATCAGTCGTAGTTACGATCAACCCGTCGTTTACCTACACGACGTCTCAAGCGCCGATTTGCAGAGAGTACTCACGGTTGTCGCGCAGACCTCCTTCTATATGTGGATATTGGCGAGGTGGGTTAAGGCACCATTTCATATGACGACGTTGCCCATCCTTGCGGGCTCTAATCCACAAGCCAACATGTTTTTGTGGTGGTGGCCGTTCACAACGTTCATTGTTGTTGCGCTTGGCGTAGTTGTGTGGCGACGATTCGCAACTCGCGAGAAGGTCCTTTCCGACGGTGCGGTATCACGACCCATTCATAGCCTGGATGCTTCGGCAACGAGTTGCACTGCTCAGTTCTCCGCTCAACGCTGGCAGCGCTTCATCGCATTGATGCGACGACACCGCGAGAAAAAGTATGTCGCGTTGTTTGATTTGTTGCCAGGCCCGGGTCCTGGCGTCCGGGTAATGACTTCCATTGGCCTCACGCTTTTCTTGGTCTTTGCACACAACTGGGCGACAAATGGAGGATTTGGTTACATTTTGCTGATGTTCATAGGCGCTTTCGCCATGCACTTTCGCGCACTCCCGCTCCTGCCCACACTGTTGTTGCCGGTTGGACTGAGCCGAGATCGCATTGCATTAGCGAGCGTCCGCGCCTGGTTTACACGCGACTTAACAATCTGGGTTCCAGCGGCGGGTTTCGCTGCAACGTGGGCTTATTTATCCTCCGCCTTTGGTGTGTGGATGCCCTTTGCATCGCGGCAAAAACTGCCGTGGGCGGAGGCGGATCCACTCATCGTGCATCCAAGTCTTGGCGTGATTTCACTGGCGCTGGTTGCACTTGGAATCGCGCTTTCAGTGCGCTTTTTTTTCAGCGCTACGCCGCAAGTGGCTAAAGGCCAAACCGTCTTTTCTTGAGCGCGAGGGGTCGCTGTTTTTGTGCCCGCGGTACTGGTCGCATTGAGTGACTTTTACCTTCGGAATTTCGTCTCTGAGGTGCCTGCACTTGGTTCGCTGACACTTCGTGTGTTGCTCGCAGCTTGCGTTTGCCTGCCATTGGCATCATCCCTCTATTTCCTCGTGATGCGCCGTTCGTGGTCCCATGTAAACGTCCCCCAGGGTTGGACAACTGTCCGCGTAGCAGAGCTCAAAACGCTCGACGCTATTCTCAAAACTTCGGAAACACACCGCCCAGACGTCCAGTCTGGCCCTCGCTAAACTAGCGTTCATGTCTGAATCCTCCACACTGTCGCGCCTCGCAATCCCCGCATTTATTTTCATTTGGGCCTCGGGCTATGTCGTCGCGAAACTTGCGGCGAACGATGCTGAGGCGCTTTCATTTTTGGTGTTTCGCTACGTGGGCGTGATCGCGCTGATGCTGGTGCTTGCGCTCGCGGCGCGGGCGAAGTGGCCAAGCTCGCGCGATGCGATGCACATTGCGATTGCCGGAGTGATGATTCAAGCTGTTTATCTAGGTGGCGTCTGGGTTGCAATTCGCATGGGCTTGTCAGCGGGGCTTTCAGCGTTGATCGTGAACTTGCAGCCGGTGCTCACTGCGTGTTTGTTTTTCTTGACTCACGAGCGAATCAGTCAACGACAAATCGTTGGCATTGCGATTGGGTTTTTAGGCGTAGTGATCGTGCTTGCAGCTAAGCTGATGTCGGCCAACTTTTTGCTCGTGCCCACGCTGCTCTGCGTGATGGCGCTTGCGGGAAGCACGCTAGGTGTGATCTATCAAAAGCGCTTCGTCCCGCAATTTGATTTGCGCAGCGGACAGGTGATCCAGTTCACGGCTTCGTTGATTGCAACGCTACCGTTCGCACTTGCCTTTGAATCATTTTCGGTGCGCTGGACGAACGAGGTGATCATCGCGATGTTCTGGAGTGTTTTCGTGCTTTCTGGCATCGGCATTTCGCTCATGTTTTACTTGCTACGAACAGGTTCAATCACCAAACTTACGAGCACGATGTACATCGTGCCCGCACTCACGGCTTTGCTTGCCTGGTTGCTCTTCAACGAGCGCCTAACTTGGAACGTCGTGGCCGGAATGATGGTGACGTTGGTGGGAATTTATCTGGTGGTCAATACCGAGCGAAAATAACTGCTTCGCCCAATCTATTTGGGAGGAGTGGTGCGAAGCTAGATTCCGCCTACGCAGCCTGTGCCAATTGCAATCCTGCGTGTTCTCGCAGTGGGTGAAACTGAATTTTCGGATGTCGATCCTGCGTGATGCGAAGGTCGTATGCGGAAGTGAGCATGTAGGCAAGTGTGTCGGCCGCATCGGTCGCAAGTTTGGTCGCGTTGTAGTCGCAAAACTTTTTGAATTCAGCGGGATCGTCGCAAGTGACCCAACGTGCGCCCGTGAATTGACTTGGTTTCAAACGAATCTCAGCTTTGTATTCGTTTTGCAAACGATGTTGCACCACTTCGAATTGAAGTTGACCGACTGCACCGAGCAGCATGAGTGAACCGAGCTGTGGCTTAAACACTTGAATCGCGCCTTCTTCGCCAAGCTCTTGCAAACCGGCTTGCAGCTGCTTGCTTTTCATCGGATTCATGAGTTCCACGGTCTGGAAAAGCTCCGGCGCGAAAAACGGGAGCCCTGTGTATTGCATCGGCTTTGTCGTCGCTGCATCGGTGATCGTGTCGCCGAGTTGTACGCCACCGTGAATGGTGAAACCGATGATGTCGCCCGCATAGGCTTCCTCGACAGCTTCACGCTTTTGCGACATGAAGGTAACCACGCTCGTCGGGCGCATTTCTTTGCCTGTGCGCTGTACTTTGAGTTTCATGCCGCTTTCGAACTTGCCCGAGCATACCCGCACGAAGGCGATGCGATCGCGATGCATCGGATCCATGTTGGCTTGCACTTTGAATACGACGCCGGAAAACGCAGGCGTATCCGGCGAGATCGTGGTGAGCGAACCGTCGCTGTTGGTCGATGAACGCGGATGTGGTGTTGGCGCTAGATCAACGAGCGCGTCGAGCACTTCTTGCACGCCGAAATTGTTGATCGCCGAGCCGAAGAACACAGGCGTTTGTTTCGCAGCGAGAAAGTCTTCCAAATTGAACGCAGGCGCAGCGCCGGAGACGAGATCGATGCCGTCAAGCGCGTGTGTGAAATCGTCGCCGAAACGCGTTTTTAACGTGTCACTTTCTGAGAGCGGGATGTCTTCAGCGTCGCCGACTTTATCTTCACCGGCTTCGAACACGCGCATGTTCTGTTTGCGCAAATTCACGATGCCCGCGAATTGTTTGCCTTGACCCACCGGCCAGGCCATCGGCACGCACGGCATACCGAGTTCCGCTTCGATTTCGTCGAGTAGCGTCAAAGGATCGCGACCTTCGCGATCCATTTTGTTGATGAAGGTGATGATTGGCGTGTCACGTTGACGACAGACCTCGATCAAGCGCTTTGTTTGCGCCTCAACGCCGTTCGCGGCATCGATCACCATGAGCGCAGAGTCAACCGCGGTTAATACGCGGTACGTGTCTTCCGAGAAATCACGGTGACCCGGCGTGTCGAGCAAATTGATCACGCTGTCGCGATAGTTCATTTGCATCACGGAGGAGGCTACCGAAATACCGCGTTGCTTCTCAATTTCCATCCAGTCGGAGGTCGCATGGCGAGACGCTTTGCGCGCTTTCACCGAACCCGCGATGTGAATCGCGCCCGAGAATAGCAAAAGCTTTTCGGTGAGCGTCGTTTTACCGGCGTCAGGGTGCGAAATGATGGCGAAGGTGCGGCGTTTGCTGACCGCGTCGGAGAGGGCGTTCGTCACAAAGAGCTCGCAGTATTTCTTGAATTAGCTTGGGAGTCGATCGCCCTATTTCATAGGGCGATACGTCGAATTTACGATGTTTTCGATTATGTGTGAAATTTGTCGCATCGCCCAATGTTTATGGGCGGTGAGTAGATAATTTGAAGCAGTGGAGGCGGGTAACGGAATCGAACCGTTCTAAACGGATTTGCAATCCGCTGCATAACCTCTTTGCTAACCCGCCGTTTGTGTTCGTAGCCGACGCTCCAAACAACTCACAACACGTTTGTTGCGAAAAACCAAGACATACTTGTCGCGCAAAACAAAACGGAACCGTTGCGGTTCCGTCGTTCCTAAACTTGGAGCGGGAGACGAGTCTCGAACTCGCGACCTCAACCTTGGCAAGGTTGCGCTCTACCAACTGAGCTACTCCCGCAACGAAGTAAATTATAGCCGATTCTTTACCGCGGTCAAATGGTTCGACAAGCTCACCACGAACGGCAGTGAGTGTGAGCGCAGCGTTCACTCCCGTGTCCTGAGCTTGGCGAAGGAACACGGGATCACCACGAACGGCAGTGAGTGTGACGACCCTTCGACTTCGCTCAGGATGAACGGAGAACGTTTGTGCCCTAGCGCAGCAGCGACTGTGCCAGCGCGCTCCCACGAGCCGTCACAAGACCTTTGCGATGCTCTCGGCAACGTACTGCACGTTCTTGTTATTCAGGGACGCCACGCAAATTCGCCCCGAATCGACCGCGTAAATGCCGAACTCACCGCGCAGTCGGTGCACTTGATCTTTTGTCAAACCGGAATAGGAGAACATACCCCGCTGCGTAAGGATATTTTCGAAGTTCGCGTTTGGCGCGAGTTTCTTGAGCGCCGCGTGCAACGCAACGCGCATTGACTTGATGCGATCACGCATTCCGCCCAACTCTTTTTCCCAAAGCGTTCGCGCTTCAGGATCCGTGAGCGCAGCAGCTACGAGCGCTGCGCCGTGCGTCGGTGGATTCGAATAATTGGTGCGAATAACTCGCTTTAATTGCGAAAGGACGCGCGCTGCCTCGTCTTTGTCGGTGGCGGCAATGGACAACGCGCCGATGCGCTCGCCGTAAAGAGAAAACGATTTCGAGAACGAGCTCGAAACAAAAATCGGTCCGGGGGTTTGCGCGAAGAGCTTCACGACTGCACCATCTTCGGCAACGCCGTCGCCAAAGCCCTGGTAGGCCATGTCAAGAAACGGTATCAACCCGCCGGAGCGAACCGCCGTCGCGATTTCTCTCCATTGATCCATCGTCGGATCAACGCCGGTTGGGTTGTGACAGCAAGCGTGAAGCACGATGATCGAGCCAGCGGGCATCGCTTTAACCGCAGCCAGAAAGCCCGCGTAGTCCAGACTTCGCGTGGGCGCGTGGTAGTACGCGTAGTCGCGAACGTCGAAGCCTGCTGCGGTAAAGAGCGCTCGATGGTTCTCCCAACTCGGCGCAGAAATATAGACGGCACTAGTTGGCGTAATTAGTTTCAACAGGTCTGCACCAATTTTTAGTGCACCGGTGCCCCCGAGTGCTTGCGCGGTCACAGCGCAATTATTTTTCACGATATTTGAATCCGCGCCAAACACTAGTGCCTGCGCTGCCTTGTCGTACGCGGCAATACCATCGATTGGCAAATAGCTGCGCGGAGCAGCTTTTTCAGCCATCGCGAGCTCAGCGCGTTTCACACACTCCAACAACGGCACCTTACCGTTTTCGTCGGTATAAACACCCACACCCAGATTGACTTTGTTTGGATTAGGATCAGCATTGAACGCTTCGTTCACGCCGAGGATTGGATCCTTGGGTGCCATTTCGACATGGGAGAAGAGTTGCAGGGCGGCGTCGGGCTGAGCGGTTGAGTTCAAGGCTTGAGAAACCAATAAGTTGTGTGAAGGATCAGACGCGGCCAACGGCGGCGCATCAACACGGTAATTCTAGGTCGTTTGGTGCGCTGCAACGAAGCCGATCTGGCATTCCGAAATGTGCTGCGCGTATATCATCTCAATCCAACGCTAACTTCGCTCAAAACCAGCCGATGTCCTTGCTCCGACTTGCCTATGTAAGCACTTGCGCGCCCGGGCTATCGCTCGACGACGTGTACAAAATTATGCGCGTTGCGCATCCATGGAATGTTGAGAATGGTGTGAGCGGCATGCTCTGCTGGTCGGGTGAGTTTTTCCTGCAGTGTTTAGAGGGTGAGCGCAGAACCGTCACCACGCTTTTCAAAAATATCGCCGCGGACGCAAGGCACGCCGATGTCGAAATCATCGTTGCCGCGCCCACTAACACTCGCTGGTTTGGGGAATGGGGCATGGGCTTCTCGCGCTTAATGGCGTCGCACCGACTCGATCTTCCAAGCGGACGCGGTGCGAGCTTTAATCCTTACCTTCTTGAAGCGGTCGACATGGAGTCGACTTTTGAGCAGCTATCTCAACTCGCTCAGCGCCTTTCAATCGAATAAGTTCACTCGCGGATGAGCCGAAGCCGGCCGTAGTTTTTTGTCGCACCGCAGCATTGTTGTGTCCGAGATTTAGAACACTACGCGATACAGCGTGTGGTGAAAGTTTGAAACGGCTCGCGCTGCGTTTGAAGTTTCGACAGTAGCGTTTTCCTGACTAAGCATTAGGTTTTCATCTGCCTACAATCTCGACATTACTCGATCCATATTCGAGAAAAAATGATTCTTAAGGAGGATCTGTGAAACGTGCTATTCAAATGTCGGCAATCGCTGTCGCAATGGGCTTTGCATTCGGTGGTGTTGCGCATGCTCAAAACGTAAAAATCGCGTTCATCGAAGGTTTATCTGGCCCGTTCGGAGGCGTTGGGCAAAACCAGCTCAAGCATTTCCAATACGCCGCTGAGCGATTCAGTGGAAAAAATGCGAACAGCGGCGTAAACGTTGAGGTCGTTCCGCTCGATTCAAAAGGCTCGCCGCAAGAGGCGCTCGCGCTCTTAAAAAAAGCGACTGACGACGGCATTCGTTTCGTGTCGCAAGGCAACGGCTCTAACGTCGCCGGTGTATTGATCGACGCCATCAACAAGCATAACGAGCGGAATCCTGGCAAGGAAGTCGTGTTCTTGAATTACGCCGCGATTGACCCTGATTTCACCAACAGCAAATGCTCGCCCTGGCATTTCCGCTTCGATGCAGGCGTTGACATGAAGATTGAGGGGCTGACTAACTACATGAAAGATCAGAAAGACCTCAAGAGCGTCTATGTGATCGGTCAAAACTATTCGTTCGGGCAGCAGGTCTCAAAATTCACCGAAGAGATGCTGAAAAAGAAGCGCCCCGACATCAAAATTGTTGGCAATGAGTTGCATCCGCTCGGTCAGGTCAAAGATTTCGCACCCTACGTGCAAAAAATCATGGCCGCGAACGCTGACGCTGTAGTCACCGGAAACTGGGGTCCTGATTTGGTGTTGCTGATTCGCGCCGCCAACGCAGCCGGATTCAAGGGCCGCTTCTACACGTTTTATGCCGGCGTGATCGGCACACCAACGGCCGTGGGTGCGGCGGGTGCAGATCGCGTGCACATGGTTTCCTATTGGCATCCAAACGCAGAGCTAAGCCAAATCGAGAGCGTGTACACGGGCTTCAAACAAAAGTTTAATGAAGAGTTCTACACCGTCGCCGCGGTCAATGCTGTGCGCTTCCTGGTTGCGGGCGTAGAAAAAGCTAAGAGCACTGAAGCCGTGCCCGTCGCTCGCGCCATCGCAGGCATGAAGATGAAAGGCGCGTCCGGCGAAGACATCGAGATGCGCGCATCGGATGGTGCGTTGCAACAGGCGATGTACATCGCTCAGTGGACAAAAGCAGGTGGCGCAGTGAAGTTTGATCAGGAAAACACGGGTTTCGGCTTCAAAACAGTTCGCTACCTCGAACCCGCAATGTCGACCATGCAAACCAGCTGCAAAATGCCGAAGCGTTAAGCGAATCGAAACTCTAAAAAAGCTCGGCCCTCCGAGCTTTTTTTTTGCATCGAGACCAACGGATGGTGTGGGGGCAGTGCGGCTCATTGAAACTATAGATTGATATGCCGCGCGGTTCGGTCATTTACGATACAGTCACGAGCTAGAAAAGTAGAACGCAGCTAAACAAATGCTGCGAGGCGAACAGGAGGAGCGTTTTGGAATTTTTCATCATGTCGGTGCTCAATGGTGTGAGCTACGGCTTGTTGCTATTCATGCTCTCAGCAGGGCTCACCCTCATTTTTTCGATGATGGGCGTGCTCAACTTTGCGCATGCAAGCTTTTATATGCTCGGTGCGTATTTCGCGTATCAAGTTTCAAGCTGGAGCAATTTCTGGGTTGGGCTATTGATCGCACCAATTTTGGTCGCGCTACTCGGCGGCTTGTTTGAGCGCTACGTCCTTCGCAAGACCCACAAGTTTGGTCACGTACCGGAATTGCTGGTGACGTTCGGTTTGTCGTTTGTGATCCTTGAGATCGTCCAGCTCATTTGGGGGCGCACCTCGGTCGATTATCCGGTGCCGCCGTCGATGAGTGGATCGCTGTTCAAAGTGTTTGATTCCACCTTCCAAATGTACCGCGGCTTCATGATGCTGGTGGCGATCCTGATGCTGGTGTGTTTATTCTTGATACTTAAAAAAACGCGGATCGGACTCGTGATCCAGGCAGCGCTCACCCATCCTGATACGACTGAAGCGCTCGGCCATAACGTGCCGCGTGTGTTTGCTATCGTGTTTGCTGCCGGATGTGCGCTCGCCGGGCTTGCTGGCGTGATTGGGGGTAACGCGTTCATTACCGAGCCGGGGATGGCGCAATCGGTGGGAGCGATCATTTTCGTTGTAATTGTGGTGGGCGGTATGGGTTCGCTCGCTGGCGCTTTGGTCGCGTCACTATTAATAGGACTGATGCAGACATTCGCCGTCGGGCTTGACTGGTCGTTTGCGGGTGGCCTTGCGCGATTGGGCATGGACATTACGGCTGAAACGCCGGGGTACTCGTTGCTTAAGTTAAAGCTCTCGCAAGTTGCTCCAATTCTTCCTTTCTTGTTATTAGTGGTGATGTTGGTGGTGCGTCCCAAAGGCATCATGGGGACACGCGATGACTAACGCACTCAAGCCCATTCATTTCAAACCAAAGAACGGCGTTCGCATCGTCGTATGGTCAGCGTTCGCATTTATTTTGTTTGCGCTGCCAGCGCTGTTTACGTCGAGCTTTGCGCTGACTTTGCTCTGCCTCACCGGTATTGCCGCCGTGGCATGCATGAGCTACAACATGTTGCTCGGGCAAACGGGCATGCTCTCGTTTGGTCACGCGGTGTACACCGGACTCGGCACGTTCGTGGCAATCCACGCAATGAACAAAATCGTCGGCGGGTGGGCCATTCCTATGTGGATGATTCCTCTGGTTGGCGGCGTTGCCGGGCTCGCGTTTGGCGCAGTGTTGGGTTATGTCACCACGCGAAAAGCTGGAACGCCTTTTTCGATGATCACGCTGGGCGTTGGCGAGCTCGTGTTTGCAAGCGCATTAATGTTCCCTGAATTTTTCGGCGGAGAAGCTGGAATCAATTCGAACCGTACCGCGGGCAAAGACATGTGGGTGAACTTCGGACTGTCTTTCGGTCCGCAGTTGCAGGTTTACTACTTAATCGCGCTCTACCTTTTTGCGTGCACCATCGCGATGTATGCCTTTACGCAAACGCCGCTCGGACGGATCGCGAACGCCGTTCGTGACAATCCCGAACGGGCTGAATTTGTGGGCTACGACACGCGCTGGGTGCGCTATTTGGTGTTGATGGTTTCTAGCTTCTTCGCGGGAGTGGCTGGGGGCTTGACCGCCGTAAACGTTGAAGCTGCTACGGCAGATTTATTGCACGGCGTGCGCAGCGGTTCTTACCTTTTATTCACATTTTTAGGGGGCGTTGGATTCTTCTTCGGTCCCATCATCGGCTCGGTTCTGTTGGTGTTTTCTCTCGTGGTGCTCTCTGAGTACACCAAAGCCTGGCAGCTCTATGTGGGCATCGTGTTTTTGATTATGGTGGTGTATGCGCCCGGCGGTTTTTCCGCACTTATCATGCTGAATTTGCGTCGAGTGAAATATGGTGAATGGCGGAAGATGCGCTGGCCTTATGCGGGCATGTTCTTTTTCGGTGTGTTTGCGTTGTGGGGTATGGCCGCGATTGTTGAAATGGCGTATCAGTTGAAGGTCGTTGAGGGATCGGGAGCGGCGCTGACGGTGATGAAAGTTCCGTTAAATTGTCAATCGACGGCGTCGTGGCTCATCGCGCTTGCCGTGCTTGCGTTGGGCTCGGTCGGATTTGAGTATTGGCGACGCAAATTCGTCGCGGTGTGGGATTCAGGCGAAGAACGAATCGCTGAAGCAATTAAGAAGGCGGAGGCGGCCATTGTTTAATTTTGCTGTCATTCCCGCGAAAGCGGGTACCTACTGTTTCCCTCGTTCAACACACTTCAAAACCGAGTCGTCTCTCAGCGTGTGGGTCCCCACTTGCTTGAGGATGACGGGAACAGGGGCGCGCGCATGACCTACGCCCTCGAACTCATCAACGTAAAAAAATCGTTCGGCAAGACCGAAATCATTCGTGGCGTTAATCTCGCTGTTAAAAAAGGCGAACGCATTGCGGTGATCGGGCCGAATGGCGCAGGCAAGAGCACGCTTTTCAATCTCGTCAGCGGTCGCTTTGAACCCTCAAGTGGTTCGATCAAATTAAACGGCGAAGAAATCATCGGCAAGCGCCCCTATGAAATCAATCGCCGAGGGCTCGCTCGCAGTTTTCAGATTACGAACATTTTTCCGCGTCTTTCTGTTTTTGAAAACTTACGCTGCGCGGCGCTGTTTTCAAGCGGACAAAAATATTCCTTCTGGAAACCACTTTCGAAGCTGGATGAGCTCAATGATCGCTGCGAAACATTGATGGCGTCGATTGAACTAAAGCGCCGCCGTGATGTGCCCGCAATGTCACTCACGTATTCCGAACAGCGCGCGCTCGAAATCGGGATCACGATTGCTGGCGGCGGCGATGTCGTCTTACTTGATGAGCCGACGGCGGGCATGAGTCATTCGGAAACGGATCGCTTCGTCGAACTCATTCGCAAGGTGACTGAAGGAAAAACGCTACTTACGGTTGAGCACGATATGGGTGTCGTGTTCGGGCTCGCGGATCGAATCGCGGTGTTGGTGTACGGCGAAGTGATTGCGTTTGATACGCCAGACAAAGTGCGCGCTGATCCTAAAGTAAAAGAAGCGTATTTGGGGGCTGTATTGGATGCCGACGCAGCTACGGAGGGGGCGGCCGCATGAACACCGAAAAATTCGCACTTGAAGTTAAAGAGCTCCAAGCCTTCTACGGTAAATCACACATCTTGCAAGGCGTAAACGTCAACGTCAGAGAAGGTGAAATCGTCGCGCTGCTCGGTCGCAACGGCGCTGGGCGGTCAACGCTCGCTAAAGCGATTATGGGCATGGTCGACACCAAGGGCGATGTGATCTGGCGCGGAAAAAACATCGCGGGCATGAAAGCTTACGAAGTCGCACACTTGGGTATCGGCTACGTGCCTGAAAGTCGCGACATTTTTCCCAAGCTCACGGTCGAGCAAAACTTGATGCTCGGTGAAAAAGGTGGCAAGAAAAAAGGCCGTTGGTCATTCGACGACATGTACAAAATGTTTCCGCGACTCAGAGAGCGGCAACACACCGAAGCGGGCGTGCTCTCGGGCGGCGAACAACAAATGCTCACCCTTTGCCGCACGCTGATGGGCGATCCTGATTTGATTTTGATTGACGAGCCGACTGAGGGTTTAGCGCCCGCGATTGTGCAACTGGTAGCGGAGTATTTGCGTGAGTTGAAACGCCGTGGCATCAGCGTCGTACTCATCGAGCAGAAGCTTGCGATTGCTATGCAAATTTCAGATCGTGTTTATGTGATGGGTGATCGCCGAATTGTGTTTGAAGGCACACCGGCAGAGCTCAAAGCCGACGCAAACATTCGCAAGGAATGGTTAGAAGTCTGAAACGAGCTTTATTACGAAAAGCCTAATTTAATTAGGCTAAGCCGTAATCTAGCGGCTTATTCGATCGTTAAGTTTATCGTTCTACAACGCACAAGAATTAGACGATAGCTTACGTCTGTTGATGTCTTCGAAAGCCGGCGTTTCGCACCAACTCGACGCAGCGCCATCACGGTTGCGCCATTCTGGAACATTCGCTCGAAACACATCTAGATGACTCAAATCGGGGCTACGCAAAACTACACTCTGACTTTCTCACTGACACTTTGCACAGGCGACCAGACCCATGACCACACGCTACGAAGTACGCGACGGTGTCGCGATCCTCACGCTCGATAACGCACCTGTAAATGGCCTCTCGCACGCAGTGCGCGCCGCGTACGCGGAAGGGCTCGACAAAGCCAATGCCGACGCGTCGGTGAAAGCCATCGTCGTCACCGGCGCGGGGAAAGCCTTCTCCGGCGGCGCGGACATCAAAGAATTTGGCTCACCAAAGGCCATGGCGGAACCGAATCTTGGTTCGATCATCCGCATGACTGAATTGAGCAATAAACCGGTGATCGCCGCGATCCACACGGTGTGTATGGGCGGCGGTTTGGAGCTCGCGCTCGGATGCCACTATCGCGTTGTTTCACCCGGTGCAAACATCGCGTTGCCCGAAGTGAAATTGGGCTTGATCCCCGGCGCGGGCGGCACGGTGCGTTTGCCGCGCGTGGTTGGCGTTGAAGCCGCGACTTCGATGATCGTCTCCGGCGAGCCGATTCCGAGTGACATGCTCGCGATGGCACCGGGTCAGAAACTGTTCGACAAACTCGTTCAGGGCGATTTGCTTGAGGGCGCGATTGCGTTTGCGAAAGAGAAAGCCGATGTTCGTCCGCTGCCACTGGTTCGCGATTTGAAAGTTGGGCATCCTGAAGCCGACGGCTATTTTCAGTTCGCGCGCAACACCGCAAAGGCAATGGCGAAAAACTTCCCGGCGCCTGCGAAGTGCGTTGATGCTGTGCAAAACGCGACAAAGATGAAGTTCGACGATGCGCTTGCCGCAGAGCGTGAAATTTTTGTGAATCTGATGTTCACGCCTGAATCGAAATCGCTGCGACATTTGTTCTTCGCAGAACGCGCCGCTTCAAAGATTCCTGATGTCGGCGATGACGTGAAGCCGCGTGAGATCAAGAAAGTCGGCATTATCGGCGCGGGTACGATGGGTGGCGGTATTGGCATGAATTTCTTGAACGCGGGTGTGCCCGTGGTCATTCTTGAAATGAAGCAAGAGGCGATTGACAAAGGTTTCGGCGTGATTCGTGGCAACTACGAATCGCAAGTCAAGAAAGGCAAGCTCAAGCAAGACAAACTGGATCAGCGGATGGCGATGCTTTCGTCAACGCTCTCGTATGATGATCTCAAAGATTGCGATCTCATTATCGAAGCCGTGTTTGAAGAAATCGGCGTGAAAGAGAAAGTGTTCACCGCCCTTGATGCGGTGGCCAAACCTGGTGCGATCCTCGCCTCGAACACGTCCACGCTCGACGTGAACAAGATCGCGAGCTTCACCAAGCGCCCACAAGACGTTGTCGGTATGCATTTCTTCTCACCTGCGAATGTAATGAAGTTGCTCGAAGTCGTTCGTGGCGAAAAGACAGCGAAAGACGTGCTTGCCACGGTGATGGCGGTCGCCAAGAAGATCAAGAAAGTCGCGGTCATTTCTGGAGTGTGCGATGGCTTCATCGGCAATCGCATGATCGAGCAGTACGGTCGTCAAGGTGGCTTCTTGCTCGATGAAGGTTGCACGCCTCAGCAAGTGGATCGCGCCGTCGAAAAATTCGGTTTCGCGATGGGTCCATTCCGCATGGGCGACCTTGCGGGTAACGATATCGGCTGGGCGATTCGCAAACGCCGGTACGGTGAAAAACCGAACATGCGTTATTCGAAGACCGCTGATTTGCTCTGTGAGCAAGGCCGCTTTGGTCAAAAGGTTGGCAAAGGCTGGTACGACTACGTGCCCGGAAAACGCGACGCGATTCCGAATGCCGATGTCGAAGCGATGATCGCCAAACATCGTGAATCGCTTGGCATCTCGCCGCGCAAAATCTCAGACGATGAAATCGTGCATCGCCTAGTGCTCTCGCTCGTGAACGAAGCGGCGCACATTTTGGAAGAGGGCATCGCGAACAAACCGAGCGATATCGACATCGTCTATATCTATGGCTACGGCTTCCCACCGCATCGCGGCGGCCCGATGAATTACGCCAACGAACTCGGGCTCTTCACCGTCGCGCAGATGATGAAGAAATTCGCGCAGAACCCGCTCGATGATGCGAAGTTTTGGGAGCCCGCGCCGTTGATCAAGAAACTCATTGCAGAAGGTAAAAGCTTTAGCTGATTCGTACTACCTCTCCCGCTGGGAGAGGTCGCGCGCGAGCGCGGGTGAGGGAAACTTCTCGCGAAATTTGAAATCGATTTCCCTCACCGGCACTTCGCCTAACACCACAATGCGACAAGTTTGTCGCTGCCTCTCCCAAAGCGAGAGGAATAGCCGACAAAAAGACCACCATGACGATTCTGAAAAAACTTTTTTTCATACTCATCTCTCTAGCGTTGCTGGTGTTCGTCGCTATTGCAGCAAAAACTTTTTTCACGCCTTCAAAACAACTGCAAGTACCAGCGCTAACGCCGGTCGCCGTTGATACCAATGCCGCCGCACAACGCTTGAGTGCAGCGGTACGGTTTGCGACGATTTCCTCGGGCACCGATCCCGAGGCGAGCGCGGATGCGTTCAAGGGTTTGCATCAGCATTTGCAAAACAGTTTCCCGAAAGTGCACGCAACACTCAAGCGTGAACCCATCGGCAATTACGGTTTGCTCTACACGTGGCAAGGCCGCGAGCCCGCCGCGAAACCCATTGCAATCTTCGCGCATCAAGACGTGGTGCCAGTCGCGCCGGGTACTGAGCCTGATTGGAAACAAGCGCCGTTTTCGGGCGTGATTGCCGAAGGCTTCGTGTGGGGCCGAGGTGCGTGGGACAACAAAGGCAATTTGATGTCGCAGCTCGAAGCCATCGAGATGCTGATCGCGAAGGGTTTCACGCCGCGCCAAACCGTTTATGTGTTTCTCGGCCATGATGAGGAAATTGGTGGCTTGCGTGGCGCGAAAGTGCTTGCGGAGCGATGGAAACAACAAGGCGTGAAACTTGATTTCGTGCTCGATGAGGGCACGCTGATCGTTGAAGGCATCTTGAAAGGCCTTGAGAAACCCGCTGCGCTCGTTGGCATGGCGGAAAAGGGCTATCTCACTGTCCTTCTCACCGCAACGGCGACGCCCGGCCATTCATCGATGCCGCCACCGACGCCGAAGCAAAGCGCGATTGCGATGATGAGCGCCGCACTTGCGCGGCTCGATGATCGTCAATTCCCGGTGGAGATTCGCGGCTTGGCGGAGGACATGTTCAACACGCTCGCGCCTGAGATGACGCTCGTCAATCGCGTGGTCTTGTCAAATCTTTGGCTCACGAAGCCGATTGTTGAATCGCAGCTTTCGAAAAGCGCCAGCACTGCCGCAATGCTTCGCACCACCACTGCGCTCACACAGATAAACGCAGGCGTTCGCGATAACGTATTGCCCGGCAAGGTGGATGCCTCGGTGAACTATCGAATTCTTCCGGGCGAAACCACCGATCAAGTCGTGAAACACACGCTTGCTGCGTTCGGCGACGGCGCACCCATCAAAGCCGCGAAGAAAGAAGGCTTCTCTGAGCCTTCAAAAATTTCGCGCACTGACGCGCCCGGCTACGCGGCGATTGCGCGCACGATCCGTTCGCTGCATCCGAACATGGTCGTCTCGCCCAGCCTGATGTTGGGCGGCACCGACGCGCGGCATTTTGATGAGGTGGCTGACAATGTCTATCGCTTCTCGCCGGTGCGCGCTGGGCCAGATGATTTGCCACGTTTTCACGGCACCAACGAGCGAATTTCGCTCACGAATTACACCGAAATGATTCAGTTTTATTTCGAGTTTTTGAACAACGCTGCAGGTGCTGAAAACCGCTAGATAGCGCCTAACAGCACTTCCCTTGATCGCCCAATTTACAAACGCTAATCGACTAAAGAGGCCACACTATGACTGATGCCGTAATCGTTTCTACCGCCCGCACACCGCTGTGCAAAAGCTGGAAAGGTGCCATGAACATGACTCACGGCGCAACGCTCGGCGGCCATGTGATTGAACACGCCTTGAAGCGCGCTGGCATCGAAGGCGGCGAAGTTGAAGATGTAATCATGGGCTGCGCGAATCCCGAAGGCGCGAATGGCTGGAACATTGCGCGCCAATCCGCATTGCGTGCGGGCTTGCCGGTCACCGTGAGCGGCGTTACGGTGAACCGCTTCTGTTCATCGGGTTTGCAAACCATCGCCATGGCCGCGCAGCGAATCATCGCGGGCGAAGGCGACACCTATGTTGCGGGCGGTCTCGAATCAATCTCCTGCGTGCAGCAGGAAATGAATCTGCACATGTTCAAAGAATCGTGGCTCGACAAAAACAAGCCAACGATTTACTGGAACATGATGCAAACGGCGGAAAATGTTGCCAAGCGCTACGGCATTCCACGCGAGCGCATGGATCACTTCGGCGCAGAAAGCCAGCAGAAAGCGTGCGCAGCAAAAGCCGCGGGCAAGTTCACCGATGAGATCGCACCGATCACCGTCACCGCGGGCGTTGCCGATCCGAAGCTCGGGATGATGACCAAACAAATCTTGGTTGAGCATGACGAAGGTTTGCGTGATGGCACCACGTATGAAGCGATCAGCGGCTTGCGCACCGCCGTTCCCGGCGGCGTCATCAGCGCAGGCAACGCATCGCAATTTAGCGATGGCGCAGGCGCTTGCGTTGTGATGAATTCGAAAGTGGCCGAAAAGAAGGGCTTGAAGCCGCTCGGCATTTTCCGTGGCTTCGCAGTCGCAGGTTGTGAGCCTGATGAAATGGGCATTGGCCCCGTGTTCGCGATTCCAAAAGTGCTCGCGCGACTCGGCCTCAAAGTGTCCGACATCGACTTGTGGGAATTGAACGAAGCGTTCGCCGTTCAAGTGCTCTACTGTGCTGAGAAACTCGGCATCCCGATGGACAAACTAAACGTCAACGGCGGCGCAATCGCCGTCGGCCATCCGTATGGCATGAGCGGCCAGCGCCTCGTCGGTCACGCGCTGATTGAAGGCAAACGTCGCGGTGCGAAACTTGTTTGCGCGACGATGTGTATTGGTGGTGGGATGGGGGCTGCGGGAATCTTCGAGGTGGTGTAACCTGCATCAAATGGCCACGATGCGACTATTTCCTTTGCGCAAACGAACTTACATTTCGTTATTTGTAGTCCCGCTGCTGTTGCCGTTTTTCGTCGCAATTGCAAAGTTTGGTATTGATGGTTCGCGATTGGACTCCATCAGCGATGCCGTGCTCGTGCTACCTCCGTTGCTGTGCCTGATGGCGCTAACGTATCCTCTTGGGATGGTTGTCACGGCGATGTCTTATCTGGTGGTGGTCGTGTTGGCTTGGCTGCCTCCGCTTGGTGGCGTAATGTTCGCAATCCCTTTCTATTTGATAGCGGGATACGCACAGTGGTATCTATTTGTGCCTAGATATTTCCGCACTAAGAAAGCGTAGCGTGTTTTCAGCGTGTTGTTCGTGGTGACGGCTCGACGGGCTCGGCGCTAACCGTCGCGCAAACCTCTCACCGTTCGTGGTGAGCCCGTCGAACCATGAACAAAATTGAAGAACCCATTTGGCTTTCTACGTCTACATTCTCAAATGCGCCGACGGCTCCTACTACACAGGTCACACCGACAATCTCGAAGCGAGAATTTGGCAGCATCAAGAGGGTAAAGCGGATAGTTGGGTGTCGAAGCGATTGCCGGTTGAGTTGGTCTACGTCGATACATCACCGACTCGCGACGAAGCGCTGGCCTTTGAGTTTCAGATCAAGAAATGGTCTCGCGCAAAGAAAGAAGCATTGATTGCTCGTGATTGGAATAAATTGAAATTGCTTTCGAAAAGTTATTCTTCTGTTCGCGTTCATGGTTCGACGGGCTCACCACGAACGGGTGTTGATGACGAGCCCCAATCCTCCTGAGATGCGCACCACCGTCGACTTCTTCCTCCACCATTGGCTCAACATCGATTCGCTGACGTCGCGGTCGAGATTTGAGGATCATTCTCGCGAGACGTTTTCTGCGGTCTTGGATACCGCGGAGCAAATTGCGGCGGATAAATACGCGCCGTTCAATCGTGAAGTCGATAACGAAGAGCCGCGTACCGAAACAAACCAAGACGGCACGCTGCGCGTGGTGCTCCCGCGCGCGACGCATGAGGCGTGGGCGGCGTATGCGGGCTCGGGCATGCTAGCGGCAGCACAGGATTACGATTTGGGCGGCATGCAATTGCCCTACGTTGTTGAAGCCGCAGCGAACATGTTTTTTAGCCGTGCCTCGATCAGCATTTCGTGGGCGCTGTTGACGACGGGCAATGCGAACGCGATCATGGCGCACGGCACGCCCGCGCAAAAAGAAGTGTTTGCGAAGAACGAATTCGCCGGGCGCTGGGCGGGGACGATGTGTTTGTCAGAGCCACAAGCAGGTTCGTCGCTCTCGGATATTGCAACGCGCGCCGTGCTTGATGATGAGAACGATTCGCTCGGACCGCGCTATCGTTTGTTCGGCAACAAGACGTGGATCTCGGGCGGTGAGCACGATGTCACTGAGAACATCGTGCATTTGGTGCTTGCGAAGATTCCGGATGAGAACGGGAAATTGGTGCCGGGGACGCGAGGGATTTCGTTGTTTATTGTGCCGAAATTTCTACCTCTCCCCGTGGGAGAGGTCGCGCGCGCCTTTAGCCCCGCACGTGATGCGGGGGCGGGTGAGGGAAAAACTGCCGTTGATAAAGATTCGAACGTCGCTTTCCCTCACCGGCACTCCGTGCCACCTCTCCCAGAGGGAGAGGGGAAGACGCGCAACGACGTCGTACTCGCAGGTTTGAATCACAAACTCGGCTGGCGCGGCACGCCAAACACCTTGCTTAACTTCGGTGAAGGCAAGTTCAAACCGCTTGGCAACGCGGGCGCGATTGGCTATCTCGTCGGTAAACCGGGCGACGGTTTGCGCTGCATGTTTCACATGATGAACGAGGCGCGCATCGGTATTGGTCTTGCAGCGACGATGCTCGGGATGGCGGGCTATGAAGCGTCGCTGCAATATGCGAAGGATCGCAAGCAGGGGCGGCCGATCACCGGTGGTTCGACAAGCTCACCACGAGCGGAAAAAAACGCTGAGCAACCGCCTGTTGCCTTGATCGAACACGCCGACATCAAACGTATGCTGCTCGCGCAGAAATCGTATTGCGAAGGCGCGATGGCGCTCTTGCTTTACTGCGCGAAGCTGGTTGATGAAACGCACACTGGAGCTGAAGCTTCCGCAGCAGAGGCGAAATTGTTGCTCGAAGTGTTGACGCCTATTGCAAAGAGTTGGCCGAGCGAAAACTGCTTGGAAGCGAATTCGCTGGCCATTCAAATTCACGGCGGCTATGGCTACACGCGTGATTTTCCCGTCGAGCAGTATTGGCGTGACAATCGTTTGAACATGATTCACGAAGGCACGCACGGCATCCAAGCGATGGATTTGCTGGGTCGTAAAGTGGTGATGGAAGGCGGCAAGGGGCTCACGTTGCTTGCGACGAAGATCAACGACACGATTCAAAAAGCGTTTCACATTCCCGAGCTCGCGGAACACGCGCAGTCGCTTGCTCGCGCGTTGCAACACGTCGGCGCGGCGACGAAATCTGCTTGGTCAACCGGCAATCCGAATGAAGCGCTTGCGAACGCTGTGCCTTACATGCAGGCGTTTGGGCATATGGTGCTGGCTTGGGTGTGGTTGGATGTAGCGCTGGCGTTGGTGCACGAAGCTCGTGTTGATACACGCGCCGATCAGCAGGTTGTAGGCGCGGGCTTGACCGCGCTCTCCGAATCCGCTGATGAAGCGCGGTTGATCCCTGCCTTCGCGGGGACGCGCCTACCGGCCGATGGAGGAAGCTTCCGCGACGGCAAACTCGCGGCGTGTCGATATTTCTTCGCGTATGAAGTGCCAAAGATCGAAGCTTGGCTCGCAGTGGTGAAAACGCGCGACATGACTTGCGCAAACATCTCTGCCGATGCGCTGTAAAACCAGATCGTGGGATCAACCAGATACATAGCGCGCTTTCATGAGTGTAGCATTTGCTTTAAGCGCCCAATTCAATTGGGCGTCATGTAATTTTTAGCTAGTTTTCGAAAAAGTATATTTAATTCGTTCATGCCCAACAAATATGGGCGGTTAATCAAAAAGGAGACACCATGTCCGCACGAGCATTGAAGCAGTTGTTTGACCTGTCCGGAAAACGCGCGCTGATTACTGGTGGCTCGCGCGGCCTCGGTTTGCAGATGGCGCACGCGCTCGGCGAAGCGGGTGCGTCGGTCGTACTCTCCGCTCGCAAGCAGAATGAGCTTGATGAGGCCGTGAAAGAACTCACCGCAGCGGGCATCAAAGCAAGCGCGATTGCCGCCGATTGCGGCACGACGGAGGGCGCGCAGGGTCTTGCCAAAGCGGTGCTCGCCGAAGGGCCGATCGACATCCTGGTGAACAACGCAGGCGCAAGCTGGGGCGCACCGCTGGAAGATCATCCGGTTGAGGCGTACGACAAGATCATGAACCTAAACGTGCGCGGCATCTTCGTGCTCACGCAAGCGATTGGCAAAGCCTGCTTCATTCCGAGGAAGAGCGGCGCGATCATCAACGTCGCCTCGATCGCAGGCATCGCTGCGAATCCGCCTTACATGAAAACCGCCGCGTACAACACGTCGAAAGCGGCCGTGATCAATCTCACGCGTGCGATGGCGAGCGAGTGGGGCGCTTACGGCATTCGCGCGAACGCGATCTGCCCCGGATTCTTCCCGAGCAAGATGACGGCAGGTTTGATCTCTGCGGTCGGCGAAGAGAAAATGGCTTCGGCTGCACCGCTCAATCGCCTTGGTGACGATGAAGATTTGAAGGGCTTGACGGTATTGTTTGCGAGCGATGCTGGCAAACACATTACCGGGCAGTGGATTGCCGTGGATGGTGGTGTGTCGGCGATTCTTGGGGGGTAGTTTCAATCATGTATTCCTATGCAACCCTCGGTTCGAACGATCTCAAATCGTCGAAGAAATTTTTCGATGCAACGCTCGGCGCAATTGGAGTCACCTGCTTTTACGCGGGTGACGATGCCATCGCGTATTCAAAAACTGGCACCCAGCGCCCCGCACTCTGGGTGGTCACTCCGTTCAATGGCGGCACTGCGGGGTTTGGCAACGGCGCAATGCTCTGCTACGAAGCGTCCAGCGCGGAACAAGTGAACGCGTTTTACGCCGCTGCGCTAGCCAATGGTGGCACCGACGAAGGCGCTCCTGGCTATCGCGAAAATTACTCGCCCGATTTCTACGCTTGCTACGTTCGCGATCCCGTTGGCAACAAGCTCGCGGTTGTGTTTCGCGATCCTGCGCGTTTAGCGTAACAAGTGTTTTTCCCTCACCCGCCCTTCGGGCACCCTCTGCCGAGGGGAGAGGGGAGGTATAAAGGATTGAAATGAAAAAAACCTTAGTTATCACCGGCGCCGCCTCTGGTTTCGGCCTTGAATTTGCACGACTGGGCGCAGCGCGTGGCGACAACATCGTGCTTTGCGATATTGAGCAAACAGCGCTGGATCGTGCGAAAGACGAAATCGCGGCGATGGGCGTGCAAGTGCACGGAGCTCGCGTTGATGTCTCCAACGCAGACGCGATGGACGCGCTCGCGACCACTGTGAAAGAAAAATTCGGCGCACCGAATTGGGTGTTTAACAACGCAGGTGTCGGCTCCGGCGGGCTCGTATGGGAGAACACGCTCAAGGATTGGAATTGGGTGTGGGGCGTGAACGTGATGGGTGTGGTCAATGGCATTCGCGCGTTTACGCCGATGATGCTGGAGGCGGCAAAAACCGACAAAAACTATCACGGCTGCCACATCAATACCGCATCAATGGCGGGCTTGTTAAACGCGCCCACGATGGGTGTGTACAACGTTTCGAAACACGCGGTTGTGTCGCTCACCGAATCGCTTTATCACGATTTGAAATTAGTCTCGGATCAAGTGACCGCAGCGTTGCTCTGTCCGTTCTTCGTGCCGACCGGCATCTCGAAATCGCATCGCAACCGTCCTGAGGACTTGCAAAACAATGCGAAGCCGACACTTTCGCAGATGGTCGCGCAAATGCAAACGGACAAAGCGGTAACGTCGGGAAAAGTGACTGCGGCCGACGTTGCGAAGCGCGTGTTCGAAGCGGTGGAGGCCCGGGAGTTCTACATCTATTCACATCCGCAAGCGCTGAAATCAGTTGAAGTGCGTATGCGCGACATCGTGGACGGTAAGAACCCGACCGATCCGTTTGTCGATAAGCCAGAGATTAGCGCGTGGCTCAAAGAGAAACTTCGCGGGTAGATTGGACGGTTGTAGGCGACTTCCGGCGGAGACCGGGATCCGATGTCGCCTGCACGGGGGAACGCGCGGTCAAGCCCGCGCCTACACAATGTGCTCTGTCGTTGGCCTACGTAGGCGACGGCTTGACGTCGCTTCGACGCTGATGGGTACGACGAGACCAGCCGTTGCGTGCCCCTGCGGGGGCATGCCCAAGGGCGCGATCTACGACGCCTGCTGCGCCCGCTATCACTCGGACGCGCTTCGTCTGCAAGCACCCACGCCCGAAGCGCTGATGCGCTCGCGCTACAGCGCGTATGCGCTGGGTTTGACGGACTACATCAACGAAACGTGGCATGTGTCAACGCGACCAGAAACGCTGTCGCGATTTGAAGCGGCGGACAAATGGTTCGGGCTTGAGATTCGGGATGCGCCGAAGGCTTTAGGCGAAGAAGGTTATGTCGAGTTTGTAGCCCGCAGCAAACCGAAAGGCGGTGGCGCCGCGATTCGTCTGCATGAACGCAGTCGGTTTGTGCGCGAAGGCGGTCGCTGGTATTACGTCGACGGCGCAATGCTGTAAGCGGGCTCAACCGCGCCTACAGCTTCGTGAGTACTCTGCGAAACGCCGCCACATTGCTCCAAGACCGCACAGCACTCATCGCACCCGTCATCGGCACCCAACGAAACGCCGTGTGCTCATCGGGCGCTAGATACGGCGTGAATTTTTCTCTCACGCACAGCGCAAAACAGCGCTCACGATTGTGCGTGGTTCCTGGCGGATAGCGATGCCGAAACTCAGGATAAATCGCGAACACGTTTTCGTAGTTGAGATCGGTGAGCACGCCTTGCTTGTCCACATCGATGCCAAGCTCTTCTTTCACTTCACGAATCGCTGTTTCCCGCCACGTTTCGCCTTCGTCTTGTGAACCGGTCACCGACTGCCAGAACGAGAGCGGCGGCGTGCGCTCGATCAGGAGCGTTTCCATCGCGGGGGTGTGGACGACGACGAGGACGGAGCGAGGAATTTTGGGTGGTTTCAAAAACGACGATCTAGAAAAACATTTGCGAATTTGTGGCGTTTTATTCCAGCGAATGCTCGAACCCCGACCACGTAGCTGATAACGGGTGGGTGGCTACGACCGAGAAATCAGGGACTCGGCCCAAGCCTTCGCGGGGATGACCGGTTTGGGTTTCGCGCGGCGAGGAAACAGGCCGCGCTAAACGAGAACCACGTGAAACGCTTTTTCGCGTTCGCCCCACCATTCACACGCTTCGTCGAGCAAATCGGTGAGTGTGTCCCAGTCCTCGCCGAAACGTTTGGCTGCGGCGGCGCTATCAGTGACGACGATGGTGTATCCGGTTGCTTTAGCCCAGTTTTCGTCCATCAAACAGTCGGCAAGTGCGTCCCAGTTATGGCCAAAATGCTTGGGCAGTTTGAGTCCGTCGGCGAGCGCTTCCATCAGCGACTTTTTCGACTTTTTTCCATGAAGATCGACAGTTAGGAACTTTTCTGCGGCAAGATTGAGTATTGTGTTTTTCATGGTCTAACCCCAATATTATCGGGCGATACACGCAAAAGATTTATAGTGATCAGCGGTGTAGAAACATTCGGTTGCGGCGCGTTGATCGCCGCCGCAGACGATGCGTCGCGCGCCGCGATGTTTCACGCCGGGCGTGCGTACGGTGTATTCGCGGTAGTAACCGCGATTTGCTCGCGGCAAGATTCTCTCGCGATTGCTGAAGATGACGCCGTCCCGATCGTGCGGAAACGGACCACCCGACTCGATTAAAGCGAGCGTGTCGCGCCCTTGTTTTGGCAGCTCACTAGCTTTGATCGACTCCGCGAGCGGGCAACTCGATTTAGCGTGCGCCAGCGGCGAGATTGCGAGTGCAGCTAGCGCAAGCGCGCAGACCACGCGCGAGCCGCGAGTAACCCACTTTACATTGAACTGATTGAGAGGAACAAGTAGCGGGTCGCGATGCATACGAGATAAACGTCTAAGGAGATTATGAAGTGTGAGCTTACAAAAAAAGTAAGGTTACAGCGATGCGTAGTATTCAATTTTGATGCAGTGATCCTCAACGACTTCGATGTTTGCTGCTTCGGCGATTCTGCGCGCCTCAGCGTTTTTTACGCCGACTTGCATCCACAACATTTTCGGACGCGGCTGCACGGCGGTGGCCTGGATCGCAATTTCCAGCATCTCTTCGCTCCGGCGAAAACAGTTCACGATGTCAATCGGTGTAACTAAGTCTGCAAGCGCGGCAACGCAGTGTTCACCGAGAATCGACGCGCCCGCGTATTGCGGGTTTACCGGACGAATTGCGAAGCCTGCGCGCTGCATCGCGCGAGCCACATCAAAACTCGGTCGATCAGGTTTGGCCGATAGCCCGACCACGGCAATTGTTTGCCCCGGCTTAAGCGTGAATTTCATGCTCTCGCCGTGCGGCAAAACGACTAACGAATGCGGCGGAACGACGAGATAGAGTCGTTCATCCCCGCAGGCATTTGTGCGTACTGGCCGGGACCCGCGGTGAAGCAGCGTCCGCCATAATTGTCGTGCTCACAAAATTGCCATGTTCCCCAGCTGATGAACATGCCTGAGGCGCGGTCATTGAAAACGCTGTCTCGCAGCGAGGCTACGTCGCCGGTCGCGCGAAGCGTCGCGCCACGGAAATCGGAATCTTCAAACAGCCACACTGGATGACGACTACGCGGCCCGTTCGCTTCAAACAATGTGAAGTTGCCGCCGCTTGGATTTAAACCCGTCCACACCGGCTCACGCGTCATCTGTCGCATCGAGGAAATCGCGCGATCAAGTTGGGGTGGAAGACGGCGATAGTCGCCCGGGCCAAAGGTTAAGCAGACACCGCTGAAATCGCGGTTTTCGCAGGCTTCCCAGGTGCCACCGAACACGCGCATCGATTGAATGCGATCATTGAATCCGCTGTTGCGAAGGTTGGCCACATCGCTGTCGAAGGTCACCGCGCTGCCCTGGAAATTGGGATCGGTGAACACTTCCACGCGGATACGATCGTAGGGTTGCTGCGTGTAAGCAGGGTTATTGCTGTTGGCTTGCGATGCAATCGCGCCGGCGATCACAGCGCCCGCTATTGCGCCGATCACGTCGCCGTTAGGCCGCGCTGGCGGCGCGCTTTGTGGGTTGTTTAGCGGCTGCAGCGCGCGCGCACTCAGAATGCGATTTTCAAGCTGTGCGCCAAGATCGGGGTAGTTACCCGGAGGCAGAGCTTGGCAGCGACCGCGGAAGTTGTACTCAGTGCAGATCTCCCACGTGCCACCGGACACGATCGCGCTTGAGGCGCGATCATCGAAACCAGCGCGACCCAGATCGCCAGCGTTTTGCTCCAAGGTAAGCGTGCGCCCGCGGTATTGGCGACCTTCGTAGAGTTGCAGTTTCGGTGCGGCGTAGCCCACGTTGCCTTGGGCATAGGTCACGTCGCGCACCGAGAGTATCGCGTCGATTCCTCGCCCACCTACTTCGCGGTAGTCGCCGGGTGTGAGTCGGCGGCACTCGCCCTGAAAGTTCTGTCCTGTGCAAACGTCCCACACGCCGCTGCTCACGCGAACCGAGCGCGCTGCACCAATCGGCAAATAGGGCTCAGTGCGCGATAACTGCGCGAATGAACCGTAAAAATCGCGCTCGCTGTAGATCAAGATGTCGGCTGCAAACGTGGCGAAAGAGGACAGAGCAAGCGCAGCGGCGCCGATGCAGCGAGAAAGGGTTTGCGTTCGAAGGTTCATCGAATTCTCCAGCGTGAGACAGATCGGTTCAACACGCCCAGCCAACGCGGCTGGGCTTGCATGGTTGACAGAGCGTATCCCATGCATGCCAATCCCGCTAGTGGCTAAAACAGCAATTCAATCGACGTTCAGAAAGTTCTCGCATTTTCTCAATACGAATAGCAATCGCTGTTGCAGGTCTGCCGCGAGGCTTGCTCTGTCTACGCATCGCTATGCCAGACCAATCCACGCAAACAATACGCTCAACAGCGTACTAAGCGCGATAGAGAGCCAGCGCTTAACACCGCCGCCTTTCCACCACTGCACACCTCGGCTGACCCAGATTGCATACACCGCCGCAGTCGTGAACAGTGCATACAACAACATGGGCACCGTGAGCGCACCAACTACGGCAATTGGCGGCACAAACACGTTAACAAATGCGGTTGCCGCGAACCCGTAGACCGCTCGCAACAACACATCGACGCGGTCGATCAGTGGTGTTGAAAACGTCCGTTGAACCAGCGACTTTTTCTGCGTCGGCTCGCTCAAAGTGAGAGACGGATCTGACGATGTCGCAAACTCCCGTTGGGTTGCGCGTGCTCGTCCGGCGAGCACCACGCTCGCAAACACCACGGCGAGCGCCAGCGAAAGAATCACCGAACCGGCGAACCAACCGAGAGCCGTCTTTTCGCGCTCAAACGACGGCGTTGGATTGCGTGCGTCCCACAGTCGCCTCCCGAGTTCGGTGGCGAGCGCGTAATCGGCGGTGTTGGTCAACACTACAGCGCCGATCCCGCGCTCACGATCAACGCCGATAAAGGTCGAGAAACCGCCGGTGCCGCCGTTGTGCCAGACCAAGGTGTCGGGTTGGAGCTGCCCGTTTTGTTCCGACTGCAAACGCGACATCATCCAGTTGTAGCCAATGCCACCAGTTTTGCCCAGCGGTTTGAGCTGCGTCTGAGCCGCGGCCCAAGGCGCTTTGCCAGCAAGGCTCGCATCAATGACTTTGAGCAGATCATTCACGTTGGAGCGAATGCCGCCGGCTGGCGTAAACACGCCAAGCTGCCAATCCGAAACCTGATTGAGTTCCGCGCTGTGGCCGACAGCGAGCAGCGGGTCGTCGCTGGTCGGCGGATAAATCATGGTCGCGTTCATCGAGAGTGGATTGAGCAGCCGAGTTTTCACGAGCGTCTCGTAGGTTTGACCCGCTCGCGCTTCAAGCACCAAACCGAGGAGCGCTACGCCTGCGTTTGAGTACTCACTTGTTTCAGTCGCCCCGGCTTTCATGGTGACGAGGTCTTCGATGAACTGTTCACGCGTGTAGTTGCGGTACGGATCGTTGGGATTTCGAAAAAGCGCTTTGTACATTGACCACGACTGCGGGAGTCGCGCGACGCCTGCTGTATGTGTGGTGAGTTGTGCAAACGTGATCGCGGCGAGAGCAGCGTTACTGCGGGCACTCTCAGGCAGGTAAGGCCCAATCGGGTCATCGACTTTGAGTTCACCCTTGGCAACCATGTCAGCGAGCAGCGCGCCGGTGAATACTTTGCTGATCGAGCCGATTTCGAATCGTGTATCGCCGTCAATTGCCGGGCGCGCTTTATTGCCGGAATCTCCAACGGCAACGATGCAGCGACCTTCGCGAGTGACCCAGCCCACGGCAATTCCGGCAGCACGCTTACCATCAACATACTTCTGAAGAAACGATTTCAAAGCTAATGACTCTGCGAACGTATCGCCCTTTAAATTGGGCACGACGCTGCAATCTGACTTAGCAAGACTACTTGATGATTTCACTGTTTCGCCCAGTTCGATTGGTTTTAAAGGGGGAGAGCCGCTGGCTGCAGGCGTTTGACTGAACGCGCTAACCGCACTCAACCCGAATATCACTACGAAAAAAAGTAATTTAGTGGGGTACATAGTGAACTCTCATCTTTAGAGGAAAACGTGGAAGACTCAATCAGCCGCGGGTAGCGGAGAGGATGGCCAGCAACGGCACGACACGCTCGCCCGGAACGCGGTAGCGACCGCGCTGAACGCTGCGCAGCCAGCCAGCGTCTTGCAATGTCTTAATGTGGTGAAAGAGCTGTCCAGTGGTGCCCATATCGGGCAGCGAAAGCAAATCTTGAGTGCTGCGCTCTTCGCCGATGGCGGCCTTCAAAATGGACAACCGCACGGGATGTGAAAGCGCGGCGAGGGTGTCTGAAAGATCATGCCAATTGGCGTCGAGAAGTGTGTGTGCTGCCTCTTGACGCTGCCACACATAGTTTGCGCCGCTCGGCAGCGAAACGGTGCCCGCGTAAATTACTGAACCGCGATCGTCAGGCTTAGAAGTACGCTGCCGATTGAGTTCGTTGAGCGCCCAATAGCGATCATCGTTTGCAGTCAGCGCTGCAACGCCAACGGTTGTTGGCGGTGCAGCGCTTGCGCGTGACATCGCAGCCGCCTCAAGTGCTGACACTCGCGCCTCTAGCGCATGCCAGAGCGAGCGTTCGTCGCTAGCGACCGAGTTCGAACTTCCCGCACTTGCTGCGTCACCATCTTGGTGAGAAATGCCGACCTCGGATGGCGTTGGTTTTCCGTTGATACGTTTTCGCATGCACAAATTATGGAATATCGTAATTAAATATGCAAGGAACTTGCGAAGAAATATACAAATAGCTACGGAAAGACGTTTTTAACGGGGTTAGGAAACTATTGTTCAATTAACCGAAAATATTAATAAATAGGTGGTCTGCCCATTTAAATAGAAGATACGGCAGCATTGGTACGTCTCCAATCGAATCGTTGGAGGTTCGCAATTTGATGAACAATTCGATGGCGTAATAGAGAAAACGAGAAAAACATGCAAAGTTCGTCTGCCCGCGCTCGCTGGGTCATAGGCAATTGGAAGATGAATGGATCGCTCGCGTCGAACGCGGCGCTGCTGGAAGTGCTAACTGCCGCGCCGCGCCCGCGACCGGGCTGCTCGATAGGGGTGTGCGTTCCGAGTCCGTATCTCAATCAAGCTCAGCGCTTACTGGGCGCAACCCACGTTGTGTTGGGCGCCCAAGACGTGAGCGAACACGAGTCCGGTGCGTTCACTGGGCAGGTTAGCGCTGCGATGCTTCGCGAATTTGGAGGGCGGTTGGTGCTTGTGGGGCACTCCGAGCGCCGCCAACATAACGCAGAGACCAGTGAGGTCGTCGCGGCAAAAGCACGCACTGCGTTCGCTCATGGGTTAACGCCTGTAATCTGTGTCGGCGAAACGCTGCTTGATCGCGAGTCCGGCGCTGCTGAGGCGACCGTGAGTGCACAGCTTGCGCCCTGCGCGTCTCTCGTGCGCGACGCGGGCACGTCGCTCGTCTTTGCCTACGAGCCCGTTTGGGCGATCGGCACTGGAAAAACTGCCACACCTGGCGAGGCACAAGCGATGCATGCGTTTATTCGCGAGGAAATTGCTAGTTTTTCACCAAACGCACGAGACACGAGCATTTTGTACGGTGGCAGCGTTAAATCGAGCAACGCACAAGCGCTTTTTTCGCAAGTAGATATTGACGGCGGATTGATCGGTGGCGCGTCGCTCGTCGCGGCGGACTTTTTGGCAATTGCCGCGGCGCTTTAGGCGCTTCGCTCAGGGTGGTAAACGGGCTCAAATCGAGCGGAAAACCCCAACGCTGTGTATAATTTCGGGCTATGGAAATTTTTCAATCTTTGATGCTTGCAGTGCACGTGCTGACCGCCGTGGCGATCATCGTGCTCGTGCTTTTGCAGCAAGGCAAAGGCGCTGATATGGGTGCCGCTTTCGGCAGCGGCTCAGCCGGTAGCGTTTTCGGTGCGGCGGGCTCGGCTAATTTTTTAAGTCGCTCAACGTCCGTCGCAGCCACCGTATTTTTTGCGACCAGCATTGCGCTTACCTATTTTGCAGCGAAAACGCCTACAGTTTCTGGCGGCATCATGCAGGGTGTAACCGCGCCCGCAGACGCCGCTAAAAAAGAGGGCGCCGCACCAGCGGTCGCACCGGCAACGCCCGCGGCACCTAGTGCTCCGGCTTCGCCGAAACAAGACGTACCGAAGTAAGCTTGTCAAAGTACAAGCGTAGTTAGAAAATTTAGATATAGCCGTCGTGGTGAAATTGGTAGACACGCTATCTTGAGGGGGTAGTGGCGAAAGCTGTGCGAGTTCGAGTCTCGCCGACGGCACCAAACAGCGAAGTCTTCACATACGCAGTACTACTGTGAAGCAAAAGGAGGCGGGGCAAACCATACTGCACCGCCTTTTTTTTGGGAAAACGATGCACGCAAAGTCTGGGAAGCGACGCAACACATGTCATTAGAAGCCTACGTCCCGATTCTCATCTTCATGATGGTGGCGCTTGCCTTCGGCGGCGTATTGATTGGCGTCGGTTGGTTGATCTCCCCGGCGCGCCCTGACGACAAAAAACTCTCTCCGTACGAATGTGGCTTCGAAGCGTTCGAAGATGCGCGCATGCGCTTTGACGTGCGCTATTACTTGGTCGCCATTCTGTTTATCTTGTTCGATTTGGAAATAGCGTTCCTGTTTCCGTGGGCCGTTGCGCTCCTGGATTTAGGGCCGTGGAGCCCTGGGTTTTGGGCAATGATGGTTTTTTTGGGCATTCTCACCGTGGGATTCATCTACGAGTGGAAGCGCGGCGCGCTGGATTGGGAATGAGTTCTTTCGCTAAATCAAAAATTACTTTGTCGCTCGCGACCTGCCGTGCATTCGCACTGTCTGCGTCGCCGCTTCGCGTACTGTTTGATTTATCGAAAGAACATCACGCTGGAGCAAAGGAAGTATGAGTCTCGAAGGCGTTCTCGAAAAAGGCTTTGTCACGACAAGCCTAGATACATTGATCAACTGGTCGCGCAACGGCTCAATGTGGCCAATGACGTTCGGCCTTGCGTGTTGTGCGGTTGAAATGATGCACGCGGGCGCGGCGCGCTACGATTTGGATCGTTTCGGTATCGTGTTTCGCCCGAGCCCGCGTCAGTCCGACGTAATGATCGTCGCCGGCACACTGTGCAACAAAATGGCGCCCGCACTTCGCAAGGTCTACGACCAGATGGCCGAGCCGCGTTGGGTGATCTCGATGGGTTCTTGCGCTAACGGCGGCGGTTATTACCACTACAGTTATTCCGTCGTGCGCGGCTGCGATCGCATCGTGCCAGTGGATGTGTATGTGCCCGGTTGCCCGCCCACTGCGGAAGCATTGATTTACGGCATCATCCAGTTGCAAAACAAGATTCGTCGCACCAACACGATTGCGAGGGCGTAACAAATGCTCAAGGACATCGTAACCTCTGCACTCGGCGACAAGATCACATTGATATCCACCGCGCTCAACGAATTGACCGTCGAAGTGGCAGCGAAAGATTGGATTTTCGCGTGCACAACATTGCGTGATAACGCCCAATGTCGCTTCGAGACGATGATTGATTTATGCGGTGTTGATTACTCCGCGTTTGAAGGTCACGCCCAACAAAATCAGGGTTTTGCCGTGGTTTGTCATCTAGTATCCGTGAGCCTGAATCAGCGGGTTCGCGTTCGGTGCTACGCCGAGAACAATGAGTTCCCCGTCGTCGCATCGCTTGTGGATGTGTGGCCTGCCGCAAACTGGTTTGAGCGTGAAGCCTTTGATCTCTTCGGCATCGTGTTCGAAGGCCATCCGGATTTGCGCCGTCTGCTCACCGACTATGGGTTTGTTGGACATCCGTTCCGCAAAGATTTCCCGACTACGGGATATGTCGAAATGCGCTACGACCCCGAGCAGCGTCGCGTGGTGTATCAACCGGTAACGATCGAACCGCGCGAAAACGTGCCGCGCGTGATTCGCGAAGAATCGTACGCAGGATAAGGCAAGGTAGTAATAATGGCTGAAATCCGCAACTACACAATGAATTTTGGGCCGCAGCATCCTGCTGCGCACGGCGTGCTGCGCCTCGTGCTCGAACTCGACGGCGAAACGATCATCCGCGCCGATCCGCACATCGGCCTCTTGCATCGCGCGACCGAAAAACTCGCCGAATCGAAAACGTATTTGCAGTCGCTGCCGTACATGGATCGCCTCGACTATGTGTCGATGATGGCCAACGAACATGCCTACTGCATGGCGATTGAAAAGCTCGCAGGCATCGAAGTGCCGCTGCGCGCGCAATACATCCGCGTGATGTTTGATGAGATCACGCGTTCGATGAACCACTTGCTGTGGCTCGGCTGTCATGCACTCGACGTGGGCGCAATGACGGTGTTCCTCTACTGCTTCCGTGAACGCGAAGATTTGTTCGATATGTACGAAGCGGTTTCAGGCGCACGCATGCATGCCGCGTACTATCGTCCGGGTGGCGTGTATCGCGATCTGCCGGATCGCATGCCGCAATACACCGCGTCGAAAATTCACAACGCAAACGCGATCAAAAAAATGAACGAGAACCGTCAAGGCTCGTTCCTCGATTTCGTTGAAGACTTTACGAATCGTTTCCCGAAATACATCGACGAATACGAAACGCTACTCACCGATAACCGCATCTGGAAACAGCGCACTGTCGGCATCGGTGTCGTCACCCCTGAGCGCGCGATGGCGCTTGGCTTCACCGGCGCGATGTTGCGCGGTTCTGGCATCGCCTGGGATTTGCGCAAGAAGCAGCCGTACGAGGTCTACGACAAGATGGACTTCGACATTCCGGTCGGCGTGAATGGCGATTGCTACGATCGTTATCTGGTTCGCGTGCAAGAAATGCGCGAATCGAACAAGATCATTCAGCAATGCATCGCTTGGCTCAAGAAAAACGACGGCCCGGTGATTGCAGATAATCACAAAGTCGCGCCGCCTAATCGCGAATCCATGAAAACCAACATGGAAGAGCTGATTCACCATTTCAAATTGTTCACCGAAGGTATGCATGTGCCGGTCGGCGAATCGTATGCAGCCGTAGAGCATCCAAAAGGCGAGTTCGGCGTGTATATCGTGTCTGATGGCGCAAACAAGCCGTATCGCTTGAAGCTACGCGCGCCTGGTTTCGCGCACCTCGCAGCGCTCGATGAAATGAGCCGTGGTCACATGATCGCTGACGTCGTCGCGATCATCGGCACGCAAGACATCGTGTTCGGCGAGATTGACAGGTAATTCACGATGACGCTTTCTGCAGACGCCCTCAAAAAAATCGACCGCGAAGTCGCTAAATATCCCGCCGAGCAAAAGCAATCGGCCGTGATGGCTGCGCTCACCATTGCGCAGCATGAAAAGGGCTGGCTCGCGAACGAAACGATGCAAGAAGTCGCGAGCTACCTCGGGATGCCGCCGATCGCGGTGTATGAAGTGGCAAGCTTCTATACGATGTACAACCTGAAACCGGTTGGCAAACATAAGTTGTCGTTGTGCACGAACTTGCCGTGCCAATTGCAAGGTGCAACGGTCGTTGGCGATGCTCTCAAGAAAAAACTCGGCGTTGAATACGGCGAGACCACGGCAGACGGTTGCTTCACGCTCAAAGAAGGGGAATGCTTCGGCGCGTGCGGAGATGCACCCGTGTTCCTTGTGAATGATCGCCACATGCGAGCGAAGATTACGAGCGAGAAGCTCGATGGCTTCATCGAAGAATTGAAAAAGGCATAGGTAGTCGATATGCATTTTGGTCCACACATCAGCCCCACGATCTTCGCCGATTTGAAAATCGACGACGCAAATGATTGGCGCATTGGCGCTTATCAAAAGCGCGGCGGCTACGAAGCACTGCGAAAAATTCTTGATGGAAAAATTCCGCAAGAAGACGTGATCGCGGAAGTTAAAAAGTCCGCGTTGCGCGGTCGTGGCGGCGCCGGTTTCCCGACGGGGCTCAAGTGGAGCTTCATGCCGCGCCAGTTTCCCGGGCAGAAGTATCTCGTGTGCAATAGCGACGAGGGCGAGCCGGGCACGTTCAAAGACCGCGACATTCTTCGCTACAACCCGCACATGGTCATCGAAGGCATGGCGATCGCCGCCTACGCGATGGGCATCTCGGTCGGCTACAACTACATTCACGGCGAAATTTTTTCGACCTACGAATTGTTTGAAGAAGCGCTAGAAGAGGCGCGCGCTGCAGGCTTTCTGGGTAACAACATTCTCGGCAGCGGATTCGACTTCCAGCTGCATGCGTTTCACGGATTCGGCGCGTACATTTGCGGCGAAGAAACCGCATTGCTCGAATCGCTCGAAGGCAAAAAGGGTCAACCGCGCTTCAAGCCGCCGTTTCCGGCGAGCTTTGGTTTGTATGGCAAGCCGACGACGATAAACAACACCGAAACGTTCGCCGCTGTGCCGTGGATTATTCGCAATGGTGGCGAATCGTTCTTAAATCTCGGCTTACCGAACAACGGCGGCACGAAATTGTTTTCGGTGTCGGGCGACGTGGAACGCCCCGGCAACTACGAAGTGCCCCTTGGCACACCGTTCGCAAAATTGCTCGAACTCGCGGGCGGCATGCGCGGCGGTCGTAAGCTGAAAGGCTGCATCCCTGGTGGTTCATCAATGCCCGTCATTCCCGGTGCGCAGATGCTCGAAACCAACATGGATTACGACTCGATTGCGAAAGCGGGATCGATGTTGGGCTCCGGCGCGGTCATCATCATGGACGACACGCGTTGCATGGTGAAATCGTTGCTGCGTCTTTCCTATTTCTATTACGAGGAATCGTGCGGTCAGTGCACACCGTGTCGCGAAGGCACCGGCTGGCTCTGGCGCATGGTCAATCGCATCGAACATGGCGAAGGTCGCAATGACGATCTCGATATGCTGAACAGCATCGCTGACAACATTCAAGGTCGCACGATTTGCGCTCTGGGTGATGCCGCCGCGATGCCAGTGCGCGCGTTCGTGAAACATTACCGCGATGAATTCCAGTACCACATCGATAACAAGCGCTGCCTTGTTCCCGCTTACATCTAATTCAAAACGTCGACCATGATTAACGTAGAAATCGACGGCAAAGCAGTTCAAGTTCCTCCGGGCTCAACGGTGATGGACGCCGCCAATCAAGTGGGCGCGTACGTTCCGCATTTTTGTTATCACAAGAAACTCTCGATCGCGGCGAACTGCCGTATGTGCCTCGTGCAAGTCGAGAAAGCGCCGAAACCACTGCCTGCCTGCGCAACGCCTGTTACTGAAGGCATGAAAGTTTTCACTGCAAGTGAATACGCGAAAAAAGCGCAGCAAAGCGTAATGGAGTTTCTGCTGATCAATCATCCGCTAGATTGCCCGATTTGCGATCAAGGTGGTGAGTGTCAGTTGCAGGATTTGGCGGTCGGTTACGGCAAATCCGAATCGCGCTACAAAGAAGAAAAGCGCGTCGTGTTTGTCAAGAACATCGGGCCGCTGGTGAGCGCCGAAGAAATGAGCCGCTGCATTCAGTGCACGCGTTGCGTTCGCTTTGGTCAAGAAGTCGCCGGCATCATGGAGCTCGGCATGGGTGGCCGTGGCGAGCATTCGGAAATTCTTTCTTTCGTTGGAAAGAGCGTTGATAGCGAGCTCTCGGGCAACATGATTGACGTGTGCCCCGTCGGTGCGTTGACATCGAAGCCATTCCGCTACAGCGCACGCACGTGGGAATTGCAACGCCGAAAGAGCGTAAGCCCGCATGATGGCTTGAACGCAAACCTGCAAGTGCAAGTGAAGGGTGATCGCGTGATGCGCGTGTTGCCGCTCGAAAACGAAGCGGTGAACGAATGCTGGATTTCGGATCGCGATCGTTTTAGCTACGAAGGTTTGTATGCGAACGATCGTGTGACTTCGCCGATGGTGAAAGTGCATGGCGAATGGCAGCAGGCATCGTGGCAAGATGCGTTGACTGCGGCGGCAGACGCCATCGCATCAAACGCGAAAACGGATGCGCATGAAGTTGCATTTCTGGTCGGCCCGCACAGCACGCTTGAAGAGTCATACCTCGCTGCGCAAATTGCGAAAGCAATTGGCTCGGGCTCCATCGATCATCGCCTTCGCGTGACCGATCCGGCGCTAGACAAAGCCGGTGGCATTCCGTGGCTGGGTCGCAAGCTTGCCGATTTCGCGAACGTTGATCGCTTCTTGGTGATCGGTTCGAATCTTCGTCAAGAGCAACCACTCGTCGCAAACCGCATTCGTCAACGCATCAAAAAGGGCGCAACGCTCTCGTTGGTGAACGTCACCGATGATGATTTGCTTTGCCCCGTTGCCGCGAAAGCCATCGTTAAACCCTCGCAACTGCGCGAAGCGCTTGCAGGAATCACGCTTTCGCTCGCGAAGCGTTTGGATAAACCAGCTCCAAACGTCACCGCCCCATCTTCTAGGGCGGTAGATGAGATTAGCGCTAATCTCGCTACTGGCAAAAATATCGCTATCCTCATCGGGGAGATAGCGCAATCAAGCGCAGAGGCGTCGCAAATTGAAACACTCGCTGCGTCGATTGCGTCGATGCTCGGCGGAACGGTCGGCCGCCTTTCCGTTTCAGGCTCGGCAACGGCTGCGCACATCGCGGGCGCAGTGCCTGCAGGCAAAGGCAAGAGTGCGTTCGCGTCTTTAACTCGCGGCGTGAAAGCGTTCGTACTAATCGGTTGCGAACCGGAGCGCGATAGCGCGGCGGGCGCGCAAGCCATCGCGTCGCTAAAGGCTGCTGACAAAGTTGTCGCGCTCACGTCATTCGCGTCGAACGCGATGAGAGATTACGCGGATGTGATTTTGCCGATAGCGCCGTTTACCGAAACATCGGGCACCTACGTTTCACAAGATGGCACCGTGCAATCTTTCACCGGTGTCGTGCGTCCGCTCGGCGAAACGCGTCCGGGTTGGAAAGTGCTTCGCGTGCTCGGCGATTTACTTCACGCGAATGTTGGCTCGTTCAATTCGAGTGAAGATGTGAAGAGCGCTGCGCTCGCGAATTTCAGCGACGCCTCGTTGGGCGCAAAGCCTGCCGCGATTGCTGCCAACGGCGCAGAATCAGTCTCAACGCTTGAACGCGTCGCTGACGTTCCGATCTATCACGCCGATCCGCTAGTGCGTCGCGGCAAGTCATTGCAACTATCCGCGTACGGCAAACAAGCGCGAGTTCGCATGAACGCAGAGACGGCGAAGCAACTCGGTCTCACGCATGGCGCACAAGTGAACGTCACTCAGGGCGCAACCTCCGTGACTTCAACCTTGTCGGTCGACGAATCTGTTGTAACCGGTGTGGTGCGCGTGCCCTTTGCCACTGAGGTGTCCGCGCAGCTCGGCGCTGTGAATCAACCGATCACGGTGAGCGCCGTATGAATCCCGTCGAGCAATTGATGATGTGGGGTTTGGGTACGAATTATCCATCGCTCGCTTATGCGATTTGGACGCTGATCAAGATTCTCGTAATCGTGGTGCCGATCACCTTGTGCGTTGCGTTCCTCACGCTTTGGGAACGCAAAGTCATCGGCTGGATGCAAGTGCGTATCGGCCCGAACCGCGTTGGCTATGGCTGGTTGCAGCCATTCGCGGACGTATTCAAACTGTTGTTCAAAGAAATCATCGTGCCCACCGGCGCGAACAAAGCGCTTTTCTACATTGCACCATTGCTCGCGATTGGCCCGGCGCTTGCGGCTTGGGCGGTGGTGCCGTTTGCCGATAACAAAATGCTCTCCGACATTAACGCCGGATTGCTCTACATTTTGGCGCTCACTTCTGTCGGTGTATACGGCGTAATCCTCGCGGGCTGGGCGTCGAATTCGAAGTACGCGTTCATCGGTTGCCTCCGCTCTGCTGCGCAAATCGTGTCGTACGAAATCGCGATGGGCTTTGCGCTTGTCGGTGTGTTGATGGCAGCGGGCAGTTTGAATTTGAGCAACATCGTGAACGCACAAGCGGGCGGTTTGCATCAGTGGTATTTCATCCCGCTACTGCCGCTCTTCATTGTGTACTTCATTTCGGGCGTCGCGGAAACAAATCGCCATCCGTTCGACGTTGCAGAAGGTGAGTCAGAAATCGTCGCCGGTTTCCATGTTGAATATTCTGGCGTAACCTTTGCCGTGTTCTTCCTCGCCGAATACGCGAACATGATTTTGATCGCGCTGTTGACGAGCCTTCTGTTCCTCGGCGGCTGGCTCTCGCCGTTTCCGATCACTAATGAACTCTCGCTCTTCGGTGTCAAACCGCTCGCCGATGGTTTCATTTGGCTCGCGATTAAAGTGTTCGTGGTGCTCTTTTTCTTCCTCTGGATTCGAGCATCGTTCCCGCGCTATCGCTACGATCAAATCATGCGTCTTGGGTGGAAGATTTTTATCCCAGTCACGCTCGCTTTCATTCTGTTTCTCGCGGTCATTATGCAAACGCCGTGGGGCGCAGCATTTCATTAAGAGGTCAATAAATTATGGTTGCCTCGCTTAAACACTATTTCCAAAGCTTTCTTTTGTTCGAGCTGTGGAAAGGCCTCGCTCTGACCGGACGCCACATGTTCGCGCGCAAGATCACCGTGCAGTTCCCTGAGGAAAAAACGCCGCAGAGCCCACGCTTTCGTGGCCTTCATGCGCTGCGTCGTTATGAGAACGGCGAAGAGCGTTGTATCGCTTGCAAGCTGTGCGAAGCCGTGTGCCCTGCGATGGCAATCACCATTGAATCGACCGTTCGTGAAGACGGAACGCGTCGCACCAGTCGGTACGACATCGATTTAACGAAGTGCATCTTCTGCGGATTCTGCGAGGAAAGCTGCCCAGTGGATTCCATCGTCGAGACGCGCTTGCTCGAATATCACGGTGAAAAACGCGGTGATCTGTATTACACAAAAGAAATGCTGCTCGCCGTTGGCGACCGCTATGAAAAACAAATTGCAGCCGATCGCGCTGCCGATGCACCATTCCGATAGGAGCGCATGCGGGGGCCAGCGAAGGCTGGATCGCACAATGCACAATAAAAAATGCCTGAATTAGCTACGATTGTTTTTTACGTGTTCTCGGGGATCTTGCTGTTCTCCGGCACGCGCGTTATCTCGGTGAAGAATCCTGTGCACGCGGCACTTTTCTTGGTGCTCGCGTTCTTCTCGGCATCGGCGTTGTGGATGTTGCTCAAGGCGGAATTCCTAGCGATTGCGCTAGTGCTCGTCTACGTGGGTGCGGTGATGGTGCTCTTCCTTTTCGTCGTGATGATGCTCGACGTGAACTTCGAAGAGTTACGTAAGCAGTTTAGGAGCCATCTTCCCGTCGCTTTATTGGTCGGCGCTGCGGTGCTTGTTGAAATGGTGCTCGTGATGCGGCTCGCGTTTGCGGGTAAGTCGGGCTCGACAGGCACGACCAATTCGATAGTGGTCGACGGCAGTAATACCAAGGCGCTAGGGCTCGAACTGTTCACGAAATACATCTATGCGGTAGAAATAGCCGGCGTGCTTTTGCTGGTGGCTATCGTTGCCGCAATCGCGTTGACATTGCGTGATCGTCGAGAAACGAAATACCAGAATCCAGGTGAGCAAGTGCTCGTGAAGCGCGAACACCGTTTGCGCGTATTGAAAGTAAAAGCGGAGACGCCGGTCGCTGCAGAATCCACGCCCGCTCCAGCAGAAGGGAGCAAACCATAATGTTTGCCGCACCGACCCTCACATCCTATTTAATCGTCGCGGCATTGCTGTTTACCATTAGCGTGATCGGTATCTTCCTGAATCGTCGCAACGTCATCATCCTGTTGATGACCATCGAATTAATGCTGCTCGCCGTGAACTTAAATTTCATCGCGTTCTCAAGCTACCTAGGCGACATTTCTGGTCAAGTGTTTGTGTTTTTCATTCTCACGGTTGCTGCCGCCGAATCCGCAATCGGTCTCGCAATTTTGGTTGTGCTCTTCCGTAACGTCGGTTCGATTGACGTGAATGAAATCGGCAAGCTGAAAGGGTAATGATGAAAACCTCTTACCTCATCGCCGCGTTCGCGCCATTGATCGGCGCAATCATTGCCGGGCTTTTTGGCAAACAAGTGGGTCGCAAAGGCGCTCACACCGTCACGATTCTCGGCGTGTTGATTTCGTTCATCGCGTCGTGCATCGTGTTTTCCGATGTGCTCGCCGGTAACACATTCAATGGCTCGCTCTACACCTGGATGGTGTCTGGTGGCGTGCGCTTTGAAGTGGGATTTTTGATCGACAAGCTCACCGTTACGATGATGCTCGTGGTTACCTCAGTGTCGCTGATGGTGCATATCTACACCATCGGTTACATGGAAGAAGATCCGGGTTATCAGCGCTTCTTCAGCTACATCTCGCTGTTCACCTTCTCGATGATGATGCTCGTGATGAGCAATAACTTCCTGCAGTTGTTCTTCGGTTGGGAAGCGGTTGGTCTCGTCTCGTATTTATTGATCGGTTTCTGGTTTAAGCGACCCACCGCGATTTTTGCGAATATGAAAGCGTTCTTGGTGAACCGCGTCGGCGATCTGGGCTTTTTGCTCGGCATCGGCTTAGTGCTCGCGTACACGGGTAGCCTCGATTACAAAACTGTGTTCGAGAAAGTCAAAGCGCTCGAAAACATTTCCATCATCATGGGGCCGTTTGGCGTTGTTTCCTTGATGACGGCGATTTGCATTCTGCTTTTCATTGGAGCAATGGGCAAATCCGCACAAGTGCCGTTGCATGTTTGGTTGCCGGATTCAATGGAAGGCCCAACGCCGATCTCCGCGTTGATTCACGCGGCAACGATGGTTACGGCCGGCATCTTCATGGTGTCACGCATGTCGCCGCTCTTTGAAATGTCGACGACCGCGCTCTCGTTCGTGCTCATCATTGGCGCGACTACTGCGCTCTTCATGGGCTTCTTGGGCATCATCCAATACGACATAAAACGCGTCGTCGCATATTCGACGCTCTCGCAGCTCGGCTATATGACGGTCGCGCTCGGCGTTTCCGCGTACAGCGCTGCGATGTTCCACCTAGTCACTCATGCCTTCTTCAAAGCGCTGCTTTTCTTAGGCGCTGGCTCCGTCATCATCGGCATGCATCACAACCAAGACATTCGTTATATGGGCGGTGTCTCGAAGTACATGAAGATCACATGGATCACGTCGTTGCTTGGCTCGCTCGCGTTGATCGGTTTCCCATTTTTGTCGGGGTTCTACTCAAAAGACTCGATCATCGAAGCTGTGCATCACAGCAAGATTTTTGGTTCAAGCTACGCGAACTTCGCCGTCGTAGTCGGCGTGTTCGTCACGGCGTTCTATTCCTTCCGCATGTATTTCCTGGTGTTTCACGGGAAAGAGCGCTACGACCAAGCGCCGCATGATGATCATCACGACGATCATGGACATTCTCATGACTCGAAGCCGCACGAATCGCCATGGGTCGTAACGCTGCCACTCGTGTTGCTCGCAATCCCGTCAGTCATCCTCGGCGCGTACATGTTCGAACCGGCGATTCTAAAAAACTGGTTTGCGAGCGTGAGTCCAACGGGTATGCCAACAATCATGGTGAACGCCGCAAACGACACGCTCGCCGCGATGCGCACGCCAGACAATTCCGCGATGCACATGGCGATGCACGGCTTTACTGCATTGCCATTCTGGCTAGCAATGGCTGGTATCGCGCTCGCGTACTACCTCTACATCGTCAATCCCGCTTTGCCGGCAAAGCTTCGTGAAAAATTTAGCGGTATCGTGAAAGTGCTCGAAGAGAAATACTACTTTGATCGCTTCAACGACTTTTTCTTCGCAGGCGGCGCGCGCAAATTGGGCGACGGATTGTTCCGTTTCGGTGATCGCGCGGTGATCGATGGTGCGCTCGTGAACGGCTCTGCAAAAGGGATCGGAATGCTCTCCGGCGTGATGCGCCATTTGCAAACAGGCTACATCTATCACTACGCGTTTGTGATGGTGGCGGGCATTCTCGCCTTCCTCACTTGGTTGCTGCTTCGATAGAGCGATAACAAAGACAATACTATGCTGCTCTCTCTTGCTATTTGGATTCCCATCATCGGCGGCTTAGCCGTGATGACGACCGCGCGGGACAAAGGTCATCACGCAACGCGCTGGATTGCGTTGCTTGCTGCGCTTCTTGGTTTTGTTGTCACGATCCCGCTCTACGCTGGTTTCGACCCCTCTACCGCCGCGCTTCAATTCGTCGAAAACGTGAAGTGGATCGAACGCTACAACGTGAACTATCACTTGGGCGTTGATGGCATTTCGATGTGGTTCGTGATTCTCAACAGCTTTATCACGATCTTCGTCGTGGTGGCCGGATGGAAAGTTATTGAAGAAAAACCCGCGCAGTATTTCGCCGCGTTTCTCATCATGTCGGGGCTCATCAATGGCGCGTTCGCCGCAGCGGATGCGGTGCTCTTCTACGTGTTTTTCGAAGCGATGCTGATTCCGATGTATTTGATCATCGGCGTCTGGGGTGGTCCGAATCGCGTTTATGCCGCCGTGAAGTTTTTCCTCTACACGCTGCTCGGATCACTCCTGATGTTGGTCGCGTTGCTCTACTTGTACAACGTGTCAGGCGGCAGCTTCGAGATCGCGCAATTCCACAAAGTGCCGCTCGCGATGAATCCGCAGATTCTGCTGTTCGTTGCGTTCTTCTTGGCCTTCGCCGTAAAAGTGCCAATGTGGCCGGTGCATACGTGGCTGCCCGATGCGCACGTTGAAGCACCCACCGGCGGCTCGGTCGTGTTGGCGGCGATCACGTTGAAGCTCGGCGCGTATGGCTTCTTGCGTTTTATTCTTCCTATCGTTCCAGACGCATCGCGTTACTTTGCGCCGTTTGTGATCGCGATTTCCCTGATCGCCATTGTGTACATCGGCTTTGTTGCACTAGTGCAAACCGATATGAAAAAGCTAATTGCGTATTCATCGATCTCGCACATGGGCTTTGTCACGCTCGGTTTCTTCCTGTTTGTCGGTTCGCAAACGAGCGCACTCGGCATTGAAGGCGGACTCATGCAAATGATTTCGCACGGCTTCATTTCCGGCGCGATGTTCTTGTGTGTGGGCGTTCTTTACGATCGGATGCATACGCGAAATATCGCGGACTACGGTGGCGTGGTGAACACGATGCCGAAGTTCGCCGCGTTCATGATGCTCTTCACGATGGCGAATGCAGGCTTGCCTGGCACGTCCGGTTTTATTGGTGAATTCACCGTTACGCTTGCAGCGGTCAAGCAAGGCATGTTCTGGGTTGGCGCTGCCGCTGGTCTCGCGTTGATTCTTGGCGCGGCGTATTCCTTGTGGATGTACAAGCGCGTGATCTTCGGCGACATTGCTAACGACAACGTGCGCGCGCTTACGGATGTTACGCCGCGTGAATTCTGGATGCTTGCTGCGCTGGCTGTGTGCGTATTGGCGATGGGCATTTATCCCGCGCCGTTCACCGAAGTGATGCATCAGAGCGTAAACGAATTGATCACGCATGTATCGCGTAGCAAGCTGTGAGCGAGTAGAAAAATATGAATGACCTGAATCTCGTTCTCCCAGAAATCGTTCTGCTTTCGCTCGCGTGTTTGATCCTTGTGGTCGATTTGTTTGTGCGTCGCGATCAAAAAATTTATACGTTCCTTTGTGGCATCGGTGCGCTGCTGTGGACGGCAGCATTTGTGTACGTACTCGGTACTCCGATTGGCATTGCGCCACAACTCGCGTTCTCAAATTTAGTCGTTGTTGATAGCGTTGCAACGATTCTGAAGCTAGCAATGTTGTCGTCCGCCGCGTGCGCGCTGGGTTATTCGTGGCGCTATTTGAAGAAGCACGGCCTCGATAACGGCGAATTCATCGCGCTCGTATTGCTCGGCACGCTCGGCATGATGGTGATTGCCTCGGCCGCGAACATGCTCACCTCGTACCTCGGCCTCGAACTTTTGAGCTTGTCGATGTACGCGCTCGTTGCATTGAAACGCGATGACAAAATCGCTACCGAAGCCGCGATGAAATATTTCGTACTTGGCGCGCTCGCCTCGGGCTTGCTTCTCTTCGGCATGTCGATTATTTATGGCGCAACCGGTTCGCTCGATCTCGACACCATTGGCGCAGCGCTCAGCAAAGGCAATCGCACGGCAGTCGCGCTTGGTCTGATTTTTATCGTCGCAGGCGTCTCATTCAAATTAGGCGTCGTGCCTTTCCACATGTGGGTGCCTGACGTTTACAACGGCGCGCCGACAGCGGTGACCTTGTTCCTCGGCACCGCGCCAAAAGTCGCCGCTTTCGCGCTTGCCTATCGCTTGTTTAACGATGGCCTCGCCTCCGCGATTGCCGATTGGTCGATCATCTTCGCGGTCATTGCAACGCTATCTGTGGTGCTCGGAAACTTGATCGCGATCGCGCAAACGAATATCAAGCGCATGCTCGCGTATTCGGCGATTGCGAACATGGGTTTCTTGTTGTTGGGTGTTGTCTCCGGCGGTCAAGATGGTTTCGCTGCGGCGCTTTTCTATTCGGTTGCGTATGTGATCACCGGGCTCGTGTCGCTGGGCGTTTTGGTGTTGCTCTCGTCGCGCGGCGTTGAATTCGATCAGATCGAGGATCTGAAGGGGCTCAATTCGCGGTCACCGTGGCTCGCGTTTCTGATGTTGCTTGCAATGTTCTCGCTCGCAGGAATTCCGCCGACACTTGGATTCTGGGCAAAGCTTTCGGTGATTGAAGCGTCGGTGAACGCCGGTTACGTGTGGCTCGCAGTGATCGCTGTGCTTGCATCACTGGTCGGGGCTTTCTACTATTTGCGCGTCGTGAAAGTCATGTATTTCAACGACCCAGAAGAGGGCAAACTCGCGATGCCGTCACGCGGTGAAATGGTCTTGCTCTCAGTGAACGCGCTTGCAATTCTCGTGCTTGGGATGCTGCCGAGCGCTCTGCTTGCGCTGTGCGTGAAAGCGGTTCAGGCGTCATAAGCACGCTATTTACGAATCTCAAATGTAAAACAGCTCATGCATTGATCGCCCAATTTAATTGGGCGAAACGTCATTTTTATTGATTTATCGAGAGACAGAATTTCGTAGGCGATTGCCCAATTGAATTGGGCGATACGATGCGAAGTTGATTGTATTTAGTCTCGATCGAAACGGGACTGACGAACGCTCGCGATTCGCACGACGAATAGCTCATTGCGAACCCATCTCACGCATCGCGAACCTCAAAACGCTATGCTCTCTGTCAATCGAAACACGCAAACTTTCTATCGCAGAAAGCTCCCGAAACTCACTCGAAATCGAGCCCCTTCATGACGACTATAGCCTACCCCAACACGCAACTCCTTATCGACAATCAATGGTGTGACGCCGCTTCCGGCAAAACACTCGCGGTGATCAATCCATCGAGTGGCAGCGAAGCCGGCCGCGTCGCGCATGCCGACAAAGTCGATCTGGATCGCGCGCTCGCTGCGGCGCAAAAAGGTTTCACCACTTGGCGCAACATGACAGCGCTCGAACGCTCTGATCTCATGCGTAAAGCTGCTGCATTGCTTCGTGAACGCGCTGACAAAATTGCAACGTACATGACGATCGAGCAAGGCAAGCCGCTCGGCGAAGCCAAGGTCGAGGTCGCCTCCACCGCGCAAATCATCGAGTGGTTTGCCGAGGAATCGCGTCGTGTGTATGGTCGCATCGTGCCCGCACGCGCGATGAACATCACGGCGATGGTGCTCAAAGAACCGGTTGGCGTCGTTGCCGCTTTCACGCCGTGGAATTTCCCGATGAACCAGGTCGTGCGCAAGGTGTCTGCAGCGCTTGCAACGGGTTGTTCGATCATCGTTAAAGCGCCGGAAGAAACGCCTGCATCGCCTGCTGAATTGATTCGCGCGTTCGTCGATGCCGGGGTTCCGCCAGGTGTCGTGCAACTCGTGTTCGGCAATCCTGCCGAAATTTCGAGCTACTTGATTCCGCATCCCATCGTTAGAAAAATCACGTTCACTGGCTCCACGCCGGTCGGCAAAACGCTTGCCGCGATGGCGGGTCAACACATGAAGCGCGCCACGATGGAATTGGGCGGCCACGCGCCAGTAATCGTCGCCGAAGACGCAGATATCGCACTCGCGGTGAAAGCAGCGGGCTCCGCGAAATTTCGCAACGCGGGGCAAGTGTGTATCGCGCCAACGCGCTTCTTGGTCGCCAACAAAATCAAGGGTGAATTCACCGAAGCCTTCGTGAAAATGTCAGAAGCGCTCAAGGTCGGCGACGGACTCACGCAAGGCACGCAGATGGGGCCGCTCGCGAATGCGCGGCGACTCGACGCGATGGCGAAAGTGGTCGCGGACGCAAAAACCAAAGGCGCCAAGATCGTCACTGGCGGTGAACGAATCGGAAACGCTGGCAACTTCTTCACGCCGACGGTTGTTGCCGACGTGCCGCTTGATGCATCGCTGTTCAACGACGAACCCTTCGGCCCCATCGCAGGCATTCGCGGCTTCGACACGATTGAAGAAGCGATCACCGAAGCCAACCGCCTCGCATTTGGTTTGTCCGCCTACGCGTTCACGAAATCGATCAAAACTGCGCATATGCTCTCGCACAACGTAGAAACCGGCATGCTCTGGATCAACCAACCCGCGGTCGCCGTTCCCGAAATGCCGTTCGGTGGCGTCAAGGATTCGGGCTACGGTTCTGAAGGTGGCCCTGAGGCACTTGAGGCGTATCTGAATACGAAGACAGTGTCGATTACGAACGTCTGAAGCGCTACACAAAAAGTTGTTTGTGACGCACTAACACTAAGCCGAACGGGTAAATGCCCCGTCAACTCGGATGCTTTCACCATTGATGTATCCGGAATCGCTCGAAAGCAGAAAAGCGACCGTCTTCGCAACCTCTTGAAGTTTGCCGGCGCGTCGCATCGGAAGTGTCGCGAGCGTATCAGCGTCTAGCCCCCAGTTCTCAAGGAATCCTGGGAGCACGTTGTTCATCCTTATCCCTTCACTTCCGTACTTTCGCGCAAACATTTTTGCGAAGGTTGGGAGCGATGCTCTGACGCTCGCCACATACCATTCGCCAGGCTCTACTGAATTGATCGAGCCGATATTGACGAAAGCGCCGCCGCCCTGACGCACCATGATAGGTTGTACAAGTCGGGCCATGCGCACTACGTTCATGAAACACATTTCCCACGCGACGGTCCAATCCGCATCACTCGCACTCAACGCGTCGCCGTCAGGTGGATTGCCTGTGTTGTTGACGACGGCATCAATTCGACCATATCGCTCGATGGTCTTTTCAACGAGCCGGGCGAGGTCGTCTGCGACTTTGATGTCGCCGACAACCGCGAGAGCACCAAGTTCAGCCGCCAGTGTCTCTATGCGTGGCGAAGTTGAAAAGAGCGCAAGCTCGTAGTTTTGAACCGTTAATTCTCGCGCAATAGCAGCGCCGATGCCCTGACTAGCAGCAGTAACTATGGCAATTGGTTTTTGGTTCATGTTTTATTTTTTTCTAGGTTATCTCGCGGAAACCCGGTGGCGCAGCAACATAGCGCGAAGTGAAGCGCTGATTTGCACGGTGAATAGTAATATTGGATTATGCGCGCAGCACAAAACGAACGCCTTACCCGCATCGGCTCGGGAACGCCGTGCGGCAACCTGTTGCGTCATTATTGGCAACCGATAGCACTCACCGCAGAATTTGATCCTGCGCTTGATACGCGGATAAGTGAGCGCCCTGCGAAAGCAGTGCGCGCGCTCGGGCAAGACTTTGTTTTATTTCGCGACGCGAAGACGAGCGCGTTAGCGTTGATTGATCGGCAGTGTCCACATCGCGGCGCGGATTTGGCTTACGGACGCTTGGAGTCGGCGGAAAACGGCGGCGGCATTCGTTGCGCATTTCATGGCTGGCAATTTCGTGCGGACGGTCAATGCATTGATACGCCGGGTGAGCCGAAAGGATCGCGGCTTTGCGATGGCATTCGTCAGCGCGCGTATCCCGTTGTTGAAAAAAGTGGCGTGATTTGGGCGTGGCTTGCACCTGAAAGCGTTGCACCGATTGCGTTTCCAGCGCTTGATTGTTTTGTCGCGCCAGATTCCCACACCTTCGCGTTCAAGGGTTTGTGGAATTGCAATTGGTTGCAGGCGATGGAAGTGGGCATCGATCCGGCGCACGCGTCGTTCTTGCATCGCTTCTTCGAAGATGAAGACGTGAGCCAAAGCTATGGCAAACAGTTCCGTGGTGCGAGTGCGGGTAGCGATTGGCCGATGACACGCGTCCTGCGAGAGTTCGAGAGCCCCGAGATTCGCGTTGAAGCGACCGATTACGGCATGCGACTCACTGCGCTTCGTCGCCTGAGCGAAACGCTCATGCATGTGCGCGTGACCAATCAACTCTTTCCGCAAGCCTTCGTAATTCCGCTGTCGAGTGACGCTACGATCACGCAGTGGCATTTGCCAGTAGACGATACGCACACTTATTGGGTGGCGATCTTTACGAGCTTCGGCGAGCCGCTCGACAAAATGCTCATGCGCGAACAGCGATTGAAGCTCTACGAATTGCCCGATTACACGCCGCGCGTTGGCAAACATAACGGCTACGGCTTCAATCCGATTGAACAATCGCGCGAAACCTATACCGGGATGGGGCACGACATTAACGTTCACGACCAATGGGCAGTTGAATCACAAGGCGAAATTCAAGATCGCACGAAGGAGCATCTCGGCACCACTGACAAAGCGATCATCGCGTTTCGTCGGCAACTCTCGAGTGCGATTGACACTGTGGAAGCGGGTGCTGCGCCGCCGATGCAATGGAACGGATCGCATGCTGCGAACATCACGGGACCGATCACGGTGGATGGGATTTGCGCAGCGGATTCGTGGGACACGTATTGGCGTGAGTTTGATGTGAAGCGGCGTGCGCAGTGTGAATGGATCTCGCAAAGTGCAAAGGCTGATTCGCAGTGGCAGAGTTGAGCGCGGTTGATCCCGGCTTTCGCCGGGACGCGCCTACAACCGGATGTAGGCGACGGCTTGACGTCGCTAAGCGTAACGAAAGAGTGGTCAAGTCCACCCATTGCCGCCACGGAATATCGTCTGCAATTCGAAGATGAACGCCACTCTCGACACCACGTTCGAAGATATCGAACGTCATATCAAATCAGACAACATTGAACTCGTGCGCTTCGCGTTTTGCGATCAACACGGGATCTTTCGCTGCAAAACTATCGTTGCGAAGTACGCGATGGATGCAATGCGAAACGGTTTGCCGATGGTGGGAACGTTGTTGCTCAAAGACACGTCATCGCGAACTGCGTTTCCAACCTTTGATCCGAATGCGTTCTCCGCTTTAGTAGAAAAAAATCCGTCGCTTGCGCTGTTCGCAAACGCGTCAGACGTCGTCATGCGCGCCGATCCGACAACGTTTCACGTATTGCCATGGGCACCGAACACCGCGTGGATTCAATGTCAGGCGCATGATCACAGCGGTAATTTGTTGTCATTCGATACACGCGGCCAGTTGCAGCGCGCGTTGCAACGTCTCGCTGCGCACGGCTACGGTTTGCGTTGCGGTCTTGAAGTCGAATTTCACATTTACAAACTCGAAGATCCACGCCTCTCGCCACAGGATTCATCATGGCCCGCGCCGCCACCGAGCGTGACGATGATTCATCCCGGCAACAACGTGCTTTGCGAACAGTGGGCGGATATGAGTGATGCGCCGCTCCGGATCGTGTTGCTCACCGCGCAATCGCTCGGCTTGCCGATTCGTTCACTCGAAGTAGAGCTCGGACCGAGCCAAGTGGAATGTGTGTTCGATGTGCAAGACGCGCTCGCGGCTGCGGATTCGATGGCGCTGTTTCGTAACGCAACAAAACAGGCTTTGCGCCGCGCGGGCTATCACGTCACTTTCATGTGCCGTCCGCAATTCCCCAACATCGTATCGAGCGGATGGCATTTGCATCAATCGCTTTTCGATTTAAAAACGGGCGCAAACTCGTTTGCTAAACATACCTCCCCTTCAAGGGGAGGTGGGCACGAGGTGCCAGGTGGGGATGGTTTTTCTAAGCGAGCTAACAATGTGCTCTCGAACGCCGGCACGCACTGGCTTGCAGGCCTACTCGCCCACGCACGAGCCAGCAGCGCCTTCGCAGCGCCAACGATCAACGGCTACGCACGCTATCAACCGAACATGATGGCACCGCAGCGCGCGATTTGGGGCGCGGGCTCGCGTGGTGCAGCGCTACGTGTGGTGTCGAATGGAAAAGCAAACGATGCGGCTACGAGAATCGAAAATCGCATCGGTGAACCTGCCGCAAACCCGTACCTCTATATCGCTTCGCAGATTCACGCGGGACTCGATGGCATCGAGCGCGGATTGCAACCCGCACCAGCCGAGACTGCGTCATACGCAACAAATGAACACGACGCGCTGCCAACATCACTTGGCGAAGCAATTAATTTATTGCATGCGTATGACGCGCTGCGCACCGGCTTCGGCGAAGATTTCGTGAACTACTTTTCGCACCTCAAACGTCACGAAGTTTCGCGGTTTGAATCGAGTCGAAATGATGAAGAACGTAAGAAAGATTGGGAACAGCGAGAGTATTTTTTGTTGTTCTAGCTTTAAAGCGTTGGGCCCAATTTAACCGGGCCATGCGGCGAAAAAAATAATTTATCGAAATTGAGTATTTATTCGATAGTCGCCCAATATTAGCGGGCGATATATAAAATAGCTGCTTTCTATTTTGCTTCGAAATCAGTTCTTCGCGTAATGCGGAATCGCCTCGGTTTCCGAGCAAAATTTCCGCAAATACGAAAGCCGTTCCGCGCTCGCTTTTCCCTCTGACACTGCGTCTCGAAATGCGCAATTTGGCTCGTGCAAGTGCTTGCAATCGCGGAAACGGCATTTGCCCATCAATGGCTCAAATTCGGGAAATGCGCGCTCAATTTCGTTGCGTGAAAAATGAGCAAGGCCGAACACTTGCATCCCAGGCGAATCGATGACCCAGCTGTTGCCGTCGGTTGTTGCGCCTGGCTCTGTTGCGATCTCAAAAAGTCGCGTGAACGTTGTCGTGTGTTTTCCTGAATTGAGTGCGTCCGAAATTTCTTGCGTGTACTGCGCTTCTGCGCCGACGAGCGCGTTCAACAATTTGCTCTTGCCCATGCCTGATTGACCGATGAGCACGGTTTTTTCACCCATCAATCGCTCATGCATCGGCTTCGAATTGAATTTTGCTGAGAAGGGGATCACATCGAATCCGAGATCGCGATACATCGCGAGCGCGTTCGCCGTCGCCGCTGCTTCGACGAGATCCACTTTGTTCAATCCAATGATTGCCTTCACGTTGCTCGCTCGCGCGCAAGCGAGCCAGCGATTCAATAGCTCATCGGAGTATGTGGGCAACGGCGCGATGATGCACGCCACTTGCGTGACGTTCGCGGCGACCAATTTCTCTTTGAACTGATCGGCGCGATAGAAGAGCGACGTGCGTTCACCGAGCTTTTCAATTACGCCTTCGCTGGCGCTCGGAAAGCTAATAAATGCCGTGTCGCCGCACGCCGGCTGCAGCGTGCGCCCTTTGGTTATGCACTTTAATTTGCGACCATCCGCAAGCTTTACCGTCGCGTGACGGCGTTGGGTTTCGATGACGAGGGCTTGTTCCATTTATTTTTCTCCTCCCCTTCAAGGGCGGACTTACCGCTTCCTTTGCCAAGGAAGAGGGCACGAGGCGCCCGTTGGGGATGGTGTTCTTACGGATTTGCGGACGATTGTGCCAGGAACTGCTCAATGCGAGCAGCGCAAATGAAGTCGTTGATTGAAATGCCACCTTTGCCGTTTTCAACGTCATGCGTATTGAACGCCACGACACAGCGGTTGTAGTGCACTGATAAATCGGGGTGATGGTCGGTGGCGTGTGAAATCGCGGCGATGACGTTCACGAAGGCGATAGTTTCGTAGTAGTTTTTGAACGAATACGTTTTGACAATTTTGCCGTTTGTGAATTGCCAGCCGGGAAGTTCGCGCAGATGGTCTGCGATTTGTGCTTCGGTGAATGCGCGTTTGTTGTGTTGGGGGTAGGGTGCTAGTGTTGCGAGGGAAGGAGCATTCATCGGTTTTTTTTCTGAAGATATGAACTGCGTGGTGTGTCCCTCCCCCTTCAAGGGGGAGGCTAGGAGGGGGATGGGGTTCGGTCAACTTCCATTCGATAGAACCCCATCCCCACCCCCGCCCTCCCCTTGAAGGGGAGGGAGTTTAGCTGCGCCGCAAAAAGCTAACTCAACCCCTGCAAATGTGCAATCCGAATCATCGCGGGCGGGTGCGAGTGATGATATGCAGAGTACATCGGATCGGGAGTTAACGTGTTTGCATTGTCGCGATAGAGCTTCGTGAGTGCGACGATCAAATCGCTTTTGTCGCTCATTTCCGCCGCATACGCATCAGCTTCAAATTCATGCTTTCGCGAATAGGCTGCGCTCAGCGGGCCGAGCCAAAAGAGCAGCGGCGGCAGCGCCATCGAAAACAAAATCAGCGCAACGCCCGGGGCGGCTTGCCCGGTGTCGGTTGCGAATCCGAACGAGGTGTAGAGCCACGGCTGTTGCATCGCCCACGCGACCGCTGCAAAGAAAGCGAGGCTTGCAAACGCCATCAATACGATGCGTTTCACGATGTGCTTGCGTTTGAAATGGCCTAACTCGTGCGCGAGCACGGCGACGATTTCGTTGTTGTTAAGTTTTTCGAGCAGTGTGTCGAAAAACACAATGCGCTTGCCTTTACCGAAGCCAGTGAAATACGCATTGCCGTGTGCCGAGCGCTTCGAGCCGTCCATCACGAAAAGACCTTTGCTTTCAAACTCGGTGCGTTTTAGCAAACCTTCAATCGCGGACTTTGTGTCGTCTTTATCGAGCGGCGTAAATTTGTTGAAGATCGGTGCGATCACGGTAGGATATAGCGCGAGCATCAACAATTGAAAGCCTATGAATATTCCCCACGCATAGAGCCACCAGAGTGATCCCGCGGCGCGCATGAGCCAGAATACGAGTGCGAGCAGCGGAAGAATTAACGCGGCGGATAGCAAAGTGCCTTTCACCATGTCGATCCAAAACGTCGCTTTCGTCGTTTTATTAAATCCAAATTGCTCTTCAACGGTAAACGTACCGTAATAGCTAAACGGCAATCCGATGATGCCGGTTGCGATAGACATGAGCACAATCAATAGCAATTCGCGCAACCACATCGCATCGGTGATCTTGGCGGTGATGCCCCACATCCACGCGAGTCCAAAAAACAAAATTGTGACCGATACGAAAACGCCAATTGTCGATTCAAGCGAACCTAGTTTTCCGCGCGCTGCTGTGTAGTCCGCCGCGCGTTGGTGATCGGAAAGGCTGATGCTTTCGGTGAATGGCGAGGGCACCGCTGCGCGATGGGCGGCGACGTGAGCCAAATGTCGTCGCAGTAATAACGTTTCAACCAAATATTGCAGCACGATGGCTGCGAGTACTAGGCCGCTGAAGGCGGTGAAAGAGTCCAACGAAATCATGCGGAACTATGTGAAAATTGGGTGAGCCGTCATTTTCTTTCATTTCGCGGTAAGCGCGTAAAAATCAAGCGTTGCGGCGATTTTTCCTCGAAGTTGTTCTACAAAAAGCTATGCCGCAAGACCAAAACCACCTGATCTGGCTCGATATGGAAATGTCGGGACTCGACCCCGATGCTTGCAAGATTCTCGAAGTCGCCGTGGTCGTCACCGATAAAGAATTGAATACGATTGCGGAAGGGCCGGTCTACGTCATTCGCCAGGCGGACGCCGTGCTGGATGCGATGGACGAGTGGAACAAGAATACGCATGGCCGCTCCGGACTCATCGAAAAAGTCAAAGCCTCGCTGATGAATGAAGCCGAGGCTGAAAACCGCCTGATTGAATTTCTTTCGCAGCATGTGCCGAAAGGCGTGAGCCCGTGTTGTGGAAACAGCGTGCACCAGGATCGGCGCTTCATGGAGCGCTACATGCCGAAACTAGACAACTATTTTCACTATCGAAATTTGGATGTCAGCACCCTAAAAGAACTTGCGGCGAGATGGGCGCCGGAGGTGAAGAAATCGTTTCAGAAAAAGACGCGTCACACTGCGCTCGCCGACGTGTACGAATCGATTGACGAGTTGAAACACTATCGCGAGCACTTCATTAAGTTGCCAGTGGTTGCGAGCGCGGAGGCTTCGGCGTGAAGTTTTGCTCCGAGTGTGGTAGCGGCAACATGACCCGCCGTGTTCCTGAGGGCGACCATCGCGTCCGTTATGTGTGCCCCGATTGCGGCACCGTGCATTACAAGAATCCGTTGGTCGTGTGCGGGGTCGTTCCGGTGTGGGACAACAAAGTGCTTCTCTGCAAACGTGGCATTGAACCGCGGTATGGCAAATGGACGCTGCCCGCTGGCTTCATGGAGCTTGAGGAGTCCGTAGAAGAGGGCGCGCAACGCGAATTGCTCGAAGAATCGGAAGCAACCGTAGAGCTGGGCGAATTGCTCTCTGTGCTCTCCGTGCCGCGCATCGGGCAGGTGCACATGATGTACGCGGGCGCGATGCGGGAACCAAAGTTCGCTACTACCCCTGAGAGTACAGAAGTTCGCTTGTATGAAGAGCATGAAATACCGTGGGACGAACTCGCGTTTCGTACGGTGTCCGCGACACTGAAGCACTTTTTCGAATGTCGTCGAAAAGGTGAGTTTTCGGTGTTGCGGGATACGTTGCGCTAATCATCCGCGCAGGTTCCTCCCCCTTCAAGGGGGAGGTTAGGAGGGGGATGGGGTTCGGTTGAACTTCTATCCACGGAACCCCATCCCCACCCCCGCTCTCCCCTTGAAGGGGAGGGAGCCCAGAAACAACGCGCCTGCACGCAAATCACGCCCTCACCCATCCATTCGCGCCCGCGTCCGTCGATTCATCGCACACCGCTCGCATTCCACTTCACCGCGTTCAAGAATTCATTCCGTTGCGATGTCGCAACGCACTCTCTCGAAATGGGGAACACAATGAATCCGCTCGGTTTTGTCACTCGTCCCGCAAAAACGCTCTATGAAGCCGCTGCGGCGCCGTTCAAGTTTGCATTTGTGGTGGGGCTCTGTGCCTTCATCAACTGGATGACGTTTTCTGGTCACTGGTGGGTGAAATGGGTCGCGTTTGGAATGGCGATTCATTGGCTCGTCACCTGGGCTCGCGCTGCGAAAATCATCCTCGTGGTTGGAGTGGTGGCCGCGGTGGGCTACTTCATCTACAAAAAGTACGGCGCTGAAGCAAAAGCGCGCTACGACGCATGGCGCAAAGAAGGCAACGTAGATGAGAAGGGCGAGGTCACCCCGCGTAAACCCGAGCAAGCCGTACAGTATTACCTCGAAACAAAAGTGAGCAATAAACAAGTCGCGCCGGTATAGATCGTTAGACGAAAAAGAGACTTTCCTCCTCCCGTTCAAAGCCGCCGTTCGGTTCGCCGACGGCGGCTTCTCTCATCGTTGCTGTGACGAGATCGCCGCTGGCGACGCGTGAATGCACTTCGCGACTGCTCACGCAGTGCTTGTCGCCTCTGCGTTGAGCGCAAAGCGCTTCGGCTAAACAATGGCCCTTCTAAATCAATGTTCACGGGGTCAGCATGAATGGCTTAACTGCAACCGATCTTGGTATCCATGAACGGATACACGCGCTAGACGCAGCACGCGCGATCGCACTATTTCTTGGTATCGTATTGCACGCTGCGATTGCCTATATCCCCGGCCCGTCGGCGTCGCCAATCATGGATGAATCCCGGAGCGCTGTCCCCGCACTCGTGTTCTACGTTATTCATGCGTTTCGCATGCTTGTTTTCTTCGTGCTGGCGGGCTTCTTTGCGAGTATGTTGATTGAGCGCGTCGGCACGCGAAAGTTTTTAATCGATCGCTGGAAACGCGTTGCAGCCCCTTTGCTTGTATTCTGGTCGATCGTGCTCACTGCGATCGTAGCTGCGATTGTGTGGATGGTGAAGCTCAAGTTTGGCGAATTGCCGAAAGAATCACCGCCCGGACCGACCTTTCGCCCTGACGATTTCCCATTGACTCATCTTTGGTTCCTCTGGGTACTGATTCAGTTCTATGTTGTTTTCGTTACGGTGCGAGTGTTGGTCATCAAACTTTCGCTCTCTGAGCAAGCGAGCTGCGTCGCCGCCTTCGTTGCCACACACGTTTCGCGATGGTATGCGCAACTCGCGGTAGCCATGCCTTTGGCGATCACACTTTACCTGCATCCACAGTGGATGCATTGGTTTGGTGTTCCCACGCCCGATAAAACACTCTACGGTAACTTCGCGTCTTGGATTGCCTACGGCATCGCGTTCGCAGTCGGTTGCGCGCTTGAGCGTCATCGTGAATCGCTGCGGAAGATTCGAGACAATACCTGGTCGTTGCTTGCGATTGGTGTCGTAACCGTGTTTGCGAGCGTATCTTATTCTGACCTTGCTGCATTCGCTGGAGTAACTGATCCCGGTTCAAAGAAACTGTTGTCGGCGATCCTTTACAGTATCGCCGCGTGGACACTGTGTTTCGCATTTTTGTCACTCGCAATTCGATTTCTCGGCCGCCCATCGCCGCAAGTTCGCTATCTATCCGCCGCATCGTACTGGACCTACATCGTCCATCTCCCAATCGTCATGTTCCTGGATGTCGCGGGTTCGCAGTGGAATGGTGGTTGGGCCATTGAATGGCCGCTTGTGATCGGCACAACGCTTGCGATTTCCCTCGGTAGTTATCATCTGTTTGTACGAAACACCTGGGTAGGAATCATGCTCAATGGACGTCGTTGGCGTGATTTGAAATCGCGAGAGTTACTGAAGATTGCCTGACGTATCATCGCGTTCTGCGGCTCGGTCAGAGTCGGGCTTATCTCGAATTTCTTATGCGTATTGCAATCGGTGGTTTCCAGCACGAAACCAACACATTCGCCCCCTCGCGCGCCACTTATGAGCGCTTTGTGCAAGGCGGCGGTTGGCCACCGGTGTCCGTCGGCAACGAAATTTTCGAGCGCTTTCAAAATCAAAACATTCCCATCTCGGGCTTCATCGCCGAGATGGGCAACAAACACGAGTTGATTCCAACGGCTTGGGCGGCAGCGAGCCCGAGTGCTGAAGTGACTGACGACGCATTCGAGCGCATCTCGGGTGCGATTTGTGATGGCATTCGCAGAGCCGCCGTCGAGAAAAACCTGGACATGGTTTATCTCGATTTACACGGCGCGATGGTCACCGATTCGCATCGCGATGGTGAGGGCGAATTGCTGCGCCGAGTGCGCGAAATCGTCGGTGAGAAAATGCCAATCGCAGTGAGCCTCGATCTGCATTCGAACACGACGGAAGGGATGTTCAAGCACGCGGAAATGCTGGTTGCGTATCGCACCTATCCGCACATCGACATGGCCGAAACCGGCGCACGCGCTGCGTTTTATTTGAAGCAACGCATCAACGGAATGAACGCGCCGCACGTTGCGTATCGCATGTTGCCGTACATCATCCCGATCACCTCGCAGTGCACGGATTTGTTCCCCGGCAATGACATTTACAAACTCGTCGCCTCTCTCGAGTCGCGCGACATTTCAAGCGCTTCGTTTACACCCGGATTTCCAGCAGCAGATTTCGAAGGTTGTGGTCCGGTGGTGTGGGCTTACGGTTCATCCGAAGCCGCGGCGAACGCAGTGGTTGAGAAATTGGAGAAACGCGTGCTCGCCGCAGAGGGCGAATGGGAGGCCCGCGTGCTCACTGCCCTCGACGCGGTGCGCGAAGCGCAGCGTATCGCTAACGCTGGCAGCGGCGCGAAGCGCCCGGTTGTAATCGCCGACACCCAAGACAATCCCGGCGCGGGCGGCGATAGCGACACGATGGGCATGATCCGCGCGCTGCTCGAATGCCGCGCTGAGCGCGCCGCCGCAGGTTTGATCGTCGATGGCGCCGCCGCTAATGCCGCCCACGAAGTTGGCGTCGGCAAAACGCTCAACTTCGCACTCGGTGGCAAAAGCCGCATTCCCGGGGATTCGCCGCTCGAATTACCGTGGACGGTTGAAGCGATCGCGGATGGCAATGTCGCCGCCACTGGCATTTTCTATCGCGGCATGAAACTGCGCTTGGGGCTCTCCGCCTGCCTGCGCTATCAAGGCGTACGCGTCGTCGTCGCCACCTACAAAACGCAAATGGCCGACCAAGCCATGTATCGCTACGTAGGCATCGAGCCGAAAGACCAAGCAATTCTTGTGAACAAATCGAGCGTACATTTCCGCGCCGATTTCACGCCGATTGCAGAGACGATTCTCGTCGCCAAAGCGCCCGGCCCGATGGCCGCCGATCCTGCGGATTTGCCGTGGAAACATCTTCGCGAGGGCATTCGGGTGCGGCCGTTTGGCGAAGTGTTTTTACGTTCGAAGAGCTGAACTAGGGCACATGCGAGCGCCGACTATTTAGCGTTTGCTATTTTGATTTAAGGCTCGTGGAGCTGTACAGAATAGTTCGTAGCCGCCGCTTTAGCGGACCAAGGCATGTCTGCACCGAGCTGACTGCCTTGACGCAGCGCGATGGAAGCAAACGTTGGGTGAGGCTTATCGATGGACGGACGCGACGATCGATGACGACGTAGCATGACTTGAATTCAGCCTTTTTTTGCCGAACTTTGGCCGCGGCGTGCACCGGTGAATAAGACCCACGTTGACAAGTTTGCTCAACTTGGTGTGCGATCTGTTAGATTGCACTAAGTCTCTGAAAGAGAGATGTTTGCGGGTTTGCTGCGTATTTAGGAGGGTATCGGTTTTTGTTAGTATTCTTTCAAAATTACCGTTAAGTATGTGCTGGAGCCGATTGTGTGTCCGTACTCCGCTGATCAATTTTCGAAGGCCCTCGGAACCGTGCGGTCGCGCCTAGGTGGCTATCATCGCCCATCACAAAGTCCGTGAATTGAGATAACCCCCCCTGCTGCGCGACAAAGATGGTTAGAGAGTTAGCACCATTCATCTTCACAGCAATCGTTACGGCGGTAGTCGTTCTCGGCGTGATTATTGTTTTCGCGCAATGGCGACAACGGCGAGTCGCCGCCAACCTCGCTCTTGTGGCTCAGGCAGGGCAGCGAGGTGACGAGTTTGCTCTCCGAAGCGCTCTCGACCGATTGCCTGCTGATTGGAGGCCGCTTCGGGAGCATCTGGTTCGTAGCTCTGGGATACGGACCGAACGCGAAACGGTGCTGACGCGCGCCGCCGACGATTTGCACCGAACTCTAAGTGCCGCACTCGATGCGGTGGTAACTATCGATGGACATGGACGGCTTTGCTACTTCTCACCTTCGGCTGAGAACATGTTTGGTATCGCCGCGAAACAAGTCATCGGTCGTTCCATGGCTGAGATCATCGTGCCTCCTCGGTTTCGCGAGATGCATGGCAACGGGATGCAGCGCTTCCTTGCGACGGGAGAAGCGCGCGTGATTGGAAAGCGTCTTCAACTGGTTTCGCAGCGTGCCGATGGGACAGAGTTTCCGGTTGAGCTCTCGATTAACCAAAGCGGGCGCGAAGATCAAATTCGGTTCACCGCGTTCATACGTGACATTTCTGATCAGCGCCGAGCTGAAGCAGCGCTCGCGCGCGCCAAACTAGATGCGGAACGCGCAGAGGAGCGGTTGCGTACTGCAATCGACGCCCTCGAAGATGGTTTTGTTTTGTTTGATGCCGAGGATCGACTGTTGCTCTGTAACGATCGCTACCGGGAGATTTACGCTGAGACTGCGGACGTGTTGAAACCCGGCGTGACATTTGAAAAGATTATTCGCGCTGGGGTTGAACGAGGACAGTACCCCGATGCCAAAGGGCGGGAGGCGGCGTGGATTGAAGATCGGTTAGCAGCGCATCGCACAGCAAATTCTGTGGTCGAGCAGCGATTGCCAAACGGGGGCTGGCTACGCATCGCGGAGCGGCGCACCGATGACGGCGGCACCGTTGGCTTTCGAGTCGATGTGACTCAACTCAAGCACGCGCAAGAAGTCGCGGAGCAAGCCAGCCGAAGCAAAAGCGAGTTTCTCGCCAACATGAGTCATGAAATACGCACGCCTCTCAACGGTATGATTGGCATGACTGAGCTACTGCTTGAAACTGAGCTTGCGCCGCAGCAAAGGGAGTTTGTGCAACTCGCGCAAAGCTCCGCGCTCGCGCTGCTCGATGTGGCCAATGACGTATTGGATTTTTCAAAGGTTGAAGCGGGCAGATTCGAATTCGAACGGGTGGTATTCACGCTCGATGAAACGCTTGGCGACTTGCTGCGCACGCTCCAGCACCGGGCGGCACGAAAAGGGCTTCGGTTCCAGCTCGATTTTGGCGGCTGTGACAACGTCGCGCTTGTGGGTGATCCGACTCGTTTGCGTCAAATCGTACTCAATCTCGCCTCTAACGCGATTAAGTTCACCTCCGAAGGTTCAGTCAGCGCAAAGTTCTCACTAGAGCGCGATGAGGCGCTTGCGCAAGTGGGCTGGCTTGCGATAGCGCTTATCGATACAGGAATTGGCATTCCCGACAAGCGGATTCACCAGATTTTCGATGCCTTCGTGCAAGGAGATGCCTCCGTTTCGCGCAAGTATGGCGGCACAGGCTTGGGGCTAGCAATTACGCGGCGACTCGTTGAAACGCTTGGCGGGCAAATATCTGTGACAAGTCGCGAAGGCGCGGGCTCGACATTTGCCCTGCGTATTCCAGTCGGTGTCGGGACGCAGGCCGTCGAGCGCGACCGACCCGCGCACGACCGGTCGACGCCTCTGCCTCGGCTGGACGCCTTGCGTACTCTAGTCGTGGAGGACAACGAGGTGAATCAAACGCTAGCGCAGCGTTTACTTCAGGGGCGCGGCGCAGTTGTAACGCTTGCGTCATCAGGCTTGGAAGCGCTACGGCTCTTGCAAGAACAGAGCTTCGACGTGATGCTTCTAGATATTCAGATGCCCGAAATGGACGGATTCACTTTGTTGACACACATAAGGGCTATGCCTGAACATCGTACGACTCCGATACTTTCCGTTACGGCGCATGCGACGGCCGGTGATCGTGAAAACTGTCTCGACAAGGGATTTAATGGCTATGTATCCAAGCCATTCTCTAACGCCACGCTCGTCGCTGAGATCCTGCGCGTGGTTCGCATTGAGGCAGTGGTGGAACCAGTCGCGACAGCGTCTTTGCTAGTGTCCAAAAGCCCAGATAAAGGGCGATTCAAGTACGGGATCCGCGCGCTTGAAGGTGACGATGTCCTGTTTTGGAGCGCCGCTAGAAAGTTCGCGTCGCAAGCCGATCGCTTATGCGCTTTGCTTGATGAATCTCGTGAACGAAAAGACTTCGCGAAATTAGGCGCTATCGCGCATCAACTAAAAAGCGTTTGGTATTTGTTCGCACCCGAGCGCCAGCGCGATCTCGCCACCGATCTTGACGCGGCGGCTCGCGCAAAGGCTGACAGGTCATGGCAGTTATCGATTGAGCTTTGTGACGCGGTTAACGCCTGCGCGAGTGACATTCGCAGCGAACTTGCCAAGCAGCCACGGATTGAACCTTGAATCATTTCCGCGCTTCACCCACTGCCGTTAACCCGCTGAGCGTATTGCTGGTGGAGGATGATGCCGTTTTTTCGATGCTGGTTCAGCGCACGCTCGAGAAAGGGGGCTACCGGGTGACCTTGCTCGAAGATTCGCCAACGGTTGTCGATCGTGTTCGCAACGAATCGTTTGACGTGCTCATCATTGATGGAAATCTGCCCAGCGGCGACGGCTTTGATCTCTGTCGACAGCTTCGTCCGATGTTCTCCGGGGTGATAGTGCTACTCACCGGGCGCGACGACGACTTAGATGAGTTGCTTGGCCTCGAGCTGGGTGCGGACGACTACATCCGAAAACCCGTAGAGCCGAGACTGGTTTTGGCTCGACTCAAAGCCCACCAGCGACGTCACCAGAGAGATACAAACACTCACGGGAGTGCGACTGAACTCAAGTTTGGAGAGATCTCGATTCATCTCGAGCGGCGCGAGGTCTTTCGCTCTGGTGAGCGATTGTCACTTACGGACGCGGAGTTTGACTTGCTTGCCGCGCTTACCAACAGGGCAGGTGAAATCGTTGATCGCGACACGCTGTTTCAGGGCGCGCGTGGCGTTGAGTACGATGGGCTCGATCGCTCGATAGACATGCGTGTGTCGCGGCTTCGGAAGCTCCTCGGAGACGACCCTTCACAACCGCACATCATCAAGACAGTGCGTGGGCGCGGCTATCTCTTCGCTCGATAGCGATCTTTGCACTTGCGTCTGCGCTGACCCGCGCGCAGAATATTTGACGGGTGTTCGCTCTTGGGGCGTCGTGACAATCGGTGACAAACGCTGACTATTGCGCTACATACTTTCGACTCGGATGAGAGAAGAATTCATTCATCGGCGGTGCACTTAAACAAATGTAAAAGCGCGTTCCGAAACGAAACTACTTCTTATCTATCAAAGGAAACTCTATGAAAACGACCCGCATTATCCTCGCAACTCTCGTCGCAGCCGCTGCGTCACAAGCGTTTGCAGCAGACCAAGCTGACGTTCGCGTTACCGCATCCGTTTTGAACAACTGCAAAATCATCAGCACAAAAGACATCAACTTCGGCGCGCTTGATCCTGCTGCCGCTACCGACCGCACAGCTAATGGCTCGGTATCGTTTGTTTGCACCAAGAACGTAGACTACGCACTCACCGCTGATTCGGGTGTGAACTTTGACAGTGCCTCGAAAAGCCGTCGTATGAAAGGCGGAGACAAGGACTTTCTCCCGTACGCACTAGCGGCAGACAGTTTTTCTGGCAAGGGCGCTGGTTTCAGCACGCCGCTGAGCGTTACGTTGACCGCGAACTTGGCTGGAGCTAGCTACAAAGACCTGCCCGCAGCAGACTACGCAGACGTACTTCGCGTTACCTTGACGCCGTAATCTGAGCGATGCGAAATCACATGGCGATGGGCTTTCCGGCTCATCGCCACGTCTAAAAAACTAACGTTAATACTCCCCATGAATACTGCACTTCACATTCTCGCGCTTGCGTCTGCCTCACTCATCAGTGTTGCCGCCCAGTTTGCTTTCGCTGCGAACTTTGGCGTGAGCCCTTTGAGCCTTGATCTCAATAGTCAACAGCGCTCCTCGGTGGTCACGGTGAGTAACGACGATACGAAACCTATTCAGCTTCGCGTTCATGCGATGCGCTGGACGCAGAACGCCAACGGTGAAGATCAGTACGACCCTACGGACGACCTTGTTTTCTTCCCGAAAAGACTAGAAATCAAGCCTGGAGAGAAGCGAATCATACGCGCCGGTCTCCCGGCCTCTCCCATCGCACTTGGGGAAAAGGCGTACCGTCTTTTCGTCGAGGAGCTACCGCCGGTCGAATTGCCGAGTGAAGGGCAAACGAAACTCTCAGTGCTGCTTTCTTTCGCACTCCCCGTTTTTGTCGCACCGGTTACGGGTGTAGCCAAGCTCGATATCAAATCCGCTGAACTTGACCGCGATGGCAATTTGTCTGTTCGCCTCGGCAATTTGGGCGCTTCGCGCGCCAGGGTCTCTCGGATAATGGCCGAGGATGGAAAAGTCGCGTCCGAGTCCTTGTCTTCACGCTATGTGTTTCCAGCCATCGAGAAAACAATCACTGCCAAGCTCGGAGCTGATGCTTGCCGCGCCTCGCCGAAGCGATTGAAACTAGAACTTGACAACCAGCTGATTGATATTGGAATCACTCGCAGCGCATGCGCACCTCTGTGACTCTTGTAGGCGCGAAGCACGCGTCGCGTTGTTCCGTGTAGCGCGCAGAGGTCAAACAGTGCGTCTAGCGACATGCGTCTTCCTGGCTACTTTTGTTCTGGGTGCGCGCCCTGCTGCGGCCGAGGAGATGATCGTGGCGCTTCGGGTCAACAGCCAATCGCGTGGTGATGTGCTTGTCGATGTGCAGGCCGATGGCAGCGCGTTGATGGCTGCTGCTGAAGCAGGCAAACTTGGATTCACAAAGGAGCGCCTTAGCCAATTGGCGCGACCCGACGGCATCGTAGTGTTGATGAGCCGGTCTGATCTCAAAGTTCAACTCAATCCGGAATCGCTGACGCTTGAGGTGTCGGCTGAACCCGTCTGGTTCGCGCGTACCAGTTTGTCGCTGAGTTCACGCGGTGCGATCAAAGTCTCGCAGCTTCAAGGGGTGCATGGCTGGTTGAACTACGCCGTTTCGGCGCAAGCGGCGCGCGGTGCAGATCCAACTGCCGGCGTCGAAACGAGTGCCGTCGTCTCTTACAAAGGCTGGACATTGCAAAGCGATCAAAACATGGCGATCGCTGAACAGGGCACCACTTTCAAACGGCTTCGAAGCGCAGTTGCCTACGATGATCTCACCTCAATGACACGGTTGAGTGCAGGCGACGTCACGCCGCAAGTGGGTCTTGGTAGCACCGCCTCGCGATTGTTGGGCGTGCAATGGTCGCGTCGCTTCGAGTTTGCTCCGGAAGTTGTCAGGCAACCCACTTTCGGCTGGAGCGGGCAGGTTGTCACGCCTTCGACGGTCGACGTGTTTGTCGATGGAGTGCGTGTGCGTACATTTTCTGTTGCGCCAGGGCCATTTGACTTGCGCGAGCTCTCCTACTTCGACGGTTTACGTAACGTCGAAGTCGTCATTCGTGATCGCGCCGGTGGCGAGTCTCGGCTCACGATTCCGTACTACTTTGCCAATGATTTACTCGCGGCAGGGCGAGACAGTTTTGACGTAGCAATAGGGACCGAGCGCGCCGCAGATGGCTCCAAGCCTTGGGCGATTTCTGGAAGCTATCGTCGCGGATTGAGTGATGCCGTTACGCTTGGTTCTGCGCTGGAGGCAAAAAGCGACTATCAGTCTGCCCGATTCGAATTCGGGCTACGTAGCGAAAAGCTGGGAACGCTATTCGCAACTGCAGCGGCGAGCAAGGCGCGTGACGCGCTTGCAGCTGGTCACTTAAGCGTCGCGCATCAATGGAGCGGCGGGCGACTTTCTACGCAAATGGCGGCCACCCGGCAGAGCGCCGGTTTTGGTATTGATCCGCAAGTGCAGGGCACTGCAAGGCAAATGTCGCAGCGCCGGGGCGCTAGCGCGGGTTACTCGATGGATCGACAGCGCAGCGTCTCGATGAATTTCCTGCGCACAAAGTACGCACGGGCAGCATCCGAGTCAATTCTTTCTGTGCGAGTCGCGCAGAGTTGGGGACGCAGCGGCAGCGTATGGTCTTCAGTGTCGCAAATCGCGCAAGACGGTCAGCGTACAAATGTATTTGCAATCGGTGTGTCGCTGCCGCTCGGGCCTCGGTGGTCGGTATCTACAACGCATACCTACGAAGTTCGTGGGGAGAACTCCACCAATGTTCGGGCGGCGCGCAGTGACGCTGACGATGGCTGGACAAATCTGCGTCTAGCTGCCGAGCATCGGTCAAACTCAACGACGGTTGATGCGTTTATCCAGCGACCATTTTCGTTTGGCACATTGAGCCTCTCCAGCCGAGCGGCTGACGGCCAAGCCAAGTTTGAGTTTGGCGGCGAATCGCGATTCGCAGGCGCCGTCAGTTTTGCCGACCAAAAGCTTTGGCTTTCGCCGCCTATCGCGCAGTCGTTTGCGCTGGTGGATGCCGCGGGTGCGCCCAACGTTCGCGTGATGCATAACAACCAACTTGCGGGACGCACGGATGACAGCGGGCGCCTCTTGCTTCCCAATCTCGCCGCCTTTACGGCGAACCAGATACGTATCGATGATCGTGACATTCCCATGGAAATTGAACTTGAATCTGTGCAACAAGAGATAGCGCCGCGCTTCAATGCAGGCACGAACGTGGTGTTTCGCGGCAAGCGCTTCGCGGCAGTGGCGGGCACACTTGAGTCGAGCGACGCCACAGGTAAGACAATTAAAGTGACGGCGGCTGAACTCACCGTAACCCAAGGTGCAGAAACCGTTGTTTCAAGCACCGATGAGCAAGGTGGCTTCTACCTTGACAACATAAAACCCGGGCGATGGTCGATCACAGCGATCAATCGCAACGTACGTTGTGCCGCCGAACTCACACTGCCCGATCCCATTCCGACCTTCATTGATTTAGGAGTCGTGACATGCGCTGGAAACTAGTTCGCAGAGTGGTGCGTGAGCATAAAGCACTCGCGCGAGCGAGCTTTGCCAGTCGCGCCCTTCGTGCTGTCGGCTGCTTTTGTCTCCCCGCGTTGTGTATGTCAATGAATGTTGCGGCGCAAGCGGCGCGTTGCAGCGTGTCGACGCAACCGCTTTCATTCGGTTCATACGCCGTTGATGCAATCACGCCGCTCGTCACGTCAAGTAAGGTCGAACTTCGCTGTTCAGCGTCGACGAGCATTGTGCTTGGAATCGACGGTGGCGCGAACTCGCCGGGTTATTCAGCATCACGACAAATGCGCCATCAGCGCACAAACGAACCACTCGTGTACAACGTGTTTCAAGATGCATCGCTTTCACGTGTTTGGGGCGACGGCGTCCACAGCGCTGCGCGCTCAATCATCGTTGACAAAACGGCAACAGTGTTCGCCTTCGCGATGATTCCGGCAGGTCAAGACGTGACGTTTGGCGAGTATCGAGACGCGCTCTCTATCGTGGTGATGCCATGAGCGGATTTTCGATGCTCCATATTTTCCGCGTGCTCGTGGTCAGCGTTTTGCTTGCACACTCGGCGCATGTTGCCGCGCAAGAGCAGGTTGCAACTTTTGAGGTTAGTGCGTCGGTAAGTATTCGCTGTAAAGTGCAAACGCTCGGCGACATTGCGTTCGGCGCGCTTGACCCTGCCCAGGCAATCAATACCTTCGCCACAACGGAGGCGAGCGTCGCTTGCACGCGAGGGGCGACCTATCGACTACTTGTTGATGAGGGAAGAAACTTCGATGCGCGACGCAAACTTCGCCAGATGGTGAGCTACAGCGGCGAAACGCTTCCCTACACTTTAGAGATTGTGGATGCGAAGGGACTCGCCAACGGCTGGTTTCGTCCGTCGTTGATTCGCTTCAACGCAAGCGTTCGCGGCACCGATTACATCGACCTGCCAGCTGGACAGTACCAAGATGTGATTCGTATCTCAATTGAATACTAGGTCAGCCAGCGAATCGCGGGCGGCAGCGATCGACTTACCTTTGAGGAGCGCTTCAATTCTTCCCGGCCCATAGGTGCACCCTACCTAGCGACCGCCACCTGGAACCTGCGCGACGGCCTCGGTGCGGGCTCGTTCGCAGCGTAAACCCGCTTCACGCGATGCAACGCAACTGACTCGTTCGCAATTGACACCGCCGCTTGATCGCAGCAAATAGCCTTGGTTGGTTTGACAGCGGCGACGTGTGGATTAACGCATTCTGAATGTTTTCGTAATACGAATCGTTCGTATTTGTGATAAAGTAATGTCGTCTTCAACTCTTTCGCGCTTTTGCCGAGACTGCCATGATCGTTTGCATTTGCCACGGGATTAATGACAAAGCTATTCGCAACGCGGTTTCCGATGGGGCTGTGTCGCTCTCAGACATCGCTTGCGCGACGGGGGCGGGCACGTGTTGCGGGAAGTGTCACGATTGCGTGCGTGAGATTGTGGATGAGCAGCTTAGTATGTTGATGCCCATTGCTGCTTAGTTTTCACTGGAAAAACAAAGTACTGCGAAAAATAGCAAAACTCTTCGTTTTGCCCAATTAAATTGAGCGCTTAGAGTAATCGCTATACACGTTCACGCCTAAATCGAAGCCACGCTTTTGTTTGCCGTTCAAAGTTTTATTGCACGATTGCTCCGCAAACGCGGTGACGCGATGCGAGGTCAATCCGTTACAGTTCTGGTTCGCAAAAACTCGTCGCAAAGGATGTCCCATGAAGGGCGATAAAGACGTCATCAAGCATCTCAACAAGATTCTCTACAACGAGCTTGTTGCGATCAATCAGTATTTTTTGCACGCGAAGATGTTCAAGAACTGGGGGCTTGAAAAGCTCGGCGCGTATGAGCATCACGAGTCGATTGATGAGATGAAACACGCGGATCGTTTGATCGAGCGGATTTTGTTTCTCGAAGGTTTACCGAATTTACAAGACCTCGGCAAACTGATGATCGGCGAGGATTTGAAAGAGGCGCTTGAGTGCGATCTGAAATTAGAGATGATTGCGCATCCCGATTTGAAAGCGGCGATTGCGCATTGTGAAGCGGCGAAAGATTACGTGTCGCGCGATCTTTGCGCCGACATTCTTGCGAGCGAAGAAGAGCACATCGATTGGCTGGAAACGCAGCTCGAACTCATCAACCGCGTGGGTTTGCAAAACTATCAACAGAGCCAGATGGAAGTGCGGTCTGGGTCGTAAACACTGCGGCTATGCGCTCTATCTTTGGACGGGTAACTCCAGTTTCACTGAGGTGACGTACGATCTACGCAGACTATTGAGAAATGACTGAATCTATCGCGTTGCCCAATTGAAGTGGGCACCTAGAGTAAACGCTGACACCGATTCAACTCAACGTCTTTCAAATTTCCGCGATTGCTTACTCTTGTGTTTTCGCGCTCCAAACTCGCTGCGTGAGTTAGCGATGAACTCGCCGTCCACGTTCTCGCCACCGCGTTGTCGATCACTGGTTTCGCCCTGGCCGTCGGCCTCACGCGCAACAAACTCAAAATCAACTTTACCGGTATCAGCATTGACTGCAGCCACTTTCACGATCACGCGCTCGCCGAGCGAGAGCGTGAAACCGCTGCGTTGACCGACCAAGGTCACTTTGTCGCGACCCAATTCATAGTAATCGCGGGGCAACGTCGTCGCGTGTACCAATCCGTCGGCAAAGGTGTCGTCGAGCGTCACGAATGCACCGAACGGCACTACGCCGCTAATCGTGCCTACGAAGTCTTCACCCAATTTTGATTCGAGAAACTTCGCTTTCAAGAATTGAACGACTTCGCGCGATGCAACGTCCGCGCGGCGTTCGTTAGCGCTGCAAATTTCGCCAAGTAAATCCCAATTGGGTTCGCTGTATTTTTTCTTGGCGGCTACCGCTTTTATCCCGCGATGAACGAGCAGATCAGGATAGCGGCGAATCGGTGAAGTGAAGTGCGCATAATGCTCGTAGGCAAGTCCAAAATGCCCGCCGTTTTTCGGCGTGTAAATCGCTTGCGGCAGTGATCGCAGCATGGTCATGTGCAGAGCGGGCGCGTCGATGCGCTCTCTTGTTTGCTCGATCAATGCGGCGTAATCTTTGGGCTCCGGGCTTTCGCCACCGCCGAGCGTTAATCCCCGCAACGAAAGCGTTTCTCGCAGCGTCGCTAATTTTTCCGGCAATGGCACGTCGTGCACCCGATAAAGCAACGGTTGTTTCGCTTTACCTAAATATTGCCCCGCACAGACGTTCGCAGCGAGCATCATCTCTTCAATCAGTTTGTGTGCGTCATTGCGCACGGCGGGCTTGATTGACTGCACGCTGCCATCATCGTTGAACGTGAACACAGCTTCTTGCCCTTCAAAGTCAAGCGCGCCGCGAAACTTCCGCGCATCGCGAAACACTTTGTACAGCTCGTAGAGCGTCTTCAACGAGGCATCGATGCCGCCTTTTTTCGGGCTCGACGTTTCAAGTTCGGGTAAGCGCGCCGCAACCTCTGTGTACGTCAAGCGCGCTTTCGAATTCATCACTGCGTTGTAGAACGAATAGCTGGCAATTGATCCGCTAGAGTCGACCTGCATATCGCAAACGACGCAGAGGCGATCCACGTTGGGTCGCAATGAGCAGAGTTCGTTAGAAAGCGCTTCCGGAAGCATCGGGATTACCCGTCTCGGGAAATAAACGCTGGTTGTTCGTTCACGTGCATCGGTGTCGAGCGCAGTTTTTACTTTCACATAGTGCGACACGTCTGCAATGGCAACCAGCAAACGAAACCCGCCGGATTTTGCGTTGCGCTCAGCGTAGACCGCGTCGTCGAAGTCTTTCGCGGTCTCACCGTCGATGGTAACCAGTGCGATGTCGCGTAGATCAACGCGATCTTTGATATCGGCCGCCGTGACGTGATCGCCGTACTGCGCAGCTTCTTGTAGCGTGGCTTGCGAAAACACGTAGGGCAGATTGTGTTTGCGAATCGCAATTTCGAGTTCGATGTCAGAGGCATCATCATCGCCCACTACTTCAACGATTTCACCGACGGGATCTTCGTAAGGTGTTGGTTGCTGCGTGATTTCAGCCACCACAATCTGATCAAGCGCCGCTTTATTGAGCTTCTGTTGTGGGATCAAAATATCCTGATTGATGCGGCGCTCTGAGGCAACGACAAACCAAACGCCGTCCTTCGCCCTCAACTTGCCGACCACTCGATGTTGTCCGCGCTGGATAATGGAAACCACCTCGCCCGCAACTTTGTCGTTCCTCGCGAAGCCGTTGACGCGAACTGCGATCCGATCTCCGTGCAGCACGGCGCGCATCTCGTCTTCCGACAAATACAAGTCATCTCCACCTTGATCGAGCTTGGCGAAACCATATCCGTCGGGATGTCCGATCACGGTCGCAAGCATTGAATTCGGCGGAAGCTTGGTGGGAGTGCTTGCGGCTGCAGCTGGTGCGGCTGTCGTCGCCACTACGGGCGCTGAGCTGCCGACGTCAGTTTTGCTGCGAGCGGGATTTTTTGTAGGTGCAGATGCGCTTTGCTTTGGCGCAGGCTTCGATTTGGTCGCAGCGGGGGTGACCGCTCTAGATTTCACGGACTTCGGATTTGTATCCAGTTCGGACGCTTTTTTTACCGCAGGTGATATCTTTCCAGCAGCAGCTGCTTGACTAGCGGCGGTAGCCTTCTTTTTTGTTGCGCCAGCTTTTGGCGTTACGCTTTTTGATGTTGCGTTCTTTGACGTTGCTGGCTGTATTGCCCGGGGTTTCGCGGTGGACGGTGCAACCGATTTCGTGGCGACCCGCTTAGCACTGACAGGCTTTCCTTTGGATTCGACGAGCGCACTGGCTTTCTTTGTTGACGCTGCTTGTCCGACCGCAGGCTTCTTTTTTGCGCCTGTGTCTGCCGCCGTTGATTTCGTACGTTTGGTAGTAGCCGTTGCCGCCAACGCACGTTTGGTTTGGGCGACAGGCGTTTTTTTAGCCGATGTCGCAGTAGATTTCGTCGTCTTGCTCGCGCTTTTGGAAGTTGTTTTGGTAGTCAATCTATAATCTCAGGTTACTTGAAATGCCCAGGTGGCGGAATTGGTAGACGCACTAGTTTCAGGTACTAGCGAGTAACATCGTGGGGGTTCGAGTCCCTTCCTGGGCACCAAACGCACGCTCAGTGCGTGCAACTTGATTCCAAAGTGATTTGGCATCCACATCATAAGCCCCGCTCGTCGGGGCTTTGTTGTTTTTGTTCGTCGCATTGTCCCATAGGCTTGCGGCAAATGCGTGATCCCGCGAGTCAAACCGTGCGACGATGCGATGTAATCGTCGAGCTCGTCTTCGCGTGTTCAATAGGGTTCTAATGCCGCTTTCTGGCTCGCGTGCAATCATTCAAGCAAGGCCGTCTGCGTCGCCATCGAACACGACTCGATCCTTGCCAGCGCGTTTCGCTAGCAGCAACGCAGCGTCTGCACGCTGAATCAACTGTTTGGCGGTGATTCCATTTGTGGGTTTCGCTGCCGCGACCCCTGCGCTCAAATGAATTGAGCTACGAGTTCCGCCCGCGTCAAAGGTGTGGTTTCGGGCCGCTACGACGATGCGATTGGCAGTGTTGAGCGCAGCGGTGGCATCGGTGTTGGGCATCACCACCAAGAGCTCATCACCACCGATACGCCCGAGGTAATCGCTCGCAGAAATGCACTGTTTGATGACCTTCACGCACTCGAGCAGCACCTGATCGCCAACGTCGTGTCCGTGATCGTCATTAAAACGCTTGAAGTGATCAATATCGATCACGCACACGGCCAGTGGCGAAGCGTGGCGCGCGGCTTGCGTAAATTCTTGGTGCGCCGTTGAGAGAATGGCGGCACGCGAACTCACCCCAGTGAGTGAGTCGGTGTCAACAGTTTGCTTCAGCGTGCGCGAGCGGCGGTAGAGAAGAATCGCTACTGCGAACAGCGCCAGCAGTAGAAGCGCGGATGCCGCGATAGCCACGTTTTGCCAAAAAATTTGGCTCTCATCGCGCTTCAGTTTCAGCTCCTGTGCATCGCGCTCGCTTTGTAGCAACTTCATCGAAAGCTCGCGCTCAGTAACGCCGTGGTATTCACGGAGTGTGTTGGCTAGTCGAGTCGTGTCAGCGCTCAGTTTGAGGTTTGCGATGCGATCTTCTTCGGCTTTAGCCCGTAGCGCAGCATCTGCGTCGCCTGTTGAAATCGCAATCGCGGTTTTCGCTTTACTGATCGCCAGCCGCCAGCCGAGGCTTGTGTCCTCCGCGCGAACCTGTAACGCTTCCGCTAGGAACTTGCGCGCGTTTGCGATATTTCCGCGCCCCGCTTCAATCATTGCCAAGGCGCGTCTCGCGTCGGCTTTATGAAATGTGTCGTCAAGCCGATCAAAATAATGCTTTGCTTCAACCGCGAACGTGTACGCGGTCGCAAGATCATAATTTGCGAAGTGAGCGTCCGCTAGGAACAGGCTCGACGACGCTTTCGCGAGCGCGTGGTTTTCTTTGTTTGCCAGCGCGCGCTGCTGGGTCGCGGCTACGATTGATTCAGCAATCATCGCTTGATCGAGATACGCGGCCGCCTGTGCGCCGTAGATCTCTACCAACCAACCACGGTCATTAAATTCGGTAGCAATTTTTTGTGCGTCGTTGAGATGCGCAAGCGCTGCGTCGCGTTCTCCGAACGCGAGTCTGAGCCCAGCATTTGAAAAGTGCAGCCAAATCGAGTTGCGTTCGCTCTGCCGAGTGAGTGGCAACAGTTGTTCAGCCAAGCGCAGGTGTGGCACCGTTTCAGCGTCGAGGGATACCGCCATGAGCATGTCGATATGATCGGTGAGCTGATGAAACAATCGCGACGGATCCGGGTGCTTCAAAGGCTCTGCGCTGATCGACAGCTGCATTGCTATGGCTTGTTTCGCTGCTGGAATAGAGGCACGATCCTCACCGCTGAAAAAACGCGCTCGCGCTGCCAGATGCTTCATCGTCGCGAGCCGCATGCGATCACCACTGACGGATGCGAGCTCTTCTGCAGCGGCAAACAACGGCGGCAACTTGTCGGCGAGCCCAACGTCGATCCAAGCCGCAGCCTGTAGCTTCACGGTGTCAAGAATCAGCTCGGGCGCCACCTGTGGACTGAGTTTCGCAACCAGTCGCGTGGCTAGCTCAAACTGTTTAGCTTGAGAGAAATACTCAGGGGTTTCAGCTAAGTCGAGCTCGGTGCGTGTCACCGCGAGTGATGTGGCGCAGAAAATGAATTGCACACATCCGATAAGCACAATCCATCCTGTTTGCCGCGCAGCAAACATCAATGTCGCGTGCGGCAAGCGCCGCGACGGTTGGACTGATAAGAAAAAAATGACAAACTCCGGCGCGTTTACGCTTTTATGCCTTGAGTTTATATAGCAAAGGTCGCCGTCGGAACGTTATTCGACTTTCCTAAATAAGTACGTAACGCGACGTTTTAACTGGGGCTCGGCCTGTCAAGCCCGTGTCTAAACGTACGCGGCCACCGGTGCGTCTGTTGCTGCAAAACCACGCAACGTATCGTCGGCGGCAATGAGCGAAAACAAATTTTTAGGGTCGCTCAGTTGCGGCACGAGTTCGATCTGCTCAACGCTTTTTAGATCGCAGACTTGCGCGTAGAGGTAGCGCAGCGCAGAGAAATCTTCGACCGCGAAGCCAACGGAGTCAAACAGCGTAATGTCAGCATCAGCGCTGCGCCCCCCGCGCTCACCGTTGATAACTTGCCAAAACTCGGTAACCGCAAACTCGGCGTCCATTTGCTGCAAATCACCTTCGACGCGCGTTTGTGGTTCGTATTCAACGAACACTTTTGACGCGCGCAAAACGTCTGCGTGGAGCTCAGTCTTTCCGGGGCAGTCGCCGCCGACACCGTTGATGTGCATGCCTGGCTCAAGCATGTCTGCGGTGATGATCGTTGCGTTTGTTTTGTCGGCTGTCACTGTAGTGATGACGTCAACGCCGCGTACGGCGTCGCGTGTGCACTTAAATGTTTTGATCGCGCACGACGGCAATGCACGCTGCAGATTCTTGACGAGTTTTTCGGTCGCCGACGCGTCAACGTCGAACAGGTGAAATTGATCGATCCCCACCATTTCGTGAAACGCGAGCGCTTGAAATTCGCTTTGCGCGCCGTTGCCGATGATGGCCATCTTGCGCGAGTTTTTTCTTGCGAGTTTTTGCGCGGCCAGCGCCGACATCGCGGCGGTGCGAAGGGCTGTAGTGAGCGTCATTTCTGAAAGCAACAACGGCATGCCTGTTTCAACATCGGCGAGCACGCCGAAAGCCATCACGGTGGGCAACTTTTCACGCGTGTTCTTTGGATGCCCGTTGACATATTTGAACGCATAGCGCTTAGTGTCGGCGACGGGCATCAGTTCAATCACGCCATTTTCGGAGTGGTTGGCAACACGAGGCGATTTGTCGAATTCCTGCCAGCGCAGAAAATCCTCTTCAATGGCTGTGGCAATTTCTCGAAGCACTCGCCGCGGACCTCGGCGCTGAACAATAAGCGCGACATCAATAGGCGACAGGAATTTAGGTTGTGCGAAGTGCTTCATAAAACGCGTTTCGGCCGATAGGCAACAAAAGAAGATAAAGACGATGAGTGATTGTTCCTTGCCCTCGCGTCAATTCATATCGTCAAAAATAGTCCATTAATGGTATATAACTGTCGTTTTGATATTGGTTTCTACCGAATTGTTAGTTTATGGACGAGACTGATCACAAGCTCATTGGGTTGCTGCGAACCAACGCCCGCGAAACGATCGCGACGCTCGCCCATCGATTGGGGGTTTCACGTGGCACTGTCAATAATCGCCTCAGAAAATTGGAGGAAGAAGGCGTAATCGTTGGATACACGGTACGGCTTCGACCTGACGTTTCTGCCCAGAAGATCAGGGCTTGGATGAGTATTGCTGTTGAAGGCAACCAGACACGCCGCGTAATCGCCGATCTCATGGGCGAGCCCGCCGTCGCCACACTGCACGATACCAACGGTCGCTGGGATTTGCTCGCAGAGCTGCGCGCTGAAAATCTGCAAGAAATTTCGCAGGCCTTGGAGCGAATTCGCCTGATCAAGGGCATCAGCAATTCAGAGACGAGTATTCACCTCGTCACTTACCGCGCGGCTTGACGGCGTCTTGCGGATCAGCTCGCGGGGCGCGACTCGCGCCGTTGTTGAAGTTCACGACCTTATTGAGCAATCGGTCGAACGATCGCTGCTCGGCTGCGCTGAGCGGTTCGAGAATTCGCCGCTGCGCAGATGAGATCTGCGGCGTGATGTTCTCGAGCAACTGTTTGCCTGCGCCTGTGATGACGAGTCGCTTTCGTCGACGGTCAACACCGTGGGATTCGCGTGCGAGAAGCCCGCGCTCCTCGAGTCGTGCCGCAACCTGGCCAAGCGTTGCTGCATCGACGGCGATCTGCGACGCAAGCGTTACTTGATCAATGTCGGGCACGCGCGCAAGTTCAGAAAGTAGTGCGAACTGTATCGGCGTTAAATCAAAGCCTGCAGTTTCTTCCATGAAGATTGCAACTGCGATTTGCTGTGCACGGCGAATCAAGTAGCCGGGCGCAACGTGAAAATCAAACTCCGAAACGGAATTCACTTTCGCTGCGTTCACTGCGGCCGACCCGCGACTTGCCATGGATTGCAACCCGAAAAATTAGTAAGTACACTTATTATATTTCGTGAAACCTAGGTGAGGCGCGTGCGCGATGCGTGTTGGGCACGAAGGTGTTCATGTGAGCTAAACACACGCCGCGTCCCGACCTCTCGGCGCTGTCGCACGCGGCAGCTCAATGATCCGCGCCATCTCAAGTTTCTTAATTCGCATCGGCAACACTTCTTGCAAAGCCATCTTAATCCCGCCGCCACCGACGCTCAGCGTGCACAACTCTATGCGGACATGTCGCCGCACAACCTCACGCCGCTGTGGGAGGTGCTGCATGCGCTAGTGCCGCGTGAGCCGAACACGCCGTGTGTTCCCGCACATTGGAAGTACGCTGATGTGCGACCGCACTTGCTGCGAGCAGGCGAACTCATTACGGCCGAAGAGGCCGTGCGCCGCGTGCTGATCCTTGAAAACCCTGGCCTGCGTGGGCAAAGTGCGATCACACAATCGTTGTATGCCGGATTGCAGCTCATTCTGCCCGGAGAAGTTGCGCCAAGTCATCGTCACACCCAAAGCGCACTTCGATTTGTCGTCGAAGGCGCAGGTGCATTCACTGCGGTCAACGGTGAGCGCACTACGATGCATCCGGGCGACTTCATCATTACGCCCAATTGGACGTGGCACGATCACGGCAGCGATGCCAATGAACCCGTGATTTGGCTCGACGGGCTCGATATTCCGATGCTTCGTTTTTTCGATGCGGGCTTCGCTGAAAACGCAAGCGCTGCGCAACAACAAGTGTTGCGCCCTGAGGGCAACAGTTTTGCGCGTTACGGCGCTAATATGCTTCCGGTCACATACGATGCGCCGCACGGCGCAACGTCGCCCATCTTTTCTTATCCTTACCAGCGCTCGCGCGCGGCGCTACACAAGCTCGAGCGAGACGCATCGCTTGACGCCTATGACGGCGTGAAATTACGCTACGTGAACCCGGCAACCGGTGCGTCGCCCATGCCAACAATGGCCACGTTTCTACAGCTATTGCCGAAAGGATTCGTTGGAAAGTCCTATCGTCAGACCGATGGCACCGTGTTTAGCGTCGTTGAGGGCAGCGGCGTTGCGAAAGTTTCGAAGGGCGAAAATTCGTACGAGATCGCGTTTTCGCCGCGTGATCATTTCGTCGTGCCGTCTTGGTGTTCGCTGTCGCTTATGGCGACTGAAGAGTGCGTGCTTTTTTCGTTCTCAGATCGACCCGTGCAGCAGGCGATGGGAGTTTGGCGGGAGGAGCGTGCTGCGTAACACGCTTCGCGCTTGTCTCGCGAGCGGCGCAAGTCCGGTTGAGCCCGTGCGTGCAAACTGTCTTTCGATCCAAGCAAGGGAATAGCGCGCAACAATGTAGGCGACGGTTTGAGTCGCTCCGAGTCTCACCCTTATCGAAACCCCAGCGCTCGTTTCAACCGCCACGTAAGTAAAAAACTACTAGCTTTTTCGTCCGCATAATTTTTTCCTCACTATGAACTTCGTTTTCCCAGAGCAACCTACCGTTTCGCTCCCCATCGTTGGCAGTGATCAACGCTTTCCCATTCGTCGCGTGTACTGCGTCGGACGAAACTACGTCGAGCACGCACAAGAAATGGGGTTTACCGGTCGTGAGCCGCCGTTCTTCTTTTTGAAGCCCGCCGATGCCGTAGTTCCTGCAGGTATTGGTCAAGCGATCTCGATTCCTTATCCATCACTCACAAAAAATCTTCACCACGAAGTTGAGCTTGTTGTCGCAATTGGCACCGGCGGTAAAAACATCGCTGCGGCCGATGCCGTGAAGCATGTTTTTGGCTACGCAGTGGGTCTCGACATGACGCGGCGGGATCTCCAAGGAGAGGCCAAGAAGACCGGCCGCCCGTGGGAAATCGGCAAGGCGTTTGACCATTCTGCGCCAATCGGGCCGATCACGCCGATCGCAAAATCGGGCGCAATCACCGCTGGCGAAATCCAGCTCACCGTGAACGGAAAAACAACGCAAAAAAGCGATGTTGCCAAACTTATTTGGAGCGTGAACGAAATCATCGAACACCTGAGCGCTGCGTGGGAATTGCAAGCCGGCGACATCATCATGACCGGCACGCCCGAGGGGGTTGCAGCGGTCGTGAGTGGCGACACGATGGTGGCGAGCTGCGTTGGATGTCAAGGGCTAACGGTACGAGTGTCGTGAGCTAGTTTCATTAAACAAAAAACCTAGCTATATCGCCGCAAGAAATGGGATTCGCTCAGTATTACGGGCACTATTGATTAATTTCAAAAATTCGCTAATCGCCCAATTAAATAGGGCTCTGACGCGTATGTCTGGATACCAGTTTTTCGAACTGCCTTCGCAGCGCGTTTCGTCTACATTGTGAATCTCATAGGAGGTTTTTCAATGCTCGGACTTATGCAGCAACGCGAGTTGCTCATTTCAAACATCATCGATTTCGCAGCGCTTTATCACGGCGATACTGAAATCGTTTCGCGCCGCGTTGAGGGTGACATTCATCGCACCAACTACGCAAATTGTGGGCGACGTGCGAAGCAAGTGGCTTGTGCGCTAAATGCGTGGGGATTGGGCGAATCAGCGCGTGTTGCAACGCTTGCTTGGAACGGCTATCGTCATTTCGAGCTGTATTACGGCGTGTCCGGATCGGCGCGTGTTCTGCATACAGTGAACCCGCGATTGCATCCGGAGCAAATGGCTTGGATCGTGAACCACGCGGAAGATGAAGTCATGTGTTTTGACCTCACTTTTTTGCCGTTGATCAAAGCGATTGCACCGAAATGCCCAACGGTTAAGCACTACGTTGCGCTCTGCGATGCATCGGCGTTACCCGCCGATCACGGCATCGCCAATCTCGTGGCCTATGAGTCCTTAATTGCTGACCATGAAGCGAGCGCCGCGCGTTACGCATGGCCAACGTTTAATGAAAACCTTGCGTCATCGCTTTGCTACACCAGCGGAACAACGGGCAACCCGAAAGGCGTTCTTTATTCACACCGTTCAACCATGCTGCACGCGATGGCATCCGCTGCGCACGATTCGATTGGTGTGAGCGGGCGTGACACCGTGCTGCCGGTGGTACCCATGTTTCACGTCAACGCTTGGGGCTTGCCTTATTTGATGCCGATGGTGGGCGCTAAGGTCGTGTTCCCCGGCCCCGCACTAGACGGTAAATCAATCTATGAATTGTTTGAGAGCGAGCGCGTAACGTTCTCCGCAGGCGTTCCCACGGTGTGGCAAATGCTTCTTGCCCACATGGACGCGAACGGGTTAAAACTTTCAACGATGAAGCGCACGACCATTGGCGGATCGGCGTGTCCGCCGGCGATGCTTGATTCGTTCCGAGACAAATACGGCGTGACCGTGAATCACGCTTGGGGCATGACCGAAATGAGCCCACTGGGCACCTACGGCACCTTGAAAGTGAAGCACTTATCGCAAGACTGGGCGGCGCAGCGCGCGGTGTTACTCAAACAAGGGCGCGCGGTGTTTGGCGTTGACATGAAGATCGTCGATGATGAGGGCGGGGAGCTCCCGCGCGATGGCAAGGCGTACGGCAATCTCATGGTACGCGGCCCATGGATCATTGATCAATATTTCAAAGAACCGGCAAAGATTCTCGACAGCGAAGGTTATTTCCACACGGGAGATGTGGCCACGCTCGACCCCGACGGCTATATGCAGATCACCGATCGCAGTAAGGATGTCATCAAGAGTGGCGGCGAATGGATCAGCTCAATTTATATAGAAAACATTGCGATGGCGCATCCTTCAGTCCTGATGGCGGCATGCATTGGTTTGCCGCATCCGAAGTGGGACGAACGCCCGGTGCTATGCGTGGTGAAGAAACCGGATACCGCCGCAACCAAGGAAGAGCTGCTGGCTTTTTACCAAGACAAAATCGCCAAATGGCAAGTGCCTGACGATGTGCTTTTTGTTGACGCGATCCCGCTCGGCGCGACTGGAAAAATGCAGAAATCAAAGCTGCGCGAACAGTTCAAAGACTACAAATTCGCGTGACTCTTGTCACCCGAATGCTTGCGTTCGGGTTTCCGCAACCGAGCACGGCGACGCGCTCCGTTGTGCTCGTAAGGTTGAGAAAGCCGGACGCGAGCATCCGCGCTGCATTAAACTTAAATGACATTCGCATAACCGCAAAATTTTCTGCAGTTCTAAGGAGGAACCCATGAAATTGAAACCTATCGTCGCAGCGATTGCGACAACCGTTCTCGCATCAACGTCGTTCGCGGCGGAAGTCGAAGTGTTGCATTGGTGGACGTCTGGAGGCGAGGCCAAGTCCGTCGCCGAACTCAAGAAAATGATGGAGGCGAAAGGCCACAAGTGGAAAGACTTCGCGGTGGCTGGTGGCGGCGGTGATGCTGCGATGACTGCGCTCAAAGCGCGTGTAGTTGCGGGCAATGCGCCCGTCGCTGCACAAATCAAAGGCCCTTCGATTCAAGAATGGGCGCAGCAAGGCGTGCTCGCCGACGTGAGCGGTGCCGCAGGCGAATGGGACAAATTGTTGCCGAAAGTTGTTGGCGACGCGATGAAGTACAAAGGCAAGTATGTAGCAGCGCCGGTAAACGTGCATCGCGTAAATTGGCTTTGGATCAATCAAGACGCGCTCAACAAAGCGGGCGGTAAAGCACCTGCCAACTTTGATGAATTTTTCGCACTCGCAGACAAATTTAAAGCAGCCGGCATGGTCGCGATTGCGCATGGCGGGCAACCTTGGCAAGATGCAACGGTGTTTGAGTCGGTCGTGCTCGGCGTGGGCGGCGCAAAGTTTTTCAACGACTCACTCGTGAAGCTCGATCCGAAAGCGATTGATTCGCCAACGATGCTCAAATCGTTTGACACGCTCGCGAAAATCAAAACCTATATCGACAAAGACTCTGCAGGTCGCGATTGGAACCTCGCCACGGCGATGGTGATGAATGGCAAAGGCGGCATGCAGTTCATGGGCGACTGGGCGAAAGGCGAATTCACCTCTGCGAACAAAGTTGCGGGGAAAGACTACGCGTGTGTGGCAACGCCTGGCACCGCAAACGCCTACACCTTCAACATCGACTCGTTTGCGATGTTCAAAGTAAAAGACGCGGCGGTGCAAAAAGGTCAACTCGATCTTGCCACCGCGATCATGTCGCCTGAGTTCCAGGAAGTGTTCAACCTAAACAAAGGCTCGATCCCGGTTCGCTCTGGCATGAGCGACGCAAAATTCGATGCGTGTGCGAAGAAATCGATTGTTGATTTCAACGCGACTGCGAAAAGTGGCGGCCTCGTGCCAAGCTTCGCGCACGGGATGGCCGTGCCTTCGGCGACGCAGGGCGCAATTGTTGATGTGATCGCAAAGTTCATGAACTCGAATATGTCGAGCAAGGATGCGGTCGTCGCGTTGGCTAAGGCTGCGAAGACGAAGTGATGCAAACGCATCTGTAGGCGCCGCTTGCCGCGACCGACCTGATCGCGGCAAGCGGCGCCTACACGCACACAATGCAAGCTGACCGCTGGCTCCCCAAGCTCATACTATCGCCGACTCTCGCGGCGAGCTTATTTTTCGTCTACGGCTTCATCCTAATCACGATTGCGCTTTCGTTTACCGAATCGCGCTTGCTGCCGAACTGGGAGTGGGCGGGCTTTGAGCGCTATGCTGAGTTGTTTGATAACGAGCGTTGGTGGACATCTGCGCAGAACCTCGCAATCTTTGGTGTTTTATTCATCGCTGTCAGCATGGCGCTCGGGTTGTTGCTTGCCATTTTTCTCGATCAAAAAATTCGCGGGGAAGGATTTTTGCGCGCGATTTATTTGTATCCGATGGCGCTATCGTTCATTGTCACCGGCACCGCATGGAAATGGATTTTGAATCCTGGTTTGGGTTTAGAAAAACTCGTGCAAAGCTGGGGTTTTACGAGTTTCACGTTCGATTGGTTAGTTGATCCCGACAAAGCGATTTACACGGTGGTGATCGCGGGCGTCTGGCAAAGCGCAGGCTTTGCGATGGCGCTGTTCCTCGCGGGATTGCGCGGCGTTGATTCTGAGATCATCAAAGCGGCGCAAGTGGATGGCGCTTCAATGCCAACGATTTATCGACGCATCATTGTGCCAACGCTGCGCCCTGTATTTTTCTCGGTAACGTTGATTCTTGCGCACATCGCGATCAAGAGTTTCGATCTCGTGATGGCGCTTACTGGCGGTGGGCCGGGCACGGCGACCGACGTCCCCGCAATCTTTATGTATCAGTTTTCGTTTTCGCGCGGACAGCTCGGTGTGGGCGCAGCAAGCGCGGTGATGATGTTGATGACGGTGATCGCGATCATGGTGCCGCTGATGTATGCGGAAACAAAATCGGCGAATGCACGATGAGCTTACAAACGCGTCATCCCGGCGTAGGCCGGGACCCATCGTTGATTGGCAGTGTTCTCAGCGCAAGCGCATCTGAATTGTTGGGGTGGGTCCCGGCCCTTCGTCACCCCGGCGAAGGCCGGGGCGGGATGACGCAGCTATGAGTAAGTTATCGCGTGCATGTATCTACGCAGTGCTCATTCTCGCAGCGCTCTACACGCTTGCGCCGCTTTGGGTGATGGTGGCGACGTCGCTCAAATCGCTCGATGAAATTCGCGAGGGCAGCCTGATCGCCGCACCGCTCGCACCCTCGCTCTCCTCATGGGGAAAAGCGTGGTCGAGTGCCTGCTCGGGCGTGCGCTGTGAAGGCTTGCAACCGTTCTTCTGGAATTCGCTCATCATGACGATTCCCGCCGTGTTGATTTCAACGTTCGTGGGTGCGCTCAACGGTTACGTGCTTACGCAGTGGCGTTTTCGCGGTTCGGAAGTGTTATTCACAGCGCTGCTCGTTGGCTGTTTCATTCCGTTTCAAGTGGTACTGTTGCCAATGGCGAGAACCTTAGGCGCAATTGGTTTATCTGATTCGGTGATCGGCTTGATTTTCGTTCACGTGGTGTACGGTCTCGCATTCACCACACTATTTTTCCGCAATTACTACGTGAGCATTCCTGCTGATTTGATGAAAGCGGCGCGCGTTGATGGCGCAGGTTTCTTCACGATTTTTTGGCGAATCCTGATGCCGATCAGCGGCCCTATTTTCGTGGTGTGCATCATTTGGCAGTTCACGCAAATCTGGAATGATTTCTTGTTTGGCGTGGCCTTCGCAGGTTCCGATTCGCAACCGATTACAGTGGCGCTCAATAATCTTGTGCGTACCTCCACCGGTGTGAAGGAATACAACGTTGACATGGCCGCAGCGATCATTGCCGCGTTGCCGACATTGTTTGTCTACATCGTGGCGGGCAAGTATTTTGTTCGCGGATTAACAGCCGGTGCGGTGAAGGGTTAGTCACGTGCCGCCGCGATCAATTGATAGAAGGATGAAGGGCTAAGTTTTGGCAAACCTCTCAATTAGAAATATTCGCAAAACCTATCCCAACGGTGTTGAAGTGTTGAAGGGGATTAATCTCGATATTGCTGACGGCGAATTTCTGATTCTCGTCGGCGGTTCGGGTTGCGGGAAAAGCACGCTGCTCAACATGATCGCAGGGCTCGAAAGCGTTACCGAAGGCGAGATCGCGATTGGCGCGAAGCGTGTGAATGATTTGCCGCCGAAGGATCGAGATATCGCGATGGTGTTTCAGAGTTATGCGCTCTACCCCTCGATGAGTGTTCGCGAGAACATTGCATTTGGTTTGTCCTTGCGTAAAGTGCCGAAAGCGGAGCAAGAGGCAACGATTGCGCGTGTTGCAAAGCTTTTGCAAATCGAGGCATTACTGGATCGTCGGCCTGCGCAACTCTCGGGCGGACAACGTCAGCGCGTTGCGATGGGGCGTGCGCTCGCCCGTGAACCGCAGCTCTTTCTCTTCGACGAACCGCTCTCGAACCTCGATGCGAAGCTGCGCGTTGAGATGCGAAGCGAAATCAAATTGCTGCACAAGCGCCTCGGCATCACCACTGTCTACGTCACGCACGATCAAATCGAGGCGATGACGCTGGGCGACAAGATCGCGGTGATGAAGGATGGCGTAGTTCAGCAGTTCGGCACACCGGACGAAATTTATCAACGGCCTACGAATACGTTCGTCGCCAGTTTCATGGGTTCGCCGCCGATGAACTTGATTCCGGCCACACTGGCCGCGGAAGGCGATCGCGTGGTTGCGCGCGTTAGCGTGGGCGAGCGCGGCGCGATCACCGCGACGTTGCCGCTGTCGCCGTCGCCAAGCGCGCTCACGGCTTGGATGAATCGCAAGGTACTGCTCGGCTTGCGTCCGGAACAAATTTCCGACACCGTTCGCGCGAGTGAATCGGTGCAAATCTCGATTCCGGTGACGCTGACCGAAATCACTGGCGCCGACGCGCTGGTGCTCACCAAAATCGGTGGCGTCAGTGTGGTGTGTCGTCTACATCCGCAAAGTGTTGGAGCGCGCGATTGGGTGAACGTGCAAGTGGACATGACTCACGCTGTACTTTTTGATCAGCAGAGCGGCCAGAGGATCGATTAACGATGCGCCGCTCGTGTTTATAGCTTTCACTAGAAAACGCCAATTTAATTGGGCGAAACGGTATTTCGCGTAGTAAATTGCTACAGCAATAAATTAGTGTTTAACCCCAATTAAATAGGCGTTCAGGTCATATAGCTGTTTTCTCGGGATGAGCGGTTGACTTGCAATGACGTTGGCATAAACTCCTGCTAACAGTTGCGTTTCACTTTCGACATCAGATCGAAACACCCTCGCAACTTGCAAACTCGCCGGGGGATTTGCGCAGACGATGTCCGAAAGGGGCACTTATGTCGCAGGTCAGTGAGTTAAATCCGATTACCGTGATGGGGGGAGCCGCGCCAGCCCGCGCTGCGCCAGCACGTACCGCGCCAGCCCGCGCTGAGCCGACTAGTGCTCGCGTTCACGACTTTCAAGGCAATCGCGAACTGCGATCTGAAGCTGATCGAAGCGCTGCGCGCCCGCGCTTTTCGTGGTGGAGATTTGCCTTTGGCCTTGTGGTGATTGCCGTCTGGATCGCCGCTGCAATGCAATCATCTGCGGCCTCGATCACCTTGTCCGCAAGCGGCCAGCCTGCTGCGGGCGGCGCGTGGGACGTATCGTTGCGCTACACGGCGAGCGATATCGGCAGCGCAAGGCTCTGGCTTTTCGTCAATGGCAAGCGCGCCACGCCGCTCGAGGGCAGCACGGGCACCTACGTTGCGCGTGATTTCGGCAGTGGCAGTTACAACTTCATTGTGAAGACGCAAGGCGCAATTTCCGCCGCATCGCCCGTGGTCAAGCTCGCGCTTGGCGTGGTGCCCCCTGTGGTCGTCAGCGATAAGAAGCGCGATGCCGCGCGACTTTTGATGCAAGGCAGTTTTGGTCCGCGCTCGATGGATGACATTAATGCAGTGGAGGCGCAGGGCGCAGCCGGGTGGATCGACGCGCAATTCGCGAAACCTTGGTCGTCGCACAAGCTCTATATCGATCGCTTAAAGGCGGCCGGTGAAGAGGAAAAAGAAGAGCACGTCTTTGAATCCTATTGGCAACAGCTTATTTGGGGCGATGCGCGGTTGCGCGCTCGGATGGCGCTTGCGCTCTCGGAAATCATGGTGATTTCCAATGTTGCACCGGATCAGAAAAACGACGCGATGATTTCCTGGATGGACATGCTTTATCGCAACGCGTTTGGCAATTATCGAACGCTGCTGCAGGAAGTGACGCTGCATCCAGCGATGGGCTACTACTTAAATATGCTCAGCAACGATAAGGAAGATCTCGCAACCGGTCGCATGCCGAACGAGAACTACGCTCGCGAAGTGTTGCAATTGTTCTCGGTCGGACTCAACGAGCTCAATGCCGACGGCACACCGAAGCGCGATGGCGTCGGCAAAACAATTCCCACCTATGATCAGTCCGTAGTTCAAGGATTTGCAGCGGCGTTTACGGGTTGGAATTTTGCGGGCAACGATACGTCAAACAAAGACAGCTTTGATTCGCCCCGAGAAAACTGGACGGAGTTCATGCGCGCATGGCCTTCCCGGCATTCAACAGGCGCCAAGAAATTAATCAACAACGCGGCGCTTCCTGCAGGGCAAACGCCGGAGCGCGATCTGGCCGATGCGCTTGATGCGATTTCAAATCATCCAAACGTTGCGCCTTTTTTGGGTAAGCGACTGATTCAGTTGTTGGTGACAAGCAATCCGTCACCCGCGTACGTCGCTCGGGTCAGTGCCGTGTGGAATAACAATGGGCAGGGCGTTCGCGGCGATTTAAGAGCTGTCGTTCGATCAATATTGCTCGACACCGAAGCACGATCGTTTGCTGAGAACTCAACGAGCGCGGGCAAAGTGCGCGAACCCATGGTGAAGTTCATTCACTTCGTCAACGCCATGCAGGGCCGGTCCAAGAACGGTCGTAATTCCATCTGGTGGCTTGATTCACCCGATGATTATTTGGGGCAATCGCCGCTGCTGGCGCCTTCGGTGTTCAATTTTTACTCACCGTTTTTCACACGCCCTGGCGCGATTGCGCAGGCGGGTTTAGTGGTTCCGGAAATGCAGTTGGTTACCGACACGCAAATCGTCGGTAGCGCGAATTTTTTCACGCGCATGATCAACAACCACGGCGTTGGATTTAACGAAACCTATGCGGTGAACTTCGATACGGCGCAATGGGAATCGCTCGCAGCGACGCCAGACGCATTCGTCGATCAACTCAATTGGGTCTGGTTCGCAGGCACCTTAAGCACCCAGTCGCGCGACATTATTTTGCGTGCGATGAACAAGCTGCCTGCAGCTGACAAACATGAGCGTATGGAGCTTGCATTCAAGCTCGCGGTGATCGCGCCCGAATTTTCGGTTCAGCGTTAAAGGGGCGATGATGAACAACGCAAATTTCAGTAATCGTCGGCGCTTGATCCAACTCGGAGCGCTCGCGCCGATGGCGTTTTCTACTGGCATGTTGGGCGGCCTCGTGCGCAGCGCATACGCGCAAAGCGCGACCAATCCGTCGGACTACAAAGCGCTCGTCGCAATCTTTATGTTTGGTGGTAACGACGGCAACAATTTGCTCATTCCGCTTGATGCGAGTGGGTTTAATGATTACACCGTCGGACGAGGTCGGCTTGCGCTGGATCGCGCGAGTCTCGCTTCGATCAATCCCACCAATACTTCTGGCCGTCCGTTCGCCTTCCACGGTTCGATGAACGCGCTCGCCGATCTCCTCACGCAAGGCAAAGCGGCTGCGATAGCCAATGTCGGACCGCTGGTAAAGCCGACCACGCGCGCGCAGTGGCAAAACGATGATTCGTTTTCGCCGCCCAATTTGTTTTCGCATAGCGATCAGCAGAATCAATGGCAAAGCGCGGCCGCCGAAACAGGTGTTCGTCAAGGTTGGGGCGGTCGCGTTGCCGATCAAATTGCATCGCTCAACGGTGTGCAAAACATTGCAACCGCGATTGCGGTGAACGGACGCAGCTTCTTTCAACAGGGCGTAAACGTTGCGCCGTACGCGGTGTCGCCAAGCGGCTATTTTGGGTTTGAGTCGTACGATCCAAAATCAACAAGCGCGCTTTCGGTCGGCTTTGGTGAGATGATTAACGTGCAGCGAACGCACCTGTTCGAGTCGGCATGGAATGAAGTGATCAAACGCGGTATTGACACTCAGAAAGTCTTTCAAACCGCACTAAGTACGTCCCCCGCGCTAACGACAGTGTTCCCGCAAACGGCACTCGCCGATCAACTGCAAACAATCGCTCGCTTAATCGCGGTGCGTGGCGCGCTGGGCGTAAAACGTCAGGTGTATTTCGCGTCTATCGGCGGTTTTGACACCCACGGAATAGATCAACTCCAGGATCAAGCGGCGCTGCTCGGAACGGTCAGTGATGCGATGGCCGCTTTCTACAAAGCAACCGTTGAAATGGGCGTTGCCAACAGTGTCACCGCATTCACTATGAGTGATTTCGGTCGTGACTTTCCGGCAAACGGCAACGGCGGCTCGGATCACGGTTGGGGCTCTCATCACGTCGTGGTTGGCGGCGCGGTGCAAGGCAGCAAACTCTACGGCGCGTTCCCAACGCTTAAAGTCAGTGGCCCGGACGACACGACCGGTGGGCGCTGGATTCCCACCACTGCGACGGAGCAGTATGCCGCAACGCTCGCTAAATGGTTCGGGCTTTCATCAAGCGAGGTAGCCGCTTCGTTTCCAACGCTCACACGATTTGCGGCGAGCAATCTAGGATTCGTGTGAATGAATCCCACAACTTAATGCAGTAACGCCCAATTTAATTGGGCGATTGGCTTTGTTTGCTAATTTGTTGAGAAAATTTTTCACGAGGCTTTAAGCCCGATTAAATAGGGCAACGACGCATGAAGTTGTTTTCCTAGTGGAAGAATAAGTACGACACCCAAATCGCGGCGACAACGCCCGCTAGATCCGCAAGCAATCCAAACGGCACGGCGTAACGCGTTCGGGTGATTTTCACGGCACCGAAATACAACGCGATGATGTAGAGCGTGGTGTCGGAAGAGCCTTGCATGACGCTGGTGAGTCGCCCAACGAATGAGTCGACGCCATAGGTTTTCATGGCATCGATAAACATCGCACGCGCGCCGCTGCCTGAGACGGACTTCATCAATGCGGTCGGCAACGCGGGGGTGAAATCGGTGTTGAATCCCATCGACGCGAAGAGCCAGGTGAAGCCTTGCACAATCATTCCGAGCACGCCTGAATTGCGCAGCACACTGATCGCCACCAACATGCCGACCAAATACGGAATGATCATCAGCGCAGTCTCGATGCCGCCTTTTGCGCCTTCGATGAACGCTTCGTACACGTTGATTTTTTTGCGTAACCCGAGCACTAAAAACGCGATGATGATGCCGAACAAAATGAAGTTGCTCGCGATCTTTGAAACGAGTTCTATTTCTTCGCGCGTTAAGTAATTCACGAAGTAATACACCATGCCGAAGAGCAGCGAACTCAATAGCGCCACGCCGCCGAGCAGCACCGGATCAACGATGCGAATGCGTTGTTTCAAACACACGGCAAGCACAGCGACTAGCGTGCCGACGTAAGTCGCAATCAGTGTTGGAATAAAAATGTCGGATGGGTCTTTAGCGCCCAGTACGGCGCGCTGAGCGATCACCGAGAGCGGAACCAGCGTGAGCCCTGCTGTTTGAATCACCAAAAACATAAGCTGCGCATTGCTCGCAGTATCTTTCTGCGGATTCAGCTCTTGCAAACTTTGCATCGCCTTCAACCCGAAGGGCGTTGCGGCGTTATCCAATCCCAAAAAGTTCGCCGAATAATTCATCACCATGTGGCCAGTCGCCGGATGATCGCGCGGCACTTCGGGGAAGATGCGAGAGAAGAACGGCGATATCCAGCGCGAAATTACTTGGATCGCGCCCGCTTTTTCACCAATGGCCAAGATGCCCAGCCAGAACGTCATCACGCCCGCGAGCGGCAGTGAAATGTCCATCACCGCGACCTTCGCGGACTCGAAGGTGCCGTCCATCACTTTCTTGAAAATGGTGCCGTCGCCAAGAAAAATCCATTGCGCAAGCGCCGCGAGAAAGCCCACGATAAAAAAGCCGCACCAGATGTAGGTGAGTGCCATGCTGTCCCCTGAAATAAACGTTGCGCAGAGCCGCAACCGGTAGCGGCGCAGGCGCTTGCGAAATTGTTGAATAAGTCTATCGCGCGATGTGCAGCTGCGGGCAGCAAATGCCGTGCTCATGCGAAATTGGCAACCGATGAAGCGTGCCACGATGCAACAATTGCTACATGCAAAGCACATTCATCTCCCCGCGCGGTGGCGCGTTAGTCTGGGTCGCGCTGTCTGCCCTGTTGCTCTCTGGTTGCGCCGGTTTCGGCGAGCGACTCAATCGTCCAATCGAAATTGACGCAACCAGCTATCAGTCGGTGAGCCAAGATTCGCGCGCGCAGCATTTGGTGCTGCACTTTACGACGATCAATAATGAGGCATCGATTCGCGTGCTCACACTTGGAGCCGTGAGCTCGCATTATTTGGTGACCGAGCGCGAAGACAACGTGCCGCCAAAAATCTATCAATTCGTTCCGGATACGCGCCGCGCTTTTCATGCCGGCGTGAGCTACTGGAAAGGCGCTGCTGGCCTCAACGCGAGCTCCATCGGGATCGAGATCGTCGGCAAAGGCTACACCGACACGCCGGACGGGCGTACCTGGCATGAATTCCCGAAAGAACAGATGGATTTGGTAATTGCGCTGACCAAGAAAATTGTCGCTGAGCACAATATTCGCCCCGACCGCATCGTCGGTCATAGCGACATCGCGCCGGGTCGAAAGAATGATCCCGGCCCCAAATTCCCGTGGAAGCGATTTGCTGATGAAGGCATCATTCCGTGGCCAGATGAATCGCTGGTTGTGGCGAAGCGGATTGAATTCGAGGCGAAACTGCCAGAGGTCTCGTGGGTTCAACAAAAGCTCACCGCTCACGGCTTCAACGTGCCGGTGACCAACACTCTCGATCAAATCACGAAAAACGCGCTGGAAGCGTTTCAGATGAAATATCGCCCCGCAAAATTTGACGCCGTGGTTGACGCCGAAACCGCAGCGCTGCTCGACGTGGTGACCCGCGCGGAAGGCTTTCGCGTGCGCGGTGCAACGCCTACACCCGGATCAAGAGAGCGTCAACAATGAAGGCGAACCTTTCAACCGTTGTGACCGCGCTCGCGATGATCGGGCCACTTACCTCCTGCAGCACGAATGCACCTGACACCACCACCCGATCCCCTATGACCGCCTCGCTAAATGCCTCCCAAAAGTTAGCCATCGACCAGTCGCTTGCCTCGATTGCAGCGACACCGGGCCGCGAACTAGCAAGCATTGCGGCCGTCGTGATTCGCGACGCAGGCGTGGTCTATGAAGGCGCGGTTGGGCACCGATTCATCGACGGTGTGAAGCCCGCAAATCACGCCGCGGCCACGCCAGACAGCTTGTATCGCATCGCATCAATTTCCAAGATGGTGGTGTCGGTCGCAGTGGCGAAATTGGCCGATGAGAACAAGCTCGATCTCGATCGAGACGTGAGTGAATATTTGGGCTACCGCCTGCGCAATCCTAATTTCCCAGATTCGAAAATCACCTTGCGCATGCTGATGACGCACACCTCGTCGCTGCGTGATAGCGGCGGCTACAACTTCCCCGAAAGCGTCAACCTGCGCGACGTACTGATGCCTGGCGGCGCGCGCTATGACAAAGGTGCGATGTGGGCCAAAGATCGCGCACCGGGCGCGTTCTTCAGCTACTGTAACTTTGGTTGGGGTGTGATCGCCAACGTCATGGAGCGCGCCACAAACGAGCGCTTTGATCGCTTGATGCAACGCGAGCTTTTTGCGCCGCTTGGGGTCACTGCCACGTTCGACCCGGCATCGCTTTCGCCAGTAGAGCGGGCGCGGGTTGTCACGCTGTATCGCAAGCGCGCTGAAATTAACGGCAAGGAAGTGTGGAATACCAACGGGCCTTGGGTGCCGCAAGTTGATGATTTCTCTATCGAACCGCCCAAACCTAGAGCTAGCGCGAGCTACATTATCGGCAGCAACGGCTCGCTGTTCGGCCCGCAAGGCGGCTTGCGAATCTCCGCACGCGATTTGAGCAAACTGATGCTCATGTTGATGAACGAGGGAAAGTATGACGGCAAGCAGATCCTTTCAAAACGTGCGGTCGAACTCTTGCTATCGGAGCAGTGGCGCTTCGACAAGGGTGCGTTTGCGGGCAAAGGCAATCGCGCGGAAGACGACGAAGGCGAGGGCGGGTTATTCAATGCGTGGGCGCTCGGGCCGCAAAAGTTTTTAGATGTGTCCGAGGGGAAAGGTCGCGGCGATCGCATGCTCGCTAAAGGCGGTTTCACCGGCCTTGGGCATTTAGGAAACGCCTACGGGCTTACGTCTGCGTTCGTGTTTAATCCAGAAACGAAGCGCGGCGTGATCTTTTTAGTCGGTGGCACAGCCAGTGATCCCGAGCTTAACAAAGGACAATATTCCGCGTTTTATCGCTATGAAGAAGAGATTTTCAACGCGCTTGCTCCCGCGTTATCGAACTGAAGCTGCGTGTAGCGTTAGCGTTTGTGCGTCGGTGTTGAGCGTTGCCACTGCACCAATCGGCATCACCATTTGATGGGCGATGTGGCCCACGGAATAGCCGCTCACGGTGGGCACAGCGTGATCGCTTGCGTGATCGGCAAATGCCTCCGCGAGCGTGATTGACGGCTCGCCGTCAGTGGCTTCACACTTTCGAAACACACCAAAAATCGTTGCGGCAGGTTTTGCGTTCGCGCTGTGTTGCCGCAGCTGTGTGAGCATGCGATCAATGCGATAAGGCGCTTCGTTGATGTCTTCAAGAAAGAGCAGTTTGTTGGCAAACGTTGGCAAGTACGGTGTGCCGACCAGTGCAGAGAACACAGCGAGATTGCCGCCAACGAGCGCGCCCGTTGCCACACCTTCGCGCAACGTGCGCACTCGAAATTCCGGATCAGTGGCCGCACGCTCATCGTTGGCCGCGGCAGATCGCATCACATAATTTTCGGCACCTTCAAACAAGATGGATTCGAGATGATTTCTCGAATAATCAGTCAGCGTTGAGATGCCACTCGGCGTGTGGAATGTGATCATCCTCGAAAGGTGAGTGACTGCATTGAGCAGCGCTGTCATGTCGGAATAACCCATCAATACTTTGGGGTTCGCGCGCAGCATCGCGTAGTCGATCAGCGGCAAGGTTTGTGATGTTCCGGAGCCGCCGCGCACCGACCACAACGCACGTATTTCAGGGTTGCGCCACATCGAATGCACATCGTCTGCGCGCTGCTGCGGCGTGCCCGCATAGCCACCTCGCTTCGCGCGCAAATTGGTGCCGATACGTGGCTTGAGCCCAAGCGATTCCGCATTTTTCACCGTGCTTTGGATATGCTCGTCGCTGACCACACCGCCTGGATTAATCAACGCAATCGCGTCGCCCTTCTTCAATCGCGGCGGGCGCAACATGCGCGAGTTAGGTGAAATCAATTGCGGCCTAGCTTCGCGTGACTTGGCCCACGATTGTTGGGCGAGTATCGCTGAAACTCCAGCTAACGAATAGGTTAAGAATTGGCGCTTGTCGCCCATAAGAATCGCGCTTATAAAGAAAAAGCCGACGCTACTTTCGCAACGTCGGCTTTGACGAGTGAGTTACGAAACGACTATTTGAAATCGTATTTCACGCCGATCCAGAATGAGCGACCACGCGGGTCGGTCAAACGGGGTTCCCACGAGCTGCCAGCGCCTAGGTCGCCGTCGTACGCTGCAGAAAATGGTGGATCAGTATTCAGAATGTTTTTCACGCCGAACGAAATCGATGTGTTCTTCATTCCGGTGTACGTTGCGCTCAGGCTAAACGTTGAGTAAGCCTTTACGTTTGGATCGTAATTGACCGGTGTGACCGTGCCGTTTTCTACGCCCGGCGCAACGCGATCAACGTAGCTAGCTACGTAGTAGTTCGACAACGTGCCGCTCCAAGGACCTTGCGCGTAGGTGAAGGTCATGGTGTGCTTCCAACGAACAGGAATGTCGCCTTCCGCAGAGAACTTGCCTACTTCGTTTGGACCAAAGCCCACGGTTGGCAGCAAGCGGAACTTGCGCTCAATCATGTACGTGCCGTCAAGCGTCGCTGTGAATTTGCCTTTGTACATTGGCGTATTCGCACGCAAGCTCACGTCAACGCCTTTGGTGCGCGTTTCACCCGCATTTACCCAGCGCTGATCGATGATCACCAAGTTGCCAGCGGCGTCACGGATGAAGCTCGATGGGAACAAGGCGGAGTTTGCGACCAGAGTTGACAGACTCAGTGTTGTGATTTGGTTGTCACGCTGAATTTCCCAGTAGTCAACGCTACCGTTTAGCCAAGTTGTCGGCTCGAACACGAGGCCCAGGTTGTACGACTTTGAAGTCTCTGGGCTCAGGTTCGGTTTGCCACCGAAAATGGTGTCGGGCGTGATTGCTTCGCAGCCGGGTTTCGTGCTGTCGACTTTAAGCGTTGGGCACTTTGCTGGATCGACGAGATCTTTACCGGAGTAAGGTGAAATCGTCACGCCAAAAAGTTGTTGCGAGAATGTTGGTACGCGGAAGCCTTCGCTATACGAACCACGAACGAGCACTTCTTTCGTTGGCACGAAACGGAAGCTTACCTTCGGATTGGTCACCGCGCCAAAACCGCTGTAGCGGTCGTAGCGAAGTGCGCCGGTCACTTCGAGTTGCTTGGTGATTGGCAGTGCGATTTCGCCGTAGAGTGCGGTGACGTCACGCTTGACACCCGAGAGCTCGTTGCTTGCATCAAACGGCGCAAGCAAAATGCGCTCTTGCGTTTTCACGTCAGTTTCGCTGCCGTTAAACGTGTATTTCTCAGTGCGGAAATCGGCACCCAGCGCGCCCAACACATCACCTGCAGGCAGCTTAAACAGCGGCCCAGAGATCGACGCGTCGATCGCGTTAGTCGTGTATTTTCCGCCGTATAGTTTGGTGCCAGCCGCAGAGGCTGCGGCCAAGCCATCAATGGCTGCTTGAGTTTGCGATTGCCCTGCGCGCAGGAACGGATTCAACGTGCCGGTATTGATGAGCGCCGCGAATTTGTCTGCAAAGTAATAGCCACCGCCGAGAACGGAGTTGGCATCGCTGTACGCAGTCCATGCGCCAACTTTGTAGTCGTAGTTGCCGAATGCGCCTTCTGCACCAAGCAAGAAGCGGCCGGTTTTTGCGGTCGTTTCAATTTGGCGCGGTCCGCATTCCATACAACGCCAGCGGAATGCAATGGGCTGCCCGCGGTTTTCTTCGATGGTTGGGAACTGTGCAACGATCGCGTTAAACACTTCGTTGTAGGAAGATCCGGTTGACGGATACAGCGCGAGCAAACCCAAGTTACGGAACTGGAAGTTGTTACTCGTAATTTGTGGATTCGAGAATGACTTCTTGGTTGTTGTGTCTGAGAACGTGCCCTCAGCAAAAACATTGAGGCTTTCGCTTACTTTCAGCACGCCGCGCACAACGCCAGTCACGCTATCGACAGGCTGTTGGATGGTTGCTGCGCGTCCGGTATCCCATGCACAACCCCATTTCGCGCTCGGGGTGTCCCAAAGCTTTTCGTCGTAGGCCTGCATGCCGGGCACCGTAGAGCAGCCCGCCTGACCGTTCAAGTCGAGCACGTTGATGCCGTTCATGGCTTGGGTAGTTCCAGGCTGCGTTGGGCCGGTGCCGTTTGAAAGTGCGCCTGCCGAATTGCGCGAGGTCAAGATTGAGCGCGCTTGCCCGATTGCGAATGCTGTCGCGTAAGGGGTGCCGCGCGTATCAACCGACAAGCCACGATCAGGCTGGAACGTGTTGACGAAATCGCGCTGCGAGCCGAGCAATTTCTCGTTTTTGTTGTACGAGATCGAACCCATCACGTTGTAGCCGTTTTTCGCGAGATCGCCCCAACCGCCAAGCACCGAGCCGCGATAGACTGCGCCGCCGCTGGCTTCTGGAAGGTCAACAAACGCCGAAACTGAGACGCCTTGATAGTCTTTGCGCAGGATGAAGTTGATCACGCCACCAATCGCATCTGTTCCATAGATCGCAGATGCGCCGTCTTTCAACACTTCCACGCGTGCCACTGCATCGAGCGGAATCTGTTTCAGATCAACCGTGCCGCCGTTCAAACCGTGCGCGGCGACGCGGCGACCGTTCAACAGAATCAGCGTCGCGTTTGAGCCTTGGCTGCGTAAGTTCGCCGCAGACAAACCGTTGTTGCCGCGATTAGCGCCCGCCACCACGTCGGAGGTCGACGCGAGGTTATCGAAGCCCGCGCCGTTCGACGTGAGCTGTGTGATGAATTGTTCAACGGTGACGATGCCGCTGCGATCAAGCTGATCGCGCGTAATGACTTGCACCGGCAGCGCGCCTTCGGTTTGCACGCGCTTAATGTTTGAGCCGGTGACTTCAACGCGCTCCACTTTTTGCGGCTCGGCAGGCGCCGTCTGCGCAAAAACAAGTGGCGTTGCGATCATCGACAACGACAGGCCATAGGCGATTTTTTTCAGTTTCACGTGTATCCCTTCCATCCGGTTAACCGTTTGTGACGCGTCGCGCATGGCGTCGCGCCGCGTTGCGCTACACCGCACCCCTCCCTCGAAAGGCGCGCTGCACCGCAAAATTTTGTCCCGAAAACCACGACATTGCGTCAACTGGTTTCTAACTGGCATTATCGAGCGGCGATTGCGAAAGGGTCAATTGGCTTGATCGGCATTGCCAAAATCGCATGGAGTTATGTGCGGAAATGGGACAACCGTCTGCGGCTTGGGGCGATTGCGTTATCGTCGGTAGGTTAATGGACTAATTGGTGTATAGCCTTTTTAATTGCGCAACTAGCCTTAAATTAGACAAAGCGAAATTTACTGTAAACGTGTTTACAGCCCAATTAAATTGGGCGCATCGTGGCTACGCTGTAATCCTCATTCGCGGGGGAATCCGTTATGCCGATTCGTATTCTTGGCACGGGTTTTTGCGTCTGCTACCCCGGGCGATTGCCGATATGTCGCCCAAGAATCGACCGCGCCTCAACACCGCGTGGGTCCCTCCATTACGATTCAAGCATGCCAAATTTCTTGTCGCCTTCTTCAAAAACCACGTTGCTCTGTTCGCTGATCGTCGCCTGCGTATCGGGTTGCGCATCGCTATTTCCTACGGAGAATACCCAGCGCGCCGCGCCGTCTGACGCGATCGCGCAATCGGTGAAAGCTGCGCTCGCGGCCGGCGACATTCCTGAAAGCGCCTTGGGCGGCGTTGTGATCCGTGCGCGAAGTGGTGAGGTGCTCTGGTCGCGTCAGGCGCAGAAGCCGATGCAGCCCGCGTCAACGATCAAAGTGTTGACCTCTATCGTTGCGCTTGAAACGTTAACGCCTGCGTATCGCGGCAGTGCGACCTTGGTGACGAACGCGCCGCAGCGCGGCGATGTGCTCGCGGGCGATCTCGCCTTGATCGGTCGCGGCATGGATGAATTTCACGTATCGCAATTGCAAGCGATGCTTCGCGCCTTGCGTGCGCAGGGCGTCGCAACGATTGATGGCAACGTGATTCTGGATCGCGAATTTTTTCAGCCGCCGCGTGCGTATGAAGGCGTTGCGCCGTTTGATGAGTCGCCCGAGTTTCGCTACAACGTGATCCCCGATGCCTTGATGCTTGGCTCCAATTTGAATCAGCTCGCGCTCGCCTCGGATGAAAACACGCTGCGTGTCGTGTTCGGCCCCGCAATGGAAGGCGTTGAATTCGTAAGCGAGATGACGCTGGGCGACAAGCCCTGCAGAGATTGGGAAGACGACTGGAAAATTCCGCGCGTTGAAAAAAATGCAAGCGGCACGATTCGCGTCACGCTGCTCGGCGAATTCCCGAAGCGCTGCACCGCGAACACCGAGATCAATGTACTAAGCCGCACCGATTACGCCGAACGCATCATTCGCCACGAGTGGAGGGCACTGGGCGGCATGTGGCGCGGTGTTGCGAAAGAGGGCATTGCTCCGGGTGGCGCAAAGGACGGCACTGCGCCAGCTGGCGCAGACTTACGCATCATCTCAAAACAAGAATCGCGCACGCTTGCCGAATTCAATCGCGACATCAACAAGCGCAGCGATAACGCAATAACGCGCACCGCCTTCCTCTCGCTCGCCGCCACGAAATCCAATGTTGAAGAGAGCGACAAAACACTTTCAACGAGCGCCCGCGCCGAGCGCATCGTGCGCGCATGGCTCACCGCCAAAAATATCGATCACGCTGGCCTTGTAATAGAAAACGGCTCCGGTCTCTCGCGCATCGAAATGATTTCGCCGATGACGCTCGCGCAAACGCTTCACGCCGCGCATGCAAGCAAATGGGCCAGCGAATTCATGATGAGCCTGCCGATCGTAGGCGTCGACGGTGCCATGCGAAATCGCCTGCAAGACACCGCCGCCAAAGAGATTGGCCGCATGAAAACCGGCGGCCTGCGCAACGTAACGAGTGTCGCCGGGTATCTGCCCGATCCAAAGAGCGGCGACGCCAACGACTCACTAGTCGTCGTCCTCTTCCTCAATCATGACAACGCGCGTGGCGCCAAGGGCAGGGCAGTGCTTGACGAACTCATGAAAGGATTCATGCAGCGCGTGCAGTAGGGGCGAGCATGACGAAAATTACAAGCTCCAACTTCGCTGACACTTGTGTTCGCGTTATCACCCTGCGCCGGGCGGGGAGGGTAGAGATGTCCCACGCTAAGAAGTCGCGAAGCGTGGACGGCTTCTAAAGCACTAGTCCTTCTTCAACGACGATGCGCGCGAGTGCCTGTTCAAGCATTGTCCGCGCTGCGCTTGTGACTTCATGAAGATGGCGATGCAGCGCCGCGTCGCTTGGGTTGCGCGCGGCGCACTCAGCGCTGTAGAGCTCAAAGTTCACCAGCAGGGTAACAATTTCGGCCATGTGGCGCGGACACTCGCACGCAATAGTGGATGAAATCTCCGTAAGAGCGACCAATTCAGCGTCGCTGTAACGCCGCCGATTTTCCTGAACAGCAGGAACGGGCGCAGCCACCATAGGTCGCGTTGCAACGATCAGTCTCGCTAATTCTTTTCCGCTCACAGGCTCGCGCCGAACGGTTACGCCGGAGGCGCGTAGGGCATCAGCAACCGCTTCTGCGCCAAAGGAATAGACAACGATGACGCTAGCTGCAGGCAGGCAGCTTCGCAGCGCCAGTACACGCTCGGTCATCGATGTAACCAGTGACGGCACCAAAATGACCAGAACATCAAAAGTACCAGCGCGACTTACTTCTCGCTCTGCGTGGCTTAGGTCGTCGAGGACGAGCGCTGGGGGCGGTCGCAGTCGACCTTCAAGTTTGTGCGCTGCGGCCTGGCCGACTACAAGAACACGCTGTGCTCCTGTAGAGGGCGTCGCACTGCTCGATGACAGCGCGGTCAGTGCGTCAATATCAAGGTGCGCTAGCGTGCCGATTGCGTGACCTTCAATCGTCAGCCGTTTAATAGCTCGCAGTCGCTCGATGTCTTTCATCGAGTACGTACGCTGGCCGGACATTGACTTCGGCGGCGCAACGACCCCGTAGCGGTGCTCCCAGATTCGCAGCGTTGAAGGCGAAATGCCCGCGAGGCGAGCCGCAGCGCCGCTCCGCACGAGGGTTTTGACAGCGGGGTCGGCGGTGGCGGTTGGAGAGGCCATTGGGGTGCGTTTAGGTAGCGTGAACAGCTCACATTATGTACTTTTCTCTAAATGAAACGTTCTTGAAACGCATAAAACGGTAAAAATCACACAAATAACGGTTCAAGAACGTTTCATTTATGTGTCACTTCCGTATACTTCGCGGCATGAGATCGTCCAAAGCACCGGAAATTGTTCCCGCTTCAAATGAATTCACGCCCGCTCTAACCGTGTATTACGACGGTGCATGCCCAGTGTGTTCACGCGAGATAGACCTGTATCGGCGGCAGGCGGGTTCAGAACTTTGCGTCTGGGTTGATGCTTCCTCATGTCCCGAATCTGCGCTAGGTTCGGGGCTCTCGCGAGATACCGCGCTCAAGCGCTTCCACATCCGCCGATCCGACGGCGTTCTGATTGACGGAATGCAAGGCTTCGCCACACTCTGGCGGGTCTTACCCCGTTTTGCCTGGGCTGGTCGAATCGCGTCAATCAGACCCGTTGCGAGACTGCTAAATGTTGCCTACACCGTTTTTTTGCGGGTTCGACCTCTTTGGCAGAACGCGCCCCCGACATCAAGCCCGAAAACGCGACCGTGAGTCATCCGCGCCGATTTTGCCGTTTGAAGGCGAATCCAGTTAATTCCTCGCTGAGAGACCACAAGTCTCGCAGCGCACTTCGTTCAGCAAACACTGAACCCGTTACGTTCGAATAGAAAGCAAATCATGCAAGACATCATCGACACCGCCGTTGCAGCTGGAAGTTTCAAGACCCTCGCTGCGGCACTTACCGCAGCGAAGCTTGTGGACACGTTGAAAGGTGCGGGTCCATTCACGGTCTTCGCACCAAGTGACGAAGCGTTTGCGAAGCTGCCAGCTGGCACTGTGGAAAGCCTGTTAAACGACATTCCCAAACTCACAGCGATCCTCACCTATCACGTAGTGGCCGGTAAGGTAATGGCAGCTGACGTAATGACCATGGACGGCCAATCGGCCGCAACGGTTAATGGTGCAACTGTTTCTATCAGCACCAAAGACGGTGTCAAGCTCAACGGCACAGCGACCGTGGTGGCGACTGACATCCAATGCAACAACGGCGTGATCCACGTGATCGACACGGTGTTGATTCCGGGGTAAGCAGGGCACCTAGGAGGGGCCTGTTTAGCGATTTCGGCGTGACAAACCGTGATCGCACAACAGTGGGGGACGCGACGGTCAGAAGTTGTCGCGTACCTCCGAACAGTGAGGTAAGCGGTGCAACTACACCGCGTCACATCTAACGAGCACACGTGCTCATTCTTTGAAAGAAAACCATGCACAGACAAACAGCGGCTCCAGACCGTTTCTGGACAAACAAAAAGCTGGCGGCGGTCACCGCCCCCTTGGTGGGGGGCGGCCTTGCGCTGCTTTCGAATCCTACTTACGCTGCCTCAACGTCGGTTCTTAAACAGAACGACTTCGTTGGAATTTCCTTTTGGATTATCTCGATGGCGCTGATAGCCGCCACCGTGTTTTTCTTTCTCGAACGCGACCGTGTGTCGCCCAAGTGGAAAACCTCTCTCACGGTATCGGGGCTTGTCACGCTGGTGGCTGCCGTGCACTACTTCTACATGCGGGATGTCTGGGTCGCCACTGGCACATCGCCCACGGTGTTTCGCTACATCGACTGGTTGATAACGGTGCCCCTGCTAATGATCGAGTTCTATTTGATCTTAGCCGCGATCACCAAGGTCTCGGTTGGCGTTTTCTGGCGTCTGATGATCGGTACGCTAGTGATGCTCGTGGGCGGCTATCTGGGTGAAGCTGGTTACATGCCTGTGTGGCCCGCGTTCATCATCGGAATGGCCGGTTGGGCATACATCCTGTACGAAATCTTTTTGGGCGAAGCGAGTAAGGTCAGCGCAGCAAGCGCGCCGCCTTCGGTGCAGTCAGCTTTCAATACGATGCGCTGGATCGTAACAATTGGTTGGGCGATCTACCCGATTGGTTATTTCTTCGGCTACTTGACCGGTGCGGGTCCCGAGAGTAGCGCTAATGCACTCAACATCATTTACAACTTAGCTGATGTACTCAATAAGATTGCGTTCGGATTGATCATCTGGGCGGTCGCTGTAAGCGAGTCCGAAAAAGCCGCGAAGGCCTAGTCGCTGACACGGGGTCGAGACGCAAGACTCGACCCCGTTGCTTATATGCGCACCATACAAACATCTGTTGATCTACGAGCCGATGAAACTCATCGGCCCGCGGATGATTCGCTTGCCGCACTTGAAAAGCGGATGCTGGCACTCGTCCGAAGCGGTGAAGACCGCGATTCCGCTGCTTCCTGCCAAGCGGTAGCCGCCGCCACCTATCACCTCGCCTCTGGCGGTCAGCGTGTCAGAGGCAGACTCGCTCTGCATGCGGGAGGTTGTCTCGGCCTGCCAGTGCCAGACAGCCAAGCTCTAGCTGCCGCCAGTGAACTCATACATAACGCCTCGCTCGTTCATGACGACTTGCACGACCGCGACACGCAACGACGAGGCCAGCCAACCGTCTGGTACAGATTTGGTGACGATGTCGCGATCTGCGCGGGCGATCTCTTGCTCTCTGCTTCTTATCTTGCACTGTCGCAATTCGGAGGGGTCGCTCGTTTGCCAGAACTTTTCTCGCTGATGCATTCACGTGTCGCGAGCGCGGTGCGCGGCCAATGCGCGGAATTGAGAAAACCGCCGCTCGCTGCTCACAGCATCGAGGATTTCAAAAGCATTGCGCTCGCTAAATCCGGTGCGCTACTCAGTCTGCCGACTGAGCTTGCGCTACTAGCCTCTGGGCATAGTTACGCGGTGAGTCAGGCGCGTCAAGCAGCTGGGTCATTTGCGATCGCCTATCAAATCTACGACGACTTGCTGGATGTCGAAAAAGATGCCGCGCGCAGCGCCGTCAGGCATGAAGCGGGAAGTCAAAGCGGTGACTCCAGCGCTTGTAATCTCGTGCTGATCCTGCAGGCAGCCCCAACCTGCACGAATGCGAGAAGCGCAGCCGTGAAAATTGGCGTGCAGCATCTCTTGCAGGCCGCAGCCGCGAGCGACCACCTACCCCTGCGTTCCGGAGGTTCGCTCAGCGAGCTTGCCACGCAACTGCTCGAAAAGTTGAGGCAGCTCGAATGAAAGCAATTGTTATCGGTGCTGGTTTTGGCGGTATCGCAGCAGCGCTTCGACTACGCGCGAAAGGGTACGATGTTTCTCTGATCGACCGCTGCGCCGGTCTTGGTGGGCGCGCTCAAGTTTTTGAGCGCGATGGCTTCAAACACGACGCCGGACCTACCGTCATAACGGCACCTTTTCTCTTCGAAGAACTTTTCGCTTTGTTCAACGAAAAGTTTGAGAGCCACGTGAAGCTGGTGCCTCTAACGCCGTGGTACCGCTTTCATTTTTCTGACAATACCCAATTTGATTATGGCGGCACGCTCGATCAAACACTGGCCGAGATAGCTCGAATTGAGCCAAGCGATTGCGATGGCTATCGCAAGCTACTCGCGCAATCGGAAAAAATTTTCAACGTTGGTTTTCTGCAACTGTCGGCTGTGCCATTCCATCGCTTCGGTGCGATGGTCAAACAAATTCCCGCACTGCTTCGATTGCGCAGCTACGACACCGTATGGCAGCTCGTATGCCGTCACCTGAAGAACCCTAAACTGCGCCAGGCGTTTTCTATTCAGCCACTGTTGGTTGGCGGCAACCCGTTTGACACCACCAGCATCTACGGACTGATTCACTATCTCGAACGCGCCCACGGCGTGCACTTCGCGATGGGCGGCACAGCAGCGATTACTGCAGCGCTGGGCGATTTAATGGCAAGACACGGCGTTGATGTAAGACTCAACACCACCGTTCGTCAAATTCGTGTGGACGATGGTGCAGCGACCGGCGTCACCTTAGCCGACGGTGTGACGATTGATGCCGATGTGGTTGTGTCGAACGCCGATCCCGCGCATCTCTACACGGCGATGATCCGACCCGAAGATCAGGCACCGTCAGCGCGAATGAAACTTGCGGCGGCGGAATTTTCAATGGGCCTGTTTGTGCTGTACTTTGGCACGACGCGTCAGTACGCCGATGTTGCCCATCACACCATTTGGCTCGGTGAGCGCTACCGTGAACTGCTCGCCGATATCTTTCACGATAAGATTTTGTCAGAGGATTTCTCGCTCTATCTGCATCGCCCCACCGCCACCGACTCGAGCTTCGCGCCCGAGGGCTGCGACAGTTTTTATGTACTATGCCCGGTGCCCAATTTAAAGGGAGCGGTTGATTGGTCTATTGAAGGTCCGCGCCTGCAAGCGAGGATCGTCGCAGCCCTGGAGAAAACGATTCTGCCGGGCCTCAGTGACTGCATCACGAGCGATTTCTACATGACCCCTGAGAATTTTCGCAGCGATTATCTGAGCGCGTATGGCGCTGGGTTTTCGGTCGCGCCGCTATTTCGTCAATCAGCATGGTTCCGCTTCCACAACCGCGCCGAGGGCATCCGTAATCTCTATCTGGTTGGCGCGGGAACCCATCCAGGTGCCGGGCTGCCCGGCGTGCTGTGCTCGGCCAAGGTCATGGATGCGCTCGTCCCTGCGCCACGTGCGTCCGCTCAAATTTCTGCTGGTCGTAACTCAACGCCCGCTTTGCAGAGCGCAGACCTTGTGCTGTCGCGTAAGGGGAAGAGTTTCCATTGGGCTCGACGCTGGATGGTGCCGACGCACGCAGCGCGCGCAACTAGGCTCTATGGGTTTTGCAGATATGTCGACGACCTCGCAGACGAGGTCGCTACAGGAGACGATCCGCGCCGAGCGATAGCGCGCGTATCGCAGGACATCACTATCGGCAGCTCGCAGAATCCCGTTGTTGCAGATGCAATTAAGTTGATACGCGAATGCTCGATACAGCCCTCACTCGTCTTAACGCTCATCGATGGCATTCAGTCGGATTTGGGAAGTGTGCGCATTGCGGACGAGGGCGAGCTGCTTCGTTATTGCTACCAGGTTGCGGGAACTGTCGGTGCGATGATGTGCAAAGTATTGGGGTGTAATGATCCTGCTGCGCTGCGCCACGCGATCGACTTGGGGATTGCGATGCAGCTGACTAACATTTGTCGCGACGTTGCAGACGACGCGGCCGCTGGCCGCCGCTACCTGCCCGCATCAATGATCGGTGACATGGAGCCGCAAGCGCTGGTTACCCCGATACCTGAGCTACGAGCTCGCCTGCAGCGCTGCGTTGAAGCCCTTCTTGATATGGCCGATCGCTATTACCAAAGCGGCGAGGCTGGCCTCGCTCACCTGCCGTTCGGCGCGCGTTGCAGCATCCTGGTGGCCGCACGGGTCTATCGAGCCATTGGTACGAAACTAAGACAAAACGGCTGCGCGTATTGGTTAGGTCGCACCGTTGTGCCGAGGCGAACAAAAAAGTGGGTCACGTTGCGTGCGCTGGCGTCGACTCCGCTACTGCCACGATTCTGGATACCTGCTCGGCACCACGATGCCACTTTGCACAGCGCATTATCGGCGTTCCTTAGTGGCGACCCGTCACTCGAAAATAGGCATGTCTGAGAGTTTTGATCTCGTCATCCTCGGCGGTGGGTGCGCTGGTCTTAGTTTGTCGATGGCGCTGGCCGAGCGCGATAGCGATTGTCCTCGTACGCTGGTGATCGAAGCGCGCAGCGAATACAGCAACGACCGCACGTGGTGTTTTTGGAGCGACGCGGCCGCGCCCGGGCGCTACCCCGTTCAGCACCGCTGGCAGACGATGCGCGTGACACGTGCCGCAGATAGCGTTTCGCTCGACTGCGGATCCACGCCGTATCAGATGGTGTCGGCAGAAGATTTCTATTCTGCGGCTCGGGCGTCGATTGATCGACAACCCAACATCACTCTGCGCCTTGGCACAACGGTCGTGGGCGAGCCGAGACACAACGGCACGGTGTGGCGCATCACCACTAATTCAGGGGCGGTGGTAGCCCGCTCGGTGGTTGACACTCGGCCACCGAAACTGCCGCGCCATGGTGAAGCAACGCTGTGGCAATCGTTTTACGGCAAGGAGATCGAATGCAGCAGCGCTACGTTCGATCCGTTGTCGCTTGACCTGATGGACTTCCTTGAGCCCGACCCGCGTCACGTGCCATTTGTTTACGTGTTGCCGGTAACCGCGACGCGGGCGCTCGTTGAGGTGACCGTGTTCGGCGCGTTGCCGCTCGCGCCTAGTGATTTGAGCGCTCAACTTGACGCTGCGATTTCAAAGCGCGTGCGTGGCGTTTCCTACACAACGTTGCGCAGCGAACACGGCATTTTGCCAATGGGGCTTACCGGTGCGCCCGAGCCGGTGCACCACAGTTATGCCCGTGTTGGGGTGATGGCCGGCAGCGCACGACCGAGCACGGGATATGCCTTTCAGCGCATTCAGCGCTGGGCCGACGAATGCGCTAAAGCGCTAGCAGCCTCGGGCCAACCTATCGGGCATCGGCGCGATCCTGCGCCGCTCCATCTGATGGATCAAATTTTTCTAGATGTGTTGCGCGCCGAACCGCGCCGCGGCGCAGATATATTTTTCTCACTTTTTAGCCGCGCTGATCCAGCCCGGATCATCCGCTTCTTAAGCGGAAAAGCGGGCGTCGCCGATAGTCTTGCAGTGATGGCCGCGATGCCTGTTAAGCCGTTTGCTACAGCGGCGCTTGCCATGACGCAACGCCTTGGCAGCGCTCGCGGAACCCAGACTGCGGCATGAGCATTCGGTCGCAAGGCCTTGTGTTTAGCGCCCTGGCGTGGCTGTCGCTTGCGGTCAGTTTGATATTGCCTACGCTCGAAGTTCAAGCCCAGCTCGCGCTACTCGCACCGATCATCTTGTTGCTGGGCGTACCTCACGGTGCGCTTGATATCGTATACGTGCGACAGGCTGCCCGCATCAGATCAGCCTCCGCATGGACCTTATTCACAATCGCCTATCTGGCCGCAGCGGCAGCGGTGATGGTCGTGTGGTGGATTGCGCCCGGTGTGTTCCTCGTCGTGTTTCTGGTCATCTCGGCGCTTCACTTTTCAGGCGACCCACAGGGCGCTGTATCCCCCTTTTTGCGAACGCTCTATGGCGTAGGGATCATTCTCTGCCCCCTGGCGTTGCACTCAGCGGAGGTCTACCAGCTCTTTGCGGCGCTCGCTGGTGAGGCGGCTGCCAAGAGCATCATCACGGCCATGCAATGGGCCGCGTGGCCGTGCGTCGCTGCCATTGGTCTCGCAGCGATCATCGGCGTGAAGGAAGATCTCGCGCGCAGTATCGAATTGGTATCGGTAACTGCGTTACTCGTCTGTGCGCCGCCGCTCATTGGGTTCACGATTTTCTTCTGTTGTATGCACAGCGCGAGACACGTGCTGAGAACGCGAGACTACTCCGACGCTGGAACACTCAGCCACCTCGCGCGCATCGCAAGTTGGCCGATGCTTGCGACCTTTATTGGCGTAGTAATCGCATGGTGGCTGTCTGGCGGAAAGCCCGTCGATACACGCATCGCGCAAGTCTTGTTCGTTGGCTTAGCCGCGCTCACGGTGCCGCATATGATCGTAGTAGAAAGGGTTCGCTTGACCGGCTGGGCAATGGGACGCAGCACCTCAAAGTCCTCGATTGCCTAACGGGTGAGCGTGTCCGGCAAATTGGAGCTCACCGGAGCCCAATCTAGCGCAATGTCACGAAGGTCGCCGGCTATCTGCCCGATCCCAAGAGCGGTGACGCTAACGACCCGCTAGTTGTGGTCCTCTTCCTCAAGCATGACAACGCGCGCGGAGCCAAGGGCAGGGCGGTGCTGGATGAACCCTTGAAAGGTTGCATGCAGAGCGCACAAAAGCGACGAGTGTTTTCCAAGTTCAAACGCGCATTGAACCTGCAAGGATCGCGCACGCTTAAAAAGTCGCACTAAGAAATACGGCGCCCACGCTACGTCAAGCAAATTTTGAGATACGCTCCACTTAAATCGTGTGGCGCTGCTTGCCGTTGGTTCAGTGATCCCATCTCGCACGTTCACGCTGCTATCGATGCCGCGCTCTTGTTAGTCACTAGAAAGTTCTCGACATGGATTCATGGCTAAGTATTTTGATCGGTTTAGTGCTGCTGGTCGTAGGCGGCGAAATGCTGGTGCGCGGCGCGGTGGCGTCTGCGAAAGCCTTGGGTGTCTCGCCGCTCCTCATCGGCTTGACGCTGGTGGGTTTCGGCACTTCCACGCCAGAGCTTGTAACGAGCGTCACGGCTGCGCTCAACGGCTCGCCCGGTATCGCGGTGGGTAATGTGGTGGGTTCAAACATTGCGAATATCTTGCTAATCCTTGGCATATCAGCCTGCATCTTTCCTCTGGCGATCAATCCAAAAGGCTTTAAGCGCGATGCATTCATGCTGGTCGCCTCCGCGGTTGCGTGCGTAGCGGTGATCCTTCATGGCCGCATTGGCGCGGGCATTGGGCTCGCGTTCATTGCGACCCTGATTGGCTACGTTGTGTATGTATATGCCCAGGAAAAGCGCGCTCCGGACGAGGCTGCTGTTGTTGCGGAGCACATAGCTGAAGATGCGCGCGTCGGCCCGAAGAATGTCGCGCTGTCGGTAATTTTGGCGATAGCGGGTATCGCGGTCACCATTTTTGGCGCTCGCTTCCTAGTGGGCGGCGCCATCGACTTGGCCAAAGGCCTAGGTGTGTCCGACACCATTGTTGGGCTCACCATTGTCGCCGTCGGCACCTCGATGCCCGAAATGGTGACCTCGGTCATGGCGGCGCTTCGCAAACACGCCGACGTCGCTTACGGCAACATCATTGGCTCAAATATTTTCAACATCCTCTTCATCTTGGGCGCAACGGCGCTGATTCAGCCGATTGATGTACCGAGCCAGATTGCGAAATTAGACATTTGGGTGATGCTCGCAACAACCGCATTGCTCGTCGTATTTGCGCGCACTGGCATCAAGTTGCAGCGCTGGGAGGGTATGGTCTTTGTGGGGGGCTACATCGGGTATGTCGCTTATCTCATCTCGATTGCTTGATCGCGTTAACGAAAGCTAACTATGGCCGCCACTGCGTCAACCCAAAAATTCCTAGGCGTGTTGCCGCAAGAAGCCGTGCCCGGTGCACTGCTCGTGTTCGTTGCAGCGCTTGCGATGATCGTCGTGAATTCGCCCTGGGGCGCGGCCTATCAAGCCGCGCTTGCAACGTCATTCACCATTGGCCCCACCGGCGGTGGAATCGAAATGAAGCTCGCGTATTGGATCAAGAATGCGCTGATGGCGTTGTTCTTTTTCTTCGTGGGTTTAGAGCTGAAACGCGAAATGCTCGAAGGGCAGCTCTCAAACCCGAAGGCGGCGATGCTGCCTGTGCTTGCAGCCGCGGGCGGCATGGCCGTGCCTGCGCTCGTTTATCTGGCGTTAGCTGGTGACGCGGGTTTTGGCAGAGGTTGGGCGATTCCTGCGGCCACTGACATCGCGTTTGCGCTCGGCGTGCTCTCGCTCTTGGGAAATCGCGTGCCGCCTGCGCTCAAAGCATTTTTGCTAGCAGTGGCTGTCGTCGATGATCTCGGTGCGATTTTGATCGTCGCTTTTTTCTACACCGAACAAGTGTTTACGAACTATCTGGTTATGGCCGCAGCGGTTACTGCAGCGTTGGTCGTGATGAATCGCTTGAAGATCGCCTCGATTGGTTTGTATTTGATGGTCGGCATAGTGCTCTGGGTCGTCATGTACAAATCAGGCATCAGCCCCACGATTGGCGGCGTCATCGTTGCTGCCTGTGTGCCGCTTAAAGACAAACAAGGTCATAGCCCGCTGCATGAAGCGGAACACAGCTTTCGCCCCTGGGTATTGTTTGGTGTCATGCCGGTGTTTGCATTTGCAAATGCGGGCATCAGCCTAGAGGGCGCGGGCGCATACCTTACTCACCCAATCACCTTGGGCGCGGCCTTGGGTTTAGCGATGGGCAAACCGCTCGGAATCGCCGCAATGACCGTGCTCGGCGCGATGCTGTTGAAAGCTAAAAAGCCCGGAAACCTATTGCAGATTGTCGGCGTCGGTTGCATCGCAGGCGTGGGCTTCACCATGAGTCTGTTTGTTGGCGCGTTGGCGTTTACCGATGAAGCGCTCGCCACTCCGGTGCGTTTGGGCGTGTACGCGGGTTCGATTTTTTCCGCACTGCTCGGCTTAGCGATCTTGGCATACGCGCTCCCGAAATCGGCAAGCACACCTGCGCCAGATGCTGACGATCAAACCCGCCCATTTATCTTGCCCGAGCCCAAATACGAGGCCTACGAAAAAGCAAAACCGTAACGCGGGCGCTTCGAAGTTTTCGAGGCGGCCTAGCTCGAAAACATTCGACCTAATGGGCAAACAAGAAGAGCCCGCGTAGTCGTGGTGAGCGTGCTCCTAGTAAGCACGTCGCTATCGTCGGCATCGACGGACCCATACGAAATCGCCTGCAATACACCGACACCAAAGACATCGGCCGCATGAAAACCGGCGGCCTGCGCAACGTAACCAGCGTCGCCGGTTATCTGCCCGATCCAAAGAGCGGCGAAGCCAACGACCCACTAGTCGTCGTCCTCTTCCTCAATCATGACAACGCGCGCGGCGCGAAGGGCAGGGCGGTGCTGGATGAATTAATGAAAGGGTTTGTTGCGCGAGGGCGGTAAGCGTGATCGTCGTAACGATCAAAAGCGCTTCTCTCGTTGCCACCGCTTCAATAGACCTCGTACCCATCCACGCGCTGAACCTTCCCGTTCGCGGTGAATCTTCCTTTTTGGAACGAACCTTCCGGTTCATAGCGAACCTTCGGGTTCATAGCACGCCCTCCTGTTCGCGGTGAGCCCTCCCGTTCGCGGTGAGTCCTCCCGTCCGTGGTGAGCTCTCCCGTTCGTGGTGATTCCTCCCGTCCGTGCTGAGCTCTCCCGTTCGTGGTGAGCCTGTCGAACCATGAACGTAATAGAAGTTAAATCGTGCCAGTTCAATAGATCAACCCGATCATCTACGCTGAAATCTCCTGCGCGTTCGCGCGAATCGAAGAGCTGGAGCACGTCGTAGCCCAACTGCAACTTGCCGTGCAGTTTGCGGCGTGTGCGTTAACCACACCAGCACAGGAAATCCAAGCCTAGCTCGGTTGATTCGTCTGATTACTATGCCGTTCATTGAAGGCACGACAACCCGAACGTGGCCCTTTTATTCGGTTTTGCAACACCTCGGCGCGGCTGAGCTCGCCAGATACTGTCTTTTTCCGCTGTCCCCTCGCATCGACGGGAATCTGATGTCGTAGTCCGCAGCTGGTTTACGTCTACACATCACGACCACTTAATCGGAGTTTTTTGCATGACACGTCTTTTTCGCCTTTTCCTCACGCTCGCCTTGGCGTTGATGGCGCACGGCATTGCTGCGCAAGACATGCCGAGCAGCAAAGACCATCCGGCCGTCAAGCGATTTGCTGGCAGCACGATTGTTGGCTATGCAGTGCGCAATTTTGAAAGGGTTGAACTTCAGACCTCTACGTTTGCTGAGTACGACTTAAAAGCGCAGAAACGCGTGTATGCAAAAGACCCACTGGTGCTCGAAGGCAAACTGACGCGGCTGTGGTACGAGGCGGCAGGCACCACCACCTCAACGGAGTTATTCCGCAACTACAGTAACGAGTTAAAGGCCGCAGGATTCACCACGCTGTACGACTCAACGCGAGACCCAAAAGCCACCCAGTGGACTAATTTTTTAGCGCCGTTTTCATCGTCAGGTGGCGCAGACATTAAGAACACGCGTAGCGAATACATTTTTTTCGCCGCCGCCGAAAAAACGATTAGAACCGGCACGTTTCAAAAAGGCGATCTCACCGTTCGCTTGGTCACCGTTGAATGGGATGCCGCAGACAACACCTATCGGACAAAGGCAGGCGCATACGCTGCGCTGGATGTTGTGGAAACCAAGGCCATGCAACAAAACATGGTGGTGGTGAGCGCAAGCGAGATGAGCAAAGCCATCGCCAGCACTGGCAAAGTGGCGATCTATGGCATCTTTTTTGATACCGGAAAGTCAGAGGTTAAGCCAGAGTCGAAACCGTCTCTTGAGCAAATCGCAGCGCTGATGAAGAGCGAGCCGGCAACCCGCGTACACATCGTGGGGCACACCGATAGTGTTGGCAGTTTTGAAAGCAACATGGGGCTGTCAAAACGTCGCGCCGATGCCATCATCGCCATGCTCAGCCGCGACTACGGCGTGAGCGCACCGCGACTGACCGCCAACGGCGTTGCGCATCTAGCGCCCGTTGCAACCAACGCAACTGAAGAAGGCCGAGCGAAAAATCGGCGCGTGGAATTGGTGCCGCAATAGCGGTCGATGGCGATCCGGTGCCTGCTCGGCGCAAGATGAAAATAGTTGATCGGTTTGAGGCGGTGCGCGGCAAAGGCAACGTCAAGTGGCGCACCGACGCATTGATGAAACTGCTGCGTCGCAAATCTGATCCGACACGCGCATGCTGCGGGTGGATGCAACGTCCTGATCGACATACTCAAAGACGACAGCAAGTAGGCTGCGTGGTCACTCGCGCAGTTGCGCGCGCAGTCACAAATCCACGCGCTGGCCATCAACCCGATCATCTAAGCGAAATGAACCTGCGTCAAACGCTTGCTTGGACGATCTGCTTCTCTCTTCCTGTGGCGGCGTTTGAGGGTTATGCGAGTGCGGCGGTGGCGTGACCCGAACGCATCGTGCCAAAGCGCGAAGCGTCTAGCAGTTTTCAGCGGAAACGACCAATGAATAGGCGCTGGTTACGCAATCTAGAGATAGTCGATATTCGGCAAATCGTAGCCTTAGCCCCAGTGCAGCCTATGTTTCACGAGAAAGCTGAATACGCCAAGATCCAGCGATTTTCGAAATAATTCAACCTGACCTCACATCCCGCAGCAAAATCGACTGTGGCCTCTTTGATTTCGCTTTGATGTCGCGAGAAGGCAATGCACGCGACGGGTGCGAAGTGCTACTCGTCTAGTAAGCTGATCAGTTTCAGGTCGAATTTTTTGTGATCGAAGTTGTACTGAATGACTTCCACCATTACCCAGTCACCTACGTCTGGTCCGCCCCGACTGGTCAACGGCGATCCCGAGAATTGTGATCGCTTCACAAGCCCAGTAGCCTCAAGCCCCCACTCAACAAATACCCCGTAGTCGTGAACTGAGACGACTTGAGCGCCTAGTCGTGATTGGGGTGGATATTGGGCTTCATTCCGCGAAACCGTGTTGAGGGTGAAGTCATTATCGACAGCACGCTTGACAATATCACCGATTTCGCCAATCTTGATCAAATCTTCCGTAGCTTCCTCAGTCAAGACTTTGGCTCGACCAACAAAATGATCCTCATGGTACTTTGCTAGATAGTTCACTAACGTGGTCGAGGCATCAATCGCAGCTTGCTTAGAGTCGATACGAAAACGACCATTTCCTACAATGTTTTCGGCGATAGCTTTGGCCGGTTGATTTTCGCGAAAAAAAACATCTTCAGAGATCGTAGCCAAGTACGATATGTGTCGTAGAAGGTCGAGGTGAACAAATCCGCCCGGTGCAAGTGATACCAGATCGTCGTGTGCTACCGAGTTCGACAACCCTTCAGAAACGATGCAGCCCGCGTCAGCCAAGACATTCAAGTCTTCATACACGCGAGCAATCTGATGCCCTGACGCTTGCAACGCGCTAACCAAAGCGCTGACTTTGTGAAACCCCGTGGTGCGATTCGGACCAGGTTCACGAAACCGGTTTCTGAGCCACTGTAGGATCGCAATGCGCAAGAAGGGATTCGGGAGTGCATCGTCCGAATTGGATGCGAACAGATTTTTGATGTTTGACTTTTGATCGCTGTAGTACTTTCGCTGCCCTTTTAGCAAAATCTTCATCATCAAATGATGCGAAATTTTATGGTTTCCATTCGACTGTCGGAGTCGCAAAAGTTCGTCAGTGCCGAGATATCCGCTCTTGCAGAAATCAAGCAATATTTCGAGGCCCTTTCTTATATTTCGCCCAGCTAGGCCCGTTATTATTCGACGGAACAGTTGATCTTGAAAGAGGGACAGAATCATCGACTGTAAATACGCCGCCACTTCGCTTCGCTGACATTCCACTTTCATGTTGTTTGGAAGGTAAAACACGAACTTCTTTTGATCAGAAGTTATCTCGCGCAACGCGAAGTTGAGGCGCGCGTAGATAACCTTTTCCAAAAGAGGTGGATCAATGCGGAAAACCAGATCCTTAATCACGGTATCCAACGGAGGTTCATTCCGATACTGATCATAAGTTGTGTCACGGATCGGGAGAAATACAGAGCACTCAAATTCGTCCTTCACCCAAGCGGCAACTTCAAACATCAAGAGCTGGTCTTCGCGACTACGCTTGTCGCAATTGTCCAAAACAACTACTAATAATTTTCCTCTCGATGCGAAGAGAAAATCTATCAGGCCCTTGAGAGTTGCACTCTTGTCCGCCTCTAGGCGATTTATCTCGGCGTAGATTACTTCTGCATAACGTTCAGTTCCTTCAGTGAAGAGCGCAGCTTTGCCACGTTCTACGTCGCGTAGTTGCTTCGCATATATTTTCTTGATGGTCACAAGATCTGCGAATGCAATATCTTTGTGCAAAGCCTTGATAGCCAGCGTGATTCCAGCAATGACCCAATCGTATATCTTGCTTCTATCGAGCGGCGCCTTATTTAAGTCCAGATGTATCCAGGCGGTCGTCGCAGACAGGTGCGGTAGCGCAATGAGTCGCAGATGCTCAGTAAACGTTGATTTGCCAACCCCGACGCCGCCAATCAGGAGACAAATTTGATTTTGAACACGAACATGATTTTTAAGCTGCTCGACGATTTCGTGTGGAGCAGTGGTGTCGGCAATCAATTTTGCGGCTGTCACAGCTGACGGCGTGGCCGCTCGAATCAATTTGTCGATTGGAGCTATGTGCGCTTGCTTCCTGCGTGAATTGACGTACGCGTTGCGTACGACCGCTTCGCGCTCAGCAGCTTTGTCTGGATTGAAAAGATAGCGATACTCGATCGACACGTTGCTACCAAACGAGTTATCTCCCACAACTGCATCGCGAGTTGAATTCCCACCAAGCATCTGCACTGGCTTAAAAAAAGTCGCAGACTTTCGAATACCGACACTGAACGCCTTTGCACGAGTCTGTAGAGCTGACCTTGATGAAAACTTGAGCAGTTCTGCAAATAGTTCACTCGACACAACAAAGTCCGAAACATTGAGTCGGATCATCGGTTCAGCTTGATCCCAGAATCCCGCATAGAGCTGAATACCATCGCTGGCGATAATTCGCTCGCATGGATTAAGCGCTTTGGGATAAAGCGCATTTAGCTCTAGCGCGTACAACCGCGCCTCTCGTATTGCTTCTTCAAGATCTGAACCAGGTGCCTTAGCTTCAACGATGAGCAAAGGAAATCCATCAACGATCACAGCGTAGTCCGGGAAATACAACTTCCTGCCACCGCCTTTGTCGATTGGCAACTTGCGTATGTCTACCTTCGTATGAACTTCCTCAGCAAGAAAACCCAAGCCATTTGGCGTCTCTGTTGTAAGCAGTTTAAAGAGTATTTTCTGCTCTACATCGCTCTCTGATTTGCAAGCAGACCCATCATAAAGTGTCGTCATAGTGCCCTCAAGGGCTGCCCACGGCAGCATGTAATCTTTTATTGGCACGGCCTTCCAGATCTCACCACAAAGATGACCGTGCGAAAACCCTATGACAATACACGAATTACCGCGCGCAAATGGGGTCAGGTTAAAGCGTCATGCCGGAATTGCGCGCGTCATGTTGGGTCGCGCCTTGCAATCCAGCATCTCGTCTTCGTGCCCCGTCCTCCTTCTTAACCTCCGCAAATTTCCCCGCCATCGTCGGATTCCCGCGCGTGAGTTTTTTGATCGTCACGTCTTGCGCCTTGTCATTGGCGAGGCGCAGGTTGCGGTCGGTGCCGAGCAGGGCTTCTTTGGTTTTTTGCAGGTGGTCGATGGATTTGTCGATCTCTTCGATGGCGGTCTGAAAGCGGCGTGAGGCGAGGTCGTAGTTCTTGCCGAAGGCGGATTTGAAGCCTTCCAGCTCTTCTTCGAAGTGGGTGATGTCGATGGTCTGCGCTTTGACGATGGCGAGTTCGGTTTTGTATTGCAGGGCCTTCATTGCGGCGTTGCGCAGCAGGGTGATGATGGGGATAAAGAACTGCGGGCGGATCACGTACATCTTCGGATAGCGATGGAAGACGTCGACGATGCCGGTGTTGTAGAGCTCGCTTTCGGGTTCGAGCAGTGAGACGAGCACCGCGTATTCGCAGCCTTTCTCGTTGCGATCTTTGTCGAGCTCTTTGAGGAAATCTTCGTTGCGGGTTTTGGTGGCGGTGCTGTCGCTCTCGTTTTTCATCTCGAACATGATGGAGACGATTTCAGTGCCCGCCTCATCGCAATCGCGAAAGATGTAGTCGCCCTTGCTGCCGCTGCGAGCGTCGTTGTCTTTCTCGAAATAGGCGCGCGGGAAGGCGGTGGCGCGGATGCGGTTGAACTCCGTTTCGCAGTGCTGCTCCAGCGTTTCGCCGACCATCTTGGTGGAGAGACGCGCCTTCATGTCGCGCAGGCGTTGGATCTCGCCCTCGCGATCTTTGATCTGCGTTTCGTATTTGTCTTTGAGCGATTTTTCCGCGAGTTCTTTTTCGAGGGCGGCGCGGGCGAGGGTGCTCTTGAGGTCGTCGCGCTCTTTCTGAACAGAGGTGACTGCATCGGCGAGGGCGAGGCGTTGGGTGAGCGCGAGGTTGTCGAGCTGCGCCTTGAGCGCCTGGATCTCCGCTTCTTTGCTGGCGGCGCTCTTTTGCAGCTCTGCGAGCGTTTTCGCCTCGGCGAGTTTGGCGGCGGCTTCCTTTTCTTGCTGCGCTTGTGCGAGTTGATTGGCGAGCGCGTCACGCTCTTTTTCAACGGCGCTAAGCGCTTCGCTGACGGCGAGTTTGCGCGCGACCTCGCCCGCATCGAGCTTGGCTTTGAGCGCTTGAATTTCGCTGTCTTTCGCAGTGGCTCGCTTTTCGAGCTCGCTGGCGAGGCGGGCTTCAGCAAGCTCGACGGCGGCGCGCTTTTCCTTCTCGGCCATTTCATGCCGCTCGTGAAGCGCTTCGGCGAAGTCCGCATCGCGCACCTGCTTCAAGATATCGGCGTAACCCGTTTCATCAATCTTGAATGCTTTGCTGCAATGAGGGCAAATGATGTCGTGCATGCGGTCTGTTCTTTTATTGCGTTCGCTTAGGCGTACAACCTGATTCTAGGAGTCGACCAGATCCGCATCACGTTTTTTTTCGGTGGTATTCACTGAGCTGCGATCCCATCTAAAGATGGGGTGTGTCATTATCAGCGCGCTCCACCTGCGCAGTTCGCGCCAAATACCCTCTCATTTTTGATAGCTATTGAATCCAGACCAGTTTGTCTTTTCTGCGTGATTGGTAGGCGACACTCGGCGAAGACTGGGATCAGCGTCGCTTCCGTGCACTGCGCCAGGTGATCCAAGCGTGGTCAAGCCCGCGCCTACAGGACGCGCGAAAGTGAAATCCGATTTGTGAAGGATCAATAGCTCGGTCGCAGCGGTGTCACAAATCTCGCCCAAACTACGTCTCTACCGATGTAACCCACAACTCGCTTCAAGCTTCAAGTTACCTCAAACTCACCCGAAAGGCACACCGCATGATTTCCGAACAGTCGAAGGGTGAAACGCTGGCGTTGGCGGTTGCGACGAGCGATGAGCGGCGTCGGGTGCGCGCGCTGGTGGCGCAGCGGCGCTGGAAGATGGCGGAGCCGGATGCGGCGCGCAGTAAGGCGTATGCGACGCGCTCGTCGAAGCGCGGCGTGGCGGCGTCGGGCGCGGAAGCGATTCAGGGCGACACGATTGATTATTTGCCGACGAGTTTTTTGGCGGAGGGCGCGGCGCTGCGTCGCGCGGTGGCGTTTATCGAAGTGAATACGCCGCGTGAGGCGTCGCTCGGCACGGGGTTTTTGGTGAGCTCGCAGCTCTTGCTTACCAATCAGCATGTGGTGAACGATATTGCGGCGGCGCGTGCGGCGACGGTTACCTTTGATCGCGAGCTGGATGAATTCGGGCGACCACGAGAGATGAGCGTGTTCATGCTCGATCCAGATCGTTGCGCAGTTTTTTCGCCGGAAGCGGAATTGGATTACGCGTTGATCGCGGTGGGGCCGCGTGTGTCGGGCGCGGATACGCTCGCAAATTTCGGTTTCTGCCCGATGTCTGACACGCCGGATCGCCATGTGATCGGCATGAATGTGAACATCGTGCAGCATCCGCGCGGCATGCGAAAAATTGTCGCGCTGCGAAACAATTTGCTGACTGCGCGGCGCGATACGAAGCTGCTCTACGAAACCGATACCGAGACGGGTTCGTCGGGTGCGCCCGTGTTTAGTGATACCTGGGACGTTGTTGCGCTTCATCATTACGGCGAGCCGATGGATGAGCTTGATGAAAACGGTAAGCCAATTCCGCAAACCGTGAACGAAGGCATTCGCATCAGTGCGATCGTTCGCGATTTGCGGGCGCGTATCGGCGCGTTGCCTGCGGCTGCGCGTGCGTTGATCGAAGAGGCGCTGCGCTTGGGCGACGCGTCCAACGTGCAAGGCGGGCAAGGCGGGCAGGGCGCGGGCGGACGCACGCTGGGCGCAGCGAGGCCGGGGCAGGGCAGCGGTGGCGGTGAAGCGGTGCGCTCGTTGCTTTCGGAGCCCGCAAACGGTTCGAGCGCACTGATCGCGCCGTTAACTTCAGACGCAAATACCAACGCAGTACCGAAAGGAACAACGATGAATACGAACTCTGATGGCGCAGTAACAATCACCGTGCCGCTTGAAATCACGATGCGCTTAGGCAATCTCGCGGCGGGGCAGTTGGGCGCACAAATTAGCGCCGCGCCGAGCGGAAAAACACTTGCGCCGAAAACGCTTACCCGCGCGAGCGAGGCAATCAAGATTGATGCCGATTACAGCAATCGCAGCGGTTATGACGCGGCGTTTGTCGCGGGAGAAAACTTACCGTTGCCAACGATGTCTGCGAAGTTGAAACAAGGAATCGCGCCGCTGCGAGGCGATCAAGCAAGCGCGGCAAGCGGCGTGCTCGCGTATCAACATTTCAGCCTGGTGCTGCACAAAATGCGGCGCATGGCGATTTACACGGCAACGAATATCGATGGCGCGACCTATCTTCAAGTCGATCGCGCTACGGGGCTCGTATCCAACGCTGAAGCGGAAAAATGGTTTAAAGATCCGCGCGTGAGCGATGCCTTCACGCTCAATCAAGATTTCTATTCGGAATGGTCAACGTATTTTGATCGCGGCCACCTCACGCGGCGCACTGATCCGACCTGGGGCACCGCAGAAGAAGCCGAGCGCGCAAACGCGGACACGTTTCATTTCGCCAACTGCTCGCCGCAACATTTTCGATTCAATCAAACGGCGAAGTTTTGGCAAGGCGCGGAGCGCTACGTGCTGGAAAACGGCGTGATCGCGGCCGGCAGCGGCAATCGCATCAGCGTGTTTCAAGGGCCGATCTTTGATGACAGCATTGATCTGTGGGCGGATGACGTGCAGATTCCGTCGTCGTTTTTCAAAGTGATTGTGTGGAAGAGCAATGCGGGTTTGAAATCAGTGGGGCTGATCGTGGATCAATTGCCGTTGATGTCAGAGCCGCGCCGCGCGCTTGGCTCGCCCACAGCGCTGCCGAATGTGGACGTGTCACATTGGCGCGTCGCGGTGAAAACCATCGAGAAAAAAACCGGGCTTGATTTCGGCGACGCGATTCGCACAGCGGACACGATTGCGAATACCGCGCAGCCTGTTGTGGGTGCTGAACGCGCCGTACGCATGCAGCGGATGGATGATCTTTTGGGGTAGTAACAATTAAGGTACTCGCCCTACTCAACTGGGCTATCAACAAAATTTACTAATTTGTTGAAGTATTACTGAAAACCCACCACTGCCCAATTAAACAGCGTATTCAACGTATTTGTTGATAAACCTTCTACGCCACGCGAGCAAACTCGCGGCGCACGCGATCACGATCACCGCAGTCAAAATGCCACCACTCAGTCGCGATGCCGTGGAAGCCGCCGCGCTTCATTGCGTCGCGCAGCAAGTGTCGATTGGCGAGATGTTCGCTGCGTAAATCGCCGGTTTTGAGGAACGCGGATTCGTGTTCGGGGTGCGAGGTTTCGCTCATCTCGTCAAAGCCGCTGCCCATGTCGAGTTCATCGCCGCTCGCGTCAAGCAAGGTCACATCGACCGCCATGCCGTACGAATGAATCGAGCCGCGCTCGGGTGGCGCGAGGTATTGACGTAAATCTTCCTCAAGCGCATCCCACATCGCAATTTGCACACGATGCGGACGTAGCGCATCGAGCACACACAGAACGACATCGCGCCGCTGCGTCGCCAACCAATCACGTGCCATTTCTAAGCCGCGCGCTGCCTCAACGTGGAGCCACGCGCAATCAAGCGGCGAATACATGTCGCGCCCCATGAAATTGTTCGTGCTCGCGTAGCGAAGATCGACGCGAATGTTTGCGATGGAAGAGAGCGGGCGGAAGTCGGGCGATTGAGCGATTGATTCGCAAGAAATTGTGCGCATCAATGGATTGTAGGAGCGACGTTATCGAAGCCGTGCTGCCGTGGCCTTGCTGCGGAGGCGGCGTGCGGGTGAGGTTTAGCGTGAGCGGTTTTGTGGGAGTTTTTTCTGTGGGAGCGCGCTTGCGCGCGAATGGGCCCACGAATGCACTCACGACGCAGCGCGAGCTTTCGCGCGCGAGCGCGCTCCCACATGTCGTGGGTGCTTGGCAATGCTGCTTGCGTTTGGATTGATCCACGTCAAGTTGGGCAACGACTATTCCACCTAACCTTTGCGGGTTCGCAGGCGCGATGAGCGAGGTCATATGAAATCACATCCTTTTTTATTGACTGATCACACGGCGGAGCGGCTCATTGCATCGGCGATTCTCGCGCCATCGAGCCACAACACACAGCCGTGGATTTTCAAAGTGTGCGACGGCGGCATTGCCCTATACGCCGACGCCTCGCGTGCGATGACGCAAAACGATCCCGATTTTCGCGAGCTCATCATTAGTTGCGGTTGCGCGCTGTACAACTTACGAGTTGCTGCGGCGTGGATGGGTCTGGATACGCATGCAAAGATCGTGGACCACTGGCGAGACGACGGCCTGCTGGCGACGCTCACGTTCTCTGAAGCAACAACTCGCTCAGCTGAAGCTGATCTCTGCGTTGCGATCTATTCGCGCCATACGTATCGAAAGCGATTTGCATCAACCCCCGTGTCATCGCAGCTCGTACTGGATCTCGCGAGTGCCGCGCGAAAAGAGCATGCGCATTTGCACGTATTGAACACGCCGTTTCAACGCGAAGCCCTGGGTGCGCTGATCTCGGAAGGCGATTGCGCGCAGTGGGCCAATCCCGCATGGCGTAAAGAGTTGGCGAATTGGATGAACCCGAAACGTAAAGGCGATGGCTTGCCGATTTCCGCACTTGCCGCACCGATCGCACACTTGGCCGTGCGCACGATTGACATGGGCGAGCACGTCGCTGCGCGCGATAAGCATTCCGCGTTTGAAGCGCCGTTGCTGACGGTGCTCTCGACGGCGAGTGACGATTTACGAAGCCGATTGCATGCAGGCCAAGCGTTGGAGCGCGCGCTGCTCACGGCGCAGGTCGCAGGCGTTCAAGCATCGTTTCTCAATCAGCCGATTCAAGTGGCCACATTGCGCGCGAAACTGCAGGCGGTGACCGGCTCGGCCGATGTTCCGCAAATGCTGATTCGTTGGGGGGTGCCGCTTGAACAATTGCCTTCGTCGCCACGGCGACCGTTAGAAAGTGTGATGGAGCGGCGGGTGTAGCGTTGGCGCTCGCGCAATCATCGCTCGCCACAGCGGCGTGCACTACACCGGAACGCGAACCCAGCCTTCCATTAGCACCCGCGCGCTGCGACTCATCACCGCTTTTTTTACTTGCCATTCGCCATTGACTTGCGAGGCTTCCGCGCCGACGAGCGTTACGCCCGAGGGGTGACCAAAGCGCACTTCTTTTCGCGCGCCACCCCCCGCAGCCGCATTCACGAGCGTTCCGGGAATGCATGCGGTGACTGCAATCGCGACGGAGGCGGTGCCCATCATCGCGTGATGCAGCTTGCCCATCGAGAGCGCGCGCACGCAAAGATCGAAGTCATTTTTGGTAACAGCCTTACCGCCTGACGCCCGATATTCTTGGGCGGTCGAGACAAAAGCAATCTTTGGCGTGTGTTGACGTTTCTCTGCTTCTTGCCCATTAGAAATAAGGCGCATAGCGAGCGCGCCAGCAGTGCGAATCTTCTCAAACATTGCGAGTTTCGCGGGATTGCTGTTGATGTCTTCTTGCAGTTCAGCGCCGGTGCAGCCGACGTCTGCGGCGTTCACAAAAATAGTGGGAATGCCTGCGGTGGTCATCGTGGCTTTGAGTTTCCCCACGCCGGGAACATCGAGTTCATCGATGAGATTTCCTGTGGGGAAGAGCGCGCCGCCACCATCGGGATCTTCGGCTGCGGGATCCATGAATTCGAGCTGAACTTCGGCGGCGGGAAAGGTCACGCCGTCCATCTCGAAATCGCCCAGCTCTTGCACTTCTCCGTCCACAATCGGCACATGCGCGATGATCGTTTTGCTGATGTTCACTTGCCAAATGCGAAGGGTCATCTTGCCGTTTTGCGGGACAAGCGACTTATCGACGAGACCTTGCGCAATCGCGAATGGTCCCACCGCAGTCGTTAAGTTTCCGCAGTTGCCGCTCCAATCGACGAAGGGTTTGTCGATAGAAATTTGTCCGAACAAATAATCAACATCGTGATCCGCGCGCGTGCTCTTCGAAAGAATCACGCACTTGCTAGTAGACGAGGTCGCGCCGCCCATGCCGTCGATGTGTTTGCCATACGGATCGGGCGAGCCGATCACGCGAAGCAGAATCGCGTCAAGCGCAGCGCCAGGTTTGCGCGCGTTTTCAGGCAAATCGTCCAACTTGAAGAAGACGCCTTTGCTGGTGCCGCCGCGCATGTAGAGTGCGGGGATTTTGAGAGTGTTCATCTAGTAATCGTAGCCCGGATGCTCGCATCCGGGTTCCTGTCAATGTAGGCGACGGCTTGACGTCGCTCATTTGCACTTAACGTTTGAACCAATGAAGCGCGGTCAAGCCCGCGCCTACTCTTTTTTGGAAAACCCGGATGCGAGCATCCGGGCTACGGCATCACGACAACGCGCCTTCCAAAAAATCCTTCGCAAACCGCTGCAACACGCCGCCCGCTTCGTACACAGAAATCTCTTCCGCAGTATCAAGGCGACATGTCACCGGCACTTCGACCCGCTCCCCATTCTTCCGATTGACAACCAAAGTCAACGTCGCGCGCGGCGTGCGCTCGCCAATCACATCGTAAGTCTCCGTGCCATCCAGTCCGAGTGTTTTGCGATTCGTACCCGCTTTGAATTCAAGCGGCAACACGCCCATGCCAATCAAATTCGTGCGATGAATGCGCTCGAAGCCTTCAGCGACGATGGCTTCAACGCCCGCGAGACGCACGCCCTTCGCCGCCCAATCGCGCGATGAACCTTGCCCGTAGTCCGCGCCCGCAATGATGATGAGCGGCTGTTTGCGATCCAGGTACGTCTCAATCGCTTCCCACATGCGCGTGATCTGGCCTTCGGGTTCGATGCGCGCGAGCGAGCCTTTTTTCACCGCGCCGTCCGTATTGCGCACCATTTCGTTTTGCAATGTGGGGTTCGCGAAGGTGGCGCGCAACGCGGTGAGATGGTCGCCGCGATGGGTCGCGTATGAATTGAAATCCTCTTCGGGCAAGCCCATTTTCGCGAGGTACTCACCCGCGGCGCTGTCCGCCATGATCGCGTTGGATGGCGAGAGGTGATCGGTCGTGATGTTATCGCCGAGCACTGCGAGTGGACGCATACCTTTGAGCGTGCGCTCGCCTGCAAGTGCGCCTTCCCAATACGGCGGGCGACGAATGTAGGTGCTTTGTGGTCGCCAATCGTAAAGCGGCTTCGCGCGCTCGCCGGTGTCAGCGGTGATAGCAAACATCGGCTCATACACTTTGCGAAACTGCTCGGGTTTCACACTCGCTGCGACGACGGCATTGATCTCTTCGTCGCTCGGCCAGATGTCTTTCAGCGTGATCGGTTTACCGTCAACGTAGCCTAATGCGTCGCGTTCAATATCGAATCGAATCGTACCGGCGATCGCGTAGGCAACGACGAGTGGCGGCGACGCGAGAAACGCCTGCTTCGCATACGGATGAATGCGTCCATCGAAATTGCGATTGCCGGAGAGCACTGCGGTCGCGTACAGATCGCGATCAATGATCTCTTTTTGAATCTTCGGATCCAGCGCGCCGGACATGCCGTTGCACGTGGTGCAGGCGAAGGCGACGATACCGAAGCCGAGTTGTTCTAACTCGGCCAATAAATTTGCTTCTTGCAAATAAAGTTCAACGGTTTTGGAACCCGGTGCGAGAGAGCTTTTCACCCACGGCTTGCGTGTAAGTCCGAGCTTGTTCGCGTTGCGCGCGAGGAGGGCGGCAGCGATGACGTTCCTCGGATTACTCGTGTTGGTGCAGGAGGTAATTGCGGCAATGATCACCGCGCCGTCGGGCATCTTCCCCTCTCCCTCTGGGAGAGGGTGCCCGGAGGGCGGGTGAGGGCTTGCCTCTCCCTGAGGGAGAGGTCGGTGCGAAGCACCGGGTGAGGGTAAAGCAATCCCCTTCGCAGCAAGCTCACTCGTCGCCACCCGCGCGTGCGGATTCGACGGCCCAGCCATGTTGCGCACAACGCTCGATAAGTCAAACTTCAAAACGCGCTCGTACTCCGCAGTTTTCAACGCATCCGCCCAGAGCCCCGTTTGTTTCGCATAAAGCTCAACGAGCTTCACCTGCGCGTCTTCGCGACCAGTGAGTTTCAGATACGTGATCGTTTGTTCATCGATGAAGAACATCGCAGCAGTCGCGCCGTATTCCGGTGCCATATTCGAAATCGTCGCGCGATCACCGAGCGTGAGCGCCGATGCGCCTTCGCCATAAAACTCAAGATACGCACCCACGACTTTTTGTTTACGCAGAAATTCGGTGAGCGCGAGCACCACATCGGTCGCGGTGATGCCTTCTTGCGGTTTCCCGGAAAGCTCAACACCCACAATATCCGGCAGACGCATCCATGACGCGCGACCGAGCATTACGTTTTCCGCCTCAAGTCCACCCACGCCAATCGCGATTACACCAAGCGCATCGACATGCGGTGTGTGGCTATCGGTGCCCACGCAGGTGTCTGGATACGCGACACCATTTTCAACACCGATCACCGGGCTCATGCGCTCCAAATTGATCTGATGCATGATGCCGTTGCCGGGTGGGATCACATCCACGTTTTTGAACGCGCGTTTCGTCCAATCGATGAAATGGAATCGATCTTCGTTGCGACGATCTTCAATCGCTCGATTTTTCGCAAACGCATTCGGGTCAAAGCCGCCGCATTCCACTGCCAGCGAGTGGTCAACGATCAATTGCACCGGGACGACAGGATTCACCTTGGCCGGATCGCCACCTTGATCGGCAATCGCATCGCGCAATCCTGCGAGATCAACTAGCGCCGTTTGCCCAAGAATGTCATGACACACCACGCGCGCAGGAAACCAAGGGAAATCAAGCTCGCGTTTTCGTTCAATGAGTTGTTTCAAGTAATCGTTGAGCTTCGCCGGGTCGGCTTTGCGCACTAGGTTTTCAGCGTGAACGCGCGCGGTGTACGGTAGCTTTTCGTATGCACCGGGCGAGAGCAAATTAACGGCTGCGCGTGTGTCGAAGAAGTGGTGAGCGGTTCCGGGGAGTGGTTTTTTGAAATGCGTATTCATTCGTTCGTCGTCCCGATTAGTTGACGTCGGTCACCCAGTCATCGAGTTCAAGGCCAACGATGCGGCTGAATTCGCGCGTGTTGTGAGTTACCAGCGTATGCCCGCTGCTCAACGCGTGAGCGGCGATTTGTATGTCGTACGGGCCAATCATCTTTCCCGCGCGGCAGAGTGAAAGTTTCACCTCGGCAAAGGTGTTCGCGGCGGCCGCGGAATAGGGTTCGACCTTCACCGTCGCGAGGAACCGACCCACAAACAGCCTCAGACTTTCCGTTGGTTTGTTTTCAACGCCGTAAAGCAGTTCGCCAAGCGTGACGGATGAAATCGCAACGTCGGTTGGATGGCATCGCTCGAACCGCTGCGCTGCGCGCTGCGAGCGCCCAGAGAGAATGAACGAGCAAGTGTCGGTGTCGAGTAGATACACCAGCTAGTCTTCTTTGAAGTCGGGGAAGTAGTCCCGCATGGGATCGGCTGGCTGATCGCGCTCAATCAGTTCGGATGGCCCGTGCTTTGCCCACAACTCTCGAAGTTGAGCGATTCCCTCAGCGGGGCTTAGCTTCGGTCGATCTGGCGCAATGGGCCGAAGCGTTATTCCATAGGGCGTACGAAGAAATTCCACCTCAGTCGCATCGAAGCGAAATTCTTTCGGAATCCTAACCGCTTGGCTGCGACCCGACATAAAGATTTTTCCAGTCGCTGTTTTCATTGCACACCTCAAATGATACCTACCAAAGTAACTACCATTTTACTCGTTTTCGCCGATCTTAGCTACTTCCGATCCTTCAAAGCAACAAACTTCAAATCCTCCGGCCCCACGTAGTTTGCGCTCGGGCGAATAATTTTTCCATCAACGCGCTGCTCAATCACATGCGCGCTCCAACCACTCGTGCGCGAGATCACGAACAGCGGCGTAAACATCGCAGTTGGCACGCCCATCATGTGATAGCTCACCGCGCTGAACCAATCAAGGTTCGGGAACATCTTTTTGATATCCCACATCACGGTTTCCAGCCGCTCGGCGATGTTGAACATCTTCATATCGTTGCGCTCTTTGGAGAGTTTTCGGGCAACTTCTTTGATCACTTTGTTGCGCGGATCGCTCACCGTGTACACCGGATGCCCGAAGCCGATCACGACTTGTTTCGCCTCAACGCGCGCTTTGATGTCTGCTTCGGCCTCATCCGGCGTGTCGTAGCGCTTTTGCACTTCGAACGCGACTTCATTCGCGCCGCCGTGTTTCGGTCCGCGCAGTGCGCCGATACCACCGCAGATCGCGCTGTACATATCGCTACCCGTGCCCGCGACCACGCGCGCGGCGAAGGTGGACGCATTGAACTCATGTTCCGCGTAGAGGACGAGCGAGGTGTGCATCGCTCTCACCCAAGATTCAGGTGGTTTTTTTCCGTGCAGCAAATGCAGGAAATGTCCACCAATCGAATCATCATCGGTTTCTACATCGATGCGCTTGCCGTTGTGGCTGAAGTGATACCAATAGAGCATCATCGAGCCGAGTGACGCCATCAATTTATCCGCAATGTCCTTCGCGCCCGGATGATTGTGATCGTCCTTCTCGGGCGACACGCAACCGAGCACCGACACTGCTGTGCGCATCACATCCATCGGATGCGCCGACGGCGGCAATTGCTCCAGCGCCGCCTTCACAGTAGCGGGAATGCCGCGCAACGCTTTCAATTTCAGTTTGTAGCCCGCAAGCTCCGGAACATTCGGCAACTTGCCATGCACCAGCAAATACGCGATCTCTTCAAATTCACACGCATCCGCCACATCCAGAATGTCATAGCCGCGATAGTGCAAATCATTGCCCGTGCGACCGACCGTGCACAGGGCGGTGTTGCCTGCGGCGGTGCCGCTTAGGGCTACGGATTTTTTGGGTTTGAAGGGGACCGGGGTTGCTGTTGTGTCTGACATTTTTTGTTTTCCTGTGGGGTGCGAGCTGGGCGACAAGCTTGTCGAGGTCAACGCACCTAAATTGATACCAATCAAACTTTTCTGGCTACGAGGTACCTATGAAACGCGATTCAGTTGTGGCTCACTTTGCAATAGGCAAAGCTCGCTCTGCTGTAATCTTTGCTACCTGCTCAGCGATTAAACGCATTGCAATTGCCGGTTTCTCGCCGTGAGCTTTGAGATCAGTGACGTGCCCTCTAAAAGCATATTCGTTGTTCGCGGGAATCTGAACGCTCGTTGGATTACCCAAATTGAATGTGGCGTCATAAAACACGGTACCGCGATTTGTTTCAATCAACTTTCCGCTCGGGTAGCGCTTAAGCAATCTCCATCGGATATCAACGTTCGGATGACTCGCACCTTTCTCAAAGGAGAAACCTGCGGCGAAGGGAAAAAGCTCGATAACGAAATCCGTTGTGGCGTCTGTGTTCGTGAGGTCGTACCCGGAGTTGTCCGGGAGTTTTGGCGGTGCAGATATCCAGCTGGTTTTGATTCCGCGTTGGGATAGAGCTTCCTCAAGCTTCGAATTGAGCGTTGCCTCGAACGATGGCTTGCTTCCGTCAAGCGCGCTCTTGATGGCATCGCGATATGGCTGCTCCGATTTGGTTCTAACCGCGTCGCCGACAGCTAAACCGAAGACTCCTAGCGCGTAGTAGCTCACGGCAACGCCTGCGTGTTTCGCTGCGGATTCACCATCTCTTCCCAAGTAGGTGTATTCCGGAAGCTCTAGTCGAGTAATGGTTATCGATTTAATAGTTGCCACTTTTGATGGGTCGACTGCCACAGACGTGCATCCGCTCAAGACTAAAAGTGAGAATGTTGTGGCGATCGTAACTAATGATTTGTGTGTCATAAAACTAGCTATGGAACGGAAAAAACAACTCATCTAACCCAACGCGCTTTCCCATAAATCCGTCATTCCCGCGAAGGCGGGAATCCATTTTTGCAAAGCAGAGGCGCGCTTCAATCCGGAACAAGTGTCTTCCCACGAATGGATTCCCGCCTTCGCGGGAATGACACGGGCGTAGATGAATTCAGCTCGTAGGCTGTGATGCAATCCCAGCTTGCTAACGTTGAACGCTGGGTTTCGTGCCTCAACCCAGCCTACAAATTTTGAGTTCATTTCTTCGCCGCAAACAAAGCATCAAGATGCTCTTCAAACGCGTGATACCCGATCCGATCATAGAGCTCGTCGCGGGTTTGCATGGTGTCGATCACGTTCTTTTGATGACCATCGCGACGAATAGCTTGGTAGACTTTTTCTGCGGCTTTGTTCATCGCGCGGAAGGCGGAGAGCGGGTAGAGGACGATGCCGCAGCCTGCGCTTTTTAGCTCTTCGACGGTGAATAGCGGGGTTTGACCGAATTCGGTGATGTTGGCGAGAACTGGCGCTTTCACGGCGTCAACAAATTTCCGATACGTCGGCAAATCGTACGCCGCCTCCGCAAAGATGCCATCCGCACCGGCTTCCACGCATTTCACAGCTCGCTCAATCGCGGCATCCACGCCATGCACTTGAATAGCATCCGTCCGGGCGATCAGGAAAAAATCGGGATCGGTTTTGGCGTCCGCCGCGGCTTTCACGCGATCGACCATTTCTTCGGTGGTGACGATTTCTTTGCCGGGGCGATGGCCGCAGCGTTTCGCGCCGACCTGGTCTTCGATGTGGCACGCAGCAGCGCCGAATTTGATGAGCGATTTCACGGTGCGCGCGATGTTGAACGCGCTCGGACCAAACCCGGTGTCGATATCGACCATCAACGGCAAATCGCAGACATCGGTGATGCGGCGAATGTCGGTCAACACATCATCCAAATTATTGATGCCGAGATCGGGCAACCCGAGCGAGCCCGCCGCGACGCCGCCGCCGGAGAGGTAGATCGCTTTGAAACCCGCGCGTTTGGCGAGCAGCGCATGGTTCGCGTTGATCGCGCCGATGACTTGCAAGGGCGACTCTTCAGCGAGCGCTTTGCGGAAGAGTGAACCGGGAGAGGCGGGGCGGGTTGGATTCATTGACTTTAGCGTTGATTGCCCAATTTAATTGGGCGATACGAGATGAAAATGGTTATTTCGAAAAATACGATTTTTAATGTTTCGCCCAATTAAACTCGGCGAGCCGCGAGGAAGTTGATTTCACTTTTCGAAAGGCTTTCAATGGTTGAAAGTCATTTCAGAAAGTGCTCCAAGATTCGTTGCCTGGATGCTCGTAATCCGCGTTCTCCGTCTGTGGGCGCGGGCTTGACCGCGCTTTGCATCGTTCATCGATTCCACTTTAGCGACGTCAAGCCGTCGCCTACAAGCCGGAGCGACGTTGATCCCCGCCTTCGCGGGGAGTCGCCTACGTCGACTCGGACCCGGATGCGAGCATCCGGGCTACGTATCTCGACTCAGCTCACCTCATTGAAACGAACTCCATTGATTGCAAAGTCCTGCGTCCTAGCGACCAACGGGAGCGTCGTCTTAGCGAAGCGACGTCCTAAGCCGCAAGGCCGACGTCCTTTCTCACTTGCCCAGCAAATGCGCAATCGCATCACGCTCGTCCGTCAACTCCTTCAATGTTTTGTCCATCAACACCCGGCTCGCCGCATCAATGTCCAATCCTGTAACACGTGTGTACTCACCATTCGCGCAGGTGACGGCGACACCGTACTGAATGCCTTCGGGAATGCCGTAGCTGCCGTCAGATGGCACACCCATCGTTACCCATTCGCCATTGGTGCCGAGTGCCCAATCGCGCATGTGATCAATGGCTGCGTTGGCAGCGGACGCGGCAGACGACAGTCCGCGCGCTTCGATGATCGCCGCGCCGCGTTTGCCGACTTTCGGGATGAAGATGTCGTTATTCCACGCATCATCCACCTTCGCTTTGAGCGATGCGCCGTTGGCCGTTGCAAAGCGAATGTCGGGATACATCGTCGGCGAGTGATTGCCCCACACAACGAGTTTCTTGATGTCCGCCACTTTCACACCGGTCTTCGCGGCGAGCTGCGAGAGCGCGCGATTGTGGTCGAGGCGCAGCATCGACGTGAAATTTTTCGCAGGCAAATCAGGCGCTGATTTCTGCGCGATGTAGGCATTGGTGTTTGCTGGATTGCCAACGACCAACACGCGAACGTTGCGATCTGCGACCGCGTTTAACGCTTTACCTTGCGCCGTGAAAATCGCTGCGTTAGCTTGCAACAAATCAGCGCGCTCCATGCCGGGGCCACGCGGACGTGCACCCACCAGCACGGCGTAATTGGTGCCCTTGAACGCAGTCATCGCGTCTGAATGTGCTTCCATTCCAGCGAGGAGTGGGAACGCGCAGTCTTCCAATTCCATCATCACACCGGCGAGCGCTTTCTGCGCTTTCTCATCAGGAATTTCGAGCAATTGCAAAATCACAGGCTGATCTTTGCCAAGCATTTCACCAGCGGCGATGCGGAACAGGAGTGCGTAGCCGATTTGGCCAGCTGCGCCAGTGACGGCGACGCGAACGGGAGCTTTCATTTTTTAATTTCCTAGTTGTTGTGCAGAGCAATAATCTCAACCCATAATTCTCGCGCAAATGGCGCAGCTTTTCTGGCGGTGTTGTAGCTCGCCGTAGTGAAGCTTAGAGCGCTGCGCTGACATGAAACTGATGCTTGGGCACACGCAAGAATTATTCACAAAGTTAACGTACGCGTCAACTAGTCTTATGTCTTATATAAGATAGAAGAGCAAAGATTGCATCAAACGCGATTTTGCGAGAAAATTCAGATGTTATGAGTGAAGTCGCAGTACTCAACCCGCCGTCGTCGAAAGACGCCGCAAGCATCGCAAACGCCGCGAGCGTGGCGCCTGCTTTCGCGCCGTCGTTCCAACCGTTGTATGCCCAAATCAAGAGTTTGCTCGTAAAGCAGCTCGAATCAGGGGAATGGCAGCCAGGCGAATCCATCCCAAGTGAGATGGATTTAGCGGCCAGGTTCCAAGTAAGCCAAGGAACGGTGCGAAAAGCTATTGACGAACTCGCGGGCGAAAACCTTTTGATTCGACGGCAAGGCAAGGGCACTTTTGTTGCAACGCACACCGAAACTAAAAGCTCGATGTTTCGCTTCCTGCGCGTGCGGCGAAATGACGGCCAGCCTGAATACCCTGAAAGCGAACTGCTCGATGTGAAGCGCATGCGCGCGCCGGCGGACGTTGCACGGGTGCTCGATTTAGCGACAGGCGAGGCCACTTTTGTGCTCCGCCGAGTGTTGCGCTACGGCGGCATGCCCACCGTGCTCGACGAAATCACGCTGCCTGCCGGGCCGTTCAAAGGCTTAACCAAAGAGCGATTTGATGCCTACGAAGGCTCGATGTACGGTTTTTTTGAAACAGAATTCGGCGTGCGCATGTTGCGCGCTGAGGAACAGGTGCGCGCTGTAGCGGCTGATCCAAACACGGCCGAAGTATTGCGCGTGGGCATCGGCTCTCCCTTACTCTCGGTTGAGCGGGTTGCGTTTACGTATGGCAACAAACCTGTTGAGCTGCGTCGAGGTTTGTGCACGACGCGTAGTCATCACTACGCCAACGAACTGAATTAGTCTTTATAGAGTTTGAAACAACAGAACCATGTCTGAACAATCCCTACAGAAAACCAAGGCGAGGCCGGTCTACCGAAACATCGGTATGGGCGATCTCGCTAACTATCGCTTGCCGATCATCGGCGTCGCCTCGATCGTGCACCGCATTACCGGCGTGGCGCTTTTCGTTGCAATCATTGCGCTGCTGCCGATGTTGCAAATGAGTTTGAAGTCCGAGGCTGGATTTGAGGCGTTTCGAACGATGATTTGGGGCAATCTCTTTGCCAAGATTGTGTTGATCAGCCTTTTGTTCGCAATCGTGTACCACCTCGTGGCAGGGGTTCGCCACATGATTCAAGATGGCAACAAGTGGCTCGACCTGAGCGCGGCGCGCAGCACCGCAACGGCGGCATTCGTGATCTCAGCAGTTGTTACCGCAGCCGTTGCTTGGAGGCTCGTGGCATGAGCGGCCAGTCGTTTACTCAAGAGTGGTGGTTGCAGCGCATCAGCGCAACCGTTATCGGGCTTTATGCGCTTCTCGTGATCGCGCTGTTGATAATCAACGGCACTCCGACATTTGCGCAATGGCAAGCGCTGTTCAACAACACTGCATTTAAAGCGTTTACGCTGCTGGCGCTAATCGCAACGTTCTATCACGGGCTGATCGGCGTGCTTCACGTCTGGCCCGACTACGTAAAAAATGCATTGGTTCGATCTGCGCTTAACGCGTATTCGTGGTTAGCCGCCGCAGCGTATTCGCTGTGGGCGGTCTACATTTTGTTTTTCTTGAAGTAACGCGAGCATTCGAATGACTAGTCGAACGAACGATCGCTACCTCACCCCCAACCCCTCTCCGAATGGTAGAGGGGCGTTTCTCGACGCGAACTTGTTCGCATGCAATTTTGGAGTGCAGTAATGGCTCAAACGATTCATAAATACGACGCAGTGGTCGTCGGTGCGGGCGGTGCAGGCATGCGCTGTTCGTTGCAACTCGCGAAAGCGGGTTTGCGGGTGGCGGTGCTCTCGAAAGTGTTCCCGACGCGTTCGCACACGGTTGCGGCGCAAGGCGGCATTGGCGCCTCCCTCGGCAACATGGACGAGGACAATTGGCACTATCACTTTTACGATACGGTGAAGGGCTCCGATTGGCTTGGCGATCAAGACGCCATTGAATTTATGTGTCGCGAAGCGCCGAAGGTCGTCTATGAGCTTGAGCACATGGGCATGCCGTTTGATCGCAATCCTGACGGAACGATTTACCAGCGCCCGTTCGGCGGGCACTCCGCTAATTACGGAGAGAAACCCGTCCCGCGCGCGTGCGCTGCGGCCGATCGTACGGGCCATGCAATGCTGCACACGCTGTATCAAAACAACGTGCGCAACAAAACGCAATTCTTTGTGGAATGGATGGCGCTTGACCTGATTCGCGATAGCGAAGGCGACTGCGTTGGCGTGACTGCGCTCGAGATGGAAACCGGTGAAGTAGCGATTTTCCATGCGAAGTGCGTCTTGCTGGCGACTGGCGGCGCGGGCCGAATCTTCGCGGCGTCGACCAATGCGTTCATCAATACCGGTGACGGGCTTGGCATGGCCGCTCGCGCAGGTATTCCGCTTGAAGACATGGAATTTTGGCAGTTCCACCCGACCGGTGTTCACAACGCAGGTGTGCTCTTAACCGAAGGCTGCCGTGGCGAAGGCGCAATTCTGCGCAACAAAAACGGCGAGCGTTTCATGGAGCGCTATGCGCCGAAGCTGAAAGATCTCGCACCGCGCGATTTCATCTCGCGCTGCATGGACCAAGAGATTAAAGAAGGTCGCGGCTGCGGCCCGAATGGCGATTACATTCAGCTTGATCTCACACACCTCGGTGGCGAGACGATCATGAAGCGTTTGCCTTCCGTTCACGAAATTGGAAAAAATTTCGCGAACGTGGATGTGATCAAAGAGCCTATCCCGGTGGTGCCCACGATTCACTATCAAATGGGCGGCATTCCGACCAATATCCACGGCCAGGTGGTGGTACCGAAGAACGGCAATCCGAATACGATCGTCAACGGGCTTTACGCCATCGGAGAAGCGTCTTGCGTTTCGGTGCACGGCGCAAATCGCCTCGGCACCAATTCCCTGCTTGATCTTCTCGTATTCGGTCGTGCGGCGGGCAATCACCTCGTAGAAACCGCGCTTGGAAGCAAAGCGCACAAATCGCTGCCAGCAGATGCAGCTGATTATTCGCTGTCACGCGTTGCGGTGCTGGATAACAGCTCTGGCGGCGAATACCCGCAAGACGTGGCCAATGACCTCAGAAAAACGATGCAGTTGCATGCTGGCGTTTTCAGAACGCAAGCCTCGATGGATGAAGGCGTTGAGAAGGTGATTGCAATTGATGAGCGCGCAAAGCATTTGTCGTTGAAAGACAAATCAAAAGTGTTCAATACCGCCCGTATCGAAGCGCTTGAAGTGGCCAATCTCATGGAGGCGGCGAAAGCTACGATGGTCTCTGCCGCCGCGCGCAAGGAAAGTCGTGGTGCGCACACGGTGGACGACTACGGCGACACGCCAGAGCATCCGCTGGGTCGCAATGATCAAGAATGGATGAAGCACTCGCTTTGGTATTCCGAAGGTAATCGCCTTGACTATAAGCCCGTGAATTTGAAACCGCTCACGGTGGAATCGATTCCTCCAGTTAAGCGGACGTTCTAATTCGGCTCCTCCCCCTTCAAGGGGGAGGTTGGGACGGGGATGGTTTTCTTTTCTCAGCAAAGCGGAAAACCATGCCCACCCTAGCCCTCCCCTTGAAGGGGAGGGGACAACAGTCCCGTGAGTGCGGGAACGACACCAGATTAAAGAAGTTGTAAAGATCATGTCAGACAAACGAATTTTTGAAATCTATCGCTACGATCCCGATACCGACGCCAAGCCGCGGATGGAGAGCTACGAGGTTGAACTCGATGGCTCCGAGCGGATGTTGCTCGATGCGTTGATGAAACTGAAGAAGCAAGATGACTCGATCAGTTTCCGTCGCTCGTGCCGCGAAGGTGTGTGTGGATCGGATGCGATGAACATCAACGGAAAAAATGGCCTCGCATGTTTGACCAACATGCGCACGCTGCCGCAAAAAGTGACGCTGCGTCCGCTGCCAGGGTTGCCGGTTGTTCGCGATCTGATCGTGGATATGAGCCAGTTCTTCAAGCAATATCATTCGATCAAACCCTACATCGTGAACGACACGCCACCGCCTGAAAAAGAGCGGCTGCAATCGCAGGAAGATCGCGAAGAGTTGAACGGGTTGTATGAGTGCATTCTGTGCGCCTGTTGTTCGACGAGTTGCCCGAGCTTCTGGTGGAACCCTGACAAGTTCGTCGGCCCTGCGGGATTGCTCGCGGCATACCGCTTTATCGCGGATTCGCGCGATAAGGTGAAAGAAGAGCGACTCGAAAATCTTGAGGATCCGTATCGCTTGTTCCGCTGCCATACGATCATGAACTGCGTCGATGTATGCCCGAAGGGATTGAATCCGACCAAAGCGATTGGCAAGATCAAGGAAATGCTCGTTAAGCGAGCGTAGTTGACCCAAATGTTGACCGATGTGCAGCTCTCGAAACTGCGTTGGCGTTGCCGACGCGGCTTCCTAGAAAACGACCTCGTATTAGAGCGCCTACTTAAGGCGCGCGGGCACGCGTTTACCGATGTCGAGCACGACCAGCTCTGCTCGCTGCTTGCGCTCGATGACAACGACCTTTGGGACATCATCGCTGGGCGCAGCAGCGCATTTCCAGAAGGCACGAGCGACATGGTGCAAACGCTTCGCTCGACCCTCACGACGCATTGAACAAGCATTGATTTGACACACCCTTAGTACATAAGCACTTAAGCACTGGAGACCTAATGTCCAACACCGCAACCCTCACATTTAGCGATGGCTCACCGAGTATCGAGTTTCCAGTGCTCAAAGGCACCGTTGGACCTGACGTCATCGACATCAAAACGCTCTACGGGAAAACCGGAAAGTTCACCTACGACCCTGGATTTATGTCAACGGCAGCCTGTCGTTCGCAAATCACGTTTATTGATGGCGACAAAGGTGAACTGCTCTACCGCGGCTACCCGATTGAGCAAATCGCAACCAACTGCGACTTTCTGGAAACCTGTTACCTGCTGTTGAATGGCGACCTACCCAACGCAAAGCAGAACGCGGATTTCCAAGACAACGTGACCCATCACACGATGGTGCACGAACAGATGCATCAGTTTCTGCGCGGCTTCCGGCGCGACGCGCATCCGATGGCCGTGATGACGGGCATGGTCGGCGCGCTCTCTGCGTTCTACCACGACACGCTCGACATCAATAACGCTGAGCATCGCCATATTGCCGCGATTCGCTTGATTGCGAAAATGCCAACGCTGGTTGCAATGGCTTACAAATATTCGGTCGGTCAACCAATGATCTACCCGAAGAATGATCTGTCCTACACCGCGAATTTCATGCGCATGATGTTCGCGACGCCTTGCGAGGAATACAAAACCAACGAAGTGCTCGTTCGCGCGTTGGATCGAATTTTTATCCTGCATGCTGATCACGAGCAAAACGCTTCAACCTCCACGGTGCGCTTGTGTGGCTCATCGGGAACCAATCCGTACGCCGCAATTGCTGCGGGCGTTGCGTGTTTGTGGGGGCCTGCGCATGGGGGCGCGAATGAAGCCGCGCTATCGATGCTGCTCGATATTCAAAAAACCGGCGGCGTCGAAAAAATTGGTGAATTCATTACGCAAGTTAAGGATAAGAATTCGAACGTTCGCTTGATGGGTTTTGGTCATCGCGTCTACAAGAACTACGATCCGCGCGCGAAGCTGATGCGTGAAACGTGTTACGAAGTTCTGGGCGAACTTGGTTTACAAAACGATCCGCTATTCAAGCTAGCGATGGAGTTGGAAAAAATTGCGTTGAGTGATGAATACTTCGTTTCTCGCAAGCTCTATCCAAACGTAGATTTTTATTCCGGTATCGTACAGCGCGCGCTGGGCATTCCAACCTCGCTCTTCACCGCGATCTTCGCGCTCGCACGTACGGTGGGCTGGATCGCTCAGCTCAACGAAATGCTTGCCGATCCCGATCAAAAAATTGGCCGCCCCCGTCAGTTGTTCATGGGCTCTACAACGCGCGAAGTGTTGCCGCTGCATCAGCGCTGATGCGCCTCGCTAGGACGAAGGCGCATATGCGCCTACGACGCGAAGCAAATTCAAGTTGACACTACTTTTTAAGACCCCCGACATGCAAAACTAGCGAGTGATGGGTGGTTGGGAGCGAGGACAGAGCGTCCTAGGCGCGCAGCGCCGTCTTCCTCCAGCCTCTTGTCCTCGCGTCTCCAAAGGAGAAGCGCAAGTGATGAATGAACTGCAACAAACCTCTACGATTTTCGGCACCAACATGCCGTATATCGAGGAGCAATACGAAAACTATTTAGCCAATCCCGCATCGGTGGATGCTAAGTGGCGTGATTACTTCGACGCCATGCGTGCTGGTAGTGCCGATGTGGCGCATCAGCCCGTGATCGATCAGTTCGCCGCTATGGCAAAGTCGCGCAAAGCGGCAACCGCAAGCATTGATGCGTCGATGCTTGATAAGCAGCTGGGTGTCGTCAAACTCATCCACGCGTATCGTTTCGTTGGCGGAAGAATTGCTGACATCGATCCCTTGAAGCGCCAAGAGGTGCCATTTATCAAGGAGCTTGATCACAAGCATTACGGCCTTACCGACACCGACATGGAGACAGAGTTCTCGACCGGCACATTGCCGGTCAATGGTGGAAGTCGCGCCAAACTTAAAGACATTATCGCGACGTTGAAAACCACGTACTGCCGTACCGTAGCGGTTGAATACATGTACATGGCCAATGAGGACGAGCGCGAATGGCTGCGCAATCGTATTGAATCGACGCAACTTAAGCCAAGCTACAGCCCAGAACAGAAAAAGCACATTCTTGAGCGCTTAACCGCCGCTGAAGGCTTGGAGAAGTATCTCCACACGAAGTACATGGGGCAAAAGCGCTTCTCTGGCGAAGGCGGCGACACCATGATTCCGATCCTTGATCACATGTTGCAGCGCGCAGGCGCCGCGGGTGTGCAAGAAACTGTGATCGGCATGGCACATCGCGGACGCCTTGGCGTGTTGGTGAACACGTTTGGAAAACTGCCGGCTGATTTGTTCGCAGAGTTTGAGGGCAAGTACGACACGTCACTTTCAGCGGGTGACGTGAAGTATCACAAAGGATTCTCCAGCGACATCACGACGCCGGGCGGCCCGATGCACATCACGCTCGCGTTCAACCCGTCGCACCTCGAAATCGTTAATCCTGTAGTTACGGGCTCAGTGCGAGCGCGGCAACATCGTCGTGGTGACAAAACGGGAAAGCAAGTGATGGCTGTTTTGCTGCACGGTGATGCGGCAGTGGCGGGTCAAGGTGTCGTACAGGAAACGCTTGCGCTATCGCAAACTCGGTACTACGGCACGGGTGGCACGATGCATATCGTGATAAACAATCAAATCGGTTTCACCACCAGCGATCCGCGTGATGTGCGATCGTCGCTCTATTGCACTGACATCGCAAAGATGGCCGAAGTGCCGATCTTCCACGTAAACGCTGACGATCCTGAAACGTGTTTGTTGGTGACTGAAATCGCGATGGACTATCGCACCATCTTCCATAAAGACGTGTTCATCGATTTGGTGTGTTTCCGCCGTCTCGGTCACAATGAACAAGACGAGCCAATGGTGACGCAGCCGCTCATGTACAAGCGAATCCATCAACATCCAGGCACTCGCGCCATGTATGCGAAAGTTCTGGAAGAGCAGGGCGTCATTAAAGCGGGTGAAGCCGATGAGCACGTTGCCATCTATCGCGCGGCGATGGATAAGGGAACGCACACCAACAAGACCGTGCTCTCGAACTACGTCGCGCCTTATCAACAAGATTGGGCACAGTTTAAGGATCGCAAATGGGACGAGCCTTGCGACACTACGGTGCCGATGGCAACGCTCAAATCGCTTGCGAAAAAGCTAGTCACGCTGCCCGATGGGTTCAAAGTTCACTCGCGGGTAGAAAAAGTGATTACTGATCGCACTGCGATGGGCGAAGGCAAGCAACCGCTCGACTGGGGCATGGCGGAAAACCTCGCCTATGCAACGCTTATTAACGAAGACGTTGGGATTCGTTTGTCGGGCGAAGACTGCGGTCGCGGCACTTTTTCGCATCGCCACGCGGTGTATCACGATCAAAATCGTGAGCGCTGGGATAGCGGCAGCTACATCCCGCTGCAACACATCAAGCCAAATCAAAAAGACTATGTGGTCATCGACTCGTTGTTGTCTGAAGAGGCGGTGATGGGTTTTGAGTACGGTTATTCGACGAGTGAGCCAAATGAACTCGTCTTATGGGAAGGGCAATTTGGCGATTTCGCTAACGGTGCGCAAGTGGTCATCGATCAGTTCATTAGCTCAGGCGAAGTGAAATGGGGGCGCATTTGCAGCCTTACTCTGCTCTTGCCGCATGGCTATGAAGGCCAAGGGCCGGAGCACAGTTCCGCTCGCCCAGAACGTTTTTTACAGCTCTGCGCGGAACACAACATGCAAGTCGTAGTGCCTTCGACGCCTGCGCAGTGTTTCCACATGTTGCGTCGACAGATTCTGCGCAAGTTCAGGAAGCCACTGATTGTGATGACGCCGAAATCGTTGTTGCGTCACAAAGAGGCTGTGAGTTCTCTCGAAGAGTTAGCCGAAGGCAGTTTCCAAACGGTGATTGGTGAAACCGACAAGATCGTCGCTAAGAACGTGAAGCGGGTGATCGCATGCTCGGGCAAGGTGTACTACGACTTGCTTGCGTATCGCCGCGAGAAAGACATTAAGGATGTTGCGATTATTCGGCTTGAACAGCAGTATCCGTTTCCGCATGAAGACTTTAAGGCGCAGTTGAAGAAGTTCCCTGGGGCGCAAGAGGTGGTGTGGTGTCAGGAAGAGCCGCAAAATCAGGGCGCTTGGTATCGCTTGATGGCGTATTTCCGCGCTGACATTAAGCCTGAGCAAGTGTTGCTTTACGCCGGACGCCAAGTGAGCGCGTCGCCTGCGGTCGGCTACATGAGCTGGCACACCAAGCAGCAGAACGAGCTGGTGGAGAGCGCGTTTAGCTCGAAGCTCGGCACGGGGCAAATGTTGACGAATCTCTGATCCGTTACGACGTACAGACGAATGACGAACGCGCATATGCGCTAGACCCGACCTCTAGGGTGCAATCTAATTGCACCAAATTGCATAGCGACAAAATCAAATTGAACCAGGCGCAATGAGATTGCGCCCTACGTGAGAAGACAAATATGTTGATCGAAGTAAAAGTTCCCCAACTCGCCGAAGGCACCCCGGAAGGCACGCTCGCTGCGTGGCATGTTAAGCCGGGCCAAGCTGTGAAGCGCGACCAAAATTTGTGCGACATCGAAACCGATAAAGTCGTACTCGAGACGCCCGCGCAGGCCGACGGCGTGTTGGTCGAAATCAAAGTTCAATCGGGTGCGACGGTGACATCCGGCGTGGTGCTTGGCGTGATTGATACGGAAGCAAAGGCGGGCGCTGCTCCTGTAGGCGCGGGCGTGACGCCGCAAGCTCCTGCAGCCGCACCAATTTCGGCGAGCGCGGTCAAGCCCGCGCCTACAGAATCCGTCGCGCTGCCCGCAGCGAAAAAGATGATGGCAGAAGCTGGACTCGACGCAGCGAATGTGCAGGGAACAGGTCGCGGTGATCGCATCACCAAAGGCGACGTGATCGCCGCAGTAGAGGGTAAGTCTGTAGGCGCGGGCTCGACCGCGCTCGCACCTGCACCGGCCGTCGCATTGAGCGCGGTCAAACCCGCGCCTATCAGCGCGCCGCTCGTGAACGTACCGCTCGGCAATCGCCCTGAGCAACGTGTGCCGATGACGCGCCTTCGCATGCGTGTGGCTGAGCGTCTTGTGCAAAGCCAATCGACGGCTGCAATCTTGACGACGTTTAACGAAGTCAACATGAAGCCGATTATCGACATGCGCACGCTCTACAAAGATAAGTTTGAGAAAGCGCACGGTGTGAAACTTGGCTTTATGAGCTTCTTCGTAAAAGCCGCAGTGCATGCACTCAAAATGTATCCGGTGGTCAATGCGTCAGTGGACGGCAATGACATCGTCTATCACGGCTACTACGACATCGGTATCGCTGTCGGCTCACCGCGCGGCCTGGTCGTACCGATCCTGCGCGACTGCGATCAAATGAGCATCGCTGATATCGAAAAACAAATCGCTGATTACGGCAAACGTGCAGGCGAAGGCAAGCTCGGCATCGAAGAGCTGACTGGTGGCACGTTTACGATTTCTAATGGCGGAACGTTCGGTTCCATGCTCTCCACGCCAATCATCAATCCACCGCAAAGCGCGATCCTTGGTGTTCACGCCACAAAAGATCGTGCCGTAGTCGTTGATGGCCAAATCGTAGTGCGTCCTATGAATTACCTCGCGATGAGCTACGACCATCGCATTATTGATGGACGGGAAGCGGTGTTGGCGTTGGTTGCGATGAAGGATGCGTTGGAGGATCCGGCGCGGTTGTTGTTGGATTTGTGAAGTGATGAAAGCCTGGTTCGCAGTTTGCTTAGCTCTGACTCTTTTCGTTGTTCAGGGCTGCGCTACCTCACGCGAGTACTCTAGATTTGCAGGAGTTGACAAACGGACACTGAAGATAGGAGTGGTCGTAGTGACGCTGCAGACTCTGCGGCAACAATTTGTGGGAGCCGCGTCGTTGACAAGTCTTGCCGGTGAAACTTTCAGCTTACGCGAACACCAATTTGATCAAGTGATTGAACAATCGATAGTCGAGACTTTAACCAATGCCCGCTACAACGTTAAGTCACTGGGCGTTGATCGCGATGCACTCAGCAATGTGGTTTATCGCAGCGGACCTAGCCCCGCCGCTTCTCTCTTCAATCGCAATATTAAGGGGGCTGAGGCGGAGTTGCGTAACGTCATAGGGCAACAAAGTGATTACGACATCATACTTCTAGTAGTGCAAAGCAAAAGTGCGACACTGCAAACGCTCGCGCGACCAATAAACTTTGGAAGGGAGCCAGAAGCTACGATTTCTCTCCACTTAGATTTAGTAGCAATCGATGGCAATTCAAAGGCGTTTCTGGGTTTCTCGGAGCTAGGAGTAATGAGGCAAAACGTTCTGCCACGGTATTCATTTTCGGGTGAGCTTGCGCGAACGAACTGGACCCTGTGGCCCAAGGCCGAGCGAGATCGGACTATTCACTTTCTTGCGTATCGAGGTGTCGCGGAGATGGCAACAGTCAGTTTTGAACGATTCTTCTTTTGATCACACACAGTGATTTTTGATGCGGTAAATGCAAATAGACAAGCAGGTTTTATTGCCCCGCATACTAAGGGTGATTGCCAAACTCATAGCTCGCAGGCTGTATTTCAACTAACCTACAAAACACGATTCGCACAACATGCGATGGGAATAAACGATGGATCGATTTGACGTAGTAGTTATTGGTGGCGGCCCGGGCGGCTATGTGGCGGCGATTCGTGCTGCGCAGCTTGGGTTTAAAGTTGCGTGTATCGACGAATGGAAGAACGTGAAGGGTGGCCCAGCGCCGGGCGGTACTTGTACCAACGTGGGTTGCATTCCGTCGAAAGCGTTGTTGCAATCGTCGGAGCACTACGATCATGCGTTGCATCACTTCGCCGATCACGGGATTACCGTGAAGGGCGCGTCGATGGATGTCGCCAAGATGCTCGCACGCAAAGACACCGTTGTGAAGCAAAACAACGATGGAATTTTGTACTTGTTCAAGAAAAATAAGGTCACGTTTTTTCATGGACGCGGATCGTTTGCGGGTGCGGTGAAAGAGGGCGTTTACGAAATCAAGGTCGACCCTTCGCCTGGCTCAGGGCAAACTGAGCCCGCCGCGACGTCAATCACTGCGAAACACGTCATCATCGCCACCGGTTCGAACGCTCGCGCACTTCCCGGAGCGGCATTTGACGAGAAACTGATCCTTTCAAATGACGGCGCGCTTCGCATCGGCGATGTGCCGAAGAAGCTCGGCGTGATCGGTGCTGGCGTCATCGGATTGGAAATGGGTTCGGTGTGGCGTCGACTCGGCGCAGACGTGACCGTACTCGAGGGCTTGCCGACATTTTTGGGCGCAGTCGATGAACAAATCGCGAAAGAAGCCGCAAAACTGTTCAAGAAACAAGGGTTGAACATTTCACTCGGCGTGAAAGTTGGCGCGATCAAAGCCGGCAAAAGCGATGTGACAATTGAATACGCAACGGCTGAAGGCAAAGCCGAAACCGTTACGTTTGACAAGCTGATTGTCTCCATCGGTCGCGTGCCCAACACAATTGGATTAAATGCCGATGCCGCGGGCGTGAAGCTCGACGAGCGCGGCTTTATCATCGTCGATGGCGATTGCAAAACGAGTCAGCCGAACGTGTGGGCCGTTGGCGACGTCGTGCGCGGGCCGATGCTTGCGCATAAGGCCGAAGAAGAGGGCGTCGCTGTCGCCGAACGTATCGCAGGGCAGCATCCGCATATCGATTTCAACTGCATTCCGTGGGTGATTTACACCTCGCCCGAAATTGCTTGGGTTGGCAAAACCGAACAGCAACTGAAAGCCGAAGGCGTTGCCTATAAATCAGGCAGCTTCCCGTTCATGGCAAACGGCCGAGCGCGCGCACTCGGCAACACCGACGGCATGGTAAAAATTCTTGCGGACGCGAAAACGGACAAAGTGCTCGGTATGCACGCGGTCGGCCCCGTTGTGTCGGAGCTGATCGCTGAAGGTGTGATGGCGATGGAATTCGGCGCGTCAAGTGAAGACATCGCACGGATTTGTCATGCGCATCCAACGCTTTCTGAAGCAACGAAAGAGGCCGCGTTGGCGGTGGATAAACGGACGCTTAATTTTTGAGTCGGCGCGTGAATTCGTTTGATTGATTAGCAGATTAACGTTTGCGCCCTAACCGTCATCCCCGCGAAGGCGGGGACCCAGACCGAGACGACGGATGAATTGCGCAGTTTACATCCTGGCAAGCCAACGTAACGGGACGCTCTACACTGGTGTGACGTCAGATCTTGTTAAACGCATTTGGCAACACAAAAACGATGCTTTCGAAGGCTTTTCCAAAGCGAACGGAACTAAGATGCTCGTTTGGTACGAATCGGGCGAATCCATCGAAGGTGCCATCATGCGAGAGAAACAAATCAAGAAATGGAATCGTATCTGGAAACTGCGATTGATTGAATCGATGAATCCGGAGTGGCTAGATTTGTCAGGGAATATTCTCGGATGAGTCCAGTGCCGCGTTTTTGCAAAGCTCCCGGTCTGGGTTCCCGCCCTCGCGGGGACAAAATGCGACCATCAGGAGCAGTTTGGTCAAACTTTGAAACAACGTTGCATGAGAGTTAATCTGAGCGCTCCCGGTCTGGGTCCCCGCCTTCGCGGGGATGACAGCCTGCTATGTTGAGTACTCTCTCTAAACTCTGCACTGATCGCGGCATCACACTTGACGTTGCGCAGCAGCTTGCAGCCGAACGTCTCGCGCGGTTGAACGATGAGCTGAGTGCGTTCAGAACAAAACGAGCCTCGCTGATCGGTCGTATTTTTTCGAATCCCGACGTTCCAAAGAGCGTGTACTTCTACGGCGGCGTCGGGCGCGGAAAATCACTACTGATGGATACGTTTTATGGCGCAACGAAAATTCGCCGGAAAACTCGCGTTCACTTTCATGCGTTTATGCGCAGTGTGCACGAGGATTTGCGTCGATTCAAACATGAAGAAGATCCGCTTGTTGCAGTGGCTGAGCAACTGGCAAAACAGTATCGTCTTATCTGTTTTGATGAGTTTCACGTTAGCGATATTGCCGATGCGATGATTCTTGGACGGCTGCTTTCGCACTGCTTCGACAACGGCATCGTGTTTGTGATGACGTCGAACTATCATCCGTCGAAACTCTATCCTGAAGGATTGCAGCGCCAGAATTTTTTACCGACCATCGATTTAATGCTCGCGAAGATGGACGTCGTCGAAGTCGATAGCGGTATCGATTACCGTCGGCGCACGCTTGAACAGGACCGTGTTTACCACTCACCACTCGATGCCAATGCCGAAGCGTCGATGCTTAAAACGTTTAACGCGCTCGCCACCAAAACGCTCGCGGAGAAATCAATTCGTCTCTACGATCGCGACATCGCGCTACGTAAGCGTGCCGAAGGCGTGATTTGGTTTGATTTCGCCGCGCTCTGCGAAACAGCGCGTTCGCAACTCGATTACCTTGAACTCGCGCAATCTCATCACACGCTGTTGCTCTCTAACGTGCCGCTTCTCGCGACGCGTGACGCGAATGTGATCCGTCGTTTCACGCTGCTCGTCGATGTGCTCTACGATCATCGCGTGAAGCTCGTGATGAGCGCCGCGGCGCCACTTGCGCAGATCTCGACCGTAGATGACACGGTATCGGACGCCGATACCCGCCGCGTATTGAGCGAGTTTGCAAGAACAGCATCGCGACTTACCGAGATGCAGAGCGCTGAATACATGAGCGAGCCGCATTTGGCGACGCTTGCGCGTTAACCGCGTTCAGCTCTCACCACTGAACGCCTTTTTTGTTGGTGCAAGCGCTGAGTTTCTGCTATGTTTGAAAATCCACAAAAAATGTACGTTCGCCCAATAAAATCGGCGTAGCGTGCCGAAAGCTATTATCGCCAAACGGGCTTTAGGCAGCGACCATCCAGTACGAGAGCAAGCCAACCACAATACAAATGAGTCCGATCATGCGCAGTTGTCCGTCGCTAAACTGAGCGACCTTGGTCATCGTCTCGCGCCAAGATTTTGGAGCGAGGAAAGGCATCAAACCTTCGATCACTAAAACCAAGCAAAGCGCCGCTAGGATTTCCATGAGGCATCAATACATTGCGTAATGTGGATGCGAGTGCCGGCCAGCGCGCCAAGCGAAGGCTTGGGCTTGGCCGCGCATCGAAAGGCGGTTTCAGATAACGACTCGAATGACATCAAGGCGTCGTGTAACCCGCTGTTTGTTGCTGCTCGCATAAAACCGCTCGTTACTTCGCTCGCGAGCCCTGCTTCAAAAACTTAAAGAAGTCTGCACTTGGATCGAGCACCATCACGTCGCTCTTATTTTTGAACGACGCTTTGTAGGCATCAAGCGAGCGATAGAACGAGTAGAACTCCGCATTTGATCCGTAGGCTGCGCTGTAAATCGAGGTCGCTTTTGCATCGCCCGTACCCTGCAGTTCTTGCGCTTTTTTGTACGCCTCAGCCAAGATCACCTGCGCCTGCTTGTCGGCATCGGCTTTAATCTTTTCGCCATCAGCGCCGCCGGTTGAGCGCAGCTCTGCCGCAACGCGTTGGCGCTCAGAACGCATACGATCAAACACGCGCGACGATACTGAGTCGTCAAAATCAACGCGTTTCAAGCGAACGTCGATGAGCTTCACGCCAATCTTTTTCGCATCAGCCTCAGCGGCGTCGCGAACGGCGGCCATGATCTTGTCGCGTTCGCCAGAGATCACCTCTTGCAGCGTGCGTCGACCGAACTCCTCGCGCAACAATGAGTTCACTGTCTGACCAATGCGACGCTCGGCAGCACGCTCATCGCCCTGCACCGAAGTGAAGAACTCTTTGGCGTTAGCAATCTGCCATTTCACAAACGAATCCACCTGCACCGGCTGGTTTTCTTTTGTATTAAAGCGCTCGGGATCGGGACTATCCAGGGTGAGAATTTGCTTACTGTATTTGCGCACGTTTTGCACAAACGGCATCTTCCACGACAGGCCGGGTTTATCTTCGATACGAACGACTTCACCGAACTGCGAAATCATCGCGAATTCGCGTTCATCGACAATAAAAAGCGCTTGCGACGCTGCAAACAATCCCACCAACACGAGCGAGATCAATGGTCCAACTTTATTCATGCTCGGCTCCTAGTTAACGGGTTTCGTTGCGTGAGTCACGCCCGGGGCGTGAGCTGTCACGTCCGGAAATGCCGCGCGCGGCGGCTGGATCGGCCGGCGGCGGCGAGGTTTCGGTGATGGATTTTGGTGCGTCTTGGGGCGTGTATCCGCCTGCGGCTTCGCGCGTACCCGCCATCAACTTGTCGAGCGGCAAGTAGAGCAAGCTCTGCCCTTGGCGCTGATCCACTAGCACTTTGCTCGTGTTGCCCAATACCGATTGCATCATGTCGATGTACAAGCGCTCGCGCGTTACGCCGGGCGCTTTGTTGTATTCGGCAACGATCGATGTGAAGCGCGCGGCATCACCTTGCGCGCGAGCGACGACGCTTTGTTCGTAACCCGACGCTTCTTCAAGCAAACGCGATGCGCGTCCGCGCGCTTCCGGAATAACTCGGTTGGCGTAGGCTTGGCCTTCGTTGATGAAACGATCACGATCTTGTTGCGCCTTGACGACGTCTTGGAACGCTTCGTTAACAGCCTCGGGTGCGGCAACTGCTTGCAAGTTCAGCTTGCTAATCTGGATGCCGGTGCCGTATCGAATGAGCAGGTCCTGCATGAGTTTTTGCGTGGCCACTGCAAACTCTTCGCGGCCTTGGTTCAGCAGGAAATCCATTTTGCGTTTGCCAACGACTTCCCGCATCGCAGTTTCGGCAGCTTGCACGACTGCATCATCGGGTTTGCGATGATTAAAGAGATACGCGCGCGCGTCGGTCAGGAAATATTGAACTGAAAACGTGATGTCGATGATGTTGAGATCTTCGGTCAACATCTGCGCCTGTTTCGCGTCGCGATTTTTCTGCGCACCACGAAAGCCAATGTCGACTGCGCGAACTTGATTCAGGTTCACTTTAGTGACGCTTTCAATTGGCCAAGGCAGATGCCAATTCAAACCGGCGGTGGTTTCCGCCGAGTATTTGCCGAAGCGCTGGACGATACCGCGCTGACCTTCGGTAATTTGGTAGAACCCGCTCGCGAGCCATAAGCCGACGGCGGCGATTGCGAAAATAAGCGCACCACCCGCCGCGAACTTTGGCGAAATGGTTGGCATCTGCGGGCCGCCACTTGAATTGGGCGGCCGACGACCACCTTTGTTGCCGCCGAAAATCCCACTGATCTTGTCGCTGATGTTTTTAAGAATTTCATCGAGATCGGGTGGGCCATCGGGTTTCTTACCACCACCACCGCCGCCACCAGATGGGCGCAGCGGCTCCACAGGTGGAGGTGGGGCCGAGGGAGGGGACGCCGGGCGATCGGAGTCCCCGCTGCCTGTTGCGGGCGCCTGTGGCTTATCCGTCGGCTTCCTGCCCCACTGGGGATCGTTGAGCGACATCTTGATGTGATCCCAGAGCTTTGAAAAAGGATTGCCCGAGGTGAGGTTCATGCGTTGAGACTTCTTAAGGGTTCAAAGTTAAAGTGTGATTCAGCTATAGCGGATCGCTAGTGGCTAGCGCGTCGCTTTCAATGCCTGTATTTTGGCGCGGGAAGTGCAATTGCAATGCTTCGCGCAGCGCGGGAATACCCGCGCCAGTGCGTGCCGACACAAACACTCGGGACGGCAAATCGGTATCGGCGTCTCTTTCAATGCGCCCAGCTTCGTTGGCAAGACCGGCTAAATCGCACTTATTGACGACGATGATGCGTGGAACGGCGCTGGCTCCGATTTCATCGAGCACCGCGTTCACCGTTTCAATTTGTTGTTCGCGCTGCTCGCTCGCTCCGTCGACAACGTGGAGCAGCAGATCGGATTGGACTGCTTCCAGAAGCGTTGCCTTAAACGCGTCGACGAGTTCGTGAGGCAGGGCGCGCACGAAGCCGACCGTGTCGGACACGACCATCGGCTGCGCGCCAGGCAGATAAAGTTTGCGAACCGTGGTGTCAAGCGTTGCGAAGAGCTGGTCCGCGGCATAGGTTTTAGCTGCGGTTAAACGATTAAACAGCGTGCTTTTGCCGGCGTTGGTGTAGCCGACGATACCCACGCTCACCGTGTTCGAGCGCTCGCGTTGGCGGCGTTGGGTGCGGCGTTGTTTTTCAACCTTCTCGAGCCGTTCTTTGAGTCCGCGAATCTTGTCGCCGATGATCCGGCGATCCATCTCGAGCTGTTTTTCGCCTGGGCCGCGAAGGCCAATTCCACCGCGCTGGCGCTCAAGGTGAGACCAACCGCGTACCAGTCGCGTTGAAAGATGTTGCAGTTGTGCGAGCTCGACCGCAAGCTTGCCTTCCGCGCTTCGCGCGCGCTGCGCGAAGATGTCAAGAATCAAGGCACGACGATCAACAACGCGGCACTGAAGCTCGCGTTCTAAGTTGCGCTCTTGAACGCCGGAGAGTGAGTGATTAAAAATCACGAGCTCGGCCGACTGATCGCTTGCAGTAATCGCGATTTCCCCGACCTTGCCGCTGCCCGCAAACAAGGCTGGGTCGGGCGTGTGTCGCTTTCCGGTAATGGTGCCAACGACTTCGGCGCCCGCTGACGCAACAAGCGCTTGCAGTTCCTCCAAATCGTCGGAGACATCGCTTGCGGCAACTTTTCCAAGGGCGAGTTGAACGAGCACCGCGCGGTCGTTACCCTCGCGACGCTCAAACTGAAGCCCACCGCGCTCAGCTGCGCGCGAGGAGGGAAGATTCAAGCCAGAGCGTGGGTCTGGCGTGCGATCACTCAGTTGTTTCGTCCCCATGCGGGATCGACACGGCGCGCGCAGGCACGATAGTGGAAATTGCGTGTTTGTAAACCATTTGGGTAACGGTGTTCTTCAATAGCACTACATACTGATCAAACGATTCCACTTGACCTTGCAACTTGATACCGTTCACGAGGTAAATCGAGACTTGAACGTGCTCTTTGCGTAGCGTGTTGAGGAAAGGATCTTGGAGGGACTGTCCTTTGTTGCTCACTTCTTATTCTCCGCGAGTTATTTTTTGATTGGCGCGAACCGCGTTTTGTGAGGCGGCTGTTGCAGGGCGATACGTATTCAGATGGAGCTGAACCGATCAAGTTCAATGCTTCGTCTAAAACAAGTTGTGCGGATAGCGCAACTGTCTCTGATGTTAGCGTCTTTTCTTTACACCGCGAGCCGATTCGAGTTCCGCATAAGGATTGTGACCGACGCGCATTTCCAGTCGAATTGGCGTGCCTTTGAGTTCAAACGCATCAAGAAAATGACGCGAAAGGAAGCGCACGTAAGTGGCCGAGAGCTTATCAATCGCGCTGCCGTGGACAACGATTAGCGGCGGATTGCTCCCGCCTTGGTGGGCATAGCGCATTTTCGGGCGCACCGTGCCGATGCGAGGCGGCTGCTGCTTCATTACGGCGTCTTGTAGCGCGCGCGTGAGCTTCGGCGTGGGCAGTTTCTTGAATGCGGAAGCGATGGCGCGATTCGCAGCGGCCATGACTTTGTCCAGGCCTTGTTTGGTGCGCGCTGAAATGGTGAGCGTTTCCGCGTAGTCAACGAAATAGAGCTTTCTCTCGCAGTCGTCTTTAAGTTTCTTGCGCGCATCAGCGTCAGCAATATCCCACTTATTCAGACAAATCACGAGCGCACGTCCGGCTTCTTGTACGAAACCCGCGAGCTGAACGTCGTGATCGGTGACGCCCAAGGTCGCATCGATCATGAAGATCACGACGTTAGCGTCTTCCATCGCCTGGAGCGTTTTGACGACCGAGAATTTCTCAACGGTGTCGGTGACTTTGCCGCGTTTTCTCACGCCCGCAGTATCGATCAGCGTGTAATCGCGGTTCTTGTATTTGAAATCCAAATAAATCGAATCTCGGGTGGTGCCGGGTTCATCAAACGCGATGACGCGCTCCTCGCCTAACAGCGAGTTGACAAGCGTGCTTTTGCCAACGTTGGGATGGCCCACCACCGCGATCTTGCTTTTGGGCGGCGGCGTCGTGATAATGGCTTCGGGTACGTCTCCGTCAGCGGATTGGGCGCTATCCGCGTCTACGTCATCAGTTGATAATGACGGTAAACCGTCTTCTTGCCCATCTAAATTGGCGTTACCAGCAAATCGCTGGTTTTTCTTGGCGAGTTCCTCAAGCGCGAATTCCATCAGCGCGGTGACCCGTTCGCCGTGCGCTGCCGAGATGCCGTACGGCGTTCCGATTCCAAGCTCGAAAAACTCCGCCGTCACCCGGGCTTCCTGCATGCCCTCGGTCTTGTTGACTGCCAGATAAACCGGACGCCCAAGCTTTCGCAAAAGCTTCGCAATTCGCGCGTCTTGTGGCGTTACCCCGGCGCGACCATCCACCAAAAAGATAACGATGTCGGCTTCATCAAGCGCTTGCATCGTCTGCCGCGCCATTTCTTTGAGGATGCCGTCTTTCGCGACTGGCTCAAAGCCGCCGGTGTCGATGACCACGAAACGGCTCTCACCGATCCGGCCTTGACCATATTGGCGATCACGCGTGAGCCCTGGGAAATCTGCGACGAGTGCGTTTCGTGACCGCGTTAAACGGTTGAAAAGCGTACTTTTACCAACGTTTGGGCGGCCGACTAGGGCGACTGTGGGGAGCAACATAAATCGCCGTCACGCCTTTTTTTGGTCTAGCGCGCGCCAAACGCAACCAACTGGCCTGAACCCGTCAATGCGTAGCCGAACGACGCGCCTTGCGCCATGCCGCCTGAAATTTTGGTCGTGCCCAAACTGCGCGCAACAATTCGCCCGGTCGCTTTGTTGAGCGAATGCACGTTACCTTCGTTATCAATAACGACCAAATTTTCGCCCGCGAGCGCGACACCGGTCGCAATACGTCCGGCGAGCACGTCTTGCTTCCAGATGGTGCCGCCGGTGGAGCGGTCGAGCGCGTACGCGCTGCCTTTGTCGTCCACGACGTAGACGTATTTGTCATCGAGCAAAGTGCCCGTCAACGAGCCAATGTCGCGCGACCAAATAGGGGTTCCGCGTTGCAAATCGAAGCAAGCAACACGCCCTTGATAGGCAGAAGCGCATGCGCGCTGCGCATCAATTGACGGACGTCCTGCGATGTCGATCAAGCGCTCAAGTTCTGACGCGCCTTTCGGATTGGCAACGGTTGCTTCCCAACCGACGGCACCGGTCGCCAAATCAAAGGCAAGTAGTCGTCCGGTTGGAGTTCCGATAAACCCGCCGCCGCGCACGGCAACGGGGATTGACCCAGCGCGCAATGTCAACGCCGGAATTTGTCGCTGGATAACCCATTTGCGCGACCCATCTTTGGCGTCAAGCCCGACGATGTTGCCGTCAACCATGGGCACAACGACAACGCCGTCAGAAATTGCTGCAGGCACGATCGATTCGGTGGGCACGCGCACGCGCCACTTCGACGCGCCGTTTGCATCAAACGCAAACACTTCCGCTTTTTGCGAAGAGACAATCACCAAGCCGCCGCCGACACCCACGCCGCCGCTCAGCTTACCCGCGCCTTGCGGCAGCGAGAAGCGAGCCAACTGTGCACCTGTTTTTTCATCAGCGACAACGATGGTGCCGTCGGGATGCGCAGCATAGACCTTGCCGCCGTCGACCATAGGCACCAACGCGCTCGCCTGCGAGCCGCCGACTGCCAACGTCCATGCCGGTGCAATGGCCGCCGCGCCGTCTGCTTTCGGGAGCGGCGTTGTCTTGCTACTGCTTCCGCCGAGCCATGAAAAATAGCTGCACCCGGAGAGCGCAGTGACGCAGACGCTGAGTGCGGTGAATTGGGCGATGCGAGCGAGTGCGGCCATAAATTACGATTATTTTTTAGTTGCAGGCGTGGTGCCGGGAGCAGCAGGCGCTGGATTGGTTGCAGCGGGCGTTGCGGAAGCGGCCGACGTTGCGGCGGCAGCCGGAGCCGTTGCAGGAGAGGCAGCAGGCGTTGCCACGGCGGCCACTGCCGCTAGGCCCAAGCTATCGAGCTTGAGCTGCGTTAGTTGTTTTTGTGCGCCTTTGCTGTCGAGCTTTTTCAGGGCTTCTTCGTACGCTGTTTTTGCGTCGGCCATCTTGCCTTGAAGCTTAAAAACGTCGCCACGCGCGTCGAGGAATAGGCCGGCAAATGCGTCGTGATGTTTACCGTCGAGCGTCGCTAACGCGGCGTCGTAAGCCTTTTGATCCATGAGCACTGAGGCTAGGCGCAGCCGTGCAATGTATTTGAGCTCGTCTTCCGCGCTGTTTGCGATCACCCATTCCAGATTCTTCCGCGCGCCATCAAGATCACCCGAATCAAAGGCTGCTTTCGCGGCCAGCATCGCGCCGCGTGGCGCAAAACCGGTGCTCGGGAATTTTTCGAGTAATTGAGCGGTAGCGTCTTTAACCTTAGCGCTCTCGTTTTTGCCAATGCCGTCGCTAATGGCGAAATACAGCGTGCTCGCTTCGGCGGCTTGCTTTTTGGACCACCACTTGTAGCCCTGTGTGCCGGCGACTGCCAGCGCCAACACGACCACGATTGCCGTAACGATATTGCCGTTACGTGCCCACCAAGCCTTAAGGTCGCCAATTTTTTCTTGTTCGTCGAGATCGTATGCAGCCATGATTTAAATTTGAGAACGATGAGGGCGTCGCAACGCTTTACGCGTTCGCGACGCAGGTGTCAGTTCGAGCCGCGCACGTGGGCTGCGACTTGGGAACCCGTAATTATCGCTTGTTCGCCTTGAATCGCGTCGCCCGCCGCATTCCGCAACGGTTTTACCGCGACCGTTCCGGCGGAAACCTCGTTGTCGCCGACGATCAGCGCGAAACGGGCGCCGCTCGCGTCCGCCTTCTTCATCTGGCTCTTAAAGCTGCCGCCGCCCGCATGCAGCGCCACCGACAGACCTGAGTTACGTAAGTTCTCAGCCAGCTTCATGGCATACGTAGCCGCGCCGTCGCCCGCGTGCACCACATACGCGTCGATTGCACCCACGTTTAAGTTGTCTGCCAGCATCATCAATACACGCTCAATGCCCATGCCGAAACCAATTGCAGGCGTTGGTTTGCCGCCGAGCTGTTCAAACAAGCCGTCGTAGCGACCGCCGCCGCAAATGGTGAGAGGATTTTCAAAGCGTTCAGTCACGAATTCAAACGCGGTGCGGTTGTAGTAATCCATGCCGCGAACGATGCGCGGATTCACCACAAACGCAATGCCCGCGTCGGAGAGCAGCCGTTGCAAACCGTCAAAATGCGTGCGCGATTCGGCTTCTAACGAGTCGAGTAGATTCGGCGCGGTTTTGTTGATCTCAATAACGCTCGCGACTTTGCTGTCAAGAATGCGCATTGGGTTGGTATGCAAGCGACGCTTTGCCTCATCGTCTAGCGCAGTCGGCGTCTTTTCATAGTGCGCGATGAGTTTTTCGCGATATGCATTGCGCTCGGCTGCATTGCCAATTGAATTGATTTCGAGCCGGTAATCGGCGATGCCGAGCTCGCGCAATATCCGCGCACCGAGCATCATGATTTCGGCGTCGACATCGGGGCCTTCGATCCCGAATGCCTCAACATCAAACTGACTGAACTGACGATAGCGCCCTTTCTGCGGGCGCTCATGACGAAACATCGGGCCGCTTGTGTAGATGCGCGCCGGCCCGTTGTAAGTGAGATTGGCTTCAACCGCCGCGCGAACCAATCCGGCAGTGAGCTCGGGGCGTAGCGTGAGTTTTTCGCCGTTTAATTTATCTTCAAAGGAATACATCTCCTTCTCAACGATGTCGGTGACTTCGCCGATTGAGCGCACGAAAAGCGGCGTGTGCTCCACAATCGGTGCGCGCATGTTTTTGTAGCCGTATTGCCGCGCCACTCGCGTCGCGATTTCTTCGAAGTACTCCCACTTCGACGATTCGCCGGGCAGGATGTCGTTCATACCTCGGACTGACTGTAATTTTTCCATATTTAGCTCAACCGCTCATCGGCCAATTCATGCGGGCGAGAGCGAAGTTTTTGGTTAATTTCGAAAAAGCACTTATAGGCCACTATCGCCCAGTAAATTGGGCGTTCTGCCGAAAGCGCTATGTGTCGCTGTGTGAAGATTTGACAAGCTCGTTTACGCGCGAACTTGCAGCCAAACGCGTTCGCTCACACAGCAGAGGGGAGTTTTTAGCGGGTCACCCGAAGGTGTCGCGCTGGCGCTAAGAGTGGTGCAACCACAAAGTTCGACCTAGTCATAACCCTTATTGTAAGAGAGGCGTTGCAAGCCCGGCACGAGGCGGACTTCGGCGCGAGCGGTTGTGATCGATGTCGATTGCAGGGTTTCTTGACGGCGATGGTGGCGATGCGGCGAAACGGAATCGAGGCATTTGTGTTTCACGATTCGCGTGGCTCCACTTCGTTTCATTGTTGATGCGAAGAAGAGATCGCTTCGCGACGGCAGCACGGAAACCCGGATGCGAGCATCTGGGCTGCGAAGCACGCTCGAAGCCAACGGTTCATCACTCGTGGATACGTCGCCCACCGCATGTGCAAGGCTCGTTCAGAGCGAGAGCTCGTGTGGCATGAAAATTCTCGAAGCAGCGAATGTCAAGCTCGAATGATTACTGGCACAATCGTTCGGTATTCTTTGTGTTGTGGACAGTGATGAATTCACGGTGGACCGTTCAAGCATTTGCCACTTGCCTTGGCATCGGTTTCGCACTTTTTGTGCAAGCGCAGACGCCCGCGACAGAGCGCCTCGGTAGAGCCGATCAAAGCGCCCATCGTCCGAAGATCGGCTTGGTGCTCTCCGGTGGCGGGGCTCGTGGTCTCGCACACATCGGCGTATTGAAGGAACTTGAGGCCGCGCGAATTCCGATCGATTTTGTGGCTGGCACCAGTATGGGCTCAATCGTCGGCGGCCTGTATGCGAGCGGGATTCCGCCCGCTGAGCTAGAGCGCCGAGTACTTGCGCTGGATTGGGACGCTATGTTTGCTGATCGACCGCCGCGTGAAGAGTTATCGCTGCGACGAAAGGCAGACGATCAAAAATTTTCTCTACCTTTTGAGTTGGGCATGCGAGATGGCGTGTTTCGCGCGCCAATCGCCGCGGTTAGTTCAAGTGGGCTGGAGCGCATGCTCAAGGCGCTCACTCGCGAGGTGCCGTCCGCTGTCGATTTTGATCAATTACCCATCCCCTATCGCGCCGTAGCAACGGATCTGGTCACTGGAGAGGCCGTGGTGTTTAGCCGCGGCAATCTGGCCGCCGTCATGCGAGCGAGTATGAGCGTGCCAGCCGCATTTGCGCCGGTTGAAATTGATGGACGAATTCTGGTTGATGGTGGCTTGGTCAACAACTTGCCAGTCGATCTGGTTCGCGCGATGGGCGCTGACATCGTTATTGCCGTAAATATCGGCACACCGCTATTGCCGCGGGCGGAGCTTGGGTCGATCCTCGGCGTTGGGACGCAAATGTTGAATATTTTGACCGAGCAAAACGTACGCACGTCGCTTGCGATGCTGCGCGTAAACGACATTTTGGTGACACCCGATTTGAGCCTCATTACGGCAATGGATTTCAGCAAAGGGACCGACGCGATCAATCGCGGCGCGGAGGCTGCACGCGGTGTGTTGCCGCTGTTAATTGGATACGCGTTGCCAGAGTCGACTTATGCGAGTCGACTTCAAGCGCTTCGGTCGCCGGCGCTACCGAACAAGATCGATGCGATTCGTGTCGAAGGTGGAACACAAGTGGGTGCGCAAACTATTGAGGCTGCACTGGCGGCAAATATTGGCGCGGGTTTCGACGAGAAACAAGTCGAGCGCGATTTGTCGTGGTTGTTTGGAAGAGGCGATTTCGAGCGACTTGACTATCGCATCGTCACCGAGCGTGATCGCAATGTGCTCTTGATTGATGCGCGCGAGAAAAGCTGGGGACCCAATTTTTTTCGTTTTGGTTTTGGTTTGAATACTGATTTCAACGGTGCGGGGCAATTTAGTTTGATCGGGAACCATACGCGGCGATGGTTGAATTCCCTTGGTGCCGAATGGCGCAACGAAGTCCAAGTTGGGCGTCAACAGCGGCTTTCGTCGGAGTTTTACCAACCGCTTAATTCAACCGAAACGCTTTTTTTCTCTGCTAGTGCGGAGCGCCGTCGTCGCTTGGGCGAAGTTAGCGTGCAAGTTGAGAACGGGCTCACGACACGTCCGCTCGCCGAATACGCGTCTCGCGAAACTCGCCTGTTGTTTGATTTGGGCATTGCGTTTGGACGCTACGGCGAACTACGCCTGGGACCAGTCTATGAAAAACAGGTCGTCACGCCGCGTATCGGTGAACTAGCTCTGCCGAGTTTTCGCGCTGACCAATCCGGTGTTCAAGCGAGCTTTACGGTCGATCAACGAAATTCAGCGGTGTTCGCAAAATCGGGCTATCGTATTGAGGGAGCTGCTCAAAAAGCATTGGATGCCTTTGGTGCAACCTCGTCGTTTACGCGGTATCAATGGTTGGCCGAATACGCATTTTCAATGGGTGCCAATACAGTTGACATCGCGCTTCGCGGCGGATCGGTTTCGCGCCGTGCGGGGCTTGATTATCCGCAGTTTGAATTGGGTGGTTTCCTGCAGTTGTCAGGGTTGCGTAGCGGCCAGCTTCGTGGTGATCGGATGAAATTCGCGCGACTTAAGGCAATGCGACAAATCGGCACGTTACCGGCGTTCGGTCGCGGCATCTACCTTGGCGGCTCGCTCGAAGCTGGCAGCATGGACGGCGGCGCAACCACGCTCGATTTCAATCGTTCGGTGTTTGGCGCAAGTCTGTTCCTCGGGATCGACACCACCGTTGGCCCACTCTATATCGGCGCGGGTCGAGCGTCAGGTGGCAATCAGAGCGCGTATTTGTTCTTGGGTCGTCCGTGAGGAATTAATTTGGTAGCTTGCACAACAGTAAAGGCTGTTCGCAAAAAATTCGGACGCAAAGGACGCGTGTTGAATAGATTGACCGGTAGAGAAAAACTGCTGTGACGCAGTTCACAACGGTGATCCAAATTTGGCGTTCGGTGCTTGCAACCCAAACAAGTTTGCAGTAACTTATGTTGTGTCGGATAGATCTGATCAAGTAGTCTTTTTTTTTTGGGAATCTAACATGTTGAAAGTAGTAGCTAAGTGGGTTGTTAGCGTGATCGTGGTGGTGCAAGCGGCTGCGGTTTCCGCTGCCCTTACGCTGTATACAGACGATGACTTTCGCGGTCGCTCCACCACTCTGGAAGGGCAGACGGTCAACCTAAAGCGCTTGGGCATGAACGACCAAGCCTCTTCGGTGATCGTTACTGACGGCAACTGGCTGATTTGTGAGAACGAGAATTTCGGTGGCAAATGCGTGGTCCTCGGACCAGGCAGTTATCGATCACTGCGCGCGTATGATTTGAACGACGCCATCACCTCCGCGCGTCCAGCGCGTCGCGGCGAATCGAATCGCCCCATCGTGCTGCCATCGCCGCCAGCTGAATACTACGATTGGTATCAGCGGCCCAGTGAAAGGCTCTTTCAGGCGCCGGTGATTGCCGCGCGCGCTGTCCACGGTACACCCGAACAACGCTGCTGGACCGAGAATTCTCAGGGCGGGTCGTCGAATGCGGGCGGCGCTGTAATCGGTGCAATCATTGGCGGCATTATTGGTCATCAAATCGGCGGCGGGAGCGGTCGCGATGCGGCGACGGCAGGCGGAGCCATTGCTGGTGCAGCCATCGGCAGTCAAAGCGGTCGCGGATTGCCGTATTCACGGGAGGTTCGCCGCTGTGAAAATGTCGCATCGGGTCGACCACTTTATTGGGACGTCACCTACAACTTCCGTGGCCAAGATCACTTCGTCCAGATGAGCCGACCGCCAGGATCAACCGTGACCGTTAATCGCTTTGGCGAACCTCGGGAGTAGGGGTGGTTGGCCGTACGGATAGGCCGCGCGACCGCACATTGCGAGACCGCATGCAATCCCTGTCAGGAGTCCAGCCGCTGGACTGCACAAACACCGGAGTCTGCTCAGTCACTGGGCTTATCTTAGCGAAAGCGCAACCGCGTCAGCCGCGCCCGACTGGTGACGGTAGAAGCGCTTTGCAGACTAGATTCCTTCAATGAGAAATCGGTAAAACTCATGGATCAAAAAATACTGCCGTGGCATCGTCCGAACATCACTGCGGCGGTTGCGATCACAGCTTGGTCAGGTCTTGCATTGCAGCTCTACCTGTCGTTGCGACTCGTAAACGACCGAGGCTTATCTGTGGGCGCCGGTCTCGTTGAGTATTTTGGATATTTCACTATCCTCACGAACATCATTGTCGCCTCGAGTCTTAGTCTTGCCGGATGGGGGCAATCAGGTGCTTTAGTGCGGGTGAGTAGAAGTCCGTCGGTTGCCAGTGGAATACTGACGAGTATTTTGCTGGTTGGCGCGGGCTATCACTTCCTACTTCGCGATATTTGGAATCCGGTGGGGCTTGCGTGGGTTGCGGATCAAATACTTCACTATGTCACTCCGCTGCTCTGTGCGTTCAACTGGTGGTATTGCGTTCCAGCCACAAGATTAACTTGGGTTGCACCATTGACTTGGTGTGCGTGGCCAATCGTTTACACAATTTACGCATTGCTTCGCGGCGAGTGGCTAGGTCGATACCCCTATCCGTTCATCGATGTTGGCGTGCTGGGCTACGAGCGAGTACTTTTAAACGTGGTCGGTTTGCTCGTGATATTCGTGCTGCTGGGGGTTGCACTGGTCGCGCTTATGAGGGTGAGATCTAGCAAGAAGGAAAAGAGAGTTTAGTGTCTGGCATGCCAAGCGCACGAAAGATGACGAGGGGCGATTTGGCGCGAGTAACGTGACGACGCGGTCACAACGCGTCTCTGCCAAGAGCATCCGGACAGCTGCCCAATGGCTCGCTGCACGAACACAGATATTCCTCGGCGCTTAGGCCAAGTTGCGGGTTGAGTGCTCAACGGGCGTGCGGCGATTTATCTGCTGGTGAAGTAAACCTGGTGCCGCCGAACTTTCTGCTCGCGTGCGGGTATATCGTTCTGTCGCACGGTGAAGCCAGCAAAAAAGAGGTTCGCGTTTGGGGCGAGTACAAGCGCTTTTTGAAACTAGATATGTGCGAGCCTATACGATCAGCTCGCGCTCTCGCAATTACCGGGCGCGCGCCAACATCACCCACAAGAAACTTTTGCCGAACCTGCCTGAGTCCGCAGAAGTTTCGTTCATTCGATTTATCTCGGCGACCTCCAGGTGCTGCCCCCAAAAGTCGTGCAGCCAGTTATCGGAATAGCCCAAGCCACCGCCAATAGTTCCGTTTTCGTAGACCTGTTCGTCGGTGTAGCCGCTTCCGCCTTCGGGTGCAAAGCAGGTTAGCCCGAAAAAAGCGCCAGGCTTCAGTGCCGAAGCAACGAGTTCGGCGTAGTTGCGACGATGATGCGGCGGTAAATGATGAAAACATCCAGAGTCGTAGACGAAGTCCAGACTATGTGGCTTAGGAACGTTGTCGAAGATCGAGCCGCAAACGAAGTCAATCGTCCTCTGATTCGCGCCTGCGCGTTCGCGTGCCCACGCGATGGCCTGTTCGGAAAGATCGATTCCCTGCACGCTGAAATGCTTGCTCGCGAGGTAAATCGAGTTCCTCCCATTCCCGCAGCCAATGTCGAGCGCAGCGCCAGCGACGATGCGACCTGCATTGACCCATTCGACCAGGTTATCGTCCGGATCTGACCCAAAGAAAGGGCAGGGCCGTTTTCGATCCGCGTAAAACTTCGCCCATCGAAGGCGCTCGATTGAGTCGACGCGATTCGCGAGCTCCAGTGTCGTACCGAGGGGGTGGTCGTTCATTGGCTTAGCGCGCCACTACCCCACCACAATCGGAATCGCTTTTCGCTCCGCAGGCTCCGCCAACTCAGCCGCCGTGCGCGGCACGTCTTTCCCGCCGTACGTGCGCAGCACATACGCGTCTAGCAGTCCTTGAAATTCCTCGGCGATGTGATCGCCTTTGAGCGTTACGGTTTTCTTGCCGTCTTCGTACACGGGCGCAACAGGGAGTTCGCCGGTGCCGGGTAGCGAGATTCCGATGTTGGCCATTTTTGATTCGCCAGGGCCGTTCACCACGCAACCCATGACGGCCACACTCATGCCTTCAACGCCGGGATGTTTTTCGCGCCATACGGGCATTTGCGCGCGCAAATAGCTTTGTGTTTTTGCGGCGAGCTCTTGGAAGAAGGTGCTCGTGGTGCGACCGCAGCCGGGGCAGGCAGTGACCAGCGGCGTGAATTGCCGCAAGCCCATCGTTTGCAGCATTTCTTGCGCAACGATCACCTCTTTGGTGCGGTCGCCGTTCGGCTCAGGCGTAAGCGACACGCGAATGGTGTCACCAATGCCTTGCTGCAACAGGATCGCCATGGCAGCGGTGGAGGCGACGATGCCTTTGCTGCCCATGCCCGCTTCGGTGAGCCCCAGGTGCAGCGGGTAATCGCAACGCGCGGCGAGATCGGCGTAGACCGCGATTAAATCTTGTACGTCAGAGACTTTGCACGAGAGGCAAATCATGTCGCCCGGCAAGCCGACTTTTTCCGCGAGCGCGGCGGATTCAAGCGCAGAGGTCACGAGCGCATCGCGCATCACTTGCTGCGCGGTTTTCGGATTAGGTAACGCAGCGTTAGCGTCCATCAATCGGCCGAGCAACTCTTGATCGAGGCTGCCCCAGTTGACGCCGATGCGCACCGGCTTGTTTTCGCGAATCGCGATTTCGATCATCTGCGTGAACTGCGTATCGTGCTTTTCACCGCGACCGACGTTGCCGGGATTAATGCGGTACTTCGCGAGCGCTTTGGCGCAATCGGGATAGTCGCGCAACAACTTGTGGCCGTTGAAATGAAAATCGCCGACGAGTGGCACGTTGCAATGCAGTTTGTCGAGCCCTTCACGAATCGCTGCGACCGCGGCAGCGGCTTCGGGCGAATTCACCGTGATGCGAACGACCTCCGAGCCTGCGCTGGCAAGTGCGAAGACTTGATCGATGGTTGCCTGAATATCGGCAGTGTCGGTGTTGGTCATCGACTGCACCATGATCGGCGCGACGTTGCCCACTGAGCCGCCGATGCGCACATGCCCAATTTTCACTTGACGGGTTTGGCGGCGAACCGGCGAATTCGCTGAAGGCGATCTGGACATAAAACTTGAGATCTAAGTGGGTTGGTTACTCAATCCGAAATCGAGCGACTTCGTTGCGCACGTGCATCGAAAAGTCATACGGTTTGCCGTCAATCGTGAGCTTCACGTTGCTTGAATTACCGATCACAAACGAGATGGGCCCGGCGGCGACAAACTCCCGTGTTGCATCCGTAAGCATTTCGGAAAGCAAAACGTCATTTTTCCCGCGCGCTTCTGTCCATGAACGACCTGACGCGGTAACCACGATCTTGCGCTCTCCCGCTGCAAGCGGCTTTCCGGCTAGCAGCGCGCCCGGTTGCGGCGTAGCCGCTAGAACGGGTGGTGAAACTGCACCGGCCGGAAGCGTTAGCGCTGAGACCGGCGGAGAAACTACGTTAGGGGAAACTGGAGCAGAAGTTCCTGCTAAAAGCCCATTTGATTGGGCATCAACGCCGGTTATGGGACTAGTCGCTAATTTTAAAGAATCACTCGTTGGCCCAGGTAACAAGGGCGCTGTGGATGTTGGCTGTGTCTGCGTCGCGGCTGCTGCAGACGGTTTCGCTGCGCCCACACCGTCAAGTGGTAACTTCGATGCGGCCTGCGGCATCGGAATATCTTTCCAGAAGAAGAGCGCGAGACCGACCAGCAAAATCGCCAGCAGCATGAGCGGAATCAGCCATCGTGAGAGGCCCGATCTCGCGGGCACATTTTCGGCAGTCACTTCGCTAATGCCGGCTGGCAATGTGCGCATTTCCGATAGCGGCGCGGCGCGGGGCGTGAAACTCGTCTCGATCACTTTTTTATCGACCCCGACCAATCGCGCGTAGCTGTAGAAAAAACCGCGAGTAAAGGTACGCTCGGGCAGATTCGACCAATCCTCAGCCTCAATCGCTACGATCTGACGTGCCGATAACTTTAGTTTCGTCGCGACGTCTTCAACCGACAGGCCCGCTGCCTCGCGCGCAGCGCGCAGCGCGTTACCCGCAAGCCGTGGTTGCGGCGCAGAGATAGTCTCGCCGAGTACGGTGTCACTCATTCACATCCCCCACGCTCGATCGCTTCATTAAATGGTGATTCTGCGAAGCGCGAACGCAATTGTGTTCGATAGTCGTCCTCGCGCTGTTTGTTGCCCAACTTTCGTTCGGCACATGCACCGTAAAACAAGAGCTGCGGCGTGAGCTGTTGCGTGCGCATACCCAGCTCAACTTGACGCTTCACTTCGTCAAAGCGAGCGGTTTTAAGCGCAACCGCCGCCAAACCTTGGTAGCCGCGCGAGCTAAATGGGAATTGCTGTGCGAGGCGACCGAAATAACCTTCTGCGGGGCGGATCTTCGCCGCAGCGAGAGCGCAGCTCCCTGCATTTTCAAGCGCGACTTGCGGCGTTTGATAAAGCGGTTGCCGCAGTGCCGCTTCGAACTGCGCGAGCCCTTCGTCGGTACGACCTTGACCGCAGAGGTACGAGCCGTATTGATTACGAATATCGCCTTCGTTGGGCGCAACTTCAACCGCGCGCTTGAACGCGGCATCGGCCTTGGCATCTTCGCCTAAGTTGGCGTGAACGAGCCCGGTGATGCTGTGCGCGAGGCCATAACGTGGATCAACCCGCGCAGCTTCGCGAAGCTCTTCAAGCGCGATTGCGAATTGTCCGCGTTGCAAATAGTTTGCGCCTAACTCGGTGTGGAGGCGAGCGCGATAGCGCGCAGGATCTTCGTTGTTGGATCCGGCGCTCGATTGAACGCCATCGTCAGCAGTCGGCTCCACTTTTTTTCCAGCGTTCGCACAACCGCCGAGAGCAATTGCGAGCGCGGCGAGTGTTGCCAGGTTCCCTGAGCGGGTTCGCCACAGTTTCAGAAATTGCATCGCCATCACAGTGACTCCAAAAGAATTAGTGAACGCTGGGGGCAGACTTTATTGCAATGGTCCTGCGGGTTCGGTCTTTGATCTGGCCCGCAAGCTGACCGCAGGCCGCATCGATATCGTCACCACGCGTTTTGCGTATCGTAGTGACAATTCCGGCGTCTGACAATTGGCGTTGAAACGCAAGAATGCGTTCGCGCGGCGATTTGCCAAACCCTGAATTCGGGAAAGGATTAAACGGAATCAGATTCAGTTTTGAGGGCACTTGGCGCGCAATCTTGATGAGCTGCTCGGCGTGCTCGCGTTGATCGTTAATGCCGTCGAGCATTACGTATTCGAACGTGATGAAATCGCGCGGCGCATGATCGAGATAGCGGTTGCAAGCGGCGAGCAATTCTTTGATCGGATAGCGCTTATTGATCGGCACCAACTCATCGCGCAGCGCGTCATTTGGCGCATGCAAACTCACTGCTAACGCCACGGGGCAGCGTTGTGCAAGATCGTCGATTTGCGGCACGAGGCCCGACGTGGAAACCGTTACGCGACGGCGCGACAAGCCATACGCATTGTCATCGAGCATGAGTTCGAGCGCTGGAACCACCGCTTCGAAATTCGCAAGCGGTTCGCCCATGCCCATCATCACAACGTTGGTGACAGGCTGCACACCATCGGGTGTGCGCCCAACCACGCCCATGTCGGCTTTGAGCGCGCGATCCGCGTAGCGCAGTTGACCAATGATTTCAGCAGTCGATAAATTTCGATTAAAGCCCTGTTTTCCGGTGGAACAAAACGCGCAATCGAGCGCGCATCCGGCTTGCGAAGAAATGCAGAGCGTGCCGCGATCATCTTCGGGAATGAAAACGGCATCGACTGCGGACGTGCCAACGTCAAATAGCCATTTTCGAGTGCCGTCAGAGGCGGTGGAATCTCGAATGGCTGTGAGGTCGCGAATCTCTGCGTGCTGCGAAAGCAATTCACGCGTGGTTTTCGCGATATCAGTCATTTCCGCAAAATCACTGATCTGCGATTGATGCAACCACTTGAGCGTTTGTTTCGCGCGCATCTTCACGCTCGCAGGCTTCTCTCCGATGTGTTCGAAGAATTGCGCGAGCGTGGGTTGCGTTAACTCAAGTAGGTTTTGCATGGTGCGTTTGGCACAGGACGAATGACGAAAAGCTTCGCAATCAATGGGCGCGAATCTAGCGGCGACTGCAACGTCGTCGCTAGCTCGTGTCGCCACCCAAGGGCGCGTTGGTTATTCGTCATTTATTCTGGTGGGCGCTCTAGCGACCGGTAAACACCTGTGAAGCCGGGAAGAAATACGCGATTTCTTGTGCAGCGGTTTCAGGGGCGTCAGAGCCGTGAACGGCGTTTGCGTCGATCGACTCAGCGAAGTCTGCGCGGATCGTGCCGGGGGCTGCTTTCTTCGGATCCGTTGCGCCCATCAGGTCGCGGTTTTTAAGGATCGCGCCTTCGCCTTCGAGCACTTGCAACACGACCGGGCCGGAGACCATGAAGTCAACCAAATCTTTGAAAAAAGGGCGCGCTTTGTGCACGGCGTAGAAGCCTTCCGCTTCTTGGCGCGACAGATGCGTCATGCGCGATGCGATCACTTTCAGGCCGGCGGCTTCAAAGCGCGCGACGATTGCGCCGATTGCGTTTTTCGCGACGGCGTCAGGTTTGATGATGGAGAAGGTGCGTTCGATCGCCATGTTATGGATGTCCTCAAAAAGAAAGAGCTTCGATAAGCTGCAGATCCACGATTTTTCGCGGGTTCCACACAAAAAAGGCTTACGAAACAAAGCCTTAAATTATAGCCTTCAAGAGTTACGTCGTTTCGAGCTAGACGTCAGCAGCGCTCAAATCGCTGGCTAAGCCTCTCAATGTCCAATTTAATTGGGTGTGAACCGGATTTCAGGGATCAATCAACAATCGGCGCCATGAAGCTGTTCGCTCATTAAAATAGGCGTAAGACGGCGCGGGTTGTCGGTTACCCAGTGCAGACACTTCGCGTTGCTGCGCAGACCTCAGCGGCACTTCGCGGCTACGCCCTACGTAGCTGACCCTTACCGGTTTGCTTGCCGTTATACATCGCGTCGTCTGCGAGCTTCAGCAGCGTGACGCTATCCATTCCGTTGGTCGGCGCGGTCGCGTAGCCGATGGTCAGACTCACCGTCACCTTTTGCTGCGAAAGCGCGATTGGCTCACGGAACGCGCGCATCAATGATTCGCCGAGCGTCGCTGCTTGCTCCTCGGTGCGCAAGCCGCTGGCGAGCACCACAAACTCATCACCGCCCAATCGCGAGACGATGTCGCCTTGGCGCACGTTGCCTTTGATGCGCTGGCTCACCTGAATTAGCAGCTCGTCACCCACATCATGTCCGAAACGATCATTCACCGGTTTGAAGTTATCGAGATCGATCACGTAAAGCGCAAGCAGATTGCCTGGGCCACAGCGTGCGATGGCGCTTTTCAACGCGTCGCTCAAACTGCGCCGATTGGCCAGACCGGTGAGCGGATCGCTGTGCGCAAGCGCACGCATGATGTCAGCTTCGCGACTCGCGTGAAGCACGGCCAAGCGAATGGCTTTGTTGCGCAACGTGAGCACGTACATGAACGCGAGCATGTCAAGCGTTGCCGCAAACTGGAAGGCGTGTAGCGTCCAAAAATTAACGTGTGTGTTGCCACGAATCACGGCAGTGATAATGATGACGCCGATCATGTAGATCGCGAACGCAATGCCTAAATACCAGCCAATCGGATCGCCCCGGCGAGCGCGGCCGATGATGTTTTTCGCGGCAACGATGGTTGGTAGCGGCCCGAGCACCGTAACGATGGCGGCCATCGTTCCGGTGTCGAACACGCCTGATGCGAACACGATACCAATGAACAGGCAAAGCCACGCGCCGCCCTTCATTAGGTGCTCGAACGTCGTCGTATGCGTCGGTCGAGCGAGCGGAATCTCACGCAACGCTTCTTCCAGAAACAAGAACGTGCCGGCTATCGCCGCTAACGCTGACAGGCCCGCCGCGTGGCGTTCAATCCAGAAATTATTGGTCCACAGAAACTGCCCGCCAATGCCGAATTGCAGCAGCGAGAATCCAAGACTTCCGGAAACGAGCAACGCATATTTCGCAAACAAGCGTTCGCGCGAATTCACGTATTGCGCAACGCTGTAGAACACCAGGCAAAGCGCGATCCCCACCAGCAAGCCTTGAATCATCTGCTCGAATGTTGATGAGCGATGAAATGAGGCCGGCGATTCGACGTACATCGGCAGCACCGCCGCGCCGCGTGTTTCCACGCGAACGAGGAGGTCGAAACGCTCCACCGCTTCAAGCGACAGCGGAATCGCGTGTGATCGGGCAAGCAGCGGTCGCGAGAAAAAGTCACGCAGACTTCCGCTGACAAACTTCTGAGTAATGCGGCCGTTTTGTACGATGAAGAAATCGACTTGATGCAGCGGCGGATAATCGATGTTGATGACCCAATGTGGGTCGGCGGATGCGCTTCGGCGGATCGGCACATGCAGCCACATCGCTTCGCGGCGCACGCCGAGGGTTTCGTTTTCGCTAGGTGGTGCCGCGAAGGTGGGCAGGGCCGCTATGGCGTCGTCTGCCGTCATCGTCTTGCTTGGGTCCGCAAGGATTCGAACAAACGGCCAGGCCGCAACTTTCGACGTTTTTTCGTCGAGCGGAAGCTCATTGGCCTGGGCTGCCCCCGTCATCACCAAACCAAAACAAAAGCAAAAAAGCGACCACATCGCCGTTTTAATAGGGCGAAATTGAAGCTTATCGTGCATAACGGAAAAGCAAATTAATCGCTTCATCGCCCAATAAAAACGGCGTTCTAGAATTTTATTTGTTCCTGGAATTGAAGTTGCGGATTGGCTTGCATGTTGCTATTTTGCTTGTTTGCGTCGGCGATCCGCCCACGCACCACGCATTGTGAAACGATCCTCTATGCGATTGATCCACGCGGGCGCCTTCGCGTCCTCCGACCATGTCGCGACCGTTTGATCAACTTGATTGAGGAGCGCGTCGGGGAGACGGAGCGGTCGCGTCTGGTCCATCAAGAATTTTGTTAACAAGTGATAGCCAACGACGCGCGAAAGCATTCGCGAAAGTGAGAAATCCCGGATTACGAGTCGCACCACGCCGTCGATCACGCGGACGACGCCCATACCGATCGTGTAGACAAGGCGGCATGCGAACGATGCGCGAGCGCTTACCCCGAGCTCTTCAACCACGCGTTGCCCGCAGAGCGTTTTAGTGAGCAGCGACGGAACGCCTTTGAGCATCGCAACCGGGATCACGCGCTCCAAGTTTTCCACTAATGCGCGCCCGAGTTTCGGCCGTGGGTCAGCACTGCCGGGTCGCTTTTCCGCATCGGCCCGCCCGCGTGCCTGCATCAGTTCAAACGACCGCGAGGCCTCGTCAAATGTTTGCGGCATCAAATTAGTTTCAATACCGAGCACATGCCCCATTACGTTCCACGCGTGGATGTAGGCCAGCTCGTCGCTGCTTGAAAGCGGAATCGCGAGCGTGCGCATCCCGCGAACGAAGATGTAATGAAACGTGAGTAATGTGTAGGCAAGCTCCTCTTGATTGCAGGGCAGACCGTCGCGTGCGACGCTCCAGCCGTGCGCGAAAAGCGCTTGAAACATGTCGGGCGCGGCGTTTCCGTTTGAACTCTCAGTTGCGGCGACGAGCGGTTCTAGTTCGAGCGCTTGAGCAACGGCATTCTCGACTGGGCCGCGCAAAATCAAATGGCGAATCATCGCGTGAATCAGTCGCACTTTAAGCACTTGCGGCACACCGCCGCCCTCGGGCGAGGTGAGCCCACCGCGCATCATGATCGGGAAAATCATCGCGGCAGTTGAACGAATTCGGTGATCGGTATGGGCTTCTAATTGCCCGGCGGCATGGAGCACGTCAGAGAGATCGGGCAACACGTAACACTCGGGCAGGCTCGCGCAGAACAGAAGCAGGCACGACAGCACACCGTGATCCATGAAAACTTTTTCAGCCGCGCTGATCTGATCTTGGTTTGCCCAACTCGGCAATACGCGACCGGCGTGCACGTAAGCCACAAGCGCTTGCGCAACATCCGAAGTGTCAACTGATCCGTCGGCGGCGGTCGGCTGCCAGGTGGCAAGTGAGCCGTTAGTCGTCCATTGGCTCATCAGCCGGTTAGCTTCGCGCAGCGCTCGCCAGTGAAGTACGGGCGCGGCGAGCGGTGCGCTCGCGGTGTCGGTTGAGGCGCCGAGCAGCGCGCTGACCGTCGCGTCTGCGAGCGGGTCGGCGCGAAGCTGCATTGCATCGAGCAACTCGTTCGAAATCGCTACTCGCCGTGGGGCGCTATCGGTCATTTCAAATTCCCTCGTAAGCGCTCGCAGTGGCGCGGTGTCTTTTTTGTGTGTTGCTGTGTGCTGAAGCGCTCTCGGGTTTCAACTCACCTCAAACTTAACCCAAGCGCGCATCAACTATCCGAATTATGGCCGGACGAAACATGAAGAAAGTACGGGTTTAACGATGACTTTCCAGTGCCGTCGCCGACTGTGGTTTCCGCACCAACGCGCTGCGTGCGGCGACCATTACCTCGTGTGTGAGCCGATCGAGCGTGCTGCTCGTTAAACGAACGCGCTGCCAAAAGAGCGGCACATCCAGGCGCGTTCTGGCCACCAGTTCAACCAAATCCCCGGTCGCTAACGCCGCCTCGATCAGCATCAGTGGGTTCATACCCCAGCCGAGCCCGGCTCGTGCTGCCTCAACGAACCCATGCGTGCTAGGGACGTAATTAATGGGCGAAGACGTGTTTTTCAGGCCAAGTCGTTTTAGGTATTCAGATTGCAATTTATCCTTGCGATTGAAGACGTTACGGGGTGCAGCTGTAAAGGCTGTCGCTCGATCTTTACCGCTGAAAAAACGTTGCACAAAGTCGGGATGGGCGACTGCTGCGTAGCGCATCGCGCCAAGCGGGGAGACGTCGCAGCCTTGCACCGCGCTGGGGTCACTCGTAATCGCAGCCATCACGCGGCCGCTGCGCAACAGCTCCCTCGTGTGCTCTTGGTCTTCAACGACTAGATCAAACGTTGCGTTGCACGCGCTGGCCGCGCGAGCCAGCGGCGCGGCAAACCACGTGGCGAGCGAGTCCGCGTTGACCGCGAGGGAAATTGGCAACGGCTGTTGGGTTTCACGATCAAGGCCGAGCGCTCCGAGCGCCTCGCTTTCAAGCAACGCGAGCTGATGCGCGTAGCGTTGAAGCGCTTGCCCGGCGACCGTTGGCAGGCATGGCTGACCGCGCTGAATCAAGACGTGCCCGAGGCGATCTTCAAGCTGCTTAATGCGTTGGCTAATGGCAGACGACGTAACAAATAACGCTTTGGCAGCAGCATCAAACGAGCCTTCGCGGAGCACGGCATTGAACGCTGATAACTGACCCGAATCGATTTGCATCTGAGATAAGAATTGCTAAAGCAAAATAAGAAAAATTAGCTTGGCTAATGATACGGCTATTGCTAACGTTTTGCCATCATCTTCAAAATCTAACCACTTGCTCATGACTGCGTCGGTATTTCTACAGGGGTTCGGCACCTGCGCCGCGTTAATCATCGCCATCGGTGCCCAAAACGCGTTTGTGTTGCGACAAGGTTTGAAGCGCGAATTCGTGTTTTCCGTTGCGCTTCTTTGTGCGCTGTCGGATGCGCTTCTCGTCACATTAGGCGTGCTCGGTGTGGGCGCGTTGGTGCAGAGTCAGCCATTAATGTTGGCGACGATTACCTACGCGGGTGCCATCTTTTTGCTGGGTTACGGCGTCATGGCGGCGCGCCGCGCTTGGAGCGCGAACACACTCGCGCTCAACACGAACGCGGTACCTGATGCCGCGACCCAATCCCCAGCAACGGTGGGGACGCGTGATCGGCGGCGCGTCCTGCTCGCTTGCTTGGCGTTCACGTTTTTGAATCCGCATTGTTATTTGGATACCGTCGTGTTGATGGGCGCGCTAGGTGCTCAATTTCCCGGTGTGCTGCGTTGGGTGTTTGCGGCGGGTGCGGTGACGGCGAGTTTCGTTTGGTTTTTTTCGCTTGCCTACGGTGCGCGACTGCTGGCCCCAGTCTTCGCGCGGCCGAATGCGTGGCGCGTTTTAGATTCGCTCATTGCTCTGACTATGTTCGCGCTCGCGGCTGCGCTCGTTTGGCGGCAATGGAAATACTAGACAGGAATGTCTTGCAAATCCCTACATAAAAGGGCTAGCGCTGTCTTAAGTGAATTCACCGCTACTTGTCGTTATTGCTCCAAAGCCAAGAATAACGCGGGCGATAATCGCAACAGCTAATATGTTTCGTGTTTTCAGTAATTCTTGAAAATTCGAGAATAACAAGATATATTGCAACGGGTCGAAGCGTTGTTTGATCGGGATCAAACCAACAAATCTTGCTTCCTAGTAGTTCCAACTTGCAGGTGTCTTATGAAAACGCTCTCACCGCTCACCGCTCAATTCGTCGCTCACTTCGGGGAGATGGGTTCGCGCTGGGGCATTAATCGCACCGTCGGACAAATTTATGCACTCATTTTTGTTTCTGAGAAACCACTGAATGCAGACGAAATCGCCGATGCGCTTGAGTTTTCGCGCTCAAACGTAAGCATCGGCCTCAAGGAATTGCAAAGTTGGCGATTGGTGCGATTGAAGCACCAGTCGGGCGATCGCCGCGAATATTTTGAAGCGCCGCAGGACGTATGGGAAATCTTCAAAAGTTTGGCTGAAGAGCGTCGGCGCCGCGAGATCGACCCAACATTGTCGATGCTGCGCGCTGCGATGCTCGAAGCCCCTTCGACCGCGGCCGACACCTACGCGCAGAATCGAATGAAGCAAATGCACGAATTGATTGAACTCTCGTCAACCTGGTTTGATGATGTGCAACGACTCTCGCCGGAGACGCTCGCACGGCTCATGCGCATGGGCTCGAGTGTGAAGACGGTGCTCGACATGACCGACAAATTGAAAGTTGTGGGGCGAAAGAAAACCGCGAGCGCTACCGGCGTTTCACAGTGACACGGAGGGCTAACAGGGCCTAGTATTTCCACCGAATGGAGTTTTAGCGATGGACGACACTGCACTTCTCCTGGCGCGCATGCAATTCGCGGCCAACATCACATTTCACATCCTTTTTCCAACGATCACGATCGCGCTTGGGTGGATGTTGCTTTTTTTCAGATTGCGATTCAAGGCCACTCGCGATGCGAAGTGGGAAGAGGCGTATTACTTTTGGACCAAAGTATTTGCGCTGACCTTTGCCTTAGGCGTGGTGTCAGGCATCACCATGAGTTTCCAGTTTGGTACCAACTGGCCGGGCTTTATGGAAAAGGTGGGCAACATTGCCGGGCCGCTTTTGGGCTATGAGGTACTCACCGCATTTTTCCTCGAAGCAACGTTCCTCGGTGTCATGTTGTTTGGCCGCGGTCGAGTGTCTGAGCGCATGCACTTGATCGCTACTTTCTTGGTGGCGTTCGGCACAACGATGAGTGCGTTCTGGATTTTGTCGCTCAATTCCTGGATGCAAACGCCAGCGGGCTACGAAATTGTTAACGGCAAGTTTTTCGCGACCGACTGGTGGGCGATCGTATTTAATCCCTCGTTTCCATATCGCTTCACTCACATGTTGATTGCGAGTGGGCTAACGGCGTCGTTTTTGGTGGCCGGTGTGAGCGCGTGGCAAATCATCAAAAAGGTGAATTCGGAGGCAACCACCGCAGCATTCAAAACCGCGATCATCGCCGCCGCGATCTTGATTCCGATCCAGATTTTCGTGGGCGATCTGCACGGACTCAATACGTTGAAACACCAGCCCGCGAAGATCGCAGCGATTGAGGGTATCTGGGAGACGGAGAAAGGCGCGCCGCTTGTGTTGTTTGGCATCCCCGACAAAGAAACGCGCTCGAATCTCTACGCAATAGAGATTCCAAAGCTCGCAAGCCTGATCCTCACCCATGATCCCAACGGCGAGATTAAAGGGCTCGACGAATTTGCAGGCAAGCATCCGCCCGTGATGCAGGTGTTCTGGGCATTTCGCATCATGGTGGGCGTTGGCATGCTGATGTTGGCAGTGAGTTGGATCACCGTTGCGTATCTTCGCAAACGCACACCAGAAACGCTGCCACGGCCGCTCTTGTTGGTGCTCTCGATTATGGTGTTCTCAGGCTGGATCGCGACGGTGTCCGGCTGGTACGTCACCGAAATTGGACGTCAGCCCTACATCGTCTACGGCGTGCTAGCGGTTGCCGAAACCGCTGCGAAACATGCGCCCGCGATGATCGGAATAACGTTTGCTGCCTATTTGCTTCTCTATATCGGGTTGCTGGTCGCCTACGTTACCGTCGTCAAGCGCCTATCGCAAAAAACGTCGCGTGGACAGCCGCTGGAACTCCCGGTAAATAAGCCAGCTACGCCTGTCGTGCCCTCCGCGGGCGCAGCAAACAGCGCAGGCGCAGATTGAGACGATGATGGAAACGCTTGCATTTGCACTTCCGCTGGTGTTCATGGCCGTGATGGGTCTTGCCATGTTGGCCTACGTTGTTCTCGATGGCTACGATTTGGGCGTGGGCATGTTGCTGCCGCGCGCTCATTCCGAAGCCGAGCGCGACATGATGGTCGCGAGCATTGGTCCTTTTTGGGATGCCAATGAGACGTGGCTCGTGCTGGGCGTTGGCATTTTGTTAGTAGCCTTCCCGTACGCACACGGCCTAGTGCTCACCTCCCTTTATCTACCGGTAGCAGTGATGCTGATAGGGCTCACGTTGCGCGGTGTTGCTTTCGACTTTCGCACAAAGGCTGGCGACGCGCGTCGACCGTTTTGGAACGCCATGTTCACATCGGGCTCGTTCGTTGCCGCTGCGTCTCAAGGTTGGATGCTCGGGAGCTACATCACAAGTTTCCGCGACGCGGGTTGGACGTATGCATTTAATGCGCTTATCGCGATTGCGGTGCCGGCCACCTATGTGCTGTTGGGGGCGGGATGGCTCATTATGAAAACAGAGGGCGAGTTGCAATCGCGGGCGTTGAAATGGGCGCGCTTGGCGACTGTGCCGTTCGTTCTGGGAATCGTTGCCATTTCAGTTGCCACACCGCTGGTCAGCGAAACCATATTCAACAAATGGTTTCGTCTGCCGGACTTTTTCGCGTTGCTGCCGATTCCACTGACCACCGGAGCCGCAGTGTTCGCGCTGTGGCATGTGACCGGGCGCAAACACGTGGTGGACGCGGGCTACGGTTGGATCATATTTGCTGCAACGGTGTTGATTTTGCTGTTGGCCACGCTCGGTCTTGCCTTTTCGATCTACCCGTACATCGTGATTGATCGATTAAACGTTTGGGAGGCCGCTAGTGCGACCAGCTCGCTAGTGATTATTTTGATTGGAACGTTGATTACGCTGCCCGCCATCATCGGATACACCATTTTTGTGTACCGAATTTTTTGGGGTAAAGCACGCGACTTGAGTTACGGCATCTAGCGAGTTGCTCAAGCATGACAGAATAGCCATTGGAAAGCAGGGAGGAACTGTTTTTCGGAGTGTTAAAATATGTCACAGATTTTGATGGTGACGGGTGCCGCCGGTGGTTTAGGTCGCGCGCTGATCGAGATAGCCGGTCGCAGTGACGTTCGCGTTGTTGCCGTGGGTCGCAGCGAAGAGCGGCTTCGCGAAGCCGTGCCAAACGTCGCATTGCATATTGCAGCGGATGTCTCAACTTACGAAGGTGCGCAGAGCGCTGTTTCGGAGTGTGTGAGTAAAGTGGGCGCGCCTACCATGCTCGCGCATTGCGTCGGCAACATTGTGCTCGCCCCTGCCGCGCGAACTACAGAAGCCCAGTATCGCGATGTAATGCGCGCAAACTTGGACAGCGCGTTTTTCATGTTGTCGGCCACGGTAGCGGCAGCGCGAACTGCCGCGCAGCCTGCTTCGCTTTGTTTCGTCTCGACCATTGCCGCGCAAATTGGTATTGCTAATCACGAAGCCGTTGCCGCCGCGAAGGGCGGGCTTGAGGCAATGGTTCGCTCCGCCGCCGCGACTTACGCGGCGCAATCGATACGTGTTAACGCGGTCGCCCCTGGGCTCATGGAGACACCTGCGGCGGCGAAGTTTTTGTCGACGCCCACGCTGCGCGAAGCCAGCGCTAAACAATATCCCTTGGGTACGATTGGTTCGCCAGAAGAGGTGGCGGAACTAATGTTGTGGCTGCTCTCGGACGCCGCTCGACGCGTGACCGGGCAAACTTGGACGATTGACGGAGGCTTTACAGCGATACGTCCGTTAATCAGATAAGGCTGAGTCAATGAGTTACAAAGGAAATAAGTCGAGTTTGCCCTCGAAGCTCTGCGTCGCCTGTGGCAAACCGATGGTTTGGCGGAAAAGTTGGGCCAAAAATTGGGACGAGGTTAAGTACTGTTCCGAGCGTTGTCGACGCGCAAAGCCGACCTCTGCGAGCGTGCTCAGCGCAGGAGCGTCGCATGACTAAATCACGTCTTCCCAAGGCGCCCGCGGCGGGGAGTGCGTCGCGCAATCTAGTGCTAATTCTGGGCGACCAGCTTGACGCCGACTCTTCCGCATTCGACGGATTTGATCCGTCGCAAGATTGCGTGTTGATGATTGAGGCACTCGGTGAATCCAAGCACGTGTGGTCACACAAAGTTCGCACCGCCCTTTTCTTGTCAGCGATGCGCCACTTCCGAGATGAGCTTGAGGCGCGCGATTGGCGAGTCGAGTATCGCGCGCTCGATGTTGAACGCGACGAATCGCTGGCGTCGGGATTGCTCGCTGCAATCACGCGCGAAAACCCGAAGCGTGTGGTGCTGGTCGAACCCGGTGATCTTCGGGTGAAAGAAGCGTTAACGAACGCGCTTGAGGCGGCGAAATGTGAGTATGAAATACGCGAGGATCGCCACTTCTTGTGCTCGGTCAACGAATTCAAACTCTGGGCAGGAAAAAACAAATCGCTGCGAATGGAGTTTTTCTACCGCGAAATGCGGAAGCGTCACAAAGTGTTGATGAATGCGGATCAACCGATCGGCGGGCAGTGGAATTTTGATGCCGACAACCGAAAAAGCTTCGGCAAGAGCGGCCCGCAAGACATTCCGAAAACGCCTCGCTTTGCACCTGATGCCACCACCAAGGCCGTGATCGAATTAGTTGAGCGAGAGTTTGCCGATCACCCGGGCAGTACCGAACATTTCAATTGGCCGGTAACGCGCAAGCAGGCACTTGTTGCGCTCGGAGATTTCATTGAGCATCGCCTGGGTGAGTTTGGCCCGCATCAAGATGCGATGTGGACAAATCTGGTGTTTGGTTGGCATTCGCTGCTTTCAAGTTCGCTGAACTTGAAGCTTTTGAATCCGCGCGAAGTTGTCGCGGCAGCGGAAGCCGCCCACAAAAAGCGAAACCTAGATCTCGCAAGCGTTGAGGGTTTCATTCGGCAAGTGCTTGGCTGGCGTGAATTTATGCGCGGTGTGTATTTCACCGATATGCCTTCGCTTAAGTCTGCAAATCATTTCGGACACGCCAACGCGCTTCCGAAATGGTACTGGACAGGCGACACCCACATGCATTGTTTGAAGCAATGCGTAGACCAAACGCTCACGCACGGCTACTCACATCATATTCAGCGATTGATGATCACCGGGATGTTTGGCATCACAGCAGAGATTTCGCCGCAGCAGCTCTGTGATTGGTATCTCGCGGTATACGTTGATGCGATTGAATGGGTTGAATTGCCCAACACGGCGGGCATGGCTTTGTTTGCCAACGGCGGTCGATTTACGAGCAAGCCGTATGTGGCCAGCGGCGCCTATGTGAAGCGCATGAGCAACTACTGCAATGGTTGCCGCTACAAGCCTGATGTGAAATCGGGCGCAAATGCGTGTCCGCTCACGACCTTGTATTGGAATTTTCTCGACAAGCACGAAGAATCGTTTGCTTCCAACCCGCGCACATCGCTGATGGTGAAAAATCTACAGCGCATGACCGACGATGAGCGGCGCAGCGTTCGCAGCGACGCAAAGCGCATGCTAGGAAATTTGGATGCGCTGTAGTGGAGGAAATTAAACTCGAAAAACGTCGCGCAGAACGAAACGCACAGATTCGTGCGCTCTTCCCTGACGTTCACGGCGATGACTCGGTGTTCGCTGGCGGCCGCGAAGCGGCGCTATCGGCGCTCGCGAGGATTGATCCGCCGCAATACGATCGTTCAAGGAACTTTCTCGACGGAAAAGTCACGCGACTCTCGCCCTATTTTCGACACGGCATGATCACGCTGCATGAAGCGGCGAGCCTTGCGGTGCAGAAGTCTGGCGCGCGCGCGTACAAATTAGTTTTTGAGTTTGCTTGGCGCGATTTCTGGCGTCGCGTGTGGGCCAAACGCGGCGATGCCATCGAGCGTGATCTGGAAGTGCCCAAGGTTCCCGTAGGCAACGCGCCTCTACCCGACGACATTCTGAATGGCACAACACGTCTTGCCTGCATGGATCAATTCGTCCGTGATTTGCGAGATGTGGGCTACGTTCACAATCACGCGCGAATGTGGTTTGCGAGCTACGTCATTCATCATCGAAAAATCGACTGGAAGCTCGCAGCCGACTGGTACTACGGTGAGCTTTTAGATGGTGATCGCGCGAGCAACCATCTTTCATGGCAATGGGTTGGCTCCACCTTCTCAAGTAAGCCCTACATCTTTAACCGAGAAAATTTGGAGCGGTATACCCTAGGTTCGTTGTGCGCAACGTGCGAGATGCGCTCACGTTGCCCGTTCGACATGAGCTACGAATCACTCGAGTTGAAACTGTTTTCAAACCACGGAGTGGGAGCATGAAAGTCTTGCTGATTCACGACGAGATGCTCAACAGTACGCTACCTGTGTTTGCGCAGGCCGCTAGTGCGCCACGCATTTTTGTATTCGATCCTGCGTTCATCCAGCGTGAAGGTTGGACGATGAAACGACTGCAATTTATTGCCGATGGTGTCGCAGAAATTGCTGACGTGAAAGTATTCAAGGGCGAGCTCGCGAGCGTGCTCAAAATGATCGGTGCGACTAGCATCATCACGCAGGCGACACCAAATACTCCTATCAGAGACTGGCTCGAACGCGCAGGTGTGCCTGTGGAATGGGTCGACGAGCCCGTGTTCGCCGAATTTAGTGGTCGCCTGACGCGCTTCACACCGTACTGGAAAGCGATCGAGTCGCAGTGGTTTCCGAAGTAGCGCCATTCGTTGTTTGGTTTAAGCGCGATTTGCGGTGGAGCGATCACGCAGCATTAAAGTTCGCCGCAGAGCGAGGGCGCGTCCTCGCGTTGTGGGTTTACGAGCCGGAGCAGTGGGCGCAACCTGACGCTTCAACCCAGCATTTCACGTTTGCCAATGAGTGTTTAAGCGAACTCCAAACTTGGTGCGAGAACAACGGCGGAGAACTTGTTCGGTTGCGCGGGGCGATGACCGACGCGCTAACTTACCTGCATGCGCAGCTCGGTCGATTTGCATTAGTGAGCTCCGAAGAAAGCGGAAACGCTTGGAGCTACGCACGCGATATTGCCGTGAAGCGTTGGTGTGAGGCCCATGAAATTGGTTGGACTGAGTTTCCTAACAACGCCGTAGTTCGGCGCCTACCTTCGCGAAATGTGTGGACGAAACGTTGGCGTGAGCGCATGGAGAGCGATCCGCTTTCACCGCCTTCGCAGGTGCGCTGGGTCGATGGTTCAGCCCTGCGCCACGGTCTGCGGGTCAACGAGCTCGCCGCGCATGAGTTCGGTTTGTCAATGCCCGATAAACCGGAGCGAGTTCGTGGCGGGCGAAGTATGGCTTGGTCGAATCTTGAATCGTTTCTCAGCGAGCGCGGTGCGCGCTATCGAATCGAGATGTCGAGCCCAATCACGGCCGCACATTCGTGTTCACGCATCTCCGCGCACTTGGCTTGGGGTGCAATTTCGATCAGAGAATGCGTGCACGCGGTAAATGCGCGACGCGCCGAGATTCGTTCGCTGCCGAGAGCGAAAGTATCGGTTGGTTTCCTCGAATCACTGAAGAGTTTTGAAGCACGCCTACACTGGCATTGTCATTTCATCCAAAAGCTTGAGGATGAGCCGCAAATTGAATGGCGAAACGTGCATCGTGGGTTTGATGGACTGCGTGATGAGGCGGAGCTTGAATCAGAACTCGATCCCGACGCGCTTCAACGGTTGATCGCGTGGCGCGATGGCAACACGGGCTTTCCGTTCGTTGACGCCTGCATGAGAAGTTTGGCTGCAACGGGCTGGATTAACTTTCGGATGCGCGCGATGCTCATGAGTTTTGCGAGCTACAACTTGTGGCTTCATTGGCGGCACACCGGCCTGCATTTGGCGCGCGAGTTCACTGACTACGAGCCCGGCATTCATTGGTCGCAGTCACAAATGCAAAGCGGTGTGACCGGGATTAACACCGTGCGCATCTACAACGTGGTGAAACAAAGTGTTGATCAAGATCCAAGCGGCGAATTCATTCGACGCTGGGTGCCGGAGCTTTCTCATCTAAACGCCGCCGCGATTCATACGCCTTGGAAGGCTGGGGTAGTCCATGACGTGTACCCGGCGCCGATTGTTGATTTGATGGCGAGCATGCGCGAGGCGAAGGCCAAAATTTATCAGCGTCGTCGCGATCCAGAAGTGAAAGAGATTGCGAAGCAAGTTTTTGAAAAACACGGTTCGCGCAGTCCCTCACGAGAGCGAACCTATCGAAAAAAGCTTATTGCGGATACCTCTAGCTTGCAAACTTCGCTCTTCGAGACTGAGAACTGAAACTCTGGTGCTCGAACCTCGCTGCGTGCGGCGTGTTTACAAACCAAACACGGGTGACACAATATCTTTTGGCATCATCATCAAATCGGTCACGCCGGGGTCAATGCCGCATTGCATAAGTAGCGTCGTAACTTGGCCGCGGTGATGCGTGCCGTGATTGAAATAGTGCATCAGGCAGAAATCGAGCGGCTTGGTGAGCTCTTCTTGGTTGCCGCTTAATCGACGAAAGGTGATGTTTCCCGCAAGTTGTTTGGGCGTGAGCGCAGCTACAAAGCGATCACAGCGGTTATCGGCGAAGCCGCGTTGCTTTTTGAACTCATCAAAATCTACGTAAAGTACTTGATCGAGGGCGGTGACGCCACTTGGCTCGCCATCAAATCGAGAAAGCCATAAACGATCACCGACCAAAATGTGATTGAGCGTGTTGTGGATGCTCTTGAAAAACGCGCCCATATTGCGCTTTCGCGTTTCGTCGTTGAGTTTTTCGCATGCCGTGAAGAGCGATTGATTTTGCCAACGGTTGTAGCGGGCGAATTGTTTGCAGTAGTCTATTGTGATCATCATCTGCGTTGGAAGCCCGTGTTTTGTCGGGAGCGTAGGCGATTAGCTGTGGATGATGTGGCGATGGTACACAACTTTTGTCTCTGAAAAATAACAATGCGATCACTACGGGATTGTTAGGATTTCCCTATTGCGAGAAACTCATCGGGTATTCGGGTCGTCAATGCAATGTGCGCAATTCTGTGCACGATTTGAATCGTTCAATAGATCGAAAGGGACTGCAATGAAACGCTATCTACGTGCCACTGTGAGTGTTGCCACCGCTTCAGCGATTGCGCTCGCGATGTCATCCGCGTTTGCCGCAAACAAAAACCTTGTGGACACCGCGAAAGAAGCAGGCGGATTCAATACCTTGCTAGCCGCTGCCGAAAAAGCCGGCATCGTGGAGAAGCTCAAAGGCAAGGGGCCATATACGTTGTTTGCACCAAGCGATGAGGCGTTCGCTAAGATTCCGAAAGCGGATCTCGACAAGTTACTTGCCGATAAGAAGGCGCTTGCTAAGGTACTCTCGTATCACCTAGTGCAAGGGAAAGTACTTGCTAAAGATGTGAAGGCTGGCGAGAAAAAAACGGTGGAAGGCGAAATGCTGAAAGTAACCACCACGGATGGCGTAAAGGTTAATGATGCGAAGGTGGTGAAAACCGACGTGCTCGCTTCGAACGGCGTGATTCATGTAATCGATACCGTGATGATGCCGAAGAAAATGTAGGCAGATACTGACGGTGAAAAACGAGCGCGATCTGCGCTCGTTTTTGTTAGCGCGACCAAATCGTCCACACGCCGATGGCAATGAATCCGACGCCCGCGATGAGCTTGAGCGCTTCGGGCGAAATTACTTTTGACAATGAGGCTCCCGCGACGACTCCGATTCCGGCGGCGGCGACAAGTGCTAACGCAGATCCCAAAAATACAGCCCACAAACTCACTTTTGCATCTGACGCAAACATCATCGTTGCGAGCTGCGTTTTGTCACCAATTTCAGCGAGGAACACGGAGACAGCTACGGTGAGCAGAGTGGCGATAAATGTTTTTTCCAATTTGTTTTCCTACTGGCGAGAGCCGTACGTATGATGAGGCGATGGCGTTGCGCTATTGCTGTGAAGCGTCGTTGAGCACGTATTTTCGCAGCAACTCGGATTCACGATCTGGCTTCAACGTCTTTGCGAGGCCGCGTGCGCCGGCATCGACAGGCAGTGTGTTTAGCCATTCGAGCGTGTCGTACACCGTGGTGCTCACTGAACGAAAGCGCAGCCCCGCCGCGACTGCGCGATCCGCGCGCGCGAGCATCAGTCCGCCAGCGTCGGCGTCGTTTTCGGGAATCCACAGCGGTAACTCTGTCCACGGGGCAACGTTTTCCTCGAGCAGCGTCGCGTCGTCAATCCAATGAGTGAAACTCTCCTGCGACGCATTTGCCGCGCATGCGCTCAGCAAATCTTGCATGGTGTGTGCGTCGTGCGGTGTGATCGCGTTGTATTGCCCTTGCGTACCGTGTTCAACGCAGTGCACGATCCATTCTGCGAGATCGCGTACGTCGATCCACTGCACCGGCCGCAATGGGCGACCGGGCGCGAGCACTCTTCGATGTATTGAGCTGGCAAAGCGCTGTGGCCAATAGGCAAATCGACCCGTAGGATCGTGAGGGCCGACGATCAGTCCGGGGCGCACAATAGTGACGCGATCCTGATAGGCCGCACGGATCGCCTCTTCAGCGCGTGCCTTCTCTTCGCCGTACCCCGCGTCGCCGACAAGTAGCGGCGTGTTCTCATCGTACGCAACTCGCGGTGGACGTGCGCTATAGGCTGAAATCGAAGAGATAAACAGATACTGTGGCACGTCATCGCCGAGCGCTGCTGCCGCTTTTCGCATTTGCGCTGGCGTGTAGCCGCAGGTGTCAATCACAGCATCGAATTTCATCCCCGCTAACGCGGCGAGCGATTCGTTGCGATCACCGCGCAAATGCCTCGCCTCAGGAAAGAGTGTTGGATTTCTAAGCCCGCGGTTAAAAAGCGTCAGCGCATGATGGCGCGAAATTGCGTGAGCCGCGATGTGTCGACCGAGAAATGCCGTACCGCCAATAAGCAGAATGTTCATCGTACGATGATAAATTGTGGCAACGAATTGTCACGGACGCGTTGCGCCAACGCGTAGGCGGCCGAACCCTTACAGCAATCACGCAGCAGCCTCAATGTATACGGGGCGATGGCAAGTAATTACTATTTGTTGATATACAGGAGTATTACATCGTTCGCCCAACGAAATAATAGAAAACATGAATAAGTTAGTAGCGAAACTGGAAACGCGAGTGTTGTCGCCGCAGGCTATTGCCGACGACGCGGCGGGCGTTGCTTTGTTGACTCGTGAGCAACTCCGCGAAGGCAAGCGTTGTTTACACGCTGATTTTGAAGTAAGTCCTGAAGCCCTCCGCGCTGAAAACGCGGCGCAGAAGAGCTACGTCGTCGTGCACAACGAAGCGGCAGAGGTCGTCGGTTTGATGGGCGTGGAAATCTCTGACGAAGTTGGGCGCGCTTGGCTGCGTGGTCCGTTTGTTGACCTTGATTTCGCAACTTCATTTGAAGACGTTTCCAACGCAGCGTTCAACGCGCTCCGCGAGCACACTGGAGCACGTGCGACATTGTGGGACGCGTTCATTGAAGTTGAGCATGAACGTGCGATGCGATGGTATGCACACCGCGGTTTCGTCAATCGCATGCGACACAGCGTCTACACCCATTCCGGCGGCTCGTTCGCTGCGGACGCATTTGCCGGGGTTGAAGTGCTGCGACCCGAGCAAATCGACGACGTCGTCGCGCTTGCGGCAAAAGAATTCCCCGGCGGCTATCTGACCCGCAACGATTTTGCGGCACCCGCGAGCGACACGGCAATTGTTTTTGCGGCCAGCGATGGCGCTCGGCTTTTGGGCTACGTCTACGCGAGCTACGAAGCAGGTGCGATCGAAGCGCAAGTGGACAATATCGCAGTCGCGCCCGACGCGCGAAAAAAAGGGATCGGGCGCAAGTTGCTTCTCGCCGCGCTGCACTGGGCGTTTAACGCGCGCAGCGCGCCACAAGTGGCGCTGGTTATGACGGAGGGAAACGTTAACGCGCAGCCGCTATATGAGAGCGTCGGCTTTGAACTTTTGGCGCGCGGTCAACATCTGCGACTCGACGAACGCCGCGTTGATGCATGAATTCTCGGCGCTACTGCGCGACGTCGTTTGCTATTCTCGCGCACCGTTGTTCAACGCGATCATTCGCTTCTCTACAAGACACTATGAAAATTCTTCACACAATGCTCCGCGTTGGCAATCTGCAGCGAGCCATCGATTTCTATACCCAAGTCATGGGCATGCAATTGCTTCGCACCACTGATCGACCGGAGCAAAAATATTCGCTCGCGTTTGTCGGCTACGGCGATGAGCGCACGGGTGCAGTGCTCGAGCTCACCTACAACTACGGGGTTGACAGCTACGAAATGGGCGGCGCGTTTGGCCACATCGCCATTGCAGTTCCAAACGCGGCCGCCGCTTGCGAAGCGGTTCGTGCTGCGGGTGGCAATGTCACTCGCGAAGCCGGCCCGGTCAAAGGCGGATCGACGGTGATCGCGTTTGTGCAGGATCCAGACGGCTACAAGATCGAACTCATCGAGTCAAAGTAGGCTGCTAGCCGCTTGAGCGTGTGTTGACATGGCCGATACGTCGCGTCCGCTCGCTGCTTCATCAAGAGCGCGAGCGGTGGCAGCGCGGCGTCGTTTTTTGCGAGCGCAAGATCCAGCGAATTGTGATCGAGCATTGTCGCTTGGTGACGACTTGAATTTTGACTGGCGATGTCGTCGAACACTCGCCGCAAATCGTTAATTGTTGAAAGCGCGCTTCACCGCCTGTAGCAATCGGCTGCGCGTTTTCGACCCACTACAAAAAAGGAGTCTTCAATGAATAAAGCTGCGTACTCTCGTTCGCGTGTTGCATTGCTATCAACGGCATTGCTTGCCACAGTCGCTCTGTCAGCCTGCAATTCCAACCAATCACGGAGTTACGATCCGCAGCCGCGCTATAGCGGCGGCGTGAACTATTCGGGCAATGATTCGCAAGCAATTCCTTCAGGATATCGATCACTTGAATACGGCGTTGTTGAAGACGTTCGCCTAGCAGGTGGTGGCGGCGGAACCACTGGCGGCGGAGCGGTCATCGGAGGTATCGTCGGCGGCGTTGCAGGTCATCAAATGGGCGGCAGTGCGCGCGGACGCGACGCGGCGACTGTTGGCGGTGCAGTACTCGGGGCCATCATCGGAAATGAAATCGAGCGCAACCAGCGCGGCGGCAACGCGCAGTACTCAGTGGTTCGCGTGCGTCTTGAGAACGGTCAAGTCGTCACGCTTGAACAATCGCCCAACGTTGACGTTCGTCCAGGTGATCGAGTGCGCGTTTATGATCGACGCGGTTTGGCGCGCTACTAAGCTCGCTCGTTGTGTGCGAATGAATTGGCGCCTAGCCAATTCGACTTGAGCTGCGTGGGTTGCCGGTTGCGCGCCGACGCGACTCCGCTAGCTCGAAAATAGAAAATCACATGTTTCACTAATACGCCTATTTATATGGGCAAAACGCGTATTTTAGCTTGCTGTCAACATGTTGCATTAACTACGGTTTACCCCAATTTAATTGGCCTTAGCGCCGATTATTTGTATGCGTGTGTTTAGCCGCCGAGGATTTCTCGATGAGCGTGTAACCTTTCGGGGTGGCGGGCGAATTTACCCGCACAAACGCCCCAGTCGTGGGCTTTAAGGGGTGGCTCGAGATGAAATTTTGGAACACATTGATGCAGTGGCTCGCGATTGTTGCGGCTGCCGTATTGAGCCAAGCGACGCTCGCGAGCGAGCCTTTCAACCAAGCAAAATTTGACAAACTTCTGGCTGAAGGCAAGCCCGTTGTTGTTGATTTCTATGCGCCGTGGTGCCCCACGTGCCGCACTCAAGAAACTATTCTTAAAGAGCTTGAGGCCGATCCAACGCTAAAGCCCATCACCGTGTTCCGCGCCGATTACGATTTCGACACCGCAACCAAACGCGCGCTACGAGTCAACCGTCAAAGCACCTTCGTAGTGTTCAAAGACGGCAAGGAAGTGGCGCGTTCGACCGGACAAACCAATCGTCAGCGGATCATCGATCTATTCAAACAAGCGCTTTAGTAGCCGACCGTTTTGACATTGGATCGTATCGTCTAGGTGTTTGCACAGCGGCTCACGAGCTACAGAAGAAGAAAGAATAAAACATGGATTTCGGAATCGGCACCTTCGGCTTGAGCTTTCTCGCAGGCATTCTTTCGACGCTCTCTCCGTGTGTGCTTCCACTGATTCCAATACTGCTTGCGACGGCGCTCGGCGCACATCGATTAGGACCTTATGCGCTCGCGCTTGGGCTGATGATCTCATTTACCGTGGTCGGCATATTTCTCGCGACGGCGGGCGCATCGCTTGGCTTAGATCAAAGCACGTTTCGCAACGTTGCGGCCGTCATTCTCATTTTGTTTGGCATCGTAATGCTCTCGGTCACGCTGCAGGAGCGATTTGCCACGGCCACCTCCGGGCTCTCGACCGCGGGCGACTCGCTCTTATCTCGAATCAACTTAGATGGCCTCAAAGGTCAATTCGTGATCGGTCTTGTGCTTGGCATCATCTGGAGTCCTTGCGTCGGCCCCACGCTTGGCGCAGCCACAACGCTCGCCTCGCAAGGTAAAGACTTGCCGCAAATCGCACTGTTGATGGCGATCTTTGGTCTGGGCGCCGGTGCGCCGCTGGTGTTGCTGGGCTCGCTCTCGCGCGCAACCATGATGCGCGTGCGCGGCAAACTAATGAGTGCTGGGAAAACGGGCAAATACATTTTGGGCGGGATCATGATTGCGCTCGGTATCGCCATCCTCACCGGATACGACAAAGTGTTTGAAGCTTGGGTGTTAGATGTAACACCCGCTTGGATCACCGATCTCACCACGCGTTTCTAAACGCGCATTTCCTTCAGCTCTGCAATAGTGCTTGCAGCGTCGCGGCAGCCCGCGGTGCGCTGCGTCCGTAGCGCTGCAACAGCGCCATTCGCTCGGTCTCATCGGGCTTTACGCTGCGCGCTGCCGCAGTAAATCCATCCAGCCGCGAGGCGAGGATCCACTCGCGCAAGCCCTTGACCTTGTTCCAGCGCTGTTGATTGTCCAGACCGTTAAGCGTTACCTTTAACCAGTCGATGGGTTTGTCTGGCATTGAAATGAGTTGCCATAGCGAATTCTTCTCGGCGGTGTCGGCAATCGTTGCTTCAACATGCGCAATCATCGCCGCGCTAAACGTTGGTTGAAACATGCGCACCATCTGCGGCACAATTTTTTTGTCGGTAAACACCGGCACCGGCGCACGTGGTTTTGCGGCGCTCGCCGAGCAATCTACGTAGAGCCAGTCTGAATCGGCAGCGATTTCACCGCTGACGAACTCGATTCGAGTCGGTTCAATGTGTTTTACGCGCCCTAAGCGGATCACGTTTTTTATTGCGCGCAGCGCGTGCAACTCTGCCTTAGACATCAGTGCGCCGTGGAACATTGAAGGTGTCACGCTTGGATCGAGCCTCAACAGCTGCTCTCCCGCTTCCAACTTCCCGAACAACTCATCGACCGACGCTGAGGTCGCGATCGATTCGAGTTGCCGTGCCAGCGAATCAAACACCGTCTCAAAAAACTCATTGCCAGGCTGCGCGTTCGCGCGGTTCAAAAACCATGAATCCCGCGGCATGATCCAGTGAATCTTGTCGGGTGAAACGTTGTTATCAAGCAACCATAAACAAGCATCAACACCTGTTTTCCCGGCGCCCACCACAACATAGCCCGAGTGCGCACGCGAAACTTTTGAGAGCGCATTGATCGGAATGCACTTCACATCACGCGCCACCGCGTATTTCGGCGGATGCGTAGACGGCACTTCAGTACCCATAAACGTGGTGTCCACGACTTTGCGGTTTACGGTAAGCCGAGACGTTTCTCCGTTCATCAACGAGGTCACTTCATGATGATCTTCGTAGTCGCCCACGTAATCATGCATCGGAAGATAACGAACGCGACCCGACGCTACGAAGGTTTGCATCAGCTGTTCGTAATACGCGATAAGTTCCGCCGCGGTCGCGCGCTCACGCATGCCGGCGTTGAGTGGATGCTTGTCTCGCAAATCGCCGCCGAGCGCTTTCGAATTCACGCCGTAATAGGCAGACGGCTGATGCAGGCGCACGAACGGATAGGCGTCGTTCCAATGACCACCTGGGCCGTGATGTCGGTCGACGAAGGTTAACGTCGCGTCGGTTTCGTGAAACAACACGTCGGCGAACGCCATACCGACCGCTCCGCTGCCAACGATGAGGTAATCCGTTTGATGTGCGCGTTCGTTCATGGGATGTGCGGTTGGAATTGTTCGGGTAGCGCGAGCTGCGAGCGATGTGCTCTGGCGCTCAAGACGATCAAGTTAACAATACACCAACACTTCAAGAATCGTCGCTCGGGCACACGCGTTTAAAGATCGCTTCGCGTTCGCCGCCAGTGGCGATCTCGCTCCACGAGCCAGCGTTGGCCTCGCTTGCCGCGGCGGCTACAGCATCGCCTTGCGCGAAGTGCTCTGTGAAGAAGCTCTCGTCAAGAACTCGGACGCGGCGATCTTTACAGTCGTACTCAACATGGTTTTTGATTGATCGTGCGGTGTTGGATGCAGGCTTCGATAGGTTGGTGACCTCCCAAACACGCCGCATCGTGTTCATCGGGCCGGTCTGGCGGATCGTTTTGGTATCAATAAATTTTGGCGATGACGCATCTCCGGCGCGGTCAATTCTTTCCCAATCGGCGGCTGACGCGTCCGCGCTAATCGCGATCAAAAGTAGCGGCAATATTTTTTTCATATTTGCCAGAAATACGGGAATGGCAAAAGCCTTTTTAACCCCATCAGATCACTTAAGTGCGAGTACGTACTTGGCCAACTTTAGGGCGTCTTCATCTGACACATGGGGTTGTGGCGGCATCACATCTTCGCCCCAAACTCCAGTGCCACCTGCTTTTATTTTTTTCGCTAATTTTTCAGCCGCATCGGCGTCATTCACATACTTGCTTGCAATCTCGTTGAGCTTCGGCCCGTACTTTCGTTTGTCCAAGTAATGGCACGCAAGGCAATTGCTCTTCACCAATAAGTCGTAATCCGCGTACGCGAAACCTGAAGTGCCCACTACGCACGTGAATGTCAAAACGGTGAGTGCATTTCTCATCTACCCAACCTCAGAAGTCTTCGACAGAAAAACAAATTGCGCTGCCGCGAACGGCAGCGCAATTTCCGTAAGCGCGTGAAAAGTCCGCGCTACTCAGGCTTCACGCGGATGATGACGCCTTGATCTTCAAGTGCCACATACATGTTGCCATCGGGGCCTTGAGACACAGCGCGGAAGCGCCCTGTCACGGTCGGCCAAGAAGCCTGAACCGCAGTGGAAGATATTCCGTTCGCGCTGATCTTCAAAACGTCGAGACGATTGCCTACGGGTGTACCGTGAATACCGATACCCGCGTATCCCACCACCATCTGACCGTCCCAATCTTTCCATTGCTTACCGGAAAGGAACGTATTGCAGAACATGCCTTGCGACAGTCCATTGTTGTTCCATGCTGGCTTCATAGCATTGGGGTACGTCTTCAAGTCGGTCATTGGCATAAATGCGGAACGCTCTTTCGGATCCATCGCACCCATTTGATTGGGCGAGTAACCGCAGTAGTCGTCCGGACAATCTTTACGACCCGCCATGTTGGGGCGAGGATCCCATCCCGCGTTGCCGCCATTTTCAAGCGCAGTCACCTCATCTGAATGCCACGGGCCATTCTCTGCGGTGAACGGGCGGCCATCGCTAGGGCGAAAGGCAATGCCCTGCGGGTTGCGGTGTCCGTAGGTGTAGATGCGTGGGTCGAAGCCAGGAGGCGGCTTGTTGCCCGGCGCCGCTTTGCCTTCGCGATCAATGCGCAGCACTTTTCCAGCGATGATCGTTGGGCTTTGAGGACCAACGCCCAAATGGTTGTCACCCGTCGTTAGGTAGATGAAGCCGTCGGTAGGACTGAAGCGAACGCGACCCCCATTGTGCGCACCGGGGCCACCAAACGGATGCTTGGATGCGGCGGGCTTGTAATTCACATCGGGAACGATGTCCTTGCGATCCGACACATTGGTAAATGATGCGTCCACCTTCATGCGCATCAAGCGATTGCCCAATTTGTCGTTGAGCTTCGAGCTTGAGTAGACGTAGATGTAGCGGTTGTTAGCGAAGTCAGGATCAACTTCAACGCCCATCATGCCGGCTTGACCATCGCAGAAAAGATCAGCGCTTGCAGACGCGTAACCCGACACTCCACCGATAGCGTGCAGCTTATTGATCGTGCCAGAAGGCATCCGAACCGATAAGCCTTTGCACTTTTCCGTGAAGAACATGGTGCCGTCTTTTAGGAACGACATATCCCAGGGCAACTCAAGTTTTCCAACAACAACTTCAGTAGTAAGAATCGGTGCTGCCGCATACAAAGTACCCGAAGCAACCAAGCTTGCGGCAATCAGCCCAGCTTTTCTTAAATGCATAGTTTTCACGAACTCTCCTTGGTGTTTTTTATGGGCAAGTGAGCCGTGAATGAGTCACAACCTACGATGCCCTATGGAAAAAATTACGACCGTATCAAGATTCCGCAGTTGTCAAAAAATCTCCAGCTTTCAAAAATCTCCACTAGTTAAAAATCTCAGAGAAAATCCACGAGTCAAGCAACTGTGCAATCCGAGCGGGTTGTAACAGATGCAGGTTAGGGAATCCACAAACATTTCGTTTTCCGAAACTAGGTTTGTTTCGTTCTTAGCGCTTTTGCTGGCGCGCAGACGTTCGTTTTTCGTGCGTTGTAGACGACAATCTTCAGGGCGAAGACGCGACTGCGGCTATCTTGCGCGCTGTTTTTTGGGCGTCGAGATTCACGTGATCGCGGCTTCGAAATCTTGCTTGCGAGAAAGCAGCTAAAGAAGAGTGGACTCAGAAACTTGATGCTGCACCGCATCATGTTGGTGAAACAACTCCAACGCCCGGATGAGAGTGCGCAACTGTGCCGCTCGCCTACAACTTGCGAAACGCATTGCGCGAGAACTGGTCACGCACGACAATCTCCGCCGACCTCCCACGCGCGGTCACTGGTCAAGCGAACAACTCGCAACGATTCACCTGCGCATGCAACGCAGCAAGCCGCACGCGGATCAAAGCATCAAACGCGTCATCTTTCACCCAGCACTGTTTCCGCGAAATTTCGGTGAACCAGAAATCGAGGATGGTTTTTTGCATGCGTTGAGCTTCTCGGAACGCGTGCATGATGGAATAGGCGCACGGTGAAGAGGATACGCCACTTGTAGGCTGGGTTGAGGCACGAAACCCAGCTTTGTGCGAACCGAGAGCTTCGCTAGGTTTTTTAACCCAGCCTACGTCTTTGCAGCTGTAGCGTGCTCCACGCGCTCTTTGCAGCTTCGCAACTGATCAATCGCATGCGCTAGACCCCGCTCTTTAAGATCAAGAAGACCGCGCCGCGCCACAGGTCCATACTCGCCCGCCTGCTCTTCGCGGGTGATAGCGGCATCAAGTTCCTCAAAGAACGAAAGCTCGGGCAGGAGATCCTTGTACACCTCCGTATTCGATGCAATAAATCGATGCTCGATGCCTGTAGATACATCCCAGTATCCAGCTACTGTTTTTTGTAGTCGCAAGCGTTCTAAAAAATCCTCAACGGTGAAACGCGAGAAGAGTGGCCGGTGCGAGAAGATTCCATTCAAATTGGAAATCGTCTCAGCAAAGGATTGCGCATCGGTGCTGAGCGATTGCAAAAGCGCGACCGATTTTCTCTCTAAGAACGAATCATATTGCGTTGCACGTAGGTCGTTTGCATAACGCGCAAGTTCGACGAATTCGGGCAAGTCCGATGAGTAGCCTAAGCCATCGTAACCACTCGATGTGTCGATGCGCAGATCCCGAACTCGCTCATACTCGCGTATATCCCCTTTCAGAGCCAAAGCCCTCACCGCGTCTTTTCCCAAGCCGAGCGAGTGACTTGCCGAAATGCCGCTGATCATCCCGCGCGTCGCCAGTGATATTAGGGTGCTGACTGCGAGAAGTAGTTGGTAAACGTTACTGAATTCGCCGTTGGTTATCTGAGCTCGCACGACAGTCGCAAGTGATTGGATTTCCGATTCCTGAAGGTCTCGCCAAAACCACAATCGCCGCCACGGTGGAGTTGATGCAGTGATAAGCGCTGGGTGAGTGTTTAGCAACTCTACTAACTTATCTTCTACGATGGCACCGTCGCGAAGCAGAAAAGTGAAGAACACCACAGCAGACTTGCTTCGAAATTTCTCATCGAAAATTGTGTATCGATCAGCTAACTCACGAACCGGATCCTTCTCTTCCTTTTCGGATGCTAAGTACCTTGCCACACCCGATGTGTCCAGAAAAGGATCGAGCTGCTCCTGCTTTAACGTTCCCGAGAGGAATTCAAAAGCAGTCGGTAGATGAACGCTGAGATAGGAGCGCGTGACCTCGTTTGATCGCTTGGCATCAGCTGGGAACTTGTCATACGCCCACGAGAAGTAGAGCAAGGCTTGCCTAAGAAGCCGCAAGTTGTTTTTGCCCGATTGCTCGAAGGCAGCACGCGTGGTTTGCTTCCATTCTTGCTCAAACTCAACAGCGCTATTGGGAAAAAGCGCCTGTCCGAAAGTGGCGTATGCCTCGTCGAAGTCCGGTAGTACTTTGACGGTCAGCCCAATCGTTTTTTCTTTGCGCACGCGATATTTTTCGCGCTGATCCTCCCGCATTGCGTCTTCGTTCTCATTTACGAGCACTACACAACGAACTTCGCTGTGCTCTACAAGCGAGTTGATATACCCGAGTACGTCATCGACATCGATTCTCGTTCTTTCGAGGTCGTCAAAAACGATCAACGTGCCTTTTTTAGGTTTCAACCAATCGGCAAGCTGAACGTCGGGAACCGTGGACGAAACCGAGCCATCGGACTTTCCGTCCTGGTCAAGGTCGACTTGTATCGTCGTTTTCAGCAAGCCTTTAACCAACTTTGCGGCAAACGAGGCGGCCTTCCCACCCAATAGCGGATGAAGTGCGGCGAAAATAGACTGGTCGATCGCGGCAGTATCGGAGAGGCCGTACAACGATATGTAAATGTTCGTTAAGCCTCTCTCGTCTCGTTGCTGCAAAAACCGTTTAACGAAATGTGTTTTACCGCAACCCCATGCGCCAGTTACTGCAGCAGTGAATTCCGGATTTACCGCCGCAGACGCGTACGTTTCGAGAACCTCTTGTGCGCGAGCGTTCACGGACATAGTCTTCTCCTGTGCTGAATTGATCACTCGATGTAAGTTACTTCTTTATATCGAGAGGCTACTTCATCCTAAAACCGCTTCAACCAAGCAAAAAACTCTTTGTACCAAAGCCGTGAATTTTGCGGTTTTAGGATCCAGTGATTTTCGTCGGGATAGACGACAAGCCTTGCCGCGATGCCTTTGGCGCGCAGGGTGTTGTAGTACTCAAGCCCTTCGTAATACGGCACGCGGTAATCGAGTTCGCCGTGGATGACTAGCGTCGGCGTTTTCATGTTGTTGGCGTACGTGTGCGGTGATTGCGCGCCATGTTTTTTGGCGTCTTCCCACGGCCATACGCCGAGCTCATCTTTGGTCCACAAATACATGTCGTCGCCGAATTGCGCTTGCCAGTCGTACACGCCGGCGTGGCATACGTACGCTTTGTAGCGATCCGTGTGGCCGTTCATCCAGGCGACCATGTGGCCGCCGTAGCTGCCGCCTGCGGCGTAGAGTTTGTTTTTGTCAACGATGCCTTCTTTGATGAGGGCGTCGGTGACGGCTTCAACGTCAGCGAAACTCGGTTCGCTCATGTTCGCGTGCAAGGTGCCGAGAAACTTTTCATCGAACCCCGATGAGCCGTGAAAGTTTACGGCGGCAACAACGTAGCCTTGCGCAGCGAACGCCTGCATATTCCAGCGGTAGTGAAACGTATCCAGATGTGCGGCATGTGGGCCGCCGTGAACGTTTTGCAACAGCGGATATTTTTTCTTCGCGTCGTATTTCGGCGGGTAGCAGATGAAGGTTTGAACCGGCTGGCCTTTCCAGCCTTTGAAGGTGCGCGATTCCCAATCGCCGAGTCTCACTTTTTCGAGGAACGCGTTAGTGCGGTCGAGGCGGAGGGTTTTCACCTCTCCCTGTGGGAGAGGTCGCGCGCTAGCGCGGGTGAGGGAAGCGCCGCTCGCTTGATGTAGCTGTTTTGTACGCGAAGTTTTTCCCTCACCCGGCCTATCGGCAGATCTCTCCCGAGGGGAGAGGTGGGTACAGAGCAATTGCGCCGGATGATCGATGGTGGATCGGGTGTATACGAGCGCGTCGCCCGTGCGCGCGAGGTCGAACGCGGCAATCGTGCCGCCATTGGCGATGCGAATCGGCTCGGCTGCGTCGAGCGGCAGCGAATAGAGATGCTGTTGCCCCGAATCTTCGGCGTTGAACACAATCGCGCGATCATCGTGCGTCCATTGCAGTTGCGCCGTGCCGTATGTGCCTACGCTGCGTGGCCATTTGACTGCGAGCCGCTCGGTCTTCTCACCTTTGCGCTGCCACAGCATCAGGCGAGTGTGTTGCGCGGGGGCGGAGGCGGGCGTTGACAGGAACGCGACGCGATCGCCGCCATTCGCGTAGGTTGGTGATCCGACCCACGCTTTGCCGAGATCAATCGTTTTCGTTTTGCGCGATTTCAGATTGAGGAGCATGATGATTGTGGGATCAAGCGTGCGCGTTGGGTTCGTCGGTTGCACGAATGCGATTTCGCCGCCATCAGGCGAGATCGCAAAATCGGCACTGCCCGCATCGGTGAGTGACAACGTCCACGGCTTACCTGCAAACAAGTCCTTCGTTTTTCCTGATGCGATGTTTACTTCGAACAAATGCGGGCGACGACCATCGCAAATCCAATGATCCCAATAGCGATAGTTGTCAACTTCGACCACCTTCGCCGTCACTTTCGATTCTTTCTCCGCCTTGAGTTTTTTGGCTTGCGCCTTGTCGTCTTTCAAGTCAGGCCATACGCTTGAAATCACAATCACGCTTTTACTATCGCGAAACCATTTCACGCTGGAAACGCCAGTAGAAAGCGTCGTCACACGGTGCGCTTCGCCACCGTCCGGCGCGATTACGTACAACTGTGCTGCATCATCGCCTTCGCGCTTAGCGCAAAACGCAATTAGCTTGCCATCAGGCGACCACTGCGGCGCAGTGTTTTTCTTGCCTGCGCTCGTAAGCTGTTTACGCGTTTTGCCATCGGTGGAATAAAGCCACAGCTGCGTCGTGCTCTCATTGGTTTCCATCGAATACGTCGTTTGATCAACGACCGCCCAAGCGCCATCAGGCGAAAGGCTAGGCGTGCCGATGCGTTCGCATTGCCAGAGGTGATCTGCAGTGAGGTAGTTACTTTTTTTCATGGCAGCTTTCTAGTGATCGTGGAATGAGCGTAACGATAAACGTTGATAGTTGACTATTTTTTAGGTTGCAACAGATCGCGTATCGATTGATCCGGATTTGCTATGAAGTCTCGCATCACGCGGAAGTGCTCAGTGGATTGGTAATCGCTTCGAACCAATCCCTCCTGCGTACATACGTAAATCCATGCATCAGGATAGGCCATAAGGATCGGTGAGTGCGTTGCTATGATGAATTGTGATTGATCGTTTACGAGTTCATGCATGCGAGCCACCGCAACGAGTTGACGTTGCGGCGACAACGCCGCTTCCGGCTCGTCAAGAATGTACAGACCTTGACCTCCAAAGCGATTTTTCATGAGAGCGAGGAATGATTCACCGTGCGATTGCTCGTGCAGCGATGTGCCACCATACGAATCAATGATTGGTGGACCGAACGCGGGTTCGTCATCGAGACGCTCTACCTCTGTAGCGACGTTAAAAAAACTCTCAGCGCGAAGGAAGAAACCGTCGCGCGGTTTGCGGATGCCTTTTGAAACGCGAAGGTACCGATGCAAATCCGAGTGTGATTCACGAGTGTTGAAGTTAAAGTTCTTTGTGCCACCTTCAGGATTGAACCCTAGCGATACTGCCAGTGCCTCGAGCAAAGTCGATTTACCAGAACCATTTTCGCCAACGAAAAAAGTGACTTTCGGATGTAGCTCGACATAGTCGAGATTGCGAATTGCGGGAAGAGAAAACGGATATTTGCTGGCGGAATCAATCAACTCAGTTTTCAAACTGAAACGTGAAACGTACTGATTCGAAATCATTTGGTCTTGTAACTTCTACATCACACCTTCAAACATCTGCACATCAACAACAGTGCCCGCTTCAACGCCGCCCACATCCGTTCCCAGCACCACGAAGCAATTGGCTTGTGTCATGGAAGAGAGGATGCCGGAGCCTTGATCGCCGGTGGTTCTTACCTCATAGCCATTTGCGCCCATCGTGAGAACGCCGCGCTGGAATTCGGTGCGACCAGGAAGCTTTTTCACGTTGTTGGCAAGCTTGGCTTTCACATACGGCGGCAGCGCGTAATCGGTGCGGCCCTGGAGCGTTGCGAGTGCGCTGCGAACAAATTGGTAGAACGTGACCATGACGGCGACCGGATTGCCAGGTAAGCCGAAGAAATGCGCGTTTTGAATCTTGCCGTACGCCATCGGCCGCCCCGGTTTCATGGCGATTTTCCAGAACAGCACTTCACCGAGTTCGTTCAACATTTGCTTAATGAAATCGGCTTCGCCCACGCTCACGCCGCCGCTGGTGACAACAACATCGGCGCAGGCCGCAGCGCGTTGAAATGCGCCGCGAATTTCTTCCGGTGAATCGATGAAATTGCCGAGGTCAATCGGCTCGCAACCGGCGCGCGTCAGCATGCCGTAAATCGTGTACCGGTTGCTATCGTAAATCTCACCGACGCCTAAATTAGAGCCAATGCTTTTCAGTTCATCGCCCGTAGAAAATAGGGCGACGCGCAATTTTCGGTATACCTTGATTTCACCTATTCCGAGGCTTGCCGCTAGGCCTAAATGGGCTGGCGTGAACAAGGTTCCTTTACGAATGGCAACGGCGCCAGTCTTTAAATCTTCGCCACGAAAACGGCGGTTTTGTCCTGCTTTTAAATCGTTCGGGATGTGAACTTTGTCGCCGTCCACGGTCACGCGCTCTTGCATCGCAACCGTATCGCAGCCCTCTGGCATCACAGCGCCGGTGAAGATGCGCACGCATTCGCAGCGAGCGACCACGCCGAGGTACGGTTTGCCCGCGTAGCTCGTGCCGACGCGGCGCATCACGGTTGTCACCGCGCCTGGCGCGAGATCCGCATGCCGATACGCCCAGCCATCCATCGCGGAATTGTCGTGCCCCGGCACGTCAATCGGCGACACGATGTCCTCTGCAACGACCCGCCCGAGTGCGGCGCGAATGTGAATGCGTTCAGTATCCGTAATCGGCGAGAGCACTTTGCCAATGAACTCGCGCGCTTTGTCAACAGGCATCGAATTCGGATCGTAGTCGTCGGCGCAGGAGAGTTCGCGAAGGGTAGAGTTCATCATTATTTGTTGAAGCAAGGCAAGGATGGAAGTGTAGCGACGCGGATTCCCACGCTTTGCAAAAAAGCTGACCAATGTTCTAGTTGTCGCTGCGTTTTCGTTCTATTGGGTGTCTAGAGCGGATTAGCCTTGAGTTTGATCGAGACAGGATTTCCAATGGACTGACGCGTGGCTGCTTGAAATGGTTTGCAACTGAGGATTCCTACGAGTGCGTTGATCAGCGGCATTTCATTTCGGCCAAACTCAACGTGTAACTCTGCGTTTTAGATCCGCGATTAGCTGTTTTATCGATGAGGTGTCAAAGTCTAGTGAGGCGCGCTGTGTGGCGCGATTGCGTCTTTCCTACAACGAACGATTTTTGAGGCGGCAACATGAATCAAAGCACTTGGTTACCAGCAAGTTCGACGGCGATGGCAATGGCGATGCTGCTTGTGGGCTGCGAGAGCAATCCGCCGAAGGCGATCGTCGAGCCTAGCGTCGCGACCCGCGTGCCGGATCACGGAAAACCCGCGTTGACTGAAGCGTATGGTAGCTATCAAGCGGGCGATGACGCAAGGGCGCTCGCGCTCTTTCTGCCACACGCGCGCAGCGGCGTTCGCGAAGCCCAGGTGCGCGTTGCACACATTTATTCGCGCAACAAGGGTGTGGCGCCCAATCCAGTCGAGGCGTGCAGTTGGTGGGAAGCAGCGGCGCATCAGGGCGACGCCGTCGGCGCGAACAACGTGGGTCGATGCTACGAAATTGGAAGTGGGCGCGGTAAATCAGACGTGAGCGCCGCGCTCTGGTATCGACGCGCCGCTGACGGCGGTAACGCGTACGGCATGTACAACATGGGGCTTGCATACGAATACGGCAGCGGCGTGGCGCAAAGTTTCGCCACCGCCGCGGATTGGTTTCGCCGAGCGTTGAACGCAAAGCTCGCGCCAGGAGACACCGCCGACGCCGAGCGCCATTTAAAGCGCAGCATGAATCATGTGAACGCTGCGAACGGCGACCCGCAGGCGCAACACGATCTAGCCATTGATTTGTTTAACGGCCATAAGCCGGAGGTAAAAGACGAACGCCGAGCAGTGGCGATGATGCGCGAGGCGGCAACGCGAGGTAGCTCCCCCGAGGTCTGGTACATCTACGGATCATGGATCCACGGTGGGGTGGGTGGCGTGAAAAGTGATTTGCCACAAGCCGCGACTTGGATCAAAAAAGCCTCCGACGCGGGGCATGAAAGTGCGCGCATTCGTTATGCAAACATTTTGCTTTGCGGCACCGGTGTGAAAAAGGATCAGGCCGCTGCTGAGCGCTTGTTGCGCGCGACGATCGACAGCGGCAGCTGGCTCGCGATGAGCGAATATTCGGAGTGGCACAACCGCGGTGATTGTGGCTTTAGAAAGAACGCAGCGCTGGGTAGCCAGTGGCGAGCAAAAGCGGACGCCGCGCAAAATGACGGCGCAAAACGACGCACAACGAAGTAAGTTTGCGGCTCTATCGCGCACGCTCGAGGACGGCGCATTTGGATGACAGAAAAGCGCGGATTGAAGAGCGCGAGGTCAGGTCAAATCAGACTGAATTTCCATTTAGCAATGGCAGTATTGCCCTTATTTTATCGGAGCTACATAAGATTTGTGCGAGGAGTAGAAAGCAAACAAATATTAACGTATCGCCCATAATAAATGGGAGTTTACGTCGATTGCCAATGTGCGTGTTTCACCTAAATATTCACCGTCCGCTGCGATTGGGATAGGCGTCTCGCTCATCAGGCGCATCGTCGAAAAACTGCGCGTTGTGATTCGTGAATCGTTCAAATGCGTCCCGCGCAGAAGCCGCGGCAACATGACGAGTGCGCCGCTACGTGTGAATCGTCTTGCGATCAATACGTCGAGTTTTTCGTCGTCGATTCGTGCATGGGGAACTGCGGGCATGCCGCTGCCAAACGTGGGCGCATTCAGCACCGAGGCGAACAACGCGTCGCCCGCGAAATGCAATTCGTCGTCGAGCGAAAGTTCGATCCCCCAGTGTTGGATCGCAATCAATTCGCGCACGGTTGCAAATAAATATCGTGGCAAACCACGCAACCATTTCGGACCGTTCATCGCGCGCGCCGCAATCGATGCGTCAAATCCAGCGTTTAGGGCAACAAAGAAATAGCGAGTCTGACCGCTGAAGTGGGCGCGACCGACATCGACAGGATGAAACGTGTGCGTCGTTAATAAGCGCTTCAGTGTCGTTGCGAAATCAACATCGTATGTGCCAAGCGCGCGCGCTGCATCGTTACCGCTGCCGAGCGGGAGCACCCCGAGCGCGTGGTGTTTTTCGATCACCGCTGCGAGCACGCTGTTGACTGTGCCGTCGCCACCCGCAACAATTACTTTCGAGCCTTGCGGCAATTCGCGGAGCTCACGATCTGCGTCCGCCGCGCTTTGCGTTTCGATCACTCGCGCTGGTTTCGCGCTCTCATTAACAATCGCAGCAATGCGGCGGATCGCTCGATCATTGTGACCGCCCCGTGCATTCGGATTGACGAGTATTACCGTCTCGCGTGCGGCATCAAAAGTCTGCTCTCCCATCGCTGCCAGTATAGGGCGACGAGGCTCAAGTTGCGCATCAGCAAGTTAGGTCTTGTCGGAAAATAAAACCACAACGAGCAGTGTGGCAAAAAAGGGCAAGCCAGATATTGCAGTTAATTTACGGACAAGTTCTCAGTCGCGATGCCTAAACCATCGAGACCAAAGCATCACCACGACAGGGATGATTGAGAAGAAAACGAGTGCCAGCCATCCCCATTGCCTGACTTTTGCAGGAAGCAAATCACCAAAGATCGCAAGGGCGGGAATCGCGAGCGCGAGAATCGCGATCAACACTGCCATCAGTATGCTGCGCTTGAATGCATGCGCATGGGTGTTGATACTGTTTGCGGCAAGGCGATCACTGCTTCCTATCGCTGCCGCGTCGGCCGTCGCGGCAGAGAGTATGAGCGGCATCGCGCCTGGAAGATAGTGCACGCGGTATTCCATATCAGGAAGAAACGCACAGAGTTGTTCGGCGGAAGAAATACGCAGCGTTGTGTCACCAATTCGAAGACGAAACGTATTTCGCTCAACGTCAGCAACAAAATCTGTCGCCAATCCAACTGCAGTTTTGACGGCTCGCGAATGCAACGGACGCACATACTTCAAACTCAGAAAGAGCGAAACCGCGATGGAGACAGTCACTACAAAGACTAGAGAAACCATCACTAACGGTGACACGTCCAGTGTTGATTTTATGGACGAGCCGACAACTAGCGCAACCGTCCCGAGCATCACGACAATAAACAAAACCGCTGCGATGCGAGCGCCGAATCTTCCCGCGCGCAATGATGCGACTTGCCGTTCGGACAAGCGCCCTTCGCAGTTTTCTGCAAAGTCTCTTTGCGTAAAAACGTAAGCCTTTTGCAGCAGATGATTGGCATCGTGGGTCGTCATTGAATCCGCAGTTGTTTTAGTCGATTTCGCGTCGTCGCAGCTCGCCCAGTGCACCAATGAGTGCGAGCAAACCGCCGAAAATCAAAAGCATCCATTCGCTGAGTGTGGGCACACCGACAGCTTGCGTGTTGCTATCAGGCGCAAACACTACACCTACCGTGCAATCGGCGCCAATCGCGTTGGTGGTGAATACATTGTTGACCAAATTCCCGCTGCAACTGCCTTGCAATCCTCCGATGCTGAATCCGGCAGCCGGAGTGATGGTGAAGGAAACACTGTTACCGCTGGCCACTGTTTGTGGCGTGGCCGGGCTGATCGTGCCGTTACCGCTGATGACGCTCGGAGTCACCGTGAAAGTGGTGGGTGTCGCTGCGAACGTGACCGTGAAGATGCAGTTGCTACCCACCGAACTCACAAGATGCTGATTTGGCGACGGAGTTGAGAGGTTGCAACTGCCCGTGATGCCAACCGTGCTCACGCTAAATCCAGCGTTCGGAATCGATGTAAATGTCGTTGACCCACCAGCGGCAACGATTTGCGGCGTGTTTGGTGACACAGCACCATTGCCGCCGCTGACCGTAGGTGTGACCGTGTAATTGATCCCAGATCCACCGCACAAAAAACTCCACGGCGTTTGGCCAGTTGCAGCATCCCACGCGGGGTCGACCGTCGGCGTAAGTGGATTTGGACAGAGCTGTGATTCGCCCGGATCGAGATTGGGCGGCGCGGCAGGCACAGTACCGGTGAGTTGATTCCCGTAAACGACAATGAAGTTAAGATCGGTCAAGCCCGCGAGCGAAGGAATCGAGCCCGTCAACTGATTGTTGTGCACGTCGAATTCATCGAGCTGTACGAGTCCGGTGAGCGATGGGATGCTGCCGGTAAGCTGGTTGTTAAATGCGTAAAACGTACCCAGCGCGGCGAGGCCTGTTAGCGATGGAATGGATCCGGTCAGTTGGTTGCTTTGGAGCTGCACTTCATTTAATAGCGTGAGTCCGGTCAATGAGGGAATAGAACCAGTCAGTTGATTGTTCGCTACATTGAAGGTGGCGATCGATGGGCTCCCGGTCAACGTCGGTAGAACACCGGTGAGTTGATTTCCGCCAGCGCGAAATCTGGTGAGAACCGTGAGTCCCGCTAGCGATGGCACTGAGCCGCTCAAGTTATTGCCTGTGACGTTGAAATCAATAAGTGTTGATAGTCCGCTGAGCGATGGAATCGAACCCGTAAGCGCATTGACGCTCACATTGAAGTCCTGCAGTGCGGTTAGCCCGGACAAAGCGGGAATCGATCCAGTCAGCCCGTTCCCCTGCACTCTAAATACGGCCAATGCCGTCAATCCGCTGAGTGACGGAATGCTGCCCGTGAGCGAGTTTGAGTTCACCTGAAAGACCTGGAGACTGGTGAATGCCGAAAGGGTGGGAATGCTTCCGACGAGATTGTTCGAGGACAATTCGATACGGGTGACATTCGCGTTGCCTGCGCTGCATGTGACGCCCTGCCAAGTGCACTCGGTGCCAACAGCGCCGTTCCAATTCGTGTTGTTTGTCCAAGAAGCACCGTTCGTGCTGACGTAGAGCGTCTGTAGCGCATTGCGCTCGCTTGCCGGAATAACGGCAACGGCTTGTGTGATAGCGAGCATCAGTGCGCCCGCGCTCGCTAGTATTTGTGGTGCGAGACTTCGTAAGCCGTTGTGAAAGCGTGCGGTTGAGAAGAGTGACCGCAGGGTTTGCAACGTGTTTTGCAGAGGGTTTCGCATCATGGATCCTTTGTGAGATCGTCAATCATCGCGTGGTTACGCGTAACGTCTCCATAAACGTAAAGCGCAACTGAAGTGGATCATTGCTGAAAGATTGCGATGCATGTTCAGCCGCGCGGGTGGTCTTGATCGCGCCGCGAGCTGCGGTCAGACCATTTTTCGCGATGCACCTGCGTCGAGCAGTTCACGTCGCTTGCGGGATCTGCGTAAGCCGCTGATGTTGAAGCGGAGCAACTCGTGATTGTCCAACATAATTGGGCTTACATTGATTTTTGGTTCGCTCTCGATAAATATCATTAATCGAACTTAGCCCAACGTTAGTTCGAATGCTGAACGCATGACTGCTTCTCCACCCTGTCGAGGTTGCGTTCACCCTCAGCAACACTTGATCGGCTCAGGTCGCTGCATTCACGCTCTGGAAACGGCGTGAGCCGGGAGCTCCTCCAACGCCGTTAATCCGCCGAGCTTGATGTGTCGTCTAGCGGGCTTTCTGATGTTCCGCATGATCCTCTTTGCGCGCGCTTTCCGTTCTTGAGTGCATGAGCGGTAGGTCAGAGCGCACGTTTGCGCTAAAGCTTGTGACGCCACCGATCTGCAAACTCGCTATCGCGGGAGGAGTCACCATGAAGCTGATCGACATTCGTCGCATCGCCTGCCTCGTTGGCGTAAGCACGGGCTTCGCCGCGAGCGGTGTCCATGCGATTTTCGGGCAACCGGGTACGCTCGATCCGACGTGGTCAGGATTTGCTCTGGGTAAAGTAATTACGCCCATTGGCGGAAGCGACGACGCGGTGAACGCTGTCATCGTGCAAACCGACGGAAAAGTCGTCGCAGCTGGGACTTGCATCGGCAGCGACGGTAGCAATCAATTTTGCGTCGCACGCTATGCCGACACCGGCATGCTCGATAGCGGCTTTGGAAGCGGCGGGAAGGCTATTACGTCGGTCGGCGCCCAGGACGACACCCTGACCGCGGCCGCGATCCAAAACGATGGCAAGATCGTGCTCGCAGGGTATTGCGGCGTCGCCGGATTGCCAGTTTTCTGCATGCTCCGGTACAACAGTGGCGGCACAGCTCTCGATAGCGGCTTTGGCACGAATGGTCGGGTGTTTACATCGATGAGCAACGGTGGCGATCAGGCCAACGCCATCGCTTTGCAGCCGGACGGAAAGATCGTTCTCGTGGGTGGCTGCAACGTCAATACGCAAAGTGTGTTCTGTGTAGCTCGGTACAACAGCAACGGAAGTTTAGACACAAGTTTCGACGGCAATGGCAAAGTCAGCACTGCGATTGGCAGTGAAGCAACTGCCTACGCGGTTGCGCTGCAATCCAATGGCAAGATCGTGGTGGCAGGCAGTTGCACCAACAGCGGACAGAAGGATTTCTGCCTCGCGCGCTACACCAACGGCAATCTAGACCTGAGCTTCGACGGTAACGGTTTGTTGGCCACCGACATGAACGGCGGGGACGATATTGCTCGCGCTGTTGCAATACAGGCCGACGGAAAAATCGTGATTGCGGGGAGCTGTGCCGCGTCGCCACCCCCAAGTTTTGCGCACTTTTGCGCAGCGCGTTATGACACCGACGGTAGTTTAGACACGAGCTTCGCGGGAGACGGGTTGGTTACAACAACGTTCGTAGGCTATAGATCGATTGCAACAAGTCTCGCGGTTCAGCCCGATGGCAAACTTGTGCTCAGCGGTTCTTGTGAAAGTGGCGTGTTCCCGTTCGTTACGAACGTATTTTGCGCTGATCGTCATAACAGTGATGGCGGCCTCGACAGTACTTTTGGGTCGAACGGTAAAGTGACTACGCAAGTCGACGTAAGCGGTGATAAGTCCAACGCGATGGCTTTGCAAACTGACGGCCGGATTCTTTTAGGCGGTCGCTGCACTAGTGGCGGCGAGAGTGATTTTTGCGTGATTCGCTACGACGGCGGCCCTTTCGGCGCGCAGAACTGCAAGCTCGATATCGACGGTGACGGACGCGTTTTGGCAACAATTGACATGCTGATCGCCACACGCGTTGCGCTAGGCGCAACGGGCAGCGCAGCCATCAGTGGCGTTACTTTTGCAGCGCACGCCACGCGCAAAACCTGGTCATCCATTCGCAGTTATTTGGTGACTCATTGCAACATGAATTTGCCGCAGTAGACGCGCTCCGTAGAAGCGAAGGAAATGTCATGAAACGCGTCCGACTTTTTAACTACGCGCAACACTTATTCGTGTGCTTATCGTTGGGCGCGACTTGCGCTCATGCGATTCTCGGACAACCTGGCACGCTTGATCCAACGTGGAATGGAGCCGCGCCTGGTAAAGCGATCACTTCGTTTGGATCCTTCGACGACACAGCAACAGCAACGGCCATACAGCCGGATCGCAAAGTCGTCGTCGCTGGTGTCTGCTACCAGAGCGCGAGTGTTGCGGTGTTCTGCGTCGCGCGCTACAACGAAAACGGCAGTCTCGACACTGGGTTTGGCAGCGGAGGAAAAGCGTCTACAGCGGTTGCTGGCGATGGCTACGTACGCGCAGTCGTTATCCAAGGCGACGGCAAGATCGTGCTCGCCGGCACGTGCACGGTCTTGTATGCGCTCGACTTCTGCATGGTTCGCTATCACCCCGACGGTGCAGCGCTAGACAACAGCTTTAACGGGAATGGCAAAGTAACAACAAGGATGAGCGCGGACGACGACGGCGCGTTTGCAATTGCCGTGCAACCCGATGGCAAAATTGTTGTGGCTGGGACCTGCTACTCCAGCAGCGGAACAGGTATCTTCTGTGTTGCCCGCTACGACGCAGATGGGAGTCTCGACGCGGGATTTGGTAGCAACGGAAGAGTAAGCACGGGTCTTGGAACCACCGCAACTGCTTTTGCCATCGCAGTGCAGCTCAACGGGAAGATTGTGGTTGCGGGCAGCTGCAGAAATAGCGGAAAGGACGATTTCTGTGTCGTTCGTTACAACGCCGATGGTGATCTCGACACAAGTTTCGATGGCAATGGATTGCTGGCCACTGACCTTAGTGGCGGAAACGATACAGCCCGCGCGGTTGCTATTCAGCCGAACGGAAAAATTGTTGTTGCAGGGCATTGCGATCCGCCTGCGGGCACATCCAATTTTTGTGCCGCGCGTTACGATATTGATGGAGCTCTTGACACCAGTTTCTCGGGCAACGGACTCGTTGCCACGTCATTGCCTGGCGGTGGCTCCTACGCCACGGGTCTCGCCATTCAGTCTGACGGCAAGATCATCATTGGCGGAGAATGCGATGCCGGATTCTGTGCTGTACGCTACAACAGTGACGGCAGCCTTGACAACACGTTTGCAAACAGCGGCAAAGTGTCGACCACCGTAGTGGGTCTCGGTTACGAAACCGCGCGAGCAATGGCGCTTCAAAGCGACGGCAAGATTCTCCTCGCTGGCGGATGTGCAAACGTTTCGGGCAACTCGGATTTCTGCGTCATTCGCTACGACGGCGGACCATTCGGCGCGCAGAACTGTAAGCTGGACATTGATGGCGATGGCAAAGTGCTAGCAGCCACCGACATGCTGATCGCTACCCGCGTTGCTCTCGGGATGAACGGCAGCAGCGTGACCAGCGGCGTCGCTTTCGCAGCGAACGCGACGCGCACGACCTGGTCCTCTATTCGCAGCTATTTGGTGACGCAGTGCGGTATGAGTTTGCCGTAGGCTGAGTAAGGTGCTGAAAAGCGCGCTTCACACGCGAGCGGGTCGAGAGCTAGTCCCCGCACTCGAGGCACCAGTAAGCAGACCAGGTGCGAGCGCAAGTATTCCCTGGAGCCCCCGCGAAGCCTCGCCCGCGGACGTAGTCGCTGAAACGTCGGACATGAACGTTGTCCGAAGTTTTCGTTGCGCAAACCGCTCCAATTGAGGCAACCGGCGGCGTTGGCTGTGAATCTCGCGGCGGGGGTTTAGGTCGCTCTGCGGTCCGGACTCGCCTTAGCGGCGAGGCGATAAGCGGTGCCAAGCGCAGTCCGCGTCCCTGCCAAGCGCTCCGTTCGGTCGTCGCCGCTGGACTCCGAGAAGCTATCCGCAAGCTGCAGCGAACTGCACCATTAACTTCCTGGCGAGAACAGTGCTTGCCCTGAAGCGCAGAACCTGCGCGCCAAAGCGAGCGACTAAAAATGGTGAAGGCTAAGTTTCTCCGGAATTGAGTTGCGACCGCATTCGTTTAGCCCTAAAGTTACGCGGGACGAAGATAGAAACGGGATTGACGGGCAAACTGGAACACTGACGTGAGACAAAACGCGCGTGAGGGGAAAGCTCAAATGGCAGAGACAGGATCGGAACACGAAGTGACACGTCTACTCGACGCGATCGCTGCAGACGAACCGAGCGCGCGCGACGAGTTCTATCGAATCGTCTACAACGACCTAAAAAGACTCGCTCGAGGACATTTAAGCCGTCAATCAACGTTGACTAATTTAGATGCTCCGGCGTTAGTCAATGAGGCGTATTTGCGACTGGTTCATCGGGGTACACTAAGAGTCAACAATCGCGCAGCGTTTTTCGGTTACGCGTCAGCTGTCATGCGCAGCGTAATCATCGACTACGTGCGCGAGCGTGCGGCAAAAAAACGCGGAGGTGACGTTGGGTTTCAAACCCTGACCACGGGGCTCGCAGCCGACTACTTTGTCATTGATGAAGTTGAATCGCTGCATGAGGCGCTCCAACAGTTGCTGCGCATCGATCAACGCTTGCACGACGTGGTCGAAATGCGCTACTTCGGTGGACTCTCAATTGAAGAGGTTGCCCAAGTGATGGGCGTGTCTGCAATGACGGTGAAGCGCGATTGGCAAAAAGCGCGCGCATATTTATTCACCACGCTAAAACGCGACTACGAATGAATACCTCGCCGCGCGCACTTGCGACCGCGCGTTGGCGCGACATCTTCGCGGCGTTCGAACGCATTGTTTCGCTTGAGCCCGATTTGCAAGCTGCGGCGCTCGCGGATATTGCCCGCGATTCACCAGACCTATATCCGCGATTGTTAACGCTACTCCACGCTGATCGCGCAGCCGATTCGGCAAACTTCCTGAACGCACCTCCGCTCGAGCGTATGCAGGTGACGGGTAGCGCAGCGCTTTCCGATGTCTCGGATCTCGCCGGTCAAACCGTTGGCCCGTATCGCTTCATTAAAAGTCTGGGCACCGGAGGTATGGGTCAGGTGTGGCTCGCAGAACGCGCTGATGGTCGGTTTGCTGGCTTGTCGGCGATCAAACTGTTGCGTTCGTTCGGCGACGAAATTACCGCTCAGCGCTTTGAACGCGAAGGCCAACTGCTGGGGCGTTTGCAGCATCCGAACATTGCGCGTTTACTCGATGCTGGCGCGATGGACAACGCGCAGCTCTATCTTGTTCTCGAATACGTTGAAGGTGATCGTATTGATCGTGCTTTTGACGAGCAACGACTCAGCATTCGCGAGCGCATTGGGAAATTTCTACCGGTTTGCGACGCCATCGTTCATGCGCACTCGAATTTAATTGTGCATCGAGATTTGAAGCCTTCCAACATCTTGCTCGCGCGCGATGGCAGCGTCAAAGTGCTTGATTTCGGGATTGCTAAGCTGCTTGAAGAGCGTGCGCAGAGCGCTGAACAAGCTGAGCTGACGCAGCTCTCGGGTCGCGCATTTACGCCCGAATTCGCTGCACCAGAGCAGGTTCGTGGTGAAGCGATTTCAACCGTTACCGATGTTTACGCGCTTGGCGTGTTGCTGTATCGATTATTGTCCGGCAGTGCGCCGTATTCCGCGAAGTCAGGCGAGGTCATTAGTGGCGCGGCCTACATGCGGCGATTGCTTGAATCCGACGCAAGACTCATGAGCGAAAGCGTTGCCAGTGATCGCCTGATCGCCACAACATCGGCGCTTGCAAGACAAACATCGCCTCTGAAACTCGTAGAAACGCTTGCGGGCGATTTGGATGTGATCGTTGCCAAAGCGATCAAGCTCGCACCCGAAGAACGCTATCAAAGCGTGGCGGAGCTGCGAGAAGATCTAGTGCGCTACCTCGAATTCAAACCCATTGCAGCTCGTACCGACAGCAAACTCTATCGTTTGCGAAAGTTTGTGCGCCGACATCGAATTGGTGTTGCTGCAAGCGTAGCGCTTGCAGCCAGTGTGGTCGCAGGTGTGTGGGGCACACTGTCGCAGGCCATTCTCGCAAACGAGCGCGCGCAAATTGCGCAAACCAACGCGAGTCGCGCCCAACAGTTTGAACAAGCCGCTCGTGTCGAGGCGCAGCGTGCAACGCGCGGTGAATCGGAGGCAAAAGCGCAGACTGAGCGCGCTGCGAAATCCGAACTCGACGCGGTCGTTGCGGCCGATAGTGCACGTGCGAACGAGCTGCTCGCGAAGGAGCAGCGCTCTGCTGCTGACCGTTTTCGGCTGCGGGCGGAGGCGGAGGCGCAAAAGGCACGTAGCGGCGCGTTGCTCGCGCAGAAAGAAGCCGCGAAAGCGCTGTCCGTTAAAGATTTCGTGGTCGAATTGTTCAACACAGGCGACATCAATGTGCCGGATGCGCAGGCGCGGGAACTCAAAGTCGCAACAACGCGATTACTCAACCGCGGCACCGAGCGCCTACTTACTCAGCTCGCCGATCAGCCCGAGGTGCGCTCGGAGCTGATCGACACCGTAGCAAATCTTCATCTATCGATTGAATCGCCCGAACAAGCAGAGAGACTGTATCGAGAGCAATTGGCGGTTGCAGAGAAAACCAAAGGCGCGCGATCGCGAGAAGCTGCGGCATCTTGGGTGAATATTGGACGCGCGCTGCGCAATCAAAGGCTCTATGCAGATGCTGAGCGTGCCCAATTGGAGGCAATCGCAATTTATGATGCGCTTGGTGACAAAAGCGCAGAGCCGCGCGGACGTGCGCAACTTGAGCTAGTACAAATGTCCTTTTGGACCAATACAGCGGTGAATCAGCGCGCGCTGCTCGAACCGCGCGCTCGAGAATCAATCGCAATTTTTGAGCGATATCCGAAATCGGCGTCGGCGGGGGAGGCATGGTATGGCCTAGGGCGGCTGCATGAAGCCAGTGGCGAAAACGAATCAGCGGCGCTTGCCTATGAGCGCGGCGTCAACCTTCAGGCGAGCGTGCTCGGAGAGCGCCACGCGACGGTTGCCGGCGGTCGCCAGATGCGTGCGCGGGTGCTGGGTTTTGACGGGCGATTCGATGAAGCTTATCTTGAGCTACGTCGCGCCCAAAAGCTGTTTGAAGAAACGGTGGGAGTCGAACATCGATTTTCCGTTGATGTGCGGGCTGAGATCGCAGAGCAGCTACACCAATTGGGTGAATCGATTGAGGCGATCAAGTTGTTTCGGGCCGCGCTAGCCGAGCAGACGAAACTACGAGGAGAGGAACACAGCAGCACGGGCCGTACGCGACGCTTGCTCGCGGAAGCGCTCTACGATACTGGACAACTGGAAGAGGCCAAGCAAATCGCGCTTGAGGCTTTGCGAGTAACTCGCCGCACTCCAACGTCGTCGCCGTTGTTTCAGGCGCGTCTATTGAGCCTTGTTGGGCGCGTATCAGCAAGTGTAGGTGAGCTGGCAGAGGCAAGGTCTGCGCTTGCTGAGGCGGAAAAGGTTTGGCGAGTCCACAAGGAGAACTACGGATCAGGTGTTACCGCACTGGATTTCGCATTGCTCTATGAGATGGAGGGCAGTAGCGTGCTTGCGCAAGCTGAAATTGATAAGGCGGTTTCGTTGCTTGCGGGCATGCGCGGAAAGCTACGAAACGACTTCTGGCGTGCTCGCATTGCGCAAGCAAATGTTGAGCTACGAAACCGACGGATGGATGCACTGACTAATCTGCTCAACGAATTTAAGCGCGAGGCGCAACACATCTACTTTCCTCGCGTTCACGCTCAAATTTTGCAGGCACTTGCAAGCGCCGAGGTTCTGTCACTCCGATTTAATGACGCGTGCAGAACGCTTACTACTGCGTTACCGATGCGCGAAAAACTCGACGGTACTGACTCGCGTTCGGTCGCGCAGTTGCGCGTTAGAACAGCAGAAATATGCAGCAAAACGCCACGTTAATAATGGTTCGGCACGTTTCGCTAACACTCAAAGCTTGGAGCTGCGCCCGCGGCTGGAATTGAGCGCTACAACGCTTAACCTAGCGCTGAGTATCCGATTCGACGTAGTCAAACGGTTTCTGCACTTTTGAGAGATAAAACGCGGCTTTGGCTGAGCCCAGACGCTTGCATTTAATGTGAATTGACAGGACCCGAGCAAAGATAAATGTTCCAAATCGGCTCGCAATTTCGTCTTTAACGATATGCTGCGCGAAAAGCGAGCAGTTGCAGGATCGCGACGCATTAGGCGCTCGCGAAATCAATCACGAAAGGCAATCGTATGAAAATTGTTCAGACTTACACAACCAGCACCGACGTAGAGCAGGACATCGCGGATTTGCGCGAGATAGACTCGCATGAAGTGGCGTTTGTCGCCGGCGGCATTTCGTCGAGCAATTACAGCTCGGCGCCCGTGGGCGGCGGCTCTGACGGCTACGGCGGTGGCCGCCGCAATCCGTAACTGCGGATTTCGCGACCGCGCTAGCTCGGTTAGCGCAACGCTCTAAACTTGGGACTTCTACCCCACGGAGCCCAAGCATGATTCTTGAAATCGCCGACATCAGCGTAGTCGCTGGAAAAGAAAACGAATTCGCTGAGGCCATCATTCGCGGGCTCGAAACGGTTGCCTCGAAAGCGCAGGGCTTTCGCGGTTACAAAGTTAACAAGTGCATGGAAACGCCAACGCGTTTCGTCCTAATGATTTATTGGGCGACGCTTGAAGACCATACCGTTGGATTTCGCCAAGGACCACTCTTCGCCGAATGGCGAGCGATTGTTGGGCCGTTTTTTGCGAAGCCTCCGCTGGTGGAACACTTCGAGTTGCTTGCGAAGTCGGCGTAGCCAAGCGGAACGTAAAAAAAGGCGAGCATTGCTCGCCTTTTTCGTTGCATCGCCGCCGCAAATTACTTCGCGAAAAGGTAGGTGAAGCCTACGCCTGCCGTGGTGCCGTTCACGCCTTCGGTGCGCGCGCGAGCCACGTAAGCATCGAGCACCAGGCGTTTGTCAACTGCATACGACATTGATCCGAGCACGCGGGTTGTGGTCGTGCCGCTTTGACGCGAACCTGAGAGCTCAAGGGCGCCGGAAACCGGGCCACTTAAAGCGCGACCAATGCTTGCCGACCAGTTGAACACGTTGCGTGAATCGCCTTCACCCAAACGAGTAAAGCCCAAGTTCACATCCGAGTGGAAGCCCGAGTAATCAAAACCTGCGAGCCCGGTGAGCGTGACGTTTGGGCTGTCGCTACGAAACGCGCGGTCGCCCGTCGGCAGCGTTGTCACGAGTTGCACACCAAGCGCTGTGGTCTCGCTCGCTTTCGTGACGTATTTCAAACCGAGTGTGGCGTCGCTGATGCCACTTTCCGAGAAACCTGCGAATCGAACGCGCTGGTAGGGGTTGACGCCAATCAGCAAGCCCAGGTTGTCGCTGATACCGTACTTCAGCAACAGGCTGATGGCGTCGGCGCGAACGCCTTCGACCTTGCCGTAGTCGTAGCCCGTTTCAAGCTCGAAGTAACCGGGTGCCGAAAGGACGGCGGGGCTGCCGACGCCGGGGCGGTACGGCGTGACTTCGGGATCAGCCGCAAAGGCCGAAGCTGCAAAAACCATAGAACAACTAACGGCGATAAGAGATTTTGTTTTCATTGAGTAACTTTGTATTGATGAACTTTCGAACGCTTGACGGGAGGCGTCAGGCGTGCCGCAGAATGACAAGCGGCTAGCGAACGTTACAAGGAAATTGCAATTGGTGAACTATGGTGCACAAACACACAGTTAACTTGCCAACAAAAATTCATTCAAACAGCCCATTTAAATGGGCTAATAGGTGATTTATGTGCAGTAATGACATTAGAACTGGGGTGATCCCTAGCCCAGTAAAATAAGCTTATAAGCAATAAAGTCGATGATTGCAAAGATTCACATGGCGACGCCTTGCAGGTGCGGCATCCCTCAGTTACGCAATCGCAGATAGCCCGCCGCAACGGCGCGTGCAACGTCGTCAGGGGTGTCGACGTCCCAAATGGTTTGCAGTAGCTTCACGCGGGTTGCCGTGGTGCCCGATGCCGCACCGATTCGCTGGGTGGAGGTTTGCATCACGGTGGCGCTGCCCCAATGGATCTGCGAAAACATCGCTTCGCGCAGCTCGCCGTGAAACGCGTCACGGCTTACGCCAACCAGCCCATAGCCACCATCCGCAGTCGGCGCGTACACGACATCGGCTGCGCGGTCGCCGATCAATCGGTGCGCGCGGTGAAGGGCTGCGGCGGCTTGTAAAAACAGTTCGGTCGAGTAAGCGGGGCAATCCACGCCGACCAAAATCGCGGCGCATGATCGTGGGTTCAAGGCGAACGCGTCGTCAATAGCGTTTGCCATGCGCTCGCCGAGATCGCCACCGCGTTGATTCACGCACTGCCAGCTTGATTCCACGAATTCGTCAGTCGAAGCATCGGAGGGTATGTCCGTGACCGCCATGGCGACCTGAACATTCGCAGGAAGTGCCTTCGCGGCGCTAAGCGTTCGCAGCAACAATTGCCTATGAATATCGGCAGCGCCGTCTGCGCCAAACGCTGGGATCAACCTCGTCTTCGTCTTGCCTGGTGTTGGCCAACGCGTGAACACAATGAGTGTCCAGGCATCAGCATCGTTGTCGGTGTGCAACATCAAACTTGGCCCAACAATCGCGTACGAAGCCAACCACTGACGCGGTCAAACAGCGCGACGAGGGCAACGATGACGATCAGCAACGTTGCGAGTCGATCCCACTGAAACAGCGAAACCGCTTCGGTGACCAGCAGCCCGAGCCCACCCGCGCCAATCAAGCCGAGCACAGTTGAATCGCGCACATTGAATTCCCACAGATACAAGTGAGTTGCAATCCACTGCGCGTAAAAACCGCGACGCAGTCCGCGCCACAGAGTTTGCCACCGGGTGAGGCCGAGCGCAGCACCCGATTCCATCAAATTTTTCGGTGCTGCTTCGATCGTTTCCGCGAAAAGTTTTCCGTAGCTGCCTAGCGAATGAAGCGCTATTGCAAGAATGCCTGCGGTTGGCCCGAGGCCAACGACGCCCACCAAAATTAATCCAAAGACGAGTGTGTGAATGGAGCGCAAAGCCGAGAACAAACCGCGTATGGGGATTCCGATAAGGTTCGGCAGACCGTTGTTGCGCGCGCCAAGGAAAGCAAGCGGAAGTGCGAGCAGCGCGGCGAGAAACGAGCCGAGCGTCGCGATTTGAAGCGTGGTGAGTATTGCTCGGCCGATGCCTGCCAGAAAATTTTGCTCGACTTGAGCTTTGTCCTCAACGCGCAGTAAACGACCGTCGTCGCTACGATACTCAACGCGTTGGTTGTCGGCAAACGCGTCCAAAAAACTGGGGCGACTCATGTCGGCAGCGGCGCGCAACAGATTGGTAATCGGTTGTCGACCTGCAGAAAGCTCGCCCGCGGCAGCGAGCTGCCAGCTAAAAAGCGTGACCAAGCACAGGTATCCCGCCAGCACTGCGTAAGCGGGCCAGCGTGACGAAAATGCGATAGCAACTTTATTCACGTATCTGCGCTTTTAGTGGGGTAGAAGCGAATATTTAGCAGTTATTTGTTACGAAGTTTTCCAGTCGCAAGCCCTGCATCTTTAATCGGCTGATAGAAAGTATTGTCTTTATTCACGAAGCCTGTGTATCGCGGTGGCAACAGGTCGGGTTGCTTCGCGAGTTCGGTCCCGATACCGCTTAAGGCGGCCTGCAACTTGGCAACGAAAGCGCGATCTTTGGCAAGCGCTGCGCTCACGGCAACTGCATCGTTGGGCAACGGCGGCGAAGTCCAGAAAATCTTGCTGTCGTCGGCTTTGATCAAACCCTGCGTGATCATCGTATCGCGGTTACGGTTGAAATCTGCACCGGCGTCTAACTCGCGCCTGGTCACCGATGTTTCGATCGCCTGATGCTTGGTGTAGAGCGTTCTTGAAAAGTATTTTTCTGGATCGATGCCGCGCTTTTGAAATTCGTAGAACGGAATCAAGTACCCCGAGGTCGATCCTTTGTCGCCGAACGCAAACGATTTGCCTTTCAGATCATCGATGGAATTGATGCCGCTTGCGGGATGGGTCACCATGATGGCAAAGTATTCCGGTTTGCCGTCGTACAGGATGGTGGAGACCGCTTGTGCGCCCGCCTCGTGATTGGCAAGCACATAGCCCCACGGACCGAGCAGACCGATGTCGGTTTCGCCCGTCGCCAGCGATTTTGCGAGACCTTCCCAAGTGTCCACGGTGCGCAAAATGACTCTACGCCCGAGTGCTTTTTCGAGATAAGCCGCAAGTGGTTTGTAGGTGGCGTCGTTTTTCTCTCGGTCGGGCTGAAACAAGCCCACACCGAACCGCAGCGGCTCGGCCACGCTCGTTTGCGCGCTCGCTGCGCCTGTGATCTGAAGCGCGCCCAATGCCAGCGCGAAGGTGGCCGCTGTGACGACGTTTCGACGGATTGTGTTGATGCCGCAGCTAAGTTTTTTCACGGTAATACTCTCTTGCTAAAGTTTCTGGGCGAGCGCCCAACCAAAATCTAAATCGCCACCACCCCATGCGAACCACGGTGCGAACGACACCGTCACGTTCCCATTTGCGTGCGGAGGTGTGAATCGGTGTGCGGATTCGAGCGGGCTTGCCGCCGTTGGGTGCATCGCGCAATGTGGTGCGCAGTGCGCGCGAAATCGCAATGTCTTCCATTAGCGGCATTCGCGGGAATCCACCTGCGGCGACGTATGCGTCGCGGCGGACGAAGAGGGCTTGGTCGCCGGTGACGATTGCGCTGACCGCCGAGCGCCAGTTCATCATCGCCGCGATCACGCGCATGGCCGATCTGTTGCTCGAAAACGCGACATCGAATCGCCCCCAAGCGTGGGTTAGCAGTGCGCTGCAAACGAGCTCCGACGCGTTGGCTGGCAACACGCTATCGGCATGAATGAACCATAACCACTCACGATCGGTCGCCGCTGCACCGGCCGCGAGTTGGTTGCCGCGCCCCTTTTCTGCAATTACCAGTCGATCGAAGCGAGCTCGATCAGCTAATCGCATGGTCGCGTCATTTTTCGCCGCTGCGACGACGATCAATGTGCCGCGGTTTCGAGCGGTTTGAAGTTGTGCGAGGAGCTCGCTGAGTGCAACCGCGTCGTTGTACACAGGAATAACAATCGCTAACCGCTCATGTGCAGCGGCGGCGTCCGGCCAACTGTTTGTCCCGTCTTTGCTATTCACGGCGAAACTACGGCTTCGCCAAGCGCTTCCTCGAATGTGAAATTGGTGCCATTCACGATGCGCGAAAAGTATGAATCGTGGGCCGCCGTGCCGCGTGGCCAGAGCGCAAGGAAGTGTGCTCGCCATGCGTCAAAATCAAATTCAAGGGCAATCGCTTCAATCACCACGTCGTGGTGATGTGATCGATAAAGTACGTTGGCTTCGGAACTTGTGGAGGCCAATCGCGCGATACGTGTGACCACGCCAAAGCGAGTGTTGGCGAAGCAGGGCATCCCAGCTGATCCATTGTTCACGATGGATCGAAAATCGCTGCCATCTTGCAAGCTGCGCAACGCCGGAAGGCAGGTGTGGGACGAGGCGACAATGTCAGCGTTTGCGTCGCGCATCGAGCGCAGCGCCCAATCCGATTCCTTCTCCTGATCGAGGGATTTCGGGTCGAGTCGCCAGCCAGCGAGTGATTCCAGATCGCCGTGAACCACGACCACGCGTTGCTTGCCCACACGAAACGCGGCGTGCATCGGAAGCGCCGCTAGTGCGCTGCGAGCAACTGGATGAGCTCGACTTGCGGCGCGCAGCTGCCGCAGGATGTCGTTGGAGCGCTCGACCACGCCGTCGTCGACAGAATCCGGATAGGCGCAGCCGCAACCGTTATCTTCGTCCGCAGCAATTTCGGTTTCAACGTTGCCACGAAGTCGATAAAAGCGCGGGTCTCGCGAGGTGCGAGTTTCCACCTCTAAAAATGCGTTTGCCTGTGCGTCGAACCAATGAAAATCGCCATTGAACGCGACAGCAACCGACGACGTTTCGGTCGCGATGAGCCGCTCAAGCGCATCGAGTGCGAACAGATTGCCATAAAGACCGCCCGCGCAATACAGCACATCGGTGTCAGTTGTGGCGAGCGTAGCTAGCGATGCCGGCGTGTAGCGATACGAAATGGGGCAGCTGCGGCCTGCCGCCTGCGCGCTCAGTGCAACGCCTTGCGATGAAGGCGGCGAGTCTGCCGCGCTCAAGCCAGTGCGCCGCCGCAGCTACTGCCTTGCCCGGCCGTGCAGCCATAGCAATGATCGGCGATGCGGATCGGCTGATTGTGAAGATCGTTGGAGAGCAGATCGGAGACATGAAGGCGCGCTTTTTTCCCAGCAATCGCTAAGGGCAACGGCGCAGGGAGTCCGAGCATTTGATTGAAATCGCAATCGTAGAGCGCCCCGTTGTAGTCCACTGAAACCGTATCGCGGCACATCACGGCTTCAATATTTGCGTCTTGGTGATTCTCGCGGAGCAGCTTCATGTAGCCTGCGAACGTGCCCTTCGAGATGAGCATGCTGCCGAAGCGTTGAATCGGCATATTGGCGAGGGTGTAGAGGTGGTCGAAGGTGATGCCAAATTGCTCGCCCAAGAGCCGCTTGTAATCCGCTTCAAGTTTGGCTTGTGCCGGCGGCAAACTAGGGCCTAATGGGTTGTAGACAAGGCTCAGTTCAAGCGCACCACCGCGGCCGTAGCCCAACGCATTGAGTTGCTGCAACGCTTTGATGCTTTTCTCGAAGGTGCCTTTCCCGCGCTGTTCGTCTACGTTTTTCAAGCTGTAACACGGTAGCGAGGCAACAATCGTTACCCCCGATGCCGCGAGGAAATCGGCGAGCGTTTCCTGGCCGGGTTCAAACAAAATCGTAAGATTGCAGCGATCAATCACCTTCACGCCCAGCGCGCGCGCGGCGGTGACAAGTCGGCGGAAATGGACGTTGAGTTCAGGTGCGCCGCCAGTTAAATCGAGCGTTTTTATAGAGCGCGAAGCGAGCACCTTGATCACCGTATCGATCACCTCAGCACTCATGGTTTCAGTGCGTTGTGGTGAGGCATTTACGTGGCAATGCTGGCAGCTTTGATTGCAGACGTAGCCAAGGTTGACCTGCAAAGTTTGCAGCGCTCGGCGGCGAATGGGTGGAAATGTAGTTTGCTGGAGGAGAGGAAGCGTTGCGTGCATTCGAAGGTTTTGAAATCTAGGTGTGCCGTAAGTGTCGTTGATTCATAGAGCGCTTGGGACAGCGTGCGTTCCCAAACTGCGTGCGAACGCTACCAAGCGTGAGCAAAAGTGAGCGATCATCGCATTTAGGCGTTGCAACGCGCTGCCATCGTGCGCTCTCGCCTCACCTCGCTACGACTCAATTGCGAGCTTGGATGTGTCGAATTCTGCGCTAGATCCTTACAGGTGTCGCGCCTGTGTGTATGTGCCGCGATACGTGATCCGCAGGTCAGAAGCGGTTGTGTAGGCGGGATTGAATTCTTGAAGAGGACTATTCGACTTATCGTATTTAACGGCTATTTAATAAGGCGCGATATTGTTTTTGTGTGTAAGTCTAGAACAGTACTAAATCGCAGGCAAGCCCATTTTTGACGGGGACATCGAGAAAAAGTTATTACCAAGTCAGTGGCACGTCACGGTCGCGCGACCACTCGGATTCGTTTTCCAACGTGATCAAACTGACCGCTCGGAATAAATCGCGGTAAGTATCACGTGCGACCGGCGTAATGTTTCTTATCAACGCATCGAATTGATTGGGTTGCACGGCGCGGCCGAGGGTAATGTGGGGTTCGTAATCAAACTCGGGCCGAAGAAATTCTGCGAGTGGGCCGCGATATAAACGATCATGCATTTCAACGAGCGCGTCGCGTCCCACTTGGGACGCAATTCCCACGAATTCATTTTGCGCCGACCACATTCCATTCATCACTACAGGAAATGCGGGCCACGCGCGCACCACTTTTTGAACGTGGGCCGTGAGTTGATCGAGCGTGAGCCGCGAGTGAAACGGAAACACAAGCGTTAAATGCGCAGGCATCGCATTGCCCATAGGATCGTATTGCGAACGAAAACGATCGATTGATGCGACATTGGAAAAGCTCGGAAACCAAACCACCGCCCGGCGTGGCAGCGTGGGTCGCAGAATGTAGGTTAGTTTTCGGGACATGATGCTTAGCGGGACAACGCGAGCTGCGCTACGACGGTTCGCCGGGAAGAGTGCGTTGCGAAAGCGGCACGTCGTGCTGCATTGCTGCAAGCTCAGCGACGGTGTTGATATTTGCAAACGCACGCGCATCCACGAACGCCACGTTTGCCACGGTGTGCGTCGCCGTCCAGCGGTCAATTTTTCGCTCTCCGGCGCGGAGAAACGCTTCGAGGCTATCGAGCAAGGTTGTTTTGTAGAGCGCGAAGACCGGTTGCGTGTGCTCGTCGCTCACAGCAACCGCAATTTCGGTGTTATCACGCGTCATCGCGTCGTGTAAACGTGCCACCAAATCAAGCGGCAAGAAAGGGGAATCGCACGGGGAGGTGACGATCAGCGGCGCGGTGCACGCGCGCATGCCTGCGTGCAGACCCGCGAGCGGCCCTGCGAAACCGGAAACTTCGTCGCTCACTATCGGAAAGCCAAATGCTGAGTACACATCAATATTTCGGTTGGCATTCACCAGCATCGAACTCACCTGCGGCAACAAACGCTCAATCGCGTGAGCCACCATCGGCTTGCCGCGAAACGGCACCAGTCCTTTGTCTTGTGAATCCATGCGCCGACCCATACCGCCGGCAAGTATTAGTCCCGTGATCTGTGAGTGGTGAACAGCGAGCAGTGCGGCATCGCTGTTCTGCGCGGAAAACGGTTCACTACTCACTTGTCACCGCTCACTGCACCGTCAAACACAAACCGCCGGGCATCGTTAAACAACAAGAAATGCCGATTCACCGCGCGGCCAATCATGGTCATCCCGACTCGCTTGGCGATTTCGTAGCCCATTTGCGTAAGTCCACTGCGTGACACGAGAAATGGAACGCCCATCTGCGCCGCTTTAATGACCATTTCGCTGGTGAGTCGGCCGGTGGTGTAGAAAATTTTGTCGTTGCCGTTGATGCCGTCGAGCCACATCATGCCTGCGATTGCGTCAACCGCATTGTGGCGGCCCACATCTTCGACAAAGTAAAGCAATTCGGGCGTTTGCGAAAAGAGCGCGCAGCCGTGTACTGCGCCCGCTTGTTTATAAATCGTTTCGTGTTTACGCACGAGCTCGGAGAGCGCGTAGAGCGTGGATTGTTTGAGTTGACCGTCGCGCGGCAGATTCACATCGTCAATTTCTGCCATAAGGTCGCCGAACACCGTGCCTTGCCCGCAGCCGGTAGTCTTCGTGCGATGTTCCATCTTCGCGTCGAGGTCAACGAGGCCGTTTCGCGTGTAAACCGACGCTGCGTTTACTTCCCAATCCACTTGCACGGCGACGATATCTTCAATCGATTCGACCAATCGTTGGTTGCGCAAATAACCTAGCACCAGCGCCTCTGGGGCTGCGCCGAGCGTCATGATTGTGAGTATTTCGCGTTTGTCGACGTAAACCGTGAGCGGATGTTCGCCCGCGATGTGCGTTTGGCCTTCGTTGCCGTGCTCGTCGATGGTGGCCACCGAAAAGGTTGACGGCCGCGCAGACGCTGTAAGTTTCGGACGATAGAGTGAAGCTGCCATGTTCGCAATGTTATCGAGATGCGGTGGGTGAAAAGTCGCCTTGTTTCTTAAGGGGAAGCGCTTGCCCTCATGGGCTGCAATTTCGCTCGCGTTTATGTGACAATCGCGACAACTATGAAGTATTTTCAGGTGACGTATGTTGGACAAAGACGGCTTCCGGCCGAACGTCGCCATTGTGATCGCGAATCACAGGAACCAGGTCTTTTGGGGTAAGCGGATACGAGAACATTCGTGGCAATTTCCGCAGGGCGGAATCAATTCGGGCGAGAGCCCGGAGACTGCGATGTACCGTGAACTCTATGAGGAAGTGGGGCTTCGGCCGGAACATGTGCAAATCCTCGGGCGAACGCGCGATTGGCTACGCTATGAGGTGCCCACCACGTGGGTGAAACGGGAATGGCGCGGTAACTACCGCGGCCAGAAACAGATTTGGTATCTGATCCGATTGGTCGGGCGCGATTCCGATCTCAATTTGCGTGCCGATGCCAAGCCTGAGTTTGATGCCTGGCGCTGGACCGATTATTGGGTGGATCTCGACGGCGTGATCGACTTCAAGCGCGAGGTTTACAAGAAAGCGTTGATTGAGCTTGAGCGCTATCTGCATTCGCGCTCGATTTCACGCCGCGACCGATTGTTCGGACATCTGCCGCGAACGCCGCCGGAGCATTTTCAGCGACCGCTCGATTCGCCCACGTTAGCTGGGCAAGAAGAGTAAAAATAAAGAAAGCCGCTTAACGCGGCTTTCATTTCTTCCGCCCAATGAATACGGGCTTTGCGATTGATTGCTATTCGTTAGCGAAACATCGCGCCACCCATCATCGCGCCGCCCAGGAACATGGAAACTAAAACGCCCATGAGCACAAACGTCATCACTAGGTATGCAACGATGATCAGCGCGGTGTAGCCAATCGATTTGTCGTGCGGATTCTTCATGCAGGGCGACAAACCAAGATATAGGAGATAGATCCCGTAAATTCCAGCGATCAAAGCGATGATGCCGCCCAAAAATGGGATCACGTGGAAGATGCCGGCAAGCCATCCCGGCGTTGAGCTGTAGATCACCACTTTGAGCGCGTTGACCGGATTTTTTACGCCGTCAAACGTTGGCGCGAGCGCGTTCACAATCAAGCTGGCCACAAAGATCACCAGCATTGTGACGACATAGGTGATGATCGCCATCGTCACGCCGAATCTGATCATGCCCATTGAGCCAAGAATGAGTCCGATCGCTGGGATCGCGGCGAGGATCAATGCGTAGTTCACGTAGAGCGACTGCGTGGTCGCAGGTTCATCGGCAATCTTTTGCCATTCAGTCTGCGGCGATAAACAAATGTTTTTCACGCGCTCAATTAATTTTGCAAAATCCATCGTTGATTCCCTTTGTTGTAGTGTCAATGAAAAGTCGAAGTTCGCTGCGCTGCAGCACCAGCACTGAGTCGCAGCCCCCACATCGTCGGTTCAGTCATACGCCGCGAGTGTATGCCCGAATTTTCTGAACGCAACGCCCGCAACGCATTTATTGCGACATCGGCGCGCTGGCGGCGGCTTTCGGCGCCAGCAAATCAGTTAACGTGGGCGAGTAAATGTTGATTGGTGAGGCTGTCGGAGGGTTGGTTGATAGTGATGCGTGCGCGCTCACTGCGCGACGCTGCACCAAAACGCGGTGCTCCTTCCCTGACAGACGCAAACTCCAGGCGGCATGCGACACATCGCGCGAAATTGCTGCGTTGTCGATGGTTCCGCGTGCCAAAACAACCCGCTCGTCGCGCTTGAAATCAATCCATTGCAACAGCTCTTCGTTGCTCACCAGCTCATGCCCAACACCGTAGCGCGCATCGGCTGACAGCGCGCGCAGTCGAATGGCGCGCGAGGCTTTAATTTCGTGAACCACCGCGCCGGTTGGCCAACGCATGATCGAGAGTCGTTCATCGATGTAGCGCTTGACGAACCGCGCGCCAGGGACGAACGTCACGTCACCTTCGTAGAGCCAGCTCGGAAAGAGCACGTTCGAGAGTTGCGGCACGCGCCACGCTTGAAGCCCGACGTCGCTGAGGTCGAAATTCACGATCATGCGTCCGTCAGGCGAAAAACCCATTTCCACATTCCGCCCAATGCTTGCGCTTGAAAGCAATGTGCCGTTAAAACGATAGAGCTGCAACGCGATCTCGCGCTCGGGTAGTCGTACCGCCGCAGCAAGCAATCCCGCACGTACATCAACGTCGAGTACGCGTCCAGGGATCTCAATTGTTGTGAGCAATAGACAATCAATCGGCGAATAAATGCGGATACGGGATTTGGCACCGCGCTCACGCTCGATCACAAAACGGCGATCAAACGAGAAGAAACTTGGCGAAACGATCTCGCAAAGCCGAATCGGCTGCGCGTCGCCGGGTCGCCAGCGGTATAGACCCGGGGCAGCGGCGCCTGGTGTCGAAACCAGGATCGAGAGCGAACGGTCCGACTGATACTCAAGATCGAGCAGTTCGCGCGATACAAAAGAGGCGGTTTGTACGCTTGCGCTGTGACCTACCGATTCGGTCGCCGCAGCGATTTTTACGGCAATTAACGCGAATGCAAAAAACGTTGCAAGCCTGCAAAGCGAGGCGAGAGGTTGGCGATAAAGACGAAGTTTTTGCGAGCTCATCAAAGCAATTTCACTATCATTCAACGCATTCGACCAAGGGGTAGTGATGAATCAGAAAATTCGGTATGACTGCAGCGAATGTCCAGGGTATTGTTGCAGTTATGACTATATTGAAACGAAACCGAGCGACGTCACGCGATTGGCGAAGCACCACGGGCTCGCAGTTGACGTCGCGCGAGAGAAATTTACGAAGGAAGTTGAGCACGAAGGCGAAACGATCCGCGTGCTCAGGCATCGGAAAGATCACGTCTACAAGTCAATGTGCATGTTCTTCGATCAAGACGATCGTCGTTGCACCATTTACGAAGGTCGACCGCAGGTCTGTCGAGATTATCCCAACGGAAACACCTGCGGCTATTACAGCTTCATCAAGTTTGAACGAAAGCATCAAGGCGACGACTCCTTCATCCCCTCGGCTTAACCCATGCGGCGTCTATCCCATGAGTGAGCCGTGTGGGCGAACTGTTCGCGCGCACAAAATCACAATCTAGGGAGATGGGCATGACATTAATTAGCGGAAAATTTTCAGCGATTTCGCGAGCTGGCGCGGGGGTCGCGCGCGGCTCCGCGCTGCTTTTGTCGCTAGCGGCGCTTGCAGCGTTGGTAGGGTGTGCGCAAGCGCCGACTGCGCCGATCGCCACGGCACCGGCCGCCGCAGAAGCGAAGCCAGATCTACCGCCACCCGCGCCGAATAAATCCGCGACGGCCGCGCCCTCGCTACCGCCCAGCGCTACGCCACCGCCACCGTCACTACCATTGCCTGCGGTTCCTAGCGCGAGCGCGATTGCGGTATCGGCAGCCCTCACACCCGATGGCAAACCGCGCTATGCCTGCCAAAAAGGTGGCTCCATGGAGCAGATCGTGTTGCCGCAGGGGACGGATCGCATTTGTTCACGATTCCCAGCAATGGGGCCGTGCCAATACGAACGCGACGCTTGTCGCGCATCCGGGGGGCGCGTGATTCGGTTTGACGGCGTTGAAATTACCAAAGATGTTGAACATGAATACGACAAGCAAGTGCAACGCTTCCGCTTAAATGCTGGGTGACCGCGCTTCGCGAGGCGAGTACTTCGCTGCTGCGCTATCAAAAATGACCACGAATTTCGCGCCATGAAGTCGCCGCGATAACGCCATACCGAGATATTGCCGACGTGACTGCGGGCGGCGGTTTAATCGCTTCGCTTCAAACTAAATTTACGTTTTCTAACAATGCCAGCTGCCCTCCAGACGCCAATTCTTGATCCTGATTTTTTGAAATCGCGCATCCGTACGGTGCCTGATTGGCCGCAGGCGGGTGTGCAGTTCCGCGACATCACACCGCTGCTACAGGATGCGAAGGTGCTCCGGGTGTTGATTGACACCTTCGTGCATCGCTACATGGGCGAAAAAATTGATCGAGTTGCGGGCCTTGATGCGCGTGGCTTCATCCTGGGCGCGATCATTGCCTATGAGCTTAACGTGGGCTTCATCCCGATCCGGAAGAAGGGCAAGTTACCGTTCAAAACGTTACAAGAGGAATACGAGCTTGAGTACGGTAGCGCAACGGTCGAGATTCATGCCGATGCGTGTAAGCCGGGCGAACGAGTGCTGCTGGTTGATGACCTCATTGCCACCGGCGGCACCATGATGGCTGGGATGAAACTGTTGCAACGGCTAGGTGCGACGGTCGTCGAGGGCGCGGTCATTGTTGATCTGCCGGAGCTTGGTGGATCAACGCTCTTGCGCGATGCGGGGTTACCGTTGTTCACCGTTTGCTCGTTTGAAGGCGCGTAGCCCGCAGAAGCGCACTGATTTAATCTGTCAGCTAATTTCACAAAACGCCAATTTATTTGGGCGATAGACGTAAAAAATAGCGTAAACGAAAAGTAGTATAAACTTCTTTTTAGCCCAATGAAAACGTCGATCGGATCGAATAGATAAGTTGCCAGTCGCGCGAAACGCGTCCTCCGCATTGGCGCGATTTTGCAAGCACGCGGCGTGTTGTAACCGGGTCGTCACAAACGCTTGCCGTGCGCGGGAAAACACTCGCGTTGCCTCGCGTTTGCCCCGAAAGCGCGTTGCCACCGATGCTAAACTGCCGCATGACTCGACCCCTGTTTTCTCTCTCAACACGCGCTGTGTTCAACCGGTTTAACGCGCTCGCTGCCGCTTTGGCGAGTGCGCTTGTTTTCGCGCAACCGCTCACCCTTAATTTTGTTGACGCCGATATCGACGTGGTGGCGAAAGCGGTCGGTGAAATTACCGGTAAAACCTTCGTGCTCGATCAGCGCGTCAAAGGCAAGATCAACATTCAGTCGTCACAAGGCGTGGCGCCAAGCCTGGCTTATCCCACGTTTTTAGCTGCGCTCCGAATGGCCGGATTTGCAGTGGTGGAATCGGGAAACATCGTTCGTATCGTGCCTGAGGGCGACGCGAAATCGCTTCCTACGCCCGTGGGCAACGCGAGCGCTGGCGTGATCGCAACTAAAGTGCTGCCGCTGATGAATCAATCAGCGGCGCAAATTGCGAACGCCGTACGGCCCATGATGTCCGCGGCAAACATTAACGCGCTCGTGGTGTATGCCCCCGGAAATGCGCTCATCGTTACCGATTACAGCGACAACATTCGCCGAATCGAAGCGCTCATTGCACGACTGGACACGCCAAGTGTGGCTCCAGCAGAGCTTATTGTTTTGAATCACGCCAGTGCGCTTGATGTGGTGGCAACGGTGGGCCGTGTGTTTACCGACGTTGCGATTGCCAGTGGCGTCGCTGATGCTCGCGACCGCTTAACGATTACTGCCGATGCGCGCAGCAATGCCGTCATCGTTCGCAGCGAAGACAGCAACCGATTGTTTCGCGTGAAAGCGCTGATTGCAGATCTGGATAAACCGTCGGCCGCGCCTGGGAACATTCGAATCGTTTACCTGAAACATGCCGATGCCACTCAGGTTGCACAAACGCTTCGCCGCGTGCTTGGCGCCGAAGGTGGCGGCGCGCCAACGCCGAGCGCTGCACAAACCCAAGCCTCACCCTTTGCATCGCTGCTCCCGACAAATTCACCCGGCGCGAGCGCGCAGCCTTCAGCATTGAGTAGTGCGGTCGCCTCGCTCAACGGTGCGGGATCGGCACACACGTTTAACGCGAGCGGTAGCCTCCCGCAGCTCTCAGCGAACTCGCAAACTGCGTTCACTGCGGGCGGCGCGACGGTGTACGCGGATACCGCAACCAACTCGCTGGTGATTTCCGCGCCCACCGCGACTTACAACAATCTGCGCTCGGTCATCGAGCAGCTCGACGTGCGCCGTGCGCAAGTGTTCATCGAAGCCGTGATTGCGGAGGTCACTGCAGACCGTGCGGCCGAATTTGGTATCCAGTGGCAAGCGCTCGAGGGCTTAAACAAGAGCAATACGCAAGGCTTCGGAGGCACCAATTTCGGAGGCCAGGGCACCAACATTCTGCAGCTCTCTGCCGACCCGACGTCCGCAGGTAGAGGCTTGAATCTGGGTCTGGTGCGCGGCGCGTTTACCTTCCGTGGGGTTGAGATTGCCAATCTTGGTTTGTTAGTTCGCGCGCTGCAAAATGATTCGTCGTCGAACGTGCTTTCTACGACAACGCTATTGGCGCTGGATAACGAAGAAGCCCGCTTTTCGAGCGGTCAAAACGTGCCGTTGCTCACTGGCGCGTTTCAAGCAACGGGCTCGAGCAACAACGGCAACACGCCGTTTCAAACTATTGAGCGCAAAGACATCGGTTTAATTCTTCGCGTGCGACCGCTCATCACCGATGCGGGCACCATTCGTTTGCAGCTGTTTCAAGAGGTTTCGACGATTGGAGATCCGATCGTGGCAACCCAGCAAAACATCGTCGGCACTTTCAATATCAACAAGCGTGTGCTTGAAAGCACGGTGCTTGCCGACGACGGCCAGATCGTGGTGCTCGGTGGTTTGCTGCAAGAGGGTTTGACCAACGGACAAGACAAAGTGCCGGTGCTCGGCGATGCGCCCTTGATCGGTGGCTTGTTTCGCTACGACACGCGCAAGCGCAACAAAACGAACTTGATGGTGTTTCTGCGTCCAACGGTGTTGCGTGATGCGGTGCGTACGGGCGCGATTTCCGTGGATCGCTACCAAGCGCTCGGTCGTGAGCAAATGCAAAACGAAGCCCCGCCGCGCCCGATGCTGCCTCCGATGAGCAATCCTGTGCTGCCATTCGCGGCACCTGCTTCGCCGACCCCGACCCCTACCAGTACGCCGCCCTCGCCGCCTGCGAGCGGAACCCCCGCAAAGTAGCGCGCGATTTGACGATGTCCGACAGCTCGCTTCCGTTCGAACTAGCGCAAGAATATGGTGTGGTGATCGTGGGCGAGGAGGGCGCGACGCTGCTCGCCGCCACGGCACCGCACATGACGCTCGCGACACTCGCCGCGGCGCGGGAGCGTCTTGGCAAACCGCTACGACCTACCGCCGTGAGCCACGATGAATTTGCGCTGAAACTGCGCACGGCCTACAGCGGCGCAGCAAGGGTCGAAGCCCTTTCGCGCGGTTCACCCACAGCCAGTCAATTGCCTGCCGAATCGCGCAACGTGATCGACGCGGAAGACTTGTTGGCGCAGGCCAGTGCGGCTGACGCACCCGCCGTTCGCTTGCTTGCCGATCTGCTGCGAAACGCGCTTGCGCAAGGTGCGTCCGACATTCACATTGATGCAACGGAGACTGGAGCCCGAGTACGCTTTCGGATCGACGGCGTGTTACGTGACGTAGAAACCATTGACGTGTCGCTGCACGCTGCGATGATCGCGCGCTGTAAAGTCATGGCGAACTTGGATATTGCCGAGCGTCGCTTGCCGCAGGATGGGCGATTGCAAGTACTGATCGCGGGGCGCCGGGTTGATGTGCGCGTGGCCACATTGCCGACCCAACATGGCGAGCGCGCGGTGCTCAGATTGCTTGACACTGCAGCCGCAGCGCTTGATTTCAATGTGCTTGGCATGCCGCAAGAAATCCAGAGCGCGCTGCGCGATGCGGTACGCATGCCAAACGGTTTGGTATTGGTCACTGGACCCACGGGCTCGGGAAAAACGACGACGCTGTATGCGGCAGTGAGCGAACTTGACCGCGCCACGCTCAACGTCGTGAGCGTCGAAGACCCGGTAGAGTACGCGCTTGACCGTGTTGCACAAACTCAAGTCAATCCGCGCATTGAATTGACCTTCGCGCGAGCGCTGCGCTCGATCTTGCGCCACGATCCCGATGTGATTATCGTGGGTGAAATTCGCGATAAAGAGACGGCTGAAATTGCTATACAAGCCGCATTAACTGGGCATTTGGTGCTCGCTTCGCTGCATACCAACTCAGCCGGTGCCGCCGTGACTCGCCTTGTTGAAATGGGCGTTGAGCCGTATTTGTTGGCCTCATGTTTACGCGGCGTACTGGCGCAGCGTTTGGTGCGGCGACTTTGCGTGAAATGCGCAACTGCCGCGCCACCTACGCGCGAAGAGAAAGCGCTTCTCAACGCTCACAAGATCGCCATCCCCGAAAAGCTTTACGCGCCACGCGGCTGTGAAGCCTGTGGCGATCGCGGCTATCGCGGCCGCTTCGGTCTGTACCGGTGGCTGCCGTTAACCTCCGACATGAGCCGGGCAATTCATGAGCGCGCACGGGACACCGAATTCGAAGCGCTCGCTTCTGCGCAGGGGTTTGCAACCTTGGCAACCGGTGCCGCTCCCGCGCTTGCGCGTGGCGACACCTCGCTGTCTGAAGTGTTGCGCGTGGTGTCAATTTAGCGATGAAGTTTCGCTACGAAGCGCTCTCAAGCTCAGGGCAACGAGACGTCGGCCTGATTTCGGCGCGTGACGAACGAAGCGCACTCAAGGCGCTCGCGGCGCAAGGTCTTACCGCCGTTGCTATCAATGCACAGGCGGATACTGATACATCGAGATCGCGGTCAACGCGTGTCAGCGCGAGCGAACGTGCGCTCGCAGTCCGGCAGCTCGCGGGATTGCTTGAAGGCGGCGTCACGCTTGCCCATGCACTACGATCCGTGGCCAACAACACTGAGTCCGGTGGTGTCGCGCGCGAGCTAGATGCCGTGCAGCAGGCCGTCACCGCCGGAGAAACGCTCAAGTCGGCGTTTTCGCGCGCGCCGAAGCTCTTCCCCACGGTCGAGCAGCAAGTCGTGGTGGCGGGCGCTGAGGCCGGTGACCTCGCCCGAGTGTTGCTGCGATTGGCGGATTACTTCGAAGCACGAGATGTGTTGCGTGGTCGACTCATTGGCGCTTTAGTTTATCCAGCGCTCGTGGGCGTCGTTGCGCTCGGCGTGATCGCTGCGTTATTGGTGTTCGTGATGCCGCAAATCGTGTCGGCGTTCACCCAAACGAAGCAAACCTTGCCCTGGCTGACTCGCGCTTTGATCGCGCTTGCCGGATTCATGAAGGCAAACGGCGTTTGGGTGTTGATTGCGGTGATCAGCGCGATTGTCGCTGCAGTGGGGTTGGCGCGCGGCCCGCTCAAATCAAAGGCGCTCAAACTGCTTCGCCGCGTGCCGCTAATCGGTGCGCTTGCTCAAAGCGCGGATGAGGTACGCACCTTGTCAACACTAGCGATGCTCACCGAGAGCGCGGTTCCGCTGCCGCGAGCGCTTTCTGCGGCGGCCGAGACCGCGCGGTTTCCCGAAAACGTCATGCGCTATCGTGCAGCTCGCGAAGCTATTGAACGCGGTTCCGGCGTTGCGCAGGCGCTGTCCGACACTCAAGCGGTGGACGGTATGACGCTGGAATTGGTTAGGCAAGGGGAAAACGTCGGCGCTGTGCCCGCCGCGTTTGCTAAGGCTGCCCATTTGAAGAACCAATCGCTGGAACGACGGCTACAGTGGTTTGCAACGCTCGTTGAGCCGGTCATGATTTTGATTTTGGGTGCTGTGGTGTTGGTGCTGGTATTGGCGGTGATGCTTCCAATTGTTACGCTCAATTCAACGGTTCGCTAAACGCTCGTTGCAGTAAACCGGACCCGTGAGAGACTTAGCGAAACCGTTTCGGCATGCGTTTTGCTCGGATGAGACGGAATACAGGACTTGTCAATGTCAATTCACGTCGCACTGAACCACGTTACGCACTATCACTACGATCGACTGGTCAACCTCGGTCCGCAGATTGTGCGCCTGCGACCCGCGCCACATTGCCGCACCCGAGTGCTCTCGTACAGCCAGCGCATTGAGCCGGTGAACCACTTTTGTAACTGGCAGCAAGACCCGTTTGCAAACTACATGGCAAGGCTCGTGTTTCCCGAAAAAACACGCGAGTTAAAAGTCACAGTTGATGTCGTGGCTGAGATGGCGGTGTACAACCCGTTTGACTTTTTCTTGGAACCCGCAGCAGAGCAATTCCCGTTTCAGTACGATGCTGCGTCGAATCAGGAGCTTGCGCCCTATCTCGCAACGCTTCCACTGACTCCGCTCGTAGCAAATTACCTGGAAAGGATCGACCGTCGGGCGCGTCGGACGATTGATTTTTTAGTGGAATTGAACGCGATGCTGTATCGCGATCTCGCGTATGTCATCCGCATGGAGCCCGGCGTACAAACGCCAGAGCAAACGCTCACGCTTAAATCAGGTTCATGTCGCGATTCGGGATGGCTGCTCGTACAGCTGTTTAGGCATCTTGGACTAGCGGCGCGGTTCGCGTCGGGCTACTTGATTCAGCTCACGCCCGACGTCAAATCGCTCGATGGTCCGAGTGGTACCGAACGAGATTTCACCGACTTGCACGCGTGGTGCGAAGTGTTTCTGCCGGGCGCGGGCTGGATTGGTCTTGATCCCACGTCGGGATTGCTCGCGGGCGAAGGACATCTACCGCTGGCCTGCACGCCGCAGCCGTCCTCTGCAGCGCCGATCGAAGGTGGTGTTGATCCTTGCGAAGTCACGTTTTCCCACTCGATGAGCGTGAAGCGCATTTACGAGGCTCCGCGTGTGACCAAGCCTTACACCGACGCGCAGTGGAGCGAGGTGCTTGCGCTAGGAGACACTGTGGATCGCGATCTCAAAGAGAGCGACGTTCGCTTGACGATGGGCGGCGAACCGACGTTTGTCGCGAACTCAGATCGCGATGCTGCTGAATGGAATATTGCGGCGCTCGGACCTACCAAATTGAAATACGCCCACGCCATGCTGCGCAAGATGTTTGAGCGATATGGCAAGGGTGGCGCGCTTCACTTTGGACAAGGAAAGTGGTATCCCGGCGAACAATTGCCGCGGTGGGCGCTCACGCTGTTCTGGCGCACGGATGGCGTCCCAATTTGGCAAAACCCTTCGCGTTTCTCACAGGACAAGCCAGCGACTGCGTATACCGTTGAAGACGCGGCTAAGTTCGTCAAAGAGCTCGCAAAACAACTTCGCATCGCCGATGACACGATGGTTCCTGGCTACGAAGACGCGCTGTACTACGTGTGGCGAGAGCGCAAACTTCCGGTGAACGTGACGGCCATAGATTCGCGGATCGACGACGAAATTGAGCGGGCGCGCTTGCGCAATGTGTTCAGCGCTAGCCTGAAAAAAGTTGTGGGCTACGTATTGCCGCTGGTAGTTGACGAAGAGGCTAACGCAAAAGAGGCCGCAAAAAAGCACGCACTTTCACCGCTTTCGCAAAAGCTTGTGAGCCACTGGCAAACCGGTCACTGGTATTTCCGCGATAACGCGATGTTTTTGGTGCCAGGCGATTCTGCGATGGGCTATCGATTGCCGCTCGATACGCTGCCCTGGGTCGCTCCAGAGGATCGCGACGTGTCAGCTGAGCGCGACCCATTTGAGACCCTCGATGCGATGGGCGAACCGGCACACCCATCCGAGGAAACGGGCTCGAAGAGTAAATCGTCGCTGACTCACCCACCAGCTGCGTTCGAATCCGCAAAGCTATTGGTTCGCACCGCGCTTTGCGTCGAAGTAAGGAATGGCGCGCTGCATGTATTTATGCCGCCTGCGTCGCGCATTGAAGACTATTTGGCATTGATTGCCGCAGTTGAATCCGCGTGCGCAGTGCTGCATGTTTCCATCATTCTTGAGGGCTATCCGCCGCCCCGCGATCCTCGCGTGAAGGTGCTACAAGTCACTCCCGATCCCGGTGTCGTTGAGGTCAATATCCAGCCCGTGTCGCAGTGGCGGGAGCTAGTTGAGAACACAGAGTATTTGTATGAGGCCGCATTTGAAGAGCGCATGAGCGCGGAGAAATTTGCGCTTGATGGTCGTCATACCGGTACTGGAGGCGGCAATCATTTTGTGCTTGGCGGCGCAACGCCTGCGGATTCGCCTTTCTTGCGCAAACCCGAACTTCTCGCTTCATTGATTGCGTATTGGCACAACCATCCAAGCCTTTCTTACTTGTTTAGCGGATTATTTATTGGGCCGACCAGCCAAGCGCCTCGCGTCGACGAAGCACGCAATGATCAGCTCTACGAGCTCGAGATTGCTTTTCAGGAAATCGTAAACGCCCGCAAATTGCATAAGGATGCGATGCCGCCGTGGCTCGTCGATCGTGCGCTGCGCAACATCTTGATCGATGTCACCGGCAACACCCACCGCAGCGAGTTTTGCATTGACAAAATGTATTCGCCCGACGGCAGCACAGGTCGGCTCGGCCTTTTGGAGTTGCGTGCCTTTGAGATGCCGCCTCATGCACGGATGAGTATCGTGCAACAACTTCTGCTTCGAGCGCTTGTCGCGCGATTCTGGCGACAACCGAAGTTTCACGCGCTGTCTCGATGGGGAACCTCGCTGCATGACCGGTTCATGTTGCCAAACTTCGTAAAACTTGATTTTGAAGACGTTTTGGCTGATTTGCGTCTGCCCGAAAACGGCGGCTACGCGTTCGATCCGGGCTGGTTTGCGCCGCACTTCGAGTTTCGGTTTCCGCTCTGCGGCGAACTCAACGCAATGGGCATGTCGCTTGCGATCCGCGCCGCTCTAGAACCGTGGCACGTCATGGGCGAAGAAAATAGTGGCGGTGGAACAGCGCGCTACGTCGATTCGTCGGTTGAACGCTTGGAAGTTAAGTGCAGCGGGATGAACGGTTCGCGCTACGTCGTTACGGCGAATGGCTACGTTCTGCCGCTACAGCCTGCGGGCGTAGAGGGTGAGTTTGTTGCAGGCGTGCGCTACAAAGCGTGGAATCCGCCATCGGCGTTACACCCGAGTATCAAGGTGCATGCGCCGATTACGTTTGATCTCGTAGACACGTGGACAAATCAGAGCATTGGCGGATGCCAGTATCACGTGGAGCACCCGGGCGGGGCCAATCCGGCAACGTTTCCGATCAACGCGTATGATGCGGAATCGCGCCGATTGGCTCGCTTTCAGCGCATGGGACACACGCCCGGCAAGCTCGTCGCAAAACCGGCCGTCATAAGTCCCGAGTATCCGTTCACGCTTGACCTTCGGCGTCAATCCGCTTGACAGCGTCGTTGCCGACCCTTCCAAGAAGTTTCGGACGATTAAGCAGAGTGGAATCGGTAGAACAAGGCGTCGTCTTTGAGCGGATGCTCGTTGACCACGTGCGACGCGATGGACAGATCAATTAGCCTTTGGCCCGCACTCATTGCTTCGTTGAGCGTCATTCGATGCTTCAGACACCAGGCAATCGCCTCTTTGCCAACGAAGCAGTGCTTGTATTCGGTACCAAGATAGGTGCGATCACGGTGTTCGAAGCCGACCGCTGAACTGACCTGAGTGTAGAAGTCGCTGATGACAAACTGTTCGGGTAGTCGCGCAACGCGGAAGAAATAGTATTCATCCGCAAACGCCTGCTCACGTGCGACGTGATAGATGAGCCCGCAAGATTGCAGCGCCTTGCCAATGGCAATGGCGTTTGGGCGCGATGTGTTTGCTGCCTTTGCAATCCAATCCGCGCATTCAGAGGCAACAAAGCACTCGGAATAGCTGCGAAGGTGGTAGCTTCGATCACGAATGTCGACCCCGCCCGAGCGGCCGATACGCCTTGCCAGCTGCGCTAAGTCGATACCCATTGCTTCCACCGCCGCTAAGTTGCGAAGCGTTTCGTCGCCTGCTTCAATTGCTTGCGCCGCGCGAACGTAGGGTTGCACTCGCTGTTGACGTTTCGCTGGGGATGGGTTTTCGCTATCGAGCAACGCGATCAGCGGCTCTCCCGCGTGTTGCCAGCGCGATGCTGTGATTCGTGGAATGATGGCGTCAGCACCACACATTTTTGCCCAGGCTTGATCGTGTGCATCCACCGTGAATTTGCGTTCGGCGTGCAGCACAATTGTTGCAGTGGGCATGCGTTCGCGCACTTGCGCAACGACGCGGCTGGCATGACGCTGTGCCGGGATCAGGGCATCGAGTCCGATCACGACAACGGTGTCGCTTGCCTTTGAGCCTTGCAGCAGGCCAAGCAATTGAGACCGTTGACCGACCGCGTGCATCCCGACGTTTAGCGCTTGAGTAACGCTGCGCAGCAGCGCAAGCGTTGAGCCGTCCAAATTAAGCAACACGAGTTGTTTCACAATACCCCCGAACTTTCCCGTATTAATTTGCCGCGCGCAACGGCAGGTTCAAGTCATTGCGTGCAACCGAATAGCGGTCAATCGCTATGATTAACCGCACCACTCTCTGCTATTCGTTATGTTGATAAGAAACGTTACAGTCAACGATTTGGATGCAATTCGGGCGATTTATTCGCACTGGGTTCAGCATGGGACGGCGAGTTTCGAGCTTGAGTCGCCAACGCTTGAAGAGCTCAGCAAACGCCACGCAGACGTTGTGTCCAAGGGCTTGCCCTATGTCGTTGCCGAAGAAGGGGGTGAAGTGGTTGGGTACGCGTACGCAAACTGGTTTCGTCCACGGCCTGCCTATCGGTTTTGCGTTGAAAACTCGATCTATGTGCATCCCGACGCGCGTCGAGGCGGGATCGCTCGGTTGCTCATGGCAGAGCTCATTTCACGTTGCGAACGCGCGGGCGCAAGGCAAATGGTCGCGGTCATCGGCGACAGCGCGAACGCGCCATCGATCGCGCTTCACGCTGCGATGGGCTTTTCGCAGGTTGGGACCATTCGCTCCACCGGCTGGAAATTCGAGCGTTGGCTAGACACGGTGCTGATGCAGCGAACGCTCGGTGTCGGTGACTCAAAACCTGCTGAAGCGCTTACGTAAATTGACACAACTTGCTTAACTCTACGCGTAAAAACATTACGAACCTATCACTCCAAAAGCCTATTTAATTGGGCGAAAACGAGGAAATAATATGATTTCGATAATATTTAAAAATAATTTGATCGCCCAATTGAAAAAACGCAGAACGCTCGTAGTTGGTTTTGTGTTCTGGGCGGTGTGCGGTTCGTGTTTCGCGCAGCTTTTCGGTGCGCCCTCAGCACCTGAACCCTCGACCGGGCTCTACAAAAAATCTCTCGTCACCTTCAAATCACAAGGCGTGGCCGCTGCCAATCCGTTGGCTGTTGAAGCAGGATTTGCGATGCTTAAACTCGGTGGCAGCGCGGTTGATGCGGCGATTGCAACGCAGCTCGTGCTCGGACTCGTTGAGCCGCAAAGCTCGGGCATCGGCGGCGGCGCGTTTGCGCTCGTGCATGATGCAAAGGCGAAAAAACTTCGTGCGTATGACGGTCGCGAAACCGCACCTGCAGCCGCCAAACCAGAGCGATTCATTGGCAGCGATGGTTTGCCAATGAAGTACTACGACGCCGTCATTAGCGGCAAAAGCGTGGGCACGCCTGGCACGGTTGCGCTCCTCGAAACGCTGCACAAACGTCATGGAAAATTGCCGTGGAAGAAGGTATTTGAACCGGCCATTGAGCTTGCCGAAAAAGGCTTCCCGGTGAGCCCTCGATTGCATGAAGTCGTAAAGCTAGATCGCTTTTTGAAAGACGATGCTGCGGCGCGCGCATACTTCTTCAACGAGAAAGGCGAATCGTGGCCGATTGGGCATCCGCTGAAAAATCCTGAGTACGCAAAGACGTTGCGCTCGATTGCTGCGAGCGGATCAACAGCCTTTTACTCAGGCGAAATCGCTGACGCGATGGTGAACGCCGTGCGGGACTACACAGACGTTGCGAAACGCGGCGATCTCACGCAAACTGATCTCGCGAATTACCAAGTGATCGAACGCGATCCAATTTGCTTTAGCTATCGCGCGAAGAAATTGTGCAGCATGCCCGCGCCTTCTTCGGGCGGCGTTGCGATTGCGCAAATGCTCGCGGCGTTGGAGCGCTTCCCAATGGCTCAGTGGGGCGCGAATTCATTGGATACCGTTCATGCAATGGCCGAAGCAGGACGACTTGCCTACGCCGATCGCGCGCAATATTTGGCAGACCCCGGGTTCGCCGACGTACCGAAAGGCTTGCTCGATGCGACTTACATGAAATCACGCGGCGCATTGATCGATATGACAAAGAGCATGAAGCGCGCCGAACCGGGCACGCCGCCGGGTATTAAAGTCGCGCTCGCGGCAGATCCCAACATCGCACTCACCGGCACCTCGCACATTTCCATCGTAGACAAATTCGGCAACGTGGTTTCAATGACAACTACCATTGAAGACATTTTCGGCGCCCGGAAAATGGTGCGTGGTTTTTTGTTAAACAACGAGCTCACCGATTTTTCCATGCGATTTGAGGAGAACGGCAAACCGGTTGCTAACCGCGTACAGGCCGGAAAACGTCCGCGCTCTACTATGGCTCCAACGATCGTTTACGACGCGAAAGGTGCGCCAGAAATCGTGACCGGTTCACCCGGCGGCAGCGCCATTGCCAATTACGTTTTGAAAACAATCGTCGGCATGATCGACTGGAAACTTGATCCGCAAGCGGCCATCGATCTCCCCAATTTTGGCTCTCGCAACGGCCCGACCGAACTGGAAAAAGGCACGCCGGTTGAAGCACTGAAACCCGCACTCGAAGCACGCGGTCACACCGTGTCAGTCATTGATTTCACGAGTGGTTTGCAAGCGCTGCAACGCACTTATGACGCGAAGGGCCAGCCTACCGGCTGGCGAGGCGGTGCAGATCCGAGGCGCGAGGGCATGGTGATTGGAGACTGAACTAGCGATCCACCGAGTAATACGGTGACTTCCAACGCACTGGCGCGTCATGTTGCAAGCTCAGCGCTGAGGCTCGTGTTATCTACAGTAGTTTCTAAGCCTGCGAGGATACTGAGCGCGCGCGATTCGAACGCGTACCGCTACGCTTCGCGGCGGACTAGTTCGGTCGGTCATAGCGACGATGCGCGAAATCACAGTTCCATATTCGCTTTGTGCATACGCGAACGCTGCGAAAGATCGGAAAATACTCGCAATCGCGAAAGCGCAACACAGTAAACTTTTGAAAAGTATTTCCGTCTCGTGGAAATGCGGCGAACTCATTGCAGGTTCGTGTGCGCCGCGCAGATTCTGATCACCTTAGGACCCCCTTGATGCCACATCGCCAATCCGCGCAAAACCTTAAAGAAGCTGCGCTCGAGTATCACCGTTCACCGAAACCGGGCAAGCTCGAAATTAGCGCAACGAAAACGTTATCGAATCAACGCGATCTGGCGCTGGCGTATTCGCCGGGTGTTGCGTTTGCGTGTGAGGAAATCGTGCGTGATCCGGCCGAGGCGTTCAACATGACCTCGCGCGGCAACCTCGTCGGTGTTGTCACCAACGGCACAGCTGTTCTGGGTTTGGGGGCAATTGGCCCGCTTGCTGCAAAGCCTGTGATGGAAGGCAAGGCCGTTCTGTTTAAGAAATTTGCTGGGATTGACTGCTTCGATATCGAAGTCAACGAGCTCAATCCCGATAAGCTGGTCGACATCATCGCGGCGCTGGAGCCCACGTTCGGCGGCATCAATCTCGAAGACATCAAGGCACCGGAGTGCTTCTACATCGAGAAGAAACTCCGCGAGCGAATGAAAATTCCGGTCTTTCATGACGATCAACACGGCACGGCGATTATTGTCGGGGCGGGCATCATGAATGGTCTGCGCGTGGTGGGGAAAAAACCAGAAGAGGTGAAGCTCGTGGTGTCGGGTGCTGGCGCGGCAGCGCTTGCTTGCCTTGACATGCTGGTGGCCATTGGCATCAAGCGCGAGAACATTTGGGTGAGCGACATCAAAGGCGTCGTGTACCAGGGCCGCGTTGAGGAAATGGACGACAACAAGGCACGCTACGCACAGCCTACCGAGCTGCGGACGGTCGATCAGCTTCTTGACAAAGCGGACGTTTTCCTCGGGCTATCAGCTGCAAAAGTGATTAAACCCGAGTGGCTCATGAAAATGAATGCTCGCCCTCTAATATTTGCGCTCGCCAACCCGGAGCCGGAGATCATGCCGAACCTCGCGAAAGAGGCTCGACCTGATGCGATTATCGCGACGGGGCGCAGCGATTATCCAAATCAAATCAACAACGTTTTGTGTTTTCCGTTCATTTTCCGCGGCGCGCTTGACGTAGGCGCAACGACGGTGAACGAAGCGATGAAGCTCGCCGTGGTGCGCGCGATTGCAGATCTCGCGATGGCCGAACAAAACGATCAAGTTGCCGCCGCATACGGCGACGCGGGAACGCTTGCGTTCGGCCCTGAGTATTTGATTCCAAAACCATTTGATCCGCGCCTCATCGTTCGCATCGCACCGGCCGTTGCGAAGGCCGCGATGGAATCCGGCGTCGCCACGCGCCCCATCAAAGATTTCGAAGCCTACAAACAACAACTCACTCAGTTCGTCTATCACTCGGGCGCGGTGATGAAGCCGATTTTTTCGGCGGCAAAACAAGCACCGAAGCGCGTCGTGTTTTCTGAGGGCGAGGAAGAGCGCGTAATGCGTGCGATACAGGTGGTCATCGACGAAGGGTTGGCAAAGCCGATTGTGATCGCGCGCCCAGCAGTGTTTGCACAGCGCGTCGAGAAATTCGGTTTACGAATGAAAGGTGGCGTTGATGTTGAGTTGGTGAACCCGGAGCAAGACGATCGCTATCGCGATTACTGGCAAACCTATCACTCACTTACGCGGCGAAAAGGGGTGACCGAGCAGCTTGCAAAGATCGAGATGCGCCGACGCTTGACGCTCATCGGTTCGATGATGGTGCGGAAAGGCGATGCTGATGCCTTGATCTGCGGGACCTGGGGTACGCACCAAATGCATCTGCAATACATCGATCAGGTGCTCGGGCTACGCAAAGACGCAAAAGAATATGCGGCGATGAACGGCATCATGTTGCCGAATCGTCTCGTGTTTCTGGTGGACACTCACGTCAATTACGATCCCACCGCCGAACAAATCGCTGAGATCACGCTGATGGCCGCTGATGAGTTGCGTCGCTTCGGCGTTGTACCTAAAGTTGCGCTGCTTTCACATTCCAACTTCGGCACATCGAATCAACCGTCAGCCGTCAAAATGCGCGATGCGCTTGCAATTCTGCGTGAGCGTGCGCCAACGCTTGAGGCCGATGGCGAAATGCATGGCGATAGCGCACTCGATGAAGATTTGCGCGGTTCGATCGAATCGCCGCTGACCGGCTCTGCAAACCTGCTCGTGTGTCCGAATATTGACTCCGCAAACATTGCCTACAACTTGCTGAAAACAGGTGCGGGAAATAACGTTGCAATTGGCCCGATCTTGCTCGGTTGTGCGAAACCCGTTCATATTCTTACGCCAAGCGCAACGGTACGGCGTATCGTGAACATGACGGCACTCGCAGTGGTGGACGCGAACAATCAGCGTCAGGCTTCGTTGCTGTAGATGCACTTGGTGGCAGCCAACATTGAGGCGTGAGCGATGAATAAAACAACTTGCGTGTTGACACTTTTTGCAGGCATGCTGCTCTGCGTTGCTACTTCGTTTTCGCAAACGGACAGCGCGCGTGAGGTACGTTGGCGCGCGGAGGTTGAGCCCAATATCGTTGTAGGTGAAGCGCAAACGATAAAAAGCGCTGAGGGACGTGATTTTTTTGCAATCTTCACCGAAGCTAAGCAAAAGAAGATTGCGTTTGTTCTCGCACACGGTGTGGGTGTGAATCCGGATTTTGGATTTATTGGTCAGTTGCGTGTTTTGTTAGCGGATGCTGGATACGCAACGCTTTCGATTCAAATGCCGGTGCTCGCTGCAGAAGGCGCAAGCCCCGAAGCCTACGCGACCACCTTCCCTGACGCCGCAGCAAGGCTCACTGCTGCACATGCTTGGATCCGCGCGAAGGGCTACGAGTCCGTGGTGCTCGCGTCGCACAGCATGGGCGCGTGGATGAGTAACGTTTATTTTCAAAACACACCCAATTCGCCCTACGCTGCATGGATCGCGATGGGTGTTACCGGACGCATCTTGTCGATGGGCAGTAACTCAATCCCGATTCTGGATCTGTACGGTGAAAACGATTTATCGGCAAATCTGAAAAGCGCTTGGATCAGAAGGCTTTACCTGCTCGCGCAACCTCGAAGCGAACAAGTCATGGTGAAAAAAGCTGACCATCACTACGCGGGCGTCGAGCGTGACGCTGCAAAAGCGATCGTCGAGTTCATCCAGTCGCGCTTTGGCCAAAACAATTGACCCACCGCTTCTGGTGCCATTGGCTAAACAACGATGCATGAGTCGCTAGCGCCGTCGCCCTGGGTAACTCGGCACGCGGCGCTTATCGCTGCGGGCTCCTCCCTATTGGATGTTGCCTGCGGTTCGGGTCGGCACGCAAGGTTTTTTGCAGCTCGCGGCGTTCGAGTGACCGCTGTGGATCGCGATGAGACGGCGCTCGCAAGTCTTGCCGATCACGCAAACATTGCCGCTGAAACACGCGATCTAGAAACAACAAGATGGCCGTACCCACCGCAATCGTTTGACGCAGTAGTGGTGGTGAACTATCTTTGGCGGCCGCACATTAGCGAGTTGCTTGAGACCGTGCGCAGCTGTGGCCTTCTGATTTATGAAACATTCATGGTAGGCAACGAAAAGTACGGGCGACCTTCACGAGAAGAATTTTTACTGAGAAGCAACGAATTGATTGACCTCACCGGGACTGGGTTTGAGCACATCGAATACGAGGAAGGTCCCGTGCACTCAGCGCAGGGCGACGCGGTTGTTGCCGTAAAAGCAAAGCTTGTCGCGCGGCGGCGCTGAAGCATGGTAGCTCGTATCCGCAAAGTCCTATTAATCCGGGCGATAGAAAACTTTTGAAGGAAAGTCGAGTGCCGAGCGTCTTGGTTTTCTAGCGCCGATAATTCGCGGCTTTTGTATCCCGAGAACCGAGTTCGCGCGTCGCGCTGTGTTTCGTTTACTATCCTGCGAGCGGCACTGCTGTATCTGGCCGCCTAAGAACAAGAGGGGACGATATGCACCGCTTCCTGCGATTTCGCTATTTGACTGCGGTGATCGTCGCACTCGCCTTGCTGAGTGCATTTCTGGTAGCCGCCTCTCTGGCCTGGCGCAGCGTCAACGATTCGATGCAGATGAGCGCACACCGCGCTGTGTTTAACGCGGATCGATTGCTTGATCGAACGGTGAACGAGCTCAACAAAATCGATCAGCTGCGCAAACTTCCGTGCGACGCAAGCACCGTTCGATCTTTACAAGAAACAGTCTACGGCTCGCTGTCACAAATACGAGAGGTCGGTCTAATTCGCGATGGTCGACTCTACTGCACGAATTTTGGGCCGACTGATAAAGAACAGCCCATCGCAAGCCGCCTTACAAATCCCGGCGTTCACGTCGATGTTTCACCGAATTCAGTCGTGCCTAACAACACGTCTCTCTACGTCTACGTGTCACGCGATAAAGACAGTGCGGTTAATGCGCTGTTCAATCCTGAAGTGCTTGCGGAGTTTGAGCGAGATTTCGAGTTCAGCGGCATGGGGACGCTTTCGCTGCGACTCGCGTCGAGTGCGGGCCAACAAGAAAATCAAGACGTTGTTAGGACGACGGTCTACAACGTGGGTTCACTACGATCTCAAGATAGCGCGGGCTGGTTGCTCCGCTATAGTGAAGCTTCCGCGCGCTCTGCGTTTGTCGCTTCCACCGAGGTGTCGTCTCGCGCGTGGTGGGGGGAAACTTTGGCGACATTTCCCTTTGCGTTGCTGGTCGCGGCTCTGGCTGCCGCTGCAGTGCTCTGGCTCGTCCGGCGCTGGCTGGCCAACGGAAATTTAGACCGCTTGCGATATCTCGCTGCTCTAGAGCGCGACGAATTCGTGATGCACTATCAGCCGATAATCGAAGCGGCGACCCGCAACATTGTTGGCATGGAGGCGCTGCTTCGCTGGCAACATCCTCGGCGAGGTTTGTTGCGGGCGGCGCAATTTGCCGACATCTTTTCTCATGACACCATTGCTCCAACGCTTGCGCATCGCGTGCTGGCACTCGTGGAGCGCGATCTCGCAATGATTCCGGAGACGATTCCTGGTTGGTGCACAGTCAACATTGCACCAACATTACTTGAGGATAACGCGGTGCTCACGGAGCTTACAACTCGTATCGCGAAGATGGGCTCGAAACGCGTACGGCTTGAGATTACCGAGCGCGCACCGATTGGCGACTACGCAGAGGTGATGCTTCATGAAGTTAGAGCGAACGGTTTCAAAATTGGAATGGACGATTTGGGAACAGGCTACGCGAACTTAAGCCAGTTGCAGCGAATGCCATTTGATTTCATCAAAATTGACGGAATGCTCGTGCGCGGCATTCAATCGCATGATTCGGTGAGTCCGGTCGTGTTGAGCTTGATCAAAATGGCGCGTGACCTTAACGCAGAAGTGGTGGTTGAAGGAGTGGAAACGCGCATGCAGGCTGATGCGCTTAGTGCCGCAGGAGCAACACATCTGCAAGGATTTTTCTTCGACGCAGCTCGCCCAATGTCGGAGCTCATCGCAATCCTTAAGCAAAAGCAGATCGAGCCCCGCCCTGCGTAATCGCTCAGGTCGTAAATGTTTGGCGCGGTAACGATCGCGACCCGGCAGGGTCGCGTGCATTCTTATTTGCGGGCGTGAGGTACTAGCGCTCTGATGTATTGGCAGCAAGTCGGAAGCGCAAGCCACCCTCCGGGGCTCGCGCTGGCGTATACCGCACTCTTACTTGTAGAGCACCTCAGGCAGCCACAATCCAATTTGTGGGAACACGTATAGCAACACGAGTGCCAGCACTTGGATCATCATGAACGGGATCATGCCGGCAAATATTTGATTTAGCGTGACGTGAGGTGGCGCAACACCCTTCAAATAAAACGCGGCCATCGCAACCGGTGGCGACAAGAACGCAGTTTGCAAGTTAAGGGCAACCAGTAAGCCGAAGAACAACGGATCGACATTGAATTTCGCGAGCAGCGGAATGAAGATCGGCATGAAAATCACGATGATCTCTGTCCATTCGAGCGGCCAGCCCAATACAAAGATGATGAACTGCGAAAGGATCAGAAACTGCGTTGTTGTAAGTCCTAGCGAAAGCACCCACCTTTCGATGACCTCTTGCCCACCAAGTAGAGCAAACGCGGCGGAGAAGATTGACGAACCGACGAACAGCCAGCACACCATGGCAGATGTTTTTGCAGTGAGAAACACCGATTCCGAAAGTACGCCTTGAAGGCGCACTTGCACCGTTGCCAGCGCGCACCACACCACGAATGCTGTCATTGACATCCAGCCCAGCCACAGTGGCACGGAGGAGGTAATGAATTCAGACTGCAGCAACACGAACCAGACGATCGCTGCAAACACCAGTATCCACAGCGGTAGCCACATCTTCAATATTCGTGCACGCTCGGCGGAGGGCTTGGCAACCGCGAGGTAGAACGATGCCAAGATGAATCCTCCGATCGAGCCGACAGCCGCGGCTTCGGTTGGGGTAGCTAATCCGAAAACAATCGTGCCGAGGACCGCAAGAATCAAAAACGCTAGAGGGAAAAACGAAGCAAGCAACAGCTTGAAAATTTCAAAGCGTTGCCAATTCAGAGTGGCGTAAAAGCCCGCGAGCAGGATCGCGATCACGCCAAGCGTCCACCAAAACCATGTTGGAGCGGGCAGCTTTTGCGGTTTCGCAGTCGCGGCAGCGGCGGCCGCAGTTTGCGAGGTTGATGTTTTCGCCGATTCCGCTGCGCCTGACGTGACGGCTCCGCTCGGCTCCTTGAGTTCAGTTGACGCCGCGCCTGGAGGCTCCTTCACGCCATCAGCTGGGGGTTCTTTGAGATCATTCGTTGCGGCGGGCGGCTCTTTCAATGAATCCGAGGTTTCGAAACTCGTGCTTCCACTGCTTTGCGACGCTCCCATTTCCACTAAACCCGCGTTAGACGCAACGGGTTCGCCGGTGGTGAGCGCGCGGTGCACGAGCAGCAACAGAATCGCAACAGTAATGGCGGGCAACAACGCAACGAGCGCTTGTTTCAGCGCGGCGTTTTTCGTCAGCCCTAACGTTTTGTCGCGTCCGATTGCGCCCATCAGTGCGGGAAAGGCGCGCGCTTTACCTTGCGTTGAGAGTGCCGCTGCTACCGGCGTAAGAGGAACGATTCGGTCTTCAGCAGCCAGTGGCGGCGCGAGCTTCGGATTGAGTTTTGCTCGTACGATCACGTATACGATGTACAGAACCGCGAGCATGACGCCTGGAAAGAACGCTCCTGCGTAGAGCTTGACCACCGAAACGCCAGCAGTTGCGCCATAAACGATCAACATCACCGATGGCGGGATCAGGATGCCCAAACATCCGCCAGCCGTGATCGCGCCCGCGGACAAACGAACGTCGTAACCGGCGCGCATCATTGCAGGAAGCGCGAGTAAACCCATCAACGTTACGACGGCGCCGACAATGCCGGTTGCGGTCGCAAATATCGCGCACGTGACCAGCGTTGCTACCGCCAACGAGCCGGGGACACGTGCGAGCGCGAGGTGCAACGACTTAAACAGCTTTTCTATCAGATTGGCGCGTTCAACAAGATAGCCCATGAAGACGAATAGCGGAATCGAGATCAATACCTCGTTAGTCATCACGCCGTACGTGCGCTGCACCATCAAATCAAGGGTGTGACTAGTGGCGGTTCTGATGTCGCCGCCCTTGGCCGCGTAGTACGCGATGAACGCAAAGATCACGCCCATGCCCATTAGCGTGAACGCTGTGGGGAAGCCCAGCATGATCGCGACAACGACCAACGCAAGCATCAGCAATCCGTAGTGACCCAGCGACATTTCGCCCCATGGCATAAACAGAATTGATGGCAACGCGATCATCGCCATGATGACGAGACCAAACCAAAGTTCTTTACGAATTTTCATGATTAGCGTGCTCCCTGCGTTGAAGCGGGTGAGTTCGCGGCGTCGTGCGCGGTAACCATCGCCTTTAACTTGTCAACGTCGACTTCCTCAACGTCTTGCTCGCGCGACGGCCATTCCCCAGTCTGCAAGCAAACAATGCAGCGAATAATCTCGACGAAACCTTGCAGCAACAGCAGCGCGCCAGCGACGGGAATAACGCCTTTAAACGGATAGATTGGCGGTCCGTCAGCGGCAATCGAAGAGCGTTCATTCTGAGCGAGCGAGACTTGGAAAAAATCCCAGCCCGCATACACAAGGGCTACAACGCCTGCGATGAAGAACACGATGTAGAGAATCAGATCGAAAAACGCCTGTGTTCGCGGTTGAAAGAAACCGTACAGCACATCGCCGCGAACGTGCCCGTTTTTCGACAACGTGTAAGCGCCCGCCATCATGAACAACAGTCCGTAGAGCATGTTGCTTGCGTCCATCACCCACGGGTGCGGGTTCGAAAGCAAGTAGCGGTTGAACACCTCCCAGCCGATGAGTAATGTAAGCACAACAATCGACCAAGCACTGAGCTGGCCAACATAGGTTGATATTCGATCAACTGCGAGCAAGAGTTTTTGCATGGGGCTTCGATCCTCGAAAGCGGCGGTGAAATGGGTGAGCCGAGCTCAAAAACAACCGTGTCTGTGTCGGTTACAAAACAGACTTGCCGTTCAACTAAGTCGACCGGGCTCCAATTATGTTGGGGCTAGCTGTCGTTTCACTGTATTAGCGATAACTAATTAAAAATAAAAAAACGCCCAATTAAATTGGGCGTTGATACGTTTAGCTGACGCTCGTTAAACCTTGCGTGTTGCGTGACGGAATGCCATCTTGTAGTCAACGAGAGTGTCGTTCTGCCAGCGGCAAGCACGTTCTGCGAACGCTTGCATCGAATCGAGCACTTTTTTGAACAGCGGGTTTTCGCCCGCTTTTTTCTTCGTCACGTCGTCCCACGCTTTGAGCTGTGCCTGGAGGATCGCATCCGGTGTTTTGTAGAACTTAACGCCGCCTTTTTGCAGCTCGATGTAGTCTTTCGAATAGCGATCAATCGCTTTCCAGCTCATATCCGCAGATGAGGCCGCGACCGCCGAATTGATCACAGATTTCAGATCAGCAGAAAGGGCGTTGTACTTCGTTTTGTTGAACAAAATCTCGAACTGCTCGGAACACTGGTGGAAGGACTGCAGCATGCAAACTTTCGACACGTCGGGGAAGCCCAACAAGCGATCAGACGACGCGTTGTTGAATTCCGCTGCGTCGAGTAAGCCACGGTCCATTGCCGCCACGATTTCACCACCTGGCAGCGCGTTAACCGCCGCACCCATCGCCGTGAAAATGTCAATCGATAAACCCACCGTGCGGTATTTCAATCCCTTGAAATCTTCCACTTTGGTGACTGGCTTTTTGAACCAGCCAAGCGGCTGCGTCGGCATCGGACCGTACAGGAACGATTGAACGTCGAGATTGAGCCCTTTGTAGACCTCGTCGAGCAACGCTTTTCCGCCGCCGTACTCGTGCCAAGCAAGCACCATGTTTGGATCCATGCCGAATGCAGGCCCCGAACCCCATAGTGCCATCGCAGAATTCTTACCGTACCAATAGGCGAGCACTCCGTGTCCACCGTCGAGTGTGCCTTTCGATACCGCATCGATCAAGTCAAACGCTTTAACCACTGCACCTGCAGGCAATACGTCGATTTTCAGGCGCCCGCCCGACATGTCGTTGACGCGCTTGGCGAAGTCAAGGGCATATTCATGGAAGATGTCTTTCGCCGGCCAGGTTGACTGCCATCGGAACGAAATCGGCGTTTGCGCAACGCTCACCATGGGCGCAGCTCCCACCACCGCACCGCCCGCGATCGTAGCGGCTTTTAAAAATTTGCGGCGTTGAACGACTGTTTCGTCTGACATAGTCTCACTCCTTTGGTTGATCTTTTGGAAAACGATTCCTGACACTGGAAATTCTGTGAGGTAACTCCGCGAACGTCTTGAGGAATTACCCGCGTGTTGGTTCGTGTTAGTTCCAATTTCAGAGATGATGAACCGGACTATGTGACCTTGTCAAAGACAGATTGCGTGAATTTGTGCGGTTATCTTCAATAGGCAGCGCGTGAAAGCGCTGTCTTAAAATCAGGGCAACATATCAATGCGCTCGTGCGGCTCATCTCCGACGCTAGAGCGGCGCTTCGCTTAGGTCATGATCCTCCTTTCAATCATCGTCGCCACGATCCTTGGCGGTATTGCTTCTTGCGCGGTCGCCGCGATTGCTCTTTGGGCCAAGCTCGAATCGATCGAGCGCTGGGTCGCGTTCGCGGTCGGCGCGATGCTCGCAGTCGTGTTTCTTGACATCCTGCCGCACGCACTCTCGGACGGAGTGGTGCCTGCCTCGCTTATGGCGTGGGTGCTGGGTGGCATGCTGTTTTTCTTTTTTCTCGAAAAAATGGTTATTTGGCGCCATTCCCACGGAGACCTGACGCCACCACCAAAAGACGGCTCCGCCGCGCACGACGCCGCACACACGCATCATCACTACCACCATCACCATGCGCATGGCCACGGCCACGCTCATGATGCCGGTCGCAGCGGTCTCATGGTGCTCATTGGAGACTCACTCCACAACGCCACCGATGGCGTAGTGATCGCCGCCGCGTTCTTGGCGGATTTCAAACTTGGTGTCGTCACATCAATCGCCGTCATCGCGCATGAGATTCCGCAAGAAGTGAGTGATTTTTTCGTGCTCCTTCACTCGGGCTACTCGAAAAAGAAAGCGTTCCTCTACAACATGACTTCGAGCATGGCCATGGTTGTGGGCGGCGTCGGTGCGTACTTCGCGCTTGATCAGGCGCAGGCCTACGTCACGCCCGTGCTCGCCTTCGCTGCCTCATCCATGCTCTACGTTGCGGTAGCCGATCTCATTCCAACGCTTCATCGAAAGTTCTCGATCAAAGACACCGCGCAACAGATGTTCATGATTGGGCTCGGCGTGCTCATGGTCGTGGTCATGAATTCGTTTTTGCACGCCGGGCACGCACACTGAGTTAGAAGCGCGACTGGCGACGACGACGTCGCGTTGCTCGTCGGGCACGAAGCGCGGCTGTAGGCGACGACTTGGCGTCGCTTCGTGCCACCGTAAGCGCGGCCAACTCCGCGCCTACAATTGGTAAGCCTGCTAAACGAATAACGCTGTCAACGCGGCCAAAGGGGTTTGTTGTGTGTTTTTCCCGTGTGATCCTGTGCGCGATTGCGGTCGCTGCGCTCATGTGCGCCGAACGCTCGTTTGCTGCCACGAAAACGTGGTCGGGCTTCGGCGGAAGTGCCAATTGGTCGTCTGGTGGCAACTGGAGTCCCTTGGGAGCCCCGCTCGCCGGCGACACCGTGGTGTTCAATTCCGCCGTCGCTAGCAATGCTGATCTCTCGGTAGCTATCGGTGCCATCGTGTTCGGCGCCAATTCCGGAGGCAGTGTCATCAGTGGCGCCGTGACGATCAATGCCGCTGCAGCTACTTTCAACATTGATGACCAAGCCACAAGCACGAGCAGCCCGAACACCATCAACGCATCGATTGCAAACAGCTCAGGTACCACGCTTTGGGTGAAGTCGGTCATTGCGGGGCACGTGCTGGCGCTGCAGGGACTCGTCAGTGGTGGGCCGCCTGCGGGCAGCGAAGGCATCCGCATTTACGGCCCCGGCACGGTCAGGTTCAACCACAACTTGAACAACACCTATCTCGGCAAAACCATTGTTCGCTCGGCCGACGCCAACGGCGGCAATGGCTTGTTGCAAATGGCTGGAACCGCGCTGGCGGTCATCCCAGGCGAGTTGATCGTTGGCACTGGCACCACGGCAAGCACCGCGGCGGATCGTCCGCAGGCGCAGTGGCTCATCAGCCAAGTCTTGGCCGACACCAGCAAAGTGACGGTTGGCCCCGATGGATTACTCGCCCTGGGTGGCAGCACTGAAACGATTGCTCAACTGAGCGGTACGGGAAGTATGACCACGACGGGCGGTTTCGCCGTACTGACCGTTGGCGATGCGGGCGATTTCACCTGGGGCGGTGTCATTTCAGGGCCGGGCAGCGTCACCAAAGTCGGCACCGGAACCCTGAGCTACACCGCGGCCCAGACCTACACCGGCTCCACCCGCGTGAGCGGTGGCACGCTGTTGCTTGGAGCGCCATCTTTTGTCAAGGCGATTAGAGGCCCGCTTTCAATCGGCATGGGCGCGGGCACAGCGACCACCGCCACACTGCGACTAGCAAACGGATTTCAAATTAGCGACGTCCTTGATACTCCAATCATCACAATAAATTCCGACGGCAAGTTTGACAACGGTGGGTTCAGGGATGACGTGCGCGCGATCAGTATGAACGGCGGCAGCATCGAATTGCGCGGCGAAATCCTACAAGTCAATGACACTCTGACCATGGTGGGTGGCACCATCATTGGTGCGGGCACCTTGCGATTGAGCAATCAATTGGTCGCGACCGCGACCGGCGCCGTGGGCGCAGCAACGATCAACGCGGACGTTGTATTGATGGCTCCGACAACGACCTTCACGGTCAATGACGGCAGCACACAGCCTGAGCTTGCGATTGGCGGCCCTCTACGAACGGGTGGGTCTATCCGCGACATCATAAAAACTGGCTCCGGCACACTGCGCTTCGCGGGCACCGCCGCCAACACCTACGGCGGCAGCACTACGATTGCGCAAGGCGTTCTTGAACTCGCCAAGTCGGACAACGTCGTGGCCATCAGCGGCCCCGTCGTGATCGGTAACAGCACCGATCCCGCAGGCTCGGCCACGCTCAGAAACCTCGCCAGCAATCAACTCTTTGACAAACCCAGCGTGCAAATCAACGCGTCGGGTGTGTATCAAGTGTCAAATTCTTCGACGGCCGCGCGTACCGAAACCATCGGCCCATTGAGCGGGAGCGGAAAGCTCTTTGTGCCGTTTAGACCGGAGCTCACGATCGATTTTGCGAGTGGTGTCAGCACGTTCACGGGAGCCATTGACGATCCCGCGCCGAACGCAACCGGCAACAAGCGCATTAACAAGCGCGGCGGCGGCACGCAAGTCTTCACGGCTAACGCGAATTACGACGGTTTTCTGATTCCGTTTGCGGGCGAATTACAGATCAACGGACAAATGCCTAATGCGCCAGTGTCGCTAGATGGCGGCACAATCTCCGGCACGGGTCGGGTAGAAAACATCGATGTCAGTAGTGGTGCGATTCGTCCCGGTTCCGGAATCGGCGGCACGCTCACTGCGAATACGGTTCGAATGGGGTTCGGCACAGGAACGAAATTGTTGATCGATATGGCGAGCGCCGCGCCGGGTGGGTTTGGCAAGCTCAATGTACAGAGCGTGTTGGACCCAAACGCAGGTTTGCAGGGCGCGCGAATCGAAGTGAATCTAATTGGCGGCTACGTGCCGCCGCTGGGGACGACCGTCGAGATCATCAACAAGAGTAGCGGCGGACTCGCGAGCAGCCGTTTTCGCAACAGCTCCGTCGCCGCGGGGCCGCACAACATGGCCGTTTCCTATACGGGCGGAGACGGAAACGACGTGACGTTGACCGCCGCCAAAACCCTCGATGTAGACGGCGACGGCGAATATTCAGCCGCCACTGACGGCTTGCTGATTTCGCGGTTCATCGCTGGCATCACCTCAGGCACCGCGCTCACGACTAACGCCGTGGCCGCAAGCAATGGCGCAAAACGCACAACTGCCGCGGATGCAGCCGCCTACGTGACTCACCTCGGTAACGCGCTTAAAGTGAGCCAAAACGCTAGCGTAGAAACCGTCGACAGCATTCTGATTCTGAGGTGGATGCTTGGCTTTCGCGCGACAGCACTTGTGACCGGGCTCGCCATACCTCCCAGCTTGACGGCCGAGCAGTATGCCGATCAGATTCGTAACCTATTGCAGCAATTGACGCCGTAGCGGTGCGGTTGGTGATGATCAGGTTTGTTGGAGACGGTCGGGTTGTACTCGGGGTTGTAGGCGACGACTTTGCGTCGCTTCGTGCCAAGGAGGAGCGCGGCCAAGTCCGCGCCTACGCACTACTTGATCGCTTATCGCTCGATTTCCCAGGGTTAAGCGGGCGCTTTCATTTAAGCTCGACAATAAGATTAATTGACGCTTAGCCCGCGTTAATTGGTATAAACCTGGTTAGGGTTGACGCACGTCGTCCTCTCGCTCCGTCTGCGCCGCGTCGAGCTTCGCCGCCTCACTCGGCCGCCTGCGCTTTTGAATCGTGAACCACATCCAAAGCCCGACTGGAATCACACCTAAAAACAAGAAGCGCACAACGCCCTTGAGCACGCTCTCCGATACGATCGAAATCATGATGACCACGTAGAGCCAACCGATCACCAATACATGCATGTCGTTTCCTTTGTGTTGCGCTAAATCATAACTCCCGCGTTCGCTGTAGAAGCTTGACATTCCCCATTGCCAACTGGATTCGACTCGCCTACATTCGGGCGTATGGATCTCAGCGATTACACAAAGACGCATCAAGCGTGGCAAGAGTTTCTTTCTAAAAGCGCCGGTGGAGTGGGTGTCGGTACGGCGGGAAGGCCGTCATTTGCGTTCCCCAATATGCCAATGAACGCGCTGCAGATCGAGGCAGGTTGGTGGTGGCTGCCTTCGGTAAAACCCGAGGTCTGGCAAGCGGTCGCAGCCAAGTGGTTTGCGCTCGACACGAAACTCGACGAACTCGTCGCGAAAGATCGGCGCTTCCGCAGCGACTCGTGGACTAAACAGCCGTTTTTTCAAGGTGTTCGCGATCAGTATGTGAGAACGGCTGCCTTCTGGCGCGACTTACTTCAAAGTGCAACGCTCGACGAAAAGGAAAAGCACCGCGCTCGATTCTTCTTGGAGCAGTGGCTCGATGCCATCGCGCCCACGAACTATTTCGCCACCAATCCTGAGGCCATCGAAAAGGCGATAGAAACCAAAGGCGAGAGCCTTAAACACGGGATCGAAAATCTCGTGCACGACATTGAACGTGGTCACATCGCGATGACGGATGAATCGGCTTTCGCCGTCGGAAAAAACGTAGCGCTCTCAAAGGGCGATGTGATTTTCCGCAACGATTTGATCGAGCTGATTCACTACGCGCCGACGCAGAAAACCGTGCATGAGCGCCCGCTATTGATCGTGCCGCCCTGCATCAACAAGTTCTACATCCTGGATCTCAAGCCTGAGAATTCTTTCGTGGGGCATGCCGTTCAAGCGGGCTTTGATGTTTATCTTGTGTCATGGCGCAACGTGCCCGAGTCGCTAAAAACGCTCACCTGGGAAGACTATCTCGAATCGGGCGTGTTAACCGCGATTGATGAAGTGCGCGAACACGCAAGCGTAGAGACGATCAACACGCTTGGCTTCTGCGTGGGCGGAACGATTCTCGCGTGCTCGCTCGCGGTGCTCGCCGCGCGCGGAGAGCTGGAAGACTTCGTCGAAAGCGCGACCTATCTGACAACGCTCTTGGATTTCAGCGAACCCGGCGACATTCAGGCGTATTTGGGCGAGAGCACTTACGCGATGCGCGTGCAGCAGCTCGGCGAAGACGGCACCAACGGCCTGATGAGGGGCGCGGAGTTGGCGCAGGCCTTCGCGAGTTTGCGCGCGAACGATTTGATCTGGAGCTTCGTCGTCAAAAACTATTTGAAGGGCGAAGATCCGCCCGCGTTCGATTTGCTCTACTGGAATAGCGATTCGACGAACTTGCCAGGGCCGATGTATCTCTATTACCTGCGCAACTTCTATCTCGATAATCAGCTCACGCAACTCGGCGCGCTCACCATGCTCGACGAGCCGATTGATTTGTCGCTTGTCACCATTGATTCGTATGTGTACTCGTCTCGCGAAGACCACATCGTGCCGTGGAGGAGCGCGTTTGCATCGGCAGAACTGTGGGGCGGCGATGTTGAATTTGTGCTCGGTGCGTCGGGGCATATCGCTGGCGTCGTCAATCCGCCGGTGCCACAAAAACGCTCATACTGGACAGCCGCATGGCCCGCAGCTTCACCCGAAGCGTGGGATGCGAAAGCTAAAGAGCATGCTGGAAGCTGGTGGCCGCATTGGTATCAATGGCTTGCGAAGCGCTCTGGGAAAAAAGTGACGGCGCGAAAACATAAAACGAGCAAGTTGGGTGCTGCGCCCGGCTCATACGTTCTAGAAAAGATTTAGTTTTTACACAACAGTTCTAAGGAGGAAAAGATGTCACGAGTTGCATTAATTACAGGCGGAATGGGCGGTCTTGGTGAAGCCATTTGTATCAAGATGGCGGCGCTCGGCTACAAAGTGGTCACCACCTATTCGCCAGGCAACAAGAGCTGGAACGAATGGCTCGATTCAATGAACAAAATGGGTTTCGGATTTCGCGCATATGCGTGCGATGTCGCTAACTTCGAATCGGCTAAAGAGTGTGCCGAAAAAATAGAGAAGGAAGTGGGCGCGATTGACGTACTAGTGAATAACGCGGGCATAACTCGCGATATGACGTTCAAAAAGATGGACAAAGTGAATTGGGATGCCGTGATGTCCACCAATCTCGACTCAGTGTTCAATATGACCAAGCAAGTGTGCGAGGGCATGGTTGAGCGCGGTTGGGGTCGCATCATTAACATCTCTTCAGTCAACGGCCAAAAAGGCGCATTTGGTCAAACCAATTACTCAGCTGCCAAAGCCGGTATGCACGGATTTAGCAAAGCACTTGCGCTAGAGGTCGCACGAAAGGGCGTTACCGTCAATACCATTTCACCAGGCTACATCGGCACCAAGATGGTAATGGCGATTCCGTCCGACGTGCTCGATTCAAAAATTATCCCGCAGATTCCAATGGGACGGCTCGGAAAACCAGAAGAAGTTGCCGGGCTAGTGGCGTACCTAGCGAGCGATGAAGCGGCATTTTTGACGGGTGCGAACATCGCGATTAACGGCGGGCAACACATGCATTAAGTTAAGCGCCAGGCGCTCTATGTGTGACCCGCTTGCGTTGCGTGGACGGAAGTGTCGCCAGATGTAGTAACGAGCGTGTTACGAGGCGCTCTCGTGGCAAGTTTCTTGCTTTTGTTAAAGCGCTGGCGAGGCCTGATTGTTAACCGTTTTACGCAGGTTGGGATGTTGTGTGCAGAGACGCCGAGGTTGCTTAAGTTTGCGCGTTGTGTCCGGCGGTCTCGCACATGAGAACGGGTGTTGCTCAGTAATTTTTTTTGTATGCGCAGGCAACGCGGCTAACAATAAAACAGGGTTGCGGCGACGCACGCGCTCTGTCGGTGTTGGGCGATTTACGTAAATGTCGTCAGCGCTTGTGCACCAGATGGATTCCCCTGCAGCTGCGTTTGACGGACGCACCGGGAGAGTTGAGCAACTGAACGAGGCATGGTCGCTTACGCCTGAACTGTTGGCGCTCTCTGGAAGCATTCGGCTGTCGGAATTCGAAGAAGAAACTACGCGTGCCTTACTGCCTATCGCTAGCCATTCTGAAGGCCTGCGAGACCGAATTCGCGAAGCGGTCAATAATGGTCCCCAGACGCTTGGAGTGATGATTTCGGTTGGCGGCGTGGCCAAGCTTCACCAGATTAAGTTTCTATCGATGTCGCGCGATGTCCGCGGAGGCCGACACGCTCCGAATCCGTTGGTCGTAGCCTGGTTATCCATGCCGCCAAAGTCCGGAGGCGACGGCGTACACGCTGATATGACTGAGGCCCTCGCGAGGTATGGAGCCTTGATCGCCGAGCCTTGGGCATACGTCGACGCGGCGGGTATCTATCGATATGTCAATCCCCAAGCGCTCGCCGTGCTCGGCCCGGACGGCGCTGGCGGGCTGGTGGGCATGCACTTCGCTCAATGGGCGCTCGATCGGCCCGGTCGTTCCGTGGGTGTGGATGCGATTGCGCGCGGCTTGAAAGGAGCGAATCTTTCGTATGATCGGCTGCGCTTTGACCATAGATTTGGCGAGGAGCGCTGGCATCGCGTTGAGATTCATCCCGACCGCGATCACGGCGGCAAATTGCTCGGCGTTTTCGTCATTTCACACGACGTGCATGAGCATCGGCTTGCACAAGAGAAAGCGCGGAGCGCGCAAAACTTACTTGACCTGCATCTACGTCACGGGCCGTTTGTTGTCATTGAACTCGATGAAGAATTGACGATTGTCAGTTGGTCGCCAAAAGCTGAGGCCTTGTTTGGATGTGCTGCTAGTGAAGCGATCGGCACCACTGTCCGCAGTTTGGGTCTCATTCCCGACATTGACGACGTCGAGCCCGGATTAAAGGCGCTTCTCGCGCAAGAGGGTGCTCAAGCATGGCGCAGCCGTAACCAAAACCGTACGCGCAACGGAGACATGGTGTGGGTAGACTGGTTTGATTCCGCGGTGCGCGATCCGGTGTCGGGGCGGGCAACGATTCTTTGCCTCGGTGTAGACGTGACGCAAGAATTCGCGCTCAAGCGACGTCTTGGAGTCGCCGCGACACACGATGAGCTCACGGGGGCGCTCAACCGCAAAGCGTTGTCGCTGTTCGCCGCGGCCAAACTTGAGCGCGGCTCGCAAGTGGCGCTCGTTCTAATCGGAATCGATTCGTTCAAACAGATGAACGACTACCGTGGGCATTTGGAGGGAGACAAGCTATTAGTTGCTATCGCGCAGCGTTTGCAGGGAATGCTCAATCCCGGCGAAAGGATGGCGCGTTTTGGTGGCGATGAATTTGCGGTGCTTCTTGACCTTGAGCACCACGCGAGCGATGCCGCGCTTTTCCAGCGCACAAACACTTTCTTGCAAGGTGTCGCTGAGCCCATAACGAGCGAATTTGAATTTTCGGTGACCGCGAGCGCGGGTATCGCAAAATCAACCGACGCGGACAGCAACGCTGAGCTGCTATTCCAAAATGTGGATCTTGCGCTGCAGCGCGCAAAGGCAGAATGCCGCGGAAGTGCCGTAATTTACGAGCGGTTGTTGGGTGTTGCTGCGCGTCGTCGACTAGCGATGGTTGAGTCTTTGCGCAATGCCGTAATGCAACAAAAGATCAGTGTGCGCTACCAACCCATATTTGAATCATCGAGCGACAAAATAATCGGTGCTGAGGCGCTCGCTCGATGGGTTGAAGACGAGGAGAATGTTGAACCGTCGATCTTCGTTGCGCTCGCGGAAGAACAAGGCTTTATCCACGAATTGTGGCATTGCGTCATGCGCAAAGCGTGTTTGTTTGCCGCGAGCATCAATGAGCGCGGCAGTCCATCGTGCTGTCCAATTTCTGTCAACGTTTCGCCGCTGCAGCTAACAGACCGTACGTTCGACCAGCGCGTGATCAGTATCTTGGCTGAAACGCAATGTTTGCCGGCTTGGATTGAATTTGAAGTTACCGAGTCAGCCGGTCTTGGCGACGGGGAGCGAGCACACATGTTGCGAAAGCTTGCCGGTCTGGGCATTCGTTGCAGCGTTGACGACTTCGGCACCGGTTACTCAAACTTTGCGCATCTCAAAACCCTGCCGCTGACCTCGCTCAAAATTGACAAATCTTTTATTCGCGATCTTTCGCGTGGTGAGTTGACAATCGTCAACGCAATCGTGTCGATGGCGCATTCGCTCCATTTAGCGGTGGTTGCCGAAGGCGTCGAATACGTCGAAGAGTTAGTCGCACTCAAAGCCATTGGTTGTGACCGGTATCAGGGCTTCATCGCGAGCAAAGCGATCGCGGCAGAGGAATTTGCGTCGATGCTGGCTAGTGATCGAAGTAGCCGAGCGGTGTGACCCTCTCTCGTATGCGACATAAGGTCAGCCCTACTCAAAGCTCTGAATTTCGCAACACAGTCTTGCGGAGGCTTGTGGTTTTACATAACCCGTAGCACAATCGGGGCTGGTGTCGCGAAGGACGCGGCCGGGCAGTCAAAATTTGAGGAGATTGACATGGCAGGTTGGTACGAACTTAGCAAGAGTAGCGATGGTCAGTTTCGCTTCGTGCTGAAAGCAGGAAACAGTGAAACCATTCTGACGAGTGAGCTGTATCAGGCCAAAGCGTCCGCTGAAAATGGAATCGCTTCGGTGCAAACAAACTGCGGGAGCGCAGATCGATTCGAAATGAAAACCGCCGCAAACGGCAAATTCATGTTCAATCTGAAAGCAGCGAATCACCAAGTCATTGGCACCAGTCAGATGTACGCCTCGGAAGACGGTCGTGCCAATGGCATTGCGTCGGTCAAAACTAACGGAACTTCGAAGACGATCAAAGACATGACTTAGTCGCAGTTCTTCTCTCGGTAAAAAAAGCAGCTTAGGCTGCTTTTTTTATTTTGTAGTTGACGCGAGAGCTCAGTCTGAATTCTATAGTTGACAGTTCAACAATCGCTATTTAAAGTAACGGGATGAAAGCAGTTTTACCTCACAGAATCGTGTGTATCGGCGGCGGCCCTGCGGGGCTCTATTTCGCGTTGTTAATGAAATCACGCCATCCCGAAACCGAAATTTCGGTTGTCGAGAGGAACAAACCATTCGATACGTTCGGTTGGGGAGTAGTGTTCTCTGATCAAACGTTAAAGAACCTAGAAACAGCAGATCCGCCCACCGCTCAATTGATTGGTGACGCGTTTAATCATTGGGACGATATCGATGTTTTCTTCAAGGATCGCCTAGTAAGATCGGGCGGACACGGGTTTTGTGGTATAGGAAGAAAACATCTCCTCAACATCCTCCAAGAGCGCTGCCTGGCCTTGGGTGTCAATCTGGTGTTTGAAGAGGACGTAAGCGACGATCAAGCCATTGCCGCTAAGTACGACGCCGATTTAGTGATTGCAAGCGACGGCGCGAATAGCCGGATTCGGCAGCGCTACGCAGACGTGTATCACCCCGACATTGAGCTTCGCAAATGTCGGTTCGTTTGGCTCGGCACCAAGAAAACATTTGACGCCTTCACCTTCGCCTTTGAGAAAACTGAGCACGGCTGGTTTCAAGCGCACGCGTATAAGTTCAATGCAGACACCTCGACGTTTATTGTCGAAACGCCCGAAGAAGTTTGGAAAGCGCATGGCTTAGATGAAATGTCGCAGCAGGACGGCATCGAGTTCTGTGAACGACTGTTTGCTAAATATCTCGACGGGAATCGCTTGCTGGCCAACGCATCACATCTTCGAGGTTCGGCGATTTGGATTCGTTTCCCACGAGTGGTTTGCAAAACTTGGGTGCATTGGCAAATGATCGGCGAGAAGCGCGTTCCAATTGTGCTCATGGGCGACGCGGCGCATACGGCGCATTTTTCAATTGGCTCGGGAACCAAACTTGCGCTCGAAGATGCAATTGATCTAGCCAATGAGTTTGAACGCGACGAGCCCATCGAAGACGTGCTCCAACACTATGAGGCGCGCCGCTCGGTTGAAGTGTTGAAAATTCAAAATGCAGCGCGTAACTCCACTGAGTGGTTTGAAAATGTTGACCGCTACACCGCGATGGAAGTCGAGCAGTTTGCGTATTCCTTGCTCACGCGTTCGCAGCGAATTTCTCATGAGAACTTGCGTTTACGCGACGAGAGCTGGCTTCAAGGCTACGAGCGATGGTTCGCAAAAACGGATGCAAAGAAACACGTCCATCCAATGTTGACGCCGATCGCGGTGCGCGGTTTCACGCTCAAAAACCGCATCGTTGTGTCACCGATGGCGACCTACTCCGCAAAAGACGGCCTAGTGAGTGATTTTCATCTCGTGCACCTAGGCGCACGCGCGCTCGGCGGGGCGGCTATGGTGTTCGTGGAGATGACGAGCCCCACGCCTGAGGGTCGCATCACGCCCGCCTGCACGGGGCTTTGGAATGACGAACAGGAAGCGGCGTTCAAACGAATCGTTGATTTCGTTCACACCAATTCAGACGCGAAGATTGCGCTACAGATCGGACACAGCGGTGCAAAGGGTTCAACACAAGTGGGCTGGGAAGGCACCGATGAGCCGCTTCCATCGGGCAACTGGCCGCTGATGGCGGCGAGTGAAATTGCTTACGGGTCGCAAAACCAAATCCCAAAAGCGATGACGCGCGCTGATATGCGTGCAATGACCGCTGCGTTTGTCGAATCCACGAAACGCGCCGCACGCGCGGGCTTTGATTGGATCGAATTGCATTGTGCACACGGCTATTTGCTCTCAGGCTTCATTTGCCCTTTGACCAATGTGCGCACCGATGACTACGGCGGAACACTTGAAAATCGTTGTCGCTACCCGATGGAAGTGTTCCGCGCGATGCGTGCCGCGTGGCCGCATGACAAACCCATGAGCGTGCGGATTTCAGCTCACGATTGGGCACCTGGCGGAAACACGCCTGATGACGCAATCATTGTTGCGCAACTATTTAAAGATGCGGGGGCAGACATGATTGATGTGTCCTCCGGTCAAACCACGCGACAAGCCAAGCCCGTTTACGGGCGCATGTATCAAACACCGTTTTCGGATCGCATTCGCAACGAAGTAGGTATCAAGACGATTGCGGTCGGTGCGATCAGCGAAGCCGATCACGCCAACAGCATCATCGCCGCGGGTCGCGCGGATTTGTGTGCCATCGCGCGTCCACATCTCGCCGATCCAGCATGGACGTTGCACGAAGCCGCGAAATTGCAATCTCGTGAAGTGGAATGGCCAAAGCAGTATTTGAGCGGTCGTGATCAGCTCTATCGTGAGCTCGCGAAGCAGGAGGCGATAGCTGCTGTAAGGACGAGGGTTGGCGACGAAGAGGAGCGCAATTGATCCTTATCTATGAAACTCTAATGTGTAGGCGCGGGCTTGACCGCGCTTCGAAAGGGTGGCGCGAATCAACCGAAATGGACGTCAAGCCGTCCCCTACAAAGTCTGAGCGACGTCAAGCCGTCGCCTACATTTTCCAACACGTTAGATTATGGATTTAGAAGCTCGCATCCACAGTGAACACCCCGACGAGTTGCGGCTTTGGCTGCGTTTACTCACCTGTACACAGCTCATTGAGACGCGTGTCCGTTTCAATCTGCGCGAGCAATTTGCTACGACCCTGCCGCGCTTCGATTTAATGTCGCAACTCGAACGCGAACCCGACGGCATGCTCATGAAAGCACTCTCGCAACGCATGATGGTCACTGGTGGCAACATCACAGGCATCACCGATCAGCTGGTCAATGAGGGGTTAGTTGAGCGAAGAGACGTGGAAGGGGATCGACGCGCTTACCGCGTCTGCCTTACGCCACGCGGACGCAAAGCGTTTGCAACGATGGCACGTGAACACGAGGCGTGGATTGCAGATGCATTCGCTGCGCTAACGAGTGCGGAACGAAATACGCTAGCAAAACTTCTCGGTCGTCTCAAATCGCATCAAAAATCAATGGAGGCACAAACCGCATGAAACACTTCGTCGCGAGCAACAACCCCATGCGCACTCAGTTTGATGCGAAATCGAAATACGCAGCAAATCATTTTCGCTATGAATGCAACGATACGATCGCGACGATCACGTTGAATCGCCCTGAGCGAAAGAATCCACTCACATTTGATTCTTATGCAGAACTTCGCGATTTGTTCCGAGCATTAAATTACGCAACCGATGTGAAGGTCATCGTGATCACAGGCGACGGCGGCAATTTTTGCTCGGGCGGCGATGTGCACGAAATCATCGGCCCGCTCACAAAAATGACAATGCCCGAGCTGCTCGAATTCACGCGAATGACGGGCGATCTTGTTAAAGCGATTCGCCACTGCCCGCAGCCAGTGCTTGCGGCAATTGATGGTGTTTGCGCAGGTGCGGGCGCGATGATCGCGCTTTCAGCGGATTTGCGTCTCGGCACACCACGCGCGAAAACGGCATTTTTGTTTTCCCGCGTTGGCCTCGCTGGCGCAGACATGGGGGCCTGCGCGCTGCTGCCGCGAATGATTGGACAAGGGCGCGCAAGTGAGTTACTTTTTACCGGTCGCGCAATGACGGCGGAAGAGGGCGCAGCGTGGGGATTTTTCAACGCTTTGCACGCGCCAGAAGCGCTCAACACCGCCGCGCAAACACTAGCGAGCGAACTTGCAAGTGGTCCATCATTTGGTCATGCAATGACCAAGAACATGCTCAATCAAGAATGGAGCATGACGATTGACATGGCCATTGAGGCTGAAGCCCAAGCGCAGGCCATCTGCATGAAAACTGAGGACTTCCGTCGCGCGTACGAGGCCTTTGCTGCGAAGCAAAAGCCGGTGTTCAAAGGGGATTGAACGTGTCGACATTTCATTCACGCGCCCCAACCACTCATCTCGCACTCCCATTCTTCGACGACGCCCATCGCGAGATCGGCAACTGTCTTGCCGACTGGTTACCGAAACAATCTATCGACGAAACCGATGATCGGCGCGCGTGCCGCGAATGGGTATCGCTCCTAGGTGCAAATCAATGGCTTCGCTACAGCGTTGCTAAAGCCGATGGCGGCGTGTTTGAAAAACTCGACTCACGTGCGCTCGTGATCCTTCGCGAAAACCTTGCCTTTCACTCGCCGCTTGCTGATTTCGCCTTCGCGATGCAAGGGCTCGGCTCCGGCGCAATCACGCTTGCCGGAACGAAAGAACAGCGCGCGAACTATTTGCCACATGTTGCAAGCGGAAAGAAAATCGCTGCGTTCGCGCTCTCAGAACCCGACGCTGGATCAGACGTCGCAGCGATGGCAACATCAGCCGCTGAAAACGAAGACGGCTATGTGCTGAACGGCACAAAAACTTGGATCAGCAACGGCGGCATTGCTGATTTCTACTGCGTTTTCGCAAAGACCAATCCTGATGCCGGTTCACGTGGCATTAGCGCGTTTTTGGTTGATGCCAAAACGCCAGGGCTTGACGATTCCCAACATATCCACGTAATGTCGCCGCATCCGCTCGCGCTGTTGAAGTTCACGAATTGCGATGTGCCAAAAACCGCGTTGCTCGGCGAAGTGAGTGGCGGGTTCAAGCTGGCGATGCAAACGCTCGACATCTTCCGCGCGTCAGTCGCCGCTGCAGCGCTCGGCATGGCACGTCGCGCGTTCGCTGAGGCCATCGCATGGTCAACGACGCGCAAGATGTTCAAACAAACGCTTGCAGATTTTCAGCTCACGCAAGCGAAGTTAGGTGAGATGGCAACGCTCATCGACGCGGCAGCGCTACTCACCTATCGAGCCGCGTGGATGCGCGACACGCAAGACGCGCGAACAACGCGCGAAGCGGCAATGGCGAAGATGACCGCGACCGAGAATGCGCAGCGCGTAATTGATATGGCGCTACAAATGCACGGCGGTCGCGGCGTCGAGGTCGGTGCGGTGGTGGAGCATCTATACCGCGACATTCGGTCGCTGAGAATTTATGAGGGTGCGACCGAAGTACAGCAGCTAATCGTTGGCAAAAGCGTGCTCGCGGATGCACTGTATGGAGGCTAAGGTGACGCATTTCGAATCTAACAGCTTCGCAACCCTATCGCCGGTTGTATTGGGCGAACTACCGAATTACGTGTATATATCGGAAGAATACGTATTCGACGACGATGCCAATGTAATCAGGCATTTATTGGACGATGCCGTTGGGTCAAAAGGCTTTAGAAACAATGTGTTGCTGCGTGGCGATCACGTGAGTTTTACTTATGGTGAAACGCTTGAGCGGGTAAATCGAATCGCAAACGTCCTGGTCAACTCGTACGACTTAGTGCCGGGAAATCGCGTTCTGCTGCGCGGTGGGAATTCGATTGGCATTGCTCTTTCGTGGCTCGCGGTGGTGAAAGCTGGCGGCATTGCGGTGGCAACGATGCCGTTGCTGCGAGCAAAAGAATTATCAGAGATTATCGAAAAGGCAAAGCCTACGATTGCGATCTGCGATGACGCGTTACGCGATGAACTTGATCAAGCCATCTTCGCGAGCGGTGAAGCGATCGAAGTGATCGTCTATAACCGGCCGAATTCCGCTGAAGATTTGGGCGCTCGCGCAGAAAAAATGAGCGTTGACTTCACTAGTCCCGAATCAAGCGCCGACGATGTTGCAATGCTCGCGTTCACCTCCGGCACCACTGGCAAACCCAAAGCAGCGATGCACACTCATCGCGATTTGCTCTGCGCGTGCGCTGCGTGGCCTGCGCATGTGCTCAAAGCCACGAGCGACGACATTGTGATTGGTTCACCGCCGCTGGCTTTCACCTTCGGTCTCGGTGGATTGTTGCTATTTCCGATGAGCGTTGGTGCGTCAGTCTATTTCCCTTCAAAACCGTACACACCAGAAACGATGGTGCAAACTATTCGTAGCGTAGGCGCAACGATCACCTACACCGCGCCCACGTTCTATCGACAAATGGCTGCATTCGCGAAAGACGTACCGCTGCAAACGCTCAGGAAATCGGTCAGCGCGGGTGAAGGCCTACCCGACGCTACGCGAACGCTTTGGCGAGAAGCAACCAGCATCGAAATGATTGATGGGATCGGGGCAACCGAGATGTTTCACATCTTTATTTCGTCGCCCCCGGAAGAAGTTCGGCGTGGTGCGATCGGTAGAGTGGTTCCCGGCTACATTGCGAAAGTTGTCGACGAAGAGGGTAACGAAGTGCCGCGCGGAACCGTTGGCAAACTCGCGGTGATCGGCCCCACCGGTTGCAAATATTTAGACGATCCGCGCCAAGCAAATTATGTGAAGAACGGTTGGAACTATCCGGGCGATGCGTTTTTGCAAGATGAAGATGGCTACTTTTTCTATCAAGCCCGCGCCGACGACATGATCATCACTGCAGGCTACAACGTGGGTGGCCCCGAAGTGGAAGACGCGCTCATGAAACATCCCGCTGTGGCCGAATGCGGTGTCGTCGGGAAACCCGATGAAGAGCGCGGCATGATCGTGAAAGCTTTTGTCGTGTTGAAGCCCAGTTACGCAAACGACACCGGCATGGTGAAGACCTTGCAAGACCATGTGAAGGCCATGCTCGCCCCTTACAAATACCCACGCGAAATCGAGTTTCGCGCGAAGCTACCGCGCACTGAAACGGGGAAACTGCAACGCTTCAAACTGCGCGCGGAGGCGTGAGAATGCGAACACCACACGGTGATTTACGCGATCGTGACCCCAGTAAAAATATTGTCATTCCCGCACAGGCGGGAATCCATTCGTGCTCGCACGCGAATGCCGTGATTTATCGGTTGCGTTTCGCAGCGATAGATTCCCGCCTGCGCGTGAATGACAACCAGGTGATGTCGCGGAGGCTTTATGCATAAACATTTGCAACCCGAAGGCTGGACGCCGCCCAAGGGCTACGCCAATGGCATCGCCGCACGCGGCACCCAAATTTACGTCGGCGGACAAATCGGCTGGAATGGCCAACAGCAATTCGAAAGCGATGACTTCATCGCGCAAACCAAACAAGCGCTAGAAAATGTCAAAGCCGTGCTCGCCTGCGCAGGCGCAGCGCCTGAACACATGGTGCGCATGACTTGGTACGTCATCGACCGCGACGAATACAACGCCCGCCTCAAAGAGCTAGGCGCGGTCTACCGCGAAGTGATGGGCAAGAACTTCCCCGCGATGAGCTGCGTAGCCGTCGCGGCACTCATGGAAAAACGCGCGAAGGTTGAGATCGAAGTGACGGCCGTCTTGCCCGATTTGTAGGGTGCGATCCTATCGCACCCAAGCTGATACCAGCGATAACGGATTGAGCAAGTGAGCTTCGCGCATATCGTTCACAAGGTGCGATGGGATTGCACCCTGCGAGCTGCACCGGTACGGCCTTCGAATTCCTTGAAAGTCGTGTGTTGACAAAAGTTATCATGCGTGAAGTTTGATAACTCACGTTGGGCGTCCTATGTTTCGTAAGCTACTTGCCGCCGTAGGTCTTAGTGTCGCTGCCACGTCTGGGGCCGTCGCGACTCCGCCGTATTCGCCATACAACAGCGAAGCGGCTAACGCGATCTATAACCTGCTCTTTTGCGACGATCCCGCCGCATTCAAGGCGAAGCCGGGTGAGAGTTCTACGCAGTGGCAGACAGTTCTCTTTTCTAATCCTGCCGATGAGAAATTGCTCCGGGAGTTAGCCTCGGAGGCCGCGCAAGAAGGTCGCATCCGGTTCCTGGCGTTTTCGCGTCTTCGTGAGCTTGGCTTAGGAGTCCAACCCAAGATACTGCTAGGTGTGATCATTGAGGTACCTCTAGCAGGAGGGCTAGACACACTCGCCGCGTTTTCGGAAGGAGGCATCCGGTATGTCAATCAGTCAGGCAAGCTCGTCGTTATCGAAGGTGTCACAAGCTTCCTACCGAGGGTCAAGCACTTATTCGCGGTCGCCGTACCGGTGGTAGCCCGAATCGGACCATGGGATAAACCGAGATTAGCGCCACCTAAGCTAGGTAACGTACGGTTGACCTTCTTGGTTTCGGACGGTTTGTACTTCGGCGAAGGCCCTATGTCGGTGATGCAGCGCGAAGCCCTGGCTGGCCCAATCATTCAGGAGGCAACTGGGTTGCTGCAGGCTGTCGTTGCCGAAGGGACGAAATGAATCCGACGCCCAACCCATCATTCCACCGGACCTGCGCGAAAAGCCGCGCAGGCCGGTGGATTCAAACGCTAGGCGCGGAGTAACGTCCGCGCGTCGCGCGTTCGCCCGTCACAAATTCGAAGAACAGGCCCCATAATTTCGGTTGTAAATTTTTCACAGGAGTCAGCGATGGATGTACGAAACATGCAAGGCAATCCGGGAATCTGGGAAGAATTGTCGTGGGCCGATCTGAGTAGTGCTGAGAAGGAGCTTTGGGGCACCCTCGGCTGGCGACAAGATCGATGGGATGGAAACGACGCGCCATCAAGCGCCGAGAAAGATTGGCGTGACTTGAGCCCGCAAGAGCAAGCCGCAGCCATGAACCTTGGATTTACCGAGGACATTTGGAACAGTACCGAGGATGAGTAACGACACCGTAACGATGAATCCTGGTAGGTGCGTCCCCGCGTAGGCGGGGATTAACCGCGCCGAGGGTGACTGCGAGTCACCTGTAAACAAGCGAAGTTAATCAAGCAGCGGATTCACCACTACCCGCTTGCCAAACTTCCTCCCGTGCTGCAAATCCTCGGAGAAAAGCGTGTCGCAATCCGCATCAATCGCCGCAAAGTTTTTTTGCAGATCGAATGGGTCCGCTTAACCGCGAAGTGACGGGCAAAAACTTCCCCGCGATGAGCTGCGTCGACGTCGCCGCACTCATGGAAAAACGCGCAAAGGTGGAGATTGAGGCGACGGCCGTCGTGCCGGATCTGTAGGTGCGGGATCGGCCGCGCGCGCAAGCGTCGCCGTGATCCGATCTACACGCGTTCAAAGCCCGATGGCAGATCGCGCCTGTCAAAAGTAGCTTAAACTCGTAGAGCCGTGAAGCAATTAAATCGTTTCGGCATCCCAATGGAGGTGATTTCTATGAAGCCCAAAAACCACACAATCGCGAATCAAGAGATCACTTCAATTGTTTATTTGGGAACCTACCATGACGATCACGATACGCTGCGCAGGCAGCCTCGAGGAATTTGCCGCTGTTGAAACGGAACTGGAATACATCGCAGATACTGAGCTATATCTACGCAGACTTTTCGACACCGGTTGCTCTCGTCTTGACTGGTGTTTCATCGCAGAAACACACGTTGGCGAGAAAGCGCGCATAGCGCTTTGGTCGTCGCCCGAGTCGGAGAAGCCCCGCGACTTTGTATTGCTCAACGCTGATTGGCGCAACTCTGAAGTCGGAGTCGGTTCGCCCGCAACTGCTCTGCTGCGCCACATCGAGGACTATTTTCGTTCGATGGGTGCTGAGTCGATCGGTCATTGTCAAGATGTTCCGCCGCGTGAGCCGCAATGGCAAACCGCCCAGACCGCGCGTCAGCAACTGCTTGAGCGCTATGGATACGAAGCGGTGCGGCACACACTTCGTTATCGATTCGATGAGCGACGTGTAGGTCAGCATGAGACCGAAGGTTCTATCGCGAAAGTAGAGTTGGTGCCTATCACTGCCTCAGACGAAGCGCTGCTCGTCTCGCTTGTGGCTGAGGTCGCAAGCGCGTCCCACGATCAATTGGATCGCGATGGTTGCGCAGAACACGGTGCGCGCGAACACGCGCGGCGACTCATACAAGATCTGCGTGACATGCGAATCGATGCGGGCTGGTGGCGGATTGCGTACGAGCAGCGCGCCGACGGTAAATTCGGGGATGCGGTGGGGTTCATCCTGCCAGCTGCGAGTGCGGATATGGGAACTATCGGCTACGTGGGCGTTCGACCGGCGTACCGAGGGAAACAGCATATTGATGCGCTGCATGACTACGCAAGCAAAGTTCTCGCGAACGCGAAGTTTCCGAGAGTTATCGCGGATACGGATGTGACTAACGTGCCAATGTCGCGTGCCTTTGAGCGAAACGGGTGGAGTCAGTTTGGTGAACGAATTGAGTGGAGTAAGAAGCTTTCACTTAGCTCGTAGGGGAGCACAAGGCGTCTTTCGCACTTGCGGCAGCCATTTCAAGTCGAAAATGGTGGGCTCGGCGTGCTCACCCTAAGCGTGTTTGAAAGCATCGTACTAACAAAAAGTTATCATTCGCAACGTTTGTTAACTCGTGTTTGGTCATACTGGCACACGCTACGCAGCACGATATCCATGACTTCAATTCCCATCAACACGCCATCGCTGAGGCTGCGCCACATCGTTGTTGAGGAAGCGGTTCGCATGATGGCGCTGAACGGAGAGCCGTCCACACGTCGCTGGCTTCTCTCGCATGTTTACGCGAACGCACCAGAGGCAGTCGAGAGGATGCGCTATCTGATCGATTGCTACACGTCGCCCGGCGATCCGCGGCTTGGCCCCTACGTCTTGGCGGTTGATCATCTTGCAAGCGGGGCGCTTCTTGGCCACGTCGGCTTCAGCCCGTTTCGTAACGACGTGGAGGTTTCGTACGCTATCGCAGAGAGCCATCGTAAACAGGGCTATGGAGCCGAGGCTCTTTCCCACGCATGCCAATGGGCAGCGCGTAGCTTTAACTTGTCCAGACTCTTGGCGATTACCGAGTCCGAAAACGAACCATCACGCCGGACGCTTGATCGTGCGAATTTTGTTCATTGCGAAGACACCGTGATGCGCTTTCAGGGCGCTGAACAGTTGGTTAGCCACTATGTTTGGCGAGCAGACGGCAACGAGGCTCGGTGAGCCCTGGATGAGCGCTCCCGACTGTGTTCGTACCGACATTTCAATCCTTAGGCATCGGATGCTTTCCGGGCTGCAGAATGCCGCGCTCCTGCTAAAGCTGAGCGCAAATTTCCCTCAGCCGTAAACCACCCAACGTTTCCCTCGAACCGTCGCGTGCCACGTTCCGAGTTGCGCATCTGCGTTTACCGTCTTGAATGCGGTGCACGAGCGCGGTCACACGTGCGTACGGCGATCAATTGACATCACCGGCTCGGCATTCGGTCGCTCTTCAAGTGCGTTCATGGTTCGACAAGCTCACCACGAACGGGAACAAGTTCACCACGAACGGGGAACGAGAGGTGCAGTGCCTATCAACAAGGGAAACAGCATGAGTGGTAACGAAACAAACTTAGTCGAACAACTGAAGAAGCAGAATCGCTTATTGAAAGACGTGATTGGCGCGGCGGGGGCGGGCTTTTCGCTCGCGCTCTTGATGGGCGCGAAGGCACCGAATACGAAGACGAAGTTCACGCGATGATGCAGAGCGCATCAACATCTTGACGTCGCGTTATAAACCAAAATCAACCCTGCCTTTGTCGTCACCGTAATCGCTATGAGCCTGCCGCATGTTTTTGTAGCGGATTCCACTAGTCAATCCGCGACGCATGCTTTTGGCGCGCATGACGCACGCGAAGAATCTGCACTTTCGAGCGACGAACTCGATAGATCACCAGGTAGTTTTCGTGAACCACGAGTTCTCGCGTGTCGATTACGCGTCCCGTTCGACCTGCGGTCGGAAATTGTGCGAGGAGTTCTGTTTTCTCACGTACTTCTTGAACGAAGCTGCGCGCTCGTTTTGGATTATCTTCTGCGATGTGGTCTGCGATGAATTGCATAGTGGCGAGCGCGCTCGCCAGCCACTCAACAGCCATACTTTTTGAAGAAGATTTTTACGTCTTTTTCGGAAGCGAATTCGCCGCGATCTGCTTCGGCGATGGCTTCGTGAATGTCGGCAATTTGCCAGGATTGCACATCGAGATAATTGCGCAGAGCTTCATTCGTGATGAAGCTCTTGGTGCGCCCGGTGGATTGGCTTAACGCATCCAACTGCGAGGCAAGCTCATTCGGTAGGCGCACATTGAGCGGGCGTTCGAGAAGACCTGTTTCAGCCATTGCTTGTGCCTCAAAATAAGTCAAGAAGACAAATTGTAATACGTTTCTTGATATGTGCCGCACGTGCGACAAGCGAGCGCTGTGGCGTTATCTTAGCAAGCATTTTCTCACGTGAAAACATTACATAGAAAACGGCAAAGCCGCGCTTACTGCGGGAAATTAGCCAAATTATTGGCGATATTGATATCAACAAAAAAATTAATCAATGCCCAAGTAAACTGGGCATACCGTCTTATTGCTAAATTTTCGGCTTACGGCTGTTTCAAGACCATACGAGACTCACTCTGCATTCTCTCGAACAAAGTTTTCTACCGCATCCATCACGATCTCTGATTGATCGCGATGCGGCGAATGTTTGCAGTTGGGTATCAGCAATAGCTCGCCGCGTTGCGTTTCGCGCGCGACGGTTTCGGCTTGCTCGCTCGTGCCGTATTCATCGTCTTCGCCCTGAATGGCAAGTGTGGGCGCTTCGATGTGAGGCAGCGCATCGACGACGTTCCAATCGCGAAATTCTGGTGAAAGCCACGCGTCGTTCCATCCCCAAAACGCGGAGTCCACGTCGGTGTGGTACTTCGATAGCTTTTCGCGCAAACCGCTACGTACGTAGAGATCGCGGGCAACTTCGATCGATTCGATGGCTATGGGTTCCACGAACACATGCGGCGCGACCGCTATCACACCTGGAACGGCTTGCGGGAGTGTTGCAGCGTAGATGAGCGCGATAGACGCGCCGTCGGAATGACCAAACAGCCAAGGTCGATTGATCTTCAGCGCGGCGAGCACTTGCGGCAATACGTTCTGCGCTTCCATGTGCATGAAGGTTGGGTCCCAGCGTTCTTCCGGCGGGCGCGGCGTTGATTTGCCGTAGCCATAGCGCGAGTACACGAGGCCGCGCATACCCAGGCGCGTGCAGAGTTCGTGTGGAAAATCTTTCCACATGGCAACCGAGCCAAGCCCTTCATGCAAAAACACCATCGTGTTTTTTGCGTTGAGATCGCCGACCCATGCGCATTCAATGGCGATGTCGCGGCCGTTACGTTTTACTTTGATGTGTGCGGTGGTCATGGACGGGTTCGAGTGAATTGGTAGGCGACGGCTCGACGTCGCTTCGTCATCGTTTCACCTAAGCGCGGTCGAGCCCGCGCCTACAGCAGCGGCATCAGTTCGGTCGACTAAGCGCTGGTCGTGTTGAAGGTGAGCTTAAAGTTCAACAACGATTTTGCCCATCGCTTTTCGCGACGCGAGGCGCTTCAATGCGTCGATGGTGCCATCGAGTGAAACGCGCTCGGTGATTGCGATCGGGAGTTTGCCTTCGGCGAACCATGTCGCGAGTTGACGCATATTGGCCATATGCATTTTCGGATCGTTGGCGACGGCGTCACCCCAGTACACGCCGAGAATTTTTCGCTCTTTCAGCAGCGCGAGGTTCAGCGGAATTTTTGGAATGTCACCCGCTGCGAAGCCGACGACGAGGTAGCGCCCGCGCCATCCGAGCGAGCGCAGCGCGGTCTCCGAATATGCGCCGCCAACCGCGTCGTAAATCACATTCACGCCCGATTTGCCGACGACTGCGTTCAACTGATCGCGCCAATTCTCATTGCTGTAATTCACGAGGTGATCCGCGCCGAGCGATTTGCAGAGTGCTAGTTTTTCGTCCGTGGACGCAGCTGCAATCACCGTTGCCCCCATGAGTTTCGCGAGCTGGATGGCCGCTGTGCCGACGCCGCCCGACGCGCCGAGAATCAAGATGGTTTCGCCCGCTTGCAACGCGGCGACATCTTTCAACGCGTGAAAGGATGTGCCGTAGGTCATCACGAACGCAGCGCCGTCGGAAAAACTCATCGGCGGCGGCAAAGGCGCGACGCGCTGCGCAGGCGCGAGCGCGTATTCGCCGAAGCCGCCGGTGCCGGTTTGCGCGATGACTCGATCTCCGGCCTTCACATGCGTCACGCCGTCGCCGACTTCGTGAACGATGCCAGCGAATTCAGCGCCAGGCACGAACGGCGTGGGTGGTTTTACTTGATACAAACCCTGACACATGAGCGCGTCAGGAAAGTTGAGCGACGCGGCTTTTACTTGGATCACGACGTGACCGGCAATTGCTGTCGGCGTGTCGATGGTGTCGACGCTTAGTTGATCCAGTGGAGCGAATTGTTTGCAGACTAGCGCGCGCATTGCGGTTCTTTCATTGTGTGCGTTCATGGTTCGACAAGCTCACCACGAACGGGGTAACGGGATGGCGTGTCGAAAATCGAGTCCGCAAGCCCGTGATCGAGTGTCGCGGCATACGCAACCACAGCAGCGTTCGTCCGAAGCGATAAACGCGAGCCATGTTATCTACGCTCGTGGTGAGCTCGTCGAACCACGGGTCGGCAAGACCTCACCGCGACACTCACCGAAGCCAATGCGTACCGAGCCTTCGCGTTCACACGAAGCGCGCATGATGACTGCGTCGCCGTCTTCAAGGAAGGTTCGCGTTTCGCCATTTGAGAGCGTCACCGGTTTCTTGCCGCCTTCGGTAATTTCAAGCAGTGCGCCTTGCGAGCCTTCTTTTGGACCCGACATCGTGCCAGTGCCGAGCAAATCACCGGGCTCCATATTGCAACCGTTGACTGTGTGATGGGCGACGAGTTGCGCGACTGTCCAATACGCGGCTTCGCGCAAATTGGCTTGGCTCAACTGATTCGGCGCGTCACTCGCGGCGCGCGATTTCGCCGTTTCAAGGAATACATCGAGAGAAATGTCGAGCGCACCTTGTGAAGAGTTTTCCGCTGACGATAAATACGGTAACGGTTGCGGATCGTCGCTTGGGCGAGTGAACGCGGCACGAAATGGTGCGAGCGCCTCCAAAGTTACGATCCACGGCGAAATCGTTGTTGCAAAGTTCTTCGCGAGAAATGGACCGAGCGGTTGGTATTCCCAACCTTGGATGTCGCGCGCAGACCAATCATTCAAGAGGCACATGCCAAAAACGTGATCTTCGGCGCGATCAATCGTGATCGGCTCACCTAGCGCGTTCCCCGCACCGATGAAAATTCCCATTTCCAATTCGTAGTCGAGTCGCTTCGACGCCTGGAGTACCGGAACGGTCTGCCCGACGCCACACACTTGGCCCTTCGGACGATAAAACTTTTGACCACTCACCGCGACCGACGAAGCGCGACCGTGATAGCCAATTGGCACCCATTTGTAATTCGGGAGCAGCGGATTGTCGGGGCGGAAAAGTTTGCCGACGTTTGTTGCGTGATGAACTGACGCGTAGAAATCGGTGTAATCGCCGATTTGCGCTGGCAATGCGTATTCAACGACGCTTTGCGGAATCAAGCAAGCCCGAAGCGTGCCCTCGTGCGCGCTGCCTTGAGCTAGGAGCCGCGACAACGCCACACGCAATGCCGACCAAGCCTCGCGCCCCATGCCCATAAAGCGGTTGAGTGTGGGCTCGGTACAGGCCTGCACGGCTTGCGCTGCAACGCCTGAAAGCAGGTGCATTTTTGCGAGCGCAGAGAGGTCGACGATTTGGTCACCGATGGCAACGCCGCCGCGAAAAGGGTCGTGAACATCCGCGCGGCTAAACACGCAAAAGGGAAGGTTTTGAATTGGGAAATCGGTAACACCATCGTTCGCGCTAGCGACGAAGCTCTTTAGTCTAGGGTCGTGGGTTTCGTTAATGCTGTAAGTCATCCAACCATTCTAGGCGAGGCAACGACTGCAGGAGTGATTCTGCCGCTAGGCGATACATCCAAGCCCGTTGCGCTCCGCATGCCAGTTCGTGATTCGATGCGCTGTCATCGCGGCGAAGCCGCTCCTACATTTTTCGCGGATTGAAATGCTTATTCAATCCTTGCCAACAATCCGCATAGTCGCGCTGAAGCTCCGCGCATTCAAGCGCGTGTTTCGTGGGGCGCAAAATATGTCGCGCTTCAAACATGAAGGCCATCGTGTCGGTAATGTAATGCGGCTTTGAGGTGTCTGCGTTTGACGCTTTGTCAAACGTTTCTGCATCGGGGCCGTGACCGGTCATGCAGTTGTGCAGGCTTGCGCCGCCCGGTGAGAAGCCTTCTGCTTTCGCGTCATACGCGCCGTGAATGAGCCCCATAAATTCGCTTGCGACATTGCGATGAAACCACGGCGGGCGAAACGTGTCTTGCATCGCAAGAATGCGTGGCGGAAAGATCACGAAATCCATGTTGCTCACGCCTGGCGTGTCAGACGCAGAATGCAGCACGAGAAAAATAGATGGATCAGGATGATCGAAACTGATTGAGCCTATCGCGTTGAAGTGTCGCAAATCGTATTTGTAAGGCGCGTAGTTGCCGTGCCACGCGACAACGTCAAGCGGCGAATGTTTCATCTCTGCGCGCCAGAGTGCGCTGCCGAATTTCGCGATGAGTTCATGCGGCGAATCGCTATCTTCGTAGGCCGCAACCGGTGTCAAAAAATCGCGTGGATTCGCGAGCCCGTTCGACCCGATGGGGCCGAGATCCGGCAGCTTCAACAGCGCGCCAAAGTTTTCGCAAACATAGCCGCGATGAAGCGTGCCATCGCCATCTAGTAATTGCACTTTAAAACGAACGCCGCGTGGGATCACGACAATTTCATGCGGCTCCGCGTCAATCACGCCGAGCTCTGTTGCAAAACGCAATCGACCCTGCTGCAACACGATCAACATCTCCGCATCTGCGTTGTAAAACGCCCGATCTGTCATGCTCGTATCTGCTGTATAGATATGAATAGCAATGCCTGTTCCGTCTGGGGCTTGGGCATTACCGCAATAGGTAGTCAATCCATCAATAAAATCGACGCTTCGCCCAATTAAATTGGGCGGTGACCATCGAAGTTGATTTGGATTTGGTGACTGCTGCGTGAAGTCGTTGACGAGATTTTTCGCGTCATCGTACGACGTAAATGTTCCGTGCATCGCCGCGGGGCGAATGCGATAGAGCCAGGAGCGACGATTGTCGCCACGCGGCGCGGTAAACGCGGTGCCTGAGAGCTGTTCCGCGTATAAACCGTAAGCGATGCGTTGCGGCGAATTTCGCCCAACGGGCAGCGCCCCTGGCAAACATTCAGTCGCGAATTCGTTGCCGAAACCAGATTGGTAGTGCAGTTTTGTCATGGCGGATTTTTTTGCGCGTTCCCCGCGAAGGCGGGGATCAATCTCGTTAGTTCAATTCTCAGACTCGAGCGCGGTCAAGCCCGCGCCTACAGTATCAACTCGCGCACGTCGCATCGCATCTCTCAGTATGTCGATACTGCCAATGTGATTTGCCAACAACAGCACAAGTTTCGCATTCATCTCGTGACTCTGTTCAGTGGTTAATTCGCGATGGGATTCGATGAGAGCCTCGTAGAACGCGTCGAAGTCCTTCATGTTAGGTTCGATGTTGAGCAACATGATTGCGTTTTCCTTAGTGACCCTGCGCGCGCAGGATCGCTTTGTTGATTTTTTTCACATCATAGGCGCGCCAACGCGCAGCGACGTGATGATCGGGACGGAAAAGGTACGTGGTGCCTGGTTTGGCGTTGTATCGGGCGATCCATTCGGGCGACGCTCGGTAAGATGCGTAGATGTCGCCGTTGGCATGTCTGCATTCGATCATTTGCGTTGCAGTGAGCGTTGTTGTTGCAAAATCGCTCGGTAATTCACTGACAAACCAAGTGTTGACATCGCCGCGACCGATGGGGGCGTCCAGCGCTGGTGCGCCCGGTTTAACGCCACCTTCAAACGCATCCTCATCCATTGTGTTGAGCGACGAATCAAGATACGCGGACGGCAACGACAAGCGCCCCGAATTCACAATCCGTCGCGCGAAGGGATGATCTTTGGCGAGCGAGAGCGCGGCGTCGCGGAAGAGGCGACTCACTTCGCTCTTCGGCGTAATGAAATCGGTGGAGCGCGTTGAATTCATAATGTTTTCATCGGCCGCGAATTCGCGCTCTTCGCAATACGAATCGATGAGCGTGTCGCCGGCCGCGCCACGAAGCACGGCATCGAGTTTCCAGCCGAGATTGTTTGCATCTTGAATGCCTGAGTTCGCACCGCGCGCACCGAACGGCGACACACCGTGCGCACTGTCGCCCGCAAAGAGCAATCGTCCGAATCGAAAGGTTCGCATGCGCGAACACGCGAAGGTATACACGCTGACCCATTCGAGCGAGAACTCTGTATCTTGTCCGAGCAAAGCTTTTACGCGCGGAATCACGCGTTCTGGTTTTTTCTCTTCTTCGGGATCGACATCCCAACCCAGTTGAAAATCAATCCGCCAAACGTCGTCAGGTTGCTTGTGGAGTAATACTGACTGATTCGGATGGAACGGCGGATCAAACCAAAACCACCGCTCCGTCGGAAACGGCGCACTCATTTTGACATCCGCAATCAAGAAACGATCTTTGAAGGTTTGCCCTTTGCTTTCTTCGCCGATGAGTTTGCGAATCGGGGATCGCGAGCCGTCGCACGCGACGCAGTAATCCGCGATGATGTGGTATTCGCCGTCGGGTGTTTCGATAGTGAGCGTGACACCGCTCGCGCCATTCTCAATGTTCGCGACGCGATTTTTCCAACGAAGTTCGATGTTCGGCAATTCGCGCGCTCGCTCGTTCAGAAATCCTTCAACGTAATACTGTTGCAAATTGATGAAGGCAGGTCGCTTGTGCGCGGGCTCCGGAAGCAAATTGAATTGATAGAGCAATTCGTTGCGATGAAACACTTTGCCTAAATTCCATGACACGCCTTTTTCAACCGCGCGATCGCCGATGCCGAGCGTGTCGAAAATTTCGAGCGTGCGTTTCGCAAAACAGATGGCGCGAGAGCCCGTAGAGAGACGGAAATCATCATCGAGAACGAGTACGCGTTGCCCGCGTTGCGCGAGATCAATCGCGAGCGCGAGCCCGACTGGGCCGGCGCCGACGATGACGGCGGCGTGGTGAACAGGCGTCTGCGCATCTTGATCGCCACTGCGTCGATAGCCGAATTCTTGAGTCTGGTAATTCATAGGCACAAAATTCCCGCCCGTTCAAAGGGAGCGGCGAAAAGCTTGTCGCGTACCGCTCCGGGGTGGAGGATGGTGTTCGTCGGTGCTTCAGCAACGGAGAACCATCCCCCTCCTAGCCTCCCCCTAAAAGGAAGAGAAAACAAATCAACCCTCCAACGCCTTCCACATCTCAACATCGCGCTCCGCTGTCCAAATACGCGGATCTTTGTGGCCAGTCGCTAGATCGTAAGCACGTGTCACATCAAACGGCATGCAATGATCGAAGATCACCCAATTGCCGTATTTCGGTTTCATCGCGTCGTACGTGCGCTTATAAACAGCTTTCAAATCCTCGCCTTGGAGCGCACCCGCTTTTACATTTGTATAGAGATCGCTAACAAAATCGCGCGTGCCTCGCAGCCCCGCAGCAACTTGCTCAGGCGTTTGCAATGCAGCGCCGCGACCTGGAACGAGTTTCTCCGGCTTCAACGCCGCAATTGCATCCAGTGTCGCAGGCCAATCTTCGTAGTACGCATCACCCGCGTACGGCGTCGCATCGAATTCAACAAGGTCACCCGAGAACATGATTTTTTGCGATGGCAACCACGCCACCGTGTCGCCCTTTGTGTGACCGCGTCCGAGTTGCATGAGCTTCACTTCGAGCTTTCCAAGCCACACCGTCATTTCGCCTTGAAACGTAATCGTCGGCCACGTCATTCCAGGCGGCACCGATTCCACCGCTTGGAAGAGGCGCGGGAAGCGACCGATTTCGCTTGCTTTGTCTTGCTCACCGCGCTCAACAATCAAGTCGTAGGTGTCGCGTGAGGCGATGATGTGATCGGCCTGGTACGCGCTCGCGCCGAGCACGCGCACGGCGTGATAGTGCGACATCACGACATATTTGATCGGCTTATCCGTGACTTCCCGAATCCGACGAATCACATCTTGCGCCATGATTGGCGTGGCTTGCGTGTCGATCACCATCACCGCGTTGTCGCCGATAATGATGCCAGTGTTCGGGTCGCCCTCTGCGGTGTAGGCGTAGGCGTTTTCCGAGAGCTTGTCGAAGCTCACCTGCTTCACTTCGAGGTCAGCTTGAGAGGCGAATTTTTTCGTGGACATGGTACATATTTCAAACGAACACTGGGACGCGCGAGACGTGATTTGAGCTGATTGATCAGATCATCATCAGGCGCGACGACATCTTGTAATGTACTTATAAATTTAGTAAAAGTAAATCAGTTTAGCAATAACAAATTCAAGGCATATGGCAAAAGAGCAGCGTGGAATTCAATCAATCGATGTCGGGGGGCGCTTGTTGCAAGCGCTCGCGACATCGAACGCGCCGATGATGCTGAAAGAACTTGCGCTCGCGGCGGACATGCCCGCGGCGAAGGCACACGCGTATTTGGTCAGTTTTTGTAAGTTGGGACTGATGGAGCAAGCTGCAGAAAGCGGTCGCTATGATCTCGGCGCACTCGCGTTGCAGCTTGGGCTTGCAAGCTTAAATCGGCTTGATGCCGTGAAGATTGCCACCCGTGAGATGACCGAGCTTGCCGAGCGAACGGGGCAATCAGTCGCCATCGCCGTTTGGGGCAATTACGGCCCGACCATCGTGCGATTCGAACAATCGGTGCGTCCCGTTCATATCAACATGCGCACTGGCACCGTGATGTCCATCACCTCAACCGCGACCGGCCACGTGTTTGCCGCACATTTGCCGAAATCGCAAATTGATGCAGCGTTGGTTGCGACCTTTAGCGACGTCAAGCAGCGCGCGGCAGCAAAAAAAACACTTACCGATCTTGAGCCGTTGCTAGTGAAAGTGAGGCAGCGCGGGTTAGCTCGCGCCGAAAGTAATCCGGTGCCGGGTATCAACGCATTTTCCGCACCGATCTTTGATCATACTGGCGCTGTAGCTGTAGCTATCACTTTGTTGGGCAGTAGCGCTGAATTTGATGCGAGTTGGTCAAGCCACTTAGCATCAATCTGCGCCGATGCCGCAGGGCGTGTGTCGAAAAGGCTCGGATTCGTAACCTGATCCGCAGGTTGGCCCCGTCGCGGACGGTGCCGGCGTTTTCACGATGGTGCGGGTTAAAAATTGTGTCGTAAACCGAACTCCATGCCGTGGCGTGCAGCGGCTGCGCTGACGCGGTCACGAACGATGGTTGCATAGATCAGCGATCGTTTGCTGAGCGGATAGTCGTAGCCTAAGCTCGCGAGTCGGCGGTCTACGCTTTGTGGTGATCGGTCGTTTTCGGCAAGCCGCGCCACGCGAACTTCTCCCACAGGCGCGGCGATCACTGCTCCTACCAACCAATGAGACCGCCGCTCTCCATTGCGGCGGCCGGAATGCCATTGCACCATGGGCCGAACGTTTGGGAGTCGGTAATTGGCTCCGATAGAAGTCACTCGATTGCCTGCGCTCAGTTCAGCGTGGGCGAGCGACGCGTCGAATTCGCCAGTGACAAACCGCAGTCGTACGGACGTCGCGCTGTCGTCAGTTTTGTCGTTAGCTTCGTCGAGCTGGTAAGCCGCGAACACTGAAAAGCCGCCGATCTTCGGCGTTTCGTAAAAAACTCCATTGCTGAATCGCGACAGCGCTGGTTGACTCAACATTAAACCCGACGGCCCAAACGTTCCGATGCTGTCGGTGTTGTTAGGGTCGTAATTCACGCTTACGCGTTGATTCGGAGTCAGGCTACGGCCGAGCCGAAAAAGCCCAAACGTTTCATGCGACAGGCCTAACCAACTTTCTCTCGCAAACAGTCCGCCCGAGAGCGCACCGGTGTCGGAACGAAAGCCGCTCTCGAGCTGAAACTCTGTTCTCCAGCCAGCGGCAAGATCGGAGCGGCCCAGCAGCCCCCAGCGGCTTGTAGACGCTTGCGTAAGCTCTAGTGCCGAATCGCGGAATTTCGTGATGTTGACATCGAGTCGTCCGTAGAGTGTGACTTCTTGGGAAAGCGCCTGGTAAGGCAGCCCGACGGCGATAGCCAAAAGCGCGAAGCGACCGATATTTGATTTCATTGCATCTGTCGCCAACTTGGACGCGCTTTAAGAGCGAATGCGCGCATTGTGCCCGAGCTGACGGCACAGGGATCACTGCTTTCGCCTGAGCGCCGGTAAACACTACACTTCGCAATCCTCTTGATTGAACCTTCCACCTGCATGTTCGACAGTCTTCGCGAAGACATCGCGGCCATAAAAGCAAAAGATCCCGCAGCGCGTTCGGCGCTTGATGTCATTTTTTCTTACCCAGGTTTTCATGCGGTTCGTTTTCATCGAATAGCGAACGCACTGTGGCGTTCGAATTTTCGGAGCCTCGGGCGATGGGTCTCGCACTGTTCGCGTTTCTTCACGGGAATCGAAATTCATCCCGGTGCGTTTGTTGGGCGTCGCGTTTTTATCGATCACGGGATGGGCATCGTGATTGGTGAGACGGCGGAAGTGCACGACGATTGCACGATTTACCAAGGTGTAACGCTCGGCGGGACGTCTTTGGACAAAGGCGCGAAGCGCCATCCAACTCTTGAGCGCGGCGTGATTGTCTCTGCCGGGGCGAAAGTGCTCGGCTCGTTCACCGTGGGCGAGGGCGCGCGTGTCGGTTCGAACTCGGTCGTGCTCAAGGCGGTGCCAGCAGGCGCGACGGCCGTAGGAATTCCGGCGAGAATCATTACAGCGGAAGTCAAGGAAAAGCGCGAAGCCACCGCTCAAAAGATGGGATTCTCGGCGTACGGTATTTCCGCGGATCTTGACGACCCCTTGGTGCAGGCGATTCACAAATTGCTGGATCATTCCGCTGAGCTTGATCAGCGCCTAAATCGGATATGCACAGCCCTCGAGAAACAAGGTGTGGATTGCAGCGAGTTGCGCGGCGTCAATGTGGATACCAAGGCGATCGACAGGCTGTTGGATGCCGACTGACTAGCCGTGTGAACGCCCAATATGGGCGGGCCATGATCTAGATCAACTTATCTATCGATAACTGCGATAAATTGAGGCGTAGCCCAATTGCGACGGGCCTTGCGGTATAGGTTCGTTGAACGAGATCGCGAGAGCTGGCGCAACGGGATTATCGGTATATATCGTTTTTGGCATTAACAAGTGCAATTGCTCCATCGTAAGTTCTTGCGCTGATATCTAGAATTAGTGCATTGCAACAATCATTGCAGCAATCCGCTGTGCCACCTCTTTCATGGACATGACCGTTAACCCTGCCATCCCTCACGCAATCGCTCAAGCGGGGCACGCCACCGAAACCGATGCACTGATCATTGGCGCGGGTCCGGTCGGCCTTTTCCAAGTGTTTGAGCTGGGCTTGCTTGAAATCAAAGCGCACGTGATCGACGCGCTTTCGCAACCAGGCGGGCAACCGATTGAGCTTTATCCCGACAAGCCGATTTACGATATCCCCGCGATTCCGGTGTGCACCGGTAAAGAGCTCACCGACGGCCTATTGAAACAGTGCGAGCCATTCAAACCTACGTTTCATTTAGGGCAAGAGGTTTCGTTTGTCGCCAAACGAGACGACGGTCGTTTTGACGTTACGACATCAGCGGGCACGCATTTCATCACCAAAACTATTTTCATTGCGGGCGGCGTTGGCGCATTCACGCCGCGCAAACCGAAGGTGGATGGCATTACTGCATTTGAAGACAACGGCCAAGTGGCTTATCGCGTGCGTGATCCACAAAAATACGCCGGAAAAGATGTGGTGGTACTCGGCGGCGGTGATTCGGCGCTCGACTGGGCTCTAAATCTGCAACCGATTGCCAACAGCGTAACCTTAATTCATCGTCGCGATGATTTCCGCGCAGCGCCAGCTAGTGTCTCCAAAATGAAGGCGCTCGCCGAGAATCACGAGATGATGCATCTCACTGGGCAGCTTACTGGCTTCGAGGCTGTTGATGGCGTGCTCAAAGAAATTAAGGTGACCTCGCTTGATGGCGTAACTCGCCGCCTGCCGCTTGATTATTTGCTCGCGTTTTTTGGTTTATCGCCGCGCTTGGGCCCGATCGCTGAATGGGGGCTCGACATCGAAAAGCGCCAGGTGAAAGTTGACACCGAGAAGTTCGAAACCAGTATTCCTGGAATCTTCGCCGTTGGCGACATCAACACCTATCCCGGAAAAAAGAAACTCATTTTGTCGGGGTTTCATGAGGCCGCGCTCGCGGCGTTCGGAGCAGCGAAATACATTTTCCCGGACAAGAATGTGAGATTGCAGTACACGACTACTTCGACAAAACTCCATGAAGTTTTAGGTGTTGAATCACCGGTGTTTGACTAGCAGTTGTCTAGAGATTCGCGAGCGTTGGGGTAGCGCAGGAGCGCTACACGAGATCTTTAACTAGCCCGAGGATGTCGTCGCCATATCGAGCGAGCTTAGCTTGGCCAACGCCTGAGACTTGTAGCAACGCCTCTGAATCTGTTGGCGCAGCGACAGCAATCGCGCGGAGCGTAGCATCTGAGAACACCACGAACGCGGGCACGTTGGTCGCATGCGCTTGCTCGATTCGCCACGTCTTCAGAGCTGCCAGTCGCCGAGAAGCTGCAGCGTCGAGCAATGATTCACTCTCCTTCGCTCGTGACTTTTTAATCAGCGCCGACCTGGTGCGCAGGTTCGCGCCGCGCCGATCCGCCTTCGAGATAACGCGCCGCATGATAAGCGAGCGTTCTCCGCGTAGGATCGGGCGTGCAACTTCGGTGAGCTTGATCGCACCGTATGCGTTCGGGTCCGACACCGCCGCGCCCAGCGCGATGAGCTGGCGAACGATCGCCCGCCACGTGGTTTCATCGATCTCCGCGCCGATGCCGTGTACCGGCAACGCATCGTGACCGCGCGCAACGACTTTCTCGTTTTTACTTCCACGCAATACGTCGATCAGGTGTGCAGCGCCGAAATATTGGCCGGTGCGAACAGCAGCAGACAAAAGCATCTGCGCGGGTTTAGTGGCATCCCATGTCTCCGGTGGATCGTTGCAGTTATCACAGTTCATACAGGCGTAATCAGCTGCTTGTGCCTCGCCAAAGTAATCAAGCAAGACCGCACGACGGCACGACGTAGTTTCTGCGAGCGCGAGCAATCGATCAAGCCGAGAGCGCTGTAACCGCTTAAATGTATCTCCAGCCTCGGATTCGTCGATGAAGCGCAGCTGCTTCACAACGTCGCCGAGTGCGTACATCATCCATGCGTGAGCAGGCTCACCGTCGCGGCCCGCTCGGCCGGTTTCCTGGTAATAGCCTTCGATACTCTTCGGTAGATCCAGATGCGCCACAAATCGGACGTCAGGTTTGTCGATGCCCATCCCAAATGCGATGGTCGCCACCATGATGATCGCGTCTTCTCGCAGAAAACGCGATTGATGATCGCTGCGAGTTGTGGCGTCAAGCCCGGCATGATACGGCAGCGCGTTGTAGCCTTTTGATCGCAACCAGCTCGCTGTATCGTCGACCTTGCTGCGTGAAATGCAGTAAATTATGCCGGATTCTTGACTGTGCATTTCCAGAAAATCAGTGAGTTGCGAGCGCTCATCGGCACGATCAACAACGGCATAGTGAATATTCGGACGATCAAAACTAGAAACGAATTGCGCGGCATCTTCAAGCTGCAATTTGCTTCGAATTTCAGCCCGGGTGGCTTCATCTGCCGTTGCCGTGAGGGCGATGCGCGGCACTCGTGGATAGCGTGTGTGTAGCAGCGTCAACTCAAGGTAATCGGATCGAAAATCATGCCCCCATTGCGAAACGCAATGCGCTTCGTCAATCGCGAACAGTGCGACCGCATTTCGTTCGTAGAGTCGATCAAGGACTGACAAAAAATACGCCGTATTTAATCGCTCCGGTGCGACGTAGAGTAATTTGATTTCGTTGGCTTGTAGTGCAAGCTCGACCTCTCGCGCGCGGCTCTGCGTTTGCGACGAGTTTAAAAAACTTGCGGCAATACCGAGTTCGTTTAACGCATCGACTTGATCTTGCATGAGTGCGATCAAGGGCGAAACCACGATCGCAACGCCGTCGCGCAGAAGCGCTGGGAGCTGATAGCACAGCGATTTGCCGCCGCCAGTTGGCATCAGTACGAGCGCGTCTTCACCTCTGACGATGGTGTCGACAATTTCCCGTTGCGCACCACGAAAACTATCAAATCCAAAAATCTTTTTTAGTGTGTCTAACGCGCGATCATGTGTGGCGTTGTCTGAGGTCAAAACAGTGCTTGGGCTCATTTTCTTTCGCGACCTGAAGTGTGGCCCGTTGCGTTTTCGGTTGCAACGACTGCGAGTTGTTCCAGCAGCGGTTTGAGCTGCGCACCGTTCGCCCCCATTTTCTCGACCAGAGCGTCGTCATGTGCACAAACCGCAGCGGTTACCTCCGCGAGCACTCTCGCTCCGTGCGGCGTGAGCGCAATGCCCCAGCGCCTTGCATCAACTGGATCCTCAGCTCTTACCGCAAATTTGCGTAATTCAAGCCAGTCGACCAACCGCATTGCACCCGACCGATTGATTCCCATAGCTTCGCTAAGTTTGGTTTGCGCGAGGCCTGGATTTCGATCAATGAGCACCAGCGCAGCAAATCGCTGCGGACTAATTTGCCATTGCGCGGTTGCGCGGTCAAAGTCAACATAAAGCGCGTTCTGTGCGCGGCGCAATGCATAGCCTGTGAGCTCGTCTAACACACCGTAATCGAGCCCTTCGATCCGCGTTATCGGTGGGGTTTGATTTTCAGTGTTTGCGGGAACGCGATGTCGAGGCATGCAATAGCTTGATTGAGGGTTTCGTAACGATTATCTCGTGCTGGCACTTACTGCACGATTCGGTAAAGCGCATTGTTCCTTAGAACGTTTTCTTGTCTAATCGGATGCACGTCCACGCTCACACTTACAAAAAAAGGGAGTTACTCAATGAAAGTTAAAGGTTTTCTCTGTATCGCCATTGCTGGCGCCACTTTAGTGTCTAGCGTCGCCGCGGCGCAGGCACCCGTGCCGCCAAGCGCACTTACCCAAGTCGCGACACTTACGACGGAAAAGAAGGTGTTTGAGCTTCCCAGTTACACCACTTTTGGCGGCAAAGTGATTAAACAGGTGAAGATCGGCTATGAAACGTACGGCAAGTTGAATGCGGCGGGGGATAACGCCGTATTCATCGCGCACTTCTACTCAGGCAATTCGCACGCTGCGGGCAAATACAAATCCACCGACGTCGCACCGGGTTACTGGGATTCGATTATCGGATCCGGTAAGGCAATCGATACCGACAAATATTTCGTGATTAGTGCAGACACATTGTCGAACCTAAACACCAAAGACCCGATGGTGACGACAACCGGACCCTCTTCAGTTAACCCCGATACCGGAAAACCTTATGGCATGAGCTTTCCGGTGATTGCACTGCGTGATTCCGTTCGCGTACACAAGGCACTCGTTGATTCGCTGGGAGTAAAAAAGCTCTACGCGGTTGCGGGAGCTTCCGGCGGCAGCATTCAAGCAATGGAATGGGCGGCGCTCTATCCCGATTTCGTTGACCGCGCGATACCCGTGATTTCGCCGGGACTTTCAATTTCGCCGTGGGTAATTGGATTGCTAGATTTATGGGTTGCGCCGATTAAGGCTGATCCTAAATGGAACGGCGGCGACTATTACGGAAGGGAAGAGCCGCTAGATGGCATCGCGCTTGCGCTCAAAACCGTAACGATCACCGCTCGCCACTGGGGCTGGGCCGAAAAAACGTTTGGCTACAAGTTAGCCGATGCCACGAAGCCACCGTCGGACTCAATGACGAACTTGTTCATGATTGAGGATACGCTCACCAAAACTGGCGTCGCACGCGCGAAAACTACGGATGCGAACAACAAAATCTACATGGCAAAAGCGAATCAACTGTTCAACATTGAAGACGATGCTGCAAAAATAAAAGCAAAGGTGTTGTTCATCCCAGCTGCTAGTGATCTTGTGTTTCCACCGGAAATGTCGCAGAAAGCCGCTGCGAAATTGCGCGGCTTAGGAAAATCTGCTGAAGTGCTTGTTATAGAAGGTGACGGCGGTCACCTTGACGGGGTTGTCAACATCGCGAAGGCGGCAGACGCCATTCGCGCGTTCCTCTTGAACTAGTACGACCCATTTGTACTCGGGCCACACGGTGTAAGTTTCGCTAGTTGTCGTCGAATCACTAATTAGTTGCATAATGCAACAAAATGTTGATCTCGTGAAAATGGGCAAAACCTACGACATCGCAATTTCGGGTGCTGGGATCGGCGGCCTTACCGCCGCCATCGCGCTTGCTGACGCTGGACATCGTGTAGTGGTGTACGAAGCAGCACGCGAGATCAAGCCTTTGGGCGTCGGTATTAACGTGTTGCCGCATGCGGTCGACGTCTTGTCTGCCCACGGCATGGGCAATGCGCTCGCCGCTAATGCAGTCGCGACCGAATCACTTGTTTTTATGAACCGCTTTGGCCAGCTTATTTACCGCGATCCGCGCGGTTTGGCTGGTGGCTACGGGTCGCCGCAATACTCAATTCATCGCGGCGCGCTCCACAACATATTGATTGACGCCGCGCGCTTGCGTGGATCGAATATCGAGATTCGCGCCAACGCGAGAGTGGTTCGCGCTGAATCTTTCGATGACCATGTGCGGCTCAGCTTCGCAGATGCAAGCGTGGCGGATTCTCGTTCAACAGCAGACGTTTTTGTTGCTGCAGACGGCATTCATTCCGCGATCCGCGCGCAATACTTCCCGCACGAAGGCGCAGCAAAGTGGAATGGCATGATGATGTGGCGTGGTGTCACTCGTGCGAAGTCGTTCATGGGCGGGCGCACGATGGCGCAGGCGGGCAATAGGCTTGCGAAATTTGTTGTCTATCCTATTGCGAAACCCGATGCGAGCGGCGATCAATTGATCAACTGGATTTGCGATATTCGCGTCGCCGACGGCATCGGCGGCACACTAACCGCTCCGTCAAGAGAGAGCTGGAGCACGCCCGGATGCGTGGAAGATTTGCTTCCTACCTTTGGTCATTGGCGAATTGATTCGTTGCGCGTCGGCGAAATAATTGCCAACGCAACGCAGATATTTGAATGGCCCATGGTGGACCGAGATCCACTCCCCGCATGGACGCACGGCCGCGCGACCTTGCTCGGTGATGCGGCGCATCCGATGTATCCCATCGGCAGCAACGGCGCGACGCAGGCGATTCTGGATGCAAAAGCGCTCGCTGATGCGATACAGGCGCACGCTAATCCTGTGGAAGCGCTTTCAGCCTATGAAACCACGCGTCGACCAATGACCGCCAACATCGTTCGCATGAACCGCCGCGAAGGGCTCGATGTGATTCTTGATATGGTTCACGAGCGTGCGCCGAATGGGTTTTCGAGGCTAGCCGATGTGATTGATCCTGCAGAGATTAGCCGTGTGGTTCAACAGTACAAGATGGCTGCAGGCCATCGACCGGCTCCAGCGTTAGCCGAAACCGGCAAATAAGCCTACGCCTGAGGCACGTGCAACTTAGCTAGTAACCATTGCATGCCCGCAAGATGCTGTTGATCGTGGCTCGCCAAATAATGAACAATGCCGCGAAGCGTGACCTTGCCATAGCCCTCAAAATTTGCGCTCCGATCCCATTGCTTTTCGCTCAGGCTAGAAATTTTCGCGAGCGTTTGTAGGCGCGCTTCTCGAAACGCCGTAATGGCGTCGGCGGCCGCAGTGCGTTCATAGTGCCGTTCGTTGCGCAAGCGATAGGTATCGAGCGAGATAAGCAAAGGGTGCGACTCATTCAACGTCCGATCAATCCGAACGTGATAACCATCAATTTCAATATCGCGAACATGGCACAACTGCTCCAGCGCGGTCAATGATTCGCTTGGAATGCCGTCCCAGTTGTCGGGACGCCAATGCTTTTTGTGTTCCGGGAACGTCGCAAAAAGTGCGTCGAGTTGATCCGGGAAGGTGGCGAGTGCGTTCAGCGTGAATTCGTTCATCGTAGCGCGGTAAGGATGCTTATCACATCGTTCAAGTACAAGGTAAGCAATACTAATGAATAGTCGATTCAGTAGTCAAAGAAATGTCTAGGCTCGCGGTAGGGCGCGGGGCTACATGGCACGCGCATCCGGACGATTTTCGTTGTCTGGCACCGCAGCCGCATCATGAGAAAATCTTGCGAAGTGTTTGCGCAGATCGCGCCTCGGGGTCTCATGGTTTCTCTGCAGTATGTTCTGCCTAAAAAGGCACTCACTCAGTTTGCTGGCGCGTTTGCTCGCTCGAAGTCTGGTGCACTCACGCAGTTCGCGATTCGCAATTTCATCAAAAAATATGGGGTGAATATGGCCGAGGCGGCAAGTCCCGAGCCCTCTGCGTATGCCTCGTTCAATGATTTTTTTACGCGGGCTCTGAAACCTGGCGCGCGGCCATTGGCTGACGCCGATTTTGTATGTCCTGTAGACGGTGCGATTTCGCAATTCGGCGCAATAACGGGGATTGATGGCGATCAAATCTTTCAGGCAAAAGGGCATTCGTACTCGACTCGCGCGTTAGTCGGAGGCGATGCCGAACTCGCCACTGTGTTTACCGATGGTTCATTCGCAACCATTTATCTGAGCCCAAAGGACTATCACCGCATTCACATGCCATGCGACGCGACGCTCACGCGAATGATTTACGTGCCGGGCGATTTATTCTCGGTGAACCCAGCAACTGCGCAGGCGGTGCCAGGCTTGTTCGCTCGCAATGAACGCGTTGTTTGCGTGTTCGACACGGCGCACGGCCCGTTTGTCAACGTGCTCGTGGGCGCTACGATCGTTGGGTCAATGGCGACCGTTTGGCATGGACTCGTAAAGTCGCCGAGAACGCCCGAGGATTTCGTCGACAGCGCATCCGAGCCGTTAATTCGCGTTGTTGCAGAGAAAACTCAAAACAATTCCGGTGTCGTCGAGTGGACTTACAAAGCTGGCGAATTGGTTCTGAAGAAAGGCGACGAAATGGGTCGCTTCCTACTGGGCTCGACCGTGGTGATGTTGTGGCCGAAAGACACGATTCAGTTCAATGCGCGGTGGGTGCCTGCGATGGGCGTTCGCATGGGAGAGGCAATGGGCGAGGTAACGAGAGTGCCGCGCTTAGCCTAAATTGGGCGAGCACCCTCGGATTAATAGCTAATTCGAGGTAGCGCCGATCAAGTTGGGCGATCCGCTTATAAAATTATTATCTTGAGTATGTATCTAAATTGCACACTCGCCCAATTTACTTGGGCAGCGCGGCGCGTAGCGCATTTTACTTTCGAAGAAAACCAATCGCGCTCTCGTGTTCAGTTTCAACATACCAGCGCACAAAAGAATGCGGCACGTTGAGCGAAATTTCTCCACCGTGTTCGCCATCAACTCCGGTGCTTATCGTCATCGTAAAAAACGGCCCGGTTACATCAACTTCTTCGCAGCGGAAGTATTGGCCCACCGTGTTTTTCTTCGCGTAAGCAAGAAACGGTTCAAGTTGGCGAATGCCTTCGTCAGAGAGCTGAACGGCAATGGTTTTTTTCATGCGACGATTGTAGGTGCGATCCTGTCGCACCAAAGCGATACCAATCGACATTCATTGGAGAAATGCGCTTCGCGCGTATTCGCACGAGGCGCGATGCGATCGCACCCTACGCGAGCGACTTTTGCCCCAGCGCGAACGTCGCGCGCGAAATCGTGTCGCCGTCTACTTCGTAAATACAAAGCATTTCAACGAAACCTTTGTTTCCCGGAAACTGCGGATCGTTATCGGGGAAATTGCGGGTAATGATTTCGTAATCGGTAACGATGTTGCCCATGACGATTCGCTGCACAAGCTTCGCGTGTAGGTCTGGCTCGGCAAAACGAATCGCGAAACGCTCTCGCAACTGGTCGTGACCTTTCGCGAGTAAAGTGCCGTGAAGATCGAAGTGAGAAGCATCAGCCGCGTAGGTCGCGAGCAGGCCTTCGAGATCTTTTGCGTTGTAGCAATCAAGTTGGTGCTGTACGACTTGTTCGGGTCGTCTGTTCGCGACTTGTTCGGGTTGTGTGTCCGCGACTTGTTCGGGTCGTCTGTTCGCGACTTGTTCGGGTCGTGTGCTCGCGACTTGTTCGGGCGTCATAGGTTGGGCGACGAGTGAAAAATCAGCGTGTTCTAGAGCGAACCTCGCCCTTCTTTCGCGTGAAACGCCTGCACTGTGTCCCACGCAATGTTTTGCAAATGCGTGGCGACGTCGGCAGGCAAGCCTGCGGTGTAGCTGTTACCGACGGGATTCTTTTTGTAGACCGATGCCATCACAACGCATGCGCCAAGATACGTGCCCGCAAGACTTGGATGACGTTTATCGGCGATGTAGAGATTGAGTTCAGGGCGTTTGGCAATCGAGTTTGCGAACGCGAGTCCGGCGGGCACGACTAGCGCGTTGTTTTGCTTGCCTGCTTTGATGTATTCCGCCGCGAGTTGCAACGTCATTTCCGGTTTGTCTTGATACGCCCATGACATAAAGAGCGCGGGCTCCGCACCGTTTTTACGAACGGTGTCGCTGTGTTTTTTCGCGAATTCGTAAAACACGGATTGCAACTCAGGATGAATCGGGCATTGGCTGCAGTCCATCATGAGCACTGCGTCGAAAGGCTTATCGAATTTGTTAAACCGCACTTCGTTATCGCCAACGAACGAATAGCTCGCCACACCGCCCGGTTTGAAATGTGCCGCCACGTCATGCCAATTGATTCCGGAGCCAGAAATCGTCGCCGACACGCTGCGCGACCCGCGCACGCCCGCAGCGTTCATCAGCTGCCCGACATGGCCGTGCATCGAATTGTTGTAATAGAAAAAACTGTTTCCCACCCATAGCATCGCTTTCACGTCTTTCGCGTCAACGGGCGCTTTCGCTGCGCTTGTCGCCAACGCCGCTGGCGGTGCAACGGTCGTCGCGCAGCCCGCTGTAGCGAGAGCCGTGAGAAGCAATGCGGCGATGGAGTGGAAACGGTTCATGGATGATCCTCTTTTTGATTTGCTTGTCGATGTGTAGCGAGTGTAGGCGGATAAGCCTTCGAGCGTGGGTGCTGAGCGGATCTCAAGCACTGTTATCCGCCGATATAACTCATTTCTACTTTGCTTGATTTCCGATCTGCCGCAGTCTCTGCGGTTCGGATTTCGCTGTAGCGATCCGCGCGGGTTTGCCATAGACCGACTAAAAGCGCAGCGATGTCGTCGTCACTTGCGCCGTTTCTCATCATCGTTCTGAAATCGACGCCGTCGGTGGCGAACAGGCAGGTGAAAATTTTGCCGTCGGTGGAGAGTCTCGCGCGGGTGCAGGTGTTGCAAAAGGCTTGCGTGACGCTGCTGATGACGCCGATTTCGCCGCCGCCGTCGGCATATCGCCAGCGCTCGGCGACTTCGCCTTCGTACTGCGCATCAATGGCTTCGAGTTGGGAAAATTCGCTGATACGCCGCACAACTTCGGCGCTCGGAATCACGTCATCCATTCGCCAGCCGTTCGTCGAGCCGACGTCCATGAATTCGATGAAGCGCACGATCACGCCGCTGCCCTTGAAATGTCTTGCCATCGCGACAACGCCGTTATCGGCGTGTGAGTCCGCGTTATCGGCGTGTGAGTCCGCGTTATCGGCGTGTGAGTCCGCGCGATCGTTGACACCGCGTTTCACCACCATATTGACTTTGATTGGCGCAAGCCCGACGGCGTGCGCAGCATCAATACCCTTGAGCACGTCGGCGACCGGGAAATCAACATCGTTCATTGCTTTGAACGTGGCGTCGTCGAGTGAATCGAGTGAAACCGTGATTCGATTTAAGCCAGCGTCTTTGAGTGCTCGGGCTTGTTTCACGAGCGTCGAGCCGTTGGTCGTAAGCGTTAAGTCGAGCGGAACGCCGGAAGGAGTTCGCAATCGCGCGAGCATCTCAATCAACTTTGGTAAATCGCGACGCAACGTGGGTTCGCCGCCCGTGAGTCGTAGTTTTTCGACGCCGAGCGTTGCGCTGATTCGTGCGAAGCGGGTTATTTCTTCGAAGGTGAGTAACGCGTCTTGCGGCAAAAATTTGTAGCCGGGACCAAACACATCTTTCGGCATGCAATAAGTGCAGCGGAAATTGCATTTATCAGTCACTGAGATTCGCAAATCGTGCAAGTGTCGAGCGCGGGTGTCCTCCACGCGTGCGTTGGCGCGCACGGTTGCCAGCGAATGCGCGCTTGCCGCACGAGCAGCGCGACCCGGCGCGACGACGAGCGGGATCACTTTGTTAATGACGTTAATTGATTCACCCATGAGTTTCACATTTGCCAAATAGCTGACGAAGCGCGCGCTTTCCAGCTACGGCGTAGCCGCGTATTCTGCTAGATTCCACCGCGTGATTGCTGAACATGAACAACGTAGCGAAACTACGACCATTCCCGCGAAGGTAAATTGGTCTGTGGATGTGTCGTTTCGAAAACGCGCAGTACAGAGCCGATGGGTCGATTTTCAGTGGGAGCCCGCGTTTGTGCAGCTCTCGGAGAACGAACCGAGTGACGCTTCCGTAGAAATGATCGAAAACGGCGAAACGCTCTGGCTCTGGCTTGGTTCGCCGATGGATTTGCATCCCTCGGAAGGTGAGGGCTACTGGCTGAATCTCACCTCTGACGCGCCTTGCGTATTCGTGATGTGGCGGCTGGAAGAGGGTGATGAGATTCCGCGCCCGGTGGTGGTAACAGTGTCGTACAACGAAGCGGGGCGCATGCTCGATGCGGGGGATCGCGTGGATCGCGTACCGATGCCCGAGGTGATGCAATCTGCACTCGCCGAATACACGATGCAGCATTACAAACCCGAAGTGCGCAAGAAGGTGAAACGCAACGATCCGTTTAAGAACGGTGCGTCACGGCAAGGTGATAAAGCAGGTTTGCGCGAGGGCGAACGTGGCTGAAGACGTACCTATCGAAACAGCGAACGAAGGTTTGTCGCTCTCTAGGTGGTCGCGCCTAAAACGTGGGCAAAATGCAGAGAAAAGTACTTTATCGAAAAATGAAGAAAAGTTCACTGTTGCCCATAACAACGGGGCGATAGCGGACGTTGCTGTGATTGATTCTGGATCTGTATTGGTCGGCGATTCAGCGACACCATTGAATGCCGAAATGCAATTGCCGTCGCTTGCGGATGTGGGTATTGAAAAAGATTTCACGCCGTTTATGCAAGCGAAAATTCCCGAGGCACTCAAGCGGCAAGCGCTCAAAACTCTGTTCAAAGATGCTCACTTCAACACGATGGACGGGCTCGACACCTACATCGATGACTACACAAAGTTTGAGCCGATTTCCGCCGCTGAAATGGACGGGCTCTCTGCTTGGAAATCGATCATGAAACCGTTGGAGCAGGTGGTCACGCCGGGCGGCTATGCGGTGGACGTTGAGAGCGACGAAGGGAAAGCTGTGCTTGCAGCGCGCGCGGAGGCGGCGTTGCAGACTGAGGTGAGCGGCGACGCGCCGCGAGCTGATGCGTCCGACGAATCGTTGGCTGTTGATGCGAACGATGAGCCTGAGCTGCATGCTGTTTTGCAGCACGAGCGCTACGGAAAACGCGTCAGCGATTTCAAGCCCGAGCCCGCTCCGCTTACCACAGCAACCATCGAACCCATTAGCGAAGCAGTTGCATCGCCAGCGAAATCAATTGCTGACGATCCACGATAAGAAATAAAACATGTCACGAGAAGTTCATCTCTGTTCCTGTAATCGCACAATCGCACAAGACGCGACCTCGCTCAGCGAAGCTGCGAAATTTGCGGGCGCGAACGTCGCAAAAACTTACGACGCGATGTGTCAGTACGAGCTTGAAAAGTTAAGCGCGCATCTCGGTGCAGACAACGCAGACGTCGCCATCGCTTGCACCCAAGAATCGCGATTACTTGGCGAGGTGGCGGGGGATTCGCCAAAAGTGTCGACGATTCGCTTCTTCAACATTCGTGAGAAAGCGGGTTGGTCGAGCGAGCGCAATTTTGCGACACCAAAAATCGCTGCGCTGATTGCCGAAGCAATGTTGCCTGATCCGCAGCCAACGACACAGGTGAGCTACTCATCTGCAGGCGAAACGCTCATCATCGGTCGCACGCGCGACGCGCTTGCAATGGCCGATGTGCTCAAGGAAAGCGTTCGCGTGAACGTGTTGTTGACGGATGCGGACGCAGAGTTGCCGTCGCAGCGCGATTACCCTGTTGTGAGCGGCGCGAAGATCGCGGTGGAAGGTTGGCTCGGCGCGTTTGAAGCGTCGTGGCAACAGGCAAATCCAATTGATTTAGACGCGTGTACGCGCTGCAACGCTTGCGTAAAAGCCTGCCCTGAGAACGCGATTGATTTCAGCTATCAAATCGATTTGGACAAATGCAAATCGCATCGAGCTTGCGTGGCGGCGTGTGGTGAAGTCAACGCGATTGATTTCGCGCGCGCGGGAGCAGCCGCGTCGCGCGGCGCGAAATTCGATGTGATTTTGAATCTCAGCGACCAATCGTTTTTCACTCAACATCAAACTCCGCAGGGATATTTTTCACCTGGCAGCGACCCCATTGCGCGAATGAAAGCGCTTGCCGAGATCGCAACGCTCAAAGGCGAGTTTGAGAAACCGAAATTCTTTAACTACAAATCGAATATTTGCGCGCATTCGCGCAACAAGAAAACCGGTTGCACGCAATGCATCGATGTGTGTTCGACGAAGGCCATTTCACCAAAAGGCGATCACATTGAAGTGACGCCGCAGCTCTGCATGGGCTGCGGTGCGTGTACGACTGTGTGTCCCTCGGGCGCGTTGACTTATGTGTACCCGCGCGTGGCCGACTTTGGCGCACGGATGAAAACGATGTTGCGCACCTTCGCCAACGCAGGCGGGCGCGATGCGACGGTGCTCTTTCATGATGAAGGTGCTGGTGCGAGAGCGATTGCCGCACTCGCTCGCAGCGGCGAGGGCCTGCCTGCGCGCGCGTTGCCAATGGCGCTGCATCATGCGTCGGCAGCGGGGATTGATGTGTGGCTAGGCGCATTCGCATATGGCGCGACGGGTGTGCAAGTGCTGATTACCGATGACATCGCGCCGCAATACGAAACCGCACTCAAAGCGCAGGCAGATGTGGCGAATACGATTCTTGCGGCGTTGGGTTATCAGGATTCGCGGGTCACCATCCTTGTCCCTCCCCCTGGGGGGGAGGGTGCCGACAGGCGGGAGAGGGTCGCTGCTCAGCTTGAGGGTCGATACGCGCATTCACCCTCTCCCCAGCCCTCCCCCCCAGGGGGAGGGGGCAGTGGCCTCGAATGGCTATCTGGCTCCCCCCGCGGCCTCGCCGTTCGCGAACCCGCGACGTTTAATTTAACGAACGACAAACGCGGCACCTTAGACGCAGTGTTCGAGCATCTTTTACGCCACGCGCCAACGCCAAAACCCGTGATCGCGCTCTCGAAAGGCGCACCGTACGGCGAAATCAAGGTGAACGCCGACAAGTGCACGATGTGCCTGGCCTGCGTGGGTTCTTGCCCAGAAGGTGCGTTGGCGGACAACCCCGAAAAGCCGCAGCTTCGTTTCATCGAAACGAAATGCGTGCAGTGTGGTTTGTGTGAAAAGACCTGTCCTGAATCCGCGATTTCACTCGCGCCGCGACTGAATTTAACGGCGGATGCGAGGAAGCCACGAGTATTGAACGAAGCAGAGATTGTTGGCTGTACGCGCTGTGGAAAACCGTTGGGGACGAAGCAGATTGTGGAAACGATGATCGGCAAGCTGAGCGGCCACAGCATGTTCATGGATCCGAAAGCGCTAGGGCGTTTACGGATGTGCGCCGATTGCCGTGTAGTTGACCTCTACAGCGAAGAGAAACCGTTGGATATTCGCAACGTGAAAGGTTAGACGGTGGCGCCGATGTGTTTCACGCATGCCGCATGAACATTCGTTAAGTTTTCGAGTAGTAGCTTTTAGAATTTAGGTTCCCAAAAAACGGCGTTATGGCGACAAATGTTGATTTGTTGACTTAGTCGTTTAATAACTGAGCAGCCCAATTGAAATGTGCGATGGAGTGTAGTGTTGAGTTCCGTAAATATTGGTTTGAGCGAGGCGTCTGTTTCGCTGAGTGCCACGACCGTTGCAGCAAATTGCTGCGTCGCCGCACTTAAAGGGTACGTCAAATGAGCGATTCGTCGAACGTCACTTTTCGGGCCTATGTGTCTGCCGAAGACAACGCTCGCGCCAATCTCTACGCGCTAATTTCTCGACTGTTCGCTGGCGCTCCCGATACCGCGCTGATCAAAGCAATCGCGTCGTCGCCGCCGCTGGCTACTGAAGACGATGGCGCTGCGCTCCCGCAAGCCTGGTCTAGATTGATAGCTGCGTCATCGGTGATTGACGAAGAAGCTGCGCGCGATGAATTTGAGGCGCTTTTTGGCGGTGTCGGCAAGGCCTTGGTAAATCTGCATGCGTCGCATCACTTGGTCGGATACATGATGGAAACGCCGCTTGCGGAAGTGCGCGAATCGCTCAAGAAGCTCGGGATCGCTCGGCTCGACACGCAATCGGTTGTCGAGGACCACATCTCCGCGCTTTGCGAAGTGATGCGTCTGTTAATTGTTGGAACAAGCGATACGCATGCAAACGCAACATCAGGGTCAACCCTTGCTCCGCAATCGGTCACCGTGCAACGCGAATTCTTTGAAGCGCATCTCTTCACGTGGACCGAGAAATTGAGTTCCACAATTGCGAAACAATCGCTTGCGAACTATTACGCTGTCATAGCACAATTGGCAAGTGCATTTATGGCGGTCGAGCAAGAAAGCTTTCGAATCGGTCAGTAAATGTGCAACGATTTTGTGCGGTAGTATTTTTGGAGGAAGCGGTATGAGCGATAGCAAAAAGAGTGCTGATTTGAAGCGACGCGGGTTTCTGCTTGCTGGCAGCGTCGGAGCGGTTGGTGCTGCCGCGGTTGTCGTAGCGCCCTCGATAAAGCAAATCCCCGCGACGGCTGCAACCAAGGCTGCGCCCGGTGAACGCTACGTAGGTGGCGAGCGCGCCAAACAGTATTACGACACGACGCGCGTTTAACGCCGCAATCAAAGAGGAGTGCAACCATGCTAGTCAGAAAATCTCATGACACGGATGGGCAGCGTCTTGATGACGCCGGCTCACGTCTTGATTCGCCGCGTTCTGCGTTTCGTCGATTTGGCTCCGCCGTCGGCGGGGCAACGCTCGATCGCCGCTCATTTCTCAAACGCTCAGGGCTCGGAGTCGGGGCTGGCGCATTTGCGTCAAGCCTGCCGCTCGGATTCGTAGGAACGGCAGACGCCGCAAAGAGCGAAGGCGGCGGCAAAGAAGAGGTAAAGCGCACGGTCTGTACGCACTGCTCGGTCGGCTGCGCAATCGATGCGATTGTTGAAAACGGTGTATGGACGCGGCAAGAGCCGGTGTTTGATTCGCCGATTAATCTTGGCGCGCATTGCGCTAAGGGCGCCGCAATTCGCGAGCACGGTCACGGTGAGCATCGTTTGAAATACCCGATGAAATTGGTGAACGGCAAATACGTTCGCATCAGTTGGGAACAAGCGATGAACGAAGTGGGCGACAAGCTCCTTGCAATTCGCAACGACAAATCCGCTGGGCCTGATAGCGTGTTTTGGGTCGGTTCGTCGAAACATAACAACGAACAAGCGTATTTGTTGCGCAAATTCGTATCGATGTTCGGTTCGAATAACTGCGATCATCAAGCGCGTATTTGCCACTCAACGACCGTAGCCGGTGTAGCTAACACCTGGGGCTACGGTGCGATGACGAACTCGTACAACGACATGCAGAATTCGAAGTGCGCGATGTACATCGGCTCGAACGCCGCCGAGGCACATCCAGTCTCGATGTTGCACATGTTGCATGCCAAAGAAACCGGTTGCAAGATGATCGTGGTTGACCCACGCTACACCCGTACCGCAGCGAAGGCAGACGAGTACGTGCGTATCCGTTCTGGAAGCGATATTCCGTTTTTGTTCGGCATGCTTCACCACATTTTCAAAAATGGTTGGGAAGACAAAAAGTACATCAATGATCGCGTCTACGGGATGGACAAGATCAAAGAAGAGGTGATGACCAAATGGACGCCCGCGGCGGTTGAAGAAGCGTGCGGCGTTAAAGAGGAGCAGGTTCTCAAAGTTGCGAAGATGTTCGCGGAGAACAAGCCGTCGACGATCGTGTGGTGCATGGGGCAAACGCAACACACGATTGGCAATGCCATCGTGCGCGCAAGCTGCATCCTGCAATTGGCGCTGGGTAACATCGGCGTTTCGGGCGGTGGCGCAAACATTTTCCGTGGTCATGACAATGTGCAAGGCGCGACGGACGTCGGCCCGAATCCAGATTCATTGCCGGGCTACTACGGCATCGCGACGGGTGCGTGGAAGCATTGGGCGGCAGTGTGGGGCACGGATTACGAATGGCTCAAAGGCCGCTTCGCTTCGCAAGCGATGATGGAGAAACCAGGTACGACCGTATCGCGCTGGATCGACGCCGTGTTGGACGATCCAAATACGATCGACCAAGAAACCAACGTGAAAGCGATGGTGTTTTGGGGACATGCGCCGAACTCGCAAACGCGAGGGCTCGACATGAAAAAGGCGATGGAAAAACTGGAGATGATGGTCATCATCGATCCGTATCCGACCGCCGCAGCTGCGATGCCAGACCGCAAAGACGGCGTGTATCTATTGCCTGCCTGTACGCAGTTTGAAACCAGTGGCTCGGCCACAGCCTCGAACCGATCGATTCAATGGCGGGAGCGAGTAATTTCTCCGTTGTTTGAATCACAAACCGATCATGCGCTGATGTACGCGTTCGCCAAGAAATTCGGTTTTGCGGAACAGCTCACCAAGGGATACAAAATCGTCAAACCTGACGGTGATCGCAAGTGGGAAGAGCCGGAAGTCGAATCCATTCTTCGCGAGATCAACAAAGGCACATGGACGATTGGCTACACCGGCCAGAGCCCCGAGCGTTTGAAGCTTCACATGAAGCACATGCAAACCTTCGACCCGAAAACGCTTAAAGCGAACGGTGGACCTTGCGATGGTGAATACTTTGGGCTGCCGTGGCCTTGTTACGGCACGCCGGAGATGAAACATCCGGGTTCGCCGAATCTGTACGACACATCAAAACACGTGATGGACGGCGGCGGCAACTTCCGCGCGAACTTCGGTGTCGAACGCGAAGGTGTATCACTGCTCGCAGAAGACGGTTCGCACTCGAAAGGCGCTGATCTGACCACCGGTTACCCAGAGCTCGATCATGTGCTGCTGAAAAAACTCGGTTGGTGGGATGAGCTCACCGAGGACGAGAAGAAAAAGGCCGAAGGCAAGAATTGGAAAACCGATTTGTCTGGCGGGATGATTCGCGTATTTATGAAGAATCACGGTTGCCATCCGTTCGGTAACGCGAAAGCGCGCGCCATCGTATGGAACTTCCCAGATGGCGTGCCTCAACATCGCGAACCGCTCTACGGTACGAACGCCGATCTGATGAAGAAGTACCCGACACACGCTGACAAGGGCGGTGCGTTCTGGCGCGTGAAAACGCTCTATAAAACGGTGCAAGATAAAAATATCGCCGACGGAAACGCCGCGAAATTTCCACTCATCCTTACGTCCGGCCGTTTGGTCGAATACGAAGGTGGCGGCGAGGAAACACGCTCGAATCCTTGGCTTGCTGAATTGCAGCAAGAGAACTTCGTTGAAATTAACGAAAAAGACGCGAACGATCGCGGCATTCGTAACAACGAATACGTTTGGGTGAAATCGCCCACCGGCGCGCAGATCAAAGTCAAAGCGATGGTCACGCCGCGCGTGGGACCGGGCACCACCTTTATCCCGTTCCACTTCTCAGGATGGTGGCAGGGTAAAGATATTCTCGAAAAATATCCCGATGGCGCGGCACCAATAGTGCGTGCTGAAGCGGTGAACACGGCAACAACGTACGGCTACGACAGCGTAACGATGATGCAAGAAACGAAAACCACGATCTGTCAGATCGAGCGGGCATAAGGAGGACGATCATGGCAAGAATGAAGTTTATTTGTGATGCCGAGCGCTGCATCGAATGCAATGGTTGCGTCACCGCTTGTAAAAACGAGCATGACGTTCCGTGGGGTGTGAACCGTCGCCGTGTCGTCACGCTCAATGACGGCATCGTTGGCGCGGAGCGATCAATCTCAGTCGCATGTATGCATTGCTCCGACGCACCATGCAAAGCGGTGTGCCCAGTGAACTGCTTCTACACGACCGACGACGGCGTGGTGTTGCATGATAAAGACCTCTGCATCGGGTGTGGCTATTGCTTCTACGCGTGCCCGTTCGGTGCGCCGCAATTCCCACAAGCGGGTGCGTTTGGCTTGCGCGGCAAGATGGATAAGTGCACGTTCTGCGCGGGTGGTCCTGAGAAAGACGCGTCAAAAACAGAGGTTGAGAAATACGGCCGCAATAGGCTGGCTGAAGGCAAATTGCCAGCATGCGCGGAAATGTGTTCGACCAAGGCGCTTCTCGCTGGCGATGGCGATGTGCTCTCCGACATCTATCGTGAGCGCGTGATGCGTCGCGGTCGTGGTGGCGATCTCTGGGGACATGCCACGGCCTACGGGGTCAAGTCAGTTCCTGCAACTCAGCCTGCGCCGGTGCAGCAAAAATCATGAAGATTGCCCAATTTCTTCTGGCGGGCGCGTGTGCTGCGCTCATAGTCGGTTGTGGTGAAAAACCGCAGGTCGCCCTTAACAAACCAGGGCAATCAGCGGCAAAGGCGGACGATAAACCGTTTGGCCCAGGCACTGCGTACGCGGATCGCGCCACGTGGGAGCGCACGCTGCGTGCGCGTGCCGACAATCAAAACGAATACAAACGCGTCAATTAACGATTCGCGATTGAAAAACGACTCGCGCGAACAGCCTCGCGCGAATCTTTTTTTTCTAGGAGGTTCAGAATGAAACGTTTGTTTGCTCGGATCGCGGCTGTGATGAGCGCGACAGTGTGCGCGGGCGCATTGTTGGCTCAGCAAAGTACAGGGCCGACCTTGCCGCCCGCAGAACTTGCGAAGCAACAGCAAGCGCAGACCACAGCACAACCCTACAACAACAAACCCGTGTGGGACAACGCACGCGGCGCGGTGTCTGGTTACACCAGCATCCCTGGTCCTGAAGCCGGTGTGTTGATTCAAGACGGCGGGCAAACGTGGCGCGCACTAAAAAACGGCACAGTTTCCGTCTGGGGCGGCTGGGCGTTAGTGGCGATGTTTTTGGTTACTGGTGCTTTCTACGCGTGGAAGGGTACGATCCAACTCCACGAATCGCCCACTGGGCGGCTCGTCGAACGCTTTTCGTTTTTCGAGCGCATGGCGCATTGGTCGACCGCGATCACTTTCTCTATTCTCGCGATCTCCGGACTCATCCTTGCTTTCGGCAAACATATTCTGATCCCAGTGTTTGGCTTCACGTTGTTCTCATGGTTGGCAACCCTTTCGAAAACGTTGCACAACTTCGTCGGACCGCTCTTCATCATCAGCTGTGTCGTAACGTTCGTCGTTTTCGTTCGCGACAATTGGCCAAAAGCCGTTGACTTCAAGTGGCTCGCGAGTTTTGGCGGATTACTTTCCGGCAAACACGTGCCTAGTGAGAAATTCAACGCGGGCGAGAAGGTCTGGTTCTGGGGGGGATTGATGGGGCTTGGAATCATCGTCGGCGTTTCCGGCCTGATCCTCAATTTCCCAAACTTTGGCCAAACTCGATCGACCATGCAGCTTGCAAACTTGGTTCATCTAGGCGGATCCATCCTCTTCATGGTGGGAGCGGTTGGCCACATTTACATGGGAACCCTTGGAATGGCTGGCGCCTTTAGCGCGATGAAAACTGGCAAAGTTGATGAAGCATGGGCTAAAGAGCACCACGAGATTTGGTACAACGATTACAAAGCGGGCAAGCTCGCAAGACATGAAAACCGCGCGGGCCATCCGCAACCCGTTGGAGGAGACGATTAATGAAGAAACTCAATCACTGGATCGTGCTTAGTGTCGGTAGCGCACTGGCTACCGTTGCGATCGCCAAGCTTCCAGTTGCGGTACTTACCGACGAACAAAAGGCGAAGGCTGAAGAAACTAAGGCAAAAGCCGCAGAAGCAGCGAAGAAAGCTGCGGCCGACGAGCAGCGTTATCAGGATCGCGTGGCTGATCGCTACTACAAAGAAATGAAAGCCGCAGGCAAATCCGTGCCGCCGCCGCAGTACGTACCCCCGCCTGTCACGCCCGTGGCCGCCGCGCAACCAAGCTCCGCCGAGTCGCACGGCCAGAAGCAAGCCGCCGTGCCAAAAACGCAAAACACCGCGGCCCCCGCGTCCGCCAAACCGGAACCCAAGAATACGCCCACGCCTGCGCCGGCAAAAAAAGCATAGGCTAGTCGTCGCGCTATAATTTGAGGGCTGCGGAGAGGTGGCAGAGTGGTTGAATGTACCTGACTCGAAATCAGGCGTACCGCAAGGTATCGGGGGTTCGAATCCCCCCCTCTCCGCCAAGAATTAAACAAAAAGCCCTGATTATTCAGGGCTTTTTGTTTTTTGGACGCATGATCAACGCGCGGTGGATCACAAGAATCGACAAAGGTTTGAAAGATCAAACATTGCGTTCTGAGGCTTAATTCGTATGGGCGTGCAGGGCAAGCTAGGCGTATTCGAAAACAATAATAATGAGCCCAAGAGCCCAATTGTCGCGCGGCTCAATCTAAGAAATTGATACATTTTCAGTACGCGGGTATCTCACTATGGCAGCGTTGCGGAACTCGTGAACAATTCGATTCAGGAGGAATTTCAACGTGACCGTAACTGCTTCGCTTCTTGATCGCCCTTGGCTTTCGCAATACCCCGCATCGATCCCGCACGAGATTGATCCTGGTGCGATTACGAACCTCGCGGAACTTGTTGAATCCGCGCTCAAAGAACACGCGAACAAGATTGCTTTTCATTGCAGCGGGACGGATGTGTCGTATGCCGAACTGGATCGCTTGAGCGCCGCATTCGCCTCGCATTTGCAGAAGCACGGTTTCAAGCGCGGTGATCGTTTTGCGCTGATGATGCCAAACATTTTGCAGTATCCCATCGCGTTGATGGGGTGCCTGCGTTTGGGCGTTACGATCGTGAATTGCAATCCGCTTTACACGCCCCGCGAGCTCTCGCACCAGCTGCGTGATTCTGGCGCGAAGGGCATTCTCGTCATTGAAAATTTCGCCAATGTTTTGCAAGAAGTGCTCGCGGATACCGATGTGAAGCATGTGATCTTGACAGGTCTTGGTGATCGGTTAAGTTGGTGGAAAGGGCCAGGGCTCAACTTCGTTGTTCGACACGTAGCGAAACTCGTTCCCGAATTCAAGTTTCAGAACGCCATTCGTTTCAACGAAGCGCTTTCTGATGGCGCTGATGGCAAGTTCACGCGAGACGCGATCACCCATGACGACATCGCTTTTTTGCAATACACCGGTGGCACGACCGGCGTATCCAAAGGCGCAGTGCTCACGCACGGGAACATCATTGCGAACGTGTTGCAATGCCGCGCGTGGCTGTTTGGTTTTGATGATCCGAATGCCGCGAAGCGCGACGATTGCGTGATTGCCGCATTACCGCTGTATCACATCTTCGCGCTTACGTCGTGCACGTTTGTGTACGTGACGATTGGTGCGAAGATCGTGCTTGTAACCAACCCGCGCGATGTGCCTGCGTTCGTGCGCACGCTCGCGGAACATGATTTCACAGTGTTGCCTGGTGTGAACACGTTGTTCACCGCGCTCATGAATCACGAAGATTTCGCGAAGCTAGACTTCTCAAAATTGCGCTATGGATTAGGCGGTGGAATGGCCGTGCAACGGGCGACCGCCGAAGAGTGGCAACGCGTGACTGGTAAGCCGCTTGTGGAAGCCTACGGCCTCACCGAAACGTCGCCTGGCGCAACCATTAACGCTATTGAAAACGCGGGTTACAACGGCTCGATTGGCTTACCCATTCCTTCCACCGAAGTTCGGTTGCGCAAAGACGACGGAACGTGGGTTGCGCTCAACGACTACGACACACCCGGCGAGATTTGCATTCGTGGTCCACAGGTGATGCACGGCTATTTCAATCGTCCGGATGAGACCGCAAAAGTGCTCGATTCTGAAGGTTGGCTCTCGACGGGAGACGTTGGCAAGATGGATGCACAAGGGCGTTTCTATATCGTTGACCGCAAGAAAGACATGATTCTTGTGTCTGGATTCAACGTGTATCCGAATGAAATTGAAGGCGTCGTCGCGATGCATTCGGGCGTGCTTGAAGTTGCGGCGATCGGCGTGCCCGACGGCAAATCGGGCGAGGTCGTTAAAGTATTTGTCGTGCGCAAAGACCCAGCGCTCACCTCGCAACAAGTGCTCGCGCATTGCCGCGAACAGCTTACTGGCTACAAAATCCCAAAGTACGTCGAATTCCGAAACGAGTTGCCCAAGACCAACGTCGGCAAAATTCTTCGTCGCGAGCTGCGTGATGAGGAACTACGTCGAAAAGAAGCGGCGTAACAACTTTTGCGATGAGTGGGCCGTTTATTCTGGCAATAATTCGAAAAAAATTGTAGATTGACCTAGCAATTAAATTGAATGATCGCCCAATTATATGGGCCAGTAAGCGAAATAGCTGAAGACTCGCTGTGGCGTGAAATGTCTTGCGCTTTTGAGCTCATTTTCAAAATATCTTCAAATATTTTTCGCTCGCAAGTCTAGATGCGGCTTACAGCGAGACACTGCCTAAAAAATAATCGTAACTTGCTGAATTCTTAGGCAAAAAATCGCCTCAAAATCCTCCCCAGCACTTGCGCGTTAATAAAAACTGCTGCATAATTCCGCTTCTTCGCTGCACGAACGTGTTGACGGAAAGATTGACGGGAAAGCGGGTTGAATGATTCAAATTGAGGTTTGAGTTGTTGGAATCGGTGGAACGGTGATCTGCGTTGAATAGG
>JAAFIS010000010.1 GCA_013298695.1 Betaproteobacteria bacterium
TACCGTCGGTGAGCTGAATTTCACCGCCAACGCCGCGTTGACTGCGCTCGATTTCCGCGAATACGTTTGCGGTTAAGACGTACCGGCCCGCCACGGCCAGTGTGGATGGCGCGAGGTCTGGGTGCGGTTTCTCGATGATCGCGTCAACAGTCGACACGCGCGAATCAACGGTGCGTCCCGACACGATTCCGTAGCGCTTTGTGTCAGCGCGAGGTACGTCTTGGACTGCCAAAATGCTGCCCCGCCGTTGTTCAAATTGGTCAACCATTTGCGCGAGCACAGGTGGCGTGCCAATCATCAGATCGTCTGCGAGTAATACAGCGAAAGGTTCGTCGCCCACTAGCGAGCGAGCGCAAAGCACCGCATGCCCTAAACCAAGCGCCCGCGCTTGTCGTACGTAGACGCACTGCATGTCACTCGGCATCACCTCTCGCACAAGCGCTAAGAGCTCGTGCTTGTCGGCGGCGTTGAGCTCGGATTCAAGCTCGTATGCAGTGTCGAAATGGTCTTCAATCGAGCGTTTGGTACGGCCCGTCACGAAGATCATTTCGCGGATGCCTGCCGAATACGCTTCTTCCACGGCATACTGGATGAGTGGTTTATCGACGACCGGCAGCATTTCTTTGGGCATCGCCTTGGTGGCGGGCAGAAACCGTGTGCCGAGACCTGCGACGGGAAAAACGGCTTTGCGAACGATAGAGGAGGGCATTGACAAGAACTAAGGCAAAGATTTCGCAGTGAAATCCTGCGTGTTTGCGAGAGCGGTCGCTTGAGTTTGCGCGCTGAGCCGCGACGCCAAACCGAACCATGCAATGCTGTAGGTGATTGCAAACGCGGCGCAGGTAATGACAAGTGCCGAGGTTGATTCGCGATAAACAATCGCAACAGCAGCAAATAAGGCGTAGGATGTAACGACAATCGATGAAGCTATTGAGTTACGACCTTTTTGACGCTTGAGCCCAATGAAAGCGGCGATTAATGAATGTAGGTGTTCGGCGTCAGGAGCCATGATCGGTTTACGTTGGGCCAAGCGTCGAGCAATCGCAAATGTGGTGTCGGTAAACGGATAGAGCACGGCTACGAACGCGAGCCACGGGTTAACAGAGGGATTGCGAGCCACGAGCAGCATGCACAGAATCGCGATGGTCGTTCCCACAAAATACGCGCCACTGTCCCCGGCGAACAAGCGTGCCCTCGGAAAGTTAAAGCATAGAAAACCGACGCAAGCGCCCGCGAGCGCGAGCGCGCAAACATACACGTGCGTATCCGCTTGTTCGCGCGCCACAAACGCGATTACGCCACAGGCCACAGTGGCCAGGCCTGCGAGCAATCCGTTGAGCCCGTCGGAAAGGTTAAATGCGTGAGCGACCCCCGCCACGCAAAACATAGAGAGCAGAAGCGGTGCGACGCTTGACGCGGCGAGCGCCGCGTCGAGCAACGGCATGTTGAATCGTACAACGGCGGCGCTGCAACCTACATAAGCGATCGCAGCGGCAACGAACGTGGCAATGAGTCGCAGCCATGGCCCAAAGGCTTTGGTGACATCTTCGTAGAGTCCCGCAAAAAAAGGCACTGCTAGCGCTGCCGTCAACGCCATCGGTGCGATGATTTTCTCGCCGTTCGCACTGGCGAACTTCGCTTCGAACAGCGCCGCAAGAAAGCCGAGAAAAAGCGCTACGCCTCCCACTCGAGGAACCGACGTCACGTGGATTTTCTGTGGCCCGGAATCTGGCGAATCGGCGGTGACGTGCTCATGCCAGCGCGCAGTGAGCGCGATCATTGCAGAGACCATCGCGCTCACGACAAATGCGGCTAAAAGCGGTGATGTGTCAAGCGCCATGTTGGATTCCCGAAAATTCCCGACGTCTACAGCTGCCGTTTCGTGACACGAAATGGAGCTCTGGCCCGGGAATCCCTCGATACAGTCATTATTTGGCTCGATTTTGACACGCAACTGGCTAGTTTTGCGGGAATAGCGCGTCGGCAATTGCCATGATGTTGCAGCGCCGCAACCTACACAATGACGCGGGCTGTAAACGAGTTAGCTGACGCAGGTGCGCCGGTTGTGATTGGTGCAACTGCCAGTGCATGCCAGCCATCCGGCGTTGCCACGCAGTTGACGATCTCGATGGCGGTGTCATCACGCTGCACGATCTCTTTGCCCGGCGCAATATCCATTTCAAGCGGCAGGTGTACGCGAATGAGCTCTCTCTTCACCGCGCCGCGGTAGTGCGCACGTGCGACGATTTCCTGTCCGGGATAACAGCCTTTTGAAAAACTTACGCCTGGCTTCGGTGTCAAGGTATCGAAACCAATCATTTGTGGGACAAACATTTCGTTGGTGGCAGCCACAATTTCGGGCTGTCGCGCTTCGATACCGCGCAGCGCCCAATTATTGATGTCGGCCTGAGTTGCAGGGGGCCTTGCCGCCAAAATGTCAGACGTAATGTCAATCCAGCGCGTGTTGCCGAGCGAAATTCTGGTGCCTGGGATTGTTGGTGCAGGCACATTGGGTTCGCGCAGATGAAACATCAGCGCGTACGCCTGAGACACGTCGATCGCAACTTTTGATCGCAAACGAAACATCGAAAGACGCTTCACGACAAATGGTACGACTGATTCGTGGACGACTGCGCCATAGGATTGCGCGTCGAGACGCGCCAGCGCGAAGGTGGCGTGGAGTCGCCCCTTGGCGTTGCAATAGCCCTGCCATTGCCAGTCTCCAACGGAAAGTGCAGAGACGTCATTGGTGAGTTGCGCTTGCAAAAACGCGAGCGCGTCGGATCCGACAAACGTGATGAGCTGATGGTGCGGGGCTAGAAACATAACGGGTGCTTTTCTGTAGCGACACGGTGAGTGGGCTTTACCGTATTTTCTCGCGGATCGCTGGCGCTTCGGAAAACGGTTATTAAAATTGGCTTTTTTAGCTTTTGGCCAACAATAATGGGCTCGGCAAGCTTTGCAGCAATAAGCGGGTTTACCGCTTAAATGGACGTAATTCACGTAAAATAGCTTATCTGGTAGTGTGTCTGTAGGTGACGCAACTGTCGAAAATGATGGGTTCGTTTCACGCTATAATCAAAGGCTGTCCAAATTTTCTTGGACAAATCCACACACTCGCACAACTGATGGGTGTCTCCCGGAAAACCGTGGGACTCTAGCGCGAGTGGCGGTTCTAACCCACCAGAGGAAAACTTATATGTCAGCAAGCATGCGCCAGATGCTGGAAGCCGGTGTCCATTTCGGTCACCAAACGCGCTTCTGGAATCCAAAAATGGCACCGTATATTTTCGGTGCCCGCAACAAGATTCACATCGTCAACCTTGAGAAGACGATGGAGCAGTACAACGCCGCGATGACCTACGTTCGTCGCATGGCCCAAAACCGCGGCACCATCCTTTTCGTTGCCACCAAACGTCAAGCCCGCGAGATCACCGCCGAGCAAGCACAGCGCGCCGGTATGCCCTACGTCGATCATCGTTGGTTGGGCGGCATGCTCACCAACTTCAAAACGGTCAAAGGCTCAATCAAGCGCTTGAAAGAACTCGAAGCGATGGCTCTCGACGGCACGCTCGACCGCTTGCCAAAGCGCGAAGCGCTTACATTGCGCCGCGAATACGACAAGCTGATGACCTCGATGGGTGGCATTAAAGATATGGTGTCGTTGCCCGATGCGATGTTCGTGATCGACGTCGGTTACCAGAAAATCGCCGTGCAAGAAGCTAACAAGCTTGGCATCCCAGTCATTGGCGTGGTTGATACGAACCACTCGCCGATTGGGATCGATTACGTTATTCCGGGTAATGACGATTCCGCGAAAGCTATCGCGCTCTACGCGCGCGGTGTGGCCGACGCGATTCTCGAAGGCAAGGCGCACGCCGTGCAAGAGATCGTGAAAGAACAAACCACCGAAGAGTTCGTTGAAGTTGATCCAGCCGACATGGCTGCGAAACAGTAAGTCGTTCGCGACACATTGAAGGGGTCGCAAGGCGACCCCTTTTTCATATTGAATTTCAAGCAACGCGCAGCACGTGCGGTGCTTTCTTGAGTTGGAGAACACTATGGCAGATATTTCTGCATCGCTCGTTAAAGAGCTTCGTGAAATGACCGGTTTGGGCATGATGGAGTGCAAACGCGCTCTTGCTGAAACTGACGGCGACATCAAAAAGGCAGAAGAACTGCTTCGCATCAAATCGGGCGCGAAAGCAACCAAAGCCGCGTCGCGCCAGGCTGCGGAAGGCACTATTGGTGTGTACGTTTCAGCAGACGCAAGCAAAGGCGCGCTGGTTGAGTTCAACTGTGAAACTGACTTTGCTGCGCGAAATGTTGATTTGCTGGCGATGGCGGCTGCCCTCGCCAAAAGCGTTGCAGAGAACAATCCTGCCGATGTTGCCGCGTTGATGGACACCACGATCGACGGCGAAAAAGCTGAAGTGAAGCGTGCAGCGCTTGTGCAAAAAGTCGGCGAGAACATGACCGCACGGCGCATCGCACGCATCGCTTCAAACAAGGTTGCGAGCTATATCCATGGCGGCGGCCGGATTGGCGTGCTCGTCGAGTACACCGGCAACGGCGATATCGCCCGCGACGTAGCGATGCATCTCGCGGCATCGGTGGCTTCTACACGCGCGGTATGTGTTTCGAAAGAGCAAGTGCCTGCAGAGTTAATTGAAAACGAGCGCAAGATTTTCTCGGCGCAGGCGGCGGAATCGGGTAAGCCGGCCGACATCGTGGCGAAGATGGTGGAAGGTCGAATCAACAAGTATCTCGCCGAGGTGACGTTGCTCGGTCAGCCGTTTGTGAAAGACCCAGAGCAAACCGTTGAAAAGGTGCTCAAGGCCGCGAACACCACCGTGCACAGCTTCCAGATGTTCTTGGTGGGCGAGGGTATCGAGAAAAAGGCAGTGGATTACGCGGCGGAAGTCGCGGCGGCTGCTAAAGGTCTCTGATTTCTCCAACGAAATCATTCGCTCAAGAAAGCGGCTCTTCGGAGCCGTTTTTCATTCGTGCTCACCCAGTCGACAGCGCCTCAACTCGCGATAAACTTACGAGTTATGCCGAGTGACATTCCATCCCCCACGCCCGCCTTTAAACGAATCCTGGTCAAGCTCTCGGGCGAAGCCTTGATGGGTGACGACGCTTACGGAATTAACTCTGGCGTTATCGACCGCATCGTTGGTGAGATTAAAGACGTTCACGGCCTCGGCGTCGAAATTGCAATCGTGATCGGCGGTGGCAATATTTTCCGTGGAATCGCGCCCAGTGCGGTCGGCATGGATCGCGCGACGGCGGACTACATGGGCATGCTGGCAACGGTGATGAACGCGCTTGCGCTTGCCGATGCAATGCGACGCGGCGGTCTAGCGGCGCGCGTGCAATCGGCGCTTCGTATTGATTCGGTCGCTGAACCCTACATTCGCGGCAAAGCGTTGCGCTACCTCGAAGAAGGCAAGATTGTGATATTTGCTGCAGGCACCGGTAACCCGTTTTTCACCACCGACACCGGGGCTGCGCTTCGGGGGCGAGAAATCAATGCTGATCTCGTGCTTAAAGCAACTAAGGTTGACGGCGTGTATACCGCGGATCCGATGAAAGACAAAACGGCGACGCGCTATTCAGCGCTCACGTTCGATGAGGCAATCGTGAAGAATTTGAAGGTGATGGACGCGACGGCGCTTGCTCTCTGTCGCGATCAAAACTTGCGCCTAAATGTGTTTTCCATTTTCAAACCAGGCGCGCTGAAACGTGTGGTCTGCGGAGAAGACGAAGGCACCACCGTTACCTGCTAATCACGCGTCAAAAAAGAAGCAACGAGAAACAAAGCGAGGATCAGCGATGATTGTTGAAACTAAAAAAACTGCCGAAACTAAGATGGCGAAAGCTATCGAGGCGCTTAAAAACAATTTTTCTAAAGTTCGCACAGGCCGTGCCCATGCGGGCATGCTCGATACCGTGCAAGTCGAATATTACGGAGCGCTCACGCCGCTGTCGGGTGTGGCCAACGTAACCTTGCTCGACGCGCGCACGATTGGTGTGCAGCCGTTTGAAAAAAAGATGATTCAAGTCGTGGAAAAAGCGATTCGCGAGGCTGACCTCGGCTTAAATCCTTCCGTTAACAGCGACATTATTCGAGTGCCGATGCCGATGATGAGTGAAGAGCGGCGCAAAGAGCTCGTTAAATTGGTGAAAAGCGAAGCTGAAGATGCGCGCGTTGCCGTCCGTAACGTTCGCCGCGACGCGAACAACACGTTCAAAGACGCGCTGAAAAAGAAAGAAATCTCGGAAGACGAAGAGCGCAGCGCACAGGACGCGGTGCAAAAAATGACCGACAACACGATCAAAGAAATTGACAAGATGTTCGCGGTGAAAGAAACCGAACTGTTGTCGGTTTAGGCGCGAGTTCTGCCTTCATTGATCGCATCGTCAACATGTCTGCCGAGCCTGTGGTGCACGTCCCGAAACACGTAGCTGTCGTTATGGACGGCAACGGACGCTGGGCGCAAAAGCGTTTTTTGCCGCGCGTCGCTGGGCATCGGCAGGGCGTTGATGCGGTGCGCCGATTGATGCGTGTCGCGGGCGAACGTGGCGTCGCTCATCTCACCGTGTTTGCCTTTAGTAGTGAAAACTGGAAGCGCCCCGAAGAAGAGGTGAGCTACCTTATGGAGCTTTTTTTCAAAGCGCTGCGCGATGAAATCCAAAAGCTTCACGACAACGGCATTCGCTTTCGCGCAATCGGTGATTTGGCAGCTTTGTCGCCTGACATTCAACAACAAATTCGTGCGGCAGAGCAGCTTACCGCGAATAATCGAGCGCTTACGTTCAACGTTGCGGTCAACTACGGAGGCCGCTGGGACATGACGCAGGCGGTCGAGCGCGCCTGTGCGGCGGGGCACCCAACGAATTTTCCGCAATATCTTGCATTTGCAGACCAGCCAGATCCTGACCTGTTTATCCGCACCGGCGGCGAGCGGCGCATCAGTAACTTTCTGCTGTGGCAACTTGCATATACGGAGCTCTATTTCACCGACACGCTCTGGCCTGACTTCGACGAGGCGGAATTCGAGCGATCGCTGCATTGGTTCGCGTCTCGTGAGCGCCGCTTTGGTCAAACCGGTGAACAAGCACGCGCGCATCAAGCCTTGCCTTCTAAGGCGATTCAATGAATGCTCCTTCTGCAGCGGTCACCAAAAAATCTGATCTGAAGATTCGCCTGATCACCGCACTTGCGCTTGCAGCCGTAGTGATCGGCACGCTTGCAAGCGGCTCGGTTTACGCGTGGGCGGCACTGGTCACCGTGTTCTGTTTGGCTGCCGCGTGGGAGGGCGCTCGCCTTGCACAGCGGCCAGCGATCGCGCTGCAACTTGCGATGACGATTGCCGCAGTTTCATTTGTCGGTTTTCAGTTATTTAGCGGCGCGCAATCCGCATCCGTACTTTCGATGGTGCTAGTTGCAGTGACGATTTTCTGGTGTGTGATTGCGCCGCTGCAATTGTCAAAACGATTCGTTGATCTTTCGTCGATCTCTGGGCGGGTGATTTTTGCTGTGCTCATCGCCGCCGCCTGGCTCGCGGCGGTGGCGTTGTTCCGGGTGAGCGTCTGGCATTTGGTCGCGGTCGTCGTGCTCACCGTGGTTGCCGATGTTGCGGCCTATTTTTTTGGTCGTAGATTCGGTCGAGTGAAATTGGCGCCGTCAATCAGCCCGGGAAAATCTCGCGAGGGTGCGATCGCTGGAATAGTGGCTGCGAGCGCCTGGTCAATTGGGGCTTGCGCACATCTAGGCCTAATATCAACTCTCTCGCTAGGCGTCGCTATCGCCCTTTTAGGTGGGGCGTTAGGAGCGTTAGCTGTTATCGGAGATTTGTGGGAGTCGCAACTGAAACGCCAGGCAGGCGCTAAAGACTCTAGCCGCTTGCTTCCCGGCCATGGCGGCGTGTTAGATCGCATCGATGCTCATTTGGCGGTGTTGCCGGTTGCGACGCTCTTAATGAGCTTGTTGCTCCCCGTTTGGAAGTAGGCTGATGCGCAACGTAGCGATTCTCGGCGCCACTGGATCGATTGGCGAATCCACGCTTAAGGTGCTTCGCCAGCATCGCGACAAATTTCGCGTTGTTGCACTCGCTGCGCATTCGAATTGGCAAGCGATGCTCCCGATCATCGCCGAATTTGCGCCACAGTATGTCGCCATGCACGACGAGAACGCCGCCGAAGCGCTGCGCACCGCGCTAACTCGCTTCTCAAAAGTGAAGGTCAGCGGCGGAGCGAAGGCGGTGACGGCGTGCGCAACGTTTGCAGAGGCAGAGATCATCGTCGCTGGCATCGCTGGGTTCGCAGGTTTACCTTCGACGTGGGCCGCAGTTGCTAACGAACGAACAGTGCTTCTTGCCAACAAGGAAGCGTTAGTGGCGTCGGGTAATTTGTTGCTATCGCTCGCAGAAAAAACCGGCGCGACGATCCTGCCAATTGATAGCGAACACAACGCGGTGTATCAGTGCGCAAACGGGATGAGTTGCGATCGTACGAAGGTGCGTGCAATTACCCTCACCGCCTCGGGGGGGCCATTTAGAACTCGTGCGCTCGATACTTTTGCATCAATTACTCCAGACGAAGCGTGCGCACATCCGACGTGGGACATGGGCCGAAAGATTTCGGTCGATTCGGCGACGTTGATGAATAAAGGGTTGGAAGTGATCGAGGCAGCGCTGCTGTTTCGCAGAAGCGCCGACGACATTCATGTGCTGATTCATCCCACAAGCTCCGTGCACGCACTCGTTGAGCTCGTTGATGGTTCAGTGATCGCGCACATCGGGCCGTCTGACATGCAAGTTCCAATCGCACATGCGCTGGCGCAGTGCTTGGGCGAAGACGTTCGTTTACCGCTCGATGTCGAACGATTCTCATTCTCGCGAGTCGGACGATTGGAATTTTTCGACGTAGACCCATTGCGATATCCGGCTCTCAATCTCTCATACGCAGCGCTTCGGTCCGGCCAAGGCGCGTGCCTCGCGCTCAACGCAGCCAATGAAGTGGCGGTCGCGGCGTTTCTAAGAGGCGAGCTTAGCTTTGATCGCATCGTTGCCTTGGTTGAAGCCACGCTATCGAAGGCGAACACACGGCCGCCGTCAACGCTCGAAGAAGTGTTCGAACGTGATCGCGAAGTAAGAGCGTTATCACAGCAACTCCTTACCGAAAACGCCCTTTTAGTTGGGCGAGGCGCGGAATAATGAGTATTTTCGGTAGTGCCATTATCGGGTTCCTGCTTGCGATTGCCATCTTGGTGACAGTTCATGAATTTGGTCACTATCTTGTGGCGCGCTGGTTGGGTGTACGCGTGTTGCGATTCTCGGTGGGTTTCGGCCCGGTTTTGTTGCGATGGACGGGCAAACGGAGCATTTTTAAAGGCGATGAGTTCGCAGTGTCAGCGATCCCTTTGGGTGGCTACGTTCGCATGCTCGACACCCGAGACATCGATGTGGGCGTGCTCACCCCAGCGCAACAAAACGAGGCTTTTGATCGCCAGGTGTTGTGGAAACGCTCAGCAATCGTTGCCGCTGGCCCGATTGCAAACTTCCTGCTTGCAGTGGCGTTGTACGCTGCTGCGCTAGCGATGCCTGAAAAAAGTATTCCTGCAGTACTCGCGGCTCCGCGTGCAGAAACTGCTGCAGCCGCCGCCGGGATTCGCGGCGGCGAGAAGGTCGTTGAAATCGGCGGTCGACGCGTGTATAGCTGGGAAGATGTGCGCTGGCAGTTGCTGGTGCACTTGTTTGACAACGAGCTCACGCTGGTTCTCAATGATGGCGGGGTTGATCGCGAGCTTCAACTTCAGCGTGCGCCGCTCGCAAACAACGAAGATCCGACTGCGCGGCGAGCGCTCGCGTGGGGCGTTGCGATTTTCCAACCCGCTGTTATCGGCGGTGTAGTGGCCAACGGGCCGGCCGCTGCTGCGGGCTTGCGCGCGAATGATCGCGTGGTCGCGGTCAACGGTGAGCGCGTGCGCGAGTGGGGCGAGCTCACCCAGCGCATCCAAGCGGCAGCCAACATGCCTGTGCGCTTGAGCGTGCTACGTGATGGTGCCACCATTTCGGTCGACGTGACGCCGCGCGCAGTCACGCTCGACGCGCGCACGATTGGCCGCATTGACGTGTCGCCGATGAATCCACTGGCGAGCGCTGACGCGGAACCCGGTGAACAGCGCGGCGTCTTTGCCGCTCTCGGCGAGGGCGTAAACCGAACCTGGGAAGCAACCGCGCTCACGCTACGCGTCTTGTGGGGGATGGTGTCAGGCGAGGTGTCGCTACGACAAGTATCCGGTCCGCTGTCAATGGCCGAAGGTGCGGGCGTTACGTTAAAACAGGGTGCAACCTCGTTTTTATTGTTTCTTGCCATCGTCAGCATTTCAATTGGCGTCTTGAACCTGCTTCCCATTCCTATGCTAGACGGAGGCCAGTTGCTATATCATCTCTTCGAAGCAATCAAAGGGTCGCCGCCCTCAGAGCGCGCCCTCATCATCGGACAGCGAATCGGTATCGGATTCGTCACCTCGCTCACAGCGCTTGCGCTTTATAACGACTTTTTGCGTATCTTCTCGTGACCCGTTCCCTTTCTAGATCCCCTATCCCTTTCATTCGCCTCAAACAGCTCGTTAACGGTCTCGCCGTAGCCGGAGTGTTTACGATCAGCGCGTCAGTTTTTGCGCAAGAGGCGTTCACCGTTCGCGACATCCGCGTCGAAGGCTTACAGCGCACTGATCCAGGCACGGTGTTCAACTATCTCGGCGTGAAAGTCGGCGATCGGTTCGACGCAGCTGCGGCGTCAAAAGCGATCAAAACGCTTTTTGAGACCGGTTTTTTTCGCGATGTTCGCGTTGAGTCGCAAGACGGCGTATTGATTGTGACCGTGGTTGAACGCCCGACGGTCGCCTCGGTTGCGATTTCGGGCGCAAAGGAATTTGATTCCGACACGCTGAAGAAAGCGCTGCGCGATGCCGGACTCTCCGAAGGTCGGATTCTTGATCGCACGATTCTTGATCGTGCTGAACAAGAAATCAAAAAGCAATATCTGTCACGTGGTCGCTACGACGTTGAAATCACCACCACGCTGACGCCGCTCGAGCGCAACCGCACGGCAATTACGATTGACGTAAAAGAAGGCGAAGTCGCCCGCATTGATTCGATCAATATCATCGGTGCAACGGCGTTTTCTGAAAAAACGCTGTTGGATCAAATGCAGCTGGCCGTCGGCGGTTGGCTGTCTTGGTACACCAAGGACGATCAGTATTCAAAGCAGAAACTCTCCGCTGATCTGGAAGCCGTTCGCGCGTTCTACACAAACCGCGGTTATCTCGAATTTAACGTTGAATCGACCCAAGTTTCACTGTCGCCCGACAAGTCGAAGGTGTTCATCACGGTGAACATTTCTGAGGGCGCCAAGTTCACGGTGTCTGGCATTTCGCTATCGGGCGAACTACTGCTGCCCGAAGCGGAATTGCGCGCGCTAATTCCGGTAAAAAGCGGTGACGTGTTTAACCGCACGCGCTTGGCAGACGGCGCGAAATCGATCAGCGATCGCTTGGGGCGTGAAGGCTACGCATTCGCGGGCGTAAATACGGTTCCCGAAATTGACCGCGAGAAGCAAACCGTTGCCTTTAACTACGTGATTGATCCGGGCCGTCGCGTGTACGTTCGCCGCATCAACATCGCTGGCAATCTGCAAACACGAGATGAAGTGATTCGACGCGAGTTGCGTCAGCTGGAATCATCCTGGTACGACCAAGCAAAGATTCAGCGCTCGAAAGTACGCCTGGATCGTTTAGGATTTTTCGAAGAAGTAACGCTCGATAATCAAGCCATCGCTGGTGCGAACGATCAAGTCGACATCGACGTCACTGTGAAAGAGAAAAACACGGGTAGCGTTAATGCAGGCGCGGGTTATTCGAGTGCAGAAAAGCTCGTTCTTTCTGCATCGCTTTCACAAAACAACGTGCTTGGTACCGGTAACGCGCTTGCAGTGCAGGTCAATACGAGCCGTGCCTCGAAAACGGCCGTGCTCGCCTACACAAATCCGTACTGGACGGCCGACGGCGTAAGCCGTAGTTTTGATGTGTACCGCAGGACGTACGATCCAACTTCAACAGGCGGCGGCAGCTACATTCTTGCCACGTTTGGTGCGGGCATGCGATTTGGCATTCCGATCAGCGAAACCGATTCGGTGAGCGTTGGCACGTCCGCCGAAAGCTCGAAACTTACGTTAACGCCGGGCCTGAGTCCGCAACGCTTTTTCGACTACACGAAAGAGTTTGGAAGCCAAACAAACACCTACAAAGTGCAGAGCGGCTGGGCGCGTGACACGCGCGACAGCATCGATTACCCAACGCGCGGCTGGCTGCAAAGCGTCGGCGTTGAGGCGACATTGCCCGTCACCAATTTGAAGTACTTTAAGTTCAATTACAACGCGCAATATTTCTTGCCGTTGTTTAGCGGGCTTGTCTACGGCGCAAACATCGACGTCGGCTACGGCAATGGATACGGTGGCAGCTCGCTGCCGTTTTTCCAGAATTACTACGGCGGTGGCGTAGGCTCCGTGCGTACGTACGACACCAACTCTCTGGGTCCGAAAGAGGCCGTAACCACAACGATCCGCAACCCAGACGGCACCGAAACGCTGCTCACACGCTACAACGGAAGCGCTATCGGTGGCCGACGTAAGTTCACCATCAATAACGAAATTCTGTTTCCGTTCCCAGGTACGAAAAACACGAAAGACGTTCGCGGCAGCGTGTTCTTCGATGCGGGCCAAATTTATGACAAAGGCGACGCGGTTCAAAAAGACAACGAGCGGATTCACATGTCGTTTGGCGTGGCGCTCGCGTGGAAATCACCGATAGGTGCGCTCAAATTTAGTTACGGTATTCCGATTGGCAAGAAGCAAGACGATAAAATTCAGCGCTTCCAGTTCCAAGTGGGCACGTTGTTCTAGCCGAATCTATGAAACATTCAATGATCAATAGCACAGCAATCAAGAGCGTCTCGTCTTCGGTGCAGTGTGCGGTTTTGTTCGCCTTGATGGCAGCGTGCACGGCGACGCTTGCAAACGCTCAAGCGCCAGCAAGCGGAGCGGCTGCCAACGCGGCGCAATCCGCAGCGCGCACGGGGGACCTCAAGATCGGTTTTGTTAACACTGAAAAGCTGTTGCGCGAATCGGTTCCGGCGCAGCGTGCGCTGAAAAAACTTGAGCGCGAATTCGCAACGCGTCAAGCGGAAGTTGAGAAGCTTGCGAAGCGCTTCCGCGATGCTACTGCTACGTTTGACAAAGAACAGCTCACGTTATCGGACGAAGTACGCCGTACGCGCCAGCGCGAGCTCGAAACCTTAAGTCGCGATCTGCAACGTGCTCAGCGCGAATTGCGTGAAGACGAAAACCTTCGTAAAAATGAAGAGCTTACGCAACTACAGGAACGCGCACAACGGGCAATCGAGCGCATTGCAGCGGCTGAAAAATTTGACCTCATTCTTCAAGAAGCAGTTTATTTCAATGCCCGGATCGACATCACCGATCGCGTGTTGAAAGCTCTGGCCGAATAGCGACATGGGGCGTTCACTAGCGACGCCGATTTCCGTCGGCGCGCTTGCCGAACGGCTCTCGATCACGCTCCCACATTCGGCCGAGGCCGCGCGCTTGATAACCGGCGTTGCGAGTCTGTCGCACGCTGCGATCGGTGACATCACTTTTTTTTCCGACAAAAAGTTCGCAAAAGTCGTTGCTTCGACCTCTGCAAGCGCGGTAATTGCGTTGCCGAATGCGACGATTCCTGAGGGGTGCGTGCATCTCCCGCATCCGCAACCGCATCTCGCGTTTGCAAATCTACTACAGCAACTTTTTCCATACAACGCCAATTTTACTGGGCGATCACCGTTATCGGATGTTCACCCAACAGCAAAGATAAACGATGTTGCTTGCCCGGTGTTTTGTGCGATTGGTGAGAATAGCTATGTTGGGGCGAATACCATTTTGCATCCAAACGTCACTATTGGACGCAACGTCAGAATAGGGCGAGATTGCCTCATTCACGCTGGCGTCACGATTTACGACGGCGTCCAGTTGGGCGATCGCTGTATCGTGCAAAGCGGTGCGGTGATTGGCTCTGACGGCTTTGGTTTTCAGTCGTCGGCAACGGGCTGGATAAAAGTCCCACAGGTTGGAACGGTCATCATTGGTGACGATGTCGAGATTGGCGCAAACACCTGTATTGATCGTGGCGCGATTGAAGACACGGTGATCGGCAATGGGGTGAAGATTGACAACCTAGTTCAGATTGCTCACAACGTGCGCATCGGTGAGCACACCGCAATCGCGGGTTGCGCGGGGATCGCAGGCAGCACAACTATTGGTAGACGTTGCATGATTGGCGGAGACGCTAAAGTTGTAGGCCATCTTGAGATTTGTGACGATGTGATTATTTCTGCGGCAACAATCATCTCAGCGTCGATCATCACGCCGGGACGCTACACAGGCGTATTCCCTGCGGTGGAACACCGCGATTGGATTCGTATCGCGGCGACGCTTCGACGCGGCGCCGTTAAACGAAAAACAAATGATTCCGGGGAAAACTAATGTCACAGAATCAATCGACAAAAATTGAAGGACAAGTGTCGCTCTACGACATCGCTCGAATTCGCGCGCTGTTGCCTCACCGCTACCCGTTTCTTTTGATTGATCGCGTCACAGCGCTAGAAATCGGCAAATCCGTGACTGCGCTCAAAAACGTCACGATTAACGAACCCTTTTTTAACGGGCATTTTCCGACCCAGCCGGTGATGCCCGGCGTGCTGATCATTGAGGCCATGGCGCAGGCCGCTGCAGTGCTCGCATTCGAGTCGGTGCCTGCGAAAAATCCAGACGAACAGCGCATTGTTTATCTTGCTGGTGTGGATAACGCACGGTTCAAGCGGCCTGTGGTGCCGGGAGATCAACTCATTTTGCAGATCACCGTGGATCGCATCATGCGCAACATCGGAAAATTTAGCTGCACTGCAAAGGTTGATGGACAACTCGTCACCGAAGCAACTCTGATCGCGGCGCTTCAAGGAAACTAGCCGTGGCAACCGTACATCCCACCGCCATTGTCGATCCGAAGGCGATGCTTCACGATGACGTCGAGATCGGCCCGTTCTGTGTTGTGGGCGAAAACGTTACGCTTGGCGCAGGCAGCAAGCTCGTCTCTCACGTCGTAATCGACGGCATTACGACGATCGGGGCGCGCAATACTTTTTTTCCATTCGCGTCGATCGGTCTCGCACCACAAGACAAAAAGTACGCCGGCGAACCCACAAGGCTTGTCATTGGTGACGATAACGTGTTTCGTGAGAGCTGCACCATCCATCGCGGCACCGAGCAAGATCGGAGTGTCACCACGCTCGGCTCACGCATTCTCGCGATGGCCTATGCGCATGTTGCGCACGATTGCGTTGTCGGCGATGACGTCATTCTTGCAAACGCGGCAACGCTCGCTGGGCATGTCAATGTCGGTGAGTTCGCAATTGTTGGTGGGCTCGCAGCCGTGCATCAGTTTTGCCGCGTCGGCGCGCACGCCATGATTGGCGGTTGTTCTTGCGTGACGCAAGACGTCGCGCCTTATGTTCTGGGGCACGGGAATCCCTTCGCTGTGAGCGGGATGAACCTTGAAGGACTCAAACGTCGTGGCTACGACGCCGACGCGCAGGCGGCCGTGAAAAGCGCCCACAAATTGATTTGGCGATCCGGCGTTGTATTGGCAGAAGCGAAGCTGCAGTTGCAGCAAATGCACGACGAGGGCAACGCATCGGCGCAGCGCGCGCTCAAGCCGCTCATCGATTTCCTCGCAATATCCGGTCGCGGGCTGGCGCGCTAATGCGGCGAATTGTGATTGTTGCGGGGGAAGCCTCGGGAGACCAACTGGCCGCGCACCTCGTGCGCGAAGTTCGGGAGGCCGATCCAAACGTTGATTTCGTTGGGGTGTGCGGCCCAAAAATGAGAGAAGCGGGTGTAGCGCAATGGTTTGATATTGCCACGCTATCAGTGAGAGGCTACGCGGAAGTTATTGCTGCATTGCCGCGAATTTTTCGCCTTAGGCGCGGACTGCTCACAAAGATCGACGCGTTCAACCCTGATCTCTACATCGGCGTTGACGCGCCCGATTTCAACCTGCGAATTGAAAAGGCGGTCAAGTCGCGCGGCATACGAACAATGCACTACGTTTGCCCATCGTTTTGGGCGTGGCGTGCGGAGCGGGCAAAGAAATTTCATCAATCGCTTGATCACATGCTTTGCGTGTTTCCATTCGAACCTGACCTTCTAGCCGCCCACGGCGTAAAGGCTACGTTTGTCGGCCATCCGATGGCGCGAGCGATTCATAGCGAATCGAATCAAGCAGCGCTGCGCAAAAGCTACACCCGGTTCAAGCAAGATGAGGTGATTCACGAACTGGTTGCGGTGTTGCCGGGTTCGCGAGTCAGTGAGCTCAATTTTCACGCGGAGCTTTTCGTAAACACGATTGAGATGATCGCGCGCGATCGTCCGAACGCCCGGTTTTTAGTTCCACTGGTTAACCGTGAAACACGCGCGATCTTTGAGGCAGCGCTTTGGAGCCACGGCGCAGCAATTGCAGAGAAAGTCGATCTCTTGTTCGGACATGCGGATTTCGCGCTCCGCGTCGCTGACGTCGGGCTGATTGCATCGGGCACTGCAAGTCTCGAAGCGGCGATGTGCGGCTGTCCGCACGTGGTTACCTATCGGATCAGCGCAATCACGCACGCCTATGTGCGCCGAAAACTTACGCTTCCATATGTGTCACTGCCCAATATTCTTGCGCGCGAAAAATTCATCCCCGAACTGCTTCAAAAAGACGCAACGCCGCAAAAACTATCTGCAGCCCTTGTCGAATTGCTCGACTCTGCGGAAGTTCGCCGAAGTATGACAGCGCGATTCAATGCGATTCGCGAAAGCCTTCAAGCGAATACCGCGCGCCCATTGGCTGACGTGATTTTGAGCGCGCGCTAAGTGATTTGCGGCATCGACGAAGCAGGGCGCGGCCCACTCGCCGGGCCGGTATATGCCGCGGCGGTAATTTTGGGCGAACGAGGGCTATCAATCAAAGGCATCGACGATTCGAAGAAATTGAGCCAGGGCAAACGCGAGGCACTCGCGCTAGAAATTAAAGAGAAAGCGTTCGCGTGGTCGGTTATCGCAATCGACGCCAACATCATCGACCAAATCAACATCCTGCAAGCCACCTTGCAAGGCATGCACAGCGCCTTCATGACACTCGCTGCGCAAAAAGCAAAGCGAACCGCTATCCGCGAAATTGTTATCGACGGCACACAACTTCCGAAAGCGCTTGTCGCGTGGTGTGGTGCCCATGCAATCCGTTTAGAAGCGCTTCCGAAAGCCGACGCTACGGTGAAAGAGGTCGGTGCCGCGTCGATCCTCGCCAAAACCGCACGCGATGAATTCATGATTGCGATGGACGCGCGCTACCCCGGCTACGGCTTCGCACAACACAAAGGCTATGGCACCGCGCAACATCTGCAAGCCATCGCGACGTTAGGCCCGTGTGAGCTACATCGAAAAACGTTTGCGCCCATTGCGCAGTATTCGTTGTTATAGATAGTTCAAATTTTCAATGGGATCGGATATTGGCGCGACCGCGCCATCCGCTTGGGGTTTCAATCAAAAAGTGCGAATCAAGCTATTTCGGCTTTGTTTGCTCGTGTGACTGCACACCAGGGTAGGCGGACCGATGCTGAATTTTGCGAACACCGGTCTTGAATTACAAGTCTTTGACTAAATCCACTGTTCAGCTCCAGAAGTAGCCATTAATTCTTATTACTCAAGAATTCGTATTTTGGGTTGATTACCCAGTCAAAAATGAGCTTCTAGGTTAAACACTGATAAATAGTTAAGCAGGTCGACGAATCCGCCACACTGAGCCGCTTCTGGTTCAACATAACTCGTTCTTCGTTGCTCAGCGCTATTTTCGCGGCTACATTTGTGCATACGAATGCAATTTTCCGCGTGTTCATCACCCCGACCGAATCAAAAGCAAAACTGCAGAGGAGATACCGTATGAGATGTACCTGTTCAACCGCTCCGATCCCCCTTAAGCGTAGGCCGTTAGCACTCCACCTAGCCTTGATGCTCAGCGCGTCCGCCTCGGTCGGCAGCTGGGGACAGACACCGTCAGCGGCATCGCCAAATGCTGATGGCGAGATTAGCAAGCTTGAACGCGTCGAGGTCACTGTTCAGCGCAGACTCGAAGACAACCAAGATGTTGCGGCATCTGTAAGTGCGATAAGCGCACGAAAACTCGCCGAACGAAACATTACCGACGTGTCGCAAATGGAGGGAATGTCGGCAGGTTTCACGTTTGGCCGATCAGGTACCGATGCACGACCTGCAATTCGTGGCGTACGTACTGAAAACGTTGGCGTCAACGGAGACACCACGATTGGATACTTTATTGACGGAATCTACAAATCGCGCGCGCAGCAAGCGCTGGCAAGCTTTGTCGATGTAAATCGCGTCGAGATTCAGCGCGGCCCACAAGGGACACTGTACGGCAGAAACACTTTCGGCGGCAACGTCGCCGTGACAACACGCTCGCCGCAGATTGGCCTTTTCGACGCTTTCGGCAACTTTACAGTTGGGAATAACGCAAAAACCCGCCTTGACGCAGGCGTTAACCTGCCGATCAACGACATGCTCGCATTCCGCGTCGCCGGTGTCGCCGATCGCTCTGATGGCTGGGTCAAGAACGATTTCAATTCGGCCGCAGATTTGTTCGACCAGAACTTGACCTACGGAAGGTTCAGTGTCCGTTTTGCGCCTAACGACAAGTTTGATGCGGTGCTTAAGGTAGACAACACCAATCAAAAGGGCAACGGCGGCTCGGCGTTTGGATACAAACTGGTCGGTTCTTACTTGGATCGTGGCAGCTGCCAGCAGTTGTTTAACACGACGTTCACCGTGCTCAATACCCGTGGCGGCAACCGAGATGGCGTGAACGATTGCACGCGCACTGTCGGTGCGGGCAACGGAACTGGAACCAACGCGATTGGCACTAGCGTTGATCTGGGAATTCCGATTTACGCCGCCGGCAACACAACACGTGTGGACAATGACTACCAGTCTTTTTTGAGGTTGAAGGATACAAGCAGCTCGCTGAACTTGACCTACAGCGCAGATCGCTTCACATTCAAGTCAATCACCGGAACCGCTGAATTCGACGCCTCACGCTCACAGGACACTGATTTTTCTGCATCTACGATTGGTATCGATTACCAGAAAACACGTGCGAAAACGTTTTCGCAAGAGTTTCAAATCCTGTCCAATTCGACTGGGCCGCTGAGCTACCTTGCTGGGTATTACTACTTCAAGGACGAACTCCAAGGTCTTTTCATTAATCAGCAGCTTCCACGCACCATTCGCTCGTCAGCGGCTGCACCGTTAGTGCTTGCACAAAACGGTGCTGGGTTCTTTGACAATCAAGAAGCAGAAACCGTTTCGAACGCCGTCTACGCACAGCTTAGCTATGAGTTCAACAAAGCGTTGGCCGTTTCATTTGGCGCGCGCTGGACGGAGGATAAGAAATCATTCCGGTTCGCGAACGCCAACTCTGTGCTGCCGCGCACCTCTGCAAATACGCCGGACGGCAACCAAATCACGTTGAACACACCGCTTCCACCACAAAGTGCTTATGGCGCTTCAGGAACCTCCAATTGCAATCCTGCACGCGGACCTGGCTTTTATTGCGATCCTGCCAACCTAGCTACGCTTTTCGGAGCCACTTACAACGACCAAAAGTTCACGAAATCGACTTTTAGAGGTGCGCTGGACTACAAACTCGATAAGAACAAAATGATTTATGCGACCGTATCAAACGGCTTTCGGTCGGGAGGCTTTAACTCCGGGCAAGCGATTGAATCTGCGCGTACGTTCTTGCCAGAAGAGGTCACTGCAGTTGAGTTTGGTAGCAAGAATCGCTTCTTCAATGACACTTTGCAAGTGAATGCGGCGATTTTCAACAACGATTACAAGAATCTACAAGAGCAACGCCAAGTTCCGATTGGTACGACAACGGTGTCGGTGATCTTCAACGCGGCGAAAGCGCGGGCGCGTGGCTTCGAGCTTGAGTTTGATTGGTTGCCGACTCGACGGTTAAGCGTAGGCGGTACGCTCTCGATTTTGGACGCGAAGTACACCAGCTTCCCCGATGCGCCCCTTCCGTTTGGAACGTCGATACTGGTTGCTGATGCATCGGCACCTGCAACGGTCGTGAACGGCGTCGTGATCGCACCTGCGGGGCAGCGTCGCGTGTTCGCCCCGGGCTTTAACTGTGGATTGTTGAGCGGCACTGGCGGCGCAGGACAACCAGCAGCGGGGTTTGGTTGTGATCTATCGGGTAGCCGAGTGCCTTATTCGCCGCGCTACCAAGGATCGTTAGCGGTAGGCTACGATCTTTTTGTGAGCGGGATGAAACTCACGCCGCTTGTCGCAGTCACTTTCTCGGATAGTTTTTACGGCCAACCCGCCAACGTAGACGCCGTCAAGCAAGCAGCATTTGCGAAAGTGGATCTGAAGCTCGGCGTTCAGGTAAATAAACAGTTCGGACTGCAGTTCTACGTAGACAACGTGAGTGACAAGCAAACCGCGACTCGATTTGTATGGGGTGGCGGCGGTGGGTTACAAGCAAGCTACGCACCACCGCGGCTCTACGGCATGAAGGTCTCTTACAAAATGTAAGCGGGTCGATCCTCCGGGTGATTCAAAAAACGCAGTTGCTTTATCGCGCTGCGTTTTTTTGTGACGCACGTCGCCGGAAACGTGCTGTTTGCTAGCCACTGCCACACACCTATCTGCGGGCGCGAGAAAGTAGGTCGACCCCCATTTGAAGCATAAGGTGTGGCAAGTCGATCAGCACCCAGTTCTCTTCGATCGTATGCTCGCTGACCCGCCACCAATCCATAACCCGCATCCCTATCGGCGCATTAGTCGCCGAGACCCCCAAATATTCACCGCTATGAGTTGCAGTCACGCTCGGCCAGCCGGTAGAGGCGAGGTAGTGTCCTTCCGCGATACGTGCTCGATGGCTTCCGCCCTTCCGATCGGGGAACGCATGCAAAAATGGGCGCTGATGGTGCGTTTGAAAACCAGCGACGGTGCGTGCCGTGCCAATGCCGCACGGTCCGTACCACATCATCGTGGGGCTCCAATGTTCGTGCATGCCCATCGTGTCGAGGTTCACGCCGTCAAATCGCATCAGTGCCGCGATCATCGCTTGCACACGCGTAACGGATGAGAGTGTTCGCGCTAGCGGTTGCGGACTCAGCAAGCAACCGCCGTGATCGGCCGGACCAGGTACCCAAAGTTCTAGCCCAGAGCTCGGCGGCAGAATCGGCCGCTTGATCTGTCTGCACAAATCGACGACGTCGATCAATATCCGAGCTTCAGCAATCTGGCCACCGACCACGCGATAGAACTCGCCGTAGCGGAGGTACAGAGTCTGGCTCGTCGGCTCGAGGCCAAACAGCGGCGCAACAAATTCACCCACATAGTATCCGTGGACAGCCACCCAAATACCTTCGCCGCCGCAGAATCTGCCGTCGAAGGCTCCACCCATAAAGATATCGATCCGACGGCCTAAACCACGGAGTGCCTTGTTCAAAGGGGTGACCCATTGAGTGGCTATTGACTCGCGCCCCTGTAGTTGATTCACCGGATGGCTGACATGCCAGACAGCATCGTGTGCAACGTGTGCTTCGAGGTTAGGCGCTGTCAGATAGGCATAAACGAGCTCTTTGCTCGCGTGCAAAATTGATTCATCGGGGATCAGGATCGGGCCGTCGGTTTTTTGCATAGTTGAACTGTAGTGCGTTGTGTAGCGCAGAGTGCGTCTGAGGTGGATGTGTGCCATGGACACCAATGAAACAACACAACATACACTCGACCAAATTGCATACGTATGCTACAGTCAATCCAGTTTTCCATTGGAGCGCGATTTATGGTTCGTTATCTCAAATCTGGTCAAACTGCGCAGGCCCACGCTGCCGCAGACAGCAAAGTGCGAGCCACGGTCGAGGCCATCATCGCAGACATTGAGAAGCGAGGCGACGCGGCCGTGCGCGACTATTCGGCAAAATTCGATCAATGGTCGCCAGAGCATTTCATTCTTTCCCAGAACGAGATTGAAGCCGCCGTGAAAAAGCTCTCGCCGCGAGAAATTGAAGACATCAAATTTGCGCAGCACCAGATTCGAAACTTTGCTCAGATCCAGCGCAATAGCATGCAGGATGTTGAAATAGAAACGCTTCCTGGCGTTGTGCTCGGCCACAAACATATTCCGGTGAACGCGGTTGGCTGTTACGTTCCCGGTGGAAAGTATCCCTTGATCGCGTCGGCTCATATGAGTGTTCTTACCGCGAAGGTCGCCGGTGTGCCGCACGTTGTGTCGACCGCGCCGCCCTATCAGGGCGCACCGCATCCGGCGATTGTTGCCGCGATGCATTTTGCCTGCGCAGATCAGATTCTCGTTCTCGGCGGCGTGCAGGCCGTGGCCGCTATGGCAATCGGCACCGAATCGATAAGCGCGGTTGATATGCTCGTCGGACCAGGAAACATGTTTGTCGCTGAAGCAAAGCGTCAGTTGTTTGGTAGAGTCGGCATTGACCTTTTTGCGGGGCCGACCGAGACGTTGATCATCGCCGACGACACTGTGGACGCCGAAATGTGCGCGGTCGATCTACTCGGGCAGGCAGAGCACGGACCTACCAGTCCGGCTATTTTGTTGACGACTTCCGAGTCGCTCGCGCGGGCAACTATGGCAGAGGTCGAGCGCCAGCTTAAAGTTTTGCCCACAGCTGCAATAGCATCGATTGCGTGGGCAGAGCACGGCGAGGTGATCGTGTGCGACAGCGACGATGAGATGGTTTCTAAGGCTGATGAAATCGCAAGCGAGCACGTTCAAGTGATGACGCGAGACCCCGATTATTTCTTGGATCGAATGACTAACTTCGGTGCGCTCTTTTTGGGGCCGCGCACTAACGTGAGCTTTGGTGATAAGGTAATCGGCACCAATCACACGCTGCCCACAAATAAAAACGCGCGCTACACCGGGGGGTTATGGGTTGGGAAGTTCTTGAAGACCTGTACCTATCAGCGTGTTACTAACGACCAAGCGTCCGCAGACATTGGTGCGGTGTGCTCGCGTTTGTGCCACATGGAGAATTTCGCGGGTCACGGCGAGCAAGCGAACCTACGCGTTCGCCGCTATGGTGGACGCGACGTCCCGTGGTATCAACCTGTAGTCGCTCAATCGGTGTAGGTTGGGATGCAATCCGTGGCACGCAATACCGGGGACCCACGCGCTGCGTTACCCGTTATGCCAAGCTTCAGGCTAGACGGAAAACGCGCTCTCGTGACAGGCGCTGGACGTGGCATTGGTCTCGCCGCGTCAGTTGCCCTTGCCGCGCAGGGTGCGGCGATCACACTGGTGGCTCGATCAGAAGCCGAAATTGTGGAGGCAGCGGAAGGGATTTGCTCGCGGGGTCAAGTTGCTGTCGCTTCCGTGCTTGACGTGACGGACAGCGCACAGTGCGCAACTTTTTTTGCGAGAGAAGCACCGTTTGATATTGTTGTTAACAGTGCCGGTATGAATCGCCCGGCGCCACTCGCCGAAACGGACGACGAGACGATTGCAGCGATTTACTCGCTCAATGTGCTCGCTGTCTACCGCATTATCCGCTCGGCGACCGAGGGCATGATCGCATCATCTCGCGGCGGCAGCATCATTAGTATCAGTTCGCAAATGGGGCACGTGGGCGCCGCGTCGCGCAGCGTTTATTGCGGCACTAAACACGCACTTGAAGGCATGACCAAGGCGCTAGCTTGGGAGCTCGGCACGCATCGAATCCGAATCAATACCATTTGCCCAACGTTTATCGATACACGAATGACCTCTGCGATGCTTGCCGATACAGCATTCCACAAGTCGGTCGTGGAACGCATCGCTTTAGGGCGCGTGGGTCAGGTGGAGGACGTGATGGGTGCTATCTGTTTTCTTGCGGCTGACGCGAGCGCTATGGTGACTGGATCAGCGCTTATGGTTGATGGTGGGTGGAGCGCGCAATGAGTCAGCCCCGCGATGGTCGAGCCGTCACGTCTATTGATGTCGCAAAAGCGGCTGGCGTATCGCAGTCCGCGGTCAGCCGCACGTTCACCCCAGGGACTGCTGTTTCCGAGGCAACGCGACTCAAGGTTCTTGATGCAGCAAAAAAACTTGGCTATCGCCCGAACGCGATCGCGAGAACCCTTTCGACCAGCCGCTCACGGATCATAGGCGTCGTGCTCTCTACACTTGACAACCAGTTTTACCCCGCTGCGATTGAGCACCTCTCTCGTTCACTTCAAGAGCACGGCTTGCACGTGATGTTGTTCTTTGCGGAAGGCCGCGACGTAGATGGCGCGTTGTCACAACTCTTAACGTATCAGCTTGACGGCGTGGTTATTGCCTCCGCTACGCTTTCGTCACGGCTCGCCCGGGAATGCACTGCAATGGGCATCCCAGTGGTAATGTTCAACCGGAGCGCAGCGAGCACGCAAACAAGCTCAGTCACGAGTAACAACATTGAAGGTGGACGGCTTGCGGCGAACCATTTGCTCGATTGCGGTTGCGATCGGATCGCCTACCTTGCCGGCCGCAGCGACTCTTCGACCAACCGTGATAGAGAAGCGGGCGTTAATCTTGCGCTTCTTGAGCGCGGCCATACGCTGGTGTTTCGCGAAGACGGGTCTTACGAACCTGCAATGGCCAAAGAAGCGACGCGCAGGCTCATGAGCGCGCCACAACCGCCAGACGGCCTAATCGTTGCAAGCGATTACATGGCTTTTGCGGCGCTAGATACTTTACGCAATGAGCTCGGTTTCGAGGTTCCTTCCCAAGTTTGTGTCGTATCGTTCGACGATGTGCCCGCCGCAGCGTGGGGTGCCTACGCGCTCACCACGGTCGCTCAGTCGATCCCAGCGATGGTGCACTCCACGGTGAGTATTCTTTTAGAACAATTTAGCGATCAAGCCATGGTAGCCCGCGATGTCATTGTTTCGTCGCGACTGATCGTTCGAAGCACCACGAGCGCTGCTCGCGTTGAAGGTCAAGTTAAGGGGCAAAAATCTGCGAGACACGCCGAATGAATGCAGCAACAAATTTAGAAAATTCTCCGCGAGGAATGCGCGGATTCGATGCCGAATTTGTTGATTTGCCAGACTACATCACCCGCATCACACACCGGATATGGGAAGAGCGGCAAATTGAACTCATACAGCAATACTACAGTGACCCGTGCGTCGTCGAAACGCCTGCATCAGTGACGACTACGCCGCAAAGCGTCATTGACGGCACTCACTCAACCTTGAAAGCATTCCCAGATCGCGAGCTGTTGGCCGAAGACATTATCTGGTCGGGCGACGCTGAGCGCGGCTATCTCTCGTCGCATCGTATCGTGTCGCCAATGACTCATTTGGGTGAAGGCGTTTTTGGTGCACCGACTGGCCGCAAAGTGCGTGTGCGTACGATCGCCGACTGTTGGTGCATCGAGAACCGGATATCACATGAATGGCTGGTGCGCGACCAAGCGGCGATTGCCCAGGCCATTGGCCTCGGGCCCGAGTCATTGGCAGCGGCGTGGCTAGAAACACGCGGTGGTCGCTGGCACCACCCCGTGGCGCCGAGCGCTCCGCCGCCATATGAAAATCACGTCGACACTGGCGTTGTCGGAACGTTCGCAGTAGCTACCTATAGGTCGCTAGCCACCGGCGACATCTCCAGCGCATTCAATCGTTGTTATGACCGGGCAATTACGGCGGTTACCCCGGGTGAGCGCTACCGATATGGCGTCGCTGAGCTTGGCGAGTTTTGGCGCGAGTATCGTGAAGCGTTCGCTGATATTGCACTTCAGATCGAGCATTGCATTGTGCGCCAGGATCGAAACGCGCCGGTGCGAGTTGCAATGCGTTGGCGACTATCCGGTGTCCATCGCGGCGGCGGAAAATTCGGCGAACCGACCGGACGCGCAATCGAGACAATGGGAATCACACATTTGGAAATGCGAAACGGACGGATCTCACGTGAATGGTTGTTGCTAGATGAGGTCGCGCTTTGGATGCAAGTCTTAAGCGCGTGAGCCAAACTCTCAATACTGCGGAGAAATGCTAAGTGGCACGAGTTCAGCTCAATGAAGTTTCTCGCGTGTGGAATAGTGCAGGCATACGCACCGTCGGGCTGAAGCCGTTGTCACTCGATATCGCGGATGGTGAATTCATTGTGTTGCTTGGTCCGTCAGGCTGCGGCAAAACTACCACCATGCGCATTGTCGCTGGCTTAGAGGAATCTAGCGCTGGCGAAGTATGGATTGGTGATCGCTGCGTGAATTCGCTCGAACCCAAGGATCGTGATGTAGCGATGGTGTTTCAGAGCTATGGTCTGTATCCCAACATGACAGTGCGTGAAAACATCGCGTTTCCCCTAAAGATTCGCGGCACACCACGCGCTGACATTGAGCCCGCAGTGGCGCGAGCGGCCGCTATGGTGGAGCTCAACGATTTGCTGGATCGCAAACCGAAAGCACTGTCAGGCGGTCAACGCCAGCGCGTTGCACTTGCGCGCGCAATCGTTCGAAAACCAGCGGTGTTTTTGATGGATGAGCCGCTGTCAAATCTAGACGCGAAGCTGCGTGTGAGCATGCGATCGCATATCAAGCACCTCCACCACACACTGAAAACGACCACTATCTACGTGACGCACGACCAGATCGAAGCGATGACCTTAGCCGACCGTGTGGTCGTGATGAGCAAAGCCGAAATTCAGCAAATTGGCACTCCGCAGCAAATCTACAACGACCCTGCGAACACCTTCGTAGCGAGCTTTGTGGGGTCACCAGCGATGAACTTGATTGAGGGTGAATTGCTGGCGGGAGTTTTCCGTTGCAACGGAATCGAGATCGCCGGATTCGATGCTGTTCGCGACGGGCGTGTGCTGTTGGGCGTGCGGCCCGAGGACGTTGCCGTGCAGGCCGCAGCGACGCGCGATGTCGATTCACAGCGATACGTGCTGGTCAACGCCGACGTATTCACCTGCGAGCTGACGGGTGACGCTACGTTAGTGGTTTGTGACGTCCGAGGGCAACGCATCACTGCAAAGGCAGATAAAAACGTACGCTATGAAATCGGAGACAAAGTGGGTTTAGGCTTTTCAGCCATACACAGTTTTTTATTTGATGCGGTGACGCAAGATCGAATTCGCAAATGAAGATGTCGAAGAGATCGCGCATTGCGCCGCTTGGTCTGAAGGGCGAATGATGAACGCAACGTTTTTACGTGCAGGTTTAGTTGTGTGGTTAATCGCCGCGCCACTAGTCGCGCAAGCCAAATGTGGTTTGATTTCGGGAAAAGGCGAGATCAACGTTATCAGTAATGCGTTTTCTGCGCTTAATGACTTGGCAAAAGAAATGGAAAGCTGCAGTCGTCCCGGATTGAAAGTCACGGTGAAAATCACACCGGAAGCGCGCGTCGAGACCGAGCGAGCGTTCGCTACGGCAAGCGCGTCTCCGTTCGCTGCCGCTGTCGTATCGATGGGCACATTTTCGGGCTTGTATAGCCGCGGTCAGCTGCAAAACATGACCGATTTAGCGAAAAAATATCGGTCACGCTACAACATTGAGGAATCAATGCTCGTGCGCGTCGATGGTGAAGTGATGGCAATTGCGTTCATGAAAAACACCCAAAATCTGTTCTACCGAAAGGACATTTTTGATAAGCACAATCTTAAGGTGCCTGTAACCTACGCAGAAATGCTTGCCACCGCTGCCACGATTAAATCCAAAGAATCAAGCATCGATTTCCCGATTGCACAGACGTTCGCTAAGGGATTCGATAGTGCGACCGAATTCGTAAATCTGCTTGCTTCGCACGGTGGTCGGATGTTTAAAGCGGGTAGTGCGCGGCCCGAATTCAATAGCGACGCTGGAATTCAGGCAATTGAAACCATGCGTGCACTGTTGCCCTTCATGACGCCTAATGCACTGGCTTCGAACTCCGATGATGTGATGAATCAGTTCCAGCAAGGCAAAGCGGCGATGGGTGTGCTCTGGGCCTCACGCGCGGAACGCATGGATGATCCGAGAGCGTCGAAGGTTGTCGGGAAAATGGAGTTCGCAGCGGCACCCAAAGCCAACGCAAGCGGGCGGGTTGCGGCACACCTGTGGTGGGATGGGGTGGTGATGCCCAAAAATAGCGGGCAAGATCGTGACGTCGTGTTTCAAGTGTTGATGGAAGCGCTTGACGAGGAAACAACCCGAGCTGCCAACGACCGTGCAATCTGGGTCCGCTCTATCTACCAGCCAACCCGATTTGGCGCGGGCGTTACAGCCACAGCTCAAGCGGGCGCGCCGATATGGCCGACCGAGCCGTTTTTTGGATTAGCGCACGGCGAAATTGGAAAGGTACTGCCTGAGGCACTTGCAGGAAAGCTCACACCGAAAACCGCGCTTGACACTGCCGCCGCAGCCTATGAAAAATCCGCCGCCGACCACGGTTTCATTCGCTGAGTCAACCCACCTGCACCTTGAAAACAGCCACTTTCATTCGTTTTTCTAGCGCATCGGTGCTACTCATGCTGCTGCTGATGGCGGTACCACTGGCAATGACTTTCTACTTTTCGCTGCAACAGTGCGCGCTCGACTTGGAGCTGGTTACAGTAACGCAAACCGGACCGTTTGGGAGTCAAGCGGTGGTGACCCAGCGCGCGCGACAAGATGCAAATGGGAAACCGATTGAACGATGCGAATTCATCGGGTTCAGACATTACGAGCGAATTCTTGGGCTCGATAATGACACTACCACCAGCGCAGCAAAAAACGAGGCACCCAACGAATTCTTTGCAGCGCTTAAATTTACGTTAACCTACATCATCAGCACCGCCCCGTTGGTACTCGCGATTGGTCTGCTTCTCGCGTTGGGAGTGCAGCGATTGTCGACGCGCTGGCGCGCGGTATTTATCACCTCAGCCCTTTTGCCGTTCATCGTCACGCCCGTGGTCGCGGCGTTATCGATCAAATGGTTGTTTCGAGATAATGGATTGATCCCGTTTCTCCTTTCAAAAATCGGCGTGCAAGTCTTCTGGATGGCTGAAGCATGGTCGGCCCAGCTTTTGATCGTTCTATATGGTGTATGGCATTCAGTGCCGTTCGCGTTCATTGTGCTCTTCGCAGGATTGCAGTCAGTACCACAGGATTCGCTCGAAGCGGCAACCATTGATGGCGCTAGCAAGTGGCAAAGGTTCATCTACGTCACATTGCCACACCTAGCGCCGCTCGTTGTGTTCGTGCTGCTCATTCACGTGATGGATGCGTATCGCGTCTTTGAGCCAATCGTCGTTCTCACACAAGGCGCGTTTACGACGAGCGTGCAATATCTGACGTATTTTGTGCTGTTGCAAGAAAACAATCCGTTTAAGGCGAGTGCGGCTTCGGTACTAACGATGGCCGGTATTGCCGTACTGCTAGTGCCGCTTCTCATCAAAACCTACCGTGAACAACGCGGGATCGCATAGGTCACGAAAGGATCAAAGAGCCGCAATGAATTTTTCGAAGCGAAATCAAGTTTGGATTGTGGTGGCGCTCGCGATCTGGCTGGTGATCGCTTCGTTACCTGTTGTGTGGACAGCGATCATTTCGTTACGGAGCTACGTTGATGCGTTCGCGAACCCAGTCAAGTGGACTGCACCGGTAACGTTTGAGAATTACCGCGCCCTTTGGGTGGATCGCGAGTTTTACAAAAATTTCGTCAACACGGCGATTGTGACACTAGGCACGGTAAGTATTTCGCTCACTGTAGGTTGCTTAGCGGCGTACGCTCTGGCGCGATATCGCGGAGCCTTGGGGTTCTGGTTGTTGCTGCTTGCACTCGTTTTTCGCGCGCTCCCACATTCAACGTTATTGCCATCGTTTTTCACGATGTTCGATGCACTTGGCATCCGCAATACGTACATCGCGTTGATCTTTGTTTTGGTGGCCATCAACCAGCCGTTCACCATCTGGATGTTGCGCTCTTTTTTTATGAACATTCCAGCGGAGCTTGACGAGGCGGCGATGGTAGATGGCTGCACCCGGTTTCAAGCCTTTCGCCGAGTAGTTATTCCTGTCATGTGGCCAGGAATCGTAACGACTGGTTTGTTTAGTTTCTTGCTTGCGTACAACGATTTTTTGCTGAGCTCAGCGCTTACCAATGCCGAGAAAATGACGATGCCAGCCGCAATCGCCAATTCGATTTCCGCAGAAAGCGAGGCACTTTTGATGCAAGGTGTTGCCGGCGCGGTGAGCATTACGCTGCCGCTGATTATTTTGGTCGTGCTTTTTCAGCGCCAAATCGTTTCTGGGTTAACTCAAGGCGCCGTGAAGGGCTGAACTAGACATGTTGATGCAAGATGTGGTGCTCGCACCCGAAGCGCTCGCGGTACGCCATTTACGTGCGTCGGATTACGTTCCAGATACCGAGGCATTTGTTGATTGCCGATTGCCAGGGTCGATGCCCAAGGAAAACTATTCGATGATCGGGCCTGGTGTGACCCAGAGCGCGAAGCAATTTATCAACTTGCAGGAGCCGCATGGATTTAACGTTGGTGCGGCTGGCGTTCACCCTGGCATCACCAATAACCTGCATTTGCATTTCACTAGTGAAACTTTTGTCGCAGCGAGTGGTGCCTACACTCTTCGCTGGGGCGTTCGCGGCGACGAGGGTTCTCTGCACTTAGACACTGGCGACATCGTTGTCATGCCGACATGGATGTTTCGCGGATTCTCGAGCGCGAGCGATGAGTACGGTTTTTTGATGACGGTGCTTGGCGGCGACGACACCGGCGGGATCATTTGGAGCCCTGATGTGCTGCAACGTGCGCGCGGTACCGGTCTCTGGCTCACCCGCGAGAATCTACTCGTCGATACGAGCTCCGGCGCTAGCCCTCCGCCGGAAGAGGAATGTATGCCGCTCCTGGGCGATTTGGATGTCAAGCAGTTGCGGCATTGGCAACCGGAGGAGATGGCCGAACGCGTGCTTCGCAAGCAGGATCGCGACTTTCGCTCTGCAACGTTAGACACATCGGCTGGTGCCCGTTGGCAACTCGCACCAGCGGTTGGATATGGAGTGACTCAGCGACGAGATCATTGGCCACGCGTCGGCGAGCCGCAGGGTTTTTCGATCGAATGGGCGAAACTTGAACCGGGAGACAGCAGCGCGGTGTTTCGGACGACCGAAAAAATGGTTTTGATTAGCGTGTTTGGACGACTACGGGTGCGACTCAATCGCGCACCCAATACCCTCGAGTGCGTGCTTGGCCCGCGCGACATCCTTTCCATCCCGTCCGGGGTGTGGCGCCAGTTCATAAACGAAGATAGTGAATTGGTCGCGGCGGAGACGTTAATCGTATTGCCAGGCGATGCTAGGAAGAAAATCGATTGGGAGTCCGGAATTCGCGATGCGGCAGCCGTCAACGGCGTCACGCTGGATGCAGATGGACGCATGGCGCCGAGTCGGCTGCTGCCACCAGGCATGCGACTCGCGTAATTGTGAGAATGCAGCTCCCAGGGAAAACAGTGCCGCGCGCGTTAACCGTTCGATTAGCCGTTTGTTTGTGCGTGCGTGAATCGTGAGGACTGTAAAAATCATCTCACTGCCCGGAACGCTGCTCGACGGGAGTAGCCTACAACCAATGTTGGAGATGCTCACTGAAATTCTTGCTCGCTATGGGATTGAGGTTCGTACGCGTACCGTAATTCTTGGCGACAGCGCAACGCTTGAAGGCGAGTGTCGACGACTCGAGGCGTTCGCTGACGAGCCGACATGGTGGCTTGGACACTCTCTTGGCGGTATCGTCTCACTCGCGCTCGCGCGTCTTGCGCCGCGAGTCGTGCGTGGCATAGTAACGCTTGCATCCACCGCGCGCGCTGACGCTTGTCAGAGTGCTGAGCGTCGTCGGTTAGAGCTCGCACAGGCAGAGGAAGACGGGCATCCGATGTCAATATCGCTCGCTCTTAAAAGTACCTTTGATGTTGAGCGGGGCACACCTCTAGGCCGCACATTGATGCGTCAAGCGGCGCATGTAGGGCTCGCGCGCTTTCGGATGCAAACGCGTTACGCGCTCGAGCGAGCTGATCAACGCGTGCAAACTTTCTTGACGCTACCTCTGCTCGCAATTTCTGGGGCGCTCGACGCGGTTTGCCCGCCAGACCGTAGTGATGAAGTCGCGCAGGTTTCTACACAAGGCGCGCACATCTGCATTGAGGGAGCTGGTCATTTATTACCGATAACGCACGCCGAAGTCGTCGCGCAACACATCGCTACTTTCATCAATCACCATCATGGACTCCATCATGCGCACATCGACTGATCGAATTCTCACGACCCATGTCGGCTCATTGCCGCGAAACCAAGCCGTTGTTGACTTCATCTTTGCAAGAGAACGAGGTGAAACGATAGACGAATCTGGTTGCCGCGCGGCGCTATCAGAAGCAGTCCAAGACGTCGTAGAGCGGCAAGTGCGTGCAGGCATCGATATCGTTTCCGACGGCGAAATGAGCAAAATTAGCTACGCCACGTACATCAAGGATCGTTTCACTGGCTTCGATGGCGACAGCCCGCGGCGGACGCCCGGCGACCTGCTTGAATTTCCAAGTTTTATGAAAAAACTCTCGGGTGGCGGAGGAACCCCAAATTATCGACGCCCGTGTTGCATCGGACCGATAGCTGTGAAATCTATGCAACCACTGTCTGACGACATTAGTTTCGTCAAGACCGCAGCTAGCAAATCGGGCGCGACCGAAATTTTCATGAATGCTGCGTCGCCTGGCGTGATCGCGCTGTTTCAGCCCAATCAACATTACGCTGACGATGACCAGTATCTGGAAGCCCTAGCGCATGCGATGGCGCATGAGTACAAAGCCATCGTTGATGCCGGACTTATTTTGCAGCTTGATTCGCCAGACCTTGGTTTGGGCAGGCACATGATGTATCGTGATCTTGACGAATCAGCGTATTTGTCGCGCATTGAGCGTCACGTTGAGGCACTGAATTTAGCGTTGGCAACTATCCCAGCAGACCGCGTGCGCATGCACGTGTGCTGGGGCAACTATGAAGGACCGCACCACAAGGACATCGGTTTGGAGACTATTTTCTCAATAGTGATGAAGGCCAAACCACAAGCGCTACTTTTTGAGAGCAGTAATCCCAGGCACGCGCACGAGTGGGAGGTCGTACGCGATATGAAGTCCGCGATTCCAGATGACAAAATTCTGATCCCGGGAGTACTTGATTCCACCACTAACTTTATCGAACATCCTCGTCTCGTTGCTCAACGTTTGAGCAAGTTCATAGAGATTGTGGGTCGTGAGCGCGTGATTGCCGGCACTGACTGCGGTTTCGGTACGTTCGCGGGATTCGGGGTGGTGGACCCTGAAATCGTGTATGCAAAGTTCGCCGCAATGGCGGAGGGAGCAGAGATAGTTACAAAGCAGTATTTCAAAGACAGCTAGGCAAATTTGTCGGCACAGGCTACGACCAGCTAAGAGATACAGAGAGGCGCGAATCGCGTAGAAATCAAGAAGCGTGTTCAGGGCGATCGCGCGCGTCCTCGGTTGATATTGCAAGCACTCATGCCAAGACCGATTCAATTTCGGCTCGTCGCGACGCCCTGATCGGAACTAGGAGAGTACGAGCTGTGGTTCATCGACAAGAGTGCCTCAAGCGGGTTAAGCGACAACCCTTCGCTCGCCTCGCTGCTCGGATTTGCTAGCGCTACACGGTCGACCTGGGATCCGCAAATGCCTAAACGCATCGCGCTGGGGCTGCTATTGATTTTTCGCGACACAAATCGACCGTGAGCGCTCTCTGAAAACAAGCAGGCAAACGACTTCAATTTTCACCATCGCAACGAACGCAACAAAGCAAAAGTATCCCGCGACTCGATTAAATGCGCTTTCTTGCAGCACGAGCGCCATCCCAGCGACGTCTTCGCACACCACAAAGGCTATGTCACCGCGCAACATCTGCAAGCCATCGCAACGCTAGGCCCGTGTGAGCTACATCGAAAAACGTTTGCGCCCATTGCGCAGTATTTTTTGTTGTAAGTGCGTGGGTTGAAGTTGACGTGAGTAGTCGCGTTCGGCTAAACGCGCGCTTTCGGACGGCTTAGCAACGTTTTAGTAACTCATGGAGTCCACCCCACCGTGGTGCACTGTCAGCAGAGCAATCACTGCAAAACTTTTGCGCACTTATGGATTTTCGTGAGGGCGGTAAGAACAGCCGTCGACGCGTCGCAGCGATGACCGTTCGAAGGATTGCGAGCCAGTATCTCGAGTTATTTCGCTATGAGGAACCGCGGGAGCCTACGAAATTCGCTCCGAGTGAGGGTATTCATGCGGCGACATCAAGAGAGCTGCGGAGTACTCTTAGGCCACAACTTATCAAGCTGCAGTTTCGAGCTTACTAAAACGGGGGTTCGATCATGGCTAACTCACATGTTGCGCGGGCAAATGCTTCCGCACGCACTATGGTTGCTGCGCTTGTATTGGGTGCGTCTTTCTGTGCGTCTGCCGCACCGTCGCTCAAAGCGCTGCAGAGCGGTCGTACGCATTTGCAGCTCGGCACCACGCCCTATGATTTGACGCTTGCGCCCTCAAAGAAATCAGCAGACAAGCCACGCGCTGTGAGTATGGTTAGCTGCGATTTCAACGTAGATGGCTTCGCCGACTTAATTAGCGGCTACGCGCAGGGAGAGAGCGGATTTATCACGCTGCATCATGGTAATCCTGAAGCTTACTCGCCGACTAGCCCCGCCGCGTTTGAAAATCTGAAGCGCGGCATCTTTCCGCCGGGATTTGTCAGCGAAAGCGTAGTTACCAATGTGCCCGTCGCCCCCGAGTTGCTCGTCGCTGGGGATTTCAACGGCGACGGTAACGCCGATCTAGTGTTCGGTAAGCATGGTGATGCGGCGATTTACTTTATGCCGGGTTCGCGCACGGGTTTCGGAACACCGCAGAAAATTTCTCTCGGCGGTTCGCTGAATGCAATGGCCGCAGGCGAGATTGACTTACCCAACGCGGCAATCGATTTGGTGCTCGGGATTTCCGGTAATTTAGGATCAAGCCTGCAAATTTTTCGCGATGGCATCAGTACCAAGCCTTTGGTTTATCCGCTCGCGGCACCTGCTGATCAGTTAGCTATTGGCAATCTTGACGACGACCAGATGGGCGATGTAGCAATCTTGGCAGGCGGTCAAATTGCGATTTTGCATGGCTACAACCACCGCGAAAGCGCGCCCGACTTCGCGCGCTTAGAAACGTTGTCGCTCGGCAGCAAAGTGCTGTCTTTTACGCTCGGTGATTTCATCTGGGATCGCGGCGGCAAAACCGAGATCGCTCTGCTGCAAAGTGATGGCACGGTGGCTATTGCTGCGCGTGGAGCGCTCGAGATAGCTGCCTTCTCGATCGCAGAAGTGCGCGAAAAGCGCCGAACACAGAATGCTGAAAAGTCGGCGGTGATGAAGTACTGGCAGTCAGGTGTCGGCGGCAAGTGGGCGATTCAAGAGCTACACCTGGGCGTCGTCAGCAAAGCCACCGCAGGTCAGGGCGCAAAACTGTTGCGTGCAAACTTGGCTGGGCAGGCGTCCGATGACCTAATCGTCGTTGACTCGCTCGCTCAAACACTTAACGTGCTCACGGTCGAAAAATCGCAACGGAAAAGCTACCTCGTCAGCGCCAGTAGTTCGCCGGTCGCTGCACTTGCTATACCCACAAGCAGTTTTGTTCTACCTAGCCTGATTGTTTTAGGCGATGGCGCGGTTGCGCCGAGCGTGCTGCCCTCAGTGCCGCTCGCCGTCTTCACCGTCACAAAAACGGCCGACACCAATGATGGTGCATGCAATGCCGATTGCAGCTTGCGAGAAGCGATTAGTGCCGCGAATGCGAGCGCGGGTGCTGACGCTATCGTGGTTCCAGCGGGTACCTATACGTTAACGATCGCCAACGCTGGAGGCACTAACGAGGACAACAACGCAACGGGCGATCTAGATATCAATGGGCCAGTCAGCATTTCTGGCGCAGCCCAGACGACAACGATTATCCAAGCCGGAACTACGAACGCCAATGGCATCGACAAAGTCATCGCATTTAATCCAATTTGTACGTCCGCTGTGAATATGTCGCTCAGCGATGTCACGGTGCGCTTTGGCAGAAATTCGCAGAATGCAGCTAACCCCGATTTCAGCTACACCGGGGGCGGCATAGACGTTTGCAACACGGCTGCCGGTACTTTTTCCATGAGCAATGTCTTGGTCGATCAAAACACCAATCTCAACTCCTACGGTGGTGGCGTTAACTTTGATTCGGTAGCACCCGCAAACGGTAGCTTCAACATTACCGGCAGCACCATCAGCGGCAATCGAACCACATCTGCTGCCTCAATCATCAAAAACGGCGGCGGCATCAATTTGTTTGCCGATGCGCACAATGTCACTATTACGAACACCGCAATTATCGGTAACACATCCGCAGTGGAGGGCGGAGGCGTCTATGCCCGCCACACCAATGGCGGTGCTATTTTGATTCAAGGCAGTATCATCAACGGCAATACCGCAGCCAGCCGCGGTGGTGGTGTGTCAAACAGTAATTTTGGCGTGTCCACGCTGACTTTAAACAACGACGGTTTTGTTCAAAACAACATCTCGCAAGGTACAGTTTTAAACACAGAATCCCGCGGTGGCGGTATTTTCGTCAGCGCGCAAAACACCTCAAGCACCACCATCAATGAGATGAGCATCACGGGCAACACCGCTAACACCGGCACCTTCCAAGGCGGCGGTGGCGTGGCAACAATTTCTGCGGCGCCGATCACCTTGACCTTCAATCGCATCGCGGGCAACGCTGCTGGCACCGGTGGCGGCTCCGGGCTGCACAACGCGGGGGCTCCAATCACGGGTACGCGCAACTGGTGGGGCTGCAATGCTGGGCCTACTGCTGCGCCTTGTGATTTGGCAGTAGCAACCTCCGGCACGTCGACGCTCACGCCGCGCTTGCAGCTGACGCATGCGGCAAGCCCGAACGCTATATTGATCGGACAAAGCTCGACGTTGACGGCAAGTTTCCTAACCGATAGCGGCGGCGGCGCGGTCGCTCTAGCGAATCTGGATGCCATGATCGGTACCGTCCATGCCTTTGGTAGTGCGGCATTAGGAACTCTTTCCGCTGCACAAACCGCGATTCAACCCAACGGCACGGCAACCGCGACCTTTACCGCAACGGGCAGCGGTACGGGCTCGGCCAGCAGCGTGGTCGACGCGCAAAGTCTGCCGGTGAGCATCACCATCGCCGTCCCTACGGCCTCAATCGCGGTAAGCCCTACTAGCGTGATTGAAGACGACGTCACTAATTTGACTTACACAGTCACGTTAAGCCAAGCGGTACCCATTGCCACTTCGGTGAATTTCGTTGTGAGTGGTCTCGCGACGTCCGGCACCGATTACCCGGCAGTCGCGTCGCCGCTAGTAATTCCGGCCAACGCGCTGACGGGAACGATCACGATCAACCCGACCGCCGACGCCACCATAGAGCCCGATGAAACGGTGATCATCACGCTGACTGCGGGCACAGGCTACACGGTGGGTACACCCGCCAGTGCAACTGGCACGATCCTCAACGACGATACACCGATGGCCACGATCAGCGTGTCGCCCTCCGGCGTCGCCGAGGACGGCGCTGCCAATCTCGTCTACACCGTCACGTTGAGTCAAGTCTCGCCGACCGCAAAGTCGATCAATTTCGCTGTTAGTGGCACGGCGACATCCGGCATCGACTACCTAGCCGTCGTGTCGCCACTCGTTATCCCGGCGAACACGCTAACCGGCACGATCACCATTAACCCGACGGCAGATACCACCCTGGAATTTGATGAGACGGTGATCATTACGCTCACAGCTGGCACCGGCTATACCGTCGGAACAACGGCCAGTGCCACGGGCTCGCTTTTGAATGACGATCCACCGTCGCTTACGATTAACGACGTCACCGTCAGCGAGGGCAGCGCCGGTACGACCAACGCTACCTTCACGGTGAGCCTCAATGTGCCGACTACCGCCAACGTTAGCTTTGATATTGCCACTGCAAACGGCACCGCCATCGCGGGCGCGGATTACGTGGCAAAAAGCATGACCGGCCAGATCATCCCAGCGGGCAGCAGCACGTACACCTTCACCGTGCAGGTAAACGGCGATACCTTGTACGAGCCGAGCGAGACATTCTTTGTCAACATCACCAATGTGACCAATGCGGTCGTTGCCGATGGTCAGGGTCAAGGCACCATCCTCAATTTGCCCACGCCGATCCTCAATATTGACAACAGCGACGCAACGACTAAATACGATGCCGCGACCGATGGCGTGTTGCTGTTGCGCTACCTTTTTGGTTTTCGTGACACCGCGCTTGTCGACGGCGCACTCGGCAGCGGTCCCGCGTTGCGCAATGCCGCGCAGATCGCCGCACACATTAACGATAACCTCGCGGCGTTTGATGTTGACGGCGATGGATTTACGCTTCTCATGTCCGACGGCTTGATGATTTTGCGACGCCTACTAGGCTTGAGCGGTCTAGCGTTGACTGCCAACGCGAAGCAAGGAGCCACCAGCGACCTAGCCATTGCGGTAGCCATTGATGCGTTGAAGCCGTGAACCGAGCGCAAGTTAGGTCCCAACCTTTGAGCCGGGGCAACCCCCCTCGCAGCTAGCCCACTACTCCAGCATCGCCCCTACCCAACCACCCGCTTAAATTTGCTTTCATGAAACACGAGGGCCTCGCCGGTGAAGTGGTTTGCCCGCAGCACTTCGCCGATGAATAGCTCATGGTCGCCTACCCGGTAGTCGTTGATTTTTTTGCAGTGGAAGTGTGCGATAGCGTTGGCGATAAGCGGAGATTCGCCGGGTGTTTCAACCAGTGCTACGCCTTGAAATCGTTCGGGCGCGCGGCTGGCGAATTGTTTTGCAATGTGGTCTTGGTCGGCGCGTAAAACACTGACCGCGAAATGCGTTGCGTTGATAAAGGTTCTGTGTAGTCCCGAATTGATGCGCAGGCTCCATTGAATCAGCGGCGGATCGAGCGACACTGAGCCAAACGAGTTGGCGGTGAGTCCTACCGGCGCGCCGTGTTCATCAAGCGTTGTGATTACTGTGACGCCCGTGGCGAAGCTTGCGAACGCGGCGCGTAGCGCGAGCGAATCGAGATTCTGCGGAGGGACAAGCGCGGCGGCGGAAGTGGTGGCGGTGACGGGTGCGCGGGGACGAGCGTGCGACAACAAAAGCTCTGGTTTTCTACGGTGCTGCGCTCGCGCGCCGTTTGCCCGAGGGCGTGCGTCGCGACGGTACACTCACCATCAATGATTTGCTGTGATTATCGAGCTTTCTAACGACGTGCTCATAGACGCTGTGAAGTGACGGCCTTTGAGGCGGACGGATGAACAGCTTAAACGCCCTTGCCCCAATCTGTAAGGGGTCAAGGGTTGAATAGATATGTTATTGAGTAAACTATTGGCTTGCGTCTTTGCCCATAAGAATAGGGCGTTGGTGTCTATTGTTTGAATTTCAACCTGAGCAATCTTAAAAGCGTGCACGACGGCACTTTACTCCCGCGAGTGGTGGTTATCGGCGGCGGATTCGCCGGGCTCTGGTGCACGCGTGCACTCGCTCGTGACAACGTCGCCATTACCCTGATTGATCGTAGCAATCATCATCTGTTTCAGCCGTTGCTCTATCAGGTGGCGACCGCTGGCCTCTCAAGCCCTGATATCGCCGCGCCCCTGCGGCACATTTTGCGCAACCAAGCGAATGTGGAAGTGCGCTTGGGTGAAGTCGTCGCGATTGACAAATCAGCGCGCACGGTGAGGCTCGCGGATGCTTCGATCATTGGATACGACTACCTGTTGGTGGCAACCGGAGCGGGGCATGCGTATTTTGGGCACGATGATTGGGCGGCTCATGCGCCGGGCCTCAAAACGCTCGATGACGCGCTCGAAATTCGACGCCGGGTGCTGACTGCGTTTGAGCGTGCGGAGTCGTGCAGCGACCCGAAGGAACGCGCTGCGTGGCTTAGTTTCGCTGTGGTGGGCGGCGGGCCGACCGGTGTTGAGCTAGCCGGCACGCTTGCTGAAATTGCGCGGCACACGTTGAAGCGAGAGTTTCGCCACATTGATCCGGCAAGCGCGAAGGTTCGCCTTATCGAGGCGGGTACGCGGGTTCTCGCATCGTTCCCTGATTCATTGTCTGAAAAAGCGCTGCAACAGCTTGAACGTTTGGGTGTTGAAGTGCTCACCGGAACCCCGGTGTCAAACATTGATGAGCGTGGCTTTCAACTGGGCGATCGATTGGTTGAGGCGCGCACGGTGATTTGGGCGGCCGGCGTTGCAGCATCTCCGCTTGCACAAACGTTAAACGTCGAAACGGATCGCGCAGGTCGCGTGCTGGTTCGCGACGATTTGTCAATTGAAGGCGCGTCAGAGATTTTCGTCGCGGGTGACTTAGCGAACGTGAAGTACGAGGGCAAGTTAGTACCCGGCATCGCGCCGGCCGCGAAGCAAATGGGCGCGCATGTGGCGTTGGCGATTCGCGCACGGATGGCCGGAAAAATGGTTCCAGCGTTTCGCTATCGCGACTACGGGAATCTGGCAACGATAGGTCGGTTGGCCGCGGTCGTTGACCTGCGCGGCTGGAAGTTTTCGGGGATGGTTGCGTGGTGGTTTTGGTTGCTTGCGCACGTGTTTTTTCTCATCGGCTTTCGCAATCGCTTTGTTGTGATGTTGAACTGGGCGCTTTCTTACTGGACGTATCAGCGTGCGGCAAGAATCATTCTTCGAGTGCCGGATGAAGGGGCCGTGCCCAGCTCGCGCAAAACGAGTGAAATCGCTGCTTCGTAATTTCGAAACTCGATTAGCTTATTTGTTTAGACGACGCATTGATTGGGCGAAAAGGCCCTAGTAGGTAATAGTCGCTAAGTATGTGAGAAGTACTATCGCTCCAAATAAATAAGCCACTTAAAGAACTAGCTGTTTTGTTTATAGGGTTTATCCTATAATAGGTATATGACTCAAACCACTGCCTCGATCCAGTTGGTATTTCTCGCGAGGTTGCGTGAACGCTTCGGCGTCGCACGCGAGACGGTCGCAATCGACAGCACCGAAACCTCGGTCGCCGCCGTGCTCTCAAAGCTGCGCGCGAGGGGTGAGGTGTTTGCCGACGAACTGGCCGAAGGCCGCGCGTTTCGTGTTGCCGTGAACCATACTGTCGTGGGGTTCAATCATGCAGTGCGCAGCGGCGACGAAGTCGCGATTTTCCCGCCGGTCACCGGCGGCTAGCTCCGCGCGGTTGGAGTTGCGCACGCTGACGATCTAGCCGCATCGCAGTTTTTCGATGCGGGTTTTTAGCGTGGCGACTCCAAACCACGGTTTCCCTTACTCGGGATCGAACGCAATCGCGATACGCTTCTGGCATGAGTCATTTTGTTCGAGTTCATCACGATGATTTCGACGTTAGTCGCGAGCTAGCGGCGCTGCGCGCGAAGGATCCACGCGTCGGCGCAGCGGTGACGTTTCTTGGCTGCGTGCGCGACATGAACGAGGGCGACGAAGTCTCCCTCATGTATCTAGAACACTATCCCGGGATGACAGAGCGTGAACTTGAGCGCATTTCAATCGAAGCTGCCACCCGTTGGCGCGTTTACGACACGCTGGTAATTCATCGAATTGGTGAGCTGCGACCGCTCGATCAAATCGTCTTTGTCGCGGTGACCAGTGCCCATCGGGGAGATGCATTTAGCGCCTGCGAATTCATCATGGACTATCTGAAGACACAGGCGCCGTTTTGGAAGCGCGAGGTGACTGCAAACGGCGAACGCTGGGTTGATGCGCGCGAAAGCGACGCGGCGGCTGCCAAGCGCTGGGAAGCCTCGCAACAGCCACAATCACAATCAGCGTGAATGCAACAATCGCGGCAGTCGGGATTGATTGGGGATCGACCAACGTGCGTGCGTTCGCGTTTGACAACGAGGGACGCGTTCTAAGTGTCGCTCGAAGCAGCGCAGGCGCAATGTCGTTAAGCAGTCATCAGCAATTTGAGCGCGCGCTCAACGAGCTCGCGGGCGATTGGTTGCGTAGCGCCCCGAGCGCCCAGTTGATTGCGTGTGGCATGGTCGGCGCACGCGGAGCATGGGTTGAAGCCGGGTATTGCGCAATCGGTGCTAATGTCGATCAGCTCGCAACTCATAGCGTTGAAATGGCCACTCAATTTAGCCAACCACTCTGCGTTATCCCCGGCGTCGCAAGCGATGAGCCTGACGTGATGCGCGGTGAAGAAACGCAATTAGTCGGACTTGATCGCGACGACGCGCTCGTAGTGTTGCCGGGAACACACAGCAAATGGGTAGAACTTCGTTCGCGGCGTATTGCGAGCTTCAAAACGTTTCTTACCGGAGAGATGAATGCCGTGATTCGCGAGCACACGTCAATCGGAAAAGTGCTGCAAGACGCGCCCTCGCTCGATGATAAGGTTGCCGTGGCGCAGGGTATTGATCGAGCGCGACGTGGCGTCGGTGATGAGCGACACTGGCTGCATGAGCTGTTTGGCTTTCGCTCGCGCGCCGTCACGCAAGGGCCCGCGCCTGCGCTCAGTACGGAGTTTTCAGCTTGGCTTATCGCGTCGGAAATAATGGCTGCGCGCCGCTCCTATCCTGACGTCACGCAAATTCAGTTGCTCGCGAGTCAGCCTCTCGCTAATTGGTATGAGCAGATTGCAGTGATGCTCGGTTTCAATGTGAATACGCACAACGCTGAGCACTGTGTTGCAAGTGGGCTGTGGCGCATCCTGAAGGCGCGCACGCGTCTTCAACGCGCGTTCGCGCCATAGAATGAAGCCATGGCTCAGCACCGTCTATCAAAGCTTTTTGCACCGCAGTCGATAGCCATCGTCGGAGCATCGGAGCGCGAAGGAAGCATTGGTCGCGCGTTGTGGGAGCGCGTTCACGCGCACTATCCGGATTCGACGCAGCGCTACGGCGGACGGGTCTACGCGGTTAATCCAAAGCACGCTACTGTGTTTGGCTCGCCTTCTAGCGCGTCTGTGAAAGCGTTGCCTGAACGCGTCGACCTAGCGCTAATTTGTGCGCCCGCGCGCGCATGTCCAGATATCGTTCGAGAGTGCGGTGAAGCCGGTTGCGGGTACGCGCTGATTCTTTCGCATGGGTTCTCCGGTAATCCTGAAGCAGAAAAGCTAGCCGCAGAACTGATTACGGCTGCGCGCGCGTCACGCGTGCGCATCGTGGGCCCCAACGCACGCGGCATGTTGCGTCCACGCTTATCGCTGGATGCGTCCACAATGACCGGAGTTGAGCAACTGCCGCTCGATGGAACGCTCGGCGTACTCTCGCAATCCGGCGCTTGGCTCTCGGTTTTGCGTGATTTTTCGACCGGTTCTGCGATTGGTTTCTCGAGCGTTTTGGCGCTCGGAGATGCGCTTGATTTGGACTTCGGTGAGTTGCTCGAATTTTTTGCGTTTGACAGCGTCACCACCGACATGCTCCTCTATGTAGAAACGGTGCGCAACGCGCCTGCCTTCATGTCAGGTGTGCGCCAGCTCTCGCGAGCAAAGCCCGTTGTTGTGTTGAAGAGCGATCGGTTTTCTGAATCAAACTCAAGCGACTCGACGCATGCGAGTAAATTAATCCGTTCCGATCGCGTTTTTGATGCGGCAATCGCGCGCGCGGGTGCGGTGCGGGTGGAAACATCGATGCAAATGGTGTCAACCGCGCGCCTGCTTTCCGGGCACCGTGCGCGCGCGCTAAACCGGCTCGCGATAATCACCAATGGAAAAGGCCCCGCTCGCGTTGCTCTTGACGCTGCGCTCTCTAAATCGTTGAGCATCGCGCGCTTTTCAGACACTCGTCGTGCGGTTCTTGCGCGATTTTTGCCGAAATATTTATCACCCGACAATCCGCTCGATCTTGCCGGCGACGCCGACGCGATCCGTTATCGACACGCCATCGAAGCGCTCTACGACGACCCAGAAATCGACGTTGTTGTCGTTCTTTTTTCACCGCAGTCGATGTTGTCAGCCGATGCGCTGGTCGATGTGTTGCTCGAAGTCACTCAGCTTCATCCCAACCACGCAGCAAAAACCATGCTTGTTGTTTTGGGCGGTGGAGCCAGCGTGTATCGTGCAAGACAGCGACTCGATGCCGCAAAAATTCCACAGTTTTTGAGTCCAGAAAACGCGATCGACGCAATCGCTTTCCTCGATATGTTTGTGCGTAACCAAGCACTGTTGCGGCAGGTGCCAGCGCAAAGCGTTGACGGCTTCGTGCCGCAACTTGAAATTGCAAGAAGCGTTTTTGCAAGCGTTTGGGCGGCAGGTCGCACCCAGCTTCTCGCGCACGAAGCGCACACCTTGTTAGCGGCGTTTGGCATCGCGATGGCGGATACACGGCTCGTGCGCACGCCGAAAGAAGCGGTGGACGCAGCGGATGTGATGGGTTATCCGGTGGTGCTCAAAGTTGCCTCCACCGAGATTGCTAGCAAAACCGCAGTGGGTGGCGTACGACTTGATTTGCGAGATGCAAAAGCGGTTCGCGCAGCCACTAAATCAATTTTTCAGGAGGTAGAAGCGAAGGCAGGCGGTGCGAAAGTGCTTGGCGTATATGTCCAACGCTACTTTGATCAACGCGGCCAACGAGAGCTCTATGTGGGCATGGCCACCGACCCAACGTTCGGTGCAACGCTTGCGTTCGGAAGTGGTGGTTTGAGCGTTGAACAGGTCGATGACGTTGCGTTCGAACTGCCTCCGATTAACGACGTATTGATCAACAATCTCATTCTGCGAACGCGAGTCTCGCGAACGCTCGATGCTTATAGCAACGTTCCCGGGATAAATCGTGCTGCGCTGACACAACTGCTGCTTCGCTTTTCGACGCTTGTATGTGCGTGCCCAGAAATTGTGTCGTGTGATTTAAATCCAGTACTCGCAGACCAAACAAATGTCGCGGCAGTGGATGCCCGCATTGTGCTTCGAGCTCGAGACGCTGCCGCCTCGCTCCGAGAACAGGGCAGATATGCGCACCTTGCTGTTTATCCCTATCCGCGCGAACTCGAAGAGCGGGTAACGTTGAAAGACAATTCATCGCTCTTGATTCGACCGATCCAGCCGGAGGACGCTGATAGAGAGCGCGCGTTTGTGGCGCGCCTGTCGCCGGAGACGCTTTACTTGCGCTTCATGATGCCAATCAGGGAACTCGCGCCGTCGATGATTGAGCGTTTCACGCAAATCGACTACGGTCGCGAACTCGCGTTGGTTGGCGTCGTGTCGCGGACCAACGATCACGGTGAATCGTCAGATGAGATTGTTGGCGTTGCGCGAATCACTCCCACCACTGAGCCAAGTCGCTGCGAATTTGCGATCGTCGTTGAAGAATCGATGCAGGGCACAGGACTCGCGCGCGCGTTGATGCAACGCTTGATTGAAGCCGCACGCACGTTGCGCTACACGCAGATAGAGGGCGTTGTGTTGCGTGAAAATCCGCGCATGCTCAAGTTCTGCGAGGCGATGGGATTCAAAATTTTGCCCAACCCCGATGATTCCAATGAACGAATCGCGACACGTCGGCTAAGCGATTAGCGTTCAGCCGAGCGGGCCAATTGTGCTGCTCGCGTACAATCCGCGACCCGCCGCAAACGGCTGTTCTTAACTTTTATTCATGCCGCCTGCGCACCCAACGCATCTCAGCGAATCTACCGACAAACCTTTCGCGCTCGGCCTCGATTTCGGCACCACCAATACCGTACTCGCCGCCGCTGACGAGATGGGTCGCGCGCGGGTCATCCCGTTTACGCTTCGCACCGAACGTGACGAAGAGCACCACACCACTTTTCGCTCTGCGCTCTGTTTTTGGGAAGAAGAGGTTGAGCGCGGCCTCGATCTAAAGTTTGACGCGGGACCTTGGGCGATTGAGCGTTTTATTGACGATCCGTTCGGTTGTCGATTCTTGCAATCTTTCAAGACCTTTGCTGCGAGTAAGTCGTTCACTGAGACCTACATCCACGGTCGAAAATACTCGTTTGAGAATTTGCTCACCGCGTTTATTGACCGGATGCGATCACACGCCGATGGATTGCCGAGTGCGATACCGCGAACATTGGTTGTCGGCAGACCCGTCGCCTTTGCAGGAGTTCAAGCTGACGAACAACTCGCGCTGTCGCGGTATCAAAAGGCGTTCGCCGAAATCGGTTTCGAAAACGTTGTCTACGTCTACGAACCGGTCGCAGCGGCGTATTTTTTCGCGCAACGTCTCACCGAAGCAGCCACCGTTTTGGTGGCTGACTTTGGTGGCGGCACTAGCGACTTCTCAGTGATTCGATTTGATCCTACTGGCGGGAGCTTAACCTCCGAAGCGCTGTCGCATTCGGGCGTTGCGGTCGCGGGCGACAGCTTCGACTACCGAATTCTGCAGCACGCGGTGCTGCCGCAGCTCGGCTATCGCGCAGCGTATCGGAGCATCAACAAGACGCTTGAGATGCCCGCGCACTATCACCATCGCTTTGCGCAATGGAGCCAATTAGCGTTGATGAAATCGCCGGTCGTGTTGCGTGAGCTTCGCGAGTTTCAGCGCTACGCAGTTGCGCCTGATGGATTGCAAGCGTTTATTGCGATCATCGAAAACGATTTGGGTTATCCGCTGTACAAAGCGGTATCAAACGCGAAAACCGCGTTGTCGACCGCAACCGAAACGACGTTCACATTCCAGGCGAACACGCTCGCCGAAACCCTCTCGCTATCGGCACGCATTACGCGCAGCGAATTTGAGTCGTGGATTGCTCCAGAACTCGCGATGATTGAGTCAGCCGTAAATGAAGCGCTCGCAAAAGCGAAACTCAGCGCAGATCAAATTGATCGCGTGTTTCTCACTGGCGGCAGCTCGTACGTTCCGGCCGTGCGCGAAGTGTTTGAACGACGCTTTGATGCAGGGAAGATCGAAACCGGAGACCAGCTCGAGTCGATCGCGTACGGTCTTGCGCTCATCGCTCGAAGCGATCAACCCGAACGCTGGAGTGCGCGATAGCTCACACCGCTGATAGGTTTAAGCGCGCACGGGGTTAGCTTCAGCAACAACTTGCGCGGAGCGCTTCAACGCGGCAACGGAGGGCAACTGTTTCGCGATGAGCTTAAGTGCCGCAACTCGTTCCCGGTTTAACGAAGTGGTTTGCTTTGCAAAACGATTGCCTTCGTAGACTGTGGCGAACTCCAGAAACAGTGCGGCGCTATCGGGCCAGCGTTGCGCCGCTTTGTCCATCGCTGCACGCACTGTGTCGTGTGGCGCAATGCTCAGGCCTGCACGCTGCAGGCGTTTGCGCAGAACGTGCCAGAGCTGAACGTTCGCATCAAGCGCTCGCTCGCTGCGTCGACGCGCAAGCCACCAAGCCAGCGCGACAATCCCACCGCTCACGCTTACCGCGATCAGCATCCATCCGATGGCGGCCATTGGATTCATGTTGCCAAGGCCTAGGTCTCGCATCAATTCGCGCTGCCGATCACGATCAAATCCGATCACCCATTTGGTGTAAGAAAACGTCATGTTTTCCCAGAGCGCTGTGAGTTGCTCGGTTTGAAACCATCGTTTTGAATTAAGAAGCAGCGCCTCGGTTTCAGGCAGCGCAGCCGATAGGCCAAGTTCGACTCGATTGGGCGCTACGGCCGCTGTCGGATCAACCCGTGTCCAGTTTCCATTGAGCAATACCTCGACCCACGCGTGAGCGTCGCTTTGGCGAACGATCATGTATCCAGAGGGTTGCATTTCGCCGCCTTGATAACCGGTTACAACGCGCGCTGGAATCCCACTGGCACGCAGCAAAAAAACCGTGGCGCCGGCGTAGTGTTCGCAAAAGCCGCGACGTCCTTCAAACAGGAATCGGTCAATCGAGGTCGCGCGCTCTTGGTTGTAGAGCGGCGGATTAAGCGTGTAGAAAAACTGTTCGCGATTGAAGAAATCCAGCACTGCGCGCACGCGAGTGCTCGGATCGGGAAACTGCTCGCGCAGTGTCGCTGCAAACGCGCGCGCTCTAGGCTGAAACGAAGGCGGACCTGTGCCGAGTTCTGAATTCAGGCTTTTGCCGTCTAACGCCGAAAAACTTGGGCGCGGGATCGACTGCACACGATAAGCGGTAGCGCCGTTGGGCGCACGTCTGACCCCAATTTGCTGGGCGTCACTCAAAAAAGCCGTACTCTCAATTGCCGGGCCGCTGGGGAACGCGATTGGAAGCTCAAGCACCGGCAACCAGCGTGAATCTAGCCGCTCCAGCGTAACCGTATAAGTTATTGCATCGCGCTCAACTTGCTCCGGAGTGATCGCGGTGAAATCACCTCGAATCCCCAAATCTCCGCTGCTCCAGCGCAAACCATCGAAGCTGCGCAACACCGGCCCGCGCCAATACAAATCGGCGCGGGCGGGGCGTCGCGTGCCTTCGAATTCGACGCGGAACGCAGTCTCGCGCGATTGGATGAGTTGCGCAATTTCGCCGGGTTGCATCTCTTCCGACAATCCGGTTCGCGCGGTTGAGGTGTCGCGCATTCCCCAAAGCGGCGCAGCAGCGCGCGGGAACAGCACAAAGAGCATTGCTGCCAACGGAATGCCCATCAACGTGTGGATCAGCGCGGTTTTTGTATGGGCGAACAGCGATGGCGCGTCGGGCTCTTTTGCAGGGGCGTCGAATAGCCGCAATGCAGTGATGTAGGACACGATGATGACTGGAAGGGTAAGCGCCGCGCCGAGCCCGAGATTCTCGAAGAAACTTGCGACATAAAGCACCAAACCCAATCCCCAGACCCACATGTAGTCGCGCGGCGTCCGCGCTTCGATGAGTTTGAGTGGACCGAAAATAAACAGCAACGCAATGCCCGAGTCACGGCCAATTAGTTTTCCATACGAAACGAATACAACGAAGCCGGCTGCGAGCGTGAGCAGCAACAACAATGCGCGCCAAACAAATCGACGCGGCGTTTCGCGGATTGCGAGCGCTGCCAAGCTTGCTGCGAACCCGACCACCATCACCGTCGTGTTCATTGCCGTGACGTTGGCAAGCTGCGAGAGCACCATTGCGAACCACAGAAAACGGCGTGCCCGAATATCAGGATTGCGATCAATGAGCGCGTCATGTGCGCCGTAAGAAAAGCGCGGTTTGGCTTCAAAACCGAAGAATACGGCCACTTGATCTCGAAAGCGGATGCGCTTAACGGCGAACACCGCGAACCTCACCCACAGGCGTTGGGAATGCGGCGAGCGACATCAGCGCCTCGTCGTGATGCGGCGCGCTATCGGCGAGTGGTAACTGCGCATTGGGAAGAGTGAGCGAAAACGCCACACCTTCGTTTCGCGCCCGATCAATCCACGCTGCCATTCGCGCGAGCCGCGCTTCGGTGTCGCTCAACTGCGTTGCATCCCAGCGCAGATCAACTTCGCCGCGCTGGCCGATTTCGCCGGTTCGCGTGTACCACTCTCCGGATTTCGCGACATGTTTCCAGGCAACGCGCTTCAACGAATCGCCGGGAACGTATTCGCGCAAACTATCGGGATCGTGGGCAACGTCTTGCTTAGCGGTTGTTTTTGCATCTTCGCCCACTGCGTGCGGCAATTCGGGATACGGCATTTCGGGCTTCGGCTCAACCCATCCGATCCACTCAAAATTGGCGTAACTCCAGGCGCGAATCAGTCCGTACGGTGCACGAGATTCAATGAGTACGCGCCCGAGCGAAACGATGCCGCGTTTTGTGGTCGTGACGTCAATCGGATACAGGCGTATCGCGTCGGCTGCAAGACGAATGCGCGGCGCGTTAAACAACGCGGCGCGCTGCGCTCGCCCGGTCAATGCAAGCCGCGTAATCGAGATGCCCTCGCGCGCTCTTTCAGGGGACGCGACGCTGATCGCAAACTGCAGCGTTTCACCCGCGATGACGCGCGGTGACTTGCCAACGCGAATGACCGCGCCGCGCAAATTTCTGTAGGTTGCGTGAAGGGCGACTTGCAGGAGTCCGCCGAGCAAAAACGAGACGACGTACGCCAGCGAAAGTTGGTAGTTAACTCCGACCAGTAGCAACACGATCGCAATCACGATCACCGACCAACCGCGCGCACTTGGCAACACGTAGATTCGTCGCTGCACGAGTTCAAGCGAGTCGCCTTCGTTTACCGAATGACCAAAGGCTTGCTTCCACCATAACCGCATTCGGTGAAACGCCGATTGAATTGGGCTATCGTGCGATAAAACTGCTGCATCGCTCATAGTTGTTATCGCTATGGCGCCCCAACGCTGACGAGCGTAGCCTGTGCGAGCTGTAAACTTTTTTGCAGGCTATCATGACTCGCGCCGAGGCGATGACTTACCACGGCAGGCCACACTGCTTGCACATCATCGGGCAGCACATGGTCGCGTCCGGTCTGCAGCGCAAACGCTCTTGCCGCGCGCAATAAGGCAAGACCGGCACGTGGCGACAGCGGTCGCGTTGCGCCGGTTCGGCTTGCCGCGAGCAGCTGTTGCACATAGGCATATACAGGCTCCGCGATGTGGATTTTGTCGATCACGCTTTGTAGCTTTATCAGCGCTTCACCATTGACGATGGAGCGAGCGTTGATCGCACTGCCGCGCCGATCGCCGCCGCGCAGGAGCGCGAGTTCAGCCTCCGCCGTTGGGAAGCCCAATGTGAGCCGCATCATAAATCGATCCATCTGCGATTCTGGCAACGGCGATACGCCGACTTGATCCATCGGATTCTGCGTTGCAATTACAAAGAAAGGCGTTGGCAGCGCGCGGCTCACACCATCGACGCTGACCTGCCGCTCTTCCATTGCTTCAAGCAATGCGCTTTGTGTTTTTGAGGGCGCGCGATTGAGCTCATCCGCGAGCAGGACTTGCGAAAAAATAGGCCCCGGCGAGAAACGCATCGCCTGTGCCGTAGCGTCCCAAATAGACAAACCCAAGAGATCTGAGGGCAGCAAATCGTTGGTGCAGGGAACTTTCGCATAGTTCAACCCAAACGTTTTCGCTAGCGCGACGGCGAGCGTGGATTTTCCCAAGCCCGGAGCATCTTCGATCAGCAAATGGCCTTGCGCGAGCAAGCAGGTCATGGCAAGCCGCGTAACGTCGGATTTGCCCAGTACAATCGAATTGAGTTGTTGATGGATGTCGCCCAACAGCTGTGTGGCGGCAGAAAGAGGCGGAGATGCAGTCACAAAACGCTTTCGAGAACTTATGCAGCGCGGCTGGAGACACTTCGCCGGCTGCGAACGAGCGGCGAGAATTTTTGCTCGCATGCTCGTCGACGCTTCTGGCGTCGGTGGCATTGTCGCCGTTGGTCGCCAGTGCCGCCTCGCAAGCGCGCCAAATAAAACGCTACTCGAATGCGATCTTATCCGACTCGCTCGGCGATCCGTTGAGGGCTTCTACTTTAAAGCCGCTCACCAACTACATTTTTCATTATCCGTTTGCCTCGACGCCGTGTTTGTTGATTGATATGAACCGCGATGTCGGCGGCGTCGGAAAACGCAAGTCAATCGTCGCCTTTTCAGCAATCTGTTCGCACAAACTCGCCTATCCCGCGAAAGAGGTGAGTTTCATTCGATTCCAAGCGGCAGCGTCGGCAAAAAGTCAGGCCGAACAAATTCATTGTTGCGCCGATCATTCTGTGTACGACCCGTCGGCAGGAGCCAAAGTCATTGCGGGGCCAGCCACTGCTCCGCTTGCAGCGATCGCGCTTGAATACGACGCCAAATCGGATGCACTTCGCGCGCTCGGCACCGCTGGCGCCGAGCAATTCGACCCGTTCTTTGCGAAGTATGAATTCAAACTGTCGATGGAATACGGTGCGCGCGCGAAAGATCGCGTGCAACAACGCGCGGCCGTGCAGGAGCTCACTCAGTTTTGCCGCAACGTCGCACAGTGTTGAATGCAATGCGTGCGCCTTCGCTAGCGTCGCCGTAGCGCAGCCCTGATGACTAGCCTCATTTGGCTCGACAAAAACGACGGTTTTCCACCGGTTACCGAGGCGCTTGACGAGCCCAACGGCTTGCTTTGCGCGGGGCTAGAGCTCAGTAGTTCGCGGGTGCTTGCGGCGTACGAGCGCGGAATTTTTCCCTGGTACAGCGAAGGTCAACCGGTACTTTGGTGGAGCCCGGATCCGCGCATGGTGTTGCGGCCTGGGGCGTTCAAATTGCGTCGAAGTTTGCTAAAGGTGTTGCGCAATTCGGATTACGAAATCCGAGTGGATCAACACTTTGAATCGGTGATGCGTGGCTGTGCCGAGCCGCGACCTGAGCAAGACGGCACCTGGATTAGTGACGCCATCATCGACGCCTACAGCGAGCTGCATCGCGCGGGGTTTGCGCACTGCGTTGAATGCTGGATGGATGGCGAATTAGCGGGCGGCCTTTACGGCATCGCGCTCGGACGCGTTTTTTTTGGGGAAAGCATGTTTATGCGGCGAACCGACGCTTCGAAGATCGCATTCGCGCATGCCGTAGCCCAGCTCAAGCGCTGGGGTTTCGAGCTCATCGACTGCCAACAGGAAACGCAACATCTCGCAAGTTTCGGCGCTGCCCCCATTTCGCGAAAAACCTTCGTTGCCGAGCTTTCGCGATTGGTACACTCGGAAGCAAACGTTGCCCGAACCGGGCGCTGGACTTTTGACGATGATTTGCATGCAGCTTGGCAAAAATCGGAGTAAGCGATGAGTAATCCGCGAGAGCTCGCGCGAGTCCCGTGGCAAGCGCTTCAGTTTTATTCCACCGCGCCGTATCCGTGCAGCTATCTTGAGCGTCGCGTCGCGCGTTCACAAGTGGCGACCCCCGGGCATTTGATTGATTCACAGGTCTACGGTGAATTACTGCGCGTTGGTTTTCGCCGCAGCGGCACCTTCGTCTATCGGCCGCATTGCGATGGCTGCAACGCTTGCACGCCGCTTCGCGTTGCGGTGCGCGAATTCACGCCGACGCGGAGCCAGCGCCGCGCCTGGGACAAACACCGCGCAGAACTCAGCGTTCGCTTTGTGCCGCTCGAATTTCGCCACGAGCACTACGAGCTCTATCTGCGCTACCAACGGCTTCGTCACCACGGCGGCGGGATGGATCGCGATAGCCGTGAGCAGTACCAACACTTTCTGTTGCAAAGCCACGTCGACACCTTGCTCGCTGAGTTTCGCGACGATAAGGGCGAGCTGTTGATGGTGAGCTTGATTGATGTGCTGGTTGACGGGCTGTCAGCGGTGTACACGTTCTACGAACCGACGAGGCGTGGCAGCTTGGGGACGTTTGGCGTGATGTGGCAACTCGATCTGGCGAAGCAGCACAACTTGCCGTATCTGTATCTCGGATACTGGATCGACGGCAGCAGCAAAATGGCGTATAAAAGTCAGTTTCGACCCTTTGAAACATTGATTGCTGGGGCCTGGCGCAGGGCCGAGCCGGCAATCGCGTAAATTGCGCGTTGAGAGACGCTACGCATTCTTTTTGCCCGCGTAATATCGAACAGCTTTAACACTTTAGCGCCGGTTCCATTGGGCTCTACTGCGAAAAAAATCTGTTAGTGATAAATGCTGAGAAATCCCTCACCGCCCAATAAAAACTGCGCTACCGTGGGTAGGTTATTGTCGAATTACTCATAACTGTCCGGCTAGCGAGTCGGCTCTGCAAACACCGCACGGACGACAGAATTTGCGCTCAGCCACGCGCCTTCCACCCCCGCACTGTGATTCCAATCACCAATCATTCCGACGGCGCGGGTGGCGTCCCATGAAGACGCATGGTGCGTATCGATCGTCGGATCAAAGGTAGCGCTCGCGTTTGCGAAACGCCAGCGATGCGCAACGACCGATTCAGGCGCAGGTGCACCCAGTTCTTTGAAGGCACGCATCAGCGCATCAACGACAAACTCTGGCGACGCTTCGAGATGTTGTGCACTCCACGCAGCTGATGCGTGAAGTACCCAGAGTTCAGCGCCGCTGCGTCCGGGTTTGGAGCGGTCGCAAACTGCAAGCTCGAGCGGAGAATTGTTTGTGCGCGCAGCATCAAATGGCAGCGCGGTTGACGCTGCAAACCGCGCCATCACGGTCCAATCTGGAGCCATTTGCGCAGTCTCTGCGCGAGCGATGAAGTGATCTGGCACGCAGCCGCTGCTCGATTCCAACAAGGCCGCGGCTTGCGGCGCGGGCACCGCGAGGATCACCGCGTCGAACTCGGCGTGCGAGACACCATGCTCTTTAGTTTCCAGCGTCCACATCGCCCCGAATTTTTGAATGCGGGTGACCGTATGCTCAGCCAGAACGCGTGATTCGATCTCTTGCGCGAGGCGTTTGGCAATCGCATTCATGCTCGGAAAGCCCACGAAAATTTTCTCGAGCGGATTTTCCGCGAGCGCGTCTTGCTCCGACTGAACAGCGCGAACTTCCTGAAGTTTCCAGCGCGCCGCCCACGGGCTTGCGAAGCCTTGTGCAACCCAGCGCGAAACTTCCGCTGAAAACTCGGGTGTGGTCGCGCTGAAAAACGGTGCGCCGTGGTCGCATTGCCACTCGCCGCTCGAATCGAGCATGTCGCCGCGTGATCGTCGGGTGCTCAGGCGGCCGCCAACGCCGCGCGATTTCTCAAACACGGAAACTTCCACGCCGCGATCCATCAATTGCCGTGCTGCGGTGATGCCGGCAAGTCCCGCGCCGATGATCGCAATTTTTTTGGGTAAGGAAATGGGCGAGGGCGTCAAGTGTCTTAGCAGCTGGTCGCGCCTGGCTCGTTTCCGAGTCGATCACGAGTCAGGAAAGTTAGTGGAAAAAGGCGGGAAGGTGGTGGACGGTGCAGGGTTTGAACCTGCGACCCCTGCCGTGTGAAGGCAGTGCTCTACCGCTGAGCTAACCGTCCGACTTGCGAGATTGAAATTGTAGCAGCGCGATTTCCACCAGCATTTGCGCTCGGGCTGGCGCATTTCGAGGCACAATCGCGTCTTCTGATGTATCCACAGGAAACGGATCGCGCGGTGCGAGCCCGTGTGGCATCACTTTCATGACTTCCGATTCAACCGACAACTCTCATGCGCGCTCGGCGAGCGACGCCGAAATGAAAGCAACGCTTGCGTTGATTGCTACGGGCGATCAACAGGCGATGATCCGGTTTTACAAAGCTTTTGAGTCTCGCGTTTTTGCATTCTCAATGCGCCGCTTGTCGAATCCAGAAGAGGCGGAATCGGTGGTCGTTGAAACGATGTACGAAGTCTGGAAAGTGGCTAAGAATTTCAAAGGTGATAGCCGCGTTGAAACCTGGCTGCTCGGGATTGCCAAATACAAGTCGCTCGACAAGCTGCGAGCCCGCGATACCGAATCCGACGACATTGATGATCACGCCGATAGCCTCGCGGACACTGCGCCGGGCGTTGAGCAACTCGTTTACGCGAAACAAGCGGCGCACGCGCTCTCAGAGTGCATTGACGAGCTGCCGAAAGATCAAAGTGAGGCGCTGCACTTGGTGTATTTCGAGGGCGCGAGCGTAGAAGAGGTCAGCTTGGTGCAGGAAATTCCCTCGGGCACCGTCAAAACGCGTCTGTTTCACGCGCGGAAGAAACTTAAAGACTGTTTGGAGAAACATGCTGTCGCGGTTTGAACCGAACGTCGGCTCCTAACGACAAAGGGTTATACGCGGAAACTTTTATCCCGGAATCATCATGGCAAGCATCTCTCTTCAAGAATTTCAGCAACGCGCCGAGCAAATACCGTTTCTCCTGAACGGAACGCTGCCCGCCGCTGATCGCGACGCTCTGCAGGCAGCCATTGCGGCTGAGCCCGCACTTGCGCGCGAAGTTGAATTGCACAAAGCAATTCGCGAAGCGGTGAACAACAGCGCTGCCGTGCCGCACCGCTCATCCCTGCCGCAGTTCCTTAACCGGCTTGCCGCTGAGTCACAGCGCGACGTCAATCTCGCTGAAAACGTCAAACCGTTGCAACGCACGGTCACCCCGCTTGCGGGAGAAATCGCAAGTAGACGCGGATGGAAAATCGCGTTTGCGTTGGCTGCAAGCTTGGTGGTTATTCAGGCGGCAGTGTTAGCGCCGCTACTCAAACAAACGTCGCCAACGCTGGAGCCGCTTTCAGGCGCTTCGGCGGCCGCAGCGAGCGCCAATCTCCAGTTAACGTTTAAACCCAACGCCACTGAGAAGCAAATGCGCGAGCTGTTGCGTGCTAACGGCGTGGAACTCGTCGCCGGGCCGTCGGCGCTCGGCGTGTATCAAGCCCGCGCGTCAAACGCGGCTTCCGCGGCGTCCCAGCTGAAAGCAAGCGGTATCGTCGACGAGGCATCAGCTTTAGGCGGAAAAGCTCAATAGTATTGGGTGAATGAAGCGTGAATGCCAATTCCGATAACAAGCGGTTACGACCGCTAAGCCTAGCGCTGGCGGCATTCTTCCTAAGTGGCTATGACGCAAAATCGGCTACCGCGCCGCCGCCGAGCTCACCGCCGCTTTACGCGCCTGGAACCGACGCGCTGGCTCGCGCAAGTACGCTCTCAACGGCTGCCGCTGCGCAAAACGCGTTAGCGGAGCGGTGTCGGCGACTTATCGCTGCGGGAACGCCGCGCGCGCAGATGCCGCCGGAATGCATCCCGTTTTTAGCGCCAGCATCAGACACGGCTTCGTTCAAACCGCTGTTTACTTACGTTCCGCTGGTGATTCCTGCCGGAACGCTCCTTGCGCGTCCATCTGCAACGCCGCCAACGGCCGCACCATCGTCGTCAGTGCCGCCCGGGCCGAGTCCGGCTGATATTCGAAAGCGTTGCAACGATTTGCGCGACCGAGGAACGCCGCTGTCTCAACTCCCCACAGTCTGTCAGCAATTCTTCGGCACAAATGCAGGCACGCCGCTCTGCCCGGATCCGACGGTGTACACCCACGTTCGTTTGATTCCGTGCCCCGCGCCGCCTCCGCCTGGAACGAATCAACGGCCTTCAGGAAACCCGCCCGTCACGCCACCGTCGAGCACTCCCACGCGCCCGCCGGGAACAGCAACGCCGCCACCACAACCACCTTCTGTCGGGCAACGTCCGCCCGCACCACCCACGCCGCCACCGCCACCTGCGCCGTCGGTGCCACCAGCGCTGCCACCTGAGCTGCCGCCATCGCCTGTGCCGCCTGTCGTGCAGCCGCCTGCGCCTGTTCTGCCGCCATCGCCACCAGCGCCGGTAGTTCGCGCGCCCGCGTCACAAATTCCAACCGGCGGCGGCGGTGCAGCCGTTTCGCCGCTGTCGCTGCCGCCGCCGCGCCCGCCTGTTGCCTCTACCGCATCGCCGCCAGCTGCTGCCTCGCCTGCGGTTGATAACCAGGAATTCGAACCGGGCGAAGTCATCGTGTTCGCGCCGTATGCGCAAACTGCGCAGGGCGCGCTCGATGTCATCGCGCGCGCCGGTGGCACCGTGTTGCTGCAAGACTCGCTCACCGCGCTCGATGCTTTGCTAATTCGTGTTCGGGCGAACGATGGCGACGCGCCGAGGCTGGCGCAAATCCTTCGCGCGCAATTACCGCAGGCCAGTGTTGATTTGCACAGCCGCTTATTTCTGTTTCCACTTTCCGGCACGGGCAGCACTGGCAGCGCACCGCGACATTACGCACGTGCCATGTTGCAACTTCCCGCCAAACCTGCGCCGCTGCTGCGAGAAGTGCGCGTGGGCGTGATTGATTCGGGCGTCGAGCGGGTCAGCGCGTTGAGCTCTGGCGTTGCCGGTGAACGCAGCTTTTTGCCGAATGAAGCATCGCCCGCCGACAGCGTCCACGGTACGGCAGTTGCATCCCTCATCGCAGGGCAAGACGAGAGTACGGGCTTCGCCGGTGCTGCACCCGGTGCCAAACTCTACATCGCTCGTGCAATGAGCAATTTGCCCGACGGACGAAGCTACACCAACGCGGTGTCGGTATTGCAAGCGCTCAATTGGTTGCTCTCTGAGCAGGTGCCCATCGTCAACATGAGTTTGGGCGGTAAGGGCGATTCCACTCTCGCGCTCGGCATCGCACAAGCAATCGAGAAAGGTTTGATCGTGGTGGCTGCCGCGGGCAACAGCGGCCCGACGGGAAGCGCTTCGTTCCCAGCCGCACTACCCAACGTAATCGCGGTGACTGCGGTGGATGTTGAATCCAGCATTTATGCGCAAGCCAATCGCGGCGAATACGTGATGATCTCGGCGCCAGGTGTTGACGTTTGGGCACCACAAGGCGCAAGCGGCCGCTACGTTTCTGGCACTTCGTTCGCGTCGGCTTGGGTAAGCGGGGCTCTAGCCTTGGTTGCGAGTCAAAGCAAAACAGCCAACCGCGCTACTTGGTCGCAAGCGTTGTGCAGAAGCGCGAAAGATCTGGGGCGAAGCGGTCGTGACACCGATTTTGGCTGCGGGCTTTTGCAGGTCGCTGCGTTTGCAGCAGCGATTGGCAACTAAGTTTCCCGCGAGCCAGCTTCACGAATCGGATCAATCCACCGCTTTCGCCTCCATCGCCCGCTTCTATTTGGGGGAAGCGTTCAAAAGGATGAGCACCCGCTCTTCAATCTAAATGACCGCGACGCCCAATTAAGTGGGCGCTTTGTTGAATGAACTGTTAGTTTGAGACAGTGCTATTCATATTTCGCCATCCAAGCGCGATCAATGCGGTCTTTCCACCGCCACGCCCACGCGCCAGTCAGCGCGAAACCGTTTCGTACGGCTATTGCGCGCTGTTCTCCTAAAGAAATGAGCGCGAGGGCAGCGGCTTTGTGATCGTAGCTTTGCAGGTCGCCGCCACGAATGGCCCGACGTAAGTTTTCGTACAACACCGGGCCCTGGCGCACCGCAAACACGCCGGACTTTGGATAACTCGCTTTCGGGTTGCCCGCGCAATCACCAGCGGCAAACAAGTTCTTGTGACTTCGCGATTGCAAGCCGCTGTTGACCGCGATGCTGCCGTCGTCTGTCTTGGTGACTTCAATCTCAGCGATCAACGGCGCTGGAGCAGGTCCGGTCGCGAGCAGTGTGACTTGGCTCGGGATGAACTCGCCGCTGCTGAGCACCAATCGCGTCGGCTCGATCAACTGTACCGGCGTGCTCTCGCGCACCGTCACGCGCGCAGCAGCACAAGCCGCCAGCGCCGCCTTGCGCGCAGCGCGTGGCATGCCTTGCAACAGCACGCCGCCGCTCACGATACCGATTTTTTTTTCGGGAGCGCCGCGCCAACGATGCGCCAAACCCAGTGCAACCTCTAGCGCCGCCGCGCCGCCGCCAATGATTTGAATCGCGAGGGAAGACGAGCGGATCGCTTCGCGTTCGTTGATCGCGGTCAGCAACGCATCGATGGGTTTCACGGGAACGGTGTACGCGCCTGGCGACGCCGGAACACTGCGAGAAACGCTGCCGACATCAAACGACACGACATCGTAAAAATGGCGATCACCGGCTGCGGTGTACACGCGCTGCAGCGCCGGATCGACGTTGGTAATCGCAGCTTCAATAAAACGAACGCGCGCGCGCTGGCAAAGCGCCCACAGATTGACCTTTGCCTCGGCGGGTTGATAGTGACCGGCAATTACGCCTGGCACCATCCCGGAATACCAAACGCTCGGACTTGGGTCGAAGAGTGCGATATCGGCGTCGCCCAGTGGTTTTTCAGCCAGCAAACGCAGCACTTCGACATGCGCGTGTCCGCCGCCGACTAACAAAAGCGTTTTCTTGTCGCTCATACGCTCAACAAATCATCCCGTCGCAACATGAAAACGCCATCTTCAGCGCCTTCGGTGACCAACCAGTTAAAAGCAAGTCGAGGAAATCTCGCCTCGACCAGCTCGCGATTGTGGCCCACGTCTACAAAGATTTGACCCTCGTCATTAAGCATCATCGCTGCGGCGGCGAGCATCCGTTCAAGCACGTCACAACCGTCGCTGCCCGCAGCTAGCGCGAGCGCCGGTTCTTGCATAAATTCGCGCGGCAAATGCGCCATGCTGTCGTCGGTCACGTAAGGTGGATTCGAAACAATAACGTCGAACTTCTGTCCGGTCCAAGGCGCAAACAGATCGCCCTGGCGCAGATCAATAACGTCGTCGAGACCGTAGGCCGCGATATTGGTGTTGGCCACTGCAATCGCGTCTGGCGATACATCGCTTGCGAACACGTCTGCTTCCGCAAAAGCATCAGCCGCGATCACCGCTAAGCAACCCGAGCCTGTACACAGATCAAGTATCGAGGCGATTTCAACTTGGTCGGGCAACCACGGTGCAAGCCGATTCACCAAGAGCTCGCCGAGGTAGGAGCGCGGTATCAAGACCCGTTCATCGACGCTGAATCGGTAGCCGAGTTGTTGAGTGAACCCCAGTAAATACGCGACCGGAATATGCTCAGTACAGCGACGCTTCAAAAGCGAAAACAGGAGTTGCTTTTCATCGTGCGCGAGTGCGTAAGCACGAAACTCGTCAAACGCATCCAGCGGCAGTGACAGCGCACCGAGCACCAAAAAACTGGCATCGTCAGTAGCGCTCGTGGTGCCTTGCCCGTACGCGACTTCGGCGCGCTCAAGGCTCGATACCGAGTATCGCCACCAATCGCCAATCGTCAATAGCTCAACAGGCACCGACGTCGGAAACGCCGTACCAATCATCGCGCCGTTTCAGCGGTGCGCTGTGGGCTGAGTTCAAACGATTCAAAGCTCGCCACAAAGCTTGATCGATCGCGGCTTGACGCAGTCGCTTGCGACTGTTGCGACTGATTGATGATCCACGCGAGGTTGGTCGGAGAATCGGCCGCAGCGAGCGCATCGTCGTAAGTGATTGCGCCGCTCAGATACAGCTTTGATAGCGCTTGCTCAAAGGTGCACGAGCCTTGCGTCAAGCTCTGCTCCATCGCTTCTTTCACTCGCGATAGATCGCCTTGCGCGATCATGTCGGCGACTAACTTGGTGTTGATGAGTACTTCAACCGCTGGTTGCAACACGCCCTGCTTATTTTTCACGAGTCGCTGGCCGATGATCGCTTTGAGTCCGTAAGACAAGTCAGCGAGCAAACCGCTTCGCGCTTCTTGCGGGTACATGTTTACGATGCGCGATAGCGCGTGGTAGCTGTTGGTCGCGTGTAGCGTTGAGAGGCACAAGTTGCCGGTGAGTGCGTGGGTGAGCGCATGTTGCATTACGTCTCGGGTGCGAATTTCACCAATCAAAAGGAGATCCGGCGCCTCACGCAACGCGTTGGCAAGCGCGTTGTCATAGCTTCGGGTATCGTGACCGACTTCGCGCTGATTGACGACGCAACGCTTGTGGCGAATCAAATACTCAATCGGGTCTTCCATCGTAAGGATGTGACCGGTGGAATTTGAATTGCGGTGATCAATCATCGACGCGAGCGACGTCGATTTGCCGGAGCCCGTTGAACCTACAACCAGAATCAAACCGCGACGCTCCATTGCCAGATCGAGCAGAATCGGCGGTAATTTCAACGTCTCAAATGCTGGAATTTTGCTGCGAATGTAGCGAACGACCATCGACACTGCGCCGCGTTGCCGCAAGATATTGATACGGAAATTTCCGTATTCAGGTTCGATGTGTGAGAGATTCATCTCCCAGTCGCGCTCGAAGCGGGAAATCTCATCTTCGCTCATCACCTCGTAGGCGATTTTCTTCGCGGTGGAAGCGTCAATGACTTGAGTGGAGACCGGAAGCGTCTCGTTATTCACTTTCATGTGAATCGGCGCGCCAGCGGAAATGAACAAATCTGAGGCCTCGCGTTCGGCCATCAATTGCAGGAGTCGGGTGAGATACATAGGCAGGCGGTGCGCGAGGATTACGGAAATTGCTGAGAGAATAACGAGTTACGAGCAATAGCTCAAGTTGTTGATGCACGTTTGTAAGGAACAGGTATGTTCGCAGTGATCGGTGGTAGCGGCGTGGTCGGTTCGTCGCTGATGAAAATGTCGCGGCGAATGGTCGCGCGAACGCCTTACGGTGCGGCATCCGGTCCGCTGAATTTCGCGGAAATCGAGGGGCAATCGGTGGTGTTCATCGCGCGGCACGGCCCGGGCCACATCCATCCGCCGCATAAAGTGAACTACCGGGCAAACCTTTGTGCACTGCAGGAAGCGGGCGCCGACGCGATTATCGCGCTGGCGGCCGTGGGCGGTATCGGCGAGGGCTGCGGTCCGGGCGCAATCGTCGTTCCCGAACAAATCATCGACTACACCTACGGTCGCGAACACACTTTTTTCGACGGCGGTGATCGCCAGGTCAGGCACATCGACTTCACGCGCCCCTACGATGACCGCCTTCGCAGCGCGCTCTTGGCTTCTGCGAAAAATGCGGGTGAGGCCGTCGTTGACGGCGGCACCTACGCTGCGACCCAAGGCCCGCGCCTAGAAACTGCCGCTGAAATCGAACGCTTTGCGCGCGATGGCGCGACGCTCGTGGGGATGACCGGTATGCCCGAAGCGGCGCTTGCGCGCGAGCTGGAAATGCCGTACGCACACCTCTGCGTCGTATCGAATTGGGCCGCTGGGCGTGGCGATAGTTCGGTGAAGATTTCCCACGATGACATCGAAGCGACGATGCGTGCCACGCTCGCTCGCGTTGTTTCGATTGTGGCTGCGTATGCGCGCAGCCGCGGAAAGGCAGCCAATGGCGGTTCGTGAAATTTTGAAAATGGGCGATGCGCGATTGCTGCGGGTGGCGCAACCAGTTCCTAGCAGTCTGTTTGCTAGCGGTGAGATTGAAGCGCTTGTTGCGGACATGCTCGACACCATGAAAGCGGCGAGCGGCGCGGGCATCGCTGCACCGCAAATCGGCGTCGATTTGCGTGTCGTCATTTTTGGCGGAACGGGCAAGAATCCCCGCTACCCCGACGCGCCGGAAATTCCGTTCACAGTGCTTTGCAATCCTGTAATCGAGCCGCTGGGTGACGAGAAAACAAGCGGCTGGGAAGGTTGTCTTTCGGTGCCTGGCTTGCGCGGCGAAGTGCCTCGATTTGAACGTTTACGCTACTCGGGACTTGATCAAACCGGCACCCGTTTCGAGCGCACGGTGGATGGTTTTCATGCGCGAGTTGTGCAACACGAGTGCGATCACCTCGACGGCATCCTGTATCCCCAACGCGTCGAGGACTTGACACAATTTGGATTTACCGACGTGCTGTTTCCCGCGGTCGCTGTGTAGCTCTATGATTAGCCGACCGCTTTAATTGGGTGAAAATGACGGAAATATTTGTAGACAATAGTTAGTTAATTCTGCGTTGTCGCCCGTTTAATATGGCCGTTCGTTGAGATAGCTGACGCGAAAGATTCGTGCGCGAGCAAACGATTCGCAACTAAAAACATCAACTCTCAGCGACGCGCGTTTCCGGTCATCACCGCTTTCACCGCTACCGCGCCCAGATGTTTTGAATCAACCGATCATAAAAAAGCCGCGAGCGATGAACTCGCGGCTTCAAAAACAGAAGTCGCTACGAAACGTTGAGATCTATTTTTTGCGGTTAATGCGTTTTGCGCCGTAAATACCGACGGCTACCGCGAGTGCAGCCAGGGCGAGTCCGCCCATAGTCGGTGCGCCGACGGGCGCGGGAACCGCCGTGCCCGCCAGTGCAAGACTCGAAACAGCGAAACCAACAACTGCAACGGAAACTTTCAACATGTACTACTCCTAGAGGTGGAAGGGAGGCAAGCACACGAAATTCCGTTGAGCTTGTGTGTGAAGTATCCGAGGTGACGCATCTCTCGTCAACGAAACTGCGGTGTTGCGTGCTTTTGTTGACTATCTTCCTGTTGTAAAACCAGTCAAGAGACGTGTTGCACGCAACACCAAACACGCCAACAAATGCGCTAAGTCAGTCTGCGCCGATCAACACCTTGACATGTTCACCCGCGCTTCGGGCGAGCGCTTGCAGGTCATAGCCGCCCTCGAGCGTAGACACAATCCTGCCCTCGCAATGAGCGTCAGCAACCGCAACCAGCTGTTGTGTAATCCAGAGATAGTCAGCCTCAGTCCATCCGAGCATTGCGAGCGGATCATCGCGATGCGCATCGAATCCAGCGGAAACGATGATGAGTTCAGGCTTGAATACGTTGAGCGCCGGAACCCATTCCAGCGCAACGGCATCGCGCATCGCGTCGCCCTTCGAATAAGGATCGAGCGGCACGTTTATCGTTTTTTTCGAAAGTGGTGTAACCCCGTTGCCAGGGTAGAGCGAGTGTTGGAATGTTGATACCATCAAGACGCGGCCATCGTCGCATGCGTCGCACAAAATCTCTTCGGTGCCATTGCCATGATGCACATCGAAATCAACGACCGCGACGCGCTTCAAACCGTGCACCTCCAGCGCGTGTAGCACCGCAATCGCGGCGCTATTGAGGAAGCAAAAACCCATCGCTTGATCGCGTTCTGCGTGATGACCAGGCGGCCGAACATTGCAAAAAGCGCGGCGCACTTGCCCTGAGAGCACCATGTCAGTTGCCCGCAGTGCAGCGCCTGCTGCGTGCCGCGCAGCGTCGAGTGTGAACGGATTCATCGTAGTGTCGCCATCGATCGATCCGTAGCCCTGAATGGGCGAAGTTTGTTCGAGTTCGGCAACCAGGCGTTTGCTGTGTGCGCGCAAAATAGCTTCATCTGACGCGGCAGGCGCAGTCTCGGTTTGCATGAATTCAAGCAACCCGTGCGAACGGAGATGGTCGTCAATGACACGAACCCGATCCGGGCATTCAGGGTGCTCGCGGCCCATTTCATGCTGGAGCGAGGAGGGGTGCGTGAAGTAGGCCACCGTCATTCACGAAGCGTAACGCATCTAGAGAAAACAGATCGAAATGCGTAGCGAAAACGCGCGCAAAGATTGACGCTGCGCAAGTTTTGTACGAATTGCTTTGTGCTTCGTGAATAAAAAAACGGCTCGCAACGGAGCCGTCTTTACTTACGAGACTAATCCCGAGAGATTACTTTATGCGCGCTTGCGGAATTCGTCGGTTCGCGTGTCGATCTCGATCATGTCGCCGGTATTTACGAATGCAGGAACCGGAATCTCGAAACCCGTCCCTTTCAATCGCGCGGGCTTCATCACTTTGCCCGATGTGTCGCCGCGTACAGCAGGTTCGGTGTATTCGACTTCGCGAACCAGCGATGTGGGCAATTCGATACCAATGGCGCGGCCGTCGTAGAACGTGACTTCGCAAGGCATCGCGTCTTGCAAGTATTTGAGCGCGTCGGTCATCGTCTCAGGCTCAATCTCGTACTGATTGAATTCGCCGTCCATAAACACATACATAGGATCAGCGAAGTAGCTGTACGTCACTTCTTTTTTCTCGAGCACGATAACGTCAAAGCGATCATCTGCTTTGAAGACGGTTTCGGTGCCGCTGTTCGAAAGCAGGTTTTTCAGTTTGGCTTTTACAACAGCGGCATTGCGACCGCCTTTGCTGTATTCGGCTTTCATTACGACCATCGGGTCGTTACCCATCATGATGACGTTGCCGGCGCGGAGTTCTTGTGCGGTTTTCATAGCGGTGGTGATATCGCCCGCCAAAAAGCGGGGTTCGGTTCGTTGGACGCAGCCGTATCAACACGACGGGCGGCGAGAGGTGCTCTTAAAACCAAGCGAACGCGCAGATTTAAATCTTGCGAACGCGAGCTTTATTGAGCAAAGCCTTTAATTTTAGCGGGTTTTTAGGGCCAAAGTTGCGTCTCGGCCGCTGTTGAGTGCGCGCTCAAGTTCAAGTTTTCGGTGAAACTCAACGAGACGCGAAAGCAAGTCGCGGTGTGAGCAAAGTGATTCCCGCCACGTGACCGCGTGTTGACAAAGTGCTTCGAAGTTTTTTGCAAACAGTCGAAAAGTGACTAAATCGGGTTGCTGCCCCAAGTAATCAACGAATTGACGGCTTGCGTTGATGTACGCATCGCGAAGCGGTTGTCGCATTTGAGCGCAATACAGATCAAGCCACGCATCGAGCTTCGCGCAGTGCGCATTGTCCTCGGTGCGGTAGATGTCCCACAGCATCGGTTTGCCCGCCAATTGAGCGCGAACAAACGAATCCTCCCCACGAACAAGAAGCACGTCATGCTGAGCCAGTAGCCGATCGAAGTCCGTTTGTGGCACGTGCGCGACTTTTTGCCAGCCCGATTCCGAGCTCAAGAGCGGCGCAGCGATCGCCACTCGCGGCAACATCCCTGCGGCGACAAACGCGTTAGCAAGCAGCGCAACCGGTGCCGCCGGATAGGTGAACGAAAAAATGCTCACGCCGTTGCGAACACGTGATTTCGTTGGCTTCGGCGTTGGCGTCATCAGCTCTGCGCGCTCGCGCACCGCTGCCTCCATGATCAGTCCGCCACTTTTTTCGGTAAAGCCGGGGACAAAAAAGTATTTGGTCAGCGGCAATTTTGAGTGGGGCGACGGCAGGCCGTGTACACCGTCGACCCAGCTTTCAGCGCTCAGATACTCCAGATTGATCCAAAACGGTTTCACCGCTCGAGTGGCCATCGCATCTATGTATCGGGCAGGCGGATTGCATGCAAACGCCTCAATAACCCAATCGGCAGTCCATTCGGAACCGACGATATCCCACGCCACAACAGAAATATTTGAAAAGCGCGTCGTGCCCTTGCTTCGATCAAACGAGGGCTCCAGTAACTGAAGCGGCGCAACGTCGTCGATGATCAGTCGGACTTTAGCGCCATATTCGTCGCCGAGCTGCCGAGCAAGACGCCAACACACGCCGGCGTCGCCAAAGTTGTCAATCACCCGACAGAAAATGTCGACGCTAACTGCAGCGCTGACGGATGTAATCGAAAGCATGGTCGTGTTGCCGAATTTCGCGCATGTCGCGCCATAACAACAAAGCGCGGAAGTGTAGGGCGTCGCGCCCTCCGCATCGTGTTGTATTGATATTCGCTTGATAACGTCTTCGCAATGTCAGCTTTTGGAGCTCGGTTCCGTCTTTACCTCGGAGCACGCGGATTTGTATTTACTTCGTTGAGTTCGTTCAAGGAAAAATAAAGAGTGACAAACGATGAACGTTCTTGGACAGTGACAAAGATAACGAAAACGGTGCGTCTGCGTTTTTAGTGGGGCTAAAGCCCAGTTTTTCGTCTTAAAGAAAATACTTGTTTTTTAGACATAGAGCATATTTTTAGGGGTTGTAATGGGTGGTGCTGTAAATACGAATCTTCATGCATGCGCGCGGTTTCCGCGTGGACGACTGGCTTTGGCGTGCGCAGCCGCGATCGCTGTGACTGGCTCGGCGCAAGGCATGACGGACGATGAAGTGCTTGCGCAGTTTGGCCGCGTAACCCAACTGCCCCTTCCGCAAATGACACAAACGGCGGGCGGCGCCACACAGCTCGTCTGGTCGACAACGATCGATTTGAACGCCTATCGCAACACGCAAAGCGGCGGCGCGACGTTAAACCCCAATATTGGCGGAACGCTCCACCGCGCAAGTTTTGGCACCGACTACAAACGCGTGACCGAAGGCGACGTCACCACGTGGGCGCAAACGCAGGTGACTCAAACCAACGACCCGACTGCGCAACGCCATAAGTTTTTGGTCAATAAGGTGCAAGTGGGTTATTCGCAGCCTGGATTTGTCGGTGCGGGTGGCGATCTCGCGGTTTCACATTCAACACTTGGCACCCAATTGCCGATCCGGGGATTGCAAGCGCAGAAGTATTTCGGCCCGATGGTGGCCTCGGTGGCCGCCGGTTTGTTTGTCGAGGATTGGAAATCGACGTTTGTTAAAGACGTGCGCACGGCGTATCCACGAGAAGCTTATGCGATGAAAGTGGGAAGCGCGCCCGATGCGTTCAATGGCTTTAGTAGCTACGCCAAAGGATTGGAGGTTTACGCGACATTGCAGAGTTTCGCTGACCAAGCCACAACAACTGCGCTGTCGCCGCTCATCATCAATCCCCTAAACAAAGCAAAAGGCGCGAGCACGACGATCGGCGCAATTTACCGATATGACAAGTTCGCCGCGACCTTCGAAGGCGGAAAGAGCCGATTCGACGAGCAGGGCGCTGCACGCCTCAACGACGATGCGATCATCGGCGATTTGTCTTGGCAAGGCGATATGTGGACGTTTCGTGTCGGGCACCACAATATCGGCGTGAATTACTCAACACTTGCCACCGTCGCACCGGGCACTCGCGAGACTTTCGCCAACATCGGCTGGCGCGCAACAGCTGAGTTAAACGCGTCGCTCGACGCGCGTCAGTCGCGCTATACACCGAATAGCCGCACCGCAATCATTCCCGCGCCACCGCTGCCACCCGCGCTGCCACCCGATCCGTTCGGACCACCGATTCCCGCAATTGTTAAGCCACCCATCGTGGTCACCGATAGCGAATCGGCGTCATTGACACTGAGTTACGCGCCGGCAAGTGTTCAAGGCTTCAATACGTCGCTGACCGTGGGGCGAGCAAAAACAGATCAGATCGGACAAAACGCAAAAACGCAAACCGATAACGGATCGTTCAACGTGGCCTACACCCTTAACGGGTGGAGCGCGAGTGCAAACCTCACCGAAACTCGCAACGACGCATCCGGCGCTTTCGCCAACTCAGCGAAAACAACCGGTGCGACACTGAACCTTGGCAAGGGTTTCTCCGACTCAACCGGTCAGAGATCACTCAACACAATGGTGTCGTACATGAAACAGTGGCAGTCAAACGACGCGAATCTAGTCCAGCCGGCATCGAAGGGCTGGAACGACCGCGTGATGCTGACGCTAGGTCTCAACTGGACCAACCTTGGGTTGTTAAACGTTTCTGCGTATTTGGGCCATTTGAAAGACCCGCTGAGCGGTGCCATTGGCAAGCAAGAGGGTGGGCAAGTTGACGCCACCTGGACCATCAATCCGAAATGGAATTTCAAACTCTTCGGTCGCGAAAACCGCAACTGGACAGCGCTCCAGCCGCAAGCCTATAAAGATCGCAGCATCGGTGCTTCGCTCGTTGGCACCTTCTAAAGCATCGCTATGAATCATCTAAATTACACCCCGTCACAGCGAGCCGAATTGAAGTTCATCGGCGTTTGCGTTGCCGCAGCATGCTGCGCAATCGCACTTGTTACATCGCAAATCGTGTTTGCACAAGTGAGCAAACCTGGCAGCAAAGAAGAGCGCGAAACCGACGCCAAAGCACTCTCAGCAACGACGTCTGAGAAGCCCGCAACACCTGCCGATAAGATACTGCTTGAGGCGCAGCTACAGGCGCTGATTGATGCGTATGAGCGCAGCGATGTGGGGTTTTTTCAAGCAAAAATTGATCCTTCGATGCCCGGGTATTCGCGTGTCCTCGACGCAATGCGGCGCGACGCGACTTCGCAGACGCGTCCGCGGTTGCTGTTCACCGATCAAACCTGGAGCATCGGGGCCAACGTTGCCATGCTGCAAGCGCGGTTTCAGAAACGTTTCTTCGATGCGCGGAATTTAAATCCGGAACTGGTTGAAGGTCGCGTTGTGATGTTGTTATCCCGCGACGGCGACCTTTGGCGCATTTCTGCGGTAACCGGCGATAACCCGTTTGAGTCGCGCGTCATCGCTCCGTGTGGCACCGGAGCAATCCGATTGCTTTCGCCAGTAAACGCTAACGCAGAACCGTTCTTTGTTGAAGTCGATGACGCCGATCTTGCGGGTGTGCCGTCGATCCAAGCCGACGTGATTACGAGCCGAGGCGACCGCGAAGTGGTCACGCTCACCGCACTTTCGCCTGACGGAAAATTTCGCGGACGCATCAACGCGCAACGACTCTCTGCGCAGGGCGTATCGGTGCCAGGCGATGGCCAAGTGCAACTCATCGGTGACATCACAGTCACCGCACGTTACGCCGACCAATGCATTGCAATCACTCGTGCTCAACAGATTGTGAGCGCGTCAGACACTCGTCGCGATCCTGGCGTGCTCGGGCAGCTCTCGTGTCGACTTGGTGGCAACACGACATTTGTCTCGCTCGCCCAAGCCTCGGCCAATGCGCCGACCAACGCCGCCATCACTGTGGAACTGGTTGACCCCGACCTCGCTGGATTGCCGTCGATCAACGTCACCTTGCGCTCGGGCGCTGACAGCGAGACGCTCACGCTTGGCGCAATTGGTAATCTCGGCCGATTCCTGCTCACTTCAGTGCCCACTCGCGCCGCAGCTTCCCTGTCGCCCATCCCCAATAACAACGTGCTTGAAATCAATGGCCCGGTTAGCGTTGCTGTTGACTACAACGACGCGCGTTCTGGTGTTGTTGGTGTGACCCAACGCGTTTCTGCGGAATGCGGCGGCGTATCCAGTGGATACCAACTCGCCCAGCTCTCATGCTCGGTGAACACCACGTTGAGTGAACTCGCTAACTTCGTGACTCAACCCAGAGCCGTTCCAGCACAGATATCTGTTTTTGACCCAGACCTTTTGCTCGCGAATCCTGCATCCATCACGGTAACTGCGCGCAACTCTTTGGGCGATGTGGAGTCGATTCGCTTGGATTCGCAAGGCGCAGGCCGGTACGTTGCGAACTCGATCGCAATGACGGCGGGTGCTCCGACTCCCGGAGACGGCAATCTTGGTTTCAACCAACCCGCAACGATTTCGATGAGTTATGCGGATCTCACAACCGCGTCCGGTTCGCCGCAGAATCTTTCGGAGACCTGTGGCGGCGTGACGCGTGGCTTCACTCTGGCGACGCTAGCGGTTGACTTTCCACTGATCAACACCGGCCTGCCGTATGCATTCAACTCGGCGCGCCAAGATGCGCCGTGCACGATTTCAGTAGTCGATCCTGATCGCTCATCGCCGAGTGTGAACGTCGCGATTTCAGCGACGCGAGCGAGTACCGGGCAAATCGATACCGAGACGTTCACGCTACCTCAAGTTGCGCCGGGGCGCTACGAAATCAGCTCCTGTCCGGTATCCGGATATGTCGCGAATCCGATTGCCGCAGCGGCGGTCTACGCCCCGGTTCCTGGCAATGGGCTTATCAATCTCGGCGGTGGAGCATCCACGATTCGAGTGGTGTACGTTGACAACACCGCACCCAATGGCGGTTCACAAAATGTCCAGCGCTCCGTCACCGTCAATAACTAGGAAACGTCATGAAATACATCCGCCTCACCACTACGACTGCTGCTGTGCTTTCGCTTATGTCGATGGCAGGTTTTGCTCTCGCGGAAGCCTCGCCCGCCAGTGCACTTCAGCTGAGCAAATCGCCCATAAGCGGACCGATTTTCTCGATCGGAACGACGGTACAGTGCCCGCCCTCGATCATCGCCGCAGCGACGAACGCGCCTTCTCCTTGGTACCCAGGCGCGGTCACGCTCAGCTTTGACACCGCCAGCTTGACACACTCCTCGGCACCAGTCCCACAAATGTTGTGCAAGTACAGTGGCTCAGGCTCATCTTGGATGATTGCGCGTCCGATTTCGCCCGAGTTCAAATCTTGCGTTGTCACGCCTACCGGAAAACAGTTTCTCTGCAAGAAAACTTAACGGCAGCTAGCGTCAATCTGAAATCGGTTTTTTTGGCGCGATTGCGCTCGTTCAGGCGCAGCGCAACTGTTGCGCACGCGTTTTTAGAACAACTTATTGTTTCGCGCCCCAGCGCAATTGAGCGATATGACAATAACTTAGTCGTTTCGACACCTCGCGAATATCCATTCTTACCCCAGCGTTAAAAGGTTTGTAAGTGCAGCGCTGAAGTTGCTAAACGCAGCTTCTTCAACATTGCTTTACACGATCACTTGCGCGCATCCGTTGGCGATCAGTCGGCGGTTGCTGCTGGCGTTTTCCGTCCACATTTCTGCTTCGAAGCAGTAGCGATCCGTTTCAAAAAAACGTTCCTCTAATTAACACGCGTGTGTATTTGCGTAATGGAAATGTCCGTTGCACTCATTCGATGTCGTCTTGGTCGATGTGAATCATTTCTATCCATCGACCGTGAATCAAAATCCATGAGTAATTCGCCCTTTCCTTTGTATTTCCTAAAGACTATCGCGCCGATGAGTGTGCTCTCGGTTGCGGTAGTTTTAAGCGCGCCCGTATCAACAACGGCGGTCGCACAGCCAACTAGTGCGTCGATCGCGACACCGGCGTCGCCATCGCTCGTTGCGAAGCTTTCTCCTGATTTGGCGTTCGACGAAGCCAAAATGCGCCTAGATGCACAAGGCGGTGCCGCGAGCGGTCCGCCGGGATATCGTGTCCACGTTAAGAACTTGGGCTTAGGCGCAAGCAAATCCACGACCGTGACTTGCACGGATGTCGCGGATTGGGCTGACACGACACCTGGCCCGAACATGGGAAAAATTTCACGGAAAACGACCTCGTGGTCGCGCGTAGTGCCCGCAATTGCGCGCGGCCAATCGTACACAGATCAGGTCGAAGTTTTCGGCAACGAAAAACTCGTTTCCCGCATATGTGAGCTTGACCCTCAACTAGGTGCGGGCGACAACAATCGTGCAAACAATCGATTCACCTGGAACCGACCCGCATCGCCGTCAGCGGCGACATCGGCAATTCAACCATCGGTTGCAGCTGCCGTTTCACCGGCGACCGTGCTGGTCGCACCCGACCTTGTATTTGACGCGCCGGCGATGATCTCGGAAATACAGAACATGGTGCTCATCATTAAAAACGTCGGCGCGACGGCTTCGACCGGCGGCGACCTCAGCTGCGATGCTGATACGCAAGCTCGGTTAAATACACGTTTGGAGCAAATCAAGCAAACTGGAACCACGACCGGGACCGGGGTGGTCGGCGGCACAGTGCCACCGATTGCAGCGGGGCAAAGTGTTCGCATCCCGATCGCATCGTGGGTCTATTTGACGGCGCCGGTGTCGGACATTATCTGGTTACGATGCGGAATTGGCGGCGTTCCGGGCGAGCGAAACACGGCAAACAATTCGTTTCAATGGACGAAGCCGAAGCCGTTTAGCGCGCTGGACGTCCAGCCCGAACGAATCATCGCGTTGACGCCTGATTTGGTGTTCGACACCGCGAACATTCGCACCGACAACTACTACGCAGAAGGTTTGACCATCAAAAACGTGGGCCGCAGCGCAAGTCGCGCCGCTGATCTTGAGTGCTACGTGAGTCAACGTTCTAGTCAACCCTCGGGAACGCCGCTCGAACTGCGCTGGCCGATGATCCACAAAATGCCAGCGATTGCGGCGGGAGGCTCGTGGACGTCGCCTGTCAACGGTCCGAGAAGCACGCCAGCGTTGACCGGTGTTTTCTGGGCGTGCACGATTGATTCGGCGAAAGTCTCTGGCGACAGTAATGTGGCCAACAATAAACACGAGTTTCGCTGGGGAAATCCGCCGCTATAGCGCAACCTTGGTCATAGGTGTTGATGTGATTCGCCAAGGTGGGCGCGTCACGAACTGCAACGAGTGCAGTGCCCTAGATAGGCGCCACAGAGGTTATCGCCACTCACCGCCTTTTACGCCGCATTTACCAGTGCGTCGAGCTTGCGTGAGTCGGCTGCGAAGAGACGAATTCCTTCCGCGAGTTTTTCGCTTGCCATTGCATCATCGTTGAGCGAAAAACGGAATGAGGATTCGTCGGTTGGCAGTTTGATGAGTGTGTCCTGCGTCGTTGTGACGGGTTGGAGTTTGCGCTCAACGCTGTCGTTCATCGATTGCAATTGGTTGAGCAAATCAGGCGATATCGTGAGCAGATCGCAGCCCGCAAGCGCGAGCACTTGCGCAACGCTTCTGAAGCTCGCGCCCATCACTTCAGTCTTGTAGCCATAGTTTTTGAAGTAGCTATAGATGTAGCGCACCGATTGCACGCCGGGATCGTCTTCCGGAGAGAAATCTTTACCGTCGCGTTTTTTGTACCAATCAAGGATGCGGCCGACGAAGGGCGAAATTAGCGTGATGCCGCCTTCAGCGCATGCCGCAGCTTGCACCGGAGCGAATAACAACGTCAAGTTGCAGTGGATGCCGTCTTTTTCCAAGGCGGTCGCCGCTTGAATGCCTTCCCACGTGGAAGCAATTTTGATGAGAATCCGTTTGCGCTCAATGCCTGCCTGCTCATAAAGCGCGATCAGTTCGCGTGCTTTTGTAATCGTTGCTTTCGTATCGAAAGAGAGCCTCGCGTCAACTTCGGTTGAGACGCGTCCCGGCACGATCTTCAAAATCTCTAACCCGAATCGGATCAAGATTTGATCAACGATGTCGGACGTTGATTTGCCTTTGTGCGCCGCGACCGTTTCGGAGAAAAGCGGTTTGTACGCGTCTTGCTGCACGGCTTTCAAGATCAACGAAGGATTAGTCGTTGCATCACGCGGCGCATAAGCGCGCATTGAATTGAAATCGCCGGTATCGGCAACGACGGTGGTGAATTGTTTAAGTTGGTCGAGAGAGTTCATGGCCAAAAAAATAGAACGAATGACGGAGGACGAATGACGCAACGGTTTGCAGCTCGTTGCGTATTTTCGTTGATTACCGCGTAGCGATGCGCTGCCGGGCTCTGCGCAATACAAAGTGACCCGCGGTAGGAGTGTTTTGCGGATGCTTGCGGAGTCGAGGTTTATCGTGTGTGCTCACCCGATTTCAACCGCGTCCCCAAGCAAGCAGTTGTTTTGTCGAAGCGTCGAAATCTGAACTATTTGGCGCGGCGGAAACCTGCTTCGCGAGCAACTTCCCGTATTCAACGCCGTATTGGTCAAACGGGTTAATGTCGTTGATAAATGCTTCAATGAACACGCTCGCTTCGTAATGCGCAAGCAGCGCGCCGAGTGATCGCGGCGAAACATCGGGTAGCCCGATAAACGTATTCGGGCGGTTGCCCATTGTGCGCTTGTGCTGCGCTAACGGATCGCTCGTCTCTGCCTCGAAGCCGAAGGCGAGCGCGCGAGACTGAGCAACCGCGTTTTCAAACAACGCTTTGCTGCCGACATCGTTGTTCGGTTTTACGGCAATGATTTCAACCGCTGCGCCAACAGGATGCTGATGCAGCCACTGAAAGTAGGCATGCTGCGCCGCAGTGCCGACCGTGCCCCAAAACGCGCTACACGGATCGGTTTGAATCGTTTCCTCAGTGAGCTTTACGCGCTTGCCGTTGCTCTCCATCACCAGCTGTTGAAGATACTCAGCCAGTCGCCTTAAACCCCACGCATAAGGGACGATCACGTTGTTTGTGATTTTTAACGTGTTTCGGTTGAACTGGCGTGTAAGCCCAGCTAAAAAGGGTGGCGAGCTCAGATGTTCATCATCCAATACCGCTTGATCCATAGCGTGTGCACCCTGAAGCAGCGCCTCCACAGGCGTGTTCCCATACGCGACGCGCAGCGGCAGATTGACCGCTGACCATAACGAGTAACGCCCGCCAACCGACTCATCGAACGCGACGACATTTTGCGCTGCTACGCCGTAGGCGATCGCTTTTGCGGGTGACGAAGTAACGGCATAAATGTGATTGTTCAGGAGTGAGCCAAGCCACGCTTTTGCGCGGTCGCCTGTCGTCAATGTCTCAAGCGTGCTGAATGATTTTGATGCCAATACGAACGCTGTCGTGTTCGGATCGAGCCCTGAAATTGCTTGCTGCCATTCAACCGGATCAAGCCCCGTGCAGAAGCGAAGCGCTACACGCTGAGCGAGCCCTGAAGCATGAAATACGTCGTCGGCCAGCCGTAAGCCAAGATCTGAGCCACCGATACCAACGTTAACGATCGTTTGAATTCCGCGGGCTGCGATGCGATCAGCGAGTGCCCGCAGCGGGTCGTGCTGTGACGCAAACGCAGGATCGCGCTCACGCATATGAGTCGCTGCGCGCCCCTCCGTGGGATTGACGATTTCTCCGAAAGCAAGTCGGGCGAACGCAGCACGCACGCCGTTCGCCGCGAGTTTTGTTTGTGCGCTGCGAACGTCTTGCTGCGACATTACCTGTTTGCTGAAATCAAACAGTAATGCGCTGACGTTAACCGTTAATGCATTATTTCTTGACGGTTCAGTGTCAAACAGAGACTCAATTGAAATTGCCATAAATAAACGCTACCGCCCATTTAAATAGGGATATCGCGGGTGAAGTTAGTTTTTCCAATAATATCTTGTGGTTTTACTACAGAAACTCATAAACACTGCTACGATTACGTTGAATTTTTTCTGCACCATCATGAACGAAACGTTTGACCTCGTAATTTTCGGCGGCACTGGCGATCTCGCGCTACGCAAACTCTATCCCGCTTTATTCCTCGCGGAAACTGACGGTAATCTGCATGCAACGGGTCGCATCATCGCCGCCGCGCGTCAGCAATTGGATGATGCTGCATTTCGGCAAAAAGTGGACGAAGCGCTCAAGCGTTTTCTCCCAGAACAGTACGACGCGAAAACGGTCGAAAAATTTCTCGCGCGACTGACGTATTTTCCGTTCGACGTAAACAATCACGCGCAGTATGCGCAGATGAAAGCATCGCTCGATACGCGCCCAAGTCAAACGGTGTTTTATCTCTCAGTCGGGCCGTCGCTCTTTCCCGCGATCATTAGCGGTTTGCAAGCGGCGGGATTGAATACGCCCGAGACGCGCATCGTTCTTGAGAAACCGCTCGGTCGCGACTTGCAATCCTCGCGTGAAATCAATCAAGTAGTGCTCAAAGCGTTCGCTGAATCGCAGGTGTATCGCATCGATCATTACCTCGGTAAAGAGACGGTGCAAAACCTGATCGCCCTGCGATTTGGAAACACGCTGCTGGAGCCTTTGTGGAATCGCACGTGGGTGCGCGATGTGCAAATCACGATTGCGGAAACGGTCGGCGTTGAAACGCGTGGCGAGTTTTACGACAACACCGGCGCATTCCGCGACATGGTGCAAAACCACATGCTCAATTTGCTATGCATCACTGCCATGGAGCCGCCGTCGAGCCTAGATCCTGATGCCGTGCGCGATGAAAAATTGCAAGTCGTTCGCAGCTTGAAACCTTGGACGCAAGAAACGCTGCGCGAACACGTAGTGCGCGGTCAATATCGTGGCGGCACGCTTGCCGGAAAAGCAGTGCCTGCGTACGCCACGGAAGAGGGCGTCCCTGCAACCTCGATTACCGAAACTTATGTTGCGCTTCGTGCTGAAATCGCTAACTGGCGCTGGGCGGGCGTGCCTTTTTTCTTGCGCACCGGCAAACGTATGGCCGAGCGCCGCGCGGAAGTGGTGATCAATTTCAAAGCGCCACCGCATTCGATTTTTCCGGGCGCGCTCACGCCGAATCGCCTCGTCATTACGTTGCAGCCGGAAGAAAACGTGCGGCTCTATACGATGGCCAAAGCGCCGGGCGACGGCATGCGCGTACGTGAAGTGCATCTTGATCTTGATTTCAAAGATTTTTTCCGCGAGCGCAGACAAGATGCGTACGAGCGCTTGTTACTTGATGTGTTGCGCGGCAATCCGACGCTCTTTATGCGTAACGACGAAGCCGATGCTGCGTGGCGGTGGGTGCAACCGGTGCTCGACGCATGGAAAAACGATCCTGCACCGCCGATTGGTTATACGGCTGGTACGTGGGGGCCGCCCGCTGCGAGTCGCTTGACTGCGAAAGAGGGCACGGCTTGGCATGAAGAGATGGGTGTCTAAATGTGTCATCCCCGCGGAGGCGGGGATCCATTTGTGCCGACTGGTGAACACTGAGTGAAGAATACATTTTGCATCGATGGGTCCCCGCCTTTGCGGGGATGACGTGCATGTGTCGTAGCGCTGCTACGACAAGGAGCTACGAGCAATGAAAAGCACAGCAAAAATCAAAGTCGTCGAGCCCAGCGAGGAATCGCATGAAGGCGATGCGCTGCTATCACGCATTACTGCCGTGCGATTGAATTTGCGACCGAGCGAGCAGCGCGTTGCGGGCTTCGTGCTCGGGCAGCCCAATCGTGTGGCGCACATGGCGATTGCAGAGCTTGCTGAAGCGGTCGGCGTGACTGACCCCACGATTGCGCGTTTCTGCCAAGGACTTGGGTTCACGGGATTCAAAGCGTTCAAAGTGGCGCTCGCGAAGAGTTTGGCGACCGGCGTGCCCTACGTTCACACCGATGTGTCGCCAAGTGATGCCGCGCCGGAAGTTATCGCGAAAGTATTTGATCGCTCAATTGCGACATTGATTTCAATGCGGAACCAGGTCGACCCAAAAATCTTCGAGCGCGCAACGGATGCTCTCGCGCGCGCGCGACGCATTGAGTTCTACGGCGTAGGTAACTCCGGCGTCGTTGCGATGGATGCTCAACACAAATTCTTTTTGATGGGCATGCACACGGTCGCCTACAACGATCCGCATTGGCAAGTGCAATCGGCGGCGCTGCTCTCCAGTGAAGACGTAGTCGTTGCAATCTCGCGAACAGGCCGCACCCGTGACATGATTCAAACCTGCGAGCTTGCGCAGCGCGCGGGCGCAACAGTGATTGCGGTCACCGCGCGCGCGTCAATGTTGTCAAAGCTTGCGGATATATCGCTCGCGGTTGACGTAGAAGAAGATCCGGACGTCTATTCACCGATGGTGGGGCGCTTGGCGCAGTTGGCGCTGGTTGATGCACTCTCGGTTTCTGTTGCACTCAAGCTCGGTCCCGAGTTGCAGGAAAAACTCCGCCGGGCGAAAGAAACGCTCGTTGCCAAGCGCGAAAAAGAGGGCGAATTGTTGACGCCGCTCACGTTCGCGGCCAGGTCACGCTGGGTCTAGTGTCAAATCTCGTCCAAGCGCGCGCCGAAGTCATTAAACTTCGGACTATTCCAATGAATCCCGAATCGCTTGATTAACGACCCTCAAAAACCTGAAGAACCGATTGCGCTTCTCGACGACGGTCGCGAAGACATTCGCGTAGAGCGCGCGCAAGAGAAACTAAAGCTGCGACGGCGCGGCATGTACGCCTTGCCGAGCTTATTCACGCTCGGATGCTTGTTCTTCGGATTCTTCGGAATCGTGCAGGCGATGAACCTGCGTTTTGATTTCGCGGCTATTTCGATTTTCGTTGCGATGGTGATGGACAGTCTCGACGGCCGCGTGGCGCGCATGACGGGCACGCAAACTGCGTTTGGTGCGGAACTTGATTCGCTTGCCGATATGGTTTCCTTTGGCGCAGCGCCAGCGTTAATCGTCTACGAATGGGCACTTCGCACGTTGCCTTCAAACCGCCTAGCGATGGCAGTTGCCTTCGTCTACGCGGCTTGTGCGGCTTTACGGCTCGCGCGGTTTAATGTTCAGATTGGAACCATCGACAAACGTTTTTTCAATGGGCTACCGTCACCCGCCGCAGCGGCGGTGGTTGCCGGATTTGTGTGGCTCATGGATGATCACGACATCGAGGGAAAAGCGGTCGCGTGGTGGGCGCTTGTGGTAACGCTGGTTGCGGGTATTTCGATGGTAACCACAGCGAAGTTCTATAGCTTTAAGGCAATGAGCCGGCGAGCAGTGTCGTTCACGGCGCTCGCTTTTGCAGTGTTCTTAATCGGTGTTGCGGTGGCCGAGCCAGCGAAAGCAATCTTTGCGCTTTTTGTTTGCTATTTGATCTCCGGTTATCTGCTTTGGGCGTGGTTTGCGCTGAAAGGCAAGAAGCCCGTTGAAATGAAGCAATAGCAGCTATTTGCGCATCGCAACAATCCGCGCTATAGTTAGTAGATGGGTTTACACAGCGATTCTTTGGGCACGTTCAGCACGACAATTTCGTCGCTGATTTCGGTCGCGCTGCGTTCGCTGCTGCGCTAGCAGTAGGAAAAAAACTCCCCCAATCCGTTCGCGCACGTCAGAATCACCAAAAACCCTTCGGGTTCGTGATGCGCTTACGAGAAGCTAACAAAACGCCTGACGTCTCTTTCGAATTCAATTCAAGGCTGACGACCATGCCCATGCTCAAAAATCCATCTACCAAATACGCACCCTATAAACCGTTCGCGCTCGCTGATCGAACGTGGCCGAACAAAACGATCACCGCGCCGCCGATCTGGCTTGCCACCGATCTGCGTGACGGCAACCAATCTTTGATCGAACCGATGGATGCGGAGCGCAAGAAGAAGATGTTTGCGCTCAACGTAAAAGTCGGCGTGAAAGAAATCGAGATCGGATTTCCGTCTGCCTCGCAAACCGATTTTGATTTTGTTCGTTTTCTGATTGAGAAAAACCAAATTCCCGACGACGTCTGGATTCAAGTGCTCTCGCCCGCGCGCGAAGCCTTCATCGAGAAAACCTTTGAATCGCTGAAAGGCGCAAAGCGCGCGATTTTTCATCTCTATCACGCAACCGCGCCGGTGATGCGCAACGTTGTATTCGGTTTGTCGCGGGACGAAGTGATCGCACAGATGACGATTCCGCATGTGCGCCAAGTCAAAGCGATGATGAAAAAGTATCCGGAAACGCAGTGGCGATTTGAGTTTTCACCAGAAATGTTTTCGAACACGGAAATGGATTTTGTGAAACGTGTGATCGATGCGGTGGTCGACGAATACGGCGCAACGCCGCAAAACAAAATCATCATCAACTTGCCGACGACCGTTGAGAACTTAACACCGAATTGCTACGCCGATCAAATCGAATGGATCGGTCGCAACGTTGCGAAACGCGATTGTATTTTGATCTCGCTTCATCCGCACAACGATCGCGGCACTGGAACGGCGGCTGCTGAACTCGCGCTCATGGCGGGCGCTGATCGCGTTGAAGGTTGTATTTTTGGCAATGGCGAGCGCACTGGAAACGTGGATATCGTAAACCTCGCGCTTAATATGTATTCGCAAGGTTTGCATCCGAATCTTGATTTCAGTGACATCGATGAGATCAAGAAAACAGTTGAATACTGTAACCAAATTCCAGTGCATCCGCGTCATCCCTATGCAGGTGACCTCGTTTACACAAGTTTTTCGGGCTCGCATCAAGACGCAATCAAGAAAGCATTTGCAGATCGCGATGCGAAAGTCGCGAAGAACCCCAATACGATTTGGGATATGCCGTATTTGCCGATCGATCCGATGGACGTCGGTCGCAGTTATGAGGCGATCATTCGCGTGAATTCGCAATCGGGCAAGGGCGGCATCAGCTATCTTCTGCAAAGCGAATACGGCGTCGATCTACCACGCAGAATGCAAATCGAATTTTCACAAGTCGTGCAGCAAGTGATGGACACGACCGGCAAAGAAATGTCAGCGGATGATATTTGGAATGTGTTTGATAACGAATACCTTTCGCGCGGCATGCCATACAAGTACATCGGCCACAAACTTGCGGAGGATTCATCGCGGCCGGAAGCGGTCGAAGTGCAAACCGATGTGAGCATCTATGGCGCAAAACATAGCGCGAAGGGCATGGGCAACGGACCGATCGATGCATTCGTTTCAGCAATCGCCGACGAAATTCACGCACCCGTGAAAGTGATGGATTACCACGAGCATTCGATCGGTCAAGGCGCAAACGCCACTGCCATCACTTACATCGAAATGCGTGTTGGCGACGGCCCAACGCTGCATGGCGTGGGCATGGATTCGAATATCGTCACCGCTTCGTTCAAAGCCATTCTGTCGGGGCTCAATCGCGACGCGGCGCGCATGCAGCCTGCGCAGGTGAGCACAACGGCTGAAGCGAAGTAACGTTTGAAGAACGAGATTACGTATCGTCGCGCCGCGTTGAGCGACGCGGCGGCCATTGCGCAAGTGCATTGCGCGAGCTGGCGCACGACCTATCCCGGCATGCTGCCGCAAGCTTTGATCGATGAGATTGCGAGCGTTGCACGCCGCATACCGCAATGGGAAAAAGTGCTTGCGGAACGCGCTGATTCCGTGTGGCTCGCGTTTGTTGATTCGGAACTCGTTGCATTTGCCGATGGTGGCTCTGCGCGAACGCGAGAAGAGGGCTGTGACGGTCAACTGTTTGGCATTTACAGCTTACAGTCTGCACAACGAAAAGGTGCGGGACGCGGGCTCGTGCAACGCGTATTTGCTGATTTGCGAAATCGAGGTTTCTCGAGCGCACGCGTTGAAGTGTTGCGACAGAATAACAACGCAATTGCTTTTTACGAGAGGCTTGGTGCACGCCATTCAAGAGATGTGGAGATCACGCTCATGCAAGAAGTGGCTATCGAGTCAGTCTACGTGTGGAGCGATCTGACTTCGGCGTGAATGAAAGCGTCAGGATCGATTACAGCCATTGCTATAAATACGCAATATGATTGGGCGTAAAGCGATTTTATTGATTATATCAACTTAAACAATAAAACGCTATATCGCCCAGCTATATGAGGCGATCAATCGTTAAGTTGATTACTTTTCAGAGAGAAAAATGTCTCCAAACCGCGCGCTCGCAGTCTCGTGCGTATTGTCGGTATCAACCATGATCGCGATGCCGGAGATGCGCGTCGGCTCCTCGCCAAACGCGCGCTTGTAATCGGCGTACACGTCGCGTTCAAACGACTTCCATTTCCCAACCGACGCAGGGTCAGCGTCGACCACAATTTTTTTAACACGCGAGGTGAACGGGCTCACGATCACTTCGTTTAACTTCGCTTTGTGTGTGAACACATAAGCGAGTGCCGCGCGTGGCGGCGTTTCCCCATAGAGCGTGCGGAAAAATGCGTTCTCGGTGCGCTCGCGGAAAGTCGCGCGTCCCGGATCCGTTGCAAATGTGACGTAGACGCGAGCGGCGTAGTCATCGCCTTCTTTGGTTCGCGGATCGCTTGATTCGATCAAGTTTCCGACTTTCCATTTGAAGCGCAATGACGGCATTTGTTTTGGATCAACGTCGAGCCGCACACCGAGTGCGGCAGCGCCTGCGACTGCCTTTGCCTCAATGACGTGTTGATTGGTTTCAGCGTCGTTCACCACCGTATAGAGCGTTGTCTTCTTTACGCCGCGCAAGGGTTGAAACGTCCAACCCGTCAAATCGCTTCCGAGCTTCAGCGCAGAGAAAGGCGGAATACTGAGGCTCGTGGTCTTCGGAGCCTGCGTCGCCATCGGCGTTGCCGCGTTAGCACCGCCGGCTGCTGGTGGAAAGTTTGGGCCGCCTTCAGCGCTGTGCGCATGAAGCGCAAAGAAAGCACAGAGCGCGAAGATAGTTTTGCTGACTGATCGAACCATCAATGAATCATCTCACGAGGGCAAGCTTTTGCGGTGTCATCCACCAAAACAAAAAAGCCGTCGCAAATCGGCGACGGCTTTGCACTTTGTTGAATGACTATTTCTTGTCGTTCAAATTCCAATCGTAATCAAGATACGTAATGGCGACTTTTCCAGCCTTGATTTCAGCACGCGCCGCGACATCATCCGTGAGTTGATCAGCGTATTTGCCAAGAGTTGCTTCGAGTGAGGCGAAGCCCTTGTGGCCTTTCAAAAAGTCTTTCTTGTACCAGTCGAATATCTTACTAACTTCGAGTTTTTTCGCGTCAGCGCTGTAGCGATTGCGCGATTTGTCGGAGAGAAAACGCTTCATTCCGTCGTCAAGTTGAGCATCAACTTTCTCAGCGATAAACGCCTCATTACGTAGCATCGGGCACCCAATCGACGCACAGACGACGCCGACGTGAATACGTGGATCGTTAAAAACGCCGTCTGCGCGAATCATGTCGTGTTCAATGTTGTCTAGAGTCACGTCCTTGCCAAAGAGTTTGATGAATTTGATCGACCACGGCTTCGAAAACGTCGATCCGAGGTCGCGTATGGATTTCAAATTCGGATATTTCGTAAGAATCAACTCAACGGTATACGCGTTGTAAGCGTTCATCAAAAACGCGAGCTGTTGACTCTTGTTCCAAGATTTGTAGGTTGCTTCGGGCACCGCTGAGATCGAATCAAGATACGTTTTAAGCTGAGCGCGATCTGTGGCAAATCCCTTGTACGACACTTGCGATGCGTTGCCGTTAGAGACGTAGGTAACGTGTTTTTTGAGCAAGTCGTCCCAGGTTTTATGCGAGTGGTCGAACTGCGCGAACGCTGTTGCTGCAACGAGCGCGAAGAACAGGGCGAGGAGGTGTTTAATCGTTTTCATAATGGTTCCGTTGCTTAGTCTACGTTTAACGCAGGCGATTGGATTCGGTTGTCGTGTCATCGCCACCCCTTCAAGGGGCGGGCTAGGGTAGGGATGGGTTCGGTCTCAAGTCGATTCGTATTTCGTTACGAAGCACCTTACGATCTCTCCCAAGCGTGAAACTTCTTCACATACTCGAGCAACTTGGTGGGCTGATGATTTTTCTTCCACACGCCTGCTGCAAATTTGTTGGCTTCACCGAGCGTTGGATAGGTGTGGATCGTGCCGAGTATTTTGTTGAGTCCTAAGTTGTATTTCATCGCAGTGACAAACTCCACGAGGATGTCGCCTGCATGATCGCCAACAATTGTTGCACCGAGAATCGTGTCTTTGCCCGGCGGCGTGATCACTTTCACGAACCCATGCGCTTCATTGTCCGCAATCGCACGATCCAAATCGTCGAGGCCGTACACGGTGACTTCGTGCGGAATCTTTTTCTCTTTTGCCTCGGTTTCGGACAAGCCTACGCGCGCGACTTCCGGGTCTGTAAATGTCGCCCACGGAATCACGCGGTAATCCGCCTTGAATTTCTTGAATCGACCGAAGAGCGCGTTAACCGCAGCAAACCAGGCCTGATGCGCGGCGGTATGCGTGAACTGGTACGGACCCGCGACATCACCCGCAACATAAATGTTCGGAAAAATCGTTTGCAGGTATTCGTTCGATTCGATGGTTTTGTTCGGACGAAGCGTGATGCCTAAATCCTCTAGGCCAAATCCTGTGACCCGAGCAGCGCGACCAACGGCGACCAAGATTTGGTCAAACGGCACTCGAACATCCTGTCCGTTGTGTTCACAAATCAATACCTTTTCACCGTTTTCAACAACGACTTGCTTTGCTTTGTGATTAGTCATCACTGCAACGCCTTCTTCTTCAAAGCGCTTGGTGACCATGGTCGAGATTTCTGGATCTTCACGAATAAGAATTCGCGGCATCATTTCAATTTGTGACACCTTCGAGCCAAGGCGTGCGAAGCATTGCGTCAGCTCGGAGCCGATCGGTCCCCCGCCCAGCACGACCAAGCGCTTCGGCTGTTCGCGCAAATTCCACACGTTGTCGCTCGTCAGATAACCGTGCTCTTTAAGCCCAGGAATCGGCGGCACGAACGGCGACGCACCGGTGGCAACAACGATGTTTTTTGCGGTGATCGTTCGCTTAGTGCCGTCATTCAACGTCACGTCAACATGCCAAGGCGACGTGATCTGTGCCGTACCCTGTACGACATCGACGCCCAAGCTTGTGTATCGCTCAACCGAATCATGCGGTTCAATTTCGCGGATCACGCGCTGAACACGCTCCATCACATCAGCGAAATTCCATTCGGCGCTCGCCGATGTCAGCCCAAACTCATTCGCGCGTTTCATTTGCGATAGCAATCGCGAGGTTTTTATCAGCGCCTTCGACGGCACACAACCGGTGTTCAAGCAATCGCCGCCCATCTGATGCTTTTCGATCAACGTTACTTTCGCTTTTACGGCGGCAGCGATGTACGACGTTACGAGACCTGCAGAGCCCGCACCAATTACTACGATGTTCGTATCAAACGATTTCGGCTTTAAATGCGCCCACTTCGCGTACACCTTGCGGCCTTTAAGCCAATCAAGCACTTTCTTCGCGATGATTGGGAAAATGCCGAGTAGCGCAAACGAACCAATAATCGCTGGCGACAAAATGCCTTTGAGCGATGTGATTTGCGCGAGCTGCGTGCCGGCGTTTACAAACACCGCCGTGCCGGCCAACATACCAATTTGGCTCACCCAATAAAACGGCCAGGTTTTGATCGGCGTGAGCCCCATCAAAAGATTCACAACGAAAAACGGAAACAATGGCACCAGCCGCAGCGCAAACAAATAAAACGGCCCGTCTTTTGCAACACCCTCGTTAATCGGTTTCAAGCGCTCACCAAACTTGGACTGCACCCAGTCGCGCAGCAAAAACCGAGACGAAAGAAACGCAAGCGTTGCGCCCATCGTAGAGGCAAACGATACGATGACCAGCCCAGTCGAGAAACCAAAAATCGCACCAGCGACGAGCGTCAAAATCGCTGCACCTGGCAGAGAAAGCGCAGCAACGGCAACGTAGACCGCAAAGAAAGTCAGCGCACTCTGCAATGGATTCGCGGAGACGTAAGCCGAAAGGGTTGCTTGCTGCGCTTTAAAGTAATCAAGCGTGAGGAACCGCCCAAGATCGAAGGCGAAAAACGCGATGATCGCGGCAACAATCAAAGCGATGATTGCGAGTTTGGATTTCATAAGTTCAGTCCCCGTGTTTTCGTTTGTCGCCTGTGATTTCGTCGAGCGCCCGCAAAGGTTACACCTGATGGAGGCAGCCTACCCACCGTGCGTTGCCTCGGACGCAAAAATTAGCGCGGTTTCCGAACGCGAAGCAGCTGGATAGCGATCTGTAGATGCTGGTCGCGACGTCGCCCGATAGCGGAGTTTGCAAAACAAACGTCTCTTTCGATATTTACTTTAAAAATAAGGGGTAGGGGACGATCCTACAACGTACCGATAATAGACATATTTATCCATTAGACCCATTTAAATATAGCGTTACAACGATTGGCTGCTACACGCCAGCGGAAATGAGACGCCCGCATCCTACGCGCTCAGGTGGGGCGGCTTTTGCATCGGCCCACTAACGTGCCGTTATGGATCGGGGCATCACTCATCACCAGCAAATCGGCGCCAATCGCATCGCACGGCTACGCGCGTCGCAACTGCAATATCCAAAACGATCGCCATGTGTTGCAGCAACAACACGAGGCTTGGTCGCGAACTGCACTCGCTCTTTCCTAGCTCGTCGCACCACGCTATCCTCAATGGCAAATGCTGTTGAGGGGAAATGTGTGGAAGACGGTACGTTCGAAGAAAGTGATTTCCATACAGAAACAACGACCATCATGTTTGCGGATGTGGTGGAATCTGTTCGACTAATTGAGGAAAACGAATTCCCTAACGTATTGCGTGTAAGGCACAGCCTCAAATGGATCGTAGATCACGCCTTGGTTCAACACCGCGGCTGCTTGCTGGAGCGCAGAGGAGACGGAATTCTTGCGAAGTTCTCAAATGCTAGAGACGCGGCGGCTTGCGCAATTGCGATTCATTTTTTCGCTACATCTTCCCTCGACGAGTCGCGGCGACTGTCGGCAATTTTGTTCCGAATTGGTCTCCATACCGATTCGGTGCTAGCTGACAACGAGGCATTTTATGGCGCTGGAATTAATTTAACTGCGCGGATAGCTTCGTTCGCCGACGCAGGGGGGACAGCACTTTCAGCACAAACACTCAGCGATCTAACGCCAAATTTAGACGGTCGGATTGAGGATGCTGGCGATTGCTTTTTGAAGAACATCGAAGAACCTGTTCGACTTTTTCGCCTGTTTCCGCTTGTAGGCACGCTCACACCTAAATCCTTGGACAGCACGTGCCCGGACGTTAGGCTCAAACCGAGCGTGCTCGTGCTGCCGTTTGTGGCGGTGGGCGATGACTCAGAGTGCGCTAAAGTGAGTATGGTGTTAACTGACGATGTCGTCTCCGGTCTCGCAAAACTGCGCGGCGTCAATGTTCTTTCGCGCCTCACGACGCAGGTGTTTAACGGACGGGAAGCCCATAACAAAAACGTACTCGAACTTACCGGCGCGGATTACTTTGTTTCGGGTTCCGTGGTGTATCTCAAAGGGCGCATCGTGGTGCGCTTCCAGCTCTCCAATGCCAAATCTAATCACGTTGTAGGGTCTGGACAGCAAAGTGATGATCTTGCCTCCTTGCTTGCTGGATGCAGTGAGGTCACGGCCGCCATCTGTACTTCCGTCGGAGCCGACATTGCGTCGCACGAAGTCGAGCGCTCGGACACCCATCCGCTTCCTACGCTCCAAAGTCATTGCGCAATGCTATCTGCGGTCAACTTGATGCACAGAGCAGCACGTGACAGCTATGCCAAATCTGAGCGATTGCTCGGCGTGCTTGTCGAGCGCCACGCGCGGCATCCGCTCCCGCACGCGTGGACCGCAAAACAGCACATGCTCAAAACGATGCACGGATGGGCGGGCGACGTGTCGGTCGATGGCGGACTAGCGCGGCAGGCTGCTGAAAGATCGCTCCGCACGGGCAGCGTATCATCCCTCGCCCTTGCCGTCCGAGGCATCGTTGCTAGTCATATCGAAAGAGACTACGAATCGGCCGCTCGCTTTTACGCTGAGGCGCTTGAGGTAGATGAAAACGAGTCACTCGCGTGGATTTTCAAATCGACGCTGCATTCGTTCACCGGTAACGGGGCTGACGCAGTGTTTTCGGCTGAACGGGCGCTTGCGCTATCGCCCTGCGACCCACTCAGGTACTACTTTACCTCGCTAGCAGCGTCGGCCTATTTGACGAACGGACAATATGCACAAGCTGTGCGGTTCGCCTCTGAGTCGCTCCAACTTAACGTGAGGCACATGTCAACGCATCGCGTACTAGTGATCGCGCTAATTCTTCAGGCGCAACACGATCTTGCCTTCGCGGCGGGGCAAAAGTTGTTGGCGATTGACCCCGCTTTTACAGTCGAACAGTTTACGAGAAAACATCCGAGTGGACGGTCTGAAACCGGGCGACTTTTTGCTGAGGCGTTACTGAGTGCAGGTCTACCTAAATCATGAGACAAAGAGGTAAATTATGAGCGGGAATTCTGGTTGGTCAGGTTGGAGCGGTTGGTCGGGCTGGTCTGGGTGGAGCGGCTGGTCAGGATGGAGTGGGTGGTCTGGATGGAGCGGTGGCTCGCTGGGCGGGCTCTCCGGTGCCGCGCCTGGCAATCCAATGCTGGCAGACGCGTTGATACGTTCACGAGCCGCGATTGGATCGGCTGATGGATTGCCAAGCCTACGTAATCCACCTCCAGCGTTACCGGTGTTTGACGCACCTGAAAATTGCGCGCGATGGGAACCAAACGTTCGCTTTTATTCAATGTTGTTTGATATTCTGGGAAAACTCGAATTTGCTGGGGTGGGCAACGCTGCTACTGTGCAATTCCGTGAGGGCGGAGGCGCCGCTGTTCGGTTGATTTCTATGTCACGACCGCAACCTCCAGGGGCCGCGCGCAACATTTATGAGAGCCAGTGCAATCTAGTTCAAAGCTGGGCCGCGCTCAGAAGTGATCGAATGACCGAAATCATGGCCGAGATGGCGCCACAGGTTGCGTACTGGAGCGCGATGCTCAATTTGCAGCCCCAGCGCCACAAGTGGACCATGGAGTTAATGAATCTCGCCTTAGGTGTTGCTGCGATAACCTCGTTTCGTATCAAGCAAGCATTAGCAGTGCCGCGACCTTCCGCGTTTTCATCAGATATACAACCCATCATTGCGGTGCCTGAACATGGATCACTGCCGAGTGGCCACGCGACAGAGGCCTACGCAGCGGCCAACGTCCTAGTTGCGCTCGCAGGTGTACTCGATACTGATCTGCACAAACGACTCTATACGCAGGCTTCGCGAATTGCCATCAATCGCACGATTGCTGGAGTTCACTTTCCTATGGACAGCATTGCAGGCAAGATGCTCGGTACTACCGTCGCTGAGTTTCTCCTCACACAGGCGGGTGCTATTCCAAAGTGGAAAAATGACCGAGTCTTTGACGGCCAAACGATGCTGGACAAAGACTTCATTCAATCAAACGACCATGAAGGCTCATTGGTGTTGGCTTTGTCATCATTGCCGCCGCAACCTCCACACACACCGATCCCGCCGGTCAAGTGGCTTTGGGCTGAAGCCAAGAAAGAGTGGGCGTGATGGGAGATGACACGGGTGCTGGTGCCGACGGCGGTGGCGGGTCGCCACCGAACGAACGCGCGACTGATCCCTACTTACTATGGGCGTGCGACACCGGGTTTCGACATAGCGTCGCTGATCCAATCGGAGACGACTTATTCGTAACGATCATAATCGAATGTGAAGTGAGTGCAAATGACTTTTACGAATGGGCAAATCCGAAAGGAGGTCAGGCGCTTCGATGGGTGCGAGTGCCTAAGCTCTACAACGTCACTGCGGCGTGGGCCAAGCGAACTCGGTTTTGCACCGCGCAAGTTCGTCGTACCGAGGTAGAGCGCTTGGCCAAAGGAGACGTTGATGGTTTCTGGATGAACGTTGCGCGCTTTGAGTTAGCTGCTGACGTATCGACGACCTCTATCAATCCGGGTGACACTTTTTTTGAGTTTATGGGCAGCCAAAATCGCACTTACGCAGGCGTCATCGACGTAGGTATTCCCTTCGCGCGCGGAGATTACCGCTCGCAACTAAGTACCGGTAGCGTCGCCACAATGAATCGAATGGTCGCTCTGTGGGATCAATCGCAGCTTAAGTCGGGTGGCGTAACGTCGCCACTCGGCGGGTACGGTCGTGAATGGAATGAGCGTTTTAAAGGGCAACCAACGCTCCAGAATTTTACGATGTCAAAATTGCTCACCGGAATCGGTGATGTTACAGACGAAGCGAGGTTGTATCGGGCTAAGCAGTGGGACGGTGTTGAGACTGCGGCTTCGCATGGTGCAGCCGTGCTCGGTGAAATGGTCGGTACGCACGACTACGTCACTCAAACTTCGCATACCGACAAAGCCTCGGTTACGCCCGTGCTAGCCGTGCAACTGCCACGTCGAACCGTCGGAAACTCGGCGCGGGCGTCGCTGGCTGCGCATGTGTTGGACGGGCTTCGCTGGATGTTGAGCAACATCGGAAAAACTGAGCGCCTCATCGTGGCCGTAAGCTTGGGCACCCACGCCGGACCGCATGACGGCAGCTCCATCATCGAAGCGGCGATAGACGACCTAATCGAACAAACGGCTGTGAACAGTGACGAGCGTCTCGCGGTCGTCATTGCTGGCGGCAACTCGCGCGAATCACGCACGCACGCAAAATTTAGCCTCGCCCCAAACAAAACGCGGCGTTTGGATGTCCGCGTGCTGCCGGATGACGTGACGCCGTCGTATATTGAGCTTTGGGCACCGGCTGACGTAGTTTTCGAACTCGCCGTGACCGAGCCTAGCGGTAGGAGATCGGCTTGCGGGGCGGGGCAGGCGGTGACGAGCCCGAACACGGGTAACGAGATCGCGATAGGCATTTATCGTCCGCAGATTAGCGCAAGTGGTTTAGGGCAAATGGCATTGATCGCGATTGCACCAACAGTCAGCGGTTCGGCGCAACACGGTTTGTACTCGATCACCATCCAGATGAAAACGGGCAATGGGGACATTCATGCGTGGATTGAACGAGTCAACTCAATGTATGACGTTAACCGCCCTCGCGGCCGCCAATCATACTTTGTTGACGCGTTCTATTTAGATGCTGGGCTTCATTACGCTGATCCCGTCCCAGGTGCGTCATACATTGAACGTGACACGACGCTAAACTCGTATGCGACCGGAAAGCGCACTGTGGTTGTATCGGCGATCGACGAGCTGCAAGGAAAACCGGCAAGGGATACGAGCTCGGGGCTTGCGCGGGGTGGCATTCACGGAACGCGCCCCGATGTCGCAGCACCTGGCGACGAGAGCGTATGGGCGACGGGTTTGCAAGTGTCTGGTGTGCATTCGGGCGCGGTCGCAAGATTGCGAGGCAGCAGTATTGCTGCTCCGCGTGTCGCTCGTCGATTGATAAATAAATGGAAAAGCGGCACTGCACGCGCTGAGGCGGCTCGTATTGCGGCGCAGATCGAAGCCCATAAGCCCCCGAGTTGGGTGGCTAGACCGCCCGGAAAATTGGTGGGTAGCGGACGCGTCAAGTAGGCGTTTTTCGATAAATTAGATGTCACACAATTCTGTCGGCTCTTCCCGGATAACGTTGCGCCAACTCTGCAACCTGGGTCTGCCCGCCCCCATACTATTGCCTTCGCTTTTACCCGCGCTACGCTCTCTAGCGTCATCTTCGCACGCCGCCTTCTTCTACTGCGACGCGAGCGGCCACATGACCAACATGTATGCGGAGCGCATGTTGCCGCCGGAGGCGATGGCGCGGTATTACGAGCGGCATTATCGAGCGGATTCGCATGCGTTTTCCAAGTCCTATCTGGAGCGAGTTGCGTCGTCAGATCCGGTGTCGATGCGCACGGTGACTGCCTCGGAGAAGCAATCGGATTACTACAAGGAAGTGCTCTCGTTCCTCGATGTAGAGCACGTGTTGTACGCGATTATTCGGTCGCCGGGTGCCAAGCGTGAGCCGATCGGGCAATTGAGTTTGTATCGCGGTGCGGATGCGCCTGCGTTTACGAAAGACGATGCGCAGGCGTTGCGCGATGTGCTTCACTATTTGTCAACTGCGCTGGCCGATTCGAATTTTGCGCCGCAATCGGTGCCTTCGGAGCAAACAGCGGAAGAGGCGATGGCCGTGCTTGACGCATCGGGGTCGATTTTGTATTCCGATGGTGAGTGGTCGCGACTGGTGCGGCTCGCGCGCGGTGATCGAATCTCGCCCGGTCAGGCACGAGATGAGCCGAAGGCGTTGCTTTCATTTTTACGCGGCATTCTCGAAACCACTCATAACGCGCCTAACGCGCTGCACATGATTGATTCGCCATGGGGGCGGTTCGCGTTTCGCCAGCACAAGTTGAATACCGCGAGTGGTGATACCGCGCGCGCATTGATTGTTTCGCGCCTTGCGAGTGATCCTATTCGCTTGACAGAAGGCGCGTCGCGGCTTGATTTGTCGCCGCAGCAGCGGGAAGTGGCGCTGATGATCGCGCTTGGCAGCACCAATGCTGAGATCGCGCACAAGTTGGATGTCTCAGTCAATACGGCCGGGTATCACGTGAAACAGGTGTTCACGAAGCTCGACGTGCATGACCGCGCAGATGTTGCGCAGATACTTCGGCGCGCCTAGCGGATCTCGCCTCGTTTGCCTCAGAGCCTCACTCGTTCCGACGCGCGAGCTGTAAGAAGCGTGTGTAAATCCGCGTCGCGAGCGCGTTGCTGTCAATCAATGCGATAGGCATGTCGTCAGCGAATTGTCGCCCTGTTTGTACGGTTGGTATCCGCGACAATGGTTCCAATTCTTCGTCGCTTGTGGTCGACCACCTGCCGAGTTTTGTGGCGTCAACTTCAATATGAAACTGCATCGCTAGACAGTTTTTGTAGGCAAACGCCTGATTAGCGCACGCAACACTCGTCGCAAGCGGCGTCACCCCTTCGGGGAGTGAGAATGTTTCGTAGTGCCATTGAAACAATCTTCGCGTAGTGCCAGCAAATTCGCCAAACCATGCGCGTGCCAAGTCGCTGTCGTTGAATGCAACGTTCGTCCAACCCACCTCGGGTTCGGGATTCTCGCAGACCCGACCACCCAGTGCTGTCGCAATTAACTGTCCGCCCAAACAATGTCCCAGCACCGGCTTTGCAGCATTCGCCGCCACGCGGATCAGGTCTTCGACTTGCCGTAGCGCCGGATCGGCATCGTTCACGCTGTTCGGTCCGCCCATGATGGCGATGCCCGTATACGATTGGAGCGTGGCTGGCAACGTGGCTGCGTCGCCTACCAGAATCACGTCGAAAGCAACGCTACGAACTCTCAAAAAAGTCGCAAGGAAGGCCGCATCGTCATCGATGTCGTTTTGAAGAATGAGAATTCGCATGCGCAAATTCTATGGAATTGCGTTTGCGGCTTTTACTGGCGTGCGGTGTCGGTTACGCTTGTAGGCTATGTCGCACAACACATTCGCTGTAAACACCAACACCGCGTTCGGCGGTTTTCTCAATTCGCCCGCGCCGTCGTCAGCTGCAACCGCCGCACCGTTTGCCATCGCTGGAGTCGCGTGGGACGGGAGTGTCACCAATCGCCCTGGTGCGCGGTTTGGGCCGTACCAAATCCGTCGCGCAAGCCACATGTTGTGTGATGCCACGCATCCTCTGTTTGACATCGCACCGCAGGCTGGTCAGCTGGTTGACTACGGTGATTTGCCGCTTCCGAATACCTCGCTCGCCTCGATGCGCGAGGCGCTGATGCCACACGCAGATTACTTGATCGGCAAGCACCACATGATTTGGTTCGGAGGCGATCATTCGATCACGTTGCCGCTACTACGCGCCTATCGCAATCACTTTGGCAAGCCACTCGCGCTGGTTCATTTCGACGCACACTGCGACACCTGGACCGATCACTTTGGCGAGCCATCGGGACATGGAACGTGGACGTACGAAGCCATCGAAGAGGGGCTCGTTGATCCGAAGCTCACGACCCAGATTGGAATTCGTTCTGCGAGCCATAAAGAAGCTCGCGAATATGTCAACGTTAAGGGCGGTCGAGTGTTCACCGCACGCGAGTTGCGTGGCCTCGAAAATGAACAATCAATGAAAGAGGTGATCGATCACGTGAAAGCCCGAGTCGGCAACGCTCCGGTGTATTTGTCGCTTGATATCGATTGCCTCGACCCGGCGTTTGCGCCCGGTACCGGCACGCCTGAGCCCGGCGGCTTGACGACCAACCAGGTGCTTACCTTGCTTGAGTCTTGGAGCGAGTTGAACTGGGCTGGAATGGATCTGTGCGAAGTGTCCCCGCCGTACGATCATGCCGAATTAACGAGCAACGCCGCGGCGGTGTTTGCTTGGACGTACTTGAGCCATCGCTTACTTGCACACCGGCACGCGGCTAAATCAGTCGCTTAATTTTTGTGCAAGGTTTTCCGCTCGATGTTTGACCAACGAACCGCTCTATGAAACGTGCTACAGACGCCGCGCTTACCGCACATTCATATTACGAAGCATCGGTCGTCCGACCGCTCTCCAAGGGCGCGTTGATTGGAGACGTTGAGGCCGATGTTGCCATTGTTGGCGGCGGCTTTGCGGGTTTATCTGCCGCAATCGATTTGCAAAAGCGTGGGCTGCGAGTTGCTGTGTTGGAAGCACAGCGCATTGGTTGGGGCGCATCCGGCCGCAACGGGGGTCAAGTGATCGCGGGCCTTGCTTGCGACATGAGTCTGATCGAAAAACAGCTTGGCGCAACCGCAGCAAAAGTGGTGTGGGACATGTCGCTCGAAGCGATTGAGCTCGTCCACGAGCGTCGTCGCGACTTCAAGATCAATTGCGATTGGCAAGCGGGGTTTATGAGTGCGGCGATCTCAGCGCGCAAAGCACAAGCGCTTCGTGAAAACGTAGATTCAATGCACGCTAGATATGGGTATGAGCAAACCTATATTGACACAAATGAGGTGAGGCACTGGATTGCGAGCGACCGCTTCGCGGCGCTTGCATACGATCAAAAATCAGGTCATCTGCATCCGCTGAAATACACGCTCGGGCTCGCACGAGCCGCGACGCAACTGGGTGCGAGCCTCTTCGAAAACACACATGCCACCACTGTTACTAAATCCGCAATGGGCTACATCGTTCATTCGCGAGACGGCGCGGTGCGTTGCAAACAGGTATTGCTCGCGGGCAATGTGTATTTGGATCAACTCGCGCCGCGCCTACGCAAGCGCATCATGCCCGTTGGCACCTACATTGTTGCCAGCGAACCCCTCGAGCACAATCGCGCGCAAGCGCTAATCCCGTCACGCGCCGCAATCTGTGACACTAATTTCGTTCTTGATTACTTCCGATTGAGCGCTGATGATCGCGTGATTTTCGGTGGTCGCGTGAGCTACACCACAGCTACGCCGATGAACCTTGCGCAGTCAATGCGACAGCGCATGCTCAACGTGTTTCCGCAGTTGAACGACGTAAAAGTGACGCACGCGTGGGGCGGATTTGTTGACATAACGATGAACCGCGCGCCGGACTTTGGCCGCGTACCGGAGATTGGGAGCGACGTGTATTACTTGCAGGGATTTTCGGGGCACGGTCTCGCGCTCACCGGAATTGCGGGACGCATCGCCGCCGAAGCGATGGCGGGCACGTCAGCGCGCTTCGATGTGTTTGCAGCGCTCAAACACCGCGATTTCCCAGGAGGTCGTTTGCTTCGAACGCCTGCATTGGTCGCGGCGATGAGCTGGTACAAACTTAGAGATCTGCTCTAGTCAACTCGTTGCGCGTAAAGCCAATTTAATTGGGCGATACTCATAAATATAAATATTATCAACTAAGCATATTTACACCCGTTACGCCTAATAAAATTGAGATTTAGCGTCTTTTGCTGCTGTGAAGTGTTTACCCGGTTATTCATTTCATGCATAACCGCATTACAATCGAAACATGGAACTGAAATGGGTAGAAGACTTCCTGCAACTGGCTGAGACCGGTAGTTTTTCGAGGGCCGCAGAACTTCGCTACGTCACGCAACCGGCGTTTTCTCGTCGGATTCGCGCGCTTGAGCAATGGCTCGGCGCGGAGCTGATTGATCGAACGAGTTACCCGACGAAACTCACCAAAGCTGGCGAGCAATTTCGTGAACGCGCCGCCGAAATCGTGCGGCAATCGATGGACGCTCGCGCGATTGCTCGCGGCCTGCAAAGTGCGCCGACCGATACCATTTTGTTCGCCGCACCGCATACGTTATCGCTCACGTTTTTCCCGATGTGGATGAACGCACTGTCGAAAAAACTCGGTCGCGTGAAAGCGAAATTGAACGCGGTCAACGTGCACGACGCGGTAATGAGTTTGGTTGAGGGCAACTGCGATTTGTTGCTCTGCTACCACCATCCGAATCAGCCCGTTCAGCTTGACGCCACACGCTACGAAATGATCGTGCTTGGAACAGAAACCATCGCACCATTTTCAAAAACCGATAGCGAAGGTCGCGCACTGTTCACGTTGCCCGGCAGCGAGCAACGAAAAATTCCATACCTCTCGTACACGCCCGCCGCGTACCTCGGCCGCATGGTTGAACTCATCCTGCAGCAAGCGCCGGTGCGCGCGCACCTCGATTGTGTGTACGAAAACGACATGTCTGAAGCGCTCAAAGTGATGGCGCTCGAGGGCCACGGCCTTGCGTGGTTGCCCGAAAGCGCTGTTGCGCGCGAAGTGAAAGCTAAACGCGTCGCGCGATGCGGCGATGCGCATTGGACAGGCACAATGGAGGTTCGCCTCTATCGCGAACGCGGTGCGCAGCGTGAGGTGGTCGACGCGGTGTGGAAAGCGGCGCTCGCAAAGTGAGCTCTCTCCTAACCTTGCGTCATCCCGGCGAAGGCCGGGACCCATGTTTCACTCGCGTCTCCCTAAATGTGCCGCGCGACTTTGCATAGATGTGTCCCGGCCTTCGCCGGGATGACGCAAAGATCGTGCTTTCAACGCTAACCGCCATCGCCCTCGGTGCCATCCTCGGCGCATGGTCACGCTACGGCCTCTCGCTGTTACTCAACGGTAAATCCTGGCTTCCGTGGGGCACGTTCGCGGCGAACGCCATCGGTGGATTGCTCGTAGGTCTTGCGCTCGCGCACGTCGCCGCCAAACCTGATCTTTCGCCACTATGGCGCATGTTTTTCATCACCGGATTCTTGGGCGCACTCACTACCTTTTCCACGTTTAGCGCGGAAGTCACGAACTTGCTCGTCGCACAAGAGTGGACGAGGGGCATCGCGCTTGCCGTGTTGCACTTAGTCACATCGCTCGCGCTCACCGCGATTGGAATTGCGGCGTATAAGAGTTTCGCTACCGTGTGACGTTTGCTGTCATCCCCGCGGAGGCGGGGACCCAGACCGAGACGGTTCGAATGCCGCCTAATTTGACGAAAGCGCATTCACCATGTTCGCCATGCGCGAAGGACCCCATTGCAACGTTTTCTCGGACTGGGTCCCCGCCTTCGCGGGGATGACAATACATAATCAAGCAACTTGATTCCGCTTGTGGTGACTCTGAGCCTGACGAAGGGTCGAACCATGAACTCTTTTAGGAAAACAGAATGGCAAACATCATCCGCTTCCACCAAACCGGCACGCCGGACGCCCTCAAATACGAATCGATCGATCTCCCGTCCCCCGCCGCAGGCGAAGCGCGTGTGCGCCACAGCGCCATCGGCGTGAACTTCATAGACACCTATCACCGCACCGGGCTCTACCCGATGCCGATGCCATCGGGTATCGGCAAAGAAGGCGCGGGCATCGTTGAAGCCGTAGGCGAGGGTGTCACTGAAGTTGCGCCGGGTGATCGCGTCGTCTATTGCGACGGCCCGCTCGGCAGCTATTCGAGTGAGCGCAATATCGCCGCGAAATTCCTCGTGAAATTGCCACAGCATGTGAGCGAGCAACACATCGCAGCGGGATTCCTGCGCGCGATGACGGTTGAATATTTGTTCAACCGCACCAAGAAATTGCAGCGGGGCGACACGATTCTCTTTCACGCGGCAGCAGGCGGCGTCGGCCTCATCGCCGCCCAATGGGCGCGCGCGATTGGCGTGAATATGATCGGCACGGTCAGCAGCGATGACAAAGCCAAGCTCGCGCTCGACGCAGGCTGCGCGCACGTCATCAATTACAAAACGGAAAACTTCGCCGAACGCGTTAAGGAAATCACCGGCGGCAAAAAAGTGCCCGTTGTGTACGACGGCGTTGGCAAAGACACGTGGCTCGGCTCGCTCGACTCGCTGCAACCACTCGGCCTGTTGGTGAGCTTCGGTAACGCTTCCGGCCCCGTCACTGGCGTTGACTTAGGCATCCTCGCGCAAAAAGGTTCGCTCTACGTCACCCGCCAAACGCTAATGGCCTACACCGCGAACCGCGCCACGATGCTCGAAATGGCGGACAACGTGTTCGCCTTGATGAAAGACGGGAAACTGGATCTTGCCGCGCGGCAGACTTATTCGCTCGCGGATGCTGCTCAGGCGCATCGGGATTTGGAAGCGCGGAAGACGGTGGGTGGGGTTATTTTGGTGGCGTGAACCTTTGAGATGAACACATGAACAATTCTTTTTTGGAACACGGTCTGAGCGCGATAGTTAGTGCAACAAGTGTTTACGCTGTAGTTGCGTTGGCCGCGTTTTGCGCTAGCGGTTCAACTTATGCAGCCACGACAAGTTGGTTGTGCGAGTATGTATCTGGAACGATCCTATTTAAAGATTTAGCACCGATGCGCGTGACCCGCTCAACCAATAGCGTGGTCATCGGTACGATCGATAAACGACGTCGCGACGATTGGACTTATCGAGTGGTAGCGAGCGACCAACACCTTGGTTTTCGCGCCGTTCGCGTTGGGGCGAACTATCCAAAGCAATCGTCACTTGATATCTTGCTCGGCGGCGAGGTCTTCATGTTGCACGATTCGGGAAAAACGGTCGTTTTCGCAACCGCCGTGAACGCGGCTTCGCAAGAAACTCAGTCCACAACATATTCCTGTGTCTACACGCGATGACACGTTAGGCTCGTAACGCGTCAATTCGTAGCTCGTAGCTCGTAGGCTGGGTTGAGGCACGAAACCCAGCATGATCGCCTCGCAACTCGCTGGGTTTTTCAACCCAGCCTACAAATTCAAGAATTCACGGGTTGCGCGACGAGCTTCACGCCGAGCGCAGCGCATACGCGACTAATCGTGTCGAAGCGTGGTTGTGCATCGGGGCGGAGTGCTTTGTAGAGCGCTTCACGCGTAAGGCCGGACGCTTTCGCGATTTCGCCCATACCGCGCGCGCGGGCGATGTCGCCGAGCGCGGCGGCGAGCAATGCCGGATCACCTTCTTCGATCATCGACGTGAGATACGCAGCAATCGCTTCTTCGCTATCGAGATACTCCGCCGCGTCGAATTCGGGAAGGTCAGCAACTTTTAATTTCTTCGCCATCATCATTCCTTTCATTCCTCAAACTGCGCGGCAAGTTTCACTGCTTTTGCAATGTCAGCCGCTTGCGTGGATTTAGATCCGCCGCCGAGCATCACGATCAAGACCTTACCGCGCTTCACGTAGCTCGTAGGCTGGGTTGAGGCACGAAACCCAGCATGATCGCCTTGCAACTCGCTGGGTTTGTCAACCCAGCCTACAAATTCAAGAATTCACGGGTTGCGCGACGAGCTTCACTGCCAACGCGTAAGGTGCGCAGTGCACCAACTCGTAGGGTGCGTTTTTAACGCACCGCCGTGATGAAACCGCGCGAAGCGCATTTCTCCAATCCAATTTGGTTGGTATCCATTTGGGTGCGTTGAAAACGCACCCTACGTCGCATTACGAATTCATGGGTTGCGCGACGAGCTTTACGCCGAGCGCCGCGCACACGCGGCTGATGGTGTCGAACCGCGGTTGCGCATCGGGGCGGAGTGCTTTGTAGAGCGCTTCACGCGTAAGGCCGGACGCTTTCGCGATTTCACCCATGCCGCGCGCGCGGGCGATGTCGCCGAGCGCGGCGGCGAGCAATGCCGGATCACCTTCTTCGATCATCGACGTGAGATACGCAGCAATCGCTTCTTCGCTGTCGAGATACTCTGCCGCGTCGAATTCGGGAAGGTCAGCAACTTTTAACTTCTTCGCCATCATCATTCCTTTCATTCCTCAAACTGCGCGGCAAGTTTCACTGCTTTTGCAATGTCAGCCGCTTGCGTGGATTTAGATCCGCCGCCGAGCATCACAATCAGCACTTTGCCGCGCTTCAAGTAATACATCCGCCAACCGGGTCAAAAGTGTTCACGCATCTCATACAGATGGCCTTCGATTGCCTTAACGTCGCCCAGATTTCCAAGTCCGGCCTTACGCAAACGCGCAGCAAGACGTGCCTTGATGACACCGTCTTGAACGTCTGATAGCCAGGCATCAAACTCGGCAGTTCGTTTAAGCGTGAACATTGCGCGATTGTAATCGAACGATTACGTTCCGTGCCACGGATTGATGAGCGAGATTCCGGTTCCTTCAAAATCGCCTACGTCTCGCGTCACCAACGTCATCCGATGCACGAGTGCGGTTGCGGCGATAAAACCATCGCGGTAGGGGCGAATCGATTCGGCGTTGATCTCTGCGCATTTCTTCGCGATTGCCGCATCGACAACTAGCGTTCTTCCTGCGAACGCGGGAATGACGTGATCGTCTAACCATTTGCGCAGCAACGCGCCTTGTTTTTTGTCTTTGCGCTCCATGAGCAAGACGCCGAGTTCGATTTCTTGCAATGTGATGACGGAGATGAAGAGATCACCCGCGTCCACCGTTTTCGACCACTTGGCGACGTTTTTGTCGGCCTTGCCCGCTTTGACTTTGCGCAATTCGGAGACGACGTTGGTATCGAGCAGATACATCGTTGCGTTATTTCAATTTCGCGGCGACGGCTTTCTCGCGGCTCTTCGGAATGACAAAATCGATGTCGGCAACGCTTGGTGCAGCGAGTAAATCTGCGATGTTTTCGCGCTGCCCAGTGAGCCGTTTGTATTCATCAATGGAGAGCAGCACATGCGCAGGCCGACCGCGATCTGTGATGATGACGGGGCCGTTAAGTGACGCCGTTTTCGCACGGCTTGCGTCTTGGTTGAATTCGCGGCTGGAGAGGGTGGTGACGCTCATTGTGCCTCCGTTTGATCGGTTCGAGTTTGCATTGTAGCAACGTTACTACAATTACGCCTTTACGAAAGTAAAAGCCACGACAGCGCGCTCAAGCGCGCGCCTACAAATTGGGCAACTCATCAATCACGTCGCTCGCCACAGCGCGTCTCACTCCTCGCGCTGCCATCGCATCCGCCGCTGCGCCGTGCAACGCCACACCGATCCTCGCAGCATCAATCGCCGAATAACCTTGCGCAAGCAGTGCGCCGATCATGCCGGCGAGCACGTCGCCGGTGCCTGCAGTAGCGAGGAGTGGATTGCCAGTGGCGTTGATCGACGTGGATTCGCCGTCGTCAATCACGGTGCCTGCGCCTTTGAGCACGGCGGTGCAGCGATAGCCTTTGGCGAGATCGCGTGCGGCGCGTAGGCGATCCGATTGAACGCTTGCCGTGCTTGCGCCCAAGAGTCGTGCGGCTTCGGCGGGATGCGGTGTGATGATCGTTGGCGCCTTTCGTTTTTGAACGAGTTTCGCAAGTTCAGCAGATTCAGCGATGAGGTTTAGCGCGTCGGCATCGATCACCATCGGCGCATCGCGTTTGAGTTGCGCGCTGAGCGTGCGTACGGCTTCGCCCGAAACGCCCATGCCGCAACCGATCACAAGCGCGCTGCATTCGTCTTTCGCAAGCTCGGCAGCGGATCGCATCATCACTTCGGGCATCTGCGGATCGACTTGGGGAAACGGATGGGCGAGCCAGCCGACTTTTACTTTGCCTGCCCCCATTCGCATCGCTGCGCGGCTGGCTAGGAGGGCCGCGCCCAACATGCCGCTTGCGCCGCCGATGATGGCGAGCGTGCCGTTTGTACCTTTGTGGGCGTTGGCGTGCGGCGGTCGCAACAAAGCGCGTGCATCGTTCGCGTTAAACGAGTGAATTGAAGTTGGCACGACTGACGTGTCGAGCCCGAGCGACGCAAGGTGCAATTCGCCGGCGTGGTCGAGCGCAGCGCCGGTGAGCAAACCGGGTTTGTAGGCGATAAACGTCAGCGTGTGCGTCGCTTTGATTGCGACCTCACCCACGAGCGCGCCGGTGTCGGCTTCAATACCGCTCGGCACGTCGAGCGAAAGCACGTTTGCACCGCGCAAACGCTGCGATTCCACCCATTGGCACCATTCGCTATCGCCCAATTGAATTGGGCGATGAAGGCCAATTCCAAATAAACCGTCAATAATCCAATCAAGCTGATCGCCCAATTTATTTGGGTGATTCTCTAAAAAGCCAATGTCCAGTTCCTGGGCTCGGCGAAACACCCCCGCGGCGTCAGTCCCGTACTTCGCCGGGTCACCACGTAGCGCGATTTTCGGTGCATAACCCGCCGCTGCAAGCTCTGCGGCGCAAGCGAGCGCGTCGCCGCCGTTGTTGCCAGGTCCGGCGATCAACACGATCTTTGCGTCCGCCGTGGTGCGCTCGCGAAGGAATTCGAAGGCCGCCCGCCCCGCGCGGCGCATCATGTCAATGTCACGATGATGGTTTTCAATCGCTCGTACTTGCGCGCTGGTGTACACGCGTGACGCCGCGCTCAAAGCAGCGGCGTCCGTTGCGTTTTTCACTATCGACCTAAAATTGCTCGGAGTCATTCACGAAAGATACCGCAGATGTCGACCAAAGCCGAAGCCGCGAAAAAAGCCGCAGAAAAAGAAGCGCAATCCTGGGGCCCTGAGCCAACCGATGCGCCCGTGCCCGTGACCATCCTCACTGGCTTTCTGGGCGCCGGAAAGACGACGCTGCTCAATCGTATCCTCAAAGAAAATCACGGCGAAAAAATCGCAGTGATCGAAAACGAATTCGGCGAAGAGGGCGTTGATAACGCGATTCTGGCGGATACGAAAGAGCAAATCGTTGAGATGAACAATGGTTGCATTTGCTGCACGGTGCGCGGCGATTTGATTCGCATTTTGAACAGTCTCTACAAGCGCCGCACCAAAGGCGAACTCAAGTTCGAACGCGTGGTGATCGAAACGACCGGCATGGCTGATCCTGCGCCAGTGGCGCAAACCTTCTTCGCGGATGAAAAAGTCAACGAGCGTTATTTGCTTGACGCTGTGATCACCGTGGTTGATGCTAAACACGGCTTGAAGCAGCTCGAAGAATTCACCGAAGCGCAGCAACAAGCCGCATTCGCAGATCGTTTGCTCGTCTCAAAAACTGACTTGGTAACCGACGAAGAATCGCAAAAACTCATGGAGCGCTTGCGCAAATTCAATGTGCGCGCGCCGATCACCAAAGTGCATTTCGGCGAAACGCCGATTAAAGAATTGCTCGACATTCGCGGCTTCAATCTGAACGCGATTCTGGAAATTCAACCCGATTTCCTAACCAACGACGAACATGAGCATCACGAAGAAGTCGCGAGTTTCTACATTCGCACCGAACGCGCGCTCGACGTGCGTAAAGTGGATCGCTACATCAGCTCGCTCATCAATTTGTACGGCGAGCAAATGCTTCGCTACAAAGGTATTTTGAACATCAAAGGCGAGCCTCGCCGCGTCGTTTTCCAAGGCGTACACATGATGGCGGGCTTCGATTTCGCGAGTGAATGGGCTGAAGATCAGAAGCGCGAAAGCACGGTGGTGTTCATCGGCCGCAAGCTGCCGGAAGCGCTGTTCCGTGAGCTGTTTGAGGATTGTTACGCTACTGAATCAACGCCGGACGACGTAAAAGCCTATGCGGCAGGAAGCGCAGCGGAGTAAGTCGTACTTTTCATGACAGTTACGTCTTTTCCTAGGTAGCGCTCATGCGTGACCGGCAGCGACGCAAAGTGAGCACGTGCCGAATCGAGGGGAGAGAATATCCATGGAACTGGTTAGCGCGGGCGGAACCTCTGCGCTCGGTCTTTCGCGAAATGTGCTGTGCGCATGTGGAAGCGGTCGTCGTTATAAACACTGCTGCGGAGCGTTGCCCGCGAAGCCTGCCACTTCGGCTACCGAACGTGCAGCCGACATTGATGCGCGCCGCGTGGCTGACGCGAAAAACAGAGCGCTTGCCGCACATCGTGCGCACGACTTAAGCACCGCAATTGCTGGCTACAGCGAGGCAGTGGCGGTAGCAAAAGATGATTTCGACGCGCTGCACATGCGCGCCGTCGCGCTCTATCAAATGGGCTGTGCCGAAGAGGCGCTGGCCGCCTTTTTCGATCTGTTGCGACGTGGACATGTGCTCAATGCCGCCGCGTGGCACAACTTTGGGCTTGCCGTTGCGGCGGCGGTGCCGTGGGCGGATGATCCGCAGCTGATCTCACTGCAGGCGCGCTATCGCACGCTAGTTCCGCTGCCGCCGAAGGCCTCAGATTGTGACGCTAAAGTCTCCGTTGTGATTGCGAGCTATAACCACGCCAAATTCGTTTCCGAGGCCATCGCGTCTGTTGCCCGGCAATCGCGACTGCCGGATGAGCTGGTAATCATCGACGATGGCTCCACAGACGGCAGCGTCGAGATCATCCAGCGCGCGATTGCGGATTTTCCGTGTCGAGTCGTGTTTCGATCACGAGAAAATCGAGGCGCGGCGACAACATTTAACGAGGCAATTGAAGCGGCAACGGGAGAATTGATCTTCCCGCTGAATTCGGATGACTACTTCGCGCACGACCGAATCGATACCGTTGTGGCTCATCTCAGAGAACGCCAGTTCGATTGGGGCTACGGTGGTTTAATCTATATTCTGGCTAATGGCGAATCAGCCACTGACGCCCAGAATACTAGGGCCGTCACGCTTAGAGCCGTTGAGAATTCTGTGCACATGGCGCCGACGACAGGGCTCGCGTTTCTGTGCGCGAACCCAGCGATTTCCACGGGTAACTTGTTCTTTCGTAGATCGCTATGGCAACGCGTTGGCGGATTTTTTGATTGGCGCTATCACCACGACTGGCACTTCGCCCTGCAAGCCTCGAAGTTCGCCGAGCCTGTTCGAATTCCTGGCGCACGCTACGCCTACCGTATCCATGAATCAAACACGATCAGTGAGCAAAACGATCGCGTGCAACGCGAATGCAGCACAATGATGGCGCGCGCGTTAGCTGAACTCGCATCGTTTGTCCCACACGACGACGAAAACGCGTTTGCGCCTTGCGCTCACGTTTGGCGGCGCGCTTTTTTTGGTGCGGTTGGGGGCGTTGGCTTCATGGAGCAATTGCCGCGCGAAGCTTTGCTTGCGTTTGCGGATTCGATGACGTCGCCCGCTCACGCTACGAGATTGATGGATCGGCGATGAGAATTTCGGTAATCGTTTTTTGCGATCCGCTTCACGACAACGAAGGCGAAGAGCTGGTCAGTGCCTACAGTAATCAGACGCTCAAGTTTGATCAGTTTGAAGTTTTTATCGTTGACAACTGCGACCGCGTGGCAATCCGAAATGCTGTTGCGCGCTATAACGAAGCGCTTCCCGCGCTAAATCTGCGCTACGTTGCAACCGATGCGGTAGGGCGAGCCGCAACCCTAAACTATGGCCTGACTTTGGCGCATTCACCGTTGATCGCAATCATGGCCGATGATGCGGTCCCAACGTCAACCGCGCTCGATAGTTTCGTGCGATTTCACGAATCGAATCCGCATCCGCTCGCCGTAGCGATCGGCCCCACACTGTTTCGCGAACCGCTTCGGCGCGATCCGTTTCGCCGCTGGCTCGAAGATTCCGGCACCCAGTTTGGCGTGCCGATGCGAACTACGTTTTCCACGTGGCCGCAACAGTTTTTCTTCACCGGCAACTGCGCGATGAAGCGCGAAGTTTTTGAGCATGTCGGGTTGTTCAACGAAGCGTTTCCCTGGATCACTTGGGACGATTTTGAGTTCGGAACGCGGCTGGTGAAGGCCGGTGGCTACAGTCAACTCGTGAGCGGCGCGCTTGCGTGGCACGAACACCACGTCACGGTTGCTGAGCGTTCAGGTGCGCTCAGAAAAGGCGGACATGCTGCCTTTATCCACGAGAAAATTGGGGCACTCACCAAACCGTGGACGCCGATGCTCGATCGCGCTGATCGCTTGCGCCATCGCGAAATCCCCGTCGACGATGCTTCACTCCCGCTTTGGGAGCGAGTTCCAGGCTTTGAACAACGGTTTGATCGCGAATTTCTTTTAGGCTACGAAGCCGAAGCGCGCGGCGATCGGTCAGATTTGGTGGGGCTGAGTGCTTCGACTTGACGAAGTGCTTTGCGAGCCGTTCAAAAGGCTTCGTGCAAAGCTCACGTTTGAAACTTTAACGTCGGCTCGCGCGGTACGCATCAAAAATCCGTTGCGCGACTTCTTCCGGTGTGATGTTTGACGTGTCAACGACGAGATCGTAATTGTTGTGATTGCGCAATTCGACGCCGTAGAGTGAACCGAATCGTTCTTGCTCTAATTTTTGTCGCGAAAGATTGTTTTCTAGCGCAGCCTCGAGCGAGGAGTGCTTTTCTTCTGCACGCCCAGCATTGAATACTCTCGCCGCAGCGATGTGGGGCGAGACGCTTAAAAACACTTTAAACGCTTCTGGAATGAAATGCCAGGCAAGCCTTGAATCCATGATGAAGCGATCACGCGTGTTGCCCAGTTCAATCGTGCGCTGATCGATTTGGTCGTCGACCGCGCGATCTTTCGCGGAACGTTGATTGAGTTCAAGCGTGGTGATGCCCAGACTCGTGGCAATGCTGCGTTGAATGCTGCCGGTGGAGAGCAATTCGAAGCCTGTCAGAGCTGCGAGCAACTTGCCGGTCGCCGATTTCCCGCTGCCGATGTCCCCAGAGAGTGTGATGATCGCTTTTTTCATTAGCCCGCTATTTTGGCGTATTGATGCGCCACGTAGGATGTCCTAAGGTTTGTAGGCGACGGCTTGACGTCGCTTTCGCGGACTCACCGCAGGTGCGACCTAAGCGCGGTTGATCCCCGAGTTCGCGGGGACGCGCCTACAAGCAGTGCGCGGTTGTCCCCGAGTTCGCGCAAACGCGCCTACACGTCGCTACTTTGAGCGTTTGTCAACCACCCGTTTCGCCTTGCCCAAACTCCGCTCAATCCCGCCGGGTGCAACGAGTTCGATTTTCGCGGTAACGCCGATCAGTTCTTTCATGCGGTGCGCGAGTGTGTCTGCAGCGCGACTTCTAGACTCTGCACCAACGCCTGCGTGCTCAGGGGCGACTTCAACGCGCACGGTGAGCTCGTCCAAATGTAGCGGACGGGTGATTTCGCAGAGGTAGTGCGGGGCGAGTTCGGGTTGCTTGAGGATCAGCTCTTCAATTTGCGTCGGGAACACGTTTACGCCGCGAATAATCATCATGTCGTCGCTGCGGCCAGTGATTTTTGCCATACGGCGCATGCTGCGTGAGGTCGGCGGCAAGAGGCGGGTGAGATCGCGGGTTCGGTAGCGAATCACCGGCATCGCTTCTTTGGAAAGGCTCGTGAATACAAGTTCGCCTTCGCTGCCGTCGGGCAATACATCGCCCGTGTCTGGATCGACGATTTCGGGGTAGAAATGGTCTTCCCAAATCACAGGGCCATCTTTGCTTTCGATGCATTCATTGGCAACGCCCGGACCCATGACTTCAGACAAACCATAAATATCGACGGCATCAATGCCCATGCGCTTTTCGATGTCGAGTCGCATCGCGTGCGTCCACGGCTCTGCGCCGAAGATGCCGATCTTGAGCGAACTTGCGGCGGGATCGAGCCCTTGCTTGGCAAATTCTTCGGCGAGCGCGAGGCAATAGGTCGGCGTGACCATGATGATATCGGGCTTGAAATCGGTGATGAGCTGAATTTGTTTTTCGCTTTGACCGCCGCTCATTGGAATCACGGTACAACCCAGTCGCTCCACGCCGTAATGCGCACCGAGCCCGCCCGTGAACAGACCGTAACCGTAGGCAACGTGAACGATATCGCCCGGCTCACCACCGGACGCGCGAATGCTGCGCGCCATCAAATCCGCCCAGGTATCGATATCGTTTTTGGTGTAGCCCACGACGGTGGGTTTTCCGGTCGTGCCGCTGGAGGCGTGAATACGCGTGATCTGTTGACGCGGCACCGCGAACATGCCGAACGGATAGTTTGCGCGTAAATCGTGTTTCGTCGTGAACGGAAATTTCGCTAGATCTGCAAGCGTTTTTAGATCACTCGGATGCACGCCGTTTGCATCAAACGCCGCTTTGTAATGCGCTACGTTTGCATAGGCGTGCGCGAGGCTCCACTGCATGCGGTTCAATTGCAGCGCGGAGATTTCATCGCGAGACGCGCGCTCGATGGCGTGGAGCGGGGCGGGGGTCTTTGTAGGCATCGTTACTTCTGAATCACTTCACCTTGAATTCGAACGCTCTTGCCGCGAAATAGCGCGATCACATCACCATTTTGATTCGTAAGTTTCACATCGTACACGCCGCTGCGACCGCGCAACGATTGCTCCACGCAGATCGCAACCAGCGTGTCACCGAGCTTCGCGGGGGCAAGCAATTCAATGGAAAATCCGCTCGCGACGGTGGTTGCGTTGTAGCTGTTACACGCATACGCGAACGCCGTGTCACAAAGCAGCGCCATGTAGCCGCCGTGACAAATATCGTGACCGTTCACCATGTCATTGCGAACCACCATCGAGACGCTCGCCGAGCCCCGGCCGACCTGCTGGAGCTTTATTTCGAGCGCATGCGCGACGTGATCGCGTGCGTACATTGCGTCGGCGACGGATTGCGGCGACGGGGATGTTTCGTGGTTTATCACTGCTGATTTGCCCTCATCGAAGCGAGGCGCCCGCCCACATCTTCCGCTGCAACAACAGCGATTGCCGATAGCGATCATCTCCGGTGTGGCCCTCGAGATTTACGAGGATCGCGTTGAACAGCGTCAAACCAATTCGATCGGCGGTTTCGAGCGGCCCTTCGAGATGATTCACACCGAGTTTCATTGCGGTATCCACGCCGGCCGCGTCTGCAACTTTTTGCAACACTGCATCCGCGCCTTCGTTTGCCAACATCGCCAGTGTTCGCCCAATGATCATGCCGGGGACGTCATCAATGATCGACACTTCAACGCTAATCGCGCGGAAGAGGCCAACCGCGTCGGCGAGCGCGGCAGTGGTCGTCGCGTCGCCGCGCGCAAGCGCCACTCGGCGCGTTAGCGTGAAATCACGCGCGAGGTCGAGCGTCACGACGTTCGGCAAGTCGTCTTCAAACGCGATTTGGGTCGCGCTGCGTCCATCGTTTAGGCAGAGCGTTGCATTGCCCACGCGAAGCTGGCCTGCACCGTACGGATCATCTTCCTTCCGCGATTGCACTTTGATGCCTGCCGCTTTGATGCGATCCACTAGAGGATCGAGCGCATCGGACTCCGTTAAATATTGCACCATCGTTGGGGCCGGACCAAACGGCGACGCGGGCGGCGTTGGCACGCCTTCCGGATACGAATAAAAGCCGCGCCCCGATTTCCTGCCAAGCATGCGACCGGCAACCATTTCTTCTTGCGTCAGGCTTGGGCGAAAGCGTGAGTCTTGAAAATACGCGTTCCACACGCTCTTTGTCACCGCTAAATTCACGTCAAGTCCGATTAGATCAAGCAGCTCGAACGCGCCCATTTTGAAACCGCCCGCCTCGCGCAGCACGAGATCAATCGTTGCTACGTCTGCACCACCCGCTTCAAGCACGCGAAGCGCTTCGCCGTAAAACGGGCGAGCGACTCGGTTCACAATAAAACCTGGCGAAGATTTACAACGCACCGGCGTCTTTTTCCACTCGCGCGCAGCCGCCTCAACGCGATTCATCGCGTCGTCGCCGGTTAGTTGTCCAGCAACCACTTCAACCAGCGGCAGGATGGGAGCGGGATTAAAAAAGTGCATGCCAACGACGTGCTCTGGACGCGTGAGGCCCGCCGCAATCGCAGTAATGGAAATCGAAGACGTGTTGCTCGCGAAAATCGTCCCGTCACCGCATACCGTTTCCAGCGTTTTGAACAACGTTTGTTTTGCGCCTAAGTCTTCAACGATCGCCTCGATCACCAAGTCGCAATCGTGGAAATCGTTCAAGTCAACGACTGATTTCACTCGCGCCGCCGCGTTGGTGGCTTCCTCGGCACTTAGTTTGCCCTTAGCGGCGAGTGCTTTAAGCGCTTCGGTGTTGCGGGTAATCGCTGCGTTCGCTGCACCATCGCGCGCATCAAAGAGTTTGACTGAGCAGCCCGCCTGCGCCGCGACCTGCGCGATGCCCGCGCCCATCGTTCCGGCGCCGATCACACCGACGATTTGAAACTGCGCCGAGGCGCTCCCAGTTGCAACATTCATGGAGGACGCAAACAAAAAAATCAGGATCAATCGATGCTATCGCAGCTAAAACAGCAGCGACGTTTGTGCTCGCAGGAAATACAATTTACAGCGGTTGTGCCGAAATAGCTCAACGCTTTAGCGACAATTCCTGTGTGCCGTAGCGACGATTAACTCTAGGCTCGAAAAATTTGTTTTTCGTTCTCATCGCCCAATTAAAACGGGCTTATACGTTTTAGGTTGTATGTCTATTCTTCACGTGCTAGCTATCGATGGGCCGGTTGCTTCCGGCAAAGGCACCGTCGCGCGCGCGGTCGCATCAGCGCTCGGTTTTCACTTGCTTGATTCTGGCGCGATTTATCGGGCGTTTGCGCTTTCGTGTTTGCAAAAGAAAACTAACGTAAGTGAAATCAATAGCTTATCGATAGAAGCTAAAGCACTTTCTCTGGAATTTTCTGGCGAATTGGTGATCGTGAACGGCGCAGATGCCACCAATGAAATTCGCACCGAAGCCGTCGGAATGCTTGCTTCACAACTATCCGCGATTCCGGAAGTTCGCACGGGTTTGCTCGAGCGGCAACGTGCCTTTGCGAGAGCGCCGGGGCTCGTAGCGGACGGCCGCGACATGGGAACCGTGGTTTTCCCCGGCGCGCAACTCAAAGTATTTCTCACTGCGACAGCGGAAGTGCGCGGCGTGCGGCGGTTCAACCAGCTCGCGAAGTCCGCAAACGCTACAACACCGCCGCTCGCGCAAGTTGTCGCGCAAATCCGCCAGCGCGACGACCAAGACAAATCGCGCCCAATCGCGCCGCTGCAACCCGCGAACGACGCCATCGTTATCGACAACGCGCTCCAATCTAAACACGAAACGACTGCGGCAGTTTTGGCGCTTTGGGCGTTGCGCGGCCGATAACCGTTCAGCTACCCTGTTTGCCGAAACTCCCCCGCTGCGGAAAACGCTGACACATATCGTCGACGCTTTACGTTTATACGTTTAGGTATTCCAACGTTAATTCGCGAAGCAAAAGGGGATTTCATGAACACTGAAAAATCACGCGGCCGCCGCGTGTGGAGATTGATCGGCACCGCGCTACTCGTCGGAGGCGTGCTTGGCCTGTGCGCGGGTTCGATTTCGGCACAAACTTGTCCGTTTGAGGACGGCAATTCGGCACTCACCCGCGAAGGTCTTGTGCTGACGCGATATGCGCTCGGCCTTCGCGGCGCGCCTTTGGTCGCCGGAACCGACTTTGCGGCTGCGGACGCTCCGACCGTTGAGGCAACGATCCTTTGCCCGAGCTGCGGGCTTGACATCAACGGCAGCGGTGGTTTTGATGTCGTGGATGCAACGATCATCAGTCGCAAACTAGCGGGGTTGAAAGGCGACGCGCTGACCGACGGCCTCGCGCTCGGCAGCGGCACGCGCAACACGCCGGCTGCGGTGAACTCATTTTTGCTTGCGGGATGCGGGGCAACCGGCGGCACTGTGACGAGTATCACCGCCGGAACGGGGTTGAGCGGTGGGACCATTACGGCAAGCGGAACTATCGCAATTGCGCCGGGTGGGGTGGGTGGCACTCAGTTGGCGAATGGCTCGGTCACGCTACAAAAACTACTTGACGGCGACAACTCGGCGGCGGGGTATTTGTTATCCGCTACCGGATCTACTGCAAGCGGTTCGCTAACGTGGGTCGCACCGCCCGCGTTGAGTTGCGTGAACGCGCCGAGCGATACTACAACTGTCGCTGCGGAAAGTTCCGGTTGCGCAACTTCCGTGTGCCCCGCAGGCACGACTGTCGTGAGCGGTGGAAAAAATGCTGCAAGTTGGACCAGCGACGCCGCGCTCGCCTATAGCGCACAGACCAGCAACTTTGCATCTGGCAACGGCTGGCGTGTGTGTTATTTCAACAGGGCTGCCTCTGGGAGCACAACCTTTACTGTCAACGCGCGCTGCTGCAAAGTCGACTGAGGTCACACCGTTTCATTGCGCTAGCTTCATGAGCTATCGCCCATTAAATTGGGCTATTCATACGATTTAATATGAATAGCAATGTAATTCGTAGAATTCATGCTCGCCCAACCCTATTGGGTCTGTAGACTATTTTCTGTTGCTAGTTTCAACAAATTTTTCGCCCAAACGAACCTTGGCGATCCGACGTAGACTGCTGCGCTAAGCGTTTGATTGAAAAGGGAAATTCCCGTACAATACAGGTTCGTTTTGAACAGATGGCGACCGTAGTTTTTGCCAACGTTCATTCGAAAAAATCCGCAGGGGCGCAGCGTTATCAGGATCGCGGCGTCAATACCAATTTCAGTGTGGCGATACATGCGCGTTATCTGTTCAACAGGCTCGCGCGCCCGAGTTGCTCACTGCAGTGGGTCACCTGTATTTTTTGATTCCTGACCAGCCTCTACGTCATTGCAATTTCGCGATGAAGAGAGCTTATGAAAGTTACTTAATGTCCATAGTTCAAGAATCCTTCGCAACGATGTTCGAGGAATCCCTCGGCCGTCAGGAAATGCGTCAAGGTGAAGTCATCACGGCTGAAGTGGTGCGCGTCGAATACAACGTAGTCGTTGTCAACGCCGGTCTCAAGTCTGAGGCTTACGTTCCAATTGAAGAATTTAAAAATGATCGCGGCGAAGTTGATGTTAAAGCCGGTGATTTCATTCAGGTAGCGATCGAATCCGTAGAAAACGGTTTCGGCGAAACCAAACTCTCGCGCGACAAGGCCAAGCGCCTCGCGTCGTGGTATTTCCTAGAAAACGCAATGAACCAGGGCGATATCGTCTCGGGTCTCGTCGTTGGCAAAGTCAAAGGCGGTTTGACCGTGATGACCCACGGCGTACGCGCCTTCCTTCCTGGCTCGCTCGTTGACATGCGTCCGATCAAGGATACGTCGCCTTACGAAGGCAAAGAGCTTGATTTCAAAGTCATCAAGCTCGACAAGAAGCGCAACAACGTGGTGGTATCGCGTCGCGCGGTGCTCGAAGTATCCATGGGTGCGGAGCGCGAAAAGCTCCTCTCCACGCTGCAAGAAGGCTCAACCGTTACCGGAACCGTCAAGAACATCACCGACTACGGCGCGTTCGTGGATCTGGGCGGCATCGACGGCTTGTTGCACATCACCGATTTGGCATGGCGTCGCGTCAAGCATCCTTCGGAAGTGCTCACGGTCGGTCAAGAAGTGTCGGCCAAGGTCCTCAAGTTCGATCAAGACAAAAACCGTGTATCGCTCGGCCTCAAGCAATTGGGTGACGATCCGTGGGTTGGTCTTGCACGTCGCTACCCAGCAGGCACGCGTCTGTTCGGTAAAGTCACCAACATCACCGATTACGGCGCGTTCGTTGAGATCGATTCCGGTATCGAAGGTTTGGTGCACGTCTCCGAAATGGATTGGACCAACAAGAACGTCGCACCAAGCAAAGTCGTTTCGCTCGGTGACGAAGTAGAAGTGATGATCCTTGAAATCGACGAAGATCGTCGTCGTATTTCGCTCGGCATCAAACAGTGTCAGCCTAATCCGTGGGAAGAGTTCTCGTCCAACTACAAGAAGGGCGATAAAGTTTCCGGCGCGATTAAGTCGATCACCGATTTCGGCGTGTTCATCGGTTTGCCAGGCGGCATCGATGGCCTCATTCACCTCTCCGATCTTTCGTGGACTGTTCCCGGCGAAACCGCCGTGCGCGATTTCAAGAAGGGTCAAGAAGTGGAAGCCGCTGTTCTCGGAATTGACACCGAGCGCGAGCGTATTTCGCTCGGCATCAAGCAGCTCGATGGCGATCCGTTCAACAACTACACGGCAATGAACGACAAAGGTGCGATCGTTAACGGCGTGGTGAAAACGGTTGACGCTAAAGGCGCGGTTGTTACGCTTGAAGGCGAAGTTGAAGGCTACCTGCGTGTGTCCGAGATCGCTCGTGAGCGCGTGGAAGATGCATCGACTCGCTTGAAAGAGGGCGAAACCGTTGAAGTCATGATCATCAACGTGGATCGCAAAACGCGCAACATCAGCTTGTCGATCAAAGCGAAAGATTCTGCCGAAGAAACCGCAGCGATTCGTGCACACGCCAAAGAAGAAACGGCAGCAAGCTCTGGCTTGGCTGGCTTGGGCGCGTTGCTTAAGTCGAAAACGTCTGACAAGAACGAGTAATTTCTCACTTGTAAGCGTGCTTTAAGACCGCGTTCGCGCGGGTTTAAAGATTTGAGGAAGAGGGCGGCAATGCCCTCTTTTTCTGAATAAACTCTGTACGCAGTGTTTATCCAGAAATAAGACGTAACCCGAGGGGAGTGGTAGTAACGTGACTCGTTCCACGCTGATTGCACGCCTGACTGAGCGCTTCCCCCACTTGATGGGCCGCGATACCGAAATTGCGGTTCGCCTCATCCTAGAAGCCGTAGGCGACGCGCTTGCGCAAGGCTCGCGTGTCGAAGTGCGTGGGTTCGGGAGCTTCGCGCTTTCACATCGCCCGCCGCGTGTGGGTCGAAATCCAAAGTCCGGCGAACAGGTCACCGTTCCTGCGAAACACGTGCCTCATTTCAAACCGGGCAAAGAACTGCGCGAACGGGTCGACGCGCAGCTCACCAATGGCATCGCTCCGTTGAAATAGTTAGACTTCGTCGATGGAAATTGAAACCTGGTGGCTCCTGGTCGGAGCCATTGTTTTTTTTGCGCTGGGCTGGTTTGCTGCTCGCATCGACATTCGCTATGTAATGCGCGATGCCCGTGCACTGCCAAGCGCATATTTTCGCGGTCTTAACTATTTGCTTCGCCAAGAAAACGACAAAGCGGTTGAAAGCTTCGTCGATGTGTCGCGCCGTGATCCCTATGCGCTTGATCTTCAGCTTGCGCTAGGCAGCTTGTTTCGCAGACAAGGCCGACTCGCGGACGCGACTGCCATTCACCAATCGCTGGTGGATCGCCACGACCTTCCAAAAGAAAAACGTGACCTCGCTTTGTTTGAATTGGCTCAAGATTTTCACGCGTCCGGACTCTTCGACCGCGCAGAAACGCTCTATGAACAGCTTGAGGGCACGGCGTTTGAGGCCGAGGCGCTGACCAAGCTTGCTGCCGTTCTTGAGCAGGAAAAAGAATGGGCGAAAGTCGTTGCTGTCCGCACGCGGATCGAGAAGCTCAATCGTGAGCCTCAGGGCAAGTTAATCGCGCAGTGCTACTGCGAACTTGCCGATGTGGCGCTTGCGAAAAATGATCTCGCCGTCGTGCATGAAAACCTAGCGCTTGCCAATTCATTCAATCGAAACTGTGGTCGGGCGAAACTGTTGTCGTTTCGCGCTGCGGTGAGAGCAGCCGATGTGCCGGGTGGCAAAGCTGCGCTCGAAGAATTAGCGCGAGTGCAGCCCGAATTGCTCCCGTTGGTGTCGGATGAAGTGATCACACTATGGTCGGGTGAAAGCCCGCAAACCGCAGTTGAACAATTAGCGTCGGCGCAAAGAAATGCGCCGTCTTCAATTGGTTTGAGTAAGTTAATCGACGCGTCTACAAAATATGAAGGCAGCCCCAAAGCAATGGGGCGATTGCGCGCAGAGCTTCAACGTAATCCATCTGCCCGGGAAGTTGCGAAACTGCTCGATATGGAAAGCGCGCAGCGCGACGAGACTTCGGGTTTGCTGCTTAAAGAATCGGCTGAGCTGCTTCGTCGCGCTACTGAAAAAACGCCCGGATATCACTGCGCCCACTGCGGTTTTCGTGCACCGCGCTACTACTGGAAATGTCCCGGTTGTAATACTTGGGAAGCGTTTAAAGCAACGCCACTCGGCTCCTAAGCGCTTAATGTTTTCTCTGAGCTAACCGCTGTAAGATATTGTTTACCAATGGCAAATCTTGCAAATAAATCTACAAAAACAGTCTACGTCTGTCGCGAGTGCGGGGAGTCAACGCCAAAATGGCAAGGGCAATGCCCGTCTTGTTCAGCTTGGAATACTCTCGAAGAAACAGCGGTAGCAACCAATACCAGTTCTGGCGGGTTCGCCCAGAAGAATAGGGCGGTTACGTCGAAATCTGGAAAGATTTTGAAGCTCTCCGACGTTCGTATGGAAGACGTCACGCGGTGGCCAACCGGCTCCACTGAGATGGATCGTGCGCTTGGCGGTGGGCTGGTTCCCGGTGCGGTCATTTTGATCGGCGGTGATCCAGGAATTGGGAAATCGACGCTCACACTGCAAGTTATCGCTGCGATTTCAGAAAACCGTCCTGCCCTTTATGTCACCGGCGAAGAGTCCAGCGCCCAGGTCGCAAGTCGCGCGCAGCGACTCGACCTGCCGCTTGAGTCGATTCATGTGCTCGCCGAAACCGGCTTAGAAACGATCCTCTCGCATGTCGGTCAGGCGAAGCCGCAAGTCGTCGTAATCGACTCCATACAAACGCTCTACAGCGAACAATTCAACTCCGCGCCCGGCTCTGTCGTGCAGGTGCGCGAGTGCGCCGCCGAACTGGTGCGCTATGCGAAGGCCAACGGCGTTTCGATCCTAATCGTCGGGCACGTCACTAAAGAAGGCTCGATTGCGGGGCCGCGCGTGCTCGAGCATTTGGTCGACACCGTGATTTATTTCGAAGGCGAAGCGGGCTCAAATATCCGCATCATTCGCGCGCTCAAAAACCGTTTCGGCGCAGCCAACGAAATCGGCGTTTTCAGCATGACTGAGAATGGGTTGCGCGGTGTGGCAAATCCCTCCGTGTTGTTTCTGCACAATTCGCAACAACAAGCCTCTGGCAACGTCGTTTTTGCGGCGATTGAAGGCTCACGGCCGCTGTTGGTTCAGATCCAGGCACTGGTCGACCGCACCGCTGGCAACCCGCGACGCGTATGCAACGGCGTCGACAGCCAACGTCTCGCAATGCTGCTCGCCGTCATGAACCGGCATTTGGGATCAAACCTCGGCGGCTTTGATGTGTTCGTCAACGTTGTCGGCGGTTTAACGGTCGACGAACCCGCAGCAGATCTACCCATCATCGCGGCAATCTGGTCATCGCTCACCGGAAAAGTAGTGCCATCAAACACGGTTTTGTTTGGTGAAGTAGGGCTCGGCGGCGAGGTGAGGCCGGTCGTTGGCGGCGCAATTCGCGTCGCGGAAGCCGAAAAACTTGGATTTAACCGCGTCGTCTGTGGCGACGTCGGACGCGGAGCGCGCAGCAAAGCCGAGCTAGCGATCGAAGTCGTCAATCGAGTCGATCGAGCCGTTGAGTTTCTGCGCGGGGATTAGCGGATAGCGCCCAGAGATAGCCCGCGCGGCTGGGCCGTTCCCGCAAAGGCGGCAATCAGCCCCGCACCAACGACCGCGCTTTCGCTTCGAGGGGTTATTTGGAAGACTGCTTTGGCTTGAGGAGCACATGAGATTCGTATTTGAAGCACCGAGCGCAAATATATCGAGAATTTATATTATGTTAAATATCTTATAGTGATCGCGGGGTTTAGTCTGTAAACCGCGCCTGCAAATTTGGAAACGAACTCCGATGTTCTAAATCAATGCAACTACTCAGCGCCTTCGTCACTCGTTACACTTCATAACATCGTGCTCGTCAGCGCGTTCATCCCTAGAGCAACACAGCCCACGTGACGAAAACCAACCCTACCGATCTTTCGGACGCCATCGCGTCTATCACGACCGGACAATTCGCGTCGGCGCTACCGATACTTCATCATGAATATTGGTCTGATCTCGAGGCCCGCTTCTGGAACGCATCGCATCCGCTTTCTGATACAGCTCGCGCTGCACATACGGAGTATCAGTTTCTCGTCCAAATGATTTGGCAACGCCTTGGGGCTGGCAGCGCACGACCGCTTTCTGTCTTTCGATCAACGCTTTCGAATCCTGCAGGACTTGAGGTTTCGCTGAGGATTCTGGGGCGTATGTACGCGGGCTGCAACCTTGCGTACTCTGCACCTCCTCCCGGATTTTGGCGAACGGTCTATTCAATTACCGGCTACGTAGTGTCGCAATGCCGCGACGGAAACGAGCAGCAATTTGATTTCGCGCGCAATCTCTGCCTGCAGCTTTGGCTCATGGCATGGCTAAATCCACTTTCGCTAGTTGCAGGCCGTCTGCCGATCGCCGTACGGCTAGTGGGCCTTCTCTCGAAATCGTGTAGTTATTCGCTTGCACCGCCAACCCATGCGGGTTCCGGCCTTGCGGCTGCCGACTTAATGGACGACAAGCCTCCGACGCCCTTCGGACGCCTGGGCGCAGAATGGAATCCACAACTACCGCTCTACGTCAATGCGCAAAGCGCCGCGTACGCTATCCAAGAGCTACGCGCGGCGAGCAACCAACAACGAAGCGGCGACATGTATGAAGCGCTATTGAGCGCGGGGCGCCTGGCGGGGCTCACGGGGCCAGAGGTCAATGATTTTGTGAAACGCGCGCTTCGCGAGTTTGGTCAGACCCACTCCCGAGCCATTCCACGAATCGCTTCAAAGGGGACGGTTGTGGCGATCACTGGAATGATTGACGTATGGACTGCGCTACAAGACCACGCAAGCCACAGCCGTTCACCTGACTCGGAGCGTCCGACGCAATCGCCAAAACTCGAGGGGCAAGTGCTAAATCACAGCGAGGGCGGCTTTCTTTTGAAATTCCGTCCAAGCACCCCTTCGCTGCGCGCTGGATCACTTCTTGTAATGCGCGGCAACGACAGCGAGCCGTGGACGCTGTGCGCGGTGCGCTGGCTTCAAGACAACTCTCGCGATGTAATGATCGGCGTGGAGGTCCTCAATACGTTTGCGCGCGCCGTGTTGACAGTTGAAGGCAAGAGCACGAGCCAGTCGCCGGCCATCGCTTTCGAAACCGAGGAGCAACACCTCGTCTACACGCCGCTTGGGTTTGGTGATCCTAAAAGCGTGATCGAGGTTGGCGTTGATACAGAACGCTGGGTGTTGTCAGCGGTGCAGCAGCTTGGGGAAGATTGGGAGCAGCGGTTGGTTTTGGATGTGGCGGGCTAGAACCCACAATCTGCAATTATTCGATCACGCACATGAGGCGGAATTTTGGGATCATTGATGGCCTGCGACACGTAGGTACTATATCTCGCGCCCCGCCCGGGCGCGCGCCCAGTAGGACGCCATGTTTCGGCGAGAATCAAGTTTGGTTTCCACGAGTTAGCGCCTGCGTCATACATTAGCGTGCCAACTGGGTCATGGCACACCCTAGCCGCGTAGGCGAATTTTCTAGCCTCAGCACGTAACCCTCGCTGAACCGCAATTCTGGCGAGATACATGAACACTTCCGCGCGCGTGCCGTAGCTTGCAGCCAGCATATCCTTGGCCAACGAAATTGCTAGATTCTCTCGCTCAGTGCTCTCCGAGTAAATCCGCAACTGCCCCCATTGTGCCTGGAACATTTCATCATCGGTTCGCGAACAAGCTGCTGCAACGCGAAACGCATTTAGAGCAGCGTCCGAGTCCCCTCGTGATTCGTGAGTACGCGCGACGTGAAATGCATTGCTAAATTCGCGGTCTTGTGTGACTGGCTCAATAGCGAGTTGTTGTAGATCTTCTTCGCTATATGACCCGTTGCGACGCCGCGCGCCGCTGGAACCGTAGAGAATCTGAAAATCGGTTATGAAAGGCGAATAGTCTGTTTTGCCCGAAACGGTGATCTGTTCGTGCAATGCGCCGCGCCATTGAATATCGCTACTAAGTTTCACGGCGGCCAATTTCAGAAACCGATACTCGTCGCTTACCGCATACCAAAACGCAGCGTTACCCTTTCTGGGCGTTCCTAGAATGGGACCGGTCCCCGCGACTAGCTGCTCATCTGCATCCAAAAATAGCGCCCAGCAGTTGTTTTCCTGTGCCAGGTCTATAGCAAGTCGCCTAGCCAGTTCTAATGATTGATTTCGGTGGAACGAAAAGTTTCCGGTCCAAGGGTGTGTCTGGACTACGCCAGGAGTTCCAGCGAGGGCGCTGGCAATGATTTGCGGCGTCTCGTCCGTACTGCCGGTATCCACTATCGCGTAGCACGAGATGTGAGGCGCGACGCTTTCGAGGCACGCACGAATACAACGCGCCTCGTTCCGCACGATCATCGAGAGGCAAAGCGACACGGAGCTGGCTGCGAGAAGTTTAGTCGGCTCAGAGGCCTCTCTCATCGGCGGCATAGTGCTATTCGGGTGTCCAACCGTGTATCGTTCAGTTTTTGGAGAAAATTATGAGCAAAACATCAACAATCAAGTCCGCGATTCTGGCGGCCATGTCTTTGTCCGCCACATTACCTACCCAAGCACAAGTGGTCGGTACCTCCGTGAAGAATGCAAATTGCGACTCTGTTTTAGGAAGGCAAGCGGCGCCCGAACTTTGCGCCAAGCAGGATCAAGACAAGACTCAATCGACACGCTCCGTAACTCAACTGAACAGCTCACTAGCTGGCAAAGGTGTGCCAACGGCGCCACTGTTTTCTCGGCCGGGGGATAGTTCGTCGAATCCGCGATTACTAAATAGCCAACCTCTGGTTTCGTCTACGAAGTAACGTTACTCAGACGAACCTACCGTCCCCAGCAATTCGCTACGGTCTCGCTGACATCTGAGCGAGACTTAGTCCCCAATTGATCTACAGATAGCGAGCCACATTTTTTTGGGGTCCACCCAGTTTTTGTTTGCGCAGTAAGTGTGTACGTTGACGCTCCCACTCCGCTAACACCAATGTTGTACCAAACGTCGCCCTCTCGCGGTGCTTTTGTAAGCGATGCAGGCAGAACTGCCCCGACGTATGTTCCTCTTTCGGTAAAGTAACGCTCCATGTACTGGGACGCCTCAAGCAACACCGCTTTTGCGTCGTTGCGGCGTCCACGCTCGACGTATTCGACGTAGGACGGGTACGCGATTGCCGTCAAGATACCGATGATCGCAACCACAATCAGCACCTCGATTAGTGTGAAACCTCGTTGCCTGTTCTGACCAAAGATTGCAAGATTTAGGAGATTCACTGCACGAGTCTCCAGCTTCTGCGGCCCAGTACGTTCTTAAACTTAATTTGAGCCACATCCTTACCTTTTGCCGTGAACGCGCTCGCGACGTTGCCGCCAGTAACTGTCACAACACTCACGGGATCATTCAATCTAATTCCTGACACAACACGTCCTGTAGTAGTTTTGTCCGCGTCATTGAACAGACCATCGCCGTTGACATCGAACACGGAGAATGTCGGTTCCGAAGCAGTAAATGGATTAACGGCCATCAAGATGCCGTCTTGATTGATCGAACAAGGATCGGTTGAATCAGCAGTGAGAGTCGATAGTAAAGTTACACCGAACACTGTTACTGCTGGAGCGACGACACGTTCGCCAACGCGGGGCAAATCTAGGCGCCAACCACGACTACTACCGGTCCACCAAGTTCCCGCAGAATTTACGAACCGGTCTGTACCAGAGTCCGTTATCGATCCGCTCGCTAAGTTCGACCTAGCTAAACTATTCCAGCGCGACCTATCCCAGACGCCGTAGACAGATTGGGGGTCTTTGTTATCTGGATCGGTTGTCTCGAAAAATTTTCCCGTCCCAAAAACAAGTACATCGCCGCCTTCCACGAAAGGAACAATGCTCGGTTCAGCAGTTATAGGCTGACGCTTGCCGGAACGTTCCGCTGTAAAGAGCGGAGCGCCGCTGTACGCGACTTTGATTGCTGCCGCAGTATTGGATTTAACGTTTTGAGCGAAATCAAACTTCCACAAATTGCCGTTCAAATCGCCGGCCCATGCGGCTCGCGCCACACCGTTTGTCAGCGCTATCCCGGGAGCGCCCAATCCATTCTTTACTCCCTGATCTGCAACCGTTAAATTTGCTGCCGATCCGAGAGAAATTGCGGACGTAGTGGTTGCGGCGAGATCTAGTATGAACATGCGAGCGACTGTCTTGACTGGAGGTCCCGCTCTAGCGCTTTCGTACCCATTCGCGACTGCAACGACCCACTTTCCGTCAGCCAATCTTACAATTTGTGGACGACTCAAAACATTACCCAGGTCTTGATCCGTGAATTCCCATAGAACCTGCGGACTCGTAGGGTTAGTCACGTTAATCGCAACCACCGCCTTTCCGCCGGCGCCTAAAGCAGCAACTAGAACCGTTTTCCAGGATCCACCCCAGTACACGTCGCCCACGGCGATTTGACCGTCGACAAAATATTGGTGTTTGTACGCCGGATCAACCAGCTTTGGAATTTCTCCCTGAAGCGCGCGAGGCAAGTAAGCCCACCGTTCGTCTCCATTGGTGCCGTCGAACGCGTGCAGCAATCCTGCGTTAGCCCCAACGTAGACCGTCTGTCTCGTTCCTTTAGCCGCTACGAAAGCGGGATAGCTTGCGGCTTCTGGCATCGAGCTGAAGTCACCCCAACCGAAATCTGTCGGCCCTTGGTAGGCGGGCGACGAATTTACGATATCACCGAGAAGATTTTGCCGGTTGCGCAAGGTGCCACCACGTCGTATTTCTCTGCTGCGATCCCCCAAAACGTAGAGTGCTACTTGATCCGCAGTCTCAATTGTCCTCGCAGTAGCTGATGCCGTTGGGCCAAGCGTTGCCGTGAGATACGCGCTAAGTAACGCTTGTGTGCCTGCGGGCGCGAATGTCGTTCGAAGCGCTGTGTCCAAATTTGCCGGCAACAGGCGTTGAGTCAGATTGGTGCCAATCGGTGTATAGATGACTCGCGTCGAAGTCTTTGCAGCAGAGTCAACCGTCCCGAAACTGGCGTTGGTTACCGACCACCATGGCGAGAATGTGTTGGTGGAAAGGTTGAATTTTCTTGCGTCGAGCGTGCCCTCCCAAACCACAGAGTTTGCAACATTGCCGATATCTGCAGGCGTAGCGTCTGCGGCAGTTAGTTTCCGGGTTAAAAAGCCCGGCAAATAAATACCGCTATCCGAACGAAGGGAGCTACCGCTTACAGCGGCTGTCGTGGTGGGGGCCGCATCGTTCTGAATCTGTTGAAAAGCGGTGTTGAGTTGCTGACGTAACTTGATAGGGTCGTTCACGAAAAAGTATCCAGGCACCGACGCGCTACCCTCGACCACTGTTTCCGTTGCAGGCTTAAATGCCCCGTCAGTCGAAACGCCCGGGCCACCCCACTTTGCCGCATAGAACAGCGGGTCGCGAGGAATATTCGCATCGGACTTGACAGAAGCTGACGCAATCGTGAATGTTCGATCGTACGCAAACCCCAGTCCATTCGCGCACTTGCCGGGGTTGGTCGAATTCGCGGCATCATCGCGCGGTGAAGTGTTGCATCCACCGTCAACATCGCGGACGCCTAAATAGGAGCCATCCTGGGTGGTTCCAGAAATGACGAACCCCATATGTTGGTCGATACAGCCCGCTGCGTATTGCGATTCAATCCGAATCCGAAGCCCACCAGTCGCGGTCACTTCGAACGTGTACATCGCGATTGCGTCCATGTCACTATCCGTACCTTCGGCGTTGTCTTCATAGCTAACGCGAAACCTGCCGAACGGACGGCCGCCATTGATCAACGGATCCTTAGTAAACCCCGTTAGATTGACGATCCTATCAATGAAAAAGGCGGCTATTCGGTTTTGCATCGGGCTAGTAACACCCACTGTGAAGTCGCCATAGTTGCAGCCGCCGACGCTTTGTGCAAACGGAATGAGCGACACGTTTGAGTCCCCTACTTTGAATGCCAGGCGAGGCAGTGGCGCAGAGAGGGCAATCGAGTATTGCGTTACGTTTTGAGTATCGGTAACCGGGTTCACGTCTGTTATGCGCCCGTAGCGCGCGACCGACGCCGAATAGTAGCTACCGCCGCGCGTGGGTTCACCTGGCGCTAGGCCACGGATCCGACCGAGTGAAGTCACCGGCTTGAGAGACGGCGTACGATCCGCGAATGGCACAGGGTCCAAGGTTTCACCAATGAAATAGTTTCCTGAGATGCCTTCTGCCGAAGAAATGGTTGCAGCGACCGAGGCTACATTGAGGCCGCTAAGCGAAGCCGGCGACGCGGGACCTGAAAACGACCCGAAAGCCGTACCAGGTACTTGATCACTATCGTAGCTGGGATAGACATCGCTGAACACCATTTGGATTGGCTTCGCGCAGTACGGAAATCCGCCAGTTGCCACGGTACGATACGGATTTGCCCAGGTGGCTTTCCTGAGACCTAGCGCTGCGTCTACAGAGCCAGAGACGGTATAGTCGTATGCGGGCGTCGCCCCGGTGCCGCCACCAAAGTAGCGAAGGCCTTCGTACATCATCTCAGCTGTCGGACTTCCAAAGTCTTTGCAGTTTCCCGCTAAACATCCACCCGGATACCCTGGCCCCCATTGTGCAATACGAAAGCGATCCAAATGATAAACAATACCTTCAACTGCCGCGTTATACGTGCCGTTTGCGTTGATCTCGGTATCGAAGAAACTGATCGCTTTGCGCAAGACGCCGCCCGCGCGTTGATTCTGATAAGAGCCCGAAAGCAGGCCGAATGCTATTGACTTATTCTCGCCATAGTCGTGCAAAACGCCAGTGGGTTTGTAGGTCGTCACGCTGCCGCTTACATATTTCTTGCATTCCGCTTCTAGCGACACTGATTCAACGCAAGCTTCAACACGAACGACGCGGTCAATCGGACTTACGCTCGCTCCGGTGCCGTCTAGCACGTTATCAGCCACCGGCCCTTCTTTCGCCACCCAATTCCAGATGCGCTCAGGGCGGTTAGTCAAGTACCTGAGTAGAGGTTCGGTTGTTCCATTGCGTGTCGTGTTTGCGAACAGATGTCGCGTGCCTGTAGTAGGTTCGGCAAGCGGCGTGTAGTCTGATATTTTGTAAAGATCAATCGCAGGGTCGTATTCACGTCCCCATGTGTGTAGGTCTTGCGGGATGTACTGTCGCTCCAGAACCGTGCGGGTTTCGGTATCGACGACCCGCCGCCCGCCGTACAAGACGCGTCGTAACGCATCCACGCGCGAGGTTGTGATGTAGTTGAGAAAGTCACCGCTCCAAAGACCACTACACTTTTTGTTTGCAGTGACCGACGCGGGACGGAATACAGAATCACTCGCTATGTAGTCGTAGCATTTATAAGAGTCGAAATAACCGTAATACTGGATGTTGGGCTTGTAGCCAACGTCTGTAACACCGTCGCCGTCGATATCTGAGTAGTCGTTGTACGCCGGGAAAGAAAGTTTTTCATCTCGCCCGACTGTCAGCAGAACTAGTGGCGCGACGGACTGCGTTGAAATCAACGGGGCTTGAGCGAGCTGGGCGTGTGATGCGATAGAAAGAAATCCGGGCGCAGTGAGAACAGCCACAGCGCACAACCGCATTAGGCGAAGGGGGCAAATAAAAATCATGTTCGTTCTCAATTTGGAAAGGTCCAGAATTGCTGGGTAATGGATGACGCGCCTGTGACGGGATCGTTAGCGCGTGAAGACATTCGAGTGAATCTGAACTTGCAAGCACCTGGACGTCCAACGTTAACGTCGCACCCAGCAAGTTCCGATATTCCAAAACTTTCGGTTACGGCGTTGACCGTAACGGTCGATCTTGCTAGCGATGTCATGGTGCGGGTGTTCGCCCAAGCGCTTGCTAATCGGAGATTGGATTGATTCGCAGATGATGGGTTGAAGTTCCGCCAATTCGGGTCGGCGCTGGCCGTCGCTGGCGGAATTGCGACCGCAGAGCCAAGCTTGCTTTCCATGCGTGCCGCCGTTGAGCGCAATGCGGCCTCCGCGTCTTGCATCGAAAGATTTTTGAAATACAAGTTACCCGCCATTTTTTCCTGAAGCGAAGTGCTTCGCAAGCTAGCTACGCCAACAAGGCTCAGCGCGGTGAGCAACAAAAGTACCACAACCAAAGCGAACCCCGAATTTGACGAGCCGCGTTTACGAATTACATGGGAGAAGTTAAACACGAGGATTTCTCAATTGAACAACAAATGAAGTGGTAAGTCGTAGCCGGTTGTCTGTGGTAGTGGCGGTGCCAACGGTCTGCGTCGTGGACTCCGTGCGGACATTGTTATCGTCAGACACGACGGTTACGTCGATTTGAACGCCACTAACCTGAGCCCAGGCTCCCGCCGCAGTGATCTCGGCAGCCGTTTCCAGTGCGCCGCCGCGGTCGGGGCGGAGGTAGCGAATCAGTAAGCGCTCGACGCCTTCAACAACCACATCGGGAGTAGTGTCCCAAAGCCCGTTGTTTCCAGGGGTTGGCGAGTTTTGAACGATAGACACGCGGTGAAGACTGGGAACCTGCGCACCATTTGCGCCTTTCGCAAGGCCGACGAAGTACGACACCGGCTCAAACGTCGTGACCGTAGACAGTTCGTTGTAGTAGTCTGCCTTCGTGAGCGTGTTCTGCTCGGCAAAAGTATCGGTGAACGTCGCAGCAGTGTTCTCGTTAGTTGCGTTGGCGACGGAAAACTCTAACCCTCCGTCACGAATTGTCGGTTTGATGATTTCCGAAAACGCGCAGTTTGAAATTACCATGGGGCGTATACGACCATTTGTGGTGACGCCAGGCAGCGCGCTAGCAACCTTAAATACAGTCTCATTCTCGACGGGTCCACTCAGGTGTCGATAATCGTCGCCACCACGAACGACAATAAGCGTATCGGTACCAGCCAAGCGTTTCGATGAAATGGAGGTAGGCACCTGCCAGCCGACTCCATTGTCGAAGCCTCGAACCATATTTCCCGGGTCAAACTCACGGGAGCGATTTGTCTGGTCATTGTCGGTCTCCAACCAGGATGTATCGGCCGTCATAATCGGCTGCGACGCCGTGATTCGGACATTGGATACGCCTAAATTGGTGTCAATTGAAGGTTTTGCGCACCCAAAATGACCCGCCATCGTCAGGTCGCGACTGATAATCGTGTAGGCGAGTCGCGCGTTTTCTTGAAGCCGCGCCTGGTTGTCCTGGACGCGAAATCCATCTTTACCCTGGACATAGATGTAGCTGATTCCCGCGAGAATCGCCAGAGCTAGCGTCATAGCGACCATGAGCTCAATCAACGTTAAACCAGATTGAGTTATTGGCGAGTTACGGCTAGAGACGGGGGCCGACGATCCAATCATATGCGGGTCTTCGTAACAAATTCGGTTGGTACAGAGCTGCCGCCTACGACGTTTGATTCGGTCCAGCGAACCGTGACCGTCACATCAAAACATCGCGAGATCGCAGGTAATTCACACAGAGCCGCATCCGAGCTGACCACTTCTATCTTGCCTTGCCCGCCCGGCAATTTCGCAAGCGAAGTTTTCCAATCGCGCAAATCGCGTTCGGCTTGAGTGGTATCAGTCGTAGCAGCTGTAGTGAACGTCGTGGAATAGCTTGAAGCGTTTAACGCATTGGCACGCATGCGATCCAGGATATCAGCGACGTAAATTACCCCCGAACTCCGTGTCTCAGCGACGCGGTTCAGTTTCACCGAAGTGACTTGCATGCCGGCTACACCGAGTAGACCGATCGCTACAACTACGATTGTGATTAGCACCTCCAATAAACTGAAACCGCTCTCAACGTTATGCCCGAGTGAAAACGACTTAATCCTGCTCACACGCACCCCCCAGTTTCATTATCAGCTTTGTCGTCAACTGATCGCACACGGCCAGCCCAGCCCATGCATATAGCCTTTTTTGATTTCTCGACACCGCTTCTCCAAACGGATACAGTGAAACCGGATGCACCACTCCCGCCACTGAGGTCGACCGCACGTCCGATTGAATCAAACTGAATGAGGAGCGCACCGTTGCCGTTTAGGATCGGGCTTGATCCGCGCCGACCGATCCTCACCTCGCCGCCGTCAAACGCCTCACGCTCTGCCACTAGGGTTGTAATGCTGCCGGTAGCCGAGTCGTATACGCCAGTACGATTAGGGTCAACGAAAATTCGCCAACCACCCTGCAGCTGCTCGGCGCCGGCAACGACTGCAGCCAGCGAAACGGGTGTGCCACGTTTAACAGCCTCCGAGCGAGCCAATGAGATCGCCGTCGAAAACTCACTCGCCACTTGCTGGCGCTGGGATCTAACTAAAAAATCGCTCAGATTCGGTATGGCAATCGTCGCAAGTATTACCAGAATACTCAGAGTAACCATTAACTCGATAAGCGTAAAGCCGTGAGGTGCTCTTGACGAGGCGGGGCGGATCGATCGCACCGCAGGTTGAGAATGTTGCATGAAGCGTATTGTTTCGCAGACCGAAATACAGAGGCGTTACACCAGACAAACGGCACAACCCCACCGAAGACTGTCGCTTGCGCGCGACAAACGGCCGAGTCTGGGACGATTATCTTGAGACGTGCGTGGTAATGTCAGGGTCGCGGCAGGAATCGATCTAGACCATGACCCGCAAGAGCACGCTGGCTCAGCGCTCTAAGCCAACCGGCAACTTGAACTCTACGTTTTCCGATTCGCCGCCCGCGACTTTCACCGACACGCTGCTGCTGGCTGTAATCGCGGCAATGACGCCTTGGACAAGGTGTTCGGGCGTTGAAGCTCCGGCAGACACGGCAACTTTCGCGTTTTCTACGAACCATTCCGCGTTGAGCTCGGAGGCATCATCGATCAGATACGCCGTCGCACCGCGCCGCTCGGCAACTTCGCGCAATCGGTTCGCGTTGGAGCTGGCTTTTGAGCCGACGATGATGAACACATCTGCGTCATCCGCGATTTCCTTCACCGCTTGTTGGCGATTCGTCGTTGCGTAGCAAATATCGTCTTTGCGCGGCGGTCGAATGCTCGGGAACGTGGCTTGGAGACAGGCAACTACTTTCGCGGTGTCATCGACCGAGAGTGTGGTCTGCGTTACAAACGCAAGCTTTGACTCATCGAGCACCTTGCCGCTTGCCTTAAGCGCGGCGACATCGTCTTCATCCTCGACCAGATGTATGCCCTCTTTCGCTTGCCCCATCGTACCTTCAACTTCAGGATGGCCCTCGTGGCCGATCATGATGATTTCGAAGCCTTCTTTGCGCAACTTCGCGACTTCAACATGCACTTTAGTAACGAGCGGACAGGTGGCGTCGAACACGCGGAATTCGCGCTCTTTCGCTTCGGATTGCAGCGCTTTCGATACCCCGTGCGCAGAAAAAACGACCACCGCACCGCCAGGCAACTCAGGCACGTCTTTCAAATCCTCAACGAAAATTGCGCCGCGTGCGCGCAAGTCGTCCACCACGTATTTGTTGTGCACGACTTCATGACGTACATAAACCGGTGCGCCGAACTTTTCAAGCGCGCGCTCCACAATCAAGATTGCACGATCAACGCCTGCGCAAAAGCCGCGCGGGTTCGCGAGCGTGACCGATTTTGGATGAAAAGTAAGTGGGATTGTTTGCATGGGAACGCGTGTGCGGCGAATCGCGCACTCTACAAGACTTTATGAGGGTTTGCGAGAAAAAATAGCGGACCAAATCATTAGCGCTGCGCCGATGGTAATCGCGCTGTCAGCGATATTGAACGCTGGGTAGTACCAATTCCACGGCGCCCAGTAAATCAAAATGAAATCGATCACTTTGCCGAGCCAAATGCGATCAATCACGTTGCCAATTGCGCCGCCGACGATGAGCGCGAGCGCAAGGCGCACTCGAGCGTCGTCCTCACGCTGAATCCAGCGCCAACACCAGACGGAAACGGCAATCGCGAGCGCGATAAAAAAGTAGCGCTGCCAGCCGCCCGCGTTGGCGAGAAAACTAAACGCGGCACCTGTGTTGTAAGTCAGTATCCAATCGAAAAACGGCAGCACGTTGACGCGTTGACCGTTGGCGAATTGGGAGTGGAAGTAAGCCTTCGTTAGCTGATCAAAGAGGATGATCGCAATCACGATGACAAGTGCGCGCCGATTTACATCGACAGCGACTGCGAGCGATTTTACGGATTCAGACACGAGGACAAGGGTTCCTAACTTTACTTCGTTACGCCCGTTTTGATTGGGCTATTCGGTTAAATAACGGGCAAATCAACAAATCTACTTAATTGCCAATTTGCCCAATTAAATCGGGCTAAACGCGCGTAATTTGTAGTCCATCAACATGATCACGCAAAGGCTCGCGCCTCTCCCGCACCGTACAAATTGCTCACGCAGCGCCCACAAATGCTCGGATGTTCAGCGTGTGATCCGACATCTTCGCGATAGTGCCAGCAGCGTTCGCATTTCGCGTGCGCGCTCGGTGCGACAGTCACTTTCAATTCGTTGCCGATTCCGATTGCAACCTTCGATGTGATGAACACGAATTTCAAGTCGTCGCCAAGTCGAGCGAGTGCGTCGTGCGTCGCTTGTGGTGCTTCGATCACAATCTCAGCTTGAAGACTCGAACCTACGAGGCTCTTTTCACGTTGCTCTTCTATTGCTTTGGTAACCGTCGCGCGAACTTCGCGCAGCGCACTCCATTGCGTAGTCAGCGCATCCGCGTCAGAAACACTTGGCAAAGGATTCGTGTACGTTTCAAAGAAGACACTTGATTCCGTCACTGATTTACCCGGATTCATCGTCGACCAAATCTCTTCCGCCGTGAACGAAAGAATCGGTGCGATGAGTCGTACAACTGCATTCAAAATATGATGCAGCGCACTTTGCGCCGAGCGACGCGCGGGACTCGTTGCGCCGCAGGTGTAGAGACGATCTTTGAGAATGTCCAGATAGAAACCGCCTAAATCTTCCGAGCAGAACGCTTGGATTTTTTGTGTCACGACGTGAAATTCGTAACGCGCGTACGCTTCCGCGCATTCGCGCACCAGCGTGTGCGTCATCGCGAGAGCGTAGCGATCAATTTCGCTCATCTTCTCAACCGGAACCAGATCTTTCGACGCATCGAAATCCGCCGTGTTTGCAATCAGGAATCGCAGCGTGTTGCGCATGCGGCGATAGGTTTCCGACACGCGTTTCAGGATCTCATCGGAGAGCGAAAGCTCGCCCGAGTAATCAGTCGCGGCGACCCACAAACGCAAAATGTCCGCGCCCAGGGTGTCACACACTTTTTGCGGCGCGACCACGTTGCCGAGCGATTTGCTCATCTTGCGGCCGTTGCCGTCGACGACGAAGCCGTGTGTGAGCAAGGCGTTGTACGGCGCGCGACCGTTGATCATGCAGCTCGTGAGCAAACTCGAATGAAACCAACCGCGATGTTGATCGGAGCCTTCGAGATACATGTCCGCTGGGAACTTGCTCTGTTCGACGTGCGAACCGCGCAGCACGGTTTCATGCGTGGTGCCTGAATCAAACCACACGTCAATCGTGTCGGGGTTTTTCAAATAATCTTTCGCGTCTGCACCGAGCAATTCTTCAGTCGTGATCGATTGCCAGGCTTCGATGCCGCCCTGCTCTACGCGCTGGGCGACTTCTTCGAGAAGTTCACCTGTGCGCGGATGCAACGCACCGGTTTCTTTGTGCACGAAAAACGCCATCGGCACACCCCATTGGCGTTGCCGCGAGAGCGTCCAGTCCGGACGGTTCGCGATCATCGCGTGCAGGCGTGCCTTGCCCCAGGCGGGGAAGAATTCGGTCGCTTCGATGGCGGCGAGTGCCGATTCACGCAAAGTAGGGCGAAGGGCTGTGCCCCCTCCCCCCGGGGGGAGGGTTGGTGTGACATCCATCCCGGCAAACCACTGATTGGTCGCGCGATAGATGATCGGTGTGCGATGCCGCCAGCAATGCATGTAGCTGTGCTGAAATTTTTCAGCTTTGAACAGCGTGCCTTTTTCGCGCATGTGTTCAACGATTTTCGGATTCGCATCCCAGATCGATAGGCCACCGAAGAGCGCGAGCGATTCGGCATATTTGCCGTCGCCCATCACCGGCGTCAACACGTCGGCATCTTTCACGCCATTTGCGCGACACGATAAAAAGTCTTCCACGCCATACGCGGGCGACGAATGCACGATGCCGGTACCGGTATCAAGCGTGACGTATTCCGCCAAATAAATCGGCGATAAACGATCATAAAACGGGTGCGCAAACGCGATGTGGTCGAGCGCCGCGCCTTTGCATTCCGCAATTACCTTGCCCTGCAAGCCCCAGGATTCAAGGCACGCAGCGACGCGCTCTTTCGCGAGCAACAATAGCGGACGTGCAGCGTCGTCGGTTTCAACGAGTGCGTAATCAAATTCAGGATGCGCGTTAAGCGCTTGGTTTGCGGGCAGCGTCCACGGTGTCGTCGTCCAGATAACAAGGAAGCCCTTTTCATGCGGCAATTTCGAAAGGCCAAACGCTTCCGCTAATTTGTCATGCTCTCGAAACGCGAAGCCCACATCAACCGCGATATCGGTTTTGTCTTGGTATTCAACTTCCGCCTCAGCGAGCGCCGAGCCACAATCGAAGCACCAATTCACCGGCTTCAATCCACGAAACACGTAGCCCGCGTCATAGATTTTTCGCAGCGCACGAATCTCGTCGGCTTCATTGCGCGGGTTCATCGTGGTGTACGGGTTTTCCCACTCGCCGAGCACACCCAGACGCATGAAATCTTTGCGCTGTTTCTCGATTTGCTCTTGCGCATAGGCGCGCGATTTCGCTTGCACTTCTTTCGCGGGCAAACCTTTGCCGAATTTCTTTTCGATTTGAATTTCTATTGGCATGCCGTGGCAATCCCAGCCTGGGACATAACTCGCATCAAAGCCCGCCATCAATTTCGATTTGACGACGATATCTTTCAAAATCTTGTTCACTGCGTGACCGACGTGAATGTCGTTATTGGCGTACGGCGGACCGTCGTGCAACACCCAGCGCTTGCGATCTTTCGCCTTCGCGCGAATCGCGTGATAGAGCTTTTTCTGCGTCCAGTCTTCCACCCATTTCGGCTCGCGTTTTGCGAGATCGCCACGCATCGGAAACGGAGTATCTGGGAGATTTAACGGGTAATTACTCGCTGCGCTTGGCGCAGCCTTTGTGGGCTTGTCAGAGGTCATAAGATGAGAGAACGAGAACGTGCTGGATGAATTTCAGCTCCACGCGTTTATTGACAGTATCTATGGGTGAACCGGGGAGAAACGACGTCTTTCGAAAATGATTCGAAATCCGCGCGTCGCCCAATAAAACGGGGCTGAAGGCTATTAAGGCGAAGAACGCCTAAGCGCAGCTACGTAATTCGATAGTGCCGAGTTTGCCTCGCGAGCGTCTTTACAGCACATTTAACGGAAAAATGGTTCATCTCGCTATTGTCGCTTAAAGCGGGGGATCGCCGCGCCATTGGCTCGATGGTTTCCTCATAACTCAGGTTATCTCACTGCGCCAGCATCACGCGGTTTCGGCCGCCCTGCTTGGCTTGATACATCGCTGTGTCGGCGCATTCCACTAGCGGCTGCGCATCGTAGGGCGGCGTGCAAGCAACCCCGACACTCAGCGTAACGGTTAGTCCTTCGACGAAACGAGCCCACGAGTGATTGAGCACAACCGAGCAGAGACGATCCGACACACTGAGCGCCTCTTCTGCATCAGCGCCGGGCAGCACCGCCAGAAACTCTTCGCCGCCTGTTCGCGCCAAGAAGTCAACCGAGCGAAGTGTGCGTGACAACAAAGAGGCGACTTCTTTGAGCACGCGATCACCCATTGCGTGGCCGTATAAGTCGTTGACCCGCTTAAATCTGTCAACGTCAATCATGATCACTGCCACTTTGGTTGACGCAGCGCGCGCCTGATCGAGCGTAGCCGCCAAGCGCGCGTCTAGCGCGCGCCGATTAGCAAGCCCAGTAAGTGCGTCTTCATTTGCCATTTGTTCGAGCGTGGCGGCTCTCGAAGCGTGGGATCGAGCAACCTCATAGGCGTGCTCCAATCCGCGCCGCTGCGATTCGTCAGCTTCAAAGCGAGTCACCAATAGCTCTGATCGCGCACGCAATTGATTGTAAGAACGACGATTCTCAATCGCACGGAAGGTTTCGAGTTCAACGAGCGCAGCTTCGGTTTCACTCAGCGCTCGATGCGCGCAATACAGCGCGTAATGCAGCCGAAGTTGTACGGACGTGTTTTTTGTGATGGCCTCCGAATGGCGAAGCCCAGAAAGTAGATCAGTCGCAGCGCGAAATTCGCCGCGTGAAACCAGCGCCTCACCAATTGAGCAGCGCACTCGCGCCGAAACCGCAACGAATCCAGCACGATCCGCTTCATCGCGCACCGCAGCCAGTAGTGGCATCGCCTCGTCCAGTTCGCCGAGATGGGCCAAAACCTCGCCCAAATTCCCACGCGTTAATGTAATGATGAACGGGTCGCCAAGCGCGGGTGCGAGTGATACGACTTCGCGAACCAGCGGCAGCGAGGCTTCCAACACGCGGCGCGCTTCACCGGATTCGGGACTGCTGTCACGCGTCATGTAGAACTGGCCGATCATCACCGCGGCTAAGTTGTTAAGCGCGGTGACCAGCGGGTAGGTTTCGTCGAGCTCGCGCGCCATCTCGACCGAATTTCGCATCAATCGCTCGCCTTGCCAAGGGTCACCAGAGCGCTCAAAGATTCCGCCGAGGATGTTGCCGCATAACACTCGTCCTCGCAGGTCGTCGCGAGCGTCAGCCAATCGGTACGCTTCGGTCGTGAGTTCTATAGCTCGCCCGAAGTCACCCACTTCGCATGCACATAGCGCCGACCAGCGCAGCGCTTCGGTTAAATGTTCGACCAAATCTACGGCACTTAGCGCCACAATGCAGTCAGTTGAAAAATCGACCACGCTTTGCAGCATGCCGCTGCGGTAGCGGTAGAAACAAACCGCATGGCTGGCCACCGCTATGTCTAACGAGCTAGCGCCTTTCGCCGCGGCAAACGCCAGTTCGGCGAGTTCAAGCGATTCAGAAACCGCCGCCGCTTCGCGCGCACGCAAAATCATTCCGGACACAGATGGGTTGCACCCGGACGGCGGTAGCGAAAACGCAGGTTGCATACTCCTCCTTAACGGTTCGCGGGGCGGCTAGGTGACAAATACTGTCAGTCTGCCCTTCGCAAAACTAGGCTGCGAGTGAGCGCGCGAAAAGCATTGCGCCGAAACACCCATGTCCGACATACCCGTGCAAAAAGTCTGCCAGCATCCTACGCGGCGCGGCGCACGGTCAGGCGATACTTGATTTTGCCGTAAACACCTCGCGCACGGCAGAGAGGTCTTGATGCATTTGCGTTGTCATTTCCTCGACCGATGCGAATTTAGCTTCGTCCCGAATTTTTGCGACAAACTCGACCACTACGCGTTTGCCGTAGAGCTCGCCTTTGAAGTCAAACAAAAACACCTCGAGCAGCGGCCGCCCGTTGGTCTTTACGGTGGGCCGCGTTCCGACGTTTGCAGCGCCAATCAAGTAACCTGCTCCGGCGACGTCAACGCCGTATACGCGAACTGCAAAGATTCCGCTTAGCGGCAACGGCGACCAGAGCGGGATGTTGAGCGTCGGAAACCCGATTGTTCGACCCAGCTTGTCACCGTGTGCGATCTTCCCTGAAATCCGGTACGGTCGTCCCAGTAGTGCAGCGGCGGTTGTGAGCTCACCTGACGCGAGCGCTTCTCTGACTAATGAGGAAGAGAAACGGACGTCCATTGCCCTCACTGCAGGCATTACGTAGCACTCAATGCCGTTGGCTGCGCACCAAGCGTGAAGCGTTTTCACGTCGCCTGCTCGGTTCGCACCATAGCGGAAATCGTCACCCACGATCACCCATTTCGCATTCAAGCCTTCGCGCAACACGCGCTCGCAAAACTGGTCGGGTGACATCGCGGCCATCGCGGCGTTAAAACGCGCGGCCTGAATATGTTCAATACCAATGGCCCAAATGCACGCCAGCTTGTCGCGAATCCGCTGCAGCTTTGCCGGCGGAGGCTGGCCCGCTCTTTTTGCGAAAAACGCACCGGGCGCGGGCGCGAACGTAAGCACTACCGGGGTCAATTCGCGCTGCCTAGCGGCCTTGACGCAAACTTCAATCATTGCCTGATGGCCGCGATGCACGCCGTCGAAGTTGCCGATCGTCACAGCGGTCGGTTGCGAAATGAAACGCTGCGCCGCGAAATCTCGGGCAAATGAGGGACGGCGCGATGGGTTCATGCAAGCGAGGGCAATATTCTTAATATTTGAAAAGCGTCACGCCCAACATCGGGCGAGTGCGGCGCGGCGTTTGCGTGGAGAGCGTTATGAGCTTGCACGCGACCCAGTGAATTGTAAGGATCGGCGCGCCGATAAAAAAAGCCACCCGATGTAACCAATCCGAAGAGCGCCGCGAACTTAAGGCGAACATGAACGGATTACATAGCTTTAAATGCTTTTCGCCTATTTCATTGGGCGAATAGTGTTTTTTTGTAATTTTTCGATAAATTGCGTTTTATCCGTGTGCGCCCAATTAAATTGGCCCGAAAACGGTTGCGCTGAATTCAATAGACGACGAGTTCACCGATGATAACTACTGCGCTTTCCAGTTGCCGCTCTTTTCAAAGCGATGTTGCCGCAGCAAGGAGCTACTTGCTCCGTTTTGCGCGACAACAATTGCGCAATGACGCATGGGCGGACGACGTGGTGGCCGAGACAATGCTCGCGGCGCTTGAAAAACCCGAGAGTTTTCACGGTCGCTCGAGCCTGAACACCTGGCTCGTTGGCATCCTCAAATTCAAAATCATCGACTGCTTGCGCGCACACTCTCGCGAAATTGCCGCATCACATGGCAGTGAAGACGCGGACGATAATTACTCCGCGCATTCATCGCACGCCAGCCGCACTCTCGAAGAAGAAACGTCGATCGAGCTCAGCCCCGAGACTCGCCTTCAGTCATATGAATTTTTGGCCCTGGTTGATCACTGCCTCACACAAATGCCAAGCAACATGAGCCGAGTTTTCTTCCTCGGTGAATGGATGGGCTACAGCACCGACGAGATTTGCAGCGAACTCAACATCACGCCGTCCAACGCATGGGTTCTCCTCCACCGCGCTCGCGGACGCTTGCGTGAATCGTTGCAAGAGAGCTGGTTAGGTGGCGGCTCTTTTGTAGCAGCCGTGCATTAAAGCGCGACGTAAATCGCAGCAATATTCTTTCGAACTTGACTCTGTAGTTCAAGTGGTTGCAAGAGCTTCTCGCCGCGACCCGCACTTAACTTCCACACGGATCGCGGAAAATCCGCTTTTGCACCCACATTGCGCTGTTTATTTCCCAGCGCTCAATACCCATGCCGCGAGTGTTTTCGCATCGGCATCTGAGATTTGCTCGTTCGCGGGCATTGGAACGCTGCCCCATTTGCCCACACCGCCCTTGCGAATCGAAGTCGCGATGGCGTCCGGTGCATCGTTTTGCGCGGCGTACTTTTTCGCGATGTCGTTAAACGAAGGACCCACCACCTTTTCATCGGTTGCGTGACACGCCGTGCAGGCGTATTTTTTTGCGAGTGCATCGCTCGCCTGCACGTCCGCGCCGAATCCCATCAACGCGATCGAAGCGGCCGCAACGGTTTTCAGCCGCATGCGTTGCCCTGCGCGAAGATCTGCCACGATCGCGATGCGTGACTTAGGCTTTCGCATTGAGCACCAATGAAAACGTAACCGGTGCGGTTGATGCAAGAAATGCGAGCCCCATGACTTCGCGAAGCGCTTCGACACCCGCTTTCAAACCATAGTCATTCAAATTGATGACGATAGGAGCGCGCGTGGAAACGGTCATCCCGCCGCTGGCTAAACGCGCAACGCGCAGTTTTGCGGCGACAGGCTTCGTTTGACCGGCAATAGTTAGCGTGCCGTCGAGGTCCACGTCGCGCGAGCTCGTGCTGGCAAGCGCGGTCATTGCATCTGCGTTTAATTTAGCTTCGAACGTTGCTTTCGGTGACGCAGCGACTTTAAACAGCATGGTGCGCATGCGCTCGTCGCGAATCTCAACGCCGGTATCAACACTCGCGAGTTCAATATCAAACGAAATCTTTCCTTGTGCATCGAGCCCGCCACTAAATCGCTTGAACGACTGCACTTCGCCGATGCCGCCGACGCCGGCTTGCCCCGCTTTGGTGGTCACAAAATTGATGTTTGATTGGGCGTTATCGACTTGCCACGCGCTGGCGGACGCCGATGCGCGCTCTGGCGCGTTGGTGCATCCGGCAATCGTCGCAAGTGAGAGTGCTGACGCAATTGCTAGAGAGCGCAGGCTGAGGTTTGGGTTTACGTTCACGGTTCCACCTTCGTTGTTCGAGTTAAGACACTGCGATAACACCGCGCATCAGCAATTCATTCCAAGAATGTTTTTCGATTTCGATGGAATAAACATGCGCTCGCGGTGTTGTGCTGATATTGCAATGCAAAAAACTGCGCTCCACGATGAGCGCGACCGACGCGCGATAACCAAAATTCATGTCCGACACTCTGCAACAACAACTGCCGCAGCTGCTTCCAAGGCTATGGCGCTTTGCGCTACGTCTCACGCGAAACGCGGCGGATGCCGAAGACCTCGTGCAGCGCACCTGCGTGCGCGCGCTTGAACGGCGTTCGCAATGGCAGATCGGCACCGTCCTGTTGAGCTGGCTGTTTTCGATCATGCAATCGATTTGGCTCAACGAGTTGAGAACGCTGCAACGCCGTCGCGAGGGCAGCATTTCGGATTCAGAATTCGACGACCTCGAGTTCGCAGCAAGCAACGGTGATCCAGAGCATCATTTTTTATGCAGGCAAGTGTTTGAAGCGGTGGAGTCACTGCCCGAAGCTCAACGCAGTGTCATGTTGCTCGTTGCCGTGGAAGGTTTTGGTTATCAGGAAACCGCAGAGATACTGGGCATTCCGATTGGCACCGTCATGAGTCGCCTTGCACGAGCGCGGTTAACCGTGGGCGAGCGCTTCATAGGCGCAGGCGTCGCAGCAAAGAAAGGAGCACAGGGATGACAATTGATGAAACAACGCTTCGAGCATTCGTCGATGGCGAACTCGACACACAACAACGCGAGCGCGTAGAAACCGCGCTCGCACACAATGCCGAACTTCGTGCAAAGGTTGCTGCACTCCGCGCGAGTTGCCTGCCCTATCGATCTGCCTATGATGCGGTCGCCATGCCGACAATGCCAACCGCACTTGAACAACGCGTTGCATCGCTAATATCGGTCGCGAACACACCGTCGTCAGCTTCGCCGATGAATCGCCGCTGGTTCATCGGCAGCGCAGCACTCGCCGCCTCTTTCGCGCTGGGCATCGGGGCATCGACTTTGCTGCGCAGTACTGAAGTTACCGCGGTCGCACAAACGCCTTGGGTCGACGCCATTGCAACATACCAGGCGCTTTATGTAAGAGCAACGGTCGATCAAGCCGCTGATTCGCAAGCGCGTGCGCAGCAGGTGTTGGCAGAATTTGGAGCAAGCAGTCGCGCTGCGATCAGTGTGCCGGATCTACAAAGCGCAGGACTCGCGTTCAAACGAATCCAGCGACTCGGCTTTGGCGACGCGCCCCTGCTTCAAATCGTGTATCTGCCCGCCGACGGTAAGCCGGCAGCGCTTTGCGTGCTCCCAATACAGAAAGGCAACGCGCCTCTCCGTATGCAACACATTGAGGGCCTCGCGGTGGCCGCGTGGCAAAAAGATGGGCTTGCCTATGTACTCACGGCGGATATGACGCAATCCAAAGCCGAAGCACTCGCGCGGCGAATCTCAGAAGGTGGCTTCGCTCCGCTCTACCCACGAGCGAGTTGAACTAGTCGTTTTAGGCAGCCTACTAAACATCGACTGGAAGAAAGCGATCAACCGTTGGCAAATAAAGCGCCGTTCGTATCTCGCGCTCGGGTTCGATGCGGGAAAAGACTTTGCTATACGCAGCAAGTTGTTCGCGATATCGATCCGCGATCACATCTAACCATCGATCAATAGCAACTTGATTGTCTGCGATTGCAGCGGGCGCGACAGCAAACTTGTAGTCGACAATCCAGCGTACACCGGTTGCTGTGACGAAAGTGCGATCAACACGAAGCTCAGTGGTTTGTTCGCCTACCGTTGACGAAAGCGCGAGTTCGTCAGCTGAATCGATGTGGCTGGCGTCTTGTATCCATGCAAAGTGCGTGCTCTGCCGCATCACATCAAGAGCAGCCAACAGCATTGCCGTTGCGGTCGCCGCATGGGCTGTCGCCACGCCCTGCGCAAGCAGTCGCTGAGCAATGACCGCCGCAGACGGGTCGAATGCACGAGCGCTGCGCAAACCCCGCGCAAGTCCCTCAATGAGCTGATGACCGACGACGCCTACTGCAATTTCATTGCTGCGCTCACGAGCGTTGTCGGCATCCGGTTCAGCATCGCTGACAGCGTCTCTAAACGGGCGGCGAGAGTGTGCTGTGTTCGTAAGGTTCAACAACCGAACTTCCGGCACCGAAACGAGACGAGTGAGAGAACGCTGCATGATGAGGCGCGCTGACGTCGGCTTCTCCAGACTCGTCGCGGCGAGGTTCGCTTCGCGCACTGGCCAATCGAGTAGCGCGGCAAGCGAGCGCGGTGAAGGCGTTTTGCCCGCGGCGGTCGCGCTGCCGCTGACTACCAACTGCTCACGTGCACGCGTTACCGCCACGTACAGCAACCGCTTCAATTCCTCTTCGCGCGCGGCGGTTTTTCGGTCTTGTACAAACTGAAACACAGAGTTCGCGAGGCGTGTGCGGGTCTCCTTTGCGGCCACTAGCAGTCGTGCAGGAGCTCGCGACGATTCGTTACCCCTATCGTTCATATACGCCGTTTTATCCTGGCGATATCGCACGAAATCCCATATTACGAGTTCACGCTTTTCAACCGCTCCTGCCCTGTCAAATTGGGGAATAAACACATAATCCCACTCTAAGCCTTTCGACTTGTGGATACTGAGAATTTCAACCGGCTGGCAGGAAACTGGCCGCGCGTGGGTTGTGTTGGCAAAACTCTGTGTTTGAGCGCTCATGAGGGATTCCAGCTCCGAACGCGCCGGCAAGAAACCATCGCTGGCATGGTCGTCGAGAAACGCAAGAAAACTTTCAACTTCATTACGAGCCGTCGTGTCCGCCGCAAGAAGTGCGCCGCCGCAGGCAACGAAGACAGCGTGGACGCGCTCCGCGAGCGTGCCGAGATCACTCGCGCCGCTAGAAAACTCCAGCGCAACGCGCGCGCGCTCGAGTCGAACGCGATCCTCTGTATCAAGCGAATCTAAAAACGGCGCACGATACAGAAGCGCGGGAAGTTCGATTCGATCAGTGAGCTGTGCCTGGCCAAACTTCGAAAGCGCGTCGAGCGACAAACCCACCATTGGCGAGCGGAGCCACGAGTACCAAGCCAGTCGATCAGCGGGCTGAGCAACTACGTAAGTCAACGAAAGCAGATCACGAATCAGCGGACGATCGCCCCAGGTCGCGAGATCGCGTGCGGCAAACGCAACGCCGCGATGTTGCAACTCCCGCAATATCGCGCTTGCATGTTTCTTCACGCGAACAAGAATCGCAATTCGCGCGGTTGAATTGTTTCCTTGGATCTCAACGATGCGATCGACGACGTGCCTCGCCTCTTCATCGGGGTTGTCAAGCGCCAACAGCCGCGGCTCGCGTTCAGACGTGCTGCCGCTCGCGCGCGCTGCGAACGCGCGAACGAATGCAACCGAGGCGAGTTCGTCGTCGTTGTGGGTCGACGAAAAGACAGGCGCCAAAGAACGATTGACCCAGTCGACTAGCTGCGGGCGCGATCGATAGTTCGCGAGCAACGTCAACGGCACCAATTCAACGTGGCCAACGCCGCGCGACCACGCGTCCATAAAGATGCCCACGTCAGCATCGCGGAACGCATAGACCGATTGCATCGGATCGCCCACTAAAAACAGGGTGCGCCTGTCGCCCGGCAGCCAATCTTCAACCAGTGTCTCGATCAACGAGGCTTGCGCGGGATTAGTGTCTTGAAACTCGTCGACCAATACGTGCTGAATCTTTGCATCCAGTCGCGCGAAAACATCGTCGCGGTGTTCAAGCAACGCGGTTTTAGCCGCAAGCGAAACACCGGAAAAATCCGTTTGCGCGCGCGCGTGTTCGAGCACCATCAATTCTGCAGCTGCCAACTTCAACACACGCAGCGCGGCGCGAAGAATGGGTTCGTGTGCCGCAATCGCAGCCGCCGTGGGAACCGCATGAACTTTCGCGAGCGCACTGCGCAGCAATTCACCGTGCTCGCTTTCCGAGAGTTCGGTGAGAAGATTGACCATTTGCGCTTTGGCCTGCGCGCGACCTTCTTTATCCTGTCTCGAAATACCTTTCTCACTGGGCGCTGGAAATCCGTCGCCCTTGTCAAACTGTTTGCGCCACGTTTTCGTTTGTGTGAGCAGAAATTCCGACAATGCTTGCCACGCTTCAATCGATTCGACGCCTATTTCGTCGAAGCCTGACGACGCAATAAGAATGCGTTGCGCCTGCTGAGTCTCGTCGTCAAGATTGTCTGCGGCATAGGCTGCAAGCGCGGTGATTTGTGATGTCTTAGAAGCAGGCCAAAAACGGTGCGCTTTTGCGACGCGTGCGGCGACACTTCGCTCGAGTACGTCGCGCATCGCTGCGATCGCCTCATCCGAGTCATCGATGAGCTCATTCATCCACTGCGCGCGCTTGCCGAGAAGCGCGGCGATGAGCGCGATGATGTCGTCCACACGGTTGTCGAGCGCGATCAACAGTGACGACACAGCGCGCCTGCTTTGCGCGTCCTCCACCTGCAGCACAGCGCGTCTGGCGGCTTCGCGATGTAGGGGCGCTGCATTTTCTTGCAGCGCATGTAGACCGACGTTGAGACCGCCTGATTCGAGCGGCGCAAGTTTGGTGAGTCGCAGCGAAAAAGCGTCGAACGTGTCAATCGCCAGAAGCGTCGGGCGCGCAAGCAGTTGCCAACCCATTTCCGCATCGCGCGCAGCCACGCTACGTGCGAGTTGCCAACGCTCTCGCTCCGGGGAGTCCTCGGGCTGCACGTTAGAAGCAGCCGCGCGTAACGCTTCAACTAAGCGTGAACGCATTTCGCCGGCGGCTTTTTTCGTGAACGTGATCGCAAGCACTTCGCTCGGATGCGTGGCTCGCGAGAGCAGGCTCAACATGCGTTGGATAAGAAGCTCCGTTTTGCCAGAGCCGGCCGGCGCTTGCACGATGAATGATCGCGTTGGATCGATGGCAGTCGCGCGCGCTTGGCGGTCTGCAAGAGCGATGTCGTGGTGTGCGCCGCTCATGATTCTGTGTCTGAACGGTTGAGCTCAGTCACGTCGAAGGAATCTAGAAGCGTGAGATCAACTCGACAAAAGCTATGGAAATCGCATTTAGTACAGGTCGCTTCGCCATACGCGGGCGCAAGTGTGGCGGTGCCCTCGACCAGCTCATTCGCGAGCAACGTGAGTTTATGTGTCCAGCTGTCACGGATCGACTCCCAAGGCGGAGGCGGCGCTCTGCCCCGCGTATTCGCTGAGAGACCGCTGTTTTCATGACCGATGCCTACAAAGTCTTGGTGGTCATCGCTCACCCGCGCGTAGGCGACGGCCTCGACGTTTGTTAGGCCGATGGCGTGCCCATAAAGCGGCAACTGCGGGGCGGTCAAACGTTCATCAAATAGACCTTTTCGATCGACCTGTGCGCCTGATTTGAAATCGACGACGGCAATTTTCTGGCGTTCGACTTGATCGGTTGGCGCGTTACCAATGCTCAGTCCGTCAACGCGATCTATGCGCAATGAAAAGTTAACGCCACCAATCTCCGTGCTGATTTCCTTTTCAACAAACAGCACGTCAAACGAGGGTCGACGCGATTCTTTTTCGAGCAGGTTTTCAAACACGCCGAGCAGACGCATCTCTTCCGCATCCCAAACGTGTGGCGGGATACGTCGCGATTTATTTTGCTCAGCGTCGATAGTTTCTCGGACTGCTTGCGGCAGATGATCGACGAGTGCCGATTGTTCTGTCCCTGCAATACGCAGCTTGCCTAGCCGTTCCGCCACGCCATGCACCAGTTCGCCGCGTAACCTCGGAGAGAACCCGTCGAAGACCTCGGGCCATGCTGACAGGCGCAGGCGACCTTCCGCAAAGCCACGTCGAGGACATAGCGCTTGCGCTTCAAGGGCACGCGCTCCGCGTGAAGCTTCAGCGCGCCACTGCGGCGCGCGTTCGTCATCGATTGCTGTGATTACATCTGCACTAGCGCGATGCGCAATCGGCGATGCGAGCACGTTCTCCGATGCAGGGTGCAACTCCCAATCTACAACCAACGGACTCCACACTTGTGGTTCATCGTCGACTTCATCCGCCAGGCTTGCGCTGACGTCGGGTGCCAACGCGCACCAGCCATCGACCATACGCCTTGCGCGATCAGCGCATTCGTCAATCGAGGCCAAGCCTGCGCGAACCTCGCGCTGCCAAGCGGCGGACAAAAACGGATTGCTGCGGGGCGCTTCCGGCAACGCGCGCTCGCACAGTCCCGTCACGCGCATGGCATCAAACGGCACGCCCGCCGATTCAAGTAGGCCGATCACTTGTACCGGCGCGTCGCTGCCTTCGGGTTGAAACGCTGATTGATCGGTCATTGCAACCAGCTCTTGCTGCGCCTCGTTGATTGAAATTTGGGGAAGCAATGCGTCGAGGCTTTGCCACACTTCAATGCTCGAAAGTAAGGCCTCGCGCAGCTGAAAAGTTTGCGATGAAAGAGCCACCGCGCTTTCGCTGAGTGCGGTGATGGCGAGATCAAACACGCGTCGCCAGTGCGCACGCGATTGCCTGCCGCTGAACTTGTTCAGCGTCAAGCCGCAGGATGAGAGTTTTTGGTGAAGCTGACCAAGCGCGTTGTTGGGCTCGTGCTCCCGCACATCACAAAATTCGGCAAGCGTCGTTTCACTCTCACCTGCGCGAAGCAGTAAAAGTTCTCGGCGATTGATCGCGGTCGTTGTCGCCTCACTGCGTCCCCAACGTGGATGCCGCAACGCCTGCGCGATGGTCTCCGGCGCGGTGGGCGTGAAGATGGCCGACACCAGCGTGAAACCCGCCGCTGCCCACGGGTACTTAGACACCGGCAAACCGAGCGAGATATTAAACGGGAGATCAGCTTCCCGCAGCGCGCGCTGCCAGGTTCCGCGTGAGCGCTGAAGTTCTGGGACAACGATTGCAACTTGATCGCCGAGCTCCGCGCGTTCGCCGCTGAGTTGTTGCCGCGCCCACGCAATTGCGTCGTCGCGCTCTAGACCGACGTTGGCGCACCGAATCCGATGCAATTTTGAACTAATAGACTCATTGAGGATCACCCTATCACTGTTGGTGAAAAGCGATTTTGATTTTATTATCGATAGTAAACTTATTTCCGATCCTCGCCCTGCAAAAACGGGCGTCACGAATAAATGTTGGGGTACCAGCATTCGCCAGTTTTCGGCCGCTTGAGATAGCGAGTGCGGTAGTTCAGACGACGTCAAGGCGTTAGCTTCGCGCAATTTTTTTACAAACTCAGTACGCGCGTCTCGAAATAGCTCTCCGCTTGCGCCGAGGGCAAACGGAGTTGGTCGAGACGGGTTCGCGTTGCCGCCGTATCCGTGTTCGAGCATCCACGCTTCGGCAAATCGATCTGCGAGTGCCGCGCTCTCCGCGCTACTCGCGCTCGCCACATCGCGTGCGATGTGTCGCCATAGCGCCGCCTCCGTTGCGGGAGAAATCAACGTGCGGGTGTCGTCAATCAAACCAAACAGCTGCGCGTCGCTCCAAGTATTTGCAATCCAGTTGTTGATCGTAACGAAGCGCGGCAACGCCACCGCATCACGACCAGCTTTGCGCCGGGCGTCGCGCGCCCACACCCGCGCGAAGCCGCGTCGCGCGCGATCGCTTGGCGAAAGCACGACGGTGTGCGCAGCGGGCAGCGAGAGGATGTCGGACGTCAAAAGTGCAGATCGGGGTTTCACTCAATGATTCTATGGGGACGTTGCGAGGCGCGACCTATTTCACGGTAGCAATCCATCCTTCGAAATCATCAGCTGACGACGGAATTCCGAATCGCTGATCGCCCGACGTATGCTCCATCGCGGCCGCCGCGGCTTGCACGCAACAAAGCACAGCATCAAGAGTGTCGCCGCTGCCGTCGCTCACGCAATCTTCTTGCAGCGATTTGTTGACCTCCAAACCGAATGCGTAGCGCTCTTGGACGAAGGAAAATAGCGAGTGCAAAATGAGTTTCCGCGTTGCGATGCGTTTCGGCGTATTGCCCTCGCGACCATCTTTCTTGTAACTCTCACGAGTGATTTGCCGTGCCAGAAATCCAGGGTACGCCTCAAGCGCGATCCGCAGATCTGCGTTGGGTGCGCAAGGCATCACACTCACGCCCGCGGTCGCAAGGCGCGGGGCACCTTCAAAAAACATGAGCGCGACAGGCGGATTAACCAGCTTCATCGGCGACGAGGAATCAGCTCGCGTGTCACCGCGCCGCTCGATGTACTTTTGACCGACCGGGCGCGATTGCCGCACTTCATTAAGCGATTGTTTGAATGCTTCCTTGCCGATGGCGCGAACATGCTTCAGTAGCAGTTGCCAGTCTTCTGGCCAATCCAGCGTCTGCACGAGTTCACGCGGCAGTCCAAACGGAAAGTCAAAGCCACCGATCCAGGGGGCGGGTGTTTGCAGAAACCGCTCAAAGGCTTCGAAAGATTCGAAGCGAGAGACTGCGTTGACCGAGAGGCTTGTCGCCGCGAGCTCGCCAATTGCGACGGTGATGGCTTTGGATTTGCGCGGGGCGGACGTGAAGTCGATACCGTAGAGCGTCATTTTCTTGGGCTGCTTCATCTTTCGAGTTTGTTTAGGAAGCTTTTTCAATCAATAGGATCGCTATGAGCTTACCTAGAGAGCGAATGCGCTTGCGTTGGATATGCCCGTGACTACGTGTGCGCTTTGTGCGTTTCATGCACCTTTGTATCAGCCCAGACGGGGTTGTGCCTTTCTCGCCTTAAGGCGCTCTCGTTACATTCACTTTCGCGAAGACGGCACGGAGCACGCCTGGACGAAGTCAATCGGACTTCAGCGCGTTACACCCGTGAAGCTCTTGTTTATTTGAGAGCGCAAAACAAAAAAGCCACCTCGCGGTGGCTTCATATGCTTTTGTGGCGTCCCCAAGGGGATTCGAACCCCTGTTACAACCGTGAAAGGGTCGTGTCCTAGGCCTCTAGACGATGGGGACCCTGGAACTTCTAACAGTTTTGCGACAAGTCGCGTTTTGTTCGTCTGCACGCAAACTTCAGAAGTTTGGTGGAGATAAGCGGGATCGAACCGCTGACCTCTTGCATGCCATGCAAGCGCTCTCCCAGCTGAGCTATACCCCCGAACAAGATCAAAATTATAGCCTGAAAAGTAATAGCTCTGCAAATCGAGGCGAGGAAATGGCAGAGTGTTCACTCAAACATTGACTTGGCGGAGTTCGGGGCAGCGGCAATAGCATGCGGGCCGTGACGAATTCGTGTGACCAGTGCGCGCCATTGATCCTGCGCAATTTCGTCACGAAAAACAAAAAGCGTTTCACCGGTAAGCGTAGGGTGATTTTTCACACGTATCGCAGCGACAAATACCGTTACAAAGCCTTCAAACTCGTACGCAGGCACTACATCGGGATTGAATGGATCTTTACCCTCAAGCGCGAAGAACCAGTCGTTAAGGTTTTCGAACTTCGGCACACGCTGACGGAGCTTCCACGCGAGAAAGGCAATCGCTGCACACAGTAACGCTGCGGTCACAAAGGCGCGATGCCACGCACACGCAAAGGCCGCAGCCCCGGTGATCGCGAGCGCTAGCCACCAAAGCTTTGAACGAATGCTCATCTGCAGATGTCTTCTGTCGACGAGCGCATCGAACTACGCCGCCTTGAGTTTCGCAAGCATCAACCACGTATCAATCGCGGCATCAGGATTAAGCGAAAGTGATTCGATCCCGCGTTCCACGAGCCAAGCCGCGAGATCAGGATGATCAGATGGGCCCTGCCCGCAGATGCCGACGTATTTCTTTTGCGCGAGACACGCGTCGATTGCAAAACCGAGCATCTTTTTCACGGCTGGATTGCGTTCATCAAAGGTTGCTGCAATCGGCCCACCTGAATCGCGATCAACGGCAAGTGTTAGCTGCGTGAGATCGTTGGAGCCAATCGAAAACCCATCGAAGTATTCTAAGAATTCATCCGCAAGAATCGCGTTCGACGGCACTTCGCACATCATGATCAAGCGCAAGCCATTTTTGCCTCGCTCCAAACCGTTTGCAGCAAGCGCTTTCACGACTGCTTCGGCCTCGGCAGGCGTGCGCACGAACGGAATCATCACTTCAACGTTGGTCAGCCCCATCGTTTCGCGCACGTAACGTAACGCTTCGCATTCCAGTGCGAAGCAGTCCGCGAATTCTTTGGCGATGTAGCGCGATGCGCCACGGAAACCAAGCATCGGATTTTCTTCATGCGGCTCATACGCTGCACCACCGAGCAAATTCGCGTACTCATTCGACTTGAAATCGCTCATGCGAACGATCACCGGGCGCGGCGAGAATGCGGCGGCAATCGTTGCAATACCTTCGGTCAAACGTTGCACGAAGTAGTCGCGCGGAGAAGCGTAGCCACGAATGCGCTCTGCGATTTTCGCTTTGAGCGTCGGTTCGAGTTTTTCGAAATCAAGCAGCGCACGCGGGTGAACGCCAATCTGTCGATTGATGATGAACTCAAGTCGCGCGAGCCCGACACCGTGATTGGGCACCTGCGAAAACTCAAATGCAAGATCCGGGTTGGCGACGTTGAGCATTACTTTCGTGGGCGCTGGCGGCATTTTGTCGAGCTGCACCTCGGTGCGCTCGAACGCGAGTTTGCCTGCGTAAATATTGCCAGTATCGCCTTCTGCGCAGCTCACGGTGACGACATCGCCTGCGCTTAACACGCTGGTTGCGTCACCACACCCAACCACCGCTGGGATGCCGAGCTCGCGCGCGATAATCGCCGCGTGACAGGTGCGGCCACCACGATTGGTTACGATCGCACTCGCACGTTTCATCACGGGTTCCCAATCGGGATCGGTCATATCGGCAACAAGCACATCGCCAGGTTTAACGATATCCATCTCCGACGCGCGCTTCACAATCTTCACCGGGCCTTGGCCGATTTTTTGACCGATTGCGCGACCCGAAGCAAGCACTTTACTCGTCTCGCTCATGCGATAGCGCACCAGCGTCTTGCCGCCCTGCTCGCGTGATTTCACCGTCTCTGGTCGCGCTTGCAGGATGTAGATCTTGCCGGTGGTGCCGTCTTTGCCCCACTCGATATCCATCGGACGACCGTAGTGCTCCTCGATTGTGAGCGCGTAACGCGCGAGTGTTTCAACTTCTTGATCGGTGAGCGAAAAACGAACACGATCATCGCTGGGAACGTCCAAAATCTGCGTTGACTTGCCAGCTTTCGCTTCCGAACCAAACACCATTTTTTGCATCTTGCTGCCAAGCGTGCGGCGCAGGATTGCAGGACGATTTGCATTGAGCGTTTGTTTGTGAACATAGAACTCGTCGGGATTAACCGCGCCTTGCACGACCATCTCACCCAGTCCATAACTCGATGTCACAAACACAGCATCACGGAAGCCAGATTCAGTATCCAACGTGAACATCACACCTGCCGCGCCGGTATCCGAGCGCACCATTTGTTGAATGCCCGCGGAGAGTGCAATCGGCATTTCCGCGTAGCCCGTGTGAACGCGGTAAGCAATCGCGCGATCGTTGTAGAGGCTCGCAAACACCCGGCGCACCGCGTCCAGAATTGCCGGAACGCCCATGATGTTTAAGTACGTTTCCTGCTGACCTGCGAAACTCGCGTCGGGCATGTCTTCAGCAGTTGCCGATGATCTGACCGCCCAGCTGATTGCGCCACCCGCGTCAGCTTCTAGCGCTGTAACGGCTTGGCTGATCATCGCCTCAAGTTTACTGGGCAACGGCGCGGATTCGATCCATTGTCGAATTTCGGCACCAGCAGCCGTTAGTGCCGCAACGTTGTTGACGTCCAAGCCTGCAAGTCGTTCTGAAACTCGCGCTGTAAGCTGGGTTTCCGCAAGGAAATCTCGGAACGCGTCAGCACTGGTAGCAAGTCCACCGGGTACTTGGACGCCTTTTGCAGACAGATTTCCCAGCAACTCACCCAATGACGCGTTTTTGCCGCCAAAGTCGCCGACATCATGCATTCTGAGATCGTCTAACCAGCGGACGAGACGAGGATCAAGCGTGACGGCGCTGCGCGACATGGAGGCCCCTGTAGGTTTGAGTCAGGCCAAATTCTATACGCCGCAAGTCAAGGCATGCTGCATCGCACAACGGTTTCTAGCTCACTAGCGAAATAATCTAGCGCGCAAAGCGCGTTTTGCACACACGCGTGCTGAGAGGCTCTAGCGATCAGTAACTTCGTTGCGCAATTTCTCGTAAAGTTCTGAATGGCTCGCCTTCAAGAACGCGATGATTTCAATGTCTTCTTTACGCACAGCGCTGATGTCAACACCTTCAATGTGGACTAAGCGCAAAAGCTCCGCAACGGGCTTCGGCATATCGCGACCGGCCTCGTACCTGGAACCGCCACTTTGCGTGACGCCAATTTTTTGCCAAAACTCATCTTGATTGAGCCCTGTTTTCTGTCGAATCTCGCGTGGATTCCTAATTTTTTCGAAAATGCCCATAGATCATTACCTGAGTGCTTTTTGTGAGGTTAGCCCGCTAAACGACCCAGACCTTGAATCGGATGTCGCCTGCTCCAGTCTCAGATTTCTCGATAGCATACCAGCTTGATTTCGATTTTCCTGACGGACCGACTGGCGCATTTTTTTGCTCTCTGCTGATCTCCACACCCATACTGACGTAAGCGATGGTGCCTGGTGCGCCGAAGAAGTTGTACGCGCAGCATCCGCGCGTAGCGTGAGGCTGCTCGCCATCACGGACCACGACGAAGTTGCAGCGATTGACGCCGCTCGGCCAATCGCGCAGCGCCTGGGCATCACACTCGTTTCGGGAATCGAGCTTTCCGCCCAGTGGCGCGAGACGTCAATCCATGTGGTTGGCCTCAATATCAACGAAAAGCACCCTGCGATTGTGAGCGCCGTCGCCGCCGCACGGTCAATGCGCAAAACGCGCGCACTACAAATGGGCGAGCTGCTAGCGACCGAAGGCTACACAAACGCTTATGCAGGAGCGCTTGCGCTCGCGAGCTCCGAAGAGCGGATGTCGCGCACCCACTTTGCACGTTTTCTGGTTAACACAGGCGTTTGCGGCTCAATGGGTGAGGTGTTCTCGCGATTTATGAAGCCAGGCAAGCCGGGCTATGTTGCCACGTTGTGGCCCGAGCTCGCGGATACCGTCGCCACCATTCGCGCCGCTGGCGGCACTGCGGTAATCGCACATCCGGCGAGGTATGACTTGCAGTGGCTTGGCGGACACGCCGCAATGTTTAACGACTTCAAAGCGGCAGGCGGTGGTGCCATCGAAGTCATTTGTCCGGCTCATTCCCCTGCGGAATGGTCAGTGTTCGCTGCCCACTGTCGCAAGTATGGTTTCGCCGCATCAATCGGCTCAGATTTTCATTCGCCGCGCGAAAGCCGCGTCGCGATTGGCGATTTGCCTCGTTTACCCGGAAGTTTGACTCCCGTTTGGGACACTTGGAATACCCACTATGCCTAATCGCCGCGCCGTTTTTTTTATTTCCGACCGTACAGGCATCACGGCAGAGGCGCTCGGAAACTCGTTGTTGACGCAGTTCGATGGCATCGATTTCAAGCGCACAACGATCCCGTTCGTCGATTCACCGGAGGCTGCGGACCGAGCGCTCGCGCAAATTGCGGATGCCGCAACCACCGATGGCAGGCGCCCAATTGTGATCAGCTCGATTGTTGACGAAGCATTGAGTTTGCGTGTTCGTCAGTCCAACGCGCTGGTGCTCGACTTCTTTCAAATTTTTATCGCACCACTGGAACAAGAATTCGGATTCAAGAGCTCGCATGCTGCCGGGAGGTCGCACGGGCTTAGAAACTCGCAAGAGTATTTTTCACGTATTGAGGCAATCAATTTCACGCTTGCCCATGACGACGGCCAATCGACCAAGGAGCTGCATCGCGCAGAGGTAATTTTGGTCGGCGTATCGCGCTGTGGAAAAACGCCGACCTCGCTATACCTTGGCCTTCAGTGCGGAATTCGTTGCGCGAACTTTCCGCTCACGCCAGATGACTTTGGGCGCGGCGCATTGCCGGATTCGCTGTTGCCGTATCGGGAAAAATTATTCGGCCTCACCATCGCTCCGGATCGACTGCGCGCGATTCGACAAGAGCGACGGCCCGATTCGCAATACGCAAGCGCAGAGCAATGCAAGAGCGAAGTGGCCGCAGCCGAGCGTCTCATGGAAGCCGCAGCCGTGCCGATGCTCAACACGTCGACCAAATCAATTGAAGAATTGGCAACGACAATCTTGCTGCAGCGACGCTTGGATCGGCATATCTTTTGACACTCGCACACTGCTAGACGCTCGCGAGTTCACTGCGATTGTGAACGCTATGCGCGTGTTTTGTGCGGCGTTGTATCGCGCTTTAAGTCAATCCGCGCCACGCACCCTGTTGCGTTTTCAGGGAGCGGAACGTCGCCTAACTCCGAGCGGTTGGTCAACGTGAGCTTTGCCCCAATCTTCGCGCAGATGTCTTGGCAGATTACGAGTCCAAGCCCGGTGCCAGCGGAATGATCGCCAGTGGCAAACGGTTGGAACAATCGGCTGCGAAAAGTAGGGGACAGCCCAGAGCCGGTATCCCAAACATACACTCTACAGCCCGCGTCTGCATATTCCGAAACCACAATCCCGCACGCCCCGCCACGCGGCGTATGGCGAATCGCATTAGACAGAAGGTTGCGCAGCAACTCGCGCAACAACCAATCGGTGCCCTCGATCCAAACTTCGTGATCAGTGTCACCTTCGAGTGAGAAGTCAAGATGCTTTTCTGAAATGAGCGGCGAACATTCAACCGCAATGTCGCGACACTCGCTGACGATATCTGTGCGTTCGCCCAGCGCCTCAGCGGTCGCCGCATCGCCTAGTTCGGAAACCTTTGCCAACGCGAGCATTTGATTGGCCACCCGCGTAGCGCGATCAACAGAGGCTTCGATTTCAGCGAGCCCTTGCAGGGGTTCAACAAACCCCTGGCGAGCGTTTTGCACTTGAACTTTAAGGGCGGCCAGCGGCGTGCGAAGCTGGTGCGAGGCGTCGCGAACGAATCGTTGCCGGTTGTCAATCAATCGGTTGAGGCGCGCCATGATTTCGTTCAACGCCTCAACCACTGGAAACAACTCGCGACTGGTTCTGGTTGGAAATGGCTTAAGCGAATCGAAGTCACGGCGCAACACATCCTGACGAAGCTTGAGCAATGGCGAGAGTCCTCGGCCAACGATCCACCAGACGATGAGACCCAACACGAACGTCATGAGGAGCTGACGCAGCAAGCCTCCGCGAAGGTTTTGCTGCGCAATTTGGCGACGTAATTCGAGCGTTTCTGCGACCTGCACCACCACCATTCGGTACTCACCATCCTTGCTTACCGGCTGCTGAAGCGCTGCGACTCGTACCGTTTCGCCCAAAAAAGAATCTTCGTAAAACGTGACCAGCGCAGCATAAACGGGTTGATCGAGTGTTTCAACGTGATGCGTTTGGAATGCGGGCAACTCTTTGTAGCCCGACACGAATTCACCATCGAATCCGCTCACGCGAAACACCATGCGGCTGCGCGTATCTGCCTCGAATACTTCAAGCGCCGGATAGGGCAAAGAAACGGTAAGCTGACTGTGCACGTACTTCACGCCGTCGCCGATGGCGCGCGCAGAGGCGAGAAGCGTTCTATCGTAAGCGGTATTGATTGATTTCAACATCTCGTGATAACCGAAATACGCATCAATCGCGAAGAAAATCATGAGCGAGGCGATGATCGGCAGGAGCAAACGTGTGCGTATTGACGCCGGTCGATCTCGGCGAGAGGTCTCAGTCATCACCAACACGTTTTTCGCGAATCAGGTAGCCCACACCCCGCAGCGCCACGAGTTCTACGCCAAACGTCGATATCTTTTTTCGCAAGCGATAGGCGACGACTTCGATCGCGTCCGGTTGCGCTTCGCGACCGTCGGAGAAGACCGCTTGCCACAACCGGTCACGGGTCACGGCATGGCCCGGCCGCTCCATAACGGCGAGCAGCAGTGCGGATTCGCGCGTGGAAAGTTCAAGTGGTTCACCGTCGCCATAGCAAACGTGCGAGTTTCGGTCGACGCTGAGTCCACCCAAGCCGCTGTTTGTGGTCTCGGCCACAACGGTGCCTCGGCGCAGAACCGCATGAATTCGCGCCTCAAGCTCGTCGATATCGAAGGGCTTTGTCATGTAGTCGTCGGCACCCGCTTTGAGTCCTTGCACGCGGTCGCCAATGCTGCTGCGAGCTGTAAGCACAATGATTGGCGTTGATTTGCCGGCCTCGCGCAGCTTCTTCAGCACTTCCAGGCCATCTTGCTCAGGCAGCGACAAGTCGAGGACGATGACCGAGAATTTTTCGCTGCTCGCGCGGGCGAACGCCGTCGCGCCGTCGGTTGCTTGCGCCATCGTGAAACCTCGGCGCGAGAGCGCAAGTGCGAGCGCAGGCGCGAGCGCGGGATCGTCTTCTACGAGCAGTAACCGAGGTTTATCTTTTGCTTCCACGTGATTCAAAATTTCCTAAACAGACGCCAAAGTTGATGGACAGCGATTCGACAGAACGGTTGCCTACATTCACGCGAGTGACTGACCCATTCTATTGTTGGAGGAGTTCGATGAGTGCAACGTTTTTATCCCAGTCTCGTTTGAGAAAACCATTTTCGTACGCGGGCGCTGTCATCGCGGTTGCGATTGCAACGTCTGGAGCGCTGGCGCTCGACAACGTGAAGTTCATGATCGGCGCAAACCCAGGCGGCGGTTTCGACCAAACCGGGCGTAACCTAGGCAAAGCAATGGTCGAAGCGGGTGTCGCAAAGACGACACAGTTTGAGAACAAAGGTGGCGCTGGTGGCACCATCGGGCTCGCGCAGTTTGTGAACGCAAGCAAAGCCGACCCCAACGCCATGATTGTTACCGGTGCGGTGATGGTCGGCGCTATCGTGCAAAACAAGCCGCCGATTACCTTGGCGAACGCAACTCCCGTGGCGCGCCTCTTCTACGAATACAACGTATTCGTGGTGCCTGCGAGTTCTCCGCTCAAGTCGATGAAAGACGTCGTTGAGATGCTCAAAAAGGATCCTGGCTCAGTGAAGTGGGGCGGTGGATCTCGCGGTTCAGTCGATCATATTTCGGTGGCCATGATCGCAAAAGATGCAGGCGTAGATCCAACAAAAATTAATTACGTTCCGTTCCAGGGCGGCGGTGAAGCGTCCGCCGCGATCTTAGGTGGTCACGTGACTGTGGGAACTTCGGGCTACTCCGAGATGCAGCAGTTTGTGAAAAGCGGCAAGATGCGCGCGCTTGCTGTGACCTCCGCCACGAAATTGCCTGGTGAAGCAACGCCTTCGCTCAAAGAGCAAGGCATCAACGTTGAGATCGGCAACTGGCGCGGCGTTTACGGTGCGCCCGGCATTACTGCGGATCAACGCAAAGCCCTTGCTGACGCAGTAGTTGCCGCAACGAAGCAAAAATCGTGGAACGACGCGCTACAAAGCAACGATTGGTTCCCGGCCGTTATGACGGGCGACGAGTTCGCAAAATTTGTTGACACCGAACACAAGCGAATCGAAGAATCCATGAAGGCCGTAGGATTAGTGAAGTGAAACAGCTTCAACACGATAACACATAGCCTATTGGGCGACGACGCCGTTGTAGATATTTTTCGATAGTTTAATTTTTGTGGCTCGTCGCTTTATTTAATTGGCGTCTGATCATTTCTGCTGTTCCGAAAGGACAGCGCACGGTGAGTAGAACTCATGCGAAGTCCGCGCATATGTAAACGTTTGCCAATGGCGACCGTAAAGGCCTGTTTAATCAAGCCGGTGCACGCCCGATTCAGACAGTTAGCACAGACAAAAAGCAAATAAGGGGAGTTTCATGCAGCGAATCTGGCAATGGGGTATCACCGCATTCGTTGCCCTACTTGGCGCGGTTTTCGCGATCGGTGCGTCGCAGCTCCCGAGCGACGGAGGGTATGCTGGCGTCGGTCCTTCGTTCATTCCGTGGGTCGTCTCGCTGCTGCTGTTGGCGCTCGCTGCGCTGCTCGCCTATCAAGTTATCACTGGTGGCTTTCGCAACTTTGTAGATGCGATTGCTGGGGTAGCCGTCGATTACGGCGGCGGTCTTTGGGTCACCGGCGGTGTACTTGCGATGGCGGCGCTCATCACGCGCACCGGTTTTGTTATCGCGGCAACTGTGCTTTTCGTATGTGTCGCGCGCGGCTTTGGCTCGCGAACACCACTTCGCGATGCGATGTGGGGCGCGGTTATCGTGTTGCCTGTGTTTTGGTTATTTACCCTCGTACTCGACGTAAATTTGCCTCGTCTCGTCAATGATTGGCTGTAACAAGCGAGGCTGTGCACGAGTCGCATCAATTTGGCAATGAACGCGTTTTGCGTGAACGCAGAGCGCATCTAGTGGCAACACAACTTACGAAGG
>JAAFIS010000011.1 GCA_013298695.1 Betaproteobacteria bacterium
TCGACTGGGCAGTTGCTCCGATGGAACCACCGCCCGCCCCTGCGTCCAACGCATCCTCATGGGTACGCAGCCCGCGCGGGTTTGCACGATGGATATCGATGGCGACGGCTTGGTGAAACCCACCACGGATGGCTTGATCCTCGCGCGCGTGTCACTCGGCCTCAAAGGCAGCGCCGCACTCGCAGGCGCATTGGGCGCGGGCGCGTCACGAACCACGTGGGGGCAAGTGCTCGACTATCTGGTCGACCAATGCGGAATGAACCTCTTGCCATAGTGGCGAGCCGCGGGTGCCACGTGATCAACGTGAGTTCGCTTGAGTGCTGTCTTATGATGCACGGCAGGCGCAGGGTTCGGCTTTGTTGAGCGTCACGCTAAGTTCTTGCGAGCAAGAGGTGCGCTGACCGATTGATTTACCTTGAGGGATTGAATGAAGCAGTATCGAATTTTGTTAGCAGCAGCGTGTTGCGCGCTGATTTCCTCCGTCGCGAGCGCGCAAACGGTGGGCGCCATCGACACCAGTTTTGGCACGATCAACACCTGGGCAACATTTAATCCGAGCGTTCATGCGGTGGTACACGGAGAGGTGCGTGACCTCATCGAGTTGCCGGATGGAAAAATTCTCGGTGCTGGCTGGTGTCGAGAACCTGTGACCAACGCTGACGTCACATGCCTTTATCGCTGGACAGCGAACGGGGGCGCGCCTGATACGAGCTTTGGCGCGGGTGGTGTGAGCTACGTGCTCAACGGGGCGAGCAGAGAGCCTGTTCGAGTGATTCCCCGAAAAGATGGCCGTTGGTTGGTAGCCGGTACATGCAATCGCAGTGCGGACCTTAGATTCAGCGAGATTTGTCTCGCCGTCGTCAATGAAAACGGCAACGGATTTGATATCAGTTTTGGTTTGAACGGCAAGACGGTGATTCCTCCGCCAGCGTTCTACGACAAAGTTAGCTTAGCGGATTTGGTGCTGCGGGAAGACGGGTCCGTCTTGGTGGGGGGTACCTGCACAAATACTATCGAGAGTCGCAGCTATTGTGTGGCGCGCATTCGCACGAACGGTACGTTCGACCCCGCTTTTGGCGCAAACAACTGGTCACTGACGACACCGGGACGTGGCGACAGTTTGATCAAGCTCATTGCACTGCCCGACGGTCGTTTTATCGCAACAGGAGGGTGCGGAGACGGGTTTCAACCGGCGAGTCGCGTATGTAGGTTCCGGTATTCCTCTAGCGGCTCGCTTGAAGTCAACTATTCGTTTGACTACGGTACGAATCAGTTTGAAATCATTACCGATGCGCGCGTATTTGGAGAAATGATATTCATCGTCGGTTACTACCTAGGGACTGGTCGGGAGATCCTTGCAACACGTCGCGGCACCTTTACTGACATCGCGGACCCGAGTTATGGGGGGAGCTTTCCAACGTCTGGTCAGACTCGCGAGCTCAATATTGATTTGTTGGAAACCGGCAATGTCAATTTTGCGAAGATATTGCGTGACGGCAGCGTGATGCTGTGGGGCGACTGCAACAATGCGTTCACCCCGTACCAATGCTCAGCGCGATTGAGTCCTCACGGCGTGTTTGATTCGAGCTATGGCGTGGGTGGTCGATACGAATATCCGTCGATGCCGACACCGTTTGGTTCGATCACCACGATGGCCGCATTGGCTGAAGGAGCATCCGGTCGTACCTATCGACTGGGCAGTTGCTCCGATGGAACCACCGCCCGCCCCTGCGTCCAACGCATCCTCATGGGTACGCAGCCCGCGCGGGTTTGCACGATGGATATCGATGGCGACGGCTTGGTGAAACCCACCACAGATGGCTTGATCCTCGCACGCGTGTCGCTCGGCCTCAAAGGCAGCGCCGCACTCGCAGGCGCATTGGGCGCTGGCGCGTCACGAACGACCTGGGGGCAAGTGCTCGACTATCTGGTCGACCAATGCGGAATGAACCTCTTGCCGTAGCCGACACCGCACATTTCACGTGAAGCTCTAGAACTGATACGAGCCGCTGGCGATCAATGCGCCAACTCAGCCCCTGCGTTCAACGATTTGATTGGTGGCCAAGTGCAGATGATGGCCGAGAGCGTACCGCAAGCAGCAACTTATGCGAAGAGCGGCAAACTACGCGCGCTCGCGGTCACCAGCCGCACGAGAAATCCTGCGTTGCCGGACACGCCGACGCTGATCGAATCCGGTGTGAAAGATTTTGAAGTCGTTGGCTTCTACGGCCTGCTCGCACCCGCAAACACACCCGCCGCGATCGTTGACAAAATTTCCAGCGCACTCAAAACCATCATCGAAGAGCCCGCGATGAGCAAACGCATGATCGACAGTGGTGCCGATCCCGCGTTCCTGGGTCGCGAACCTTTCGGCGCGTTTTTGAAAGCGGAGATGCCGAAGTGGGCGAAGGCGGTAAAGGATTCGGGCGCGAGCGTTGATTAAGCGCAAACGTTATCTTTGTTGCGCCGATTGATCGATTAGCGCGATCCGAACCGATAGGCGACGCCCGCTGATGCGGTCCAGTTTTGTTTTTTCTGCGTGAGTGGACTCGCTGCAGCGTCTCCGCGCAACTGTGTTGCCCCGCCGCCCATAAAGCCGAACCAGCGTGGCGCGAAATTCCAATTCAGTGATCCGCCTGCGGTGATGTCGCGCACACCCGCGCGCGGGCTGTAGGCGGCACGCCCGGTTATCGAAGCAGTCTCTTGACTGATTCCAAAATGTGTTTTCATGTAGGTTGCATCGGCAAACGAGAGCGCAGTGCCCACCGACCAATTTAATGTGGGCGTGATCTTGTCACCATAACCAATGCCCAGGTTGTAGACCCCGCCGCCACCGCGACCCAACAAATCGTGGGAGGCACCGACGGTGGCGCTAATTTTGTTGGTCAGTTTGTAGCCCAGATAAACACGAGCTCGCGCCGTTGTTCGAATGTCAGGAAGTCCTGCAAGCGTGGCTGAATCCGATGACTTTCGCTTCGGATCAAATCGCAGCGAAACGCCCGCTGTCAATCGATCAAGGCTGAGCAAATCTACGCTCGCCCCAGCGCCCGAGTCTGGGGATCGATCATCGACGCCGCCCAGCATGCCAGCTGAGCGAGAAGGTGAAATTCGGAAGCGCCCGTATTGCGCCGCCCACACGGGGCGCAGCTTTACTTCGCGATCGGTGCTGCCAACGTAAATCGGTGCGGAAATAGCGGCACCTCCGAGCACGATGCTCCAGCGCGTGTGTGTGGCTGTCTCTTCTTCGGCGGATTTGGCGGGTGTCTCAGCGTAGGTGACACTTGTCGACAGGTAAACAACGGTGGCGATTAGTCCGCGAATTGAGATGATCAGACTCCGCGAAAGTGACTCGCGGGAGAATTGAGTAGCAGCGTGCTGAAGCATGAGTATTTCTAAAAATTGTGTGGCGTTAAGTGGCATCGAGAAAACCGTGCACGACTACCGTTGAGTGCCGCGATTCAAGCTCCGGAAATATAAGAAGCCGCGGCGCGTTTCAAATGCGGGCATTCCCCTCCACGGTCACGTCATACCTTGCGCGCTACGGGTAAACATTTCCAGAAGTCAGTCGCGCGATGCACGAAAGCAACAGCGCATTGAAATGTGTGCTCCGAACAGTCTGAGTTTCGCACGTGTTCAAATAGCGGTTTTCGGTCGCTAGAGTTAACCGCATGCGTCACACATTGGTTGTTATATCGCGTTGTTTTGCACTGTTGTTGCTCGGGACAGGATTGGCGAACGCGCAAGTTGACCGCGCTATCGCCGAACGCGTATTGCAAAAATCTGGGACGCTCGCACAAGTCGACGCAGTGCCTGCGCAGTTCAAAGGAAACTTTGAGCAAGGTTTACGCGAACAGCGCGATACGCCGTTCACGCGCGACGAGATCAATCGATTCCTCGCGCTCGCCGAGCGTACTTTTACGTCGAAGGCGTTAGGCGCAACGATCATCGCCACGGTCGCCGACCAGCTGAACACAGACCACGGCGCAATCCTTGAGGCGTGGTACGACGGGGCGACGGGCAAGCGCATCTTGGCGGTTGAGGCCGCCGCTGCCAAAGCCGACCCAGCGGTAACAGTGAGGGAGGGCAGTGCGCTCTTCGGAAAACTTTCTGAATCGCGGCGCGAGCTGTTGAAGGAGCTACTCGCGGCAAGTCGAGCTGCGGATTTCGTGGCTGATTTGTCGATTGATATGGCCGTTACCGCCGCACATGCAACGGCCGCAGTGACCAGCGCCGGCTCAGCAATTGCCAACACCCGCACGGCCCAGCCATCGCTCAAAGAATTGCGCGAGAGCGCAGCGAAAGATCGCTCGCAAGTTGTAACTTCAATGAATGAGTTGCTGCTTGTTGTTTACGCAAAGACTTACGAAAGTTTGAGCGACGACGAGCTGCGCGTCTACGTGACCGCGCTTACCTCGGCGGCAGGAAAACAGTTCACTGAAGCCGTAATCGTTGCGTTCAATCGAGCCTTGTTTGCGAGCGCTTCGGAGCTGGGCAAAGCCATCTCGGAGCTGAATAAGCCGGCCAAAAAATAGCGTCTATCGATTTGGCAGGAATACGCCGCACGGATGCTCAGGGTTCCCTTCGGCGGGCGCAGAGAGAACTGGGCTCGCGACGAACAAAAAAAGCGCTAGAGCGGCATGCGTTAAGGCGACTAGCTGCCGAATGGGTGCCTAAATTTTAAGCAGAAAACTACGCAACAGCTTTACGCGCGACTGCCCAATTACGTTGGGCTAAAACTCAATAATTGATATTTTTCGAAAACTAGTGTTAATTGATGTTCGCCCCATTAGATACGCGGTTTTAGCGTAAATGCTATTGCTTCTTCCCCGGCGCGTAGCCGCTGGAATTTGCGTTGCCTTCACCCGCATGTCCCAATCTCGATCCAGAACCATTCGTGCGCCACACGATCAATCGCCAGCGGCCTACGAGATAAAGGCGCGCAAATCTCTCGCCATCGCCACAATCGACGGCTTATGGATGTACATCATGTGCCCAGCGTCGTAGTAATGCGTGGTGATGTCTTTCGCGCGTTCGGCGTCGAGGTTCAAATGATTAAACGTGTAGTCCGTTGCGAAATGCGGCGTCGCTAGATCGTAGTAGCCATTGGCGACGTAGATTTTCAGATGCGGATTCATGCGCATCGCTTTGCGCAACGTCTCGGCAACATTTGCATATCGATTGGCGAAATCTTTCCAGCCCCACGTCATGTAGAGCCCGGAAATCAAGTGATACGGCAAATCGCTTTCGAACTTCAGTGTGCCGCGCACGTAATCGTTCAAGGTCGCACCAAACGCGCCGCCCAGATTCGCGTGAGATGGGTCGAATTCAAAATGTTCGCCCGCGCTGTCACGATCCTTATTCTTAAACCGAGAATCAAGCCGCCCGACTGTCTCCCCCTTGTTGCGCAACAACTCTTTGCAAAAGCGATGAATGTGAATGCGAAGCTCGGTCGATTCGATGTACGCGGCTGAAAGCCCCGTGTATCGCACGAGTTTGTTGACGATCGTTGCACGCGTTTCGGCGTCGAGCGATGAGCCCGCGAAGAGCGCGGCGCTGTACTCGCCCGCGGCAAAGATTTCTACCTCTTTGAGCAAATCCTTGAGCTTTCGTTTTTGTTCTGCGGGCGCGAGGGCCTTGTGATGCCAAGCCGTCGCGGTGTAGGTTGGAAGAAACAACACTGGCGGCAAATCGTTGCCGTGGTCGAAGCGAAGCGTTTGGAAATCGAGCGCGCACGAAATCAGCATCAAGCCGTTCATGTACATGCCGTGCTTTTCTTGCAAAAGTCCCGCAAGTCCGCACGCGCGCGTGGTGCCGTAGCTCTCGCCTGCGATGTATTTCGGGCTCGACCAGCGCTGATTGCGCGATGCGTAGAGGCGAATGAATTCACCCACACTTTCAAGGTCGCGCTGATAGTCATGAAACTCTTTCACTTTCTCGCCAGCGACCATGCGCGAATAACCCGTGCCAATCGGATCGATAAACACGAGATCCGTCTTATCGATCACACTAAATTCGTTGTCGATTAATTCGTACGGCGGCGCACCAGCGTTGCCCTCATCATCGAGCTTAACGCGCTTCGGTCCGAGCAGGCCTAGATGTAGCCACACTGAACTCGAACCCGGCCCACCGTTGAACGAAAACGTGATCGGGCGCTTCGCGGAATCTTTCACGTTATCAAGCGTGTAGGCGACGAAGAACATCGATGCACGCGGTTTTGCGTCTAGCGCTTCGCCTTCTTTGTCGTGCTCTTCGCGCAAAACAACCGTGCCGCAGGTCGCGGTGTACTTGATCGTTTTGCCATTGATTTTGATCTCGTGCCTAGTGACCGACGTGATGTCCTTCGGCTCGATCTGTGGCTCCACTTTCTCTAAAGGCGTTTTCTCTGACACAGCGTTGTTCCTTAATGTAGCGCGCAGTCTCACTGCACCGCTGTTAGGTTGATGGCGCGATGAGATCGCGCCCTACAGTTTCTCGCCCATCGCCTTCACGGCTTCAAAACGAAAGCAACTCGTTAAATGGTCGTTCACGAGCCCAGCCGCTTGCATGTGCGCGTACACAATCGTCGAGCCGACGAATTTGAACCCGGCTTTTTTGAGCGCTTTCGACAGCGCATCGGATTCGGGCGTTGTCGCTTTGATGTCTTCCTTGCGCTTGAGCTTCGTTTGAATTGGCCGACCGTTCACGTATTGCCAGAAGAAATCGGTGAGCGCGGAATCTGGCCGCGATGCGGTTTCACGTAACTTGAGCAGCGCTTGCGCATTGGTCACTGCTGCGCGAATCTTCAACTGATTGCGGATGATGCCCGCATCAAGCAAGAGCTTTTGGATTTTCGGCTCTTTGTAACGCGCGATTTTTTCCACATCGAAATTGTCGAACGCTTTGCGATAGTTTTCACGTTTTGCGAGCACCGTTTGCCATGAAAGCCCTGCTTGCGCCCCTTCAAGAATCAGCATCTCAAACATCTTGTGTTCATCGAAACACGGCACGCCCCATTCTTCGTCGTGATAATCCTCATAAAAATCGGGAACGCCCGTTGCCCAGAAACAGCGCTTGATTTCAGATTCGATTTTTTTTGTCACGGTAGTTTCTTTTTTGCAAACCAACTGCCCGAAAGCAAGCCACTTCCGACCAACAAGAACAGCGGCAGTAGTCCAGTTTTCGCGGAAAGAATTCCGAACACGAGCGGCATGGTCCATTGACTGGTTGAAATCATCGTCATGCGCAGTCCGTTGACTTCGCCGACTCGGTTCGGCGGCGCAGCGCTATGCAAGAAGGACAGCACAATCGGCTGACTCGAACCGAGTCCGAGGCCCATGACAAACGAACAAACCAGCATCGCTGCATAGTTGTGAGCGAATGCGAAAGCGATGAACGACGCGCCAGCAACGATCATCGCGGCGACGATGACGCCGCGCCCCCCGAGCCAGCGCTGTAGCCGCGGCATCGCAAAACGCACTAGGAATACGGCGACGGCGAACAATGACATTACCGAGCCAATCTGTGTCGCCGTCAACCCAATTTGGCTGCCGAGCACCGGCACCAGGAATATGTAGAGATCCCATCCAATTGTGATGACAGCACCTGTCATCAGTGTGTTGCGCACAATGGGAATTTGCAGGAGTTCGCTTGCCTTGCCGTGGGGCGCGTCGCGAACTTTGTTCTGAATCGAGGGTAACTTCAAGAACCTCTTCACGTAAAACAACACACCCGCGACCAACGGCAATATCGCAAGCACCGCAAACGCCGCGCGGAAACTCACGTGATCGATCATGAAGCCTGCAATGAGCGGCCCCAAAAAACTTGACACCGAAAAACCCATCGACATGATTGAAAACGCGCGGATACGGCGCTCTTCTTCACTTCCGCCGTACACGCCAATCGCGTACTGCGAAGCTGCAGCGATGACCATCCAGCCCACGCCCAAGCCACAGGCCGCTACGGCGAGCACCCAAAGCATCGGCTCAAATGCAGCGAGCGCGCCGCCCGCGACCATCATCACGCAGCCAAACACCAGCATCTTGCGCAGCGGCAGCCGATCCACGGCGCGACCCGCGCGAATCGCGAGAAATGCTGGAATCAAGTTGAACATCGCGGTGAGAATGCCGACCCATAGCGCGCCGCCACCGGCTTTGATTGCGGCGAGCGAAGTGGCTACGCGAATTCCGTTGAATGCCGTGTGCGCGATGATGAGCAGAAGCACCATCAAGAAGAGATCTCGCGGAAGCGCGCTTGCGTTTCCGCTCGACAACGACGACGAGGAATGGTCTGGAGGAGAATGCTTAGTGGGTGAAGCCACACCTCAATTATTGCTCAAGTGACGGCATGATCCAGCCAGCGGTTTCAAAACGCGCACCGCCCGCGCTTTGAATGCTCGTTCCCGCGCAGGCGGGGGCTCGCGGACTTCGCTTCGGGCTCGACTCGCTTACAACACGTCTAGCCTTTGATGCTCAGAACGATTCCGTACCAAGTACGCGGCTTGCTCACCGCGTTCGTTGTGCTTTGGTTGGCAAACGCGGTCGTGTTCTCGCTTGCAAGTGGCGCGACGTTATTGGCGATCAGGCGAACCGATACCGTGGGGCTCAGCGGCACGTTTGCGTACAAGTCGATACTACGCGAACGCACGAACTCAATAGCTTGTTCGGTGGTTTGCTGCGTACGATAGCCGGGCGTGAAAGATACGCTGCCGCCCAAGCGAATCGGCGCAGCGATGACGCCGCTCAATATGTAATCGATCCCAAGCGTCCCCGACCACGGTTGTTGACGATCTAGGCGGTTATCTGGGCGCGGCACGCCCTTCACCCGCGACTCATAGAAATTGAGCGACGCGCGCACATCAAGCGGCGTTTTCGCGCTGAACGCAAACGGCAGCAGCGTACCCGCCCGGCCGCGCGCTTCGAGTTCCAAGCCAAACGTGTTGGCCGAATCGAAGTTCACGGGTTGCGAAACATAGCGCGGCACCGTTGCCCACGACACGGTTTCTAGTGCGGTGCGATTTCGGATCAAATCCTTCACGTGGCGATAGAACACCGTCGCACTCGCAACGCCACCACCCGGGAAATACCGCTCATACGCCAGATCAAAGCCCGTGGCTAGTTCAGGTTTGAGAAGAGGGTTGCCGATTCGATCCGACGAGAGCGGGTCGTTCGGTTTGCTCAGATCGGTGTAGAGCGAGGAAACCTGCGGGCGCGCGAGCAATTGCGTAGGCTCTGGTGCTTTGAACGTGCTCGTTAAGCTGCTGCGGAAAAGGTGTTCTCCCTTTTCATCGAGTTTGTATTTCAGATGAAACATAGGCGTCACCACGTTCGCGGGCTCGGCGTTCAGGCTCTGGCCCACCGCTTTACTTTTTGTTTCGATGCGCTCGCCGCGAATACCGGCATAGCCCGAAAGTCGTTTGCTGATTTCCCATTCGTCCTGAATGAAAAGCGCGTATCGGGCAACGCGCGCTTCGACGTCTTGGCCTTCAAAAACGGGCAGCAAAGGAACGCCGAGCTCCGTCGTGCGTGATCGTCCGATCCAGTCGCGCCATTCGAAGGTCCAACCTGCCGTGACCGTATGCGAATCGGCGATCAAGCGCGAATACTGACCACTTTGAGTCAATGATGGGTTTTTGTTTTCCCCAAGCGTCAAGCGACGTTCCGCGCCGTTGCGAAACGCGCGTGCGGTGAAATCGTTCGCGTTGTATTGAACGCTCGCTTTGAGTTCAAGGCGCTGATCGCCGTCAAAGTTATCCGCGTAAGTGGTGCCCAGTCTCGCGTTGAGCCAATTGCCGAAATTGACTGAATCATCCGCAAAAACGGGTTGACCTGAAATGACGCGGCGATCAGTTGCGATGTCGCTCCAATGCCAGCGACCCTGATTAATGAATGCTTGGGTATTGAGCGAACGGGTGTCGCTGATTTTCCAATTGAGCGACGGCGAAAAGTTGTAGCCGCGGCCGTAGGGGTGTTGTTCGCTCACGCGTGTTCCAATCGCGGCGGGCGCGTTTGGATTGCTCACCGTCGTCGTTACGCGTGACGCGTTGAAATTGTTCCACTCGAAATACGAGAACGGCAAATTGAAAGCGGTGCTGCCCTGAATGCGCTCGCCCCAGGTGAGATTCAAACCGACCGCTGGGTTGTCGTATTGGTAGCTCACGCGTGTTTGCGCCTCGAGCGTGCGCGAGCGTGGCGGCTCTTTGAGAATTATGTTGATGGTGCCGCCGATCGCTTCTGCCGTTTGATCAGCGGTTGCCGCGCGCGCCACTTCGATTCGCTTCACCTGCGAAGGATTCAAATTGTTTAGATCGAAATTAGGCGGCGCAGGCTCGCCGTTGAGCAACACGCGGGTGTAGCTGCCAAGGCCGCGCAGCGCGGGGCCGCTGCCGCTCAAGCTCACGCCCGGCAAGCGCTTTAACACGTCGCCCACGCTCACGTCGCCGAATTTCTGGATGTCCTCTTCATCGAAAATCTGCTTTGCCGCAGTTGATTGACGGCGCAGCTCAACGGTCGTCTGCGGGCGCGCACTCAACTCCACACGCTCCAAGCGCTGCGCATTCGGTGTTTCTGCGGGCGTCTCGTTGTTGGCCTGCGCAAACGCCGATGTGCACACTAGGGCTGCAGAAACGGCCGTGACCAGGATGCGCACGTCGAAGCCTCGTGCAGGTTGCGATTGAAATTGCATAGATTGAGAATTGAGATTTGCGCTGAAAGCGTCGGATTGAGTGTTTTACTTCGCAACTCGATGACGAATAGTTCCGAGCGGTTGCAGCAGGAGAATATGAATTATAACAACAGCCGCTTTCGCCCAATTTAATTGGGCGAAGAGTCAATAAAATAGTATTTACGAAACACGTATTTTTCAATCCCGTGGCCCAATAAAATTGGGTATACGTTGATGTAGTTGGAATTCGGAGGAACAGAGCGCGCTCAATGCCAAGTTCGCCTGGATCGATCCGCGCTGCCTGCATGATAGCCCCGTAAAATCATAGTGTGCGTGAGCTTCGCTTGCGTCCGTAATCTGATGTAAGTCACCGCATTTCACGACGCGCGGAATCGCTTACTTTTTGAACCCCAAGGGCCGATTGCAATCCTCGCAATGATCGCAACGGCTGGCGGGACTGTCGTGACTGATCGTGCCGCGATCGGTAGTCAATCTGAAAATACTATGAAACTCGCTGAAATCCGGGAAAAGTTTTTATCGTTCTTCGAATCGAAGGGGCACACGCGCGTCGCGTCCTCGTCGCTGCTGGTTTCGGCGGATGACCCCACGCTTTACTTCACGAATTCCGGCATGGTGCAGTTCAAAGATGTGTTCGTCGGGAAAGACAAACGGAACTACGTGCGCGCCACATCTGCGCAGCGCTGCCTGCGCGCGGGCGGGAAACATAACGATCTGGAAAACGTTGGCTTCACCGCGCGTCACCACACGTTTTTCGAAATGCTCGGTAACTTTTCCTTCGGCGATTACTTCAAGGAAGACGCGCTGAAATACGCATGGGAATTGTTGACCGAGGTTTACAAACTCCCGAAAGACAAACTCTGGGCAACGGTGTATTTCGAAGATGACGAAGCCTATGACATCTGGACCAAAGTGATCGGCTTACCGCGAGAGCGCGTAGTTCGCATCGGTGACAACAAAGGTGCGCGCTACGCCTCCGACAACTTCTGGCAAATGGCAGACATCGGGCCGTGTGGCCCGTGTTCAGAAATTTTTTACGATCACGGCCCCGATGTCGCGGGCGGCCCGCCTGGATCGCCGGAGCAAGACGGTGATCGCTACATCGAAATCTGGAACAACGTGTTCATGCAATTTGATCGCCAAGCCAATGGCGACATGCCGCGCTTGCCGAAACCGTGCGTTGATACCGGCATGGGTTTAGAGCGTCTCGCCGCGGTGTTGCAACACGTGCATTCGAATTACGAAATTGATTTGTTCGACAACCTGATCAAAGCCGCCGCACGCGAAACGCGCACGACTGATCATTCACACAACTCACTCAAAGTAATCGCCGATCACATCCGTGCCTGTGCATTCTTGATTGCCGACGGCACGATTCCCGGCGGCGCGGGTCCTGCGTACGTGCTGCGCCGAATCATTCGTCGCGCGATTCGTCACGGCTACAAGCTCGGCCAAAAATCGCCGTTCTTCTACAAACTCGTGCCCGATCTCGTGAAAGAAATGGGTGCCGCATATCCGATCATTGCGGAGAAGGCATCGCAAGTAGCGAACGTGCTCGAAGCTGAGGAAACGCGTTTCTACGAAACGCTCGAGAACGGCATGCAGATTTTGGATGCTGCTCTGAACTCCCCTCTACCTCCGGGAGAGGGGCGGGGGGTGAGGGAGAGCACGCAAGTGCTCGATGGCGACCTTGCCTTCAAACTACACGACACCTTCGGCTTCCCGCTCGATTTAACCGCAGACGTGTGCCGCGAAAGAGGCGTTACGGTTGACGAGGCAGGCTTCAACGCCGCGATGGAAAAGCAGCGCGAAAACGCACGCGCCGCATCGAAATTCAAGATGGATGCTGCGCTCGTGTACGACGGCGCGAAAACCGAATTCAAGGGCTACACGCAGTTGCAAGTCGATGATGCCAAGATCATCGCGCTCTACAAAGATGGCGTTGCGACGAAGAAACTCGTCTCGGGCGATACGGGTGTTGTCGTATTGGATCGCACGCCGTTCTACGCCGAAAGCGGCGGACAAGTCGGCGACAAAGGCACCTTGTTTGAGGGCGACGAATGTGAATTGCTGGTGCACGTTGATGACGTCATGAAAATACAAGCCGATGTGTTTGGTCATCATGTGCGCGTAATTTCGGGCGATCTCACGCAAGGCGAAAAAGTCGCCGCTCGCGTCGATGCGCTCACCCGCGCCCGTACCGCACGCAACCACTCGGTTACGCACATCATGCACAAAGCGTTGCGCACCGTGCTCGGCGATCATGTGCAACAAAAAGGCTCGCTCGTCGATGCTGAAAAAACGCGTTTCGATTTCATACAACCGACGCCGATGACCGACGTGCAAATTCGTGCGGTTGAAAAATATGTGAACGAAGAGATTCTCGCTAACAGCAAAACGCAAGCTGAAGTGATGGCGATTGCCGACGCGCAAAATAGTGGTGCGATGATGTTGTTCGGTGAGAAATATGGCGACGAGGTACGCGTGCTCTCCATCGGTTCATCGAAAGAGCTTTGCGGCGGCACCCACGTCGGTCACACGGGCGACATCGGCTTCTTCAAGATCACCAGCGAGAGCGGTGTCGCTGCAGGTATCCGTCGCGTTGAAGCGATCACGGGCGACAACGCCTACGCACTCGTCGACAAGATGAGTGACACGCTCGCAGAAGTCGCGAGCAGCGTGAAATCGCAATGGCAAGACGTGCCCAAACGCATCGCGCAATTACAAGACAACGTCAAAGCGCTAGAGAAAGAACTCGCCGCGTTGAAGAGCAAACTTGCGGCTGCAGCAGGCGGGGATTTGCTGAGCAAAGTCGTCGAAAAAGACGGCGTGAAATTCCTCTCCGCCGAAATCGAAGGCGCAGACGCCAAAGCCCTGCGCGAAATGGTCGATCAACTTAAAAACAAACTCGGCTCAGGCGTGGTGTTGCTAGGCTCGAAAACGCCGGATGGAAAAGTTGCGCTCTGCGCAGGTGTCACCGCTAATCTGGTTGGCAAGTTCAAAGCGGGCGATATCGTTGGCAAGGCTGCTGCGGTTGTGGGCGGTAAAGGTGGCGGAAGGCCGGATATGGCGATGGCGGGGGGCGTGGATGCCGCGAAGATTTCGGAAGCGCTTGCGACGGTGGTTTGATGAGTTAGGCTTCGCCAAATGACGAGAACCCGGATGCGAGCATCCGGGCTACGATAAGGTAGCGCAAGTGGCAAAGTATTTTCATCCGTTACAGCCCATGCGAAGATGTTCTGATCGATTCTCGCTCGGAGCAACGCTCTTGGGGTCGCTTTGGGCATACTCCGAAGGCATGCAATACGTCGGTGGTCGTTTAATCGTCATCGATGCCGCGATTGCTTTCTGTGCTGCCCTGACTTACGAGTTATTTGCTTTGACCTTTACTTCGTTGTCCGCATTCCTTATTGCCGCAGTCGTTTTCATAGGCTGCCGAATCGTCATTGGGTACTTTGCCCCGCGGCACCTTCGACGCCATCTGGAATCTTTTGGTTATCGTCGTTCTCCGTAGCCTGGATGCTCGCATCCGGGTCCCCCATCACCGCCGAAGGCAAACCCAATGGTTCAATACCGCCGCAATTTCATTCCTGGCGGCACTTACTTTTTCACGGTGACGTTAAATGATCGACGGCAAAGCTTGCTCGTCGATCACGTCGGTGCACTGCGCGATGCAATGCGACACGTACGTGAACTTTATCCTTGGCGCACCGACGCAATCGTTGTGCTGCCCGAACATCTTCATGCGCTGTGGACTTTGCCCCATGAAGACGAAAATTATCCGCAACGTTGGCGAATGGTGAAATCGCTTTTCACGAAACATTTACGCGAATCTGGTTTGTGGTCGTCGCCGCGATCACCCTGGCAAGCGCGCTATTGGGAACACACCATCCGCGACGAACGTGATTTCGACGCGCACGCGAATTACATCCATTTCAACCCTGTGAAGCATGAACACGTCAAACGCGCGAGCGACTGGCCGCACTCGTCCTTTCATCGCTTTTTTGAGCGCGGCGATTTGCCTCACGATTGGGCTGCCGAACCGCACGTGGCGTTTAAGGAATAACCTCGTCGTTCATACGAACCCGGATGCGAGCATCCAGGCTACGAGTCGCTCAGCACATTGCTATGCAACGGCCGCTACGTAAGCGTCACCGATTCAGCGCTCCCGCTCTGCTCCGATTGCGTACCTCTTCGCATCGCAATCCCCACCGCGAGAATGTCGATCACGAGCAAGTGAAGAATCCGACTCACCATCGGCAGCTGCGTTTGCATGTCTTCAATGTGATCGATCACGATGGCGATGTCGGCGCGGCGTGCTAGGCCGGTTTGACCTAGCGTTAGCGCGATTACCGTGACATTTCGTTCGCGCAGAATTTCTACGATGTCGCGAAGTTCGCTGCTGCGGCCGTCGTTATCGAACACGAGCGCGACGCTGCCGGGTTCGAGCAGTTGTGCAACGATGAGTTGTTCGGATTCACGAGGTAAATAACCACACGCAACACCTGCGCGCAGCAACTTGGATTGCGCATCGACAGCGACTGGAAAGTCGTTGCCACCGGTGAAGATCTCAGTTCGCTTCGATTTGCTAAGCGCATCAATTGCGCGATCAACCGAGGATTGATTCAGGTGGTCGCGCAGACGAAGGATCGCGGACGCAGTGTTGGAGAGCACTTTGCTTCCAAGCTCTACCGTTGAGTCGTCGTCGGTAATTTGCGCATGCGACACCGGAATGGTTCCGGTGACCGCAGCAGCGAGTCGCAATTTCAGATCGGAAAGCCCCGCTGCGCCAAGCGTCCGGCAAAACCGAATCACCGTCGGTTGACTTACGTTCGCGAGCAGCGCAATTTGCGCGATCGGCTGGCTCAAAATCTCGCGAGGCCGCGCAAGAATGTATTCAGCAACGCGTCGCTCTGCCGGTGAAAACTGTTCAACGCCGCGTTGAATTTGCGCCAGCAATCCGGAATCACCGCTCGCGCGCAGCGTACGCAACTGCGCTTCGAGCACTGCCGAGACGCCACGGAAGGTCGCGTTTTCGGCGCCGATAACGTAAGTAGGAATCGCGCGGAGGTAATCGCTAAAGCGGCCCTTTTCCTCAAATCTTGGGCGAAACGCAGATTTATCAAAGAAGTCGCCTAAGCGTGGAACAATCGCGCCGCCCACATAGATTCCGGCTTTCGCACCCAACGTCACTGCGAGGTTTGCCGCGGCCGTTCCTAAAATTTCACAGAACGCGTTGAGCGTTTCGCCAGCAATCGCGTCACTTCCAGAGAGTGCGCGCTGAGTAATTTCGTGTGAAGAGATCGCCTGGGCGGTGCCGCCGCTTTGTTGAGTGAGCGCGCGATAAATGAGCTCGATCCCACGACCAGACAACAGCCGCTCAAATGAGACATGCGAAAACTCGGTCCACGCATGTTGAAGGATCGCAACTTCTCTCGCGTTGCGCGGCGAAAACGAGGTGTGCCCGCCTTCGGTGCCCAGCGCGACCCAGCCGTGATCGGCGCGAATAAGCCCGGAAACCCCTAAGCCGCTGCCGGCACCGATCACCCCAAGCACGCTGCCCTCAGCGGGCGTGCCGCCGCCGACTTGCCGCATTTCGCCATCGGCCAAATTAGGCACCGCCATCGCGAGTGCAGTGAAGTCGTTAACGACAACCAACGTGCGCAGGTTGAGCTTCGTGCGCTCGTCTTCAATCGAGAACTGCCAGGGCGCGTTGGTTAGGCGAACGAAATCTCCTTCGACCGGATTGGCAACCGCGATCGCAGCATGCTGCACAGGGGGCTGACCGACGCTTGCCAAATACGAGACAACCGTTGCGTGAAGATCAGCAAAGGCGTCGATCCGCAGCGATGAAATGGATTCAAACTGGCGCGGTGCCGTTTCAATGGCGAAGCGGGCAAACGTGGCGCCGATATCAGCAATCAGGCGTGGAGAGTCAAACGGAGTCATTGCCTGAAGTGTAGGGGGCAACGTTAAAAGTCTTGCTGCATCGGGTGAATCGTAAACTCGTCGATCACCACATGCTGAGGCAGATCGAGTAAATCCGCAATGCGCTCGGCAAGGTGTGCTGGACGCAAAGCCCAGGTTTCTTCTTTGCTGCCTTCGGTCGCGCCGTTAAATGCGGTGTCGATGATTCCGGGCAACACCGCTGTGACCTTAACGCCGTACATTTTCACTTCCCGCAGCAGGGAATGCGAGAAACCCAGCAGCGCGTGTTTACTTGCAACATACGGCGCCATGTTCGCGAGCGGTCGGCGCGAAAGATCGGATGCGATATTGATCACGTAGCCGCTTCGTCTCGAAATCATTCCGGGCAACACGGCTTTTGCAAGCAACATGGGCGCGACGATATTGACGTCGCTGCATTGACGAATCTCTTCGGTGCTCCAGTCGGCCAACGGTTTATAGGTGCCAACGCCGGCGTTGTTGACGAGTACGTCAATTCCATCGCCTGAAGTTTGCAAGCGCTCGCAAAGGGATTGCAGAGACGAGGGGTCGCCCAAATCGCAGGCAATGGTCGTTGCGCCTAGCCCGTATGTTTTCTCAATCGCTTGCGCAACGCCAATCAGCTCATTTGCATTGCGCGCCACTAACACCAAGTTCATGCCGCGCGCGGCCAGCGAGTTTGCAAGCGCGGCACCGAGGCCGCGGGATGCGCCGGTGATGAGCGCGGTTTTGTGAGGACTCAGTGGGGTCAAGGTGAGCCGAAGTGCTGTTCTAAGTAGTTCGCGGCACCGATCAAGCCGGGCGAATCGCCGATCAATAAATAGGTAGGAATTTCCCTCAAATAGCCGCTAAAACGGCCCTTAAACTCAAAGGAATCGCGAAACAACTGTTCGTTAAATCGAGCTTGAAGCCTAGGTATTACGCCGCCGCCGATATAGAGCCCGCCAAAAGATCCCGTCGTGAGCGCCAGGTTTCCCGCCACGTTTCCGAGAAACGCCGTCAGCAAATCAACCGCCTCGTCACATTCCGGATCGGAATGCGCCATCGCGTGCGCTGCGACCTCTGCCGGGGTGCGCTTAATGATGGGCTTTCCGGCAAGCGCGCACAACGCCTCGTACAGGGCAACCAACCCCGGCCCGGACACCGCACGCTCGGCAGAAACGTGACCGAATGTCGAACGCAGCACGCTAATTACGGCGGCTTCTCGCTCATTGGTTGCCGCCAGCGTGACGTGTCCGCCTTCCCCCGCGATCGCACGAAACCCGCCGTGTGCGACGGGCACGAGCGTCGCAACACCCAGTCCCGTGCCCGGGCCGATCACTGCGATGGGGGAATCGGCGCGGGCAGTCCCGCACCCGATTTTGTGCAATTCGGTAGACGTCAAGGTAGGCACTGCTGATGCGAGCGCAACGAAATCGTTAATGAGCACACCATCGTGGGTGCCGAGCATCGAACGCAGCTTGGGCAACGAGATGTGCCACGGATGGTTGGTCATCTGGAATTCGTCGCTCGTGATGGGTGAGGCCACACCAAACGCGAATTTTTCGGGCTGCGAAAGGCGCTCTGAAGCGAGATAACGCTCAATTGCGGATTCAAGGGACGGAAAGTCGCGGGTGGGGAGCGACTTTGCATGCGAAATGTGAGCTCCGGGTTTTGATCTCCAACCGAATCGCGCGTTAGTGCCGCCGATATCGCCGACCAGAACTGCACCAGAGTTGTGCGTAGAGTTCACAGATTTCAAAGAACCAACGACTGTAGCCACGAACTGCTGCTCATGTAGTTTTACTCAAATTTAGAGGTTAGCAGAATCAAGGTGTTGCGCAAACCCTTGATCCATCCCAGTTTACGAATTTGCGTCACCGTGCGGTAAGTTGCTGTGGCGTTCGCGCGTAGTTTGAGTACCTGATGCGAACCACAATGTGCGTTGAAAGCACCAAATGCTGCGGCGCACAAACGAGCGGCGTCTGAAAAATTAGTCAGCAAATTCAATGTGATGTCTTACAAGTCAACCCGTTTTTGGCGCAACATGTTGTCATAAAGTTGGTCCAAAACAGCGGTTTTAACAAACCTGAACGACGTCGTTTCGGTGTTGTAACAATACTACATTGCATTGAAAAATGTGTTGCTCGCACTGAAAAAGCTCCGCCACGTGCGTTAGCATCGCACTCGAAATAGGCATTGGTAGATTGTGGTGCCGCGCGAAAAAAGCGCACAACATAAATCTAGTTTTCCTACGTTCGGGCGTTGGCGAAAGTGCGAAGGACAGGACGCTTTCTGCTCATCTGCCGTTTTTTGGACATTAAGGAGGCATCTTGGAGCATCGTAAAAACACTCGCCGCAGTGGCGCGCACCCGTTTCAGTACAAACATTCGAGCTACGCCGTTGCGTTAGCGATTTTTGCAATGAGCGCCACGGTCTCCGTGAATGCTCAGCAAGCGCCAGAGAAAAAGGACGAAGCACAAAAGCTCGAAACCTTGACCGTTACCGGTATCCGCAAGGGTATCGAAGACGCGATCTCTGTCAAAAAGAATTCCGACAACATCGTCGAATCAATCTCTGCTGAAGATATCGGCAAACTTCCAGACAACAGTATTGCCGAGTCGATCGCTCGCTTGCCAGGCGTTGCAGCGCAGCGCGTTGCTGGTCGCGCGCAAGTGATCAGCGTACGCGGTCTCTCGCCAGATTTCGCAACAAGCTTGTTGAATGGTCGTGAGCTCGTGAGCACGGGCGACAACCGCAGCGTTGAATTCGACCAGTATCCATCTGAGCTTCTCGCAAGCGTTCTCGTTTACAAAACGCCGGATGCTGCGCTTGTGGGCCAAGGCCTCTCGGGCACGCTCGACATGCAAACCGTTCGCCCTTTGAATTTCGCGAACAGCGTCGTTGCGCTGAACGCGCGCGCCACGAACAATTCGCTTGGTTCCGCGGCTAACGCTAGTGCAAACGGCAACCGTTTAAGCGCTAGCTACATCGGTCAATTCGCTAATCGCACCGTCGGCTTCGCGCTGGGCTACGCACACCAGAAGTCGCCGGTTCAAGAAAACCAGGTCGGCACCTATGAGCCGTGGAAAACCGATTCGCGCCCAGGTCTGCCAGCCGGCACCTACTCGACCGACGGTATCAAAGCATTGCGCCGCACGGGCGAAGTTACGCGCGATGGCGTAATGGCAACCGTTGAGTTCCGTCCATCGAAGGCGTGGACTAGCGTCGTCGATCTTTTCCATTCGGAAGCAAAACAAACCGACACCGCCAATCAATGGGAAGTTAATACGCAGTACAACGGCGACTTCCCGTGTAAGCCAGCGTGCGTTTGGACGCCAACTGTCAACGGAAACAACACCTTGACCGGCGGCAAACTCACGGGCGTCTATCCGCTCGTTCGCGGCATGTACAACACGCGCGACGACAAGATTGACGCGTTCGGTTGGAACAATAAATTCAAGCTCGGCGTAGTCGCTGTGAATGCGGATGTGTCGTACTCAAAAGCGACTCGCGCGGAGATCAATCTCGAAAACAACACGCAGTTGATTCCACGTTCGTCGAGCTATGAAACGCTTAACTTAACGTTCCGCAACGACGGTTTCTCGCAAATCGTTCCAACGTTGAACTACACGAACCCCGCAAACCTGTTCCTCACGAACACGATCTACGGTTCGGGCTACGGCAAAACTCCGAGTGTGAAGGACGAGCTGACCAGCTTCAAACTTAGCGGTTCGATGCCTGCGCCCGCGATGATGTCGAGCATGTTTAGCGATCTCGAATTCGGTATCAATTACGCTGATCGCGAAAAAACCAAGCGCCAGCCAGAGGGCAGCATCAATCTAGGCCCGCAAGGTGACGTCGCGATCGGATCGCAGTTCCAGTACGGCTTGGTTGATTTGAGCTTTGCGGGCCTTGGCAAAATTCCTTCGTGGAATGTGCCCGGCGCAGTGGCACGCTACATGACGTTCAATCCTGTTGACAATCTCGACTACCTGATTCCGAAAGCTTGGACGGTCACCGAGAAGGTCACTACCGGCTTCCTCAAGGCCAATATCTCTAGCCAATGGGGATCAACTGGGATTCGCGGCAACGTGGGACTTCAAGTTCAGGGCACCGATCAGTCGTCGGCTTCACGCTACTTCGACCGTTCGCAACCTGCAGGTCAACAGATCAAACCGTTTTCCGACGGCAAATCGTATACCGACGTACTGCCTGCGCTGAACCTCGTGTTCGACATGCCGGGCGAGCAAACCATTCGCTTCGCCGCTGCACGTCAAATTGCTCGTCCACGCGTGGATCAGTTGCGCAGCTCGTTTGAGTTCGGGATCAGCAACGAAGGCGTGCCTGGCGGTAGTGGTGGCAATCCAAGGCTTGATCCGTGGCGCGCAAACGCCCTCGACTTGTCGTGGGAAAAATACTTTGGTACACGCGCTTACGTCGCGGCCGCTGCGTACTACAAAGATTTGCGTAGCTACATCTACACGCAATCACGCACCTACGACTTCTCGGCGGTCACCGCAGGCATCACTCGTCCACCGCTTCCACGTACCAACATCGGCCAGTTCTCGGCGCCGTACAACGGCACCGGTGGTCGCTTGCAGGGCATCGAACTCGCGGCGTCGCTCCCACTGCGTATGGTGAGCCCTGCGCTCGATGGTTTCGGTATCGTGTTGAACGCGAGCTTTAACGACAGCAATGTGAAGATCAAAGACCCTGAGAGCGCATCGAGCGTTGGCGACGGCGAGATCAGTCTTCCGGGGCTCTCAAAGTCGAACTACAACATCACGGCCTACTACGAAAAAGCAGGATTCGAAGCGCGTATCAACCATCGCACTCGTTCTGACTTCATCGGTGAAATTGGCAACTTCAACGGCGCGCGCACATTGCGCTATGTCGTCGGTGAAAGCCAACTCGATGCGCAGATTGGCTACAACTTCACGAGCGGCAGCCTCAAAGGCCTCGGTATCGTTTTCCAAGTGAGCAACCTCACCGACGAAGCGTATCGCACCTATGCAGGCACCAAGGATCGTCCGCTTGAGTACGCGAAATACGGCCGTACTTATCAGTTAGGCGCAAGCTACAAGTTCTAATAACAATACCAGTCTCTCCACACTGCCCGCGATGACTGCAGTTATCGCGGGCTTTTTATTGTTGTGGCTCGCGGAGAGATGTCCACGTTGTGGGCGGAGTGCGCAGATCATCGCCGCTGGGCGCGCTTCGCGCTTGCACGCCGTACTTTGTCGCACGTGAATTGGTTCAAACGGGCGTAGCGTGCAAAATCGCGCTTAGTTTCGACCAATCCTGCGTCTAATTTATGAAAATCATCACCAAAGGTCGCGTCATCTTTGTGGGTTTCCTGATTGTGTTCGCTGCGTTATTTATCGCGGGCAAGGCAATTGAGAAACGATTCACTGGTGCCGATGAGAAGACACCGCGCTACAAAACAGCCGATGTTGATCGTGGATCCATCGTTCAGTTTGTCACTGCGACAGGCACTTTAAATCCGGTCGGTCTCGTCAATATCGGAACGCAGGTTTCGGGTACGGTGAACGAGGTTTTGGTTGACTTCAATTCGTCTGTAAGAAAAGGACAGGTGCTCGCAAAAATCGACCCTACACTCATTCAGGCCTCGATCAACCAGGCTGTTGCGTCTCTGGGTGCAGCGCGCGCGCAACTTACGCTCGCCGAGACCACCCATAATCGAAATTCAAAACTGGTGCAGCAAGGGTTTCTTTCGGCAGCAACGCTAGATCAGTCGCGCCAAGCGCTAGATGCAGCGAAGGCGCAGATTCAAGTCAATCAAGCGCAGCTTGATCGCGCAAAAGCCGACCTGTCGAATACGATCATTCGATCGCCGATTGATGGTGTGGTGATTAAGCGCACCGCGGATTTAGGTCAAACGGTCGCGGCGAGTTTTCAAACGCCAAATCTCTTTCAGATCGCGCGTGATTTAAAGAAGATGCAAATTGACACCAATGTGTCGGAGGCGGACGTGGGTCAGCTTAAAGAGGGCCAGGCCGCGCGCTTTGTGGTGGATGCGTTTCCCGAGCGAGATTTCGAAGGCAAAGTCCGGCAGTTTCGGCTCGCCGCCAATGTGCAACAGAACGTCGTTACGTACAACGTGGTGATCGACGTCGACAATCCAGAAGAACTCTTGAAACCGGGGTTAACCGCGCAAGTCAGGATCATTACGTCGAACAAAGCGGACGCGCTACGCGTGCCAACTGCGGCGTTGCGCTACCGGCCGAGCGATTTTGAAATCGCAATGGACGCGATGAAAAAGAAGATGAAAGGCGACACGTCGAGCGAGAGGAAAGATGAAAAAGCAAGCGCGAAAGACGCGTCGCAAGCCACAGCAAACGATGCCGACGCAACCGACGAGCTTGGATTGCGCACAAAAACTGGCGAGCGTTTGTATCGGGTGTACAAACTCGACAACAACGAAGCCAAGCCGGTGGACGTCGTAATTGGTATTGCGAATTCGAAATACACCGAGATCGTGAAAGGGTCGCTTGCAGCGGGCGACAAGGTGATCACGCGATCACTGTTGCCCGATCCTACAAAGCAGCAATAGGCAGCGCGACCATGACCGCTTCGCCCTCGCGCGCTCCGTCGACGCTGCTTGAAGTGCATGACGTGCGCAAAAGCTACGTCACTAATCTTGTGTCAACACCTGTGCTGCACGGGATTAATTTCTCGATGCTTCGCGGCGATTTTGTGGCGATCATGGGGCAATCGGGGTCGGGTAAGTCGACGCTCATGAATATCCTCGGATGTTTAGACACGCCAACCAGTGGAAACTATCGGCTTAATGACCGAGAAGTCGCGTCGCTCTCGCGCGCAGAGCTTGCGGTATTGCGCAACCAAACGATTGGTTTTGTGTTTCAGAGCTTCAACTTGTTGAAGCGAATGACAATTCAGGACAACGTAGCGCTTCCGCTGATCTACGCAGGCGTTTCGCGGGGCGAGGCGCGCAAGCGTGCGAGCGAGCAACTCGCGAAGGTCGGGCTCGGCGAATACGGGCAACGACAACCCAATCAGCTCTCGGGCGGGCAACAACAGCGCGTTGCGATTGCAAGAGCGCTGGTTGCCGATCCGCCGTTGATTCTCGCCGATGAACCGACTGGTAATCTTGACACCAAGACGAGCGAAGAAATTATGGCGCTGCTCACCATGCTCAATCGCGAACGCGGTCAAAGCATTATTCTGGTGACGCATGAACCCGATATTGCAGCCTACGCGAGCCGCTTGATCCGTCTAAAAGACGGTCTCATTTTGTTCGACGGCCCGGCCGCTGAAGGGCTCCATCAAATGCGCATCGAATCTAGTGAGGCGCTCGTATGAAGTTCGCTCATGTCTTCGCTGAAGCTTTCCGCGCGATGCTCGCTAATCCGCTGCGCACGATGCTCACTATGCTTGGCATCATCATCGGTATCGCGAGTGTTGTGTTGATGCTTGCTATTGGTGACGGCATTAAAAAATTCATCGATAAACAGCTCGCCGTACTCGGCAGTAATCTCGTACTTGTGCAATCCGATACGCGAAAAAATGTCGGTGCGCGATTACGCTCGGGCAGCGTTCAGACGCTCACTGTCGACGACGCGCAGCAGATCAATTCGCTTGCGAGCGTCGGCGGCGCGGCACCCATGCTCTCAACGTTTTCTCAAATTGCCTACGGCAACGCCAACAGCAATAGCCAGGTTCAGGGGACGACGCCTGAAACATTCAAGATTCGCAACCTGCGCATGGGAAAAGGCATTCCGCTATCGGAAGTCGACATCGCGAGTGCCTCGCGTGTAGCGGTGCTCGGAAAAAAACTCGCAGAAGAGCTCTTCTACAAAAACGACCCGATTGGACAAACGATTCGCATTGATAACCAAAGTTTTCAAGTGATTGGCGTGCTCGATAACGAAGGCCAGAGTTTCGATACCGGCGACATTGGGCAAGTCGTACTCGTGCCGATTTCAACCGCACGTGTCGCGCTAATTCGCACGCCAACGCCGCGCTCGGTGGCCTACATCGTTGCGCAAGCAAAGAGTGCGGAGCAGGTCAATGACATGGTGGCTGACATCGAAGAATTGCTTCGTGATCGGCATCGCATTCGTGCTGACGATGCCGACGATTTTCGGGTAGTTAACTTCGGTGAATTCGCGAAGCAAGGCGAGGCGATCGGCAAAGGACTCGCCTTCGCGCTGGGATTCATCGGTGCGGTGTCGCTCGTCGTGGGCGGCATTGGCATCATGAACATCATGCTTGTGTCAGTGACGGAACGTACACGAGAAATCGGTATTCGTATGGCGATTGGCGCAATGCCCAGCGACGTGCTTTGGCAATTCTTGATCGAGGCAGTTGCGATTTGCGTGGTGAGCGGCGTAATCGGGATTGCGCTTTCAATGGGGCTCGCTGCAGCGGTGAACGCGACTGGCACATTCGAGCTGACTGTGGGCATGCGGGCGATTTTGATCGCGACCCTGTTCAGTGGCTTCGTGGGTGTGTTTTTCGGTTTTTATCCGGCGCGTCGTGCGTCGAAATTACAGCCGGTGGAATGCTTGCGCTACGAGTAGAACGCGCCGTAAGTTGATCGCAGAACGCGATCAAATCGGATAACAACTTAATGCGGTTACGTTCAATTAATCCGGGCGACGTGGCGTTTTCAGCATATTCTCGATATTACAGTGAATTTTATCTATCGCCCAACTAAATTGGGCGATAAGCACGAAAGCTATAGTCTATTTCTTTTCTGAAATTGCGTTCAAAAGTACAACGCCAAACCGCGCTGGCACCGACACATTCAACACACTATTTGTTGGTTCAACGCGACTCGAAGTCAGCGCGTCCTGCCACGCTTTAACGCCGTTCAACGTCGATAAATCAATCGAGACCGTCTTCTCACTCGCCGCATTGTTTAAAGCAATCAACGCGATTTGATCACCAAACGCGCGCAGCAACACGATCACATTTTCGTCGATGTAAATCGGCGCATCGAGCGAGCCGCGACGCAGCACCGCGTGATCGTTGCGCAGCTTTGTGAATCGTTTGAAATCATCAAGCAAGACGTTATCTGGCTTTCCTCCTAAATCCTCCCACGGGTACGTTCCCCGGTTGTAAGGATCGTCGCCACCTGTGACGCCGACCTCGTCGCCGTAATAGATTGCGGGCGATCCCGGATAAATCATCTGAAACAACACCGAGAGACGCAAGCGTTGCTTCGCGACTGAAATCGTTTCTGCCGACGCGGTTTCTTCGCGATAACCGAAGTGATGCAGTGCGCGCGCTTGATCGTGGCTCGACAGCAAATTCATGAGCGCATACAGCGCTTGCGGCGGATACTGCTCGCGAATGAGCTCGAGATTTTTATAGAGCTTTCGCGCATCGCCGCCGAGCGCATACTCTTGCACCGTGTTGCGAAAAATGTAGTTCATCGTCGAATCGAACATATCGCCCAAGAAATACTTCGATGAATCAAACCAGGTTTCAGACACCGTGATTGCATCCGGGCGATGCGCCTTAATCGCAGCGCGCCACTCGCGCCAAAAGTCATCCGACACCCAAGGCGCCACATCCATGCGCCAACCGCCCGCGCCTAGATCAAGCCAGCGCTTCATCACCGAATCTTTGTTGCCATACGCGAATGCGCGAAACGCGGGCGAGGCCTTGTCGATTTCTGGTAAATCGGTGATGCCGGTCCAGCCTTTGAACTGCTGATCGGGATTAGATTTTGTAGTGTCGAAGGTGAACCACTTCGCATAGGGCGACGTTGGGTTCACCTGATTATTTTTGAACGCACCGTTATCGGTCTTTGCGTAGTTGCCGTAACGATCAAAGTAGCGCGAGTCTGAACCGACGTGATTGAGTGACGTGTCGAGCACGACGCGAATGTCGCGCTTCTTTGCCTCCGTCGTGAGGCGAACGAAATCAGCTTCAGTCCCGAAGTAGGGGTCAATCTCGTTGTAATCCGCAGTGTCGTACTTGTGATTCGAAGGCGCGCGAAAAATCGGCGTCATGTAAATCGTATTGGCACCGAGGCCTTTGATGTAATCGAGTTTTTCGATAATGCCCGCAAGATCGCCACCAAAAAAATCGTTGTTGTACACATCATCTGAACCATCGCCAGATTTCGGTTTGAACGGTTTCTCATTCCAATTTTTGTGCAGCTCGACGCTGTAGCGCTGATATTTGTCGACACCAGGTTTCGGATCGTTCGCGCGATTACCGTTGCGGAAACGATCCGGGAAGATGTAGTAGTAAACGATGTCCGGTGCGTACTCCGGCACTGTGAAATTCGCATCGAAGACCGTTTGCCGGAAGCGGCGAATTCCCGTCGTGTTGTCGGGCTTTTCAACAATTTCACCGACGCCACCGCTTCCGCGTTCGCGCGTCCAGAAAATGCTGTCGCGGTTGTTGCCGTAGATAAACGTTTTGCCACCGATCAAGAGCTCGAAGTAATAGCCGTAAATGCTCACGTCAGTAAACGTATGACTCGCGCGCCATTGCTCTCCCGTGCGTTGCATCTGTACTCGCGCAAACGGCGTGTATTCCAAGACTTCTTGATTGCCTTCAAGGCGACGTTTTTCAACTACAAGTGTTGCGCGTTCAACACGCGGCAAACTCGCGATCGCGAAATCGATCTTTGCGCCCGCAGTGATAGCGCCGAAGGGCGCCTTGAATGAAGTATCTCGCGAATCAAATTTCACCGAGCGCGCTATAGGATCGGTGATCGGTTGTTGCGATGGATCATCAAAGGCGGTCGGCGTGACGGTGAGCAGTGGCACGTTATTCGCGACTTCAAGTTTCAAGGTTTGCGGCCCATTGAACATGAACGACACGTTGCCCACGCCGCCACTGTCTTGCGTGCGACCGAGTGCCAGCGGCGCACCTTGTAGTTTCAACGGCTCACTAACTTTCGGTGACGCGCCGAACGATGTAGCTTCGCCCCATTGCGCGTCAGCAATTTTGAATTCTTGTCCGCCTGCGAGATTTACATTCAAGTAGTACGCATCGCAACTCCAGGTAAACGCGAAATCATCGAGCGCTCCCCAATTGTTCATCGTACCGCGAAGGTAAATTGTTTTGGCACCGAGCGGCGGATTGGGGCAAGTTTCAATCGTCATAGCGTAGCTCGGCACACTCACGCGAATGCGGTACGTGCCTTTGAAATTGTGAATGAGATTCGCGCTGCGCAGCGCGAGTTGACGGCGGCTACCCGATAGATTATCCGCACCACCAAAGTCAGCATCGGTTGACCATTGTTCATCGCCGACTTTGAAGCCGTGTTCGCCGTTGATCGTGGTGACGAGTTCGAACGCGTTGCAACGATAAGTGAAACGATAGTTTTCAAGCGCATTCCAATTATTGAACGCGCCGCGAAGGAAGAGGGGGCGTTTGCCGAAAGGGCTTGCAACGCATTGTTCAGTCGCCGACGAGTCGGCGCTGACGCTGCGGATCTCTGTAGGCGTCGCGCACGCACCTAAGCCACACGCGATCGCGAGTAGCAGCGCGCTGCGCATCAGCCTTTGACGCCGCCTGAGGTTAAGCCCGAAACAATCCATTTCTGCGCAAACAAAAAGACCAACGTGATAGGAAGCCCCGACAATACCGCCGCCGCTGCGAAGTCGCCCCACAAGAATTTTTGATCCTGCAAATAGTATTTCGAACCGACTGCTAGCGTGAGATTCGGTTCTTCGCGCAACAGAATTGATGCGATCGGATACTCAATGATCGTGCCGATAAATGCGAGCACGAACACCACCATCAAGATCGGCACGGCCATCGGCAATAGCACGCGATGGAAGGTTTGCCACAGCGTTGCGCCGTCCACGCGGGCGTTCTCTTCAATCTCTTGCGGAATCGTCTCGAAGTAACCTTTGATCGTCCAAATGTGCGTCGCGACGCCGCCAAGATACGCAACGATCACTGCGGCGTGCGTCTCGATACCAAGCCAGGGGACATAAGCCCCTAAGCGCTCGAAGATCGCAAAGATCGCCACGAGCGCGAGCACGCGCGGAAACATTTCGAGCAACAACATGCCGTTCAAATACGCGGGTTTGTATTTGAATTTGAATCGCGCGAAAGCGTACGCGGCAGTAGTAGAAAGTGCGACGATGAAGATCGAAGAAATCGTCGCGATCTTGATTGAATTCCACAACCACAGCAATACGGGGAACGGCGGTTGCACTTCTTTGCCATCGGCACCTGTGTAGCTCATGCCGAGCGCGAGTTTCCAGTGTTCGAGACTGATTTCGGTTGGGATCAATGAGCCCGTAGCAAAGTTGCCGGGACGCAGTGAAATCGAAATAACTGCAAGTAGCGGAAACAAGATTACGCAAAGTAGCGCGATCAAAAACGCATGGGCTGCCCAGACGCGCCATTGATTTTTTTTACCGGTGACGATTGCCATCACGCAACTCCAGTGTTTTCACCTCTCCCTGCGGGAGAGGTCGCGCGGTACGCGCGGGTGAGGGAATTCTCTGCGTCAGAAACGCTACTGTTTGTCGATCGGGAGGTTTCCCTCACCCAACGCTTCGCGTTGACCTCTCCCAGAGGGAGAGGTAACGACTGAGTGCGCGCGCAAGATTTTTGAAACGTGACGAACATCGTCATTTGCCCTGATTCGCCTTCATCATGCGCAGATGAAACAGCGCCATGATCGCGACCATGAAGAAGACGACTGTAGAGATTGCGGCGGCCAAACCAAAATCTGAACCTGAATCTTTAAACGCGATCCGATAGGTGTACGACACCAAAATGTCGTTTGTTCCTGCAGGTACGTTCGTATTTAAAAAGTCTGGACGACCATCAGTTAGGAGCGCGATCAACACGAAGTTGTTGAAGTTGAATGCGAACACGCCTACCAAAAGCGGTGCGAGTGGTTTGATGATTAGCGGCAGTGTGATTTTGAAAAAGTTGGTGAGCGGCCCCGCACCCGCAATCGCTGATGCTTCATACAAATCTGCAGGAATCGACTTGATGAGTCCCGTGCAGAGCACCATGATGTACGGGAAGCCAAGCCACACGTTCACAATCAAAAGCATCACTTTCGCGAGGAGCGGATCGGCGAACCACGCCGGTTTGATGCCGAAGAGCGCGCTCAAAATAGTGTTGATCTCACCAAAGTTTTGATTGAATAAACCTTTGAACACGAGGATCGAAATGAAGCCCGGAACAGCGTAGGGCAAAAAGAGTAGCGTGCGATAGATCGTCGCGCCTTTGAGCGCTTCCCAATTCAAAATGACGGCGAGTGTGGTGCCGACAGCTGTCACAAAAAACACCGAAAGTAGCGCGAAGACCATCGTCCAAATGAAGATCGAAATGAACGGCGCGCGGAAGTTTTCATCGTTAATCATTCGCGCGTAGTTCGCGAAGCCGACGTTTACCGTGTATCCGGGCGAGAGTTTGTCTCCGCTGGCGTTTTCGTAGTAGCCGACTTTGTCATTGGGTTTGAAGACCGCGCCGTCTTCTGCTCGGGTGAGTGAACCGTCGGGGTTTTGCTTCCAAACCGGTGTGACTTTTGCGAATTCGCGGAGGCTTGCGTAGCTTAGTACGTCTCCGTTGGGTAAGGCAAATTGCAAGCGCATCAACTTATTGCGCAACGCGATTCGTTCGCGAAGTTGAAACGAATCCGGGTAGGCGTTGGTTGTCGGGGCTACTCGAATCGGTTCCGTCGCGTCCAGTGTGATGCTGGTTGAGAATTTCTCGTTTGTCTTGGGATTGGTAAGGAACACTGCCTGCAGGCCCGGTGAATACTCCAGCAACGAAAACTCATGCACACTCGCTTCGTCAGTCGTCGTCTGCTCCAACAAATACGCCGTCGCTCGATCAAACGTTAGCAAATGATTCGACGAGTAATTCGTGAATCCAATTTGCATGGTGAACAAGAGCGGTAATGCGATGAACAGGAAAATCGCTGCGAGTCCAGGAAACGTGTAGCGCGACGCGATTGACCAATTCGTCGCGTAAATCGCAATCGCAATCGAAAACAAAATTAACGCGCCGAGCGCCCATAGCGGCTGCCCCGCCGCGTAGATTCTGAACACCAGATAGAGCGCGGCAATCGCTGCAAACGCGGTAATTGCGTGAGATAGCCAGCTCGGCGCGGTGCCGCGTGATCCCCGTACGAGCGGCGAGGAAATTGCAGCGGCGCTCATTGCGATTTCATCCTAGCAGCGGCACCGTTGAGCGCGTCAGTCGGCGACTGCAACCCATTGGTAATTGCCTCGATGGCGGCATCAAGCGCCGACCAGAAACGCCCCGTCTCTGGGATGTTGGGAATCGGTGCGCCGCGTTTCGCGTTCTCCATCGTGGCAACGATCAAGGGGTCGCTTGCAAGCTGCGTGTAGAACGCTTTATTCGCCGGCGCGCCAATCGGCACGTCATCATTCATCGTTTTCAAATGCTCGGTTTTGAGCATGTGATTTTCCAGAAACTCACGCGCGATGTCTTTCACTTTCGAAGGCGCGCTAATCATGCAGCCGAGGACGCCGACGAAGGGCTTCGATGGCTTGCCATCAATCGAGGGAATCGGCGCAATGCCAAAATCAATCTTGCTGCGCTTGATGTTGTCCCACGCCCACGGGCCGGTCACCATCATCGCGATGTTGCCCTGATTGAAGCCCGCTTCCATTTCCGCGTAGCGAGCGCCTTTGGGCATTACGCCTTTATCGATGAGCATTTTGAGCGTTTCGCCGCCGCGAATCGCACCGGGCGTGTTCACCCCGACATCTTTCGGATCGAAATCGCCTTTCGCGTTTTTGCCGAACACATAGCCGCCCGGCCCCGCGATGATCGGCCATGTGAAAAACGTTTTGTTGAAATCCCAGAGGATTGCGCTTTTGCTGCCGCCGTATTTCGCTTTGAGCGCTTGATCGAGCTTCACTACATCATCAAAACTCTCAGGCGGCGTGGGCACTAAGGCTTTGTTGTAAATCAAACCGATGGCTTCGAGCGCAACCGGATAGCCCCATAGCTTGCCTTGATAACGGAATGCGTCCCAAGCGGAAGGCTCTATTTCGTCTTTCACGCGTTGACTGGGTCGAATCGGAACGATCAAGCCGCCCTTCGCCCATTCGCCCGCGCGATCATGCGCCCAGCAAAATACGTCGGGGCCTTTGCCGGCAGCGGCGGCTTGCTGAAACTTGTCGGTCGCGCTCTCGGGATGTTGAACGATAACTTTCACCCCGGTTGATTTCTCAAACGCGTCGCCGACTTTTTGCAAGCCGTTGTAGGCTTTGTCGCCGTTGATCCAGACGAGGAGGGAGAGGTTGTTTTGGGCGTGTGTGGGCGAAGCGAATGTGATGCTTGTGATCGCTGCGACTGCTGCGACGTGAAGTAAACGTGGGAACCCTACCTTTGTCATCCCCGCGAAGGCGGGGATCCAGTCGTGCAAAGAGCGCTGCGTGGAATCGAGTTCAACGTTTCGATGAATGGGTTCCCGCCTTCGCGGGAATGACGACGAGAAAGAGAACTTCACGCCACAACCCTCGGCAATGCTTTCCCAGCTGCATCAAACCAATAGCAATCTTTCGCCGCGAACGAAAGCGGCAACATATCGCCCGTTTTCACTTTCGCATTGCCTGGCGCGACGACGGTGAGCAATTCCGGTGCACCGGGAATCTCGCAATAAATCTGCGTTTGGCTTCCAAGCGCTTCGACAAATTTAACTGGGCAATCGATGCTTTTATGATTTTTGTCAATCTTAATGTTTTCAGGCCGCAAGCCGAGCTTACATTGGACGTTAGTAAGTGATGCTGGAGCGCCAGAAAGTGACGCAATTTCGACACCGTTCTTGAGTTTCAGCCCGCCGTCACCGCTGCCGTTTGCGCTCAGCGTTCCTTCGAGAAAATTCATGCGGGGTGAACCCAGAAATCCCGCGACGAATTCGTTGGCTGGATGATCGTAGAGCTCCTGCGGTGATCCGACTTGTTCAATGCGTCCATCGCGCAGCACGACGATGCGATCAGCGAGCGTCATCGCCTCCACCTGATCGTGCGTCACGTAAATCATCGTGGTTTTGAGTTCTTCATGCAGTTTCGCAAACTCGTAGCGCATACGCACGCGAAGCTCGGCGTCCAAATTCGAAAGCGGTTCGTCAAACAGAAACACCTCGGGCTTGCGCACAATCGCGCGACCAATCGCCACGCGTTGCCGCTGACCTCCAGAGAGTGCTTTCGGTTTGCGATCGAGTAAGTGATCGATATTCAGCGTCTTCGCGGCGGCGTGAACGAGTTTCGAAATTTCGTCCTTCGGCACTTTGGCAAGCTGCAAGCCAAACGCCATGTTGTCGAAAAGATTCATGTGCGGATAGAGCGCGTACGACTGAAACACCATCGCAATGCCGCGATCCGACGGCGGCACATCGTTGACGAGTTTGTCGCCGACGTGCAAGCTGCCCGAGGTGATTTCTTCCAAGCCCGCAATCGTGCGCAGCAGCGTCGATTTGCCGCAGCCCGAGGGTCCGACAAACACGACGAATTCGCCGTCATTAATTTCTAGATTGATGTCCTTCAACACATGGACATCTGCGAACGATTTTTGAACGTTCGCCAAGCGCACACCGGCCATGCCGTCTCCTCCTTTAATGCCGAGCACGCCAATCCTCCTCGATCAACGTGCGCGGTCGCGGCATCGTAGCCGCTGGGAGAAATATAGAGCGTTTTAATGAAAAAGTAGTTTTATTACGTTCGTTGAGTCACGTTCTTGGTGTCTTTTCCACAGTTTCCCCTCTGAAGCCAGTTGTGCGGCGTAGTTTAGTTACTAATCTGCACTACATGCCCCTAGAATCCACCCGTCTGAATTCTGCAATGAGACCTATGTCTATCGTTTCCACGAAAGCAGCAGTGCCCACCATCGCCCCGATTGATGTGGGCGATACGGTAAATTTTGAACAAACTCGAAAGAACGCTTTAGCATTGCGCACCGACTCTGATTCTGGGAACGCACGCTTGAATGCGCTTGCGCTCGCTTGCCGCGCCACGCTTGACGCACGTTGGGCGAAAACACAACGTGAAGATGCAACGCGCAGCGGCCGCCGCGTGCACTACCTTTCGATGGAATTTTTGATGGGGCGCGCGCTCAACAATGCGCTCGCCGCATTGCAAGTGTCGGACGAGGCTCGCTCGGAGGCGGCTGAAGTCGCCGATCGCGAACCCGATGCGGCGCTGGGCAACGGTGGACTCGGTCGTCTTGCGGCCTGCTTCCTTGATTCGTTCGCATCCATTGAGTTGCCATCGTTCGGCTACGGGCTTCGTTATCGCTACGGCATGTTCGCGCAGCGCATCGAAGGCGGACGGCAAACGGAAGTGCCGGATCAGTGGCTCAAAAACGGTACCGCTTGGGAGCAATTGCGCCCTGAGCTGCAATACACGATTGGTTTCGGTGGCATTGTCGAAATGGCGAGCGCGAACACGTTGGCACGTCGTTGGGTGCCGCAAGAAACGGTGCATGCGCGGGCTTACGATTTCATCGTGCCCGGTCACGCGACTGAACGCGTCTCGACCTTGCGTCAATGGCATGCGGAAGCCTCGCGCCCCATTGACTACGCTGCGTTTAGCCGAGGCGATCATCTCGCCGCTGGCAAGCATGTGCTCGCGGCGGACTCGCTAAACTGGGTGCTCTATCCGGATGACAGCACGGAAGCCGGGCGCGAACTACGTTTGAAGCAGGAGTTTTTCCTGGTGAGCGCGTCGCTACAAGACATGATCGCGCGACATTTGCGCGAAGACCATGACATCGAATCCTTCGGTCGCAAAAATGTGGTGCATTTGAACGATACGCATCCTGCGCTCGCGCCGATTGAGCTGATGCGTTTGTTGCTAGATGAATACGGTTTCTCGTGGGATGCCGCTTGGAAAACCACGCGTGAAGCGACGAGCTACACCAATCACACGCTGATGCCGGAGGCGCTCGAAACCTGGCCAGTGCGCATGATGGAAGCGTTGTTGCCGCGTCATCTTGAAATCGTCTATGAAATTAATCAACGATTCCTGGATGTGGTTCGCGCAAAGTTTCCGGGCGACGCCGCTCGCTTGCAATCGCTATCGCTAGTGGACGAGCGCGGTGAGCGTCGTGTGCGCATGGCAAACATCGCAATTATTGCTTCGACTCGTGTGAACGGCGTCTCCGCGCTGCATTCGCAATTGATGGTCGATACCATCTTCGCTGATTTCGCGGCGCTGTGGCCGGATCGATTCATGAACGTGACCAACGGTGTTACGCCGCGTCGTTGGCTCGAACAAGCTAATCCCGAGCTATCGAGCCTGCTCGATTCGACTATTGGTCAGAAGTGGCGTCGTGATTTGTCGCAATTGAAACGTCTTGGCGATCATGCGGCGGACGAAAAGCTCGGTGCGAAGTTCCTTGCCGTGAAACGCGAAAGCAAACAAAAGCTCGCGGACTACATTCGTCGTGAACTCGGCATCGCAATCAACGTTGATAGCCTGTTTGACGTACAAATCAAGCGCATTCACGAATACAAGCGGCAACTCTTAAATGTGCTCCATGTGATCGCTCGTTATCAAGCGATCATCGCGAATCCACAAGCGAATTGGACACCGCGCACGGTGATCATCGCCGGTAAAGCGGCGTCCGCGTACGTCATGGCGAAGAGCATCATCCGTTTGGTGCACGACGTTGCGCGCGTGGTGAATAGCGATCCGCGTGTGGGCGACAAATTGAAGCTCGTGTTCCTGCCGAACTACAGCGTGAGCTTGGCGGAACTAATCATTCCGGCAGCGGATTTGTCGGAGCAAATTTCAACAGCGGGCACCGAAGCCTCGGGCACCGGAAACATGAAGTTCGGCTTAAACGGCGCGTTAACAATCGGCACCTGGGACGGCGCGAACATCGAAATGGCCGAACACATGGGCGTGGACAACATGTTCGTGTTCGGCTTGCGCACACCGCAAGTCGCCGCGCTCAAATCGGTGGGCTACGATCCGCGCTTGTATCTCGAAGAAAACAAAGCGCTCGCGAATGTGGTTAACGCAATTCGCAGCGGAGCGTTCTCATGGGACGAACCGGATCGCTACAAAAATATCGTGCAATCGCTCACGCAGCACGATCCGTATTTGCTAATGGCCGATTTTGCGGATTACGTTGTCACGCAATCGAAAGTCGACGCGCTCTACGTTGAACCTCGCGCATGGGCAGAACGCGCGCTGCGCAACATCGCAGGCATGGGATTTTTCAGCACCGACCGGACGATTCGTGAGTATGTTGAAAAGGTGTGGGATAAACCGAGGTTGTAAGCATTGTCCCTCCCTCTTCAAGGGGGAGGTTAGGTGGGGAATGGGTTTGCTTAATTGATCACCAGTTTTTTGTTCGCACGGCATTCAATCGATAATTGGTTAAGCTACTTTCGCGCCGCCGACTTTATCTCTTAGCAGTACTAACGAACCCCATCCCCACCCTAGCCCTCCCCTTGAAGGGGAGGGGACTGAAAACATGCCTGAACTCCGCCCCTTCGAACGCCTAGGCGCACATCCTCTCGCAAACGGCGGCGTGCGCTTCTCCGTTTGGGCACCTAATGCTCGTGCGGTGAGCGTCATTGGCGACTTCAATCATTGGGACGCAGCACACGGTCGTTTGCATTGCGAAGGCAGCTCTGGCACGTGGTCGGGCGAATTCGCGCACGCAAAACTCGGTGATCGCTACAAATTTCAAATCGTCTCCGCAGATGGCCGTGTGTTGCCGCAAAAGGCCGACCCCTATGCGCGCGCCGCTGAAATGCGCCCTTCGAACGCAAGCGTCGTTGCGCCCCTCCCGACGAAGCGCAAGTTGCCCGCTGACCGCGCTGCGCGCAATCAACGCGATGCGCCAATTTCAATTTACGAAGTACACGCCACAAGTTGGAAGCGTCATCCCGATGGACGTTTCTACGATTGGGATGAACTTGCGGCAACGTTGCCCGATTACGTTGCCGATCTCGGCTTCACTCACATCGAGCTTTTGCCAATCAGCGAATATCCGTTTGACGGCTCATGGGGCTATCAAAACCTAGGGCTTTTCGCGCCCACCGCGCGTCTCGGATCTGCGGATGCGTTGCAACGATTCATTGACGCTTGTCACGCTAAGGGGCTCGGCGTCATCGTCGATTGGGTGCCCGCGCATTTCCCAACCGATGCCCACGGTCTCGCGCAATTCAATGGCGAGGCGCTCTACGAACACGCTGACCCACGCGAGGGATTTCATCGCGATTGGAGTACGCTGATTTACAACTTCGGTCGCTTCGAAGTACGTGATTTTTTGGTAAGCAGCGCGCTCTACTGGACTGAGCGATTCGCCATCGACGGCCTTCGCGTTGATGCGGTGGCCTCGATGCTGTATCGAGACTATTCGCGCAACGAAGGCGAATGGATTCCAAACCATGACGGTGGGCGCGAAAACTACGAAGCCATTGCCCTGCTGAAACGGATGAATGAAGTGATTGGCATCGAATGCCCTGGTGCGATAACGCTCGCAGAAGAATCGACGTCGTTTCCGAAAGTTTCCGCGCCCACGTACGACGGTGGTCTCGGTTTCCATTTCAAATGGAACATGGGCTGGATGAACGACACACTTTCCTACATGAAAGAAGATCCGGTTCATCGAAAGTTCCATCATCACAAGATGACCTTCGGGCTCGTCTATGCGTTTTCCGAAAACTTTGTGTTGCCACTGTCGCATGATGAAGTGGTGCACGGCAAAGGCTCGATCCTTGGCCGAATGCCTGGAGACGATTGGCAGCGCTTCGCGAACCTGCGCGCTTACTACGGTTACATGTGGGCGCATCCGGGCAAAAAACTTTTGTTTATGGGACAAGAGTTCGGGCAGTCCAACGAATGGAACCACGAGAGCGAATTGCCGTGGCGAGAATCCAGCGAAGCTTCACACGCAGGCGTGAGCGCATTGGTGCGAGATTTGAATCGTTTCTACGCCGAAAATCGCGCGATGCACGTTTTGGATTGTGATGCGCGGGGCTTTGAATGGATTGCGGTCGATGATGCCGATCAATCGATGTTGTCGTGGATTCGTCGAGACGAAAACGATAATGAAGTGATTGCGGTGTGTAACTTTACGCCGGTGCCGCGTGATAGCTATCGACTTGGCGTTGGTGTATCGAGTCAGTGGAGAGAAGTGCTTAATACCGATGCAAAGAAATACGGCGGAAGTGGCGTGGGCAATGCTGACCGCGCAATCGCTGCCGAAAGAATTGCATCGCATGGAAAGCCGTTTTCGATTGCGGTAGCGGTGCCGCCGTTGGCAACGATTTATTTGGTGCGGTTGTGATTGTTTTGTTCGAAAGAGAAGTGATAGCCCCTCGCGGCGTCATCCCGGCGAAAGCCGGAATCTATTTGCGCACACTGCGACCTAATGATTCGAGTTCGCCGTATCAAACGATTGGTCCCGGCCTTCGCTGGGATGACGCGTTGGCGGAGTGCGAGGCGTGAGTGCATACGTGTTGGAGGCGAGTCGCACCTCCGCCTTCGGCTCACACGTCTTCGACGACGGCGTCAACTTCGCGGTATGGTCGGACAACGCCGACAAGATTGAACTCTGTGTTTTCGAAAACAACAACGAAACCCGTTATCCGCTTCACAACGCAGGCAACGATGTCTTCGCGGGCTTCCTGCGCGGTGCACGCGCAGGGCTCGTCTACGGTTTCCGCGCCCACGCGAACAACTTGCACGACTCGGGCCAATGCTTCAACCCGAACAAGCTCTTGCTCGATCCGTATGCGCGCGAGATCGTCGGGCAACATCAATGGACTGCGCGACACGCCGCGAGTAATCACGAAGACAACGCCGATATTGCGATCAAAGCCCGCGTTGCGACATCACTAGCGCACCTCGCGCGACCCACGCTTCGGAAAGACGATGAGGTCGTGCTCTACGAAATGCATGTCAAAGGCTTCTCGAAACTACACCCCGAAATTCCAGAAGCCATTCGCGGCACCTACTCGGCGCTCGCGCATGAGGCATCGATTCGTTTTTTCAAGCAACTCGGCGTGACCACACTTTCGCTGTTGCCGGTTCAATATCATTTGGACGAGCCGTTTCTTGTCGAGCGCGGCAAGACAAACTATTGGGGCTACAACACGATTGGTTTTTTCGCGCCCGATCCAGCGCTCTCATTAACGCCAAACGATCCGACTGCAACGATTGCTGAGTTCCGTGCGATGGTAGAAACGCTGCACGCAAACGGCCTCGAAGTCATCATCGATGTGGTCTACAACCACACGCCCGAAGGCAACGAGCAGGGCGCATGCCTGAGTTTTCGCGGCCTTGATCAACCGAGCTGGTATCGCATGCAGCCCCATGCGCGCGCGCATTGCGAAAACTTCACCGGTTGCGGTAATACGCTCAACGTGCATCATCCGCGCGTGACGCAATTCGTGCTCGATAGCCTGCGCTATTGGGTGGAGACGATGGGCGTAGACGGTTTCCGCTTTGATCTCGCCCCCGTGCTCGGGCGCACGCCGCACAGCTTTGATCGCAATGCGCCGTTTTTTGTGTCGCTCGCGCAAGATCCGACTCTCTCCAAAGCACGCATGATTGCTGAGCCCTGGGACATTGGCCCGCACGGCTATCAAGTCGGTCATTTCCCCTCAGGATTTTGGGATTGGAACGATAAGTTTCGCGACAGCGTTCGCCGCTATTGGTTGGGCGAGCGCTTCAGTGAACACACGACGCGTGGCGAAATCGCGCAAAGACTCACGGCCTCTTCGCAGCTCTTCCGTCATCATCGACATCGCTTACCAGCCGCCTCGGTGAACTACATCAGCGTGCATGATGGTTTCACGCTTGCCGATATGGTTCGCTACAACGCGAAACATAATCACGCGAACGGCGAAGACAATCGCGATGGGCGCGATCATGAGCCGTCTCAAAATTTCGGAGCGGAAGGCGAGACCGATGATGCTTCAATTATCGCGGCACGTGAAAGAACTCAACGCGCACTGCTTGCAACACTTGTTTTCGCGCAAGGTACACCGATGCTGCGCGCGGGCGATGAGATCGGGCACACGCAACGCGGCAACAACAACCCCTATTGCCAAGACAACGAGATTACATGGCACGATTGGGAGAGCGCGGACGAAACACTGCGTGCCTATGTTGCAAAGCTCCTACAGATGCGCTCAAGCGAACCGCTACTGCGTTGGCCGCGCTGGTTTGGTCATCACGATCATTCACCGAAACTACGATGGCTTACGAGCGGCGGTCACGAGCTCGACGAAGCCGCTTGGCATTCGAAAGATGATCTCGCCTTGTCGCTCACCATGGATGCGGGCGACCATGCAGTATTGCTTTGTTTGAATCCTTCGGCGTGCGATGTTGGATTTCACACACCGCGTCACGTCTCGCATGCGCCGTGGCAATTGCTACTTGATTCATCACTCACGCTTTCGAGTTCTCTTTCGTTTGAGTCGCACGTTGTCGTCCCTGCGCGCAGCGTGATGCTCGCGCGTACGAGTCATTTTTAGAAATACGTCGTTTTCCCTATGAAAATCCCATCGCGCGCCTCTGGCATCTTGCTTCACGTTACTTCTCTTCCCGGGCCAAACGGCATCGGCGATTTAGGCCCTGATGCGTATCGTTTTGTTGATTGGTTGCAATCGACGGGGCAGAGTTTGTGGCAATGGTTGCCGACAACGCCAATTGGCCCAGGTGACTCGCCGTATCAAAGCGTCTCGGCGTTTGCTGGCTCGCCGTTGATGGTGGCGTTAGAGCCGTTGATAGAGAAAAATTGGCTGTCAGCCGCTGACATCAACGCCCAAGAAAACTGGGCTATAAACGTTGAATTTGGAAAGGTTGTTACTTTTCGTAACGAGGTGCTACGCCTTTCTAAATTGGGCTTTGATGCCAGAAGCTCGACTGCAGATAAAGCAGCTTTCGCGAGCTGGCGCTCAGCGAATGCAGAGTGGCTGAACGAGTACGCATTGTTCGCCGCGCTTCATCAAGCCAACGACTGGCGGCCTTGGTGGGAGTGGGACGCAGCGCTGAAAAAACGTGACGCGAATGCACTTGCTGCCGCGAAAAAAACCTACGCAAATGACATCGCGTTTTGGGAATTCGTGCAATGGTGTTTCGATACGCAGTGTGCCGCTTTGAAGCAATATGCCAACGAACGCGGCGTTGCGCTCGTGGGTGACTTGCCGATTTTCATTGCGGATAACAGCGCGGATTGTTGGTCGCGACAAGACTTGTATTTCTTGGGTGATGACGGAAAGCCAAACGTCGTCGCCGGTGTGCCGCCCGATGATTTCGGACCGAACGGTCAACGTTGGGGTAATCCGCTTTATCGTTGGGATCGGATGAAAGCGGAAGGATTTTCGTGGTGGGTGTCGCGAGTGAAACGTGCGCTAACGCAATGCGATCTATTCCGCATCGATCACTTCCGTGGCTTCGCGGGCTACTATGAAATTCCCGGCGCCAACGATCACGCGCGCGAAGGTCGATGGCTCACGGGGCCGGGCAAGGCGCTCTTCGATGCAATTGAGGGTGCGCTCGGAAAAGTGCCCGTAATCGCAGAGGACTTAGGTTTGATTACGGACGACGTGATCGAGCTGCGCGATAGTTGCGGCTATCCCGGCATGAAGATTTTGCAATTTGCATTCGGCGGCGACGGCTCACATGAGTTTTTGCCGCACAATTACACGAGCAATTGCATCGTCTACACCGGAACACATGACAACGACACCGCGCGTGGCTGGTTCGCAGCTGCGCCAGCGAATCAACAACACTATGCGTGCACTTACCTCGCGTGCAGCGAACATGATTTTCATTGGGCACTGATTCGTGCAGCAAGTAATTCGGTTGCGAAGATGGCTGTGTTTCCGTTACAAGACGTGCTCGGTTTGGGCAACGATGCGCGTATGAATTTACCAGGCTCACTCGGTGGTTCGAATTGGAAATGGCGATTTACGTGGGACATGCTGGCCGCGGAGCCATCACGCGTGTTGCGATTGATTACGGCGGCGAGTGGGCGGGCTCCGATTCAGATGATTCGGTGATGCATCGTTGCGGCGCAAGTGACCACCGCTGCGGTTTGTAGGCGACGGCTTGACGTCGCTTCGTGGGTTTGCTGCGGCAGCAAGCGCGGTCAAGCCCGCGCCTACACATGAACTTGTGAAGTGTGCTTGCTCCACTTTCTTATCAATGCGTTGAGAAACCATGAACACTGCCGAACTAAGAGCTGCTGCCATTTTGATCGCGACGCTGGGTTTCGCAGGACTCAATCCAGCCTACGCGTATTACGCATCGTTGAAGAACGAGCGAACTGAGCTGCTCGATGCCTGCAACGCGACCGCGCACGCAACAACGCTCGTGCCGGCAAAGCAATCAATCACCGACGCGCGCGCGATTTGGTTAAACGCAACTACGATCCAATGGCCGGGTGTCGCGTTTGCGACTAACGAAACCTTTGTCTTGTACGCGTCAGCAAGTGGCGGAATAGTCGCTAGAAAGGGCGAGAAAATAGCGGGAGAAACGCGACGGATCGTGCTTTCAAGGCGAACATCACCATTACCCGAAGCGATCACGTCTCGCTTTAAGTATCTAGCGGCGGGCGCAGTGGTTGAGCTTCCTAGCAATCAACAAAAACAGATCGGTGCATTGCTTCGCGAACAAGTCGTTATCGCTCGTGAAGATGCTGCTGGGCACGTACTAGATGTCACGACTTTGCAGCATCCAGGTGCGTTGGATGAGCACTATCACCGCGCGGAAACGCTGGGCGATTTAGGCGCGGTGGTGGAGCGTTCTCGAACGACATTTCGCGTGTGGGCACCGACCGCGCGCGGCGTGCAGTTGTGCATGTACGACTCGCCAGCCGGCGCGGCGAGCTCAGTGCAACCGATGCAACTTGATGAGCGCTCCGGTACCTGGTTGCATCGTGCGGCTTCGCGAAGCGAGCGCTATTACACCTATCTCGTTGACGTCTGGGTGAATGGCGTCGGCTTCGTACGCAATCGCGTCACCGATCCGTACTCGCAAACGCTATCTGCAGATTCAAAGCGGAGCATGGCGATCGATTTGAACGACGCGTCATTGTTTCCAAAAAACTGGAATGCCGTTAATGCTCGTCATCGCGTTAGGCACGCGGTTGATATGTCGATCTACGAATTACATGTTCGCGACTTCTCAATCACCGATGTAAGTGTGCCGGAAACTAAACGCGGGAAGTACCTCGGATTTACCGAACGAAATTCGCGCGGCATGCAGCATCTGGAAAAGCTATCAAAAGCAGGGTTGACTGACATTCATTTGTTGCCTGTATTCGACATCGCAACCGTGCCAGAGATCGGGTGCGTCACGCCGAAGATCGAAGCGAATCAAACCAACACCGCTGCGAGCGAAACGCAACAAGCCGAGATCGCGAAAGTGCGCGAACGTGATTGCTTCAATTGGGGCTACGATCCTTATCACTTCAACGCGCCTGAAGGAAGTTACGCGACGAATGCGCAAGATGGTCGCATCAGGATTCGCGAATTTCGCGAGATGGTGCAGGCGTTGAACGAGATTGGTTTACGCGCCGGAAAGGACGTGGTCTACAACCACATGTCCACGTCGGGTCAGAACGAAAAATCGGTGCTGGATCGAATCGTGCCCGGTTATTACCATCGCTTAAACGCCGAAGGAAAGATTGAGACCTCCACGTGCTGCGATAACACCGCGACCGAACATCGCATGATGGAAAAATTGATGAGTGATTCGGTGCTGATGTGGGCGAAGCATTACAAGATTGATTCGTTTCGTTTTGATTTGATGGGGCATCAGCCGCGCGCGGCGATGGAGCGCATGCAAGCGCGACTGAAAAAGGATTTGGGCCGCGAGATTCAATTTTTAGGCGAAGGCTGGAATTTCGGCGAAGTAGAAAACGGCAAACGCTTTGTGCAAGCCTCGCAGTTGTCGCTCAACGGAACCGGTATTGGCACGTTCACGGATCGATTGCGCGATGCGGCGCGCGGTGGCGGCTATGGCGACGATGCAAACGGCCTCGTTCGCAATCAGGGGTATCTGAACGGTCTTGTGTACGATCTGAACGAAGCAAATGCCGCTGCGCCGATTGACGACAGCGCGAGAAAACGGCTGATGAAAACCGCGGACATGATTCGCGTCGGACTCGCCGGTTCGATTCGTGATTACACGATGGTGACGTTTGACGACAGCCACAAACGACTTGAACAGATTGATTACAACGGTCAGGCGGCGGGCTACGTAACTCAGCCGAGCGAAGTAGTGAACTACGTTGAGAATCATGACAACGAAACGCTCTTCGATTTCAACGTCTACAAGATGCCGTTGACTGTAACTCGCGACGAGCGTGCGCGTGTGCAGGTACTCGGTATCGCTTTGACTGCGCTGGCGCAAGGCGTTCCCTACTATCACGCAGGCATCGACATCCTGCGCAGCAAATCAATGGATCGCAATAGCTACGATTCGGGCGACTGGTTTAATCGCATCGATTGGACGTATCGCGACAATGGTTTCGCAAGCGGGCTGCCGCGCAAAGATGACAACGGTGACAAGTGGCCGATCATCGCGCCGCGTTTGATCAACGAAAACATCAAGCCGACGCAACGCGAAATCGAGTGGACGGCGGCCGCAATGCGTGACCTTCTCGCTATTCGCGCGAGCTCGACGCTCTTTCGCATGCGCACCGCTACCGACATCAAACAACGGCTCAAGTTTTTCAACGTTGGCGTGGCGCAGATACCCACCGTCATTGCCGCAGAGCTTGTCGGTACGGGCTATGCTGGAGCAAATTTTGAGCGCGTCTTTTTCCTCATCAATGTGGACAAGATGCCGCAGCAAATCGTCAATGCGAAACTGGTAGGCGCTGCGTTGACGCCGCATCCGCGTTTGGCGGATATCAACTCGGCGTCGCCGTCTGTTGCGCTCGGCGCAACTTTTGACACGAAGACTGGCGCGTTCGCTATTCCCGCGCGCTCAGTTGCGGTGTTTGTTGAGACACAGAAATAGCAACGCAGTCAGTACAAAGCAGAAATAAATTAGAGAGCATATGCCCAAATTCCCCTGGGTTAGCGGTTAAGTAGGTACGCAGTTGTGTTAAGTTAAATACCTAAGTTTCGCCCAATAAAAACGTGCGTTAAGCGATGTAGCCGATGGGTAAACGTCGTTGTTATGGCATAGTTGCCGAATCACTCGCTAGACAAATGTTGAACAAAATCAATCGCTTCGCCCGCACTGACAGGTGATGACGCTGGCATAAATTGCGTATTTTGCTGTTATTCTCCGACTGGGGAGTTCGGTGGATGCCGCTGCTTGTTGGCAACACCGCAGTTGTTCTAGGGTGGAAATATGAACATTCACGGAAATCGCGCGACTTGTTTTGACGAATCGCGACGTCAGCACGATGCGTTTCTGCACCACGCGCAGCGGGTAGTCGTCGCGCTCGCTGTGTGTGCGGGCAGCATCATTGGAAGCGTGCACGCGCAAGTCACCAACTGCGGCTTCGATGTGTCGCGTGACGTCGTTGCGAACACCGCGCCAAAAACGCCGAGCGCTGCACTCGACGGTGTGCTACTCACCCGCTTTGCGTTGGGTATCCGAGGCCCGGATCTCTATGATCGTTTGTCTACAGATGCCACGCGATTCGTTGGCGAAGGCAATATAGGCTCGCTCGCTCGCCGTCTTGACGTGGATGGCGACGGCGTGTTCACCGAAGTTGACGCCACCGCAGCGGCTCGCTACATCGCAGGTTTCCGCGGCGACGCGCTCGCGATGGGTTTGACGATGAACAGTGCCGCGGCTCGAAAAACGGGATCAGCGATATCTACGTTCATTAGCGGTGGATGCGTGCCAGACGCGCCAACCGCCAACGCGCAACGACACGCTGCACGGCTCCTTCAGCAGGGCACGTTTGGCGTGACGCTTAACGAAATCAATCGTGTTGCGCTGTTTGGATCAACCCCCAACGCGATCACCAACGCTTGGCTCAACGAGCAGTTCAACAAGACGGGCTCAACGTACGGGAACTACGCAAAACAGATCATTGCCGAGAACAAAACCGCCAGTTTTAGTTGGCGTTGCGATCAACCGGACAACGGCTGCCCTTGGGGCGCGAACACACCGACCTTCTTCAAAGCAGCGATGTCCGGCGACGATCAACTGCGTCAACGTGTCACCAACGCGCTGTGGCAGACGCTAGTCGTTTCGATTTCAAACAACACCGTACTCGATGCAGGTACAGCACTGCCGAGTTATTGGGACATGCTGAGTGAAAACGTGTTCGCGGGTAACACTACCAACGCGGCCGGACAAAGCGTCGGCAACTTCCGCAAAATTCTGAAAGACATGACCTTGCACCCCGCAATGGGAATCTTTCTGGACATGCTCGGCAGCACGCAAGAAGTGCCAAATGAGAACTACCCGCGCGAGTTGCTGCAGCTGTTTTCGGTCGGCACTGTAATGTTGAACATTGATGGCTCACCGATGTTAAGCGGTGGCAAAACGATCCCGACTTACAACGAGGACGTTGTAAAGGGGTTTTCAAAGGCGTTGACGGGTTGGCATTACGACGGCGCGGACAGCGGCACTGAAAATCAAACGTGGTGGTTTTATTACTACCCAAACCGCGATCACACCAAGGCTATGAAGCCATGGTCGCTGCGCCGATGCCCGCAGGACGCGCGCTGGCCACCGGGCACTACCGACGGTTGGTGCGACACAAAACTTGCGAGCCAGTCGTATCCAGCGCCGCACAATCGCGAAGCAAAAATGCTTTTGCAATATAGCGGCGCACCTTACGCAACTATCCCCGCGAGCCCGCAACCGCCACTCAATGCAGGAGAGACGCATCGGACGCAACGGGTGCGTGATGAGGTTGCAGCAACTGCCTTAGCTGATCTCGAAAAAGTGATCGACAATGTCTTCTATCACCCCAATGTTGGACCCTTTATCTCGCGTCAGTTGATTCAGCGTCTGGTGACTAGCAATCCTTCGCCCGCTTACATTCGACGCGTTGCTGAAGTGTTTAACGATAGCAACGGTGCGGCATCGGGCGGCGTGCGCGGTGATATGAAAGAAGTCGTTAAGGCGATCTTCTTGGACGACGAAGCGCGCAATATCAATACTGCGGCGCAGCCTTGGTTTGGCAAACTGCGCGAACCCGTTGTCAAATTTATTCACATGCATCGGGCGTTCGGTGCAAGCTCGTCGGATGGCTACTACGACGCGTGGGACATGAGCTCGCCAGAAACTTTGGGCCAAGGCGCGATGAGGCCACCGTCGGTGTTTAACTACTATTCGCCAGATTTTGGTCCTTCGGGGCCACTCACTTACAGCATGACTCGGCCGATTGAAAATGCCGCACTTGGCGCGCGCTCAAGTGAGCCGCTGCTCGCGCCGGAATTCGAAATCACCAGCACGTCAACAATTGCAGGCTTCTCCGACTTCTGGAACTGGGGCGTGTTCGATGGTTACTTGATGCGTGGCGATCGCCCACAAATGCGCTGGGTTCCTGACTATTCGCGCTATGTGACCGGCACGGGTGCGCTTGCCGACAATCCACAAGCGATGGTTGATGAGCTTGATTTGCTGCTGACTGCGGGCAACTTGAAACCCGCGTTCAAAGCAAATTTGGTCGACATGGCCACCAAAATTAAGCGAACCCTGCCGCCAAATTACACCGCACCGGACTTACCTACCGAGCGCAATCATCGCTTCCGCGCCGTGTATTGGCAAATCGTCAATTCGTCTGATTACGCCATTCAGCGCTAGGAGAAATTCATGGATCGTCGTCAATTTCTCCACACCAGTGCCGCGCTTTCAACGTTGCCCGCGCTCCCGTTTTCGATTAGCGTCGCTGAGGCTGGATCGGTTACACCCAACGCCAATGAGTCGGGCTACAAAGCCCTTGTTTGCGTGTTTTTATTTGGCGGTAACGATAGTCACAACATGATCGTTCCGTATCAATCAAGCGAATACGCCGCATATCTTGCGGCGCGCGGTGGGCTCGCTTCAGCCAATGGTCTTGCGCTGCCGCAGGCTAATCTGCAACCACTGATCGCGCCCGGCGGAAGTGCTGCTACGGCCGCACTTGCACTGCATCCCGCAATGACGCGTTTAGGTAGCGTCTACAACGCTGGAAAGATGGCAATCGTCGCCAACACTGGCCCGTTGCTCGATGAAACGACGCTTACGCAATACCGGAGTCCATCGCATCCCTTGCCGCCTCAGTTGTTTTCCCATTCCGACATGCAGATGCATTGGCAAACGATGCGCCCAGACGTTCCCGCAGACACCGGATGGGGAGGGCGCATGGCCGATGTCTTCCGTATCGCCTCGTCAGGGCGACTACCGGTGGCCACGGGGTTTGGCAGCGGCGGAATTTTCATGAAAGGCGAAATCACGGCGCCGTATAACTTGGTGCCCATGCGCTACGCAAACGGAGCGATTGATCCGCGCTCGCCCGTTGCGCGCACGCCCAATGCAACGCTTTCGTGGGACAACACCGCGAACCCTCAAGGTGTGTTTCAGAAGAACTACATGCAAACGCGCGGCAATCTGCTTGAACAACAGTTCTCGAAAGTGACGCGCGCGTCGCTCGAAGTCGGTGAGTTTGTTCGTAACGCGATGTATACCGAAGCGAACGGCAACTACACATTGAGAAACGCGGTACCCGGCACCTGGCCGACTAACAATGGGCTCGCGGCTCAGCTGCACGCAGTGGCAGCGATGATCGGTTCCCGCGCGTCGCTGGGAACCACGCGCCAAGTATTTTTCTTGAGCCTCGGCGGCTTTGACAACCACGGCGATCAATTTGGCGACATCGCAGGCTCAAAGTCGCTGCTTGCCGGAAAACATTTCACGCTGCTGAACTACGTGGACGAAGCGCTTCGAGCGTTTTACGACGCAACCGTTTCGATGGGCGTCGCCAATGACGTCACCACCATGACGATGAGCGATTTCGGACGCACTATTAAGTCCAACGGCCAAGGCTCGGATCACGGCTGGGGCGGACACAATCTGGTGCTCGGCGGGGCGGTGAAGGGCGGTCGGGTTTATGGCGCAGCCGCGTCCGGAGCGGCGGTTACCCAGTATTTTCCCTATGCGTCGCAGCTCACGAGCCAAGCGCTTGACGTCGGCGAAGGTCGTCTGTTGCCAACGATTTCAGCGGATGCGTACACCGCGACGCTCGCGAAATGGTTTGGCGCCGATGCGGCGGAACTGAACGATATCTTCCCGAACCTCACGCGATTTAACGTGCAAGACGTTGGTTTTATGTAGGCGTAGTTGCGCCCGATCGCGGCGCAAGCTAGATTCTGAAATCGGCGAAAATAGCGCCGATGGATCACGTGTTCACGATTGTTGGAATGCAAAGCAGCAAGTGCGTGGATCGCGTGAGCCGTGTATTGAAACCCTTCGCACGGCATGTGCAAGTGACGTTCGATCCCCCGCGCGCGGTGTTGCGAGATTTGGATGCGGATGCGACGCTAGAAGTCCTAAATATCGCGGCAGCGGGTGCAGGTAAGTACACACTCGAAGTTGATCATAAATCAATTCACGCCCCACACCTATGGGCCGACAGCGGCGATAGCTGGTTTGGCGTGTACAAACCGTTTTTCCTATTGACCGCCTTCCTGTTGGGCGTCACGTTACTGATTCATTCGCGTTTCCCCGGCCGCTCGTGGCACGACTGGATGAGCGACTTTTTGGCGAGCTATTTCTTCGTTTTCGCATTTTTCAAACTGCTCGATTTGAGCGGCTTCGCGACCGTGTTTCGCGGCTACGACCTCATTGCTGCGAAAAGTGTTTTCTACGCGTATGCGTACCCTTTCATTGAACTCGCGCTGGGCACTGCCTACATAATTCGCTGGAATCCGGTGGCGACGAATGGGATCACGCTTATTGTGATGCTGGTGTCGGTCGCTGGCGTGGTCAACGCGTTACGAAAACGCAAGCTCATCGAACGTGCCTGCCTCGGAACCGTTTTTAGGTTGCCGATGTCGAAGTCCACGTTAATTGAAAAACTATCGATGGCCATGATGGCGGCCGCCCTGCTTGTTTATGTGTAGGAGGGGCTTGCCCCGACCTGTCTTCGCATCGCAATTACCCCTAAATCCAAGTCGGACTCGGGAAACCGCTCCTACAATCTGATTATGAAAAAACAAATATCTTTCCTTCTCGCTACCGCCGCAGCTGCGATTTCTTCACTCACCTTTGCAGGTGCCGATGTAAAACACGGCAACATCACGATTGGGCATCCTTGGGCGAGAGCCACTCCGGGAGTGGTGAAAAACTCCGCGGCGTTCATGACGCTGTCCGCGAAGGACGGCGCTGACAAGTTGATTGGCGTATCGGGCGACGTTGCGCGTGAAATTCAAATCCACACCATGCTGACTGAGGCTGGCGTGATGAAAATGCGCGAAATTAAATCGCTCGATGTCCCAGCCAATGGCAAAACCGAGCTCAAACCCGGCGGGCTTCACATCATGTTGATCGGTTTGAAGGACGGGCTCAAAGAGGGCCAAAAGTTTCCGTTAAAACTCAAGTTTGAGAAAGCGGGTGAAGTGACGGTGGATTTCGTTGCGGAGAAACCGGGCGCGCATGACCATTCTGGGCATAAGCACTAGCGCGCGTCGCGCACGGGACGTCGCCGCTAGCGCGGCTTAAGACGACGGCGCTCCCGCCTGTTGCGAAGACGAAGTTTGAACTTTGATCGCCAGTGCCTAGCGAGTGGTCTTTTTATCGATGCATAGATTCCCGCCTTCGCGGGAACGACAGGAATTTGTAATGACGAAATTGCCTTCGGTGCGCATGAGAATTTTCCTCGCGTCATCACTCGCGATCATCGCCGCCGCCTGTTCGCCCACTGCGGACAAAGCCTCGCCACTCAAATTCAACGCGACCGACATCACCGGCGCGTCATTTGCGAAGACACTGGCGCTGAACGACGCGGCGACGAAAACACCACGAACACTCGATTCGTTCAAAGGCAAAGTCACAGTGTTTTTCTTCGGCTACATGTTCTGCCCGGACTATTGCCCGACCACGATGACGACGCTCAACTCAGCGCTCGCGAAGATGTCGCCTGAGGATGCAAAACAGGTCGAAATCGTTTTCGTTACCGTCGATCCAAAGCGCGACACGCCGGATCAGCTCGCTAAATACGTTGCAGCGTTCAATCCCAATTTCAAGGCGCTCTATGGCAGCGAAGAGGCGACTGCCGCGATCGCTAAAGATTGGAAGATCATCTACCAAAAAGCGCAAATCAAAGATGAGAACACCTATCTCGTTGATCATTCAACGCAGATGTATGTGTTCGATAAGCAGAATCGAATTCGCTTGATGATTCGGCACGAAGCGGGCGTCGAGGCGATCGCGAAAGACCTAACCACGCTTGTGAAATCTGAGTCCTAGCTCAGAGCCACGCCGCCCACTCTTATTGGGCTACCACGTAGAAACTGATTATTTTCGAAAAGTATCGTAATTGATGCTATCGCCTCAATATAACGGGCGATAGGCGACGGTGTTGCTATTCCATCAGCGGGTTATTAGGCCGCTGCGCCCGCGCGGACGCTGGCGCATTGGTAGGTTTGTGAGCGCGGTGGATCCCCGCCTTCGCGAGGACGCGCCTACTGGTTCGCTGGTAGGCGCGGGCTCGACCGCGCTTGTGTTGCGGCCTACAACCCCTTCCAAAGCCCCGTTTCCTTGGCGCAGGTGCGAATCGTCGGGATGTATTCGGTCACGAAACGCAGCGTTTCCGGATTCAGTGAAATCTCTTTGACTTCATCGATGTCTTTTTCGAGCTTTGCAACATCGACTTTCTGTGTAAAACAGCCACAGAATTTCTTCGGAATATCGGTTTCGGCCACGACTGGAGACACCGTGTTCAACATGCGCACCACGCGATCTTGACACTTCGAATCGAGCAGCGAGCGTTTGGGAGCTTCCATCACCGTTGCACAGCTTGATAGCGCGAATACGGTTAGGGTTAGGAGCGTTACGCGCGCCCGAAAAGTCGTTTGAATCCCAACCATTGTGTCTCCCAAAATCCAATGCCGTAATTTCGGCCGGTAAGTTGATCGCGAACGCCCGTATTTGGGTATTCGTTGCGGAAATCCGCCGTGCCAAATAGCTTATCCCAAAACGAGAATATCACCGCAAAATTTACACCTGATTTCGCGCCCTCATGCCCCCAGCCGATCGCATGATGCACGCGATGAAATTGTGGACTCACAAGAACATATTTCAGCGGCCCGAAATTCCAACGCAGATTTGCATGCGAAAGCGACTCGATAAACTTCGTGGCGAAGATTACGAGCGGAAACTGAGCTGGTGGCACACCAATCATGAGCGCAATCGCCGCCATCCAGAACGCGGCGATAATCTCATCCAGAATGTGGTTGCGGTCATCGGTCCAAAACGTCATGTCACGCTGCGCGTGATGCAGCGAATGCAGTTGCCACCACCAACGAAAGCGGTGCTGCAAACGATGGCGCCAATATTCTGCAAAATCAATAATCAATACGTAGAGCAGAAGACTCGCAAACGGTACTGCCACGAGCGACGGCGCAAAGTCTTCCAGGCTAAAGGGCGCAATTCCGTGAAGACGTAACCACGCATCGAACGGCGTAAACAACGCAAGCAACAACCCAAACGACAACAACGGCAGCAACCCGAGTTTGTTGAATAGCGTGTAGGCGATATCGGTGCGAACGTTGCGTTGCTTTTCAACGGCTTGTGCGGGCGCCATTTTCTCGAGCGGCAAACAGATGAGCGCAGTTGCAAATACAGCAAGAACACCGCCCAATAAAAATGCGGTGGCATCGAACGCGCGCTCGCTCCATGACATCAGGTCGAGCGAAAACAATAGAGGTTGCACCGCCGTGGCGTAAAGCCATCCGGCGAGCGACTCAAAAGTTTCTAACGCAGACTCCATTGCCAAATTGTAGGCGCGTCGCCTTGATGGTGGGGATCAACCCCGCGTCCGTTTACTTGCTGAGCGCGGTTGATCCCAACTTCGAGAGAACGCGCCTACCGCGCCACGCGCTGGTTAATCCCGCCACCAAGCTTGGCGTCCTTCAAGGTCGAAAAACAAAACCCTTTCGCTTTCAACTGCGAAATGAGCGGATCGAGCATCGGCCAAAACGGATCTTTGCGTGACCAAATGCCCAAGTGCGCCATCATGATGTCGCCATCGCGAAGGTTTGCGGCCGCGCGCTTTACCAGCGCTTCGTTGGGATACGCTTCGCTTGAGAGTTCATCGCCCAGAAAACCCGCGTCAGCCCAATGCACGTGCGTGTAGCCGCAACTTTTCGCGAACTCCAATACGCGCGCTGTCGTTTTCCCACCGGGCGCGCGCCAAAAACCGTCGTAGCCTCGGCCGGTCATTTCTTGAAAGCGGTTCTCTGATTTTTTGAGTTCCGCACACACGCCCGCGCGATCCAACATGCGCCCGGATTTTGCGCCCCACGGAACGTAGCTCACGCGTTCGGTGCCGATGTCGCCACGAAAATAGTGGTGATCCCATGTGTGCGAACCAAATGCATGACCTTCTTTCACGAGCCGCTGCCAGAATGGCTTTTGTGAATCGTCTAAAGTAAAACCGCCGGATTTTGTTTTCTCATTCGCTAAAAAAAAAGTGGCTTTCACGCTGTGCTTCGCGAGGATATCCGCAATTTGCGCGGCAGGCTCCATGTGGCCAGTGTCGAAGGTTAAGTAGAGCGTGCCGGCAGAGCAAACGGGTTGCGCTCTGGATTCAGTGACCGAGAGCGCGAGCGTGCCAAGCGCTGTCATCGCAATGAGCGAAGCCACGAAGCGATCCAGAAAGCACGTCGAGCGAGTAGAGTCAGTCCGCAAGCTATGTTTTCTAGGTTGCTTCGTTGCGCTCGCGATAACCGGAACAAAAAACATCGTCAGTTCTACCGATCCCGCTTCGCGTGCGAACGGAAATACACGCCGTGCGGCGACCGCCCGACTGGGATGTATTCGATGGGTTTCGCCCCGGTCATGTCGATGACCGCAACGCGAGCCTCGAACCGCACAGTTGCCCATACTTCCTTCCCGTCGGCAGATATCTCCATGCAATCCACACCGTTGCCGACTTTGATCGGTTTGCCCACCACCGCGAGGGCTTTGTAATCCACTTTCGCAATCGTGCCATCCACGCGATTACTCACCAATACGTGTTGACCATCGCCCATCGGAAATACGTTGTGCGCGCCACGTCCGGTTACGATACGTTTAACCGATTCACGCTTGGCAGGATCGATCACATCAACAAAATCGCGCCCCATCGCACCAACGAAAAGCATGCCTTGTGGACTCATCCAGATGCCCGCAGGCGTTTTACCGATTTTCATGCGCCAGGATTCTTTTTGTGTTGCCAGATCAATCGTTGCGAGTTCATCAGAATCCTGCAGCGTGATGAACGCAAACTTCGAGTCGTTGCTAAACGCAACATGGCTGGGCGTTTTTGCGAGGGGAACACGCGCTTTGAGTTCGTAGTTGGGCATTGAATACACATCAACTCGATCCAGCCGCAAACTCACCGATACGAACCATTTACCGTCTGGCGAATAGCCTAGTTGATAAGGATCGATAATGCGCGGCACGCGGCGCTTCACTTCGCCCGTCAACGGGTCGAGGAACACTAAATCGTTGGATGCCGCGTTCGCCACCACAAGCTCACTGTCGTCAAGCGTGGTCACCAAATGATGCGGCTCTTTGCCCACCGGGCGCGTTTCGACAACCTTTCGAGTCGCTCTATCAATAATCGACACCGTGCCGTCACCGGAATTAAGCACGATCACTCGTTCGCCAGGTTTCAGCGCAAACACGCTCGGCGTGTGGAGCGAAAGCGCGGCGAGGGTGACCAAAGTTGCGACAAAAGAGGTCGCGGAACGAAAAGCATTTTGCATGGTTGGATTGTAGTTTTTCACGCGCGAAACGCCTGAGCGTATGCGCCGGCACATTACGCTTGTTGGCGCTCAAACAGCGTGCGCGGACGCTGCCTAGCGAAGATTCTTAGTCGAGCAAACCAGAATCCGCTACGATTAACGCCCCTGTCCGATGCGGCGTTGTCATGGTTCGTTTTTTAGTCCTGTTTTTGGTGTTGCTCGCGGTGTTGTTCGCGCTCGAACTAACGCCGTGGGGGCAAACGTATTTCGTGATTCCGTGGACCAACGGGCTCGCGCATTTCTGCGCTCAACTGGTGGCGTTAGTCGACGAATCGGCGGTGGCGACCGGAAAGGTGCTGCGTAGCGCCAAAAACGGTTTTGCGGTTTCGATCGAAGCGGGATGTAATGGCATCGAGGCAACCATCATTTTGCTTGCGGCGGTGCTTGCCTTTCCATCGACGATCAAACAAAAACTGTGGGGTCTTGCGATCGGCTTTGTCGCGATTCAAGCGTTAAATGTGGTTCGCATCATTTCCCTGTTCTATATTGGTCAGTGGAACATGACCGCATTCGAGTGGGCGCATCTGCACATCTGGCCCGCGCTAATCATCCTCGACGCATTAATTTTCTTCATGATCTGGTTGCGATTCGTGACCAAACAGCGGGCGAAAGATGAATTGCCACCACCGCCTTCGCCGATGGGTGGCGGTGGGTCCGCAAATCCGCAACCGGCATAGCCTGTGATGAAATTTCTCGGCGCGCCAACAACGATTCGGCGTTTTTTTGTTCGCGCTTTGCTGTTGATGCCAGTTGCATTCACCGTTTGGTATTTGCTGGTCCCAGCACTACATTGGCCGATCCGATGGTTCCTTGCGGGGATGGCGGCGCTTGGGTATCCGGAGTTTTTGACGCAGGTGAATCAAACCCTACCGGGTTTTGAATTGATCACCTCACTCACACCAGGTGCCGAAGCGGGGCGCCCGTTCCGGCCCGGCGCGGTTATTACTACTGAGCTAGACGCGCGCATCTATACGTGGGGTACGGCGCTGATGGCAACGCTCACGCTCGCTGCTTGGGACAAATCGCGCTGGAGCTATCTTTGGTATGGCTTTCTTGTTTTGCTGCCATTTCAGATGGCCGCTGTTTTTGCGGTGGCGATCAAAGAAATGGTGTTGTCCTCGCGCGCAGTTATGGCGCAAGTGGAGTGGGCACAGTGGCAATTTGAAGCGGTCGCCTACTTGTACCAATTTTCGACACTTATGATGCCACCGGTCACGGCCGTTGTTGTTTGGCTCGTTCTACACCGTGAGTTCGTCGCGAAGTTCGTAGGTGCTGATGTGATCGATTTGATCCGCGAAAGCGAAAAAAGCACTAAAAGAAAATAGAAGCGCACTGCGGTGAAACTCGCCGTTAGCGCGCTGCTTTTCGTCGATTCGTCATTGGTGCCTCTGGCGAGCGCGCCGCAGTTTTGATGTTTGCGTCCGCCTCGGTTTTTAGATCAGGGATGTGATTAAACGCAATCGCCATGCGCCCACCTTTTTCCGATCCATACGCACCACCCCAAAACAGCGCGCCTTTGCCGAATTTGAGGTTGAGTTCATCGACTATTCTGTCTAGTTTTTCAGTGTTGGGTTGGGCATCGAAAAGCGATAGCGATTGGCCCTCGCGCGGCGTGAGTCCTGAAAGCGCCATCGCGACTTGCATCGGTGCACCGTTTCGCGCGTTTCGGTTTTCAAGAATCTCATCGTAGAGCGCTCCGATCATCGACAACACGGTTTGTGACCGGTCGGTCGCGTCGATGCGTCGGTGCGCCTTGTGTTTTTCACCCCCACGCAATTTGATTGCAAGCGAGACATCGGTCGCCACGTAATTGGATTCGCGCAACCGAACACACGCTTTCTGCGTCAATCGGGACAGGATCGCTCGCGCTTTTTCATGGGTGCGAACATCAGGCGCAAGCACGTGCGAATGGCTGATGGACGAGGTCTGCGTTTCCCGCTGTTGAACGTCTTCCCCGCGCAGTTTTTGCCAAAAACGTTCGCCTTCAACGCCGCCCCACACCGTGCGAAGTTTGTCCATCGAGGCGTCGAGCAGCTGATCGGTGCTGAGAATGCCGTGATCATTCAATCGCTCCAGCATTTTTTTGCCGATACCAACGAACGCGTTTAACTTAAGCGGACGCAACACATTCGGCAGGTCGCTCATTTCGATGACGATCAAGCCATCTGGTTTTTTCATGTCACTCGCGGTTTTGGCGAGAAAGGTGTTGGGCGCGATCCCGATGGAACAGGTGATGCATTCGCCAAGCTGCCGCGCTAAGCGATACTTGATTTCTAGCGCGAGTTTCTCAGCGTTTTCGCGTTGCTGATCACGGCCGCCGAGGCGAATCCACATCTCATCAATTGAATTCACATCAGCGATGGGCGCACAGCTTTCCACCACTTCTTTTGCCTTGTGATGAAACTCCACATACACCGCCGGCCGCGACACGACAAACTCAATGTCAGGACACAAACGTCGAGCGTCGGCGACGTTGGTTAACGTCTTCACCCCAAAGCGCTTTGCTTCAATGCTAGCTGCGATTGCGCAAGTGGTGTCAGCGATCATCGGCACCACCGCCACTGGACGCCCACGCAGCTCCGGCCGCAGTTGTTGCTCAACCGAGGCAAAATAGCTGTTGAAATCGACGTAGAGGGCGCGGAGCATCGATGTGGTTCGTTGTTGTTTTTGACGAATGAATTGGCGGTGGAAAACACTGTTATTTTATTCAGTTTTTGGTGGTTTCGTACGGGTTTTTGTAGGTTCAGCTTTTACTATATAAGCCCGATTTAATAGGGCAAACTACATGCATCGGTAAAGTCTTGATTAATACGATTCCTGACCCTGCTGCCCAATAAAATAGGAATTTAAATAACAAAGTGGAAACATACATTTTTCGATGAGAGCGTTGCGGATTTACGCGGGTGCCCGCGCGCTTGAACGCATCCGCGAGCGAGGTTTGTCGCCCTCTGATGTGCGCGTGATTCCGGCTGCGGCGGGCGGTCCGAAGGGGCTCACGTTGCTCGCTTTGGATCGATTCATTTTCGGAGAGTGGCTACCGCAGTCAAAGTCGAATGAACACGTAGATTTAGTTGGAGCCTCTATCGGCGCGTGGCGGATGGCTGCTGCGTGCTTGCACGATCCCACTGCTGCGCTCGATCAACTGGAACACGACTACATTCATCAAGAGTACGATATCGCGCAAGGAAAAAAAGGTCCTACGCCGGAACACGTGAGCGAGAAATTTGGCGCAGAAATCGCACGAACGTTCGGCGGTCGAGAAAGCGAAGTGCTTGATCACCCACGCTACCGTTTGCACATTGTGACTTCGCGCGGGCGGCACATGATGCGCCGTGAAACAAAGCTTCGTGCAGCGCTCGGCTATCTCAGCGCATACGTCACCAACGTTGCTTCGCGCAAAGCGATGGGCGCGTGGATTGAGCGCGCGGTCTTCTCGGCAAACGCGGCAGCGCTTCCGTTTGCGACCACCGACTACCGCACCCGACGCTATGGATTAACTGCGAAGAACTTTGCCAGCGTGGTGCAGGCATCGTGCTCAATTCCGTTTGTTCTGCGCGCTGTGCACGACATCGCAGGCGCACCCGCTGGAGCCTATTGGGATGGTGGTATCACTGACTACCACCTTCATCTAGATTACCGCGTACGCTGTTCTCAGAGTGGTCATGCGGCTGAAAACCACGGCGAGACCGCACCAACGGAATCAAGCAGCGGCATCGTGCTCTATCCGCACTTTCAGCAAGCGATAGTGCCCGGTTGGCTTGATAAATCGCTCAAATGGCGACACGCATCGAGCCATTTTTTGGATGACGTCGTGGTGCTGGCGCCGGACGTGGAATGGGTACAAACGCTACCAAACCAAAAACTGCCCGACCGAACTGACTTCATGCGCTATGGGCGTGACACGCATGCGCGAGTCGTCGCGTGGTCGAAAGCGGCGAGCGCCTGCGCTGCGCTGCGAGATGAGTTTGCGGAGCTGGTGTATTCGAAGCGAGTTGCGGGCGTTGCCGAGCCGTTGTGAAGGCGTCGTGAAGCTTCGCTACCAGCTCGGCGTGATCGCCATGCCCGCGCCACTGCCGATCTTTTCCACCTCGATATGCAATCCCCAGCGCAGGAAACGCACGGACACTTCTAGCTTGCGTTCCCACCGTTCGGCGAACGTTGCGTTGTTGTGAATTGCGCGTGGATCCGATGCGTACTCTGCTCTGACTGTGCGAAGATCTTTCGACAGCGAATCGAAATACTCGATGCACTCTCGCAAAGCAAACTCTTTCCAGTGATGTCCATAGGTGGGTGTTCGCAATATTTCTTGCACTGGCAAACCGCTCCCGCGCCGTCCAAGCAAACGTTTCAGATCCCAAAACCGGCCACGAAGCCAATAAAAGTTGGGTGTTGTAACCACAATTCGGCCGCCGGGCGCGAGGACTCGATAGACCTCTGCCCAAAGCGACATTGGATTAAATGTGATGTGTTCAAGAATTTCGCAAAAAAGCACAACATCGATCGATGCGTCGGGCACTGACGCGAGCGCACTACCGCTATCTAATCGTTCGTAAGTCACGAGCGTTACGCGATTGTCAAGGGCCTGCTGTTGGACCCACGGCAAGTCCAACGTTAGCCCCAGATCGGCAGCGGTAACCTCGTAGCCGTCTTCGCGCCAAAGCATAGCCTGATGAAGCCAATGCGCGCCGATGTCGAGCATTCGCTTGCCCCGCATTTTTGGGTGGGGCTGCTCGTCAAACATCCTTTTCGTCAATAAAAATCGCGCGTAATGCGCATGGAGGTAGCCAAGATCGGTTTGGCCTGTGGGGAAGTATTTCGAGGCGAACGCGCTGCAATCTGACATCTCGATTCGATCCTAGCTTATTCTCGTGGCTCTGCAGGCCGCACGCAAAACTGTGGCGTGAGCACGGGCAAGAACTGCTGAGTGGTAGTTGATGTAGCGCTCAATACGGCAAACATCTGTGTCGGTTTAACCGTACCTTTCAACATCGCCGACTCGTCTTCGGCGTGTACGCGATCGATGAAGTTTCTATCCCATTCAGCTTCGACATTGAAGTTGTGTCCAAATCCACGCCCCACGAACGGAGAAATTGCGTTCGCGAACGGCAGGAACAATTCAAAGCTAAATTTCGCAACGAGCAGCGCAAGGATGTCCTGTGCGCGAACACCCTCGAACCCTTGTGATGAGCTGTCCCAGTCAAGAAACCTTTCTTCGTGGCGCTGCAGCTGATGGTTGAAGCGATAAGCGCTTGGCAGTTCAGGCCAGAATCGATCAACAATTTCGCGCGCCTCAGGCCATAGCTGATGCCCATTTCGTCCGATCATGTCAGCGACGATGAAGCGTCCCGTTTCCCCGATACCTATCCGGACTGCGTCAAATAAATGCTCTAACCGAACAACATGATGAAGCGACTGGTTCGCGATGATCCCATCGTAGAGTTTGTCGGGAACCCACGTATTGAAATCAATCATGAGGAATTCGAAATGGTTCTGCAGACCTAAGCTTCGCGCGTCCTCGCGCGCGCGCGCGAGCATGGTTGGATTAATCTCCAAACACTGGAAGCAAAAGTCATCTCGCCCCAACGAACGAAGTGTTGTCGCTACGCGAAGCTCGGTGTCACAGTTACCAGCACCAATACTCACAAAGTGTTGCGTGCGATCAGGCTTACGCTCCCAGCAACTCGCAAGTTGTTTGACAAAAAAGTCGTCGGGATGCTCGAAGCCCATCGATTGCAACTTCGGAGCAAGGTACTTCGCTGACCAATAGTGAAAGATTGGCGGAAGATCGTGAATATTGAGCTGATCTTTGAAGGTCGCTAATTCGCTCGCCAACTTCTCAGCATAATCAGCATCTAGCGGAATGGTCGCCGGAGCGGGTGTCGGAGTGAACCGTTCACGTATTCGATTAATCCAGTGTGAAAATCGCGTGCCGTTATCGCGGTCGCTCGCGCTATTTAACACGCGGCGTACCTCCGTGCGTACAAAGCATGTTTTCACGTTCCCGCAGCACTTTCCGCTGAATTTTTCCTGTGGTGGTCATTGGTAGTTCGCTCACGAATTCAAACTCTTTTGGGTATTCGTACGGCGCGAGTTTACCGCGCACGTGCTGCGCGAGTTCGGCCTCGAGCGCCGTGCGTTGTGCAATGCTTTGAGCGATGTGCGCATAGGCCGTTGAGAGCACGATAAACGCTTTCACGATCGCGCCGCGCTCGGTATCAGGTTTGCCGATTACGGCCGCCATCGCGACCGCAGGATGCTGAATTAAGCAGCTCTCAACTTCTGCGGGGCCGATACGATACCCCGCGCTTTTAATGACGTCGTCGCTTCGACCTTCATACCAAAAGTAGCCGTCGGCGTCGACGCGCGCGACGTCACCGGTACGACACCAATCACCCGTGTATTTGGCGTCGGTCGCTGCGTCGTTATTAAGATAGCCGAGAAAAAAAACGGGATCGAGATTGCCGTGAACATCAAATCGATTCACCGCGATTTCCCCGGTCTCGCCTGCTAACACGGGCTTGCATTCGTCGTTAACAACTGCGACGCGATGCCCTGGATAGCCGCGCCCCATACTGCCTGGTTTTGCAGGCCAAATCGAATGCGAGTTACCCACGATGTAGTTGAGTTCGGTTTGCCCAAACATCTCGTTGGTAGTGATGCCAAGCGCGGATTGAGTCCAGCTAAACACCGTGTCACCTACAGCTTCCCCCGCGCTCATGATTGAGCGCAAGTGGAGCGAGTATTTTTCGCGAGGGTTCGGCACCGCTTTCATCATCATCTTCAGCGCCGTGGGAAACAAAAAAGTCGCCGTAACTTTGCATCGCTCCATGAGATCGAACGCTGCGGTGGGGTCAAATCGACCCGCCTGGCCGACAACCGTTTGCCCGAGAAAGAGCGTTGGCAAAAGAGCGTCCCACAATCCCCCCGTCCACGCCCAATCAGCGGGCGACCAAAAGACAAATGGCACTACATCTTCGAGTGCTTTGCGCGGGTCTGGGCGCAGGTTGTGCGAATAAAGAAAGCCAGGCAGATTACCGTACATCGCCCGATGAGGAATCGCTGCGCCCTTGGGCGGGCCGGTGGTGCCGCTGGTGTAGATGATGAATGCAGGATCGTTTGCTAGAGTGTCGGCGACGAGAGGTATTGGCGACGATGATGCGATCGCCTCTGCAAACGAGACTACGTCGTGCGGCAGCGCGCTGTCAGCCTCGGCGTCGCACACAATGACGTGGCGAAGCGCGGGCAGCTCGCCGCGGATCGCAAGAATGTTTTTAAGTGTCAACGCATCGCACACGACTGCTTTGCATTGGGCGTCACGAAGTCGATAAGTCAATGCGTCGACACCGAAGAGGACGGTGAGCGGCACAGCCACCGCACCGAGCGCGACGATTCCAAGCAGCGCAACGGCTGTCTCAGTTCGTTGCGGCAGTACGACTGCCACGCGCTCTCCAATACGTATTTGACTTTCGTGCAAAAACGCTGCAAAAGTGAGGGCTAAGCTCGATAAATTATGATAGTCAGTAGTCTCGTAATTGCCGCTTGCTGCCCTAGTTAATAGGGCGGTTCGCTTACTTGCCGTTGCATCGTTCGACCACCGCACCGCGCACGCGTGAGCAAGATTGAAGCGCTCGGGAACGTCCCAATGCCACTGCTGCCGATGCGTCTCCCATGCGTCAACCACGAATTGTCCTTGGGTGTTTAGTCGTTGAGGAAGGTCCAAGCCTCGCAAGAAGTGTATTGCTTCGAAAGAATGCGCGCCAACGCGCGGCAACATCGCGCGAAGTAAACTTGAGTTTGTGGACAGCCCTGAATCTCAACCTAATCAAGCCGCGACGACTGATCTCGTGTCGCGCAAGACGCGACTCGCGCTCTGGCTCATCGCTGCGGCGATGTTGCTATCGGTGTTTGCAGCGTATGGGCAGCTCGCGTTGCTACTGCAATGGGTAGAGATGAGGCTTTGCTAAGCGTGCGAGTTACGAGACGTGTTTTCGCTCAAGTGTTGACTTCTTTAAGCGCGTCGCGCACCGCTTCGATATAGCTTAGTCCGTGGCGTTCGTCAGGTTCGAGATACGTGCCTTCTGACCATTCGTTCCACGCATTGATAAACAAATGATTTTCCGGCGCGGGTCTCGTTGCGGTGCGCTGGACCAATTCGCGAAAGTAGTGTCGGAATCGCTCCGGCGACGCGCCTCGAAATAAACGTGCTCGCTCTTTGTAGCGCGCTGCGTTATCCCAGTCCATGAAGGCGCCGGGAAAACAAGGTAACTCAGGACGATCGCGCTCGATCTTTAGAATTTGCTGCCACACGGTTTCGTAGTCATAGAACTCAAGTTTCGACTTAAACCTTGCGTTCAGCGAGCGCCCCAAATCGAGCACAGATTCCGGCAATCTGCGCAGTGGCGAAAGCCAGCGATTGCGTCGCGCAGCTTGTGCGTTTGGATTCGGATAGTCGGGCGAATACAACGCCTCAAACGGCTGAAAATGCATGGTCGCATCGAAGTGATCGAGCACCTCGGGATTCGGATATTCGTACTGTTTGATCGCCACAAAATACAAACCCGGCAGGCCTCGCTGCTGTGCGAGTTCTCGCCAATGATCAAACATTCGCCCGATTTGTTCGATGCGATGCGGTCGATACACTAAAAACACCGGCTTGCCGTCGATTTTTATTGCGCGATCATCGCTCCACGCCTTAAAAAGATATTCGAAATGCGCGGTCCACTGTGCTGGCTCGGGGTCGTGCTTTTGCTGGATCAGAATATGGTGATCCAAGCCGTCCCACCGGCGCGACCACGTCTCGTTTGCCCACGCAAGACAAAACGGCAAATTGAGTGATTTGTTGTCCAACATTAAATTGGTGGGCGTTTGCAGCAACTGCTTTCCCGAAAACCAATAGTGATAGTGGCAAAAACCAAACAAGCCGTGTCGCTTTGCGAGATCTTGCTGCCACGCAAGCGTCTCGAGTTTTGATTGATCGTAGTAGTTACCTGCGGCAGGCACTCGCGGCTGGTAATGACCGGAAAACTGTTGCTTTGCGGAGCGCACGTTGTCCCAATCGGTGAACCCCGCGCCCCACCACTCATCGTTTTCTGGGATCGCGTGGAATTGAGGAAAGTAAAGTGCGATCGCTTTGACGCGCGTGTCGACTGCGTTTTCTGTCATGTATCCGCCGCTCCGTGAGAGCGCCCCTTGAATGTATTTGTTATTCGATGAGTAGCAACCGCGTGCGACTATGCCGCTAACGCTCGCAGCTTGTTGATCGCACGACGCCACAGCGTGGGTCGAAGCGCGACCACGTTAGTCATCTCGACTGAAGGCTCCGGCGTGCTCGACAACTCTGCGAGCGCTGCGCTCGATTCGTGCGCCTCATTCTCAGTTTCACCGTAGCTGCCGTGTTGTGGAGGAGCGATGCCCAGCGATTCGAAATGGATCGATACTAATGCGCCTTTCGCGGCAAAAAAACGACGCGTTTCCGGATCGTGACTTTCTTTGATTAACTCGATCACATTGGCGCATACATTTGCGCCAACAGCGACTACGCCAAGTCCAAAGCAGTGATCAAACTCGCCGCTCGGGTAGGTTGACTTGATCGAATCGAAGAACGTGCGTACACCAAACTTTTCCGCAGCGGGTCCAACGTTTTCAACGGTCACGTTGATGTCATGAAACAACACCACGCCTTGATCTGACATCTTTGGGAGCCAAGTGTGAAAGTCATTGCTCACAGCCTCAAAGGTGTGGGTGCCGTCGATGTGAAGCAAGTCAATGGAACCGTCTGCAAAAGAGTGCACTGCCTCGTTGAAATTTTTGCGGATAAGTGTCGCGATGGTTGGGTAGCGGTCAGCGCAAAACTGCACCATTTCTTGGTAGAGCTCCTCTTCAAACCGCCCCATGTGGACGTCGCCTTGCCAGAGGTCGACTCCGTAGACGTGACCGTTGCCGCCCGTGGCTTCGACCGCCTGACAAAACGCAGCAAACGAAGAACCGCTATAGGTGCCTAGCTCGACTGTGGTCTGGGGTTGCATGCGACCAACCAACTCGAACGCGAAAGGAATGTGGCCGATCCACCAGGGCGATTTGAGCCGCTCGGGGAAAAGCGCATTCGTCCATTGGTACTTCGTCGGCAACAAGTCTTCGGTTATATGATCAGTATTCATGCCTTAATTTTAGGCGGTTTGCGTCGTGATTGCTCTTTTGTTGAAATCGAACATACGTTACGTTCGTCTACGTCGGCGCGAGCCTGCGACTAAGGCTTTGGCTGAAGCGCCATTTCAAGCGATGCCTTCGCGGCGTCCATAGAGAAGTGTTTTTCCACAGAACGTATGCCGTTCATTGAAAGTGTTTGCCAGAGCTTCTCGTCGCTGTGCGCAGACACGATGTGCTGAGCGAATTGAGATGCCTCATCAGCAACAAGGCAGTCGACACCGGGCTGCAGATACATACCCTCAACCGCCAACGATGTTGCAACTACTGGAATTCCGAAATTCATTGCTTCATTTATTTTCCCCTTTACGCCAGCACCGTAGCGCAACGGGGCGATCGAAACTCGTGCGCTCCTCAACAGGGGGGTTATGTCGTTCACGTGTCCAAGGAATCGAAGACCGGCTTGCTCGAACGACTTTAAGTCGTCAGGCATGTTGCTGCCTATGATCGACACGTCAATCGACGCGTCAATCGCACGAAGGCGTGGAAACACCTCCTCGGCAAACCAGCGAATCGCGTCAACGTTCGGGGGATGTCTGAATCCGCCGACAAATAATGCGCCGCGCCGCTCTTGAAAACCGGGGCGATACGTTTCAAGTTGGTGTACGTTCGACAACACCAAGATGGGCTTGTCGGGAACCAGATTCTCAAGGAGCGCTTTCTCGACCGGCGACACCACCACCGTTGTGTCCGCCGCTCGAACCATTTCAAGTTCGGCGCACTTTGTCGCTTCCGCCTTGGCGGTTAATGCGTGATTGCCAAGCAGCTCCGCCTCACGTTCTTCACGCAGGTAGTGAAGATCTACGGTATCGAACACCACCTTTGCTTGCGGAGCGTAGCGCCTAGCATCGCGCATGTGTGCCGAGGCGACATAGTGACGACAAAATACGATGGTCGAAAACTCGCTGCCGCGTTCTTGAAGCACGTGTCGAACGCTGCCCGCCCACGCGTCGTAGAGCACTTCAATGCCCATCGCTTCTAGCTTGTAGCGGTACTTGGCAGTGCCCTCCAGATTCTCCGCAAGGAACACGACGTGGCGACCGGAATCTCGCATCAGTTGCATGATGTTTTGCAAACGAATTGAGCCGGAATCTTGATCCGGCGTAATCATGCAAGCTTCGACAATCAAAACGCTTTCGAGCATTTTTCGTCGCGCCTCTTTGGCCGCGGCTTCACCATTCATCCGATGCGATTTCAGAGCGTCTTCCCATCGCGCAAAAAACCTTTTCTCGTTGACGGCTTGGTGCGCTTTTATCCCTTTACTTGGATCGGTGCCATGCGATACCCCCTCTACGTGATAGATGGCCGCGTGGGGTTGATACACAACGCGCAGACCCCGCTCCCGAACTCGGAACGCTAAATCTGTGTCTTCGTAGTAAGCAGGTAAAAAATGCTCGTCAAAACCATTCATCGACGCGAACATCTCTCGGCGAATCAAAAGCGCTGCGCCAGAACAATAATCAACGTCGCGCACGTAGTTGAAGCGAGGGTCGAGCGGGTGTTCACCTCGCCCCCAATTCCAGGCGCTGCCGTCGCGCCAGACGATTCCGCCCGCCTCCTGCAGGCTGCCGTCTCGATTGAGTAGCTTTGCGCCCACGAGACCCACATCATGCTGTTCGCCAAAGGTGGCGATCATGGCATCGATCGCACGCGACGTCACCAGCGTGTCGTTGTTAAGTAGCAGTAAAAATTCGCCGCGCGCCTCTAAGGCAGCGGCATTGACGTTTCGAATGAAACCGAGATTCGAGCCGTGGCGAACGAAGCGCGGGCCGTGAACCGTAGCAAGCGCTGTTTCGGCTGGCGTTGGCGACGCGTCGTCTGCGATGATGATTTCTGTGGCAACGCTCGGGAAATGCGTGGCGATACTTTTCAAGCAGGCGAACGTGGTCGCATGCTGCTCATATACCGGGATCAGAATAGACAATAAAGGCGCGTCGCTCGTCGGCAGAAACAAAGACGTAATCGATGAGTTCAGCTCGGTGTCGCTCAAGGCAAGCTTTGTGTCGGGTTGCTGAGTCTTGCGAATCTCGCGCCGCGTCCGCGAGACGACTCCGGTGATGCCCTCAGCGCGCAAGAGACGCCATGTTCGCTGCAATACATTTCGATCAGTCGACACCACGCGCCATGAAGTGTTTAGTAGTCGAGGAACGATTCTGCCGATGCGAATTGCAACTCGCAATGGGCGCGTCCAACGCCAAGATCGTGATGTGACGATGCTGTGCAGTTCACTTTCGAGATATTGAATGTGTCGAGTCGCGTTGGCGGCTGCCTCTGCAGCTTCTGCGCGCATCCGCACGATTTCTTGTATTTGCGAGCCAATTTGCTGACGCTGCTGGTTTATCGTTTGCTTTGAACTGTCAACTTCGCCCAGAAGGTAGTCGCGGTGCGCACGAGTGGCATCAAAGACACTGCGTCCGACGATCTGTGATTCATTTGCCGGGAGCGATTCGAGCTGCGATTGCACGGCTTCGAACGATTCTCGGTGCCCGGCGTAGCGACCTAAATGGAAGAGGCTCACGATTGAGCGATCAGGATTTGACGGCGCACTCGGTGATGCGCTGAGCAGCTCACGCAATCGGTGTCCAGAGGCTTCGGCTCGCATCTGTGACGAATTTGTCACGAAATAGTTGCGAGCGTATTCGCCGTCGCTCCAATCAGGAAGCTGCGCTTTTGAGGACGCTAGGCCATGACTGAGCGCGGCAATCCAGGCGGCGTGATCGACGTTGTGAGGAACGAGTGTTTTTTTTGCGTATGTTGAGAGTCGCTCCACCGTGCTCCCGAAATCTGAAGCAACAATTGCCACGCCGGAGGCGATAGCCGCAGACAAGGTGTAGTTGAAGGTCTCGGGGACCTGAAATGGAAACCAGATCACATCGGGTCGCTCTTCGGCGATCAACCGTGGAAGCGCACTGTCTTCGTAGCTACCGCTGGCCGTGATGCCCGCCGGCAGCGGTTCTGACGCGTGACCGATCAATCGAAAACTAAGTTCCGGCCTTGTCTTACTCGCGAGAGTGACTACGTCGACAACCGTTCGCAGCCCTTTCATGTGTGACAGACCACCAAGCAGGACGACTTTGCGAACTAGTGGCTCTGCAAGCGCTTTCTCTGGGTGAGCCCAAACAAGCGGCGTAAGCTTGGGGAAGTAGCGAGCGATTCGATGGGCGACGTCGTGCGTTGGTGCAATCACGCGGTCTGCGCGCGACAGCAGCGCGCCTAACGTATTGCGCCACTCTCCGATTTGCATCTGCCACGCGTGCGGTCTCTTTTCGATGCAGATACGGCAGCCCGACTCGTCAGGTTCGCCGCAGTAACGATCATTTTCATCAGAAAAATGATACTGTGGGCAGGCGAAAAAGTAATCGTGCAGTGTGATGTCGATGGGTAAATTAAGCTCGTCGATCAGACTCAAAACAGCTCGTGGCCACCCGTGCAAATGGTGAACGTGAACACGATCAAACGCAAGCTCGCGCAGAGCTTCGGACCAATCAGCGAGCGTTGACTCCGAGAAACCTCCAACTCGGACGTGAATCGCTTGGGCGCTTCCGTCATACCAAGCTACGTCTACGCCACCGTTTGAAAATCCTCTGAGCACCAATACGTCTGATCGTGGCGCCGCAAGCTCAAGTAAATCGCGAACATGGCGCTCTACGCCGCCGCCCCACGCGTGTGAAATGAAGAGCAATCGCGGACGAGTCGAGGATTCGATACTCGGGCGCAAGGCTTCGACAACAGATGAGGCGTCCATTGATGCAGTCGACACTAGGGCGCTAGTCGCCGAGCCAAGCGCACGAGCCACGACTCAGCCGATGCGGAAGAATGCGCAGGCGCCGTGATTGCTGATGGTGCGTCCGTCGTAAAATCTGTTCGCGCGTCTAATCGCAAACGATCGACTTCCTCACGCAATTCGCGATTTTCGCGATAGGTACGCGACCACTCCGCGTACACCGAATTTTCGCGGTCAGCGAGCAAACTCAATGCCGGCGTGATGGTGCTGAGCTGAGCCGCGGATCGCGCACAGAATACGAGGAAATACAGCGGTTCTGGATAGGATTTAACACCTTTATCATCCATCACCCAATTTTGTTGGGCGACCACGTTAATCGGCCATATGATCGAATGGAAAGCCGGACGCTGTGCAAGCCACAATTTATCGGGCCAATATTCACTTAGCTGTTGCTCTAGTTCGGCTTTATCGAGTTCCTGGACGTGATATTCGTTTTTGTAGCCCGTTTTGTCGCTGTATTCGGGTCGGTTGGGAGACGAGACGAGGAACACACCGTCGGCTGTGAGCAATCGATTAACCTCGCTCAAAAATGCGCGCTGCGAATCGGCATCGATGTGTTCAATGGTTTCGAATGACACGATGAAATCGAAACTCGCATCCGGCAGCGGGATCTGCGTGCAGCTTGCTGCGATGTACTGCAAATTGGGCTGTGCGTACTTTTCATTAGCATGCCGCACGGCGTCGGGCGAGATGTCTACGCCGGTCACAGATAGCGCCACATTCGCGAGCAAGTTAGATCCGTAGCCTTCTCCACTTGCAACGTCGAGTACGCGCTTGCCTGCCGAATATTCGCGGGCAAGAAAATAGCGATGCCAGTGCTCGTAGACCATCTCGCCCTGACACTCGGTCAAGAATCTTTCACCGGTGAATTCGAGCGTCATGAATTGTCCTGTTGATCGCGGTAGTGACCGGAGAAAAAATCTGCGAGTCGCCGTCGATCTTGCTTGGTGGGGCGGCCGCGCATGATCGGCGTCGCGTTAGCTGCGTGATTGGCTTTTCGAATCGCCTCGGCAGCTTCTCGCTTAGCGCGGCTGTCGTCGGTTTCTTTGTATAAAAGCGAAGCCTCTGTGGCCGAGCCTCGACGCTCGGAAATGTCGGTGACAATAATGGTTTGTTGCATGTCTCCGCGTTGAACTGAAAACGCGTCGCCACGTTTTACAGCGAGCGAAGGCTTAACACGGTCACCCGTCATGCCGTCGGAGGATACGCGCCGGACATGACCTGCATCGATGGCATCAACAGCGAGGCCGCGTGTTTTGAAGAAGCGCGCCGCCCACAGCCATTTGTCAATGCGAACTTCGGTGTTGCCGTTATTCATCGTGTGGAGCGCTCACTGCAGCGTTCGGGTGCCTGGCGCGGCGTTCGCGCTCGATTCAGCAAAGAGGCTTGCAAGCGTTGCACGATCAACGCTGTAGCGTTGGCCACAGAATTCGCAGCGCGTTTCGATGGTGCCGGTTTCGTCGGCAATCGGCATGAGCTCTTCTGCTCCGACCAATTTCAACGCGTTATGAACGCGATCAATTGAACAGGGGCAGGAAAAGCTTACTGCTTGCGCCGGATGAAGACGCACATCTTCGGATGCGAACGTGAAATTGAGCCACTCGGAATAAGGAAATGGCATGAAGGGCTGGGCAAATGTTGCCTCCATTAACGCGACGACGTTATCCCAGGCTCGCGAATCTTCCACCGATGCGTGCTCCGGTAAACGCTCCAACAAACACGCTTCAAGCGCCTCGCCGTCTTCGCGTAACCAGAGCCGCGTGTCCGTTTGCTGCGAATTGGTCAAATAGCTTTGCAGATTTTCTGCGACGCTCGCGTATTCGAGCGCCACAATGCTTTGATACATCTGGCCGACATCGGGATCGATGGTTAACACCACGCGTCCGTTGTTGTTCCGATCGAGCATTTGCGGAAGCGTTGCATCGGCACTGATGCGCGCGCTCTCACGCACGTTGGCATAAGCACGAAACGACAATGCCTGTGTCGCCTCAACGCAAAATAAGGGAACGTCGCCGTCGCCCTGTGCTTGCAGCACAATCGTCGCCGGCTGCTTTAAGTTGCTAGCGAGCAGCACAGCGGCGCCCGCCATCTCGCGAAGCACCGTGCGCACGGGCGCAGGGTAATCGTGGTCTCGTAGTGCACGCATGATGCTTTCATCAAGACGTGCGACAACACCACGCGCGGGCGAGTCGTTCAACCAGAAACGCGCGAGCTGATCAAATCCTGCGGTAGTGCGGTCCATGGAAGGTGAGCTAAACCTTGGTAATAAGTGGAACAGTGACGATGCTCAGCGGAAGCGAAGAATTTTTGTCGAACGTACACCCGGCTTCGATGCCGACGCGCGCGATGGCTTCCGCCGATTCCAACTGATCATAGACCGTGTTCATCGCACCGAGTGCGTATTCGCGCCCGGATCCTGCGGCCCAAAATCGCTTGAACTCGAAAACTTCCCGCATAGAATATATGCCGTAAATTCCGGTTGGATTCGCGAGAAGTGCCGTGATGTGCGTGCTTTCGTACGCATCTTCGTCTTCTTCTTTTGGGTTTAGAAAATGCTGGTCTTTAAGCGTGGAATGCAGCTTGCGAAACGTCTCGAAAATTTCTGCTTTGCTATTGAAATTCAATTCCTTGGATGTCGAGAACAAATTTTCGTAAACCAGTTGATGTGCAGCCGAACCGCAGAGTGCAATCACGGTTGATCCGTAGCGCACCATCTTGTCGGAGGCCGCATCGAAATTGTCTGAGAGGCGTGTGTCGCCGAATGTCGTGAGGGAGTCAGCAGCGATCGCCACCATGTTGCCCTTGCGAACCACTGCTAGTGTGGTCATCGTGTGCCTTGTTGTTTTTGCTTAACGCTCCATTATAGATTTTGGGGCGAACTCGCTATTTTTCAACGCGATAACGCGTTGAGGCTGCCACAGCGGAATCGCTTTGGCCAGAAACTGCACAGCGGAGCTCGCGCCCTCAACAGGTGTTTGCGCTAGAAAACGCCACGCCAACTCAAGGTTTTCGAGAACTTCGTGCGCCTCGGTAGAAATCGGCTTTGCCCCAGATTGCTTAGATAGCTTCTCACCGCGTTCATTTCTGGCGATTGGAACATGCAGATATGCGGGCTGCGGGTAACCAAGCGCCCGCTGCAACGCGATCTGACGCGGCGTGTTGTGCAGCAAATCCGCGCCACGAACGACGTGCGTTATTCCTTGGATCGCGTCGTCGACAACTACCGCCAGCTGATACGCAAAATCGCCATCTGCACGAAGGATGACGAAATCACCCACATCACTTGCGAGCGATTGCCGCACGACGCCCATGACCCGATCGGTGAATTCGACGCACTGCTGCTCGCCCAAGGCGGTGACGTTGAAACGAATGCTCTTGTGTTTAATCGAGTTCGCGATATTCGCCGATCTACAGGTACCTGGATAGATGATCTCCCCAACTTGATTGCGCGGCGCGTCGGTTAATCGCTTTCGCGTGCATAGGCAGCGGTACGTGAGCCCCTTTTTCTCGAGCGTGGCAAGCGCTTTCCTGTAGTGGGTCGATCTATCAGACTGTCGCGTCATCTCAGCATCGTGCTTGAGTCCATACGCTGCGAGTTGGTCGAGGATGATTGTTTCGTGGGCGCGCGAACAACGCTCTGTATCAACGTCTTCGATACGCAGCAACCAACTGCCGTGGTGATGTTTTGCGTCGACATAGCTCGCTAACGCAGCGACCAACGATCCGAAATGCAGCGGCCCGGTCGGGGACGGCGCGAAGCGACCGAGATAGCTTTGCGATCCGTGCGCGATCACTGTTTCGTTGTGGTCGGTTCTGTGCTGGCCGAAACGCTTGCTGCGCTGGCGTCGGGGTAGGCCGGCGACGACCATTTCCATTGCCGTTCGAGAAAGCCGAGCACCACGTTGGGATACTCGAAACGCCCAAGCGATCCGTTGTAGCGGGCGAGCGCGCGAACGACGTCGCCCTTTTCTATGTCGAGATAGTGGCGAAGAATGACGCAACCGTAGCGCAGGTTGGTGCGCAGATGAAATAGATTGTGTTCGGAGGATCCAATGAGCCGAACCCAAAATGGCATGACTTGCATATACCCCCGCGCCGATGCGGAACTCACGGCGTATTTGCGAAACGCACTTTCGTGAGTAATTAGCGCGAGTACCAACTGCGGATCGAGTCCCGCGCGATGAGCTTCGTAGTGCACGGTGACTAAAAATTCGGTGCGAGCCTCGGGATCGGGCATGCGTTTGGCAAGCCGCGTTGACATTTCAGCAAGCCAAGCCTGTGTGACCCGCGAATCGCCAACCAGTCGGGGTGCACCGCGATCTGCAATTGCAGTGGCCAACGTGCTCTGGACTGACGGCACGAGTTTTTCTTCGATCTGCGAGCCCGCGTGCACACCGAACGCTGAAAACCCACCCACAACAAACGTCGCGACGACACAAATTGCGCGTTTCAAATTTCTCATACGCAGCATTGTTCACCAATCTCCACAATCACAATCAAGCGCGGCTCCATTCACAAAACAACGTAAAAGCGATAATTAGTTGGGCTAAAGGACGCATTTACGCATAAAGCGAGTAAAGAATAAATTAGCAATTTAACCCAACAAAAGCGGCGACAAGCGCAATTCGCTGTTTAAGCGACAAATCATCACGCCGAGTACGTAGCGACATTAACCGGTACGCGGCAACGACGATCCGGCATTCTGTGACAATCTGAAAAACGTATTCGTTCATGCAATTTTTCCGCGATTTATCTTTCCCCGCCGTTGTCGCTGGTTTCGTCGTGGTGCTCGTCGGCTACACGAGCAGCGCCGCTATCGTGTTTCAAGCGGCGCAGCAGCTTGGCGCAACCCAAGCGCAAATCAATTCGTGGATGTGGGCGCTCGGCTGGGGCATGGGGCTCGCGTGCATCATTCCCTCGCTCATGTATCGAAAACCGGTTGTCGCGGCGTGGTCAACGCCCGGTGCGGCTTTGATTGCGACGAGCGTCGGCGTAACGATGCCCGACGCGATTGGTGCGTTCATCATTTGCGCGATTCTGTTTGTTGTGGCGGGCGCGACGGGCTTTTTTGAGCGCATCATGAACCGCATTCCGATGGCGCTTGGCTCGGCCATGTTGGCTGGTTTGCTGCTGCGATTTTGTATGGAAGGGTTCGCTGCAGCGAAGAGCGCACCGTGGTTGGTGCTCGCGATGTTCGCCGCGTATTTAATCGGGCGAAAGTGGTGGCCGCGCTATGCGGTGGTCGGTGTGTTGCTTGTGGGGCTCGCCGTGGCTTTCGCGTCGCAATCGATGCGCCTTGAAAATCTCACGATTGCGCTAGCGACGCCGGTGTGGACGACGCCAACGTTTTCAGTGTCGGCGATTATTGGGCTCGCGATTCCGCTCTTCATCGTGACCATGACCTCGCAAAACATGCCCGGCGTTGCAGCCATTCGCGCGGCTGGCTACGACACAAAAATCTCGCCCGTGATTACGACGATTGGTGCAGTGAATTTGCCGCTCGCACCGTTCGGTGCGTTTGCGCTCAACTTAGCCGCGATCACCGCTGCGATTGCGATGAGCCCGGAGGCGCACGAGAACAAAGATAAGCGCTACACGGCTGCCGTGATGACTGGCGTTTTCTATTGCATCATAGGCGCGTTTGGCGCGGTGGTCGGAACGCTCTTCGCCGCGTTTCCGCGTGAATTCATTGTTGCGCTTGCGGGGCTCGCGCTCATCATGACGGTCGGTAACGGCCTTTTCGCGGCGCTCAAAGATGACAATGATCGTGAGCCCGCGATGATCACGTTTTTGGTGACGGCTTCTGGCGTAACGCTGGTTGGAATAGGCAGCGCGTTTTGGGGCCTGGTGGCGGGAGTGATTGCGCTAGTCGTGCTTCGTAAGCGCGCTGGTCAGACGCGCTAAATCGACATTAGCTGACGCGCGCCGTCTTGCTCCATATCTGCGCCACGACCTGATTTGATGATCGCACCGCGCTCCATCACAACGTACTGATCCGCGAGTTCAGCAGCGAAGTCGTAATACTGCTCGACCAAAACAATCGCCATCGTTTTTCGATGTGCAAGCAAGCGCAGCACACGACCAATATCTTTGATCACACTGGGTTGAATGCCTTCGGTTGGCTCATCAAGAATGAGAAGCTTTGGATCCGCCGCGAGCGCTCGCGCAATCGCGAGTTGCTGTTGTTGACCACCCGATAGATCGCCGCCACGTCGCGAGAGCATTTGCTTGAGCACCGGAAAAAGTTCGTAGAGCTCGCTCGGAATTTTTGCGCTCGCGCGTTTGTACGAAAGTCCCATCAACAAATTATCTTCAACGGTAAGTCGGCCAAAAATCTCACGCCCTTGCGGCACGAAACCCACGCCGCGACGCACACGATTGAAGCTCGTTTCCTTGTGAATCTCCGCACCATCGAGATTGATCGATCCCGATTTGATCGGCACCACGCCCATGATGCTTTTCAACAGCGTGGTTTTGCCAACGCCATTGCGGCCGAGAATCACCGTGATTTCGCCGACTTTGGCAGTCAGCGACACATCGCGCAAAATGTGCGAGCCACCGTAGTATTGGTTGACGTTGCTGAGTTCAAGCATAACTTTTGCGCGAGATGTTAGATGCCGTTCGTGGTGAGCAAAGTCGAACCATGAACCGTCTTTGCACCATCTGCATCATTCGTGAATAAATATGCGTCACGTGGTTCGACAGGCTCACCACGAGCGGAGACAACGTTGCCTTCATTCGGTGCCTATCTGCCAAGATACACCTCAATCACCCGCTCATTACTTTGTACATCCGCAAGCGAGCCTTCCGCGAGCACGCTACCCTCGTGAAGCACAGTTACTACTTTCTTTTTCTCACGCTGACCACCATTGAGCAATTCGCCAATGAACTTCATGTCATGCTCCACGACGACCAGCGAGTGTTTGCCTTCGAGCGATAGAAACAATTCCGCTGTGCGCTCGGTTTCTTCATCGGTCATGCCTGCGACAGGCTCGTCGAGCAACAAGAGTTTCGGGTTTTGCATCAAAAGCATCCCGATTTCGAGCCACTGTTTCTGCCCATGTGACAAATTGCCAGCGATGCGGGCGCTGTCTTTTTCCAGATGAATTAACGTGAGCGTGGCGTGTAGCTGATCGAGTTCGCTCGGCCTGAGTTTTGCGAACATTGTCCGTCGAACACGGCGATCCGTTTTCGCGGCTAGCTCTAAATTTTCGAACACGCTCAATTGCTCAAACACTGTAGGTTTTTGGAACTTTCGACCGATGCCACGCTCGGCGATTTCGCTCTCGCGTAAACGCAGTAAATCAATGTTTGATCCGAAAAAAGCCTTGCCGCTATCGGGCTTGGTCTTCCCGGTAATCACGTCCATCATCGTCGTTTTACCCGCACCGTTTGGTCCGATGATGCAGCGAAGTTCGCCCACGCGAATATCAAGGGAGAGCTTGTTGAGCGCGCGGAAGCCGTCGAATGAAACGGTAATTTCATCGACATAGAGAATTCCGCCAGCACTCATGTCGACAACGTTAGGTTGCACTACACGCGCGAAGCTAGCGGACTGTCCGCCTGATTGCGAGATCGACTCGTCAGCGTTGCGCTTTGCCTCATAAGCCTCGCGGCGCAATGCGCCTGCTTCGAGGAGTTCGGGCGTCATGATTGACCTCGCTTGTTGGCGAGCTTGCGAATCAATCCGACAATGCCTTGCGGCAAAAATAGAGTAACGGCGATGAACAACGCACCGAGAAAATAAAGCCAAAATTCCGGGAATGCCACGGTGAACCAGCTCTTTGCGCCATTCACAAAGAAGGCGCCGAGAATCGGGCCGATCAACGTCGCGCGACCGCCGACCGCTGCCCAAATCGCGATTTCGATACTTGCTGCGGGGCTCATTTCCCCAGGATTGATGATGCCCACTTGCGGCACGTAGAGCGCTCCGGCCACGCCGCACATCATTGCGGAAATCGTCCAGATCGAGAGCTTGTACCAAAGCGTGTTGTAGCCCGTAAACAGCACCCTCGACTCGGCATCGCGAATAGCTTGCAACACCCGACCGTACTTGCTCTGCACGATGTAGCGCGCGATCAAATAAAAACCAATCAACACGAGTCCGGTGATCACACACAGCGCGATGCGCATCGACGGCGTTGCAATCGGGATGTCGAGGATACGTTTGAAATCAGTAAAGCCGTTGTTGCCACCGAAGCCTGTTTCGTTGCGGAAAAAAAGCAGCATCGCGGCAAATGTCATCGCTTGCGTGATGATTGAAAAGTACACGCCTTTGATACGCGAACGAAACGCAAAATAACCGAACACAAACGCAAGTAAGCCTGGCGCGGCGACTACCAAAATCATCGCCCAGAAAAAGTGTTCGCTGCCCGTCCATTGCCACGGAAGCTCTTTCCAATCGAGGAAGACCATGAAATCTGGCAAGTCTTGTTTGTACACACCATCGCGACCGATTTGCCGCATGAGATACATGCCCATTGCATAGCCGCCGAGTGCGAAGAACAGGCCGTGGCCGAGCGAAAGGATTCCGGTGTAACCCCAGATCAAATCCATCGCCAGCGCGCAGATGGCGAAGCACATGATTTTGCCTAGCAGCGTCACGTAGAAATCCGGAAGGAAGGGCACCACTGCGAACAGCAACACGAGCGATGCAACGAGTCCTCTGCGAACTCCATTACTAAAAAGCGAAGTACGCTGAATGGGAATGGCTATGGCGGATATGCTGCTCATGCCTCGGCGCTCCGACCTTTGAGCGCAAAGATGCCTTGAGGACGTCGCTGAATGAATATCACGATAAACACAAGCACGAAGATCTTCGCGAGCACCGCGCCGGTCCAGCCCTCAAGAAATTTGTTGAGTACGCCGAGTCCCAGCGCTGCGTACACCGTGCCCGCGAGCTGACCCACACCGCCCAGCACCACGACCATGAACGAATCAACGATGTAGCTTTGGCCTAGGTCGGGTCCCACGTTGCCCACCTGTGAGAGCGCGCAACCCGCGAGCCCCGCGATGCCTGCGCCGAGCGCGAACGCGTAGGTGTCGATACGCGCGGTGTTCACGCCCATGCACGAGGCCATCGTGCGGTTCTGGGTGACGCCGCGAACGAATAGACCGAGCCGTGTTTTATTGATGAGTAGGTAGACCAAAAGCAATACAAAAAACGCGAAACCAATGATCGCAATTCGGTTGTAGGGCAGCGTCAAATTGGCCATAACTGCGACGCCGCCGGAAAGCCATGACGGGTTTTCTACCGGCACGTTCTGTGCACCAAACGTTGAGCGCACAAGCTGGATGAGCATCAGCGATATGCCCCAGGTCGCGAGCAATGTCTCAAGCGGTCGGCCGTAGAGCCAACGAATGACGGTGCGCTCAAGCGCCGCGCCGACCAGAGCAGCAACCGCAAACGCTACCGGTATTGCAGCGAGGATGTAGAAATCGAAGGCATCAGGCAGATATTGCCGAAACAAATTTTGTACGAAGTACGTGGTGTATGCGCCGATCATCATAAGCTCGCCGTGCGCCATATTGATCACGCCCATGAGGCCATAGGTGATTGCGAGACCTAGCGCGACGAGTAACAAAATCGAGCCGAGCGATGCGCCGCTAAAAATCACGCCAAGTCGCTCGCCCCACACCAGTTTTCCGTCGATGGTTTTTATCGCGCCGACGAGGGCAGCGCGAACTTCGGGATCGCTCTCCGCGCTGGGTTGCAATCTTTCCTGCAACAAGGATTTAACCGAGGGTTCACCGCTTGATGCGAGTGCTGCGATGGCGTCGAGTCGTTTCGATTTGTCAGTACTGGCAACGAGCATCGCTGCACGGAGTTGCTGCAATTTCGCTTTGAGCTCTGCGTCGCTCTCTTTTGCAATCGCTCGATCGATAAGCGGCAGTCGTGCTTCGTCGGCCGCGTCCTTGAGTTCAATGATGGCTTTCGCTCGCACGTTGCGATCGGTGGACAGCAACGACAGCGCGGCTTTGGCGGCATCGAGTTCACCACGCACGCGGTTGTTGTTGATGATGTCTTCAGCGTTTGACGGTAAGGGGACTTCGATGCCACTTACTGCGTCAATCGCTTTTCCATCGCGCACTATGAACGCGCGACCGTCGGCGATTTTCACTGCATCGTCGAGCAAGGCATCAATCAAGCGCGTGAGCGACTCATCGGGCGAAGTCATCGCTTTTGTTAGCGCAGCAATGCGGTCGTCGTTTTCGCCGGTAGTAATTGCCTTAACAGCATCAGCACTTAGTGCCCAATTATATTGGGCAATTACGGAAAATAAGATAATTACCAATATATTTGATAACAACCTTGCTATCCCAGTGCAACTGAGCGAAACAGGCATAAGTTAGCGCTTGAATTTGAGTCGAAAAAAATGGGAATTCACTATCGTGCAATTCCCACCAAGGAGGAGACATTGAGCAATTTTCGCGAGTGAATGCAGGAGCAATCACTCGCTTTTCCGTAACGATTTAGATCGATTTGCCGTCCGGCACATCTTTCTTCTTGTCGTTACCCGGAATGAACGGACTCCACGGATTCGCGCGAACGGGGCCCGGAGTTTTCCAAACAATGTTGAACTGACCATCAGCCTTGATTTCGCCGATAAATACCGGCTTGTGCAGATGGTGATTCTTCTCGTCCATCTTCGCCGTGAAGCCCGATGGCGCCTTGAACGTTTGACCGGCCATTGCGGCGATTACTTTATCGGTTTCGACAGACTTCGCCTTTTCAACCGCTTGTTTCCACATGTAGATGCCGATATAAGTCGCCTCCATCGGATCATTGGTAAGCGGCTTGTCTTTATGACCCGGCAGATTCTTCGCCTTCGCGTAGGCAGCCCACTTCTTCGTGAACTCATCATTTGAAGGATTCTTCAAGCTCATGAAGTAATTCCACGCGGCAAGGTGGCCAACGAGTGGTTTCGTGTCGACGCCGCGCAGCTCTTCTTCACCCACCGAGAATGCAACAACAGGAACGTCTTTTGCCTTCAAGCCTTGATTGCCAGCCTCTTTGTAAAACGGTACGTTCGAGTCGCCATTGATCGTTGAAATCACTGCGGTTTTTTTGCCTTCAGCAGAGAATTTCTTGATCTTTGCGATGATGGTTTGATAGTCGCTGTGTCCGAACGGCGTGTACTCTTCCATGATGTCTGCGTCGGCGATCCCTTTTGACTTAAGGAACGAGCGCAGAATCTTGTTCGTGGTGCGTGGATAAACGTAATCGGTGCCGAGTAGAACGAAGCGCTTTGCCGAACCGCCGTCTTTGCTCATTAAATATTCAACTGCAGGAATCGCTTGTTGATTCGGTGCGGCGCCCGTGTAGAACACGTTTTTCGAAAGTTCTTCGCCTTCATATTGCACGGGATAGAAAAGAAGACCGTTTAGCTCTTCATAGACTGGCAACACCGATTTGCGTGACACCGACGTCCAGCATCCGAACGTCACCGCAACTTTGTCTTTGCTGACCAGCTGCCGTGCTTTCTCTGCGAACAGCGGCCAGTTCGATGCCGGATCAACGACAACGGGCTCCAACTTGCGACCGAGCACGCCGCCCTTGGCGTTAATCTCTTCGATTGCCATCATGGCAACATCTTTAAGTACGGTCTCTGAAATTGCCATCGTGCCCGATAGCGAATGCAGCACGCCGACTTTGATCGGCTCGCCTTGCGCAAATGCGAACGAAGGCAGTGAACCGCTGACAGCGGCAAGCGTTGCGACCGCAAGCGCTTTCATTGCGCCGCGACGTGTCGATTGGGTCATCTGAGTAGCTCCCGAAAGTAATTGGTGACGTTGGATGTTTCGTTCTTTTCGCAAGCGATGCTCGCGCTTCTTGTTATCGCAAACCCTGTGCCAAGGGTGTCGATGCGCCTACGGATTCATCCGAGCTTTGCGCTCGAACCAAAAGAGGGCGCTTTCGAGCGGATGCGTGAAAGCGTCGCGTCATTTGCGTGCGAGACATCGCGTGCGCACCGAAAACGCTCGGTCCGTGCAGAGCGATACGCTCTGTTTGGTCGCGGATCTCTACAATGGATTGAAGCCCACACCACCGCGACGGATAGTTTCGATTGAACGCCCGCAACGACTCTGTAGACGACATTCCAGCTCGACCTTTATCGAGCCCGTGGCGAGCTAAATTAACGCTTGAGTTCACTAGCGCCACGGCACGAACGCAGATTTCTCGGCGCGAGCATGAGGGGCCATTGCGGGTATTAAAGCCGCTCTATCCAGAAGGCGAGTCGTGTTGTCATGCAGTGGTTGTCCATCCCCCAGGGGGCGTGGTCGGCGGCGACCGCTTGCAACTCAATGTGTCGGCGGGCGAATCGTCTCACGCAGTAGTAACGACGCCCGGCGCACAAAAGTGGTATCGATCTATCGCGGGCGAATCACAATCGTGCACCGAGTTGCGTGTCGAGCAAAACGCGCGATTGGAATGGCTACCGCAGGAAACCATTGTGTTCGATGGTGCGCAGGCGCACCAAGCGCTGAAGATTTCGTTGCACAAAGATGCCCACTTCGTCGGCTGGGAAATTGTGTGCTTCGGTCGCACAGCTAGCAACGAAAAATTCACCCTGGGAAGGTTTCGGCAAACTATCGAGATTTCGCGAGATGACCGTTTGCTATGGCTTGAACGAAGTTTGATCGACGGGAGCGACCCGCTGCTGCAGTCTGGTCTAGGCTGGGGCGGTTTCGCGGTTGGCGCTACCGCGTGGATTGTTTTACCCAACCCTGGAACTGATCTCACGGGCGATGAAAATTCGAATTCGGTACTCGCACGAGTGCGCGAGATGATTGCTGGCGAATCTCACGCGGCAGCGTCAATGCCCAAGAATGGGTTCATCGTGATTAAAGTTGTCGGGGTTTCAACTGAATCGGTACGCGAATTGCTGATTCGCGTCTGGTGCGAAGTAAGATTGAGTGTGACGGGCATCGACGCGCAATTGCCGCGCATTTGGAGCACTTAGATGGATTTAAGTCCAAGAGAAAAAGATAAATTGCTGATATTTACTGCGGCGCTGGTAGCGGAGCGACGTCGCGCGCGTGGTTTGAAACTCAATCACCCCGAAGCGATTGCATTCATCACCGCAGCAGTACTCGAAGGCGCGCGCGATGGCAGAACTGTTGCAGAACTTATGAGTTTCGGCACCACGATCTTGAAGCGCAGCGATGTGATGGAAGGGGTGCCGGAAATGATTCCCGATATTCAAGTGGAAGCCACGTTTCCGGATGGTACGAAGCTCGTGACAGTGCATGCGCCGATTCAGTAACAAGTTCTTTTGTGAGGTGAATGGTGATTCCAGGTGAAGTGATTACGCAGGCGGGTGAAATTGAGCTCAACGTGGGGCGCTGTACGGAAACACTGGCCGTCGCCAATACCGGCGATCGCCCGATTCAAGTCGGCTCGCATTACCACTTTTTCGAAACCAATGGGGCACTTGCGTTCGCGCGCAACGCGGCCCGCGGTATGCGTTTGAACATTGCAGCGGGAACAGCCGTGCGGTTTGAACCTGGACAAACGCGCACAGTTCAACTCGTCGCGCTCGCGGGCGCGCGCAAAGTGTTTGGGTTTCAAGGCAAAGTGATGGGATCGCTGGACGGCAAGGTCGCGGCGAAAGCAACTAAATCGCCCGCGACAAAACCAATGTCAAAAGTCGCGTCAAAATCCAAAGCGATGAAATCCGTCGCTAAGAAAGCAGCGAAAAAATGACGACGTTGAATCGCCGCGCGTATGCGGAAATGTTTGGACCAACGGTCGGTGATCGCGTGCGCTTGGCCGACACCGACCTCTTCATCGAAGTTGAGCATGACTTAACGACCTACGGTGAGGAGGTCAAATTCGGTGGTGGCAAAGTCATTCGCGACGGCATGGGGCAATCGCAATTACCCGCTGATAAAGTCGCTGACACCATCATCACTAACGCTCTGATTCTGGACGCAAAACTCGGCGTCCTCAAAGCCGACATCGGTTTGAAAAACGGTCGCGTGTGGAAAATCGGCAAAGGTGGAAATCCGGATATTCAGCCGAATGTCACGGTGCCGATTGGCGGTGCAACGGAGGTGATCGCAGGCGAAGGCATGATTGTCACCGCGGGCGGCATCGATTGCCATATTCATTTCATTTGCCCGCAACAGATTGAGGAAGCGCTCGCAAGTGGTGTGACCACAATGATCGGTGGCGGCACGGGACCAGCCGCAGGAACGAGTGCAACGACGGTGACCCCCGGTCTTTTTCACATGCGCGAAATGCTGCGCGCAGCGGATGCATTCCCGATGAATTTGGGTTTTTTCGGCAAAGGCAATATCAGCCAACCGCAACCGATCGCCGAGCAAATCGAAGCGGGCGCGATTGGTTTGAAGTTGCACGAAGATTGGGGCACCACGCCCGCAGCGATTGATAACTGTTTGAGCGTTGCCGACAAATACGATGTGCAGGTTGCGATTCATTCGGACACCTTGAACGAATCGGGCTTCGTTGAAAACACAGTCGCTGCGACGAAAGGCCGTACGCTGTGCGCGTTTCACACCGAGGGCGCAGGCGGTGGTCATGCGCCGGATATTTTGCGCGTGATTGGTTACGAAAACTTTTTGCCTTCGTCAACCAATCCTACGATGCCGTATACGAAAAATACGGTCGACGAGCATCTCGATATGTTGATGGTGTGTCATCACCTGGATGCGGGGATTGCCGAAGATCTCGCGTTCGCTGAGTCGCGTATTCGTCGCGAAACGATTGCCGCAGAAGACATCTTGCACGATCTCGGCGCGATCTCGATGATGTCGTCCGATTCGCAAGCGATGGGGCGCGTGGGCGAGGTCATCACACGCACGTGGCAGACGGCGCACAAGATGAAAGTGCAACGGGGTTGGTTACCCCCTCTCCCCGCGGGAGAGGGTGCCCGCAGGGCGGGTGAGGGAGGCAATCCGAAACCCTCATCCGCGCTTTCAGCGCGACCTCTCCCACAGGGAGAGGCAACTCGAACCCACTCCCGCAACGACAATTTCCGCGCCCTGCGCTACATCGCGAAATACACGATTAACCCTGCGATCGCACACGGCGTATCGCACGAAGTCGGTTCGTTGGAAGAGGGCAAATGGGCGGACATCGTGATTTGGCGACCCGCATTTTTCGGCGTGAAGCCCTCACTCATTTTGAAAGGCGGACAAATCGCCTGGGCGCTCATGGGTGATGCCAACGCATCAATCCCGACGCCGCAACCCGTTCACGGTCGCCCGATGTTTGGGGCATTCGGCGGCGCGCTACATTCTTCGTCGCTCACTTTCGTTTCGCAGGCGGCGATGAAACTCGGTGTTGCAAAAAAGTACGGCCTACACAAGAACATCGTCGCGGTGAAAAACATTCGCAAAATTAAAAAACGACACATGATTCACAACCACTATTTGCCCAACATGGAAGTCGATCCTGAGACCTACGAAGTGCGCGCAGACGGCGAGCGCTTGGTGTGCGAACCTGCGAGCGTGCTTCCGATGGCGCAACGGTATTTCCTTTTTTGAGTTAACTCCGCCCCATGTTCTGCACTACTCAACAGTCTGTCATTCCCGCGAAGGCGGGAATCTATCGTTGCCTATGAGCTTCGTTTCTACAAGCAGTGAACTTACTCCTCCATCGATTCCCGCCTTGGCGGGAATGACGGCACTATGAAAACAGCAACCCACGTTATCGCCCAATCTACTAAGGCGATAGACTCAATACTACTCACTTTCGACCAGAGAGAAAAATCGCGTTTACGGGCGGAAACAACGGGCGGAATAGTGCTGGGGCTGATGCTAAAGATTGGTACGGTACTTTCTCATGGCGATAAGCTGCAAATTGATGACGGCAGCGTGGTTGAAGTGATCGCCGCCGATGAAAAACTCCACGAGATTCGCGCGGTGAACGCAACGCAACTCGCACGCATCGCGTATCACGTCGGCAATCGCCACGTCCCGCTCCAAGTCAACGACGATCATTTACTGATGCTCCCCGATCATGTGCTGCGCGCGATGGTCGAAGGCTTAGGCGGCACGGTGACCGAAGTTACGCGACCGTTTCAACCTGAGAGCGGCGCTTACGGTCATTCGCACGTACATCATTCGCATGACGACGAAGGCCACGGCGGACGCATTCACGATGGCTTGAAGCCGAGTACACAGGATCGTTGATGGTTCGATCCTTCGACAAACTCCGGACAAAGCGAGCTCACCATGAACGGATACATGCAAAAGTGAATACACGTCTGTTGCAACTCGCGTCGCCCGCGCTGCCCGTCGGCGCTTACAGTTATTCGCAAGGTTTGGAATGGGCGATTGAGTCAGGTGCAGTGAACTCGACCACTCTGGCGTCTTCGTGGATTCGCGATCATTTGCAGCTGGTATTCGCGAAATTTGAAGCAGCGATTTACGTGGCTGCGTTTCGAGCATGGCAATCGAGCGACGCGCAGGAAATTGATCGATTGAACGCTGAGTTCATTGCATCGCGTGAATCAAGTGAACCGCGCGCCGAGACGATCCAAGTCGGTTTTTCGTATGCGGCGTGGTGTCGTGAAGTTGCGACTTTGAGTGAATCTCAACGCGGGATGCTTGCGAGCATCGATTCGCCTTGTGCACCAATCGCTGCAAGCCTCGCCGCATGCGCCTGCGGATTGAGCGCTCGTGATGGTTTGACCGCTTATGTTTTCGGTTTTGCAGAAAACCAAGTAATGGTACTTGCCAAGGCCATGCCGCTCGGGCAAATCGCTTCGCAAAAAATGCTTCTTGCATTGGGTGACGCTGTCGAATCCTGCGTGGAAACTGCGCTCGAGATGCGTGAAGAAAATTGGTCATCCGCTTCTCCGCTGCTAGCGATTGCGCAGATGAAACACGAAACACAATATTCAAGGTTGTTTCGATCGTGAGACTGATCCGCGTCTTTCACATAACGTCTCTCTCGTTGTTGTTGTTTTACGGCGTGCTAGCCGTGCATCGTATTAATTTCGGCTCACTCGTTTTTTGGTCATTTTGGTTGGCTTACGCGGGTTTAGTCTTTGGTATGCAGGGTGAGCGCATCTGGTGCCTGCGCCTCTTGGTCTTGCCACCACTAATCGTTTTTCTTTCGACCGTTCCAAATGTGGTCTACAACATTTATGCTTTTCTAATTGGCGATCCGCTGTACCAAGATTCACCAGCAACTATTCTCATCGTTGGTATTGTGGCGGTTTTCGTGACGCTTCCCTCCGGTTTGGTGTTAGCGGCATACTGGCGCTACCGACAAGAAGTGTTTAAGGCTAGGACACTAAGCAATTCACCTACTACACAATAGATTGAACCCATGAACATACACGGCCCCTTACGCGTCGGCATCGGCGGCCCCGTCGGCTCCGGCAAAACTGCGCTCACGCTCGAACTCTGCCGTCGCTTCCGCGATTCGCACAACATTGCAGCGGTGACGAACGACATCTACACGAAGGAAGACGCGCAGTTCTTGGTCGATCACGCCGCGCTGTCGGCGGAGCGCATTATCGGCGTTGAGACTGGCGGCTGTCCGCACACGGCCATTCGAGAAGACGCTTCGATCAATCTTGAAGCCGTAGATCGTTTGAACAAGCGCTTTCCGGATCTCGACATGATTTTTGTTGAAAGCGGAGGCGACAATCTTGCGGCGACGTTTTCGCCAGAACTTTCGGATCTAACGCTCTACGTGATTGACGTTGCTGCAGGCGAAAAAATCCCGCGCAAAGGCGGCCCCGGCATCATGAAAAGCGACTTGCTCGTGATCAACAAAATCGATCTTGCGCCATACGTGGGCGCGTCACTTGAAGTGATGGATCGCGATGCGAAAAAAATGCGCGGCGCGAAGCCGTTCGTGTTTTCGAATTTGAAAGTTGGCAAAGGTGTTGATGAAATCGTTGCTTTCATCAAACATCAAGGCATGTTGAGTTGAAGTTAGGATCTTCTATGAAATTTCACTTTTTTTATATGCGTTTCTGCACGTTTATTGGCGCGCTGTTTGCGTTAATCGGTAGCGCTCATGCGCATCCTGGCCATGAGCCGGAAGACTTTGTTCACGCACTCGCGCATGAACTCGCGAGCCCCCGAGGTATTCTGGCAATCATCATTTTGATCGTCGCGGGTGCGCTTTGGTTGTACGGTCGTGGTACAAAAAAATAGCGTAAACACTATGATGGATCGCCCGTAAATACTGGGCGCTTGCGTTGATTAAATATCGTGGCGAAAAATTCGCAAAAGCATTGCATAGCCCACAGAAATAGGCGCTACAAGTGAATCGCTATAGTCGCTTGATGTTTCGCACGATCGTGCGATAATATGAATCATGAGTCGGTCCACTGCAATTCGAAAAACTGCGTCGCCGCTGTCAAAAGTTGCGGTCATTGCACCTGCGCTCGAAGCGAAAACCGCGAAGAGCGAAATGACACGCGCCGCTATCATTGGCGCGGCGCTTGATCTTGCAGCAGAGCAGGGATTAGAGGCGATCAGTTTGCAGGCGGTGGCTGATCGCGTTGCTTTGTCGAAAAGCGGCGTTTTCTCTCGCGTGGGCTCGCGCGAAGCCTTGCAGCAAGCGGTGATTGAAGAGTTCGAGCGTCGTTTTCTCGCTGACGTTTTCGTCCCAGCGATGCAAGCACCCAAAGGACTTCCGCGGCTCAACGCCATCGTGCGTCGCTGGATTGAGCGAACCCGCGTTGTTGAAGCGCATACGGGTTGTCTCTACACCGCGGGCGCGTTTGAACTTGACGACTGCGAAGGTGAACTTCGCGAAACCTTACACAAGGGCGTCGTTTCTTGGCGTGCAGCGCTTCGTCGCGCGACCCTACAAGCCGTGAACGAAGGGCATTTGCCACACACAACGCCGATTGACGAATTGGTCAGCGTGATCTACTCGCTGATGATCGGTTTGGTGCACGATGCTCGCTTTTTGCGGGACGACGCAGCCGCTGATCGCACCCACGCAAGCTACGAGCGGTTGATTCGTAGCTACTCACAGGCCCAGTAATTTTTCCGAGACAACAAGATACTGACCTTCTCCTCCATCTAAATTTCGCACAGATGTGCGAAAAACAAAAAAGGATAAATCATGAATGCCGTTACTAACGAATCGATTCGCGCCACCGCTGAGTTCTATGAGCGCAGCGTCGGCGTGAAATTTTTCCGTGCTGCGTTATCGATGACTGAGCGGCTCGCGCCAGCGCTCGCCGTGCGATTTGCACATAGACTGTTTCTTACGCCGCTGCCGCCAAAATGGTTGCAACGTCGCCACGCGTGGAGCCCGAGCTGGACAATCGAATCATGGCTGTTTGAAGACGCAGCGCTCACCGTATATCGCCGCATGTCGAGCGATTGCGATGGTATGGGCGCTGCAAGCGTTAGTGATCGGCAGCACGTGTTACTGATCCACGGTTGGGGCGGCAGCGCCGCGCAAATGCAACCTATTGCTAATGCAATCGCCGATCGCGGGATGGTGCCCATCATCGTCGAAGCGCCAGCGCACGGGCGCAGCAAGGGCGCAACAAGTAGTCTGCCGCAATTTGCCCGCGCGATGGAGTATGTCGCGACTCGGCTCACACTGCAGGGGATTTCAATCCAGGGTGTGATCGCTCATTCGCTCGGCGCTTCTGCAACAGCGTTTGCAGTTGCTCGCGGCTTGCCCACAGAACGACTTGTGCTCATTGCGCCACCGGATCGCCCGCGCGACTTCACGCACATGTTTGCCAGCGTTTTTGGCTTATCCGAGCAAACGCGTGCACGAATGCAGCGGCGCATTGAGGCACGCGAGGCCGCGCACATGGACGCGTTTGCGTCGCGTCGACTGGCCACCCAGATCTCGATGCCTACCTTGATCGTTCACGACGAAAATGACGGCGTAAATCCGTTTGTGTCGGCGAGCCGTTGGATGTCCTATTTGACCAACGCGCAACTCGTTGCCACGCAGCGTCTTGGCCATCGTAAGGTGCTCCGAGAAAACGACGTGGTTGACGCAATCGCGTCTTTTGTCGCGCTGCCGCACTACGTTTCGTGAGCGCGCTTGAGAACGGTGTTGGCGAGCAACGCAACAAGCGGCGCGCCAACGGCCATCGCAACCACTAGCGGCCACGCTCCTGATCCCAAGAATGGTGAGATAGTTTGCCCAATGATGAATGCAACGACCATCATTGCGAAACCGGAAAGGGCAGATGCGCGTCCGGCATATTGCGGCGCGTCGGCAACTGCGCCCGCTTGCGCGCAGGGCTGGACAACGCCGTGACCGATTGAGAAAAGAAACTGCCCGGCGAGCATTGCTGGTAACCACGGTTCGTAGACGAGCGCAGGAGCCAGCGTGGCCACGCCGGCTGCGAGGTGAAACCAAGATGCGCGCGCCGTTGCCTGATAGGGCCGCAGATATGACAGCATGCGACGGCACCACATTGTGCCGACGATATAGAACACACAGTTGCCGGCTAACACCAGCCCCGATCCCAGGATGCCGAGCTTAAAGGCGTTGCCGTATACAAATGCCGAACTCAGTAAGAAGCAAAAAAGCGTGGCGTAACTGGTGGCGACGATGTAGGTCCATGCGCGAAATCGAGGGTTGCGCAGGATCGCGGTGGTCGCGCCCGGCAATGTAAATCGTGCGCTACGTCGATCAGCGGGTAGCGATTCGGGAAATGACCAGTAGAGCCACGCCAACACAATTCCACCAAACACGCCCATCGCAGCAAGTGAGCCGCGCCAAGGCGTGACGCTTGCAAGCGCGGCGCCAATTAAGGGGGAGACGAGCGCTATGAGCCCCAAGCCGGATAGCCCCTTACTCAAGATGCGCGTGCCTTCTTGTGGCGAGAAGAGGTCGCGCGAACTTGCGCGCGCGACCACGATTAAACCGGCTAAGCCAACACCCTGCAGCACGCGACAGCCCACCAGCAGCGACATGTCTGCCGCGAACGCTGCGGCAAAGCAGGCAAGCGCGTAGAGCGTCGCGCCACACAGCGCCACCGGTCTGCGACCGTAGTGATCAGAAATCGGCCCCCACGCCAACTGCGCAACCCCAAACGCGAGTAGCAGCGCTGTTAACGATAGAGACGGATTGCCGAGCTCAGCTTTCAGCGCAGGCAGCGCTGGAAGATACAGATCGGTGGCAATGGGCTGGGCGCCGAGTAGGAGCGCAAGCAAAACGATGTAGCGCCAAGTGGGCGCAGCGTGAACGGCTGATGACACGTAGATCTCGGTAGGGCTCGGCGAGCGCGGCTGGTAGGATACCTGAAGCGCGGTTGTACGAACTCACGCTCGGATTCGCTGCGGCTTAATCAACGCCCAGTCATGAACGACGCGTTTACCGCCTCACCGAGTTTGGCCATATCGTGCAGGAAGTCGGCGATGTAGCGTTTAAGGCCATAGCTCAACACTTCATCGACCGTGCCGTAACGCAAGCGAGCGTTAATCTCCGAGGCGATACGGCGCGGAATGCGACCCGAATCTTTGGGAAGATAGTCGAGTACGTTCGTGGTTTCGTCCATGCAAAAACGAAGAGAGCGTGGGAGTCGCGCGTCAAAAATCATGATCTCTGCTACGCGCCGCGCGTCGATTGCATCGCGATAGGTGTCGCGGTAAGCCTCCAGCGCGGACACCGAACGCAGCACCGCTGAGAGCCGGTAGTAGTCAGCCTGATCGTCGCTGTGCTCCTGGAAATCATCGGGCGCTTCCTGAGCATATTTCACGTTCAAGATACGTGCCGTGTTGTCCGCGCGTTCAAGGAAAGTGCCCAATCGCGTGAAGTGATACGGTTGACCACGATGCGCCGTCGCGAAGGTGACACCGCGAAACAAGTGTGAACGCTCTTTCACCCATTCGAAAAACTCGTTACCCGTCATCAGTGGATCCGTTTGCTTGGCTTTCTCATGAAATGCGATCCAGGTGTCGTTGATGTTTTCCCACATCTCACTGGTGATCGATCCGCGAACGGCGCGCGCATTCTCGCGCGCGGCCTCAATGCAATTCCGAATTGAGGAGGGATGGAATCGATCCCAGGCCAGAAACGCAACGACGTTGGGATAAGTGGCAGGCAGTCCGGTTGCGGTGAATTCTTTATACGTGTCGGTGATCACGATCGGCGTCATCGCGCCGCCTGAATCAGCGCCGGGATCGAGCATCGCGAGCGATTGCGTGACGTCAAGAATGCGCGCCATGTTTTCTGCGCGCTCAAGATAGCGCGACAGCCAATAGAGGTGGGAGGCGGTGCGTGAGAGCATCTGGTTACGCTCCCAAGACCCAAGTGTCTTTGGTGCCGCCGCCTTGCGATGAATTCACCACCAGCGATCCTTCCTTAAGCGCCACGCGCGTGAGCCCGCCGGGCACCATGCGGATTTCACGGCCCGTTAACACGAACGGTCGTAGATCAATATGACGCGGTGCGATGCCCGCACCCACGAAACAAGGGCAGCTTGATAGCGCGAGCGTGGGCTGGGCGATGTAGTTTCCCGGATTCTGTTTGATCAGCTCGGCGAAGTGTGTGCGCTCCGCGTCGGTCGCGGCAGGGCCGACCAACATGCCGTAACCGCCCGCGCCGTGAACTTCTTTGACCACTAACTCTTTCAGATTTGCGAGCACATAGCTCAGCTCATCGGGCTTACGACACTGATACGTTGGAACGTTATTGAGTATCGGCTCTTCGTCAAGGTAGAACTTGATCATGTCCGGCACGTACGGATAAATCGATTTATCGTCGGCCACGCCAGTGCCAATCGCGTTGGCGATCACCACGTTGCCTTTGCGATAAGCCTCGAACAAACCCGGCACGCCCAGTGCGGAATCTGCGCGAAACACCCACGGGTCTAAAAATACGTCGTCGATTCTTCGGTACATCACATCAACGCGCTGCGGCCCAGTGGTAGTTCGCATGTAGACAAAGTCGTCCTTAACGAACAGGTCTTGACCTTCGACGAGTTCGACGCCCATTTGCTGCGCAAGAAACGTGTGTTCAAAGTACGCGCTGTTGTAGCGACCGGGCGTGAGCAAAACAACGTTGGGGTTTTCAACCAAACTCGATTCGCGCAACGTTTGCAGCAAAAGCGCCGGATAGTGCTCGACCGGGCGCACGCTTTGTTTTAAGAACAATTCAGGAAACAAGCGCATCATCATCTTGCGATTCATGAGCATGTAGCTCACGCCCGAAGGCACGCGAAGATTGTCTTCAAGCACGTAATACTTGCCGTCGTTATTGCGCACGATATCGACACCGGTAATCGATACATACACGTCGTGCGGCACGTCAACGCCGACCATCTTGGTTTGAAACTGCGCGTTGCCGAGGATTTGCTCACTCGGGATGAGTTTTTCCTTCAGAATTTTTTGATCGTGATAAATGTCTGCGAGGAACATGTTGATCGCGCGCACGCGCTGCGCCAAACCGCGCTCCAAATACTCCCAATCTTCGCTGGTAATAATTCGCGGAATGACATCAGACGGGATGAGTCGCTCGGTGCCGCCTTCATCGCCGTACACCGTGAACGTGATTCCCATGCGTCGAAACAAGAGGTCGGCTTGCGCTCGGCGCTGGGTGAGCGTTTGTTCCGGCGAGCTGTTAAGCCACTGAAAATATTCGCGGTAGTGATCACGCGTTTGCGGGTTTATCGAATTTGCGCTGCTCACCAACATCTCGTCGAAGTGATGCGCTGGCGGCATCTTGATGGCGTGCATAGCAATAGACATAAATGTTTACTCGAATCTTTGGGCAACAATCTCTAGCAACTATTGTGCAACAAAGTCAGCTCGCGTTCAGGTAAACATTTTCGGCAAGCGACAACATAACTTCAAACTTGCGAGAGGTTATAGAAAATGTAGCAAACGCCAAAATTTACTGGGCTTACCCATGCATATCGAGTATTACCGAAAAACGAAAAAAAGCTGGGCTAAGCCCAATTAAATTGGGCTTTAATATGCAAAGATAAAAACGAAAACGCCAGCGTAAGCTGGCGTTTTACTAGTGGCGAAAGCGATCAATTAGTTGATCGTCAAGCGCTTTTGCGCCGCTGAAGCTTTCTTGGGCAAGGTTAGCGTGAGTACACCATGCTCGTGCGTGGCAACCGCCGCGTCGGAATCCAGCGAAACCGGGAAACGGAAGCTGCGCGATGCGGCGCCGTTGAGCCGCTCTGTGCGCACGGTGCGCTCGCCCTCGTTCAACACGGTCGCGAAATTTACTTCAACTTTCACCAGCTTTTCTTCCACGGTCACCGCGATGTTTTCTTTAGCGACACCGGGCACATCGAAACGCACAATGTACGACGCGTCAGTTTCCGAGACATCGGCGCGCAGGCCCGCGTCTTGGGCCGTTGCATCGCCGAAAAGCTGCGTCGCAAAAGAATCAAGCGCACGATCAAAATCGCCAAACGCAGGAGCGACAAGCGCGCGTGGGGTCAAGGGGCTAAAGCGAATCAAACCAGTCATTTTCATTTCTCCTGTTGGACCAAACAAGCGCGGTAGAAATGTCGCGCTGATGAATACCAAAGTGCGACCCGTCTGGATCGTTTCAAGAGCTAGAAAGAGAAGTTTTGGGTGCAGCCACTAAAGTGGTGGCGCAGGTCTTGAACCCTGAAAAATCGCGCCAATGTTCCGGTGTTTTTTTTGATTTTCTTGTTGCGGAACAGCAGGGGCGACGCGCTGCGACTGCGGCGCGTTGACGAAGGCTCAACCCAAGTGTTTGCGCATGCGAATAGGCTGCAGCGCCCCCGCGAAAATCGTCGCGAACGTACGATCAGATTCAACGCTGAAACCGAGTTTCTCGAAATAGGCTTTGTATTGGGGCGAGTACGTGTCGACCGGAATACGAATCGACGTTACTTCATTTTTCTTTGCGAGCTTTTCCAAAGAGTCCAGTAACAATGTGGTGAACCCGCGCCCAGAGAAAGACTTGCTCACACCTAAGCGGCGAAGCTCCCAGCTTCCATCTTTTGCTGGCACATAAGACAGGGCGGCGACTGGCAGATTGCTGCGATACAACACTAGCCCGCCGCCCGCGCGCAGGTCGTCGGCGATTTGGTTCGAGTTATCTTTGAGGCGGCGCTGTGAAATAGCGACTCGCTCCGACCATTCACCTTTGGCCAGAGCAGATAGGATCGGAGCATCGCGAACGCTGGCGCGCAAAATCTTGTATTTATCCTGCTCAAAAACTGTGCGTTTCGTACCAAACATTTAACTAACTTTCATTCCGGGTGAAGCGCCGGTGTGTGGATTCAAAATGTAGAGTCCGCTTGCATTGTCGCCATCTTTAGACGATGCGGCAAGCACCATGCCTTCGGAAATGCCAAACTTCATTTTTCGAGGGGCAAGATTAGCAACGAGCACTGTCAGTTGCCCCACAAGCTGCTCCGGTGCATACGCTGATTTAATCCCCGAAAACACATTGCGTAAGCGAGGCGTGCCGTCCTCGTTTTTCTCGTTGACATCAAGCGTGAGCCGCAACAATTTGTCGCTGCCGTCAACATGCTCGGCGTTCAGAATTTTCGCGATTCGGAGGTCAATCTTTGAGAAATCGTCGATGTTGATGAAGTCGGATGATGAAGCGCCGGGTGAATTCTGGCTTTTCGGCTTGACCCCCGACAAGTTTGGTGCGTTAGTCGCTTTTGATGGCTTCTCAGCTTTACTATTTTCTGTTGAATTCACGCCATTTAAACGGCTGTCAGGCGTTGGCGCTAAATCTAGCAATGCGTCAAGTTGCGATTCCTCCACTCGAGACATGAGGTGTTTGTAAGTGTTGATTTTGTGATTCGCGGGCAGCGTGTTTCCGACATCAGCCCAAGTCTGGGGTGGGATGTTCAGAAACTCGAAAGCTTTAGCCGCTAGCGTCGGCATGATCGGGGCGAGGTAAATCGAAAGAACCCGAAAAGACTCGATTACATGCGAGCACACAAGATGCAGTTGAATTTTCTGCGAGCTCCCGGGATCGGATTTCGCGAGTTCCCATGGCTTTGAAACATCGTAGAAACTATTCACAGCATCGGCAGCTTCCATGATTCGACGAATCGCTTTGCCAAACTCGCGCTGATCAAAATGGTCGCGAATTTCGTCAGCCGCCACTCCAACGACAGCGTCAGGGAACAAATTGATCGTCTCGCGTTCGAACAATTTACCTTGAAAGTGTTTGTGAATAAATCCTGCCGTGCGGCTCGCAATATTCACGTACTTGCCGATCAAATCCGAGTTCACTCGAGCCATAAAATCTTCGGCAGTGAAATCGAAATCTTCGACGTTGGCGTTTAACTTCGCGGCGATGTAGTAGCGCAGCCACTCGGGGTTCATGCCGATGCTTAAATACTTGAGCGGATCAAGGCCGGTACCGCGGCTCTTGCTCATCTTCTCGCCAGCCATTTGAATGAAGCCGTGTACGTTCACGCTATCGGGCGCTTTGTAGCCCGCAAACTTGAGCATCGCGGGCCAAAAGAGCACGTGGAAATACGCGATGTCTTTGCCGATGAAATGAATTTGCTCAGTTTCAGGATCGGCCAAGAATTCTGCGAACGTGCGTGACTCGCCGTTCGCTTTCGCCTTGCCCGAATCAAAATAGCTTTTCAGCGACGCGAGGTAGCCAACTGGCGCGTCAAGCCACACGTAGAAAAATTTTCCTGGCGCGTCGGGAATCGGGATGCCGAAATAGGGAGCGTCGCGGGAAATATCCCAATCGCCCATCTTGCCGTCTTCACCAAGCCACTCCTTCGTTTTCGCGATGATTTCGCTTTGCAAGCGAGGCACGCCATGACGATCAATAGAACGCGTCCATTCGCGTAAAAATTCAACGCACTTTGGATCGGAGAGTTTGAAGAAAAAATGCTCGCTTGAACGCATTTCGGGCGTTGCACCAGAAAGCGTTGAATACGGATTTTTCAAATCGGTGGGTGCATACACCGCGCCGCACACTTCGCATGAGTCGCCGTACTGATCTTTTGCGCCGCATTTTGGACACTCGCCTTTGATGTAGCGATCAGGCAAAAACATGCCTTTCACCGTATCGTAAAACTGGTCAATCGTCTTTGTAGAGATGAAGCCGTTTGCTTTGAGTTTTTTATAGATGTCCTGCGCGAGTTCGACGTTTTCGGGCGAATCTGTCGAGTACCAGTGGTCAAACGACAAATGAAAACCGTCGTGATATTGCTTTCGTGTTGCTGCGATTTCAGCGACGAATTCCTGCGGCGTCTTGCCCGCTTTTTCTGCGGCAATCATGATCGGTGCACCGTGCGTGTCGTCGGCGCACACCCAGTGCACTTTGTGCCCCTGCATCCGCTGAAACCGCACCCAGATATCAGCCTGGATGTACTCCATCATGTGGCCGATATGGAAGCGACCGTTGGCGTAGGGTAGAGCGGTGGTGATGAAAAGGTTACGGATCATTTTCGGCTTGCGCGACGTAGAGTTCGCACATATTTTTAGTTTTTGTTAGGGGGCTTTTGCGGGATGCGCTTCGCGGGCGGGATAGCCTCGGGTAGCGCTCGCGCACGCGCCAGACCGATTTCCAGTGCTGTTTCAAGTCGAATCACTCGTTCAGTGAGATTTTCGATCTTGGTTTGCTGGGCTTTAATCGCTTCCGACTGCCGCGTGACTTTATCTTCGAGTTTGATCATCGAAGTGAGAGCGGCCCAGATTCGTTCGGTAACGCCCATCGCTAAATGCTCGTTTGGGCGCTGACCCAACAAGAATCATTCAGCACTTCTCTAGGGGTGAGGGAGTGAATACTCAATATCGGAGTGGTGAAAATATTCATCAGCGGCGCTCCATCTTCGCGATACGCTTTTCGCTCGCCGCTACGAAAGCGAGGCAATCGTCAATGGCTTTGCAGGAACGCTCCGCCGCGGCGTGTGCGGCGTCGGCGAGCGTTGCAAGCTCGGTTTGATCGGATTCCGGGGTGAAAGCGTTGGCACTGCGTCGCATGAGTTCGCTGACTGGAATACCCATGCTTTTCGCTTTCGAAGTGATGGTGCGTTTCTCCAGCGGCGTGGCTTGAACGACAATTCGAGCAGTGGCAGACATAGCGATTCGCCTCAGAAAATGTACATGTACATGGTATGGACATTCTAGCGCAGTTCAAGGTTTCGATCCCACGCACTCGCAAGCTAGCTGGCGGCGGCGACTCACTACAATCCGGATATGAATCAAACAGACGTTCTCTCGCACTTATCGACCTGCATCGATCCGAACACCGGGCGCGATTTCATTAAAGACAAAGCGATCAAATCCGTCAACGTAACTGGCGGCGATGTATCGATCGAAGTCGTTGTTGGCTATCCGGCGAAAAGCCAGCACGATGCGCTTCGTCAAATCGTCACCCAACATGTGCGCTCAATGCCGGGCGTCGGCAAAGTCAGTGTTGTAGTCACGCACAAAATCGTGTCGCACGCCGTTCAGCGCGGCGTAAAACTGAAGGCCGGCATCAAAAACATAATTGCAGTGGCCTCGGGCAAAGGTGGCGTTGGTAAGAGTACGACAGCGGTCAATTTAGCACTTGCGCTCTCGGCCGAAGGCGCGACCGTGGGTTTGCTAGATGCCGATATTTATGGCCCATCGCAACCGGTGATGCTCGGCATTACAGGGCGCCCCGAAAGCGCGGACGGCAAAACGCTTGAACCAATGGAGGCGCACGGTATTCAAGCGATGTCAATTGGCTTCTTGATTGATTCCGACACGCCGATGGTGTGGCGCGGACCGATGGTCACCCAGGCGCTTGAACAGTTGCTCTCGGATACGAATTGGCGCGATCTCGATTACCTGGTGATCGACATGCCGCCCGGCACGGGTGACATTCAGTTGACGCTTTCGCAAAAAGTGCCGGTCACCGGCGCGGTGATTGTGACCACGCCGCAAGAAATTGCCGTGATTGATGCGCGCAAAGGTTTGAAGATGTTCGAAAAAGTCGGCATTCCAATTGTTGGTATCGTTGAAAACATGAGTACGCACGTGTGCACAAAGTGCGGGCATGTCGAGCCCATCTTCGGTGAAGGTGGTGCGAAAGCGATGTGTAATGACTACAGCGTGCCTTTCTTGGGCGGCTTGCCGCTTGATTCAAAAATTCGCCTGCAGGCCGATAGCGGTCGCCCAACCGTCGTCGCCGAACCCGACAGCGCGGTGTCCACGGCGTACAAAGACATCGCGAGAAAAGTCGCCGTTTTCATCGCGCAAAAGAGCGAGGATCACACGGCGAAGTTCCCGACTATTAAGGTTGTGAGCTAGTTGAGCGATTCCGAACGTCGCCTTCGCACGGTTGCGATTGTTCCTGCGGGTGGTAGCGGGGCACGTTTTGGTGCTGCTGTGCCTAAGCAATATCTTGAACTTGCCGGCAAGAAAGTGCTTCAACACTCGTTGCTTGCGCTGCTAGCTGCGCCTCAGATTGAGCGAGTTTTTCTCGTCGTCCAAGCCGATGATGCACACGCGGCGCATCTTCTTTTCAACACCGCGCTTGCTTCAGTCACGTTGCTCCGTTGTGCGGGCGAGACGCGTGCGCAGACCGTTGTCAATGCGCTCGATGCCATTCGTTCGCAGGTCGCGCGCGACGCTCGCGTGCTGGTGCACGACGCCGCTCGCCCCTGCGTAACGCGAGAATCCATCGAGCGCTTATTGCTTGAGACAAAAGACGCACCCGCCGGCGGTTTGCTCGCGCTGCCGATTAACGACACCATGAAACGTGCGGACAGCAGCGGAGACTATGTTGAGACTGTTTCGCGTGAAGGTTTGTGGCGAGCACTAACGCCGCAGGTGTTTCCTTACGAAATGCTGGTGCATGCGTTGAGCTCGTCGCCGGATGTTACGGATGAAGCGCAAGCGATCGAAGCGCTCGGTTTGCGACCGAAACTCGTACGCGGTGAGGCTCGGAATATCAAAATCACCTTCCCAGAAGACCTGGAGCTGGCAGCCTTTTATTTAAGCCAACCTTCGTCTGTGGTTGCGCGACTGCTAGGGTAATCCAATGAATTTCCGCATCGGCACAGGCTTCGACGTTCATCAACTTGTTACTGGGCGGAAGCTCATCATGGGTGGCGTTGAAATTCCGTATGAAAAAGGATTGCTCGGACATTCCGATGCTGACGTGTTGCTCCACGCGATTTCTGATGCGCTGCTTGGAGCGGCCGCGCTTGGTGATATTGGCAAACATTTTCCGGATACCGACGCGTCGTATGCGGGCGCAGATTCGCGCGCGCTTTTGCGCAGTGTCATCGCAACACTGCGAAAACACGGCTACGTGGTCGGTAATATCGACTCAACGATCATTGCGCAAGCGCCAAAAATGGCACCGCACATCGCGCAGATGAGAGCCCATATCGCAGCTGACTGTGCAGTTTCCATCGACCAGATCAGCGTGAAAGCAACTACTACGGAAACGCTTGGTTTTACTGGGCGAGGCGAGGGTATAGCAGCAAACGCGGTTGCAATTATTACTAAGCTAATCGCCCAATAGAATAGGCGTTTAGTGGTTATTGTGGAAACCGACCCAAGGAATCCGCCGAGTAAAATTGAACGATGAAACTGCATGAAAAACTCGGTCGCTGCTGGAGTATCGCCGCCGCCGTCGCTGGTTTAGCAATCACTCAAAGCGCGATGGCTGCACCCGAGGCAACCCCTGACGGTGCGCCGACTATTGATAAGAACAACGGCGTTGTGAGCGCAGGCACCACGTCAAGCACACGCAAAGACGCGGTGGTCGACGGCGCTAGCTCCGATGCAGCGACCCGTTCTGACGGACGGCGTGATGATGCGACCGTTTCTGAAGAGAAAGTTGAAAACCGATTGGCGGTTATTCGATCTGGCAAAACGACGACGACTGACCCCAACGTCGGTCGCTATGATTGTGCGGCGGTAAGTGGTCAGCGACGCGTAACGCCGTCGATGTGGGAGCTGTTTCGCTTCTAGTCCATCGCGTTTGCAGTTCAAACTCATCCGCCGCCGATAACTCTCTCCTTCCTGATATGTCTGTATTCACTCGCGTCACCGACGCTGAACTTGTCGCTTGGCTGCCCCGATTCAATGTTGGGCAATTGGTGTCACTGACCCCAATTTCTGAGGGCATTGAGAACACGAATTACTTTTTGTCGACGTCGGGTGGAAATTTCGTGCTCACGCTCTACGAGCGAATTCCCGTCGAAGATCTTCCGTTCTACCTAAATTTCGCTGCGCATCTCGCGGCCGCCGAGGTTGCTGTCCCGTCGCCCATTGCGGATCGAAGCGGCGCGCTGTTTTCTATGCTCAACGGTAAGCCTGCAGCGTTAACTGAGCGCGTTTCCGGTCGACCCAATATGCAGCCCGACGCCAGCCACTGCGCGGCAGTTGGAGCAGAGCTCGCAAAGCTTCATCGCGCCAGCGAGCGCTTTCGCGGCAGAATGACGAACAAACGTGGGCCCGGCTGGATGCTTTCCACCTATCGTCGCGTGCGCACGGTGGTCGACGCAGCGCGCGCAGAACTCATTAATTCGGAGCTCACATTCCAGCGTGCGCAACGCGAAACGCGAGTGCCGACCGGTGCAATTCACGGCGATTTATTCTGTGACAATGTGCTCTTTGACAACCACCAACTAAGCGGCATTATTGATTTTGGTTTCGCTGCGACCGATGCGTTTGTCTACGATCTCGCGATCACGGTCAATGACTGGTGTATCGATGCGGAGGGTGAATTAGACGCACCGCGTCGCGATGCGATGATCGCTGCGTATTCCAGCGTTCGACCGCTCAATGAGGCCGAGCAGCAGCTATGGCCGGCAATGCTTAGGCTGGGTGCGCTTCGTTTTTGGTTGTCGCGGCTCGATGATTTTCATTTCCCTCGTGCGGCTGAATTGAACACACCGAAAGACCCATCCCATTTCGAACGAATATTGCGCGCACGCATCGATCGCGCGCAATACTGGCCACAGGAATTCGCCGCATGAGCGACTCGCCCGAAAATCCGAACCCAAAAATGACTGTCATCAACATCTCAGTGGTGCCCGCACGCGACGGCTACGACTGGTGGCGGCTGTCGCTTCGCTTGTTCCGCATGCAGTGGCTTCGTTATTGCGCGCTGGCGGCATCGTTTATCTTGATCATTCAGTTTTCTGGCGCGATTTCAGGTGGCTTGCTCGCGTTTTTCTTGAAGCCGATTCTCTCGGTAGGCTTCCTTGCTGCGACGTGGCATCACGAACGCGGAGAGCAACCGACGATGCGGCATTTGTTTGCGGGATTTCGCTCCAACGTGAGTGCGCTGCTGCCGATGGGGCTTGTTTACTTGCTCGGCATTTTGGTGTCGGTCACCATCGCCTCTTATGCAACGGGTTTTGATTTGCGTTTGTTGATGGAGGTCACGCAACCCGAACAATTGCCGGCAGAAACCTTATCGCAGTTCATGTTGGTCACCGTAGCGTGTTTGCTACCGGTCAACGCAGCGCTTTGGTTTGCACCCGCGCTGGTCGTGTTTTCCGACGTCGGGCTGTGGCGCGCGCTGATGTTGTCGTTTCAAGCGTGGACTCGCAATATTGGTGCGGTCGCGGTGTACGGATTGGCAATGTTTGGGCTTGCGTTAGTCGCTGCAATCGCCCTATCTCCCGTGTTAATTCTGGCCCCGCCATCGGTTCGCTCAGTGATCATGATGATCGCTGTGGTGCCGATGTTCGCGGTCGTTTTTATTAGCGATTACGTGAGTTATCGGCGTGTGTTTCATCGCACCGAGCGCCTGCAAGCCAATGACATCGCGAGTGACGCGGGCGCTAGCAAAGACTAGCGTCACCTCAGGCTTTGTGAATTCATATAGCCGCAAGCTGCGGCTCAAGCGGCCGTGAGCTTTGCGAATTCAAGCGCCAGACGCTTGATGCCGTGCTCCGCGAAATTCACTTCGACCTGGGTATTCTTCCCTGAGCCTTCAGCGCCAATGATGACGCCTGTGCCAAACTTTGCATGCTTGACTTGCTGGCCCACACGAAAGCCGCCATGATCGGCGCTGGCGACGGCATTCGAAGTCCAGTTGCTCCGCGTCTCTTGGGATGAATGAAGCGGCGTATCGAGGAAGTTTTTGGGTTTCGCTGAGAGCCATTGCAGTAATGACGCTGGCAGCTCGTCAACAAAGCGAGAAGGCACGTTGTAGCGGGTTTGGCCATGCAACATTCGCATCTGTGCAAACGACATATGCAGGCGTTTCTTAGCTCGCGTAACGGCCACGTACATCAAGCGCCGCTCTTCTTCCAGTCCGCCATCGTCATTGAGCGAATTGTCGTGCGGAAAAAGCCCTTCTTCGAGCCCGGTGATGAACACGTAGTCGAATTCAAGCCCTTTAGCCGAATGCACTGACATCATTTGCAGGGCGGCACGACCTTCGGCGGCTTGCGTGTCGCCCGCTTCCAGTGAGGCGTGCGCAAGAAACGCGGTAATTGGGTCGGTGTTGGACTGAGTCTCCCCCGCCTCGCCTGGGTCGCTCTCAACTTGGATGACGCCGCCGGTTTCGCGCAAAAAGCTATCCGCCGCACTCACCAACTCCTCCAAGTTTTCGACGCGATCTTGGCCTTCTTTTTCTAGTCGATAGTGTCCGATGAGTCCGCTCGTTTCAATCAAGTGGCGAACAATTTCGGGCAACACTAATCCTTTGGTTGCGATGCGCATGTTCTCAATCAAACCAATGAACTGCGCCATTGCTGCTTGCGCCCGCCCGCCCGCGCCACCAGCACATGCCGACTGCCAGAGCGTTGCGCCCGATTGCTTGGCCACAGCTTGCAGATTTTCAATTGACTTCGCGCCGATGCCACGCGGCGGAAAATTTACAACGCGCAATAACGCATTGTCATCCTCCGGGTTGTTGATGAGGCGCAAATACGCCATCGCGTGCTTAACCTCAGCGCGCTCAAAAAAGCGCAAACCGCCATACACGCGGTACGCGATTCGCGCGTTAAACAAGCCGTGCTCAAACAAACGCGACTGCGCGTTCGACCGGTAGAGAATCGCGATCTCATCAAGCGAAACACCATCATTAATCGCCGCTTTTACGCTGTCGATCACGAACGCTGCTTCGTCGCCATCGCTGTAGCCTTGAAACACGCGGATCGGTTCGCCGTGCCCACGATCTGTCCACAGTTCTTTGCCGAGCCGACCTTGGTTGTTGCGAATGAGCGTGTTAGCAGCGTCGAGAATATTGCCGAAGCTTCGGTAGTTTTGTTCGAGTTTAATGAGTTTCGCTGGCGCAAAATCATGCTCGAAGCGCTGCATGTTGGCAACCTTCGCGCCGCGAAAACTATAGATTGATTGATCATCATCACCCACGCTAAACACAACGCTCTCGCGGCCCGCCAGCAACCGTAGCCACTTGTACTGCAGCGAGTTGGTGTCTTGAAACTCGTCCACAAGAATGTGTCGAAACCGCGCGTTGTAGTGTTCGCGTAGCGCCTGATTGTTAGAGAGCACTTCGTACGTGCGCAGCAATAGTTCGGAAAAGTCGACCACGCCTTCGCGCTGGCAGGTCGCCTCGTAGAGCTGATAGATCTCAACTTGTTTGCGAGTGAAATCATCGTAAGCCTCGACTGCGTTTGCGCGAACGCCTTCTTCCTTGGCCGATGAGATGAACCACGCCATTTGTTTCGGCGGGAATTTTTCGTCATCGATACTGGCCGCCTTCATTACGCGTTTTATGAGTGCGACCTGATCTTGCGTGTCCATAATCGAAAACGTTTGCGGCAGCGCCGCCTCGCGCCAGTGCATTCGCAAGAATCGATTGCACAGCCCGTGAAACGTACCGATCCACATCGTGCGTACGTTAATCGGGGCCATGCCCGCGAGTCGCGTGAGCATTTCTTTCGCCGCTTTATTGGTGAAGGTCACCGCAAGTACGCCCTGTGGTGAGACTTGACCGGTTGCAAGTAACCAAGCGATTCGCGTGGTGAGTACGCGAGTTTTTCCAGAGCCTGCGCCCGCGAGAACCATTGCGGAAATGTGCGGCAGAGTGACCGCCGTGCGTTGCGGTTCGTTAAGGTTGGCGAGCAGAGATTGCGACGGATGCGTCGTCGATTGCGTTTCAAACATCAACCAATTTTAGGCGCGCGCCAAGTGGGTCGGATTTTGTTCAGCAGGCGCGCGCAGTCGACAAACAATGCAAACCTCAGCGCGCTGTGAGTGCTTGATCGGTTATTTGGCAAAGCGCGTGTCAGTATAAAACTAGCCTCAGAACGCCTATTACATTGGGCGATCAGCAAGTCTAGGGGTATACACGAGTAGGCCGCGTTTCGCTCGATTAGTCCATTGTGAAAGTCGTTACAGTGCATACTTTTGGATACAGCGCACGAATTGGCATGAGCTCAGTCAGTTTCATACTAGCTTCAAGTCCAGTTCAAGTGAATAATTCGGACGCGCAGCAACTATTGCGGCGATACGTCCGCGCGTTTTTTTGCTCATTTAATTGCTGTGTATGGTTTCTCCGTTTCGCTCGTTGCGCTTCACGCTGCTGGTTCCGTTTGTCGGGCTGGTGGTGGCCGTTGCGGCGGCCGTAACCTGGCTCTCGTATCAGGCCAGTGTTCGCGCCGTCGACGAAGTGTCCCGCCGATTGCTCGAGGACGTTGCGAATCGAATCGCGCAAACGACGACTCAATATTTGTCTACGCCCGCCGTGGTCCTCAATGTTATTGCGCCGGAATCGCAACCCGACGTCAGTGGCGCGGATCTAAGCTCGTTGTCGCCAGTACTGGTTTCGGATTTTGAGAAGCGGCTTTGGGTCGCGTCAAATTTGTTTCCCAAACAAAATCATTACGTTTACTACGGTGCGGACAGCGGTCGCTTTGTTGGTTTGCAGCGCGATGCGCCTGGCGGAGCGGAACTACGTTTGCGAGCGCAGCCCGACGAGCCGCGTCGTGTGTATCGCGCTGTGTCGCCTGAGGTGCGCGGCGAAGTTTTGCGCGAGGAAGCTTACGACCCAAAGACTCGACCCTGGTACAAGCTTGTTGTCGAAAAGCGCGTGACAACGTGGACGCCGATGTACCGCAACTTCGCCTCCGGTGAGCTCACGATCACGTTGGCGCGTCCTGTGTTTCGGCCCGATGGCACGGTGCGCGGTGTTGCGGCCACAGATTTGTCGCTTGCCCAGCTCGCGAAGTTCGTTCGTGCGCTCACCATCAGTGAAAGCGGTGTTGCATTTATCGTCGACCCCGCGGGGCAACTGATTGCTTCATCGTTCGCGGAGTCGGCGGCAGGCCAAACCTCTCAGACCCAAACCTCTGGCGCGCTCGATAGCGCCTCTCCGCTAATTCGGGACGCGTTCGCCACGATTGTGGCCGCAAGAAATCCAGACACACCATTAACGTCGAATTCAACGACGGTGCGCCATCAGCCGTTTAAAAGTTCGCTCGGGCCGGCTCATTTATCGGTGATCGATTACCACGACGGCGCGGGGCTCGATTGGCGCCTCGTCGTTGCCGTCCCGCGAGCTGACCACATGGCGCCGGTGTATCAAAACATGACGGAGAATCTCACTATTGGTGCGCTGGCGGTGTTGCTTGCTTTAGCGTTGGGTGCATGGATGATCCACCGCGTCGCGCGAGATGTGAGCGATGTTTCTCGCGCTGCAGATAGGCTGATGCGAGGTGACGGACCGATCACTCGGATCCCCACGCGCGGCGATGAAATTGGCGTGCTCGCGACTTCGGTGGCCGCGATCCAAGATCAGCTTTTGTACGACCCGCTCACAGGCGCGCTGAATCGTTCCGCGTTCGTGCGCCAATTTGGCGTTGTCGTCGATGAGTTAGCTGCAGGCGAACGTTTAGCGCTCGTGTACATCGATCTTGACCGCTTCAAAAAAGTAAACGACCGACACGGTCACGCAATGGGCGACATCGTGCTCGCGAAATCTGCGGAGCGGATCCGTCGTCGACTGCGAGAAAAAGATTTGTTTGCACGCTACGGCGGAGACGAATTTGTCGTGATGGTGCGCGGGAAAGCGGCGGTTGACGCAGCGCCCGCCTTGGCAGACCGTTTGCGCGAGCGTTTATCGATGGGAATGACGATTGGCGAGCTTAGTGTTTCGGTCGGCGCTTCAATCGGAATTGCAATCTATCCCGATGATGGCGACTCGCTCGACGAGCTCCTCGCTCGCGCCGACAGCCGGATGTACGACGAAAAACGCAAAACCGCGTCGGAGCGGAAGGATCGTAGACGCAACTTTTTTGTTTCAGCGCCCTAGCGTATTGGCAAAGCGTTCGTAAAAAGAATTTGTTGATTAATTACGCGTTAACCAGTTTCGCCCAATAAATGCGGCGTTTACTGTATGCAGCTGATTGCTGATTTCGAGCTTTGTCTAATCGAATTCATCGGCCATCTGCGTCGTCGATATGCACTGGGTACTCGCCTAATTTGCAGCTAGCGCGCCGATAGAATCGCATGATGACTCCACCTGTGTCCTCCGCCGCTCCGTTGACTGAGCTCTCCGCGTTTGTGCCGTCTTTTCGCGCCTCAGCGCCGTACATTCATGCGTTTCGCGGCAAAACTTTTGTCGTGGCTTTCGGCGGAGAGGTGATTGCGGATGAAACGTTCCCCAACTTCATCGCTGACTTAAATTTGCTTGCAAGCTTGGGCGTTCGATTGGTGCTCGTTCACGGCTCGCGACCGCAGATCGAAAAATTACTCGTTCAGCGCGAAATGAAATCGACGTATCACCGCGGTGTTCGTGTGACGGACGAGCATCAGCTGGGCAGCGTCATCGGAGCCACCGCTCGCGCGAAAGCGCGGGTGGAAGCCGCGCTCTCAATGGCCCCGCGCACAGCATCAGTTGCACCGATCCACAACCGCGTGACCAGCGGCAATTTTGTTGTAGCGAAGCCGATCGGCGTGGTCGATGGCGTTGACATGAAATACAGCGGCGAAGTGCGCCGTATCGATGCGCTTGCGATCAATGACTGCCTGAAAGATGGCGACATCGTTTTGATGTCAACGCTTGCCTATTCCACGTCGGGCGACACGTTTAACTTAACGGTCGAAGAAGTGGCCACGCAAACCGCCATTGCGCTAAAAGCACAAAAGCTCATTTTCTTGCTCGACACGCCGGGCGTGCTCAACGGTGACGGCAGCGTGATCAGCACGCTATACACCCGAGAAGCGGCCGATATCGCGAACAAAGCGCCGCAAGCCTCCGACGTGCAACTCTTTCTCTCCGCATCAGTGCGTGCCTGTCAAAAAGGCGTGTCGCGCGCGCATTTGATTGGTCGGAAGCTAGACGGCGCAATTCTGCAGGAGCTCTTCACGCGTGACGGCATCGGCACGATGATTTCGGTGGACAGCCTCGACAATTTACGGCAAGCCACGATTGATGATGTTGGTGCGCTACTCTCGATCATCGAGCCGCTTGAAAAACAAGGCATTCTCGTGCCGCGTGCGCGGGCGACGTTCGAGCGCGAAATCGAGCGCTTCTTCCTTGCCGAACACGATGGACAAGTGATTGGCTGCGCTGCGCTCTACCCGTTTCCGGAAGCCAACAAAGCAGAGCTTGCTTGCCTCGCGGTGAACCCCGATTACCGCCGCGAAGGCTACGGCGAACGTTTGATGAAAGCAGTTGAGCGTGCGGCGAAAGATCACGGTATCAATACCTTGTTCGTGTTGACAACGCGTACCGCGCACTGGTTCATCGAACGTGGTTTTCGCGCAGCGACAATTGCGGATTTGCCTGAGAAAAAACAAGCACTTTACAACTTTGAAAGAAACTCACAGGTTTATGTGAAGTCGCTATAAGTTCCCTCCCCTTCAAGGGGAGGGTTAGGGTGGGGATGGGGTTGCTCGGCATGTTTCTAATCGGTACGAAACCCCATCCCCCTCCTAGCCTCCCCCTTGAAGGGGGAGGAACTGTGTTGTCCCCGTTCTTGGTGAGCTTGTCGAACCATGAACACAATAGTTTGGAGAAATTGTTATGACACGAATGGTTCAATGCATCAAATTAGGTCGCGAAGCCGAAGGGCTCGCGCTGCCACCGTACCCAGGAGAACTCGGTAGGAAGATTTGGGAAAACGTGAGCAAAGAAGCGTGGGCGGGTTGGGTGAAACATCAAACGATGCTTATCAACGAAAACCGCCTCGGTCTTGCCGATCCACGCGCTCGTAAATATTTGGCCGAACAAATGGAGAAATACTTTTTTTCCGGCGGCGCTGAAATCGCAAGCGGCTACGTCCCCGAAAAAACGCAAGATCGATGAACGCGATTTCGCGCTTCCCAGTTCCGGCGTTGCAGGATGTTGCCGAAGACATTCGCGCGCGCATGCTCGAAGTGCAAGAAAAAGCGGGCTTCATTCCGAATGTGTTTTTCACGCTCGCGCATCGCCCCGCGGAATGCCGAGCCTTCTTCGCGTATCACGATGCGCTCATGATGAAGGAATCGCCCGCGCTTAACAAAGCTGAGCGCGAAATGATCGTCGTCGCCACGAGCGGCGCAAACGATTGCTTGTATTGCGTCGTCGCACACGGCGCGATCCTGCGGGTGTACACAAAGAATCCGCGCATCGCCGATCAAGTCGCCGTGAATCATCGCAAGGCGGAGATCACTCCGAAACAGCGCGCGATGCTTGATTACGCCATGAAAGTCGCGCTGCACTCGAACGAGATCGAAGCCAGTGAATTCGATGCGCTGCGCGCGCACGGCTTCACCGACGACGACATCTGGGACATCGGCTCGATCACTGCGTTTTTTGGGATGAGCAATCGAATTGCAAATTTTTCGAGCATGCGACCGAACGATGAGTTCTATTTGATGGGGCGTGTACCGCGCGCGAAATCCGCGCCACCGAACGCCGAAGGTTAGTATGGCGACGGCGCTCGATCGCGTCAGTATTCGCGCGGCGCTTGCCACCGACGCACAAACTATCGCGAAACACATTCATTCGCATCGCGACGCAACTGCAAACGATGTTGCCGTGTACACAAAGTGGCTCGAATCGGCCATCCATCGCGATATCTACATTGGATTCGTCGCAATCCACAACGAACGAACCATTTCTGGTGCGGGTGTCATCTTGTTTGAACTTGGTCCGATTCGCGGCACGACTAACCCCATTCGCGGGCGCTTGACGGCCGTATTCACTGAGCCAGAGTTTCGTGGGCGCGGTCTTGCAAAAGAGGTTTGTCAACGTGCGATTGGCGCGGCTCGGGCACGAGGCATTGAAGTTTTTTCGCTCGCCGCAACCGATTTAGGTCGATCTGTTTACGAGCGCTTAGGCTTTACGCCTTATCCGGGCGAGATGCGTTTGGTCTCTCGCTAGGGCTCGAATTCGCAACACGCCACTCAAACGCATCGACCTGAGCTCGCGAGCGCAAAATGATCACGGTGCGGTCAACGCCATACGTATTCAGCGCCAGTGGGAATCGGCGCAGATTTCGCCAATAAGATTTCAGTAACCACAAGAGAATCGATTCGCGCGAAAAACTGAGTCGCCAACTCTCGCGATTTCCTCCGCAGCACGGTTCGCCGGTCACATTGCGCCGCCAGGTGCGCCGCACGAGTTGCCACGCCGTAGTTCGAAACGGCAAATTAATCCACACAATCGTGTCTGCGCGACCCCACACCAAATCACGCACTTCGCTGTAGCCGCCCTCGACTATCCAGCGCTCCGGTGCGGTTGCCGCGTCAACTAGTTTGCGAAAAGACGCTTCGTCGCGCTCAATCCAGCCGGGCAACCAGTACAGCGAATCAAGCTCAACTACCGGCGCGGCGAGCGCTTGCGATAACCGTTTTGCGAGCGTTGACTTGCCCGAGCCGGTCGAGCCGATGATCGCAATTCGTTTCATAGGAAAACAGGACTCCTCGCCACGCGCGGGCGCGCGTTTGCGTGAAGCAGATTTTTTGGAAGGAGGCGAATTCTACTCAAGCTCAACGCCCACTCCGTTTTGCGGCAAAATGTCGGCAATCGCTTCACTTATCAATGCAACGCAATGACCTACGCCGTAAACGACAGCTGCATCAAATGCAAATACACCGATTGTGTGGACGTGTGCCCGGTCGATTGTTTCTACGAAGGCGAGAACATGCTCGTCATCCATCCGGATGAATGTATCGATTGCGGTGTGTGCGAACCCGAATGCCCGGTTGACGCGATCAAACCCGATTCGGACATCGACGAAAAGTGGATCAAACTCAACGCCGAATTCGCGAGCCAGTGGCCCAACATTTCGCGCAAAAAAGCCGCACCTGCGGACGCCGATGATTGGCGCAACAAGCCGAACAAAATCGACTTTTTTTCGCCGAATCCGGGGAAGAAATAGGCGGACTTTTTTGGTCAATCGCAACGTTCGTTGTGATGAGTCCGTGCGAGACTGGGCGGGGGCTGCGTCGCCTGTTCTTGCGCACCAATCTTAACTATTGCGATCTCGGCACCTGACACATGTGCGATGAAACCACACGGGTTTGCAACGTCGTTTGAGATAAGAGCGTGTTGAACGACCGCGATCTCGTCGACCGCGTTATGTACGCTGCGGCTCGGGGCGTTTGACTCGTGTAAACGCTAGTGTCTGCCCGTACATGAGCAGAACGCCGGGCGAGAGCGATGTGGAATCGCTGAAATAAATTTACGTCTACGAGCCCAATTCAATTGGGTAAAAACGATATTTTATTTGATACCCGATTTTATATATTTATCGACTTTAGCCCATATATTCAGTCGGAAGCGAAGATTTATCTAAATGAATGTTGAGGCAGCTTCACACCCACTGCCACCCGCGCGTCGTCTATCACGCAACACCCCTTCCGCGAACGGTCGCGATTGCCCGCGCCTTATCGCCTGCCCCGTGACAGCGTTTTTGCGCTTGTCGATACTGCGTAGCATTCAGTCAATATGTCCGCCGTACGCATGAGCGATTCCGCAAACCCAAGTTCTTCTATACCCAGCCCACCGCTGCCACCTTTGCCGCCGTCTCCTGCCGTGGCCGCTACGCCTGCGGGCCAGCGCGTCCAGGGTTGGAGTAACCGGGCTTGGCGCGCGTTCGGTACCACTCCGTGGTGGCGGCTGGTCGCTGGCGGCATGATCGTGATCATTGGCACTGTTTTGCTCGCGGTTCCGTTCGACGCGATTCGCATCGCCAACAAAATCCGTTCGCAAGCGGCGAAAGACGCTCTCCGCAATTCGCTACAACTTGAGGTGCTTGAGCGCGCCCGCGATGGTTTGTTAATTGCGCGAGGGGTCGCGGTCGGTAGCGAACAAGCTGGCGATATCGATGCGGCGATTGAAGAGGTGGAGCGGCAGCTAGCGCGCCCAATTGCGACCGAGCGGTTTGACGGGTCGCTGCGGGAATTGCTCACCAAAATTGACGCGGAGCGCACCAAGCGAAACGAAGCCGTTCAGCGACTCAACGTGGTTGCCAACAAATTTGCCGCAAGTAAACCTGAAGCACAAGCCAAACTCGCCGAGCAAGTGCGCGAGATTACTGAGGAAATTGAGACCGCCAACGAGCGCATGGCAACCTTTGAAGAGCAGCGCGTTGAGATGGAAACGGAGCGCGCCACCACCGAAGCCGAACGCGCGACGGAGGAAGCAGAACGCGCTGCAACCGAAGCGAAGAAAGCGGCGGCAGAGGCCGAACAAGCCGCATCGCGTAGCAAGTCCGAGACCGGCGCGAAACCGAGCGAAAAATCACCTTCACCCGTACCGCCAAAGGCCCCGAACGCACCTGCAGTGCCCGCGACGCCAGGCGCCACCAACTCAGCAAAACCGATTGCAACCCGCTCGCTGGCAGCGGCCAATGGCGCAACCGACGAGCCGATCCCAAACACCGTAACGGTATCCAGCGAAACGAAGTGTCAGCCCGCTGAAGTGGGTGTTCGTGTGTTCGGCCGTGAACTGATGCGCCAAGATTGCAGCACCAGCACCACAACCGTTAGCACCACTGCACTCGGCTTTCAACCGGGCGAGCCAAGCGCGCAGCGAATTCGCGAAACGGTCAGTCGCGATGTTCGCAAGTTAATCATCGCGGGCACCGCCTCAGCGCTGCTCGTCGTGTTGTTTTTATTCATGCTGATCGCACGCTCATTCGCTGGACGTGCAGCACGGGGTGAACAACGTGCAGTCATTGCGGAGTCGCGCGAACGCACGGAGAGTCACGCACGCCAACTTGCGGAAGCACGTTTAACGCTGATGCGCGCTCAGGTGGAGCCTCACTTTTTGTTCAACACGCTCGCGCACGTGCAAGCGCTTCAAGAAATTGATCCACCTCAAGCGAGCACGATGCTGGAGCGATTGATTTCGTACTTGCGCGCGGCAATGCCGTCGATGCGCGAAACGAAATCAACGCTTGGCCGCGAAGTTGAGGTGGTTCGCGCGTATCTAGATCTGCTCAAGATTCGGATGGGCGATCGGCTGAAATACTCGATCAGCGTTCCCGCAGATTTGAATGAAATTTCGCTGCCACCCACCATGATCGCAACGTTGGTTGAGAACGCGATTAAGCACGGACTTGAGCCAAAGAGAGAGGGCGGCAATATCGCGGTTCAGGTGCGCAAGCTCCCCGAAAACGAAGCTCATGCTGAGCGGCTTGAGGTGCTCGTCGCTGATGACGGATTGGGCTTTGGTGGAGCTGACACAAGTGGAACCGGCGTTGGACTCGTCAACACGCGCGAGCGTTTGAAAATGCTCTACGGAAGTCAGGCTGAGCTCGTGGTGGAGCCCAACGCGCCGAGCGGCGTTCGGGCCATTATTCGTGTGCCGGTAGTGGCGCCTGAAACCATTGATGTTGAGCACGATGATCCGGTAGTGGGTGCTGATGCAGGCGGGCTCTCGCCTTTTACGGTGAAAACGGTCGTGCTGCTGGCGCTATGTTTCGGCTGGCTCGGTGTGCATCGCTTCTACGTTGGCCTCACCCGGAGCGGGCTCGCGCAAACCGCGCTTGGCATACTCTCCATTCTCTCCGGCGGGGTGATTGTGTTTCTCGCACCGCTCGTCGTTTGGGTGGTGCTCGATGTGGTTTGGATTGCAACACGCGAATTCCGCGACGCGCGCGGTCTGCGTATTTCGCGAGTTCGATCTGCCGACGGCGTTGAATCTGCTGATGTGTCATACGGCAGCGCCTCAAGCGCCAATGTTTCGCCTTACACGCTACAAGTCATGGCGCCGCTTGCCCTCTTTCTTGGCGTGCTTGGTGTGCATCGGTTTTATGTGGGGCGCTATCGTACCGGTGCATTGCAGGCGGGGCTTTTCGTGATGTCAATTGTCACCGGCGGTTTGCCGATTTTTCTGCTGCCACTTGTCATGTGGATCGTACTTGATCTCGCGTGGATTCTGAGCCGCGATTTTCGCGACGCCAAAGGGCGCCGAATCATGCGACGCGATAGCGATGACAAGCGCAGCTATAGCGCGACGCAAGCGCTCAACCGAAGGGCTGATCCGAGCGTTTCCCAATCGTCCCGCGGCATCGCACTGCTGCTTGCAATTCCGCTGGGTTGGTGCGGCGTTCATCGGTTTTATGTAGGCCGCGTTGGCACTGGAGTCGCGATGCTGTTTACACTCGGTGGTCTGGGCATCTGGTGGATTGTTGACATCGTGATGGTGGCGGCAGGACAACTCAAAGACATGGACGGAAAGTGGGTGAGCGAATGGGAATGACATTAACGGCGGTGCTGGCGGAAGACGAATCGCTTCTTCGGCAGTTTCTAAAAAAGAAGCTTGAAAAGCTTTGGCCTGATCTGGCAATCGTAGGTGAGGCTGAAGATGGGAAATCAGCGGCTGATCTGATCGGGACGCTCCGACCGACAGTTGCTTTTCTTGATATTCGGATGCCCGAAATGACGGGCCTTGAGGTAGCCACAGCGGTTGCTGAGTCAAGCCCCGATACTCATATCGTTTTTGTGACTGCGTACCACGAGTATGCGGTGGCGGCGTTTGAACGAGGTGCGGTTGATTACTTGCTTAAGCCGTTGCAAGAAGATCGTTTGGTGACCACCATCGAACGGCTGCGCGAACACATCGAATCCGAAGACCGCGACGCACCGACGCTTCCAGACAACATGGCGCAGTTGATTTCGCAACTCAAACGCGACATGCGCGCAAGCGTCGGCGGTGGCGCAGGCAACGCGGGCGCGAGTGACGCCGAGCCTTTGCGCTGGATCAAGGCTTCATTAGGCAATACGCTCAAATTGATTGACATCAAAGACGTGCTATTTTTTAATTCAGACGAGAAGTACACGCGCGTTGTAACGGCTACGGAAGAAGCGTTGATTCGTAAGCCATTGCGTGAATTGCTCGACGAAGTAGACGCTAATCAGTTTTGGCAAATTCATCGTGGCACCATTGTGAATGTCGCGGCAATTGCGGGTGTGACTCGTGATTTTCGAGGCGACGCTACGGTGAAAGTCAAAGGCCACAACGAACAATTGAAAGTGTCCCGACCGTTTTCACATCTGTTCAAACAGATGTAGTCGAAGCGACGCTGTTCAAAGGAAAAAGCACGGATGAGAGTTACTAATGTGTTTGCGCGCGCGGCTATTTTTTTCGCTGCTGCGGTGAGCGTTACTGTGTCAGTCGGGTCGGCAAACGCGGCCTGTATGTTTCGGGTTACCGGATGGGAGCCGACCGATGAGGGCGTGCTGCTTGCGCGATACGCTGCGGGCGTTACGGGGCCGGCGCTGCTGGCATCCACCCGCTATGCGGGGCGCGATGCTGCTGTGATTAAAGCCGCGTTTGATTCGGTGCGGCTCACTTTCGACATGAATGGCGACAACGATGTAAATGCGGTCGACACAACGATTGTGCTTCGCTATGTCACTGGGATTCGCGGCAATGCACTCACTCAAGGGCTTAACTTGGCGGGCGGCACCCGAGCTTCAACCATTGCGATTCAAGCGTTCATCGACAGCGGATGCGTCGCGCCAATTGTCCGGCGCGCACCGCTTTATCTCGCACTCTCAGCAACCGCGGATCGCGCATCTTTCCTGAGTCAGGCAAACACCGAAGGCGACCGCGCTTTTGTGTTTTTGAGCTCACTCATTTACGGCGCTACGCAATCCAATCTGTATGCAAACGACACGCCTGGCGTGTTTACCTATCGAAGCCTCGACACACCGAGCACGAAAACTGCGTTTGAGGGGCAGCTCAATTCGCAGGGTGCAGAGCGCTATCGTTTCGGCGGAGTGCTGACATCAGGTTCGTATTTCTATCGTGATGAAAACAGCGACCGTACGTTCAGTTATCGACTGCTGCCATCTCCCGGCACGACCACTGAATTTCTAACGCAGGCGAATGCGCAAGGTGCTGAGGGTTACTTTTACTTTTTGCCTTATTTTGTCGAATCGTCTTTCTATGCGATCTACGCCAAGGAAAGCGGCACATCGACATACTCGTACGCGCTACAGCCATCGACCGATGTCAATTCAACGGCAGACGATTTTGTAGCCCAAGCAAACACGCAAGGCGCAAACGGATTTAAATTTCGCACGTCATTTCAGTTCAGCGACGGCAGCCGAAATATCTACGTCAAAGACACCTCACAAGCCGCAACCTTCAGTTGGAAACACAATCAAGATGTTGCCAGCGCATCGGCCTTGGTCACGCAAGCAAACGCAGAGGGAGTCAACGGTTTCGTTTATCTAGGCTCTCGAGTTTTCTTTCCGAACGGATTCGCCAGTCCCTCGCAAACGCGGATCATTTACTTCAGCCCGCTCAATTGCGCTGGAAGTGTTCTATGCAGCCCGGGTGGTCCTTTTTAGGTCGGAACATCGTTACAGCTTCCGATGTATAACGCCCATTTAAATGGGCTTTGTTTTACTATTTCGCTACTCACAAAGTTGAGTAGAAAATGCATTATCGCCCGAGCTAACTGCCATCTCCGACTCCAAGCTGTTGTGGTTATACCCACTTAATCTGCCTAAAAAACCACCAGAGCGCCGCGCTGCCACAGGCCATCAATAACAGTGCGAACGGATAGCCGAACACCCATTCAAGTTCGGGCATGTGTTTGAAATTCATTCCGTAAATTGCGCCAACGATGGTCGGAACCATCAAGATTGCGCCCCAGCTCGCAAGTTTCTTTGTGACCTCAGTTTCCTGCAAAGTAATGAGCGACAAATTAGTTTGCGTCGCGCTGTTTTCGAGTTCGCGCAAATTGTCGAGTGACTCATCGATGCGGATAACGTGGTCGAGCACGTCTCTGAAATATGGTCGCAACATTTCGCTAAAGATGGGATGCTTGTGCGCGACTAATCTCCCCGCTACATCAACGAGCGGCGTCACAGCGCGGCGCAAACAAATCGTGTCCCGCTTAAGATCGTAGATCTTTTCTGCGGCGGCGCGGCGATCCACACCAGCCGCAAAAATCGTCTCTTCGATTAGGTCAAGACGGTCTTCGAGATTTTCAAGCAGCGGAAAGTGCCGATCAACGACTTCATCAATGAGCGCATGAACCGCTGCGCCTGCCCCGAGCGCCAGGAATTCGGGCTCGCGCTCTAACTCTGAACGAACGCGCTTGAAATCAAGCTGCGCACGATGGCGCACCGTGAGGACGAAACGGTCTGTTGCGTACACGTGAAGCTCACCGTCGACAAACTCATCGCCTCGGTGTTCAACCGTGTGCAGTACCAGAAATAAGGTGCTGCCGTATTCTTCAAGTTTCGCGCGCTGTGATCCGCGATTGGTGTCTTCAATCGCAAGCTCGTGCAGATTGAATTCTTCTTGCATCTTCGCGAGCGTCGCCGCGTCGGGTTCAAATAGCGCGACCCAAACAAATGATTTTGACGGCGGATTGGAATCCAGAAAATCGCTGATTGCTTCGATATCGATCGGCTTCTGGCGAACCCCGTTGACGTAAGCAGCGCAATCTATAAGCATTATGCGAGTTGTATTTGTAGTAGCGAGGCGGGCATTATGCGTCGATTGGGTGTAGCGATCCTTGTTGGACTGTTGACGATGTCAGCGCACCTTGGCAATGTCGCGCATGCCGCCGACCCGAGCAAACTGCTTGCCGCGCTCAAAAGCGGCGGCCATGTGCTTTTGTTGCGGCACGCGCAAACGGTATCCGGGATTGGAGATCCACCACAGTTCAAGCTAAACGATTGCAGCACGCAGCGCAATCTTTCAGTGGAAGGGCGCGCCCAAGCTGAGCGCGGTGCCGCCTCGCTTCGTGGTGCTGGAATTACGTTTTCTAGAGTGCTAACCAGTCAATGGTGTCGTTGTCGAGATACCGCAGCTGCTTTTTCAAACGCGCCCGAGGATTTCACGCCGCTGAACTCGTTCTTCGAAAATCGCGGCACCGAGCCAAAGCAAACGCGCGAGGTACGCGCACGAGTCAAAAACGTCCAGGTGCGTGAAACGTGGCTGCTGGTCACGCATCAGGTCAACATTTCGGCGCTCACCGGTGTGACGCCTTCGATGGGCGAAGGCGTCGTCGTGCGCGTAGCTAACGGCGAGTGGAAAGTGCTGGGTAGTCTCGCGCTCTAGCGATGGATCGTGCGAACTTTTGCGCCCGGTGTAGGACAATAGGCAATGGCTCAAGCATCTCTCTCCATCGCTCCAGTAAATCCAACTGCTGGAAGTTCAGTGTCCCCTGCGGGTGCAAGTAACGGGCCGCAAGTAGACCGACCGTTGACCCTAGACGCCATCCTTCGTGAGATGGAGCTTGACGCACTTGCCGACGTAGCGGTGATCAACGAGCTGCGAAATACCGCGAAGTTTCGCACCTACGACCATCCCCTGATTTTGATTGCTGAGCAAAAGTGGCGCAGCGCTAAGCCACCCGCTCGCATGCTGACGCTCGAAATTCTCAGCGAGTGGCTCGCTAAACGCCTTGACGTGCCCTACATTCACATTGATCCGCTCAAAGTGGACTTCTCGGCGGTCGGTTCGGTAATGAGTTCGAACTACGCGCAGCGCTATCGCATTCTGCCGATTGCAGTGACGCACGACACGGTGACCATCGCCACCAGCGAGCCTTTTGTTCGCTCGTGGGTGACTGAGATTTCCAATTTGCTTCGGCGTAAGGTTGAGCTCGTATTCGCCAATCCGCTCGACGTCAAACGCTACGTTGCCGAATTCTTTTCGCTCGCACAATCAGTTCGCCGTGCGCAGGAAAAAGTTGAAGACGATAAATCGGCGATTTCTTCTTTCGAACAATTGGTTCAGCTGGGCACGACTGGAACTCCGGACGCCAATGATCGCCACATCGTGCGCATTGTTGACTGGCTCTGGCAGTATGCGTTTGAGCAGCGAGCGAGTGACATACACGTAGAGCCGCGACGCGATTCGGGCATAGTGCGGTTTCGTATCGACGGCGTGTTGCACCAGGCCTATCAGATTCCGCCCGCAGTGTTGACCGCGATGACCAGTCGCATCAAACTGCTCGCTCGGATGGAAATCGTTGAGAAGCGGCGGCCGCAAGATGGACGCATCAAAACCAAATCGCCAGAAGGCGATGAAGTTGAGTTGCGTGTTGCAACGATGCCCACCGCGTTTGGCGAAAAAATCGTGATGCGAATTTTCGATCCTGAAGTGCTGATGCGCGACTTCCGGGATCTGGGTTTTAGCGACGACGATTTCGTACGATGGCAGGGAATGACTGCGAAACCGCACGGCATTATTTTGGTGACCGGACCCACCGGCTCAGGCAAAACGACAACGCTTTACTCCACACTAAAAACCCTCGCGACCCCCGAGGTGAATGTGTGCACCATTGAAGATCCGATTGAAATGGTTGAAGCCTCGTTCAACCAAATGCAGGTTCAGGCCGCGATTGGTGTGAATTTTGAAAGCGGTGTGCGCACCTTGATGCGCCAAGATCCTGACATCATTATGGTCGGTGAGATCCGAGATTTGGCAACGGCGGAAATGGCGGTGCAAGCAGCGCTTACAGGACATCTAGTGTTGTCAACGTTGCACACCAATGATGCGCCGACCGCAGTAACTCGGCTCATCGATTTAGGCATTCCTCCGTATCTCGTGAATTCCACTTTGCTAGGGGTGATGGCCCAAAGGCTCGTGCGCACGCTGTGTGACACGTGCAAAGTCGAAGCTGAGCCGCTGATGGAAGAGACCTGGCAGGCGCTCACACTGCCGTATCGCGCAACGAAACCGGCGAAGACGTATCGCAATTTCGGCTGTTTGGAATGCCGGATGACGGGCTACAAGGGACGCGTGGGGTTGTACGAGGTCATGCTATTTACCCCCGAGCTGCGCAAGACCATCGCGGGGAATGCTTCCATCGATGATTTGCGCGCGCAGGCATTTCGCGACGGCATGAAACCGCTGCGCGCGTCGGGTGCACACAAAATCGCGCTCGGTATCACTACGCTCGAAGAAGTTGAGCGCGTTGCGCCGCCGATGTAGAGTTCATGCCTGTCGGCGGACGCGGCCTGCTGCGGACCGGCGACAGTCACACCACTGTCACAGCCGAAACCTATGCTGAACTTCTAACTTTTGGAGCCAGCATGATTTCTAAGATTCGCTTCCGTCTGTGTTTCACAACGATTGTCGTCGCGATCAGTATCGCTGCCTGCGGAAGTGACGATGCGCCTCAATTCCCCACGCTTGATGGAGGTAAACCGCTCGTGATCGGTCACCGTGGCGCGAGCGGCTACTTGCCTGAGCACACACTCGAATCGTACAAACGCGCGATAGAAATGGGCGCGGACTTCATTGAACCGGATCTCGTTGCCACAAAAGACGGTGAACTGATCGCGAGGCACGAACCTAACATCACTAACACGACCGATGTATCCGAACGCACGGAGTTCGCGAATCGGAAAACCAAGAAAATCGTTGACGGCGTTGAGGAAGAGGGATGGTTTGCGAGCGACTTCACGCTTGCGGAAATAAAAACTTTGCGCGCGAAGCAAGCGTTTGCGGAACGCGATCAATCCTTCAACGGCAGGTATCAAATTCCGACCCTGCGAGAAGTACTCGATTTGGCGAAATCGGAAAGCACTCGAGTGGCGCGAACGATCGGCGTGTACCCCGAAACAAAGCACCCGACGTATCACTCTGGCTTAAATCTCGCGCTTGAAGATCGCTTGCTACAAGTGCTTTCGAGCTATGGCTACACCACCAAAACCTCGCCGATCATCATTCAGTCATTTGAAGTGGCGAACTTAAAATATTTGCGTACAAAAACACAAGTTCGTATCGTGCAATTGATTGACGCGGATGATGTAGACGCCAACGGAAAAATTACTTTGGCCGCGCCGTACGATAAACCATACGATTTCGCGGTTGCGAAAGATTCGCGCACGTTTGTAGACATGGTGACTCCGACAGGTCTCGCGGAGATTAAGAAGTATGCCGACGGCATCGGTCCGTGGAAGCCTTACATCCTTGCGGGAAAATTGACCGATACCAACAACGACGGGAAACCGGATGACCTCAATGGCGATGGAAAGATTGACGAACGTGATCGCACGCTGATCACGCCGACGAACGTTGTGAAAGACGCGCACGCTGCTGGTTTGTTTGTCCACGCCTACACGTTTCGCAATGAAGCGCGTCGTCTGGCGTCTGATTTCAAGGGCGATCCCAAAGCTGAGTACAAGCGCTTCTTCGCGCTCGGTGTCGACGGTTTGTTTAGCGACTTCCCCGATACCGCTGTTGACGCGCGAGATAAGTAAAAGATCTACTGCGGTTCGCGGTAAGGCAACTGCTCTGCTAACGGGTTACTAGCCAGTCTTGTTTGTTTAGTCCGAGAATTCGATGTAGATCGCCTGAGCTAATCGATGGCTCGCCTAGAATCGCTCCTTAAAACAACATAAAGGAGCGAGTGTGCAAATTATTCTTTTGGGTCTCGGTCGCATGGGCGCGAACATGGCGCGACGTTGGGCGCGCGGTGGTGTGAAAGTCGCCGCGTTTGATGTGAGCGAGGAGACGCGAGCATCGGTTGCCGAAGCGAATATCACGACCGTTGAAACCCATGATGCCGCACTCGCCGCTATGCCAACGCCGCGCATCGTTTGGATGATGTTGCCCGCGGGTGAAATCACCGAATCAACGATTGATGCGCTGCTTCCGAGGCTCGCGAAAGGCGATTTGCTGGTTGATGGCGGCAACGCGAACTATAAAGACACGCTACGTCGTGCAGCAAAAGCGAATGCAGCAGGCGTTGAATACGCAGACGTTGGCGTTTCTGGCGGTGTCTGGGGTTTGCAGAATGGCTACTGCGTGATGGCGGGCGCGAGTGAAGCGAACTACGCGCGCTTGCAGCCGTATCTCGAAGTCCTCGCGCCGTCAAAAACTGAAGGCATCGTTCACGCGGGAAAAGTCGGCGCGGGTCACTTCGCCAAGATGGTTCACAACGGCATCGAATACGGCATGATGCAAGCGCTCGCTGAAGGCTTCGCGCTGATGGAAGCGAAGAAGGATTTCGCGATGCCGATTGATGAAATCGCCAAGGCATGGCGAAGCGGCTCGGTGGTGCGTTCATGGTTGCTTGATTTAACCGCCGACGCGCTCAAGAAGCCAGACGACATCGCCGCGATTGCGCCCTACGTTTCTGACTCCGGCGAAGGCCGCTGGGCGGTCGAGGCGATGGTCGATTTAGGCGTTCCCGCGCCAGTCACCGCACTCGCGCTCACGACACGTTTCGCGACGCAAGGCAAAGGCGATTACGCAGCGAAGCTGTTAGCGCAAATGCGGGCGGGGTTTGGTGGTCATGCGGTGAAGAAAGTCTGAATTCAGTCATGTGAATGCGCCGCACGGTACTTTCGCCGCTTTCACGATCCGAACTGATCACTGATTGCGAGTTTGCAAGTAGCTAGCTTCATTGAACACTTGTGTTTTTCTGTGGCGTTGATGCGTGGTGTGTGTCGTAGTGCGCGAGTGGTTGCGTATTGATCATATTAATATCAACTTTTTTTTGTTATTCCCAATTTACTTGGGCGATCAATGCATTTCGTAACATTATCAATATCCACATAAACTTATCTTATTGCCCAACATCATTGGGCGATTCGATGAAGCGTTGATTCGATTCAACGCCCATTCACACTCCGTGCTAATTACTCATCCAAACTCATCTCATCACCGATTTCGTACTCGTCACGCGCTGTGTCGCACGTTCCGATTCAACTGTGTCTCGGGCTTCATCGCCCCGACTTTAGCGACTAGATCAAGCCGCTAAGAAAAATTCTTCACCAGCGTAGCAATGAAAGCCTCTGCGGGCCGTCCTGTACTAAGCAGCCCATTAGCAACAAAGGTGTCGCAGCTCAACCATTTGTCGCCGATGACTTCGAGGTGCGCCGCGTTTGAAACTGCGAGTATCGCGCACTCAAAACTTCTGTTCGCATAGATCGAGAACTGCTGGTTCGATGCAACGAAGCAAAGAATCTCAGCGTTGTATCGCAGCGCATCCGCACCGCTGTTTCCAGGATCGGCGGCGAGCAATCGCAGATAGTCAGATCCGGTCGCAACGTCATCTACGACCCACCAGCCGGGATGCCCGAAGTGTCTAACGTAGTAATCAATCGGATTTGGATCAAGCGATCCAACGAACATTTCGCCGCAGCAAGCAACGTTTAGCAGGGAGACGCAATCCGTCCAGCCTTCCTCTGAAAGTAAATAGTCGAATTCAGCAAAACGAAAATACATGTTCTCATTGCGAAAGACTCGCGAGGGTAATAACGCCGTTTGATCCATGGTCAAAGCAACTGTGGACCAAACGCGCTTAAACTCTTCGTGATCGACGATCAATCTATTCACGGTACCCTCGCGCCTTCCGCCGAATCAAGTCGAATCTTGAGGTTTACTCTTTCCGTTCCGCTGCTGGAGTAGTCGGCCGTGGGTCCCTTGGTGCTGTCTGCGTTGTCCCTGACCGCGTAATTCTTGCCGTCCTTTGAGTAGTTAACGACCTTGCCGTCCTTACTGACGGAACGCGAAAAACCGGAAGCCGACAGATTGGCCTCAAGCTCTGCGCGCGTGACGTCAGTAGATCGATTTGGGACACTTCTCGCGCCGCTACCGTTCACGTAGCTGGAGGACGGACTCGCAGGATTTATTGCGGCGCTAGTGGAAGTGGCGACGTCAGTTTTCGCAGCATTACTCGCCGCAGCGCGAGCTTCAACACCAGCCGTGCTGCGCATACCCGCGCCAAGCCCTGCACTATTCGGGCCAAGCACCATTCCGATAACCGCGCCCTCGCTCGCAGCATCGAAAACACCGTTCACACCGCCCCACTGAACTGACCCGTTCATGATGAGCTGACCCATTGCGTTCACGGCACCGCCCGATAACCACCCAACCGATGAGCCTCCGCCCACGTGAATCGCCACGGCCACGTGAACGGGCGTACGCCCGTCCGGATCCAAATACTTATAAGGATTGTTCTTGCCGCATGCGTAGCGGTTAAACGAGTGCGGGTTGTCTTCATCCGCGCCCGTCGGATCGAAGCCCACGAAGCGCCCGACGGCGGGGCTCAGTTGGCAAATGCGGCCGCTTGCGCCGAAGTACACGAGCCCCGTGGCGCTATCCTGCGGTTTGCCGATGTACCAGAGCTTGTTCGCGATCGTTCCGGTGTTCGCCCCCGATTCATTCTTCCGGCGCACGTTGATGTCAGACCAAATCGCTTCCAGTTGTCGCGATTTGTCATCCCGCCACAGCGCAACCCCGGCGCTATCCGTGGGCATCAGCGGCGAGCCTTTGACGTCGGGGTGGATGACTGGTTTAGTGCCCAGCGTGTCGCGCGCAAACGCGGACGCATGCGTGACTAGCACGATCCCAATGAGCGATACAACAATCTTTGTGTTCAATGACAAGCGGTCGCGCCTTTCTCAATCACATCTCGACCAGACAACAAACGAGTACTAATAAATCATATGCAATTTGAAGTGGATCACAAATCTTAGCGCTCCCCCGCGCGCTAGCACGCAAGCCGTACCGTCGCATCACGACGCTTGTGCAAATCTGGCAACAACTCGATACCCAACCCAGGTTTGTCATTCAGCGAAATCGACCCGTGCACAACGCGCGGTAATTCGGTGACGAGTTCTTTGTACCAACCTGAATAAAACGCGCGCACGCTTTCTTGAATGAGCGCGTTTGGGGCGTGAAGCGAGAGATGGGTGCTCGCCGTCCACACCACTGGTCCGGTGCAATCGTGCGGAGCGACTGGCAGCTGCCATGCGTCAGCCATCGCAGCAATTTTTCGCGCTTCAGTCAATCCGCCGCACCATGATAAATCGAGCATTGCGAGGCCTGCCACGCCGGTTTGCAGCAAATCTTTGAAGCCCCACTTGTACGAAAGTGTTTCGCTTGCGCAGATGAGCGCATCGGTGTGCGGCGCGTATTGCTTGAGCAGGTCAAGCGAATCCATGCGAATTGCGTCTTCGTGCCAAAACGTGTTGAACGGCTTCAACGCGCGTGCGATTTTTTGCGCCATCGGTAAACGCCACAGCGAATGAAATTCGACCATGATGTCCATGTCGTTGCCGACCGCGCTGCGGATTTTGCGAAATGGCTCGAGTGCTCTTTCAAGGTCGACGTTAGAAATGTATTGACCGTTGCTCGCCTCTGCCGCCGGATCGAACGGCCAAATCTTCATCGCAGAAATGCCTTCGCTTTTGAGCGAGAGCGCAAGTTCATCGGCGTGATGCAAAAACCCATCAAGGTCTTCATACGGCCCTGCGTTGTTGCCTAAACCCCAATTACTGGTGCTTTGGTTCGTGCTGTTACGAACGTATTGATAGCCTGCGCAAGTGTTGTAGATACGAATCGCATCGCGCGATTTGCCCCCAAGCGCGGTGTGAATTGGCATGTTCGCCGCTTTGCCGAATACGTCCCACAGCGCGATATCAATCGCGCTGTTGCCGCGCGTTTCAACCCCTGATCCGCGCCAGCCGAGATAGCCGAGCAAATCCATATTGCGCACTTCAATGGCGAGTGGATTTTTACCGATTAGTTTTTGCGCCGCCCATTCGTGAATATAGGCTTCAACGGCTGCTGCGCCCATGAAGGTTTCGCCGAGACCGACGAGACCTTCGTCGGTATACAAACGAACCCAGAGAATGTTTGGGAACTCACCGAGACGAATTGTTTCAACTTGCGTGATCTTCATATCAGTTCCGTTTCCCGCACACGTCAGAAGACTAAGGTAATGGTTGTGAAGTGATTAGAGAATTGAAGATATAGAGAGAAGCGCGGGTGTGCGTACGCAGGTATAAACGTAGAGGGGCGGGGTTAGGCGCCCTCACCCCAACCCACCTCCCAGATCACGCTCGCGCAAGCGAGCAATCGTTTCGGCGGCGGATCGCGTGAGATCCGGAACATCACCACCAACCCGCGCTGCAACAGAGAGCGAGTTAGGTAGCGCTACTAACCCCGACAAATCATCCGCCGCGCGCCTTCTTGAGTGCGTCAACCACTACATTAATGGCATCAGCGCCAATGGTTGCTGCGTTCTTGTCATAAACCGGTTTTACTTTTTCGAACATGCGGCGCTGTTCTGCTGCGCTGATTTCGTTGACTTGCATGCCTTTCGCTTTGAGATCAGCGAGCGCTTTGCCGTCGTTCGCGCGAATTGTCGCGCGCTGTACTTTTTGTCCTTCAATCGCGGCTTCGCGAAGTGCGGCTTGCTCGTCTTTCGAGAGTTGATCCCAGAGCTTTTTGCTGTAGAGCACCAAAAACGGTGTGTACGCGTGGCGAGTGACACTCAGAAATTTTTGTACTTCAAAAAACTTCGATGTGTTGATCGTGACGAACGGATTTTCTTGCCCGTCGATTGTTTTGGTTTCAAGCGCGGTAAACACTTCGCCGAACGCCATCGGTACGGCGTTGGTGCCGAGTGTTTTGAACGTATCGAGGAAGATGTTGTTCTGCATCACGCGAACTTTGATGCCATCGAAATCTTCAACTTTATTGACCGGCTTCTTGCTGTTGGTAAGGTTGCGGAAACCGTTTTCCCAATAAGCGAGATTGACGAGTCCGGCTTCTTCGAGCTTCTTGTTGAAGTAGGCACCCGCAGTACCGTCTAGCACTGCGTCTACTTCCTTTTCGTTACCAAACAAAAATGGCAAGTCAAACACGCCAAGTTCTTTCACGATCCCCACGAGCGGCGACGATGAGGTGACAACCATCTCTTGGGTGCCTGCGCGCAGCGCTTGAGTGGCTTGCAAATCACCACCCGCCGAGCCGCCCCAGAACGCGTTCATCTTGAGCTTCCCGCCGGATTTCGCGGTGAGGATTTCCTGCATCTTCTTTACACCAGCGCCGACCGGATGGTCTTCATTCACGCCGTTGCTCATCTTAATGTTGCGTTCGGAAAACTGCGCAAGTGCAGCCGTTGTAGCGAGCGCCGTCGTTGCGAGCAACGTAGCTAGAGTTCTCAGTTTCATCGGTTTCTCCTTTGTTGAGGTTGATTGGTATCTTCTTATTAACGCTATTTCATCCACCAGGATAGCGGCACCATCACTAGATCGGGAAATAGCACGAGCAAAAACAAAACTATGAGTTGTGCGATCAAAAATGGCATCACGCCCTTGAATGCGTCATCCATCGAGATTCGTGCGACACCGCTGACCACGTTTAGCACGGTGCCGACTGGTGGCGTAATGAGGCCAATCGCATTGTTCATGATAAACAGAACGCCAAAGTACACAGGATCAATGCCCGCCTTGATGACAACCGGCATCAATACGGGCGTCAAAATTAGCACCGTGGGCGCGAAATCCAGCGCGGTGCCGACGATCACAATGAGTACCATCATGACGAACATCAAAAGCATCTTGTTGTCCATAAATGGCGCGAGCATGTTGGCGACTTCGGTCGGGATATTCGCCACCGTGATGAGCCAAGCGCTCACCATCGCGGCGGCGACCAAAAACATCACCACTGAGGTCGTTTTCCCCGCAGCCAGAAATAGCGAATAGACTTGACTCCACTTTAATTCGCGGTAGATGAACATTCCCACAAAAAACGCGTAAACCGCAGCGACGACCGCAGCCTCGGTGGGCGTGAATACGCCGAACTTCATGCCGCCAATGATGATGACCGGGAGCGCCAGCGCAAACGCGCCGTCGGCTGTGATCCTCAAGCGCTCACCTAGCGGAAGTTTGGGCGAAGGCGGTACGTTTTCGCGCTTTGCAACCCACCACCAAGCGATGCCAATGGCGATTCCCATCATCACGCCTGGTACGATGCCAGCTAGGAAGAGTTTGGTAATGGACACGTTTCCGGCGACACCGAACAGGATGAAACCAATCGACGGCGGGATGACCGGTGCGATGATGCCGCCCGCAGCGATGAGTCCTGCCGATCGGTTCAAGTTGTAGCCCGCAGCTCGCATCATTGGAATCAAAATCGCGGCGAGAGCTGCAGTATCCGCCACCGCTGAGCCCGAGAGTGAGGCCATGACGATCGCGGCAACGACGGCGACGTAGCCTAAACCGCCACGAAAATGTCCGACCCAAGCGACGCCCAAATTTACGATGCGCTTGGAAAGCCCACCCGCGTTCATAAACTCACCTGCGAGTAAAAAAAACGGCACAGCGAGCAATGGAAAATTATCGGCGCCATCGACGAATCGCTGCGCGATGATTTGAGCGTCAAACGCATTGAGCACGCCGGTGCTCGCCAGATACGCCATGAGCGAAACGCCGCACACGAGCAGTGCATACGCGATCGGCATGCCCAGCGCCATTGCGCCAAGCAAAGACAGGATGAAAACGCCAACGGTCACGTGCGTGCTCCACTCTTTGGATCTGTGTGAAGCTGCGCCTCTGCTTCTTTCAAACCTTCGGTTTCTACGACTTGGATGAGTTCGTCTTCGCTGAGCTGGCCCGTGAACAATTTATAGAGTTTCGTGACATTAAACGCGCCCATCACGACAGCGACGACATAACCAATGCCGTAAATCCAGATCATTGAAATGCCGGATACGGGCGCGATGTTGGTGACCTGTAGCTCGTGCATTTGGTACGTGCCCCAAAGGAAGAGTGCGTTGCAAAAAAGCATGAGTGATTCACTCAAGAATACGCAGATTTTTTTCCCTAGCAATGGCAAATGTTTGACCAGCGTGTCAACACCTAGATGACCGCCTTCGCGCATAGCAATCATCGCGCCCAAATAGGTAAGCCAGATGAATGCGTAACGAGACATCTCTTCGCTGATCAAGATACCTGAATTGAATGCGTAGCGCATGAGCACGTTGCCAAATACCATCACGACCATGGCAAACAGGCAGAGCACGACGAGAAATTCGAGCGCCTTGAAAAAATAGTTGATGAGTCGTTGCATGGTTCCTCCTTAAATTTTTTCTGCTATTCAGCTAAGCCACTTTGATGAGTGGCGCGGGCTGATCGAGTCTCGGCAAGCGCTTTCGCGAGTTCAAGATTTCTTCGATATCGTCGTGCGCTCCGTCGATCAGCACCAGAATTGCCTTTTCCGCGCGCGCGGGATTTCGAGCGATCACCGCATCTAGCACTGCGCGGTGCAGTGGCAGAGAACTTCGCGGTCCGTCTTTTCGCTTGGTCGAGATCTCAAAACTTGTCCGCAGTAGTGCCGAGAGCGCTTTGCTCATTTGCACCATCATGCGGTTTCGGCTTGCCAGCAGTAATACTTGATGAAACCGAAGATCACTCGCAACATAGTCGCCGCCTTCCTCTATTGAGCGGCGCATGCCTTCATAGGCAGCCTCTGCTTCGGCGAGATCGGTTTTGCTTGCTCGCTCTGCGGCAAGGCGAATCGCGGCAGGTTCAACGATGCGCCGCATCTCTTGCAAGTCGCGCAGAAATTCCGGTGTAAGCCCGACCTTCGATTGCCAAATGATGACGTCGGGGTCGAACCAATTCCAACGATCTTCAGGTAGCACGCGTGTGCCGACTTTTGGGCCTGTAGAAATGAGCCCTTTAGCGACTAGCGATTTGACCGTTTCGCGCACAACCGTTCGCGATACGCCGAGCTCAGTGCACAGCATCGGCTCCGGTGGCAGCGTTGCGCCGACCGCATATTGGCCCGACAAAATAGCAACGCCGAGGTGATCGAGCGTGTTGCCGTGGACGTTTTTTATGAGCACGTAAAACTTCTTGGAAATCATCAATTACGATTATCATATGATGATTGGAAATTTTGTGCAAGCGGCGACGCAACAATTGCGGTTGATTAAACTTCCTGGGGACAGCATCGCCCGAAGCGCCGAATCGGCCGCGCGGGCTGCGAAAAGTGTTGCGGCTGTGCACACACAGCAGCTCGCTTTTGGCGCGCATGCAAGAGCATCCAAGGTTATCCGTCAACTCTAGGTCGTGAAAGGCAGATTCATTGGGCTATCGCATCATTGTGATGGGGGTCTCGGGTTCAGGCAAATCAACGCTCGCCGCCCAATTAGGTAGGGCGATAGCTTGCGAAGTTGTAGATGCTGACGATTTTCATGACGCCGCGAGCGTGGTCAAAATGCGCGAAGGAATCGCTTTGACGGATGCAGATCGCGCGCCTTGGCTCGCGCGGCTTAACGAAATGCTGCGTGATCGAGCCCGAGCGGGGCAAACGGTCGTGCTCGCATGTTCGGCGCTGCGCGAAAGCTACCGGCAAGCAATCGCAAACGACGTGACCGATGTGCGCTGGATATTTTTAGATGGCGAATTTGAAGTGATCGCCGCACGCATGCGAGAGCGCAGCGCAAAAACGAATCACTATATGCCAGAGGCGCTTCTACGCAGCCAGTTTGAAACCCTAGAGCGCCCGCGTGATGCAATTACAGTGAATGTAGCGATGACGAGTGAAGCGCAACTAGCCGCTGTAATGGCCGCGTTGAAAGTGCTCGCCTAGCGAGCGAGTCACCGCTGCGAGTTTCCAGCGTTTAGCCCAAGCGTCGCCGTGCTCTTGGTTTCGCAGCCGGCGCAGCCGCGCCACCACGTGCACCGCCACCCGCGCCACCACGTGCGCCGCCGCCCGCACCGCCGCGATTGCCCCAGCGACCGTCGCCTGAAGGCGCGGGTCGTGTGCGAGCGCCGCTGAAGCCTTCACCGCCGCCGCGTGGCGGCCGCGTATCGACCGCACCGCCGGACGTGTTGTCGTCGCGCGAGCGAGCACCCCAGGTACCCGTGTCGCCGCGTCCGGCGTTGCCATCGTTGCGACCTTCGCCGCGACGATTGCGAGGTGCCCAGCCTTCACGTGGCGGGCGTGTGTCCGGTGCTGGAGCCTCACCGCCGCGTCGGAAACGGCGGCTATCGGACGCGCCGGCATCGCTGCCTTGACCGTAGCCGCTAGCAGGTTTGCGGTAGCCGGGTTCAGCGGGCTTGTTGTAGCCGGATTCAGTGGTTCGCCCGTACCCGCCGCGACCTGCAGGTGCGCCCGATCCGCGTGGCGCGTAGCCGCTATTGCCTCTCGGTGGGTAGTTGCCCCCACCACTCGGCGACGGTGCGTTGCCATAGCCGGAGCGCGGCGGTGCGCCATAGCCCGCACGGGGTGGTGCTCCATAGCCCCCACTGGGCGGTGCACCATCGCGCCGCCCATAACCGCCGCCCTCACCGCGAGCACCTTCGCCACGCGAGCCATAGCTGCGGCTTTCGCGCGGACGCGGATCGTTTTCGCCGGGGCGACGCAGCGCCGGATCATTGGCACTGGCTAACTTTTTACGTGGCCCGCGCGCACTCGACGCTGGCGCATTGATCGCAGCCTCGCCCGCATCCTCTGCGAGCACGCCATCTTCACCTTCTTTGTTTCGCCAGAGCACCAGCAATTTGCCGAGGTGCTGCACGCTCTCGCAACCTAGCTTCGCGCAGATGTCGTTCATGAAGGCGACGCGTTGTTCACGATCATCAGACGCAACGCGGACTTTGATCAACGCGTGCGCCGCGAGCGCTATATCGATTTCATGCAGCACGGCGCTAGTGAGACCTTTGTCTCCGATCATCACGACTGGGTCAAGGTGGTGCGCAGCAGCGCGAAGCGCACGGCGGGCGCTGGAGGCGAGAGTAGATTCGGTAGTCATCGCCGGATTATCTCGCGAAGTGGGCCGCGCGGCTCTCTCGGGGCTGCGATATAGATTCCTGCGCTTGGCGGGTGGGGAAGTGCGGCGAGCCGCTCCTACAATCGAAGCTGTCGTCACTCGTGAGTTGCCACGCTTCACTCGTCCTCAAAAATGCTCAACCCCAGCAATAAACGCCACAAATCCAACAAAGGCTGGCTTGTAGAGCACGTGCACGATTCGTGGGTGCAAAAGGCAAAAGCGGAAGGCTATCGCTCTCGCGCCGCCTACAAATTGATCGAGATCGATGACAAAGACAAGTTGTTCAAACCCGGCATGATCGTTGTTGACTTAGGTGCAGCACCCGGCAGTTGGTGTCAGGTCGTTGCTAAGCGGGTGGATGCGTCGGGCGAGAAAAACCGAGGGCGCGTGATAGCGATTGATTTATTAGAGATGCAAGGCATCGCAGGCGTTGAATTCGTGCAGGGCGATTTCACTGAGAACGCGATGCTCGCGCAGTTGGAATCGATGCTCTTGGGTGCAAAGGTGGATGTCGTTCTCAGCGATATGCTGCCCAACATGAGCGGTGTTTCGGTGATTGACAGTGCTCGTGCGATTGGCTTGTGCGAAATCGCAGCTGATTTCGCAATTAATCATCTCAAAGCGGATGGCAAATTTCTAACGAAGGCTTATCAAGGCGCTGGCTATCAAGAATTTTTTGCTCAACTAAAAACGCAATTCAAAACGGTGGTGACGCGAAAGCCGGATGCGTCGCGGGATCGAAGCGCGGAAATTTTTCTCTTGGGCTCAGGTCTGCGGTAACAGGAAACCGGTAGAAGCGCCTATGCATAGGGAGATACACACGATTAGGTGAATTTGCGAAACTTTAGGTAAATAGTCGTTTCTCCCAACGAAATAGGATTGACGTGTCTGTAGCCGAATCTACGCTTTTTGGCGATATAAGCCTTACTTTCGTCGCTAACTTGCGACAACAAAAGCTAACTTCGCGATTTTGAGTTCACTCGTCGTCATTGCATCGCGTTAAGGGCATGCCCTTCCCTTGAAAACAGCGCGTACGCCATAAAATCCAGAGATGTATGCGAAGTGAAGTCGTGCGCTGTCCGCACCGCGCCTCGCTAGGAGCAAGTAGCCCGTGAACAACATGATGAAAAACGTCGCGATTTGGTTGGTAATTGGCCTCGTCGTGCTTACCGTAGTCCAGCAGTTCGACAAGAGTAAGAAAAGCGATGCCGCAGCGTATTCAACGTTCATCGAAGAACTTCGTGGTGGTCGTGTCACCGAAGCGGACGTAGAAGGCAGAAAAGTCGTCTATAAAACTTCAGAAGGCACGAAAAGCACCAACGTCCCCGGCGGCTACGACAAGGATTTGATCAACGACATGATCAAGTACGGCGTGAAATTCTCGGGTCGCCCGGAAGAAGGTCAATCGCTTCTGTCAACCGTTTTGTTTTCATTCGGACCGATTCTTTTGTTGATCGGCGCGTGGATTTTCATGATGCGTCAGATGCAGGGCGGAGGAAAAGGTGGCGCGTTTAGCTTCGGCAAGTCGCGCGCGCGCATGCTCGATGAAAACAACAACTCGATCACCTTTGCAGACGTCGCGGGATGCGACGAAGCGAAAGAAGAGGTCACCGAAATCGTTGACTTTTTGAAAGACCCCAGCAAGTTTCAAAAGCTCGGTGGACGGATTCCGCGAGGCGTGCTGATGGTCGGCTCACCAGGCACCGGTAAAACATTGCTCGCACGCGCAATCGCTGGCGAAGCGAAAGTGCCGTTCTTCTCGATTTCAGGTTCAGATTTCGTTGAGATGTTTGTTGGCGTGGGCGCGGCGCGGGTGCGCGACATGTTCGAGCAAGCCAAGAAGAATGCGCCGTGCATCATTTTCATCGACGAAATTGATGCGGTCGGTCGCCAACGCGGTGCCGGCATGGGTGGCGGCAATGATGAGCGCGAACAAACGCTGAACCAAATGCTCGTGGAAATGGACGGCTTCGAAGGCTCGCAAGGCGTGATCGTGATTGCTGCGACCAACCGTCCCGACGTGCTCGACCCTGCGCTCATGCGCCCCGGTCGTTTTGACCGCCAAGTGACTGTTCCGCTACCGGATATTCGCGGTCGCGAACAGATTCTGCAAGTGCATATGCGTAAGGTACCGATTGCAGCCGATGTGAACCCGCACGTGCTAGCGCGAGGCTGCCCCGGATTCTCCGGCGCCGACATTGCTAACTTGGTGAATGAGGCGGCACTGTTCGCCGCTCGATCCAACAAGCGCTTAGTCGACATGGAGGATTTTGAGAAAGCTAAAGACAAAATCTTCATGGGCGCAGAGCGTAAATCGATGGTGCTCACTGAAGATGAAAAGCGCGCTACGGCTTACCACGAGTCCGGACACGCAATCGTCGCCGCAAGTATGCCGAAAGCCGATCCGGTGCACAAAGTGACGATCATCCCGCGCGGACGTGCATTGGGTGTGACTTGGCAGCTCCCGGAGCGCGACCGAATCTCGCTCTACAAAGACCAAATGCTCACGCAAATTGCTGTGTTGTTTGGCGGCCGCATCGCGGAAGATTTGTTTGTAAAAAACATTTCAACTGGTGCATCGAATGACTTTGAGCGTGCAACCCAAATTGCGCGCGATATGGTCACGCGCTACGGCATGAGTGATCTGTTGGGGCCAATGGTCTATGCCGATAACGAAGGCGAAGTGTTTCTTGGCAGAAGCGTTACGCAAACGCGCAACATGTCAGAAGAAACAATGCGTAAAGTAGACGCCGAGATTCGCCGCATCATCGACGATCAGTACGCGGTGGCGACGAAGATTTTGACCGACCGTGCCGACGCGGTGGAGGCGATGACCGCAGCGCTGATGGAATATGAAACCATCGACGCCGATCAAGTCGCTGACATCATTGCCGGTCGACCGGTGCGCACCACGAAGACCTACAACACGCCAGGCTCGTCGGGTGGCGGTTCGGGCAGCGCACCAGTCACCCCGGTCGAGACCAAACCTGAGGTGGTACCCGAGGTGAAGCCCGAACCCGCCGCGTCGAGCTCGACCTCCGCGTAAATCGCATCGCTGTAAAAAAAACGCCGCTCATGCGGCGTTTTTTTTGGCTACAGAATTTGCAGTGGTTGTCAGCTTGCATGACCGGCGTAACGCCAGCGTCACCCCTTTGCAAATCTAGGTTACCTCGTTGCAATGATTCGCGGAAATTGCCAAACGAAAACCATCCGATGAACCAAACCTAGCAGTTTTTAGGGGTGACTTTCGTGCTGCGCTCCATAAACTTCGGGGCTGAGAAGTTTGAGTGGAGACAACACGTGGCTAATCTCGCGCGTTGGTGGCAAGCGAAATCTATTCGCGCCCAAGTTGTTTGTTGCATGTTGCTCGCTGCTATCGTGCCGATGGTGCTTTTTGCTGCGGCTTACAGCGCGCTCGTGATCGGCGGGGCAAACGCCCCAATACCCGCGAGCTTAAGTGCCGTTGATTCTGCGCCGCGCGTTGTGAAACTAGCGCAGCTTTCCGCAGATCCAACAGCTCTGGGCGCTACTAGCGCTCGCGCTGAATTGCTGCGTGTCACCGCACCGACGGTACTCTCTACCGCCGTGCTCTGGATCACCACTGCCGTAATCTGTTCAATCGGCGTTATTGCACTGGGTTTGCGCGTGGGCGGCCGCGTCGCTCGCGATGCGGATGCGCTGGCCAAGTGGGCCGCAGCGCAGGGCGATGTTCACCGCCCACTTGATCCCGCGCCTGCGGTGGGCTCGCTTGAGTTTCAGCGAATGTGCGATGCGTTTTCGCGGCTGTTTACGAGCAGAACGTCAGCTAACGAGGCCGTTCAAGAAGAGGTCGCAAAAGTCGTCGCCGATACCGCTTCCGCGATGCCGCAACTGGATCGTTTAACTCACTTTCCCAACCGTGTTGCAGCGCACGAAGAGATCGCTAAGCGCATTGAAAACGCGCAGCAAGAGGGAACCAAGTTCGCGGTCGCACTCGTTGATCTTGAGGGTTTCAGCGCGATCAACGAACGCTATGGCTATTCGGCCGGAGACATGGTGCTTTGCGCAGCCGCGCGGCGGCTGGCGCGCGTGCTTCGCCCGGATGATTTTGTCGCTCGCTTCGGAGCAGACGAATTTCTAGTGCTGGTCGATGGCGTCACCGATGAATTCAATGACGTTCGCCTCTGTGATCGCTTACTGATTCAAGGGCTGGCGCGCCCCGACGCAACTGAGTCGTGGCAGCGAAGCATTGCCGCGAAGATCGGTGTTTCGATTTATCCCGACACGGCGCAAGACGCGTACTCATTGGTGGCAAACGCGGATCGAGTAGCGCACGAAGCAAAACGCAAAACAGCACCAACGAGCAGCAATGTCTCCAAGCTCGCGCAAGAACTGGTGCAAACTTCCGCGTCAGAAAATTAGTGAGTTGCGAGCTGTTTACACAGGCGCACTCTGCCACTGATTCTCAAAGCTTAACGACGCGTAATGCCTAGGTTTTCGGCGCGTGTTGTGCGACGTACGTGCTCATAAATCGCTCAAGTCCCTGGCGCTCGAATTGAGCAACGTCCCAGTCGTCGTTGGTAAGCTCAGAAAGATTTAGAGCAAGATAGGCGAACGCGGTGACCGGAGCGTCGTCGCAATCGACGACAACACTCACGCGCGCGTAGCGACTGGTTTCAAATTCATCGAGTCGCGCGATGTCGTCGTCGCTCACGTCGAGGTAGACGCGTCCTTGCAGTGGGTTCGCACCCTTGCAAATGATTAGTGCAGGGTGCTCCTTGTTGCGCACCGCTACGCGACGGAACCCGTGAACGGACGCTATTGCAGAGCGGTATTCGCCCGCTACAACTCGTTGCCAGACGAGCGGGAACATAAGCGAGCCGTAAGTGAAGATGTGAGCCATAGTCAATTATCACGCCGGGCCTAGTGCAAACCTATCGACCGTCATCGTGCTCGGAAAGCCTGGGCGACCCAGGACGATTGCGTGGATCTGACTTTTTCTACGCGAGCAACGTTTCAGGGTTGCGGTGTCGCTGTGCGTCTCGAACTGCTGGGATCGAGCCAATCGGTCAATGATTTGAAAAACGAAGCACCGCGTTTGCCGCATCCTCCCCGGCAATCACCGCCGACTCCAGGGTCGCGGGCAACTCCGGAACGCACCAATCGCCTGCGAAATGAATATTGCCGACTCGGTTCGGCAGGTTGCGAAGCGCTGCGGTTTGCGCCGGGGTGCATGAATACGTTGCGCGTTTTTCGGTGATCAATTGCTGCCAGACTGGATTTGATAATGAAAAGCTTCGGCGCAGTTGTTCCAGCCCATCGCGCAACAAATCGTCCGCAGATTCTTTCCCTGCGCCATCTCCTAAACGTCCACGATGGTGGGCACTGATAACGAGACTGGCGCGGAGGCGACCATTTACGAGCCGATGCGTGAACAGCCATTGTCCGGGTTCGCCATCGAGCATCAGCATCGGCGAACTCTCCGGATCAATGCCTGCAGAAAATTCGTAGTGGAGCGTAGAAATAGGCTCATACGAAAAATTGAATAATTTACTGTATCGCCCGCGTATATCGGGCGACGACGTAAGGAGCCGCTCTATGTGTTGTGGCCCGGTTGCGATGATGACTTGATCGAATTCAAACGCTCCATCACGAGTTGAAACGATCACCTTCCCGTCGCGCTCATCAACGCTATTTACGGCGTCCCCAAAGCGAACTTCGCCGCCACGTTGCGTGATTTCTTCCATCGCTGGATCGGGTAAGAGCGCTGACAAATCAACGCGCGGAATCGCCAGATCACTTGCGCGCGCGTCACCTAAGAAAGCACGACGCAGCACTTCAATAAACACTCGGGCTGTGGCGCGCTCTGCGGGTGTATTGAGCGCGGCGACGCAAAGCGGTTCCCAGAGCCATTGTTTCGCACGACGCGGTTGTTCGGCAATCAGTTGCGCGACCGTTGTCGCCGACATCGCGGCTTCGTCAATCTTGCCGTAGAGCGTTTTTGCACACCATGCGCAGATCGCGAGTTTGTCAGCAAGCGTGAGTCCGCGCGCGGTCATCATCGCGTGAAGCAGGTGAATCGGCGCAGGGAGATTTTTCGCTTGAACCGCGATGGGTTCGGCATTGCCGGGTGCGGCGACCAGCGCAAGCGGTCGTTGATCAATCACCTCGCAAAATTGCTCGCCATGCAATGAACGGATCATTGCCAGTGAACGCGTGTAAGCGCCGAGCAACAGATGCTGACCGTTGTCAAAAATGCACTCATCTTTTTCGACGCGCCTCGCACGACCGCCAGCGATTTTGGCGGCTTCGAAGACGGTGACGTGTACGCCTCGCGAAGAACGCGAGAGCGTAAGAGCTGCAGCACAGCCGGCCCAGCCGGCGCCGATTACTGCAACCCTCCCCCCGGGGGGAGGGGGGCTTTGCGCGCGCTCGTTGTTGGTCATGCGAACGTTGCTGCCATCGTTGAAATGAACGCTACCGTCTTCATTATTCAAGTGAACGTCACCGTCTTCCACGCAATCCACAATTTGCGAATCGGTGTGAGCGAAACACGGTGTTCGAGCACGCCAAAGCCATCGCGCCTGATCTCTTCCAACAGCGCACGATAAATCGCGCCCATTGCAAGTCCTGGGCGTTGCATGCGCTTATCGTCTGCGGGCAAGACGGCGAGCGCTCGCTCATACGTCGACGCCGCACGCTCGTATTGAAACTGCATCATCGCTTTGAACGCATCGGTTGTTTTTGCATGCAGCAAATCGCTCGCGGGCACGTCAAATTTCACGAGATCTTCGCTCGGCAAATAGATACGACCACGTCGTGCGTCTTCGCCAACGTCGCGAATGATATTCATGAGTTGCAACGCTTCGCCAAGCGTGCGCGCGTATTCAAGCGTTTTCGAATTCTCAGGGATGTACATACCGAAAATTCGCGCGCTCACTTCTCCGACCACGCCCGCTGCGCGATAGCAATAAAGTTGCAGCTCCGCGAAGTCAAGGTAGCGCGTTTTCTCCAAATCTTGTTGCATGCCATCGAGCACGGTGTGAAACGCTTGTTGCGGCAAACGCATTGGTTCGATGTGTCGCTGCAATGCTTTGGTCACCGGATGCTGCGGTGCGCCTGCGTAGAGTGCGTCAATTTCTTTGCGCCAAAACAACAGCTTGGTGCGCGCGACATTTGGATCTGTGACTTCATCAACGACATCATCCGCTTCGCGACAGAATGCATAAAACGCGGTAATCGCCGCACGTTTCTCGGGTGGCAGAAAACGAAACGCGTAATAGAAACTCGAACCCGATTGAGCGGCTTTCGATTCGCAATATTGGTCGGGGGTCACGTTAGTTCTAAAAGTGGTTTGGGAACTTTGGCGTGCTTGGAGATTCGCAACGCACGCCAAGCTAGCTGCACAAGCCGCAGCGAATCGTACCAGCGCAGCGTCGGTCGTTTCGTCACATCAAAATCGTTTGCGGTAATTTTTTCGAGAATGCGCGCGCCGCCTGCGATCGTGAGTGCGATTTCGAAACGAAAACGTCCGCGCAATTCACGCAGCAAGGACGCGCCGCTCCACAGCATCACTTTGGCGTGTTCGCATTGCGCGCGCATGAGGTCGCGATGTTTTGGATGCGACGGAAAGGCAATGTCGTCGACGCCGTATTTCGAGAACTCTTCTGCGGGCACGTAAATCCGACCGCGTGAGGCGTCAATCGCGGCGTCCTGCCAGAAGTTGATGAGTTGCAGCGCGGTGCAAATAGCGTCGCTTGCGCGTTGCGAGCTTTCGCTACGAATGCTGAAGAAAAGCAACATCAAGCGCCCCACAGGATTGGCGGAGCGGTTGGCGTAGTCAAGTAGCTCTTGCCGTGTTGCATAGCGTTTTTTGACGACGTCTTGCTGGAAAGCGGAAATGAGCGCGGTGAACGGTGATTCGGTCACACCTTCGATTTGTTGCGCCCGTATATATTGGGCGAACAAAGCTATTTCGTTATTTGTGGATTGGCCGTCGAAAACGTCGTTTAGCCCAATAACGATGGGCGATAGCTGCGATAGCCGTTCTTCTGCGGACGCATCGCCCTCATCCGCGATATCGTCAGCTGCGCGGGCAAATCGATAGAGCGACGCCACCAATGGCCGAATCTGCGCGGGAATGAGCCACGAGGCTACTGGAAAATTTTCGTAATGCTGATCAACGGCCATCGGTGGAACGCAAACTTCGGAACGCGGGTAAGCCAGTCTCTTCGAGCCCAGCGAAAGCTATAATCGAGGGTTTCGCGGATGTGGCGGAATTGGTAGACGCACTGGATTTAGGTTCCAGCGCCGAAAGGCGTGGGGGTTCGAGTCCCTTCATCCGCACCAATTTTGACATGCACGTTGACGCCATCGGTTATCCAATTCCGTCGGTGGCGCTCAACGTGGATGTCGATCAACCCATTTTTCTACAGAGCGCGTCGCTTTTTGAGGCGACGAGTACGGAAATCAGCTTATGTCCACCGTCATCGAACAAGTCAGCTCCCTCGAACGCCGTTTCACGATGGCCATTCCGGTTGATCGCATCAACACTGAAACCGACAATCGCATCAAGCGTTTGGCGCGTACTGTGAAGATGCAGGGCTTCCGCCCTGGCAAAGTGCCGCTCAAAATGGTCGCTTCGACCTACGGGCCGCAAGTTCGCAGCGAAGTGCTGGGCGACGAGATTAATCGTTCATTTGGCGAAGTGGTTGACGCCAATAATCTTCGCGTCGCCGGTACGCCGCGCGTTGAGCCACTGCCTAATCCTGCGGATCAAACCAAGTTTGAATTCGTGGCAACGTTTGAAGTGTTTCCGGAAATCTCTTTCGGCGACATGAGCACGATGGCCGTTGAGCGTCCCGTCGTTGAAATTACCGAAGCCGACGTAGATCGCACCATTGAAACGCTGCGTAAACAGCGCGTTCGCTATGACGCAAAAGACAGCGCGAGCGTTGAAGGCGATCGCTTGATCGTTGATTTCAAAGGTGTGATTGACGACGTTGAGTTCCAAGGTGGATCGGCGAGCGACTTCACGATGGTGCTCGGCGAGCGCCGCATGTTGCCCGAGTTTGAAACCGCTGCTACCGGTTTGAAAAAAGGCGAAACCAAGAATTTTGATTTGACTTTCCCGGCTGACTACTTCGGCAAAGATGTTGCTGGAAAAACCGCGAAATTCACGCTGACTGCAAAAGATGTTGCTGCGCCCGTGCTGCCAGAAATCAACGCTGAATTTGTGAAAGCATTCGGTGTTGCTTCGGGTGATGTAGGTGACTTGCGCGCTGAGGTGAAAGGCAATCTTGAACTTGAGCGTAAGCGCCGTGTATTCCAAGCGGTGCGTGAACAGGTGTTTAAGTCGCTGCGGACGCAAGCCAACGTTGAAATTCCAACGTCATTGATCGCTGCAGAAGCGCAGCGGATGTCGCAATCGGCATCGCAAGAGTTGCAATCGCGCGGTGCAAAAGGCGATGCTGCGCAAGTGTCGCCGTCGACCTTTGAGCCGGCCGCCACGGAGCGCGTCGCCATGGGCTTGATCGTTGGAGAACTGGTGCGCACGCAATCGCTGCAAGCCACGCCTGACCAGATCAAGGCGCTGCTGATGGAGCAGGCTCAGAGCTATGAAAAGCCAGAGCAGGTTGTGGCTTGGTACTACCAAGATCCTAAGCGCTTAAGTGAGTTTGAGGCGATCGCGCTTGAGCAAAACGTGGTCGATTTTGTGCTAAAGAACGCTAAGGTCACCGATAAGCCAACGCCGTTTTCTGAGCTGATTGGTCAACCTGCGCAGCAGTAATCGATAAACAGAGGCGCGGCACTTGAATTGCGCAGTACCATCGCCAAGTCTCTGCAATAGTAATTTTCGAAAGCGAACGCCATGACACACTGGATTCCACCCTACGCCGGCTTAAGCGATTCCCAATCACCGCAAGGTTTGGGTCTCGTTCCAATGGTGATCGAGCAAAGTGGTCGCGGCGAGCGCGCGTTCGATATTTACTCGCGTTTGCTCAAAGAACGCGTGATTTTTTTGGTCGGTCCTGTTACCGATGAAACCGCGAACTTGATCGTCGCGCAGCTGTTATTTTTGGAATCAGAGAATCCAGATAAAGACATCAGTTTCTATATCAACTCGCCAGGTGGATCGGTGTCTGCAGGCATGGCGATTTTCGATACGATGCGTTTCATTAAGCCAGACGTAAGCACACTTTGCACCGGCATGGCAGCATCTATGGGCGCCTTTTTGTTGGCCGCAGGCACCAAAGGCAAGCGTTTCGCGCTGCCCAATTCCACTGTCATGATTCATCAGCCATCGGGCGGATTCTCTGGCCAGGTGTCTGACATCGAACGTCACGCCAGTTTTATCGTCGGCCTCAAGAAGCGCTACAACGAGCACATGGCGGTGTTCACCGGACGGTCGGTGGAAGAAATTGATCGTGCATCAGATCGCGACAACTTTATGAACGCCGAAGAAGCGCTCGCGTTTGGGATGATTGATCGCGTGCTCCAAAACCGTGGCGACAGCGCGACTTAATTTTTAAGCGTCAGCACTGTCGCGCTTCGGCGACGGATTGAGCTCAGTTGCCCACAAAACACCCGCTCAACTGTGGTGTTTTGCACGCGAGCGCGAAATTCGCAATTTATCCTCGGAATCTCGCTCATGCAGCGCACGGCGAAGCGTTGTATATTGGTTTCAACACGAGTTGCCGTGAGCGCTCGCGAAGATTTGAAAGGTGTGTAAATGGCAGAAAAAGCCAGTAGCGACAAATTGCTGTATTGCTCTTTCTGTGGAAAAAGCCAGCATGAAGTACGCAAGTTGATCGCTGGACCTTCGGTCTTCATCTGTGATGAGTGCATTGACCTGTGCAACGACATCATCAAGGAAGAGGCGCAGGCTGATCGGGGCGGCAAGAGCAGCGGTGCTAAGTCGTTGCCCACGCCACGCGAAATCCGCGCGCATCTCGATACCTACGTGATCGGGCAAGAGAAGGCGAAAAAAACGCTGTCTGTGGCCGTCTACAACCACTATCGTCGCATCGAATCCAATCTTGCCTCGGGCAAAAACGACGACGTAGAGCTCGCGAAAAGCAACATTTTGTTGGTCGGCCCCACTGGCTCCGGGAAAACGTTGCTCGCACAGACGATGGCGAAGCTTTTGGATGTGCCGTTTGTGATCGCTGATGCGACCACCCTCACCGAAGCTGGCTACGTCGGCGAAGACGTAGAAAACATCATCCAGAAGTTATTGCAAACGTGCGATTACGACATTGAGCGTGCGCAACGTGGCATTGTCTACATCGACGAAATCGACAAAATTTCGCGCAAAGGTGAAAACCCATCGATCACCCGCGATGTCTCCGGTGAGGGCGTCCAACAAGCGCTGTTGAAACTGATCGAAGGCACCAACGCTTCGGTGCCGCCTCAAGGTGGTCGCAAACACCCTAACCAAGAATTCGTCACCGTCAATACCGCCAACATGCTGTTCATCGTGGGTGGAGCGTTCGAAGGCTTGGGCCGCATTATTCGCCAGCGATCGGCGAAAAGTGGCATTGGTTTCGGCGCTCAAGTCGTAGCGCCCGATGACCGCGCGTCGCTCAGTGAATTGATTCGCGACACCGAGCCGGACGACCTGATCCGTTTCGGATTGATTCCTGAATTGGTGGGACGCTTGCCGGTGATTGCAACGCTCGATGAACTCGATGAATCTGCGTTGATCGACATTCTCATCACACCGAGAAACGCGATCGTGAAGCAGTATCAGAAAATGTTTCGCATGGAAGGTGTTGATCTGGAAATTCGTGAATCGGCGCTGGCTGCAATTGCGAAGCGAGCGCTTAAGCGAAAAACTGGCGCGCGCGGATTGAGATCCATCATGGAATCATTGTTGCTGGACACGATGTACGACTTACCGTCTTCGCCCAATCTCTCACGCGTCGTCGTTGACGAGAATATGGTCGAAAAAGAAGGCAAACCGCTCTTGATATTTGCTGATCCCGCCAAAGTTGCGTAGGAGCGGCACGGAGTCTTACTTATAACGGCTCCGTGACGCACAGCCCAAGCTTATTGGGCAACAGTGAAATAAATATTCATTGTCGAAAATAACCGGTTTCTGCGGCATCGCCCAATTAAATTGGGTGCTCCGAGAGAGAGATGTAAAAAATGAGTGACGAACCACTGACCTACCCACTGCTTCCGCTGCGCGACGTCGTGGTGTTTCCACACATGGTGATTCCGCTCTTCGTGGGGCGCCCTAAGTCGATCAAAGCACTCGAAGTTGCGATGGAATCGGGCAAACACATTTTGCTCGTGGCGCAACGTTCTGCCGCGAAGGACGACCCCGCACCTGAGGATTTGCACGACATCGGTTGTGTCGCCACGGTCCTGCAGATGCTTAAGCTGCCTGACGGTACGGTGAAAGTGCTCGTTGAAGGGCTGCACCGTGCGCACGTCATCAACCCAGTCAACGCGGGCGAGTTTTATTCCGCGCTGGCGACGCCGATCTCTCCCGATGACGATCGTCCGGCCGAGGTCGAGGCGCTACGTCGCGCGTTGCTCGCGAACTTTGATCAGTTTGTAAAGCTCAACAAAAAAATTCCAGCCGAGATTCTCACTTCGATGAATGGCATCGACGATGGCGGGCGTTTGGCTGATTCGATCGCCGCACATTTGCCGTTAAAGCTTGAGCAGAAACAAGAAGTGCTTGAGCTCTCCGCGGTGTCAAAACGAATCGAACATTTAATGGGTTTGATCGAAGCGGAAATCGATATTCTTCAAGTTGAAAAGCGTATTCGCGGTCGCGTGAAACGCCAGATGGAGAAGAGCCAGCGCGAGTACTACTTAAACGAGCAGGTAAAAGCGATTCAAAAGGAGCTTGGCGAAGGCGAAGACCAAGCCGAGATCGAAGAGCTCTCGAAAAAAATCAAAGCTGCGGGCATGCCCAAAGAGGCCATGGAAAAGGCAACGGCTGAGCTTAAAAAGCTTAAGCTAATGTCGCCGATGTCCGCCGAGGCAACAGTCGTGCGCAACTATCTCGACGTGCTCACCGCTTTGCCATGGAAGAAAAAGAGCAAAGTGTCGAAAGATTTGAAGCGCGCTATTGGAGTGCTTGATGAAGATCATTTCGGCCTCGAAAAAGTTAAAGAACGCATCACGGAATATCTAGCGGTTCAGCAACGAGTCGATAAAGTTAAAGCGCCGATTCTGTGTTTGGTTGGCCCACCTGGCGTTGGTAAAACCTCGCTCGGTCAATCGATTGCACGTGCGACCAATCGCAAGTTTGTTCGTATGTCACTCGGCGGCGTTAGAGACGAATCAGAAATTCGCGGGCACCGTCGCACCTACATTGGTTCGCTCCCCGGGAAGGTGCTGCAAAACCTCTCGAAGGTAGGTGTTCGCAATCCGCTCTTCCTGCTCGATGAGATCGACAAGATGGGGCAAGATTTCCGAGGTGATCCTGCGTCGGCGCTGCTTGAGGTGCTAGACCCCGAACAAAATCACACGTTTGCCGATCACTATGTTGAAGTTGATTTCGACTTGTCTGACGTGATGTTTGTCGCCACGGCGAACAGTTTCAACCTGCCTGCGCCGCTTTTAGATCGCATGGAAATTATTCGTTTGTCGGGTTACACCGAAGACGAAAAGGTAAGCATCGCGCAGAAATATCTGCTGCCTAAACAGATCAAAAATAATGGTCTTAAAGACAAAGAGCTCGACGTCGCGGAAGACGCGATTCGCGACATCATTCGTTACTACACGCGTGAAGCGGGTGTACGTTCGCTAGAGCGAGAAATCTCGAAGCTTTGTCGCAAGACAATTAAGCGCGCGCTGACCACACCGGGTGCGGCAACGCTGGTCATCAATGCGGCCTCACTCAACGAGTATCTGGGCGTGCGCAAATACACGTTTGGCCTCGCCGAAAAATCGAACCGCGTGGGACAAGTCAGTGGTCTCGCCTGGACCGAAGTGGGCGGTGATCTGTTAACGGTAGAAGCCGTCGCACTCACCGGAAAAGGCAACGTGCGTCATACTGGCAAACTCGGTGACGTGATGCAGGAATCGGTTGCCGCCGCAGTCTCGGTAGTGCGCGCACGCGCGAAGCGGCTCGGTATTCGCCCCGACTTCTACGAAAAACACGATTTGCATTTGCACTTCCCAGAGGGCGCAGTGCCTAAAGACGGGCCAAGTGCAGGCATTGCGATCACCACCGCGATCGTGTCTGCATTGACCGGTATTGCAGTGCGCTCAAACGTCGGTATGACCGGCGAGATCACGTTGCGCGGAGAAGTGCTTCCGATCGGTGGTCTAAAAGAAAAACTCCTCGCGGCGCATCGTGGCGGGCTCACCACTGTGTTGATCCCTGATGCGAACGTAAAAGATCTCGCGGAGATTCCTGAAAACGTGAAAAACGTTCTCGAAATCGTCCCCGTGAAGTGGATCGAAGAGGTGTTGGTTAGGGCGCTCGAGCGCGAGCCCGTGGCATTGTCAGACGATGAGGTCGCCGTTCAATCTTCAGCCGCGAACGACACCGCGAAGGCAGCGGACGCGGTTGTGAAACACTAGTTTTTTGGTTATGCCCACATCGCGCAAACCCGCGTGCAAACGCGACTGTGGGGGATTCGTAGTAGACTCGCGCCCTTGAAGATTTTTGGCTTGTGCCGGGTCTACGTTTTTTCTTAAGTCAATGAATGGCGAAAGGGGACAGTAAGAATGAATAAAGCAGAACTCATCGAAAGCATCGCAAAGGCTTCCGATTGTTCAAAAGCATCGGCGGGGCGCGCACTCGACGCAACGCTTCGCGCAATCACTGCGGCACTTAAAAAAGGTGATCCAGTTTCGATCGTTGGATTCGGTAGCTTCTACGTTGGAAAACGTACGGCACGTACCGGTCGCAATCCACGCACCGGACAAGCGATCAAAATCAAAGCCGCTAAGGTTCCAAAATTCCGCGCTGGCAAAGGTTTACGAGATGAGATAAACTAGCGGGCTTCGCCTGGTGAGTTGTTGTGTTTTTTGTACAATACAAATCAGATGAAAAACCTAGTCGGGCGAGTGACATCGCCAGATTCGGGTGCTTAGCTCAGCTGGTAGAGCGTCGCCCTTACAAGGCGAATGTCGGGGGTTCGATCCCCTCAGCACCCACCAAAGCGACTGCGCCTTACGGCGTAACGCTGCCGCGGAGTGGTAGTTCAGTTGGTTAGAATACCGGCCTGTCACGCCGGGGGTCGCGGGTTCGAGCCCCGTCCACTCCGCCAACATTTCTGAAAAAGGCGAACTTCGGTTCGCCTTTTTCTTATGCAAGGCGCAACTCCCCGCGTCGTAACGAGTCCGTAGTGGTCAGCGAAAGGCCAGGTAGCCGATATGTATGATTTTGTTTACAAGAACAAGCGCATGGTTCAAATCATCCTCGCGTTGATGATTTTGCCGTTTGCATTCGTGGGTGTCGATTCATACGTTCGCAACATCGGCAACGAGCTCGATGTCGCGACGGTGGGTGGAAAGCCAATTTCTCAAGCTGAATTTGAGAACGCGTTGCGTTCGCAACAAGATCAGATGCGAAACATCATGGGTCGCAATTTCGATCCAGCTATGTTTGACAATCCCGAAGTGCGCCAACAGGTGTTAGACAGCGTGATCAACCAGCGTTTGCTATCTGAGCGAGCCTCAAAGCTTGCGCTCACCGCCCCTGACGCTGAACTAAAGCGCGTGATTCTTGAAATTCCTGCGTTTCAGGACAACGGTCGGTTCTCTGAAGACCGTTATAAAGAAGCGCTCAAAGGCGCGGGACAATCGCCGCTGATGTTCGAACAGCGCCTGCGTACAGATCTCGCGATGCAGCCGATGCAAGACGTCATCAGCAAAGCTGGGTTCATTGGTAACGCACAGGCCGGCGCGTTTCAACGCATTACCGAAGAGGCGCGCGAGGTTCAAGTGGCGACCCTCTCGCCTGAGGCGTATCTTTCGAAAGTCACGGTTGCAGAGGCCACCGTGCGCGAGGAATACGACAAAAACCCGGATGCGTATCGCGCGCCAGAGCAAGTCAAGATTGAATATTTGAAGCTAAGCCAAGCCGAAATTGCGCGGTCAATCACGCTGACCCCAGCGGAGCTCAAGGCGGAATATGACAAACGAGCTAAAGAGTTCTCTGCCCCAGAAGAGCGGCGCGCAAGCCATATTTTGCTTGAGGTCGCTAAAGATGAAAAAGGCGTAGCTAAACCCGACGCTTTGGCAGCGGCTAAAGCCAAAGCTGAAGCGCTAATTAAACAGGCTGGCAACGACGCTAGCAAGTTTGCAGACCTTGCAAAGACGGAATCAAAAGATCCGGGCTCCGCAGTGCAGGGCGGCGACTTAGGTTTCAACGCTCGCGGCGTAATGGTGAAACCCTTCGATGATGCGATGTTCTCGATGAAGGCTGGCGAAGTGCGCGGACCGATCGAAACCGATTTCGGCGTGCATATTATTCGCTTGAGCGAAATTAAGCCTGAACGCGTGCGCCCGTTCGATGAGGTGAAAGCGCAAATCGAATCTGATGTTCGCAACGCTCGCGCATCGAAGAGCTTCACAGAAAGTGCGGAGAAGTTCCAGAACCGCGTCTATGAAGAGGGTGACTCGTTCACCAAAATCGCCGAAGAGTTGAAGTTAAAAGTCGTGAAGTCCGACTGGCTGACGCGCACTCAAGCTCAGGCGATAGCGTCGGGCAACCAAAAGTTTGCGCAAACCGTGTTTTTGCCCGCCAACATCTCCGCAAAGCGCAACACCGAGTCCATCGACCTCGGCGACAACAGTTTAATTTCCGCTCGCGTGCTCGAACATAAGCCTTCTGCTGTGCGGCCGTTTGACGAAGTGAAAGCACAGATTACAACGATGCTCCAGCGTCGTGCTGCCTCCGAGTTGGCGGCAAAAGAGGGCGTCGAAAAAGTGAAAGCGGTGTCGAACGGTGCGAATGACGCGTCGCTAGCTTTTGGTGCTGCATCAAAAATTACTCGGCAATCGAATGTGGGCGGTGTGAACGCGAGCTTGCTAAAGCAACTGTTTGCCGCTGACGTTAGTAAAGGTGTTGCCTACGTGGGCGCACCTACCGACGCAGGCGGTTACAGTGTTGTTCGGGTGCTGCGAGCGATTGAGCCTGAGGCTGCAAATGCAGAGAAACTGAAGTCGGTTGCGCAGCGAATTTCCGGCCAAGCGGGCAGCGACGTCACGAACGCGTACCTCACGTCGCTCAAAGACTCGATCAAGGTTGAGCTGAAAAAGGGTGCCAGCGTCGTCAAGAAAGATGACGCTGCGAGCGGAGCCGCACCTAAGTAGTGGCGCGAGCGCGCGCCGGCTGAATGTTGCCCCGGTTCAGCCGCGTATAATGCGGTTTTTGTGAGGATAGAAAATGCGCGTACGCGCCAAAGCGCTCACCTTCGACGACGTTCTGCTCGTCCCCGGACAGTCTAGTGTCCTCCCCCGTGATGTGGTTCTCGACTCACCACTGACGCGAAATATCCGCTTGAACCTCCCGTTGGTGTCCGCCGCAATGGACACTGTGACTGAGTCCCGCCTCGCGATCGCGATGGCGCAGGCGGGCGGGATCGGTGTGATTCACAAAAACCTGTCTGCGAAACAGCAAGCCCTAGAAGTGTCGCGCGTGAAGCGCTACGAGTCCGGCGTGTTGAAAGATCCGATCACAGTCAAACCGACGGATACTGTCCGCGCCGTGCTGGCGCTGACTCGCGAGCACAAGATTTCTGGCTTTCCCGTGTTGGATGGCGCGCGCCTCGTGGGAATCGTTACCAATCGCGATCTTCGCTTCGAAACGAAACTCGATCAACCGGTTTCAGCGATCATGACGCCAGCGGCGAAATTGGTCACGGTGCCCGAAGGTGCAAGTATTGAAAGCGCCAAAGCGCTGATGCACAAACATCGCCTTGAGCGGGTGATCGTTGTTAACGATCAGTTCGAGTTGCGCGGCTTGATTACGGTCAAAGACATTCTCAAGACCACTGAGCACCCGCAAGCATGTAAAGACGAGCTTGGGCGATTGCGAGTGGGGGCAGCGGTCGGTGTGGCCGATGGCACTGAAGAGCGCGTTGCTGCGCTGGTGGCGGCCGGGGTTGACTTCTTGGTCGTCGACACGGCGCACGGGCATTCAAAGGGCGTTATCGACCGTGTGCGTTGGATCAAGAACAATTACCCCGTCGCCCAAGTGATCGCGGGAAATATCGCGACTAGCGAAGCTGCAATCGCGCTCGCTGATGCAGGCGCCGACGCGGTCAAAGTGGGTATCGGTCCAGGTGCGATATGCACGACACGTATCGTAACGGGCGTCGGCGTGCCGCAAATTACTGCGATTGCAGACGTTGCGAAGGGGCTGGCTGGTTCTGGTGTGCCGCTAATTGCGGATGGCGGCATTCGTTTCTCAGGTGATATTGCCAAAGCAATCGCGGCCGGCGCTCATAGCGTCATGCTTGGCAGCATGTTTGCCGGCACCGAGGAAGCGCCCGGTGAAATCGTGCTCTACCAAGGTCGCAGCTATAAGAGCTTCCGCGGAATGGGGAGCCTTGGCGCGATGCAACAGGGCAGCGCAGATCGATATTTCCAAGATAGTGCACCTAACAATCCAAACACCGCGAAACTTGTTCCCGAAGGTGTTGAAGCGCAGGTCCCGTTTAAAGGCAGCGTCAGTAACGTGATCTTCCAAATGGAGGGCGGATTGCGCGCGTCAATGCACTATTGCGGTTGTGCGACGCTTGATGAAATGCGCACCCGCGCTGAATTTATGGAGATTACTTCCGCAGGCATCCGCGAATCTCACGTACACGACGTGACGATTACCAAAGAAGCGCCGAACTATCACGTCGAGTAACCGCGCGCTTGCGCTCTTTAGAAAAAGTTCACCCCATGAAACAATTTGCAATTTACGCCACCGCGCTCGCACTTACGTTTACCAGTAATGCGGCCATCGCTCAGGGTGCAGGCGAACTTACTCCGGCGAAGCGTACCGAAATCAAGGCCTTACTTGAGCTCACCGGTGTGCGCGCCATTCCTGACCAGATCGCGACCAACACCGTGCAGAGCATGGTCGGTGGTGTGCGCCAACTCGACCCCAAGTTTCCCGACAAAGGTTTTGTGGCGATGCGCGACGCCATGAAAACGACGCTCGACGCGAAGGTCGACGCCGCGGGCGGATTGATCGAGCAAGTCTCGCTCGTCTATCACAACGCATTTACCGCTGCTGAGATCAGCGAACTGTTGAAGTTCTATCAAGGGCCAGTCGGAAAGAAGATGCTTGGGCTCCAAGCCAAAGTCAATTCTGAGACGTTCCAGACTGCAATGCGCTGGGCCGACTCGCTTGCGACTGAAGTCGATGCGAAGATGGATGCGGCGCTTAAGAAAGAAAATCTGAAGCTTCCGGATCCACCGAAGCAGGCGGCTCCCGCAGCACCGAAGGCGCCAGCGAAAGCCGATCCCGCCAGTAAAAAGTAACGCGAACGAATTACAAAAAGGGCCCGAGCGGGCCCTTTCTACTTCACTCAACCCATCCGTAGAAAACTAGCGCTATGTCACGCGGCATCCTCATTCTTGATTTCGGCTCACAGGTTACACAGCTCATCGCGCGACGGGTCCGCGAAATGGGTGTGTATTGCGAATTGCATCCGAACGATGTATCCGACGATTTCATCCGCGACTACAAACCGGAAGGCATCATTCTTTCAGGCTCACACGCGAGCACTTATGAGGCGCATGAGTTGCGCGCGCCCGCAGCCGTGTTCACGCAAGGCGTGCCCGTGCTGGGCATTTGCTACGGGATGTTCACGATGACCGTGCAATTGGGCGGCAGCGTTGAAGCAAGCGAGCATCGTGAGTTTGGCCATGCTGAACTTCGCGCACACAATCACACGAAGCTCTTTGAGGGCCTTCAAGACGCGACTAACGCGGACGGCCACGGTCTTTTGCATGTGTGGATGAGTCACGGCGACAAAGTCACTGAAATGCCACCGGGATTTAAGCTCATGGCCTCGACGAGCAATTGCCCGATTGCGGGCATCGCTGACGAAGCACGCGGTTTCTACGCTGTGCAGTTTCATCCCGAAGTCACGCACACAAAAAAGGGCAAAGAGATGCTCACGCGATTTGTGCGCGACATTTGTAAAGCCGAACCAACATGGACGATGCCGAACTACATCGATACAGCGATCACGAAAATCCGCGAGCAAGTCGGCAGTGATGAAGTCATTCTAGGGCTCTCCGGCGGTGTTGACTCCAGCGTCGCAGCCGCGCTCATCCATCGCGCCATCGGGAAACAACTCACTTGTGTCTTCGTAGACCATGGTTTGTTGCGCTTGAACGAAGGCGACATGGTGATGAAAATGTTTGCCGAAAATTTGGGCGTGAAAGTCATTCGCGTCGATGCCACCGATCAATTCATGGGGCACTTAAAAAGTGTTACCGATCCCGAACAAAAGCGCAAAATTATCGGCCGTGAATTCGTGGAAGTGTTTCAAGCGGAAGCGAAAAAGCTGCCCGCCGCAAAATGGCTCGCGCAAGGCACGATTTATCCCGACGTGATCGAAAGTGCCGGCGCAAAAACAAAAAAAGCAAACACCATCAAGAGCCATCACAACGTTGGCGGCCTGCCCGAAACGCTCAACCTCAAACTCCTCGAACCCCTACGAGAACTCTTCAAAGACGAAGTCCGCGAACTCGGCGTCGCGCTCGGTCTACCGCGCGAAATGGTCTACCGCCACCCATTCCCAGGTCCCGGCCTTGGCGTGCGCATCCTCGGTGAAGTCACGCAACACGCCGCCGATTTACTGCGTCGCGCAGACGCGATCTTCATTGAAGAATTGCGCAACACGCCAGTGCAACTCCCTCTCCCTGCGGGAGAGGGTGCCCGAAGGGCGGGTGAGGGAAATGACACCACACCACAAACCTGGTACGACAACACGGCCCAAGCCTTCGCGGTTTTCCTCCCGGTAAAAAGCGTCGGTGTTATGGGTGACGGCCGCACCTACGAAAACGTCGTCGCGCTGCGCGCAGTGCAAACCACCGATTTCATGACCGCGCACTGGGCCGAACTGCCACACTCGCTGCTCGCGAAAGTCTCTAATCGCATCATCAACGAAGTGCGAGGATTCAATCGCGTCGTGTACGATATTTCGGGAAAACCTCCAGCGACTATCGAGTGGGAATAATGTACAGTGATTTCAAGACGTTCAGCAACGTCTTGAAATTTGCATTTTTCCAATGAAAATCAAAACGTTAAGCATCCTGAGCCATCCTTCAGGATTCAGCCAAAGCTAAGATTTTTGACGGTATCCTTGACGGTAAAAATGTGAGTGTCTAAGGCGTTGCGTTTCTTTACCGTCATGCCCTTTGACGGTAAAGTTCTCAAAGGAAACCCGCCATGCTCACAGATACCGAACTGCGCAAACTGCGCCCCAAAGAAAAATCGTTCAAAGTCGCTGACCGCGATGGTTTGTACGTGACCATCTCAACGACGGGCACCAAGTCGTTCCGCTACGACTACCGACTCAATAGCCGACGCGAAACGCTCACCATTGGCCGTTACGACGATGCCGCTGGCGCGAAGAATCCGCGTGATCCCGACGCGCTGGATTTCGGCATGACGGTGTCACTAGCCGAAGCAAGGTCGCTGCTGGCGGTGGCTCGCAGATGCGTCGAACGTGGCGAGTCGCCGTCACGCACCAAAGTTGAAAAGCGGCAAGAAGCGGCTGAAGCCCTGACATTCGGCGGTTGGGCAGAGAAATACTTTGCAGACAAAGCCGACCCCAACAACGGCGCTAGGTTGGCCGATTCAACGTTGGCCATGCGTCGTTCCGTTTATCGGCGCTACCTCCAAGGGCCGTTTGGCAAGCTCAAACTGGACGAAATCAGCGCCCCTCAACTGATGACGCACTGCGAAAGCATCCGCGAGAAAGGTGCTGCTGCGCCTGCTGTGCAGGTGCGCGAAATCGTTCTACTGGTGTACCGCTTTGCCATCGCCAAAGATAAATCGCTCACCGTGAAGAATCCAGCGGAAGCGATCCGACCTAGCGACATTGCGACGTTCAAGGCCAGAGACCGGGCGTTAACTCCCGCAGAAATTCGCCGATTCCTAGCGGCGCTGGACACAACCGCAACAGCAGCTACCTTGCGACTGGCGCTGCGCTTCGTCATGCTTACGTTGGTACGCAAGGGCGAGTTTGTCAACGCCACTTGGAAAGAGGTGGATTTCGACGCTGCCACTTGATCATCC
>JAAFIS010000012.1 GCA_013298695.1 Betaproteobacteria bacterium
CCCCATAGCTAGTGGGCCCCACCCCTTCCCATCCCGAACAGGACCGTGAAACCACTCAGCGCCAATGATAGTCAGCCTTATAGCTCGCGAAAGTAGGTCAGAGTCAAACTAAATTATTCAAAGAAAAAGCCTCCGAACTGGAGGCTTTTTTTTACGCGTTTGGGCGAAGATGGTTTTGAAACTATCGCGTGCAAAAGCTACAATTGCGACATAGGCCAAGTAGCTCAGTTGGTAGAGCAGCGGATTGAAAATCCGCGTGTCGGTGGTTCGATTCCGCCCTTGGCCACCACTTCCCAGACGTACGTCGACTTATACAGTTGACGCCGTTTGATATCCGATTGGAAATGGGCATTGGCCCATTTTTTTTTGTCTATTTGATTCGCATCATTATCGAGATTCGTGAACGTTCCCGCACTGATTGAGAACTTAATACTTCAACACGGCTACGAGCTAATCGAAGCCGAGTTCGTGCGTGCGCGTAATCTTTGGCGCGTGTTTATTGATCGGCCGGAAAGTAAGTCGGGCGTCGATCTGATTTCTGTGGACGACTGTTCGCGTGTTACAGAGCTTTTACTAGACGAGTTCGAGGCGAAAAATGTCGCATATGACTACCTAGAGGTTTCTTCGCCAGGGATTGATCGCGCACTCACCAAGCTAAACCACTTTGCGCGATTTGCCGGCGAACAAGTCAAGCTTACGCTCGAACCCGCGTATCAAGGTGAGCGCAAATTAAACGGCGAGTTGTTAGGCGCGACTGCGCAGGAAGTACGTATTCGAAACGAGGATGGTGAGCACGTCATCCCCTATGCAAATGTGGCTCGCGCTCGCGTAGTCGCACAGATTTAGTTGGAGAAACAGATGAATCGAGAGATCCTCGTATTGGCAGACGCGTTGGCGCGCGAGAAAAACGTGTCGAAGGAAATCATTTTCCAAGCGCTCGAACAGGCGCTCGCGTCCGCTACAAAGCGTTTACACAAAGAGCGTATCGAGGCGCGCGTGGAAATTGACCGCGAAACTGGCGATTACAAATCGTTCCGCCGTTGGCACATCGTTCCCGAGGAAATCTTTGAGGATCCCGACAATCAGATGATGCTTCGCGAGGCGCACGAGTTCGACACGACGAAGCAGATGGACGAGTATCTCGAAGAGCCACTCGAGCCTATCCCGTTTGGGCGGATCGGTGCGCAGGCGGCCAAGCAAGTCATTCTCCAACGCGTGCGAGACGCAGAGCGCGAACAGGTGCTCGAAGAGTTTCTTGAGCGCAACGACAAGCTCATCAATGGCACTGTTCGCCGAATTGATCGAGGCTCCATCATCGTCGAATCCGGACGCGTTGAGGGCGTGATTCCACGAGACCAGTTGATCCCCCGCGAAAATTTCCGCGTTGGCGACCGCATTCGAGCATTCGTGCTTCGGATTGATCGCCAAGCGCGCGGACCGCAGCTGATCCTGAGTCGCACCGCGCCGCAGTTCGTCTCGGCGTTGTTCGAACTTGAAGTCCCTGAAATCGAAGAAGGCGTGATTGAGGTTAAGGCTGTTGCTCGCGATCCAGGATTGCGCGCGAAGATCGCCGTTAAATCAAATGATCCACGACTTGATCCGCAGGGAACCTGTATCGGCATGCGCGGATCACGGGTGAACGCGGTAACCAATGAACTCGCAGGCGAGCGCATCGATATTATTTTGTGGGCGGATGAGACGGCGCAATTCGTGATCAATGCACTTGCACCCGCGCAAATCACAAGCATCGTAGTGGATGAAGAAAATCATTCCATGGATGTCGTTGTTAATGAAGACAATCTCGCGCTCGCGATCGGCAAAGGCGGCCAAAACGTTCGCCTCGCCACGGAGCTCACTGGCTGGCAACTCAATTTAATGAGCGAAGAGCAATCAGCTAACAAGTCTGAGGCCGAAACCATCAGGACGCGGACCGCGTTTATGCTGAAACTCGACGTTGATGAAGAAGTGGCTCAAATCCTCGTGGATGAGGGGTTTTCAACGGTTGAAGAGGTCGCCTACGTGCCCCTGCCTGAACTACAGGCAATTGAGGCGTTCGATGACGACACGGTCAACGAATTGCGAACCCGAGCGCGCAACGCTGCGCTGACCGACGAAATTGCAAAAGAAGAAGTTCTCGAAAACGCTGACGACGACCTAAAGTCGTTGGAAGGCGTCGACACCGAGTTGTTGATGAAGCTTTCAAAATTTGGCATCACGACGCGAGACGCGCTCGGCGACTTAGCCGCTGACGAGCTTTGCGCGATTAAGGTGTTCAGCGAAGACCGCGCGAGAGCGTTGATCGACGGCGGGTTCGCCGATCTTACTGACGATGAAAAACAATTGATGAGCAGGGCGGACACGAAGACCGCCACACAGCTTATCGCTCGCGCACGCGAGTCTTGGTTCGCGAAGAGCGAATGAAATGAGAGGCACGCTTGAGCATTACCAAAACTACCGTTTCCGAATTTGCAGCCGAGTTAAAGCTCACCGTTCCTGCGCTGCTTAAGCAGCTCGCTGCGGCAGGCGTTGCCGAGAAAACTGAGGACGCGGCGCTCTCGGCTGCAGACAAAACCAAGCTACTTGAGTATCTTCGCAAGCAGCATGGCGCCGCCGACGAAAGCGCAGGCAAACGCATTACGCTGACGCGCAAGTCAACAACCGAACTGCGCACTGCTGACGCGACAGGTAAATCGCGGACTGTTCAGGTTGAGGTTCGCAAAAAGCGAGTCTTGGTGACGCGTGCAGCCGAAACTGCGCCACCGGCCGCTGAAGTTGTACCGGTTCAAGACGCGCCAGCGGAAATCAAGCCAGTTCTCAGTGAGCAAGAAGTCGCCGCACGCGCAGCGGAGGACGCACGCGCTACCGCGTTGCGCGAAGCACAAGAGGCGGCGGCTCGGGAAAAGGCAGACCGCGGTAAGTCGAAGCCCCCGGTAGTCGCGCTCGACAGCGCGCCGCCGTTGACTGCGGTCGCCGACAGTGCACCTGTCGCAGAACCGAGCGAAGTGCAAGCGGTATCACCGCCAGTGCAAGCGATCGCGCCAGAAGGCAAAGTTGTGGCGGCAACGGCTTCAGCGGCAACAGCCAAGCCAGCGGCTTCAGCGCCTCCGGCAACACCAGAGGCGAAATCAGAAGCAGCGTTGTCTGCACCGCGTCCGCGCATTGGTGAGCGCGTTGATCTGACGCCGAAGCCGAAGCCAGCGGACACCACGCTGCACCGCCCAGCAAAGCCTGGTGTTAAAACCGGCAAGGACGGTGTGGCGGCGAAACCAGCGGCGAAGCCGGGCGAGAAGAAGGCTGCGGCTTGGCAAGAAGACGCCGCTCGCAAGAAGGTCATGAAAACTCGCGACGCTGCCCCTGACGCAGACAGCGGCAGCGGTTGGAAAGCCGGCGGCAAAGGCGGCAAATCCGCAGGACGTCGCGGCGGTGGCAATCGCAGCGAACGCACCGAACAGGCAGATCAGCCGGATGCAACGCCAAAAGAGATCATCGTTCCTGAGACGATCACCGTTGCTGAGTTGGCGCACAAGATGGCCATCAAAGCGGCTGAGCTCATTAAATCGATGATGAAGATGGGTCAGATGGTCACCATCAACCAAGTCCTTGACCGCGATACGGCGATGATTTTGGTTCAAGAAATGGGGCGTGTCGCGATTGCAGCCAAAGACGACGATCCCGACGCGGCGCTCACTGAGGCTATTGACGATCAATCTGACGTCAAGCTTGAAGCACGGCCACCCGTGGTCACCATCATGGGCCACGTCGATCACGGCAAAACGTCGCTGCTCGACAAAATTCGCTCTGCACGCGTCGCAAGTGGCGAAGCGGGTGGGATTACGCAGCACATTGGTGCGTACCATGTTGAAACCAGCAAAGGCATTATCACCTTCCTCGATACGCCGGGCCACGAAGCGTTCACCGCGATGCGTGCACGAGGCGCAAAGGTTACCGACGTTGTTGTTCTGGTGGTCGCCGCTGATGACGGTGTTATGCCGCAAACGAAGGAAGCGATCGCACATGCGAAAGCCGCGAAGGTTCCGCTTATCGTTGCGATCAATAAGATTGACAAGCCAGGCAGCAATCCGGATCGTGTGAAGCAAGAATTGGTGGCTGAAGGCGTCGTGCCCGAAGAGTACGGCGGCGACGCGATCTTCGTGCCCGTCTCCGCACTTACGGGCGCAGGTATCGATCAACTTCTTGACTCGATACTGTTGCAATCTGAAGTGCTTGAGCTGCAATCCCCGGTGAACGCGCCTGCACGCGGCGTGGTGATCGAAGCGCGTCTCGACAAAGGCCGCGGCGCGGTGGCGACGGTCATCGTCACCAGTGGCACGTTAAAGCGCGGCGATATGGTGCTCGCGGGCTCGGTGTTCGGGCGTGTTCGCGCGCTCAACGATGAAGATGGCAAAAACGTTACCGACGCTGGGCCGTCGATTCCTGTTGAAATTCAAGGGCTATCCGACGTACCCGGCGCAGGTGAGGATTTCATCGTGCTCGGCGACGAACGCAAGGCTCGCGAAATCGCATTGTTCCGTCAGGGCAAATTCCGTGACGTGAAGCTCGCGAAGCAGCAAGCGGCTAAGCTCGAAAACGCGTTTGCAAACATGGGCGAAGCAGCGGCGAAATCGTTGCCGCTCATCATCAAAGCCGACGTTCAAGGCTCGTACGAAGGCCTATCGCACGCGCTCGCGAAGCTCACTACTGATGAAGTGCGTGTGCAAGTGGTGCATAGCGCGGTGGGCGCGATCACTGAGAGTGACGTAAACCTTGCGGTTGCGTCAAAAGCAGTGATCATTGGCTTCAACGTTCGTGCTGACGCTGCGGCGCGCAAAGCTGCAGAATCGCAGGACGTCCAGATCCGTTACTACGACATCATTTATGAAGCTGTTGATGACGTGAAAAACGCACTCGGCGGATTACTCGCACCAGAGAAGAAAGAAAACACCTTGGGTCTCGTCGAGATTCGTCAGGTTTTCCGTATTTCCAAGGTCGGCGCGATTGCCGGTTGCTATGTGCTCGAAGGTGTGGTCAAGCGCAACGCCATGGTGCGTTTGCTTCGCGACAACACTGTCATCTGGACGGGTGAACTTGATTCGCTCAAGCGCTTCAAAGACGACGTGCGCGAAGTCAAAGAAAACTTCGAATGCGGTTTATCGCTCAAAAACTACAACGATATTCAGGAACTTGATCGACTCGAGGTCTATGAAATCGTTGAAGTTCAGAGAACGCTTTAAGAGCCTAGGCGCGGGCTTGACCGCGCTCTATTGAGGAGAAAAAGCGCGGTCAAGCCCGCGCCTACTCCGCCGTACGAAACAAGGGTTCTCTTCCGCGCGAATTACCAACGCGCAGACTCGCCAATATGAAACAAGGCTTCTTTCCTCGCGCGCTGATTACGAACACGCGGACTCGCTAATATGAAACAAGGCTTTTCTCCTCGCGCGGACCACGAACGCGCCGGTAAATTACGATGAAACAAGGATTCTCTCCTCGCGCGTTAAAAATCTCTGAGCAAATTCAGCGCGAACTGGCTCAGATGCTTTCACTCGAGGTGCGAGATCCGCGCGTCAAGGGCGTGACGATTACCCAGGTGGAAGTCACCCCCGATCTCTCGCACGCGAAGGTGTTGTATGTTCATCCGCGTGGATTTGACGGCGAAAAAGAAGCCGACGCTGGTTTTTTCAGTGTGAATGGTTTCTTGCGACACGGCATTGCAGAGCGGCTTTCAATTTTTAAAGCGCCATCATTGCGGTTTGCTTACGACCGAACATTTGAAGAGGGCACTCGTTTGTCTGCGCTCATCGACGCCGCGCGCAACGATGATCGTCGCGTGATCAAAGAAGCATCCGATGACGTGACTCAGGAGACAGGCGACGGCGTCACGAGTGGCGACGCAAGCTCTGCTGCCGAATCCGCGAAGTAAGCAACTAACTTTCTGAGGTATCGCCCAATTGATAAGCGGCGTCGCGCTGATCGACAAGCCACTCGATCTCACATCATTCGGCGTCGTCGCCCGCATTAAACGGGTGTATAAGCCCGAAGGCGTTATCCGGGTTGGACACACCGGAACACTTGATCCGCTGGCGACTGGACTGCTCCCCATTTGCTTGGGCGAAGCGACCAAATTCGCCCAACGCATGCTCGACGCCGACAAAGGCTATTTGGCAACGGTCAAGCTCGGAGAGGCCACTGAGAGCGGTGATCGCGAAGGTGAGGTTATCGCGCGCGGACGCGCCGATTTTTCCCTCGGAGAAATTAACTTAGCGCTACAGAAATTCCTCGGCACCATTCAACAAACGCCACCCAAGTTCTCAGCGCTCAAGATTGATGGTCGCCCGGCTTATGCGCTTGCCCGTGAAGGTAAAGTCGTCGAGCTCGCCGCGCGAAGTGTAACCATTCATAAACTTTCATTGGTCGCCCATCGCCCAGAAACACGCGAACTCGATCTTGAAGTCACCTGCAGCAAGGGCACCTACATTCGCTCGCTCGCGATCGACATCGGGGAAGCACTGGGCACGTTTGCGCACCTCGCAGCGCTGCGCCGAACAACCACAGGCGGTTTCGATCTCTCACAAACCCGAACGCTTGACGATTGGATGAGCGCATCGCCCGATGAACGTCGTGCGTGGTTGTTGCCCGCCGATTCGTTAATTCAAGACCTGCCGCGCATCGATCTTGACGCGCAACAAAGCATCGATCTTAGGAACGGAAAACTTGTCGCGGTAAACGCGAGCGCTGAAGTTGCTCCGCAATTTCGTATTTACGACGAAAGCAGCGCGCTAGTCGGTTTGGCCGAAATCATTCTCGTGAGCGGCGAGCCGCATTTGAAATCGCAGCGATTGATGTCAACAGCGCAACAAGCCTAACCGATCGCAACAGTCGATCCGACCTCCGGTGCGCCGATAGAATGACACTATGGCACTTGATACCGAAATCCAACAACTACGCACTCCTCCCCATTCGATTGAGGCGGAGCAATCGGTGCTCGGCGCGTTGATTCTTGACAACAACGCAATTGATAAAGTTGCAGACGTTCTCAAAGCGGAGGATTTTTACAACGAAGGGCATCGGCTTGTCTATGAACACATCAACCGGCTCGCCGCGTCAAATAGCCCCGCTGATGCGGTAACGCTCTCGGAGAGTTTGCGCGCGATCGGCAAGCTTGAATACGTCGGTGGATTGGCCTATATCGGCGCGATTGCAAATGCCGTTCCGACGGCTGCGAACGTGCGCCGCTATGCTGAGATCGTGCGCGATCGTTCGGTAATGCGCAGGCTTGCAGGTGTTGCAACTGACATCGCTGAAGCCGCGATCAACCCGATGGGCAAATCAAGCGAACAATTGCTCGACGAAGCCGAAGGAAAGATTTTCGAAATCGCCGAATCCGGTGATCGCTCGAAACAAAACTTCGTATCACTCTCCGATTTAACCGCGCAAGCGATTGACCGCGTAGAAGAGCTTTATCGCCGAGACAACCCGAGCGACGTGACCGGCATCGCGACGGGCTACACCGATCTCGACCGCATGACTGCAGGGCTTCAACGCGGTGATCTTGTGATCGTGGCCGGTCGCCCATCGATGGGTAAAACGGCCTTCTCACTCAACATTGGCGAACACGTTGCGCTGCGACTGAAGCAACCAGTTGCCGTGTTCTCGATGGAGATGGGTGCGCTGCAGCTTGCGATGCGTTTGATTGGCTCGGTCGGCAAGCTCGACCAACACGTGTTGCGCACCGGCCGGCTGACCGATACCGATTGGAATAAATTCACCGACGCGCTCTCACAGCTTGATAGCTCGCCGATGTACATCGATGAAACTGCGGGCTTAAATCCGTATGAGCTGCGCGCGCGCGCGCGTCGGCTTGCGCGGCAAGTCGGCGGACTCGGGCTCATCATCGTGGACTACATTCAGCTGATGAGCAGCACCAGCAGTGGCGAAAATCGTGCGACCGAAGTCTCTGAAATCTCGCGTTCGCTGAAATCACTCGCCAAGGAATTACAAGTGCCGGTGATTGCGCTCTCACAGTTAAACCGCTCGCTAGAACAACGCCCGAATAAGCGCCCAGTGATGAGTGATTTGCGTGAATCCGGTGCGATTGAGCAAGATGCCGACGTGATCTTCTTCATCTATCGCGATGAGGTTTATAACCAAGATTCCCCGGCAAAAGGTGTCGCTGAAATCATCATCGGCAAACAGCGTAACGGCCCGATTGGCACGGTGAACCTGACCTTCCGAGGCGAACACACTCGTTTCGAGAATTACGCAGCCAGTGAGAACTACATGAACACTGGGGCGATTTCACCCGTTCGTTCGAGTGCACCAAAGTTCGGTGGCGATTCCCCGTTCTGATCGCTCAACGCGATAATCGCTGATTTAACTTTAGTAGCGTACGCCCAATTGATGCGGGCAAAAACGCTAGAAATCTATTTTAACGAGAATCGACTAAATTTTGCGTGTCGCCCAATTAAATCGGGCGTTACGCGATGAAGTTAACCGTGAATTCTGCGTTTAAGCTCCATCCACGTAGCCCGCCGTTACTGAGCGGGTTGACTCTAGCGCCCTACAAACTTTGGCGTGCGTTTTTCTTTGAACGCCGAAACGCCTTCGCGATAGTCCGCTGAAAAACCGCACTCGCGCATCAGCTCGCCTTCAAGTGCAAGTTGAGCTTCCAATGAGTGTCCGGCGCTCGCGTAGATCGCTTGTTTGGTTCGCGCATACCCGAGCGTTGGGCCGTTCGCAAGCTGTGTAGCAATTTGCGCAACGTGCTCATCAAACGCTGCGTCGTCAACTGACGCCCAGATCAAACCCATCGCAGCCGCTTGATTCGCGGCTAGCTTATCTCCGAGCAGCGCCAGTCCCATCGCGCGCTGCGTGCCAACTAAGCGAGGCAAAAAGTAAGAGCCGCCGGTGTCGGGAATCAGCCCGAGCTTGCAAAACGGTTGTAAGAAACTCGCACTTTGCTTTGCGATGACGAGATCGCAAGCCAATGCAAAGTTGCAGCCCGCACCCGCTGCGACGCCGTTTACAGCTGCAATGATGGGCAGCGGTAACGCGCGAAGCGTTTTCACCAGCGGCGCGTAGTTTGTTGCTACTGATTCGCCCAAATCAACGGACTGGCCCGGCGCCACCGCGCGGTCGTTCAAATCTTGTCCCGCACAGAAGCCTTTGCCGGCGCCGGTGATGACCAATACTCGTGCGCCGCCCGTCTGTACCTGAGCGAGCGCAGCGCGAAGCTCGATATGCATTTGCGCGGTGAATGCGTTGAGTCGATCGGGGCGATTGAGCGTGATGCGCGCGATGCCGTCGGTCACGTCAAACAAAAGCGTTTCGAATTGCATGGCGACTTTAAACTCGGAATTAAGAGCCGCAGTTTAGCGCCGAACCCGCGGCTTGAAAGACTGCGTGAGGTTCGCGCCGCACGGTTGTGAAGCGCGGATCAGCTAACAGCGCGCAGCGGTGCCGGTGATCCAAAACGCTCGCTCAACCACTCGCGCGCAATGGCTTCCGGCATCGGCATCGATATGCCGTATCCCTGCGCGAAATCACAGCCGTAGTTTTGCAATTGCAGTAGCGAGCCGTTATCTTCAACGCCTTCGGCCACGACGGTAAGCCCAAGATTGTGTGCCAACGCGATCGTCGATTGAACGATGATCGCGTCCTCGGCGTTTTTACCCATCCGGTGCACGAATGAGTGATCAATCTTTAAGCCACGAAGAGGCAACCGCCGCAGATACGACAACGAACAAAAACCGACGCCGTAATCATCAATCACAATCGAAAACCCGAGATTGCGGCAATCTGTGAGAACCTGCGCGGCGCGATCTTGATTGTGAATGAGTGAGGTTTCGGTGATTTCAAGATCAACCAATCGCGTTGGGATGCCGCTTTGTGCCACCGCGCTTTGCAAGTGCGCAACGATCGTTGAATCGCCCAGTAGGCGCGGTGAAATATTGATCGAAACACCAACGCCAGGTGCGATTGTCTGCCAGGCGCGACCGGCGCGAGTGGCGTTGTCAATCACCCACCTCGTAAGCTGACGGATCGAATCCGACATCTCGGCTTTGTGGACGAAGTCTTTGGCCTCAAGGCGACCGTACTCTGGATGATTCCAGCGGACTAGCGCCTCCATGCGCACCGGTTTTCGCGTCGTCACGTTAATGAGCGGCTGAAATTCAAGCGTGAGTTCGCCGGATTCAATCGCCGCTGGAAGGCGTGCGAGCAATCCCAATTTCTTTTTTTCAAACACAACTGTCGCGCGACTAAACAAGCGCGCACCGCCGCCGGTGTTCTTGGCGTGGTACATCGCCTCATCAGCAGCACGTGAAAGATCAGAGAAGCTCGTTCCATGCGTGGGGAAAATAGCGGCGCCGATACTTGCTGATAGATGGAACTTGCCACCGGCGATCACAAACGGTTCGCGCATCGCTTCGATCAAGCCTTCGCATAACTGCATCGCGGATTCAGCGGTGCCGATGTCGCGAGAAAAAATCGAGAACTCATCACCGCCGAGCCGCGCCGCGACCGCGTTTGTATCCTTGATGGCCAGCTCAAGCCGTCCGCGCATTTGCCGCAACACTTCGTCGCCCGCCGCGTGTCCCAAGGTGTCGTTAATGTCCTTGAATAAATTGAGATCAATTAGCAGAAGCGTTGCCGGAATTGGTTCGGCGTCGCGCATGCGCGTTGAGCATACGTCTGAAATCTCGGCAACCATACGCTGGCGGTTAAGCAAGCCAGTGAGTGGGTCGCGATAGGCCAAGTGTTCGAGCAAAGACTGGTAGCGCTTTTTATCGGTGATGTTGCGCCGTGCGCCCCACATTCGAACGAGTTTTCCGTCTTCGACGACGCCGAAGAGCGAAAGCGATAGCCAGTTAGCGGGTGCCTCGCCGCGTCCTCGTTGCACCAGTTCGCGCTCAACCAAACGATAGCCGCGTTCAATCCAATCACGCAGTGAGCTGCCTTTGAAAAGCTCTGGCATTGCATCGGCCAGCGCTCGGCCAATAATGCGTTCATCGGAGAGCGCATAGTCGCGCATGAAGGCGGGATTTGCGTCGGTCAATCGAGCGTTGGATTTCAGTGCATCGGCTTGTTCAACGGGCGACGTGTGGACGTCAATTGGCGGGTCGATGTCAACACACCAAATTGGATCGGGCGAGGCTTGAATGAACGCGCGATGGCGCTCGCGTGTTGCATTGAGTTCGCGCTCAGTATTTGTGCGCTGTGCCACTTCTAGGCTCAGTGTCAGTAAGTCAACCGTTGATGACGCGAACGTTTGCTCATCGGCGTGCCACGGGCGAGACTTCTGGCAATCTTCGAAGCAAACTACGCCCCACAACGCGCCACGAACGAAAACGGGTACGTCGAGTAACGCGCGGATGCCCGTTTGCTGCACGTAGTCAGGACGAAACTCGGCAAGCACTTCGTCAACTTCCGCGTTCTCGACGGCAAGCGCTCGACGCATCCGAATGGCTTCCAGATAAATGGGAAACTTTTCGTTGGTGAGTTCGACGTTACCGGTGCCGCGGTTCGGATCACGTTTGTCGAACAGAAACTTGCAGCGCAGACGATTGGTTTCTGCATCAACAAATTGCCATAAGCTGGTGCGCGTTACTTCGAGCTGTGATGCCGCTTGCTCAAGAATTGCGCGCGCGGATGTTGCGAAACTCTCGGTCGCCACCACGCGTGGGTCGCGAGCCAATGCGAAAAGACATTCGTGATACTGCAGCGATCGTATTTCTCGTTCGGCGCGGTCGGTGAAGTCAGCGAGTGTTCCCACATAGCGAACGCGACCGTCATCAAGCGTCGCGCGATCACCTCGGCAGGAGAGCCAGACGACGTGCGCGTTACTTGTGGTGACGCGGAACTCAAGTTCAACGCTTTCGACACCCGCTTCGCACTGCGCGACGAGCCGCTCCAGTCGTGGGCGGTCTTCCGCTACGACAAATTCAATGAAATCGGAGATCGGCCCGTAATAGCGGCCCGGCCCAAGCCGCTGAAACGCCATAACGTTGTGATAGAGATCGATGAAGCCATTTGCGGGGAGATAGTCCCATAATCCAATGCCGCCAGCGGCGAGAGCGCGCTGCAGCAGCGGCTCGTTCGCACCGAACGGAATTTTTGTGAGCTGAGATATTCTCGACACCAACCGACCACTCCCTCGTAACGGCAGCAGTTGCCGCTCGACACCAATTACACGCGTGTGTTCGCAGGCGCATTTGTTTGCGTCTAATGTAGGAGTTCGCGTGCACTTCCTCGCTTGGATATTACATGCGTACAGCGCGCGCGCCTAGTGTCGATTCGTCGTATCCGACGTGCGTGGGTAGGGCATGGATAAACCTATTGACTGACCGGTCGGTCGGGAATACTATTTCGTTGGTCTTTCTCTCTTCGGCACCGCCTGGTCAACGATGTATACCCAAAGCTTTGATACCCAAACAAACGCGAAGGTTGAGCGCGCAAACTCGGATTCTCGAGAAGACGCATTTCTCGCACGCATCCGACGCGACGAGAAAATCGAGCCGCAGGATTGGATGCCTGACGCGTATAAGAAAACGCTGGTGCGACAAATCTCTCAGCACGCGCATTCCGAAGTCGTCGGGATGCTGCCCGAAGGCGGCTGGATTACGCGCGCGCCGTCGTTAAAACGCAAGGAAATCTTGCTAGCGAAGGTTCAGGATGAAGGTGGCCACGGTCTCTATCTTTACTCGGCTGCGGAAACGCTAGGCGTGACCCGAGACGAGTTGGTTGACGCGCTGCATTCGGGAAAAGCAAAGTATTCCAGCATCTTCAATTACGAGACGAAGACGTGGGCTGACATCGGGATTATTGGTTGGCTGGTCGACGGCGCGGCGATCATGAATCAAGTGCCACTTTGTCGATGCAGTTATGGCCCTTACGCGCGCGCGATGATTCGAATTTGTAAAGAGGAATCGTTTCATCAGCGCCAAGGTTTCGACATCGTGCACGCACTCTGCAAAGGCGCTGCGGCGCAAAAGGCGATGGCGCAAGAATCGCTTAACCGCTGGTGGTGGCCAACGCTGATGATGTTTGGTCCCCACGACTCGGACTCGACCCATTCCGGGCAAGCGGCTGAGTACGGCATCAAACGCCTGAGCAACGATGAATTGCGGCAGAAGTTTGTTGACGTGACGGTTGCTCAAGCCGAGTTCCTCGGGCTCACGATTCCTGATCCTGCCCTGGTGTGGAATGCTGAGCGCGGTCACTATGATTTTGGTTCGATTGATTGGGATGAATTTTGGAAAGTGGTGAACGGCGAAGGCCCGTGCAATGAATCGCGAATGCAGGATCGAGTCAGTGCGTTCGAAAACGGGCGCTGGGTGCGTGAAGCGGCGAGTGCACACGCGACGAAACGCGCCGAACGCGCGCTCGCGGCGGTCGCTGCCAAAGCTCCAGTTACAACGCACGACCCGGTCGCGGCATGAACGCTAGCGCGCCACCAGAATCGCCACCGGTCCACGACTGGCCCCTGTTTGAAGTGTTCGTGCGTTCAAAGCAAGGGCTCGATCACAAACATGTTGGCAGTTTGCATGCGAGTGATGCTGCGCACGCGATCACTTTGGCCCGAGATGTGTATACGCGACGGCAAGAAGGTGTCTCGATTTGGGTTGTTCCATCGGGCGCGATTACCGCAAGCGATCCGCAACTAAAGGCCGATAACTTTGACCCGATGGCCAACAAAATTTACCGCCATCCGACGTTCTACGACATCCCAAATGAAATCGGGCACATGTAATGATTGCGCAGGGTTCGGTCGGCAGCGTAGCTGTGCGTATGGGAACGCTGCTTCAGCTGGCAGACACCTGCCTGCTGTGGGGGCATCGTTTGAGCGAATGGTGTGGCCACGGCCCGCAGCTAGAGGAAGACATCGCCCTTACTAACACCGCGCTTGATGTGCTCGGTCAGGCGCGATTTTTATACTCGCTGCATGCCGCTCGCCTGGGCGACGGCACCACCGAAGATGATCTCGCGTATTTTCGCGATGCAGATGAGTTCCAGAACGTAGCGCTCGCTGAGGTGGCTAACGGCGATTACGCGCAGACCATTTCGCGCTCTCTGTTTCTTTCTGCGTGGATAGTGCCTGTTTGGTCGCAACTTGCGTCTTCTGAAGACTTGCCCCTCGCTGCGTTCGCCCGCGAAGCCATCAAGGCCAGCCGCGCGCAACTTCGCCACGCTACCGACTGGACGATTCGCTTTGGTGACGGCACTTCCGAATCGCGGCAACGCATTGAGCGCGCACTTGAAACGCTCGCCCATTACCTGCCCGAGCTCGTAGCAACAACGCTCGACCATGTTGATAGGGATGCGCTGGTACGTGATTGGCTAACTACGGTTAATTCGGTTTTTCGCGAGGCAACACTCAAGGAAATCTCGAACGACGAACTTTCGAACGTAGTCCTACTCGACCGCACGCCTCGCCAACGGTTGCTTGCAGAAATGCAGTCGTTAGCACGCGAACATCCTGGTGCATCGTGGTGATTGTTTGTAGGCGGAAAGTAGCACGGCTCTGGGTTCACCAAACGCGAAAGCAGCTTGCGGGTTATCGCGCATGAGCAAACATTTTTATCCGCTCACGATTGCTGACGTCCGCCGCGAAACCGCGGATTGCGTGTCGATTGCGTTTGATGTTCCGCTCGCGCTACGGGAGATTTTTTCGTACCGCGCGGGTCAATATGTCAACCTGCGCGCGGCGGTCAACGGTGAGCGTTTGCAGCGATCTTATTCGTTGTGTTCCGCGCCGCAATCGGGCGAGTGGCGCGTCGCCATCAAGCGGGTTGCCGACGGTCGATTTTCAAGCTATGCAAATAGCGTGTTGAAAGTGGGGGACGCCATTGATGTCATGCCGCCCGATGGAAAATTTTGTTTTGCAGCCGATGATGCGAACGAGGTTCGTCACATGACTTGCGTCGCTGCGGGCAGCGGAATCACGCCAATACTTTCCATTTTGCACACGGCGCTCGCAAGCTCCCCCAATCTCCACGCAACGCTCATCTATGGCAATCGACGCGTTCGCGACATCATGTTCAAGGAGGACATCGCCGATCTGCGAGATCGCTTTTTGGCGCGCTTTCAAGTGATGAACGTTTTGTCTCAAGAACCGTCTGATATCGCCGACTTTATTGGGCGTATAGATCGGAAAAAGATACTTTCGATAATTAATAAAAACACGACCATCGCCCAAACAAATAGAGCTTACATTTGTGGGCCTGATTCGATGGCGACAGACGTTGTTGCGGCATTGAAGGAATCTGGAGTGACTGCGTCCACGATTCATCGCGAACTATTTGGCGTTACCGAAACGCAACGACGCACCACTGCAAACTCAACGTCCCGATCAACCCCATCGAGCGCGCCCGAGACTGCCGCAGCCTGCGCAGTCGTCGAAGTCATCGCCGACGGTATCGCTCGTGAGCTGCGCGTTCCGTTCGTGGGCCAATCCATTCTTGAAGCGTCGCTCGGTGCGAGTATTGATGCGCCGTTTGCTTGTAAGGCCGGTGTTTGCTGCACTTGCCGCGCGCGGGTGCTTGAAGGTGAAGTCAAAATGGATGCGAACTACACGCTTGAACAACACGAAGTCAACCGCGGCTTCGTGCTCACTTGTCAAGCGCACCCCGTTAGTGATCGTGTACGAATCTCGTACGACGCGCGCTAGGCGTTGCCAGCAAACTACGGCGTCGCCAAACCTACAATCACAGCATGCCACGAGGAATATCCGCCGAACACGCGCTGCAACGCGAGACGATGCTGAACATCGCAGCCGATGCCTTTGCTGAGCTCGGCTATCCCAGCGCCACGATGGCAGAAATTGCGCGGCGCTGTGGCGTGTCGAAAAGCCTGCTCTATCACTACTATCCGTCGAAAGACGCGATGTTGTTTGACATGCTTACCACGTACATGGAGAAGCTACGCGAGCTGGTCGAAAGTGTCTCGCCGCTTAATTTGGACGTGCGCGATGCGCTCGCCGAAACCGTGCGCCGATTCGTTCGTGAATATGAGCACTCGCGAACTCGCCACATTGTGTTGCTCAATGATGTGAAGTTTTTGCCGGACACCGAGCGAGAGACTGTGCTCAATCTTGAGCGCATCGTGGTGCAGCGCTTCGCTGACTTGATAGCTCGGACTTACAACACCGATGCCAGCCGTGCAAAAGTGCTCACGATGTGTGTGTTCGGAATGATCAACTGGACTTTCACCTGGCTGCGTCCCGGCGGTCCGATAAGCTACCCACAATTTGCTGAAACCGTCGTCGGCATGCTCGAAGGCGGACTCAACGGAGGCGCCGAGCGCCTGCAGGCGTTTGCGCCGCACGTCGAACAACAGCGCGAGACAAAAAGCGGCGTTGAATCGGCCGCGCGAATCGCATAATCACTACTCAAAATTCAATGTTGCCATCCATGTCTGAAGCTCTTGTCACCGTCGAAAAACTCACGCAACCTGCGAAGGTGGCACTGATACGTTTCAATCGCCCTAAAGTGATGAATGCGCTCAACGATGCTTTGTGCAAAGAGCTCGAAGGCGTACTGCACTCGCTCGATGCCGATCCTGAAGTGCATGTGATTGTGGTCACAGGCAACGAAAAAGCATTCGCTGCTGGCGCCGACATCGCCGCGATGGCCGAGTTCACTTATGGCGACGTCTACAACCAAAACTACATCACTAAATATTGGGAAGCGGCGCGCAGCGTGCGCAAGCCGCTCATCGCTGCAGTTTCTGGCTATGCGCTCGGCGGCGGTTGTGAATTCGCGATGATGTGCGACATCATCATCGCCGCCGACAACGCGAAATTTGGTCAACCCGAAATCACGATTGGAACGATTCCTGGTATGGGCGGCACGCAGCGCCTACCGCGCGCAGTCGGCAAAGCCAAGGCCATGGAATGGTGTTTAACGGGTCGCTTCTTCACGGCGCAGGAAGCAGAAGTCGCAGGTTTGGTTGCGCGAGTTGTTCCGGCCGACAAACTCATGGAGGACGTCCTCGCCACCGCAGGAAAAATTGCAAGCTACTCGTTGCCGGCGGTGCTCAAAGTCAAAGAGACCATTAACGCCGCCTTTGAAACCACACTCGCGCAAGGCCTGCAATTTGAACGCCGCGAATTTCACGGCACTTTCGCGCTCGAGGATCAGAAGGAAGGCATGAAAGCGTTCGTCGAAAAACGCGCGCCGCAATTTAAACATCGATAGATCGGCGCGCCGTGACACAAAAAGTTTTCGGGTTTGCCGGCTGGTCGGGTTCGGGCAAAACAACGCTTATCGAACAAATCGTTGCGCACATCTCGGCGGGCGGACATCGTGTCTCCCTGATCAAACACGCGCATCACGAATTTGATGTCGACGTTCCAGGGAAAGATTCGTATCGTCACCGGCAGGCTGGCGCAAACGAGGTTTTGGTGACCAGCGCCCGGCGTTTTGCGTTAATGCGCGAGCTACGCGGGGATCAAGAGCTAAGCTGGCAGGAAGCGGTTGCGCAACTTTCGCCCTGTGATCTCGTATTGATTGAGGGATTCAAGCGTGCGCCCATTCCCAAGCTTGAAATCTGGCGCGCGGAAGTCGGCAAACCACTGTTATTCCCAACCGACGCGCACATTCAGGCGATTGCTTCTGACGACCCGCTTCCCAGCGGGCTGCTGGAACCTAAGGGGCGTCGCTTTAGTCTCACCGATATCGCGGCAATTTCGGACTTTATCCGGCAAAACGCGAGGGCTATCTAGACGCGAAATTGCGTCGCCGTTGTTTAAGTGTTGCGGCATTGCAACGCAGCAAATCGGCAACATTTCGACCCTGATTTTTTGGATTTTCTGGCGTCCTGCGCGATTTTTATTTGACATCGAAACCCCGAAAGCGCAACATCGTTTTATGTTCACGTCATCGCACACCAAAACCCGCAGCGCTCGCACTCAGCGCGACTGGGTACTTGCGTGCGCGCTCTCGGCGGCATCGCTTTTCAGCGGCTCAGCTTTTTCCCAAGACAGCGGTTTTTTCACTGGGTTGCGGCTCGTCCCGCAGGCCAACAGCGCCGCTGCGGGCGCTTGGACCTTCGCCGCACCAGGGCTCAAGCTCGGACAAGCGCTGGAGTTTTCGCGACCCGCTGAATCCAGCAACCCAATTCCAAACGCGGCAACTGCGTTTGGCGGCTACCAGTTTAATTCCGGGCTCACCCTAGGTGCTGCCCTCAACACCTCGTCCGGCGCGTCAACGCTCAATTTTGGCGGCGCGCCGAGCGACGGCGTCGGGATTCGCTTCGACGCCGCACGCTGGACGCTGCCTGCGCCAACAAGCAATGTGAACGTTGACGTGGTGTCCGCGTTTAATTACAGAAACTATCTTTCTGTTTACGGCAAAGTGGGCGTCGGCCGAACTGACGCGAAACCCGGCGAGGTCAGCTTTATTCCTGGCCAACCTGAGCGCACCGCGCTTTCGTACGGCGTTGGCGTGCGCTACGATTTTTCGCCGAATATTGGTCTGAAATTCGAGCTCTCGCGCGGCACTCGCTTCGGCACCAGCTTGAAAACCTACGACGAACCCGATTCGTTAAATGTCGGTGTTCGCTGGTCGTTTTAGAACGAATTTTTCATGCTCCGCAAAGCCACCTTTGGGTGGCTTTTTGTTTTCTACTTTGCCAGTAAAACACCTATTTATTTGGGCTGGTGACTTAATAATCACGTATAGCGAAGACATAGTAAAACAGCGCTATAGCCCAATTGAATTGGACTAATTGTTAAAAAGTTGTTATCAAACGCGATATGCAGATCCGTCAGGCGGCGACGTTTTTTCAGCAGCGGCGTTAACGAACCCGATTGAGCGATTCGTAAACGTGGCTCGCTAACATCAAGCTCGTCATTCTTACCCCTTGAGCCCGCCCAACGCCATGACTCCATCACTGTCCAAACGTGCCCAATCGCTCGGCACAGAAAACGCCTTCGTCGTCCTTGCGGAAGTCAACAAACTAATTGCTGAGGGCTACGACATCACGAGCTTCTGTATCGGTCAGCCCGATTTCCCAGCGCCGATGCATGTGCAAGAAGCGGGGCACGAGGCGATTCGTTTGGGCAAACATGGCTACACCCCCAGCGCGGGCATCATGGAGCTTCGCCAAGCCGCTGCGCAATACATGGGCGATATGCGCGGGATTGAAATCGAGCCGGAAGACGTCGTCGTTGGCTCCGGCGCGAAGCCGTTCATCGCGTACACAATCCTCTCGACCACCGATTACGGCGCGGGCGATGAAGTGATTTATCCGGTGCCCGGTTTTCCGATTTACGAATCGCAGATCACGATCAATGGCGCGGTGCCTGTGCCGCTCTATTTGCGTGAAGCGCGCAACTTTGCCTTCGATCCGAATGAGCTTGAAGCGAAGATCACGCCGAAGACGAAGCTCCTCATTTTGAATTCGCCGCAGAACCCAACCGGCGGCATTCTTAACAAACAAAACCTTGAAGACATCGCTGCGATCCTTCGCAAGCATCCGCAGATTTGGGTGTTCTGCGATGAAATTTATTCACGGCTCACGTTCGAAGGCAGCTTCTCATCGCTCGCGAGCCTCCCCGACATGCAAGAGCGCTGCATCATCAGCGACGGTGCATCGAAAACCTGGGCGATGACCGGCTGGCGCATCGGCTTCACCGCCAACAAAGCACTCGCCCCCGCGTTCACCAAATGGGTCACCAATACTGACAGTTGCGCAAGCCACATCTCGCAGTGGGCCGCCGTCGCCGCGGTGAGCGGCCCGCAACACGACGCCGAAATGATGCGCGCGAAATTTTTGGAGCGTCGCAACCTGATCGTGAAGCTCTTAAACGAAGTCCCCGGCATCAACTGCCAAGCCAGCGGCGGCGCGTTCTACGCGTGGCCGAACGTCACCGAACTCTGCAAGATGACGGGCTTGAACGACAGCGAAGATTTGCGCCGCAAATTGCTCTACGAAGCAGGCGTCGCCGTCCTCGCCGACATCCACTTCGGCCACCGCGTCCCCGGCGACGGACAACACATCCGCTTCAGCTACGCCACGCAGAATGAAAATATTGTGAAGGGCGTGGAGCGGATTGCGGGGTGGGTGGGGAAGAATAGGCGGTAAGAGAAGAGCCGTGAGCTTGTCTGTTCGCTCATCACCGCGCTCGTCTGTTCAACGGTACGCATGTCCACTAGATCAGTCGATGAGCCCGTTGCAGTTGAGTTAAAGCAGGATTGCAGCAAATCCTCTTTTGCACTTTTAAAAAGTTATAGTTGCGAGCGTTGTATAAAGCACGTTAGGCGTCATGGCACCGGACCTGTTCCTTCAAGCGATAGAAAAGAAGCTGGCTCCAGCGTCCGAGTCCGAGTTGCTAGCTTTTGAGCAGAAGTTGGGTTGCCGCCTGCCCGAGGACTACCGCGCATTTCTTGTCGCTTGCAACGGTGGTTATGTCGGCGGCGATCTATGGTTCACGGGCCCAACGCCAACGGGCGAGAAGGCCGACGCCGGTGTCCACCACGTCGGCGGCTTCCGACAGGAAGGTCACTTCTCCTTGCTACGGGCGCAAAGCCGCTACGAGGGCCGAATTCCGGACGACCTTCTGTGGATCATGGATGACCCGTTCGGTAACGCCATCTGTATTGCAATACGGGGCAAGTCCAACGGGCAGATATTCTTTTGGGATCACGAGAATGAGCCAGACGAAGAATGGGACGGTTCAGTTGAGGGCGCGGGAAACATACAAGTCCTGGCAAATACGTTTACCGAGTTCGTCGCAGGGTTGCACCGTGACGATGACGCCTAACCCTTCGCTCGAGCGGACCTCCACCGGGTTGGCACTTGGGCCGCGAGGCTTCTCAGGTTATCGTCCGCCTCGCGGCCAAAGCGCCAACCCGGTGGTGTCCGCTCAGCTCAAACGTTAGGCGTCAAATGGAAGCGGATGACTTTGGCGACGTACCTGAAGACGAGATTCGTGATGCTCACGCCGTTGCGCGGCGCGCACTCGCACTGTTTTCTGTCGTTTCAATAGCGCTCGGTGCTGATCGAGAGAGATTGCTTGTTTGGCTAAAGGCTGAAGACCTCTGGGCAGAGCTATCGCCCGCCGAATTGGAGTTCGTGGCTTCAGCGTCGTCCTCGGAGAGGCAAGTAATTAACGCCTCGTGGCGGAGCGAGGCTCTGCTGCTTTTACTTTGGGCTCTCATCTGGTGCCGGTTATCCCATCAGCTTCGGATGCTTGCGATCCGGCATCCTTCCAATCGTTCATGCCTCCATATGCGGACGTGTCGGCAAAGCATTTCATTGCATCGGCTCGCAGGAGGCCGGATGACGTACTGTGGGACATGGCAGATGAAATTCTGTATCTTCACTGGCAGGCTCGCGACGCATCAATCAACGGTCGCGCGTGCCCCGATGTGCACATCGGCATTATTCAAGAGCGCCACCATGGGATCAATTGGGTTATCGGCTACTGTGCGTTGCCGTGGGACGAGGTGACGACTGATACCTAACTGGTCCTCTGAAGCCCGTAGGCTGGGTTGAGGCACGAAACCCGGCATCTGCTGCTGCCAAGGCTCCGCAATGCTGGGTTTACCAACCAGCCTACACCTCCTGAACGAGCCTACCTCCAGCAACCCGGCTTAACCTTTTCGACTCAACTCCGACGGCGCTGCAATATCATCGCGCGATGCGAACGTACAAACGACTTCGTCTTGACGGCGGTTGTTATTTCTTCACGGTCAATCTCGCGGTTCGTCGAGGCAACGATTTATTGATTCGTGAAATTGATGCGCTCAGGGAGGCGTTTCGTGAAACGCTTTCGGATCATCCTTTTGAGCTGGATGCGATTGTTGTACTCCCTGAATATCTGCACACCGTTTGGCAGCTACCTCCAGGCGATAGCGATTTCTCAACACGATGGCGACTGATCAAATCGCGGTTCTCGCGACGTGTTGCACGCACGGAATCCGTCTCACCGAGTCGCGAGCGCAAGGGAGAGCGCGGCATTTGGCAACGGCGATATTGGGAACACTTGATTCGCGATGATGACGATTACGCGAAGCATATTGATTACACCCACTACAACCCAGTAAAACACGGGCATTGCGCGAGACCGTCGGATTGGCCGCATTCGTCGTTTGCACAATGGGTTGAGAAAGGTGTTTATTCTCTCGATTGGGCGGCGAGCGTTGATGTGCAGAATGCATTGATCGAGTGACGTGTGATGCTGGGTTTCGTGCCTCAACCCAGCCTACGAAGATTCAACTCCGTGTCGAAGTTTGAGCTAAATTCAGCCTATGCAATCCACTCAAACTCCTACTCGCCAAACCGAGCCCCTCCCGCCCGAAATCGCTTTCGATGTTTTGCCTCGTGATTTATCGTCGTACCGTGAAGGCAACACCGGCATCCCATATTCGTTCTTCTTCGATAGCGGCGTGCCGGGGCCGCGAGTGGCGATCAATGCGCTGACGCATGGCAATGAGTTTTGCGGGATGGTGGCGGTGTGTGCGTTGCTTGATGCGGGAGTGCGACCTGAGTGCGGCAGTTTGAGCTTGAGTTTCGCGAACGTTGCGGCGTACGAAAGCTTCGATATCAGTGCGCCGTTTGATAGCCGCCAGTTGGTTCACAACTTGAATCGTATTTGGTCCGACGCGGAGTTGGCGAGCGATGTGAAAAGCCCCGAGCTTGATCGTGCGCGCGAGATGCGATCGCTCTTCGATAACGCGCATGCGCTGCTCGATATTCATTCGACGACGCAACCGGTGCCGCCGTTTTTCGTTTACTCAGCAGGCGCGGGTAGTCGCGCGAGCATGGCTTTGGCCGATGGCGTCGGTTTTCCTGCGGTGCAACTCGTGATGCCCGGCGGGATGCAAACCGGTACGCCGTTGATTGAATACGGGCCATTCAGTCCCACACGCACGCGGGGTGTCCATTCACCACAGACCTTCGCGCCAGGCGCGGGCGGCGCGGTGGTCGTGGAATGCGGTCAACATTTTTCAAAGCGCGCAGGCGCCGTGGCGACGCAAGTGTCGCTCGCGTTCTTGCGACATATGGGGGTGTTGAGCGCTGAAAGCACGGCTGAATTGAGCGTGCGTTTAACCGGCGACGACGCTTTCGCGGAAGCGCCCGTACCACCGCAGCGCTTCGAACTCATCAGCACACACGTGATCCGAACACCCAACCTGCGTTGGGTTCGACCGTTGCAGGGCATGGAAGTCTTCGCGCGCGATGAAATCATCGGCTATGACGGCGATTTTGAAGTTCTCTCGCCGTGCGACGATTGCACGATCTTCATGCCGCTCGCCGCGTATCGTGCTGCAGTGCCGGGGCGCGAGGGCGCATATCTCACGAGGAAGCTAGAAGTTGCTGATTAGCGCCGGACGCCTCACTCGGGGAAATCATCTGGTGAAACAGTGAAGTGGCAGATATAAAGCTACGATGTGTTTTTTGGTGAATTGCTATGTTCCGCCTTCTGTTTCTATCCCTTTTCCTTGCCGTTTCAACTGCTGCCATGGCCATTGAAGAGCCCAAACATCGCGTCATCGAAACGATCGGCAAGATCGAGTTGCGCGATTACGAGCCGGCCTTGCTCGCCGAAGTTGAGGTGGGTGGTGAACGAAGCTCCGCCGCAAACCAAGCCTTTCGCATCCTTGCGGGCTACATCTTCGGCGGCAATCAGGGTCAAACCAAAATTGCGATGACCGCCCCCGTGACCCAAGTGCCGGAGGCTTCAGCAAGTGTTGGCGAGAAAATCGCGATGACTGCACCGGTTACGCAAGAAGCGGTTGCCGTGAGCGGTGAAGCGCTTTGGCGCGTCGCGTTCATGATGCCTAGCAAATACACGCTGGAAACGCTACCGAAGCCCAACGATGCGCGAATCAAGTTTCGCGTCAGCGAGCCCGTGAAGCGCGTGGCGATTGTGTTCGATGGCTTTTCAACGCAATCAAACCTCAGCGAGCATCGCACGCAGCTCGAATCTTTTGTGAAACAGCGCGGACTCAAAACGAAAGGCGAATACACGATGGCGTTTTACAACGACCCATTTACATTGCCATGGAATCGCCGCAACGAGTGGTGGGTGGCGATTGAGTGAACATGCGTGCGTCGCTCTATTGACGCAGATTGATCAACTCGCATCAGCTAAGCGACGCAGAACGAAAACACTGTGGTGAGTTTCAAGAGAATTGCAACGCGGGCGAAGAAGAATTGGCGCTGAGATTCACGTGCTTTAACTACTAATGCAGCAAATCACTCTAGAAAAATCCGCAGCCGCCAGATCGTTTTGGTGGACGCAAAATGTCATTGCGCCTGCGTCGCCGATGTTGATGTCGCCAACGCTATCTAGCGTTAACAAGGCAATCCACTCGTGAGCACGCCCGCCACCCGCGTCGGCCGCCTGATTGCGTGGGTCGTTCTCATGCGCAACAAAACCGTTTAGCAGATGCGAGCGTTGGTTCGGACGAAGGCCCTTTCGTATCAGCTTGTCTTCGAGGTCAGTGAGCGCTGTGTCGAACGCAACAAATTCTCGATGGCCCTCACGAGTGAAGTTCGGACCCTCCCACACAAGATGTGGCAAGGTATCGCCAATGGCTAGCCGCGGCGATGGAATAGATACTCCGACTGAAAACGCGAGCAATGATTCAGTGGTGACACTCGGTTCAACGTCTTCAGCGTACGCGTCTCGATCACTGTTGACCCATTTAGTTTTTGCATCGTAGACGTATTCACGCAGTGATGAGGCGGTTGCGTCGACATGGAGCACCGAACAGCGCTCGCCCGTTTGCTCATCACTCAAAAAAAAGTAAAGCATCCCGGTCCGCGGCAACCACGCTTGCAGCGACGCGATTTCGGAGAGATTGATCTGCGCCATGAAGGTAAGCAGTCTGCGATTGCGATCACAGGGATGCGCGAGATCCTGTGGCAGATGCGGCGCACCACCCACTTTACTTGCGCCAAGAGAAACTCTCTTCATTTTTCCATCGGGCACCGCGTAGATTGCTCGCCTGCTGTAGCTCATGAAAATATCAATCAACGCAGCATTTGTGCTTAAGCTTTGTACGAGCGCTTTTGTTTGTGCGAAGCGCTCGAAGTCTGATGCGAGATCAAGATCAGATGGGCGATTCGCTGCTGGGTACGCACTCTTGTACGTCGTGTCTTTGTAGAGCGCGCGATAGCGCCACTCGATTTCAACCGTCGGAATATTGGTGAGCGAGCTCGGCAGTGACTCAAACCGGTTATAGCGGGCGTCGAGCCGTTTCAGCACCGGTAGATCACCGATGCAGGCGGGAAGCGATTGCAACTGGTTTCCAGAGATGTCGAGCGAGGAGAGTTTGCGCAATTCGCACATCTCCTCGGGCAGTCGCGTAATCTGGTTACCGGTGAGCCAAAGCGTTTCGAGCGAGCGCAGGTTTTTGATCTCACTTGAGAGCTCGCCGACGGTGAAGCGTGCCCATTGCAGCGATAACGTGTGTAAGTGCGTTAACGCGAAAATTTCAACCGGCAGCGGAACTCGTTTGTTACCAAAGTTTCCTGTGAACCACAAGCATTCGAGATTTTTGAATTGAAATACCTCAACTGGAAAACTGTCGGTGGCTTCGTTGCGATCAATGTGTAGCCAGTACACATCGAGCGGTGATTGTTTGAGCGCTTCGCGGAGTGAAAATTTTTTGCGAGGCGGAATGAGCGCTTTCGCAACAAATGGAATCTGCACATCAATTGCGATGGACTCAGTGACGTCGGCGATCTCGTACTCGTTTGCAAGAATGCCGCGAATCCGCAGCATACCTTCGTCGGCGAGCACCTGACCAAAGAAAGTTGGGCGAAATCGATCACCGTAAACGTCAAGTTGATGAAGGTACTTCGCCTCATCAACATGCGGAAACGTAACCGACGTGCCATAGACTGCATCCGGAATCCCGAGATCGCCATGCAGCGAAATACTGAGCCCGCTCTCAAGATATAGCCCTGGGACAGGTGTGTAATCGTCGCCGTAATTGCCAACGAGTTCGCGAGTGAGTTCGAAAGGTTCGCTAGAAATGCGAATGCGAATGCGGCCGCACACCACGCGTACGTCTGTTCGAGCGGACACGCCAACGTCGATTTCATTGATACGAAAGTGTGAATGTACAACCATGTGGTTAGCTTAAACGGTTTTGTTTGGTGAGCAATGCGCTACGCAGCGACGCCAGACAAAGCATGCTTTGACCGCCACGTTAACACTGCATTTACGCGTGGCGAGTGTACGGTTGTGATTGTGCGCGCGTGCGTGCGCTACGTGATGCGCGAGGCATCGATTTACAAGCTGCGATTAACGCCGATATGCGTGCGCAACGAAGCGCGTATCCACGCAAATGGGCGGCAACCGTCAACACGACCGATGCGAACACTGATCACCGTCGCTTACCGAACATGCGCGCGTATTTCGCGAGGAAGGGCTATTCGTTGCCGATCAAAAGCGGCACGTCATACGACCGGCTGGCGACATCGTGGCATGGCATCTGAGGCGCGAGCAGACGCACATCGGTAGAGTCTCCGACAAACAATCGATCGCTGGAACGCCGCTCATCATTCATAACATCGCACGCGGCACGCGCGAAGAGAACATGTTGACGGACTACGAGATCATCGGTCACTATCGATTACCAAACAACTAACGCTTCGATACGGCGAAACCCGCACTGCGAATGATGGTCCTTGGCTGATATTCTCGAAAGCGCCGAGTACAAAAACGGAATTGATTGCTTCCGTCGCGCGAAATCGTCTACGAAAGAGGAGGGTGTCATGTTCAAAAAAAGTCTAGTATTGTTTGGTTTGTTCTTTGCGACGCACGTTAGCGCGCAAACGGATTACCCAAACAAACCGATACGGCTCGTGCTCGGATTTCCGGCGGGCGGCAGTGGTGACTTCGTCGGCCGCACAGTCGCGGAAGAAATGTCTAAGTCGCTCGGGCAGCCAATTGTGATTGACAACAAACCTGGCGCGGGCACCAATATCGCGAGCGAGTTGGTTGCGCGCGCGCCGGCTGATGGCTACACGTTGTTGCTCGGTGGATCGTTTAGTCACAGCGTGAATCCGGCGTTGTTTGCGAAGATGCCGGTGGATGTCGCGAAGGATTTCACGCCAATTGGAAAAGTTGCTACGCTGCCCACGATCTTCGCGGTGCCTTCCACTTTACCCGTTAGCAACTTGCAGGAGTTCATCGCGTACGCCCGGCGCGAGGGTAACAAAGTGAATTTCGCATCGAGCGGCATCGGCTCACCGGGTCATATCGCAGGCGGTTATTTCAATAAGCAAGCGGATTTACAGATGACGCACGTTCCTTACAAGGGTGCAAGCGAGTCAGTGCGCGCACTGGTAGCAGGCGAAGTGCAGCTCATCATTACTTCGCCGCCGTCAGTGATGAGTTTTGTGAAGCAGGGCCGCGTGAAAGCGCTTGCGTTGACGACTGCGAAAGCTTCGCCAATCGTGCCTGGCGTGCCTGGCGCTGAGGAGGCGGGCTTGAAGAATTTCAATCTGGACGGCTGGTACGCGCTCTATGGCCCGGCAAATCTGCCCCTCACGATTACCAACAAGCTGCATCAAGCACTGAACGCCGCACTCGCTCAACCCGCGATCAAAGAAAAACTGGAGGGGCAGGGCGCGCAGCCCGATGCAAGTGCGAGTGTGGAGCAGTTCGTGAGATTCGGCATCGAGGACCGTGCGCGTAACGCGACAATCGTTCGCGATTCAGGCGCGCGCGTCGAATAGCTTGCAATGAAAATCGTTCACGCAAGCGAAGCACGGAGGAGCGGCGCGTCGGCGCATCGCGATGGCGGCATTTCGTTTACGAGTTTGCTCGAAGGCGAAGAGGACACCCCGGGGAATTTTCATCTCATGCTCGTTCACGCTGAGGACTATCACGCGCCACGACATCGCCACAATTTCGATCAGGTTCGTATCGTGCTCGAAGGCGCGTTTGGCTATGAGAACGGCGTAGTCCAAAACGCGGGCACCTTCGGCTATTTCACCGAAGGCACGTACTACGCGCAAGCCGCGATGGGGCCAAGCACGACGTTGTTGCTGCAAGCGGGCGGCGCGAGTGGCTCGGGCTACATGAGTGATCGACAATTACGCGCTGCTGTGGCTCAACTTTCGACACGCGGCACGTTTGCGGGCGGCGTGTACACCTGGTTGGATCAACACGGCAACAGGCACAATAAAGATGGTTACGAGGCCGCGTGGGAGCATGTGCGATCTTGCGCAATCGCTTATTCCAAGCCGCGTTACGCGCAGCCCGTGTTGTGGCATCCGGAAGATTTTGAATGGCGAGAAACTAATTTTCGGGGCGCGTTTTGCAGAACGTTTGGTGCGTTTACCGAGCGATCACTTCGCGTGTCTGAATGGAAGATTGAGGCGGGCGCAGCTTTCACATATGTAAATAAACTTCAACGCGTAATCGCCTACTGTCTTGGAGGCAAATGTCATTTAGAGGGTATTTCGCTAAATGCCAAAGACGCCGTCTTTGCCCATTCAAATGAGGAGATAACAGTTGAAGCCGAAAGCGACTGTTCATTCATTGTTTTTGAGTTGATGCAATTCGATTAGATCAAAGCTCCTCTTGTTGTTTGTTATTTTGTACTGTATAATCTAATACGTGATATAGTTCTGCTCATGCCTCGGAAACTCGAATTTGATCGCAATGAAGCGGTCGCCGCCGCCACTGAAACCTTTTGGGAAAAAGGCTACGGCGCGACCTCGCTCGATGATTTGACGGAACGTCTCGGCATTGGTCGCGCGAGTTTGTACAACGCCTTTGGTGACAAACGCGCACTGCTGCTTGAGGCGCTAGACGAATATTCCGCTACCGCGCGTCGTGGGCTCAACGAAGCGCTTGCGAGTAACGTTTCCGGGAAAATCGCGATTACATCGATGCTGGAACGCGTCGCCTGTTGCGACGGAACTGCCGTGCGTGGTTGCATGTGCGTCACTGTTGGCATTGAGATCAACGGCGCAGATTCAGAAATTCAGCGCACCATCATCAACAACATTGAGCGCATGGAAGATGCGTTTGCTGCGTTGATCGTTCGCGGTCAAGCCGATGGTTCGGTAAAGCCGGAGATTGATGCGCCTGCCACAGCGAACGCGTTGGCTGCGCTCGTTGTTGGCATCCACAGCATGAAGCGGATTGGGGTTGCGCCCTCTGGCTTGCAGCGTGCGGTTGCTGCGCAATTAGCGCTGCTTTAATTTTCGATTGTTTGTCGACGGTTTCCCGTCAATTTTTTTGCTTTGTTTTGTACTAAACGGTCTAGAAAGGACTTTATCATGACAACGAAATTAGCAGTCATCACCGGCGGAAGCACCGGTATCGGGTTAGCCTCAGCAGTTCGTTTGGCAAAAGAAGGCTACAAAGTCATCGTTACCGGGCGTAATTCGAAATCGCTTTCTGATGCGGCAAAAACGATTGGTGCCAATGCAATCACCGTGCAAGCCGACACAGCCAATTTGAGCGATTTGCCAAAGCTAAGACAGGCAGTGACAAGCGCGGGCGGCAAGATCGATTTCTTGTTTATCAATGCGGGTGTTGCGCTGTTCGCGCCCATCGAGCAAGTCACGCCGGAGTTTTTTGACAATCAAATGAACATCAACGTTCGCGGTGCGTACTTCACAACGCAAGCGCTCCTTCCGCACATGAACGATGGCGGATCGATTGCGTTTAACGCGAGCATCGCAAAGGATGTTGGATTTCCCGGCGCGACGGTGTATGGCGCGACCAAAGCGGCGCTAGCCTCGATCGTTCGAGCGCTTGCTGCAGAGCTGGCTGTACGAAAAATTCGTGTGAATGCAATCTCACCAGGACCGATTGAAACCCCGATCTACAACAAAATGGGTATGCCACAAGCGCAGCTCGACGGCTTCGCAGCCATGATGCAGGGCGTGGTGCCGCTCAAACGATTCGGTGGCGCTGATGAAGTTGGCGATCTAATTGCGTTTTTGGCTAGCGATCAATCGCGGTACATCACTGGCGTTGATATTCCGATTGATGGCGGTTTCTTGCTTGGGAAGATGGCGGCGTAATTTTCAATCTGAGCTGACTCATGAAAAACGCCCCTTGCGGGGCGTTTTTTTTATCGAACGAAGCAGTAAAACTATTTTGATTCGTTGCTCGTGGTGCCAGTTTCAACCATTTGCATTGGCGCATCTTCTACCGACTTGCGCGCTGGACGAGGACGCCCACGCGGTGCGGCCGGTTCGGCAGTAGCCGGTGCCGGTGCGGCTGACTTGGTCTCCATCATCTGAATACCTGCGGTTTCCGGCAACACGTAGGTGAACGCGCGCGGGGCGAGTTCGCGTGCTGGAGCCGGAACCGAAGCGGGGGCCGCCACGGGTTGTGCTGGTGGTGCAGAAACTGCGGGTTCAGCTTTAGCGTATGAACCCCGGTTTTCTTGGGAAGCCACCCCGTTGGCTGGCAACAATGATCCAGCCTCTGGATTTGCTGTTTGCCCATTCGAGTCGGCGTTATAAGATGATTGTTGATCACCCGCTTCACGATCTCGACGCTGACGAGGCTCGCCGCGCTCGCCACGGTCTGCCCGATCCGCACGCGGTGGGCGTTCGCGTCGTTCTTGCTGCACCGGCGCTACGTTGTCATCCGCTGGGATGAGCGGCGCACCGCCTTGCATTGACGTGACGCTTGTCGAGTTCGATACGATCGGATTGCCCATTTCATCGGTAATCGTCGCTTCTTGAGCGCGCGGAGCACGCTCGGTGCGTTCACCGCGTTCACGACGCTCACCGCGATCACGATTGCGACCACCGCGCTCACCGCGTTCACGCCGCTCGTTCGGTGCCGCGTTTTGACCCGCGACTGGGCTTTCTATGGCTGCGGAAGTCTGTTGAACGATTGCGTCGGTGTCGGCGAGTTGCTGCGAAGATTTTTGAGCTTGCGGCGCTCGATCTTGTCTTGGCGGACGCTCACCCTGCGGTTTGCGCTCTTCGCGTTGACGGTTCTCAGTTTTTTGTGAATCATCTTTACGACCGTCGCGCTTATCGTCGCGGCGCTCATCTTTACGATCGCCCCTGTCGTTGCGGTCGCTGCGGTCGGTGCGGTCTTTGCGCTCGCCGCCAGCAGCGTTGCGATCATTTCGGTCTTTACGATCGCCACGATCATTGCTTGAGCTGCGATCATTGCGACCGCCGCGATCCTTGCGATCCCCGCGACCATTCCGGTCGTTTCGGTCGCCACGATCATTGCGATCTTTACGATCACCGCGCGCCTCAGTTTTGGCTGGAGCGGTTGCGGCTACAGTGGTTGCTTTTGCATCCGCTGCGTCGCTCACGAAGATTGATTTCACCCGAGCCCACAAGCCCACTTTCTTAGCCGCGGGTGCGGTCATTGGTGCTGCAACGACAGGCGAGGGTGAAGGCGCAGGCGCAGAGGTCGGAGCCGGTTGCGAAGGCGTGATCCCTTTCACAGCGGCTTCCTGCTTCACTTCGTTGGCTTCCTGCCTGATCGCTTCAACCGGATCGATCACTTCAGGACGTTCGACCAACTTGTAGCTTGTGAGCATTGGTTCAGACGAATTTAGCTCGTCATGCTTCAAGCGTTGAACGGTGTAGTTGGGTGTTTCCAAATACATGTTTGGAATCAGCACCACGCTGATTTTCAAACGCGATTCGAGCGTTTGGATTTCGAAACGCTTTTCGTTGAGCAAATACGTTGCGACATCGACAGGCACTTGCGCGACGACTTGTGCGCTGTTGTCTTTCATCGCTTCTTCTTGGATGATGCGCAGGATGTGCAGCGCGATCGATTCGGTCGAACGAATATGACCCGTGCCGTGACAACGTGGACACGGCAGATGCGCGGAATCGCCCAAGCTTGGCTTCAAGCGCTGACGCGACAATTCCATTAAACCAAAGCGCGAAATCTTTCCGATTTGAACGCGCGCCCGATCAAGCTTCATCGCGTCGCGCAGTTTGTCTTCAACGTCGCGCTGATGTTTGCCCGATTCCATGTCGATAAAGTCGACTACTACCAGGCCACCCAAGTCGCGCAAACGCAGTTGGCGGGCAACTTCTTCGGCGGCTTCCAAGTTCGTGTTGAACGCGGTTGCTTCGATGTCGGCGCCCTTGGTGGCGCGCGCTGAGTTCACGTCGATGGCGACCAGTGCTTCGGTGTGATCAATAACGATCGCGCCACCGGACGGAAGATTTACCGTACGGCTAAATGCGCTCTCAATTTGATGCTCAATTTGGAAACGCGAGAACAGGGGCACGTCGTCGCGATACACCTTCACGCGATTGACCATGTTTGGCATCACGTGACCCATGAAGCCTTTGGCTTGCTCGGCGATCTCTTCGGTGTCGATCAAAATCTCACCGATGTCTTGCGTGTAGTAGTCGCGGATCGCGCGAATCACTAGGCTTGATTCTTGATAGATCAATTCCGGCGCTTTGAGCGTTTTAGCGGCACCATCGATGGCGCTCCACAACTGCATCAGGTAATTTAAGTCCCACTGCAATTCTTCCACGCTGCGACCGATACCGGCGGTGCGCGCGATGATGCTCATGCCGTTGGGCACTTCGAGCTGCGCCATGGTGTCGCGCAATTCGTTTCGCTCTTCGCCTTCGATGCGACGCGATACGCCGCCACCGCGTGGATTGTTTGGCATCAACACCAAGTAGCGACCGGCGAGCGAGATAAAGCTCGTGAGCGCTGCGCCTTTATTTCCGCGTTCGTCTTTTTCGACTTGAACGAGAATTTCCTGACCGACGCGAAGCCCGTCTGCGATCTTGTTGCGATTCATCTCGCCGTCAACTTTGACGACGGTGCGCGCAATTTCTTTGAACGGCAAGAAGCCGTTGCGCTCGGTGCCGTAGTCAACGAAGCAGGCTTCGAGTGACGGCTCAATTCGAGTGAGCGTGCCTTTGTAAATGTTTGACTTGCGCTGCTCCTTGGAAGCAGATTCGATGTCGAGATCGATCAGTTTCTGACCGTCGACGATAGCGACGCGAAGCTCTTCGGCTTGCGTGGCATTAAACAGCATGCGTTTCATGCGTAACCTCTCGTGTCGTTTAACGACCGAGGCGAAAGCGCGAGGAGACGGGTGAGCGAAAGCGCGTTGAACGAGCGAAGATTCGGACGGCGCGAATTCAGAAACTGAATCGCTAGTCGGAAATCGCTCTGCGCAGGCTTGAAAGGAAGAGCGTCAAGGGATGTGCCGCAGCTGCGGGTGGTGGATCACACTCACGCGCGCACGACCGCGCTGCAACACGATGGGCGCGCTTGGCGCTCTCGGATGCAACGGAATCGGTGTAGGCAACAAATGCGCTGGCGCGCGGATTCATGACGACTTATTCTTCTACTGAGCCGTCAACGTTTGGAACGTTAACGCCTCGGTCAAACACTTTTTCGCAAACCACGCCGTCTCTTGTGCGAGCGGCTCGGTAGCCAAACTTCTAATGTTGTCGCTTTGATCGGTAGCAACTAAACCGTGCTCCGGATGCACTTCCAGTGAAAGCGCTTTGGGTAAGATGCCTTGTTGACAAGACTTTCAAACGTTGCGCGCATGAGCTCAACGCTTAGTCGCGTGAACCCGAAAATGCTGGCCCGAAATGTCTTTCGATTCACTGCGCTGACCGCCGCCAGCCATTCGCTGACGACACGTCAATCAATATCTCGGAAAACATTAAAATTATAAGCTAAATGAAGAACTTACGAACGTTGGCTGTGAAACCGCTCGAAGCTCGCTCAGCGCCAGATGCACGGCCCTCAGCCGTCGAGTTGCGCGCGCCAGCGGAGCCGCGCTCGCCGGAGGTAAGAAAAGTCTTGATCACTATCGCTCACGCGGGCCAACGCGTTGACAATTTCTTGATCCGCGAACTCAAAGGCGTGCCCAAAACCCACGTTTACCGCATTCTGCGCTCGGGCGAAGTCCGGGTGAATGGCGGGCGCGTCAGGGCTGAAACCAAGCTCGAAGCGGGCGATGAACTGCGAATTCCCCCGGTTCGGGTTGCCGAAGCACCTGCGCACCTGCAGCTGACTACGGCGTTTCCGCACGAAATTGTGTTTGAGGATGACCACTTGCTTGCGGTCAATAAGCCGTCGGGCGTTGCGGTGCATGGCGGCTCCGGAGTCAGTTTCGGTGTGATCGAACAGTTGCGCATGGCGCGGCCCAACGCACCGCTGCTTGAGTTGGTGCATCGGCTGGATCGCGAAACCTCGGGCGTTCTGTTCATTGCAAAAACACGTGCGGCGCTGGTGGGGATGCACGAAACCCTGCGTGAAAAATCGGGCGATAAACGCTACCTCGCAGCGGTTAAAGGCGAGTGGGTGAATGATCGGCAACACGTCAAAGCGCCGCTCGCCAAATTCACTCAGGCCGATGGCGAGCGCCGGGTGCAGGTTGATCGCGAAGAAGGCCAGTTTGCGCACACGATTTTCAATCTGTTGGAGCGTCGCGCTGACATGTCGCTCCTAGAAGCAGAATTGCTCACCGGCCGCACCCATCAAATCCGCGTGCATTGCGCCCACCTTGGGTTTCCCATCGCAGGTGACACCAAATACGGTGATCCGGCGTGGAACAAATTGCTCAAAACGCAGGGCTTGCCGCGCATGTTTTTGCACGCCAAATCGTTTGAGTTCGAGCACCCAATTTCGGGCGAGGCGATGAAGGTTGAAGCGCCGTTGTCGAAGGAACTGGCGACGTTTTGGTACGGCGGCGCGAAATGACAAAGCGCTTCCCGCTCATCATTTTCGATTGGGACGGCACGCTTGCTGATTCAACCGCAGTGATTCGGCGCGCGCTACAACACGCGGCTGCCGAGACGGGCTATCCCATACCAACTGACGAACAAGCGTCATACATCATCGGTCTGGGGCTATCCGCCGCCATGGAACATGCCATTCCAACACTGCGCAATGAGGATTTGCCGCAAATCATCGAGCACTATCGGCGCTACTTCGTTGCGCACGAAAGCGAAATCGTTCTTTTCGAAGGTGTACGCCCAATGCTTACGGCGCTACACGGGCAAGGTCATGAGTTGGCAGTTGCGACCGGTAAGTCACGTCGCGGCCTCGATCGCGCTTTCGAAACGCTCGGATTGCGCGAATTTTTTGTCACGTCGCGCTGCGCTGACGAAGGCTTTTCCAAACCGCATCCGGGAATGCTCCATGCGATTTACGACGCCACGGGATTTGATCCGCAACAATCGGTGATGATCGGTGACACTACGCACGATTTACAACTCGCGGCGAATGCAGGCTGTGTTGGCATCGGCGTCACCTACGGCGCACACGATCCGAGTTTGCTGCGTGATGTGCCTGCGCTCGCTCTGGTAGATTCTGTGCATCAACTGCATGATTTTTTGAAAGAACACGCCTAAATGGACGACCAAATGCCAACGCAATCGGGTTGGGAGAGAGAGCTCGTAACCAAGCTCGCGATGATGAATATTAAAGAGCAGCGTGCGCGTCGTCGCTGGTCGCTGTTTTGGAAGTTTGCGTGGTTCGTACTCGCGGCATTGCTGCTCGCGTATGTCCTGGGTTTTATTGGCGACAACGGAAAATCCGACACCGTTGGGCGTCACACCGCGCTAGTGAAACTTGAAGGTGTGATCGACGACAAAAGTGTCGCAAGCGCTGAAAATATCAATGCAGCACTGAAAGCCGCATTCACAGCAAGCGATAGTGTTGGTGTGGTGTTGCAAATTAATTCGCCGGGCGGCTCGCCGGTGCAATCGCAGCGCATCTACAACGAGATTAAGCGTTTACGCAAAGACAATCCAGAAAAACCGTTGTATGTCGTGGTCGATGAGCTGTGCGCATCAGGCGGCTATTTTGTGGCGGCAGCGGCTGACAAAATTTATGTAGATGGTTCAAGCCTCGTGGGATCGATTGGCGTGATCTTTCAGAATGTCGGTGTCGACAAGGCGATGGAAAAATTGGGCATCGAAAACCGCACCGTCACGGCGGGCGAAAACAAAGCCTTTATGGATCCGCTCTCGCCGATGAAGCCAGAGCACAAAGCGCACTTGGAATCGATGCTTGCCGACGTGCATCAGCAGTTCATCAAAGCGGTGAAAGACGGGCGCGGCGATCGACTCAAAGCGAACACGCCGGGTCTCTTCAGCGGATTGATTTGGACCGGGAATAAGGCCGTTGAAAATGGCTTGGTTGACGCGCTCGGTTCGGTGGAATCAGTGGCGCGCGATGTGGTCAAGGCCGACGATCTTGTCGACTACACAATTGAAGAGAGTGCGTTTGATAAATTCGCACGGCGCCTTGGAACGCAGTTCGGCGCGGGCGTAATGCAGTCGCTCAACAAGATTAGCTGGAAATAGGTTTTGCCCGTAGTCGCCTAATCTATTGGGCGAACTAGCTGAATTTCGCAATTTACGGATGCATGCGTTTCGCGCATGTTCGCCCAGTTCAATTGGGCGTTAGTTTCTATAGTTGAAACGAATCGTTGCGCGCCCTAACGCTGCGCGAAGGCTTCTACAATCTCGTTTTCAATCAACGGCGAGCCGCTTCTTCTCTAATCGCTAGAAGCACTGCGTTCGCACAGCCCCCCTCGCGCATGACCGACGCCAATCTCTGCCTGCATCTTCGCGGCACAGCTGCCCTTTCCCAGTTTCGTCAAGACAAACTAGTCGCGAACCTTGCTGCTCAACACATCACTGTAAACGCAGTTGCTGCGGAGTTTTGGCACTACGTTTCGTTGAATCGAGCGCTTTCGCGCGAGGAACACAACAAGCTGGACGCGCTCCTTGCCTATGGTGACACGCTGTCGGACGGCGACGAAGAGGGGGAAGTTGAAAAGAAGAAAAGCAGCGAATACAGCTTCCTCGTGGTGCCTCGCCTCGGAACCATCTCGCCGTGGTCGTCAAAAGCGACTGACATCGCAAAGAACTGTGCGCTCAGCGCAGTTGAGCGCATCGAGCGCGGCGTCTGGTTCACCATCGCTACGGAAAAACCACTCAACGACGACGCGAAGAAGAAGGTCGAGGCCGCATGCCATGACCGGATGACCGAAAACGTGTTGCACGTTCTCGATGCAAGCGAGGCGATTTTCGCAACGCACGCCGCACAACCGCTCGCAAAAATTTCGCGCACCGCCACGTCGCTCAAAAAAGCTAATAGCGAACTAGGCCTTGCGTTATCAGACGACGAAATTGACTATCTCGTCGCTGCGTTTGACAAATTGCAACGCGATCCGACCGATGTCGAACTGCTCATGTTCGCGCAAGCGAACTCTGAGCATTGTCGTCACAAAGTGTTCAACGCGTCGTGGATCATCGATGGCGACAAACAAGATCGCTCGCTCTTCCAAATGATTCGCAATACGCACGCGCTTCACCCTGAGGGGACGGTCGTCGCGTATTCCGACAACGCTGCGATTTTGCAAGGCGGTGATGCGAAGCGTTTGTTCCCGAATGCAGACGGTCAGTACACGATGCATGAGGGCGTAACGCATTACCTCGCGAAAGTGGAAACTCATAATCATCCGACGGCGATTGCGCCATTTGCAGGTGCAGCTACGGGTGCAGGCGGCGAAATTCGTGATGAAGGCGCAACGGGGCGTGGCGCAGTGCCGAAAGGCGGACTCACAGGTTTTGCGACCTCCCATCTTCGTTTGCCGGGTTTACCGCAGCCTTGGGAAACCGCGACTGCGAATGTCGGTAAGCCAGAGCGCATCGTCTCAGCGCTTGACATCATGATTCAAGGGCCGATCGGCGGCGCAGCGTTCAATGATGAGTTTGGTCGTCCGAATTTAGGCGGTTACTTCCGCACCTTCGAATACGCTTCAAACAACACAACCTACGGCTATCACAAGCCGATCATGATCGCAGGCGGCGTCGGTGCCATCTCTGACGAACATACGCACAAAATCGAATTCCCAAATGGCACTTTGCTCATTCAGCTCGGTGGCGAGGGCATGCGGATCGGCATGGGCGGTGGCGCAGCCTCATCGATGACGACCGGGCAAAACACAGCTGACTTGGATTTCGATTCAGTGCAACGCGGGAATCCTGAAATGGAGCGCCGCGCGCAAGAAGTGATCAACGCCTGCTGGCAGCTCGGAAAAGACAATCCGATTCTTGCAATTCACGATGTTGGCGCAGGCGGGCTATCTAACGCGCTACCCGAACTCGTGTACGGGGCAGGCACGAAAGACGATCCGCGTGGCGCGCTCTTTGACTTACGCACAGTGCCCACACTGGAGGCCGGCATGAGCCCCGCCGAGATCTGGTGCAATGAATCGCAAGAGCGCTATGTGCTCGCAATTGCGCCACAAAGTTTGGGACTGTTCAAAGCGATGTGTGCACGCGAGCGTGCGCCCTTCGCGGTGGTCGGCGTTGCTGATGGTTCGGGCAATTTAACGGTTGCAGACAAAAAGTTCGACAACAAACCGGTGGATATGCCGCTGGAAGTGTTGCTCGGGAAACCGCCGAAGATGGAGCGCGACGCAAAGCGCGCGACGCGCAACTCGTCACCGGTCACTCGACACTCGTCTCTCGCGCCGAAGGCGCTCCGCGATCTCGCATTCCGCGTATTGCAACACCCCACTGTCGCTGACAAAACATTTCTCGTGACGATCGGTGATCGCTTCGTCGGCGGCCTGACCGCGCGCGAACAAATGGTCGGCCCGTGGCAAGTGCCGGTAGCCGATTGCGCAGTCACCTTGCGCGATTTCGTCGGTGATGTGGGCGAAGCAATGGCAATGGGCGAGCGCACGCCGCTCGCAGTGATGAATGCTGCAGCGTCCGCTCGCATGGCCGTGGCAGAAGCCATCACCAATATCGCCGCCGCGCGCATTGAAAACATTTCACACATCAAGCTCTCCGCCAACTGGATGGCCGCAGTCGATGTTCCCGGTGAAGACGCAGCGTTGTTTGACGCAGTGAAATCCATCGGCATGGAACTCTGCCCGGCGCTCGGCATTGCGATCCCCGTGGGCAAAGACTCGATGAGCATGCGGACTACGTGGGGGGAAGGCAAAGACAGAAAGTCGGTTCACGCACCGGTCTCGCTCATCATCAGCGCCTTCGCGAACGTCGCGAGCGTGAAGAAAACACTCACGCCGATGTTGCGCACTGAAGGCGAAAACGTGTTGCTGCTGGTTGATATCGCGAACGGTAAACAACGCCTTGGCGGTTCGATCTTTGAACAAGTGCAAGGTGAATTGTCGAGCGACGTGCCCGATTGCGATTCGGCCGATGCGTTGAAAATTTTCTTCGCAGGCATTCAAACGCTCAATGAAGAAGCTTTGTTGCTTGCGTACCACGATAAGTCCGACGGCGGCTTGTTTGCGGCGCTTACGGAAATGGCGATTGCGTCGCGATGCGGACTGTCCATCTCGCTAGATTCCCTCTCCCCCAGGGAGAGGGTGCCCGAAGGGCGGGTGAGGGAAATCGACGCCGTTGCCGCGCTGTTCAACGAAGAATTAGGAGCGGTGATTCAAGTACGCGCAGCGGATGTGTCGCGAGTTCGCTCAGCATTCCAACTCGGCACAGAATCGGCGCTGCCATCCGTAGGCGTTCACCTGCTCGGCACCACCCGTGATGATGGCAAGATTGTGATCACTGCAAACGGCAAAACCGTTTTCGATGAGGCTCGCCAAGCCGTGCACGCCGCATGGAGCGCGACCACGATTGAGATGCAACGCCTTCGCGACAATCCCGATTGCGTCGATTCCGAGTTTGATCGCGTGTTTGATGATGACGACGTTGGGCTTGCGCCGCGCGTGTTGTTCGATGCGAAAGAAAACGTCGCCGCGCCGTATTTCAACAAAGGCGAGCGGCCAAAGGTTGCGATTTTGCGCGAGCAGGGCGTGAATTCTCACGTTGAAACGGCGCACGTGTTCACGCTGGCAGGTTTCGACGCGTTTGACGTTCACATGACCGATTTGCAAACGGGTCGACGCACGCTCGATGAGTTCAATGGCTTCGTAGCTTGTGGCGGTTTTAGTTATGGCGATGTACTCGGGGCGGGCGCGGGCTGGGCGAAATCGATTCTGCTCAACAACGCATTACGTGAACAGTTTCAAGAATTTTTCAACGATCCCTCCACCTTCGCGCTCGGTATCTGCAACGGTTGCCAAATGCTCGCGCAAATGGCACCGATCATGCCGGGCACCGCGCACTGGCCGAAGTTTATGAAGAACGGCAGCGAGCAATTTGAATGCCGCACCGCGCTCGTTGAAGTTGTCGATTCGCCGTCAATTTTGTACAAGGGCATGGAAGGCTCGCGTCTTCCTATCGTTGTTGCGCACGGCGAAGGTTTTGCACAATTTAAAAACGAGGATCAACTCGACGCGGCCGAAGAATACGTCACGCTTCGCTTCGTCGATGGCCACGGCAACGCATCTGAGACCTATCCGATCAACCCGAACGGGTCACCGCAAGGTATTACCGGCTTAACAAGTGAAGACGGCCGTTTCAATATCTTGATGCCGCATCCTGAGCGGACACATCGAGTGGAAAACTTTTCGTGGCATCCCGAAGCGTGGACGCGCTCGCCTTGGTTGCGGATGTTTGAAAACGTTCGCGTTTGGTTAGCTTGATCCCGACAATTTCGTCCAACGCCTGACTTCGCTGGGCGGTACAGCGGATTCAGTGGCTTAACGGATCAACTTGAAATGGCGTTGTTTGCCCGATTTATAGGGCGACGTGTCACGATATTTGTACTGTTGACGTTGCCGAGTTGGGATGCGCGAGAGACCCGTAGCGGCAGACCTAAATCAGTGCCTCTGCGAGCTCGGTTTCCAACGCGATCCGAGTCGATTCTTCTGCTAGCCGTCCGCCCGAAACTACGAATACGTCTTCAGCGCGACCGCCGAGCGTGTTAACGCGCGCAGTCTCAATCGATACGCCGCGTTCGGCGAGCACGTCGGCAATTCGTGAAAGAAGGCCCGTGCGATCGGCAGCGACGATTTCCAGTGCGAAGCGCTGGCCTTGTTCATCGCCAACGATCTCGATGCGCGGTGCGATTGGGAAACTCTTTTGTTGACGCGATGCTTTTCCGAGCGGTGCGGCGATTCGGTCGATCGCTTCGGTGAGCGCCTTCACGATCTCATGTTCCAAAAGTTGCGTAACGTCGCGATATGCAAACTTAGCGGATCCAGGATTGACCACTGTGAACGTATCGAGCGCGTACCCACTTTTTGATGTGTGGACGCGTGCGTCGAGCACCGAGAATCCCAGTCGCGCAAACACTTTCATCACGCGCGCGAACAGGTTCGGTCGATCGCTCGCATAAACCATTACCTGCAAACCTGCGCCTTCCGGGATCAGTCGCGTGCGCACCACCGGAGCATCACCGTCAATTCGCCAAAACAGGTTTCGCGCATGCCACGCGATTTCATCGGCGTTGTGTCGTTGCAGATACACCGAATCAAGCGTTCGCCACAATTTCTCAGCTTTGGCGACGTCAATAGCGTAAAGCGACAGCAGCCGACGCGCCTCGGTCAAACGATCTGCCAATAAATCGAAATCACTCGCGCCGGCATCGCCTTTCAACACAGAACGGGTGGAGTGATAGAGCTGTTCAAGCAGCCGCGCTTTCCAGTTGTTCCACACTTTGGGCGACGTGCCGCGAATGTCGGCCACGGTAAGAAGATAAAGTGCAACAAGACGTTTTTCGTTGCCACAGAGCGTCGCAAAATCGCGCACCACGGAAGGATCGCTGATGTCCTTCTTTTGAGCAATCGACGACATTGTCAGATGATGTTGCACGAGCCACGAAACAATGCTCACGCTGTCCGTCGTCAGCCCTAGGCGAGTCGCGAAATCTCGCGCGTCGACGGTGCCGAGATCTGAATGATCACCACCGCGTCCTTTGGCAATATCGTGGAAGATGCACGCTAGATAGAGCACTTCCTTTTCCGGAAACTCTTGCATCAACTCCGAGCAAAGCGGGTATTCGTGCGAGTGCACCGGATCAGCGAAGCGGCGCATGTTTCGCAGCACCATCAAAATGTGTTGATCTACGGTGTACACATGAAATAAATCATGCTGCATCTGCCCAACAATGGGCGCCCACGGAGGAATTAGCTTAGCGAGCACGCCAAGCTCGTTCATCTCTTTCAGCGCATGGTAGATCCCATGACCTGCACTCAAAAATTCGCGACATAACCCACGACATTCATCCGTCGCAAACGCCTCCAGCGCAAGTGCATGAGTCGAACGCACGATCGCACGCCGAAGTGCGGGCGTAAAGCGATCAAACTTGCGATCACGATAGAGTAGCCGAAACGCTTCGAGGATTTCAAACGCGCTTAACGTCATGTTGGGTTCGTTCACGCCAAGCCGACCATCGGTTTCAACAAACCGAGATTCAGCGATCGGTGCTCGTTTTGCGCTGGCTTCGCTGGTGAGCGAGTCGATCAAAATGTCATTGAACAAACGCAGGCGTCGCGCTGCTTGGTAGTAACGCTTCATGAGCACTTCGCTCGCGCGTAGCCCACTGGTCGGCTCAATCCCTAGCGATTCCGCAAGGGCTGATTGCAATTCAAAGGCAAGGCGGTCTTCTCTGCGCCGTGCAACGAGGTGCAACCGCGCACGCAGGAATTTCACTTCGTTATAGGATGATGACAGCGGTGCAATCTCGTCGGCATCAAGCAGCTTCGCCTCCACCAACGCGTCTAAATCGGTAGCGTGGAGTAGTGCGCGTGAGAGCCACAGAACCATCTGCACATCACGCAGTCCACCGGGGCTCTCTTTTAAGTTAGGCTCAAGGTTGTAGGCTGTGTCCTGATAGCGCGCGTAGCGTTGCTGTTGTTCGAATCGCTTGGCGTTCACAAAATGCGGCACGTCGAATCGTTCGCGCCATTGCGATTCAAGTTCGTCCGCATCTAGAAGCCTGCCAACTATCAAGCGGCGTTCGAGAAGCGACGTGGCGACTGTCGCATCGGCGCGCGCTTCACTGAGGCATTCTTCAATCGAGCGAACGCTGTGGCCGATATCAAACCCTAGATCCCACGCTTCGCTTAGAAAGGACTGAATGCCGGGAATGGCTTCGAGGTCAACGCCGTTGTGAAGAATGAGAATGTCGACGTCCGAATAAGGAAAAAGCTCGTGGCGACCATAACCGCCGACGGCAAATAGCGACAGCGCCGTTTGATCCAGCGCGTGCTTTTCCCATTGCGCAATGAGCACGTCGTCGACCACAAGCGAATGCGCGCGCAGCGCAACGTCGACTTGGTCCGGCGATACCAGCGCATCAAAAATGAGCGCTCGATGCGAGCGATACGTGTTGCGTAATTCGGCGATCGCGCTCACGTTAAAGACGCGACTACAGCGGCGGTGGCGGTGGCGAACCGGCGGAGAGGGTAGTGACCTCAAAGCCATCTTCGGTAACGAGCACAGTGTGTTCCCACTGCGCGGACAAACTGTGATCGGCAGTCACCGCAGTCCAGCCGTCGGCGAGCACGCGTGTTGCCGCTTTCCCCGCATTAATCATGGGCTCAATGGTGAACATCATGCCCGGTAATAAACGCATACCTGTGCCAGGCTTGCCAGCGTGGAGCACCTGCGGCTCTTCGTGGTACTTGCGACCAATGCCATGACCGCAGAACTCGCGCACCACCGAATAGCCCATAGGCTCGACATAGCTTTGAATCGCATGACCGATATCGCCAAGCGTTGCGCCCGGCTTTACTGCGCGGATGCCGCGCCACATTGCGACGTAGGTCGCATCGACCAAGCGCTTCCCAGCGATGGTCGGTTTACCGACGTGGAACATGCGGCTTGTGTCACCGAAATAGCCGTCGATCACCATCGCGACGTCGATATTCAAAATGTCACCGTCTTTAAGCTTTTTGTCGCTGGGGATACCGTGACACACAACGTGATTGGCGGACGTGCAAATTGACTTCGGAAACGGTGTATGACCCAGCGGCGTGTAGTGCAAGTTGGGTGAGAAGCCTTTTTGTACCTCAGTTACAAACTTCGCGCACAATGAGTCGAGCTCGTCGGTCGTCACGCCGGGTTTCACGAACGGCGTGATGTAGTCCAAGATCTCGGACGTCATCCTGCCGACCTTTCGCATGGCGGCAATATCGTCGTTGCTTTTGATGTTTACGGACATGGTTTGCTAATGCAGGACAGATGAATATGGATGAAAACTCAGGGCAGCGAACATACGGTTGCCTCCACCTTGAAAGGGAGGGATCACATTAATCTCTCAACAATTCGTTAATGCTCGTTTTGCTCCGCGTTTTCGCGTCAACTTGCTTCACGATCACGGCGCAGTAGAGGTTGTACTCGCCTTTACCACCGGGCAGGCTGCCGGAGACGACGACCGAGCCTGAAGGCACCCGACCGTAGCTGATTTCGCCGGTCATGCGGTTATAAATTTTTGTGCTTTGGCTGATGTATACACCCATGCCGAGCACGCTGTTTACTTCAACGATCACACCTTCAACAACTTCGCTGCGCGCGCCGATAAAGCAGTTGTCTTCGATAATGGTGGGGTTGGCTTGCAGCGGTTCAAGTACGCCACCAATGCCAACGCCGCCAGAGAGATGCACATTTTTTCCGATCTGTGCGCAGGAACCCACGGTTGCCCACGTATCCACCATCGTGCCTTCATCGACATACGCGCCAATGTTCACGTAAGAGGGCATCAACACCACGCCTTTCGCGAGGTACGCGCCGCGCCGCGCGACTGCGGGCGGCACGATGCGCACACCAGCGGCGCGAACTTGCTCTTCGCTGAGATGCGCAAACTTTGTATCGACCTTGTCGAAAAACGCGAGATCGCCCGCGTGCATTAGCTTGTTGTCCTTCAAGCGAAACGAGAGCAACACGGCTTTCTTGATCCACTGATGTGTGATCCACTCGCCGTTGTATTTCTCGGCGACGCGAATGCGCCCCTTGTTCAAATCTGCGATGACCGCTTCGACGGCATCGAAGACCTCTTTCGGCGCGGTTGCGGGAGAGAGTGTGGCGCGGTCTTCCCAGGCTTGGTCGATGGTGTTTTGTAATGTGCTCATGGCTTTATTCTGTATCGCCCAATTTAATTGGGCGATGATTCAAAAAATGATGTCATTCGAGAGACTGCTTCTTTGCACTCTTCGCCCTCGGAAACCAGGGCAATACGAATGAAAGCTCGTCCTGGATTTTCACCGTTCGCAGCGGTGCGCGACAGATAGCTGCCGGGGATCACAGTGACAGCGGTTTTCTCGAAGAGTAAACGGGTGAACGCTTCGTCGTCGTCTCCGAAGTTTTTTGGGATCGGCAGCCACCAATAAAACGCCGCTTCAGGCATTTCAATCGGCGCGTACTTTGCGATGAGCGGCGTTAGCTCATGAAACTTCTTCGCGTACGCAGCGCGGTTCGCAACGACATGCGCTTCGTCATTCCACGCCGCCATGCTTGCCGCCGCAACGGTTGCCGACATGGCCGAGCCGTTAAAGGAGCGCAAGTGCAAAAACTTTGCGATGATTTCTTTATCGCCTGCGACGAAACCGGAGCGAAGCCCAGGCGCGTTGGATCGCTTCGAGAGCGACCCCATCGCGATGATATTTTTGAAATCAGAGCGACCGATTTCATTGGCAACTTGCAACGCGCCGTGCGGGGGCGCGGCTTCGTCAAAATAAATCTCGCTGTAACACTCATCCGCTAGGATCACGAAGCCGTAGCGATCTGAAAGCTCAAACAACTTTTGCCAACGCGCCTTCGAGGTGATGCGCCCGGTTGGGTTGTCAGGCGAGCAAGCAATCACGAGCTGCACGTTTTTCCACACCGCTTCAGGCACCGCATCCCAGGCGTATTCGCCCGTCTTCGCATCGAAATTCACGTAGTACGGCGCCGCGCCGCACAACGTCGCCGCGCCTTCGTACACCATATAAAACGGATTTGGCACGAGCACCGTCGGCGACGCGCGCGTCGGATCAATCACGAGTTGCGTGAGCGAATAAATCGCTTCCTTGGTGCCAACGACGGGCAACACTTGCGTTTCCGCATTGAGCGCGTTTAAGTGAAAACGGCGCTTCGCCCAATCGGCAATTGCTGCGCGCAGCTCAGGTGAGCCTTTGGTCGGTGGGTATTGCGCGAGCCCGGCGGTACTGTTCGCCAGCGCATCGCGAATGAATTGCGGCGTCGGGTGTTTTGGCTCGCCAATCGAGAGATTGATCGGCTTTAAGCCTGCAGGCGGGGTGGTGCCCGCGAGCAAGCGCGCTAGACGCGTGAAAGTAAATTCGTTTAGGTTTGCGAGATAAGGATTCAAAGTACAGCCCGCAACGATAATCGTCGCGAATGAAAAATTTGGTACAACTCGCGACTCAGAAATGGTTTTGCAACCCGGCGAGCGAATGATTCAAACACCTCGAAATTATAAGTCGACGACTGCGCGCGAGACCGCAGAGCGCTGGGCGACGCCTGCGCTGTGGCTCGCGGTAGCGGCATTGTTGGGCTGGGCGTTCGCGCTTTTGCTGGGCATTTTTGCTGACCGCGAAGCGGCGAAGCTCACGCCCTGGACGCCGCCGCCGCTGTCGCGCGAGTCTGGCCCGTCGCGCCCGGTCGTTGCGGCTACCAGCGCGCAAGCCAGCGCGCCTTGGCAATGGGTTGGCATCGCCGACAATCGCGTGTACGCGAGAAGCGGAAATAAGCCGATGTCGTTTGCTGAAGGCGACGCGCTACCCAACGGTGATGTGCTCAGAAAGATTGAGCGAGACGCGATCGTGGTGTTCAGCGGCGGTAGAGAGTCGCGATTGAATCTTTTCAAGTCACTTCAAGCGGCCACCGCAACTTCTGCTAACTCGGCAACGACCGCCAGCGCCGCGTCGGCACAATCCGGATGTCGCTTGAGCGCTCAGGATCGTGCGATTGCAACCTTCGTCGAACCTGCAGTCGCGGCGGCGTTGCTCAACGAAAAAGCGACGTTCGCCCGCATTTTCGTTCCAATCATCAATCCGGGCGGCGCGTCGCTGTCTTCAGGTGCGACCGGCGTGCGCGCGACCGCCACCGGAGGAACGACAGCGTTGTTTGGAATTCAAGATGGGGATAGCTTGCTGCGCGCGGATGGCAAATCGCTCGCAAGCGGTCTTGACGTGATTAACGAGGTGATCGCACGGGTGCAGCGCGGTGAGACGGTTGCAGTTGACGGTGAACGAGCAGGCGGCGCGCGACGGTGGGTGTTTGCACCTGTGAGTTGTCGCGGGTAGTCCGAGTGCTCGCATGCGGCTTCCAGAGTAGGGCCAAAGGCATGGAATCGCTTCGCAGGCAGTCAACACAGAAGCTCGGATATAAGTATCGCGCTTAACCCCGACTTCGCTCCAGCAAAGTCATCATCAAAGTGGATAGCGTAATCAACGTCTTTTCTTGCTCGGTCACTGAGCCTTGCGATGTAAATTCATACCGACCTTCCCACAACGCAGGCTGCTTTTTGAGCATCATCACTTGTGTGCCGTCAACGCGTTTGACCAAATACGCTGGATGTAAGAAATAGCCCGATAGCGCGCCGATGATCGGGATTTCTTCGAGAAATCCATTCACCATGCGAACCCACGGTTTTTCTTCTTCAATGTAAAACGATTCGCGTCCAAAGTTATCTTCAATATCGAAGTGAACCCGCCACAGCGATTTCATGCCGCGCTGCTTCACTGTGCCAATGACTTGCCCCGCGCGATCCGTGATCGTGTAGCGCGCCCGGAAATCAATCACGCGATCTGCTTTGATCATGTAAGCGAGATCGCTTTGCGCTTCATCGCGATACACGTTCACTTCCTCTTTGAATTTGAGCAATTTCTGCCGCACGTAGAGCAGCAAATTCCCGGATTGATCTTCAACTGAAATTTGCGGCGCAAGCGCTAAGAGTTTGAAGCGAAAAGTGAGAGGTAACGAGAGGTTGTTCATCATCATTTTGCGAGCTCAGTTGCCGCATGGACTGAGTCCATCGGAAGACGCGGCAGCATGCGAACCAGTTCGATAGGTTCATCGATTTCGTGATGTGCGCCCCAGGTGCGAGCGTGTGCAAGGTCAGGAATGTAGCCGTAGGCGGCGAGTACCGAACGCATTTGCGCGGCGTGCGATGCCTTGACGTCGCTCTCGCCATCGCCGATGTACCAACAGTCGCTCGGCGCAACCGACAGCGCTTCGGCGGCGGTGAGCAATGGCAAGGGATCGGGCTTCGGCGCACGTGTAGTGTCGCCGCAAATCACAACCGCCGGATGAAACGCACGATCCAACAGCAAAGCCTCAATCATTGGCTCTGCGAGCCGCGAATTTTTGTTAGTCACAATGCCCCAAGGCAGGCCCCGCCGCTCAATGGCAACGAGTGTTTCAAGCACGCCGCCGAAGAGCCGCGAATTGTGTAGCTTCCGCTCTCCGTAGATCGCTAGAAAGCGCTTGCGATTGGCTTCGTAATCGTCGTCGCCGGGCGCAAGGTTGAGCGCCGTTTTGACCAGTGATCGCGCGCCATACGTCGCATACGGGCGCAGCGTCTCGTAGGGCAAGGGCTCCAGGCCGTGCTCAATCCGCAAATCGTTGGCGGCCCCAGCCAGATCAGGCGCACTATCGACCAAGGTACCGTCGAAATCAAACAAAATAGCTTGCGGAATTGAATTCAAACTCTTGCTTTCATCGCTCGTTTTAGTTGGGCGGATGATGAATAAATAACAACTATCAACTGCTTACTGATATCGCGTATTCGCCGAGCAAAACAGGGATACACCAAAAAAAGCTAGGATTTCTTACATGACACGATGTAGTTCACTTTCGTGTCGCTCTGCCATTTCGCTACGTGGGTAAACGGGTTGTAATCCATGCCGCGCAAATCGGTGAGCGTGAGACCGGCGTTTTCGGCGAAACCAATTAACTCGGAGGGCTTCAAAAACTTCGCGTAATCATGCGTGCCCTTCGGTAACAGATTAAGCACGTATTCCGCGCCGAGCACAGCCATGACGTACGCCTTCGGCGTGCGAGAAATCGTTGAAAAGAAGAGGTGTGCGCCGGGCTTTGCGAGCGCAGCACACGCTGCGACGACCGCTTTCGGGTCAGGCACATGCTCCAACATTTCAAGGCAGCTCACCACGTCGAACGCGCCGGGCATTTTCGCGGCCATATCTTCCGCTGTGGATTCACGATAATCGATCTCAACGCCGCTCTCGAGTGCATGAAGTTTGGCAACGGAGAGCGCTTTGCCCGCCATGTCGATCGCAGTCACCCTCGCGCCCATTTTGGCCATGCCTTCGGATACGAGCCCGCCGCCGCAACCAATATCGATCGCAGCCTTGCCTTTGAGCCCGCCCACGGTTTTGTCAATCAACGCTAAGCGCAGTGGGTTGATGTCGTGTAGCGGACGGAATTTTCCATTCGGATCCCACCATTGGCTGGCGAGCTCCGAGAATTTGGCGAGTTCGGCGGGATCGGTGTTTTGGGATGAAGACTGCATACCCAGATTTTCCACGATTCGCAGGTCAAACCGAGAAGTTCGCCTGATCTCGAAAGCTCTGGCGTGGCTACATCCTCGCAAACGCCTCGTGATAAGCGCGGCTCACGGGTAGTTCTCGCGGATGATCTTTGATTTTTACGAACATGCGACCCGATTCATCTCGGCGGGTGGAATGAACGAATTTAAGGTTCACGAGCGTTGAGCGATGAATACGCTGAAACAGCATCGGATCGAGCTGCTCTTCAAGCTCTGAGACTGACGTGCGCAATAGCTTTTCGCTTTGCGGCAACACCACACACGTGTACTTGTCGGCAGCGTCGAAATACATGACTTCATTGACGTCAATCTGCAGCACGTGTTCGCCCTTTGCGTTGCGCTCGTGTGCGCGAACGTACCGCAGAAAACCCGCCGCTGCGCCGTTTGCGGATTTAGGGAGTCCGTTGGCAAGAAGTTTTTGCAACGTCGCCGCTAGCGCATCGGTTGAAGGGCTGCTATCGCTTGAGGTCGCGCTCGTGAGCTGCGCTTTGAGCCGAGCAACGGTCTTTTCTAAGCGTGCTGCGTTTACCGGTTTAACTAAGTAATCAATCGCGCCTTCGTCAAACGCCCGAAGCGCAAACTCATCATACGCGGTGACAAATACGCAGAGCGTTTTGCCTTCGATGCCTTGCGCCACTTCGAGCCCCGTGAGGCCGGGCATTTGGATGTCTAGGAATGCGATGTCGGGTTCAAGTGCATCAATAGATTTTGCGGCATCGACGCCATTACCCAGCGTGGCTGCGATTTCAAGTTCGGGCCAGGCTTTTTTGAGCTCGTCGGATAGGTAGCGGGCAAGATAAGGCTCGTCGTCGGCGATGATGGCGCGGAAGGTCATGACTACTTTTTCGTTGCAATGGTGATTGAGGACCGGGTGCCCGTGAGCGGAGGTGCTAGCGCGCTGACCGTGAGTGACGCGCGGTCGCCGTAAATCGACTGTAGCCGTTCGCGCACATTAGCAATGCCGGTTCCGGTGCCGGCGCGAGCGGTGGATTTTGCATGCAATCCAACGCCGTTGTCTTCAATGTCGATTCGCAGCTCGTGTTCGTCTTCCCGAACCCGGATCACGACTGTGCCGCCTTCAATTTTTGGCTCCAGCCCGTATTTCACAGCGTTTTCAACTAAAGGCTGAAGCAATAGGGGTGCAAACGATGTTTCACGCAAGCTCGAAGGACAGTCAATTGTGAAGCCAAGCCTATGATTCATTCGGATTTCGATGAGTTGCAGATACGAGGTCAAAAGATCGAGTTCGCTGCCAAGCGTGGCCTGCGTTTGCCGTGATGCATCGAGGCTTTGTCGAAGGTGTGTGATGAACGAATCGAGCATCCGCTTTGCGGTGGCGGGTTCGTAATCGATGAGTGCCACGACGTTAGCGAGCGTGTTGAACAAAAAATGAGGCTCAATCTGCGCTTGTAGCGCGCGTAATTCTGCGCTCTTGGCAAGCGTTGCCAACCGTTCGCGTTCTACCGCGTACTGCGCGGCGTCGGCTTCGGCGCGGATTCGGCGGGTTTGGCCGTCCATCACCAGCATCCAGAAAATGCAGCCGAGCAGTCCGATTACCAGCATGCCAAACGCAAACCGAGGATAGTTCGCAATGAGCGCCGTGAAATTTCGACCCAGCAAACCGAAGGCAATCGTGTACCCCAAGTAGATACCGAGTAACGCGACCGTGGTTGCAATTGCGCCGCGCTGCCAAGAGTGTTTAATTGACGGGAAGCGCGGCACGATCCGTGCAAACGTTGCCTCCATCATCAAATGGATCGAAAAGCCAATGCAGTTTGAAACAAGTAGCGTTTCGCGGAACGTCTTCAGCCAAGTTGCTTTCGGGTCAAGCGACACAAAGACCATCGTTAACACGACCGCGAACAAGCTGTTGTAGAGAAAGGTCGCGACCCAATACATCCACTGCGCGCCGGGCCGCTGCGCCTCAAAAGTCCACCAGTGCCGCAATACCTGGCGAAAACCAAACAGCGAAGGACGTAGCGCGTCGGGCACGGTTGGCGGATTTGGAGCAGTCGCAGTCATCATGGAAGTGTACGGCGGAAGTTTCGCAGCTCTGTAGTTTAGAAACCCGGTATGGTGGAAGCGAGGGGGCGCGCGACGAGCAGCCGATTTGTGGCGTGAATCGCAACTGGCATGGCTCGGTGCGATTCACGCCGCTTTTTGTCCAGTGGTCGCATCAATGCTGACATCATAAGTGTGCGTCGAAACAATCCTCACATCGCCTCACCAAGGGCACTAACCAATAAGGATTGAGATCATGAAGACATTTGCTTTCGTACTGAGCGCCATCGCGGTGTTGGCCTTGACAGCAACAGACGTGAAAGCGCAGAGCGCCGCTTCAGACTGCCCGGTGCTTCAGGTTACCGGATTGAAACCTGACTCCGGGATGCTCATGCTGGCTGTTTACGACTCTCGCGAAAGCTTTTTTAAGAAACCAGTTTGGGTAGGCGGACAGCCCGTGGGCGCGAGCTCAACGATGCAAGTGTCGGTATGTAATGTTTCCGCAGATGAAATCGCGGTTACTGCTTTTCAAGATATGAACGGCAACCAAAAACTCGACACGAATCCACTCGGAATTCCAACTGAGCCCTACGCCGCCTCCGGCAAGCCTTCGATGTTTGGTGCACCAACTTGGAACGACACCAAAGTTGCCTACAAAGGCGCAACCGCTCCCATCGCAATCAAGTTTTAACTAGGGAGCACGCGCATGAATCGCAGATCATTTCTATCGAGCGCAACCAGCGCGGCGTTGATTGGTGCGGGCGGACTGTCGTTCCTGACGCGCGATGCAGAAGCTAACACGCCATCAATTTTCAAATCAGAGTTCGCCGCAGCCGCGGCGAACAATCCGTATCTCACGCCCTATCGTGGTGCCACGAGCGATTTGTATTGCGAAGCGCTTACGATTGAAGGCAAGTTACCCGCAGCATTGCGCGGTCGTTTCTATCGCAATGGCCCGTCAAAGTTCGAGCGTGGCAGCGAGCGTTATCAACATTGGTTTGATGGCGATGGCATGGTCCAACAGTTTTCGTTTTCTGACAAAGGCGTTTCGCATCGCGGTCGCTTTGTGAATACGAATAAATTCAAAGCGGAAGCCGAGGCGGGCGAATTCGTGGTACCCGCATTCGGCACGGGCATTCGCCCGAAGCAGCGGATCACCGGCCCCGATTCGATGAACACTGCGAACACCAATGCGATTGAACACGCAGGCCGCGTGTTCGCGATGTGGGAGGGCGGCAGCGCGTTCGAAATGGATCGCGATACGTTGGAAACCAAGGGCGCGGTGACCTGGAAACCGGGCTGGGAGCAGATGCCGTTTTCTGCGCACCCGAAGCTCGATCCGCAAGGCAATTTGTGGAATTTCGGCAGTGCGGGCAATGCGTTTTTCGTCTATCACATCGACCCCACGGGCAAACTCGCAAACACCCAAATCGCGAAGCTACCGATCGACCGTAAAACCTATGGCGGCATGAATCACGACATGGCGGTGACCGAGCGCTTCATCATCGTGCCCATGCCGCCAGTGACGATTCATTTTGATTTGATCGCGCAAGGCAAATTCGGTGCTGAAGCGGCGAAGGTTCACAAAGATGCGCCACTCAAAATATGGGTCGCGCCTAAAGACGATGTGAGCAAAGCGCAAATCTTCGAATTGCCGCATGAAATGGTGTTTCACGTGGGCAACGCGTATGAGCGCACCAGCGCTTCCGGCACTGAAATCGTGATGAACTACGTCGGCAGTCGCAACGACAATTTCCTCGCGGGCGCAGCGGTTGCCATCATGCGCGGTGCGCTGGAAAACGCAGGCGAATCGCAGATGCGAACGGTGACGATGAACCTCGCGACTGGCAAAGCGAGTTTGACCACGTTTGATGATGGATCGGAAGAATTTCCGCGCCTTGATCCGCGCTTCATCGGCAAAGCCGCGAAACACGTGGTGACGCCGACATCATGGCGCAAACGTCCGAACGCAGACTTCGGATTCCACGCGCTACAAGTGCGCGATGTCGAGAGCGGAAAAACCACGCGCTTTGACTACGGCGATGATTTCATCGTGGAAGAACATCTCGTCATCGCACGCCCCGGCAGCACGCGCGAGCTCGACGGCTGGATCATCGGCACCGCGTTTAATGCGAAACAACAGAAAACTTGCGTGAGTGTGTTCGATGCACAAAACATTGCAAACGGACCCGTCGCCCGCGTGTGGCTTCCGTATTGGTTACCGCTTGGTTTTCATGGCAACTTTACTCCGATCCAAAATCAAACCTAACTTTGTTGCGACAGACTTGCCGTACTTTCGTACTGTCTGCGTCAGTCGCGCCTCGTTATCTTTGATCTGTGAATCAGAGTTTGCGCTGGGAGGTTAGGTGGCCCGGTTGCTCGTAACAGGGTTCCCGTGCGCATCATCGCGAAGCGATCAAATCAGGCTTCGCGCCGTTGCGGAACTCGGATGCGAGCATCCGGGTTCTACGACCCAGCTGCGTTTAGCTGCGTAGTCAGCGTCAAAGAAAAAACGCTCCGACGCCCGAGAATTTCGCCGCGCTTACTTCGCATGCTGCGAGAAAAACGCCATTAACCGTTTCGGCAACCAATCGAGCTTGCCTGGAAACGGCCCGGTAACGAAGCCGACGTGTCCGCCCTCGCTTGGCTGCTCAAGCGTTACGTTCTCCGGTACTTCGTTTTCGTTGGGTATGAGCCACGACGGAACAAAGGGATCGTTCGCCGGGTTGATTAGCAAAAACGGCACGCGAATTTTGGGGATGAATCCGCGCGATGACGCGCGTTCGTAGTAGTCCCACGCACTCGTGTAGCCGTGCATCGGCGCGGTGTAGTGCTCATCGAATTCAGGAAAATCGCGTGGTGTTTTCAGAAAGTCTTTTTCACGCAGTTCAGGATGAAGTTCCATGCGTTTGGCAAAACTCTCGCCCATCGATTTCATGAAATAGCGGTTAAAGATCCGATTCTGAAAGTGTAGGATCGCAACTGCTGAAACGCCCAAATCCAGTGGACTGCACACCGAAGCGGCGGCATCAATAATCTGCGTCGCAGCATCGCTTTGTTCCCCGCACCACTTAGTCAACGCGTTGCCACCCAGGGAGACGCCGACTGCAAAGATTCGGTGGTCTGGGAAGCGCTTCCGAATCTCGCGCAAAACAATGTCAGCGTGTTCGCTATCGCCTGAGTGGTATGAGCGCGGTAACCGGTTGGGTTCGCCGGAACAACCGCGAAAATGCGCAACCACTCCAACCCATCCGCTTTCGTTGGCGCGCTGCATCGTGTGAAGGCAATACTGTGCATTAGAGGATCCCTCGAGTCCATGAAAAAAAACAAGTATCGCTTTATTATTTTGGGCGAAACCGGCGGTTTCTCGAATAGGTTCGGACCAGTCTAAATCGACGAAATCGCCGTCGGCGAGTTCTAGGCGCTCGCGACGATAGGCGAGCTTCGGACGCGGGAGGAACTGTGCGTAGATACTTTGCGCATGGCCAGTGGGGAGCCACCACGGCGCGCGATAGGTCGAGTTCATTTGCATTGAGTAAATTGTAGGTTGATGCGTGTGGGCAGCGTGTTGCACTACGGCATTACGCGGCGGATGGATGAAAATGCCTCCATGCAATCGGTATTCCAGCTTCGCGCTCCCTCACGCATGACTCGATTGGTGGTGCTCGCCGTGATGGCGGCTTTGTGCGCGATGCAAATGTTCGCGCTGTTTCCAGGCTACATGAGCTTCGATTCAGCCTATCAGTGGTGGCAAGCGCGCGGTGCGCCGATCACATCGCTGTGGCCGCCTGGATCGACCTATTTGCTGTGGTTTTCGGATCGAATTGGCGCCGGACCTCCCGGCGTGTTTATCCTGCAGCTGGCTGCGTATTGGGGCGCGGCCGCTACATTGGCGCTTACCCGGCAAACGCGGTTAGGCGTGGTTTTCAGCGCAATCGCGATTGCTTCGCTTCCGGTGACGTGGATCGTGTTGCCGCATCTATGGTCAGATGTGCAACTTGCGCTGCTACTTCTTTGGGCTGCGCTCGCACTTGATCTTGCCAGTCGCGATCAAAATCGACGCAGCCGGAATGGGTTGCTTACGATTTCGCTATCGCTTTTAGTTTTAAGTTCATTGTTTCGACACAACGCAGTGGCTGCTAGCTTTCCGATTGTGGTGTGGTGGGCGACTGTTTACGCGCGCAGCAAAGGCACCAACGCGACCGCCTCACGCGCTCAACTATTTCGCGTGACTGGGCTCACGTTCCTCATCACGACAGCAATCCTTGCGTTTTCAGTTATCAACATTCGCGCCGTCTCGTCGATTCGTGCCGACAATTTCGCGCTTACTCAGATTTGGGACTTGCAGGCGATATCAGTGCGAACGCAAACGATGTTGGTGCCGCGAGAAATCTCGGAAAACGCCACGCTGGCGGATTTGCAAAGCAGCTATTCGCCGGTAAACGCGGTGCCGATGTATGAGCGAAGCAAGGCACGCTGGCCCAACGCCACGCTGGGTTTATCGGATAAGGAGAAAAGCGCGCTGTGGCGTGCGTGGGCCGACGCAGTCGCCGCGCATCCGGCGACGTATGTGTCGCACCGACTGCACGTGCTTCGCCGCACGCTCGGACCGAAGCGCGTGCCTGAAATCGATGGTGGCAGTGATGAGCGACAACTAATGCATCTGCAAGACAACCCGCCTTTGGTGTTCAAAAATCCGGCGGAAATGACGAAGCTGAATCGGTTTGTTGACGCGTTGAAACCAAATTGGTGGGCAAGCGCGTTGGTTTGGATTGCGGCCGCAGTTGCGCTTGTAGTAAGTGTGCTTACGCGAGAACTTTTGAGCGCACGCAGCAATAACACGCGAGCGCCGTGGCTGGATTTTCTCGCGCCAGTGGCGCTTTGTGCCAGCGCGCTGCTCTATCTATTCTCGCTAGCAGTCGCCGCGCCCGCTGCAGATCTGCGCTATGCGTTCTGGCCGTGTGTTGCGATGGCGCTCGCCGTGTCGTTTGCTATGGACTTCGCAACCGCAGCTAGCGCCGCAAAGCGGCGTTGATGTGCAGGAGCTCAGGCTGCCCAACACGCTGATTCCATTCAGCTTAGCTCGCGGGCTTTTTGATCGAGGCGTCGGCGGAAGTGGCAACGCAATCTGATTCCAATACTGCAATTTTTTCGTTCGAAGTGAAGTCGCGAATGACTCGCGCCACGGTGGGCGAGGTGTCGGCGAAGTCATTTTCGGCTACGCTAGCTAGGTCTATCTCGTGAACGTCTGGTGTGTGCAGCGCGCTCTTTTGTGGCGAATCGATGCGGATCGCTGTCAGGCGTTTGTTAATTAAATTTTGTCGTATGGATCAATGAACTTAACTCTTGGAATGCTTTTATCTCGCGCAGGCGCGAGCCTAGGATTTTTTCGCAACGTTGCCACTTTCTTTTTCGCGTTTATTGCCAGCTGCGCAACGTCCGCTTACGCACAAACGTATCAACAGGTCAGCGTGGGCAACAACCACAGCTGCGCAGTGCTCGCGAGTGGCGCCGTACAGTGCTGGGGGCTGGGCGACGAGGGGCGACTTGGCGCTGGCGGATCAGCAAGCAGCAGCACGCCGGTAACGGTGCTCGGGATCGGCAACGCGCTAAGTGTGAGCGCGGGTGGCAAGCACAGTTGCGCCGTGCTTGCAAACGGCGGCGTACAGTGCTGGGGCAGCGGCGTTAATGGGCAGCTCGGGAATGGCGGGATAGTGGACAGCAACGTGCCGGTTGCAGTCGATGGGATTAGTAACGCGATTAGCGTGAGCGCGGGCAGCGCCCACAGCTGCGCCGTGCTCGCCAGCGGCGCGGTGCAATGCTGGGGGCTCGGTATTGATGGTCGCCTTGGTAACGGTAGCAAGACGGACAGCAGCACGCCGGTGAACGTGATCGGGATTGGCAACGCGTTAAACGTGAGCGCGGGGTCTAGTCACACTTGCGCCGTGCTTGCAAACGGGGCGACCCAATGCTGGGGCTCAGGCGCTAATGGCCGACTAGGCGATGGCGGCACGACGGACAGCAGTACACCGGTAACCGTTACCGGGATTAGCACCGCGACAAGCGTGAGCGCGGGATCAAGTCATACCTGTGCAGTGCTTGCGAGTGGCGGCGTTCAGTGCTGGGGTGACGGCACCTTCGGCCGGCTGGGCAACGGCGGCAGCCTGAGCAGCAGCACGCCGGTGGCGGTTACTGGCATCAGCGCAGCAACCAGCGTAAGCGCCGGCGGCTTTCATAGCTGTGCGGTGCTTTCTAGCGGCAGCGTCCAGTGCTGGGGCTTGGGCAGCGGTGGCCGACTAGGCAGTGGCGGCGTGAGCAACAGCACCACCCCGGTGACCGTGAGCGCGATGAGCACCGCGACTCGGGTGAGCACGGGTAGTTTCCACAGCTGCGCGCTGATTGCCAACGGCGGCGTGCAGTGCTGGGGCACGGGCGGCAGCGGCTTACTCGGCAACGGCAGCACGACTGCCGCGACTACGCCGGTGGCGGTCACTGCAACTAGCAACGTAGCCGATGTCAGCACGGGCGGCTCCCACAGCTGCGCGCTGCTCACTTCTGGTGGCGTACAGTGTTGGGGTGCAGGCTTCAACGGTCGCCTTGGCACTGGCAACACAGCCGACAGTCGCACTCCATTGCTGGTGAGCGGAATTGGCAACGCAATTGGGGTCAGTGCGGGCAGCGCCCACAGCTGTGCAGCGCTTTCGACCGGCGGGGTCCAGTGCTGGGGTGCGGGCAGCTTCGGAAGGCTAGGCAACGGCGGCGCGTTGGACAGCTCTACGCCGGTGGCGGTGACCGGAATTAGCACTGCGACGAGCGTCAGCGCTGGCACCTTTCATAGCTGCGCGGTGCTCGCTTCCGGCGGCGTACAGTGCTGGGGTGCGGGCGGCGCCGGAAGGCTTGGCAACGGCAGCGCGACAGACAGCACCACGCCGGTCGCAGTTACCGGGATTACCAACGCTACCGCCGTTACTGCGGGCGGGTCTCACAGCTGCGCTGTACTTGCCAACGGAGGCGTGCTGTGCTGGGGCTTAGGCAGCAGCGGGCAGCTTGGCAATGGTGGCGTCGCAAATAGCAACACGCCTGTATCCGTGACCGGAATCAGCAATGCTTTAAGTGTGAGCGCCGGAACCAATCACACTTGCGCGTTGTTAGCCGGCGGCGGTGTGCAGTGTTGGGGCGCAGGCGACGGTCGCCTTGGCAACGGCGGTATCGCGGGAAGCAACACGCCCGTGAGCGTTTCCGGAATTGCCAGCGCAAGCGCAGTTGACGCGGGCGCGTCACACACTTGCGCGTTGCTCGCTAGCGGCGCAACTCGTTGCTGGGGTGTGAATGCTACGGGGGCACTCGGCGACGGAAGTTTCATTGATCAAACAACGCCAGTCGCGGTGTACGGCCTCGCCAGTGTGACGCGTGTTTCAGCGGGCGGATTACACACTTGCGCAACTGTTTCTGGCGGCCGCGTCCACTGTTGGGGAGCCAACGCTTTTGGGCAACTTGGAGACGGCACGGGCGCGATAGACCTGAGCACGCCGCAATATGTCTCGACAACCCGATGCGACCAAGATTTCGACGGCGACGGACTGGTCTCGGCCACCACCGATGGCTTGATGCTTTCGCGCGCACTTCTTGGATTGTCTGGCAGCGCCGTAACCGCCGGCACGCTCGGCGTTGGCGCCACCCGCGCGAGCTGGCAACAGATTCGCGACTACATGACACAGGTGTGTAAAGTCACCGGGCTTGCGCCCTAGGCGCGCTGCGCGTTTTGTTGGCGAGACTAGGCGCGGCTTGTAGACGGTGGGAGTCGCCAACAACCACCGGCGTGTTTTCGGCGCAAAATCTGACTACGCAGTTTCTGATCGCCAACGATCACGTTTTTTGGGGGTTACATGCGCATTGACTGTTTGTTCAAAAAATTTACCGACTGTGTTCGCTTAGCGCTCAAGCGCGGTGGTGTGCTGGGGGTGATTGGGGTCAACGCGCTCATTGCCTGCGCGGCGCAAGCGGGCGCGCAAACGTATCAGCAGGTGGACGTGGGCCCCAATCACAGCTGCGCCGTGATCCCTAGCGGCGCGGTGCAGTGCTGGGGTGCTGGCATCGGCGGACGACTTGGCAACGGTAGTACTACGGATTTCAGCACGCCAGTCCCAGTGACCGGGATTGCCAGCGCGAGCGCCGTGAGTGCGGGTGGCAGCAACAGTTGCGCGCTACTAGCGAGCGGCGGGGTGCAGTGCTGGGGCTCTGGTAGCGTTGGGCAGCTCGGCAATGGCGGTACTGACGAAAGCAGCACGCCCGTTTCGGTCACTGGGATCACCACAGCGACCGCAGTGAGCGTAGGCAGCGCGCACAGCTGCGCGGTGCTTACGAGTGGCGGGGTGAGGTGCTGGGGCAATGGCTTAAATTTTCGACTTGGCAATGGCAGCATTTTCGTTAGTACCGAACCCGTTCCGGTCATCGGGATCACGACCGCGACCTCGGTGGGTGCGGGCAGCTCCCACAGTTGTGCGTTACTCACTGGCGGCAGTGTGCAATGTTGGGGCGGCGGCGGCCGGCTTGGCAACGGCAGCACCGGCGAGAGCGCCACGTCGGTTACGGTCACCGGGATTACCAACGCTACGAGCGTGAGTGTGGGTGAGTTCCATACGTGCGCCGTGCTTGCTGGCGGTACGGTGCAGTGTTGGGGCGGCGGCGGCAACGGCCGACTTGGCAATGGCAGCACGGCCGATAGCACGGTGCCTGTTGCTGTTACTGGTATCAACAACGCCACAGGTGTGAGCGCGGGCAACGAGCACGCTTGCGCGGTGCTTGCGAGCGGTGCAGTGCAATGTTGGGGCGGCGGCGGTAGCGGCCAGCTTGGCAACGGCAGCACGGCAGATAGCAGCACTCCGGTTGCAGTCGTTGGGATCACGAATGCGATCCGCGTTAGCGCGGGCGGCCGCCACAGCTGCGCGCTGCTCGGGAGCGGCGCCGTGCGCTGCTGGGGAGAGAACGGCTCTGGACAGCTCGGCAATGGAGCCGCCCCGATCGATCAACTAACGCCACAGTTCATCGCTACCACGCGCTGCGACATCGACTTCGACGGCGACGGCATGGTGTCGGCTACCACCGATGGCTTGATCCTCTCGCGGGCGCTACTCGGCCTGTCCGGCGACGCCGTGACCAACGGCGCGCTCAGCGCAGGATCAACGCGCACAACATGGCAACAGATTCGCGATTACATGACACAGGTGTGTAAGGTCAACGGACTTGCGCCCTAGTGCGCCCCAGCGACTTCGAGCGGTGACTGACGCTGGATGACTATTCCGGCTGCGCAAGCCGACGTTTTTGCACGTCGCCAGCGAGTTGGCGCAACACCGATTCGGTCGCTTGCCAATCAATACACGCATCGGTGATTGAGACGCCGTATTCGAGCGTTTTTCCCGGCGCTAAATCCTGTCGTCCACCGTTTAAATGTGATTCGATCATTACGCCGAAGATGCGCTCGTCGCCTGCGGCCATTTGGCGGCCTACGTCTGCTGAAACTTCGATTTGTCTCTCGTGTTGTTTGCTTGAGTTTGCGTGTGAGAAATCAACCATGATGCGCTGTGGCAAACCCGCTTTGGCGAGTTCCGCGCCACTGGCTTGTACGCTCGCGGCGTCGTAGTTCGGCGCTTTTCCGCCACGCAAAATGACGTGGCAGTCTTCATTGCCGTTGGTTGAAATGATCGCGCTGTGGCCGCCTTTGGTGACCGACAAAAAGAAGTGTGGCGCAGCGGCGGCTTTGATCGCGTCGACAGCGATTTTGATATTGCCGTCGGTGCCGTTTTTAAAGCCCATCGGGCAGCTCATGCCGGAGGCAAGTTGACGATGCACTTGGCTCTCGGTCGTGCGTGCGCCGATCGCGCCCCACGAGATGAGGTCAGCGTAGTATTGCGGCGTGAGGGTATCTAGGAATTCGGTGGCTGCCGGCAGGCCAATTTCGTTAATTTCCAGCAGTAGCTCGCGCGCCAGGCGCAAGCCTTCGTTGATCTTGAAGCTGCCGTCGAGGAGCGGATCGTTAATGAGCCCTTTCCAGCCGACGGTTGTGCGCGGCTTTTCGAAATACACCCGCATCACTACGACCAAATCATGCGCGAGTTCATCACGCAGCAGTTTGAGCCGATTCGCATATTCAAGCGCCGATTTCTTGTCGTGCATGGAGCAAGGCCCGACGATCACTACCAAACGATCATCCGCACCGTGCAGCACCTTGTGGATATCGCGCCGAGTGTCATAAACCAACTGCTCAACGGCGTCGCTCGGCTTAAATTCACGCAGAAGATGCGAAGGTGGCGCGAGTTCGAAAATGTCGCGGATGCGAACGTCGTCAACCTGACGATTTAGCGAGTTGGTCATGAGAGCGGATAATTTGTGCGATGCGTCAATTGTACCTCGGTGAGCGAAAATTGCTTTTCGGATGATTTAGTAGGGGCGTGAAGCAATAATAATGCGTTTCCAATGAAAATTTACAAAAAAAATAGCTGAGTAGTTGATTTTATTAAAATACATCTTTGCTGTGTATCGCCTATTTAATTGGGTTTACAATAGATTCAATGCATTTATCGCAAATAGACTAAATCAACGCTAAAGCCCGTTTAAATAGGCGCTACGTCGAAAAAAAACCCGCACTAGGCGGGTGGGGAGAGTAATTCGTGGGAGCCTGTGGAGGAATCAGGCTCCCACACGCCAGCGCGGCATCCAGAGCATGAACGAATGCGCTTGCGTTGTTCCGAACCGGGGGAGATTCGGCGCTGCGGAGAACGTCACTGAGTTCGCCGCATAAATCCTGAGTCGATGGGAGTTAACTCAGGGTTCAAATAGAAAGACGCTGTCTTTGAACAAATTGCGACACTGGTTTACAAAAAATAAAAGCTTGCAAGTGGTGCGCGAACCTGCGACGTGTCTGGATGACCGAGCGATCGCGCGAATTCCGCCGCGCTCCGATCAATCGCAGCGAGGTCGGACGGCGTAAGCGCAAGTGCCTCGACGTAATTGAGCAGTGCTCGCGCGTAGTGTTTCTCGGGTAGTTCTAGCGGTAGTGCAGCACGCGCGTTTGCAATTGCCGCTTTCGCTTTCGCCGCGTCAAGCGCTGCAACTGCCATCGCGAATTCAAGGTGAGCGCCGACGACGCGCTGTGAAAATCCGCCGCGTTGGCTCTTCGCAGCGATGTCGCGCACGCGCTCCAGCGTTTTCGCGGTCGCGGCTGCGTTCGCCGATGTCGCTACCGGATTCCGGCGCCGCTCGATTCCCGCCTGTGCGCGCTCGATTCGATTGAGCCAGGGGCCAGGTTCGAGTGCGATTTCGATTGCCGTCTTTCGAGCGGTGTCAATCATGTCAACGGCCGCTTTGTCGTCGCCCGCTGCGTCGAAAAGCAGAGCTAAGCGCGTAGCGAGCCAGACGCCGCGTTCACTCTTCGCGCGAGCGAGAGCGCTCATGCGCTCTGCGACGTAACGTGCACCCGTTACAAGATCGTTCGGCACAACGCGCCCGAAAAGTGTCTGCACTTCGAGAATATCGATGTCGGTCGAGAGTTTGCGAAGCTCGTCGAAGTCCGGCAACTGATCTTGCAGCGCGCGCAGCGTTCTGTAACTCGCCTCGGCTTTTGCGCCATCACCGAGGCGGTAGTAGAGATATCCAAGCTCGTTGTTTACGTCGAACACTTGCATGCTTTGCGCGCCCGCGAGCGCCGTCCACGCGTCGCGCGCTTTCAGCAATCGAGCCTCGGCACCGTCGTAGCGACCCACCACCACCTGAGTGCTTGTCAACGACTGCAAATTGTGCAGCGCGAGTTTTTCTTCGCCAGCAGGAGGATTGCGATACGCAGCTTCATTTCGCAGAAGCATCTGATGCGCCTCAGCCCAGCGGCCCTGCGAAGTTAAAGCGCGCGCGTAATCGCCTTCAGCCTCGGCGCGCCGCCACTGATCTCTGGGCGCGGGTTGTAGCGTCGACAGGTAAGTTTGAAATGCGCGCTCGCTTTCGTCAAAGCGAAACAATCGAGCGAGCGTGTTGGCCCGTGCAAGCTGGGCGCGGGTAAGGCGAATATCGTCGCGGGGCAACTTCTCTTGGAGCACCGATAGCGCTTGCTCCAAACCCGCAAGCGCGCCGACTTCATCCTCAAGCCAATACAAAATCTCTGCGTAGTCCGCGCGCGCAAGCGCAGTGTTGACATCGTTCGGGCCGTGCAGCAGTTCTGCAAGTTCAAGTGCGCGCTTCGCAATCGGCAGCGCCTCGGTGTCGCGTGACAACGAGCGAAACGTCTTGGTGAGCATGGTTGAAAGCCGCGCTTCGGTTTCGGGGTCATTTGCGAAGCGCGCACCGACGTCTTGTTTCGCGCGCTCAAGAAGTGTGAGCGCTGTGGGCCATTGCCCGCCGTTCAACGCAGGGTCAGATTTCGCGAGCAGATCGATTAAATAGTCTGCTGTTTTAGTGGCGCGAGCCGCCTCAGCATTTGCGCGCTCTGCCTGCCACAATGACGTCGCTAAGCCGCCAGCAAGTGCAACGAACAGTGAAATCGCGAGCGCCACGGGCAGCCAGTTTCGTTGTAACCAAAGGCGCGTCCGATACGCTCGATCGTGTGCTCTCGCAGCGATCGGTCGCTGCTCGGAAAAGCGCCTGAGATCGGCGAGAAAATCGGAAACGTTTGCGTAGCGATCGGAGGGTGATCGCCGCAGTGCGCGCGCAAAAATCGCGTCGAGATCGGCGTTTATCTTGGCGAAATCACGCGGTGGATTTAGCTCGTTGCGCTCAGAACTTATCGCCATCGCCGCTGCAGTCCGCGACAGGCGCGGCGCATCGATGTGAAGGATCGCGTGCTCAAGTGCGGCACGTCCCGGCGTGCTTGGTTGATGCGGGCGGCGACCTGTGAGCAAATGAAACCCAAGTGCACCTAACGAATAAACATCGCAGGCAACGCCGCTTGATTCCCCCGCAATTTGCTCAGGTGCTGCGTATTCAACGGTAAGACCGCGGCCTACCAATTGCGTTGCGGGTGACTCTGTCGTTTGCGACAGATTGTTGGCATCGAGCAAGCCCGCGACTCCGAAATCAAGCAGCTTCACGCTACCGTCGTCGGTCACCATCACGTTGGATGGCTTGATATCGCGATGCACAACAAGTTGGCTATGCGCGTACGCGACCGCCTCAGCAATCTGCTGCAACACTTTGAGGCGCGCTGCGATCGTCGTGAGCTGCGCTTCGGCGAATTCAATCAGCGGCTTGCCCGCGACGTATTCGAGCACCAGAAACGAACCGCGCGCTGAGTTTTCAGCGTCGAGCAGTCTCGCAATGCGCGGATGGCTCAGTTTCCCGAGCAACGCGCGCTCCTGCGCGAAACGAACTTCGAATGCAGTGGCATTGGGGTCGGTACGCAAAAACTTGACTGCGGCTTTTGCGTCGTAGAGCCCGTCTGCACGCTCGGCAAGCCAGACTTCGCCCATTCCGCCTCGACCCAGCATTTTTTCGATGCGCCAGTGTCCAAATCGCTCGCCTGGGCGGCGCTCATGTTCGCCCATGTTTTCGTCGGGTAAAAGCGCTTGCGAAAGTAGCGTCGTAAATTGTTGCGGCGTAACCCGCGCCGCACGGGGCACGGTGCCAAGCCTTGGCGCTTGCGCTGCATCGTGCGCACGACCCGGCGCAACGTGGCGCAACAACCGCTTCACTTCCGCCGCGAGACCCGGTTTTTTGTCGGTGAGGGCGGTTAGGTATGCGCTCTGTTGTTCGGGGGCAAGCTCAAGCACGTCGTCGAGCGCGGCATTTGCGGCGCGCCAAAAAACGGGGTCAAACGGTGGTGTGAGGGATTCAGACACGTGCGCGCAGCAAAACGGAGTTCAAAAACATAGACGTAGAAAGCCGGTAAAACGCGTCACGTTTTTCATTTTTTGCCACCTACAGAAAGAAAAGCCCAGCTGCCAGCGCGGGGAAATCGCTTGAACGACGCCCGAAATACACGGCCATCTCGGATCGTGCTTTTGTGGCCTGGGTGCTGTTTTCGCCTTGCTCAAACACTGCACGGAGCCATCGCAGTTGAATGAAAAATAGCTCATCCGATGGCAGGTTCGCGGGAGCGGCAGCGAGCGCTGCATCGAGTTCAGCGGTTAACTTCGCACGATCCCTTTCACCCGCCAGCCAGGTTTCATAGGCTCGGCTCAAGGTAAGCAGAGCGCGTCGAAGCGAGCGCTTTTCCCCGCGGGCGTCGAAACTCGCAACGCGCTGGTTGAGTAGTTCCCGCGCAACGTTGTGTTGGCCAGTCGCTCGAGCGAGCTGGCTTTTTACCTGCAGCATTCGGATAGCGCTTGACGGCGCTTGATCGAGCCCGAGCTGATTCGCGAGCGCGACGAATTTCTCAGCGCGCGCAACGTCGGTATAGGTCAAAGCAATGATGGCAGCGCGCAGAAAATGCTGTCTGAAGCGCGGTGCACTACGCTGACCGCTCGCGGCGAGGCTAGCCATGAGTTTTTCGACGCGAGTGAGGACACTTTCCTTCGACTCGAGTGCGAACAAGGCCTGAGTTTCGAGCAAACCAAGCTCAAGATTGACTTGTTCAATGGGATCGAGTCCTGGCTTTTCAGCGCCGCGCGCGATCAGGCGCTCAAAGGTTTCTGCTGACTTTTTTGCTGCGCCTCGGAATTGGTAGTGATTCGCAAGAATGCTGAGTAGTCGATCAATGCGATCACTCTTGTCGCCAGCCAGCGTTTGCCATCGCTCAATCAGCGCTTGCGCAGTGGTTTCAAGGCCAGTTGTAATGCCGAGAACGGTTTGTACAGAAAGCAAGAACTCACGGTGATACAGCGCTTGTTTGATAAACGGCGGCGGCGGGTTTTCGTAGGTGGGTAAATGTGTGCGCATGAGCTCGTACGCGGTTTGCCAGTTCCCGCGCCGGGTAATGCAAGATGCCAGCCGACCCTCGTGATCTGCCTTGATCCAGCGTGCGTTTGACTCATCGAGCTTGGCAAGTGCGGCGTGAGTTTCGAGCGCGCGGAATATTTTTTCAGCTTCAGTTACTTCGTAGATCGCGCAACGCGTTTCGGCGTCAAATTGCAGGGCAACAAAAGCCTCCATGCTTTCAGCGGGAAGTCGTTTCAGCAAATCGTCTTTGATAGGCGCAAACGTTGCGCGAGCTGACGCAAAATCGTTGTTCCAATACTGAACCGCGGCAAGTGCTTGTTGTGCGCGTAGTGCTTGCAGGGACGTCGCGCCAAACTGTTTGGCCGCGAGTTCAACCGCACGCGTTGCAAGGGGCAGCGCATCGGAATCGCGGCTCAATGATCGATAGGTGGTTGCGATGATGTCAGTGAGTTCGTACTCGGTAGCTGCGTCGTCGGCAAATCGAATACGCGCCTCGCTAGCAGCGCGCTCGAGAATGTCGATCACGTCTGGTGTCTTGCCACCGTTCAAGTCAGGGTCTGCCGAACGCAGAAGCTCGGCCAGAAAGTTGGTCGTTTTTTGTAAGCGAGCAGTTTCTTGTTTTGCGCGCTGGTATTGAAAGAGCGTTCCCATTAATCCGCCGGAGAGCAGCACAATCGAAAAAGCCACCAAACTGACGGGTAACCAATTTCGAGCCATCCACAATCGCGCGCGATACGCACGTTCGGTTCGCCGAGTCGAAATCGGGCGGCGCTGAAGATATCGCCGTAAGTCAGCAACCAGTTCGTCCGCGGTTCTATAGCGATTTACGGGATCACGCTGTAGAGCGTGGGCGAAGATCGCATTAAGATCGCCCCCGACTTTTTGATGATCTTGAGGTATCGCCCTATCTGATCGGGCGTCAGGCATCAAAGCCAGTTTCACCGCATCGCTGAGTTTCGGCGCGTCCTCGTGCAACACCGCATGTTCCTGAGCGGCGCGCCCCGCGCGCTCAGGAAGATGTGGGCGGCGCCCAGCAATCATGTGAAAACCTAGCGCGCCCAGCGAATACAAGTCGCTGGCCACGCCAGTTCGCCCGCCCGCGATTTGCTCGGGTGCTGCGTACTCAATGGTGAGTCCGCGGCCCGACAAACGCGTTGCGGGTGACTCGGTAGTTGCATCGTTATCGTCGCGATCAAGTAAACCGGCAACGCCGAAGTCGAGCAGTTTTACCTGTCCGCTTGCGGTGACCATCACATTCGACGGTTTGATGTCGCGGTGAACGATGAGTTGGCTGTGGGCGTACGACACCGCTTCCACAATTTGCTGGAATAGCGCGATTCGCTGGTCGACTGTGGGCGCGTGTTCAGCGATGTATTCAAGCAGCGGGCGGCCTTCAACGTACTCCAGCACCAGAAACGGTGCGCCGAACTTTCGCCCCGCATCGATTAGGCGCGCGATACCCGGGTGGTTCAAACGAGCGAGGAGTGCACGTTCTTGCGAGAAGCGCGCTTCAAACGCTGACGAATTTGTTTCAGAGCGCAAAAATTTAACCGCGACATTGGCCGTATACAAACCATCTGCGCGGGACGCGAGCCACACCTCGCCCATGCCGCCTTCGCCGATGGGTCGATCAAGTCGCCAAGCGCCACACATCTCACCTGCGTAACGCGCCGTTCGCGTGGCGGATCGATCAGCGCGCAGCGCGCGTTGGAGTAAGCCATCGAAACCAACGTCCTGCTGTGCGCGATTTCGCGACGAATCGGTGATGAACGAGGTGCGCGGCTCGCGTACGTTGCTCTTTGATTCTGCAGCGGGCTGCACTTTTGCGCTTTCTAGCGCGCTGGGCGTGGTTGCGTCGGCGCGCTCCAGCATTTTTGCGACGTCTTCCGCTATTTCTGAATCGGTGTCAGAGAGCGTTTGCAAATAGTTTTTTCGCGCGAGCGGGTCAAGATCAAGCGCCGCGTCAAACGCCTGACCAACGCGCTGCCATCGTGCCGCGTCAAAGCCGCTTGAATCGCTACGCTCAGTCATTTAACTGCGTTCGGAGTGGAGAGAGGGTGAGCACGAAAATCGCTCTTTTTGCGACTACGCAACGGCTGTACTAGGCGCTGGTTTCGAGCCATTCACCGAGCATCGCACGCGCTTTAAGCACTTCTCGGTTGATGGTGCGCGTAGACACACCGCGAGCCGTCGCTGTTTCTTCAATGGTCATGCCGCAGAAAAAATGCAGCTCTGCGGTGTGATACATATTTTCATCGACGAGTTTGAGCTGCGCCACTGCGCGATCGAGGGCAATGATGTCAATTGCAGTGAAGCCGCTGTCAGGTGCAGACTCGGCATGAGACAGCGTGAGCAATGTCTCCCCACCGCCGCGTTTTTCTGAGTCTCTCGCGCGCACGAAATCAATCACGATCGAGCGCAACACTTTGCCTATGTAGGCGAAAAACTGCACTCGTGTGCTGCCCTGCAAACCTTCGCGCTCGGCCATCCGCATGAAGCCTTCGTGAACGAGCGCAGTTGCGTTGAGCCCGGTCACGCCACCGGCTTGCGCAAGTCGAGCGCGCGCCACTCGCTTAATCTCTGGGTAGAGTTTTGCGTAAAGCAGTCCCATTGCCTTGTCGTCACCAGAGCCTGCACGAAGTATGAGCTGGGTTGTCCCGTCGGGTTCCATGCCTTCGCTTGGCGTCTCGGGTGTGCTCGCCATAATATTTTTTCCCCGTAAGAGACGAAGTGTAGCGTTCACCGGTGCGGAAAACGTGAATCACCGTAAACTTTGTGCGATCTCGAAAACAAGCGTGTACCGCCTATGAAATCGCAGTCAACAGTCATCAAAAACGCGCGTGTATTCGACAGCATTAGCGGCGCGGTGTCTGAACTCACTGATATCCATATCGAGAATGGTCGCGTCACGGCGCTGCGGGCGTCTGCGCCCCAGGCCGAATCAAGCTCTGATATGGCGAGCGTGGTTGACGTCGCCGGTCGCATCGTGTTGCCGGGATTGATCGATTGCCATGTGCATGTCAATGCAGTTCACCACGACGTGTGGCAGTTGTCGATGACGCCGCCGTCGCTCATCACCGCGCAAGCCAGGCACGTTCTTGAAGGAATGTTGTTGCGAGGATTTACTACCGTGCGCGATGCTGCCGGTGCTGACTACGGAATTCAGCTCGCCGTTGAGCGCGGATTCCTACGCGGACCGCGGCTTTTCATAGCCGGTGCGCCCCTCTCACAAACGGGTGGTCACGCTGATATCCGACCGCGCGGCGTAAAGGAGTTCATTTGCACCTGTGCGGGTATCGGACTGTTTCCAGCGATTGCCGACGGCGTTCCAGAAGTTAGAAAAGCAGTTCGCGAACAGCTTCGGCACGGGGCAAATCAAATCAAAATTATGGCTGGCGGAGGTGTGGCGTCGCCAACGGATCCGATTGACGGCACCCAATATTCAATTGAAGAGTTGGCAGCGGCGTGTGATGAGGCGCATGCTGCGAACACTTATGTCATGGCGCACGCCTACTCGCCGCGCTCGATCACGCGCGCTGTCCAGGCTGGCGTGCGCACGATTGAACACGGCAATTTGCTCGACGAAGCGGCGGCGAAAGTAATGCGAGAGCATGGCGCGTTTTTGGTTCCAACGCTCGCGACCTATTTCGCACTCGGCGACGAAGGCCTGAAGCTCGGTTGGAGTGAATCAATGCTTGCAAAGCTTGACCGCGTGAAAGACGCCGGGCAGCGCGCCATTTCGATTGCAAAATCGCACGGTGTCCCGATTGCGTTTGGCACGGATTTGCTCGGCCACATGCATCGGCTCCAAAGCAGTGAATGGGCGCTGCACGCATCGGTGCAATCGCCGGTCGAGATTTTGCAAAGCGCGACATCAGTTGCGGCGAGTGTCTTGCAGCAAAGTGGCCAACTAGGAGTGATCGCGCCCGGCGCCCATGCTGATTTGTTGGTGGTAGACGGCGATCCCACCAAAGACATCACGGTGCTTGGGAATCCCGAGAAAGCTTTGATGGGAATTATGAAAGCTGGGGTTTGGGAAAAATCAGTTGTAGCTTCGTGAGCTAAACGACGCATTTATTGGGCTTGATAGCTCTTTGTTGCGATTATCGAAAAAAGAAGCCAACAGGTCCTTCACCCATATAAATAGGGTTTTCGGTAGATTCGCTGAATCCCGTTGGCCGGCGGTTCACGCCGAACAGGGAAGGGCTTGCAAAGTGAACCCACGTGCGCTCGGTTTACTTTTTTGTTGCATACTGCAACGAGTTGAAACACCGCCACCCGGGAATCGTTTTGCGCGAAGCGTGACTCCGCGAACTAAATGGGGTGTCTTGCTCCAAATGCTCACAAACGCGAGCGCCGCCTGCTTATCCTGCATTGAAAGCGAACTGTCTTGATACGAGAAACCACACAAGTGGCCATCATTGGCGCAGGCCCCGCAGGGCTGTTGCTCTCGCACCTTCTGCACTTACATGGCATCGCCAACGTGTTGCTAGAGTCGCGTTCGCGCGAGTATTGTGAGGGCCGCGTTCGCGCGGGCGTGCTCGAACAGGGCACCGTTGACATTCTCGATGAAGCGGGCGTTGCCGAGCGACTCCACCGAGAAGGTTTGCGCCACACTGGCTTTGAAATGCATTTTCGCGGCCAACGACATCGCATCGCGCTCGACGAATTGACCGGCGGCAAATCCATCGTGGTGTACGGCCAGCAAGAAGTGGTGAAAGATCTGATCGCGCGTCGCCTCGCAGATCAAGGTGATGTGCGCTTCGATGCCCGTGACGTGAAGCTGTCGGGCGTGGAAACCGAGACGCCAATCGTGCGATTTAGTCACGGTGCGCAGCAAGTGGAATTGAGTTGCGACTACGCCGTCGGGTGCGATGGGTTTCATGGAATCTGCAGAGGCGAGTTTCCCGCACACGTACTGAAAACTTATGACCGCATCTATCCCTTCGCCTGGCTTGGCATTCTTGCTGAAGCACCGCCCGCACAGCACGAACTAATTTATGCGCACCACGAACGGGGCTTTGCACTTTTTTCGATGCGCTCGCCGAAAATTACTCGGCTCTACGTTCAGTGTGACCCTAGCGACACGCCTGCAGACTGGTCTGATGACCGCGTGTGGAGCGAGTTGGCGATTCGTCTCGGCACGGGTGAAGGTTGGCGGCCAACCGAAGGACCGATCATTCAGAAAAGCGTGACGCCGATGCGAAGCTTTGTCGCCGCGCCGATGCGCCATCAGCGTTTGTTTCTCGCAGGCGATGCTGCGCACATCGTGCCGCCTACGGGTGCGAAAGGCATGAACCTCGCCGTGTCCGACATCATCGTGTTGTCGCGTGCCTTTGAAATGTTTTACGGGCGCGGCGAAACCCGTGGGCTCGAGCGATATTCCGACATCGCGCTGCGGCGAGTGTGGAAGGGTGAACGTTTTTCGTGGCACATGACGTCGATGCTGCACACGTTCCCGGAGCACGATTCGTTTCACGAGCAAATGCAGCTCGCGGAGCTCGATTACTACACGGGTTCTCGCGCGGGGCGCACCACGCTCGCAGAAAACTACGTGGGGCTACCGATTGAATCGATCTAGCGCGAATTTTTTGTTGCAATTCCAGTGAACGTTTGGCTTAGAGCAAACCCGCTATTTGAATGCGAGCCAAGCGAGCTGGGCATCCGAACGACTTAGCGTTGACCCTGTCAGGCAAACGTCAGTGATGACAGCCCGCACACGTGCAAAAATTCGCGATGCAGTTTTTTCCAAAAGTTCTCAATCGCGCGCACGCCAGTTTTAGATCCGATCTTTCTTCAGAGTCTTCGGGTTTGTCGCGCCTTCAAATTATTTCGCTTGCATCGCTGTGGATTGCGACGCTGCCTAACCTTGCCGCGCTCCGCCAGTTCTGGGATGCAGAATCGGCGGGCGCTGGCGTTGGGCGCATACTTTTCGCACTTGGGGGCTGGGTCGCGATCTTCTTCGTAACCTTTACGCTGTTAGTGATCATTGGCGTGTTGTTCTGGGGGCGCGCCATCAAATGGCTCGCAGGGTTTGCGATCATTAGCGCGGCAATTCTGGGCTATTTCAGTCTCTATCTCGGCATACAGTTTGATAAGACGATGGTGACCAACATCATGCAAACGCACACCTCGGAAGCGTTTGAGTTGATGACTTTTCCCATGTTCTTCTGGGTGCTGTTGCTTGGAATTGCGCCAGCCGCTTTTCTCATTACGCTGCGTATGCATCCGCGTGTTAGATGGGTGCAGGCGCTTGCCAAGACCGCAGGTGTTTGGCTTCTGTTAGCCGCTGTGGTGGCCGCGTCGATTCTTCTGCAATATTCGAAGTACGCAGCAGCGGGGCGCAACAAAGCGATTACGTTTCACACGATCGCACCGGCCAATTTCGTCGCGGCGACAGTTGGGCAAGCGTATGCGCTGCGCGCTAGCGCAGTGGTGCGCGAAAAGCGCGGCACCGATGCACAGCAGAGCTACAAACTGCCGAAACCAAGGTTGATCGTCTTCGTTGTCGGCGAGACCGCTCGCGCGCAAAATTTCGGTTTGAATGGCTATGCACGAGACAATACGCCGCGAATGAGAGACGCGGGTGTTCTGTATTTCAAAGATACCGAAAGTTGTGGCACGGCAACAGCAGTTTCGCTTCCGTGCATGTTTTCCGGGCTCACTAGGGACGAGTTCTCGCTTTCGAAAGCTCAATCGATTGAGACCGTGATCGACGTTGCGTTGCATGCCGGCGTTCGCGTAATCTGGCGAGACAACGACGGCGGCTGCAAGGGCGTATGCGGCAGCTCCGAGTATCGCGACATCACCAAGAGTTCGGATCCACGGTTCTGTTCCAGCGAAGGTGAATGCATCGATGACATTTTGCTAGACGGTTTGAAGGACGATCTCTCTGCGTTGACCGGAGACACCTTGCTAATTCTTCACGTGAAAGGAAGCCACGGCCCCGCGTACTACAAACGCTACCCGCCTGCCTTTGAAAAATTCACCCCAGCTTGCAAAACGAACAATCTTCCATCGTGCACGCAAGAACAATTGATCAACGCCTACGACAACACGATTCTCTACACCGATCACATTTTGGGTGAAGTTGTGGAGTTGCTCAAAGGCTTCTCCGACCGCTACGCGACGGCGATGCTCTACGCTTCAGATCACGGCGAATCGCTCGGTGAAAACGGCTTGTATTTGCACGGATTGCCGTATTCGGTCGCACCGAAGGAGCAGACACGGGTGCCGATGCTCGCTTGGTTGTCACCGCAATACGGGCAGTTCGAGAAGTGGAATAGCGCTTGCCTCGCGGCACAGACGAAAATCCAGCGAAGTCATGACAACATTTACTCGACCATTCTCGGGCTGTTAGAAATTGAGACCACCGAATACAAATCGAGCCTCGACATCTTTGCGGCCTGCGATGAACACCGCGAAGGTGAAACCGTCAAGAAATGAGCCGCGACCGTTCAGCCTGACGAGTAGGGCGCGACGCTGTGATCAATGCAGAAACCCACTTGCGCATGCGGGCTCAACTCGTACTTCGGAAGCGCTGTTTGATTGGGCGAGATAGTCCGTTTTTAGGAAAGTAGATTCTCCACTGAAAATGACGCTCCGCCCAACTAACTCGGAGAATGTTGTAGAAAGTTGAAACCAGCATTACGCGCTGCAGATCAACAAAAAAGCACCCGAAGGTGCTTTTTTTGCTTTCTGTAACTGCGCGGAAAGGCTACGAGCCGCCGACGTTTGTGAAGCGCGCTTCAGGGCGATCGTCGGAGCGATGCACCGTGGTCACTTCTTTCTTCATTGCCCACGGCCGCATTTGATGATGCAGTGGAATGAACAAATGTTCGTCACGAATACGGGTTAACGCCTCGGCGATCATGCCGTTGCGCTTAGGGATGTCAGTTTCGGTTGCCATTGCATCGCTTAAGCGATCAACCACAGGATCCGACACTTTCGACCAATTGAAATTCCCGTTCGAACCCGTTGTTTTGGTGCGGGCAAGCGACTGAATCATGTACTGCGCATCGTAAGTTGCGACACCCCAACCCAGCATGTAGATGTCGTGCTCAAATTTCTGCATTTTCTGCGAGAAGGTCGACATTGGCTCAGCTTGAAGCTTTGCTTTGATGCCGATCCGCGCCCACATCGCGACCAGTGCCTGACAAATTTCTTCGTCGTTCACATAGCGGTTGTTTGGGCAGGCGAGCGTGAACTCGAAGCCGTTGGGATATCCCGCGTCAGCCAACAATTTCTTTGCCGCATCAACGTCTAGTTTCAGTGGAACATCGAGTGCTGGCGTATTGCCGTTGACGCCGGGCGCGACCATGATGCCAGCCGGAATCGACAGACCGCGCATGATGCGCGTTTTGATCGCTTCGCGGTCAACTGCACGATTGAGAGCTTCGCGAACGCGTTTGTCCTTGAACGGATTTTTGCCCTTGATATTCGACGTTTTCAGCTCGTCGCTACCCATGTCCATTGCGATGTAGATGGTGCGAACTTCCGGGCCGTCAACAACTTTTAGTTTCGGGTCGGTGCGAAGTTTTGCCACGTCTTGGGTCGGCAAATCGGTGAGCAAATCGATTTCACCTGAAAATAGCGCTGCTACGCGGGTCGCGTCCGCTTTTACGGGTGTGTAGTTAACTGCGGTGACGTTGCCGTCTTTTTTGGCCCACCATTTATCGTTGTTGGTCATGGTGACGCGTGTGTCAGGATTCCAGCCGGTGATGCGGTAGCCGCCGGTTCCGTTGACATTGCGCGAGGCAAAGTTTTCTTCTTTCGCTTTGTAATCCTGAACTTTGGTCGAGTTGTTTTTCTCGGCCCATGTTTTGCTCATGATGCGGAAATCGATAATGTTTCGCAACAGAATCGGATTCGGCGCTTCCATAATGAAATCGACCGTATGCGAATCGATCTTTTTGATCTCTTTCACACCCGTGACGTAGATTTGCATCGTGCCTTGCGGTTGTTTGATGCGCTCGAAGCTGAACACCACGTCGTCTGCTGTGAACGGCGAACCGTCGTGAAAGCTGACGCCTTTGCGCAGCTCAAAGCGAACCTGTGTTGGTGAGATGTAGGTCCATTTGGTTGCAAGCGCTGGCTCAACTTCGTACTTGGCGCTGTAGCGGGTCAAGCCCTCGTAAGCGTGCATCAAGATCGCGTTGGTTGTCGCATGATTCTGCGAATGCGGATCGAGCGTGAGAATGTCGTTTTGTGCTGCCCACTTCAGTGGCGCAGCGGACGCCGTGGTCGCGGCTATGCCTAGTGCGACGGCAACGGCTAAGCGTTTGAGTTGATTCATGAAACCTCCGTAAACTGAGAGACCGAGACTGTAATGCAAAAAACGGCTTAGCCCATTTCGAAACGGCTAGGGTTATCCCGTTCCGTTTGGTTTTTTTTCGGTACACTGGCTGATAAACAATCAACACTTCAATCTCGGGAGGCCGCTTGCAAATCGGCATCATCAAAGAAACCTACCCCGCTGAAACGCGGGTCGCGGCCACACCAGAAACGGTGAAGAAGTTCGCTGCGATTCCCGGCGTCACGGTAGTCGTTGAATCGGGCGCTGGCAATGCGTCGAGCCTGCTCGATGACGCGTACGTTGCGGCCGGTGCCAAGCTCGCGGGTTCGGCCTCCGAAGTACTTTCGCAGGCCGACGTGTTGCTTAAAGTGCGCGGGCCGAACGGTTCGGAATTGACCGGCATGAAATCGGGCGCAAGTGTTGTAGGACTGCTCAACCCGTTTTCAACGGAAGGCATTGACGCGATCAAAGCGAAGGGCGTGCACGGCTTTTCGATGGAAAAAACGCCGCGCACAACGCGCGCGCAAAGCATGGATGTGCTTTCATCGCAAGCCAACATTGCGGGGTACAAAGCGGTGATACTCGCGGCCAATCACTATCCAAAATTTTTCCCGATGCTGATGACAGCGGCGGGCACGGTGAAAGCCGCTCGCGTGGTGATCTTGGGCGTTGGTGTTGCAGGCTTGCAGGCGATTGCGACCGCGAAGCGCTTGGGTGCTGTGATCGAGGCGTCCGACGTTCGTCCCGCAGTGAAAGAACAAGTCGAATCGCTCGGCGCCAAGTTCATCGACGTGCCCTACGAAACGGATGAAGAGCGCGAAACCGCTAAGGGTGTTGGCGGCTACGCGAAGCCGATGCCCGAGAGCTGGATGGCTCGGCAGCGCGCGGAAGTGGCAAAGAAAGTGGCGCTCGCAGACATCGTGATCACCACTGCGCTTATCCCCGGTCGTCCCGCACCGGTGCTCGTGACTGAAGAGATGGTCAAAGCGATGAAACCGGGTTCGGTCATCATCGATCTGGCGGCGGAGCAGGGCGGCAATTGCCCGCTCACTGAGCGCGATCAGGTGGTGCAGAAACACGGTGTGACGCTCGTCGGGCATACCAACCTCGCAGCAATGCTTCCGCAAGACGCGAGCGCACTCTATTCGCGCAACTTGCTCGATTTCATGAAACTGCTTGTTGATTTCAAAACGGGTGCTTTCAATATCAATCTGGACGACGACATTGTTAAGGCGACGTTGGTTACCGGAGGCAGCGCATGAGTTGGCAAGATCGAGCATTGGCTGAAGTGCGTGAGCAGGCGCTCAAGCAAAATTTTTATCGTGCTGAGCAACCGATTAGTTCGTGCGGTTTTGCAGTAGCAGCAACGTTCGGGATCGCCTGTTTTGTGAATTTAGTTCTAACGAATTTCTTCTCTGCAAACGCGGGCTGGAGTTGGACACTTTCGCAACCTGCGTTGACGCTTTCAGCGGCAGCGATTGGTTTCGGCTGGTGGTTTCGCGAACGCAGCGCCTATCGCGAATACTGCGAAGCACCGCAAATCTATGATGCTGCGGCGACTTCGTTGCAGCACGAAAAACAATTGGAGAGCGCGAAATGACTGGCGTCGATAACCTCATCATCAATCTCATCATCTTCGTGCTGGCGATCTATGTCGGCTACCACGTCGTTTGGAATGTAACCCCCGCGCTGCACACCCCATTAATGGCGGTGACAAACGCAATTTCGGCAATTATCGTAGTCGGCGCAATGTTGGCGGCTGCCCTAACGGAAACAACGCTTGGGAAAACAATGGGTGTGCTTGCAGTTGCCCTCGCAGCGGTAAACATTTTCGGCGGATTTTTAGTCACCAAGCGAATGCTTGAGATGTTTAAGAAAAAAGAGAAGAAAGTAGGAGGAGACTCAAAATGAGCTCCAAAACGTCCAGAAGAATCTCGACTGAGACCAAGCTCGAACTGGCGAGTGCGGTGGTGACGTTTGTCGCCGCGTTTGTCTTTTATCGAGGAGGTAGTTCCAACATCGCGACAGCATTGTTTGGCACGTCCGGAGGCTTGTTGCTGGCTGCACTGTTCGGCATGGCGCGGAGCTACGATGTATTCGGAGCGCGTAATCAATGAGCATGAACCTGGTAGTTCTGTTGTACCTTGTCGCTAGCGTCTTTTTCATCCAAGCGCTTAAAGGCTTATCGCACCCAACTACGTCAATCCGCGGCAATCGCTTCGGCATGGTCGGCATGGCCATTGCGATGGCAACGACCGTTGCCTTGATCTGGAATCTTTCGTCGAATCCAACCGTCGGTTTGGGCTACGTGTTGCTTGGCCTTGTGATCGGTGGCGGTATCGGCGCGTACATGGCCGCGAAGGTCGAAATGACCAAGATGCCGGAGCTCGTGGCCTTCATGCATTCGATGATCGGCCTCGCGGCGGTGTTCATCGCGGTGGCCGCGGTAAATGAGCCGCAAGCCTTCAACATCGCAAAATCCATCGCTGATATTCCCAAAGGCAATCGCCTTGAATTGTTCCTCGGCGCAGCGATTGGTGCGATTACGTTCAGCGGCTCGGTGATCGCGTTCGGCAAGCTCTCGGGCAAATACAAATTCCGTTTGTTCCAAGGCGCGCCGGTTACGTTTTCCGGCCAGCACATGGTGAATTTGGTGATCGGCGTTGCCATGATCCTGCTCGGCGTTGCCTACATGTTTACCGGCAACTTGTTGTTCTTCTACGCGATGCTTGCGCTCGCATTTGTCATCGGTGTACTCATCATCATTCCAATTGGCGGCGCAGACATGCCGGTCGTGGTTTCGATGTTGAATAGCTATTCCGGTTGGGCTGCGGCGGGTATCGGTTTTTCACTGAACAACCCGATGCTCATCATCGCCGGATCGCTGGTTGGATCGAGCGGCGCGATTCTTTCGTACATCATGTGCAAAGCGATGAACCGCTCGTTCATTTCAGTGATCCTCGGCGGCTTCGGCGGCGAGGGTGGCGCAGTGACGGGCAGCACCGAGCAGCGCCCCGTGAAAAGCGGCAGCGCCGATGACGCAGCGTTCATGCTTTCCAACGCTGACACCGTCGTAATCGTTCCAGGTTACGGCCTCGCGGTCGCCCGCGCGCAACACGCGGTGAAAGAACTCGCCGCAAAGTTAACGGCGAAAGGCATCAACGTGAAATACGCGATTCATCCGGTCGCCGGGCGCATGCCGGGTCACATGAACGTGCTGCTCGCGGAAGCGGAAGTGCCGTACGACCAAGTGCATGAAATGGAAGACATCAATTCGGATTTCGCGCAAACGGATGTGGTGCTCGTGCTCGGCGCGAACGACGTGGTGAATCCGCTCGCGTTGCAAAAAGGTTCACCGATTTACGGCATGCCAATTCTCGAAGCCTACAAAGCGCGCACCGTCATCGTGAACAAGCGCTCGATGGCCGCAGGCTACGCGGGGCTCGACAACGAACTCTTCTACATGGACAAAACCATGATGGTGTTTGGCGATGCGAAGGGTGTGGTTGAGCATATGCTGAAGGCGGTAGAGTAAGTGTTTCTACTTGGTCCTTCACGTTTGAGTGCAAGCGCCTCGCCATTTTTAGTTTCATCGATCTCAGTTGTTTTTTGCTCGCTAGTGCTTGCTGCCTACGCCAGTGGATGCATCGTTGGACCGAGACCCGATGTGGAAAACTTCGATGCATCGAAAGAGGTTTTTCGAGCTTTGGTAACGGAGGTGCGGCTCGTCCGTCCGCCAAATTCAAATGCGGCGTCGAGCGTGCAGCCCTACGTCATGGCGCGATACGAAATCAAAGAAGTTTTGAAGGGCACGCCACACAAATCCGGAATCGTCCGTGACGGAGTCGCCGGGGCGGGAAGCTGTAGCCTGGGCCTTCTTCCTGGCCTTGAGTACGTGTTTTTCCCCGACAATGATCGAATGGTTTTGTACACAGGCGGATCGTTTCTCGTGTCACGGATGGAGGCGGAAAAACGCATCGTCGCTTTGCGTGAATTTGCTGCACTGCCTAGAAAAAAGTAGTTACGTGAAACGTGAATGCCGTAGCTAAACGTAGAAATGACTTCCCTCGTTTTCCTCTACGGCCCACCCGCAGTCGGGAAATACACAATCGCGAAAGAGTTGTCTGGACGACTCGGCTGGCCGCTGTTTCACCATCATCTTGCAATCGACTACGTAGAGTCACTGATCCCATGGGGGAAACCGGGATTTCATGAGGCATGCGCTGTTTGACGGCGACGTTGAGGAAAGCGTCGAATACCTCCTGGTTGACGATTTTGTCGGAGAGGGCGGAACGCTGGCTAATTTTCGAGGCTACATCAAATCTCGTGGCGGCCGCGTGGTCGGGGCGACTGTACTGAGAGGGAACGCATTTTCTGCGAAAATTGCACTGTCAAACGAAACGCTAAACGCACTCAGGGAAAAACATGGCAAACAACTCGAAGACTGGTGGCAAGAACACTTTGCATTCGGCTTCGATTGCCTCACCGAATCTGAAGCGCGCTACCTCATCCGCACCCCGGATGCTGACACCGTCCGAAATCGAATCCTTGCGCAACGATAAACGCAATACAGGCGTGATTGTGAAAAATCACTTTGCTCAGTCAAAATAGGATTGACAGAGTCAGATGGACGATTCTGCGGCTCGATCGCCGTTAGACGTTGACTCACTTCGTTTTCCTTTACGGCCCGCCCGCGGCGGGCAAATACACGGTCGCCAAAGCGCTTGCGGCACAGCTCGATTGGCCGCTATTTCACAATCATCTCGCGATTGATTACGTTGAATCGATAATCAAGTGGGGCGAGCCGGGATTCCACGAAGCGTGTGCTGATGTGCGCGTCGCGCTACTGCAACATGCGCTCAAGCGCCGCGTTTCTCTTGTGTCAACTTTTGTCTATGCGAGCGGTTTCGATGCGGACGAAACGTTTGTGACGCGCTTGCAGGAGATGGTTTCAAACCTACATGCGCGCTTTTGTGCCGTGCAGTTACGCTGTTCGCTCGAAACACTTGAGCTTCGATGTGTCTCTCCGCATCGAGCCGCGATGCGCAAAATTGCGACCTCCGATAAATTGCAATCGGTGCTCAACGAGTACGATTGTTTTTCAACCTTGCCGAACATTCATTCACTCACACTTGACACAGATGAGTGTTCGGTCGATCAAAGCGTTGCCGCGATTCGATCTCATTTCACGCTCTGATCGTTGATGTCGTTACGGTAGGCGACGGCTTGACGTCGCTTCGTTGCTATGTCGGGACCCTCAAAGCGCGGTCAAGCCCGCGCCTACAGGGGTCGGCTTCTACCAGAGCTTCTCGCTATAAATGACGTAATGCCGCTTCGCCACAACCTACTCGCTCTCGCGATCGCCACGATCTGGGGCTTGACCTTTGTCTCCATCAAGATTTCATTGCAGACGATACCGCCGTTTGCGTTGTCGGGCTGGCGATTCTTTTTAGCGGCGGTGCCGCTCGTTTTCTTTGTTGGAAAACCGCAAGCGCCGTGGCGTTGGTTGATTGCCTACGGGCTTTTCATTTCGATCGGGCAATTCGTCGTTCTCTTCATCGCGTTGAACCTTGGTTTTCCTGCGGGGTTGATGTCGCTAGTGGTGCAGACGCAAGTGTTTTTCACAATTGGGCTCGCAGTTGCGTTTTTCAAAGAGAAGGTGCAGCGGTGGCAATTGATCGGTGCGTTGATCGCCGCGTGCGGACTGGTGGTGATTGGGGTGACCAAAGTGCAAGCGGTCGATGGTAAGTCGCTCGGCTTGGCATTTTTTCTGGTGTTGTTAGCCGCATTTTTCTGGGCGGCGGGCAATGCGGTTGCAAAACATGTGGCGCGTGAGGCGGGGCGCGAATCGCCGTCAAGAACAATTGATCCGATGAATTTCATTGCATGGACGAGTGTGGCTTGCGTGCCCGCGCTCATCGCAATTTCGCTCGCGAGCGAACCGGCGGGATCGCTCTTGTTGCCCATCACACAAGGCACGCTTTCGATGTGGTTTCACCTTTGTGTGCTCGCTTACGCGGCCCAGGTTTTTGGCTACGGCTTATGGTCAAACTTGTTAACGCGTTATCCGGCCTCGGCTGTTTCGCCTTTTGCGCTCTGGGTGCCGGTTGCCGGAATGAGCGCGACGGCGTGGGTTTTCGGCGAGACTTTGAGCGCCGTGCAACTCTTCGGTGCGGCGATTGTGATGGTTGGGCTCGCCGCGGCAGTCGCTATGCCCGCGATCATTGCGCGACGTGTTTCAGGTGATCGTCGCTAGCGCCGAAGCGCCGTTAGACCCATCCATAACAGCGTGTATAACTTTCATTCGAAGTGCTCAATTAGTGTGGGCGAAAAAGAGAATGAAAGTATTTATCGATAATTGACCAAAATCACGGCGTCGCCCAAGTAAATTTGCGGTTAAATCATTTAGTTATTATCGTTCTCAAGCTAAAGTTTCAACAAAATCAAGCACTTCCTGCGCGTGCCCCGCGACTTTTACGCCGCGCCATTCCTTCGCAATTTTGCCGTCCGCGCCGATCACAAAAGTGCTGCGCTCGATGCCGCGCACCTGCTTGCCGTACATGTTTTTCATCTTGATGACTTCGAATTGCGCGCAAATCGCTTCGTCTTCATCTGAGAGCAACGCAAACGGAAAACCGTGTTTGGTGCAGAACTTGTCGTGTGATTTCACGCTGTCGCGCGAAACGCCGAGGACTATTGCGTTTGCCGCAACAAACTTTTTGTGTAACGCCGCGAAATCCAGCCCCTCTGTTGTGCAGCCCGGCGTGTCGTCTTTTGGATAGAAATAGAGCACGACCGTTTTGCCCGCGTGCTCGGAAAGTTTGAACGTGCCGCCACCGTTGGTGGGTGCGGAGAAGTTTTTAACTTTGGCTGCCATGATTGGTGACTCGTCCTGCGTGTGGAAAACCGAAAGCGTAGCAAGTTAGTCATCGCCGAGGCATCTGGTATTCCTAGGCTCGTAACCTCTTGATTTTTAGTGCTAAATTTTGTCCGGTGATGCGCTGATCGGCAGTTTCTTGAAAACTTGAATCTTCTCGATTTGACGTTTTTCGCCGTAGAAACGTGATGGCGCGCTTTTTTTCTGGTGCCTGCGTTTCATTTTCATGCTTCTGAACTACACTCGAATGTCACGCTAACTCATTGAACAACAAGGGCAATCGCCGATCCGTCGAGGTTTGCCAAGTGCGTCGTCCGGCGCAATGTTCAAACGTACGATTGCAAAGAGGCCTCTCTCATGAAAACGCGCCGTCCCACCCCGCTCCGCTGCCTCGTTGCAGCATTAGCTTCCGTAACTACGCTCGGCGCCACATTCGCAGCGACCGTCGAATTCAAGATCAACCCTGAACTAAAAGGCCGCGCGTACAAACAGGCGCTCAGTTCGGTGTCAACGGCTGGTCGCGCTAGCGCGGTCGCAGGGCAAGCAGGCGTTTTCGCGATTGACACTGCGAACGAGACTGCGGCCAAATCCTTAGCCAGTCAACTTCGCGAGAACGCCAGCGTGTTGTGGGCCGCGCCGGCGAGCAAGCCCGTGGCGGCTTCTGAATACGCAGCGAAGGCCGTGTTCCACGAACGCATGCTTGTCTTTGCGATGAAATCCGATGCCGACGCCAAAGCAGCTGTTGCACGCGTTTCGGCGGATACCGGTCAAACTCTCTTTTTGCGCCGGGTCGCGACGGGAAATCGCGCACTCGTCGTGCTGCCAAAGGGTACGACGGCTGCAACTCAGGCCGCAATTTCAATCGCCGCGCAGCGTGACCAAAGCGTGGCTGCTGTCGAGCGTGTGCAGCTTCTGCAACACCAATGGATTCCCAATGATTCGCTCTGGACGCAACAGTGGTCTTTGGGCAACGGAATTGGCGGCATCCGCGCGGGGCTCGCGTGGGACTTGACCCCATCCGGCGCGGTAACCATCGGCATTATCGATACCGGCATCCGTAAACACGCAGATCTTGACGGCAAATATGTCGCGGGTTACGACATGATTAGCAATGGCTATCTTGCGGTCGACGGTGATCTTCGCGATACCGATCCCGCTGATCCGGGCGATGCTGATGATGAATTCGTGTGTTCATTTAGCTCGGTCGGCGCGCTCAGTTCCTGGCACGGAACACACGTCGCAGGCATCGCCGCAGCGAACACTCAAAACGGCGAAGGCATCGCAGGCGTTGCACCGAATGCGCGGATTCAATCGATTCGTGGATTGGGGCGTTGCGGCGGCACCTTCGATGACATCGCAGACTCGATCCGCTGGGCCGCAGGCGCGCCTGTCGGCGGTGCGCCGATCAACACCAATCCCGTGAAAGTGATGAATTTGAGCCTTGGAGGCTCAGCGCCGTGCGGTGCGAACATGCAAAGCGCGGTCGATGCGGCGCTAGCGCGTGGTGTTGCTGTCGTGGTCGCAGCGGGCAATGACGCCGACCTTGTCGCAACGCAAACGCCCGCAAACTGCAAGGGCGTCATTGTGGTCGGCGCTTCCGAGTTTCTGGGCAACTTGTCTAGCTTTTCAAACTTCGGCCCGGAAGTTACTTTGCTCGCGCCGGGTGGCGACGGCGGTGTCGGACAGCCCGGCATTTTGTCCACGCTTAACGGCGGTGGCACTCAGCCTGGCGTTCCGTCGTATGCGTCGTACATCGGCACCAGCATGGCTTCGCCGCACGTCGCAGGCGTCGTTGCACTGATGCTTGCGCGCGATCCATCGTTAACGCCCGGACAGATCGCGAATCGACTGCAAACCTCTGCGCGAGCGTTCCCGGTCACCAGCGAATGTTTTGGAACCACTGGCGCATGCGGCGCGGGTCTGCTCGACGCGGCTAACGCGGTGGCAAGTGTCGCTATCAATCGCGGCGTGAACGAAGTTTCAAATTCGCGCGAACGCGTGCATTTGGTCGAAATGGTTGAAGCTGCGAGTGGCCGCTACACGCTTTCGGCAGATCCGGTTGAAGTTGCACGCATGAGCGCGGCAGGTTGGAGCAAAACAGGTCAGGTGATCCCAACCTATAGTTTCACCACGATCGGACAAGCGATTGCGCTTCCGCAACCCGTGTGTCGCGCGACGCTGCTGGGTCACAACGCGCGTCGATTTAGCGCGAATGTCGGCGAATGTTCTGCCTACACGCCCGAAACTGGACACGCTTATGACGGAGTCGTATTTGCAGCGGCTATCCCGAACAGCAATCTTTGTCCGCGCGGCAGCTCGCCGGCCTGGGAAATCGCGCGTCGCGATCCACTCACGAACCTCTACAACATGCGCACCCTCAGCAACACCATCGAGCTCGATGCGATGGTGGCGCAAGGCACTGGCTGGGAATACTCCCGCGTGGCGTTTTGCGTGCCAAACTAAAATATGAGCATGACGAAGAGCTTGTCTTGTTGCTGTGCGCCGATCTGCATCTGTTGTTGTGCACATCGTCGCGTTTGCAGCCAATAAGCGAGCCGATCTCGTTTTCCAAAAAGGCTGCCGCGCGCAGCCTTTTTTGTAACCCATTTTTTTTCCATTCATGAGCCTTCATCTCTACGACACCTGGACTCGATCCCTGCGCGAATTTACGCCGCTGCAACCCGGCGAAGTGGGGCTCTACACCTGCGGCCCAACGGTGTATGACTATCAACACATTGGCAACTACCGCACGTTTTTGTTTGAGGATGGACTGAAGCGCGTACTGCGCTTGAACGGCCTCAAAGTCAATCATGTGATGAATATCACCGACGTGGGTCACCTGGTGTCAGATGGTGACGACGGTGAAGACAAGATGGAGAAAGGTTCTCGTCGCACGGGAAAAACCGCCTGGGATATTGCTGCGCTCTACACCGAATCATTCGTCGGCGACTTAAAGTTACTCGGCATCGACTTCCCGACGACGCTGTGCAAGGCCACAGACAACATTCCCGAGCAAATCGCGTTCATCGAAGAGATCGAGAAAAAAGGCTACACCTACATCACGAGCGATGGCGTGTATTTCGATACCGCGAAACAGCAGAGTTATGGCTACCTTGGCCGCCTTGATATCAAGGGCTTACAGGCTGGCGCACGCGTTGACCTTGGTGAAAAACGTAACGCCACCGACTACGCGCTGTGGAAATTTTCGAAACCAGAAGATAAGCGACAAATGGAATGGGATGCGCCGTGGGGGCGCGGCTTTCCGGGCTGGCATATCGAGTGCTCTGCGATGGCGCACAAATATCTCGGCGAGTATTTCGACATTCATTGCGGTGGCGAAGATCACATCACTGTGCATCACACTAACGAAATTTCGCAGAGTGAAGCCGCGTACGGATCACGCTTATCGAACTACTGGATGCACGGCTATTTCTTGCTCACCAATGACGCGAAGATGAGCAAATCCGCAGGTGAGTTCCTGCGCGTGCAACTGCTGATCGACAAAGGCTACGACCCGATTGCGTATCGCTATCTCTGCTTGACTGCGCACTACCGCACACAGATGACGTTTAGCTGGGAATCGCTGGACGCAGCGCAGATCGCGTTGGATCGACTTCGCTTAAACATCCATTCAATGGGGGCTCCGGGCTCACAGCCGAACGCGGAATACGTCGCGAAGTTCATGGACAAACTCAACGACGATTTGAATTTTCCGCAAGCGCTTGCACTGACCTTCGAGGTGTCGAAGTCCGATTTGCCCAATGCTGAGAAAAAAGCAACTTTACTTAAGTTCGATGAAGCGTTTGGTTTGGGGTTTGCAAGTTGGCAGCCGAAAGAAGTAGATGTTCCTGAAAACGTCCGAACCGTCGCAGACGCGCGCTGGGCCGCACGTAACGCAAAAGACTGGGCAGAAGCGGATCGTTTGCGTGGTGAGTTAACGGCGTTGGGCTGGACGATGAAAGACGGGAAAGACGCGTATACGCTGACCAAACTGTAGGAGCGGCTCGCCGCGACCAACCGCTTGATTTGCGAACCACGGTAGATATGGAAGAAGCACGCAGCTCAAAACAACGTGCCTCGCGGCGAGCCGCTCCTACAGAATCCAGGTTTCTTGTTTGATTCCGCGTTACGCTCACATCTCAAAAGGAGGCTTCGATCATGGCAGGCAAATCATTGGCGCGAACAACCACGAAACCCATTGAACCGAGGCGTCCGTCAGCGGCCTCGAGTGCGTTCAACACCGCGCTATCGATGATGAAAACCGCAACCGATTTCGCGGCGAACGCTGGCACGGCGTTGAAAGTAGCGCAATCGATTGGCTCAACGATTCGGGCGACCCGCGAAGTGCAGCAGCTCTCCATCGGCGATTTGGCCAAGCGAGCTGGCGTCTCTAAATCGGTGGTCAGCCGCATCGAGCAGGGCCTTACTTCACCCACAGCGGTGATGCTGGCAAAGCTAGCGGAAGGCATGACTGTTTCGCTGTCTTCGCTCTTGCGCGGTGAATTTGGTCCGCCAGTTCACATTCAAACACTCGCCGAACAACCCATTTTTAAGGATCCGAAATCCGGATTGATTCGACGTACGCTCTCTCCGGTGAGTCCAGACGCAACGATGGAAATTGTGCACAACGAACTGCCTGCGAAAAAAGCGACGGGTGCGTTTCCTGCGCACAGCTTGGGCACGCAGGAGCACATCGTGGTGCTTGCTGGAAAAATCGAGGTCACCGTCGGTCGCCGCAACTTAGTTTTGAACGCGGGTGATGCTGCACAATTCGTTGCAGATATCGAACACTCCATTAAAAACGTAGGCACTAAAAAAGCGGAGTGGATCTTGACTATTCACTCGCCGCCGCGCTCTGCCCAGAGGAAAAACTAGACAGCTTTTTACTTTTTCCCGAAAAACTACGGGTAAAACGGAAATTCGACTGCTTTGTCAACGTATCGTTGAAATAGCCGCGAGGCCCAATCAAATTGGGCGCGAACTCGTTTAGTTATTAGCAGTTTGTCTTGATTTCGATCCGAGATATGATGTTCGATATATCGAACACATGCGACTTATTTTTGTAAGCGCGGAAACATTTGAGCGATGAATAAGAGATCTAGCATCATGACCAAAGGGCTCTTGCTCGGCGCAGTGGGCGTATTGATTTTTAGCCTCACGTTGCCTATGACCAAGATCGCGATGGAAGGCGGCGTGATCAACGCATGGTTCGCGTGGGCGGGTCGCACGGTGCTCGGTGCGTTCGCGGGAATCGCGTTTCTCGTACTCAAGAAGCATGGCTTGCCTCCAAAGGCGGCATGGTTGCCGATTGCGGGCGCGACCTTTGGCATTGTGTTTGGCTGGCCGCTCGTAAACACGATTGCATTGCAATCCACTGATGCGAGTCATGCAGCGGTGGTTAACGGCATCTTGCCGCTGGCGACCGCGGTGATCGGCGCAGCGCTGAATCGCGAAAAACTTTCTCGACGCTTTTGGATTTGCGCGGTGCTCGGCAGTGCGATCGTGTGCGCGTATGCGTGGAGTCGCGCAGGCGGTGATTTCAAACGAATCGATGCGCTTTTGTTGCTCGGCGTGGTGCTCGGTGGTTTTGGTTACGCCTGCGGCGCTATCGCGACGAAATACTTGAGCGGCCCCGAGGTCATTTCCTGGGCGCTCATTCTTGGTTTGCCGATTACGACTGCGATCACTTGGTACACGATGCCAGTGAATCCCGCCGCTGCAACTGCGAAATCGTGGCTTGCGTTTGCGTACCTCGGATTGATGAGTCAATGGATCGGATTCTTCTTTTGGTATCGCGGCCTCGCGCTCGGCGGCATCGCCAAAGTGTCGCAAGTGCAGTTAGTTCAGCTTTTCTGCACGCTCACGTTCTCAGCAATTCTGTTGAGCGAATCGATTGACGCCGCGATGATTTTTGTGGCGCTGGCGACGGTTACAATTGTTGCGATTGGGCGAAAGCGGTAGGCTGGCGCTTGTTTTGTTTTGCGTACACTTCGTGCATGTACATTCCGAAACATTTTCAATCACCTGATCGCGCGCTGACGCTGGAAGTCATGCGCACCAACAACTTCGCAACGCTGATTTCTTCTGACGCGGAAGGTGCACCGTTTGCAACTCATTTGCCCGTGGTTATCAGCGAAGAGGGCGACCAGGTAGTTTTGCATTTTCACGTGGCGCGCGCAAATCCGCATGCTACGTTGTTGCGCGAGAAGCGTACGTCAATGATTGCGTTTCTCGGGCCGCATGCGTACATGTCTCCGAGTGTTTATCCCGATTTGAAGCGCGTACCGACGTGGAATTACGTCGCGGCGCATGCGTATGGCGAACCGATAGAACTCGATACAAACGAAGCAAAAGATGCGCTGCTGAAATCATTGATCGCGATTCACGAACCGGCATACGCCGATCAGTGGCGTGCGTTAGATGAGAGGTATCAAACGATGATGATGAGTGCCATTTGCGCGTTTCGAATGCCAGTGACAAAACTCGAGGGCAAGTTCAAACTCAATCAACACCGCGAAGAAGCGCACACGACAGTGAAAGCGATGTACGCAGACGGCACGCCCGATGAGCGCGCGCTGGTGCGGTGGATGGAAAGACTCGGCCATTGAACGCCGACAAAGTCACGGCGGAGGATGAACGCTTTATGCGCGAAGCGCTCTCACTTGCGAGCGACGCAGGTGCAGCCGGCGAAGTGCCAATTGCGGCGCTGGTTGTTGTTAATAATGAAATTATCGGACGCGGCGCGAACCGCGTGATTCGTGATCGCGATGGTTCTGCGCATGCGGAGATCGTTGCGCTTCGCGATGCGTTTGCAACGATTAACAACTACCGCGTGCCAGGCGCGACCGTTTACACGACGGTGGAGCCCTGTGCGATGTGCGCGGGTGCGCTGATGCATGCGCGGGTGAGTCGTGTTGTGTGGGGCGCGCCGGATTTGAAGTTTGGTGCTGCGGGCAGTGTGATTGATTTGTTTGCCGAGACTAAGTTGAACCATCACACGCGGGATGTGCGCGGGCATGTCTGTGAACAGATCGCGGCTAAGCTGTTGAAAGATTTTTTTGCAGCAAAGCGATCGCAGCGAATCGCTTTGCCGCTGCAAAACAACGATCAGCACGACGATACCTCAAACTCTTCACTTCAAGTTAAAACGGCAACTTGGCATGATGATTCGGCGACGCTCAAAGCCATCCGCTTCGAGGTATTTGTCGAAGAGCAAAAAGTGCCGGCGGACGAAGAGATCGATAAGTGGGATCCGATTTCGATTCACGCGATTGCCTGGGTCGACGGCAACGCGGCTGCGTGCGGACGCTTGCTGCCGGACGGTCATATCGGTCGCATGGCGGTGCGCAAAGCGTTTCGTGGAAAACAAATCGGCGCAGCTGTCTTAGCGCATTTGATTGAAAAAGCACGTCAACGCGGTGACCTCGAAGCCGTTCTATCTGCGCAAACACACGCCATTGGTTTTTACGAAAAATTCAACTTCGTTGCGTACGGCCCTGAGTATCTAGATTGCGACATACCGCATCGAGACATGAAGCGCTCGCTTTAAAGAAGATGCACTGTTCACACACGTTCAAAAGGGAGATCTCACCATGTTCACTTTCAACACGAAGCGCCTCGGCGCGCTGCGGGGCACGCTCGCTATGAGCCTAATCTCCGCATTACTAGCGCTGGTTGGTTGTGACCGCGTTGCCACCGGTGAATTGCAGGTTGGGCAATCCACCGTCGCCGATCTGAAAGTCAAAATGGGTGAGCCTTCGGAAGTTCGTAAGGACGGGGATCGTGAGATCTGGGTTTATCCGCTCGGTCCTGAAGGGGTGAAAACTTATTTCATGACGGTCGATAGCACCGGCAAACTCGAGAAAATTGATCAAGTGCTGACCGATGCAAACTTCGCGCGGATCCAGCCCGGAATGACGCACGATGAGGTCGTCCGCATTTTGGGGCGTCACGGCAAGGAGCAGCGCTACGCGATGAGTATCAATGAAGTAACGCGTTCGTGGAAGTTCAACAAAGACAATTCAGATTTGAATTTTCAGGTGACCTACGACGGCAACGGTCGAGTGAAATCGACCGGTGTCGAAGATCCGTCGTTGATGCGCGGCAGTAGCAAGTAGCCACAGCTAAATTGCACGCAACGGAGTGTCGCTGCGCCTACGCTTATGTTGTCGCAGGCGGCATCGCGGGTGATGAGTGCGCGCTCATTGGTGCTGGTGCTGCGCGGCTGCTTCGAACCGCGATCCAGAAAATGATCCCTACAAGAATCAGTGGCGACGCGAGCACTGCAATGACACCTACAACGCTTCCCACGGTGATCACGACGGCGAACCCGACCGCTGCGATCGCGACTATCGTTGCGAGCGCGATCGCGTACGCGGCGATCAAGAATGCGGCTCCCGTGGCGAGCCACGCGATTACGATGGTCAAAAACGGCTGGTCGAACAATCCGTGCACGCCAATTTCGTAGTCGCCGATGTTTATCGCTGCGGAATTCGCCTCAGCTACGAATTGCGCTGCAATAAGCGCAAGGATGCTTGCGAAGAGGGCGACCGCCACGCTCGCAAGGGCGACATAACCTAGGACTTTAGCGGCTCGTTTCACTCGGATTCCCTTCGCTAGTGCGGTGTTGATGAGCGAAGTATTTGCCTGAGCTGATTGACGCACAAGTCTGCCGCGACCGTTTGCGGGCAGAAGCGATGACACGCGGAACTTGTTCCATTGCGCCAGCTCTACCTAATGTTCCCCTCGAAACACGATAAGTTGTAAGTCTATGAAGCAAGTATTTGGTAATAGCGCCCGAAAACAAGGGGTAAGCTGCGTGCTAACCGGTTTTTCGATAATTGCTTTAAATGCATTCTTAGCCCAATTATCTTGGGCGAAGACTGATGCGGCTGTAATCGCTAATCAGAATAGCGCTGAGGTTGCAGCGGCGACGGCACCGAATGCAGCTCACGCCGCAGCGGCTGCGACTTCATCCGCGCCGCTGGCGGTTCGCGTCGTTGACTTTGCGTGGAAAGACGCGGCTCGTGATCGCGAAATTCCTGCGCGGCTTTACTTCCCCGAGCGCAGCGTCAATTCCGCGAATGCCGCGAGTGCTGGAAGCACGACGCGCGTACCGATGGTCGTGTTTTCGCACGGCCTGGGCGGCTCGCAGCTTGGCTATTCCTACCTCGGGCGTTACTGGGCGAGCTTGGGCATCGCGAGTTTGCATGTGCGTCATTCTGGAAGTGATCGCGGCGTGTGGACTGCAAACGTATTTACCTTGTTCAGTAACTTGCAACGCGCGGCTAGCGAGGAAAACGCTCTTGCGCGGGTGAAAGATGTGTCGTTTGCGATTGACAAAGTGCTAGCCGAATCAGATTTCGCGAAAACGATTGACGCTAACGCCATTGCTGTCGCCGGTCATTCCTACGGCGCGAACACAGCCATGCTCATCGGCGGCGCAACGGTGATGCGCGAGGGCAAACCGATGTCGTGGCGCGATGATCGCGTGAAGGCGTTGATTTTGATTTCGGCACCCCCGTTCACCGGCGAAGGGGACATGGCGCAAATTCTGTCTGACGTGAAAGTGCCTACGTTGCACGTCACCGGCACCGAAGACGTCATTCGTGTTCCCGGATATCGCTCCGACTTGTCGGATCGCATTGCGATCTACGATGCTCAGTCGGCGCGAGCGGATAAATCGTTGACGGTGTTCAAAGGCGCAACGCATTCAATCTTCACCGATCGAATTGATCGCGCTGGACTTGAGCTCAATGAGCGGGTAAAGCGCGCAACTCGTGAGGTGTCAGGCCTATTTCTGAAAAGCACCTTGCTCGGCGAATCAGCAAAACCGATGACACAGTGGGCGACCGCGCAACAAGATTTGATCGAGCGATTTGTACCGCTTCAACGGTAATCGCGGTTTTTCTAACTTAGAACGAGAAACGCTGCGCCGCCCCGACGCTGGGCTTGAACTCTAGCGAACCGCTTGCTTTGTTCGGTGTTAGCGTGAGCGAGCCGTCGACGGTTGAGGCGCTAGCTCGGTTTTTTACATTACAAACCGTGTTGCTTCCGCTCGGTGCGCAGTCAACAAACAGCTCGCCGAGATCAATTCGTTCATTGCCATTGATGAACGTCGCGCTTTTAGCGGAAGCGCCGCCATTGAGTGAGATCAGCGTTGGCGAAACCGAGGATGGTTTCAAGGCAACGCCGAGTGATTCAGCGCGAAACTTAATCGCAGCGTTTGGGCTGTAGTCGATGTATTGGCTTGTTTCAAGAGACGCGATGTCCGCTCGGCGCGACGCGAGCAATAGCGTCGCTCTTGTGTTGACTGCGCCTTGCACTTCGCACTCAATCGCGAACGAAGTGATCACAGGATCACACGCCCAATCCAGCCGCTGTAGCGCGGGCGTGAACGCGGTGCTGAGCGTCGCGCTGCCGCGCCAAATCGTGCCATTGATCGAGTGAATTTGATGCACTGCGGATTTCGTTGCAGCGCTCGGCGCGATCAGTAACGCAACACTCGCAGGCATCCGCCAGAGCGCCACTATAAGGGCGATACTCAACGCGAGCAAGACAATAAATGCGCGGCGTACGTAGATCATGGCGCGACCTCTGCCGAGACCAGATACGCACCATCGCGCTTTTGAATGTTGATTCGAGGAGATCGCGGCTGCGCAGAATCGAGCGCAAGCAAACTGGCGCGCAGATCGCGCGCATCGCTTGCACTCCAGGTTAGCGTTGCAGAATCATTGCCGCGCGCTAGCTTCGCATTCCAGTTGCGGGCAAACGCATCGAGCGCGAGGGGCGACGCAGCTTGTGCCGCGGAGTTCGCATTACGAACGGCAAGCGCGTTAAGGCTTCGTTGATCTAGTGTCGAGCGTGTTGCCAACGAGAATCCGGCTGCGATCGCGAGCAGTGTGATCGCGGCGAGCGCCCACGCTCCGCGGCGCAGGAGTGCACTTGAATCTTGCGACGCGAGCGCGATGCGCCAGTTGTTTTTCAATCGCACTGCGTTCATCGACGTTGCACTCGAAGTCGAACTTCCGGTTCGCGCACCACTTGCGCTGCGAATCCGTTAGTGGCGAGCGCTGATTCAACGCTTGCAATGTTTGCGGGCGGTAGCGCCGGCGCGGCAATCACCCAAGCGCTGCTGCCGAAGGTGGCGCTTTTCATAAACTCTGTGAGCACAGGCGCTGCGATTGTGGAGCGTGACCACATTTCGCCAGGTTGATCGGCGAAGCGATTTAGAGGCACTCTGGCCGCGTTAGATTGGCCAATAATGCTTGGAGCCGAAACGTCAGAATTGACTACCGCGACGTATCTCCAACCTGACACACACACACAGAGCGCTGCCGCAACCGTCACCCCGACGAGCGCGCGATCTAGCGGCGTTTTTTCAGACTTAGTTGCGGTTGCGGGAATCGGCAACAAAGGCGTTGGCGCGCTCGGATTGCTCAGCGTTAGCGGTGCGAATTCCACACCTAGCGAGGCGCGCCACAAGGCGAGCGATTCTTCGGCAATCGGAGTCGCGCCGATATCGGAGATCCACACGCGTTTTGTAGCGCTGCGCGATGACGTTTCGTTAGACGAAGCAGCGATTATTGAAACGACGGCGCTCGGGATTTCGCTGCCCGCGCTCGGCCCGTGGAAACGCGCAACCCCGTGTTCGGAAAACACTGCGCTTTCTTCCCGCGGATCGCCCGCGCGCAACCAGATGATGTCGCCATTTGCGATTTGCGGCACCCAGGAAAAATCAATGCTTGGCGACGCAGTACCTGTGCTGGCTGCGGCTGTGCTGTAGGCGATTAACACGCGATCAGCTGCGCTACCAATCGCTCGCGTTGCAAGTCTGAGCGACGCGCCGGTAATCCCGAAATCGCGGTGCAGCACGAGCGAGGCCGCGCGCAACTGATCCGCCGCGGAGAGCGTCGTAAAGCGCGCGATTTGCGCGGAAACAACTGCGATGTTTAATGGAATGCTTAGTGCCATAGCTTGCAATGTAGCGATTTGCGCGAAGGAAACTTGATTCGATGAAGAGGGTCATCGGATCGGCGAGTCAATTCTGTCGACACAGAAAATCCGAGGAATCGCGCGTTACGCATTTTGCACACTTCGATAATAAATCGTCGGCGCCACGCCCAATAATCTACGGCATCGAATCACAATCGCGTGTTTAACGAGATCAAACGAAATCGTTGAATTCATCTGGAAATATTGGGAGCTCACCGAAAATGCTGAATCGGGAACTTGCACGCCGAGCGCGGACGAGAATTCGGTAATGCTCGCGAATGGCTTTGCTCCACGAACGGCAAGCGCGTTGGCCCACTGCGCGCCGCTCGCGTTGGGCAAAACGGTCGCTAGTAGCTCTGCGCTAGCGGTGTTGACGTTGATCGAACCGGCGTCGGGCAACACGTCAACAAAGGCGCTTAACGCTTCGATGTGTGCAGCTGTGAATCCACCGAGCGTTAACAAATCCGCCAACGTCTCAAGTTTTTGGTTGCCCATACGCGCGCCGTAAACCTGCGCTTCAGATTGGCCGCTGGCGGTGACCAAATCGTTGTCAATTGCGTCGGCCAACCGTTCCGCAAGCTCAGCCGGTACACCCGCGCGGGCGAAAATCAGCTTCGCAACAATGACGTTGGCTTCACTCCTCAGCCCCTGCGGCGCGACGTTGTTCAAATTAAAACGCGACTGGAGATCGGTGATCTGCCCGGAGATCGTTCCGCCCTCGACCTGCGTCGGCGGCAAGCTGATCGCCCACAGCTCGCCCAAGTGATCAATGGTTGATGTGCGTGCATCGCCCGACAGCACCGTCAACGACCATGTCGCCGCCGCGTCCGCAAGGGTGTACGCAGCCTGCGTGTCACGTGCTCGGTACTCGCGCGAGAGCCAACCGGCCAGCGGCGCGAGCAACTGTGTGGCCACCGCAGCGCCGAGCGCGGTGAGCAATAGCGCAACGATGAGCGCCGCACCGCGCTGCGAGCGACGAGCCCTTTGATACGCGCCGCAACACGAATCACAGATTGACTGCGCAATCAACGGGAACGCTGCGCTCATTTCACCACCAACGTGCGATTGATGATTCGTCCAGTCTCGTTGGCATTGCCCAAAAGCTCAATCGCAATTTCTACCGCTTTCGGCAATTCGCTGACTTGTGCGGCCGACGTCGCCGCAGTGCCGGCCGTGCTCGCGCTTGCAGCGCCGGCATTGGTCGGCACGCGATAGCTAAATCGAGCATTGCGACCTTCGGTCAACGCAATTTCGCCGTCGTCGCTTTGACGCACCACGCGCACTAAGTTTTCGTTGATTGCAACCCAGCGATAGCGAACCGTCCGCAGCGGCTCGGTTTGGGTCAGTGGGTTGAGCCGAAGGCTGATCGATGTGCCGTCGCCGGAGAAAACTTTGTAGTCAGCGCGTCGAAGATCGGATTCAAGCGTGGAGAAAAAGGTGTCGAGCGATTGCCATTGCGTTGCATCGCGAAAGGTTTGATCGCGAGCGGTTTGAAGTGCCTCAATCGCGCGCCAACCGGCGACCGTCATGAGCGTTGCGATTGCCATGCCCACGAGCAGCTCCACCAGCGTCATGCCCGCGAATTGAAGTTTCGCACCGCGCATTGGCGGCGAACTGAGTCGACGTCGATACGGATGAACGCTCACAATCGAGAAGAAAAGCCAACAGCGTTGGCCAGTTCGTAGGCGGGGTTGTCGCTTCTAGTCACGCGAACCTCAACGCGCGTGAACAGTGGGCTCGGTGTGGCGGTAACCTGCGTCGCCGCTACGAATTCGATTCCGGCCTGCGAAAACAGTCGCACGTTTTTACCTACGGGTGCCATTGTTCCCTGCAAACGCACATCAGCGAGGGCGTTGTGTGCAACCCAGCGCGCGAGCGTGCGATCACGCAACACGCTTTGATCGAAGCTTGCCACCACCGCGGCGCGCGATGCTGCGATCAAGCCCACCGATAGGATCGTCAGCGCGACCAGCACCTCAATCAAACTAAACGCAGCTTGTCGTGAAGTGCGTCGCATCGAAGTGAATCGTTGATCAAAGATTCCAGGTACCAATGTCGGCGCTTTCTCCGTCTCCGCCAGCCTTGCCGTCGGCACCGAAGCTCGATACGTCAAATTCGCCTTTCAATCCCGGATTGGCATACTGATACGGATTGCCCCACGGATCATTGGGAAGACGCGGGATGTAGCCGCCGCTTCGCCAGTTATTGGGTAGGGGGGTGAGCGTGGGTTTTTCTACAAGCGCTCTGAGACCTTGCTCGCCCGTGGGTAGGCGCGCGTTGTCAAGTTTGTACATCGCAAGCGCTTGCGAGAGCGTCGCTACGTCTTGCTTCGCTGCTGCGACTTTCGCGTCGTGAGCACGCCCAATCACATTCGGCACAATCACCGCCGCAAGAATCCCCAAAATTACGATCACCACAAGGACTTCGACGAGAGTGAAACCGCGTTTGTTTTTGAGGGAGGAGGGCAAATTTGCAAACATAGGCAGAATTATAGGTTTCGCGTGTTGCAGTGTTGTATCAGTGCGCGCCACGCTCCACCCTGTTCGCCAGCAAAGCGCACCTACGAGTTAACCCCGGATGAAGAAACTTTTTGCATTGCTAATGCTCGCCGCGATTTCCGCAGGTGGCTTGTTTTGGGCAGCGCAAAGCTACTTTCCCTCGCGCGCAGCGGTGCTTCCAGACGATGGCCTCACGATCAACGTCCCGCGCGGCGCGTCCGCCGGCCGCGTGATTAACGAGCTCGCAAAACAAGGCGTCGCGCCCGCGTGGCAGCTGCAATTGATTTCCCGCGTCCGTGCGCTCACCGAAGGCGACCCGAAGATTCGAGCGGGGCAATATCTGTTCGCGCCGCCCAAGACCATCGGCGACATTTTTGAAGCGCTTGAAAGCGGCGCTGCAATCCAATTGCCGATCACGGTCGTTGAGGGCACGACACAGCGCGAGCTTTTCTCGCTGATGAAGAAACTTACGAGCGAATCGAAGTTGTTTAAGTTAGACACGGTCTTGCCGCCGGATCAATGGTCGAAGCTCATCAAAAGCGAACCGGCAAATTTGGAAGGCTTTTTGTTTCCTGATACGTATTTGATCGCGCCAGAAAGCAACGCAGCCAATCTGCTCGCCTCGATGCACAAACGGATGAAGCAAGAATTGGCGACCGCATGGGAGCAGCGCGCGCCAGACACGCCGCTCAAATCCCCCTACGAGGCGTTGATTCTCGCGTCTATCATTGAAAAAGAAACGGGTCGTGAAGCGGATCGACCGCTCGTGGGTTCGGTGTTCGTAAATCGATTGCGCATCGGCATGCGTCTACAAACCGACCCGACCGTGATCTACGGACTCGGCGAAAAGTTTGACGGAAATTTGCGAAAGATTGATTTGCAAACGGACACGCCCTACAACAGCTACACGCGTGACGGTTTGCCGCCGACACCCATTGCGTATCCGGGACGTGCGTCGCTGCGAGCTGCGGTGAATCCGCCAAAAAGCGAATTCTTGTATTTCGTGGCGCGCGGTGACGGTACGAGTGAGTTTTCAAAAAATCTCGCGGAACACAATCGTGCGGTCGCGAAATTTCAATTGGGACGCTGATTGTGAGTGGTCGATTCATCACTTTTGAAGGTATTGATGGTGCGGGTAAAAGCACGCACATCGATTCGGTTCGAGCGCTTCTCGCCTCGCGTGGAATCGAAGTGGTGTGTACACGGGAACCAGGCGGAACCTCCCTCGGAGAATCGGTTAGATCGCTGTTTTTAGACTATTCGATGAACGCGAGAACAGAAGCGTTGCTCGTATTCGCCGCTCGCTCAGAGCATTTAGCCAATGTTGTTTGGCCAGCGTTGGCGCGCGGCGCGTGGGTGCTGTGTGATCGATTTACCGACGCAACCTTTGCCTATCAAGGCGGCGGCCGGGAGCTCTCAATGGCGGAGATTGAAACGCTCGCCGCGCTCGTTCACCCTAACTTTTCACCGGATTTAACGCTCTTGTTTGATCTGCCGCCCGAGGCTGCGAAAGAGCGCATGGGAAATCGCGATGCACTGGATCGCATTGAGTCGGAAGCAGCAGCGTTTCACCAACGCGTTCGCGACACTTATTTGTCGCGTGCGGCGGCAGAGCCGAATCGGTTCGCTGTGTTTGATAGTCGGCACGAGAAGAAAACCGTGAGCGCTCAGGTGGCGGAGCGGGTGCGAAAGTTGTTGCCGGCAGTTTCGACATGAATGCGCAATCGTTCCCCTGGCAGCAGCAGTGGCTTGCGGGCATTCGCCACACCGTGCTGACTCACCATCACGCATGGATGGTCGTGGGCCGCGAGGGCGACGGCTTGGCGCAAGCCGGTGCCGCGCTCGCCGCGTCTCTTCTCTGCGAATCGCCGCGCGAAGGTCTTGCGTGCGGTGTGTGCCCAAGTTGTCGTTGGCTTCACGGAGACGTTCACCCCGATTTCATTCGGCTCGCCCCCGAAGACAGCGACGACGATGTAGCGCGCTTGCCGATCATCAAAACGGATGCCGCCCGCGAAGCTATTTCGTTCATGGAACTCACCGCGTCGACGAATCGGGGCCGGGTATTGCTCGTCGATCCCGCGACGGCGCTATCGCGAGAAAGCGCCAACGCGCTGCTCAAAGCGATTGAGGAGCCGCCGCCGAATACGCGCTGGATACTGCTCACTGCGCGACCTGCCAAACTGCTGCCGACGATACGCTCGCGTACGCTCAGACTCGCACTACCGCGCCCTGACCCGGCACACGCGCTGGCTTGGCTCAAGAGCGAAGGGCTGGATGCGGCAAGCGCGAACACAGCGCTGACCACGGCGCGAGGCGCACCGCTCGCAGCGCTTGCATTTGCGGGCAGCGACGTCCTTCAAACTCGAGATTCGTTCATGCGCGATTTGGGCAACCCGCGCGAGTTGCCCACGCTCACCTGGGGCGCGTGGGTGGACGCCGGTGGAAAAACCGGGCGACGTGCGCGCTTTTCGTTGTTGCTCGCGCTGCTCGGAGAATGGTTGGTTGACTGGTCACGCGTGCGCGCTGATCTCGCACCGTTGACCTGCGTTCAATTTCAGGATGTTCTTGCTCGCGTCGCGCCGCGATTGCCCGCCGCCGAGGCGCTCCGATTACATCGAGAACTGTTGCGCAAACTTGCGCTGCCGGACACTACGCTCTCGGCGCGCCTGCAAGTCGAGTCCATCTTGCTCGACTATAGGGCGAAGTTTGCTTAACACCACGCCCGTTCTAAAGTACCATTTCAACCATGGCTGAAAACACAGGTATCGGTGGCACGTCTGCAGCAATGCGCTCTGGCGTGCTCTCCCTCAACATTCGCGAGCGCACAGCGCTCTACGCCGCCTACATTCCGTGGGTTGAAGGCGGTGGAATATTCATCCCCACCACAAGAGCCTACAAATTGGGTGACGAAGTGTTTATGTTGTTGACGCTGATGGACGATCCCAATCGCGTTGCGGTCCAGGGTAAAGTGGTGTGGATCACGCCACCGGGGATTCAGGGCGCACGCGCGCAAGGCATCGGCGTTCAATTCACTCGCGACGAGACCGGTCGCGCTGCCAAAGGGCGGATCGAAGGTATTTTGGGCGGCTTGCTGGCGTCGTCGCGGCCTACGCACACAATGTAACCCCTGCGTTTTGTTGGCACCTGTGACTGCTAGAGCAGCTGCTGCAATACGCGTTTACTCAAATCTCCAAATCATTTTGCTCGCCAAATAGCGCAACGTCTACCCGTGTTTGTTGATTCCCATTGTCACATCAATTTTTCCGACTTCGCTGGCGAAGAACCCGCTTTACTTGAGCGCATGCGAGCCGCGCGTGTAACGCATGCGATGTGTATTTCTGTCACGTATCCCGAGTGGCCCTCGGTGGTGGCGCTTGCTGAGCGTTTTCCTAATATCTACGCGACCGCCGGTGTGCATCCCGATTATGAAGACATTGAAGAGCCGACTGTCGAGTCGCTGCTCACGCGAGCCCAGCATCCGAAAGTGCAAGCAATCGGCGAAACGGGGCTCGACTATTTCCGGCTCACGGGAGACTTGAATTGGCAACGCGAACGATTTCGCACCCATATTCGTGCCGCTCGCGAATGCGGCAAACCGCTGGTGATCCACACCCGAAGCGCGTCGCAGGACACGCTGTCCATCATGCGCGAAGAAAAAGCGCATGAAGTCGGCGGTGTCATGCACTGTTTCACCGAAACCTGGGACGTGGCTTCCGCGGCAATGGATATGGGCTTCCACATTTCGTTTTCGGGGATCGTGAGTTTCAAAAACGCTAAGGCGCTTCAAGAGGTCGCCAAGCGCGTTCCGCTCCAATCCATGCTGATTGAAACGGATTCGCCGTATTTGGCTCCGATGCCGTACCGGGGTAAGCGCAATGAACCTTCGTACGTCGCGCAGGTCGCACAAGCCATCGCCACGCTTCGTGGCGTTGACGTTGAGTCGATAGGCGCAGCGACTAGTGACAATTTTTTCAGGCTATTCAGCGTGAAAAGGAATGCTTCCGATAATGTATAAAAAAGTGATCATCGCCCATTGTATTTGGGCGCTTAGCGTTGGCGTTGTTGTCGCGCAAACTAAACCAACCCCACCACCCCAGTCGTCCACGCCACCGGCCATAGTGGTTGAGCCGTCAAATATTGAGCTGTTCAAAATGATCAGTTTGCAGCGTGAACGCGAGGTGAGAAATCTTGTTTTCCGGGGCACGTCGCCTGATCTGGTCGACGAGCGAGGCGATCACGCGCTATTGGTCGCGGCTCGCGACGGTTGGGTGGAAGGTGTCAAAGCGCTGCTTGAACTCGGTGCGAAACCCAACTTGCGCAACAAATGGGGCGATTCCGCGTTGATGGTCGCCGCGCTTGGCGGTAACGAAGCCGTGGTGCGGGCGCTGCGTGCTAAAGGCGCAGACATCAACAACTCGGGCTGGACCGCTCTGCACTATGCGGCGCTCGGCGGCCATGACAATATCGTGAAATATTTGCTTGATCAGGGCGCAAATCCACTCGCGCAATCAAGCAATGGCACCAACGCGTTGATGATGGCGGCGCGCGAAAATCGCACCGAAGCGATCCGCGTTTTGCTCGAATACGGCGCCGATCCCGCGCAGCGCAACCAAAAAGGCGAAACCGCATACGATTGGGCCGTGCGTGAAGAGCATCGTGCGTCGGTCGAGATGCTCAAAAAGTCGAAATAGAGTCGGCGGGGCGTTTCGCGATAGCGCGAAACTTTGATGCTAATAGTCGCGAGTGAGTGGCGACGAGGTTGAATTGGCGCGGTCAGCAAGCGCTTTCGCGGCAAGAGCTTCTTCGGCAATGCGCTCACGTTCGCGCTGTTCGTTTGACTGTTGGCGAATCGCCGCCTCAATTTGTTTTGCATCGCGAGTTGCTGCGTTTGCATCGCTCGCAACCACCGCGCCGATCACGCGCCGCGCACCGTTAAACGTTTTTTGCCAGTAGCTATTGTCAAAATTTACAACCTCGACCGCACCGCCGCGGCTCGGCGCATGAATGAATCGGTTGTCGCCTAGATACACGCCGACGTGTGAGAACTGAAAACGTCGGGTGTTGAAAAACACGAGATCGCCAGGCTGCAGTTGGCTTTTATCAACGGTTTGTCCGACGCGCGCTTGTTCTTTCGCGCTTCTGGGCAACGCGATGCCCGTTGCCTGCTGGAACACGTAGCGCACGAAGCCGCTGCAATCGAGTCCCTGATCGGGATGATTGCCACCAAATTTGTAGTCAACACCCACAAGCCCGAGTGCGGTGGTGCTAATTTCTGCGGCGGCGTCCTTTGCGCGTTCACCCAACTCACGCAGATTTTTCTCGATTTTTTCGAACGCACTGGCTTTTTTGGGCTCAGCTGCGTAAGCGCCGTTTGGGCCGAGCGCAAGCAAGAGCGCGATTGCAACTGAAATTGCGCCTGTGAGAGACCCGCCCGCGCTCGGCGCGCGAGCGATAGGCTTAACGCCATTCGAGAATGACTCGGAAGTCGAGAGAGTCGCTTTTGCTCGCATAACCCCCGATTTTACTTCGGGCTCGCTTAGACCGCAATTTTCCACGGTTCACGGGGACGCTACGCTAAACTTCAGGGCTAACCCAATGAATTCCCCCGCGATTTCTGCCCGCGATTAACTCCCGCTAATGCCACAAACTCACCCCACGCCGATTCGCGGTAGCCTTGTTGCTATTGTGACCCCCATGCATGCAGACGGATCGCTCGATCTGCCGGCACTTAAATCGTTGATCGATTGGCATGTCGCTTCAGGCACTGCAGCGATCATCATCGTGGGAACCACCGGTGAGTCGCCTACGGTGTCGATGGATGAAAATTGTGCGCTCATCGAAACAGCGGTGAAACACGCGGCCAAACGCATTCCAGTGATCGCGGGAACCGGTGCAAACTCAACGGCCGAGGCGATCACGCTGACGCAATTTGCCAAAAAAGTTGGTGCTGACGCCTGTTTGTCGGTGGTGCCGTACTACAACAAGCCGACGCAAGAAGGTTTGTTTCAGCATTTCAAAGCGATCGTCGATGCGGTCGATTTGCCGCTCTACCTCTACAACGTGCCGGGCCGAACCGTCGCCGATTTGTCGCTGGAAACCACGCTTCGATTGGCAGCACTTCCCGGAATCGTTGGCATCAAAGACGCGACTGGTGACATCGCACGCGGCACCGAGCTTTTGCGTCGAGTCCGCGCCGAAGTGCGCACCCATAAACCATTTGCCGTTTACAGTGGCAACGACGACTCGGCACTCGCACTGACGCTGGTGGGCGGTGACGGCGTGATCTCGGTGACCGCTAACGTTGCTCCCGCGCCGATGGCGAAGTTGTATCAACATGCGCTCGCCGGGAACGTTTCCGAGGCGATTGCAATCAATGATCTGCTAGCGCCGTTGCACTTCAAACTTTTTGTAGAGGCGAATCCGATTCCGGCGAAATGGGTGTTGGCAAAACTCGGGAAATGCGGTGCGACGGCGCGTCTGCCAATGACACCACTGGCCGCCGGAAACGTCTCCGTGGTTGAAGACGCTATGCGTCAATCGGGTTTGATTTAGTCTGCGCATCACATGCGCTTTTTTAGAAACATTTATGACTGCTCGTTTTGCAATGAAAACTTATCGTAACGTCGCGCTTTGTGTACTGGTTGGTCTCGGGGCTAGCGGCTGCAGCACGCTATCGAGCCTCAATCCGTTCGAAGCAAAGCGCGTCGAGTACCGCACCGCGTCTCCAGGTGCCGCGCTCGAAGTGCCGCCGGATCTCGCGCCGCCTAAGTACGATGATCGCTACAAAGTTGCGGGCGCGGCAACGCTCTCGGGTGTCAACGCACAAACACGCGCGGCGACGCTTGCGGGTTCGCGCGGCGTATTGCCGACGCAATCCGGAATCAAGATCGAGCGCGCAGGTACCGAGCGCTGGCTCGTGGTCAATCAAGGTGCGGATGAGGTTTTTTCGCGGTTACGCGATTTCTGGACATCGCTCAACTTAAACCTCGTGCTTGATGATCCGCGCATTGGATTAATGGAAACTGACTGGGCCGAAAACCGCGCCCGCATCCAAGACGACATCATTCGTCGCACCATTGGGCGCGTAATTGATGCGGCTTACTCCAGCGGAACGCGAGACAAATACCGCGTGCGCATCGAGCGCGTTAGCCCGTCGATCACTGAAATTTACGTTTCGCATCGCGGGATGGAAGAGAAACAGGTTGGCGCGCAAGGCGGCACCCCTATTTTTCGCTGGGAGCCGCGCAAAGCCGAGCCTGAATTTGAGGCCGAAATTCTCTCGCGCATGATGGTTTATTTGGGTACCTCACGCGAAGTTGCGCAGCAAATTGCGGCGTCGGCAGTCGCACCAGTGCCTGCGGCAGCGCGGGTTGACCAAGCGGTGATCGTTAAGAGCGGAAAACTCACGTCGGTCACCATGGAAGATGGTTTTGATCGCGCATGGCGTCGCGTCGGCCTCGCTCTGGATCGCGTGGGCTTCACCGTTGTTGACCGTGATCGCACCGCCGGAACTTACTTCGTACGCTACGCTGATCCTGATTCAACGGGAAAGAAAGACGGTGTGCTGGATCGCTTGAAATTCTGGCAAGCTGAAGCCTCGACCGTTGAGCAATACCGCATTACGGTGAAAGAAGCGAACGGCAAAACGTCGGTCGGAATTCTTGATAAATCGGGGCAACCTGATGATTCATCGACTGCTACGCGAATCGCTACGCTGCTTCACGAACAGCTCAAGTGACGCTGCGCTTCGCGAGCCTGGGTAGCGGCAGCGAGGGCAATGCACTGATCGTCGCGTGTGGGGACACCGCAGTCATGCTTGATTGCGGCTTTTCAGTACGCGAGCTCGCCAAACGATCAGAGCGGCTCGGATTCGACCTCGCATCGCTCGATGCCATCATCGTCACCCACGAACACGGCGATCACGTGGGCGGCGCACCCCGCGCCGCACGCGAACTAGGTATTCCCGTGTGGATGACCTTTGGGACATTGACCGCAACGCAATCGCTTTGGAACGATGTCCAGGTTCGAGGTTTTGATTCGCACGATGCATTCGTAATCGGCGACATTGAGTGCTCGCCGTTTCCGGTGCCACACGACGCGCGCGAGCCGAGTCAGATGGTGTTTTCTGACGGCGAGAAGCGGTTTGGCGTGCTCACCGATGTGGGCGAATCCACGCCGCACATTGAGGCGATGCTCTCCGACTGCGACGCGCTCATGCTGGAGGCGAATCACTGCGAAATGATGCTCGCTGCATCTGCCTATCCGCCCTCGTTAAAGGCAAGAATTTCTGGGCGCTTCGGCCATTTGTCGAATCGCGTTTCCGCTGCACTTTTAGCTCGGATTGCCTCTGAAAAATTGCAGTACGTCGTGGCAGCGCATTTGAGTCAGCAAAACAATGAAGCCGCGCGAGTGTTCGAGTGCTTTGGCGAGGCGCTCGAGGGCTTTCACAGTTCGCTCTCAATCGCGTCGCAGCACGAAGGAAGCGCTTGGATTTCAATTGAATAACTATAGCCTGGAAACTCCTTTTAATCTGGGCTAAACGTTAATTTCTAATGTTTATCAAGAAACGGTATTTACGTCGCACAAGCCCAATTAAATCGGCAGTAAAACAATAGATTTATTACTTCGTTTCGCGTTGCTCAACACACCAAAGTTCGCCGTATTCATGTCGCTCATTCGCCCGCGCCCCGCAGCCATTTTGTTCGACATGGACGGATTGCTTATCGACAGCGAACGCGTCGCAATGGAGAGCCTTGACGTTGCGGCAAGCGCGCTCGGTATTGAATTTCCCGTTCACGTTGCGCACCGACTCATCGGTCTCGGGCGTGACGGCGGCTCGGTTGTGATTCGCGAGGCGTTGGGTGCAACGTTTCCGCTCAACGAGTTTTGGGCGGCGTGGTCGAGCGACTACATGCAGCGTGTCAACGAAGGCGTCCCGGCAAAATCAGGCGTTGTGAATGCGCTCCAAGCGCTAAACGCGGCTGGCGTTCCGCTGGCTGTGGCAACCTCCACCGAGACGCCGTGGGCGATGAAAAAATTGCGTGGTGCAAACCTCATTCATCACTTCGAGCACATCGTTGGGCGCGACGCAGTGGCAACAGGAAAGCCCGCCCCAGATCTTTATCTAGAAGCGGCGCGCCGCCTCGGTCAGCGCGCCACCGAATGTTGGGCCTTCGAAGACTCGCTGCCCGGGCTCACCGCGGCACACGCCGCCGGCGCAAAAACGCACTGGGTGCCCGATATTGCGCAGATCGCGTCACATGACTTGCCGCACGGCGTTGAAACCGTGGCTTCGTTGGACGAGGTGGTTGCTTGGGTTCGGTAAGGGCGTGCTTGTGAGGTGCGATCACCCTGATTAAGTACTCTTGGACTCTCAGGAAAAGCTCAAACGCCACCGTGCATTTTCATCGCCTCGAGTCTAAGTGCGATTTTTTGTTCCAGCTGAGCAAGCTCTGTTTCCAACACTTTTCTTTCGTGCAAATCCGCGCAAGTCGCGAGCCGTTTGCGCAACTCCGCACGTTCGTGAAACACCGCGATTTCAGGCGGAACAAAGCCTGAATTTTTGAGCATTTTGAAGGCCATCCGAAATTCGTCGGGTGTGTCGTCCCAGCCGTCACTCATCGCCAGCGGTCTGCCGTAGCTCGGTGCAGATTTCAGCTCGCCAGATTGTTGTGCTTCGGCGAGTTTGCGGGCAATTTCGTCCTCGATGAGTTCGGGCTTCGGCATCGGCCTCTCCTTGCATGCGGCGCGTCGTGATGACCGTAATCTAGCATCATTTGCGGCCTTCGCTCGCTGGCTCGTTCAGGTTCTAACCAACGCGCGAAGCGCGCGTAACTCAAATTTGACCCAACGATTTTTCAAATGTCCCCCGGTATTTTTGGGAGCATCCTTCGCTCGCGCGCTCACTCAGGATTCGAACGGCTCGCTTCGCTCATCGACATGACCTTGCAACTGGCAGCGGCGTGACGACAATGCCGCGCGTCCAGAACGCGTATGAGGATGGGGACCTTGGATTGATTTGAATTTGACCCAAACGCTTTTCAAATGTCCCCTAGTTTTTTCTGGGAGCATCCTTCGTTCGCGCGCTCACTCAGGATTTGAACGGCTCGCTTCGCTCATCGACATGACCTTGCAACTGGCATCGGCGTGACGACAATGCCGCGCGTCCAGAACGCGTATGAGGATGGGGACCTTGGATTGATTTGAATTTGACCCAAACGCTTTTCAAATGTCCCCCGCTTTTTTTGTGGAACATCCTTCGTTCGCGCGCTCACTCAGGATTTGAACGGCTCGCTTCGCTCATCGACATGACCTTGCAACTGGCATCGGCGTGACGACAATGCCGCGCGTCCAGAACGCGTATGAGGATGGGGGCTTTGGATTGATTTGAATTTGACCCAAACGCTTTTCAAATGTCCCCCGGACATTTGAAAAGCGTTTGGTGCCCGAGACCGGAATCGAACCGGTACGCCCGCTATTCACGAAGCGGCGGATTTTAAGTCCGCTGTGTCTACCTATTTCACCACTCGGGCCGCGAGTCGTTTTTCAAGGCAACCGAGATTGTAGCGAGCGATCTCAGTTTGCGAATTGACCGAGTAAAAACAACGCAGGTTCTTTTATGCCAACGTGTTCGACGTCGGTGTTCGTCCACGCGTTCAACGGCCTTGCGATTACGCGTTCACCAACGCTTGCAAGATTCTGCGCGACACAGAGCACTGTGTTCCCGGAAACGCTCGCGCGAATCGCATCGAGCATCGCTGCGTTTCGATACGGTGTTTCGATGAACACTTGTGTGGCAGAAGTTTTTTTGATGGTTTGATCGAGGCTCTTTAGTGCGGCGTTGCGCTCTTCGGTTTTCGCTGAAAGGTAGCCGTGGAACGTCAGTTGTTGGCCGTTCATGCCGCTCGCCATAAGACCGAGCAAGAGCGAAGAGGGGCCGACGAGCGGCGCTACAGTCGCGCCGATTTTGTGTGCAACCGCGACGAACGCCGCACCCGGATCGGCCATGCCGGGGCAACCAGCGTCGGAGATGATGCCAACATCGATGCCTTGGGTTAGCCAATTGGAGCATTGCGCGATAGCGCGCTCTTCCGCGCAAGCGATCATGTGGACGTCCGCGATCACGCGCTCGGGTGAGAGCGTTTTTAGGAATGCTCGCGCGACTTTGGGGGTTTCAACGACGAAATGGTTGATGCGCCGCGCTTCGCAGATCGTGCGTGCGGGGAGGACGTCTTCTGGTTTGGCAACGCCTAAGAGGTTTGGGATGAGGAACAGAGCGCCGATACCTTTACTGTCGGGAGCGGTCGGCCGTAAGGTCGGGAGAGGGCGCTCAGCGCTGCGCTGAGGAGAGCTTGTCATCGTGCAATTACCCCCACTGAGCGCTACGCGCTCCGCTTTCCCAGTGGGAGAGGTAGACAGTGCAATTCCCGCAAAAAATCAACCAACCGAATCAACGGCAACCCAATAATCGCCGTGGGATCATTGCTGCGCACGCCGGCGAGCAGCGCGATACCTGACGTTTCCACTTTTACCGCGCCGGCTGCGTCGAATGGTTTTTCTCGATCAAGATACGCGAGTAACTCATCGTCAGGCAGATCGCGATAAATGATTTCCGTTGGCACCACATCGACCAGTGGCGCACGATCCGGCGCGATCACGGCAAGCGCGGTGAAGCAGTTGAGCGTTTTGCCTTGGCAGCGTTTGAGTTGCTGGAACGCGTTGTCAAAATCCCCGGGTTTCGAAAGCGCTTCGCCACTGAGATCAAGCACTTGATCGGAGCCGATGACGATTGCGTTGGGATGCAGCTTGGCGACGTGCTGCGCTTTTTCGATCGCGAGGCGGCGACAGTTATCGAGCGGCGATTCGTTGGGTCGCTGCGCTTCGTCGATGTTCGGCGCAACGCATTCAAACGACAGGCCGAGGCGCAAAAACAGCTCGCGGCGGTAGCGCGAGGTTGAGGCTAAGATGAGAAATGGATCGGTCGGCACGTGGAAGTCGCGAGATGAGATGCAGCTCTCTACTACAGCGCCCAATATAAACGGGCGCTAACGAGAAATTGTGATGTCTTCGAGAATAAAGTAAAAGTCATGTGACGCCCAAATAAAATGGGCGACCAGCGACAATGTTGAATAAACGCTTCAATTAGATAGACTCTTCATCGAAGCGCTCGCGGAATCACCTTTCCGGTCTATAATATCGGGCTTTCCTGAACAAAGCTAACCCTTTGACCGCAAAGCAGAATATCAGCGGCGACGCATCGGCAGCGGATTGGAAGTTTCGACAAACGGCAGCGCAGTTCGCGCGCAGCGGTTATTCAATTTCCGGCGCGCTAAGCACTGAGTTGTTGACTCGCTGTACCGAGGATGGCACCGATGCCAAGCAAGTGCGTGGCGCGATTGCAGCGTTGCAAGCCAGTTTGCATGAACGATCGGGCTTTGTGGTGTCGGTCCAGGGGTGTCTCGGGTTGACTTGTCAATCCTGCGGCGTGGGTTTCGAGTTACCAGTGGATTCGCGCTCAACGATGTACGTGGCGAAGGATTCAGCGGAGCTTGAGAGCTGGGAAGAAGAGAGTTTTGACAGCATCGAGGCGAATGAAAAAACCTCGGCGCTCGAGTTAGTGGAAGACGAATTGTTGTTGGCGATTCCGTATGTGCCGCGTTGCGAAAAATGCAGCGCAGACAGCGCGCCAAAGATTCACGAATTTAATTGACGGTGTGTCGCGAATTTCGCTGATTCGAAGTTCAACAACCCCGACCTCTCTACAAGAACGTAGAGGGACATCACAGATCGCATCTAAATTTACATAGGAGCCCATCATGGCCGTTCAACAAAATAAAAAATCCCCATCGAAGCGCGGCATGCATCGTGCACATGACTTCATCAAGCCGAGCTTCCTCGCGGTTGAGCCAACCACGGGCGAAACGCATCGTCGTCACCACATCAGCCCGACCGGTTTTTACCGTGGCAAAAAAGTGGTCGAAACCAAAGCAGGCGAGTAACTTAGCGCGTACGCGCTAAGCGCAAAATAGTTGATTCGTTCAGCGAGGGCGCCGCTTTCGCTGACTCAATAATTCGCTAGTCCATTCGAGGAGACGCGCTTGTCCTCAGCGGTTTCGGCGGCCACCACGGCCGCAACCACCGCAGTCAACGCTGCGATCATTGGCGCAACAAATGCACCCCCAGCGGTAGCGTCGGCAAACCCGCGAGTCGTTCGCATTGCAATCGACGTTGACGGCGGTGACCACGGTGCGCCCGTCACGCTTGCCGCGTGCAAATCATTTCTCGCCGCAAATCCGGATTGCGAACTCTTACTCGTCGGTCTTCAAGCGTCGCTCGACTTGGCCGATTCAACGATTCCTGTTGACCTAAAGCTACGGACGAAATACGCAGTCGCAACCGAAGTGGTGGCCATGGACGAGTCCCCAGCGCTCGCGCTTAAAAACAAAAAGCAATCCTCAATGCGCCTCGCCATCAACGCGGTCAAAGAGGGCGCAGCCGACGCTTGTGTGAGCGCGGGCAACACCGGCGCATTGATGGCGACCGCGCGATTCGTGTTGAAAACTTTGCCCGGCATTGATCGCCCCGCGATCGCCTCCGTGATGCCTACACACAGCGGCGATTCCGATGCGGGTGATGGCGGCGCGGTGATGCTCGATCTTGGCGCAAACGCTGATTGCACGGCGGAAAATCTTCGTCAGTTCGCCATCATGGGCGCGGCGCTATGTTCGGCGCTCACTGACAATCCGCGTCCGAAGGTTGGCTTGCTCAACATCGGCGAAGAAGAAACCAAGGGCAACGAGCTAGTTAAAGCCGCCGCTGAATTGATCCGCACCACCGATTTGAATTTCATCGGCAACATTGAAGGCACCGACATTTACAAAGGCACTGTCGATGTTGTTGTGTGCGATGGATTCGTCGGCAACGTCGCGCTTAAATCTTCCGAGGGCGCGGTGAAACTCATGGCGCAAATGTTGCGCGAAGAATTAAAGCGAACCTGGTGGACGAAGCTCTTAGCGCTCATCGCGATGCCTGTGTTGCAACGATTCAAAAAGCGCGTCGATCCCTCGCGCTACAACGGCGCAACGTTGCTAGGCTTGCGCGGCATCGTGGTGAAAAGTCATGGCGGTGCCGACGTGCTCGGTTTTCAAACCGCGATTGAGCGAGCGTACGCTGAAGCAAAGCATGATTTGATTGCAGAGTTGACGCAGCGTGTTGCCGCGATGAATACGGCGCAGACGTAGGGTGCCTTCTCATTGTGCCGTTGAATGATGCAGCCGAAGCCAATCAAGGGCAATCGCTGCGCATCTCGATGACCAAGGCGCAATGAGACTGCGCCCTACGTGCGGTGAGATGATTGCAGATGCACACTGTTAACGTGCACTTATTGCGTGTTTCCGTATCGCGCGGTTTGCTGATAAATTGCACTGTTCACTGCTGATGCAAACCTATTTGACGTGTACGCTACCTTAATCGCTACTGGCAGTTATCTGCCTGAGAAAATTCTCACCAACAAAGATCTCGAATCGATGGTGGATACGAGCGACGAATGGATTCGTACGCGATCAGGTATTGAGCAACGCCACATCGCGGCTGAACACGAAACTACGAGCGATCTGGCGGTGAACGCGGCAAAACGCGCGCTTACGAACGCAGGGCTACAAACAAGCGACATCGATCTCATTGTCGTCGCAACAACGACGCCCGATGTGATTTTCCCGAGCACCGCGTGCATCGTGCAAGACAAACTTGGTATCAAGAACGCTGCGGCGTTTGATATTCAAGCCGTGTGTTCGGGTTTCGTGTACGCGCTTTCCATCGTTGACAAAATGATTGCGAGTGGCGCGCACAATCGCGCGCTCGTGATTGGCGCGGAAACGTATTCGCGAATTCTTAATTGGAAAGATCGCGCGACCTGCGTGCTCTTTGGTGACGGTGCGGGCGCGGTGATCGTTACGCGCAGCGATAAGCCCGGAATTCTCGCGTCGAAAATTCAATCGGACGGTTCACGTAGGAACATTTTGAACGTGCCGGGCCAGGTGCGAAACGGCGCGATTTACGGCGACCCGACCGTGCACATGGATGGTCAAGCGGTATTCAAATTTGCAGTCGGCGCGATGGTCGATATTTGTAACGCGACGCAAGCCGCGGCAGGCGTGACCTCAGCGGATATCGATTGGCTCGTGCCGCATCAAGCCAACGTCCGCATCATCGACGCGACCGCGAAGAAGCTCGGTGTGCCTTTGGAAAAATCAATTGTGACGGTGAGCAAACACGGCAACACATCGGCCGCATCGATTCCACTCGCGCTCGACGTTGCGTTTCGCGACGGTCGTTTGAAACCAGGCAATCTCGTGCAAATGGTGGGCGTGGGTGGCGGATTTACGTGGGGCAGCGTGCTTGCGCGATGGGGTTGAAACCGCGCCCGCGAATGAATTTCGTAAGGGTGGGCACCCCGTGCCCACGCCGATTCACGACGATCAGAATATTTTGTAATAGCCCCTTTTAAACGGGCGTTTAACAAAATTTAGCATTTTGTCGAAAATAATCATAAATTAGCTGTTCGCCCAATTAAGTAGGACGGTAAAGGATGAGGCTGGAATGAAACTCGCATTTGTTTTCCCAGGGCAGGGCTCGCAATCCGTGGCCATGATGGCCGCCTACGCAGGGCTTGCGAAGATTGATGAAACGATGTTTGCAGCCGATGCAGCGCTCGGTCGCGCGCTCACATCGATGATCGCGGACGGCCCCGACACTGATCTCAACATCACCACCAACACGCAGCCCGCGATGCTCGCTGCTGATATCGCGGTGTGGCATGCGTGGGTTGCGGCGGGCGGCGCTCGACCTTCGCTCGTCGCTGGACACAGCCTAGGCGAATACGCCGCGCTTACGGTCGCTGGCGCACTGAAGTTCGATGACGCAATGAAGCTCGTACAAGCACGTGCTAACGCGATGCAAAACGCGGTGCCTGCAGGTATCGGCGCGATGGCGGCGATTCTAGGTATGGAGCCCGATGCGCTCGCGGCCGTATGCGAAAAAGCAAGTAACGGCGAAGTCGTGTCTTGCTGCAATCTGAACGCGCCGGGGCAGATCGTGATCGGCGGCCACAAGAGCGCCGTCGAGCGCGCGATGGTGCTCGCAAAAGAGGCCGGTGCGAAGCGCGCGTTGATGTTGCCGATGAGCGTGCCGAGCCACTGTGAACTGATGCGTCCTGCCGCTGAGCAATTTGCTGCCGCACTCAATGCAACGAATTTCTCCGCACCGCAAATCGGCGTGCTACACAACGCAACGGTAGACGTCGCAGGTGATGCAGCGGCCATCCGCTTGGTGCTCGCAGAACAACTGTTCAAACCCGTGCGCTGGATCGAAACAATTCAAAAAATGCACGCTCACGGCATCACCAACATCGTCGAATGCGGTCCTGGCAAAGCGCTTGCGGGGATGATCAAACGCATCGCGCCGGAGATGAAGTGCTATTCGTTGTCTGACAAAGTGGCGTTCGATGCGGCGTTGGCCGACCTTTCCACTTAGCAATGCGAAGACTCTCGTAACAACGTTTGAAATCTACGCATTGCCAACCAAATCGGTGTGATACCTAGAGCGTCTCCCGCCAACAACGCATTCGAGTGGCGCTACGACTGTACTCATTTAGAGCGCTTGTGAAATTTATAAAATCGATCGTAAGCGACGGCTTTTGCTCAGCCTCTCGGCGTGATCATTAATAAGCACCGATTAAATGTTTGCAACGCTTGTTGATATGCGTAAAGTTCAAGCATCACCTGGTTGTATTCGTTGCGGCAATCCGCTACCGGGTAGGCGATATTCTCTGGTGTCCAACCAAGGATCGGAAAAATCTGCGCGTTATCACTATGCGCATTGTTTTTAGGTTTTTCGCAAGCGAGGTAGTCAAGGTACGCCTCCCTACATCGGCGTATTGCCTCCAGTAAGGCCGCATGGTATTCGCCGCAATAGCGATTTTCGGAGACGTCCACTATGTCAGTGTCAATCCATGTGCCGAAGATAAAAAACCCGGACACCACGATTCCGGTATACAAGCGCTCACTCAATTCATCGCATTCGGCCGGTGATAACTTCATCGCGGCCGTTGATGAATTCCCGACCAAGTCGAACACGATGTTGCCCACCGTTGCGCGCGTCGAGAGTGGTAACTCGAAAAGCCGCGAACTAAAGACTGGGCCTACCAGTCGTTTCAGCGCGTCGTCTCGGTTCGCTCGCAACTCATTGGCGAAGGCTAGTGTTGCTGTACAAGTGGCCGTGCGACTCGCGACGTTGCGTTGAAACGTTAGCAACTCTTGTAGGTTCGTGCTTGTTGCCGGCGTCGTCGCGGTTGCCCAGCGTAATGAGGCGAACCCACAGGTTGCGGCCGCGGCCGCTTGGAGGATTAGCCGCCGAGAAGAGTTCATTCTCTGTCCTTTGGTATGAGGTTTGTATCGACGCCAGCGAATGAAATCAATCGCCGCGGACAAGGGGTGCAAGTGAAGCGTTGAAACCATTGCATCATGCGCAAATGCGACCAGTCTCACCTATGCTTTACGGAACCCGTGCGTGGATTCAGACATTGCGTCGGAATCAGGTGTAACCAAATGTGTAAATCGTGACGAAGTTAACGGGTCGAGCGGCCTGCGCGAAGATGCACTAGCTCCGTTTGGTCGTGCCCGTTTTCTGACCCGACGTATTGCGATGGGTGGTCGTGTTTCCGTTGGTCGTGGATTTACCGAACAATTGACCCGACGCGTTATAGGTTTTGGTGGTGTTGCCTGAGTGAACAGACTTGCCGACCGTTCGGCCCGAGGCGTTCACGTGGCGAGTCGTGTTTCCGCTCGTGGTTGATTTGCCGAGTGAGCGACCGGTCGTTGATGTGTGACGCGTTGTGTTGCCACTGGTCGTTGACTTTGCAACCTGTCGCCCAGGGCTGCTGTACGACTTGCTGGAACTAGAACTTGAGCTGGAGCTCGCGCTGCTGCTGCGGGATGAACCACTCTTGCTGGATGCGGCAAAAGAAGATGTTGCGGTAGCTATTGCAAATATGCTGAGTACCGCACAAGCAAGTGCTCGGAGGTGAAAGGCTTTCATAAAAGTTCCATCTGAGAAGTGATTAAAAAAATTACACAAATGCGCTCGGTGCTTTGAGCGCAATCCGAACAGCATCAACAACACGTTGCAGTTTCACATTCAGCAACTGCTGTTTACGGTCCGTGTTCGACGAATGTGGGGGGATCGTCGCGACATGAGCAACGGCGAGCGATCTTATTTAGCTTTACGTAGTTTCTCGTTCAACTCAGACATTGCGTCGAGATACGCGCAGCATGTGCGCCCAACGCGCATTGCAAGCGGATACCAAATTAAAAACTCAAGCACTGCTTTCGTTGCGATTCGGTCAGCGCGACAGAAGTCTGCGGTATGCGCGCCGCGCCTGCCATCGGCGCGCAATCCACATAAAAGCTGTAGCGTCCGTCGCGGTAGGGCGAAAAATCCTCATTGTTTATCCGCACTTGAAACATCGGGAGCGTGGTGGGTGAGCTGATCGATTGCAGCAACACCCAGCCGTTACGCGATTGTGGGAAGCCAGCGCGGATATAAGTAGCGCGAAATTGCGTGCCCATCCGCGAGCGTGGAAAGGTCATGTTCACGCTCACGCGGTCAGCGTCGGGGTAGGCGCGTACCGCCTCGGATAGCAATCCGGCAAGCAATGCTGTGGATGGCGCGCGACCTTCGAAATCTTGAGCGTATTCGGTGCGCGTCGCATCAATCTCGATCCCGTAGCGCGTATTGGCAGTTAGCGGCCCTTTCATCCAACCAAAATCAAGATCGATGGCGTGCTTCTCCGGATTTTCGGGCGACGCACGACGAGTAACGATCGGTCGTGCAAATCGCTCAGCAATACGAACTTGCAACGCTTTCAAACCCTCGGGCTTGGCAAGACCCAATCGGTAGTAGGTGACGGCGCTGGCTTTTGCCTTGCCAAGTGTTTCGGCAGATAGCGGCGGCGAAGTATCAATGTACTTCAACGCCTGATCGAGAATAGGCTCGATAAACGCTGGATCGGTGACTACGTATTCCGGTTTGCGGTCGAGGCTGAATTCGGGGTTTTTCAGGTGTTCGCGCAACATTGTGCGAAGATCGTTCGCGTGGTGAACCCCTGATGCCGTGTGGCACGCTAGTGCGAAACTGCACGCGAGCAGGAAAGTTGCGCGGCGAATGGGTTTGATCCACATGCTTGCGGTGCCTAACTGAGATTGCGAGACGGGCGTACTGCAAAGACGCAAAGACGCAAAGACTAAAGGTGTGCTTCTTTGCATTGGCTACCGGATCTGCTCCGTAACAAATCTGTGAATACCGGGCAGCCCCATCAGCGGCGCAAACCAGCCAGGGCCACCGAAGTCAAAGTGTATGCGCTGCCTGCCACCACGCTGATACTCCTGATGACCCCAGTCGATGCCAGTATCCGGCGACACACTCAACATGAGTGCATTGCCTTTTTCGTCGAGCATCGCGTTCTCTTTCGCGAACTCGCGCAACCGCTCGCCGTCGGTAAACGCGAACAAGCAAACGTAGCCAGCCTCATACGCAACAAAAGGTCGAGGATCGATCGCAGAATTTGGATGAACGATGAACAGCCACTGATCGAGCGAAAACACCGCACGCCACAGCGCGTCAACCGCCGCTGCAGGGCCGAGCTGCTGATTGGGTAGCGCCGCCGCGGTCAGCGCATCGAAGTCGTGAGTTACCGATGCGGAAACCTGCGGGGACGCAGGTACAGCGCTGGCTTTCATAGCGTCAAAGCGTTGCAACACCCTAGCAACACGGGCAGGAGTCACAATTCTGCATTTAAGTGTTCCGTCATAACGGCGCAACTCGCTATGAGCGGTGCGGCTAGCGCGAGCATCAATCGTGTGAGCCCGTGTATCGACATGAACCGCACAACTGCACTGCATAACTCAGCATAGGAAAATTCTTCAGAATTCATCAGCGTACTCATTGAAGGGCATGGTTCACTCGCTCGGCAGAATTCGGCCACATCACCCGCTCACCTGGGCGGGGCTTGGTCTCATATACGTAGCTGCAGTTCAAACTCAGACATCGCAGATGTAAGTAAACGTATTTGTATGGCGCGGACACGCGAACTACTTCGTCTCTACGGATAATGCGGATAAACTGATTGTTCAGTGACGCAGAAGACAACTAGTCGGGGGTGTACGTGGAACTGACACTGCAAAGCATGAAAACGCTCTCCGATCTAATGGATCGGGCGTTGGCGCTTGAAGGTGAAGAGCGCACGCAGTGGCTTGATGAGTTAGCGACCGGACCTCACGCTGCGCTCTCACCGATCTTGCAAGACATGCTTGCCAAGCGCTCCGACATCAGCACACGCTTTCTCTCGCGTCCACTACACATTGATGGACTCACCGACGTTGACGCAGTCGCGCATGCCCTACCGCGGCTTGAGGCCGATGCTCGCATCGGTGCCTACACGCTCGTGCGCGAGCTGGGTCGTGGTGGCATGGGCGTGGTGTGGCTTGCCGAGCGCAGCGATGGCCAGATGAAGCGGCAAGTCGCGCTGAAGTTGCCCGTGCTTTCTGCCTCCGACGCGCTCGCCGAACGGTTCGTGCGTGAGCGAAACATTCTCTCGCAGCTCGAACATCCCAACATCGCGCGGCTCTACGATGCGGGCGTGACTGAGGCGGGGCAGCCGTTTCTCGCGCTTGAATATGTGGTGGGCGAACCGATCACGTCGCACTGTGATCGCAAACAACTGAGTGTTCGTGAACGATTGCAGCGCTTTCTCGACGTCGCTCGCGCCGTGCAATACGCGCACGCAAACTTGATCGTTCATCGCGATCTGAAACCAAACAACATTCTCGTCACCGAAGACGGCGCGGTGCGCTTGCTTGATTTCGGTATCGCGAAACTGCTTGACGATGCGCAGAGCTCCGCGCAAGAAACCGAACTGACACTCATGGCCGGCAGAGCGCTCACGCTTGATTACGCGAGCCCCGAGCAAGTGCAAGGCAGCGCCATTGGCACCGCGAGCGATGTCTACAGTCTGGGTGTGATTCTGTATCAACTGCTCTGCGGCGAAAAGCCCTATTCCATTGGGCGAGAACATAAATTTAATGCGGAGAAGCTATTACTCGATCTGCGAGTTATGCCCCTGAGCGAATGGGCGATGAAGAATGACGCTGTTCGATCAACGAATGCACGGGAGAGTGCCTCGGAGCTTTCAGTTTCAAATGCAAACTCGCGTGCCACCGCGCGGAAGACCACGCCGGAGAAACTCGCACGAATGCTCTCGGGTGATCTCGACACGATTGTCGCGAAGTCGATGCGTAAAGTGCCAACCGAGCGCTACGCAACGGTGTCTGAATTTGCAGCTGACATTGAGCGCCACCTGGAGGGTTTACCGGTTCTGGCGCAACCTGAATCGTGGCGCTACCGAGCAGGAAAATTCATTCGACGTAATTGGGTGGTTGTTGGCGCGGCCACTGCAGTGGCATGCTCGGTGGTTGGTGGACTGGGTGTTGCGCTGTGGCAAGCCGACGTCGCTCGCGATCAAGCGCGACTGGCGGACGCGTCGGCTCGACAAGCGCGCGACGAAAAACTACGCGCTGATCAAGAGGCGCAGCAAGCGCTACAGCAGCGGAGCAGGGCAGATCGTGAAGCGATCACTGCACAAGAAGCTGCGACGCGCGCCGATGCGCAAGCAAAAGCAGCCGTGAGCGAGGCCATGCGCGCCGATAGCGCAGCGGCGGCGGCGCGAAATGAAGCCACGCGCGCTGATCGCGAGGCGCTCGCAGCCAAACGCGAGGCGACTCGCGCAGATCAAGAAGCGCGCCTTGCACGCGCCGAAACTACTCGCGGCAATGCGGTGCAAAGCTATCTCATCGATTTGTTCAACGCCAACAGCAACGACCAAAAGAACGCGATTCAAGTGCGCAATTTAAACGCCAAACAGTTGCTTGATCGTGGCGCTGAAAAGCTCGAAGCTGGGAAGGGCGTGCACGCGGATATTGACGCGGCGCTGTTCCGGCTTTTTGGCACGCTCTACGAAAATTTGAGCGACTTGGACGCTTCAAAGCGACTGCATCAGCGCAGCATTGCCGCTGCGGAGGCCGCTCACGGAAAAGAATCGCAACAATATGCGCAGGCGATTCTGGAACTCGCGTGGGTGGAAGGCTATGGCCATCTCGGCAAGCGACTTGATTTGATTGATCAAGCAGAGAAAATTTTGCGCCGTGTTGCACCCACCAGCGAGTTGATGATTCAGGCGCTCAGTTACGAGGCAACCAGCGTCAGCCTGTCTGATCCACCGCGCGCGGCCAAAGCGGCGACTGAGTCGCTTCAGTTGATCGAACGTTATGGTGGCTCGATCAAGATGAAAGCGATCGCCGAATATGCGCTGGGTAACGCGCAGCGTGGTCTGGGAAACATTGAAGCGGCGTTGGCGGCGTTTCAGCGTGCCACTGAACATTTCACCAAATTTGCCGGACCCGAGAATCCCCAGGTAGCAGATGCCATGGCAGGTGCTACCGTGAGTCTTCGGCAATTGTTGAGATTGACAGAGGCAGAGGCCGCTGCGAGAAAGACGGTTGACATCTTGCGCCCGTTTGATGGTGATTTGGCGGATGCGAAGGTGATTGGACGCATGCTTGCTGTGTTGATGGCAGAGCGCGGCAATGGGCGCGATGCGCAGGTGGCGCTTGAGTCAGCGTACGCGCGATTGCGCGATGTTGACGGAAAGCCGCACTCATTGAGATATGCAATCAGTATGGCGCTTGGTACTGTCGCGATGGCGCGCGGTGAGCCGCGACGCGCGATGGAACACGGTCAACGGAGCCATGCTGAACTTGCCAGCCAAACGCCCACGATTATGGTTGCCGTACTAACGCTCATCGCTAACGCAGCAATGGAAGCGGGTGAATTGCAGGTAGCGAGTAATGCCGTGCGTGACGCAAAGAAAGTGCACGCTGAACGCGGGTTGCCCATTTTGAACGCACGTTCGGTGACGCGAGCTTCTGCGGAGTTGGCAGCGCTTGAAGGTGACAAAGTGCGTGCTAATGCAGAATTTGCGTTGCTCGCGAATCGTGTTGCGGCGGAAGAAGCGACACCGATGTCGCGTCTCGCAGTCGATATGAGCAAGGCGCGCATCTTGGCGCTGCTCGGTCGTTCGGCTGAGGTTCGGGCGACGCTCGCGCCATGGTTGCAATCGTCCACATCGATTGAACTGCCGGTACCTACGCACGGCGAAATGCTGCTGCTTGCGGGAGAAGCAGCGCTAAACACTAACGACCCCGACGCTGCGCGACTCTTGCGCCAAGCTGAAGAAGTTTTAGGTAAGAACGATGTACCCACGAGCCCGCGACTGGCGCGCGTTAAGCGGGCGATGGGCTTGCTTGCGCAAAGCGCATCAACACTTCCGATCCAACGATAGGCTATCACGCGTACCATTAGCGAAATGAGCGACATCACTGAACTACTTGGCAAATCACAAACTGGCGATTTTGATGCTGCTGATCAGCTCTTTTCCGCGCTTTATCCCGAACTTCGTATCGTCGCACGCAGTCGCCTGCGCGGCACGGGCGATCAGGTCGGGATTGAGACCACCTCGCTGGTGCATGAGAGTTTTTTGCGTTTGGTCGATTCGAAATCGCTCAAACCAGAAAGTCGCTCACACTTTTTGGCGTATGCATCAAAAGTGATGCGCTCTGTCATCATTGATCTCGTGCGGGAAGCGCAAGCCATTCGGCGCGGGGGCGGCAAACAAGACTTCACGATAAACACGCTGGTCGCGGAGAGCATTGCCGCGCAAACACCTGATGAAGAGGAGGTACTCTTCGTAAACGATGCGTTGCGCCGACTCTATGAAATCGACGAGCGTATGGGGCAGGTAGTGGAAATGCGCTATTTCGGTGGATTGAATGACCGCGAAATAGCGGAAGCGCTCGCCATTACGGTGCGCACCGTGGGGCGCGATTGGGAAAAGGCGCGTATGTTTCTTCACACGATGCTGAAGCCTTAGCGCGCGTTGAGCGGAGTTAAGAGGCGGTACTCATGCTTCGGTTTGTGTGACGCTGATCTGTTTCGTCTGCCTTCGAACCATCCGCCGCTTGAAACCTGCCTCGCGCGCGTTAACAACTCAGCGTCTCCTCAAAACGGCAGTCCGACCCCAAGCGCTGCGCGAATGCGCGTTTCAATCGCAGCTACGCTGGTAATCGTCGCGTTCACGCCAAGTGCGTTGGCGATGAGCGCGCTGCCGCGAAGGCCGAGCTGGTAGCGGGTGAGCAGGAGCAAATCGGTGAGCGGCAGCACCGCGTCATCGCCATCGATGTCGAGTGCGAGTGCGCTGCCGCCGATTTGTGTGCGATAGAGCTCGACGACGCTATCGGTGTCTTTGTCGGCAAGAAACACCACGCGGGCGCTGTCCGGGCTGATCTGAAAACCACTGCCAACTACACCGCCCGCCACCAGCGCCCCCGAAATCTTGATCGCTGCGCTGCTCGCAATTGGCGTGCTGTAGAGCTCGAAGACGTTATCGGCGTCCTTGTCGGCAAGAAACACCACGCGGGTGCTGTCGGGGCTGATCTGAAAACCGGATGAGTTGCCGCCCGTCACCAGCGGGCCCGAAATCTTGATCGGGGCGCTGCTCGCAATCGGCGTGCTGTAGAGCTCGATGATGTTGACCGTATCCTTGATGGCAAGAAACACCACGCGGGCGCTGTCCGGGCTGATCTGAAAACCACTGTCAACTACACCGCCCGCCACCAGCGCCCCCGAAATCTTG
>JAAFIS010000013.1 GCA_013298695.1 Betaproteobacteria bacterium
CAAATTTGCTGGACACATTCCGCTGTATCCGGGCATGTGCAATATCCGGTATCGAGCAAACGACGACAACGACAAGGCAACCGCACCGATTTTCTTTGCGTTGCCCGACCGTGACCGCGAAGACTACCAAGATGTAGCAGTCTGCGAACGCTACGCCAACGAGTTAGCGGCGCTTGGCAATCAGGTGACGGTTAAGGAATACAAAGGCGCGTACCACGCTTGGGATGGCGGCGCACGGAGATTCCGCTACGAACCCGGTCACACTGCCAAGCCCTGCGACATGGAGTTGCAGATGACCCCGGTGATGGGTAGCGGTCTTGGCCGCAATGCTCGCAACCTCAAGACCAACGAACCGTTCAAGGGCTTTGAAGACTGGAACGCCGCCGTCAACAGTTGCATGGTGGTGAACCCACGCAGTCGCATCGGCGGCGATCACAGTCAAACCGATGCCCTCATCGCCGACGTACTCAAGTTCATGGGTGTGCGATGACGGCTGTTAAAACAACTTCACAGTAGACTGGTTTGGATCGTTGCCGGATCAAGTTGGCTGTTGTTGGTTTATGAAATTTGATTGACGGTAAAGTTGACGGTATGGACGATGTTGCACTATGTTTGGGCATCGTCCTGCTCTGTTCATCGCCGTGTGATGACGTTTATTTTTTCGTTTGAATTGACAATTGAGTGGGAATAAATGCGAGGACGAGGCTGCCTTCGAGCATTGATTTCCAAATGCTCAGCAAAATCTACGGCGGGTATTGATCTTCCAATTTAATCTTGCGAGGAAATGATGGCTACATTCGTTTTAGTTCATGGCGCGTGGCACGGCGGTTGGTGTTACCGCGACACGGCGAAAGCGTTGCGCGCGACGGGGCACACGGTGTTCACGCCTACGCACACTGGGCTCGCGGAAACTTATCATCTATCGAGTCAAGCAATCACGCTTGAGACTCACATTCGCGATATTTGTGGCGTGATCGAGTGGGAAGGTCTCACGGATGTGATCTTGTGTGGCCACTCGTACGGCGGCATGGTGATCACTGGAGTCGCAGATCGCATGGCGGACAAAATCAAAGCGCTTGTTTATCTCGACGCGTTTATTCCGCAACACGGCGACTCGCTCATCAGTTTGCTACACACAGCGCTTCCCGCCGAAGTGTGGCCGGTGTTTGTGAACGGGTTCCGAGATTCTGCACGCGCCGACAATTGCGGCATGATGGCCCCGATCCCGGCGGAGGTGTTCGGCATCAAAGTTGAAAATCGCCCGTGGGTTGACAAACTTTGCAGACCTCAAGCCCTAGCGACATTTGAAATGCCAGCGCTGCTTAGTGGCGGCGGCGACAGTATCAAGCAGCGCACTTACATTTTGGCTGACGCGTGGGATCCGAGTCCATTTCGTTACTTCGCCGCGCAGTGCGAAGGGCAAGCGGGTTGGAATGTCGTCAAACTGCCGAGTAGCCATGACGTGATGGTTGATATGCCGAACGAACTTGCAACCGAGCTGCTGAAACTCGCGTAAGTGTCGCGAGCAATTTCTTAGGACGAGAGACGCGATCATTTTCTCCGTAGCTTGATCGCGTTTTCGAGTGAAGTGCTCACGCGGAGTTCGCAACCACGATTCGCGTCGACGTGCCCCACGGGCACTCGTGTCAAGCCAAACAAGGCTGCATCGAAGTGGCAGTTGAACTTCCGCGAGATGGATTTCCGATGAGGCAACGGGCTCGTTAAAACGGAGCCAAAGGTTTTGATATTTTTTGCTTAGCTAAGAAGTCAGTTACACAATTCGGACCGAAGAGCGTATTTAGGCGCTGCTATAGAGCCGATGCGATCAATAGATGCTTGCAGCAATTGCGACTCGGCTAAGCTTCGAGAGTCCAACGTCAAGGAATCGCTTCGTATGGCAACAATGAAAACGCCTGGCGTTTATATCGTGGAAAAAAACGCGTTTCCGAATTCTGTGGTGGAAGTCGCGACTGCCGTACCCGCATTTGTCGGGTGGACTGAGCGCGCTGGCCACGGCAGTAAGTCGTTGCACAACACTCCGTTTCGAGTGACATCGTTAGCGGAGTTCAACCAGTATTTTGGTGGGCCACCAACTTCCGATCATGTACGCTTTGTGCTGGCTAGATCAACCGGCACAACCTCGCGCGCTCGAGCCGACGTTGCGCTGTCCAGCCGCGACGCGGCACCGTTCCACGCAGTATTTGACGACTATACGTTGACGCAAGTTAGCGGCAAGTACTTTTTGTACTACGCGCTATGTTTATTTTTTATGAACGGCGGTGGCGCGTGTTACATCGTTTCTGCGGGTCAATACGGAGAAAGCGTTTCGGCAGCGCCGCTCAATTCTGCTATCGAATCATTGGTGCAAGAGTTAGAGCCCACGCTGTTAGTGGTGCCAGACGCCGTTCTGCTTCCGCAGCAAGCGTGCTACGCGGTGCAAACTGAAATGCTCGCGCATTGTGGGCGCACGATGAAGAATCGCTTCGCAATCCTCGACATTTGGGAAGGTTATCTTCCGCGCAATGACCTGCCCGATGTTGTGACCGCATTTCGCGATGGAATCGGCGCGAACCATCGCTCGTACGGCGCAGCCTACTATCCGTGGCTCAATGCCGTTATCGTGCAGCCGCAGCATCTTGGTCTGGTTAATCTCGCTGACGATGCGAGTCGCGAAATCTTAATCACTGACTTGAAGGCAGAAGTCGCTGCTTCCGGTGTGGATCTGACTCGCCGCGCCACGCTGGAAGGCGAGATTAAAAAGATCAGGAGCGCGCTTGACCCCATTGCGGTCAAGCAACTAGAGGCACTCCTAAACACGGCCAGCACGCTCTACCGCACGATCATTGACCAGATGGCCAAACGTTTGAACATGTTGCCCCCGTCGGCGGCGATGGCTGGCATTTTTACGATAGTCGATAGCGAGCGTGGCGTGTGGAATGCTCCTGCGAATGTGGGCGTTGACGGCGTTGAAGGGCTCGCAGTCGCGATTTCGGATGAAGCGCAGACAGATTTAAACGTGACGCCCCAAGGCGTTTCGATCAACGCGATTCGCACACTCATTGCGCGAGGGGCGCTTGTCTGGGGCGCGCGAACGCTCGACGGCAGTAGTTCGGACTGGCGCTACATCAATGTGCGTCGAACCATGATCATGCTCGAAGAATCCATTCGCCTTGCCCTTAAGTCGTTTTCGTTCGAGCCTAACGAGCAGGCGACTTGGGTTACGGCGAAGTCAATGATTTCAAACTTTCTCACCGGTATTTGGCAGCGTGGCGGGTTGGCTGGCGCGAGTGCTACCGATGCGTTTAGCGTTCGCTTGGGATTGGGCGAGACGATGACGCCTGCCGATATCGAGGAAGGACTTCTGCGAACTACGGTGCTCGTCGCGATCACGCGGCCTGCCGAGTTTATCGAGATCACACTTGAGCAGCGCCTGCAAAAACGTTGAAAGTACGTGCGAAATAACAACGCGCGCTGCGCCTTCGCTCAACCGAGATTCAGGCGTGAATTGCCATCGCTAATTGCGATACGCTTCGTGCCCTTCTTCAAAGCAAACTAACGTGGATCGCATGACAAAGCTCACCGCACTCATTACTGGCGCACACGGCAACATGGGTCGCGCGCTCATCCATCGATTAGCTGCTGACGGTTTTCACGTCATTGGCGTTGACGCGCATGCAAGCACGCCGCACGCGAGTGACCAGAGCTCACCTGATGAGTCCCACGCCGTTGATCTGATGAATGAAGAATCAGCAGGCGCGTTCGTGCAATCGATAATCGCAACACATCATCGCATTGATGTGGCGGTGTTAACCGTCGGCGGTTTCGCGATGGGCTCAATCGCTGACACGAAAACCTCTGACGTCGCGCAGCAGTACAAACTGAATTTCGAGACCGCGTACAACGTGGCGCGACCTGCTTTTTTGCAGATGATGAAGCAGGGCGCGGGACGATTGTTTTTGGTCGGCGCGCGGCCTGCGCTCTCGGCGGCGGGCAGCAAAGGCATGGTCGCTTACGGGCTTGCGAAGTCGCTCATCTTTCGGGTTGCGGAAATGATGAACGATGAGGCGAAAGGTACGAATGTGTCAGTGCACGTAATCGTGCCAAGCATCATCGACACACCGCAGAATCGCTCGGCAATGCCAGAAGCAGATTTTGCAAAGTGGGTGACGCCCGAAGCGATTGCCGAGGTCGTTGCGTTTCACGCGAGTGAGCGCGCCAGTGCGTTGCGTGAGGCGGTGATCAAGGTTTACGGTGCTGCGTAAGTTATCTGCGCGCATTCGGGGCGACCAACAGGCTATATCGCCGTTGAGTTCGCGACGCTAAATATTCCCGCGCGTCGCCCATTTAATTGGGCTAACAGTCAATTTTCATGTGATAACGAAAATATAAAAAAACGACAGTATCACCCAATTTTTATGGCGCTTGCGGTTTACGGCCAGCATTGCGCCGTGACCTCGTATGCGAGCCGCCGCCGCTACGTTTTCTCCAGAACTTTCAGCCGCGGCTGATGTGGCGTTTCCAAGCGCAGCAACACGTCGTAGTACGCGCGCACCGATTCGACAAAGTCCACGGGCATTCCGCATCGACATGTGCCTAATTTGAACTGGCTGGCAATATCTGGATTAGTCAGCAGCGGCAAATGCCGACGCACGTCAACCCAGCTATCGGGATTTTTTTTGCTCCGCTGAGTCAAGATGCGTGCGTTTTCTACATGGCCGATTCCGATGTTGTAGGCGGCTAACGCGAGCCACGTTTTGTCGGGCTCATTAATGCGCGCCGCAAGTGCGTCGCGTTTAAGCTCGGCGATATAGCGGGCAGCGCCGATGATGGATGAATAGGGATCCAGTCGATCCACACCGTATCGCTTCGCGGTGTCTTCAGTGAATTGCATGATGCCGCGCACGCCTGTCTCAGAGGTTGCGTCAGCGTTCCAGTGCGATTCTTGGTAAGCAACCGCTGCCAGCAATCGCCACTCAACGCCATGACGCTCCTGCGCTTCGTGAAACCAGTTTCGATATCGCGGCAACACGCTGTTTACGCGCTCGGTAAAAACTTCAAACTCTTCTTGTTTGCGTGCGCCTGGAAACCCAAAGTATTTGTCGATCACGCGAGCAATCTGACCATCGCGCACAATGCGCTTAAGGAAAGCGTCAGCAACATCGCGAAGCGCGGTTTGCGAGGGTGCGAAAAACCAAGCGCGTGATTGTGCGGGCGACACGACGAACGCACGCTGGGTGTCGTAATGAAAGTGCCGACTAGAGGTGAACGTATCCTCTTCGACAATCGCGTACTCCAGCTCATCATCACCCACCGCAGCCATCAATGATTCGTCGTCGTGCTTCAGATCCGGCACAAACTCTATTTTTGGATTTTTCTGCGCAATCTCCAAGAATCGCGGGTGGCTTACGATTCTGGAGCTCACCACCACACGCCTAGGCAAAAGCTCCGCGAACGACTTAGGCTGGAACTTTTTAGGGGAATGCAAAAGGATCCACCCGCTTTCGCGATACCGAGTTTGCGTTGCAATGTACGGCAGTGAAGCCGCGTTCGGCGGTGGCGCTGAAGTGCCCATTGCAACGAAATCAAGCTCGCCGCGCTCGAGCGCGGACATCGCTTCCTCGGGCGTGGCGAAAAGCTTCCACTCGGCTTGCGAGCGCTGCGTTACCGTAAAGGCTGATGCCAGATCGTATTCAAGTCCAGCGGGTTCGCCGTTGGCGTCGATATAGAAAACAGTGGGATGTCGCATCACGCCGACGCGAATCGTTGCCTGCGTCTCGCGCGCGCGAAGCTTTGATTCAGCGAATTTCGTCTCGCTGAGTTTGAGCGCATCGAATATCGCAACCGGCAGCAGTACAAGCGCGGCGGCCAGAATGAATATTGCTGCAATTCGCGCGAGCAGGATCAATGTCGAATCGTCCTCTAAAAGCGGACTGGGAGTATACGAGGCAAATTTCGCCCGATAAGGTGAATAAATTGCATTCTCTAGAACGCCTATAATTGAAAGCGGTGGGTCGCCCCGCATGTCTAACTCGTGAACCTGGTCAGGTCCGGAAGGAAGCAGCCACAGCGGGCCAAGCAGTGCCGGGGGAACGGCTCACCACTTTCCTTTTTTTGCGATGCGATTGCTTCGTTGCAATTCGCTCGCTGTACTGTTCGTACTGTCTTCGCGGGTTGCGCCTCGCGATCATCCCCGTTAAATCCTAAAAGTCGGACTCCGAACCCGCTCCCGTTGCGCCTCCCCGCACGTGGGTAAACGTCGACCGTGCGTCCTGAGCTTGTCGAAGGATCACCCTCACTGCCGTTCGTGGTGATCCCGTGTTCGTTCGTAAAGCTCAGGACTCGGGAGAAAACGCTACCCTCACCCCGTTTGTGGTGAGCTCGTCGAACCATGAACGCGCTCCACCTACAATGACGCAATCGCTTCCAACGCGCAATTGATTGCTGCAATTGGCTACCTCCTCTCTCGCCCTCGCCCGCAAATATCGCCCTCGCAGCTTTGCTGAATTGATGGGGCAAGAACACGTCGTTAAAGCGCTTTCGCATGCCCTCGAGACGGGGCGTCTGCATCAGGCGTATCTGCTCACCGGCACACGCGGAATCGGCAAGACAACCATCGCGCGCATCCTCGCGAAAACGCTAAATTGCGAAACTGGCGTTACGCCATCTCCCTGCGGTGTGTGCCAATCGTGCGTTGATATTGATGCCGGTCGTTTCCCTGATTTGATCGAACTTGATGCCGCGTCGAACACCGGCGTTGACAACATGCGCGAGATCATCGATAACGCGCGCTACGCACCGACGTCGGGGCGCTACAAGGTGTATCTCATCGACGAGGTTCACATGCTCTCGAAGAGCGCGTTTAACTCGATGCTTAAAACGCTGGAAGAGCCGCCGGAGCATGTGAAATTCGTGCTCGCGACGACTGATCCGCAGAAGATTCCAGTGACGGTTCTATCGCGATGTTTGCAATTTAATTTGAAAGCCTTCCCGCCGGAACGCGTGGCAGAGCAATTGCATAAAGTGCTCACCGCTGAAGAAATTCCATTTGATGCGAAAGCGTTGCGACTCATCGGCGACGCAGCGAACGGCTCGATGCGTGATGCGCTCTCGATCACTGATCAAGCGATTGCGTTTGGTCACGGCAAGGTTGACGAAATCCAAGTGCGGCAAATGCTTGGTAACGTTGACCGCGATTTTGTGTGGCGCGTGCTCGATGCAGTGATCGCGAAAGACGCGCAAGCCCTTGACGCCGAATGTGATCGCTGTTTTGAAAGCGCACTCGCGGCGGACGATGCGCTCGCGCAGCTCGCGCGCGCGCTGCATCGCGTTGCACTGTTTCAAGCGGTGCCCGCATCGATTGACAACGATGATCCCGACAAACCACACGTTGAGCGAATCGCCTCGCAAATCGACGCCGAAACCGCGCAGCTTTACTACCAAATCGCTTTGCACGGCCGCGATGATCTGCGGCTAGCGCCCGATGAACAAACGGCGCTGATGATGACGTTTTTGCGGCTGCTCGCGTTTTCGCCAAACAGTGGAAGCGCGCCTGCGAGAGAAGCGCCCAGCAATGCCGCGCAAAGCACCCAAAACGGCTCGCAAGCGCGCGCAAGCGCTTCAGCAAGACCGAGCGAGTCTACGAAGGTCGCGGTGCCTCCAACGTCAGAAAACGCTAACACCTTACCAAAACCGTCTGAACAAAGCTCGAGCACAACACCTACCTCTGTCGCCCAAGAACCCAAGGCGTTCGACGGTAATTGGCATAAACTCGTAGCTACCCTTCCTTTGGCTGCGATGGCCAAAGAATTGGCGCGTCACGCAGTATTGTTGTCGCACGATGGCAATGTGTTCAAACTCGCCGTCCCGCAAGATAAACGCCCGCTCGCCACCACACAAAAAGAGCGCCTCGCTAGCACGCTCACCGAATACTTCGGTCGCGCGACGAAAGTTGACATCGAACTCACCGACGGCGCGGGCGAATCCGTCGCCGCGAAAGAAGTGAAAGCGAAAGACGAGAAGCAGGCTGCCGCAGAAGCGGCGTTCCTTGCCGATCCCGCGGTGCAGGTGCTGCTAAAAGACGGCAACGGGCGCATTCCGGCCGGAAGCATCACCCCGAGCTAGCGCTCGCTAGGACGACGCTCGCTCCGCGAGCTAGGACGTCGGCACGGAGGCCTAGGACGACGCTCCCGTTGGTCGCTATGACGCAAGGTTTCGCTGAAAATGTGTCCGGAATAAAATGCACTGAGTTTGAAAGTTTGTGAAGCTTTGCGTCTTAGCGAAGCGTCGTCCTAGCGCGTAAGCGCGTCGTCCTAGCGAGCAAAGCGAGCGGCGTCCTGTTTTTGGAGAAAACATGTTTGGTGGAAAAGGTGGCATGGCTGGGCTTATGCAACAAGCCCAGAAAATGCAAGAAAACTTGAAGAAAGCGCAAGACGAAATCGCGCGTATGGAAGTTGAAGGCCAAGCCGGCGCGGGCATGGTCAAGGTGGTGATGACGGGCAAGCATGATTGCAAGCGCGTGCAAATAGATCCGAGCGTGATGGACGACAAAGAAATGCTCGAGGATTTGATTACCGCCGCGATTAACGACGCTGCACGAAAAATCGAAGCCACTTCGTCGGAAAAAATGGGTTCGCTTGCAGGCGGTATGAATTTACCGCCTGGAATGAAATTGCCGTTCTAGCGAACGGCAAAGGACGACGCGCTCCGCGCTATGACGACGCTCATTTCATTCGCTATGACGACGCGCTTCGCGCTAGGACGCAAGGTCTATGGCTGGCGCTGTCCCTTGAACGAGGCGAAGGCGTGCGCGCAGAGCTTCCGTCCTAGGCCGAAGGCCGTCGTCCTAGCTCGCTGCGCGCGCGTCGTCCTAGCGAACGAAGTGAGCGACGTCCTTGGTCGATTGGAGATTTCTGTTTGACCACGCCAGTTTCGTTCAAAGCGCTCATCGACGCGCTCAAAGCGCTTCCTGGCGTAGGCCCACGCACGGCGCAACGCATCGCTTTCGAACTTGTACAACGCAGACGCGAAGAAGCGAGCGGCCTTGCGCGGGCGCTCGAAACGGCGCTGGAGAAATTGCGCTCCTGCGAACGCTGTAACACTTTGTCTGAAACGCCGATTTGCGCGCTGTGCGCATCGCCGCGTCGCGATCCGACTCTGCTTTGTGTCGTTGAAACACCTGCCGATCAAATCACGCTCGAACATTCCGGCGCGTTCAGTGGCATGTATTTCGTGCTCATGGGACGCATCTCGCCGCTCGACGGCATCGGCCCTGACGACGTGCAACTCGAAACGCTCATCAACCGCGCGAGCGACGGCGTCGTCAAAGAAGTCATCCTCGCTACCAACTTCACCAACGAAGGCGAAGTCACCGCCCACGTCATCGGTGAATTGCTAGAAAAGCAAGGCGTGAAAGTGTCGCGTCTCGCGCGAGGGATTCCGATTGGGTCGGAGTTGGAGTATGTGGATGCTGCGACGGTGGCGCAGGCGGTTAGGGAGCGGAGATAGGCGCGCCGCGAATTCGAGCGCTGGCGTTGTTGCTTTGAAAAATCTCTCCTTCGCCGTACTTACGTGTTGTCTCGTCGCGATTTTTCAAAGCGCCTAGCCATCATCTCGATTGCGCGACGCGTTTTTGTACGTAGTACATGAGTCGTACCCTGCAAATCCCGCCGCAGCAATTCCTGCTATCGAAATTACACCCAAGATGGTGGGTAATCCTAAATCGCCCCGCAAGAAAAAAACGGCAGGTACTGCAGCGGTCGCACCCAGAACCAATCCAATCAATCGAAAAATAATCTCGTTTTTCGACGATCGGGTTTGGTTGTTTATGTTGTCCAACCAATTCCAAAACGCGATCAGACCCCACGTTGCGGCAATCATCCAAATCAGCATCAGACCACCTGAAACAAATGCGTCAAGATTTGTCGAAGTGCCGCCCAGCGAACTGAAGGCATCGATCAAGCCTAAGATGCTTAAATAAAGCAAGAAAAGAATCTAAGGCGAAAAAAGCAACGTGCCTGCTATTGCGAGCATTTTGAAGTAGCGGTGTTTCTTTGTCATGAGACCAATTATTGCAGTGATAAGTTGGCGCGAAACGGTATTTTGTTTTGCAAATCATTTCTCGTGCCCCAAGAAAACTCATTGCGTAGCCCGGATGCTCGCATCCGGGTTCCCGTACATCTTCGCGCAGCGATCAATTTAATGACGACTCGTCACGTTTGATCGCGGCAGAGCCGCTCCTACAAGTCGGAGAACCGCGATGCGAGCGTCGAGTCCACGCCATTCGCTCTGATCCCCCCCCCTTCAGGGGGACGCTTAGGGTGGGGATGGGTTTTCGCTGCATGTACCGACCTTTCCTCAACCACCAAACCCCATCCCCCTCCTAGCCTCCCCCTTGAAGGGGGAGGGACTGTGCGTTGAGTGTGATGTTAAAAAATCGTTGACGCTGCTGAATCAATGCGCCGCGACGAAATCGGCAACCGCAACAAACTGCTCGCAAGACAACGTCTCCGCGCGCGCTTGCGGGTCGACGTTTAGCGATGCCCAAGCGTCGACAGGCACGAACGCCCCCAAGCTTTTACGAATCATTTTTCTTCGCTGGGTGAAGGCGGCGGTGACGATGTTGGCGAACGTTTTTTCGTTCTTTGGGCGAAGCCTTTCCGCGCCAAGCGGTGACAGCCGAACAATCGATGAATCTACCGACGGCATGGGTTTGAACGCTGTGGGCGGCACGTCGAAACATTTCACGACGTCGAATCGATATTGCAGCATCACGGAAAGCCGTCCACGCGCGTCTTCGCCTTCGCGCGCAGCCATGCGATCAACCACTTCTTTTTGCAGCATAAACGTCATGTCGGTAATGCGATCTTCATAATCGCAAAGGCGAAACAAAATCGGTGTGGAAATGTTGTACGGCAGATTGCCGACGACGCGTAAGGGCGCGGGCAACGTGGCGAAATCGAATTCGAGTGCGTCACCTTCGTGAATGCGCAATTGATCGTGCGTGAATTCGGTTTTAAGCCGCGCGACAAGATCGCGATCAATTTCTACGACGTCGAGGCTGGCGCGTTGTCCGTCGCTACATTTCGTGTTGATCGCATCAAGTAATTCGCGAGTGAGCGCAGCTTGGCCGGGGCCGATTTCGACGATGTGATCGTTCGGCTTTGGATCAATAGCGTCGACGATGCGAGCGATGTAGTTGCGATCAACGAGAAAGTTTTGACCAAAGCGCTTTTTGGCGCGGTGACGAGTAGGTATTGAATTTGAATCCACGTGCTTATTTTCTTCTAATGCCGCACGTCCATGGTTGATCGAGTGGCCGCAGTTTTCCTGCTGTCATCCCCGCGAAGGCGGGGACCCAGTCCCGGAACGGCAGAACGCGCGAATGTGATCGAACATCCAATCCAGCTCGGTCTGGGTCCCCGCCTTCGCGGGGATGACAACATATAGGAAAGATCGGTGGGTTTGAAGAGACTGTTGCACAAAACTAGCGTTGCGCGTGGAGCGCATCAAGTTCATCAAGCAATCGCGGCATCGCCGCAGTCATCCCACGATACGCAACAACCGCTGGCGTCATCGAACGCAGCGCATCGGCAAGCTCACGCGCACGTTCAGGCGCGGCGTGCAACACGCCAACCATCGGACTCATCATCACCCGAATAAAAAACACCGCGCGGGCAAATTGCGGCAGCGGCCACGTTGTTTGTCGTTCTACGCGAAAGAAGAGGCGCGGTAACAACGGCGATGGATCAGCGAGCGTTTGAGCCCAGGAATAATCGTTTTGCTCTGGATGTTGATCGAGCGACGACGAGGGGACGATGAGCCACACGTGGCGCAGCATCGGTTGCTTGATAAACGCCATCGTCATGATGCTTGAACCCGCGGCGAGGAGCATTTGATTATCAGCAACGGGTGCGTGAATCTGCGCGAAATCGAGGCCAAGTTTTTCGCGTGGATCCCAGCGTGAGGGGAAACAGACTGAGAGGTATTCGGTGCGCAGCGCGTCGTTTTCGTTTTTGAGGATGACGAAATCTTCTTGCAGCGAGAGCGCGACGTTTACCCCCTCTCCCGCAGCGCGGGAGAGGGTTGGGGTGAGGGCGGGGTTTTTCACGCCCTTGTCTTGATTGGACGATTCGCGGAGAAATTTGATGTGTTTTTCATCAGTGATTGCGTGTGTTGCTGCCCTCACCCTAACCCTCTCCCGCAGCGCGGGAGAGGGAACTAGGCTGCAAATCGCCTCGAGCGCGTCAGAATGCGCAACCCCCACTATCGCCCGCTCCGCAGCCTCACGCAACACCCGCTCACGCGCTCTCGCATACGCGGGCGCAAGCTCGTCTTGCAACAGTAATGCGGGCGAAAGAGGATCGAGTTTCTCTAAATTCGGCCGCATACGAAACGGCGCGCTCACTGGCCAGGGCATGCGCTCAGCAGGAGTTAACCAGTCGATCAGTGCGCCCATGCAGCAAGATATTCTTTCCAGTGCGGCCCGGGCAGCGAGGCCAGTTTGTCTCGCATCATTTTCGTTTCATTCGCGTATTGGGTTGCGTCGAGTTCGCCGCGCATGGCGAGAAAGCGAATGAATACGAGATAGGTGTTCACCACGTCGGTTTCGCAGTACGCGCGAATGTTCGCGAGCTCGCCGCGCTGAAATGCGTCCCACACTTTGCTGCCGTCCATGCCGAGCTTGCCCGCGAACCCGCAGAGCTTGGCCATCACATCAAGCGGCGCACTCGCGCGCGCTTGATAGAGCGCGAGAAAATCCATCAAATCGAGATGACGCTCTTTGTATCGATTCAAATAGTGATCGAAATTAAACGCGCGATCATTGGCACCGGTTTCGAGCAAACGCGATGCAGCGACGCCGTTAATCAGTCCGCGCTGAATGAGCACCGGCAAATCAAAACCGCCGCCATTCCACGACACCAGTTGCGGCGTTTTCCGCTCGACGATGTCGAAGAATTTCTGCAACAGCGACGCTTCATCATCACTTTCTTCACCGAGCGTCCACACCGCGAGTTTGTCGTTGCCTTCGCGCAGAACGCAGGAGATGGCGCACACGCGCTGCAAATACGTTGGCAAAAACTCACTGCCGTTTTTGATGCGCTGCTGAGCAAAGGCCCACTTCGCAACCTCTGCGTCAGCGAGCGTTTCAGGCAGGTTGTGGAGACGACGCAATCCCGCTACGTCCGGGATGGTTTCGATGTCGAAGATCAGCGTTGGATACATCCGAAGATTGTAGAAGCGCGGGAGCGGGTCAGCGTGACGCCACCGTAGGATCGCGCATCGCATAAGCTCCGATCGGTTTGCGCTCCGCTTGCTGCTGGGCAGGAACGGTAACTAAACAGACACAGCTTATCTCTTATAACGACATACGAATTGGGCGAAAATGGAACCGGCGATTATTCTCGATAACGTGCAAAATACGCAGTGTCGCCCAATTTAAAAAGGAATACAGCGCATTCTTTATTGGTAAAACACTACAGTCTTGCCTCGCGCCACAGCCGGGTACCGACCTTCAATCATTGCGCAGCACGCGCCGACGCCTCTCGAAACCGGTGCCGATACTGTGCGAGTGTTCGGGTTAGCAATCGATAAACATCGCCATCAAACGGCATGCGCTCACCGCCTGCAAGTGCGCACCATTGGTCAAACTGCAGCAGGTCGCAGCGATCATTGGTTGCGTCTTGCTCTTCGTAAATGACTTTCCCTGCAAACGGCCAACGCGGCATTTCAAGGGCACCTACAGCCGCGAGCAAACGATCACGGTGCAGCGTGCGCGACTCCGCGCCATCACAAACGCCATGACAGCGCCCCACTTGTCTCGGAAAACAAGGCTCGCCCGGGTGTCGCGGACGAGAGATACCGATCGCGTGGTCGCACAACTCATGCTCTCGAGCTGCAAACATTAGCCACTTCCGTGCACTGGCTTTGTCGCTGAACGGCCCAATCCGTAGCACCTTGGTGTTGCCTGCTTCAAACGCTTCGGCGTCAGACGCGAGTTGCCAGCTCGGGATTTCCGAGTCATCAGAAAAAGTGAGGAAACCCGTTTTCATCTTGCGTCGTAACGTGACGTTATGAAGCGGCAATTTTTCTTTCACGAGCTGCGCTTCCAGCAGTAATGCACCGAACTCGCCAGCCGTCGGAATCCATTCGAGTCGCCTAATTTCTTGCGACAGTCGAATGTCGTTGGGTGTCATGTGATCGCTCGAGAAATGCGCTCGCACCCGCTCGCGAAGTGCCTTTGCTTTACCGATGTAAATCGGCAAATCGTTGACGCCGAAAAATAAATAAACCCCCGGAGAGTCGGGCAGCTCGTCGAGCGCTGACTGCGGCAAATGAGCGGGTAACGACGGCATTTTCAACAGCGACTTCGCTGCCGCAGCCACAGTTTCGGTGGCTAGCTCATCGCACGCATGGTGCACAAATCGGGCAGTCACGTTCGCGTCGCCCATGGCGCGGTGACGATCGTCAACGAAGAGACGATGCCTCGCTGCAACCGCATCTAGCCCATGGCCAGTCGATTCGGGGTAGAGTTTGCGCGACAGGCGGACGGTGCACAACACATCGCTGGTAAACGCTTCGCCCTCGCGGCGAAACGCGTTTTTAATGAAGCCGTAGTCAAATCGCGCATTGTGCGCAACGAAGTAGGCACCCTGCAACATCTCTCGAACCGCGTCACGGCAATCAAAGAATGAAGGCGCGTCGCGAACCATCGCGTTAGTGATTCCGGTGAGCGACTGAATTTCAGCGGGGATCGCGACACCGGGATTGATTAGTGATTGCCAAACACGCGGCGGCTCATTTTTAGAGAAGCGGATGATTGCGACTTCGGTCAGTCGATCTTCGAGCGGGCGCATACCCGTTGTTTCAACGTCGATGAATGCGAAGTCGCCGAGAGCGAGGAGAGCGGCGGGAAGGTTGTTGGGAGCAGCGGTCACGTGCAAATTATGAAGCGAATTCTGGGGGCGCGCTTGCGCGCGATTCGCGCACAAGCGCGATCCCACAGAAACTCAATCACGGCTTGGGCACGAGCGCTAGCGCCAACGTCACGCTCAGCAACGCGGCGATGCTCGACGCTGCAGTGGCGGCCGTCACCATATCCTCATTGGTGCGATAGCGCTGCGCGAAGATAAACGCGTTTACGCCGGTCGGCAGCGCCGCACACACTACAGCGACGGCGGTGTATAGCGGGGACAAACCGACCGCGTAGCATGCGGCAAACATGAGCAGTGGATGCAGAAAGTTTTTGATTAACGTGAAGGCAAACGCGGCGCGCAGATTTTCGCTCAGCGCCATTTTCGAGAGCTGCGCACCCATCAATACCAACATGATCGGCCCAGCGGCTGATGACAGAAAACTAAGCGGCTGATCGAACCATGACGGCAGCGGAATCTTGAAAAAATTCCACGCGAGCCCGACAAGAATGGGCAGGATCACCGGATGAATCAACGATTGTTTCACTACGTGCAACACCGTTTTCCCGAGTGTTTCTGTGCTCATTGCACGCTTGGCGCGCCACACTTCAATCCACACCGTGGCGGTGGTGATGATGATCAGCGAGTGCAGCGCAATGATGGAGAGCTGCAGCTTGAGTCCCGCTTCGCCAAACGCAAGCTTTTGGATGGGAACACCGAGCTGCACTGTGTTTGAAAACACGCCGGTCACGCCGAGCACAACCGCGCCAGGAATTGCTTCTTTCCAGACATTGCGAGAAAAAAATGCAATGGCGAAAAACCAGACGACCGTCACCGAAAAGTAGGTAGCTAGCAGCTGGAAATCGGCGACGTCGAAGGTGGAAGTGGCCATCGCCCGAAACAAGAGGCAGGGTAGAAACAGAAAAAACACCAGGTCAGAAAGCGCTTTGATGCCCGCGCTGTCCATGACGCGCTTGCCTGCGATATAGCCGGCAATCACAATTATTGCCGCGGGCAAAATGACTTGGAGCGTGGTGAGCACTACTTTTCGCGAGTGACGCTAAACGCCAGTTTCTTCGTGTGGCGGCGTGACGAGCAACTTGTCGACGCGCTTGCCGTCCATATCGAGCACTTCGAAGCGGTATTCGGTCAGCGCGGCCTGGTCGCCGACGCGAGCAATGCGACCGAGTTCTGCCATCACGAATCCGCCGAGCGTTCGATATTGTTCGTCGAGTTCCCCAGGAAAACGGGGTGCATCGGTGAATATCTCTCGGAACCGATCAAGCGTCATCGCTCCGTCCACCAGCCAGGTGCCGTCAGCGCGCTTCGTCGCATCGGAATCTGCTGGTTCGCCTTCTTCGCCGAGATCGCCAACGATCGCTTCCAGAACGTCTTTGAGCGTGACTAAACCCAACACTTCACCGTGTTCGTCGACCACAAAACCCATCGAGGCTTGGGTTCGTTTGAACGTTTCCAACACTTCGAGCACGGTCACGGTTTCCGGTACGAACAACGCCTCTTTGCGCACGCGCTCTGGCATTAATTTGCCGCTTTTGAGCTGATGTGCAAGTAAGTCGCCAGAGTCGATTACACCAATGACGTTAGACACGTCATCGCGCACCACGGGATAAACCGTGAACGTGCTTTCCATAAGCAGTTTTGCGATGTCATCAGGATCCGCGTTGACGTCGATGTAGACCATGTCAGCCCGTGGCGTCATGATGCGATCTACGGTGTAGTCATCAAGATTAAACACGCGCTGCACGATTTTTGTTTCATCGGCTTCGAACACGCCTGCGTTCGCGCCTTGCTGCATCAGACCTTTAATTTCCTCTTCAGTGATTAAATTGTCTTCGTCTCTGGGGCGTCCGAAAGGGCGCACCAATAAGTCGGTGGCCCACGATAGAAACTTCACCAACGGCGACGCGATTTTTTCGATCACCTTCATCGGTCGCGAAATACGACGCGCAATCGTTTCGGGGTAAAGCAGCCCGATCCGCTTCGGCACCAGTTCGCCAAAAATAATCGACAGCACGCTTATCACCAGCAACACGAAAAGCGTTGACGTTTCCTTTGCGTAGAGCGCCATCCATGGAAACTGTAGCAACCACTTTTCAAGCGGCTCGCTAAATGTGCTCTCACCAAACGCGCCCATAGCAAGCGTGGTTAGCGAAATGCCGGCCTGGACTGTGGAGAGCAAGCGCGTTGGCTCGCTGGAGAGCTGCAGTGCGACTCGTGCGCCAGCGTCACCGGCTGCCGCGAACTGTTCAAGCCGTATTTTTTTTGAAGAAACCAGAGCAATTTCGCTCATGGCAAACAGACCATTCAACAGAATGAGTCCGAAAATAATTAAAACGTCCAAGTGGGCGTGCGTCGAAGGAGAGGCCGCTAGTTTATCGCAGCGCTCGTGCGCTTCTGCACTTAGCTTTTTACAGAAATAGCCATTTCAAGCGGGCTAATGGCGTGATAAGTAAGCATCTTGGGAACCATATAAAAAGCCCGCTAACCGCAAAGTTATTGGGCTTTTAGACTATTTGCTAAAAACTTAGCGTGGACCAGGGCCGCCTGGGAACCCGCCTGGGATGCGACCGGGTACTTTCGTGCCGCACGGTTCCACGTCATCGAATGCAAGACCGCCGCGGTTGCCAAGATTTGCGCCGCCCACGTTGGGGCCGACCGGAATCGGCCTTTTGCCAGTGCCGCAGTATTCGTCGACCATTGCAGCGTTGGCCGACGCACCGCCAACGCGCACTACGCCCGGATTGGCTTTGGGGCCACCGTATTTTTTAAGATTTTCGATGTGGTGCGCCTGTGCTGCGGCGGCGTTCAAGGTCGCGGTTTGCTGAGCGACTTGCGGCGCGGCAGCGGCGTGAGCCGCTGCGATTGCGACGGCGATTACTGCGAGGGAGGAGGTAAAAGCTTTCATTTCAGTATCCTTTCAAGAGAAGCGTGAATGACTCACACTGACTATGTCGAAAGGATTTCCGCCTCGGTTCAATACTTCGCAACAAAGCTTCGCCAGAATGCACTACGACGGCGAGACTACTGGGTGTCCTCTACTTTCTTGGCGACGTGATACATCACACCTGCACAAATGGCACAAAACCCGCTAAACAGAATTTGTATCGGCACAGCCAACGCGCGCATTTTCTCGACGTCGGGATCAATCTTTGGCGAAAAGAAAAACAACAGCACTTGCATCACCGGCACCAGCGCGAGCATGATCGCGGCGGCGTAACCAAACCGGGGATCTTTTTTCCAAAAGAAGATTGCGACGCACGCTACAGTGGCGACCATTGCCGCGTTGAGGAAGAAGTCGAACATAAACCATTATGCGACTTCAAACCGATCTGCCGAGCTAGAGATATCGCTCAACTGACGGCACGTTCGTAAAACGCAAGCGTTGTGAGCGCAGAAAAGCCAAGGCGGCGAAGAATCGGCTCGCTCTCGCTGCTTGCTTCCACTGCAAGAACACTCGCGCCGCGTTGACGCGCTGCGTGCGCACGCGCGACGAGGGTGCTGGTGTAGGCGCGCTGTTTCCGCCAATTAGTTTTTGTGGTGCCGCCGCAAAGCAGCGCAAACGCATCGCCGGGCTGATGAAACATGTAACCCGTACTAATCGCCTCGCCGTTTTCCGCAACACCAGCAAAGAAAACGATACCCGGATCGCGATCGCGCAGCAAAACGCGATAGTCGTCGACATAACTCGCGTTGGGTTCATCCGGCCAAACGTCGTTCCAAATGTCGAGATACGCGTCGAGTGATGCCGGCGTCGTGAGTTGTTTCGCAACGAACGTATTGTTTCGATGACGCGCTTGTGAAAGCGCCTCAATCAAACTCTCGACGGGCGTGACCATCAACGTCGAATGATCTTTTTCTTTGTAGCCGCGGTCAAGGAGCGCGCTTCGGATCTCATCGTGTGCACTGTCATGCGCGTAGAGTTTCCACATGATTTCCGCCGCGCGTCCTTGCACGAGCGCCCACTCTTCATCGACCACGCTTGCAACGTTTTCGGACGCAAGTTGATGCCAGATAATGAGCTGTCGTGATTTCGTGTGCGCGGTGTACCTAGACAGAAACGGCGCTTGCTCTCGCGCGTAGCCAGCGACGATGGTATTACGACGCATTTCATCGTCGTAGCGTGCCAGAAGGTTGTTTTCGATCACGGGTTGCGGCCGTGTACGTTGACCGGTAGGGTGCGATCCCATCGCACCACAAGTTGACAACCACCAAGGCGGATCGTGACGCGTGTTAGGCGCGCATCTCGCGAGATGCGATTGGATCGCACCTTACATCACCGAATACACAGGCCCACCGCCACCTTCGGGCGTGACCCAGTGAATATTTTGTAGTGGGTCTTTGATATCGCAGGTTTTGCAGTGCACACAGTTCTGCGCGTTGATTTGCAACTTCTTCGCACCCGCGATGCCTTCATCGTCAATGTATTCGTACACACCTGCCGGACAGTAGCGTGCTTCGGGGCCTGCGTAGCGCGACAAATTGTGTTTCACCGGAATGGTGACGTCGCGCAAACGCAGATGCGAGGGTTGATTCTCTTCGTGATTGGTGTTCGATAGAAACACCGACGAGAGTTTGTCAAACGTGATTACGCCATCGGGTTTTGGGTAGGAAATTTTTGGCATTTGATCGGCGGGCAGCAGCGTTTCGTTGTCCGCTTTGCCGTGACGCAGCGTCCAGCCCACGAGTTTCCCCAAACCCAGATCATTCATCCACATATGAATGCCGCCGTGGATCGTGCCGAAGGTCATGCCCCATTTGAGGCCTGGTTTCACGTTACGAACTTTATACAAATCGTCGTACACCCAGCTCTTCTTCCAGCTCGTGTTGTACGCATGAAGCTCATCATGGCGACGCTCCGCCTTGAGCGCGTCAAACGCGGCTTCAGCGGCGAGCATGCCCGTTTTCATCGCGTTATGCGTGCCCTTGATGCGCGGCAGATTCACGAAGCCCGCGCTGCAACCAATCAACGCGCCACCTGCGAATGAAAGCTTTGGAACACTTTGCAAACCGCCTTCGTTGATCGCGCGCGCACCGTATGCGAGGCGTTTGCCGTTTTCAAACATCGGCTTGATGTGTGGATGCGTTTTGAAACGTTGAAATTCATCGTACGGCGAGAGCCAGGGATTCTCATAATTCAAATGAATCACGAAACCGACGGCCACCAGCGGATCGTTGTTTTCATTGGTCAGGTGATACAAAAACGAACCGCCACCCGTTTTTGAATCTAGGGGCCAACCCTGCGAATGCATCACCAGACCAGGCTTGTGTTTCGCGGGATCGATTTGCCATAACTCTTTGATGCCGATGCCATACTTTTGCGGATCAACGCCGTCGCGCAAGTTGAATTTCTTCATCAGCTCTTGCGAGAGCGAGCCGCGCACGCCTTCCGCGAAGAGCGTGTATTTCGCATGCAATTCCATGCCGGGCTGAAACTCGCCTTTTTTCGAACCGTCTTTAGCGATACCCACATCGCCCGTTGCCACGCCGATAACCGCGCCCGCATCGTTGAAGAGCACTTCGCTAGCCGCAAAGCCCGGATAAATTTCAACGCCCGCCGCTTCGGCTTGTTCGCCTAGCCACTTCGACACGCGACCAAGCGAGACGATGTAGTTGCCGTGATTGTTCATGAGCTTAGGCATCGTCCAATTGGGAATACGCCGCGCGGAGGTTTCGGTGAGCACAAAGAACTGATCATCGATTACCGGCGTGTAAATCGGTGCGCCTTTTTCTTTCCAATCTGGAATGAGTTCGTTCAACGCTGTCGGATCGATCACCGCGCCGCTCAAAATGTGCGCGCCAATCTCACCGCCCTTTTCGAGCACACAGACGGAGATTTCTTTGTTGTTCTCTGCCGCAAGTTGCTTCAATCGAATCGCAGCAGATAGGCCTGAGGGCCCACCGCCGACGATCACGACGTCGTATTCCATGGCTTCGCGGTCTTCTCTGATGCTGCTCACGACAGGCGTTTCCTCATTTTTAACTTGTCAAATCCATGATCGATCACCTCGAAACCGAGGCGCTCATATAAATTTCTTGCGGGGTTATCGCGAAACACGTTAAGCGTTATCTCGCGTGAACCTCTGGAGCGCGCGATCGCGAAAACTCTCTCAATTGCGCGTGAACCGATACCGCGGTTGCGCGCCGAAGCTTCAAGTTGGATGTCACCGATGTGGATTGCGCTCGCATCACCATCGATCCACAGCGCAACAAATCCGACGCGTTCGCGAGCGACGTAGAGCTCAAACAATTCGCGCGTGCTGGCGTGTTTGTCCCAAGCTTCGGCGTTCCAACGCTGACCTCGCTTCAGGAGATAAGGTTCCATGTTGACCCGGGCGAGTTCGCGGCAATGGTCCCACGCTTCCGCGCCCACGGGCACGAAGCGCATTGCCTCGTCGACTGTGTTCGCTCTGCGAAGCGAGGCAACATCGACATTGCTGACGGTTAACTCCATCGGGAGATTATAGTTAGCGCTCTTCTACAAGACTTCGCTTTACTCTCGATGGAAAGCTCCAAACAAGTTGTGCCGCACGCAGCGGTTGCGCCGTATTTCCCCAATGCGGGGCCGGTCATGTATGAAACGCTGATCCCCGTGCGCTGGGGCGATCTCGATGCGTTTCAGCACGTAAACAATACGATTTACTTCCGCTACATGGAGCAATGTCGCCTCGAGTGGTTTGAAACGATTGGCATCGATGTGCCGCAGCTGGATCGCTTTGACATCGTGCCGAATCTGGTGGGTGCGGAGTGTCGTTTCATGCGAGCGATCACCTATCCGGCGACCGTTCGAGTGACGATCGCCGCCGGCGAGGTGGGAACTAAAGTGGTGCAAACGCTGCATGAATTGTGGGTCGGCGACGTGCTTCATGCGGTAGGTGATTGCAAGCTTTTGTGGATGAGTCGCAAAACAAATCGCTCGGTGGATTTGCCCAGCGAGGTGAGAGAGAAATTGATGTTGCCGTCGAAGGCGGGCGGCTAGCGCGACTACAGTTTTCGGCGCTGATTATGAAAATAAATTTTCAGCTACTTTGCCGCTTTAAATGGGCGTAGCAGTGAATAAAGTAAATTTTCGAGAAGTTCGCTAAACCTTCTTTTCGCCCAATTAAATAGGATTTTCGCGGCGAAAGTCATATTGTCAATCCTCAACTCCTACACTTCACCGATGAAGGCAGAAAAACTTTGGCAACCGAGCGCGGAGCGCATTGCTAGTGCTCGCCTCACGCAGTTCACACACGAACTGCGCGCGAAGTACGAACAAAGTTTCCCCGATTACTGGAGTTTGTGGCGCTGGTCGCTCGCAAACAAAGAGGTGTTTTGGCGCGAAGTGTGGCGCTTCTGCGATGGCATCGGTGAACTTGGCGAACGAGTTGCCATTGATGGTCACAAGATGCCGGGCGTGCAATGGTTTCCCGATGGACGATTGAATTTTGCGGAGAACTTGTTGCACGGATTTGAAGGTGACGAGGAACTCGACGCGCTCGTGTTCACGAACGAAGCGGGTGAGCATCGGCGCGTCTCGTGGCGCGAGCTTCGTGCGCAAGTAGCAGCGTGCGCGAGCGCGCTTAAACAGGCGGGCGTGAGCGAGGGTGATGTGGTCGCATCGCTGTTGCCCAACGTGCCCGAAGCCGCGATTGCAATGCTCGCGGCAACGAGTATCGGCGCAACTTGGTCTTCGGCGTCACCTGATTTCGGCGCGCAAGGTGTGTTGGATCGCTTCGAGCAAATTAAACCGCAAGTGCTGTTCGTTGTGGACGGTTATTTCTACAACGGCAAATGGACGGATACGCGCGAGCGGGTGGCAGATATTGTGACGCGGTTGCCTTCGTTGAGTGAGGTCGTTTGCGTCGTGTCCGCTAACGCTGTAGAGGCGGCTCCGCCGCGAACACCGCTTGCGCAAGTAGAGGCTAATCGCGGCAAAGCCGCTCCTACAGTATTGTGGAATGACTTTCTTGCAAACGCACCCGCGCGAGAACTCGCCTTCACCCGCGTGCCGTTCAATCATCCGCTGTTCATTGTTTATTCGAGCGGCACCACTGGCTTGCCGAAAGCCATCATTCACGGCGCCGGCGGCACGCTGTTGCAAATGTTCAAAGAGCACGCGCTGCATGGAGACCTGAAACCACGCGATCGTTTGTTTTACTTTTCAACCACCGGCTGGATCATGTGGAACTGGTTGATCGCGGGTCTTTCGCAAGGCGCGACATGTTTGCTCTATGACGGGTCTCCATTTGCGCATCACGGTCGCGTGCTCTGGGATTTCGCAGAGGCAGAGCGCTGCACGCAATTCGGAACGAGCGCGAAATATATTGATGCGATCAAGAAACTCGGCGTTGTGCCGCGACGAACGCATGAACTCGCCCACTTGCGAACGATTTATTCAACGGGTTCGCCGCTCTCGCCGGAGAGTTTCGATTACGTCTACCAATGCGTGAAAACCGACGTGCATCTCGCCTCGATTTCCGGCGGCACCGACATCATGAGTTGCTTCGCGATTGGCAATCCCACTCTCCCGGTGTATCGCGGCGAAATGCAATGTCGCGGTCTCGGCATGGCGGTGGATGTGTGGGACGAAAACGCGAAGTCGATTGCGCCCGGTTCACCTGACATGGGTGAACTCGTGTGCTCGCAAGCGTTCCCGTCGATGCCACTGGGGTTTGTGAACGATCCCGATCTAACCCGCTACAAAGCCGCGTACTACGAGCGATTCCCTGGCGTGTGGACGCACGGCGATTGGTGCCAGCTCACGGAAAATGACGGCGTGGTGATTGTGGGGCGGAGCGATGCAACTTTGAACCCCGGCGGCGTTCGCATCGGCACGGCTGAAATTTATCGGCAAGTGGAAACGGTAGACGAAGTCGTTGAATCCATCGCCATCGGACAGATTTTTAATCACGACACGCGCGTCGTGCTCTTTGTGAAGTTGCGCGACGACATCATGCTCGATGAAGCGCTGATTGAGCGCATCAAACAACGCATCAAAGAAAACACGACGCCGCGCCACGTGCCCGCGAAAGTCGTGCAAGTCGCCGACATTCCCAGAACCAAGAGCAACAAAATCGTCGAACTCGCGGTGCGCGATGTGGTGCATGGCCGCGTAGTAAAAAACGTCGATGCACTCGCGAATCCGGAAGCGCTCGAATATTTCCGCAGTCGCGCCGAACTCTTGAGCTAAAGATCCACAAAGAATTTCTTGTGAGCGCTGTTGATTTCGACAGCGAAGCAGTTTTGTTGACATTATTAGTCAATTGACTAATAATGCAGAAATGCCACGTCCCTCCCAAAATGCCGATCAAGCTTTGCTGCAAAGCGGACGCGAATTGTTTCCTCAGTATGGTTGCAAGGGGCTGTCGCTTCGTGCCGTTGCTGAGCATGCGGGTGTAAACGTAGGGATGTTTCACTACCACTTCAAAACAAAGGATGTGTTTCTCACTACATTGCTGCAAGGCATGTATGAGGAAATGTTTGCGTCGTTCTCGTTGAGTATCGGCAACGCAGAATCAACAATCGCCAAACTTCGCGCCGCGCTCACTACGCTCGCGCTGTTCGCGCGGTCCAATCGACGTGTTCTGGCTCGTGTCTGGATGGACGCGATACAGGGCGAAAAAGTCGCTTCCGATTTCTTTGCGAAGAATGCACCGCGCCACTTCTCGGTCTTGTTTCGCCTGTTGCAGCAGGCTGAAAGCGAAGGTGAAATTCTTGAGCTGCCACCGTTGCAGCGATTTACGCTGCTCGTTGGTTCGATCGTGTTGCCTATTATTTTGGTGAGCGGGCTGCTTGAATCGAGCGCGGAGCCGGTGATCCCGTGGAGCGCGTATGAGCAACAGGTGTTGAGCGATGCAGCAATCGCGTCTCGCATTGATCTAGTACTAGGTGCACTTCACGGCAAAGCTGCGCCTCTGTCGAGAATAGAGGAGCAGACCAGCTTAATAAAGTCTGAGAGTAGCGTGCGATGAAATCAGTGATTCGAGCCACCTTCGCAGTCATGCCGCTGCTTCTTCTCTCTGCATGCAACAAAGCGCCAAGCTCCGGTTGGTCAGGCTATATCGAGGGTGAGTATGTTTACGTTTCAGCGCCGATTGCCGGCGCACTCACAACACTCGGAGTGCAACGTGGGCAAACTGTTAACAAAGGCGTGCAGCTGTTTGAACTTGATTCGACCAACGAACGTGCAGCCCGCGAGGAATTGAGCGCCCGAGCGGGCGGCGCGCGTGCGCAAGCGGCGAACACCTACAAAGGGCGTCGTGGCGAGGAGATCGCGGTAATTTCGGCGCAGCTCGCGCAGGCACGTGCTCAAGCAAGTCTTGCGGTGAGTGAACTTGCTCGGCAAGAGCAGCTTGTAACAAAAGGATTTGTTTCTGCGGCGCGGCTCGACGAATTCCGCGCGAGCGCTGTACAAGCGCGCGCCCGCTTGAGTGAGCTTGATGCCTCGCTTCGTGTGGCGCAACTCCCCGCGCGCAGCGATGAGCGAGTGGCCGCCGACGCGAGCGCACAAGCCGCGCAGTTCGCGCTCAAACAAAGCGAGTGGCGCGAGCAGCAGAAACGCCAAAGTGCGCCGCTTGATGCGCGGGTGGTTGATGCGTTTTTTCGCCAGGGCGAATGGGTGAATGCAGGTCAGCCTGTCGTCTCGCTTTTGCCAACCGGTGGATTAAAAGTACGCTTCTTTGTTGCTGAATCAGATTTAGCGTCGGTTGCGATTGGGCAACCAGTCGCTATTTCCTGCGACGGCTGCGGCGCACCGATCAGGGCGAGAATCTCTTTTGTATCTACACAAGCGGAATACACGCCACCGATAATTTATTCAAATACGCAACGTGCGCGACTCGTCTTCATGGTCGAAGCGCGCCCAGATCTGAGAGACGCCTCGCCCATCAAGCCAGGTCAACCGGTTGACGTTCAACGCGTTGCATCTGCATCATGAGTGGCGATCCGGGCTACGCGATCAACGTGCGCGGACTCACCAAGCGCTACAGCGGTCGTGCGGTGGTCGATCACATCGATCTTCAGGTTCGTTCGGGGCGAATTTGCGGATTTCTTGGGCCGAACGGCAGCGGTAAAACGACGACGATTCGCATGCTCTGCGGTTTGCTGACGCCGGATGCGGGCGAGGGCACTTGCCTCGGCATGGACATCGCGACACGTGCTGCCGAGATCCGACGGCAGGTCGGCTACATGACGCAGAAGTTTGGCCTCTATGAAGATTTATCGATTCGCGAAAACCTTGAGTTCATCGGTCGTTTGTATGAAATAAAAGATCGTCATAGCGCCGTCGATCACGCGCTAGAGCGCTTGGGTTTGGTGGAACGGCAAAGGCAGCTCGCGGGTTCGCTCTCAGGCGGTTGGAAACAACGCCTTGCACTAGCAGCGTGTTTGATGCACGAGCCAAAACTGCTGTTGCTAGATGAGCCGACGGCGGGCGTTGATCCGAAAGCGCGTCGCGATTTCTGGGATCAGATTCATCAGCTCGCCGCGCAGGGGATCACCGTGTTAGTCTCGACTCATTACATGGACGAGGCCGCGCGCTGCCATGAGCTTTGCTATATCGCGTACGGTAAAACGCTTGCGCGCGGCACTGAGCGCGAAATCATCGCGCAGGCCAATCTGGTGGTTTGGTCTGTCAGTGGTACTAATTTGAACCCATTGGTAGAACCATTAAAAAAAGCACCTGGTGTGTTGAGCGTTGCGGCGTTTGGCAATACGTTACACATTGCTGGCAGCGACGCGCTAAAGGTTGAAGCGGCAATTTCAGTTTTTAGAAGTGACGCCCAATTTCAATGGGTACGGATTGATGCGAATCTTGAGGACGTGTTCATTAGTTTGATTGGTCAAGCTCAAGATAATTTTGCTAGTAGCGCCGAGCGCAAACCGCGGGGGGGCGCGTGAAAAGCTTCTCGCTCGGGCGAACGCTTGCCGTGTTCATCAAAGAGTTTCAGCAAATGTTGCGTGATCGTTTGACGTTTGCCATGGCCTTTGGCGTGCCGGTGTTGCAGCTCATATTGTTTGGTTACGCAATCAACACCGATCCGAAAGGGTTACCGACCGCAATTGTGTCGGCTGATAACAGCGTGCTGACGCGCAGCATCGTCGTCGCGATGCAAAACACGGGCTACTTTCACATTACGCACGACGTCGCCAGTGAACGAGAAGCAGAAGCGCTGATCGAATTGGGTGAGGTGCAGTTCATGGTCTCGATACCGGTGGATTTTTCGCGGCGGCTGGTACGCGGCGAGCGCCCCGCGATTTTGGTTGCGGCAGATGCGACCGATCCTTCCGCCTCCGGCAACGCGATCGCCGCACTCGGCCAACTCACAACACAGGCGCTCACTTCCGATTTAAAGGGGCCGCTCCAGGGTTTGAATTCCACACCAGCACCGTTCGAGATTCGCGTTCATCGGCGATACAACCCCGAAGGTTTATCGCGATACAACATCGTACCGGGACTCATCGGCACCATTCTCACAATGACGCTCGTGATGCTTACGGGAATAGCAATGACGCGCGAGCGCGAGCGCGGCACGATGGAGAACTTACTTGCGACACCGGTGCGGCCTTTCGAAGTCATGATAGGAAAAATTTTTCCGTACATCGTTATCGGCTATATCCAGTTGCTAGTGATTCTCTCGGCTGCCGCGCTGCTGTTTGAGGTCCCAATGCAGGGAAGTTTTTTGCTCTTGTTTGGCATGATCGGCGTGTTCATGTTGGCAAATCTTGCGGTTGGATTCACTTTCAGTACCCTCGCAAAAAACCAGTTGCAAGCAATGCAGATGACGTTTTTCTTCTTTTTGCCCTCTTTGCTGCTCTCCGGTTTCATGTTTCCGTTTCGCGGCATGCCCGAGTGGGCGCAGTGGATTGGGGAGGCGCTACCCCTCACGCACTTTCTGCGCATTGTGCGAGGCATCATGCTCAAGGGGAACGACGCCACGCGGGTGATGCATGAGCTCTGGCCTATGCTTTTGTTCCTATTCGCAGCTGGCGTAGTCGCCCTTAAGCGCTATAAGCAAACCCTCGATTGATGCCTGCGCAACAAATACTTCGTACAATCTAATGCGGGTATAAATTCTTACGCTGTCCTCTCGCACTGACGAAAAGAAAAATGTATGGCCAATAAAATTTTTCCGTCCGCTACCGCCGCACTTCATGGAATCATTGAAGACGGTCAGGTCATCGCCGTCGGCGGCTTCGGTCTCTGCGGCATTCCTGAGGCGCTGATTGACGCGCTGCAAGCCAGCGGCAAAAAAGAGCTGACTGCGATTTCAAATAACGCGGGCGTGGATGGCTTCGGCCTTGGCAAGCTACTCGCGACCCGGCAAATCAAAAAAATGATTTCAAGCTACGTTGGCGAGAACAAAGAATTCGAACGGCAATATCTTGCCGGAGAGCTTGAACTCGATTTCACGCCGCAAGGCACGCTCGCAGAAAAACTTCGCGCTGGCGGTGCTGGCATCCCTGCGTTTTTCACAAAAACGGGTGTTGGCACTATCGTGGCCGAAGGTAAAGAAGTACGCGAGTTTGACGGCGAAAAATATGTGATGGAGCGCTCGCTCGTCCCCGACGTGTCACTCGTGAAAGCCTACATCGCGGATAAATCCGGCAACCTGATTTTCCGAAAAACCGCGCGCAACTTCAATCCGAATGTCGCGATGGCCGGCAAGATCACGATTGTTGAAGTCGAAAAAATTGTAGATACCGGCGCGCTTGATCCCGATCAAATTCATTTGCCGGGTATCTTCGTGCATCGTATCGTGCTCAACGCAACGCCCGAAAAACGTATTGAACAGAGAACCGTTCGCGCATAACGCGAACGGAGGACGTCGCTGCGCTAGGACGACGCGGCTTTGCCGCTAAGACGTCGCTTCGCTAGGACGCAAAGCAATGTTTGATCGAAAGAATTTACGAACCACTAATTTATGCAACAAAACAGCAAACGAGTAAGGCGGCTGAAGATAGTCGAGCTTTGCGTGCTAGGCGCGCGACAAACCTGTCGTACGTCGAGTTCGCGCGTCGACGTCCTCTCGTCCTCTCGTCCTGTCCGAACGTAGAGAGGACACACATGCCTTGGACCCGTGACGAAATGGCTGCTCGTGCAGCGAAAGAATTGCAAGACGGTTTCTATGTAAACCTTGGTATCGGTTTGCCGACGCTCGTGGCCAACCACGTGCCGAAAGGCATGGAAGTTTGGTTGCAATCGGAGAATGGTTTGCTTGGTATTGGCCCGTTTCCGACCGAAGCGGAGGTCGATCCCGACATGATTAACGCGGGCAAACAAACGGTGACCACGATTCCCGGATCGTCGATTTTTTCAAGTGCTGATAGCTTCGGCATGATCCGCGGTGGAAAAATTAATCTTGCGATTCTTGGTGCGATGCAGGTGAGCGAGAAGGGCGATCTTGCCAACTGGATGATTCCCGGCAAGATGGTTAAAGGCATGGGCGGCGCGATGGATTTGGTCGCGGGCGTCGGCCGCGTTGTCGTACTCATGGAACACGTTGCGAAGAAAAAAGACGGCAGCACCGATCTGAAAATTCTTCCGAAATGTAATTTGCCGCTCACGGGTGTTGGCGTGGTTGATCTCATCATTACGGATCTCGGCGTGCTGGAAGTCACTCACGCAGGGCTTTCGATCACTGAACTCGCACCGGGCGTGACTCGCGAAGACATGCAAGCGGCAACCGGCGCACATCTGCACTAGATTGCAGCTTTAAATGCCAATCGCCGTTTCTCTTGGGCAGCCATGGATTTTTAATACAAAGAGAAGGTTGCAATTATTTCGGGTTACAGCCGAATTTAATTGGGCGTTAGAGCGCAGAGCTGACGACAAAAACAGAACGCGTTAAAACGAGAGGATGAACAAAAAAGATCCTCCTCCTTCGCTTCGTTTCGGGCGTCGGAAACGGCTGCTGACCCGCTGGAATTCGGTGCTGCTGTTGCTAGCTGTAGTCGCAACAGTTGCCGCCGCCCAGACGTCACCTACTGCTCCGTCGGTCGCCCCTACGCAGCCTGCGGTGTCGACCTCGGCCACTGCGCCGCCCGTTGCTGCGCCCTCCGTGAATCAGGCGGCTGCCGTCGCTGGCAACGCCGTCGAGACCCGATTGCCTGCGCCTTCGCCAACGGGACAACGTCTCTTCGATGCGGCGCGCGACAAACTCGTGCAAATTCGCATACTCACTCGCGCAGGCTCGTCTCAGGCAAGCGTTGGTTCGGGGTTTCTGGTTGCCGCAGACGGCACGACGCTGACCAACTATCACGTAATCTCGCAGCTCGTGTTGGAGCCGCAGCGCTTTCGCGCGGAGTACGTTCGCGTTGACGGCAAACGCGGCGACGTTGTGCTGCTCAGTTTTGACGTGATCCACGACCTCGCGCTGGTGCGCTTAGAGGGCATTACCAACGCGGCGCACTTCAATTTGCGTGATGTGAATGACCCACTGCGTCAGGGCGAAAAAATCTATTCAATGGGCAATCCGCTTGACCTCGGTTTCGCAATTTCAGAGGGCACGTACAACGGACTCGTTGAGCGCAGGCTCTACGATCAGATTCATTTCACCGGTGCGCTTAATCCGGGCATGAGCGGCGGCCCTGCGGTAGATGAGCAAGGTCGCGTGATCGGAGTCAACGTTGCAGGCACCGGTGGCGAGCTGGCCAATCTACTGGTTCCGCTCAACTACGTTCGACCGCTGGTGGCAATGCCGCGTGATGTTGCGCCTGACAAAAAACTCATCGCGACACAACTGCAGAAACATCAAACCACAATGATCGACGCATTGCTTGCGAAGCCGTTGCCGAGGCAAGCGCTCGGGCCGGCAGAAGTCGCGGTGGGCGAAGAGCGGCTGCTTCGCTGTTGGGGAAGCTCAAACGCCAAGCCAGAAAAGATGTATCGGACGGAAACGATCAACTGTGCGCTCCGCGCGGGGCTCTACATCGACAGCAGTTTCACCACGGGAACTGTGAAGTGGGATCACACTTACCGCACCGGCGAAAAGCTGGGCGCTTGGCGATTTGCCGCGTGGCAAAGTCGCAGCGCGAGCGGCACGCAGGGTATGTTGAGCGGCGGCAGCGTGAAGCCCACGCGCTACCTTACGCGACCGCATTGCAGTGAGGATTTCGTGGCCACAGCTGCGATTCGCTTTCGTACGGCGATGTGCGTGCGTGCACACCGTGAATTCGACGGATTATTTGACATGACGCTCACCGCAACGTCGACCGATCGCGATACCGAGGGCCTGACCAGCGCACTTGACGTGAAGGGCGTTACCTTCGCGAACGGCAACCGGTTGCTTAAAGCGTTTTTGCAGGCTTCATCATGGACGAAGTAACCCACACCGTGTCGACCGATCTTGCGCACGTCACCGTGAGCGGCGAGCCGACGCTCGGCGCACTCGAGGCGCATGATGCGGGCGCGTTTGTTGAAGTGTTGGATAAACACGACGCGGTGTTGCGACGCGAGCGCTTCGAGACGCTACCGGTGACCATTGGCAACAGCTATCAATGCGACTACGTCATTGATAGCGAGTCAGCGCGAGACGAGAGAGTCGTATTGACTAGAAACGACACGGGGGCACTGATCGTAAACAGCGTCTCCACCGCCGCAAAATTTTGGGCACCTGGCGGAATGACCTCAGCGTGGGCGATCAATCCCGATCAGGCCTTCCTTGTCGCTGGCGAGCGCATTCGCGTTCGCACACGAGACTACACGCCTTCCCGCAGCCGCCTCGTGCAAACGCCGCTGGCGTGGCTTGGCGGCTGGACGACGCTGGTCGCGGTGGCGCTCGCAATCGCGATCACCGCCTTGCAAACTTGGGTTGCCGATACCGAAGGCGAGCGCGCCACAAAATATGTCACCGGCGCGCTTGCTATGGTGGGGCTGGTCTCTCTTTGGGCGGGGGCTTGGGCCGTCGTTTCGCGCCTCACCGGGCGCTCTACTCACTTCCTCGCGCACCTGTCGCTTGCATGCTTGGCTTTGGTTGCCATCGCAACGATCGACTTCGTGTTCGACAGCGCCGCTTACGCGCTCAATTTCTCGACGCTCTATCAGTACGGCTATCTGCTTGCCGCCGCATGTGTCGGCGTTTTGGTGTGGTGCCACACGCGATACATTGTTCGCACTAGTGTTGCGAGTGCAGCGACCACTGGGTTTGTTTTTGCGATCGCAATTGCCTCGATGCAAGCCATTACCTACTACAACCTTCGCGGTAATCTGGAAGCGGGACAGACGATGACCGAGATGCGGCCGCCCTCGTGGCAATGGGTATCCAGTGCAACGCTCGACGATTTTTTCAGCGGCAGCGCTCACCTCGAAAAGCGTGCTGAAGAATCAAAACCCGAAAAGCCAGAGGGGTTTGACTTTGGCAGCTATGGAGAGTGACGCTAGACGCGCGTCGTTCTTCGTGGTGCGGCTACCCTACAACATCGAAGGAAATACGGTATGAAAGACGTACCCGTCACAAGGAGAGAACTCTGGGCGTGGAGCATGTACGACTTTGCAAATTCGGGGTACACCACCGTCGTTATCACGGCGATTTTTAACGCGTATTTCGTGGGTGTGATAGCGAGCGGCGCGAGCTGGGCGACGCTGCTGTGGACGACTGTATTCGCGATCTCTTACTTGATCGTCATGTTTCTCGGGCCGATTCTTGGGCGCTACGCAGATCGCCATGCTTCAAAAAAACGTATGTTGTTGATTTCCACGATCGGTTGCGTCGTCACCACGCTCGCGTTGGCTCCGATTGCCGCGCAGGGCAGTGATCTGCTCGTTCTTGCGTGCGTCATGTTCATTCTGAGCAATATGTTTTACGCGTTTGGCGAAAACTTTACGGCTTCATTTCTGCCCGAACTCGCGACCAGTAAAGACATCGCAAAAGTCTCTGCCTGGGGCTGGAGCTTAGGCTACGTCGGTGGGCTGGTCACGCTCGGAATGTGCTTGTGGTGGGTCACCAATGCGCAAGCAAGTGGGGCAAAAGCCGCGGACTATGTTCCGATGACATTAGTCATCACGGCGGTAATTTATGCGCTCGCGAGTGTGCCGACTTTTTTGTTTCTGCGCGAGCGTGCGGTGCCCAATCCAAATGCGCGTCGTGATTCGCTTTGGAGCACGTTTAGCCGATCCGTTGCACAGCTCAAACAGTATCCTGATCTCCGGCGCTTTTTTTGGGCAGCGGTTGCCTATCAAGCGGGGCTCGCCGTCGTGATTACGCTCGCCTCGGTATACGCCGAACAAGCGCTGGGCTTCAAGATGGCCGACACGATCAAATTGCTGCTGGTGGTTAACGTATCGGCGGCCATTGGCGCATTTATCTTTGGCTATGTGCAAGACCGGATCGGTCACAAGCCGACGCTAATGATCACCCTTGTGATGTGGATCATTACGGTGGTCGTTGCCTATGCGTGGCATACGCAAGAGGGCTTTTGGGTCGCGGCCAATATGGCCGGCCTTTGCTTGGGCGCGTGCCAATCTGGCGGTCGAGCGCTCGTCGGCGTGTTGAGTCCGAAATCGCAGCTCGCAGAGTTTTACGGTTTGTGGGGTGTCGTGGTTCGCCTCGCGGGCATCGTCGGCCCGATGTTCTACGGCTTGGTCACTTGGCTCACCAACAACAATCATCGTCTCGCGCTTCTAGTGACGGGTGGGATGTTTGTCATCGGTCTGTGGTTGCTGCGTACCGTGAGCGTTGAGCGTGGCACGCAACGAGCAAACAGCATTTAAGCGATAGCCCTACGGAAGTTGGGCCTTAAACCTATTTCTGATATTTAGCGATATTCTGACGAATCTATAGCGATGCCCAATGATATAGGCGTTATAGTAGATTTTCTGGAAATATGTGCATCCTGCCCAAGTGCGGCGCATAATTCGCGAACCGGGGCGTACGAAGCAAGGAGTTTTCCATGAACCACACGAACCTAGATTCACTGACTTCAATGAAATTGCGAAGCGCAGTTTTTCTGATCGCGGGCGCACTCGTCGCGGCAACGAACGCAAACGCGAACACTGAAACGATTTTCCCTAAAGCCGCGAAAATTTTGAAACCGATCGTGCCTGAACAGTGCCGCGAATGGACGTCTCCCGCACCGGTCACGAAGACCGACGTCGTTTTTCCGAAAGACGCGAGCGGCATTACTGGAGAAGCTGCGTTGCTTCTGAAAATTGGCGCAGCGGGTGAATATCTAGGGGTTGCCGATTTCTTGGCAACCGATGACGCCTACGCTCGCGCGGCTGAGGACGCGGTGAAGAACTGGACGTTTAAACCCGCCGTGTGCAATGGCGAGGCAATGATTTCTGAAGCCCGCGTTGACTTTAAATTTCGTCGCGAAGGTGGAATCACGTATCCCACAGGGGCGACCGCTGTAAAGCGCTAACTCGTTTGCTTAAACCGAGCTGCGTTCAAGCAATCAATTTTATTTTCAGGCTATAATTCAAAGCTTCGGGGCGTAGCGCAGCCCGGTTAGCGCATCTGCTTTGGGAGCAGAGGGTCGTGAGTTCGAATCCCACCGCCCCGACCATTCACCTTTCGACGAAAATCGAGTAGTGCTTGGACTGTTGTAGAAAAATGTGAGTCCCGCCTAGGCGGGCTTCTCATTTGAACTACAACAATGTGCCCGTAGCTCATCTGGATAGAGCACCGGCCTTCTAAGCCGGGGGTAACAGGTTCGAGTCCTGTCGGGCGCGCCAGACGCTTTTTCGCGACGTGTGATGGACTAAGTAACGATCAATGGCGGCCGTAGCTCAGCGGTAGAGTCCTGGATTGTGATTCCAGTTGTCGCGGGTTCGAACCCCGTCGGCCGCCCCAAATAAATAAGCCCCGTTTGGGGCTTTTTTATTTGGTGCAACCAGCAGGTGAGGCAAACCGCTTTGGCTCGACGCCTTGTAGAAAGCGCCGTCGGCTGTCGAGTGGACGGCGTGATTCAAAAAACAAAGGCTCCAATGTTATGCCTCGGAACAAACCATGGTTATCGTCGCCAAGAACGAGAAACAACGACTGCGTAAATCAACGCGTTCAACGCGAGCAAACTCGCTCCTAGCGCAATCTGAATCTCCCGCGTCAATCCGTCGGGATAGATCACGTTCAACAAATAGCGCTCAATAAAACTCTGCGTATATCCCGCCTCACCACCCAATCTTCGCAAATAGTTTTCAAGTGGTGTGAGTGGACAAATTCGCCCCGAGAACATCACGTAGCTCGCCCAAGTGGCACACGCCAAATGTGCGACCGCGATCCATCGCGGCAGGCGACGGACGAGAAGGAGCGTAGCGCCAAGCGCCGCAAACGCGATGAACGCGAAATGCAACACCAGCACAACATCCGCGAGTAAGCGATAGATCATCTGCGGAAACGAGATGGACGATGTAAGCTCAATGCTATTCGCTAGGTGAGCGCATAGCGCTGTCACAGGAAGGAGTCGCAACATGGCCACTAAAAAATTCGATCTCATTTTGTTTGGCGCAACGGGATTTACCGGGCAGCAAACTCTCAAACATCTCAGCAAACATGTGCCTGCAGGATTTAAGTGGGCGATTGGTGGGCGCAGCGCAGAGAAACTGGAAGCGTTGTTGCCGCTCTGTGAGAACGCGCTTACTCAACCTTCCATCGTGCTTGCTGACAGCTCGGACGCAAAGAGCGTTGACAAATTAGTCGCGTCAACGAACGTCATCATTCAGCTCGCCGGACCGTACGCTGCGTATGGCGAGAATTTTGTTGCTGCCGCTGCGAAACATGGCACGCATTATCTTGATCTCACGGGCGAAATCTCTTGGGTGAAATCAATGATTGACGCGCATCATGAAGCGGCGGTCGCATCTAAAGCGAAGATCGTTTCCGTCGCCGGATTCGAGGCATTGCCGTTCGACATTGCCGCGCTCTACATTGCGCAAAAACTATTCGATGAAACGGGCGAGCGCGCCGTGAAAGTAGAACTCGTCAATCGTTTTACGGGTCCACCTGCGTTCAAACCGCGAGATATTCTTTCAGGCGGAACGATGGCGACAATTAAGGGAATGCTCGAAGGTGGCGATACGAGCACGATGAGTGATCCCGCGGCGCTTGTGAGCGACGCAAAACTAGCACAACAAATTCGCGATGAGCATCCTTACGATTTCTCCGCACGCTACAACGCCGATGCGGGCGCATGGCTCGCGCCTACCGTGCCTGCGCCGTTCGTCAATCCGCCAATTGTGTATCGCACCATTTCAACGTTTGCCACGTCGAAAACATCACCGTTTGCAAGCAATTGCGAATACGTCGAAGGGCTTTCCACCAAATCGTTCGCACCCTTCGCTATCGGTCAACGTATCGTCGCCGAAATGCTCGGAGTCACGTTCAAAACGATGGTCGCATCGATTGCGCGAAACGGTCGACTCGATCAAATCGGTCGCGTCGCGGCGAAGCGATTCTTCGATTGGATCGGCCCTGCAAGCGGCGAAGGCCCGAGCGAAAAACACCTCGAACAATCCGGCTACACGCTACGCATGCGCGCGACGAGCGCGTCGGGCGCGAGCGTCTCTGCGCGTGCGAAAGCGAACGGGCATCCCGGCTACAAATCAACCGCGATGCTCGTTGCTGAAGCCGGCTTGCTGCTCGCTGGCGCGGGTGCAGACGGCTGCAAGGCGCTACCGCGCCGGTACGGTGTGATTACACCGGCCAGTGCATTCGGGCTCGCCTGCGAACCCGCGTGGACGCGCGCGGAACTCACGTTTAGCGAGTAACATATTTTCTATAGATCGCCAAGTTTATGTGGGCGAGAAATCAGTAAATCACATTTGTCGAAATTACGAAAAAAATGGGATTTCGCCCGATTAAATCGGGTCAATATCGACATTAACTATGGAAACTTCACGATTTTGGCCCGCATCCTGTGGATCAAGATTGATGAGCCTCATGCGCGACGCGGCGCTTTTGCGAGCCTGTAGTACGGTGATTTGATCGGTAAAGTTCATGGTCGAACGCCTATTCATTCAGTGAGCCCATACGACCGGCCTGATAGTCGGCGATGGCGCGTTCAAGGTCGGCGCGATTGGTCATCGCGAAAGGGCCGTGGCGAACGACGGGTTCGTTGAGAGGTTTACCGAGGAAAACTGCGATGTGCGAATCATTATTTGATGTGACTTCAAGCGCACCGCCTGCGCGCCCGAAGCTCACTGCTTGTGCTGCAGTTACCGTTTCGCCTTGTACGTTCACCTCGCCACTAACAACGAGCATGAATGCGTTTGTGCCGTCCGGAACGATGTATTGAAACGATTGATTTGCATCAATTGCAATATCGAGTAGCGACACATCGGTCGGCAATGGTTTGACTGCGTCCGCACGATTGACGCCGTCGATGTACGAGCCGAACGCGACTTTGACGCGCGCACCGCTGGCTTGCGTGAGGCGCGGCATCTGATCGCGCGGCACATGGATTGATTTCGGCGGCATGTGTTTATCTTTCGCCGCGAGGTTCACAAAAATCTGCAAGCCGTGCGCCGTCTTGCCGTTTTCAACGGGCACTTCATCATGAACAACGCCTGAGCCCGCGACCGTCCAATGATTGTCACCCGCTCGAATCTCAGAGCTGTCGCCGAGCGAATCGCGATTCAAAAAGCCGGTTTCAGCATCGTCAAACATGTAAGTCACCGCTGAAAATCCTGCGTGCGGATGCGGGCCGAAAGTGGGCTGACTCATCCGATAGTGATCGGCCATCAGAAACGGATCCATCGCCGCATCGTCGCCGCGAATGCCCCAGGCTTGAAACCCCGCGCCGTGTTTCATCGCTTGCACGGGAAGCCGTTGCTCAATCTTTAGTGTGTTCACGTTGCCTTCTTTCATTGCCTACTTTCTTTCGATGAACGAATTATTGGTATTCCATAAATATTTGGAAGAGCGCAAAATACGAATTTATTGTTCCAATAATGAAACACTTTCTGTTGGACATGACTTAATCTATTTGCGAAGGCGGAGAACTCGTCACAAAAAAATGCTATTTCTTGCTAATCACCCGGAATTACCCCTGCGACTGCGTGTTTCGCCTTTAATTGCAAGCTATGAAACCTAGTCTCGACGACCTTTATTTGTTTTCCGAAATCGCGAATGCGGGCGGGTTGATTCGCGGCGCAAAGCGACTCGGGTTGCCGAAATCGACTGTGAGCCGTCGACTCGCGCAACTTGAGCGCGATGTGGGTGCGAAACTCATTGATCGCGATGCGCGACACTTCGCAATGACCGATGCGGGGCGGCTCTACGCGGAGCGCGCAGTACGAATGGTTGAGGCGTACACCGACGCGCAGGACGTGCTCGCGCAGCATGATGCGAAGCCGCGCGGCGTGTTACGCATCGCGATGCCAGCGGACTTTGCGATATTTTTTCTGGGTGATGCCATCGCATCATTCACGCGAACCTATCCGAGCGTTACGCTTGACATCGAAGCCTCGCCGCAGTTAGTGGACATCGTTGGCGAGCGATTTGATTTAGCCATTCGCATGGGCAAATTGCCAGATTCAAGTTTGGTTGCGAAACAGCTCGCGACCATGCCGCGCCATTTCTATGCCGCGAAATCCTTGCTCAAAAAAATGGGTACACCCACAACCATTGAAGAACTTGCTTCGATGCCGTTTATCTCGCTGCAAACACAAGCGCCAAGAATGTCAAGCCTCAACATCGCGCTCAAAAAAGGAAAAGTGAGCTTCGCTCCCAAGACCACTATCAAAACCAATTCAATCGGATTGACGCGCACTCTGGCGCTTGCGGGGGCGGGCGTAACCGTGTTGCCCGACGTGATGGCCAATGGTTTAGTTCGCGTTCTTGAAGTGTTGCAACCGCTGCCTGCTGAGGCACATTTCGTCTTGCCTCAGCGCCAGTGGTTGCCCGCGAAAACGCGCGCGTTTATTGAGCATGTTCAACAGCACTGCAAAGGATAATTGCAGTGTTTGTAACTATTAGTGAGCTGCCGTTTTCAAAGGGCGAGTAAGCGTAAAAACACAATTTTCGATAAATGCGGAAAATAGCAATAAACCTATTCGCATCGCGATAGATTGCATATTGCTCACGCGCAAACGCTGGCTATTCTGCGGCTGTCGGACTCGGGTCAGCGTTCGGCAAACACATCACAGCTACTGTCGTCAAAAGCGCGATGATCGCCATCAAAAGAATCAACGTCGCGAAGCCGCTTGCCTTAACGAACGGGCCGAGCGCCCAAACTGCGATTGATGAAATGCCAAAACTTACCGCAAGCCGCACCCCCGCAACACGTGAGCGCATGCTGTCGTCAACGAAGCGCGCAATGATCGCATCGGTAAACGGAATCGCACCGAACACAAAAATCATACACAGCGTAATCGCGATGACGAACCACCAGCCGGCAGCATTCATCGCCATGAAAAACATCACCGCCTGCAGTGCGACGATCGGCAGAAAAACGCGTTTGATGGGATAGCGATCAATGAGTTGGCCAACCACCAGTTGCGCGACCGAAGCCACGGCGTAAACGAAGGCGAGCACTAGGCCTATTGCTGCTGGGTCGTTCGCGAAGGCTGCAGTGCGTTCGCGCAACAGCTCTGCGTTGCCATTTGTCGTGAAGTTAAATATCACGCTGCCCAACGTTGTGGTGACAGTGAGCACTGCGAATACGCGAAACGCGGTGGCACGATCCACATGGAGCGCACGTGAGTTTCGTTTCGCAGGCGCGCCGAGTTCCTTGGGCACGCGATGCGCAAAATGTGCCCCCAGCAGAAAACACAGTATTCCTGGCAGCGCGAACGCGGCGCGCCAGCCCATGTATTTCACTAACAAGCCCGTGAGTAGCGCAGCGCACGCGATGCCTAAATTTCCGGCTAAACCGTTGACACCGATGACGGCACCCGGCTTCGGTGCGTTCTGCAAAAGCATTGGAATCCCCACCGGGTGGTAAATCGCTGAAAACGCGCCCATCACGGTGAGCGCGATCCCCATCTGCAGCGGCGTATGGGTGCACGCCACTATGAGCAGCGACGCACCCATACCAAAGAAAAATACCAGCATCATCGCGCGGCGACCCCATAAGTCGCCGTAGCGCCCGGCAGGCAGTGAAGCCAGACCAAACATGACGAACGCGCCCGTGGTGTAGGGCATCAAATCCTCCCAACGCGCGAAGCCAAAATCAACGGCAATCGCGCTTACCGCAGTTGCAAAAATAAGCAGGGCTAAATGATCAATCGCATGAGCCAAATAAAGAAGCAAACGGGTGCTCATGCCGGAGCCGCTTTCGCTGCCTCGGCAAGCGCCTGGTCGATATCGCGTAGTCGGCGCTCGATAGCCCAGAGGCTTGCGTCGCGCTCAACTGCAAGTTTGAAGCGCGCTCGCGCGCCCGCTAGATTGCCCTGACGAAGCAGCACCTCGCCCATGGCCGCTTGGGCAATGCTCAGATCGGCGTTCCAAGTTGCGAGGCGGTTAATTTGGTCGACATACGTCGAGCCACCGTGGGTAGCAATGAGCCCGAGGCGCGCGACATAAATCTGGCCCGGCAATGATTGCAACGCAATTCCCGATGAACCGAGTGCGGCTTGAGCAAGAGCAACGTCGCCTCCGAGCATATGAAGTTCAGCGATTTCGTGCGCGAGCTCATTGGGCTTCGGACAGGATTCCAAAATGTCAATCGCGCGAAGCCGCGCGTTTTCACGCTCAGCCCCAGGCGCAGAAAGCAGCAGCGCACGCGCATGCAGTCGCGTTGAATCGGCGCTTGGCGGAAGCGCGCTCGCGCGCGCAATGACTTCTGAATAGTCGTGCGAGCGATTTGCATACGCCAGCACCATCCCTCGCGCCTCGTCGCTCAGTTCGCTCTGTGGTTGTCGCTTTAGTGCCTCATACGCGCTGCGAGCGCTTTCAATCGAAGTTCCACGCAGCGCGTAATGAAGTTCGGCGGCCAGTGTGACGTTGCTCGCAGCGGCAATTTGCTTCATCCGATTGAGCGACGCGAGGGCGCTTCCGGAACCGCTGGCGATCGTTGCGTTGAAAGCGCCAGCGGCTGCGTCGAATAGTTCTCGCGCGGCACCAGAGAGATCGTGCTCGGTTTTAGCTTGCGTCGGCAGCACCGTTTCCGTTGACGCAACCGGTGCGATAAAGGCCGGTGCCACCCACGCGAAGGCCGCAACAAAGCTCGGCATCACGATCCAAAACGCGCCGGTGCTGTTACTCAGTATTTCGGTGGCTGGCGCAACAACGAAAGTTGCCAACGTTCCGAGCACGACCAACCAAAGCACTATTGCGAATCCACCGTGCTGGTGCGCGCGTTGTGTGCGATGAAGAAAGAGCCACGCTAACGTCACGATCGCAACCAAACCCGCAATCGCGCCCGACTGCGACACGAGATTCGCAACCAGCGAGGAAGGATCACGAAGCGTTGTGTTGGGCACGGCGATGTGTTTAGCGAAAACCGCTTGTGCAAACGCACCTAACGCGATCAGCGGCACAAAGAATAATGTGGCTTGCGCCTTGCGGAAATGCAGCGGAAATCGCTTTGCCAAAATCGCTGCGACGACCGCGATGACTACCCAAGAAAATATGATGCCGCCGAACGCGACACAGGCGAAGGAGATAACCACGGGTATCGCGTCGTGCACGTTCCGCCCGAGGTTGCCTTCGAGTCCGAGGAATGTGGCGCGGATGCACGCTGATGTCAAAGAAAGCGCCGCGAAGATCCACGTCGTCGTTGCAACGTTGACCGCAAACGCGGTGGGCACCCAAGCCGACACCGCAATTGCAGCCCCCCCCAAAACCAATGCCGCACAAATTATTGCGTCACGTCGCTCGCGTGGGGATGAGGCGAAGCGCCAAGCAATCGCCGCGAATGCAATCAGCGCTGCAAATGCGAACCACGCTGATAACGGAATCACACGCTCAGCCAATCGCTGCGGCATGATCGTCGCGCTATCGCTGAACCAGCGCGCTCGCGCGTGGCCGAGACTCGCCATGGGCGTTGCAGCGATAAGTTCAGCGCCGCCCAGCGTGACGCTTTTGGTGCCGGGCGGCGCGATCAATGCAACCGCGAATTGCGTAATGTCTTCTCGCCATTCGCTGTGACCGCGCAGCGGGATGTAAAGGCTCTGCGGATTTTCGCTTGCCGGAATAGGAACTGCCACATTGGTAGGACGGCGACGATCACGAATGCCGACCCAGCCGAGGGTGAGCGTTGTTTTCTCCGCGACTGGACCCAATAGAAGCATTACGCCTAGCGCGCGATCCGCGCTCGCCGCAATTGTTTTCGTTGCCGCGACTGCAGGGCCACCAACGAAGCTGTACTCCAGTGGTGCGTCTGGCCGTTTCTGCGCCACGGCCTCGTTGATCGGTACGAGAGGTAGGGTGAGCGTGTTGCTCGCGATGTGCCAGCCACCTAGGATGGTGACTTGGATCGCAATCGCGAAAACGATCGCGGCCAGCGCAAGCGAAATGCCAAATGTGTGCGCGGTGCCCCAGCGGAAATTTGCGACGGGGCTGCCCGGCATCACGCGCACGGGCGGCATCAGGTTACGCCAGCCTTGCGCAAATGAAATCTTGGAGGCGCCGCTTGACGGTGGGTTGCTGCTAAGTTCTGAAACGCTCATCACGGCATTTTGCCAAACCCCAGCGAAATCGCGGTAACCGCAGACGACACGAGTTGCTGCACTCGTGAGTTGATCATCGCGTACGATACGCGGATGACGACTGTTGACGAAAAAATAAAAGACGAATGGCCTGCTCAGGATGACGCGTACCCTCGCCAAACTGCGCGCAGGCGTTGGATGCAGTCGATGGCGGCGGGCGCGCTGGGCGCGAGCTCAAGCGTCACCGCGTCGCTTTTTTCGCGGTCAATGCTCGCGTTTCCTCCTGCTGTGTTCGACGCGGGCGCAACCACTGCGATTGTCAGCGTGATCGGTAATCGCGCCGTTTCGGTTCACGTTCGCTGGGCGCCCACTGCGAGTTTTCAGCCCACGAACTCGATACGCAGCGAGTCGGTCACACTTTTAGCGAGCAACGACTTCGCGCATGCGTTCGTGCTCACGAAGCTTCCGTCGAACAGCGATGTGAGTTACGCAATCTATTCAGGCGAGGATGTGGTGTCGCCGACTCAACGTTTTCGTACTGCGCCTGCAGCTTCCACTCGCTCCGATGTTTCTCTCGCGTTTTCAGGCGACATGGAGGAGCGTTACCGTCCGTTTGCAGTTTTCGATCAAATCGCGCGGCAAAAAGTCGATGCGTTCATTCATTTGGGCGACACGGTGTACGCAGACATCCCGCGCCGCGATTTCACGCCAAGCGTTGCACACTACCGCCGCAAACACGCCGCGATTCGCGCGGACGGCTCGCTGCAGTCATTCATGGCAAACCATTCGATGATTGCCACGTGGGACGACCACGAGATCGAAAACGATTGTCACGCGGGACATCCGGCGATGGCTGATGCAGCGAAGGTGTTTGCTGAGTATTGGCCAACGTCCGCGCAGTCGGGCGTGGGGTTGTATCGCAACGTGCGATTTGGCAGCGACGTCGAGCTTTTCATGCTCGATACGCGGCGATTTCGGAGTGCGCAGTCTGACGTTGATAGCGCGCAAAAAACGATGCTCGGCGCTGTACAAAAGCGCGCTTTCTTTCGCGACTTTGGTTCGAGCGCTGCGAAATTTCGGCTGATCGGCACCAGCGTGCCCGTACATGGTGCTAGTGCGGACGCATGGGGGAATTACGCCACCGAACGCGATGAATTGCTCGACGCGTTTCGGAAAGCCAACGCTAGCTCGGGTTCGAAGACGATCATTCTGTCGGCTGACTACCACTTTGCGCGCGAGTGGCCACGGTCTGAGAAATTTGGAATCTACGAATTTATGGCTGGCCCGCTCGCCGCGTTTTTAACCTTTGAGACAGACAACAACGCGCGAAGCCGACATACCCGTGGGGCGCACTTCGTGTTCGGGGATCGGCCGAATTTCGGTGTGCTCCGCTACCGCGCAGTGGATCGATCGTTGCATCTTTCATACTTTGATGATCGCGGAACGCTGCTCCACGAGCGACATCTGTAGGAAATTAGCTTGCCGCCCACTACATTTGCGGGATGGACAGTTTTGCCAGTCAGCTTGAAAATACGGCACGCCGCCTCGGCATCTACGTTGCCGCAGGATTTGTACTGACGTTCATTTTGGTGGGCGGTCTCGTGTTGCATGGCGTATGGCAACAGCATCGAGTGCTTGACGACATCGAAGCGTTATTGGAATTGCGCGCGAAAAAAATTACGCTCGCTTCAAACATTGAGGCACTTTCGCGCCGCCGTAGCCAGATTTTGTTTGCTCAACTTTTGAGCCCCGATTCCAACGAACGAGAGGGTTTGATGCTTCAATATTTAGAGGCATCGGATCGATTTGAACAAACTATTGCGGAGTTCTCGACACTGCCACAAGACGGCGCCGACGTGGCCGACGTACAGCGTTTGCGATCAATCGAAGCGCGACATGATGAGCTCAACGAACAAGCGTTGACGCTTAACAACCAGGGCGCTCGCGAGACCGCGCTCAAGTTGTTGCGAGAAAAAGCGATGGGTTTGCAGGAGGCCGAAGCCGATGTGATCGACAGCATTCGCACTCATCAACAAGCGCGCATGGCCGAGCAATCGAGCAGCACTCGTGAACAGGCGCGAGCAGCAATGTGGGTTTCTGGCGCGCTCGGTGCAGCAGCGTGTTTGCTGATTGGTTTCGTGTTTTTAGCGGTGCGTTGGCTGCTTCGAGAACGCAGCAAATCGGTAAATCTCAAAGCGAAAGAGATTGAGCAACTCTCAGAGAAACTTTTCATCGAGGCTACGCGTGATCCACTCACGGGCCTTGCGAATCGCCGAATGTTTTTTCAAGAACTAGAGCGAGCGGTTGCACGCGCACACCGCCAGTCAACGCCGCTCGCGCTCGGATACATCGATCTTGATCAATTCAAACCGATCAACGATCAGTACGGACACGCGGCGGGCGATGAGTTGCTGCAGCTCATTGCGCAACGCATGCGCTCTTCGGTGCGCGCGGAAGACGTCGTCGCGCGTTTAGGCGGTGATGAGTTCGCAATCGTTGCTGAAAACTTGGACGAAGCGGCAATCGAGTTGTTCGAGCGAAAGTTGCGCGCCGAAATCTCTGCGAACGTGGTCATCGGCGGCGTTGACGTAGCGCCGCAGTTGTCGATTGGCTGGGCGCGACTACCCGCTGACGGCGTAAATTCTGCCGAATTGCTTCAGTTCGCCGACGAGCTCATGTATCGGCAAAAGGCACAACGAAAAGGCGCAGCCCCGACCCGAACTCGCGATACGTCGAATTTAGCGGGTTCGTCTCTGGCGACAGACGCCGCGTAGCTTTTTCTCATTTATACCGACGCGTATGGGCGATAGAGTCGTTTAATCTGACTGTTGATAAGTTCTCTGAACGTAGGTTTCGCCCAATAGAGTCTAGCGCATAGCGAAATATTTGCCGCGCAACTTGAAGCGGACGCAGCGAGCCTGATACACCGTTAAAACAGAGAGTGAGTTGAGTCAGAAACCAATCGTGCGAGCCCATTTGATATCGGGGCAAGGAGCGAACAAAGTCGTCGCGCGCCGCGTGACGAAAGCCGAAGGCGCACTTTGAGAGACGACGCAGCAAGCCTGATACGCCGTTAGCAACAGAGAGTCAGTTAAATCAGAAACCAATCGTGCGAGCCCATTTGATATCAGGCTTCACTTTGTGTTCCTGCTCCAACTGCGCAAGAAATTCCTCCGGCGGCAGCATCTCATCGAACAACACAATTTGCCGCTTCACCGAAGCGAAATCGCCGGGCGTGAGCATTTCTAGTTTGAGTAGACCGTTGCGAATTTTCTCGGTGAGCTTTTCGGCGTCACCTTCAAGCGCTTCGGTGACGAACATGCGTTCGCGCTGTTCATGAGTAAGCGCTTTGAACTGAATCTTGAAGGTGAAACGGCGCAGCGCGGCTTCGTCCACTTGATCGATCAAGTTCGTCGTGCAGATGAACACGCCTTCAAAGCGCTCCATTTGTTGCAGCATTTCATTAACTTCGGTCACTTCATAGCTGCGCTGCGCCATCGAGCGCGCACGCAGGAAGCTATCGGCTTCGTCAAGCAAAAGCACGGCTTTTTCAGTCGTCGCCTCTTTGAACATCGCCGCCATGTTTTGCTCGGTCTCGCCGACGTATTTCGAGACGAGATCGCTCGCCTTCTTGATGATGAGCGGGCGCTCAATCGATTTCGCGATATGTTCGCCGAGCGCGGTTTTACCAGTGCCGGGCATGCCATAAAAACAGAGCGAGGCCTTGCCTTTTTTGCAAATTGCTTCGATCATTTTGTCGACGGGGTGACGTGATTCAATGTTGAGCAGCGTCAAATCGTAGGTTGTCACCAGCGGGCGAAATTTGCTTTCACGATCTTCTTCTTTGAAGCCCAGCGCAGCATCAGAGCGATCCAATTGCTTGAGCACCAAATCTTCCACCGAATCGGCAACTTCGCCTTTCGCAAGTTGCGCGAAGCGTGCCGCCGCGTGAATCTGAGCGGGCGTTAGCGTGCGCCGTGCCGCGAGTTTTTCGACGAATTCATCGGTCACGTCCAGCCCGCTTAAATGCTTGCGTGTAATGTTCGCGCGAACGTTTTGCGGCGGGTTTTTAAGTTCAAGATGAAACTGAAAACGACGTCGATACGCCGGATCAATTTGATTGATCGAATTTGAAATCCATATCGTCGGAATCGGATTGGATTCAAGCGTTTGATTCACCCACGCTTTGCCATTCACGCTGCCTCGCGAGCGCTCATCCGACAAAAACATGTTGAGCATTTCCGAGGGATTGGTCGGAAACACATCTTCCACTTCGTCGAACAGGAGCACGGTATTTGTGCGCCCTTTCAAAAACGATTGACTGACTTGCAACGAGCGATAGCGCTCTTTGCCGGAGAGCGATTGGCCTTCGCGATCAAAGCACTCCACTTCATAAAGCTCTGCGCCAGAAAGCGCCGACACTACTTTCGCGAATTCAGTTTTTCCAGTGCCCGGCGCGCCGTAAATCAACACGTTGACGCCTTTTTCGCCGCGCGCGGTGGCTGCTTTCATCATCGCTGCGAGGTAGCGCGCATCGTCTTCCACGTGCGGATAATCCGCGAGCGTGAGATCGCTCGCTTTCGCGGGCTTGGTGAACGCCGCCATCATCTCGCCTTCATCGGCATAGTTCTCTTGCAGGATCGGCAGCAAACGATCAGAAAGGCGCATCAAATCGCCGAGATCGGTAATGTTGTGTTCAGCGATGGGCGAATCGATGAGCGCGAGTGATTCCAAGCGACCGCCAGACTTCATCGCCACGCCAATGTCGTTGGCTGACACTTTCATCACATCGCTCAGCATTGCGTGCGCCTCTGCAGCGCTTGCCGATTTGCAATCGACCAAAATGGGGCGCAAATCGCGGCTGACTTTGGCGAGCGACGCGCACAAAATGAGCGCACGTTCCGCTGGGTTTAATCCCAACACCTTGGCGAGCATTTCAATGTTCTGCGATATGCGAACGGGTGCGTCGCGGCTCGCTTTTTCTAATGCGTCGACCGTGGTTTGGAATAGTGCGAGCAAGTCTTTTGCGTTTTGTTTGCAAAATTCATCTAAGTAATAGAAGAGTGTGGTGTCGTCGTATGTGCCGTTCCACACGCCGTGGCGAGTGATGAATTCTTCCGGTGTGAGCTTGGCGACGCCCGCCCAGGCAGGCATGTCCACGCAGCGAGCCCCCAAGAATTTCTGAACTTTTTGCGCCACCGAAACTGGCCAAACGAGATGCCGCGCACTGAGCGTCATCACATCGTTGATGTCGCGGCGCAGATTAAATTTCGGCCCGAGCGCTAGCACCAAACGAAGCGCAAACAGTGTTGACAGCCGATCAATGGGCGTTCCGAGCGCCGATTGCGGGCCGGCGATAGTGATGTCGCCTTCAAAATTGCTGGTGGACGTGTGCTGGCTCATTGTTTCCCCTCGAAGCGAACGGATTTCGTTGCGCATGCGGCTGTAACGCAGGGTTCATGAAAAAGGTCTACAACGCAGTCTACAATCCGCGGCAATATTTGAATGGGGTTTTCTATGCGTCAGTTCTCTTTGGCATTTTGTAGCGTTGCATCCGTAGCTTTTCTGTCTGCAATGACCGCCGTCGGCGCACAAACTTACCCAGAAAAGCCGATCAAACTGATCGTTCCGTTCGCCGCTGGCGCAGGCACGGATGCTGTGGCTCGTTTCATGGCGCAAAAAATGGAAACGGAACTCAAGCAGCCGGTCGTCGTGGAAAACAAAGTCGGCGCAAGTGGCGCGATCGGCACGCAGGAGGTGGCCCGCGCAAATGCCGACGGCTACACCTTGCTCTTTGTTGCCTCGCCGTTCACCACAGTCGCCGCTGCCACGCCGCAAATCGCAAACTACGATCCGGTGAAACAGTTCACCCCCGTCGCCTTGATCGCCACCGGTCCGTTAGTGTGGATTGCCAATGCGCAAGCGCCGTTCGGCTCGATGCGCGAAATGATCACCCACGCGAAGGCCAATCAAGGCAAGCTCTCGTACGGCAGCGCAGGCGCAGGCGGCGTGAATCACCTGGCGCTCGAACTCTTTAAGAACCGCACCCAAACCGACATCTTGCACGTGCCGTATAAAGGCATCGCACCTGCCACCACCGACTTGCTCGGCGGCTCGATTCAATTGCTTACCGGAACCATTCCCGCCGTGTTACCGCATGTGAAATCAGGCAAAGCGCGCGCGCTGGCGATTACCGGAGACAAGCGCTCCGCCCTGATGCCCGACGTGCCTACGGTTGCCGAGAGCGGCGCAGCGGGCACCGAGGTCTATAACTACTGGGGCATCGTCGCGCCAGCCAACACGCCGCCCGTCATCGTCGCGCGCGTGAACAGCGCCGTGCAAAAACTGCTCGCGCAAAAAGACGTGCAAGATCGCTTAACCAACGACGGCGTCGAACTCACCCCCGGCGGCCCCGAGCGCCTAGCGCAATTCATCGCGAACGATTTCAACGGCTGGAAAAAGCTTGTGCAGCAAGCGGAATTGAAGATTGAATAGCGCACAGCTCGAGGGTGTTTCGCCCCATTAAGTTGGGCGAAGCAACAAATAATCAATGCTTTCGGGTTTACCGATAATCGGGCTTTAGCCCCAATAAAATCGGTGAACCTCGTGTAAAGCTTTCGTGCGTAGCGATTAGCGATTAGCGATTTGCGAGTAGCGAGGGTGGGCACCCCGTGCCCACCAAAGTGGCGCGAGCGAAACTTTACTCAGCAAGCGAGCGCAGGTACGCCTCAATAACAGGCGCAGTCGATCGCGCCGCACCCGCGCCGACCGCGCCATTGATGAGCGCCGCGCCACGGAATCCCAGCATGTAGCGCACCACGAGTAAACCGTCGGTGATGGCGTTCACGCTCTTGTCGTCGTCAATGTCGAGCAAGCCCGAGCGCGCCCCTGAATCAAAGTAAGCGATGTCTGTGCTTGTGCCGCGGTTAATCCAGGAAAAATTGCTCGCGCCGGAGGCGGGCGAGTGGCCAATTTGCGGCGCAGCTCCGGCGAGGCCCGTCGTCGTGGAAGCGTAATTCGAACTCAGTAGCTTCCAAGCGTTGGGCTCAGTCAGATTGAAGTCGTTGGATTTGAATACCAGTGCATTGGCGATCGCATCCAGATAGGTGAGAACAAACGTGCTGTCGCGGGAGTTGTAGACGATCGTTGCATTCTTCTGGTTGCCAGTGCCGACGCGCGCCATCGACAGCGGTGACCAAATGCTTTCGAAGTGAGAGCGCTTGTTGTAGAAACCTAAAACGTTGGTTGCAGCAGCCGTTCCGTATTCGCAATTGGCCAACACGACCGCAGTAGGCCCGCTAGCGTCGCTATCGACGTTTGAGTAATGCACTGCGATTTTCGGCGTATTGCACTTGCCAGCGGTTGCCGCTGTCAAGTCGTCAAGGCGAACCGGGGCAATCAATGGGCTGTTTAGGTCGTTTACATTGCGCGAAGTGAAGAGTCGCCCCGCAGTGTCTGTGTTTGCTGTAAATTCGTCCCACGCCACGTAATAGCGACCATTCGATCCTGAAGCGCTTCGACCGTAAGCAAGCGATACATTGCGATGGAAACCCGTTGCTGTTGCGGCAGTTTGCTGGCTTGGCGCGTCGAAAGTCGCGCCCGCGTCATTGCTCGCAAGGAATTTCACCTGTCCCGCGCCTGCCACTCCACCCGTAACCCATGCCAATCCGACGCCGTACGGTTGCGCATTCACAGCCGGCGACAAATAGTCTGACGCGATGGCAACATCGAGAATTGGCGTTGCGCTCGCGCCTAAGTTCAACGGAGAGCCTTCGTAACTGCTAGTGGAAGCGTTGTAGCGGTCAACATAAAGGGTGAAGGTGTTGCCAGTCAGATTTTGATTCACGCCCACTACAAACAGCTTGAGATTGGCAACGTCGCTCCCGGTAACAATCAGATCAAAGTTTGGGTAGCGTAGATTGATCCCTGAATACGAGTCGACCATCGTCCAGGTTTGGCCCGCGTCGGTTGATTTTCGGATCGTGATTCCGCCGCTATTCCCAGAAAGCGAGCCGTAGGCCGCAAAAATCCAGCCATTAAATGCGGTCGTGGTGCGCAACCGCTGCATCTCTCCTGCGGGCTTGGTATCGATCACTCGATCCTGCCCTAACGATTGCGCATGAGGCACGGTCGGAAACGCGATAGCCAATAGGACACAGGCCACGGCTGCCCAAGAAAATCGATTCATCTACCGCCCCTCGTTATTGGATGGATATGTTCGTGCGAAGCTGCACGCGCTTTCCGTTCTTAATTAGTATCACGATTCACGCCGAATTCACGCCACCGCGAAGTGCTGCGCGGTGCCTCGAAGCGCAACCCCAGGTTGCGGAACCGAAGAAGGCGCGAACGAATGCAACTACCCGTTTCGATAGGTGTCAGGCTGGTGTGAGCACGCTACAACTTGCAACACTGGAACACAACAAGCTAAGCGTGCAATTCTCAAATTTTCTGCCGATCATCATCGGCGTCATCGTTCTTCTGCTCCTCGCGCTCCTCGCGAAAAAGTTCGCTAGCGGAAAGCGCGATCCCATCGAATGGCCGTTTTACGCGAAGAAGCCGCTCACCCAACCCGAACAAGTTCTCTACTGGCGGCTCCTCAAAGCGCTGCCAGACCACGTCGTGCTCGCGCAAGTGCAATGCTCGCGCGTGCTCGGCGTGAAGCGCGGATTTAATTTCTACCAATGGAATAACCGCATCAATCGATTGAGTTACGACTTCGTGATTTGCAAGAAAGACGGAACGGTAGTCGCCGCGATTGAACTCGATGACAAAACGCACGAGTCAGCGACGCGCGCAGAACAAGACGGCAGGAAACAGCGCGCGACTGAGGCGGCGGGGGTGTTGTTGGTGAGGTGGAATGTGGCGAAGATGCCGGATGAGGTGGCGATAAAAGGTGTTGTACAGATCCGCCTCAGAGGAATGGGCATGGTCGCCTCTCCGGATTTCGATGTTTAAGAACGGTCGGCTTTGCATCGATCAAACGAGCTGGAGTCGATATTCGCCGGCGATGTATCTAACCTATTTTTCGAAGGTAAGCGATGTTCAATCTAATCGAGTCTAGGAGCGAAATTAAGAGCGTACAAACGGAGCTTGAACGCACGATTCAGCGCGAGTTTGCAGCGCGCCGCGTAAAAACAATCGGCTATCCGGGCGGGCAGGAAGTAGATGAAACGGTTTTCACTGACGGACAGTATTGGTTCTGGTGTAGGCACCACCGTGCCAACGATGTGAGAAATCCGCGTCGATTAAACTGGTTCGGGTTGTTCGAGCCCGAGTCTAACCTCCAAATCACAGTCGAGATCAACACACCATACGAGGGAAACAACGCTCAGATTGGCGGATTTTTCGCGAAAGATTCGTCAACCGGCCAAACGTATCTGATGCACTCTGGGCGAGTAGCGGGTGGTACAAAAGGGGTCAGCAAAGACGCATTTTTTGCATGGAGCAACATGCGACCAGTACGTGCAATTTCAGCGCGCGGTGAGGTTCGTGATGGATTTCCGATCATGCCAATTAAAGCTCGCGATGCGACTCGATCGTTGATCTTCTATATAAAAAATGTCGCAGCATTTAAGCGTGCCGTTCGCGGTGGCGCTACCGCTGAACCAGACTTCGCAAACAAACAGGCCGCTTTTCGAGATTACTACGCGGAATCGTTCGGTTCTAGAAAAGGCTGGAAAGCGAGTATTCCCGACTACTTTTCGCGGCACGGAGAAGTAGTCGACTACTTGCAGCAGTGGCGCGCGAGGCAGCCTCTCTCGCAGCAATCGCGGATTGCAAAATCTCAGTTGATCGACCTTGCGGTTGTGGTGAATAACGTGGTGACCGAAGTGTTCGAGGTGAAGACGTCGGTTTCAAGATCCGATATGTACGCGGCGATCGGTCAACTCCTCGTTCACGGCGCTGGCTCAGAGTGCAAACGCGTGCTCGTAATTCCGAATATAGGAGAACCCACCCCTGACATTATTGGCGCGTTGGATCGCCTAAAAATTACACTCATTCGATTCAATTTCCAAAACAACACAGTGGCTTTTGACTGAAGACTCCGAACAAGTTCGTAGATTTGATCGCCAGTTCCGTGACTGTTTGCTCGACAACCTCGGTGCCTGGTTTCTTAAATCCAGCGGCGCATAAACGATCAACTCAATTCAGTTTTGCGCGTCAACTCAGCCTGCCAGCTTGTTTGCTACGTTGGTTTGTTTTTCTTCAACAACGAGCTTGGAATCGACCAGGCCACTTCCCTCGAACCAACGCATCGCGGTTTCGCGGATCGCGCTGACGCGTTGCGATGCGGTTCCAGATGGGTAAATCGCTTCGAACGCGTCGCTCTTGAGGCTAAGTGATGTGCTCGCCGACGTATTGTATGAGGCTCGTAGCCCGCAGGCTGGTTTGCTAAACCCAGCAGAGCGTGACCAGACATGACGCTGGGTTTCGTCCGTCAATCGAGCCTACGCTCCCGCTTGGTACTAGCTTGGATTTTTTGCGGCGCAGGTTCGATTTCAACGAAAGCGTTGACTTCGATTTCGCGCATCTCGTCGTCGCTGATCGCGCCCACGAGGCGTAGCGCAAGCGCTGACGCGTGTATCGCTTCGAACGCATCGCTTTTGAATTTGTCTTTGGTCGCCATCACGTAACTTTAGAAGGTGCGATGCGTGTTGGCGCGGGGGTGGTGGGCACGGGGTGCCCACCGTACAAGGAGCCAGCTTCAATCATTGACGCCCCAATAAATTGGGCGTAAAGCGCATTTTTATTATTTTGCGAAAAATAGCGAAAAGTTGATCGACGACCAATCAAATAGCGCAAACAGTCACTTTTGTACCAGTCGATTCCGAACAATTTCACACGATTTATCGCTCGCGACGATAGGTTTTTGCTCGAAGTCCCGTCTGTGCAAGTACACATCTTTCACGCGCACTACGGAGATTTCCAATGCAGCACTCAGATCAGATCGGTTCGTGCGTTTCGCGCGTTTCGCGAATTGCGACATCCGCCGCATTCATACTCGCAATTTCATCTACGCAAGCCAACGATGCGTTGAAAGCGCAAACGATCCAACGCGCCCCGAGCAGCGCAGCGCCCGCTACCACGACGATGAAACCCAACGCGCCAACGCAGCAATCTGCAGCGCCGCCGATGACCACTCACATGAAGCCGCCACCTGTGGCGGCGACTTCGAACCTGACGGCACCGATGTCGCAGTCATTGAAAGAATCCAGCGCGCCAACGATCAGCGGACTTGGCGATGATTCGCGCGGGATCGTTGCAGGTGAATCTCTTCTGATTCGCGGACAGGGTTTTGGCGAGACGTCGGGGCGAGTTGAGATCGCGGTGCAGCTATCTGCGGCAGAGCAGAAAACGCTCAGTTTTCAAGTAACGCGTTGGAGCGACAAAGAGATCCAAGGTCGCGTCGGTGCGTCTCTGGGCTTCGGCGACGGCAAGGCAGCGATCACGCTCTATCCGGGTGGAAGAAGTGTTGCCGATGCGATCTCGTCAGGGCAAGGTGTTGGCGCGACCACCCGCACACCGTGGCGCTATCGATTCACCGCAACGCGAGTCAACGTGACTCTACCTGCGTCGGTCGGCAACGCGCAAGTGATGACGTCGAACTACGCCTCACCCGCGCCACGATTGCTGACACAAGGCAATCTTTTGTTGAACGGCTGGGCGGTGACGCGCAGTCAGCATTGGGGGCACCCGGTGGCAAGCGCGTGTAACTATCCCACGCCGCCGAGCGACAAATTTAAGTTAAAGCTGGCGAGTGGTTTTGAATTGGTTGAAGTAAAGATGCGCGACTTGAACGCAGGAAAGCGCTATGGGCTCACGCCAATTGGCAAGTGTGACATTCGCACAACGGTGCCCGCGAATCCTGCGGTGCAAAGCGCGCGTGATGGCTCATTCGTGATCCAAAGCACGTGGGACGCTGTGCAGCGTCTCGGCGTAAAGAACACGGAGAAAGCGGGCGAAAAATGCGATTCATCGCGCTATGTCGGCGTCACCAAATCGCCGCTCGGATTTGATTGGGATAACTTCGGTACTGATCGCTGCGGCGTAAACGCAGAATATGCGGTCGACGCGTTTGTGTTGCGCGGTCCTGCGGGTTTGAATCCTTTTTTTGGAACGGCTGATGCCGGCGCAGTAATCCGATAGAACAAAGTTCACTTTGGCGGGAACAAGATTCGGTGTTGCCCTTTTGAAAAGCCAATACGTCTAAACCAGAAGAGAGAGCGCGATGAACAGCTCGTCAAAGATCAGTTGTGTGAATCCATTTCAATTTGAGCGGCTCTGGGCGACGGTACTCGTGTCGGCAATCGGAAGCGTGATGTGCCACGCTCAAACCTGCCCGTTTGATGACGGTAACTCGCAGCTCACACGCGAGGGGGTCGTGCTCACGCGCTTTGCGCTTGGCATTACCGGGCCGGCGATGGTCAACGGTACGGATTTCATCGCGGCCGACGCGCCGACGATTGCATCGAACATCGCCTGTCCGAGCTGCGGACTGAACATTACTGGGAACGTGGACGGCGGCGGCAATCCGGTTGTAACGCCCGTTGATGCGACGATCATCAGTCGCAAACTCGCGGGTTTTTCTGGGTCTGCGCTGACCAACGGCGTGGCGCTGGGCAGCGGTTCGCGCAATACACCAGCGGCGGTGAATAGCTTTTTGCTTTCGGGCTGTGGAACGACGCCGAGCAATGCGTGGGTCAATGGCGGCAACGCGTTTGGCGCGGCGGCCGTGATCGGCACGACGGATGCGCATCAAATGGAAGTCAGGAGTGGCGGCAATGCGGTGAAGCTTTTGGTGAATGGCGAAAACGGTGTTCGCGTGATCCAAACGAGCAATTTGGATGCGCCCGCTGTCATAGCGGGTTCATCACGCAATTCGACTGGATTGACGCCGCGAATCGGTGCGACCGTCGCGGGTGGCGGATCGGACAGTACGGGCGGATTGTCTTGCAATGATCCGCCACTGAATTCAACGCGTAGCTGCGGCAATGTGGGGATCGCGGATTGGGCCACGATTGGCGGCGGCCTTGGAAACCGAGTCACCGGCACTGCCGCAACGGTCGCTGGCGGGCGCTCTAACACCGCTGTGAATGGCCGCGATACAGTAAGCGGTGGTGATCAAAACACGGCGTCGGGTGAGATCTCGACCGTGCCCGGTGGTATCTTAAATCGGGCGTTAGGTTTTGCTTCGTTCGCGGCGGGCATTGGCGCAACGGCACGAGGTCAGGCAAACTTTGTGTGGAGCGATTTCGCGACGGGCTATCAACCATTTGACCCCGCCGTGATCGGTTCATTCGGCGCGACGCCAAGCAACGTGATCCCTCTGAACAACACCTTCATTGTTCGCGCTACCGGTGGCGTGCAGTTCATCACGGGTGTGAATAACATCGGAAGCATCACATCACAGTGCTTCATTGCGCCAGGCGGCAGCGGTTGGAATTGCTTGAGCGACCGTAATGCTAAACGCAGTGTTCGAACGGTAGCGTCTAAACGTGTACTCCACGCATTGCTCTCGCTACCGATCAGCACCTGGGCGTTGGAAGGCAATCCGCGTCGACAGATCGGCCCGATGTCGCAGGATTTTTTTGCGGCATTTCGCGGGCTTGGGGTGGGCGATGATGAGCGCTCGATTAACTCCGTTGATGCGCAAGGCGTCGCGTTCGCAGCCATTCAAGGGCTGCATAAAATCGTTAAAGAAAAAGATGCTGAAATCATGCGATTAAGGCGCGATCAGATTGCAAGCGATGCGGCTTTGCAAGCGATGAAAGCTGAGGTCGCGGCAATAAAAAAGCGACTTGGCATGTAGCCGCGTGAGTTACCCACTAAAGACTCATACACTTCGTCAACATTTCATGCTCGACCATTAGAGAAAGTCATGAACAACCGCACCAGCGCTCGCCCCACACTCACCACTGAACAGTGGCGGCGGGTGTTCGCGCGCGTTGATGAGCAAGCGCCAAATGCAGCTCATGCGCCAAGCGCTGACGCCGATCCAGCGGTTGCCGATGCGCTCGCGTACTTTGAACAAATACGCGACACGCATGCACCGGAAACAAACTCGTTCGCAGCAATTGCAGATGCGATAGTTGGCACGTCGACTGTGATGTCCGGCCAACGCTGCGGAAACTACGAATTGATCGAACCGATCGGACGCGGCGGCATGGGCAGCGTGTGGCGAGCGCGGCGCATCGATGGTTTGTATCAGCAAGAGGTTGCGGTGAAGTTGCTGGGCACGCTTGCGCTGTCGGCGCAGGCGCGAGCGCGTTTTGCACGTGAGGGTGAACTGCTCGCGCGCCTCGCGCATCCCAATATTGCGCGTTTGCTCGATGCTGGCGTTACAGACGATGGGCAACGCTTTTTGGTACTGGAACTGGTTAACGGCGCGGACATCGCGGCGTATTGCAAGGGCCTGAGCGAGCGCGAGGTGATTGCCGTTTTTCAATCATTGCTCGCGGCGGTAGCGTATGCGCATTCGCAGCTCGTATTGCATCGTGACATTAAGCCGGGCAATGTATTAGTCAGTCCGACGGGTGACGTAAAGCTTCTTGATTTTGGCGTTGCGAAACTGGTTGATGAGACCGTTGAAAACGCAACGGAAAACGACGATCTCACACGCGTCGCCGGACACGCGCTCACCGAAGCGTACGCAGCGCCGGAACAAGTCAGCGGCGCAGCCGTGGGCACTCAAACCGATGTGTTTGCGCTTGGATCGTTGTTGCTCGAATTGATGCTGGGCGAGCGCATTCGTTGGTCGCGCCCGAAGCGCGAATGGGCTGCGAGCGGCGCGAAGATTCGAATTGAAAATGCGCTGGATCGCTTGCATCCTGATTTACGCGCAGTGCTCGCAAAGGCGACGGCCATTGAGATGCCGGATCGCTACGCAACCGTCATTGAGTTTGCCGACGATCTTGCACGTTACACGAGCGCGCGCCCGGTTCGTGCGCGTGAAGTCTCTCGCTGGTATCGAGCGCGTCGATTCGTAGGACGCAATCGTTTTGCCGTCGGCGCGGGTGTGATTGCAGCGTCAGCTGTCGTCGCAAGCTTAGCCGTTGCGATGTTGCAACTAAACGTTGCGCGCAACGAACGCGCGAGCGCACAGCGCGAGGCTGCGCGCGCTCAGGGCACCACCAAGTTTCTAAAGGAAATGTTTTTGTCCGCTGCGGCACGTGCGCGGGACAGCGGTGCGCCGCCGCCGACTTTAATGCAAGTGCTCGAAGGCGGCCTAGCGCAGGTGCGCAGCGATGCGAGCCATGATGTTGATACGAAGCTCGCGCTGTTTGGCGCACTCGCCGAGGTGTACGGCACACTCGACACGCAAGCCGCAGGTGAGCGCTTCGCGGAGGTTACGGCGGAGCGTATTGCATTGGCGCGTTCGCACTACGGCGAAAAGCATCCGGTGATTTATGAGTCGACCATGATCGACATTGGCGCAGACGTTTACTCAGGCAATTTTGCCGCCGCAAAAACATCGTTGCTTGCGCTTGAAGCGCTGATGAAAGACGAGCCGCTGCGCAGTGGCGCAGGCGATGAGCGCTACGCAAATCGACTGGAGACCCGCGCCGCTATTGAGCGCGGACTCGCGGAAGAGTCGCTGCCGCAGATATTGGCGCGATACGAAGCCGCGCTGACTGAGTTTCGTTCGGTGAACGGTGATCGCGCTACCGCTGATCACGCGGCAACTCTCGCGAACTTCGCGAAGACGCAGTTGCGGATGGAAAGATTCGACGGTGCGTTGAAGTCAGTCGATAGCGCCATCGCCATGATGAAAGCGTCGTTAAACGAGGGCTCGAGCGATCAAGGCAATCTCTCGGGCAGCTACGCGCTGCGGGCGCGAGTGCTTGGCGAATTGAAGCGCTACGATGAAGCGTTGAAAGCTATTGATGAGGCAATCGCGATGCAAGCGAGGCTCACGGGTGATTCGCATGTGCTTACGCTCAACATGCGACTCGAACGCGCGAAATGGTTGCATCAGTCGGGCCAGCGTGAGGCCGCGTGGCGCGAGCTTGAAATCGTGTCGAAAATCGAGCGCGCGCCAACGGCCAATACCTTGAACGTCAATGAACAACACTATGTTCGCGGACAATTATTGCTTGCTGAGTCGCGCTTTGACGAGGCGATTACCTCGCTATCGCGCGCCGTAGATGGCTGGGCGAAGGCGAATAACAATCCAACCCGGTTTAAGGCCGCCACGTCGCTACTTGAGGAAGCAAAAGTGCAAATGGCCCGTCAATCTCCGAGCCGGTAAGCAAGAAATAATCGCGCCTTTTCCCAATCGCGCGCAGCCGTTGCCAGCGAAATCCCGAGCGCTTCGGCGCATTCTTCAACCGAGAATCCACCAAAGTAGCGAAGCTCTACCAAATCGTGGCAGCGCTCGTCGATGTCTTTGAGCTGCTGCATCGCTTCGTGCACCGCGAGTACGCGCGTGTGATCCGCCGATTCGCCTGCGAGCGACGTTAACAGCGTGACATCGAGTTGGCCGCCGCCGCGTTTTTCAGCATCGCGTTCGCGCACGTAGTCAACAATTACGCTGCGCATTACTTTGCTTGCATAGCCGAAGAACACTTTTCGGTTCTCGGTACTTGAAAGACTGCGCCCAACAAGTCGCTCGTAGGACTCGTTAACCAGGCTTGTTGGCGATAACAATGTAAGCTCAGATTCGCGTGCGACCTTCGAGCGCGCTAGCTGTTTCAGCTCAACATACACGGCATCGAACAATAGCTTTTTTGCAATCGAGTTACCGTCGTTTGCATTTTGCAAAAGTTGCGTGATGTCAGTCTCGGAAACGGTCATAGTTTGAAAAGTTGTCGGCACTGCCGTTTAGACGCAAATCGAGAGACTAATGCGCCATGAGAGATATTTCCGCCCGCTTTCGTCTGTACGAGTAGGTGTTCAACGGAGATTCACTGTGTTTTTTAAGCATTATCAGAGCAATTCGACCCAGCGATACGCGATCAAAGCGGTATTGATTGCGCTCTCGCCTGCATTTTTAGCCGCAGCGCAGTTTGCCGAAGCGCAAGACGCGAGCTGTGCGGCCTACATTGACGCAACAATTCCGAAACCGGATCGCCCGTATCGCGTTCAACAATCAATGACCGTGGCTGGACAGGTGACTAAGAGCGAAGCCGTGTACATCAACAACACGATCTACGTTAAGTCGGGTGACGCTAATCCCGCAAAGTGGCGAGCGACGCCAGTCCCGGATTTGAAAGCGGCAATCGAAGAGGCGAAAAAATCAACATCTCGGTGCAGCGTAAGCGGCGTTGATGTGTTGGACGGGAAGCCAATGAAAGTGTGGACGAGTTACGCGACGACGCCCTTTGAGCCGAAACCTTCGCAGTGGAAGACGTGGATCGGTGCGGTTGACGGACGGGTGTATCGTCAATTGTCGGAAGGTTTCGAGCAACGAATTTTTTATGACAATGTGGCGGCTCCGCCCGCAGACGAAATCGCTTCTCCACGAAAAAGAAAATAGTGATCACCGATCTCGGCAAGTAAGCCATAACGACCAAATTATTGGGCGATGACGAGAATTGCGTCAGTTATCAACAGCCAAGTTTTATTGAGTTATCGCCCATTCGAATTGACGTTTACTGGGCGAAGCGGATCTCGCTAGGCAACGTGATACGCGCTTCCCGTTCGCTTAGACGTTAAAGCTCACGCTCAGTTGCGGCGTATTCTTTGAGCGCTGAAAGCGGCACGATGTCGAGCGCTTTTTCATGCGTTGCGTCGAGCACCACGTGCGGTGCACAACCCGCTCCATACGCTTCTAACCAACGCGCGGCGCACAGGCACCAGCGGTCGCCTTCGACGAGCCCCGGAAACCCATAAAACGCGTTTGGCGTTGAAAGATCGTTGCCGCGCGATTTACTAAACGCCAAGAACTCAGACGTCATGATCGCGCACACGGTATGCGAACCGGTGTCTTGCGGCCCCGTTTCGCAGCAGCCGCTGCGCGTGAAGCCGGTGAGCGGATCGTGGCTACAGTCTTTGAGTGGCGCGCCGAGCACGTTTAAACCGCGAAATGCCATGAGAATTGCCTAGAAATTGAAGCCTTAATTATCGATCAATATCGCGAGCCAAACGATAGCGAATCGCGCCGCGAATCTCGTTTGTGGGGTCGCAGACGACGCCACGCTGCGAGATCTCAATGGCTCCTCGCCGTGCAAGCGCGACGCCGCGCGCACGCACGGTGGGCATATGTTCTCGCCATTCATCAGGCCACAACGCGCGCGCAACTTCGCTGGGGCAAATCGTCGCCAGTGGAGCGCGTGATTCGCACAGCGCGAGGAGAGTTGCATCGATTAGTGTTTCAGCCGTCGTCACAACTAAGCTACGCCCAATGAATACGCATTTCGTAGAGCTTCAGAATGCAGCTGTGAATTGCTAATCCGCTTTGATGTTTCGCGACGAAATCAGCTTCTGCCATCGCGTGAATTCTGCCGCTTGAAACGTTGCAAATTGCGCGGGTGAATTGAGTACGATTTCGAATCCGAGATCGGTTAATCGCGCTGCAGTTTGCGGTTCGCGAATCGTCGCGACGATGGCGTCATGGAGTCGTTTTTTCACGTCCGCCGGTAATCCTTTCGGCGCTGCGACCGCTTGCCACGAATAAACATTGGCGTCTTTCACACCGCTTTCTTCGAGGGTCGGCACGTCTGGCAACAACGCCGAGCGCTTGGCGCTAGTAATGGCAAGCGCGCGCAATTTACCGGCTTTGATTTGCGGCATCGCCGTGTTGATATTCATCCATGATGCGTTGACTTGCCCGCCCAAAAGATCAGTCATCACCGGGCCACCGCCTTTGTAGGGCACGTGAACGCCCGTAGTGCCCGTTTGTTGCCAGAAAAGTTCTGCCGTTAGATGGTCGCTGCTACCGTTTCCTGATGAGCCAAATGTCATCTTGCCGGGATTCGTTTTTTGGAACGCAATCACGTCTGCGAGCGACTGCGCGGTGAAGGCTGCGGGCACCACAAGTACGTTGGGTGCTTGCACGACGACGGTGATCGGATCGAAATCCTTGAGCGCGTCGTAGTTGGTTTTGATGAGGTGCGGCGCGATCACAAAAGGGCCGAGTGAAGACACAAACAAGGTGTAACCATCGGCGGGGGAGCGCGCGACTTGCTGCGCGCCGATGGTGCCGGTCGCGCCCGCTTTGTTCTCAACGATGAAGCTTGCGCCATTGAGCCGCGCGCCCATTGCGCCGGATAAAGTTCGCGCAATTTGATCGGTCGAACCGCCGGGCGGAAACGGCACGAGCAACGTAATCGGTTTCTCAGGCCACGCAAAAGTTGCGGCGCTTGCGAGGCCGGCCATTGCAGCAAACGCTCTGACGAAAAGACGATGTGAATTCACGGTCACTCCTTGTCGATGTTTTTCTTACGTTTCTAAGCGCGGCGCGCGAGGAAGCGCATCGGCTTCATTGTGCGACAAATCTTTAGTGATTTGCAGATTGCGTCGATACGCGCCGGGCGCGAAACGCGGAAACTGAAACGCTCGGTGCAACAAGAGGTCGCACTCGCTATGTTCGTCGCGTGGAACGCGGAGTTTGCTCAGCGCAATTGATCCTATCAAGCGCGGGTTTTTGCCGGTGACCACAGCGCCAAAACAGGAAAGCGACAAATGTTTTCGTCAAAAGCTACGTAGGCTAAGGCCCAGTTTAATTGGGCGCGAAGAGTGTTTATCGTGTATTTCGATAGTAGACTCACCGTGCAGTGAAGCCCGTTATAGTCGGGGCTAAGCGGCGATAGCTTATCCTGGGAACACACCGGTCGATAGGTATCGATCACCACGGTCGCAAACAATGAAAACGACGGTCGCGTGGGTGAGTTCTTTGGCGACGCGAAGTGCTATCTGACACGCCCCTGCCGCCGACACGCCGCAAAAGATACCTTCGACGACGGCGAGTTCTCGCGTCATCGCTTCGGCGTCAGATTGTGCAACTTCTTCGACGCGATCAATGCGCGCCTTTTTTGAGATTTCTGGCTTGTAAGCGTCGGGCCATTTGCGAATGCCAGCAATGCTCGAACCATCGGTCGGTTGTGCACCGACGATAACGATTTTTTCGTTCTGCTCTTTGAGGTAATTTGATACGCCGGTAATGGTGCCTGTGGTTCCCATTGCGCTCACGAAATGTGTCACCTGGTGATGGGTTTGCTGCCAGATCTCCGGCCCGGTGCCGCGATAGTGCGCGAGCGGGTTGTCGGGGTTTGCGAACTGATCGAGCACGCGACCTTGTCCTTCGTTTTGCATCTTCACGGCAAGATCGCGCGCGCCTTCCATGCCCTCGGTTTTGGACACCAAAATCAATTCGGCACCAAACGCCTTCATCGATTGCCGCCGCTCAAGCGATTGGTTTTCCGGCATGATGAGTTTCATCTTGTAACCGCGCATCGCCGCCACCATCGCCAGCGCAATGCCCGTGTTGCCGCTCGTCGCTTCAATCAACGTGTCGCCCGGTTTAATTTCACCGCGTTTTTCCGCTTCCATAATCATGGAAAACGCAGGACGATCTTTCACGCTGCCGGCAGGATTGTTGCCCTCCATCTTGGCAAGAATCACGTTTGATTCGTGAATGCCGAATTGCTGCGGCAAACGTTGCAGACGAACAAGTGGCGTGTTGCCAATAGTGGATTCGATGGTTGGGTACATGGTTTGAAATGCAGGACGGCGCGCTTCGCGCTATGACGACGCTTCGCTATGACGACGCCGCTTCGCGGCTAAGACGCAAAGCTTCACGAACGTTGCCGCGAAGAAACCGACTGGTGGAGATCAGCACGTGATGATACGCGCAGACGCGACGTAGCTGTCATCAACAGGCGGCGGCATCCTCTGCAACGTCATCTCGTCCTAGCGCCCAAAGAGGCGCATCGTCCTAGGCCGAGGGGCCGTCGTCCTAGCGCGAAGCGCGTCGTCCTTCGCGCGCGACAAAAAAAAATGAACCCGCCGAAGCGGGTTCATTTATCCGTACGAAAGTTCGCGCGAAACTACTTCTTCGGCTCGTCTTTCTTAGCTGCGTCTTTAGCAGGCGCATCTTTCTTAGCTGCGTCGTCTTTCTTCGGCGCATCTTTCTTCATTGCTGCTTCTTTTTTAGCTTTTGCATCGGCTTCTTTTTTGGCCTTTGCTTCTTCAGCTTTCTTCTTTTTTTCTTCAGCTTTTTTCGCTTTTTCCTCAGCAGCTTTCTTCTTGTCGGCTTCTTTTTTGGCCTTAGCTTCTGCGGCTTTTTCTTCTTTGGTCATTTCTTTCTTGGCAGGCGCGGCTTCTTTCTTAGGCTCGTCCTTTTTAGCTGCGTCTTTAGCAGGCGCAGCTTCTTTCTTCATCTCTTCTTTTTTCGGCGATTCTTTCGCAGACGCTGCGGCAGCAGGTGCGTCTTTCTTGCCCGCATCAGCTTTTGGCGCGTCTTTCGCGGCTTCCTTTTTTACTTCCCAATCCACTTTGGTTGGACCCGAAAGTGCGATCTTCGATTTCATCGTTTCGAAGTTCTTCTCGCCCACGCCGTCGACTTTTTTCAGATCATCGAGTGATTTGAAGCCGCCATTTTTGGTGCGGTAATCGATGATCGCTTGCGCGCGCGCAGGGCCGATGTCCGGAAGCGCTTCGAGTTCGCTTTTGGTGGCGGTATTAATGTTGACGGCTGCTGACACGATGCCCGCAGTTAAGAGCGCTGCGAAAAGCGCGATAAGTTTGTTCATGCTCATATCCTCTCAGTTATACGTTCCGGTAGATTTTTGCCGGGGGTGACGAAATTGCTGGTTAAAAGTAGCTGCGTCACACCTCCAGCTCAGTGTGTCGCTTAAACGCCGGGATTGTAGCGGGGGTTGACAGCGCTACGTGCGAACCCGAGGCACGCGGGGCGCAACTGCGGTCAGCAGCTCGTACCCGATGGTTCCCGCGAACGTAGCCACTTCGTCAACCGGGAGGTGTTCGCCCCAGAGCTCGACGGGCGCACCGACGTTGGCGGAGGCGATGTCGGTGATGTCGACCGTAATTTTGTCCATCGACACCCGGCCGACGATGCGTGTGCGGACACCATTTACGATCACCGGGGTTCCGGTGGGTGCGTGCCGAGGATAGCCGTCGGCGTAGCCCGCGGCGATGATTGCGATGCGCTCCGGCTTATGAGCGGTATACGTTGCGCCGTAGCCAACCGTGTCACCGGGCTTCAAGCGTTGCGTTGCAATGACTTCTGTCAGCAGCGACATGCCGGCTTTAAGGCGTAGTGACGCTGCGCTTCGAGCAGCGTGACTAAACGGAGTCGCGCCGTAGAGCATGATGCCGGGACGCACCCAGTCGCCAACGGCCCCGAGCGCGCCATTGGCTTGATTTACATCAAAACAAGCGGCGGAGTTTGCGAGCGATCTCGGCAACGGTAAACCGCTCGCGTGGTGTTCGAAGCGACCAAGCGCTTCGACGTAGCCCATCGCTTCGTCGGCGCGCGCGAAGTGAGTCATTAAAGTAACGCTTGCAACCGACGGGTTTGACAGTAGCGTTTGCGCATGCGCGCGAAGTTCCTCCACTGGGAAACCGAGTCGATTCATCCCGGTGTTGACTTTGAGAAACACGTTGAGCCGGTGCGACAAGCGAAGAGAGTTAAGAGCGAGCATTTGCTCTGGGCAGTGCACGACGACCGAGAAGCGGTGCGTCGCCGCTGCTTGCCAATCAGCTTCGTCATAACAGCCTTCGAGCAGCAGAAGCGGTTTCGTCCAGCCTGCGCTGCGAAGCGCGACGGCGTTTTCAATCTCGATGAGTGCCAATCCGTCGGCGTCGGAGAACGCGTGCATCGCGTTCAGAAGACCGTGTCCGTAAGCATCGGCCTTCACCACCGCAAAGGTGTTGGACGTGGCCGCGAGCGAGCGCGCGAGCGCAAGATTGTGGGAGAGATTTGCGAGGTGAATAACGGAGCGAATCGGGCGAGGCATGGGTCTGAAAGCAGTGAGTGGGCGCATCAGCGTTTCATTCGCTATGCTACTCTTCAATTGTTGTGTGAACGGCGGGAGGGGAATCTGCGTTAAGTCACACAACCGCGATAAAAAAACAGCACAACACGGTAGTGCATCCGCCAGTCAATGAGCGGCGTTACATAAGAACAATGGTACGGGGGGAGCGCTTCGGGCAGTCGTCGCGTTCTTCAATGACGAGTCGGCTTGAGGAGGCGCATGCAGCGCGGTTTTTATACGATCATGTCCGCGCAGTTTTTCAGCTCTCTTGCTGATAACGCGCTGTTTGTGGCAGCTGTTGAACTACTTCGCACCTCGGGCGCACCGGAATGGCAACGGGCGGCCTTGGTGCCGATGTTCGCCTTTTTCTACGTGGTGCTGGCACCGGTTGTAGGCGCATTTGCAGATCGCTTTCCAAAGGGCAAAGTGATGCTGGTGTCGAATGCGATCAAGGTGATTGGTTGCCTCGCGATGTTGTTTGGCTCGCATCCGCTTCTGGCTTACGCGATCGTCGGGCTCGGCGCGGCGGCATATTCGCCGGCGAAATACGGCATCTTGACCGAGCTTTTGCCACCTTCGCAGCTCGTTAAAGCGAACGGATGGATTGAGGGGCTTACCATCGGCTCGATCATCCTTGGCGTGCTGTTGGGCGGTATCTTGATCGGCCCGAAAGTTAGCGCGATGTTGCTTGGCGTTGATCTGCCGTATTTCGACACCGGGATCGACTCGCCACCTGAGGCCGCAATTGCGAGCATGATCTTGGTGTACATCGTCGCCGCTGCGTTCAACATGCGAATTCCCCACACCGGCGTTGCGATGCAACCGGTGCCTGACGCGAAGCATCTTTTTCCAGAGTTTTGGGATTGCAATCGTCGCTTGTGGAGTGACAAGTTAGGGCAAATTTCTCTCGCGACCACGACGCTTTTCTGGGGCGTCGCTGGGAACTTGCGATACATCGTTTTGGCGTGGGCGGCGGCTGCGCTTTCCTACAACACGGCGACCGCTTCAAAATTGGTTGGTGTCGTTGCGATTGGAACTGCAGTTGGTGCGGTGATTGCGTCGTTGAAATCCTCGCTAGATCGAGCGACGAACGTGATTCCAATGGGCATTGGCATGGGGCTCACCGTCATTTTGATGATCTTCATCGACGACGTGAAGGTTGCCGTGCCGTTCCTGATTTTGCTCGGCGCATTGGGCGGCTATTTAGTCGTACCTATGAACGCGCTCTTGCAACATCGAGGCCACATGCTCATGGGCGCGGGGCGCTCTATCGCCGTGCAAAATTTCAACGAACAAGCCTGTATCTTGGGCTTGGGCGCGTTTTACGCACTCATGACCGGGCTTGGAATGTCAGCGTTCACCGCGATCACGATTTTTGGACTCGTCGTTGCGATCACCATGTTCTTCATCAGACGCTGGCACGAATCAAACAAGATCCATCACACCGCCGAACTCGAACGATTGCTAGCGATTGCACGCAGCGATAAACATTAAATAGCTTTTTCGTTAAAACCCCAATAAATGTGGGGACATTGTGATGTTTTTACGTTTATGGTTAACGTAAATAAATTGAGCTTGCGCCCTGAATAATTGGGCAATTCATCGCCAAGCTATAGAGTATTTCACGGCGTTCTCTGCTTGCGTGTCGGCGGCTAGACGCCCAGTCCACACTGCGTGTTGAGGTACTCGCGAACGAGAGCCCATGAGGTGCGTGTCGCGTTCGCCGTGACGGGAATGCCGCCCATCACCTCATCGCCACGAATGCCGAGCATCACCCGCAAGTTGATGAGCCCATCCGTATCAGCCCGCACCTCGCTGTCTCCATCGAAATCGAGCGTACATTGCTGCGAGTTAAAAGGGCCAAGTTCGTAGCGTGCGGCGCAGAAATCGTTGGCATCGCCCAGGTTTCCGGTCGAACTGACACACTGCCCGACCACTAAGAGTTTGCCGTCGAGCGTGAGTGCGGCGCTCATCGAAAAGTCGTCGGGCGCGATTGAGGGATTGCCTGGGCTGATGGCGGTTCTGACGTAGCCATCGCGGAAGCTCTGCGAGTTGAGCAGGCCAAAGCTCGCATCGGGTGCCCCGTCGTTGTGGCGGCGTGCGATACAGAAATCGCGATCAGCGTTGCTGCTTGCCGGTAGACACGTGCCCACAAAGAGCAGTTTGCCATCAGATTGCAGCGCGAGGTGAGTTAACGAAAAGCGCGGCGTGCCGTTTGCGTCGGCGGGCAGGTTGAACGTGTAGACGTTTTGCCCCTGCATCGGCTCAATGCTGCCATTGGGCAAATAGCGAACGACACAGGTCGCGCGCACGATGGGCGGCGGCTGGAGACATAGCCCGGCTTGAACGATTCTGCCGTTGGCTTGGAGCACTACTCGAACATCGCCTACGAACGTTTGATTCCCGGTCAACACCGACGTGAGTACAGAGCCGTTGGTTCCGTAGCTCGCATCTAGGATGCCATTGGTTCCGATGCGTTGTGAACAAAATTGATAGACCGCTGAAAGGGCGTCCGACGGACGGCAGCGTCCTACCACGATGAGACGACCGTCGGGCTGCAAGGCTGCGTCCGACATGGTTGTTTCGGTCATGATTTGGTTGTTTTGCGCACCTGCGATGCCGTACGATTGATCGACGGTGCCATCTGCGTTGAAGCGGAAACTACAGGAAGACCACACCGGCGTGGGCGATGTCTGCAAATAACAACGCGCGGCGATGAGCCATTTGCCATCGGCCGTGACGAGTAGCCGATTCAGGGCAATGTAGTAGAAGGGCAGTTGAGCGAGCGCCACGCCGCCAGTGGCGAAACTCGTGTCGACGCTGCCGTTTTCTAGCAAGCGCACCAGGCAAACTCCCTCTACATCAGGCGGCGTCGAACAGCCCGACACGAGTGTCAACTTGCCGTCAGGATTGCGAATCAAATCACGTCGAGTATCGAGAAGTTGATAGGGCGGGGCTGAGAGAAAAACGCGGCCGTTAGTGCCGAACGTTGGATCAACGCTGCCGTCCGAATTCAAGCGAGTCAGGCACACCGTGGTCGGAAGAACACAGTCACCGGCGAGTATTGATTTCTTGTCGGGCAAAACGAGTACCGCGTTTGCAATTTCCGACGATGAGGTCATCTGAATGATCGCCTTGCCGAAACCCGCCCCAAAACTGCTGTCGAGATCCCCGGGTGCGGCGTGCGCAGGCAGCTGGATGAACGCGCAGGCAAGTAGCGGCAAACATCGAACAGCGCGAGATAGCCAATGTGAATAGCGTCGCATGGTGAACTCCGTAAGCCCGGGGATGGTTATCGATTCAACGAGGTCGGTGACGCGAAGCTGGTTCATGGCTTGATCCTCATCCCGCATTGACTGACCAGAAATTCGCGAATGGCAGTCCAAGTCGTCCGCGTTGTGCCGGCAGGAAAGGCAACACCGGCCAGCGCTGGCGCACCGGTTACCCCCAGCATCACGCGCTGTGCGATCAGTCCGTCGATGGTTGCAACAATTCGGCCATCACCATCCAGATCAGCGCTACAACGCGTTTCGGCGTAAGGTCCGCCCTGTAACTTCGCAAAACAAAACTCGTAGTTCACTGCGCCTTCACAGGCACCGCCGACCAATATTTTCCCGTCGTGGGTATAGGCGATGGCCGAGAGTGAATCGCTTTTGCTGCCAATGGCAGCAATAATTTGCCCGTTGTTGCCGAAGCTCGTGTCACGTGCGCCGTCTTCATGAATGCGCGTCACACAAAAATCGGCGTCGAAGTTTGCAGGGTTGGTGTAGCAATCGCCACCGAGCAGGAGCTGGCCGTTGGGCAACGCGTGCAGAGCAACGATGGCGGAGCCTCTCGCCGCGCCGCTCGTAAAGATGAGCGCGGCAGCACCGATCGCATTGTCGACGGCGCCGCTCGACAAAAACCGCACGATGCAAAACTCTAGCCAAAGCAGGGTACCTGCGCGACAGCGCCCACCGACGAGAATGCGCCCGTCTGGCTGAACGAGGACGTCGGATAGTGCGGCATCGCTGCCAAAGCCTACCGCTTGCCGAACCACGCCTTGCGTGCCAAAGGTGGTGTCGCGCTGTCCATTCGTCAAATGCCGCACCAAACAATATTGCCAGGCAGAGCTGATCGTATTTCGACAACTGCCGGCGAGAATTGCGCGTCCTGCGCTGTCGATTGCCAGGGCGCGCGGCGATGCGTCAGCCGAAAGCTGGGTGATCTTTATGCCACCATCCCCGTAGTTTGTATCGGGCAGACCATCGACGTCAAATCGCGCGACACAAAAGTAAGAAAGACTGCCATTAGCCGTTGGATTGCAGCGGAGCCCGACGACCAGCTTGCCGTCAGGTTGTGCCGCGAGGTCGATGCTCGCGAGTGACGCGCCGCCAAGCGTGAACACCGAATAGCCGTTGTTGCCAAAACGTGTATCGAGTGCACCGTTCTCGTGATGGCGCGCCAAGCAGAGTTCATAGGCGTTTGCATTCGCGGAAATACATGCCGCCGCGACGACCATTTTTCCGCTGGTTTGAATCACCATGCGGCGCGCTGCGTTTCCCGCTTTGCGATTGATCGCGGCAAAACTCGCGGAGAGTTTGCCGGCGCTCGCAAACGTGGTGTCTAGCGAACCGTTTCCGTTTAATCGTGCGATACAGTATTCAGCGTCGATGCCGTTTGCAGCCGCACAGGTGCCGTGCGCCAAGAATCGCCCGCCAGGCAACAGTGCGAGCCCTGGCGCCAGGTCGTCACCTGCACTAAACGGCAGCAACAATTTGCCAAGCCCCGCGCCGAAGGTTGCGTCTACATCACCCGGCGTCGCGCGTGCGCCGGGTGCAAGCAGCGTCATCGCTACGATACTTGCGAATGCGGTGGCGTTTCGTATAAGTCGCGCACAAGCGAAAATTGTGCGCCGTATAGGTCTTGACATGCTGCGGCTCCAGTTGCCCTAATAAACGGAAGCTCGGGGGCAAAGGGAACATGCAGCATGAGTTTATTTGCATAAAGAACGCAACTACATTCAGAACACTTCCAAAACAGTTAACGACCCGCCTAACGTTTCGGCGTCATAGATACATCTTTAGATTATTTAGCCCATGACATATGGGCAAATAGCACTTTTTTTAATGACATCGAAAATCGAATGTTTATCGACGTTTACCTAATAAAAACGCGCGTTTCGTCGCTAAGTTGAATGCCTTCGCGAATCGATTGATGGAGGCAACGCGAAGGCCAGCTGGTTCGCCTGAGGCTACGCAGTAACTCCCGTCGGCAGCGGACAACTCGCACCGGTGCCTGCGAGTCCGCAGTAACCGCCCGGATTTTTTGCGAGGTATTGCTGGTGGTATTCCTCAGCGTAGAAGAATTCGGGCGTCGCCTCACCGGCTTTTCCGCCGCGGATATCGGTTGTAATTTCGCCGTATCCTTTCGCGGTTAGCGCCGATTGGAACATCGCTTTTGATGCCTCTACCGCAGCACGTTGTTCGGGGCTGTAGCAGTAGATTGCAGATCGGTACTGCGAACCGACGTCATTGCCTTGCCGCATACCCTGCGTCGGGTCGTGGGCTTCCCAAAATACTTTTAGTAACTGCTCATAGCTCACGCGCTTAGGGTCGTAGGCGACAAGCACGACTTCCGTGTGCCCGGTTTGCCCGGTGCAAGTTTCTTGATACGTTGGGTTTGGCGTGTAGCCGCCTGCGTAACCCACGGCGGTGGAGTACACGCCATCGTGCTCCCAAAACTCGCGCTCAGCGCCCCAAAAACATCCCATTGCAAACTGCGCGAGTGCAATCCCTTCGGGCCACGGGGCCACAATTCGATTGCCGTTCACATAGTGGGTTTCGGGCACACGCATCGCTTGTGTTCGGCCAGGAAGCGCACTTGAAGCGCTAACCATCGTCGGTGATTTTCCAAAAAGCCAGCCCATTGATTTGATCCTTAGTTTTGATACCTAGTCTGTCTGAAAATGGCGTCTACACGGCGATTTTCAATGGCTTCAAGCATACAATCAGCGCACTAAAACGGTGTGGCGAACGAGAGGAGAGGCTATGGACAAGCGTGCCGCAATTATTGCGGGGTTAATCGCTGGGCTGGTCAGCATGGGGCTGGGGATGGCAGTGCTGCAGTATCTTCATGATGCCGCGTTCGGATTGCCAAGGCTGATTGCAACCATTGCACTCGGGCGTGACGCATTTTCTCCAGAGCTGGTTTCCAACCAAAAAGCACTTATTGTGGGTGTTGCCGTGCACATGGTGCTCGGACTGCTGTTCGCGTTTCTAATTTCCTTCACGCTGCATCGTTGGGGATTTTGGGTGGGGCTGATCGGCGGCGGACTGTTCGGTCTTGCGCTCTACTCGATCAACACTTACACCATGAGCCGGTTTTTCCCCGAGTTCTATCAATACCGTAGTTGGTTCATGATCGGATTTCATGTGTTGTTCGGTGCGCTTTGCGGCGGTATTTATGAGGCCATTGAACGCGATCGGCCCACGCGATCACGCTTTCGTGGCCGTTAATCGTCGATCGTTTGTTTCGCGCCCGGCGTAGATAAAAAAGGAATTTGCTTCATGGGAAAACTGCAGCTCATCATCGCGCTCATCGTGGCCGCGTTTTCATTGTTCTCATACTTCGGATCATCGTCGGTCAACCAGATCACGGGTGAAAAGCAGTATCTAAACCTGACGCCCAAAGAAGAGGTTGCGCTTGGTTTACAAAGTGCGCCGCAGATGGCCGCGCAGATGGGCGGGCTCACGCAAGATGCCCGTGCACGCCAGTTGGTGTCGGCGGTGGGCGCGAAAGTGGTGGCGCAGTCGGTTGCTGCGAAATCAGGCTACCCGTTTAAGTTTCACGTGCTTGCGGATCCGCGTACCGTTAACGCATTTGCGCTGCCCGGCGGACAGATTTTCATCACGATGGCGCTACTCTCGCGGCTTGAAACCGAGGGGCAACTTGCGGGAGTGCTTGGGCATGAAGTCGGACACGTGATCGCGCGCCACAGCGCTGAACACATGGCAAAAGAGCAGCTTACCAACGGGCTCACCGGCGCGTTTGCGATGGGCACGGGATCGATGAGTGGCGCGCAAATCGCGCAAGTCGTGGGGCAGATGCGCATGCTTTCCTACGGTCGCGAAGACGAGCTGGAGTCTGATCGACTCGGACTTCGCTTGATGGCTGAGGCGGGCTACGACCCGCGCGCGTTAGTTCGGGTGATGCAAATTCTTGAGAAAGCAAGCGGCGGATCGCGCACCCCTGAATGGCAAAGCTCACATCCGATTCCCGCCAACCGAATCTCACAAATCAATGATGTCATCGCAAAAGCATTTCCTGGTGGCGTTCCAGCGGGATTAACGCAATAAGCCGCGACCGAAATCGCGTGTCGCCCGACTCTTGAAAACGCCGCTTGATGCACTTGCGCAGTGGGGCCCAATCGCATGGCTCAAAGCAAACGCGTTTGCATACCCTGCGCTCGAAGTCGCGCATATTGTGGGAATAGCGCTTGTTTTTGGCACGCTCTGGGTTGTAGACCTTCGCCTTTTGGGGGCGATGAAACGATTGCCGCTTCCGGATCTTGCGCGATCGTTATTGCCGTGGACACTGCTGGGATTCGCCCTCGCGGCGCTCACGGGGCTCACGATGTTTGCCACGCGAGCGAGCGATCTCATTGGGAATACTGCGTTTATCGTAAAAATGTTGTTGCTTTTTGCTGCGGCAACCAATGCGGGTATTCTGCATTCGCGCGGAGCGCTTGATGAGCACAACTCAGTGACTCGCGTCCAAGCGTTAATTTCGCTCGCGATTTGGCTGTGTGTGATCGGTTTCGGACGCTGGATCGCGTATGTTTAACGCTGAACATTCTCGGTCGCGATCAGTCGAAACATTGTTTCTATGTCTGAACTTAAAAAAGGATTGAGTCATGAATCGTCGTTCACTTCTGCTCGCATCCAGCGGCCTAGTGGTCGCACAACTTCCCTTGCAGCGCGCATTTGCGCATCACGGTTGGTCGAGTTTCGATGAGTCGAAGCCCTTGTACTTCGAAGGAAAAATCAAATCGGTGAAGTGGCAAAACCCGCACGCTGAATTGGTGGCCACGCTTGCCGCGGACACTAAACTTCCGGTGCAGCTCGCGTCGCGCCCCGCACCAAAGCAGTCGGCAAACGTTGACGGCGCGAAAATTTTTGCCGCTGCTACTTTGCCGAAACGCCGTGGCGATTGGAACATCGAGCTTGCGCCGCTCACGCGGATGGAGGCATGGAAAGTCGAACCGCTCAAAGCCGGTGACCTATTTTCCGGTATTGGCTTTACATACAAAGACGAGGTGGGTGCACAGGTTGCGCGCATTGAATTTTTGTTTGTGGGCGAGAAGACTTACGGCCTACGTTCGTCGCCGATGTAATTGGTTGATTCGGCGCAGAGTTCTCATTGCTCCGGCAACGAGAGCGAACCCTAAAATTCGTTGATGCTCACATTTCGCAAACAAGCGCTCCAAGAAAAAAACACGTTTGGCATTGCTGCAACCGCGACGAGGTTTGCAGACGTTGACGACGAAACCCAGCTACGCGAATGGTGCGAGACCTCCAACACAAAAGAGCCGCCGATATTGATCGGTGGCGGCAGCAATCTTGTGTTCACGCGCGATGTAATCGACGCACCGATGTTGCACATTGCCCCGCGTGGAATCCGTGTGATTGATGATGACGCTGACAGTGTCGTTGTTGAGGCGATGTCAGGCGAGCCATGGCACGCTTTTGTGATGTGGTGCCTCGAAAATGGATTCTCTGGGATTGAAAACCTTGCGCTCATTCCGGGTTATGTGGGCGCAGCTCCGGTACAAAACATTGGGGCGTATGGCGTTGAAATGAAAGATTGCTGCGAAGGCGTTACCGCGGTAGACACAGCCACTGGGGCGCTGCGCGAATATTCAGCAGCTGAGTGTGAGTTTGGCTATCGCGACAGCGTGTTCAAGCGGCTTGGAAGTGGTGAGCAGCGAGATCGGTGTGCGATCACTCGCGTACGATTCCGTTTGTCGCGTCGTTTTCGCGCACACCTGTCATACGGCGAAATTCAATCTGAGCTTGCCGCGCAATCGGTGGGAGCTACTGATATCGACGCAGCAGCGGTCGCGCGCGCCGTCATCGCGATCCGAACGCGAAAGCTCCCTGATCCGCGCGTGCTCGGCAACGCGGGTAGTTTCTTCAAAAACCCTGTGATCTCGCCAAACCAAGCAGAGAAACTTCGCGACATCTTCCCTGATGTAAAGTCGTTTGCGCAGGGCGACGCGGTAAAAATAGCTGCAGGTTGGTTAATTGAGAAAACCGGCTGGAAAGGCAAGCGTCGTGGCGCTGTGGGAGTGCATGCTAATCACGCGCTGGTGCTCGTGAATTACGGCGGCGGCACGGGCGCTGAAATCGGCGCGCTCGCTCGCGCCATCATCGAAGATGTCGAAGAAAAAAGCGGCATCCTGCTTGAGCCTGAACCCCGCATTGTGTAGCTACGTTTGAGTCAAACGCTCTGCCCCGGCACCGCAGCCGCCCGCGATTCGTCGCAAAGCCGTTGAAGCAAAAACCGACGCGACGATAATTGAATCTTCTGACCTTAACGTGTGTAACGCACTCATTCTCCAATGCTGACTTGTAGACAGTCTCTCATCGCTTTCTCGACGCTTGCGGCGTCAATGCTGGTTTCCTTCTCACCCGCAACAAGTGCGCAATCCTCCGCTGTGCCCGCGACACCCGGCGTGCTTGCGCCGAACGCGAATTTGTATGTGGAAGGCATTCCGGCGATCTCAGCGAGCTTGCAATCGGAACTTGCGAAGTACAACGACTTCCGCGGGCATGGCTTCGTCGCGTGGCACCCGAAAAAAGCCGAGATGATCGTTTCGCATCGCGTCGCTGGCGCGAGCTTTGCTCAGCTTCATTGGCTGCGCACACCCATGGGAAAACTTGAGACGATCACCAACCATCCAGATCCAATTAGCGCAACAACGATCGAGCCCGCCGAGGGAAAGTTCATCGTGTTCGAATCCAGCAAGGGTGGATCGGAAGTGTTTCAGTTGTTCCGCCAGTCATTCGATGGTTCGGCTGCCGTGCAGTTGACTGATTCCAACTTCCGCCATTCACGTGGCCCATGGCGCAAAGTCAACGGTGAATACACCGGTGAATTCGTTGTGTCCAGCGTAGCGCTCGATAAAAATCTCACTGAAGAACAAAAGAAAACAATCGGCATCACCTTTCGGTTGATGAACCCGTTAGAGCCCGAAAAGGCACGAGTAATCGCTGAGCTTCCAGGAACGGGTTGGTTTAACGGCGCGTTTGATCCCTCTGGCAACAAGCTGATCTTGAATCTCTACATTTCGGCGAATGAAAGCGAAGTGTGGACGATGGACGTGAACACTGGCAAGCGCGAGCGGGTGTTGCCGCTCAAAGCTGAAGACAAAGGCGTCTATCTCGGCGGTCGATTCAGTCGCGATGGAAAAGGTATCTACACGCTCTCTGATCGCGACGGTGAATTCCGCGAGCTTATGTATTTCGATCTCGCATCGAAAACTTTCACGTCGCTCACCAAAGGCTTGCCGCATGATGTCGACGGCTCATCCGAAGATGAGGATGAAGACGATTCAGGCTCGCGCATGATCTACACGCGCTTGAACGTAAAAGGCCGCAGCGAACTGCGCGCGTTTGATAGCCAAACGAAAAAAGAAGTCACGCTCAAAGGCGTGCCTGAAGGATCAGTTGCCAGCGTGTCAGCGCGTCGCGGCAGCGATGAGCTTGCGGTGACTGTAACCACTGCGAAATCACCGTCTGACATCTACGTGCTCGACGCAAAAGCCGGCAAAAGCACGCAGTGGACACGTGCTGAAAGTGCGATGGATACCAGCGCGTTCAAGGCGCAAGAAATTGTCACCTGGAAAAGTTTTGACGGTCTCGAAATTTCGGGCCTCATCAATCGCGCACCCGCGAAATTTACGGGCAAACGCCCCGTATTGATCAATATCCACGGCGGCCCTGAAGGTCAAGCACGGATCAGTTTTCAAGGCCGAGCAAACTATTTCATCAATGAGTTGGGCATCACAATGATCCAACCGAACGTTCGCGGCTCTTCAGGCTTCGGCAAAACGTTTTTGACGCTCGACAACGGCTATAAGCGCGAAGACTCGGTCAAAGATATCGGCGCGCTTTTAGACTGGATCGCAACGCAGCCCGATCTTGATGCATCGAAAGTGATCGTGATGGGCGGCAGCTACGGCGGCTACATGAGCCTCGCGGTTTCAACTAATTACGCAGATCGCATCGCCGGCGCCATTGACGTCGTCGGCATTTCAAATTTCGTTACCTTCCTTGAAACCACTGAGAGCTATCGCCGAGATCTGCGCCGCGTTGAATACGGCGACGAACGCGATCCGAAAATGCGCGAATTTTTGATCTCAATTTCCCCGCTCACCAACGCAAGCAAAATTAAAAAACCGTTGTTCGTGGTCCAAGGTAAAAACGATCCGCGCGTACCGGTTACCGAAGCAGAGCAAATCGTCGCGAAAGCGCGCGCGAACAAAACGCCCGTCTGGTATTTAAGAGGCGAAAATGAAGGTCACGGCTTGGTGCGTCGCGAGAACGCTGAATTTCAAATGGCAGCGATGGTGAAATTCATGCAGGAAACGGTTTTAAAGTAATGAGGCGTTGGGTCAGCAGCTCCAGTAGATTCGCTTTTTTAGATTGATCGCGGTTGGCCCATCGCTGCAGCCGCCCGCATCTTCCGTGTGTTTATCGGAATCAGACTTGCTAATGATCCATTGCTTCGTTCGCGCATGCCACGCGAGTGTGCCTTCGTCCAACACGTCGTTCGCGAAGACGCCAGCGCTATTCTTTTGAATTACAACAATGCGAGATCCATTTATCTTGACAAGAACCGAACCGATCGTCGCGTTTTGTTGCTCGGTAAATTTGCGCTGAAAAATGTACTGCCCCGACTTGATTGGGACACTTGGCTCCGATGACGAAGAGGCGCTGAATGCAACGCAGAGCGCGCTCAGCGTGATCACAAGCCGTGCGTGAGCGTTGATAGAGGTGAGGCGACGGCGTTTAGTCATACAGCGCTATATTTTTTTGCTTTCAACGGAATGGAGCGTTTGAGTGGGTGCCGGGATACTAATTTGATAGGAACTCGTGCTCACCAAATTTGCAACGCTCGCAGCTGCGCCTCCGCTTGCGGCCCCCACCCGCGATTCGCGATCGGGCTTGCGGGCGAAGGGTGTAGCACGGTGCCGATTTTTACGTTCGGAAACTCGCGCGTGAGCGCATCACGCGCTTGCGATTCTGCGAACTTGCCGATGCCGATGGCCCATTCCGGCTCAAGCGCACGCACGTTCGCGCGCAGATGCTCGTCACACGCTGCGTAGAGCGCTTTGGTTTCTGCCTTCGCGAGCTTGTCTGGCGTGACGTTCCTTGTGTCGTCGAAAAACGCGAGCGGACAATAGTTGAGCACGAAGTGATCCGCGAAAAAATCATTCACATCCGGAAATTTTGCGGAAAAAAGCGCCCACAAGCGCTGCCCAGAAATTTCCGAGCGCGTGCAATCGAAACCTTCAATCGGTCGATGTGGATTCGGCGTTTTCGGTTGCGAAACAGGCGCGACGATTTTCATCCAATCGCGCACCGCGTTCACCTCACCAAACGGCACGCCGACCTGCACCATGCCAAATGGCCCGGGATTCATCCCCATAAAGATCACGCGCTTTTTGCCATTTCCAAACTTGCGCAAATACATTTCATGCGGTGCCCAGGCGTAATCGAGCGGGTTTAACGTGTGCGTCACGGGCGCGGTGAATTGCAGCGCGTCGACGTCGGCGCTCAGTCGTTGCGCGGCCCCTACCAACACGTGATTTGACATCTGCTATCTCTTTGCGGGAGTCGAACGGGAACCGGGCGCGCGCGAGCGTGACCTGCGTTGTGTTGACTGTTTCCTATGCGGGATCATTTCCCGACACCGATAGCTCGAGCCACGATAGAGCCCCTCAATGTTGCTGGCGCGTTTACGTACCCGCGCGACTGCAAGCACTTCTCATCGCGCCAAAATCACCGATCAGCCTCTTGCCTTATGGGGGTAGTCCATATAGGAAGGTTTACGCGGCTTGCGGCCAGTTGATTTTGGCCTTGCGGTTATGAGCAAGACAGTCTTGCAAGTACAAGTTAATTAGGCTCTGGTAGGGCACTCCTGATTCTTCGGCTATACGTTTGAAATACACGACTACATCTTCGGAAAGCCGCATCGTGACGGGTTTCTTCAGCTTGGAGGCGTATGGGTTCTTGCGTGACTTGAGCTTTGAAAAATCGTATTCAGCTTTCATGGGTAGCCACCTTGGTAAAACGCGCTTTCGCGCTTGGTTGCTTTGCGGGCAGAGATGATTCGAGTGACTTCACCTTGCTCACGCTCGCAGTGACAGACGATGAGTAGCTTGGCCCCAGAACTCATGCCAAGCAACAGGAAGCGATCTTCTTTGGGTGAGTGCACGTCATCAAAGAACTGAACCGCAAATTCGTCATAGAAGACGGACTTGGCCACATCGAAGGAAACCTGATGCTTCGTGAGGTTTGCGGCGGCTTTGGGCGGACGCTATTCGGACCTGATCATAAATACATTGTATTTATGAATGGCGTAGTGTCAAGGCGATGGAAAATCGAGTTGTCTAACGTTTGACGGAAGAGGCCCGGCGCAGGCAGGTCCCCGTGGCGGAGAGGTTAGGTTTCATTTCGGGCGCATCTCTCGGCCGGTTGGATCGAACTCCAGAACCGACTCATGAAGCCCCGCAATTTGCTCGCCGACAGGCTTCCCATCTTCATCAGTCTGAAACAGGCCCCATGAGACGTCTTTCAGAACATGAGAGTGCGCTGGCCCATCAATGAGATAGCCGATGGAGAACAGCATCTGGGCCCGCAAGCATCGGGAAATTTCAATGAGGTCTGAATCGGAAACACCTTTCTGCCTGCAACGTGCCAATGCGAACCCAAGACCGGCGTAAGGCCGACTCGGCTCCTTTGAAGCCTCCTCAATCTCACGATCAATCCAACGGGAGTCGCCTTCGTTCGGGATGTTCTCCCATGCTCCCTGTAGAAACAGGAAGCGAAGGAGTTGAGGAATGCCTTCGTCAACCTGTGACGCGGCCCACTGCTCGGGATTGGTGGCGCCAAGTTGCTGAAACAAGGCGGCCAGTTCAGGCTTGGAGGTTGGTATTGGCATGGGAGACGCGTATGGAGCCTAACGTTTGAGCTGAGCGGGCCGGAAGCGGATAGGTGCTTGGCCCGCGCGACGGATGATGAACCACAGAGCCTCGCGGGCCAAGCGCCTTACCGGCGTGCGCCCACTCGAGCGAAGGGGTCGGCGTCATTCGACAACGCGCAGCCGAACCTTCGAGCCAGGCGCAAGACCTTCGATTTGCTCTGCGATGGAGCCCGATGCGGCGATAAGTTTGGGTAGTGCAATGTGGGCAAGGTTGTCGCCGCCGTACTCGCCGCCCAGAGCACCAGGGATCTTCAAGCAGTACTTGCGACCGCTCTCAAGTAGGCCCAGCCGCCGACCCGCCTCCTCAACCAGGGCTGACGCATACCAGTCGTGCAAGAACTCCTGGTCTCTAGATAGAGCGTCAAGGGCGGCTCGGTCGTTTGCGACCAACTTGCAGTAGAGGTCTTCGGGGCAGATGCGCCAGTACGACCCTTGCGCATCGCGCACCATCAGATTGCCGAAGTCATTCTCCCCAACAACCTCGGCAGGTTGGATTCCCGTCCAGCCCCACCCATGGGCAATGCTCTCGATGAGTTCCATGACGCCTAACGTTTTAGCTGAGCGGACGCCACCGGCGAGGCGGCTTGCCGGTGGAGGTCCGCTCGAGCGAAGGGTTAGGCCTCAGCGGCGGCTCAAGTGTCGTATTCACCACTGTCCCACGGCTCGAAGAAGGCGATATAGTTGCCCGGTAGGACTTCGACTGCCCAAGGGTCACCCTCTTCCTCCGGGTGGCGTAGCACAAGACCGAAGTTCGCCCCGAACCTCTCTACGGAAAATGGTGCGACTTCGATGCGTTCCAGCGAGACGGCGCCAAGGCTCTTGAGCCGCTGTTCGTACAGCTTCATTCTCGCGCCCTGATCCATCGCCGTTCTTGGACCAAAGCTGTCAATCTCTGCATTGAGTAGAGCCCCCGCTTGATCAAACGTATAGAGAGCGACGAACTCACACCCTTGACTGCCATTGATCGCTGGCTCAAATGGCGTGGTGAGAAAGAACTGACGACCGTCGGCAGTCCTTCCGACGTGCTCAGCGTGGTAGTCATCGTGATCGATGGCGACGAGAGTCGGTGGAGTTGTGGACATGGCGTGGTTCTGAGGCCTAATGTGTTTTAACGAACACGAGGAAGCATAACTCTTTAATAGTGCGTTTTTCGATTCGCTGGACACTCATCGTATCGCCAATTAAGTAGCGGTTCTAAATGGACATGCTGCGGTTGTGACCAGTTTAACTGAGAGGCGTGAAGAACCCGGCAATCCTCGCTTGCTAACGCAGATTCGCGAGCGAATTCGCTTTCATCATTTTGCGCTTTCTACCGAAAAAGTCTATGTGCATTGGATTCGATTTTTCATCCGGTTTCATGGGGTGCGACATCCTGAAACGATGGGGCGTGTGGAGGTGGAGGCGTTTTTGACCCACTTGGCGAGCGAGCGTAATGTGTCTGCCTCAACCCACCGACAAGCGCTGTCGGCGTTGCTTTTTTTGTACCGCGAAGTGCTACGCATCGATTTGCCGTGGATGATGGAGATCGGTCGACCGAAAACGCCGCAGCGCTTGCCGGAGGTGCTCACGGTGAACGAGGTGCTGCGCACGCTTTCGCTGATGCGCGGCGAGCATGCGACGCTCGAGAAGCTGCTGTATGGAACGGGTATGCGGAGTCTTGAGGGGATGCGGCTGCGCACGAAGGATGTTGATTTTGAGCGCGGCGCGATTATCGTGAGAGAAGCAAAGGGCAGCAAGGATCGCGTGGTGATGTTGCCGCGCTCGCTTCGCGATGAGCTGAAACAGCAGTTGCGATTAAGCCATGCGCTATGGGAAGCCGATCGCTCGGCGAAATTACCGGGTGTTGAAATGCCGCATGCGCTGAGCGTGAAGTACCCGCGTGCGGGTGAGAGTTGGGGCTGGCATTGGGTTTTTCCGCAGGCGGCGATTGCGACTGATCCACGCACGGGTGTGAAGCGGCGACACCATGCGTATCCGCAAACCTTTCGCCGCGCGCTAACGGTGGCGCAGCGCGGCGCAGGCGTGACCAAACCGGCAACGGCGCACACGCTACGGCATTCGTTCGCAACGCACTTGTTGCAGAGCGGCGCGGATATCCGCACGGTGCAAACCTTGCTCGGGCATGCGGATGTGCCTACGTCAATCCCACATCGATCGCTCGCAGGGCGAGCTTACTCGCACGCCCTGAAAATCGCTGATAGCGTACGAAGCCCGCTAGATGCGCTGAATTTCAACGCACCCGTGCGGCATCGTGACGATCAAGCGCTCGCAGCCATCGAGGCGATGATCGCGTAAGGGTTGTTTTACACATGGTCGCGCACGGTGTGTGGCACACGTTTCCAAACACGCACGGCAAATACTAAATTAGACAGCAAAGCTTTGCGTCCCCGGATCGAGTCCGGGGCAGGCGTCGTCCTAGCGAAGCGACGTCATTGATCCTCTCGCGTAGCGAGCACCGTCCTAGCGTAGCGACATTCTTTCGTCCTGCGCCGAAGGCGCATCACGGCCACAACACCATTTGCGTGCAACGAAACAACGCAATCGTCTTGCCCGTTTCTTGATGCTTCACCACCGCGTCCCACACTTGCGTAGTACGTCCTAAATGCACGGGGCGCGCCTCCACGTAGATTGTGCCTTCGCGCGCAGTGCCGAGATGGTTGCTTTTGAGTTCAACGGTCGTGAAGTTCGCTGCGCCCTCAGGCAGATGAGAAATGCAGCCGTAGCCGCACATTGTGTCTGCAAGGGCAACAACTGTAGCGGCATGAAGAAAACCGTTCGGCGCGAGCAGTTCATCGCGAACCTTAACTTGGGCGCACAGCAAACCCTCCTCAACGGAGAGCAGTTCAATGCCAATGAGCCCGGGCAATCGCCCAACGCCGCGCTCGCGCATTGAATCAGCAGTAAATCCTGGGCGAAGTGGCATAACTGGCTCCGCTAGAACGTATATCCCAAACCAATCATCAGCGCGCTGTTGCCGAGGATGATCGCCTCAACGCTCACGTCTTTGTAGCGTGCGCCGACCGATGGAAGAATCGCGGGCGCAATGCCCAATTTGTTGAACGGAATTTTGTCGCGGTATTTGCCTTTGTAGCCGTGTAGCAAACCCGCCGACACCTTCGCATAAAAATACTCGTTGAAATCCCAGCGCTGGCCCCAGTAGATGTATTGCGAGGGTTGGCCAAACGAATTTTTGAATTGACCAAAGCCGAAGATCGTTTTGTCGGCACCCCAGACACGATCATAGTTTGAATGAATTTCAAGATTCAGAAGGTGATTGCGATTGACGTGCTCCGGATTGTCCGTCCAGTGCTTTGTGTAGACCGAATACTGAAAAAATATTCGATCACCATCGCGCAGCCACGTCTCGGCGTTGCGTGCCTCGTTTGCGGCCGCGGTTTGCGTTGCCGGTGCACTTTGCGCGCAGACTGTGAACGACGCCATCCCACAAAGTGCAACCGCCGCTACTCGCGTGCTCAGCCTGTTGAATCTCAGCATTGCTTCAATAACCTTTCTTCATTGGGCTTTCGCTGTCGGCCTTTTCATCGGCCTCGCGCAAACTGTCTTGCGATTTTTTCATCGCTTGATCGACATCGTTTTTGACTTTGTCTACCGTCTTCTCTTTCGTGGGCAGCGGCGTTGGCGGCGGATTGCTGGGCTGACAGCCACCAAGGGCGAAGCACGCGAACAATAGGCCAACACCGTTTTTCATATCAATCTCGAAAGTTATTGAATTGAAGCGGAAGCTCAGTAATGTCTTTCTTAATGAGCGCCATAGCTGCTTGCAGATCGTCTTTTTTGTTGCCCGTCACGCGAACGGCCGTTCCTTGAATTGAGCCATTTACCTTCATCTTGCTATCTTTCAATAGCTTCACAACTTTCTTCGCAAGCTCCGTTTCAAGGCCTTCTTTGAGCTTATCGACGCGCTTCATTTTGTCGCCGCCGATTTTCTCGCCCTTACCTTTTTCAATCGAGCGCGAATCAATACCGCGCTTTGCGAATTTGTTCAGAAGAACATCATCGACTTGGCTGAGCTTGAAATCATCATCGGCAAACACGGTGAACGTTTTGTCTTTCTGATTCAACTCGACGCGAGAATCGGAGCCCTTAAAGTCAAAGCGCGTGGAAATTTCCTTGTTGACTTGATCAAGTGCGTTCTTGATTTCAACCCAATCAAGTTCGGATACGGTGTCGAAGGAGGGCATAGTTAAAACAGGACGAAAGACGTCGCTTCGCTATGACGTCGCTCCCGTGGGTCGCTTTGACGCAAAGCTTTTCAGCGATTTCTCGCGATGATTTGGCAAAACCGTAGTGTAATCGGCGCGCGCTTTCCGCGTCGGTTGAGCAAACTACGGCAGTAGAAGCGCGATCTTCGCCTCGATTTGAGCCGCAGAAAGCGTTCCGCCATTCACGCCCGCGATGAGTTGTGCGCCTCGATATCCCAACAAATAGCGGAGCACGAGCAGGCCATCAGTTTCAGGGCGAGTTTGCCCGTTGCCATCGATGTCTAGTTTGCCAAGATCGCGGAGCGACGCCAGCTGCGTTTCAATCTCGCTGTCGGTGCGGATCGCGGCCGCGCTTTTAACACCGTTCGTTAACGAGATACCACGCAAACCCAGCAGATAGCGCATCACCAGCACGCCGTCGGTAAGGGCGTGATACTTCGTGGTGGTGACGCTCGTGTCTATGTCCAAATCATTGCGCAATGGATCTGTATGAACGTGGGTTGAAACCATTTCATAGTGCCTCGTGCGGGAGCTTTGCACTACGAACGCATTGATCGTAATCTGGCCGCGCACAGAAATCGGCAGCACGAGCTTAAACGTGACGCTCGGTGAATCTTTCACCGCCGCGCTAACGTGTGTAATTGAGCGGTTGTCACAACTTTCTACGTATCTAAAGCCTGGTCCTGGCGCTTCCCAAGTGCCCACCTGAGTGCCCGTTGAATCGGTTGCCCACAGCAGAAGCCCTTTGAAGGTTGCGAAAAGTGGATTACCAATCTGCACGTCAAACGTGGCTTGACCTGGCGAGTAGGTCGGCGTTTGCGCGGTGATGCTCCAGCCTGGATTAGTGCCGCTACGCACGCCCATGTTGGCGTTCATCGTCGCCGTGTCAATAGTGCAACGCTCAGGAGGCGCGCCGTTCGAAAACGCGTGCACGTTAAGCGATGCAATCAACGCACTGAGTACAAGTAAACAACCAATCTTGCTATTAACTTCAAGCACGATGACACCCATCACGGAAAACACGACGCAGGAAAAAAACGCTGTATGTGACGAGCGACTAAATGCCGTTCATAAACCCGACGCCTGAGGTCGTGTTGAAATCGGTGTGCGCAGCCGCAAGGTTTGGGAATACCGTCGACAAGCGCGCCGCAGGAACACCAAACCAACGGGCAATGGTCGCGACGTAGGCGTCGGACGACATGGTGGCCAGCATTTCGCCACGGCTTAATGAATGATTCAAGCCGTTGGCGCGCGAGCCCGGCGCAGTGAGCCCGCCGTCGTTCCGATTGGGCGGCAGTCCGACGCGCGGAATTGCGCCTGCGGTGGTGTCGGCAGACATCCAGACCGAGCTTCCGGCTTGCGTTGCAGTGACGTTGTGATCCTTGCCGTAAACGTAGCCGCCGCGTACCGCACCTCCCAGAACGAAGTGATGACCGGCGTAACCGTGATCGCATCCGAAGCCGTTTGAATCAAGGGTGCGTCCGAAGTCGCTCATGGTGAAGAGCGTTACTGCGCCTTGTGCGTTGACGGTCGATTGACCCGACACTTTGATGTTGCCGAGCGCGTTCCAGAAAGCACTCACCGACTTGCTAATAAACGTATTCAGCCGTGGATTCGCATCCCAAAATTCAGGGCCGTGCGTATCGAATCCACCGATGCCGACAAAAAATATTTGCCGCTTCATCGGCGTCGTGGCCGGTGTCGTCGAACCCAGCGCGGTGCTCGCACGAATGAGGGCTGCCACCATTTGCAGCTGCGCAGCTAGCGAGTTGTACCCGTAAGTTGCGTCATCGACGACGCCTACGAACGGCGCGACGATATCTTCAGTTGGGGGCGACGCGAGGATTGCCGCATTCACGTTCGCCGCCGCTAGCCGCGAGCGATCCATGATGCCGTTCCACTGATTGAGATAGATATTCGCAAGCGTCGGATTTGCACTCACGCGGCTAGTAATCGCGTTCATCAAGTCAGGCCGATTAAGCGTGTTGTTGACTGTGATCGGTCCGCCCGAAATGCAGTACGGCGAAGTTAAATTCGCGTTCATGAACGTCGTTGAGGTGTTGCACGCCGTGGTCGCAGTCGGCGGCGTTGTTGACGTTGTTTGCAACCGCCCGACGCGCCCGAGACCAATTTGGTAGGGCTGCACCGATTGATTCGGCGTAAAAAAGAATGTCGTGGTGCCGGTGGTCGACACGCTCACCGACACGCGCGGATTGGCGCCGTTCATGCTGCCGACCTCGGCAGCGATGCGACCTCCGATGCCCTCGGTGGGATTGAGATCTTCCGCGAGCCCACTCATCCACGCGCCTTGCTGGTCTGAGTGCGAATAGAGATTGACCGGACGCACCTTTTGACCGGTGTACCACTCATGACGATTGATCGATGCAAGCATCGGCCCAGTGTTGGCGATCATGGCGAGGTTACCGGCCGTATAAAGCGATTTGAGTCCGCTGTAATCGGGTGGCAGCGCGAAGCTTCGACCGTGGGTATTTGTTGTCCAGCCGCCGCCCACAGAAGCGGAAATTGAGTTCACCGTAGTTGCAGGCAACGCGGTGTTTGCAAGCCGGGCGCGCGGGTAGGAAAGATTACCTGAGTCTTCGTTTTGCGGCGCGTTGTTGTTAGAGCGCGCGGTGGCATAACGCGTGTATTCAGTAATAGCGCCGCCTGCATCGGTGTAAGGAATCAGCACATTGTGTGAATCTTGTGCACCGTAGAGGAATACGCAAACGATCGCTTTGTAATCGCTTGCAATGCTTTCAGTACCTACGTCGCCCGCTGCGAACGCAACATTTGAAAGCGCGTCAAGCGTAGGCAGTCCGCTTGCGACTGCCAGCGAAGTGGCGGTTCGTAAAAAGTCTCGGCGTGCTTTTTCGTCGTGATTCATGGAAGCCTCGTCGATTTAGTATTGGATTTGGAATTCGGGCGACTGTATTGCGAGCCACATGGCCGCGCGTACACGATCGCGCTTGCGCACCGGATCGTCGAGCACGGGGTACGCCGTACTGAGCGCTTGCACGTAGCTTGCCTTCACCGATTCCGGGAGCCTTCCCCCCATCAGCACGAGATTCACGTAATCAATCATCGCGCTCGCATCAAGTGCGATCGCCTGCAAGTCCGACATGTTCATGAAAATGCAGTCATTGACGATGACGCCGCCAGCGACCGCAGGATCGAGTTGGCACGATCCGCCACTTGGGTAACGAATTCCGTAGTCGACATACGCGCTAGCCGCTGGCGGCCTGCGGGTCACCACATCGCCCATGAAGTTTTGAGTGCCAGCGATCGAGGTAGTAGTTGTGATTTCGAACTCGGGGCCAAACGCGTTCGCATTAAAAACAGGGCCCGGGGGCGAAAACTCGGGGTGGAAAAAGTTAAACACCGTGGGGCTTTGATACGGTCCCTGTCCAAGCCCATTTTCGAACCCGTTTACGCCATCAATCCGTCGCCGCCCGGTTAAGCCCGCAATGCTGGGCTGAGGAAACGCTCTGAATACGGATGCGAACCGAATCATCGGCTCTTTCAGTTTTCCGAATTTTTCGCGGCTTGCATCGGCGAGCGTCATCGGCGCAATCGCTTCGTCATCGAGCAAAATCGCGCGCAGTACCGCTTTGAAATCGCCACGGACACCGCCAGTAGCCGCGCCATTGCTGTCGTTAAACACCGCAGTCACTCGCGCCACGTACTCTGGCGAAGGTGTGCTCGTGACGAAAAATCGTATCAACTGTTCGCTGATAAACGGACCCACGTTTGGATGACAAAAAATATTGTCAATAGCACGTGACATCATTGCATCTGCCGTCGCTCTGCTCACTCGTGTGCCACGAGTAATTCCGGCTTCGGGCGCGATTGCTGGTAACACCTTGTTCGCATCAATGTTGGCTGCAGAGCAGCGTGAATCGGGGCTGGCAGCGGAAGCCGTCTCGTATTGCAACAGCCGTTTTTCAAGCGCGCTGTGGTAGCCGTCATACATCCTCATCGAGCGCACAAAGGCGCTCATATCGTATCGGCTGGTTTCGAAGCCCACGTCCGCACACCCTGAAGTGGGGCTCCAACCGTAATTCGGAATAGTTTCGTTTGGGTTGCTCGGGCAGCGCTGCGCAGCGGTACGCTGATCGTCATACGACAGGCCGGTGAACACACGAGCGAACGCGCGAATAGTTTCTTCATCGTAAGTCGGTATGTTCCCCGACTTCGGTCGGCCATTGTTATCGAGTTGCACGAGCCCGACTGAAAACAGCTGCAACACTTCGCGGGCGTAGTTTTCATTGGGGTTCGCCGAAACGCCGTCGTTTCTTAGATGGCTGAGATAGACGCCCATCGCAGGCGATCGCGATACGTTTTCCAAGATATCGCGATAGTTACCAAACGCATTTTTATGCATCACGTCCATGTAGGCCGCGAGCTGAAATGGGTTGTTCACGTTGCTATTGGTTGAGACCACGAATATTTGCGACAACGCAAATGCCATGCGTTGTCGTAACTGGTCGTTTCGAGTCAGCGCTTGTTGCCAAAACGAATGACGCGCATAGTTGCTCGAATTGCGGCAATCGAACAAATCACCACAACCGTTGACCGGGGTATTGATGTAGTCGTAGTGCGTTGCGCCAATGGGCAACGTCATCTGCGCGTTGATCCATGTCGAGGCACGCTTCTTTACAGCGTCACCAGTTACCGCGCTATCCTGTGCGAGCGATTGAAATGCGATGATGTCGCTCTTGCTCGCACCAAATGTCGCTTGCGTCAGGAATCGCGAAACCGCTTGCTGTTCAGTGACCGGACTCGAGGTGCATCCGCCATCCAAGTACAACTTGACGGCAGCGTCAGTGTCGCGAACCGCGAATTTCCCCGCACCCCTTGGATCGGAGGTCGCCGCGCTCGCGATCGGTAACAGGCCGCCGGTGTTGTAACCCAACAGTACGCGCATGATGGCGGTTGCATCAGCTACGTCAAACGCGCCGGAACCGTTCACATCGAGTTGCGCCGCACGAGACGAGATGTTCTGCGCAACGGTCGCCGCGAGCGCGTCTAAGTCAGTGCCGGACGCGGCGGTTTCTTCCACTAAAGCTCGCCCACGCAGACCCTGCGCGTAGCGCATCAATTGAACGCCATCGCGCAACGAATCCGCTCGAGTGCCGGTTCCGTCTACGTTAAACGGACAATTCGCGACTTGCGCGGTTGCCGAGAAAGACGCGGCTAATGCCGCCACTGCTAACCAACGAAATGCCATTTGCATAAAAACCCCACTGATGCGCGATTGTAAGAACTAGCAAGCGGTTTTAGGCATTTCTGTGCACTTCGGTTACGTTTTGTTACGCCGATGACGCATCGATTTGAGTGCCAACGGTAAAAAACAAGGGTTAACCCTTGTTTTGAGTGAGTGGTGGCCGAGCGTTTCGCACGCGTTGTCTATCGATTCATCACCAAACCTACGCGCCAATCCATTCGCCGCGCGCAGATGCCAGGAGGTTCGCCAAGGAGGCAAGCAGTTATTTCGATTTGCTTTCGGCTCGCCGCATTCGGCACGTCAGGGTGCGGTCGCGTTCAAGCAGCGAACTGCGTATTCACGGTTTCTACGGCAGAACAGCAAAATCCAAAAACGCGCGGTTAAATTGGGCTTTAATGCCAAGAATTAATAAAAACAAAAATTACACTTAGTCGCAGGATAGCCCATCTTAAACGTGCTAGCCATCGAAAAGCTGATTTCTTCTCATGCAGCGTATTGCAGTTTTGGCGAGGCAAATCGTAAAAGCTCAGCGGCACCAAAGTCGTATTCGTGAAACATGCTTTTCACGCGTGCATAAGCGCATTTACTTCACTGACGCCTTTCGGAAGCGCATCGATATTTTTTCACGGCACTGCAACTCAAGGATCGCGAAACAAGGCATCAAATGCGTCGTCTGCACCGACACCACCTTGTTTCGGGATGCGACGCGCCGTAAATTGCTCATCAATTTTGTCTTCGAAAAACGAACTCGGCGAGGGTGACACCATCAGCTGCCGATAAAGCTCGCGCGACACGCCTTTGTACTCAAACACGTCACCGTTCTTAAACTCAATTTCCATTACACGCGACGATTCGTCGTAGCCTGCGCTTTTGAGTTTGCCGGAGGAGAGCGGTTTGCGGGTCATGAAGTTTTTCGCAGCAAGACATTGTTCAAGCGCGCGCGATTGGGGAGTCGATAAACGTCGAAATCGCTATCGGTAGACGCGATGTCGCGAATTCCCGTGTCAATTGCCGCGATGACGAGTGAAGCATCTGCTAAGTCCATCGGCACATCCGCATACTTTCCCATGTGCGCAATGACTCCGCCGACGTGATCACCGAGCGTATCGAACGTTGTTAATCCACCGCGTTCGACCCAGCGCAAAAGATTAACTCGTTCGGCGGGTGCCCTGCGCAGCAAATGACAAGCTTCCGCAATCACCGGCCAAGTCGTTATCAACTGGCCGCGAGCGCTCGCAAAGAACGCGACAGACGCAGCATGGTGGCTGTCGCCTTTACTAAAGGTTGCGACTAGCGGGCCGGCGTCGACGAGCGTGTTTTTCTTCGAGATATTCACTCAAGTATTCCTTGCGCCGCGACGATAAATCGCTGGGTAGTGCTGGGTGGGCTTCGGTTGGGATCAGATCTTTCAACAAATCCCAAGGCGTCGGCGGTTCCTTCGCGTGCTTTTCCAGAAATTCCGAAAGCGCCTGCTTCACCACGTCACTCTTTGTTTGATTGGTGCGCAGCGCGTAGGTCGCGAGCTGTTCTTCAACGCGATGATCGGTGCGAACGGTGAGCGTCATGGTGTGCTCCAGTTTGTAATACAGCGCGTATTACATCACGAATTCACGATGGATTCAATGGGTCAGTCACACACAAAAATCGCTATTCGTAGCCCGGATGCTCGCATCCGGGTTTTCGTAGTTCAAATCGCGAAGCGATCAAGCCTGACTACGTCGGACGAGGGGAGCCCGAATGCGACCATCCGGGCCGCACTCGGCTACTCCAACAACCCCGCCACACCCCTCGAATCCGCCAGCATTCCAGTCTTCGCATACACGCCCAACTTCTCACGCGAATCAGCGATATCAAGATTGCGCATTTGCAATTGACCGATGCGATCAAGCGGCGAGAAGGCTTCGGCTTCCACGCGCTCCATCGAGAGGCGTTCGGGGTGATAGGTGAGGTGCGGGCCGCTGGTGTCGAGGATCGTGTAATCGTCGCCGCGACGCAGCTCTAGTGTGACTTCGCCGGTGACCGCGCGACCGACCCATTTCTGTAGGGTGTCGCGTAGCATCAAACTCTGCGGATCGAACCAACGACCTTCGTAGAGCTGGCGACCGAGCTTGCGACCGAGCGTTCGGTAGTTATCAATCGTGCCTTCGTTGTGAATCGCGGAGATCAAGCGCTCATAGGCGATGAAGAGGAGCGCCATGCCCGGCGCTTCGTAAATGCCGCGGCTTTTCGCTTCGATGATGCGGTTTTCGATTTGATCGGAAATGCCGAGGCCGTGACGCCCGCCGATGGCGTTTGCTTCGAGCGCGAGCGCGAGCGGCGAAGCAAATGTTTTGCCGTTGATCGCAACGGGAAAACCTTCTTCAAAACGAATCGTCACTTCTTCCGATTTGACCTCAACGCTTTGATCCCAATGCTTCACGCACATGATTGGGTTCACGATGCGAAGCCCTTTGTTCAAGAACTCAAGCTCTTTCGCTTCGTGTGTTGCGCCCCAAAGATTCGAGTCGGTCGAATACGCTTTTTCCGTGCTCATCTTGTACGGAAAACCGTTGGCGACGAGCCATTCGCTCATCTCTTTTCTGCCGCCGAGTTCAGCGACGAAATCGCGATCCAGCCACGGCTTATAAATTTTGAGCGACGGGTTCGCAAGCAGGCCGTAGCGATAAAAGCGCTCGATATCGTTGCCTTTGTAGGTCGAGCCGTCGCCCCAAATGTTGACGGCATCTTCTTGCATCGCTTTCACGAGCACCGTGCCCGTCACTGCACGACCCAGCGGCGTCGTGTTGAAGTACGTGCGACCGCCCGAAGAAATGTGAAACGCGCCACATTGCAGCGCGATCAATCCTTCATGCACGAGCGCATCGCGGCAATCAATAAGCCTCGCGCCCTCCGCCCCATAAACCTTGGCACGACGAGGAATGTCGTCGTAATCCGATTCATCGGGTTGTGCGAGGTTTGCCGTATAAGCGTAGGGGATTGCGCCTTTATGCCGCATCCAGGCGATCGCGGCTGAAGTGTCAAGGCCGCCGGAAAAAGCGATGCCGACGCGTTCGTTCTTGGGGAGAGAGAGAAGGATTTTGCTCATTATTACCCCATTTTAAGGGGCGAAAAAAATGTCACCGCGGCACCCCCGTGAAGTTACTCAGAGCCCGCGTCGGACACGATCAATTTTTTCGTTCGCAGCGCGTGAAACAAAACCAAATGCTAGCCGCCCTAACCAAGGCAGTTCATTCACCCCGTTACCGGACGCGTAGAACGCGGCCACGTCATCAAACACACCGTAATCTTTCGTGGACAACGTCGCTAGCGCGTTGTTATTCACGTATTGGGAGAACGCATCGTTCGCGCCATCCCAGATCGATGTGCCGTCGCGATGAACGCCGAAGCCAATCACTTTCCCTTCGCGTTTCAAACGAGCGCGGGCTCGATCTGCGAGCGTTTGATCAACGATATAGCTATCGACTTTGAGCCAACGCCCATCGAGCTTTACCTCCGCGTACGAATGATCCACGTAGCTCGTATTGACACCGACGAAGTCGCGAACGATAGCGCTATCAATGTTTACGAAACGCTGTCGCGCTTCAATGCCCGCGACGCGTAGCATGGCTATGAAGAGCGTTGTTTTTGTATTGCAAAAACCGACGCGCGTCTCGAGCACATCGCTCGCGCGATCAGCATAGAAGCGCGAGGAAAAGCCAAACTTCACTTCGTCGCGAACGAAATCGTGGATAAGAATGGCTTTTTCTTTCGCCGTTGCGGCGTTTGCAATGACCGCATTCGTTGCGTCAATCACGCGTGGTGACGTCGAATCAATCATCGATGAGTGAGTCAATCCAGAAGCTATGAAACCTGTGAATGCCAAAGTACTACACGGTCGTAAAACATATCGAATAAACGTTAGCAAAGAACTCAACATAGCGATGTAGCTCGTTAAAAAGCCGCGCGAGCAGTGTATGTCCGCGCGGCTATTCAATTGCGGCGATGGGCTACTGCGCAGGCAGGATGACCTTGTCAATCGCGTGAACAACGCCGTTGCTCGTGAGCACATCGGGCGCAACCACTTTCGCGGTGCGGTTTCGAGCGTCGGTGATCGTTACGCCAGAGGCATTCGCGATGATCGAAAACGTTTTGCCTGCGAGCAACGGCTGGATCGTTGTCGCTGCGGTTGGTACATCGGCGGCGAGAACGCGCGTGCTCAACACGTGATACAGCAGGATGTTGCGTACGAGCTCTTTATTGGTGGGAACGAGGATGTCGGTGGCTGTTGCGTTTGCATTGCCAGTAAGTTCTTTCGCTAGCGCATCAAACGCTGCGTTGGTAGGTGCAAACACGGTAAATGCGCCCGCACCGTTGAGCGTTGTCACCAGATCGGCGTTGTTGCTGGCGAATTCCAACGCGGCTCGGAGGCTCGTAAATTCAGGTGCTGATGCAATCGCGGTTTGCACGATAGTTTTGTCAGCTGGCAACAGCACTTTGTCGATCAAGTGCACGACGCCATTGGAGGCGACGATATCGGTCGCGGTAATGTTTGCTTTTTGATTGCGGCCGTCGGTAATCACCGGTTTTCCTGCGACGTTGTCAATTTTGAAAATGCCGCCTGCTGCTGGCGTGATTGCTTTGCCAAACGGAATGTTGGCCGCGCGAACGGTCGACGTCAACACGTGATACTGGAGGACGGTGCGCACGAGCTCTTTATTCGCCGGCACCAAAATGTCAGCTACACGCGCGTTGGTGTTGCCCGTTAACGCCTTTGCTAAATTGTCAAAAGCCGCGTTAGAAGGCGCGAACACAGTGAGTGTGCCCGGGCTATCGAGTAACGTCACCAAATCATTGTTGTTGCTCGCGAATTGCACTGCGGCGACGAGCGAGGATAGATCAGCAACGCCTTGTGCGGTCGCGACGATCGACTTCGGCGCGGCGGGAGGCGGCGGAGCGGGTTCGTGGTCGTCCGAGCCGCAGGCTGCCAAAAAGCTCACCGACAGCGCGGCAGTCGCGTATTTGAGGAAGCGTGAAAACATAGGTAACTCCTTGATTTTGAACAACAACCTGATTCACTCTGCAAAATTGCGTATTTGTTAGTCAGGAAATATACCTACGGTCATAATTTGAACTTATAAGTTCAAATTATGACTTTAGATTAAAATTTGTCAACTTATGGTTACTCCTTATCGAGTTCGTCAACTGCAAATGCGCGAGGAAGCGATCCTCGACGTAGCGCACGTTCTGCTGGGCAAGTACGGCTACGACGCTATGACGATGGACGACGTTGCCGCGGAAGTGGGCATTGCTAAGGCGAGCCTTTACAAACACTTCGTCTCCAAAGAAAAACTCGCCGCACGCACAATGGTGAGGTTGTTTGATCGAACGGTGGCTCAGCTCGCGGCGCTTCCTGCGAATAAGTCGGCGTTTGAAAAACTTCGCGACATGCTGGAATGGGCGCTGCGCGAGCGCTTGAAGGGCGGCATTCCTCATTTACCGTCCACCAGCAGCACGCTCGAGCAAAGTTTGATGACTGACGAGCCCTACCTGGCGTCGCTGTTGTCACTTAACGCCGCACTCTCGTTGCTCGTGGATGAAGCAAAGAACGACAACGCTATTTCTGCCGAGCTGCCAACTGATTACGTCGTCACTGCGATCTACGCACGAACGTGTGATCCGACGCTTGAGTACATGCAACGTGGGCGCACCTATAGCGATGATGAAATTGTGCGCTTTATGCTGGACGGATTTTTTGTCGGTATCGTAGTTCGCAGTTAACTGACGCGCTGAACGCGCATAAAATAAAATTATGAAAAGCCCGGGGACTTTAAGTTTTTTTCAGGTCAACGATGCAGATTTTTATTGGCATGTGGAAGCCCACTGAAAAGTGGTTTGCGATGGGCGCAGCTGCCCGTACCGCTTACTTGAGCAAAGTGAGCGCGGCGACGCGGCTCAGACTCGGCGGCGACGCAGAGTCGATCGCCTGGTGTCATAACGATGACACGACGAGCACAGCGCAGTGGAAATTTTTCTGCGTATGGCGGTTTCCGCGGCGCGATATGAGTGATCAGTATCTCTCGATCTTGAACGACAACGGCTGGAATGACTACTTCGTCACTGAAAGTCTGCGTGGCGACCCGAAGACGCCGTTCGACGTGCTCACACAGCACGTGACCATCGCGCCGAAATAGCCGCGACGCCGATTCATTCAGGCGCGTGGGTCACGGCTTCGATGTTGTTGCCGTCTAGGTCGATTACAAACGCACCATAGTAATTCGAGTGGTAGTGTGAGCGCAGCCCCGGCGCGCCGTTGTCTTTTGCTCCGTTGGCAAGCGCCGCATCGTAAAACGCCTTTATCGCAGCGCGATCGGGCGCTCTCCAGCAAAGATGACATCCCCGCGTAGTCGGTTCGCTATACGCAGACTCGCCACTTATGAACCAGGTGTCGGTTACGTCAACACCGTCCGCGTTTTGGCACGACATACCAAACATGGCTTGCCCATCGAACTCAAACTCGTGCGCAACTTTGTAGCCGAGAGGCGCGAGCGCTGCTGCGTATAGTTTTTTCGTCGCCGCGAGATCGCGAACGCGGAAGGTCATGTGATCGAGCATGCGAGTTCTCCTTCAAGTAAGCGCGTTAGCGGATCTCGTCCGGATCCGGTTTAGCCATGTGATCGCACTTACGGAGCTTCACGTCCACGCTGTGGCCACCGCGCGCAAACCATTGAAATTATCTGGCCAAGATTTGCAACGACTAACGCTGCGCAAGAAAACGATACGAATCAATAAGAAAGAGATGGGTTAACGCTTGCCAGCAATTGATCGTCATGGCGGTTCACCTTCGCCCGCAACTCTAGCCGTATGCGCTCAAATTCTTAGAGGACGTGCCCAAGTTTAGGCGACTAATCAAGATCAATCAAAAATCGAATGATCGCCCATTAAAATCGCGCTTACGGCGTTATAGCCTAAAAATAAGTACTTCGTTACCGCGCTAACACTTCATTGATCGCGCGCCGGAACTCAGCCGCAACCGCCGCGCCTTTCATGTCGCGCAGCGTGCTAGCGGCAATCTCTACGACTTCAAGCAAACGTTTCGCCGAGTCGGTCTTGTCGAACGCGAAACAGAGCGGCGTTCCCGAATTTCCGAGCGCTTCAAACACGAGTCGGACGGCCGTTTTCTTTGCATCCGACAGCGTTTGTTCGGTGACGTTCGGGGCAACGGATTGTGCGCCGCTTTCCAGTGGTGTGAGCGTCAAACCGGTGAGCGCAGATCTTGTAACGGGATCGGGCTCGCCAAGCATCGCGAGCTCTCGCAGGTCGCGCTTCGCATTCGAAGACACCGTGGGCGGCCCGGATCGCGTTACCGGGCCCGAACGAGTGCTCGGCCCGTAACTCGACGCAATCGAAATCGGATCAGCAGTTGCACGCTGCGCTTGGCCTGCCACCACGGTTTCCACGACCAACGCGGACGGTAGTTGCGCCATGTCGGCACTGATCTCTTTTTGGATTGCCGCCATCTTTTGAATATAGGCGGGATCGAGTTCGATGAGCCCGGTGTTGTATAGCTCGGCGATTAGTGCGTTGACGTTGCCAAAGGATGCGCCGAATTTGCGAAGCTGAGACGCGTTGCGCTTGCCGTCGATCAAAACCAGCAGCGCGCGATGTGCGTGACTCAAACTCCCATCCTGACGAGCAAACGTCTCAATTCCTAGTGCCGTTTTACGGAACACGCGCGACATCCGAACCCCTCCTTTTGGTGGCGCGAATGCGCCTTATTCGCAGATTTTATCGGCGAAAAACGCCCTTTTGTCGCGATTTGTACTGATTTTCGTGATTGCAGCGCGCTCTACACTTTCTCATCTAAGCCCAACTCGTGAATTTTGCGCGTTAAAGTGTTGCGTCCCCATCCGAGCCATACGCTGGCTTCAATTCGTCGTCCTTTGGTTTCGTTGAGCGCTGTGCGAATCAGCGTCTCTTCAAACTCTTTGGTTAAGCGCTCGCCTGGCGTTGATTCGTTAGCGCGGATAGCTTCCGCAAGGGATTTAGAGAGTGCATCCCGCCATGTTGGCGGTGCGAGCGATTCAGCGGCGCCAGCGCCTGAATTTTGCGGCTCGCTCGCGACCGAGTGCACGCTTGCAGACCACGCGTCGGCACTTGGGGCAGCCGCCGAAGCGCTCGTTGCAGCGTGGGACGTCTCTACCGACGTCGTTGCCGCGGGCATCGCGCTGGGCGCAGGCGACGGCGGTGCGGCGCTGGCTTCGCGTGGTGCTGCAAACTGCACTTCGGGCGGCAAATCTCCGACGTCCACAGTTTGACCGGGTGCCATCACGGTAATCCAGTGGCAGATGTTTTCGAGTTGACGAACATTGCCGGGAAACGCGAACGCTTGAATGCGATCCATCGCTTTCAACGTCAAGCTCTTGACGTCGCCGCCTAACGTTTGCGCACTTTTGCCAAGGAAATACTTCATCAACAGCGGAATATCGTCGCGTCGTTCGCGAAGCGGTGGCAGGCGCAGGCGTACAACATTTAGGCGGTGTAGCAAATCCTCGCGAAACAGACCTTGCTTCACTCGCTCATCTAAATTTTGGTGGGTTGCTGCAATGATGCGCACGTTCGATTTCATGGGCGCTTGACCACCGACTCGGTAGTACTCACCGTCTTGCAACACTCGCAGCAGCCGCACTTGCAGGTCTGCAGGCATGTCGCCGATTTCGTCCAGGAAGAGGGTACCGCCTTCGGCTTGTTGGAACCGACCCTGGCGCGTTGCCGCTGCGCCAGTAAACGAGCCGCGCTCATGACCGAAGAGTTCGCTTTCCAACAAGTCTTTCGGAATCGCGGCCGTGTTGATTGCGATGAATGGCTTGCCGTTGCGCGGGCTGTGTTCGTGTAGCGCCCGCGCGACGAGTTCTTTTCCAGTGCCCGATTCGCCCGTGATGAGCACGGTAACGTTTGAGGTGCTGAGTCGCCCGATTGCGCGAAACACGTCTTGCATCGCTGCCGCCTTACCGAGCATCTCGCGCTGCTCTTGTGGGCTTGCTTTCGCTGGCTCAGCAGCTGCACCTTCGGGTGGAGTATGTGTGCTCATGGCGCGACGAATCAACGCAACAGCTTGCTCAACATCGAAGGGTTTCGGCAAGTATTCAAACGCTCCACCTTGAAACGCTTGCACGGCGGTGTCGAGGTCGGAGTAGGCGGTCATGATGATGACCGGCAGCGTCGGCTGCGTCTCTTTCACCCATTTTAAAAGCGACAAACCTGATTCGCCGGGCATCCGCACATCGCTCACCAGCAGCGCGGGCGTTTCTTGCTCAAGCGCGATGCGCACCTCGGCGGCAGATTCAAAACTGCGATGAGCGATGCCCTCGCGATCCAGGGCTTTTTCAAGCACCCAGCGAATAGAGCGATCATCGTCAACGATCCAAACAAAACTCATACGGCGGTTCCAGCGTTTACGTGATCAGTGGGGTGGGTGAAGGGTAACAACACGCGAAACACGGTGTGTCCGGGTTCGCTTTCGACTTCGATGCTGCCGAAATGTTGCGAGATAAATGTTTGCGCGATGGAGAGACCAAGACCCGATCCTGTGCCCTCAGTACGCGTCGTGAAAAGCGGAAAAAAAATTCGATCCCGATGTTCCGGCAAGATGCCGCTGCCGTTGTCGATGATCGCGATCTCAAGGGCCATCCGATGACGCCTGCGCGCAAGGACAATCTGTCGAGCGACGCGGGTGCGAAGCGTCACCGAGGGGCTTGCCGATTCGGCGCTCGATTGACATGCGTTGCGTGCGATGTTGAGCAGTACTTGCGTAATCTGCTCGCTATCAATTTCGACTTGCGGCAGGCTCACATCAAAATCTGCATCAATAGCATGGGTGCGACCGAACTCGTTTTGCATCAACTGACGAACTCGATCGAGAACGACGTGGATATCCGTTCCCACAAAGCGCGGCAGCTTGTGCGGCGTGAGCAATCGGTTGACCAAGCTTTGCAGTCGATCCGCTTCGGAAATGATGACTTGGGTGTATTCGACTAGCTGAGGAGATGACAGCTCATGTTGCAACAGCTGTGCCGCGCCGCGCAACCCGCCCAGTGGATTCTTAATTTCGTGCGCGAGATTTCTCACCAGTTCGCGATTGGCTTGATTTTGTTCGGCAACCCGTGCTTCACGCGCGACTTTGAGTTCTTGATCAATCGGGCGAAGTTCTAACAACAATTGCGCGGCGGTTTTGTTTGCTGCATGGTTGTCAAGCCAGCTCGCGGTGCAGTTAATCACCAGTCGCGACGCGCCGTTTACTTTCCCCACGAGGTGCAGTTCTATCTCATGCTCTGTGTAGCTCGCGCCATGCTGCGCGGCCAAATCGATTGCGGGGCTGATCCGTTCGCTATCGCGAAACAATTGCGGCAATGTCAGGCCGACCAATTGGCGCTTCGAAAGCGCGAGCAGATGCTCAGCGGCGGGGTTCGCGTACACAATCGCTCGCTCAGCGCTCAACATCAACACTGCAGTAGTGATGAGTTCAAGTCCGCCGATGTCGATGCCTACCGTCATAGAGCAGTTTTAGCAAGAATGACGCCAGCGGGTGCGAACCACCTTTTACATCTCTCGCGTGACGGCGCGAGCGCTGGTCGCGATTAGCTCACTGACGCCGGTCGACTTGATGCAAGCTGCGCAGATTGGTCACACTAATGCAGCGCGATTCTCGAACAAAAACTTTGTCGCGTGCAGAACACGCTCGTCAAAGCTTGCGCGTGCAAGCGCCGTTTTATCGGCGCAAACCGCGTCGCCTTGCTTGCCTAGAGACGAGCCAGCTCGATTTCTTTTTTGAGAGCGGCAATGTTTCGCTCGTGATGGCGCTGCGTTTTTTCTAGTTGTTTGACGCGGTCAATGTATTTTGCAGATCCCACCGATTCATCTGCCATCGGCAGCGGACGTCCGTTGTTCATTTGTGCGCGAATCTCTTGGAGCGCCTTCTCTTCAATCACCAACTCGTCAGCCAAAATTCTTTGGCGAGTGCCGTCACGCGTTTTTTGTGTCGAAGGGTCGACTGCGATACCCGGGTTGTTGTTTGCGGTGCTGTTTGCACTAACGTTTACCGTGCGACCTTGTGAGGGCGACTTTTTCCCGGTGTTGCCCGTAGCGATTTCCGAGAGCGTGCCGTCGAGCTCCATCTTTTTCGCGCCTTTCCTCGGTTGATTGGTGTATTCAACCGCACCTGTGGCCGGATCGACGTATTTATAAATTTGTGCTCCCGCCCAATTAACTAGGGCGATAGAGGCGAGAGTTGCTGCGAAACTACTGATTAACTTCATACAAATCTGTCATTGAAAACAACCACTTGCGCTCGTCTAACCGGAGTCGAGAGCGCCCTTGGATGAAACCATATGGCGTTTTTGAGGTGGGAGGTGGATTCTGAGGGTTGGACGTAGACAAAGCAACCAGGTTCCTCCTGATCGACCAAATGGTGTTGCAGAAAAGAAAAAAGCGCGGAAAACCGCGCTTTTTCGTGTCTCCGTCAGGACTACATTGAGTAATACATGTCGTATTCAAGCGGATGGGTGGTCATGCGGAAACGCGTGACTTCTTCCATCTTGAGCGCGATGTACGCGTCGATCATGTCATCGCTAAATACGCCGCCGCGGGTCAAGAATTCGCGATCTTTGTCCAGGTATTCAAGCGCCTGATCAAGCGATGAACACACCGTTGGGATCTTCGCATCTTCCTCTGGCGACAAGTCGTAGAGGTTTTTGTCCGAAGGCTCACCAGGATGGATCTTGTTCTGGATACCGTCGAGACCTGCCATGAGCATCGCAGCAAATGCCAAGTAGCTGTTGGCCATTGGATCTGGGAAGCGCACTTCGATGCGGCGTGCTTTGTCAGACTGTACGTACGGAATACGAATTGATGCCGAGCGGTTGCGCGCAGAGTACGCCAATTTCACCGGTGCCTCAAAGCCTGGAACCAATCGCTTGTACGAGTTCGTTCCAGGATTGGTAATCGCGTTCAATGCACGTGCGTGCTTGATGATGCCACCGATGTAGTACAGCGCAGTCTCCGATAGGCCCGCATAACCGTTGCCAGCGAAGAGGTTCTTGCCGTCTTTCCACACGGACTGATGCACGTGCATGCCTGAGCCGTTGTCGCCAACGATAGGTTTTGGCATGAACGTCGCCGTTTTGCCATACATCGCTGCGGTATTCCAGATCGCATACTTCAAGGTTTGCGTCCAATCGGCACGTTGCACGAGCGAGCTGAATTTGGTGCCAATTTCACACTGCCCAGCATTTGCCACTTCGTGGTGGAACACCTCAACAGGTACGCCCATTTCTTGCACGGCGAGCACCATCGCGTTGCGAAGGTCTTGCAGTTGATCGACCGGAGGCACGGGGAAGTAGCCGCCTTTCACCGTTGGGCGATGGCCTTTGTTGCCGCCCTCGTGTTTCGCATCGGTTTCCCATGCAGCCTCTTCCGAGAAGATTTTGCAGTACGAACCGCTCATGTCCACTTTCCATTCCACCGAATCGAAAATGAAGAACTCTGGTTCAGGACCGAAGTACGCGGTGTCGCCGACACCTGAAGTTTTGAGATAGGCCTCGGCGCGCTTAGCAAGCGAGCGCGGGTCGCGGTCGTAGCCCTTGCCGGTGGAGGGTTCGATCACGTCGCAGGTGATGTTGAGCGTTGTCTCTTCAATAAACGGATCGATCACTGCGGTGGACGGGTCCGGCATCAGCAACATGTCGGAGGCTTCGATGCCTTTCCAACCCGCAATCGATGAACCGTCAAACGCATGGCCTTCGGTAAATTTCGACGCATCGAACATTTCCTGTGGCACCTGAACATGTTGTTCTTTGCCGCGGAAATCGGTGAAGCGCAAGTCAACGAACTTGGCTTCGGAATCTTTGATCTTTTTGAGGACGTCGGCACCGGTGGCCATAGCGATATCTCCTGGAAGTTTTTTAGAACGGACGTAAAACTGAAATGCGGCAGCGACGGTTTCAGGGTGCGTCTAGATGCTATCCAGACGAACGAAACGGCACACGTCAAGCGCCTGCTAGTTGCAGAAACCATGCCATCGCCCTTGAGAAATCGGAGCGCGCATTCCCGCAGTCATCGTCAATGCTAACCGCTCCAGATTGCAGCGAATAGCGCAGAAATACGCACCGATCTAACCGGCAGCGGCTTCCGGGTTCGCACAACGCTGCGCCTTCGACGTTCACGAATGCACAAAATTGCGGCGCATCTACGGTTTGTTGCCTTGTTTTGGTGCGGACTAAGGTCTCGAGTGCACCGAATAGGACGTTGCCGCGTAAGGCTAAAGAAAAGCCACAAAGCGCCATTTCGTAAAGGCTTTGACGCGATTAAGCTATTGCTCGGAAAATGCTTAAGCGATGCGTGTTACCCAATAAAACCGATTTTGTAGTGGATAAGCGGCTGCTCGTCTCGCACGCGTGCAGTCGGCCATTCGATCCGATTTGTCACTGCGAGCTGCCGCGAGCTCGGCGTTAGATCATGGTCGTCACTGATTTACGAATGTGAATGCGAATGACTCGCATTTGCGATATAGTTGCGCTGTTTGAAATTTCCTCGAATCAAGCTGCAACATGACATCAACCGCTCCCTCATTGCAAACGCCTATCAATACGCCGCCTCCCGCGCCTCAAACGCCGCGCACAGCACCTCGATTTCAACGTCACCTGATCGCTGCGGCAGTGATCGGTGCCTGCGCAACATCGCTCAGCGCACAACCCTCCGCTCCGCAATCATCAACGACACCCCAGCCGGCTTCCCAACCGTTGGCTACGCCGCAGAAAGAAGAGGTCGCGCTAAAGCCGATCGTGGTTAAGGAGGCGGCGGAGGCTCAGCTGGGTAAAGATGCCGTTCGCGCGACAACGACAACGATCGGCAAAGGCAATCAACCGATCCGCGACATCCCGCAGTCGCTGACTGTCGTCACCGAAAAACTGATCGACGACAGAAATCTAGACACCCTGCGCGATGTGTTGCACAGCGCCGCAGGTGCGACGTTTCTCGCAGCGGAAGGCGGCGAGGAAGACATTCGCTTGCGCGGTTTCTCACTCGCGACGACTGGCGACATATTTTTGGACGGCATGCGCGACGCTGCGTTTTACGACCGCGACACCTTCAATTTAGATCGCGCTGACATTCTGCGCGGTTCTGCCTCCATGCTGTTCGGGCGCGGCTCAACCGGCGGCGTTGTCAATCAAGTCAGCAAACAGCCGCACAACGTTACTGAGCGCGAGGTGTCCTTGACGCTGGGCAACCACAACTATCGCCGCGTGGTCGCAGACCTCAATCAACAAACCACTGAGGACGCCGCATTCAGGCTCGTCGCAATGCACACCAAGGCCGACAACAACGGCGCGGGTAGCGCGATCGACAAACAAGGCGTCGCCGGTGCGTTTCGCTACGGAATTGGTACAGCTGACGAGTTTCTGGCAAGCGTTTATTACTTGGACAATCAGAACGGCATGAACTACGGGCTGCCGTGGATTCGACCACTAAAAACCGATTCGTCTGCAAGCAATACGATCATCCCAACTCTGCGCCCAGACGCTTACTACGGCCTCGCAACCGACTACAGTGCGGGCAAAGCGACGATCGGAACGCTGGCGCATATCCATCGATTCTCTTCTGACTCCGAAGTGAAGACGCAGATCCGGCGCGGGGTCTATGAACGAGATCAACGCGCGAGTGCTATTCGATTTGCGGCGCTAGCCACGCCGTCCACTCCTGGCGTCCCGTTCGCGGATCTCGCCACTTTTAACGAGGCAACGCCGTTCACTCGCGGCACCAATTTGAAAGTGCAGAACTTAGATACAACGCAGATTCAATCTGATCTAAGCAGCAAGTTCTCTGCGTTCGGGCTGAAACACTTTATGTTGGCAGGCGTCGAGGCCAGCCGCGACCAGCGAGAGGTGTTTGCGGCACGCAGCGCCGCACAGGGTGGCGTTACGCTCGTGAAGCCGATCACAACCGCGGGTACTCCATTTGACGGCGCAACGATCAATGAGGCGTCGCGCGTGTTGCGAATCGCTAACGATTTCACCAGCGAAGCGATTGGCGTTTACGCGCAGAACACTCTGGAGCTCAGTCCCGCCTGGAAAGTTATCGCTGGATTGCGCTGGGACCGCATGAACGGTCGCTACAACCAGTATGCGATTCCCGCTGATAAACCTGAGCCGACCACGGCTACGAACTACACCCAAAAGATATCCGAATTAAGCCAGCGCGTGGGCGTTCTCTACCAGCCCAACGAGTTGCAGTCGTTTCATTTCTCGTACGGCACGTCGTTTAATACCTCTGGCGATACGTATTCATATAACGCGCTCTCTGCAAACACACCGCCCGAGAGCAGCGTGAACTTTGAGTTGGGCGCGAAAATTGACTCGGCAAACAAACAGTTCTCCACCCGCCTTGCAATTTTTCGCTCGGAAAAGAGAAACGAGCGCAACACCGATCCCGACACCGCTGCAACTCGCCTTTTGCTTTCGGGCAAGCGGCACACCGCTGGCGTTGAGCTTGATCTCAGTGGCCGAATTGCGAGCGCGTGGGAGCTCTACCTGTCCTACATGTGGATGCCCATCGCGCGTGTCGACGTTGCAGCGTCAACCGTCACCACGGTCGGCAATCGCGTCGGAGATCGCCCGGGTCTTTCGCCGAAACACAGCGGAAGCGTTTGGGCGACGTATCAATGGAATGCGAAATTGAGAACCGGTGCGGGCTTGAATTTCCGAAGCCAACAAGCGCCCGCAGACGTCACCGCGCCAGCATGGAACGCGCCGAGCTACGCAACGCTTGATCTCATGGCAGAATACAAAATCGACGAGCGGTTCACGCTCCGCGGCAACCTGACAAACGCGACCAACAAGCTCTACGCTGATTCGCTCTATCGCGGTCACTACATTCCAGGCGCGGGCCGCTTGCTGCAGGTTAATCTCACGGCGGCGTTTTGATGTCATGATCTTTCATCTAAAGAATGTGCTGGATCAAACTGGCATTGCAACCATCTTAGATACGCTCAACGACGCGCCATGGAGCGCGGGGCGCGAAAGTGCTGGGCGACAGGCGTATGCAGTGAAAAACAATGAGCAATTGCCTCACGATTCGCAAGCGATGATCGCGATTCGAAAGCAAGTGCTCGCGGGGTTGGATGTGCACCCGCAATTTTTTTCTGCGACCTTGCCGCGCCGCGTGTTTCCGCCGCGCGTGAACCGCTACTCTGGCGAAACGAATTCGTTTGGCGCGCATGTAGACAACGCTATCCGCTTCGCTCCGGATACGGGGCTTCGCGTGCGAACCGACATTTCATGCACCTTGTTTCTCGCGCCACCTGAGAGCTACGACGGTGGCGAACTCATCATTTGCGAAGGACAGTTCGAACGTCATGTGAAGTTAGCGGCAGGCGACGCAATCATTTATCCCGGAACCAGCGTGCATCGTGTCGCGCCGGTGACGCGCGGGCAGCGACTCGCATGTTTTTTCTGGATCGAAAGCATGGTGCGTGAGGATGATCGGCGGCAACTGCTGTTTGAGCTCGATCAAACAATCATGAGCTTACGCGACACCAACGGAGAAGACAGCCATGCGGTTTCGTTAACTGGTACGTATCACAATTTACTGCGCATGTGGAGCAACACATGAACACGCTAGCAGCGGGTTACTACGGTTGTCCCGAGATCGCACGCGGTGCGAATCGCGAAGCAAGCATTCATGAAGATCTTGCTGAACGATCCCAGCGAAGCAAGGTGTTTGCTGGGCAGCGGCGCTCAACTTCAGTGCAAAGCGCGGTTAAGCTTTTGGCAATTGCTGTGTTGCATGCGCTCGCGCTGTACGCGTTGTCGCGCGATACCGTTCAACAGGCAGTGATGAACGTCATTACAGCCGAACTCATTGCAATCGAGCTGCCAGTTGCGGAGCCGATCTCCAAGCCTGCGGTCGAGCGGAAATCGATTGATCGCACGGAGCCTACGAGACACACGCCGCCACCGCAAAAGGCGGAGAACCCAACAATTGATTTGCCTGCACTAGCGCTAGAAACACAGTCGCTTGCGAATCCGGTCGTGGCGACTAACCTCAATTCCGCAAGCACAGAGCGGGCAACTACAACACCTTCGACATCAGCGATGGAGGTAAATGTTTCACCGTCGTCTCCACCGATCAAACCCGCCGTTGTGCCTGCGCCTCGCGTCGAACTTCCGTCGTCGAACGCAGATTATTTGAACAATCCGCCGCCGCCGTACCCGGCGCAAAGTAAGCGAATGCGCGAGCAAGGAACGGTGGTCTTGCGTGTTTTCGTCAGCGCGTCAGGCGCCGCGCAATTGGTGGAAATCAAACAGAGTTGTGGTTTTTCGCGTCTTGACGAAATCGCGCGAGACACGGTCGCAAAATGGAAGTTCGTACCCGGCACACGCAACGGTGTTGCTGAGGCGATGTGGGTAAGCGTACCGATCATTTTCGAGCTAGATTGAACTCAACGCTGGGCGTGGACGCACACAACACGATTTGATCGCGAAACTAGCGGGCGTTGAACGCGTCACCTGCATTTCAGCTCAGTCCGCATCCAAGAGTATCGACGTATCCCCAATTTAATTGGGCTGCGTGCCTAAATATTGCGCTTATTGATTGTAAGGCTTTCGCGAGTTACCGCCCATTAAGATGGGGCGTTTTACCCCTGAGCTACTGCGCCATTTTTTCAAAAATGGTGATCGATTTGGCGACCACTTTCCCATCGCTGTTGAGCGCGAAGGTGCTGCGTCCGCTCGAAAAGTCGCCCGCCTGCGCGCGTGGTTGGCCCGACAGCGAAAGCCTTGCTTCCATTGCCACGTCACGCCCTGGCGAGAGTCCGGCGCCGCCGATCATCGCATCACTCGCGCTAAATTCAACCGGGCTCGAAGCGGCGTTCGGCGCAATCTTCTTCACCGCGAGCGGCGGTCCGGTTGGCGCGTCAGCCGCACGGATGATCACAAAAATTGCGGCGTCTTTCGTGCTAGCTGCGGCCTTCATCGCCTCGTCTGATAGGGCAAGCTTCACGGAGATCAGCGTTGGCGCAGCCGCAGCGCTCGCAGACGATGAAGCCGTCGCTGCTTGCGCGCCTCCTGAAGCGACCGTTGCGCCGGGGCCAGCTCCAGCTCGGCGCACAGCAATATCCTTGAGCGCGTTTTCGGCGATCTGCGCAAAGCCAGTTTGTGGATCAGAAACGCTCTTCGCCGCAGTGAAGGATTTCTCCGCCGCGTTAAGGTCGTTGATTTGCATTTCGTGGGTGCCGCGCAGCAGCAGCGCCTTCGGCTGCTTCGCGTCAATCGCAAGCGCTTTGTTGACCAGCTCCAGCGGCTTGCCCGCCATCTTTCCTTCCGCTGCGCCCGCGGCGGCATCTGCGTAATCGGCCCATGCGTCGGCGTCATTCGGCGTGAGTTTCAAAAGGGTCGCGTAATCTTTCATTGCGTCGTCAAAGCGCCCCAACGACGCTTTGGCGCGAGCAAGCAAATACCAACCTTTCGCATCATCAGGCTGCGCTTTCAGTTTTTCCTCTGCCACTCGAAACAGCTCTTCCATCTGCGACTCTTGCTTCGCAGCCTCGGGACGAACAACTTCGGGGATAACGGCGTGCGGTGCGCCCAGCAAAAAATACATGCCAATCGCGGCGAGCGGAAAAAGCGTTGCAAATGATGCGGTGGCAAACATCGATCTCGCTCCAGCCTTGACGTGTGGTGTTGCCCGATCCAACTCGCTTTCGCGCAGCACGCGGACTTCAAGTTCGCGCATTGCTTCATTGAAAGAGGCCTCGTTCATCAAGCCAAGTTTCTGATCGCGCTCCAGCTCCGCGCGCTCGATACGCAACGCTTCGACGTTGGTTGCGCGGGTGTTGGGGGTGTCGCGCAATCGATCACGTTTCAACGCACGAAGCAGCCACCAAGTGACGAGCACCGCAAGAACGACAATAAAAATTACGAACAAAAGAGCTGGATTCATTAACGTATTGTAGAAGCGAGGGTCGTACGACTCGCATGCATGTTTGTGGGAGCGCGCTTGCGCGCGAAAGACGTATCGCGACAACTTTGCTCAATGATTTATCAGACTTGCCATGCATTCGCGCGCAAGCGTGCCCCCGTCGTGCCGGATATCGGGAAAATTGATACTGGCAATAGCCACGTAAAATCGAATCTCAAACCAAAAAGAAACCTCACCGTGATCCGCACCCGCTTCGCCCCTTCGCCCACCGGCACGCTTCATTTAGGCAATATTCGCACCGCGCTCTTTGCCTGGGCCTACGCGCGCCACCATAAAGGCCAATTCATTCTTCGCATCGAAGACACTGATCTAGAGCGCTCATCTGATTCAAGCGCTGAGGGCATTTTGCGCGACATGAAGTGGCTCGGGCTCGATATCGACGAAGGCCCGTTTTTTCAAATGCAGCGCATGGATCGCTATCGCGAAGTCGTCGCACAAATGCTTGCGGATGGTCGCGCGTATCACTGCTACATGAGTGTTGAAGAACTTGATGCGCTGCGCGAAACGCAGAAAGCAAACAACGAAAAACCCCGCTACGACGGACGCTGGCGTCCTGAAAATATCGCAAAACTTGG
>JAAFIS010000014.1 GCA_013298695.1 Betaproteobacteria bacterium
GGATAAGATTACTTATTGACGATTGCACTAAACGGTTATATCGCCCAATTGATAGTGGCTTTAACCCTATAAGTTATATCAAAGCTTGCGGAGCCGGTCCGCTGCCTCATTGAGCGTTGCATCGCGCTTTGCGAAACAAAACCGGATGATTTTTTGCTCGGTGGGCGATGAGTAAAACGCGCTCACCGGAATGGGCGTGACGCCGATCTCGCGAGTCATCCATTCACAGGCCTCGCGCTCCGTCAGGTCACGAATGGCAGCGACATTTTCGTAGCTTGCGCAAACGAAATAGCTGCCTTCACACGCAAGCGGATCGAGTGGCGTGAGCGAGAGCGCTTGCGTAAACAGATCGCGCTTCGCTTGATAAAACGATGGCAGGTTCAGATACGGCGAAGCGTCATTCAAGTACATCGCAATGCCCTGTTGCATCGCGCTATTTGCTGTAAACACCGTGTATTGATGCACCTTGCGAAATTCGCTGGTCAACGCCGCAGGCGCGCACACCGTGCCAATCTTCCAGCCCGTCACGTGAAACGTTTTTCCAAACGATGAAATCACGAAGGTGCGATCTCGCAATCGCGGGTCGCACACAGCGCTGCGATGCGCCTTTCCATCAAACACCATGTGTTCGTAGACTTCGTCTGAGAACACAAAAATCTCTCGGTTTTCAATCGCATCGGCGAGCCGATTCCAGTGCGCATCTGACCATGTACGGCCGCTCGGATTGTGCGGCGTGTTTACGATGATTGCACGTGTTTTGGGGCTGAGCGCGGCTGTGATGGCGTCGAAATCGGGCTCGAACGTGCCGCGCTTTAGGCTCACCGGAACAGGCGTCCCCCCGGCGAGAAGCACATTTGGTGCGTAGCTGTCGTAGCACGGCTCGAGGACGATCACCTCATCGCCTTGACGCACCACCGCGAGAATCGCTGAGAGGATCGCTTGAGTGGCGCCGCTGGTGATTGTGATCTCAGTGTTAGGGTCAAATCGAACGCCGTGAATCGCTTCAAATTTGGCGCTGACGCGTTGGCGAAGCAAGGCATTACCCGGCATCAAAGGATATTGGTTGTGCCCGGATTTCATCGCGTCTGCTACTGCATCAATCAACACCGGATCACAATCAAAATCCGGAAAACCTTGGCCCAAGTTCACCGCTTTATGTTGCGCCGCAAGCGCTGACATCACAGAAAAAATTGTGGTGCCAACGTGAGGTAATTTGCTCGTGAGCTGGGGTGGTGTCATGGGATCAACATTGAATTAGCCGCGCGCAAGAAATAAATGCGCATCACAGCTGAAACTAAAGCAAAAAAAGGCGGCGCGCACTAAACGCGCGCCGCTGATCGTCGAACTTATTCGGCGCTGTTCTACGCCGCGATCAGTCCGCGCTTTTTAAGCATCGGCTCAACGGTGGCATCGCGGCCCCGAAATGCGCGATAGCCGTCGGCAGGCTCGATACTGTCGCCCGCCGAATATACGAATTCATACAGCCGCTTTGCAGTGGCCGGATCAAACGGATCGCCGGTTTCCTCAAACGCATTGAACGCGTCGGCGTCGAGCACTTCCGCCCACATATAAACGTAGTAACCGGCCGCATAGGAATCACCGGAGAACAGATGACGAAAGTGTGGCAAGCGGTGCATCATGGTGGCAGCGTGTGGCATGCCCAGGCGCTGCAATTCGTCGACTTCAAAAGCTTCGAGACTAAAGTTTTCATACGTCGCGCGCGAGTGCACCGCTAAATCCACAAGCGCAGACGATGTGTACTGGACCGTTTCGAAGGCTTTGTTAAATGTCGACGCGGCGCGAATACGCTCAACAAGTGCCTGCGGAATCGGTTCGTTGGTTTTGTAATGTCGTGCGTATTGCGCAAGCACGCTCGGCTCGAGCGCCCAGTGTTCGTAGAGTTGCGACGGAAGCTCGACATAATCTTGCAAAACGTTGGTGCCCGAGAGCTTTTCGTAGCTCACGTTTGACAACAAACCATGCAAGCCATGACCGAACTCATGGAACAACGTGCGCACGTCGTCGAACGTGAGAAGCGCCGGTTGGCCCTCTGGCGGTTTTGAAAAATTGTTGTGGTTTCCGATGATCGGAATCACTTTGCCGGTTGCCGCGTTACGTGTTTGCCAGCGATAGCCACTCATCCACGCGCCGCCTTGTTTTGTGGGTCGCGCAAAATTGTCTGAGAGAAAAATTCCGATCAGCTCATCGCCGCGTTTGACCTCAAAGAGGCGAACGTCGGGGTGATACAGCGTGATCCCTGTTTTCTCTTCAAACTGAACGCCGAACAATTTGCCTGCGACGCCAAACATCGCACGAATCATCGCGTTGAGTTCGAAATAGGGTTTGATTTCCGCATCGTCCAAATCGAAGCGCGCTTTGCGAACTTTTTCTGCGTAAAAACGCCAATCCCATTTCGCCACGGGCTCGGTAGCGCCGTGAGCAATGCGCATCGCATCAAGGGCAACGTAGTCGTCGTTTGCTTTGGCAACGGCGGGCGTCCACGCTTTCATCAAAAGCTCGTGTGCGGCTGCCGGGGTTTTTGCCATGCGATCAACGAGCGCGTAATCGGCAAATGTTTTGTAGCCATGCAGCGCGGCTTGCTCGGCACGCAGCTTAAGTATTTCAACCGCAAGTTGGCGGTTGTCAGTGGCGCCAGAATGGGCGCCCCGGGAGGTCCAAGCGTTGAGTGCGTGTTCGCGCAAATCACGGCTCTCGGAGAAAGTGAGAAACGGGACGATCGACGAGCGCGACAACGTGATCGCGTATCCATCGGGTTTGCCCCGCGCTGCTGCAGCGGCGCGCGCACTATCTTTCTGGCTCTGCGAAAGGCCGGCAAAATCGGCGTCTGCGGTCAACCACAGCGCCCAGTCCGATTCGTCTTTGAGCACGTTCTGCGCAAACTGCGTAGTGAGCGTTGCCAATTGAGAGACGATCTCTGCGTAGCGCGTTCTCGAAGTTGCGGCGATTTTCGCGCCCTGGCGCACGAAGTCGAGATGAATGCGATTGAGCAACCGCGAATCTTCGCGCGAGAGCGTGGTGGCTGCCGGCGATTGCTTTACCGCGTCAATACGTGCGAAAAGACGTTCATTCATGTACACCGACGAGCGATGCGAAGCGATCTTGGGAACGAGTTCGCGTTCGACCGATTGCAGTGCGTCGCTGGTTTCAGCCGCCGTCAAGTTGCCGAACAAATCATTGAGCCGAAAAAACAACCACCCCGCGCGATCAAACGCCGCAATGGTGTTGGCGAAACTCGGTGCTTCGACGTTGTCGATGATTGCGTCAAGTTCGGTGCGATGCGCGGTAAACGCAGCGTCAAACGCTGGTGCGAAATGCTCAGGTTGCGTTTGCGCAAACGGCGGCAAGCCGTAGGCGTCGTTCCAAGTAGCGAGCAAAGGATTGCTGGTATTCATTTGAAAATTTCCAAGTTCAGAGGCGGCGAATTTTCGGCAAGCGCTGCAGTGACGCGCTTTCAAGAATTCGCGGGAGTGCCCGTATTTTCGATGAAACTCGACATCAGCGGGCGAATCACACAACCTTTGACAGCTACCTACTGTTAATCGCAATTTAATTGGGCAAATTGCGCTTTAATCTATTTTCTCAACTAACCACTAGATCTAGATGATCGCCCATTTAGATAGGCCTTCTAGACGCTAAGTTAACCGCGAGCGCTGGCACTTCTGCCCTTCTCCCAGAGCACATCGCCGCGCCCCGCTTCCCGATTCAAAACTCGCGACAAGACGAACGCCATGTCGCTCAAGCGGTTGAGGTAAATGCGCGAGTGTTCAGAAATTTTCTCGGTTTGCGCTGCATCCACCAGCGAGCGTTCGGCACGCCGACACACCGTGCGCACAAGATGGGTGAACGCAGCGGCGCGCGAACCACCGGGCAAGATGAAGTCTTTGAGCATCGGTAAATCGGCGTTCAGCGACTCAGTGAGTTGTTCAAGCCGCTCAACATGTGCGTCGGTGATCGCAAAATAACCCGGGATGGATAGCTCACCGCCCAAATCAAACAAGTCATGCTGCACGTCGGTAAGTGCATCGCGAAGCGCATCAGGCAGCGGCTCGGTGAGCAACAGACCGACCACGGAGTTAAGTTCGTCAACGTCGCCCATCGCGGCAACACGCGGGTGACCTTTGGGCACTCGCGATCCGTCGCCAAGGCCCGTGGTGCCTGCGTCGCCGGTTTTAGTTGTAATCTTTGACAGTCGATGTCCCATACCAGCGTCCGAGAAAAAAATGAGCGAAGCAAGAAGTCTAGACGAGCCTTTGGTGTTGCACGCCACTAGCAACGGCATCGCTATGCTCACCTTAAATTCAGCGCACAATTTCAATGCACTGTCGTCAGCGATGATCGCTGCGCTTCACGACGCGTTGGTCGCGATCGGTGAGCACACTGATGTGCGCGTAGTGGTTATCGAAGCACGAGGAAAGGCGTTTTGCGCAGGCCACGATCTACGCGAAATGCGTGCTCACGACGACGAGGGTTGGCAGCGCGAGTTGTTTGCGCGCTGCTCAGACATGATGATGTCCATTGCGAACTTGCCGCAGCCGGTGATCGCGAAGGTGCAGGGCATTGCAACCGCTGCTGGCTGCCAACTGGTGGCGATGTGCGATCTCGCTATTGCCGCCGAAACCGCTAAGTTCGCCACGAGCGGCATCGCGCTTGGACTTTTTTGCTCCACGCCTGCAGTCCCTCTTGCGCGCTCGGTGTCTGCCAAACACGCGGCAGCAATGTTGTTCACAGGCGAATTCATCACCGCGCAACGCGCCGAGTCCATCGGGCTTATCAATCGCGTAGTTTCTGAGGCAGACTTGGATGCAGAAGCCGACGCGATTGCGGCGCGAATTGCGCGGCATTCCGCCCGCTCGTTGCGATCAGGAAAAAAATTGCTGCAGTCGCTGCAACAAGCAAACGCGATGGCAGACGCGTATCGCTTGGCGGGTGAAAACATGGCGTGCGATATGGCAACTAACGACGCAAAGAATGGCATTGACGCGTTCTTGGAGAAACGCGCGAGCCCAGCGTGGCTTAATCGCTAGCATTTGCCGAGCGGCGATCTTTCCGGCCGCGCAACGTAAAATTTGCCGACTGTGATGTTGCCCCTTTGGAGCCAATGTGAGTTTTCTGTCTCCACAACCCATTCCCCCGGAAGATTCGTGGGACACCCTACGCGAATGGCGAATGCAGCCTTTTTCGATGCGCTATCGCACCGGCCTCGCGGTAATGCTGCGTCTCATGACGTTGGTAGTGGGCATGGCCGGCGTCGCTCTCTTCTTCGTCGAACCTTCGCTCAGAACTGCGCTATTGGTGATTGGGCTGTGGCTTTTCAGCATCCCGCTCACCGCACTCGGCTACGTTCGAAAAATGGATCGCATGGCAGCCAGCGTTCCGGTTTCACCCGCCGCGAACAGTCCGACTACGACCGTTGACATCAGAAGTCGAACTGAGACAGAAAAACCCTGATCGCCCTCATTTATTGGCGTTTGGTTTATGTAGCAGCTTCTTCGCAGCAAAAAAGTTGTAGCTAAACCCGACCGCTGCCCCGGCGCAAACGCCCGCGACGACCCAAAGCGCTGATCGATCCGAGGCGTAAACCACTGCCGTTGACACTGAAAAATTCAACGCAGCACCCACTGATTGCGCGAGCAAATAGCGAAACCAATCGGAAAACGTCGCCCGCCCTGCGGCGTCGAACGTGAACGCTCGATTAAAAAAATAGGTAGTGGAGATGCCGACCATTAACGCGGCGATCCGCGCGATCACAATCGGGGCGGCAAGCGTTGTAAGCAAAAGCATTACCGCTGCGTCTAGCGCAAGCGCGATGAGCGCGCCGATCAGGTAGCGAGTCGCCTGACCTGCGGTTTCCCTCACAATCTAGCCTCCGAGCGCAGTTGCATCGTCTTCAACAGAGGATTGTCTTGGATGACCAACATTGCAGCGAATGAGTAGGCGGCCCGGCGTTCGTAGACGAGTCTTCCGGCGCTCTGAAAATGTTGAATAGTGATTCCCTGAAGCCGGACAAATTGCGGTAGGTCGAAGTGTAGACTTGCATCGATTACTTCGCGGGTCAGGTTCGTTTCCAACACGAATTCAAACGCGAGGCTTTAGAGCCACGGCTCAACCGAGCTTAGGAACAATTTTGATGTTAGCTTGCGTGAATTCGCCGCGGTTAACACAGCTTACGTTCACGTAAACTTGAGTCATTGCGAAACCACATCGCAGCGTGAGAGATCTACCCACTCACGCAACAAGAAAATCATCATCGATTTGGAGACATCTTGAAAGTCTTAGTACCTGTGAAACGCGTTGTTGATTACAACGTGAAAGTCCGCGTGAAAGCCGATAACTCTGGCGTTGATATCGCGAACGTGAAAATGTCGATGAATCCGTTTTGCGAAATCGCGGTGGAAGAAGCCGTTCGCCTTAAAGAAAAAGGCGCGGCCACTGAGATCATCGCGGTGTCGGCAGGCGTTGCTCAATGCCAAGAAACGCTGCGCAATGCGATGGCTATTGGCGCAGATCGTGGCATCTTGATTGAGACGGATGTTGAGCTGCAACCACTGGCCGTTGCGAAGTTGTTAAAGGCGGTCGTCGACCGCGAACAACCACAGCTTGTGATCCTCGGAAAGCAAGCCATTGATGACGACGCCAATCAAACAGGACAAATGCTTGCCGCCCTGTTGGGTTGGGGACAGGCAACGTTTGCCTCGAAAGTCGAAATTGAGGGAAACACGGCCAAAGTGACGTGCGAAGTGGACGGCGGTCTTGAAACGATATCAGTGAAGCTGCCCGCAATCATTACCACGGACTTGCGCCTGAACGAGCCGCGTTACGCAACGCTGCCCAACATCATGAAGGCCAAGAAAAAACAACTAGACACGCTAAAACCCGCAGATTTGGGCGTCGACGTGACACCACGCTTGACCACGCTGAAAGTGGAAGAGCCACCTAAGCGCAAAGGCGGCGTGAAAGTGGCCGACGTTGCGGCACTCATCGACAAACTTAAAAACGAAGCGAAGGTGATTTGATTCGCGAATGCAAATCAAATCGTCTCGGCGAACACCGGGATTCATTCATGCAACGCCGCGCAAGCGGCACCTACTGAAAATATTCTTATGGCAAATCTCGTAATCGCCGAACACGATCACGGCTCGCTCAAGGCTGCAACGTTAAACGTCATTAGCGCCGCGAGCGTCATCGGAGGCGAAGTTCACGTATTGGTCGCGGGGCACAACGCGAAAGCGGCGGCAGAAGCGGCCTCACAGGTGGCGGGCGTTGCAAAGGTGTTGCTCGCGGACGGTGATGCACATGCACACCGGCTACCTGAAAATACGGCAGCGCAAGTTGTCGCTGCCGCTTCGGCGTACTCGCACATTCTCGCGCCAGCCACGCCCTACGGCAAAGCCGTAGCGCCTCGCGTCGCCGCACTTCTCGACAAAGCCCAAATCAGCGACATTATTAAAGTCATCGACGCCGACACGTTTATGCGGCCGATCTATGCCGGCAACGCGTATGCGACGGTGAAATCAAGTGACAGCGTTAAAGTGCTCACGGTGCGCGGTACGGCGTTTGCGGCAGCGGCAAAAACCGGCGGTAGCGGCGTCGTTGAAAACGTTTCGCCGATTGCCGACTCCGGCGTTTCAACGTTTGTATCCGCTGAACTGGTGAAAAGCGAGCGCCCTGAGCTTGCGGCAGCAAAAATTATCGTCTCTGGCGGGCGTGGTCTCGGCTCAGGCGAAAAATACCGCGAAGTGCTTACTCCGCTCGCCGACAAGCTTGGCGCAGCGATGGGTGCGAGCCGTGCGGCGGTGGACGCGGGCTATGTTCCTAACGATTACCAAGTCGGCCAAACCGGCAAGATCGTCGCGCCGGATTTGTACATCGCGATTGGTGTATCTGGCGCGATTCAGCATCTCGCAGGAATGAAAGACAGCAAAGTGATCGTTGCCATCAACAAAGATCCCGATGCGCCAATATTCTCGGTTGCAGATTACGGGCTCGTCGCTGATTTGTTTGAGGCCGTGCCCGAGCTCGCTTCTAAACTCTAATCGAGCGAACAGTCAGCGGTGAACAGTGAGCAGTGGTTCACCGCCACTTCAAATTTGTACTGCTCACTCTTCACAGTTCACCATGCCGTACAACGCTCCCCTCAAAGAATTTCAACTCCTGCTAGAAACGGTCGCACCGATTGCGGAGCTATCGAAGCTAGAACACTTCGCAGACGCAACGCCTGACACCGTCAGCGCGATCCTTGACGAGACGTCAAAGTTTGCAAGCGAAGTGCTCGACCCGCTCAACTGGCCGGGTGATCGCGAGGGCGCAAAGCGTCACGCTGACAATACGGTGACAACGCCAAAAGGCTTCAAGGAAGCCTACCAAGGCTTCAAGGCGATGGGCGGTATGGGCCTGCCAATGCCCCAAGAATTTGGCGGCATGGGGCTGCCACGATCGGTCGCGACGCTCACTGACGAGATGCTGCATTCCTCTTGCATGAGTTTCGGCCTGATGCCGATGCTTACGCAAGGAGCTATTGAAGCGGTGTTGCTCGCCGGAAGTGACGCGCTGAAGGCAACCTTTCTTGAAAAGATGGTTGCAGGCGAATGGGCTGGCACCATGAACTTAACCGAACCGCATGCGGGCTCGGATCTCGCTTTGGTGAAAACTCGCGCCGACCGAATCGGTGACGGAACCTACAAAATTTTCGGCACCAAGATTTACATCACATTCGGTGAACACGACTGGACGAAACAAATCGTTCATCTCGTGCTGGCGCGCACGCCGGACGCGCCGGAAGGTGTTAAAGGCATTTCGCTGTTTGTCGTGCCAAAAATGTTGGTGAACAAAGACGGCTCGCTCGGTGAAAGGAACGACGCCTATTGCGTGTCGATCGAACATAAACTCGGCATCCACGCCTCGCCTACAGCAGTGATGCAATATGGTGACAACGGCGGCGCAGTCGGCTATTTGGTGGGCGAAGAAAATCGCGGCCTCGAATACATGTTCATCATGATGAATCTGGCGCGCTTTGGCGTGGGTCTACAGGGCATTGGCATCGCTGAGCGCTCGTATCAGCGCGCCGTTTCGTACGCACGAGATCGCGTTCAATCGCGCGACGTAGGCGCGCCGAAGAATCCGTCGGTGCCGATTATTCGTCACCCCGATATTCGCCGCCTGCTGCTGCGCATGCGCTCACAAACGGAGGCCGCACGTGCGCTCGCGATGGCAACGGCCTACGCGATTGATCTCGCGGAGGCGCACCCTGATCCCGAAACACGAAAGGCCAATCAAGCGTTCGTTGATTTAATGATTCCAGTGGTCAAAGGCTGGTCAACCGAGATGGCGCAAGAGGTGACGTCCAACGGTGTTCAAGTCCACGGCGGTATGGGTTTTGTCGAAGAGACCGGTGCCGCACAGTATTACCGCGACGCCCGCATCACAACCATTTACGAAGGCACCACTGCAATTCAAGCCAACGATTTGATTGGTCGCAAAATGGCACGCGAAGGCGGCATGACTGCGAAGAGCCTTATCAACGCAATGCGCATCTTTGCTGACAGCCTGGATGGCCAGAATAATGTGCATCTGAAAGCTGCGCAACAGCGCCTTCGCGCAGGCATCGACGCTATGGCGCGCGCCGTCGATTTCAACCTGGCAAATTTCAACACCAATGTGCGCGCTTGTTTCGCGGGCAGCGTGCCGATGGTGAAACTTTTCGGCATCGTGTGCGGTGCGTGGGCGCTGACGCGCGTTTGCGTTGAAGCCGCGCAGCGAAGCGCCGCGAATCATCCAGACAAGGCGTTCTACGATGCGAAGCTTGCGACGCTTCGTTTCTATGTCGACACAATGATGCCCGAGGCGATAGCCGCAGCCGACGTGATCGTAAACGGCGCCGAAGGCACATTGGCGCTTGAGGAAGCCGCGTTTTAACCGCTCAATCTTGCAGTCATTGGTATCGCCGCGGCGCGCATTTGCAACGGTTTCATTCATTCGCGTTGCGCGCCTAGCGGTACTACACTTCGCGCATGGGCGCCTTTTCTCCTGATTCCACTTACGTTCAACTCGCATCCAACGGCGACGCAATTGCGCTCGTCGGCGGGGAGACTTTCTGGCGGTTCTCGGAATCTGAAATGGAGCAGTTTGGTAGCGAATGGCTGATTACTGAATTTGACTGCAGCGCCGATTGGTCAAACTGGGAAATGCACCCGCACGGCGACGAGTTTGTGTACCTGTTGTCGGGTGCGGTCATGATGCGACTCGCACTTCCAGAAGGCGAAAAACAACTCCTACTTCAAGCCTCGCGCGCGATCATTGTGCCTCGTGGCGTATGGCACACCGCATGTGTCAGTGTTCCGAGCAAAATGCTCTTCGTGACAAAGGGGCGAGACACCCAGCATCGCCCGGTGAAAAAAGGCTATGAGGTATGACGCAATCGATTCTGCTCACATCCGCGTTTCGCTACAAAGCATGGGCCAACCAAGAACTTTTTGCAACGCTGCGTGAAGTAGACGAAGCGGCGCATTCGCAAGAGCGGCATGCGTGCGTTCGCTTGCTCAACCACATCTATGTAGTCGATCAAATTTTTGCCGCTCATTTATGTCGGACAACCCACACATTTGTGGCGACCAACACATCAGAAACGCCAACGCTCGACGCGCTCGAAAGCGGAGTCGCGCGAACCGATTCGTGGTATCTGGATTTCGTATCGAAGCTCGATAACGAAGCGCTTGAAGAGCCCATCGAGTTTGTGTTTACCGATCAAACCAACGCACGCATGTCGCGCGAAGAAATGCTCATGCACGTGAATCTTCACGGCGCATATCATCGCGGCGCGGTGGGTCGGATACTTTCGCAGACTGGACTCGCGCCGCCGCGCGATCTCTTCACTGGCTTTCTGCACAAATCTGAACCTGAGCGACGCTTGCGCACATGAGCGCCCCATTGCACACCATCATCATTTACGCCAAAGATCCGAAGAAAAGCGCGGAGTTTTATCGGCGCTTCTTCGGTTTTGAAACCACGGGTGAAATGCTCGAAGGCTTGATTGAACTTAGATCAAAATCTGGCGCAGGGTTGTTGATCCACCCGGCAGCGAAGGGCGTCACGCTTGGCCAAGTCGGCGTGAAACTCATGTTCGATGTTGAAGATATCGAGTCGTTTAAAGAAGTGTCCGCCGCATACGGGCTCGTGTTTGGGGCAACGCACCAAGCCAACGGTTACGCGTTCGCTAACGCTAAAGACCCCGACAAAAACTCGATCGCCATTTCCAGCCGCGCGTTTCGAAAGCGCTAATTTTTTAATTTTCTGCCGTCCGCATCATGCTCACACTCCACTATTACCCCAGCAACGCTTCGATTACGCCGCACATTTTGCTCGAGGAAATGGGGGTTCCGTTTGAGTTGAAGCTCGTAGATCGAACGCAGGGCGCACACAAGTCGCCGGACTACTTGAAGCTCAATCCAAACGGTCTGATTCCGGTGCTGGTTGACGGCGACTTGGTGCTCTATGAAACCGCTGCCATTTGTCTATATCTGGTCGAAAAATTTCCGGAGAAAAATTTCGCACCGCCGTCGGATATCGCGAAACGCGCTGAGTTTTATAAGTGGTTGATGTGGATGACCAATACACTGCAACCCGCGATCATCATGTATTTCTATACCGACCGCTACACCGCGTCTTCCGATCTGCAGCGCGTCGCGGAGATCAAGTCGAAAACGCAGGAAAGAATTGGCGCGATGCTTAAACAGCTCGACGATCAACTCGCCGTAAGTGGTGGTCCGTGGATGATGGGTGAAACGTTCAGCGTTCTGGATGTTTACGCGTTTATGCTCGGACGCTGGACTCGCGGCTTCGAATCAACGGTTAACGGAAAGCTGAGCACAGCGAAAGCAAGCGATGCGAATGCGTGGCCGCATCTCGCCCCTTTTCTGCACCGCATGCTCGCGCGTGAATCAGTTCAGCGCGTAGTCGAAAAAGAAGGCTTAAAGTCACCCGTGATTTAGCGTCAGCGCAACCGGTTACGGTCCGATTAATTGGAGCGACACACGAATTTTTTATTGTTTTCGATAAACGACCGGAATCGCTTGTTTGCCCAAGTAATTTGGGCGGTGGTGGCAAAAGTTGAACTGTCGCAGTTATCCGAAACTTACCACTTCAAACGTTTCGCGACGCGCTCGGGAATCGCTCGAACAATTGTCATGATCAATTGCCAATACCGCGGCAAATAGACAACGTCGCGCTGCTGATCAAGCGCGCGAACAATGCCTTTCGCGACCGATTCGGCGCTAGCAAATAGCAATCCCTTTTTCATCGAAGCCGTCATCGGGGTGTCAATTGACCCGGGTTTCACGGTGATGACGTGAACGCCGCGCGCCAACATCCGGGCGCGCAGTCCGTCACAGAACGCGGTAAGGCCCGCCTTTGCGGAACCGTACGCGAAATTGCTGTAGCGACCGCGCTCACCCGCAACCGAGGAAATCACAGCAATTGAGCCACTGCCTTGAGTTGCCATTTTGTTAGCAAGGCACTGCGTCCATGCACATCCGCTGATGAAATTTACGTTGAACTGTTCGGCGAGGTAGCGCAAATCCTCCATGCCACGAGCGGCGTCGGTCAGCGATCCGTGAGCCACCAGCGCCTGTTGCGTAATCGGCAACGTGGCCACCGCTGCTTCAATGAACGCTATGGATGTGATCTCACCCGCATGCACAGCAACGCCCACCGCACCGCGCACTCTCGCGTCCGCCGCGATCCGTTCGAGCTCTGCGGCGTTGCGGCCAAACAGCACAAGCTCATCACCTCGTGCAGCCCAATCGCGAATCGCGGCCTGCGCCACCGCAGAGGTCGCACCAACAACACAGATCATCATCGCGTAACTCGCCTCCAAAAGCTTGAACAAATCGCGGGATCGCGCGCGGCCTCAAGCGCTTCCCATTGTGGATAGAAACGTTTGAACATAACGCTACTCATGCGCGCGTCTTTCGCGGCATAAACCCGCCCGCCGACGTCAGCGACCATCGCATCGGCACGATCTAGCGCGCGGCGATCGGCGTCGTTCGGCCCCGGCACGTCCAACGCAACGGTCACGCCGGGCATCGGAAAGCTCATCAATCCCGGTGACGCGATGGCTGCGAACGATTTGATAACGGCGAGATAGCTGGCGACGCGGGATTCTCGCAAGTGCGAAAGTATCTTTGGCACACTCTCGCGCGCCGCCTCGCGGGGCACAACAAACTGATACTGAACAAACCCGCGTTTACCGTAAACGCGATTCCACGCGGTCACCGCATCAAGTGGAAAGAAAAACTGCCAGAGTGGAACGGTCTCTCGGCGCGCAGTGCGCATCGACTGAGCGCGGTAATACACAGAGTTAAACGCTTTCGCACTCCACCGCCCGAGCACCCAACCTGGCGCATCGACCGGCATGGTGAACTTCGCCGGCTGAGGTGCCAGCCATTCGTCCGGCCCGTCGCAATGCTCACCACGAAAGAAGACACCGCGCAACCCGGGATCAAGCGTGTCGATCCAACCAACGGTATAGGGCCACGCGCTACTCGCCTCATCGAGCGAAACGTAATCATCAATGTTGCCTGCACCGCCAAACACTGTCGTGTCTTGCGCAATACCGGGGCCGGGTAAGACACCCAGCTGAAGGGTCGCCTCTTCGATAAGTCCCGTTAAGCCAAGACCCGCAACCGTTGCGCCAAATGTTGGATCCGTGGTGCCGATTTCACGCGCACCGGTATCACTGCGACGCAGCTTTATCGATTGCACCGAGCGCCCAAAGGTGCCTGCAATATGGTGATTTTTTCCGTGGACATCGTTTGCAATGGCTCCGCCCACCGTCACATAGCGAGTTCCGGGCACCACGCTTGGAAACCAGCCGCGCGGCACCATCACCTGCGCAATATCTGCAAGCGACGCGCCCGCCTCGCAGCGGAGCACGCCGTGCACCTCATCAAACGATATCAGCCGATCTCGGCGAAAGCTGTGCAGCAGCGCGCCGCCGTCGTTCACGCAGACATCGCCGTAGCTTCGACCCAAGCCGCGTGGCAAAAAATTCTTTGTCGGTAGCGCGTCGCCATCAGCAAATAGATGTTCATGCGTCGCGGAAAGTCCGCGCCCCCAAGGCTGATCGAGGGAGAGCGGCGTCATCACTCGAGTAGTAGCGGAACCCACAGCGTTGCCAGAATCGCGAGCATACAAATCGCAATAACGCCTAGCCAAAAAGCGATCCAGCCGCTCACTTCGATGCGTGGTGCCACCGCGGGCGGCGCTTGGGTGTAGCGCTCCAACGCCTGATGCATCAAGCGCGGCATTTGCGGCATTGCCGAAGACAGGTAAGGCGCTTGATCTAGCAGCCGTTTGCGAATAGCTTCCGGCCCCACTTGATCGCGCATCCACTTTTCGAGAAACGGCTGCGCCGTTGCCCACAAATCGAGGTAGGGATCAAGCTGCCTGCCGAGCCCTTCGATGTTGAGCAATGTCTTCTGTAGCAGCGCAAGTTGCGGCTGGATTTCAACGTTGAATCGACGCGAGACAGAAAAAAGTCGCATCAACACTTTCCCAAAAGAGATGTCGGCGAGCGGTCGCGCAAAGATCGGTTCGCAGACGCTACGAACTGCGTTTTCAAGCTCATCAGGGCGGGTGTCTTTTGGAACCCATCCCGACTCGATGTGCGCCATCGCCACACGCCGATAATCTCGCCGAAAAAATGCGAGGAAATTTTCAGCAAGGTAGCGTCGATCGTTGTCGGTCAGTGTGCCAACGATGCCAAAGTCCATCCCGACATACTGCCCGATGTTCGGGGCATCAACACGCACAGCAATGTTGCCCGGATGCATGTCGGCATGAAAAAAGCCATCGCGAAAGACTTGCGTGAAAAATATTTCGACCCCGTCTCGTGCAAGTTTTTTGATGTCGACGCCAGCTTCTCGTAAACGCTCCAGCTGGTTGACGGGCACCGCGTAGAGCCGCTCCATCACCATCACGCTTTTTTCGCACCAGTCCCAGTACACCTCGGGCATGTAGAGCAGTGGAGAATTTTCAAAATTGCGGCGTAGCTGCGAGCAATTGGCAGCTTCGCGCACGAGATCGAGCTCATCGTGCAAGTAGGTATCAAACTCCGCCACAACTTCGCGCGGTTTCAAACGTCGGCCGTCAGCAGAAAATTTTTCTACCCAGCCCGCGAGCACGCGAAGCAGTGCAATGTCGCTTTCGATCACCGGCAGGATGTTGGGCCGCAACACCTTTACTGCCACGTCGCGCGTTTCAATCGCGTCTTCAATTTTCAGCTGAATCTGTGCGAAATGAACTTGCGCGATCGATGCACTCGCGACTGGCATCCAGTCAAATTGGGTGAATTTTTCTTCAACCTTACAGCCGTATTCGCCTTCGATCACACGGCGCACGTCGTCCGCCGGGAAGGTCGGCACACGATCTTGGAGTTTCGCCAGCTCTTCAGCAATGTCAGCAGGGATCAAATCCGGACGTGTAGAGAGCACTTGCCCAAACTTAACGAAAATCGGGCCTAGTGATTCGAGCGCCATGCGGAGCCGCGCACCGCGACTATCGGAAAACGCTCTTTTGCCGAACAGCCAGGCCACTGACCTTAGCAGCCGACTCGGCGAATCGCGGAGCACGAATTCGTCAAGACCGTATTTATGGAAGACGCCTAAGATTCTGGCAAGTCGAAACAAACGCATGCCAACATTCTAAAGACGTCGGCGGCGCTGCCAGCCTCTGGCACCAACAAGTTGCGGCGATGAGGGATCGTCGGCCGCCTGCGCGTCGCACACGACTAAAATAGCGGTTTGTAGTAACCCTCGCAGCGCTCGCGTTGCCGCGCACGATGCCCCCCTCGACCGAACCCATTTTCTGGCAGTTTTCGCTATCTGCCGTGAACGCGATCATTTGGGTCGCAATATTGCTGGTTGCGATGTGGATGGGGCTACGCATGAAGTGGTCACGTTTGGTTGCGATCACTGCATTCATCACACTCGATCTAATTGCCTTCGGCGCGTTCGTGCGTCTCACCGACAGCGGCTTGGGCTGCCCGGATTGGCCCGGTTGCTACGGCAAGTTTCTGCCGACCCAAGCGGTGACTGACATCAATCAAGCTATTGCGGAGCAAGGCGGCACGCATGGCCCGGTGAGCCACGGTAAAGCGTGGATCGAGATGCTGCATCGCTACGTGGCGAGCTTCATCGGTGCCTTGATTTTGGTGATGTTCGTTCGCGCCGTTATCGCGAAATTTAAGCCCGAGCGAAACATGTTTTCTGGATCACGCACCGATGTTGGCGCGGCGTGGCCCTTGTTGCTGTTGATCGTGGTGAGTTTGCAGGGCCTTTTTGGCAAATGGACGGTCACGCTAAAGCTGATGCCCATCATCGTGACGACGCATTTACTAGGCGGAATGACGCTCTTCGCGCTGCTAATTTGGTTTTGGATGCGCGAGCGTGACCGCGCAGGCGATGTGCGCGCGACTCCCGTGCAAGTGCCGTCGCGAACGTGCGTGTGGGTTTGGTTTGCGATCTTTGTTTTGTATTTGCAAATATTCTTAGGCGGCTGGGTGAGCACGAATTACGCGGTGTTAGCTTGTGCCGATTTCCCCACCTGCAACGGCACGATGTTTCCCGCAACCGCTTGGAGTGATGCGTTTACCTTCGTGCGCGAACTTGGAAAAAATCCAGATGGCACTTATCTGAGCGCAGACGCGTTGCGCACGATTCATTGGGCGCATCGGATCGGCGCGATCGTGGTGACGATTGTCATCGTGATTGCCGCGATGTCGTTGATGAAAGCCGACGCGGCGCTCAAGCGACATGCGATTCACATCAAGATCGCGCTTACGCTGCAAATTTTGATTGGCATCAGCACGGTACTGTTCGATCAGCCCATCCTCGTGGCCACCGCACATAATTTCTTCGCGGCCGTGTTGCTAGCTACGCTTGTAATCGCGGCGTATCGATCGCGCACATCGTAAATCACGAATCTATGCGCTCCAATTGGAGAAGCGCACAGATTTCAGCCGCTTCCTTTTGAAGCTGATTACGCTGTTTTATGCACATTGCGCGTCTTTACACAGATTATTTTGCCTTGTTATCACGCCTCGATAGACGTGCGGGCAATCAGCGGCAATTTGCAAAATCAGCGTTAAAAGCGTTGCATGAAATACGCAGACCGAGCCAGACGTTGAGCCGCTGTACGTACAAATTACGACCTGAGAGATATAAACAGCTTTTGAGCAATCTTCCCAATTCAATTGGGCGGTAACTTAATAAATTTTAATTATCAATCACTACGATTTATTCATTTTTAGCCCAATTAGATTGGGCGAAAAGAATAAAAGCTATTCGAAAAACTAGCCCGTCGTTTTCACCCGAATTGCATTCTTGGGTCGAAATGCTTTGCACACCGCTTCGTTGGTTTCGATGTAGGGCCCACCGATAAGATCGATGCAATAAGGCACAGCGGCAAAGATACCGTGCACGATCCCAGAACCATTCTCACCACGCAAACCCTCCAGCGTTTCCTTGATGCTCTTGGGTTGCCCCGGCAAATTGATGATGAGCGTGTTGCCGCGAATCACTGCAACTTGCCGCGATAGGATCGCAGTTGGCACAAAGTTCAAACTAATCTGGCGCATTTGCTCGCCAAATCCGGGCATTTCTTTGTGCGCAATCGCGAGAGTCGCCTCCGGGGTAACGTCGCGTCGCGCGGGGCCGGTGCCGCCCGTGGTGAGCACTAAATCGCAGCGTTCCACATCAACTAGTTCAACTAACGTTCGCTCGATCAACGGTTTCTCATCGGCGATCAAACGCGTCACGTGCGTGATCGGATTTTGAACAGCGCTTGCGAGCCATTCCTGCAATGACGGAATGCCTTTGTCTTCATACACGCCGCTCGATGCGCGGTCAGAGACTGAAACGAGGCCGATTTTGATAGCGTCGTGATTCATGAGTGCTAGCTTGCTGACGTCGGCAATTTCATCAAGCGCTGATGAATTTCGCGGAAGAGTTTTCGTGAGGAAGCGGGCGCTTGTCCGTTTGCTGCTTCCTTTCGCGCTTTTGTAATGAGTTCCGCGAGCGCCGCGCGATCCGCGTCCGGTTGCGCAACCAAGTATTCGGCGAGCGCGCCGTCTTCAGCGAGCATCCGCTCACGCCAACGCTCCGCGGACTTGAAAATCGCTTTGTGCGCGCGCGTGCCCGATTCCCAGCGCTCAATCTGCGCGCGAATCGGTACCGGATCGACTTCGCGCATCCACTTGCCGATGTATTGCATTTGCCGACGCGTGGCTTCGTGTTTTCCCACGCGCTCTAACTCTTCGAGCGCGTCGCGCAATCCTTCGGGCAAATCGAGTTGTGCAAGTTGATCTTGAGTGAGCGTCGTGAGCAGTTCACCCAAATCCTGCAGATCAGTCATTTGCTTTTTGATCTGGGTTTTCGAAGGCGCGTTTTCGTCGCGGGGGAGATTTTTGGGTCTAGACATGGATCACTTCGTGAAGGACGAGGCGCTTTCAGCGCTAGGACGACGTGCTTCGCACTAGGACGTCGCGCTTTGCGCTTTGACGCAACGTGTGTGCGAGCCGTGTTCCGCGGTGTGACGGACGATTTTGCAAAGAGTGCATTCTCTACGATTTCCGATATCAGGTTCCGAAAAAGCAGAACATGAAAAGCAAAGTAAACTTTCGACTGCCTTGCGTCACAGGTCGAAGACCTTCGGCTTGTGTCTCAACGTATAAATTTTGGAACAAAAAAGTGTCGAATTTTCGTGTCAGGCTAGACGCGAAGCACAACGGTAGCGAGCTACTGTAAGCATTCGCATCGACGCCTAGCGCGGAGAGTCGCAGCCTTGATGTTCCAAAATTTGTGCGTTGAGACACCGGTGCGAAGCACGCCGTCCTTGCGCTGAAAGCGCGTCGTCCATCACGAAGTAATCTATGTCTCTTGCACTCTCCTCTAACGCCCTGCGCGACGTTGCGCTCGCTGCTATTGATCACGCCAAGCGAAACGGCGCGACGCAGGCTGATGCCGAGGCAACGCAAGGCAGCGGCCTCAACGTTACCGTTCGTATGGGCGAACTTGAAACACTTGAACACAACGTCGATCAATCGGTCGGCGTAACCGTCTACGTTGACGGTCGCAAAGGCAATGCAAGCACCGGCGATTTATCGATCGCTGCGGTTAAAGCGACTGTTGAAAAGGCGCTCGCCATTGCCAAGTACACGAGCCCTGATCCGTTTGCCGGGTTGGCGGACGCGGAGCTCATGGCGACACAGTTTCCTGAGCTTGATCTCTACCACCCGTGGGATATCGACGCTGGCCAGGCGATCACGCTTGCCAAAACCTGCGAGGAAGCGGGCTTCGCGGTGGATCCGCGTATCGATAACTCCGAGGGCGCGTCGGTGAGCGCCAGTGAATCCGAATTCTTCTACGCGAATTCGCACGGTTTTGTTGGCGGCTATAAAGGCAGCGCGCATTACCTAGGCGCGTCGTTCGTTGCCAGCGACGGCGACGCGATGGAGCGCGATGATTGGTACACCTCGCATCGGCGTGCGAGCGCACTCGAAGACGCTGCAAGCGTAGGTCGTCGCGCCGGTGAGCGCAGCATTGCCCGCCTTCATGCACGCAAACTTCCCACGCAAACTGCGCCCGTTTTACTCGATCCGAGCATGGCGGCTGGGTTTATTGGGCACGGCATCTCGGCGCTGTTCGGCGGGTCGTTGTATCGGAAAACATCGTTCCTGCTCGATTCTCTGAACAAGCCTATTTTTTCGGAGTGCGTAAACATCGTGGACGATCCGCACATTCGAGAGGCTTACGCCAGCTCGCCGTTTGACCAAGAAGGCGTGCGTTGTAGCAAGCGCGCAATCGTGGAAGCCGGCGTCGTACGTGGTTACTTTTTGTCCGCGTATTCAGCGCGCAAATTGAATATGCAATCCACCGGCAATGCAGGCGGCAATCACAACTTGATCATCGCGCCAACGACGCAAAGCGATCTCAAAGCGCTTGCCAAACAAATGCACCGCGGCCTGTTGGTGACCGAACTGATGGGCCAAGGTGTCAATCCTGTGACCGGCGACTATTCACGCGGGGCTGCGGGTTTCTGGATTGAAAACGGCGAGATTGCTTTCCCGGTATCGGAGGTCACCATTGCGGGCAATTTGCTTGATTTGTACCGACGCATCGCAGCGATTGGAAGCGATGTAGATCGTCGCGGATCGAAGTGGATTGGCTCGGTGTTGATCGATCAAATGCAGATCGCTGGCAGTTGATTGCGCGAATGTGAACTTGAGCTTCGCTGTGTGAGCGCTTTATGTGCTGCTCGCAATTTTAGTGCGCGCGCAGCGGCTTATCGTTGAGCGTCTTTTTTACTCTAGCCCCAGTTGCATTGGGCGTTGCGACCCTATTCTAATTTACCGCTATCGACGTTTTCGAAAGCGACAGCCCAATTGATGCGGCTTTTAGCGAGCGTAGATAGGAAAGCCCTAATAGCCGCACCGTTGACCCAGTTTCTAAAATTTCGGAAACGGCATCCACATTGTGGAATTGAATTTCAACGACTGCTAACAGTCGGTTGTCAGCCGAAAAGCGTACGCTTCGCGCGATGAAAATCGCAGCGCGGCGGCCGCGAACCGTCACATAACCTGGGAGGGACTGGATGAACGGATTACTTGGCGTATCGCGCCTCATAGATAAGATGAGCTTGCTCGTGGGCAAATCCACGATGTGGCTCATCCTCGTTGTTACGCTCATTAGTGCGATCAATGCAATCGTTCGTAAGGCATTTGACTTGAGCTCAAACGCTTGGCTTGAATTGCAATGGTATTTGTTTGCTGCCGTTTTCTTGCTGGGCGCGGGCTACGTTTTCCTCAAGAACGCTCACGTTCGAATCGACTTCATCTCGTCGAGGCTCACCGCCCGCTCGCGAAATTGGATTGACATCGTTGGCATCATTTTGTTTTTGATACCGCTGTGTTTGATCGTCATTCGCCTGTCTTGGCCCCTCTTCTACAACGCGCTTACTTCAGGCGAAATGTCGCAAAACGCGGGAGGGTTGATTCGTTGGCCGGCCTATATGCTGATCCCGCTCGGATTTACGCTGCTACTTCTGCAGGCGCTCTCTGAGCTCATCAAGCGGTTTGCCTTCTTGCGCGGCCACATTGCCGATCCGCTCGAAAGTGCCACCGAGAAATCAGATGAAGAAAAATTGCTTGAAGAGCTCGCTGCGGCGGCTGAAAAAGCAGGTCGGGGAGCTAAGTAATGGTTGAATTCATCACCACTAATTTTGTGCCACTGCTGTTTGTGGCGCTTTTTGCGTTTTTGCTCACCGGTTTCCCGGTTGCGTTTGCGCTCGCCGCCGTAGGCCTGGTCTTCGGTTTCATCGGCATGGAAGCGGGCTTGTTTCAAGGCACGCTGTTCCAAGCGCTTCCGCTTCGAATAGCCGGGATCATGCAGAACGACACCCTGCTCGCGATTCCCTTCTTCACCTTCATGGGGATCATTCTTGAACGATCTGGCATGGCTGAAGATCTGCTGGAAACTGTAGGGCAAGTGTTCGGCCCGGTTCGCGGCGGGCTTGCGATCGCCGTGATTCTCGTCGGCGCGTTACTCGCTGCGACCACGGGCGTCGTGGCCGCAGCAGTGATCTCGATGGGATTGATTTCGCTGCCAATTATGCTGCGCTACGGATACAACCGAACGATCGCCACTGGAACCATCACCGCATCAGGAACCTTGGCGCAAGCCATTCCACCTTCGCTCGTGTTGATTGTGCTGGCCGACCAACTTGGTCGCTCCGTTGGCGACATGTACGAAGGCGCATTGGTGCCCGGACTGCTGCTCGTTGGCTTGTATTTGCTGTTCGTTGCGGTCGTCGCGATTGTTCGCCCGGCTTGGGTTCCGGCGTTGCCGCTTGAGGCACGAATCTATCGTGAAGACAACGGCGCATCGGGGCACAAATCATTGTTCGCGTTGCTCGCGATTGCAGCCGTTGCAGGCTTCGCATGGTCGCGTGTTCATCAATCGATCATCAATCCTTTGGTGCAGCGTGAACTTCCAGCACCGGGCGATGAAGTGCTCATTTTGTCGATGACGGTTGCATCGTTCGTTGCACTTGGTCTCGCGCTGCTCAATCGAGTTCTGCGATTGAAGCTCGTGTCGAAATTGGCTGAACAAGTCACCTTTGTTTTGATTCCGCCACTGATCTTGATCTTTTTGGTCTTGGGAACGATTTTCCTGGGCATCGCAACACCCACCGAAGGCGGTGCGATGGGCGCACTGGGCGCGTTAATCATGGCAGGCGGCAAGCGTCGGTTGAATTTCTCGTTGCTCAAACAAGCGCTCGACAATACGGCGAAGCTCGCGTGTTTTGTGCTCTTCATTCTGATCGGTTCGACCGTATTCAGCTTCACCTTCAACGCGGCGGACGGGCATCTGTGGGTTGAGCACCTCTTCCAAAAAGTACCGGGCGGACAACTCGGTTTCTTGATCGTCGTAAACATCCTCGTGTTCATTTTGGGATGCTTCATCGACTTCTTCGAGATCGCGTTCATTGTGATTCCGTTGCTCGCACCGGTTGCCGACAAAATGGGAATCGATCTGATTTGGTTTGGCGTGATCATCGCCATGAACCTGCAAACATCGTTTTTGACGCCGCCGTTTGGATTCGCTCTGTTCTACCTGCGCAGCGTCGCGGCAAAAACTGACTATAAAGACCGAATCACCGGAAAGCTAATACCCGCGGTCACCACAACACAAATCTACAAAGGCTCAATCGCCTTCATCATTCTGCAATTGATTATGGTGGGCGTTGTCATGTGGAAGCCGGGGCTTGTGATCGACAACATCGACAACAAAGCGAAAAACGTCGATACGTCAAACATCAAACTCGAAGCCGAAGGTCAAGGCACGCAGAAGAGCGATGAAGATCTGATGAAGTTGTTCGATCAGAAGCGTGAGCAGCAAAACCAAGAAAACATCAAAAACGATCAACAGCCTGCAAGCTCAACGCCCAATGGCAATGGGCAGTCAGCGCCAAATACGCCTCAAACAACTAAAGACGAAGATCCGATGAAAGCGCTAGTCGATTCAATAAAGAAGGACGAGGCTAAGAAGTAACTCTCGAAGTTCGCAATCGTGAAAAGGGGCGCAACTTGCGCCCCTTTTTTTTCATTCACGGATGCGGTCAGTTCGACGCCGCAAGCGCTTGTCCGCCTCGGGAGAGCGCTCAGAGATTAAGCCGCCGCTACGGCACCTATCTTTGCGCCGTCTCGTGCCAAGGCTTCTCGCTTCGAAATTCCGCGATACCAGAGCGTGATTGCAGTGCTCGTGAGCACAATGAACAACGAATACAGCACAGGAATCAGCAGCACCTCCTGTTGCATCGTGCCGCTGAAGGTGAGCGTAACAATCAACACTGCGAGTGGGCCGTTCTGGATTCCCGTTTCCAATGAAATGGTGCGAGCACGATTATTGTCTTGCTTGAGTAAACGCGCGAGCCAATAGCCGAGCAACATGCCGACCAATCCCAAGCCGATCGCGGCGAAGTAAACCGACCAAGGCGTAGTGAGCAATAGCTGATAGTTTCGGGGCACCCATGACACGATCAAGAACAAAATAACAAACACGCCGAGCATGCCGCCGACTAGCTCAACCACCGCGCCGATGTTCGCGTTCCATTTACGCAGCAACATGCCAAGAACCGTGGGGACCAACAAAATCACCAGCACTTGCGCAACGTTTGCCGCAGGAATTTTGAATTCTCCGGTAACGCCTGCCATGTTCGAGTACATCTCAATCAACGCGGGCACCGCAACGACTGCAACCAGTGTTGAAACGCTCGTCATCATGATCGACAGCGCGAGCACCCCTTTGCTGAAATAGGTAAAGATGTTGGAAGTAGTGCCGCCGGGCATACAACCCATCAAAATCAATCCGACCGCGAGCGCTGGCGGCAGCCCAAGGCTCACCGCAAGCGCGTAGCCCAGAAACGGCATGATTCCGTATTGACAAAGTAGCCCCACCAGCACGCCTTTCGGTTTCTTGAAAGCAATAAGGAAATCGCGAAAGGTCAGCGAGGCGCCCATGCCAAACATGATGACCATCATCATCACGCCAAGGAGTTTTGTTTCGGTTTCGGTCAACATGTTTTTCTCTCCTTATTATTTCGCAGCGACTTCTTTGCGTAGTTCCTTGCGCAATATTTTTCCAATGGGAGACTTCGGAAGTTCATCGCGGAAGATGATCTTCGTCGGCATTTTGTAGCCGGTCAATACGGTTTTGCAATGCTCCAGCACCTCGGTTTCGGTGAGCGTTGCGTCGCGCTTCACAACAAAAGCTCGGACGGCTTCGCCAGTTTTGGCATCGACTACACCGATCACGGCAGCTTCCATCACTTTATCGTGCGCAGTGATGGCCTCTTCCACTTCGTTGGGATACACGTTGAAGCCAGACACGATGATGAGATCCTTTTTACGATCAACGATGTGGAACATGTGCTCGTGGTCCATCACCGCTACATCACCGGTGTAGAGCCACCCGTCTTTAATTGTTTTCGCGGATTCGTCATGCTGATTCCAGTAGCCCTGCATCACCTGTGGACCTCGAACGATGAGCTCACCGCGCTCGCCCTGCGGGACGGGCTTGCCATCGTCGTCAACTAAACGCACGGCGGTGCCGGGCGCGGGGATACCGATGCAATCGGTGCGCTGCGGGCCGGTGAACGGCTGGAAACACACGAGCGGCGACGATTCGGTTAAACCATAGCCTTCCGCCAATCGCGACCCCGTCGTCGCCTCCCAGCGCTTAACGACCGCACTATGCATTGCAGCGCCGCCACCGATCGCGGCTTTCAGATGTTTTGGTGGAAACGCAGTGAACCATTCCTCATTGAGCAGTGCGTTAAACAGCGTGTTCACGCCAGAGATCCATGTCACCGGATAGTTTTCAAATGCACGCTGCAAGTTTTGCACCGGACGTGGCGATGGAATGAGCAGATTGCGTGCACCGACGCGGTAGAACGCGAGCAGGTTCGCCGTGAACGCGAAGATGTGATACACCGGCAAGGCCGTGAGCACGACCTCTCGGCCAAGCTCAATCTTTGCCGCGCCCATTGCAAGGATTTGATCAATGTTTGCGAGCAGGTTGCCGTGAGTGAGCATCGCGCCTTTGGCAACGCCTGTGGTGCCACCGGTGTATTGCAGCAAGGCGAGATCGGTGCGCTTGAGCCGCTTCCAAAACTCCTGAGGATCACGCTTCAATTTCGCCCGCGCCGCGCCGCCGGCCGCCACCGCTTCTTCAATTTGAGTGACTGACATCGAGTGCGCAGGGATAGCGCGATTCCAGTATCGCTGGATGCCTTGCACGATGTGGCGAACGACCGGCGGAAAAAAGCTTGCCACCGAGCAGGTGATGATGTGCTTGATTCCCGTTTCGGCACGAATGGTTTCGAGCTTATCGGTGAACATATCGACAATCACCACTGCTTCAACACCGGCGTCAGCAAACTGATGCTTCATTTCTGCGGCGGTGTAGAGCGGGTTAGTGTTGACCAGTACGCAACCCGCTTTTAAAATGCCGAAAACAGCGATTGGCACGCTCAAACAGTTCGGCGCCTGTACTGCGACCCTCGCGCCGGCTTCAAGCTGAAGCGTCTCTCGTAAGTAAGTCGCAAAGTCGTCGCTGAGTTCATCGATTTGCGCAAAGCTTAAGTTGCCATACATGCCGTTGGGCATGACGCAGGTGAATGCGCGATTTTGTGCAAATTGTTTTGCCACTGCACTGATCAGCGCCGGCAGGCAAGCGTGCTCGGATTGTCCATCCTGAAACGATTGCACGCCATAGTGCATCGTCCAAGGAGCAAGGTCGTAAACAGATTCGGCTTTCATCGGTTTTGGCGCTTAAATTAGAGTCTCGTGACTCTAGTAAAACCGAAACATCCAAACGCTAGGGGAACCCCGATGGCAAGGGAAAGCCCGAGCGTTTGCGCTCCAGTGATACCGCACGAGAAAAACTTGAGTTGAAAAAAACCCGCAAGCTTTCGCGTTGCGGGTTTGGTCGACACGAGCGCGGCGAATGCCCGCGCTGACTTGACTACAGCTTTTGCGCTTGCATGAAGTCGTCGAAACCAGCTTCGGTGAAGCGGAACCAGAGGTTCGATTCGCGGCGGAAGCTTGAGTAGTCGTCGTAGATTTTTTTCCAAGCAGGATTCTTGCTGGAGATGTCGGCGTAGAGATCCATTGCCTCTTTAAACGCTTTGTCCATCAAGTCTTTCGGGAAGCGGTGCAACTTGGTGCCACCAGCAACCAATTGCTTGAGGGCAGCAGGGTTGCGAGCGTCGTAGCGCGCTTGCATCGTGGTGTGTGCGATAGCAGCAGCGTTTTCAACGATCGCCTTGTACTCGGGCGTAAGTGCGTCAAACGCTTTTTGATTAACGTACAAATCAAGCTGCGGGCCGCCTTCCCACCAACCTGGGTAGTAGTAGTGTGGTGCTACTTTGTTGAAGCCGAGCTTCTGGTCATCATACGGACCGACCCATTCGCATGCGTCAATCGTGCCTTTTTCAAGGGCTTGATAAATCTCGCCGCCAGGAATGTTTTGTGGAACTGCACCCAGGCGCGCACAAACGCGTCCAGCGAATCCACCTACGCGGAATTTAAGGCCATTGAAGTCAGCCGCCGATTTGATTTCTTTGCGATACCAGCCGCCCATTTGCGCACCAGTGTTGCCCATTGGGAAGCTTGTGAAGCCGTAACCCGAGTAGAACTCGCGCATCAGTTTCAGGCCGTTGCCTTCGTAGGCCCACGCGGTCATCTGACGCGAGTTCAAGCCGAAAGGAATCGCGCAACCCAACGCAAATGCATCGTTCTTGCCGAAGTAGTAGTAAGGTGCGGTGTGCCCTGCTTCCACCGTACCGTTTTGCACTGCATCGACCAGGCCCGGCATTGGCACCAATTCACCGGCTGCGTGCACCGAGATTTGAAATTTACCGCCCGTCATTTTCGATACTTGCTGCGCAAAAATTTCTGCCGCGCCGTAGATCGTGTCAAGGGATTTCGGGAAGCCCGAGGTTAAGCGCCAGCGAACGGCAGGTGCCTGCCCGATGACAGCGGGCGCGCCAAGAATTGCGCCACCTGTCGCAGCAGCTGCGGCAGTGTTTGCAAGGAAATTACGACGTTGCATAGTCTCTCCAGTAGGGTTGTGTACGCGTTTAGAAAACGTTTTTTTGTGGTGCTGTTCGCGCATTGCAAATTGATACGAGTTCACGTTCGCGTCAACTTGATGTGGTATGCAAGCGCAACCGACCTCAAATTCTAGAAGTGATATCCCATCGCACCGACGGGGGTTTTCCCGCCAGATTGATCCGCGATTAACCTGACAACCGAGCTACGTACAATCGAGCGCGAAAACACCATTACAAGGGGACTTCATGGATCATTTCGCTAGCCAAAATGGCGCGCGCGGCAATCGCTTGCTTCGCGTCATTGCGGGCATCTCGGGGCTCTTTTTCACAACAACGGCATTCGCGGCCTCACCCATGATCGGCCCTGTTCCGCTAGATTTTTTACTGTTCGCAGGGGTGCTCGCTGGCGTCGCGCTTTTCCATCACCACGCGTTTAAGTTCGCGGTCGGCGGTGCAGTTGTCATCGCGCTCTACAAAATCTTGATTGCCGGCTTCAAGACTGGCACAGGGGTCGAGGGCTTCATTGGCCATTTGGGGCATGAATGGGTGCTGCTTGCTAACCTGCTGTGTCTCCTGGTTGGGTTCGCATTGCTATCGAACCACTTCGAGAAAAGCGAACTCCCCAAAGTGCTCCCACACTTTCTGCCTGACGACTGGAAAGGCGGATTCATGTTGCTAGTTCTGGTGTTCGTGCTCTCCGCGTTCCTCGACAACATCGCGGCTGCACTCATCGGTGGCACCATCGCCGCTGCTGTATTCCGCAAGAAAGTGCACATCGGATATCTTGCGGCCATTGTGGCTGCATCGAACGCTGGCGGTTCAGGTTCGGTTGTCGGTGACACGACTACGACGATGCTTTGGCTCGCAGGCGCATCTCCGTTTTCTGTGCTGGACGCATATGTGGCAGCGGGCACAGCCTTAGTCTTCATGGCGTACTTCGCGTCGAAGCAACAACAAGCCTATTCACCGATTATCAAAGACGCGAAGGTAGCGCACCGCGTCGACTGGGCGCGCATCGGCATTGTTGTTTGGATCTTGCTTGTAGCGATCGTTGCAAACGTCCTAGTAAACGTTAAGTTTGCTGAAGTCGGCGAGCACTTTCCGGTGCTTGGAGTCGCGGTCTGGATCGCGATCCTGCTTGCCATCGCCGTGCGTACGCCAGACTGGTCGCTGGTGCCGGGGGCTGCGAAAGGCGCGATCTTCTTGTTGGCGCTCGTATTGTCTGCATCGATGATGCCGGTAGAAGAATTGCCTCCTGCCTCGTGGGTGACTACATTTGGGTTGGGTTTTTTGTCCGCAGTGTTTGACAACATTCCACTCACCGAGCTTGCAATAAAACAAGGCGGATACGACTGGGGAATGCTTGCCTATGCGGTCGGTTTTGGCGGTTCCATCTTGTGGTTCGGTTCATCCGCAGGTGTTGCGCTTTCAAGCCAGTTCCCCGAGGCGCGCAACGCAATTGCTTGGCTCAAGGGCGGGTGGCACGTAGCGGTTGCGTATGTGCTCGGTTTTTTTGTGATGCTGGTGCTTACCGGATGGCACCCCACACCTCTAAAGGCAACCGCGGAGCTTCTCCAGTTCGCGCAGCTATTCGCTGCTTAGCAAGGAGATGCGCAGCAAGCGCTCGCGGGTTGCCACCCGAGCGCGTGTTGCGGGAAGCGCGGTTCACAGCAATGGCGCGCTAAATTTACGTAGTCACGATGATTAAAAAAGTCGCGATCGCTCCCCGGCGCTCCGGGTTCCCACGCTTTTGTGCAGCGCGATCATTAAATAAACTCGACGAACTATGAGTCCCACCACCATTCAGCTAATCGGCGCCACACTTTTCGCGCTCGCCATCGTTCACACGTTTTCCGTTAAATATTTTGAGCGGCTTGCTCATCGCTATCCGGCGCACGCAGGCAGTTTCCATTTCCTAGGCGAGGTCGAAGCAGTATTCGGATTTTGGGCGCTTGTTTTTGTCGCGTTCAAATTTTCGATCACAGGCAAAGCGGCTACCGTTGACTATCTCGAAGGGCGAAACTTCACGGAGCCCATGTTTGTCTTCGTGATTATGGTGATCGCCGCGTCGAAGCCCATCGTTGATCTCGCAGGTTTTGTGGTGCGCGCGTTGACCCGCGCCACCCCTGTGAAAGCTCGTGCGAAGCCTCAAGTGTTCTATTTTTTGGTCCTCGCACTGGTTCCGCTGCTCGGCTCGTTCATCACCGAGCCCGCAGCCATGACACTGGCCGCTCTTTTGTTGCGCGATCACTTCATGTCGAAGAACGTGTCAACAAAGTTTAAGTATGCGACGGTTGGTGTTTTGTTTGTGAACATCTCGATCGGCGGCACACTGACCGCTTACGCCGCACCGCCGGTTCTTATGGTGGCGCAAACTTGGCAGTGGACAACCTCGTTCATGCTCGCTGAGTTTGGTTGGCGCGCGGCGCTCGCGGTCGCAGTTAACGCCATCGCGATCACATTGTTTTTCGCACGCGAGCTACGCCATTTGGAATACCACGCAAGCGAGGGCACGCGGATAGAAACGCCATGGACCATTGTGTTTGTTAGCCTGTTGTTCTTAGCCGGCGTCGTGGTCTTCGCGCATTACGACAGCGTGTTCATGGGCATCTTTTTGTTCTTCTTGGGATTCGCCACCGCGTACGGAAAATACCAAGAGAGACTGGTGTTGCGCGAGGCGCTGATGGTGGGATTTTTTCTTGCGGGGCTGGTGGTGCTCGGCGCACAACAAGCTTGGTGGTTGCAGCCGCTGCTCACCAAAATGTCGCCCGATGCGGTGTATTTCGGCGCGACAGCGCTCACCGCGATTACCGATAACGCGGCGATCACGTATCTGGCGTCCCTGGTGCCCAATCTTTCCGACGAATTTAAATACATGGTCGTTGCTGGCGCGGTGACCGGTGGCGGACTCACGGTGATCGCCAACGCGCCAAACCCTGCGGGCTACTCGATCCTGAAAGGAAACTTCCCTGACGGCGCGATTGGCGCGGGTGGATTACTAGTGGCTGCGTTACCGCCGACGCTAGTTGCGGTGTTCACGTTTTGGGTGATGCGAGCTTTGGGAATTTAGCTTTAGTATTGATCGCCCGGTATTACTGGGCGATCAAATAATTTATGTAGTTTTTCAATTATCAGAGTTTTTAGTCGTATCGCCCACGTTAGTTGGGCGATGTGTCTAATAGTTGATAGCGTTTTCATTCGCTACGTTTCTATAATTCGAGACAGGTACGTAACTGGCGTAGTGCTGCAATGAATTCGCAGCGTTAGGGGGAGTCACCCTCAGGAAGCGTGCCGTTGTGAAAGTGTTTCCGAGTTTCGAAAGGGCGTCATGAGTTTTCTTGAACGTCTTTATCGACCGGATCGTCATCGAAAAGACACGCTTCGCAACTCCCGCCGTTCGCCTGGGCATGCGCTGCACACTTCCAAAAAGTGCGCAGTGCCGAACTGCATGTACTGCAAAGGAAAAACGCCCATGAACGCTCGCCCAGAATTTTTCGTCTCCTCCCTCGCACAAGTTGACCCAGAAATTTTCGCAATTGAACAACGCGAAAATCAGCGCCAAGAAGATCACATCGAACTGATCGCATCGGAGAATTACACGAGCAAAGCCGTGATGGAAGCGCAAGGCTCGCAGCTAACGAATAAATACGCGGAAGGCTATCCCGGCCGTCGCTACTACGGCGGCTGCGAATACGTCGATCAAGCCGAAACGCTCGCACTCGATCGCATCAAACAACTCTTCGGCGCGAAATTCGCCAACGTGCAGCCGCACTCAGGCGCGCAGGCGAACACCGCCGTTTACTTCGTACTCATGCAACCCGGTGAAGCGTTCGTCGGCCTCTCGCTCGCCGAAGGCGGTCACCTCACGCACGGCATGGCGCTCAACATGAGCGGCAAATGGTTCACGCCGCATGCGTACGGCTTAACCGCAGCAGAAACGATTGACTACGACGCGATGCGCGAAAAAGCGCTCGAAGTCAAACCGAAAATGATCGTCGGCGGCGGCTCTGCTTACTCGCTCAAATGGGATTGGGCCAAGATGCGCGAAATCGCCGATGAAGTCGGCGCGAAATTGTGGATCGATATGGCGCATTACTCCGGCTTGATTGCTGCGGGCGTTTACCCCAACCCAATGCCACACGCGCACGTCGTCACCAGCACCACGCACAAAACATTGCGCGGCCCACGCGGCGGCATCATCCTGACAAACGATGAAGACCTCGCGAAAAAATTAAACAGCGCCGTCTTCCCCGGCTTGCAGGGCGGCCCGCTGATGCACGTGATCGCCGCAAAAGCAGTCGCCTTCGGCGAAGCGCTCAAACCTGAATTCAAAACGTATCAACAGCAAGTGTTGAAGAATGCCGACGTGCTAGCGAAAACGCTAGTTGAACGCGGACTCCGCATCGTCTCCGGCGGCACCGAATCACACCTAATGCTAGTTGACCTCCGCGCCAAAAAAATCACCGGCAAAGAAGCCGAACATGTGCTGCATACCGCACACATGACGTGCAACAAAAACGCCATCCCGAACGACCCAGAAAAACCAATGGTGACGAGCGGCATTCGTTTGGGTTCGCCTGCGTTCACGACACGCGGATTCAAAGAAGCCGAAGCGAAAATGGTCGGGAATTTCATTGCGGACGTGCTCGACAATCCGCAGGATGAAGCGACGATTGCGCGAGTGCGTGAGCAGGTGATTGCGCTTTGTTCGCGGTTTCCGGTTTATCGGTAAATGCTTGCATTTTGAATCGCCCTGCCACTCACGTTCGAATTGCAAGAGCGATCACCAGATCGCTCTTTGCCGCGTTTATCTGCATCCCCTTCCTTTCGCACAGTGCGGCTGTAGAAGTCGAGCCGAGCCCGCCGCCTCCGCAAGTCGATTATGCGGCGGCGGTTGGAGCGTTAGAGAGCGGATGGGGAAGTGTTTTCGGAGTTACTACGCTCTACATCGAAAAGAAGTACGATGAGGCTTTCCAGGTCGCTCAATCCGCCAACTCGCCCGGAAGTCCTCATCTCGCTTATTGGTTGGGCCGGATGTACCTTGAGGGACGAGGCGTCACTCAAAATGCGGCGGAAGCAGAGCGCCTACTTCGGTTGGCAGACGGACAGGGGCTTGGACACGCATCCCTGCTGCTATCTCAACTCTTCGCGCGTAGTGGTCTAGTCGAAAAAGACTACGAGATCGCCAACCTCTTTCATGCGCGGTGGATCAAATACGAGATTGCGAAATCAGAGCTACGTGCGCGAGACGTTCCTCTTTTGGGCGCCGTGTTGAGCGCTGAGGCTAGAGACTCCATCCGATATTGGAAACGCCGCGCGACGTACTTTCAGAGGCTCTCGACCTACATCGAGCGAAACAAGATCAGGGTCGAGTTGATTGGTCAAGCGACTCCCGCCGGGGCAGCCCGCCCGACCCGAATTCCCGGCGAGTGCCGCCCCAGCGGTCCGCCGCGACGTGAGATGCTCAGGCTAGGGACAGATCAAATTGATGGAAACCTGTATTTTTTTGTTGGAATTGATGGAAAGCCAGAAGGCATGGTGGTCGAGGGTTTGACAGACTTGAAGTTGGCGGTGACTACGCTCGCTATCTTCGACGACGCACTCGGAAGACGAGATTGTTTATTTGGCGAGGGATTGAAGAACGAGATTGTGCAACTCCCATTCACGTTCAAACTTGAATAGTTTCGTAGGGTGGGCACATACGAATCGAAACGGTGGGCACGGGGTGCCCACCCTACAATTTGCCTGTGAAAACGACTAAGCGAAAAGTTCCATACCCAAAACCCGGCGAAATTCTGCTCGAAGATTTTCTGAAGCCTATGGGCATCACGCAATATCGCCTTGCGAAAGAAATCGGCGCATCGCAGTGGCGTATCGGCGAAATCGTTGCGGGTACGCGCGCAATCACGGCTGACACGGGACTACGTTTGTCAAAGTTCTTTGGCATGTCTGACAGTTTCTGGATGGGTCTCCAATTCGATCACTGCGCAGCGCACGCGAAAGATGGGCTTAGAGATGTGCTGCGCGGCATTCGTCCATGGGAAGCGGTTGCGGTTGCGTGAAAGTCGTTTGTCGACAATGACGCTACATCGCCTGTGTCAGCGAACGAGCGCGGTGAAGCCCGCGCCCGCAGGCGCGCGCGTTGGCACCGAACGCGCCCTCCACGAATTCGCAAACTTGCAGCTTGTATACCGTAGCGTTACAATATACAAATGGCGATCAAATCGTTTACACATAAAGGACTGGAAAATTTCTTTCTGAAAGGATCGAAAGCAGGAATTCAGCCGCACCACGCAGACCGATTAAGTCGCCAACTTGCCCAATTGAATCGCGCCACGAACCCGTCTGATATGAACATCGCAGGCTGGCGATTGCACTCGCTCGGCGGCAAACTCGCAGACCATCATTCAATTTGGGTAAATGGAAACTATCGAATGACGTTCAAATTTAGTGGAACTGATGCGATTTTGATTGATTATCAGGACTATCACTAATGAGATACGGAGCAAAACTTATGATGCGACAACACAACCCTCCACATCCCGGCGCAACGTTACGTGAAGACGTTTTGCCCGCGCTCGGTTTATCCGTTACCGAAGCCGCGTCGCAGCTCGGCGTTACGCGTCCTGCGCTGTCGCGCGTGCTAAATGAACATGCCGCAATTTCGCCGGAAATGGCGCGCCGCATCGAAGCCTGGCTTGGCGTTGATCGCGGCGGACGCGCGGAGGTGTGGCTCGGCATGCAGCTCGATCACGATTTGTGGCATGCCCGCAAGCGCCCTGCGCCTAAAGTCAAACGGGCACCAACGCTGGTCGCCACGTAATCACGTTGGCAGCAAGCGGTCTGCTTCAATGACATACGCTCCCTCTTCTCTCACTAAGCGATAGCAACTGCCATGGACTTAGGACTTCGCAATAAAAACGTCATCATCACTGGGGGTTCTCGCGGCATCGGGCGCGCGATCGCACTTGCGTTTGCGGATGAGGGCGCAAACGTTGCGATCTGTGCGCGCGGCGCGCAGGCCTTGTCGGACGTGAAAGCGGAAATTGTTTCGCGAGGCGTGAACGCGTACGCAGGTACCTGCGACGTTGGCGATAGCGCGGCGCTCCAACAATTTTTGAGCGATAGCAACGCAGCGTTGGGCGGCATCGATGTTCTGGTAAACAACCCGTCGGGCTTCGGGATGAGTGATGATGAAGCCGGATGGCGCGCGGGATTTGAGGTGGACATGATGGCAGCGGTTCGCGCAACGCAACAAGTCACGCCGTGGATCGCCGCGCGCGGGGGTGGCGCGATCATTCACATTTCGTCGATTTCAGGCATGGAAGGCACAACGCGGGCGATTCCCTATGCGGCGATGAAAGCCGCGATGATTTCGCATTCGAAATCGATGGCGCTCACGCTCGCGCCGAAAAACATCCGGGTGAACTGCGTATCGCCCGGCTCCGTTGAGTTTCCTGGCGGTACGTGGGAAGAGCGCAAACTCGCGAACGATCCCGTGTACGAGGCGGTTCGCACCGGCATTCCGCATAAACGACTCGGTCGCCCCGAAGAAATCGCAGCGGTCGTTGTGTTTTTGGCTTCGTCGCAGGCAAGCTGGCTTACAGGTGCGAACATTCCGGTTGACGGCGGACAGCATCGTGGAAATCTATAACGTCACGACATTTGTTCAGAAGGAGACTCCGATGAATATGCATAAAAAACTTTCAGCCACTCTCGCACTTTGCGCCGCGAGCATTACTTGGTTTGCCGCGCCGCTCAACGCACAAACCTGGCCGAGCAAATCAATTCGTTTTGTCGTGCCGTTCGCGCCAGGCGGCACAAGTGAAATCGTCGCGCGTTCAGTGGCACAGGAGCTCTCAACGATCCTCGGGCAGACGGTATTCGTTGAAAACAAACCGGGCGGTGCGGGAATCATCGCGATGCAGGAAGTTGCAAAGGCCGATCCCGACGGTCACACGATCATCATGGGCCACGTTGGCACGCTCGCGGTGAATCCGTACGCGATGCCGAAGCATCCTTACGATGTGAACAAGGAATTTGCGCCCGTGATTTTGCTGGCGCGTGTACCGAGCATCATTGCGGTGACGCCCGAAACACCGGTGAAGAATTTGAAGGAGTTTGTCGCGTTGGCGAAGTCAAAGAAAGACGCGATGGTTTACGGCTCTGCCGGAAACGGCTCGTCAGGTCATCTCGCGATGGAATATTTCATGGCGGAAGCGGGCATTGATCTAACGCATGTACCGTACAAAGGCACGGGGCCGATGTTGCAAGACATGTTGGGCGGTCGCGTGCAGGCGACTTTTACCGGTGCGCCCGCGCTCATGGGGCAAATCAAAGCAGGCAAGCTGCGTGCGCTCGCAGTGGGTTCGCACGATCGGATGGCAGCGTTGGCGGACGTTCCTACGGTCGCCGAGAGTGGCTACAAAGATTTCGAAACGTCGCAGTGGTACGGCATTCTCGTCCCCGCGAAAACACCGAAAGCAATCATCGAGAAACTCGCAGCGGCCACCGATCAAGCGCTCAAAACCAGCGCGATCACATCGCGGTTTCAGAAGGATGACGCGCGCGCGGGCGGCGGAACGCCAGAGCAATTTGCCGCGTTCATTAAACGCGAACAAACGACGTGGGAGCGGATCGTGAAGAAGACGGGGCTCAAGATTGATTGATTGATTGATTGAGAAGTTGCCGTGATGTTCACCACACGGCTTCGTTCTCGGAGTTTGCATTTTGGCGTGGTCCACAAACTCCTTTGCTAAGCGCCCATAACGTATGGGCGCGCCGGTCTTTATGAGCAAGCGTCAATAAATATTAAAAATTCAATCTTCGCCCAATCTAATTGGAGCAGAAACGCTAAAGCTACTAGCCAGTGAGTGCGTCAAGTAATGGTTGGCGATGATCATCGTAATCGCTCTTAAACGGCATTGCACGCCTGAGCAGATCCGGGTTATTTTCAAGTAACAATTTCGGATCAGAAAGCATGCGACGCCATGCCTTGCCGCCGACTTCACCAGCGAAGAGCCCAAGCATATGGCGAGCAATGTCACGCACTCGTGTCGGGTGGCGATGCGTTTGTGTAGTGGCGATTTGCTCACGTGCGTACACGATCATTTTTTCAACAACGGCTTCCCGCGTAGTGAGCGGTGTGCCGTAGAGCGCGGTTTCAACTTTCGCGAGCACGTAGCTATCGTGATATGCGGCGCGGCCGAGCATGATGCCGTGCGGCACCGACTGTAGGCGCGGGCCTGACCGCGCTTCGCTAGCGAGCGCGGTCAGGCCCGCGCCTACAGAATTGCTAAGTACATCAACGCACTGCGCGACCGT
>JAAFIS010000015.1 GCA_013298695.1 Betaproteobacteria bacterium
GGGCGGAAGTACCGCCGTGCCACTTACTGGAATCGGCACTCAGGCTGCACAGGCAACGGTTGCGCTGTCAGTCGCTTCGATTGATTTTGGGCGCGCATTTGTCGGCCAGATTTCGAGTGTGCGCCGCGTCACGCTTTCTAACACGGGCGATGTTCCGCTCGCCGTTGAAGGTGCGTCTTGGCCCACCACGCATTTCAGAGCGAGTTCAAATAGTTGCGTGGCTGCTGTGGTGTTAGCACCGTCGCAATCGTGTTCAGTTGATTTGTTTTTCGCACCGCAAATTGCAACTCCAATCAGCGCTGATTTTGAGATCACGCACAACGGAGTAGGTAGCATCAGCCGCGTCGCGCTCTCTGGCGTTGGTGTTGTACTACCCGCGGGCACGAAGTTGATGGTTGAATATGTAATTCCATCGCTGAATTACTTTTTCATGACTTCGCGTGCCGACGAACAGGCGTTGCTCGATGGCGTTGCGACGTTTAGCCGCACCGGGGCTGCGTTTCCGGTGTATTCCGGAGCCGATGCTGGCCGCGCGAGCATGACTCGATATTTTTTCCCAGAGGCCGCGAAAAGCGCGTCGCGTGGAACCCATTTCTATACGTTGCTCGATGCCGAAAAATCGCTGCTTGCTAACGTGAATCCCACTAATACCTACGCCGCGGCAAAACCGTTTAACGAAGGACTAGATTCGTATGCGCTGTTGCCGCTGGTAGAAGGAAAAGGCGGCAGCTGCGCGCAGGGACTCGCGCCGGTGTATCGCGTGTTTCGCGGTGCGCAACGTTTCCCAGACGACGCCAATCATCGATTCACGATTGATCGCGCGGTGTATGAAGCATTTGTGGCCGCAGGCTGGGACGATGAAGGCGTGAGGTTTTGTGTTCCGGCGCCGTAGCGGGTTGGCGTCGATGAATCGCGCGCGCGCAATGGGTCAGCATTTGCGAACCTTATCGATTGCGGCGCTTGCTGCATTTGCTGGGTTTCCGCTCGTAAGCCACGCCGTCGAATCGGGCGCCGTTGCGCCCACCGTTTCTCTGCCCGGAATAAGCGCAACAGTCTCTACTTCAGCGCAGCCAGGGCGCTGGGTCTATGTTGATTTTTGGGCGTCATGGTGTGCGCCGTGCAAGCGCTCATTTCCGTGGATGAACGCGATGCACGCGAAGTATCAGTCGCGTGGCCTACTTATCGTTGCGGTTAATGTTGACGCGAAACGCGCAGATGCAGACCGCTTTCTAAAGCAAAATCCAGCGGAGTTCACGATTGCATTTGATCCCGCAGGTGAAACGCCGAAACGCTTTGCGGTGAAGGCAATGCCAAGCGCTTATTTGATTGATCCTTCGGGCCGCGTCAGGTGGGTGCATCGAGGATTCACCGATGCTGACGCCGCAAAATTAGACGCCGAGTTAGACGCGGCCTTAAGCAGAAAATAAACGCATGAAACCGATTTTGTCTGTTAACAACTATTTACCTAATCGCCCGGTGTTATATGGGCTTGCTGCAGGATTAATGCTCTTGTTGAGTGGGTGTGCATTTAATCCTCCCGCCCCATGGGAACGGGGCGATTTAGCAAAGAGTTCGATGCGGTTCGACAACGACAAACTCGACTCCTTAGCGCAGAAACATACGTACTTCAGCAAGGAAGCGGCCAGCGGCGGCAGTGGTGTCGGCGGAGGTGGCTGTGGTTGTAACTGATCGCGAGCATCACAGCGCTCACGACGCTGCGAGCGTGCCGCCTGATCGCTTAGCTCGCCGCACTGCATTCAGCGGTTTGGGCAGCATTACTGCCGCCGCGCTCGCGCTGCCCGGAGTCATCGCGTCAGTAGCCTCGGCACAAGTCGCGCCGCTGGAGGAGGGCGTAGTTGCGCTCAAGGTTCACGCGTACGAAGATCGACAACCTGGTCTCACCCGGATTCGCGCGATCTCGCCATCGCTCTATATCGGCGTGCCGGTGGCGTCTGCGTGGTCGTTTGAAGCGACGATCACTCATGACGATGTATCGGGTGCAACACCACGCTGGCATTCGGCGATTTCGAGCGCGTCGAAAATGGGTGACCATCGCACCGCAACCACTGCAACGGTGACACGATCCTTTGAGCGCTGGTCAATCGCAGCAGGCGGCGCGTATTCCTCAGAACAAGACTATCGCTCACGCGCCGGCTCGCTTGAGCTGCGCGTTGCAAGTGAGGACAACAATCGCACTTGGAGCTTCGCCGTCGCGCATACCGATGACGATATTTTTCCGACCAATCGCGCAGTGCGGCGCGCAACTCGGCGAACCGATGAGTTCGGCGTTGGCGTAACGCAGAACTGGACGAAAAGCGACGTAGTACAGCTCTCGATTACCCATGCGCAAGGACGCGGTTATTACAACGATCCTTACAAAATATTGGATATTCGTCCTAGCGAGCGAGATCAATCCACCGTCAGTGTGCGCTGGAATCATTCGATGGGCGCAAGTGGCGACGCGCTGCGGACGTCTTGGCGCTTCTATCGCGACACATTTGGCATTCGCGCGCACACGCTTGATCTGGCGTACGCGAAATTCGTGAACGATCAGTGGACGTTTACGCCGAGCGTTCGCTATCACACGCAAAGCGCTGCTGATTTTTATTACGATCCGGTGTACGACGCCCAAATCGGCGAGCCGTTTCCGGTAGGTAATCCGACGTTTTCATCGCCGGATCATCGCTTGTCTGCGTTCGGCGCGCTCACACTCGGCGCGCGCGCCGATTGGCGCATTGATTCGCGTTGGTCTGCGGACTTCAAGCTCGAGTTCTACGAGCAGCGAGGCGCGTGGCGGCTCGGTGGAGGCGGCTCGCCAGGGCTCGCGCCGCTCAAGGCAACGATCGCACAAATCGGAATCACCCGACGCTTTTGAATAACAGCGCGCGGGAGCCTCCTTGAAACACGACGACGAGGTAGTAACGCAGCAACTTAGCGCGCAGGAATGGTTGTTCAGCTTTCGCGCTATGGCAAGCCCTTGCGAAATCAGGCTAGAGCACGCGGCGCGCAGCGCTGCAGCGGCGGCGGTCGATCTGGCGATCTGCGAGGTGCGTCGTATCGAAAAGAAATATTCGCGTTACCTGCATGACAGTATTGTTTCGCGGATCAACGCAGGCGCAGGGCAGCAAGAGCCGATTCGAGTTGACGATGAAACCGCGCAGTTGATCGACTTCGCACTCGCGCTGCATCACGAAAGCGGCGGACTTTTCGATATTACGAGCGGCGTGTTGCGGCGGGTCTGGGATTTCAAACAAGAAAAAGTGGCCACGCAAACCGAACTCGAAGCACTACTTCCTCTGGTCGATTCGTCGCTTATCGAATGGGATGGTCAGCGATTCCGTTTAGCCGAACGCGGAATGGAAATTGATTTCGGCGGCTTCGGCAAAGAATATGCTGCAGATCGAGCAGCGGCGACGTTGCAGTCGAATGGCATTGTGCATGGCTTCGTAAACTTCGGTGGCGACTTGCGCGCGGTCGGCCCTCGAGTGTCGGGCGACCCGTGGTCAATTGGTATTCAACATCCGCGCGAAACAAATGGCACTATCGCGGCCATCGAAATAGCGGAGGGTGCGCTCGCGACCAGCGGGGACTACGAGCGCTTTTTTGAACGAGACGGTATGCGCTATTGCCACCTATTGAATCCTCGCAGCGGTCAGCCAGTGCGACACTGGCAATCGATCAGCGTAGTCGCGCCAGTGTGTACCGCAGCAGGCGCGCTCGCAACTATTGCGATGCTCAAAGAAATCGACGCAGTGGATTTTCTCGAACAGCAGCAATGCGGCTACCTAGCGATACGAAACGATGGCGAACGATTCTCGAAAAACGTAGCCGCAACGTCGAACAGCGGCGGCTGAGTTAGATGTTGAAATCGTGCGCGTTCTACGGCGAAAGCGATTGCATCGTTGACCTCACTTGATCGGGCGTCGAAATCGCTCCCGTACCCGCCGTGAGCGGCGCGCCAGTGATGCCGAGCAAATAACGCAGGATTAGCAGGCCATCGGTTGCAGCGCTCACACCCGTGCGCCCGTCGACGTTCATGCTGCTCAGCACGCTCGTGAGATACGCCGTGATCGCAGTTGCGCTGTTTCGCTCCGCCCCAGCACCAATAGCGCCGCCTTGAATGAGTGAGTTACCGGTGAATCCGAGCATGTGGCGCAGGATTAAAACGCCGTCCGTGGCGGCATCAAACGCGCCGTTGTTGTCGGCGTCAATGCTGGGCACAAATGCGCCCGTCGAGAAGTTCGCAGTGAGCGTGGAATTGGTCGATGGCGTGTTGTAGGCGTGGCTACGTGCACCTGCGTCCGACCACGACGTAAACCGATACCCGTTACTGGCGGCGTTTTGATCTCGTACGCTGACCGGGAGTTGCCAACCCGCCCAAACGGTAACGGTTTGCGGTGTGGTGATGAGCGCCCCGTTTAGTGAAATCACTCGCCCGCTCGGCACACTTTGTACATTGAGATCGCGCTTAAGCGGCTGCAAGTTTCGCGACACCACAGTCTGCAATCCGCCGCTGTCGGTGGCGGTCAAGATGATTTCAAGATAGCTATTTGTCGCCGCCACTAAATCTTCCGGGGAAGGTCCGATGATCGTTAAGTTGTTACCGGTTTGCGGCCCAAAGAATGGATGGGTGTGGGTGTCGTGATGTAAGGTCACGAGCCAGCTTAGTGAGCTATTCGGGAGCGCACCGTCTTGCGTGTCACTCGCGCTGCCGGTGAGCGTGATCGTTTCCCCTACCGAAAATGTACTGATGGCAGTGGGCGATGAGATAGCAACGGTCGGTGGGGTATTGCCAACCTGCACGGTAGTGGTCTGCGGCGCAGAAAATGCGAAGTTGTTGTCGCGTGCTCGGACGCTGACCGTATACACGCCGTTAGTGTTGTACGTTTTGGCGACGGTGTTGGTCGTTGTTGTGCTGCTCGTGCTGTCGCCAAAATCCCAGAAGTAGGTGAGCGTATTCCCAGCGTCGGGGTCAGTTGCAGTCGCCGTTAAGGTTGTGTTGAGCGGAGCGCTTGCGCTTGATGCGGGCGAGGCGCTAACCGATGCGACGGATGGTGCGTTGTTGCCGGCGCTGTTATAGGTAACCTTTCGAACCTGGCCACCGCTTGCATACGTTGTGAAGTACAGCGCTTGCCCGTTGCCATCAGGGCCAAAGCGAAGCGATGTTGCACTGCTGCCGCCCAAGTTTGTGGCAAACGTGGTCGCTGTAGAAATGGGCACTGTGGGCGGCGGATCGCTCGCTTTCTTCGACACACCGTTGGTCGCGATGCGAAACATCGCGCCGCACACATAGTCAGCAAGCAGGAAAGTGTTGTCGTAAGCGGAAGGCCAGATCCCATTGGGCACAAATGCGCCCCCGGTGATTGAGTTGCATCCACTTACTGCGGTGCCTGGCACCGCATTGCCGCCATGTGGATACTCAAAAACTGGCTCGGTCAGGGTCGATAGTGGCGCGTTCGCTGCCGAGCATTTTCCGCTGGTGCTGTTGGTGTGTGCGCCTTCGCGGCAATTCCAGCCGTAGTCTGCACCCGAGATGCCGTCGTTGACTTCTTCCCATGCGCCTTGCCCAACATCGTTAATGTAGAACTTCGTGCCCGCTGCATTCGAGTCCATGCTGAAGCGGAACGGATTGCGTAGTCCCCACGCGAATGTTTCTTGGCAGTGGTTGCCGCTGGTCGTTGTGCCGGTCAGGTTGCAGCGGCCTGTATTCACGCCTTGAAATGGATTGTCGGGTGGGATGCCGCCGTCGCGCGTTACGCGAAGTATTTTTCCGGTGAGCACGTGCTTGTCGCGCGCAGCATCATTGCCGCCTGCAGAGCCCGAGCCATTCCAGTTGGTTCCGCCATCGCCGATGGAGATGTAGAGATAACCGTCCTTGCCGAAGTGAACGTCGCCCGCGTTGTGATTGCTGCCTCGCGCTGGCATGTTGGTCACTAATACCGATTCAGACGCTGGCGACACGACGTTGGTAGCCGGAAGCACAAAACGCGATACGCGGTTCACCTTCAAATTGGTCGCGTCGTAAGTGGTGGTGCCGTAATTTGGTGTGCCGCAATCTGATCCGTTGCGTGCGGTGTAGAAAAGGTAGATGAATTGATTGGTCGAAAATTGCGGATCGACTGCAACCCCGAGCAGGCCTTGTTCGCCGCCTGTGCAAATTTTTGGCTCGGCGCCAGTGCTTGCGGTGTTAAACGCAAGCGCGGGTGTCGCAATCAGTGCGCCATTTTGGAAGACTCGAAGCGAGCCGCCTTGTGACGTTATCAACATACGACCGTCAGGTGTGAACGCGATCGCAGTGGGTGCGCCAACGTTAGTGACTAACGAATTGGTGAAGCCCGAGGGAAATGTTTGCGCAGTGGTGTGTGTGGTCGCAGCGCTTGCGGTGAAGGCGGCGAAGCAGAGCAGAAGCCAACGAGAAAATGCGTGCATGCGAATCCAGGAAAGTAAAGCGAAGCGTGGCGTGATCATACCGGTCAAAATGACAATGGCATAGGTGTGGCGAACGTGCGCACAGTACATAAATTCTGTGAAAATACCAACGAAAGGGGGTTCACTGCGTTTTACGTCGATGTTCGAGCTTAACCGTTTATAGCGCGATCACCCAATTAAATAGGCGCTTCATCGATAAGGCTTTTGGCACTCCCGATCCACGCGTTGTTGCCGTTTTCCAACGCGGGCGACGGCAAACCGGACAAACCACAAGATGTAGTGGCCGTGCCTCAAGAAATCGCTACATTTAGTGCATGGTCGTTTACTCGATTTCCGTTTAACCGTTGGCCTACCGCCAACCTGAACTTCGCAGCTTGCCCGAGCACCTCGTCGTGCGATGCCTGCGATCCGCCGCAACCCACGTCGCGGTCGCTGACACTTTGTGTTCGCGGCGCGGTCAAACTTGTGTGTAAGCTTTACAAAAAGGACTCTGAATGACGCAATCCAAATCGCGTGTTGTCTCCATCACTTCACGCGTCGGTAAAGGCAAAACTCGCGGCGCTAGCAACAAAATGTTCGTGCTCGATACCAATGTGTTGATGCACGATCCGACTTCGCTCTATCGCTTTGAAGAGCACGACATTTTTCTGCCGATCTGCACGCTTGAGGAGCTCGATAACAATAAAAAGGGCACACAAGAAGTCAATCGCAACGCGCGTCAAGCCTCGCGCTATCTCGATGAGTTGGTGAGCGATTTTGATAACGGCATTGCCGACGGAATTCCGATTTCTGTGGCTTCGCGTAACGCCGCTACGGGGCGTTTGTTTTTGCAGACCGAACCGATTTCGGTGCAACTGCCGTCGTCGTTCGCGGCGGGCAAAGTCGACAACGAAATCATCGCCGTTTGTTTGCACCTGAAAAAGAAAGAACCGAAGCGCCACGTCGTACTCGTTTCCAAAGACATCAACATGCGCATCAAAGCGCGTGCGCTCGATGTGGATGCCGAGGATTACTTTAACGACAAAGTGCTCGAAGATTCCGATTTGCTCTACACGGGCATGCGTGAATTGCCTAAAGATTTTTGGGATAAACACAGCAAGGGCGTTGAGAGCTGGCAGCAAGGTGGATCGACGTTCTACAAAATCACTGGACCCATCGTTGCGAGCTTGCTGGTCAATGAATTCATCTTCACCGAAGTCGACACGCCGTTTTACGCGAGGGTGATCGGCATCGATGGCAAAGTTGCGACATTGCAAACGCTGCGCGATTTCGGTCATCACAAAAATGCGGTGTGGGGAATCACTGCGCGTAATCGCGAACAAAACTTCGCGCTCAATTTGCTGATGAATCCCGACATTGATTTCGTAACGCTGCTCGGCCAAGCGGGCACCGGAAAAACGCTGCTCACGCTCGCCGCTGGTTTGCAGCTCACGCTCGATCAAAAGATTTACAACGAAATCATCATGACCCGCGTCACCGTGCCGGTCGGTGAAGACATTGGGTTTTTGCCGGGCACCGAAGAAGAAAAAATGACGCCGTGGATGGGCGCGCTTGAAGACAACTTAGACGTGCTGATGGGCGCAGAAAATGAAGGCGGCGATTGGGGACGCGCAGCCAGCAATGAACTCATCCGTTCGCGGGTGAAAGTGAAGAGCTTGAACTTCATGCGCGGCCGCACCTTTTTAAACAAGATGCTCATCATTGACGAAGCGCAAAACTTGACGCCGAAGCAAATGAAAACGCTCATCACCCGCGCGGGGCCGGGCACGAAGGTGATTTGTCTAGGCAACATCGCGCAGATCGACACGCCGTATTTGAGCGAAGGTTCGTCAGGCTTAACGTATGTCGTTGACCGCTTCAAAGGCTGGGCGCATTCTGGACACGTGACATTGCAACGCGGCGAGCGTTCACGCTTGGCCGATCACGCTGCTGAGATTTTGTAATCGGGAAATAACATTTGCGCGTGACGCCCAATTTTATTGGGCGGCGCGCATAGTTTGCTACGTTATCGAAGAGTGCACTTTCGAGCTTTATCCCCCAAATTATTTGGGCGCTAAGGGAGAAAGGTATAAGTTCTTTTTTGCCATTACCAAGCGCGGCGAGTGCCGCGCTGCTAGCGAGCGATTGCGTCTCGCCTAAAGAGGCGGCCGCGGCTTGAAACTGCGATGCGTCAGGGCGCGGACGCCGTACAAAACACGATGCCCTCAGCGCTCCATCCGGCCGCAACCAGTGCGTTGTAGCTCGCAAGATCGGTGGTGAACCGATGGGTTGCGTTGTCCGGCGCGACCGCGGAGTTTCTGAACGCGCGATAGACAGGTGTTTGCGCCGAATTGCACGCGCCGTTCACCGGCGGGAATGCGTAGGCTTCAGTGCCTTCGCTAAACGGCAAGCGCGGCACCCGAGCGTTGGTCGGATTGAGTGCGTTGAGCGTTGCGATTTCAGCGTCGAGTAGCGTGTAGAAGTGCAAACCTCGCGTTTGGTTTTGCGCGGCTTGATCGAAGTAGTAACGAACAATTGCCTTGGTGCCTGCATCGTTGGCGGCGTTAACCAAAATCACAGCGCCCGTGCGCGACCAGCCCGCGGTTTTATCGAGCAATAGTTTTTCTGCGTCTTTCGACGTGTAGAAGTAATAGTCGGACGGCGCGTAGCGATACTCCGCAAGCTCGCGAACGACGCTGCTGACTTTGCGAACACGCAGGTTGCCGCGATCGCTGATGAAAATCTCGCCGGCGGCATTTGACACAACGCCTGAGGGCGAGGCGAGGAACGCGCTGAGCGCGCTTGCACCGTCGCCTAAAACAAAAGAGGAACCGCCGCCTGCGACTGTTGCAATATTCCCATCGGCCGTAACGCGACGAATCCGCCCGTTGATTTGATCGGCGATCAACACGCTGCCGTTGCTGCCCGACGCGAGCGCAAACGGCCCGGAGAGCTGCGCGGCGGTCGCTGCCGCACCGTCGCCCGACGCACCTGCAACGCCTGATCCCGCAAACGTGGTGATCACGCCCGCAGCATCGACTTTGCGGATACGAGCATTTCCGTAATCAGCGATCAGCAGTGAACCGTCAGTACGCGGCAACAAACCGCCTGGGAAATTAAGTTGTGCGGCGGTGGCTGGCCCCGCGTCGCCCCCGTATCCGCCAACTCCGTTACCCGCGATGGTGTTGATAACGCCAGCTGCGTTGACGCGGCGAATGCGTTGATTTTGGGTGTCGGCAATGATCAGGTTGCCGGTGGCATCGATCGCAACGCCAATCGGTTTGTTGAGTTGTGCGGCAGTTGCTGCGCCGCCATCACCCGAGTAACCCGGTGTTCCGGTGCCCGCAAATGTAGAGATCGATCCGCTGGAGGAAACTCGGCGGATGCGGTTGTTGCCGTAGTCCGCAAAGAAGATATCGCCGTTAGCGCCGATTGCAACGGACGTGGGATAGTTCAGAAGCGCGGTCGAGGCAGGTACATTTTCGCCGCCGAAGCCTTGGACGCCGGTTCCTGCAACCGTAGTGATGACTCCGTCTAACGATACTTTTCGAATGCGGTGATTGTTGGAGTCAGCAATGTAGACGTTTCCGAAACGGTCGCGCGCAATACCGTTTGCGCCGTCGACCGTGGAGGCTGTGGCGGCGACGTTATCGGTGGGCGTTCCGCGCAGACCGTTGCCGGCGAATGTCGAGATCGTTTGTGCGTACGAAACAGTTGTGACAACAGAAGTGAGGAGGGATAAAACACCGCCACAAGCGAGGGCTAGTTGGCGAACAGGCGAAACCGAAAAGGACATGGCGGAGACTCGTTGCAAGAGGGTGACATACGTGTAACACCCTATTTTGCAGTATTTTCCGGCGACGCTATGCCTCTAGCGGCACGCGCCGCATCGAGCGGGCGCAGCGCCCAACCAAGCTCTACGCGATTTGCAAATCGCTGCGGCGCGGCAATGTGTTGTCGGGCTTAGCGTTTTTCGCTTCGCGCGAACGCGCAACCTCCGCCTTGAGCCACGAAACCAGCGGTTGCCAAGCATCGAGCTGTTGCTCGGTGCGGCCGCGCGGCAGCTCGTAGATGGACGTGCCATCACGCGCGCACTGTGGGTACAAAACGCTGTCAGGGATATACGCAATCACCGGCAAACCGCTGCGCTGAAAAAAACTGGAAAGTTCCTGTGCAATTCGGGTGCGGCTATCGGTGCGTGAACCGATCAGTCCGATGGCAACGCGACCGCCGTGCACGTTGGGATCTTGATGCAGTTTCAGCAGAAATTTAGCGGTCGCTTCGATATCAAACACCGACGGATTTACCGGCACTAACACCACATTGGCGCGCGAGAGCAAGTAGGTGCGATCGGCGCGACGCAATCGCGCATGCGTATCGATGACCATCCACTGTGGCGCAAACGCGCGAAGCTCGCCCATGTCGGTCTCTTCGGTCCAAGACATGATTCTGGGCAAAGCGTCGGGGCGGCGAGCAAGCCAGTTGGTCGCCGACTGCTGTTTGTCCAAATCCATAATCACCACGCGCTGCTTGAGCGCCGCCAACATCCCTGAAATGTTGGTTGACAGCGTCGATTTGCCCGCGCCGCCTTTTGGATTGGCCACCAATATTGTGAACATAACTCCCCGCGAAACAGCTTTTATCGATGGAGTCTAACGCGCGCGCACCGATTGCTCTAGCCGTATCATTTCGATTTGTGCGGAAGCGTCGTTTGCAGCCATTCGAATAACGCGGGCCAGTCGCCCCACGCGTCTTCAGCGCGAGAGCGCGGCAGCTCAAAAATAGAGAGCCCATCACGCGCCGCGTGAACGTAGCGTTGCGAATCACGGATATGGGTGACCACGTCGATATCGAGCGGTGCCAAAAATTCATCGAGCTCCGCGGCGGCGACGGTGCGTTGATCAACGCGCGAGCCGATCACAGCAATCGGTCGCTTCCCGTTTTGTACTGACTTGAGCGACGCGAGTTCCTGCAAAAAGTCAGCGGTGGCTTCGAAGTCAAACGTAGATGGCGACACCGGAACTAAGATCGCATCCGCGTCGCGAACGAGATCGGCCAAGGCTTTACCGTGAACACCTGCGGGCGCATCGGTAATGAGCCACTGTGGCGCGTAGTCGGCGACGATTTTTGGATCGGTATCGGGCAGCGCGCCACGAATTTCGGAAAAGCCGCGCGGCCGACGCGCAAGCCAGCGTGCAGCGGAGCGCTGACGATCCATATCCTTGATCACAACGCGTTGACGCTTTGCCGCGAGATAACCCGCAAGATTAGTGGCGATTGTGGTCTTGCCCGCGCCGCCTTTGGGGTTGATAACCAAAATCGAGAACATCGGTGCTCCAACGGAATGCGCATGTGTGCGCTACGCCGTGGAGTATAGGGGCAGCTATGAAGTCGGCAAACGCTTTCTTCTAGTCAAAAACCCGGTACGACAACCACCAAGCAACGGCGGCCATAAACGCGGACGCCGGGATCGTAAACACCCACGCCCATACGATGTTTCCAGCAACGCCCCACCGCACCGCCGAGAGTTTGCGCGATGCGCCGACGCCAACGATAGCGCCGGTTATGGTGTGCGTCGTGGACACCGGGATGCCGAAGCTCGATGCAATGAATAGCGTTATCGCGCCACCGGTTTCTGCGCAGAACCCGCCGACTGGTTTTAGTTTCGTGATGCGCTGCCCCATTGTCTTCACGATTCGCCAGCCGCCGAACAACGTGCCCAACGAGATCGCGGCATAGCAGGCAACGATCGTCCAGTACGGCAGCGTTTTCACATCGGTGCTTGCGTAGCCCGCAGTGATCAACATCAGCCAAATGATGCCCAGCGTTTTCTGGGCGTCGTTGCTGCCGTGACCCAAGCTATAGAGCGCGCAAGAGACAAGCTGACCGCGGCGGAACCACTTATCGACTCTGCGTTGAGTTGAACGTCGGAACACCCACGACACCAGCAGCATCAACAACGCTCCCAGCACAAATCCAAGCGTTGGCGAAAGCAGAATGAAAACGACTGTTTTCAAAATGCCCGCACTCAACAACGCGCCGGTGCCAGCTTTCGCAACCGCTGCGCCGATCATGCCGCCGATCAGTGCATGCGACGACGATGAAGGAATGCCGAAATACCAGGTGATGAAATTCCATGCGATCGCACCGACTAGCGCGCCGAATATCACGTGATAATCCACCACGTTTGAATCCACCATCCCTTTGCCGATGGTCGCGGCTACGCTGAGTCCAAAAATGAAAAGTGCGATGAAGTTGAACGTAGCCGCCCATAAAACGGCCTGCCCTGGCTTTAATACGCCGGTGGAAACGATCGTCGCGATTGCGTTCGCAGCATCGTGAAAGCCGTTCATGAAATCAAACGCAAGCGCGAGCGCGATGAGCAACACCAATACCCAGAGAATGGTTGCGCCGCCTTCCATTAAAGCGTTCCTTCGCCGAATGCGAAGTGCGAAGCCAAAACCAGCATCATGCGTTCTCGATCACAATGCCTTGGATTACGTTCGCCACATCTTCGCAGCGATCCGTAATCGTTTCGAGCAGCTCGAAAATTGCTTTTAACTTGATCAGTTGAACGGCGTCGCGCTCGGTGCGAAAAAGTTTAGAGATTGCGCTGCGCATCACGCGATCTGCGTCCGATTCCAAGCGGTCAATTTCGTCACAGATCTTGAGGATCGTACTGGCGTTGTCCATTTTCGAGATTAACGCGACGGCGGATTTCACGCGTTCGCTACATGCAAGACAAATTTCTGCGAGTTGTTTCGCTTCAGCGGGTACGGTTTTGATGTCGTAGAGCGACACCGACTCGGCCGCATCCTGCATGAGATCCAGGCAATCATCCATGTTGGAAATCAACTGGTGAATTTCCTCACGATCAAGCGGCGTGATGAACGTCTTGTGAAGCAGGCTGATTGTCTCGCGAGTGTGGTTGTCGCCGCGTTTTTCAATGGCGTCGATGGCCTGCGCGTGATCGCGAAGATCGGTCGCACCTTCACCCAAAGAATTCATTAGGGCGACGAGTTCTTTCGCGCCCTCCACAATTTCGTTTGCATGCAGGTTGAATAGCTCGAAGAATCGCCCTTCGGTAGGCATAAATCGACCAAACATGAGCGACCCCTTTTTTTATCGTCGCGCAATTCTAGTGTGCGTGGGCGTCGGATTCCGCTGCGGCCACTTTTCCTATTCGGCGCTCGTGGCCAGCAGCTTTGCGATTCGGGCAACGGTTAGCGGTGCGGAACCCTCCGCTTTGTTGTTCACGATTACGAATGAGGCCCGCGACGTTGCGTGCGCCTCTTCAATGAGCGCACCGACTTGTTCGAGTCCGGCGTCATCAATGTCGATGAGTGCGTTAAATGGTGCGTATCGCTCCTTCGCCTCTTCGTACTTGAACCCTGAATGCAGGCTCCAGCGAATGACAAGCGGCAATCTTCGGCTCGCTTCCCGCCAAAAGCGCGACTGCGTTTCAGGCATTGGCATCCGCGCATGTATGCCTATGCAATGCGTGGCGTTCGCTGCGTTGAGCGCCGCAAGATAGTCTTCAGTTAACAGCTCGGGATCGCGCAATTCAACGGCGTAACACGCGGGCAACGAGAGCTTTGGGAGCGCCAGTAGAAATTCAGCTAATTGATCTGCGAATCGTTGCGGCGCGCGCGTAAACCTTGGGCCGAGCGGGGGAAACTGAAATACCAGTGGGCCGCAGCGATCAAGCAGCCCGCGGGTTGCCGGTTCGACGAATTGTGCGCTCGCATGCGTCGCATCAAGAAACTGCGGATTGTCTGCCCACAAGCCGTCGTCGCTGCGCAGTCGTGGCCCGGTAAACGCCATCGGCGCTTTCACTAAAAAGCGAAACGGCTTTTCCGCGGTCTCAATTTGTTTTGCGTAGCGCCGAAATTCATCTTCTGAGATCGGCGCGTAAAAAGTGCGATCGATACCCACGCTGCGAAACAGCGGATGTTCTGCGTACGCGGAGAGCCCGGAGCGTGACAGTGTTTGTTCTGGGTAGGCCGCGTCATACACGAGTCCGTGCCAACCCGAAAAACTCCATGATGAAGTTCCCAAGAACACATCGCTTGGAAGCTTCGTCGCGCTCACCCGAAGCGTATCGTCGTGACTTGCCGCCAGAACTTTGGGTGCAGCCGAAGCAGCGCGAGCGGTTCGCGAAGAGGGCGTTGGGGCGTTCGGCGTGATCGGATCGCCAAACAGATCAAACTGGGGGCTAGACACCTCCAAATTATGCAGTCACAGTCACGCGGAGCTGCGAACAAATAGTTACTCAGAAAGCCAGTTTATTTGGGCCACAGCGAAAATGAAACTAGCTATCGATTATTTGCTAGAAATCGCCTAGCGCCCAATTAAATGGGCCTAACGTCTTTGTGGTTACTAAGCACCCGTGTTTCCAGAGCGCGCTTTAGCTGCCGCAACCCCCGCCGCATCCACCACCACCGTCACCACCGCCGTCGCCCGAGCCGCCGTCACCCGAATGGCTCGATGCGCTGACCGAATAACCGCTGCACCCGCCACCGCTACAACCGCTATCGTTTTTGCGCCGAATATCGCTCTCCAACATCATGAGCTCAGCCATTCGCGACGCGTCGTATTGGAATCCGTCGGCAATTCCGAGCTTCTCGTCGATGTTGAAAAGGTTTGGATGAAATCCGCTCGCCATGATTGCGCCCGTGGCGGTCGCGCCTCCGAAGCCCAGAACTAGCGTGCGCGCGAGCGCAGTCTCGCCAGAGTTCCCTGAGCGCGATGTGGCGGCGCTCGCGGAATCATTCGGTTCGTGGTGCACGTATCGACCAAACGCACCGTTGCAAAACGCCTCGTACTGTCGTGTCATCAAGATGAATTCGTGCCACGCGTCATCGACGACGCGGCTGGGCATGCCGAAGCGCGCTTTCGGATTGGCTTGCAGCAGCTGAAACCACTCGCGAAGGGCCTCAAAAACCGCGTCGATATCGCGGTCAGAAAGCGCGGGGTAGCGCAGCTGCAGCTTGCTTCCGATCAGCTTGGGAAAGTCGTAGCCTGCGAGGAAATCGCGCTGTGTTTGTGATTTTTGAAGCGCGCGCCGTTGCAGAAATAGGGTGATCGCGATCAATACTGCAATCACGGTGACAATGGACAGAACGGTTGTTAATTTAGTCATCTTTTCTCCTTTTGTTTTTATTGAGATGCTTCTTGTTGACTGAATGTCACACTAATCGTATGACAGTTTGATGACATCACGACGTAACATTCGTTCATGCTCGCGCTCGGTCAAAACGGCTGTCGCATCAGCGCACATTGCCCCCGGAAATGTTCCATGGCGGGTTACCGTAAAGAAGGAATGCCTCGAATTGTTAATAAGAAAAATGGCGAAGTGGACGAGCCTCTTTGCAACCGCGATGGTGCTCGTTTTGGCCGCACTCGCTGCGCACACTTGGTATGCAAGACCCCTGTTTGTCGAATGGTTCTATGCGAAATCATTTCTACAGTTTGCTATGCACGAACCCGAGCTGCTGACAGCGCTACGGGTGCTTGAGCCTTTTGGGCTGCGAGCCCACAACGCAAAGCTCGCCGACAGCTCTCTGCCTGCAGATGAGGAACGCATCGCGCTTATCACAAAGATGCGCGACCAACTCGCACAATACGACGCAGCGGGGTACCGCCAACAAGCGGCCATTAGTTATGCGGTCTTCGCACGCGAACTCGAGCAACGAGAGAGCGAACTTCGTTGGCGCTGGCATACATTTCCGATCACTCAGCTTGGCGGTGCGCACACGTCGCTGCCTGCACTCATGATTCAGCAGCAGCGAATTGATGATGTGGAAGACGCAGAAAATTTCATCACTCGCCTGGGTGCATTACCGCTGAAGATGGAACAGATCGCGGAGCAAATCCGTGCGCGTCAAGCGCGCGGTGTCATTCCTCCGAAATTCGCAGTCAATAAAGCATCGGTGCAGGTTAAGGAATTCATCGCGCTCGGTGTCGAAAAAAATCCGCTGCTAAAAAGATTTAATGAGGCGCTCGAGAAGTGGCCGGTGTCGCTAGCGAATGACGAAGTTAAGCGTTCGCTTCGAGCGCGAGCTACGGTAGCCGTCGAAGCCGCAGTAGTTCCTGCCTATCAAAAGCTCGACGTCGCACTCGATGCGCTGCGCGCGCTGGCGACCAAGGAAGACGGTGCTTGGTCGCTACCCGAGGGCGCGGCGTACTATCAAGCGGCCATTGAACGCCACACGAGCGCGCGGGTCACGGCCGATGAGATCCACGCGTTGGGGCTCAGCGAAGTGGCGCGAGTGGGCGCAGAAATGGATGCTGTGCTTTCGAAAATTGTCCCTGGCGAGGACTCGCGCGCGGCAAAAATTCTGCGCCTCAGCAACGATCCTGCTCGCCGCTACCCCGATACCGACGCAGGCCGCGCGCAGGTTCTCGTTGATTATCAAACGATCATCGACGAGATCTCGCCAGCGATGGACCGAGCGTTTCGTCTTCGACCGGAATCACGCGTCGTGGTGAAGCGGGTTCCTACGTTTTATGAGAAGGGTTCAGCAGCGGCGTACTATGAGTCGCCGCCGCTTGATGGTTCTGCGCCCGGGGTTTTTTACGCGAATTTATTTGATGTCAACGCGACGCCGAAACACGCAATGCGCACGCTCGCATACCACGAGGCAATTCCCGGGCACCACTTCCAGACTTCCATCGCGCAGTCGCTCAAAGATTTGCCGTTTTTTCGTTCGCTGGTCGCGTTTACCGCTTACGACGAGGGCTGGGCGCTCTACGCAGAACGATTGGCGTGGGAACTCGGTTTCCAGAGCGATCCGCACGACAATTTAGGGCGCTTGCAGGATGAAATGTTGCGCGCCGTTCGTTTGGTGGTCGACACCGGCATTCATGCAAAGCGTTGGTCTCGCGAAACAGCGATTCGCTACATGGTCGAGCAAACGGGGATGGTGGAATCCGAAGTCGTTGCCGAGATCGAGCGCTATTTCGTCGACCCCGGTCAAGCGCTCGCCTACAAAGTCGGGATGCTCAAGATTCTTGAGCTACGCGAGCGCGCAAAAAGCGCGCTCGGTCCGCGTTTCGATATCAAAGATTTCCATGATGTCGTTCTCGGCAACGGCTCCCTGCCGCTGTCGCTTCTTGAGCGCGTGGTCGACGAATACATCGCTCGCGTGCAATCAAAGCGATAGGTGCACTCCGCCGAATAGCACGTTGCGCTAATCCACCTTTGCGCCGGACGCTTTCACTACCTTCGCCCATTTTTCAATTTCGCTTTTGATGTGAGCGCTGAACTGCTCTGGAGTGGAGCCCACGGCATCTGCCCCTTGATTGGCCAAGCGCTCTTTCATCTCAGGTGTGGCTAACGCCTTCGCAATTTCACGCGAGAGGCGCTCCACGATTTCTTTTGGTGTTCCGGCAGGGGCTAACACGCCAAACCATGAACTCGCATCAAACCCTGGAAGACCCGCCTCAGCAATAGTTGGAACGCCGGGCAGGGCAGGCGAGCGAACAGAAGAGGTGACCGCCATCGCCTTCAGTTTGCCGCCGCGAATATGCGGCATCACCGCAGGCGCGTTGTCGAACATGATGTTGACTTGGCCGCTCATCACGTCGGGCAACGCTGCAGCAGAGCCTTTGTACGGGATGTGCGTCATTTGCGTCTGCGACATCATTTTGAACAGCTCGGCCGACAAGTGAATTGAAGTGCCGCTGCCGCTCGATGCAAAGGTCAATTTGTTAGGCTCTTTACGCGCGGCGTCGATGACGTCTTTCACGGAGTTGGCAGCGAAGCTTGGCGCGGCAACCAACACGTTTGGCACGCCCGCCACCAGTGAGACCGGTGCAAAGTCTTTCACCGCGTCATACGGCATTTTGGGATAGAGCGACACGTTAATGCCGTGCGTGCCAACGGTGCCCATCAGCAATGTGTAGCCATCGGGAGGCGATTTCGCGACGAATTCAGCGCCGATGTTGCCGCCCGCGCCGGGCTTGTTATCGATGATCACCGTTTGATTGAGTGACTTCTGCAGTTCCGCGCCGACTGCGCGCGCCAAGATGTCGGTCGTGCCGCCAGCGGTGAACGGAACCACCATTCGAATCGGCTTCGCCGGATATTGGGCAGACGCTGTTGCGCAGAACAAGCCTAGACTCGGCGCAAGCAATGCCGCGCAACGTTTCATTCTCGTTTGGGTCATAAATGCCTCCTTGGATAGAAGCATTATGCGCGCTAAACGCGGCTTAAACTTGGGCGCCGTTTCGTTTGCGCGCTTGGCTGCGCGCAAACTTTAATGACCTCGCGTCGTTAGCGAGCGAACGAAATTTCAACTAGCTTGGTTTGGGTTTCGCCAGTGCCTTCGTAGCGCCATTGAGCCAGCGCTGTTCGCACGTTGCGGTCAAACACTCGGGGCGGATTCGCCTCAAGGATGTCGACGCTGGTCACCGCGCCGGTTGCGTTGACCGTGAGGCGCGCGCGTACGGTGCCGCGGTCGGCTTCAGCGTTGCGTGGAAACAACGGCTCCACTCGCGAGATGAGCGCACCTTCGCGCGCCGCTGCCGCGGGTGCTGCCGCTGGGCGTGCCGCCGCCGCAGGCGCAGCAGCCGCCACGGCGGGTGTAGTGGCGGGGGCAGGCGCAGCGGGCGCAGGTGCGGGAGCGGCCGCAGGCGCTGGCGCAGGCGCAGCGGCCGCCGGAGGAGGCGCGGCGGATGCGACAGCTGGCGCGGGGGAAGGGGCTGCCGGCGTTAGTGAGGGATTTGCGGTGGTTGCGACTGCTGCTTTTTTCGCCGCTTCTTTTGCCGCAGCTTCTTTCGCAGCTTCGCGTGGATCCTTCGGTGCGTCTTTCGCCGCGATTGCTTTCGCGGGGTCAGCTGGCGCTGCGGAGCCAGGTACGAATACGCTGGTTGTCGCTCCGTCGCTCGGCGCTGCGGCAGCCGGTGATGGAGCGATGGGCGCGGCAGGCGCGGTACTCGACGACGCTACCGGTGGCGTCGGAGCGGTCGGCGCTGGGCTGCCGCCGCCGCGCATAAAGAAAAACAGTGCTGCTGCGACAGCGGTTAACGCAACGCCGCCAATAATGAGCGGCATCTGTGATTTAGTGGCGGCAGGTGCGGCGCTGGCAAACGAGGAAGGTCGTAGCGTGGAAGGCGCGGCCGCGGCTGCGTCAGATTGTGCGAGCCCGAGCTTTTCGAAGCGCTGCAAATTCGCTTCAACCTCGACATGTGGAATTCCAGAGAGCGACGACAGCGAATCGATGCTCATTGGCGTGTTCAACAGCGCGAGCAGTTTGCGTTGTCGTACTGAAAGTGCTGCGCCTCGGATCGTGTTTTCGTCGCTCGCGCGTGGTGTCGCGCCCCAAACTTCAATACTCATATTTCTTTTTTCGCCCCAGAAAGTTGACGCCGCACGGTGATGCGGCGCTGAAAAGTTCACGTGATGATCGGGTGCTATCTTTCGTTTCACCTCAAGTTGCGAGCGCATTTAGGCTCGATCACGTCCGCTTCACGAAACACGGTGGCTTGTGGCCAACCGTGTAACGATGGCGGATTATTTATCCACATCTTAGGGGTCGATAAGAAAGTTTTTGATGGTTCGCGCCCGATTAAAAAGGCCTTAGACTGAGAGAGCTGAAAACGAAAAAGCCGCGTAACGCGGCTGCAAAAATTTCGTGCTAGTTGTTTTTTTGCGACGATCTTCGACGCTTTGGGAGATTTTCTGAGCTATCTAGAGGCGCGCACGGGTCGCGCGCCCCAGAAAAGATCACTGATCGTTAATGTCGCGCTTCATTGGTGCGAGCTTGCCGATAAGTCGAAACTGCTCCGATTGCGACACGCCGGCCGCATCCATCGCGCGCTGTAAATCCTCTGCAAGCGCATTGAAGTGATGCGTTTTGATGCCCATGCCCTGATGCGCCGCTTTCATGTCGTTGCCGGTGTAGGTGCAACCGCCGCCAAGCAATTCGCAAAACTGGTCGGATAACAGCGTGGCAAGCCGAGTGGCATCGGTGTCTTTGAACAGCGAGCCAATGAGCGGATTCGCTTTGACCCGAGCAACCAAATCGAGATTGATTTTCATCAGTCCGTCGTATCCACCGAAGCCCGCAATCGCCGCCTCGTTTGGAGCGGCTTTCGCAAACGTTGCGCCGTTCAAGCCAGTCAGTGCGAATGTGGCTGCGGTGAGGGCGATGAGAATTGTCTTTTTCACAAATAACTCCTTAGAAACTCAGTTGAAGTGATGCGTACACGCCGCGTTGACGACCGGGAATAACGATGCGCCCCAGATCAACATAAGCAACGGTCAGCGAAGCGTTTTTCGTAGGAAACCAAGCGACGAACGCGTCCCACGCGGTGCTCTCGTCGAGCCCGATGAAATCGCGTTTAGTGCGCGCCTCAACGCCTAGCGCGAGATCGCGGCGCACCAGGAACGCGAGCGAACCTTCGAATTGCGGCTTGAGTTTGTCGCCATTGGGGCCGCCAAATCCTAGGATCCCGATCTGGTTTGCCTTAGTAAATCGAACGCCAACGTTGGCAAGCAGCCGCTGATCGATGAACAGTTTGCTTGCGGTGATATAGTAGTCGGTGCCTTTATCGTGCGGAATTCCGAGCGCGGCGAGCACGTTACCGTTGTCGTTTTGTTTGTGCTGAACGCCGACCGAAATCTGCGGCAAAAGGCGATCTTGATCGTAAATTGCGTCGCCGGCGATTTTCACTTTCGCGCCAAAAATGTTTTGCTTGAATGTGTAGCCGCGTCCCAATCCCAGCGCGGTGCCGACGTCGCGAGTGTCGAAAGCCTGTTGTGCAAATGAAATCTCGACGCGATCATAGAAACCGACCGCTGCGCCAACGCTTCGCAAGCGGTAATCGTCAAGGTTCACAATCGTTGCGAACGCTGCGCCGCCGATTTGATTTTCAGTGCCGTAGCCCGTAATCAATGCCCACGGCGCAAGTCCGCCGCCGCCAGCGCCTTCAACGGTGCTCACGCCGCCGGTAGCGAGGAGTTTGCCCGAATAGCCCTGGCTCCAAGCTGCGCTTGTTAGCGCTAAGCCAGCCGCTATTGGGGCAAGCGCGTATTTGAATACTTTGCTCAAGTTTGCCATTTGTTTTCTCCAAGCCCATTAAAATTGGGGTTACGTTAATGATGTTGTATTGCTGACCGTGACCCAACTGCTGTCACAATCATTTGCTGTGGGATGCACGCTATACGACGCACTCACTTGATTGGATGCAGAATTTTGTCCTGCGGCTGAATCCATCCGTGATCCATCGTCGTAATCGATCTATACCCAGCCTTTGGCAGCTCGGCGCTGCTAACTCACCGTCTAATTCTTCAAAGTTCTCTTGCATGCTCGATGATCTCGAAATCAAACGTTTGATCCTACTCACGGCGTCGCAGGACGCGAAGGCGTTTTCGCAGCTATACGAAAAGACTGCGCCTTTACTCATGGGCGTGGCGCTTCGAGTAACACGTCGGCGAGAAATGGCGGAGGAAGTGCTTCACGACGCATTTGTGAAAGTTTGGAATCAAGCGAAGTCGTTTGATCCGTTGGCGTTGCAGCCGGTGGCGTGGCTATCCGCGATTGTGCGCAATCGTGCGCTTGATCTTGTGCAATCAGCTGAGGCAACGCGCGTTGAATCTTTTGACGGCGATGATGAAGACGGCGGCGGATTGGAGCGACTTCTAGACTGGAGCGACAACGGGGATGCTGGCGGCGCGCTGGATAACGAGCGTGCGACACATCAGCTGCGCGAATGCATCAATGAGCTTAAGCCAACGGAGCGCCAAGCGATCGCGCTGGCCTACCATCATGGGATGAGTCATAGTGAATTGGCCGAACATTTGCAAAAGCCGATTGGAACGGTGAAGAGTTGGGTGCGGCGCGGGCTGGATGCGTTGCGCAGCTGTATGGATGAATGCGTGGGGTTGGCGCGATGAAACTTGCTCGACATCACCTACTCGATGCTCTCGTCGCAGAATACATCGTCGGCACGCTTCGTGGCGCTGCGCGAAAAAGATTCGAGCGCGCCATGCGCGAAGAGCCGTTGGTAGCAACGCGCGTCAGCCATTGGCTTTCTCGCGCAAACCTGAAACCGTCGCTCTCGCAGGCGGTGAAACCGTCGCCCGCTGTGTGGCGCGCCATTGAGACAACGCTTAACTTATCGCGCTTTCGCGAACCGTGGTGGGCTCGGCTAAGCGTGTGGCGCGGCTGGGCGGTGGCGGCCACCAGCGCGCTCGTGCTTTTGGTGGGAAGTCAACTCATCACGCGCACGGCAGCGCCCGAGGCAATGCAAACCGTGGCTCGTTTGAGCGGGGATGCGACCGCACCAACGGCGGTTGTCGCATCGCGCTCAAGCGATGGCAAGCGCCTCTCGTTGAAAGCAGATCGTGCGATTGAGGCCAGCGCACTGCAAAGCTACGAACTGTGGCTGTTGCCGGAAGGCGGCGGTGCGCCGATTTCGCTGGCCGTGCTCGGGTCTCTCACGGCTGAATTCGCGCTTCCGCCTTCGCAAGCGGCAAGGGTTACTCGCGGCGCGAAGCTCGCAGTTTCAGTCGAGCCAGCTGGCGGCTCGAAAACTGGTGCACCTACCGGTCCGGTTATTTTGGTGGGCGCGATCGAATCGTAGAGTCGAATCGCCCGAAGGATTGAACGCGGTTCGCGCAAGCGATTCCGTGTTCATTTTTTGTGCACGGCAAAAGCCAGCGATCCTCTGCCTCGGTCTACGTTTGGGCGCGCATCCGCGAAAAACATCCAATCGTTCGGCTCGGTCGTATCAAACTCACGAGCGAATCAACGCTCCCTCTCAACCCCTCGAAGGAGTTTGACTTATGGATACCATCGTTTCACGTCGCGCTTTTGTTACGCGCTCAACTACTGGCATCGCGCTTTCTGCCGCAGCCATTGGGCTGCTTGGAGGCAACGCGCGATTTGCTGCCGCGCAGTCAGGCGACATGAGCAAAGATGTCAGCATTTTGAACGTCGCGCTTGGACTTGAGCACGAGGCAATCAACGCCTATCAGCTAGGCGCGCAAAGCGGATTACTGCAAAAGCCAGTGCTCGACGTGGCTGTGCTGTTTCAGTCGCACCACAAAGCTCATCGCGACGCGCTCGTTGCAACTATTCAAAAAATGGGCGGTAAACCCGTTGCAGAAAAGTCTCTCAACGATTATGCAAGCGCGCTCAAGGCCGATACCCTGAAATCGCAGGCTGACGTTCTAACTTTGGCAGCGCGTTTGGAGCTTGGCGCAACCAACGCATACCTTGGCGTGATCCCCGCGTTTGCCGATCAAAACCTTGCGCAAATCGCTGGACGACTCGCTGCTGACGAGACCGCACACTGGACGCAGCTCAACGCCGCACTAGGTCGTTCGTTCCCTGCAAACGCCTTGTCATTTGGCGCGTAGGACAGCTAGGACTCGACGCACAACAGTGCGCGATCTGAAATTTACATAAGGGGCTTCACATCATGTTGGGTCGTAACTTAATTTCTCTGCTCGGCGTCTTTTCTCTTTCGCTGTGTTTAATAGGCACACCGGCTTCCGCGCAATCTACGGGGCCGCAAAAAGGCGACGTAATACGCGGCGCAGAAGCCTATGAAGCGTTGTGCACAGGCTGTCATGAGATTGACGCCAACAAAGTGGGGCCGCTGCATCGCGGTCTCATCGGGCGACGAGTAGGTAGCGCGGAGGGGTTCAAGTACTCAGATGCTTTGGCTTCGTCCAAGCTCGTATGGGACGCAGCGCTGCTTGATGCGTGGCTCACAGATCCTGAAAAAGCGATCAAAGGCCAACGCATGAACGTGCGTATTAACAAGCCAGAGACACGCGCGAACCTGATCGCTTATTTGAGTACACAAAAGGCCAAGAGCTAGTCTGCACCAAATCGCGCGCCGCCCGCTTTCCCAAAAACAATTCAGTGCGCGATAAAACGCTGGTCGTTAGTGGACGTAAACGAAGCGCGTTCCTAATGCTGGCCGGTCTTCGCTCGCCGCAGTTCGATACTTCTCTCCGTCGAACTCGCGGCGAGCTATTTTTTTGCTGATTGGCTTTGATCCCCAGAAAAATGCCACGTAACGTGATTTGATGGACGATTCAATAACTATCCAAAACACGCCGTAAGCCCAATTAAATAGGGTTCACGAAGACAGAGCTAAATGTCTTGTGGGTATTGCAAGATTTCGGGTGACCCGTGAATCCACCCGCGTCGCGGCCGCGTAATCCATCCAAACCGAACAGCATCCAGTATTCGCTGCGTATCGATGTGTCGAATTGCATCATTGCGTTGGCAACGCGACGCTCGCTCACTATCGAGTACACGCGTGTTATTAAAAACCGCCGCCGCGCGCTTGCAAGGCGGAAGTTAATTCGCCGTAGCGCCTACACATCACGATTAACTTTTTTGCGATTCCACACTCCTCAGCATCAGCAAGACCAAACGGCGCGCGCCCAACTCTGGCGCGAACCTCTGCTATCGTTGCGCATCGCAATGCCAACGATTTGTTCTGCGCTGCTTGTGAAAAACCCCACTACCGAACCGGATGCTGACATTGATGCGCTCGCAGCGTTGGTTGCGAAGTTCGCTGCGCGCGACTCTCTCGCGTTCGAGTCTTTCTACGCGCTTACGCTGCCGACACTTCTCGGCTTAGTTCGTCGGATCGTTGGCACCAATTTCACGGAAGACGTGCTAGCGGAGGCGTATTTTCAAGCTTGGCGCGACGCGAACGCGTTTGACGCGAAACGCGGTAACGCGATGGCTTGGATCATCACCATTGCACGTAGCCGTGCGCTCGATCGCTTGCGGCAAGAAAGATCTCGGCACGGTGGCATGGTCGGAGCGCCGAGCCCAGAACCTGAAACCGCGGGCGACGAAACGATCGCGAACGTGACGCCGCAAACGCTGCTTGAAGACGCGCAATCGAGAAGCGCGTTGCACGCAGCGCTTCGACAACTCTCGTCGAACGAGCGTTGGTGTCTAGGGCTTGCGTATTACCGCGACCTGTCGCATTCTGAAATTTCCCACGTAACGCTACTACCGCTCGGTACCGTGAAGTCGTTGATTACGCGTGCACAGCAAAAGCTGCGCGCGCTTTTATCTAGCGCTCCCGACACGCCATCGGATCGCTCGTTTGTTGTTAAGGATCGCCAAATATGATGACGATGAGACCGACCCATTCAGGCAAGCCGATAGTCGACGACGATGTCACCGAGCTGATTGCAACTAGTTTTCGTTCGTCAGACGCGATAACGCCAGACGAAGGGCTCAGCGCTCGGCTGTTCAGTCGGGTGCTTGCAACCATTGCTGAGAATACGTTCGACTCACACACGACGGTTCGCGCGAAGTCTGGCGTCTGGATGCCGTTTCTCGATGGCGTGGAAATCAAGATTCTGCACACTGCGGCTGACACCGCATCCTACTTACTAAAAATGCAAGCGGGTTCTAGCTTGCCGATTCACTCGCATGGGGCTGATGAAGAGTGTTTAGTACTTGAAGGGGATCTGTACATCGGCGACGAACTAGCGCTCGGTGCGGGTGACTATCACCGCGCGGCGCGCGGTGTGCCGCATGCAAAGATCGCAACTCGCGGGGGCGCGCTTTTGTATTTGCGCGGCGACCCACCAGAGCGCGTCGGAAGCTACGGCGCGGCTTAAACGAAGCTCGCGTCAGCTCGCCGCGACCGATGAGCGCGCAACGCTTGTAGCTCTGGTGACCTTCGCGACCAACAACCCAATCGCAAGGGACGCGACAAGCGCGATCGCGGCGCCAAAAAATATCGCTCGTGGCATGCTGTGATCCATGAACCATCCAAAGAGCGGCGCGGATACCGCAAGCCCCGCGTCAAGTCCCGAATAAACCATCCCGTAAACACGCCCCGTGGAACCCGCAGGCGTTGCTTGCTTGATGAGCAAATCGCGTGATGGCCCGGCGACCCCGGTGCCGACGCCAGAAAGCATCACACAAAGCACCGCACCTGCACCGACCCATCCCGAGCCCGCAAGCAGCAACACCAGCGCCGAAAACATTAGCGCGGAGGCGATCACTTGTTCGGGTTGCAGCCAGCGTTTGGACGCCACGAATCCGCCAACGATTTGACCGACCGCGTTGAACAAGTAGTAGCCAGTGAGTGCAGTGGCCGCCGTTGTGATTTGTACTGAAGCGATGGCTTGTAATGCAGGTGCTGAAAAGTTTTGCAGGGCCGAGCCGCTGAATGTCAGAACAAAGAAAAAGCAAAAACTCAACCAGACTGCGGGATGCTTCATAAACGCGAACGCACTGCTGGTGCTCTTCATCTGCGCGTCAGCTGCATCGCGCTCTTTTGCGTGAGCGCGCAAGAAATCACGGGTGTCGATTGCCGCGCGCTGTGAAATCGTAATAGCAAGGACAACAAGAGCAAAAAATGCGGCCGAAAAAAGTGCGACCCGCCAGCTGAAAGTTGTGGCCAACACGACCATCACAAATGTTGCGCTGGCGTAGCCGATAGTTCCGCTTAGGCCGTGCGCGCTATACGCATGGCCAATGCGTGCGGCCGAGACGCGCTGATTGATGATGCTGTAATCCACGGGATGAAAGAACGAATTGCCGAGCCCGGCAAAGATTGCGGAGAGCATGAGCATCGCGTAGCCGTTTGCAGCGCCTCCGAGCAAAGCTGAGAGCGCGAATAGCGTAAGTCCACCAAACATGACCGCGCGCGCGCCGACTTTATCAACGACGAATCCAGCCGCTGCTTGACCTGCTGCAGACACCACGTAGAAAAGCGTTGCAAGCGTGCCAAGCTGAGTGAACGAGAGTGAAAAATCTCGCGCGAGCCACGGGAAAAGTGGTGGCAACAGGAGTTGGAAAAAGTGCGATGTTCCGTGCGCGAGTGAAACGACGCTGATGGTGCGCGCGTCGGCGCGAAACAGATCACGATCATGGATCGGGGCGGAAACTGATGAGGACTGTGAATTCATTGAGAAGAGCTTGCGGCTGCGGTTCGGGCCGCCTGCCGCGATAGGAGAAGACTTATCACTGCGATTGCAGCGCCGGCGCCGGCGAGGGAGATGAACCCAAGGTGAGCGCTTAGAAAGCCGCCTAAAGTCGTTCCCACTGCTTGCCCAAAATAAATCATACCGGTGTTGAGTGCAATGCTCGCTCCGGCGAGCGTCGGCGCTGTTTGTGCCAGTCTAGCCTGCTGCGACGAGTTGCTAGAAAACGTGCCTAAACCCCAAATAAATCCGGCGCAAAGGAAAAGAAGTAATGAGCCCTGGGTGAAACTGATTGCAAAGAGTCCAACCGTCATGAACGCCAAGGAGTAGTTCAAATTGGACGCCGCGCCGTGGCGTGAAATGCGTCGGCTTGCCCAGACGTTGCCGAGCACACCAGAAACGCCAAACACCAGCAGCGTCAATGACAACGTTTCCGGGAGCGGATTGACCATAAACGCGAGATACGGCGCAATGTAGGCAAACACCGTGAACTGTGCCGATGAATAAAGCGCGGTCACCAGCAGCACCATGACCAGCGTCGGATGCTGAAAGACCTCCAGCCAAACCGTTCGCGAGAGAGGCGTCGCCTTCACTCCGCGCGGAGTCACCCGCGCCACCAACACAATCCCGACTAAGCACAGCGCGGCGAACGCAGCGAAGGTGTAGCGCCAACCGATGTGTGCACCAAGCCAGGCGCCCGCGGGCGCACCTACTACCGACGCAATCGACCAGCCAAGAAAAATTGTCGTGATACCCGCCGCTCGGCGTTCCGGCGGAAGCATTAAATGGAGCGCTGCCGCAGCTTGAGGGGTGAACACCGCAGCGCCGAGCAGCGCGACGCTGCGCAGCAAGATCAAACTCCAAAGTGTTGGTGCCAGTGCGCACGCAAGGTGTCCAACGGCGTACACCATGAGCGAGCCGGTCAGCAACAGGCGGCGATCAATGGAAGAGGTGATTGTTGCAAGCAGCGGCGAGCCTATGCCAATGGTCACCGCAGCAACCGAGATCATCAGCGCAGCTTGTTGCGCGCTCACTTCAAACGATTGTGCAACGGGCAAGAGCAACCCTGGCGCGAGCATGACGCCGGAGCCAATCAAAAAATTTCCAAACAAAAAGGTCCAAACTAAACCTGAGCTCGCACCGAGCGATGATGTCTTCTTTGCATCAACAATCATCGCGGACGCCAATCTTTTCTGGAATCGCGTTCACCAACAATCTCTAGAATTTGCCGCATTCGATAAGCTTATGTCTATGACTACTTCTTCTATTCTCTCGCGAACCGGCGGTCAAATGATCGCGGATCAATTGATTGTGCACGGCGTGGATACAGCATTCGGTGTGCCGGGTGAGAGCTACCTGGGCGTACTCGACGGGCTGTATGCACACAACGAGCGTTTCAAGTTTGTGATTTGCCGACAAGAAGGCGGCGCTGCCTTTATGGCGGAGTCTTACGCGAAGCTCACCGGAAAACCTGGCGTTTGCTTGGTCACACGTGGCCCGGGCGCAACCAACGCAGCCATTGGCGTACACACCGCGTTCCAAGATTCGTCGCCGATGATTTTGCTAGTAGGGCAAGTGGGCAATGATTTTGTAGAACGTGAAGCGTTTCAGGAAATTGACTATCGCCGCATGTTTGGTCCGATGGCGAAGTGGGTGGCGCAAATTGACGATGCGGCTCGGGTGCCGGAATACATGGCACACGCGTTTCAAACGGCGACAAGTGGTCGCCCCGGCCCAGTTGTGCTCGCGCTACCCGAGGACATGCTCTCGGCGACCGCAAGCGTTGCCAACGCGCGCGCATACGCGCCGGTGCAAGCGAGCCCGAGCGCGGCGCAAATGGGTCGCGTGCATGAGTTGCTTTTGAGTGCTAAACGACCGTTCGTGATCGTCGGCGGACATGGTTGGACGCGTGAAGCCGCGAAACAATTTCGCGAATACGTTGAGGCGATGGGTTTGCCCGTTGGCTGCGCGTTTCGCTTTCAAGACACGTTTGATAACAGTCATCCCAACTACGCTGGCGACGTTGGCATCGGACCGAATCCGAAACTTTCCGCACGAATCAAAGACGCGGATGTAGTGCTCTCGATCGGCGTGCGCTTAGGTGAAATGACAACGTCGGGTTACACGTTGTTTGATGTGCCGTTACCGAAACAGAAACTCATTCACGTGCACGGCGATGTGAACGAATTGGGACGCGTGTACCAAGCCGAAATGATGATTGCGAGTGGAGTGAACGAGTTTGTTGCTGCGCTCGGAAACTCCCTCTCCCGCAGCGCGGGAGAGGGTTGGGGTGAGGGCACTAAAAAAGACGCACTGCTTTCAATTCGGGCCGACCTCACCGCCTGGCAATCCGAACCACCGCTCTACAAAAATCGCGCCACGCCCGCCAAACTAAACCTCTGGCAAGTTGTGCAAACCATCAAACGCCTTGCGCCAAAAGATACGATCATCACCAACGGCGCTGGCAATTTCGCAACCTGGGCGCATCGCTTCTTTCCGTATCAGGGCGTTGAGCACTGCAGCAAATCGCAACTTGCGCCTACGAGCGGCGCGATGGGGTACGGCGTGCCTGCAGCCGTAATGGCCTCTATCGTTGCGCCCGAGCGCACCGTGATTAACTTCGCGGGAGACGGAGACTTCATGATGACATCGCAGGAACTAGCCACAGCGATGCAATACAACGCCGCGCCGATTTTCATCGTGTTTAACAACGGCATGTACGGCACGATTCGCATGCATCAGGAGAAACATTTTCCGGCGCGCGTGTACGGCACAGAGCTTAAAAATCCAAATTTTGCAAAGTTCGCAGAATCGTTTGGCGCAGAGGGCTTCGTGGTTACGACGAACGCGGAATTTGACGCTGCGATTGCGACTGCAATAGCTCACACGCGTTCGAAGAAAACACCCGCACTCATCGAGCTCAAAGTTGACCCACAGGATTTAACGCCGGGCGCGACGCTGGATGCGATTCGCCAAACCGCTACGAAGTGAATCGGTGATCGCGGCGAGATGCGTTGTTCGCGCAAAAACGACTAACAGCAAAGCTATCTGTCACCTGAATCCACTGGGCTGTAAACGAATTTACTGAATAAATTGATAGTTAGCTAATTGCGGTTTATCGCCCAAACAATGTGGGCGATGCGATTAGGAGCTATATTTGATTGAGACGTCTAGCTCGCGGCAAACCGTTGGCTCATTACATCTACTCGACACGCTTTTCTGTCTCATCGTACGCGGTGACAACGCGCACAAGTAATTCAGGTCTTTTCGCGCTGGATCCACTCAACGATCTGCTCATACACGGCTTGATCGCTCAACAAATCCATGTGATTTCGTTCGTACGCAATCATCGTGTTTCCCTCTGGAAACGCAAGCCGATGCTTGATCAATCGATGCTTTCCTAGCGCGCTCGAAACGGGCACGAGGCCGTCGCCTAAGAGCACGTCGCGCAAATCGCGTTTTGTTTTCCCGGTGGTTGCCGCGACCGCAAAGCACTCAATGCCCGTCGGAAGCGGCGTCGTCGTTCGAGCGAAGGCATCGTTTGCCCAATCGCTTTCGACAACGTTGCCGTGTCGCAAATCGGTAATGCCCGAACTACGAATTTTTCCGAGCCTTGCGAATGGCTTCGTGTAGGGCGTCGCGCCGAGAACGATGTCGATCCAGTGCCCGCCTCGCTCTAGCGGCGCGCCATGATGCGGGGTGCCGAGGAAAACTACTTTCGAAAGCTTCGCGGGCCATGCGAACTTCGCATGGCCTGCAAACACCATCGCGCTGCGCGTGACGAGCCCGCCCATGCTGTGCGCAACGATAATCACCTCGTCGATCGGCACTGGCCAATCAGCCAGAACACGCTCAATGTGCGCAGCAAAAAGCTCTCCGTTAACGGAGGTGTGCAATCCCGTGTTGTAGCGAACGTAGAGCGGCGTGTAGCTGCGTTCCTGAGCGAGTTTTGCGCCGTGATCGTGCCCGTTTCGCAGCCACTGCCGGTCATTCATACAAAGGCCGTGAATGAAAATTGCGAGCTTCCGTGTCACCTCTTTTTTCGGAATCGCTGCCGCGTTGTTAGAGCTCACGTCAACGCCGCGAAGGCGAATGTTCATCGGAATAGCAAGTGCGTTTTTTGTTTCAACGAGATAGTCGCCGAGCACGCCATTGAGCGCAGAAATCGCGGCGTCACGCTCGAACGACGATTCGGCGAGTGCGTTCTTCGGTGTGATCAACGAGAGCGTTGCATCGAGTCCAGTCGCGACGACTTTAGTTATCCCGCGAATGCTCTTGTAGACAAACCCCGTAATGCCACTTGTGCGACCCTCAATTTGAGGGTTGGCCATACCAAACGGACGTGCAACCGTGGCATGCATCGCCTCGACAAGATCGGTGATCCCGCGTGTAGCGCTGGTTGCTAAGTGGGCCGCTGCGCGGACGTCGCTTGCGCGAATGTGGGCGCGCAAGCGCTTGGGCGATAGGGTCGTTTTCATTCGCCAATTCTAGGAACGCAGAGTAGAGCGAACGTACTTTTCGAGCGGCTATTTTCTTGCGACGAACGCCGCAAATGAGAAAAGCCAGAGGACGAACACCGTGACTGCTGCCGCTATTGGCACGTGCAACGCAATGCCAAGCGTAGGCAGAATGAGCGCCAGTTGCAATACACCGGCAAGCAATCCGAACCCGCTAAGCCACATCGGTAGCGAACGCTTCGCAATTGCCGCGAGCATTGCGATCACTAACCACAGACCGCCAAACAAAGCGACGCCCAGGAGCTCGCCGATGCCGCCGCCGTAGCTGTTGATAGCCGAGAAAATCTGTTCGATGTTTGTTCGCGTTACTGCGTCGCCGCCAGCGTGAGTTACTGCAAGCGCGGGCATTACCGTTAGCCAGCGCAAAATTCCGATGAGCCGCGCGATAGCGGACAGTGCGCCGAAAACAATAATTAACGACGCGACCGGGCCACGAAGCCCGGTGACGCGCCACGCGACCACAACGGCAACGAATGCAATTGCCAGTGAGTAGAGTGCGTAAAGCGCATATCCAAGCGCTACCGCTTGCGGTTTCGCAGCGATCGCGGTGAGCTGCGCCGCAGCGGGGTTACCAAGCGACGCCGGCCAACCAATAGCAGATCCAAGAATAACTACGGGTGCGAATGAAAGCACCGCGACGATAAACAAACCCAATGCAATACCGATGCGAGTAACTGAGCTCGGTGCGTATGCATTCTCAAATGGGCGTTTTTCTGTGTCTTGATTTCTTTGCGCGGAAAGATGTTGCGGATTCATTGGAAGGGTTCCTTGCGTGGAGGTAAAAGTAGGTAGCGGGTTATCAATTCGTCGCCCTGAGAGCATCGCCTTGCTTCGATAGCGAAAACCTAATCGCGTCATCGAAAGGCGTGCGAACTGCGACAAGTGACTGGTGTTTGCTCGATGTAACTAGCGAGTGAGGTCGTTCCCACAGGTATCGCAGTTCGGCAATTTCTCGCCACATCGGCACGGCAAAAGAGAAAGCGCGAATAAACGGCCAAGGTAGTTTGCCGATTTTGTAGGTGCGACCACTTGCGCGCTCAATTGCCAAGATGACTTCACGCAACGAAACCTGGTGACCGCTAAAGTGGATTCGTTCGAAACGGTCAAACTGATCGCGCGCCTCGGCGACATTAACGAAGGTTTGCGCAAGATCGGGCACGTAAGCCCAGGGGTGAGGAATATCGAGTGAACCGGGCGCGACGAGCTTTCCGCGGGCGGAGTCTTTCGCGATCACAAGATCGAACCAACTGCCACTTTGACATCCAAAAAAATCACCTGCGCGAATCACAATGCTTTGCAAACCAGATTTCGCTGCTGTCGCCAGTTGCTCCTCCATCGCAATGCGAATACGCCCTTTGCGCGTCTCGGCGGCTTGCGCTGTGCCAGCGGTTAACTCAGCAGGCATCGTGGCGCCAAAGTTGTAAACGTTGCCGGGGAACAGAAGCGTTGCGTTAAGTGAACGCGCGACATCGATGGCCGAAGCGTTGAGCGGCAAAGCGTCAGTGCTCCACTTTGTATAGACCGGGTTCCAAGCGTTGATAACGACATCAACTTGTGAGTAACCCAGCGCATGGGCGGTTGCGACGATTGCGGACGGATCACGAGCGTCCGCTGCTATCTCCAAGCGCGCCCCCGACGGTTTTTTATCGCGCACGTGCGTGAGTACTGTCCATGCGCGTTGCGCAAAAGCGTACGCAAGCGCGGATCCCAAACGCCCACGAGCACCTAATATCAGCACTGTGTTTTGAGATGAATTCGGCATGGCTCGTTTCCTTAGTGAACATGACTTGTTCAGTAGGACGAATTTTTTGATACATTCAGAAATAAAGCTATTGCATAAATACAAATAGCTACTATGCAAAAATGAATGGCTAAATCTTTATGCGAAATGTGAAACCTGATTCGCACGCCGACTCGGCATTTGATTGGGCGTTGATGCCCTCGTTTCTGGCGGTGTTAGACGCGGGTAGCTTGTTGGGTGCCGCAAAAAAACTGAAGCAGTCGCAGCCGACACTAGGTCGTCACGTCGCAATGCTGGAAACACAATTTGGCGCAGCGCTGTTCGAACGAACCGGACGCGGCCTTGCCCCCACTGAGCTTGCGCAACGCATTGCGACGCACGCGCGAGGCATGCAAGAGGCTGCCGACGCTTTGCAGCGCTCGCTGTCTGCCAACACGCAAGTGCTCAGCGGTAGCGTTCGAATTACAACCAGTCAAACGGTTGCCGCGCATCTTTTGCCTTTAATCCTGCTCAAAATGCGTCGCGAGCTTCCGGAAATTCAGATTGAAGTGGTGGCTACCAACGAAGTCAAAAACTTGTTGCGTCGAGAGGCTGATATCGCAGTGCGAATGGTGCGCCCCGATCAAGATAGTTTGATCGCGCGAAAAATCGCTCAGATTGGTGTTGGTGCGTATGCGCATTCGAGCTATCTGAAACGACGCGGCGTACCGAATAACACCGCAGACTTGCTGAATCACGACTTGATTGGCTACGATCAAGACACGACGATCTTGCGTGGTTTTCGAGCCTTTGGTGAATCCCTAACCAAGGAGAATTTCGCGTTTCGATGTGATGATCACAATGTGCATTGGGAGGCACTTCGTGCGGGCCTCGGCATCGCATTTGTCTCGCACTATCTGGCGTCGACGGATAGGAAGATAGTGCGTGTCGTTCCTCAGATCCGCATTCCCGATTTACCGGTTTGGCTTACGACTCACCGTGAAATTCAAGGCAATCCGCGCATCCGACGGGTGTACGATTTTCTTGCGGAAAACATTGCTGATACGCTTGCCCAACTCGTAGCAAAGGCTTAGTCGCATGGGCGTGCGGCCATACGCAAATCGGTGAACTAGGAATCGCTTCCTGGTTGCTGAGAAAATAGCGGGATGCCAAAAAATTTAACCAAGTCCGCCATCCAACCCTGGCGTTTCACGACAGCACCGATGATGGAGTGGAGTGATCGCCATTGCCGCGTGCTCTTTCGTTATCTCGCACCCCATGCGCGTGTGTACACCGAGATGATCAACACCGGGCCGCTTAATTACGGCGCGGAAGAGGTAATTCGTAACCACTTGCAGTTCAGCGACGTTGAACATCCTGTCGCACTTCAATTGGGTGGCAGCGAACCCGCGCATCTTGCTATCGCGGCGAAAATCGGCGCGAATTGGGGCTATGACGAAATCAATCTGAACTGCGGCTGCCCGAGTGAGCGCGTGCAACGCGGATCATTCGGCGCGTGTTTAATGGCGGAGCCGAAATTGGTGGCGGATTGCGTGAAAGCGATGGTCGATGTAGTGCCGCCGTCGGTGCCGATTACGGTCAAACATCGCATTGGATTGGATTACAGCGAAAGCTACGATTTCGTTCGCGATTTCGTGGGTACCGTAGCCGACGCGGGTTGTAATGTGTTCATCGTTCATGCGCGAAATGCGGTGCTGAAAGGTTTATCCCCGAAGGAAAATCGCGAAGTACCGCCATTGCGCTATGACGTGGTGACCAAGCTTGCAAAAGACTTTCCTGCGTTGACGTTTGTGTTGAACGGCGGATTGACGACGGTCGCGCAGTGCGTTGATGTACTTAGCAATTCTGT
>JAAFIS010000016.1:0-29268 GCA_013298695.1 Betaproteobacteria bacterium
AGTGACACGCGCGCGAGGATCAAGCCATCCGTGGTGGGTTTCACCAAGCCGTCGCCATCGATATCCATCGTGCAAACCCGCGCGGGCTGCGTACCCATGAGGATGCGTTGGACGCAGGGGCGGGCCGTAGTTCCATCTACGCAATAGCCCGGTCGATAGACATCGCCCGATGCGCCTTCCACTAAGTCGTTTGAGCTGAAGTCACCACCAAAAGGCGTCGGCATCGATGCGTATTCATAGCGGCCGTTCACGCCATAACTCGAATCCAGTAGCCCCTGAGGATTCAATCGCGCTGAACATGAGATACGACTGGGAGACGGGTTGCACACCCCCAAAAACACCACGCTGCCGTCGCGCAAAATTTTTCCTCGATAGGCATCACCATCGTTCGATAAATCGATGTTGAGGTTAGACACCATGCCGCCAGTGGGGTAGGTGCCTCCATAGGTCGGGTCACCGTTGCCAGCGCTGGTGTACGCGTCGCGACGCGACGAGTAAATTCTGCCGGCTACGAGGTTGTACGAGCTCCCAGAGATAAGCACTTTGCTCCCGAATACGCGAACATCGTAGACAGACTTCCCCTCATTGGTGCCGACGTCAAACGACTGAGCCACTTGCAATGTGCCGTCAGAAAAATAACGCAACGTACACACACGCGAAGTCGGGGTGAAGCACGTGCCCGTAACGATGTATCGACCATCAGGCAGCGCCGTAATTTTTTCTAGCATGTTGCCGCCACTGGGCGTGGTTACTGACCAATTGTTGGTGCCGAAGGTGGGGTCAAAGCTGCCGTTGGCTTGAATCCGCGCGACGCAAAAGCTAGAGTCTGTGTTGAACGCCATGACTTGGCAAGTGCCAGCAACCAAGACTGATCCATCGGCGCGAAACACCAAATCCGAAAGCCTCACGTACTGGTAGCCAACTGGCGGCGGAACTACCGATTTGCCATTGATGCCGTAGCTCGTATCAAACCCATTGCCGTTTTCATTGACCACCGCGATACAAATTCGGAGAGTCGACGGGGCGACGCATGAGCCTGCGACCAACAAGCGCCCATCGCTGCGACGAACGACTCGTACTTTCGCTCCGACGTCATCGCCTCCCATTACATAGCTCACGCCACCCGCGCCAAAGCTCGTATCAGGCGCGCCCCCGTTCGCTGTCCAGCGATAAAGGCATGTGACCTCGGCGTTGGTCACGGGCTCTAGACACCCCCCCGCGCCGAGAATTTTTCCATCCGGCAACTCAATGAGATCGCTCACACCACCGCGCACCACCGCATGAACGCTCGGATTAAATGTCGCCCAGGTGTTGATCGTGCCAAAACTGGTGTCGATGGCGCCCACCGTTTGCGCGCTCGCGACGGAGGAAATCAGCGCGCAATACGCTGCCGCTAACAAAATTCGATACTGCTTCATCTACACCCCTCGGTTAAATTACTGAGTCAACGCATGGATCGTCTGCACAAAACGGTGCGCGATCTTTTGGAAAGACGCAACCCGTGTGTAGCTTGCGCCAACGCACAATGCGCTAGGATTAGTCTTGTGAAAGCGGATCGCCTGCCCACGTTGAACCACGCGGTAGCATGCCGAAAACTTCGCCACCGCAATAGCTAACCAAGGTTAGTAACTGACACAATTCTCTTTCCGTGAACGATTGACGCCACACTGAAAGTTGAGCTTTTGCGGGAAGGCGCGGTGAGTGACACGAATACCTCAAGAGTTGGGTTCACGATGCTTCTGACTGAAAACAAAAAAACGCCAACAGAAACCGCTTGGCTATCACATCTCGAACTGCTGGCTGAATTGCCCTATCCCGGTCGCATGTTGATGCCGATCGTGCTTACGGCCGTTCGCGGCGGATTCGACGAATCGTCGCTCGGGATTTTTGCGTGGGTGGATGCGCACACGATGCAACCCACGGCCATTTGGTGCGAACGGGTCAATGGTGCGCTCACCGATCTCATGCGTACGCGCCTGCCTGAAGCGCTTGAAAGTTTCCCGCTGCAACCGCAGCTGGATACCGATGGAGATTTAATTCGCATCCTGCAGGCACAGCCTGGCGACGGCGAAAGCTGGATCTATAAAGAAGGACTGCATCCGCTCGGCGTACATTGGGGGATGAGTGCGCCGTTGCTGGATCGCGCGCGAAAGTGTCTCGGCTTCATCTATCTCTATCGGAGGCTAGGACGCGAGCCCTGGAGCGATGCCGACAACCTGCAATTAAAGCGCGCCCGTGATCGCTTGGCAGGCCTGGGGCAACAGCCCGCCACCACGCTGCCGCCCTGTTCGTATCGATTCCGACATGCGGCGCAGTTTCTTTTCAGCCCTAGCGGCAAGATGCTTTCGCGCAGTGAACACGGGCTGGAACTGCTCTATCAGTATCAAGACTTTAGTGAAAACTTCGTGCCCTGGGGCAATGAAACGCTAGCAGCATTGCCCGAAGAAGCGCGATCAATTGTCGCTTCGATGGGCGAAGCGCTCGCTCGCGGAGAATCGGTGAAGCCGGTGGTGCACACCGCCAATCTTGCGGCAGGACGTTTTGAGTTTCATGCGGAGCCGCTTACCGATGTGACCGGCACTGCTTCGACGATATTGGTGCGCATCTCGCAGCACGAACCGCTGGATATCGCAGTGGCTCGCGTGTTGATCGATTCGACGTTTAGTTTGCAAGAAAAGCGCATCCTCGTAGCCTCAACACGCAAACCCAGTCTGCAGGAGTTGTCGGAGCATCTTGGCGTTACGGTCGGCACGTTAAAGGCCTATATCAACCGGCTGCAAGCAAAAGCGGGTAAAGCATCGCGGCAAGAGATCATTGATTCGCTGCTTGCGAATGCGGGTGTTTCGTAGCCCGGATGCTTGTCATCCGGGTTCCGAGCGGCGGCACCGCGATCCGATTTGAATCAGTCGCTTCGCGATCAATCACAGGAACCCGGATGACGAGCATCCAGGCTACGGTCGGCGCACTAATCTACTGAGGCGCCCGAATCCTTTACCGCCTTCGCCCACTTCGGCATCTCCGTTTTCAAAAACGCGCCGAAAGGTTCGCGACCTAGAAACGCGGGATCGGCACCGCTGTCGATCATGCGTTTGCTCATCGCGGGCTCTTCGATGATGGTTTTGAGTGCGCTGGAAATCTTGTCAACGATCGCGGCGGGTGTGTTCGCGGGTGCGAGCAGGCCGTAGAAGCCAACGACTTCAAAATCTTTCACACCGGATTCGATCAGCGTTGGCGTATCGGGCAGCGCAGGATTTCTCGTGCGGCTGGTGACCGCGAGCGCGCGTAGTTTGCCGCTCTTCGCATAAGTTGCCGCTTGCGGCACGCTCTCAGCCATCATCTGCACTTGGCCACCAATCAAATCGTTGAACGCGGGGGCAGAGCCTTTGTACGGCACGTGCGTGAGCTCGATGCCGGTGGCCTTTTCAAACATCTCTGGCACGAGGTGTGAAATGCCGCCCGCGCCCGCTGAACCGTAATTGACTTTGCTTGGGTTCTTTTTCGCGTAATCGATCAACTCAGCAATCGTCTTCGGCGCGAACGCAGTGTTGACGACGATGGCGAGCGGCTGCATTGCGGTGCGCGCGACCGGGACGAAATCCTTAATCGTGTCGTACGAAATCTTTTTGTAGAGCGATGGGTTGATCACCATCGTGCCAGTGTTGGCGAGCAACAAGGTGTGACCATCGGGGGCCGACTTCGCCACTTCCGACGCACCGATCGTGCCGCCCGCGCCGGGCTTGTAGTCAATCACGACCGGCTGGCCGAGCGCAGTGCCTAATTTGTCTGCCCACAAACGACCGTGTTGATCGAGCGGTCCGCCTGCCGGAAAACCGATGATGATTTTTATCGGTTTGGTGGGAAACGCGGCCTGTGCGCTGACTGACGAAGACGCGAGAGTAATCGCTGCCGCGCCAGCAAACGTGGCGAGCTTCCATAGTGGAGTTAATCTCGCAAGTGATTTCGATTGTGGTTGCATTCTGAGTGGCCGAAAAGTAGGTGACTGAATCACCAAGATTTTGTCACCGTTTCTGAGCCTTGGCGTGAGGTTCGGAAAGCTCGCACCACGTGCGGTCGAACGCCAGACCAAAACGGCGTCTGCCGTCTAAGCCCTAATATATTGGGCTAACAAGTGATAAATTTTAGTTATCGATAACGAGACAAAAAACGACTGTCGCCCAAAGCTATTGGGCGACCACCATTATTGTTGCAACAGAGATCGGCGAACGTTACGCCTATTTTGTTGGCAGCAAGCCTTGCCCAACTTGCTTGCCGTTGACCGTGAGCTTGCCGTCTTTGAGCGCGATTTGTGAACTCACTTTGCCAACGCCGCGCACGATGTAGCCCTCTTGCACGAGTCCAGCAAGTTGTTGATCAACCATCAACTTGGCCTGTTCTTTCGCTTGCAGCTCCATTTGAGCGCGCTGCTCGGGCGGCAATGAAGCCATCATCGCCTGGGTGTCACCCATCATACGTTGGCTGGCTTGACCGGCAAGCATCGTAACGAGGGTTTCGCTGAGTTCGATATTGATCGAAGCATCAACTTTCGGCAGGATCGTCGCCGGATTCGCGGCTTCCTCTGCGGTTACGGGTTTGAGGAACATCGCGCCGTCGAGCTGCGCGTAGTCTTTATCTGTGCCGACGCGCATTTTCTCGATGTTGAGTTTAGGCACGTGTTTGCTGAGCTCTGGCAGATGTTGCTTGATCGCATTCATCAGCGCCGCGTTGGTATCTGTGGCCGCGGCGGCAACGCCAGGTTTATCTGTTGCGGCAACCTTGTTGAGCTGCGCCTGCATCGCTTTGGTGATCGCTTCAATGCTCGGCGCGTGGAGTTTGCTCATCGAGAACTGATAATCAATCGCACCTAAATCGGTGGTGCCAAATTTAAGCGCCGCGCCGGTAAACGCCCCCTTTGCGCTGAGCAAGTTTGGCTCGGGTGCGGAGGTTTCGGCGACGTATTTCACTTGCTTGATAGTTGCCGCTGGCTGACCCTTGGTCGTCATTTCAAGCGATTCAAAGGTTGCATTTTGGGTGCCCGTATACAGGCGTTCGGTATTTGCGAGCTTTGCTTGAACGCCGGACGAAGCGATCTTCCCGATCACAATTTTGTTCTCGGCGTCTTCCAACGTTGCGCCAGGTGCACTCACGTTGTAATCGATGTTCGAAAACCCTGGCGTAAAGTTCATCACGCCTGTGAGCCCCTGAAAGGCGACCTTCGTTTTGTCGAATTGACCGGTTGCTGCAGGCGAGGAAAACGTCGTCGCACCACCGCCGCCGAGCGACATCGCAGTCACCATGGTGAGAGGATCTTGTTGCCCCCACAGCTTCGCGAGCTCCGCTTTAACTTCGGCAGGCCAAACAATATTGTGAGTGATTCGCGCGGCACCCACGCCCTTAAAGCCGGGAAACGGGCCGTGATCGATTTTGTTTTCGATGACAATATCCGGCCACGCTTTGTCACCTATCGGCGGCAGATTCGGACGCAAGCGAATCGTTTGCGTGGAATTTAGAAAACCTTTGTTGTATTCGCTCGACGCAACCGATAAATAGGGCACGGCCTGCGTGATCGCGCCGCTGAATTGTTCAACGCTTGCTTGCGCACGCTGACCGTAGAACCACGTGGCGGCTGGCCACGCGATGACGCCCGCCGCGATGAGAATTGCTAAAAGTTTTTTCATAGGTCCCCGAGGAGATGTGAATGTTGTTGTCGCCCTCGTTTTACACGCGAATGCGCAAACTTTTTCACGTTTTCGGCGCGGTCAGAGCGCCGCATCTACTTTGCCGATAAATGGTGTTGTGGAAAGCGCACAAGAGTTGTCTTGCGGTGGGCGCTGCGCTCGACATTAGTGTTTAGTCGAAAATCGAAGTGATCAAGCTTCCAATGCCATCAGAGACGAGATCTACGATGCCGTCGCCTGCAGAGGACGCAACGTCCGTCACGCTTTCGCCGATTCCTGCCGCGACGTCGCCACCAAAATCGCTCACGCTATCCAACGCGCCTGATGCGGTGTCAGCGAGCCCAGCGGAGCTTGACGAAAACAGATCCTGAGCGGCGCTTGCGCCCGACCCAAACAGCGCCTCAGTTGCAGAGGGCAAGACGTCGCTCGCGCCGCTCAGCGCGTTTCCGGCGATGCCGCTGCCGTCACTCAATAAACTGGACGCGGCGCTAGCCATGCCCGAGGAATCGCTTAGCGCGCTCGCGCTGCCAAACAGCGCCTCGGTCGCGGTTAGGGGTGCGCCGGAGGCGGCGGTCGAACCTAGCGTGTCCATCAAGCCACCGGGCACATTGCCAAGTACGGTGCCTGAGTCCGCGAGCGCGCTGCCGGCAACCACACCAGTGGTCGCTGCGCCGCCCCGCGCTAAGCCGCGCGATGCCGCACGGCCCAGTGCCCAAAGCAAATCGGACGCGAGATCCGCCGCATAAAGCGAATCCCAGGTGTCCCAGCCGCGTTGCTGATGCTGCTGCGAGTAGCCGTAATTCTGCGGCGGCGCGGTCGTGGGCACGTGCCGCTGGCGCTCTTTCAGATAGTGCTCAATCGCTTTTTTCGCGGCGTCGCGGTCGAACACCGAAACCGGCGCACGACAATAACCGCACGCATCATTTTTTCCCAGATCTACCGGCGCGCCGCAACTCGAACATTGCACTTGCTTTACAGAAGCGCACAGCTTCGCGCGCTCCGCTTGCGTGAGTTCGCGAACAAATTGCTTCTCTGACAGGAAGTTATAAAACGTAGTGAGGCGGCCATGGCCGTGGCGGCAAGATTGATAGACAAACCGCGTGTTTTTTACGCGATCATTCACAAGCTTCATCCCGTCGCCGCAACTCACGCAGCGCAGCCCCTCGTTGAGCTTACTTCCCGCACTGCTCGACGTGCCGCCGCGCTGATGAATCAATTGAAACAGCGCCACCACGCCGTCCGGCGAGAGCTGGCTGCTCTCCCACTGGTCAAACCAGAGCGCATTGCAATTCAAACAAACATCGATATCGATGGTTTGACCGTAGTGCCCCGGCAGGTTGTAGAGCGACATCAACGAGCTGCAATTGCTGCAGCGCTTAGTCGATGGTTTTGATTCGAGCGGTGGGAATTGAGAAGCGGACATGCGGTGATTTTGCCTCCTGTGGATGGAAGCGTACAACGAACGGAATTGTTCGCACCATTTGCGCGACCAGACGCACGTGGTGAGGACGGAAAGCGGCAACGAACGACGAATCTTTTTTCTGTATTCGACGCGTGCGCTGAGTTCTTGCCTTTATTCAAAGGAGACGTCCGAATTCGGCGTATCTCCACGAAAGATTGCTACTAAGATGCTGTTTCTCAGCAAACATCAAGCTCACAACATGAATTCAGAATGCAGACTCTTTTCTTCATTACATCGAACAGCAAGACCGTTGTTGCTTCCAAACGTGTGGGACGCGGCGAGCGCTCGACTCGTTGAGGATGCGGGCGCTAGAGCGATTGCAACTTCGAGCGCAGCGGTCGCATGGTCGTTGGGTTACGCCGATGGAAATCATCTGCCGCGATCTGAACTGATTGACGCGGTGCGACGCATTACCCGCGTTGTGAAGATTCCTGTGACGATTGACATAGAGAACGGTTACTCAAACGTACCAGCCGCAGTTTTGGGGCTTGTCGACGAATTAGTCGGTTTAGGCGTCGTTGGTTTCAACATTGAGGACGGGGTCGATGCGCCGGAAATCCTTTCTGAAAAGATTCGTGCAATTCGAAGTAAATTTTCCCCAGACGATGTGTTCTTAAATGCTCGCACCGACGTCTATTTGCGCGGCTTTGCGTTGGGCGAGCGAGCCGTTGAAATGTCGATTGAGCGGCTGTTGATTTATCAGAGCGCTGGAGCCGATGGCGGGTTTGTTCCTGGACTACGAGACTGTCAGGACATTCGTGCGATTGCGCGCGCCTGCGATCTTCCGCTTAATGTGATGGCAGTCAAAGGCTTACCAAATATCGAATCGCTATTCGCCGCCGGAATGCGCAGGCTCAGCATCGGACCGGCGTTGTTTCAGCGAGCGTATTGGAATGCGCAACACTCGGCAAAAAACTTTTTAGCGATGGGTGATGTTGCGGAGTTCTTTACGGACGCGTTGCCGTCTGCACAAATGAACGCCTATTTCACTGACAGTGCGCAAGGCAAACGCTAGAAAACCGAGAACGGATTGGTTTCGTTGCCCACATTGATTTTCGCGGCGTCGCTTTTTCGCGATCTCTAAGGCTCGCCATCCCAATAGTCGAGGCTAGTTTGCGCTCGCCCGCGCAGACTGACTTTTGGAGCGTACGCCGATATTTTTCCGGAGTCTGGATACTCGCAAATCTCCGGTTCTTCCATCGTGGAGATGCTCAAATACTTGAGCGGTTTGTCGGACGTGTTGATGATGTGATGCGGATACTCGGGGCCAGCGGGAACGGAAATCACGTCACCTGTAACGATAGGAATTAGCTCGCCCGCGACACGCAGCGTGCCTTCGCCTTCGATAATGACGAACATTTCTTCCTGCGCGTGATGCAGGTGATACGGGCAGGTTTGCTTTCCGGGCGGCACGACATCGAATCCGCAACCGAGCTTCTTGGCGGCGGTTCCCTTTGTCATCGGCGCTGATTCGCAACGATAAAGCGGTTCGCGAACAAACGGCTCGAGCGCAGCGGTGTTGAAATTACGGATCAGCTTATGTTTGAGCTTAGTTGCGCGTTCGTTCATGGATCTACCTTGTGCAGAGTTGGACTACTTCGGTGCAATGCCCATTTCGTCGAGCCGCAGCAAAATTTCGGTGCGGCGATTTTTCGCTACGGATTGCCAGTGCAGCCCTTCTTTCGCGCCGATTAGCGCGTAAAGCATGTTTAGATTGCGAGAGAGCTTGGTGCGATGCAAGTCGGCGTACACGTCAAACGGATCGCGTGCTTGAAGCGCTTCGGGAGAATTGACGCCGATCGAACGAAGCGCGTTCCAACTCATTTCACCTAAGCCCGTTTTAGTAGGGCTTTGGACATCATTATGCATGTTTTTGATAGCGGTGACTGCTCGGTCTTGACCCCAATAACATCGGCTGTTACTCATCATTGTTGACGTTGCGCGCGACGCGAGGAACAATCTTGAATGCGTCGTTCAAGTGAAATCCGCGCGAGAGCAGAAAACGCACGTGGCGTTGCCGCTCGCGATCATCGCGCGGTGCGTCACCAAAGCGTCGATTCCAGAGTGCGCTGGCGGCATCGAAATCTTCTACTTCAATGCTCTCTACTGCGACTTGTGCGGCTTCTTTTTTGATGCCCGCCTGCGCAAGTTTTTCGGCAATGAAGCGCTTGCTCGCCTGCCCTGACAGGCGTCTCACAATGGCTTCTGCATAGCGGTCGTCAGATTGCCAGCCCTGCGCGGCCAGATCGTCAGCGAGCTTTTCAATATCGTCTTTTTGTTGCTGCGCCGATTCGCGTGATTTCTCTTCAGCATTTCGATACGCGGCGCGCGCCTTCGCCTGCGCAAGCTTTTTCATCAACTCTTCGCGCGAGTGTTCGCGCGTCGTGAGCAAGCGAAGCGCTTTGTTGCGAAGTTTTTTCGCATTGTCGGAAGCTAGCTGTTGCGGCGAAACAGTGTTCGCGGGATCGGTAAGATTCGAGGACTTTGAAGCGGTTCTGTCAAAGGTTCCGCGTTTGCGCGTGTCGCTCGTTCGAGTGGATTCGACAGGTGCGTCCGGAGTTGATTTCGCTCGCGAGTCGGTTCCACGCCGAGTTTTCGCGAAGGACGTACGCGTGTAGATCTCGTTCGAATCATCGCTACTCATGCTGCGATTATTCAACGAGAACTGCGTTACGGGGAACGGCAGTGACATTTGGTGGCGGTTCGCGGGAAACATGTTTCACCTCGCTTGGTTTGTGCAAACGTTCGGCTAGCCGCCAATGGGCGTGCAAAGCTCAACTAACGTACCGTCAGGGCAACGCACGTAGGAAACAGTTTGTCCCCACGGTTTTGCGTCGGGTGCAGAAAGCTCGGTCGCACCCGCCGCGACTGCGTTTCGATGAGCCGCAGCAACATCTTGAGTTACTAGCGCAACTTCAATCCCCAAGGGCTTCGCTGAATCGTTTGCTTTGACGAAGCCATTTGGAAAATGGCTGTCGCCCAACGCATGATCGGCAAACGCAAGTGCGGTTTCGCCCGTTTCAAGTTCGCCGTAGGTGTTTGATTCGTGCAGAAAGCGCGTTTGGATTCCAAACGCGTCGTTGAAAAACTTCAACGACGCAGGAACATCCGGAACGTAAACAATTGTGTAGCCGAATTTCATTAACGAATCTCCTCGGCGCCTCAACTCTGCCTATTCTTCGGGGGGCTCGCCGTCTTCCGACACCGCACCGCCAACCACGATGCCGACTTTTTCGCGAATCTTGTTGTGGATCTCGGTGGCAAGCGTTGGGTTTTCGCGCAGATACTCACGCGAGTTATCACGGCCTTGACCGATGCGATCGCCGTTATAGCTGTACCACGCACCGGATTTTTCAACGAAGCCATGCGCAACACCCATATCGAGAATTTCGCCTTCGAGCGAAATGCCTTGGCCGTACATGATGTCAAACAGCGCTTCTTTGAACGGTGGCGACACTTTGTTTTTCACGACTTTGACGCGGGTTTCGTTGCCCACGACCTCTTCGCCTTTTTTGATCGCACCGATGCGGCGAATATCAAGGCGGACAGAGGCGTAGAACTTGAGCGCATTACCGCCCGTTGTCGTTTCTGGGCTCCCGAACATAACGCCGATCTTCATCCGAATTTGGTTAATGAAGATCACCAACGTATTGGTGCGCTTGATATTGCCGGTGAGTTTGCGCAGCGCTTGACTCATCAAACGAGCTTGTAAACCCGGCAATTGGTCGCCCATTTCGCCTTCGATTTCGGCCTTAGGCACAAGCGCGGCAACGGAATCGATCACCACGATGTCAACACCGCCTGAGCGCACGAGCATGTCAGCAATTTCAAGCCCTTGCTCGCCAGTATCCGGTTGGCTGATCAGCATGTCGTTTACGTTAACGCCGAGCTTACCTGCGTAAACCGGATCGAGCGCATTTTCTGCGTCGATGTAAGCGGCGACGCCGCCGAGCTTTTGAACCTGGGCAACCACACTCAAACAAAGCGTTGTTTTGCCTGAAGACTCCGGGCCATAAATTTCCACCACGCGACCACGCGGCAAGCCGCCGATCCCCAGCGCGATGTCAAGGCCGAGTGAGCCCGAGGACACGGCTTGAATGTCGTGTTCGTGATTGCCTTCGCCCATCTTCATGATGGAGCCCTTGCCGAACTGCTTTTCGATTTGTGAGAGGGCCGCTGCCAGCGCTTTTTTACGATCATCCATAGGTAAATTCGTTGTCATTTCAAAGTGTCCCTGCATTGTAGGATTCGCTGCCGACGCGTCGGTGAGAAAACTTTCGTTTCGCTCGTTGACGGTGCCTCGTCGGCGGCTCATCACGCTTGGCAAAGCGGCTTACTGCGATTCTTTTCCGTGAGACCTTCGGTGAGCGACACGTCCGACTCGTACGCTTTGCGAATAACAAGCAGCTTTGTGGACTACTTGCAATTTACACAGCACTGGATATAGAATCACTGTATGGAAGCGCAATGTACACATATACAGTGGTTGTGTCAAGCGCTTGTGATTTAAATCTTTGGAGCCGCCCATGCGCCCGTTAACTGCCCGCCAAGCCGAAATTCTTGCCCTGATTCAAGATTTCATGGATCGTTGCGGTTTTCCGCCCACTCGTGCGGAAATCGCCGAAAAACTTGGGTTTAAGTCCGCAAACGCTGCAGAAGAGCATCTGCGTGCCCTTGAACGCAAAGGTATCTTGGACATTCTTCCAGGCGCATCGCGCGGCATTCAGTTGAAGCAGGCGGGCCTCCCAGGACTGCCGCTCATTGGTCGCGTTGCGGCGGGCTCACCCATCCTTGCCGAAGAAAACGTGAAAGCGCGCTACAAAGTCGATCCATCGCTTTTCTCACCCACCGCTGATTACCTGCTCAAAGTGAAAGGCGATTCGATGATCAACATCGGTATCAATGATGGCGACTTGCTCGCGGTTCACAAAACGGCAGATGCTCGCAGCGGTCAAGTCGTTGTCGCGCGAATCAATAATGAAGTCACGGTTAAACGCTTGAAGCGAAAAGGCAATTCGATTGAGCTGCTGCCGGAGAACGATTCCATGTCGCCAATTCCAGTTGATCCTTCAACCGAGGATTTCGCGATTGAGGGATTAGCGGTTGGCGTCATTCGTTCGGGCGGAATTCACTAATTAACTTTTCTACGTATCGCCCAATTTAATTGGGCTACTGGCCATTTTTTAGATTTACTTGAGAAGCCTGATTAATTAACGCTAGTCAAGTATTAAAGGTATTTCAGTGCTTTAGCTAGCACCGCAAAAACGCCGAGCGAGCTCGGCGTTTTTTGTTTGTAAGCGAGCCGGGTCAACGCGTCTCGCCGACGCGCGCCCGCAAGCTCACTACCAGCCGATATCTTTGAATAAAGACAAGGTGAGGTCTCCGGGCGGTCGCAGCGTTAGCGATTCATCACCAACTGCAAACGGCTCCATTAGCAAGTTGGGCGAGGCGCTTACGTTCCAGTGCGAAACGCTTGACCCTTGTATGTTTGCAGTGGGTGCGAATAGCTGCGGCCGACCGAATAGATCAGTACCGGCTCGACGTCGCGTATCTATGAAACTTATCGTTGTAAACGTTGATGCCGATGCGCGAAGTTTTGCGCCGTCTTGCTGCGAAATCAGGCCCGCGGGGATGCGAATCGGCGACGTCGTATCGCGCTCAAAGGGGAACGCAAAGCGGAAGAAGGTCGGCGTGTTTTGAATCAACACCACGCCGCGCGCGCCCGCGTTTTGCGCGTTTAAGACTTTGTCGACAATCGCGCAAACGCCGCGGTTGATGATCGCAATACGCCCGCGTACTTTCGCGGCGAGCGCGCCATCAAATGGCAAACAACCGTCTCCGGTAGGACGAGCGTCATCGGTAAACGCAATCAAGCCGCTACCTCGGCGTGATCCTTCTGGCAAACCGAAGTTTGGGATTCCTGAGACCACGAATCCTTGCAACTGCGACGCACCGGTGACGAAAAGATCAAGCTGCGGTTTGATCGCGAGCGTGCGCTGCGCATCGATGAACGTCGTGAACCCGCTCCACACCAGCTGCTCGTTGTTCAATGCCGAGGCCTTACGTTCAGCAACGTTCATGTCAACCCACCGCCGATTAAGCGTGTTGTCGTATAAAAAGTGATCCCACACGCCGGGGAAGCCCTGCAAGTATTCCCCAGTGGCCTCGTCGGTCGTGGTGGCAAAGCTCATGCCGTGGCCGAGCTCGTGCAACATAACGCGCACAAAATCTTCGCCGCCCGGTGGCGCCTTGCCATCGAGCCCGTAATACCAACTCACGCCGGGTAAACAATCCGGACGATCCAGATCAAGGTTTGCGATTGCAAACGCCTCGGGGGCGGGATCATCGCGCGCCGCGTCGAGATCAACGCCTGCGAGTTTGTTTGCGAGCGCCGCGTGATACCAAGTACCTCGCAGCGGCGCGTTCGCGAAGTCGCGGCTAAATTGCCACGCGTTCGCGCCGGCCAGCGTGCCGTCGCATCCAAGCGGTAGAAAGCCTGCGAGCACTTCTATAGTTTGGCTGGTGCCGGTCAGCGTGCGCCCCCAGATCTCAGCGACAAATTTCATTGCGTTGAGCCGCTGTTCGCCAACAGTGGTTCCGGGGTTCCCACCAACGGGCGCAACCGCGCGCGTGTCGTTAAAGCCAACGCTCTGGTCGTCGCCATTGAGGATCACCACTTTAGCCGCAAACGACGGCAAAGCAGCGGCAAAAATCGCGATTGAACTGATCGCAGCAAACGCGTTCCTGCAATTTTTGAAGAAAAATTTATTCACGATTCGATCCTTTCTGTGCGACGGGATGCGTGTGCGCGTGCGCGCCGTTGCCGTGATCTTCGCCGCAAGTGCGAAGCCATTGGCCGTTGGCATCGCGAACGAGTCGGCTCTGTTTCGCAAGCGCAGTGCCAACAATCAGCGTGACTGTTTCGCCGCTTCGTACTTCTCGAATCGAGCGATCTTGCAACGATTTTTGCTGGGCGTTTGCGGACTCTTTTCCAATTTGCGCAAGCTCCGCGCGCGATTCGGCGGGCGACATGCGAAGCATCTTGTGTTCGCGCGAGCTCACCGCGCGCCCAGTGGGCGACGCCAGCGCGGCGCTGATCACGGCGGATCGCTCGGCGTCGCTCATCGTGTCGTGTAGCTCACTGGGTGAGCGCTCCGCTGCGACCGCGCTTGCAGTCAGTACCAGCGTAGATATGGCGATGCTCAGTAGCTGATTACGGCGACGCGGCTTAACCACACGGGCGTGTGAGGTGCGAAAAATAGGTTCGCGCATTTGTCTTCTCCAAATAATGTGGATTGAAAGAATGCGTGTCCTCGATGCGCGAATCTCGTTGTCCGCGCTAGCCTCCACGACGCTTCGAGAATTCTTCAGCGGCGACAAGCGTGTGCGAAATCATTTGCGACGAATGACGAACTTTTTCTGCCAAATAAATACAGCAAGTAAATATTTAATTGCTCAGAGTCGTCAGATTGCGACTTTTTTACACGTTACAAAACGTAATCTTTTTCAATGGTCACCCTTTTTAATTGGGCGCCAAGATCATTTTCACTATTTTTCGATAACGTTGTCAATCAGCGTCTTAGCCCAATTATTTGGGCATCATCGACTTACGGCTTTATTGGGGGAAGTGTTGTCCAAAAGGCTCGATATTTTCGTGCCGCAGCCCTGCAACCACATCGTCAGGCGCGCGCACTTGAACTGCGCGCCATCCACGCGCTTGCGCGGCAGCTACGTTGGCTGGCGAGTCATCGAAAAAGAGTGTGCGCGAAGGTTCGAGCGCGTACCGAGATTCGAGTGCGGCGTAGATATCTGGATCGGGTTTCGCGAGTCGCTCGCGCCCGGAAAAGATACCCCCATCAAATCGCGAATACCAAGCGAAGCGTCGCTCTAATACGGTCGCAAATTCCATGGGCATGTTGGAGAGATAGAAGACGCGAATTGCAGACCCGTCATCGCGCGCATCGAAAAGTTTTGCAAGCGCGTCAATGCTCGTGTGAAGTGGCGGCAATACGTGCGGAATCTTCTCAATAAAAGCTTGCAACGGCGACGCGTCGCACCGAAGCACAGGTGCCATCGCGTGCGCAACAGCTTCAGTGTCGATTTCGCCGAGGTCGTAGGCAGCCCAATGCGCATTCATCCAAAGTTCGGTGAACTCAGCCGCCGAAAATTCGGGTTGCAGATAGTCAGAAAAATGTTCGGAAACTAAGTCGATGGGATTCCATTCATTGAGCACATTGCCCACATCAAACACAATGCTGTTTACCGAATTCATTTCATTGCCACGCTAATCACACCGGCAACCGACAACACCGCAAGCACCGCAAGCACTGCCTTTCGAAACTGAGCTTCACTAACGATCGAAAATCCGCGAGACCCAACGGCAATACCAGCAAGCAACGGCAGCGCAAGCCACGCGGCCAGCGCAAACGTTTCGCGGTTTACGACGCCATGAAACGTGCCCCACGTAAGCGAGTAAATAGCGCTGCCAAAAAAGAGCACGATCAACGTGGCCCGCAGCTCTTTTGCGGGGAGTGCTACCGCGAACAACATTACGGACGCAACCATTCCGCCGAGCGACGATGCACCCGCAAAAAAACCAGCCAACAGACCGGTACCGAAGCGCAGCGCGAACCCATCCGGCAATTTTGGGCGCAGGTTGAAGAAAAGTAGCGTTGAAGCCACAAACAGCAGCGCGCAGCCGCCGACGCGCAACGCTTCAGTGGGCAAGTACGCGAGTGCTGCGACACCGATTGGAATGGAGAGACCGTAAGCCAGCGCGAGGGGTTTTAGCCAGCGCCAATTCACGTCGCGCCAGACCGCCGGAATCATCGCAATGCTCGCGATGATTTCCATGGTTTGCGCGGTAGGAATTATTTTTTTGGGCGAGATCACGAACGCCGCACTCGCAACAAGCACTGCAGACAAGCCAAAGCCAGAAAAGCCGCGCACTAACCCGGCCAGGAACGCACAGGCGGCGAGAATGAAAATGTGTTCGGGAAAGCTCATTATCTAACAATAGCGGAAGTTGAAATGGTCACACTTTGGTAGATGCTTGCTGCGCTATAGTGCGACTACACGTCCAAGGGAGAATCAGATGAACTTCATGACCATTCGCCAGGCGCTGGCAATCCTCGCTGCTTTTGCCCTACTCACACCTGCCTCCGCGCAAGACAAAGCCGTCTATCACGTCAACGACACTGCTTCGCAAGGCTTGAGTGCGCTACGCAACTTGCGCAATCACCTCGATGTCGCACCTGACACCAAAATCGTCGTGGTCACCCATGCGCAAGGCGTTGATATGCTGATGGAAGGCGCGAAAGACGAGAAAAGCAAAACTGAATTCGCGCCCCTAGTTGCGGCTCTCAAAGCGCGCGGCGTTCGTTTTGAGATCTGCGAAATCACGCTCAAAAATCGCAATCTCAAGAAGGAACAATTCATTCAGGAAGCCGATTACACGCCTTCTGGCGTGGTTCGCATCGCAACGCTGCAATCACGCGAGAACTACGGCTACGTAAAGCCGTAAGCTCGGTTCGCGAAGCGAATTTACAGCTCGCGACGTTAGCGATTCGTTTCGTCGCGCTGCGGCTGCGTGATTGCCGCACGCCGCCTACACTTCAGCTCAATACAACACGGGCCTATTGAAGCGGTGCGTTATGGACGAAGAAATCATCATCCCCGGCATGAGCGAACGCGAAATCTACATTCGCCGTCGGGTGAAGCGTTTGGCGGAGTTTTATCGACATCTGGCGATGTACGTGATCATCATGTCGATCATGTGGATACTTAGCTTGGTCTACATGAAGAGTGCGCCCAGTGTTTGGTGGAAGTGGTGGACGATTTGGCCGACGATCGTTTGGGGCTTGTCTGTGCTCGCGCACGGCCTCAGCGTCTTGCCGAGCTACGGTTTTTTCTCGCTGGATTGGGAAGAGAAGAAAGTGCGCGAACTATTGCGCAAGCGGCCCCAGGACGGTGACGCGATATGACGAGCAACGCACCCAATAGCGTGAACGACGAGATGCGCTTTCGCGAACTTGTTATTCGGCGACGCGTCGAGCGACAAGCCGAATTCATTCGACACCTTCTGATTTACGTGGTGATTTGCGTAATGCTTTGGGCCATCAACCTGTGGCAATTGCGCGACATCGGTTTGATGCGCACCGATAAATGGTGGGCCTTCATCCCGATGGTCGCTTGGGGCATTGGTGTTTTTCTGCACGGCGTTTCCGTTGGCATGAGTCGGCTGCCGCGCATTCCTTTCATATCGCTTGATTGGGAAGAGACAAAAGTGCGCGAACTCATGCGTCAAGAGAACGCGAGGGAGGTGCAATGAACAGCACCGCACCGTTAACGGGCTACGACGTGGCGCTTCGTCGCGCGCGTAAAAAAGCGAAGGAGATTCGCGATTTCTACATGAATCTCGTGGCCTATTGCGTCATCATTCCAGTGTTGTGGATTGTGAACGCGTTTTCGCCCGGTCCTTGGTGGGCGCAGTGGGCAACACTTGGATGGGGATTGGGCGTCACGATTCACGGCCTCACGGTATTCGCTGATGGCACCTTTTTCGGCACCGCGTGGGAAGAGAAAAAGATCGCCGAATTGATGGCAAATGAGAAGTTAAAAGTGGTGTCGAGCGAGAAGCAACTCGTTCAAGCGCAGATGCGGATGTTGCAAGCGCAGATCGAGCCGCATTTTTTGTTCAACACGCTCGCGAACATTCAAAGCCTCATCGCCAAATCGCCAGAGCGCGCGAATTTGATGATGGATAACTTCATCGCCTACTTGCGGCAATCGCTTACTGCGTCGCGCTCACAAGAAGGCACGGTGCAGCAAGAAATCGAACTCGTTCGCCACTACCTTGAACTCATCAAAATTCGCATGGCGGAGCGATTGATTTTCTTGATCGAGATTGAACCCGCGCTCTCGAACCATTCGTTGCCGCCGATGCTGTTGCAGCCGATTATTGAGAATGCGATTAAGCACGGGCTGGAGCCGAAAGAAGAAGGCGGGTTGGTATCGCTGCGCGGGGAGCGTGTAGGCTCCGGCGATCAAGTTCGATTCACGATTGCCGATAACGGTCTGGGCTTCGGTGCGAACGCCGATAGCGCGGGTACGGGCGTAGGGCTTGCGAACTTACGTGAGCGGTTAAAGTTGCTCTACGATGGCGCTGCGACACTCGAAATCACGGATGCGAATCCCGGGACACGGGTTGTGGTGACGATTCCGAACGTCTCTGCGTAAGGTTCATGCAAAACGAAATTGAAATGTGCTCATGGTTCGACAAGCTCACCACGAACGGAGTGAGAGTGATCCTTCGACAAGCTCAGGATGAACGGATAGCGTCTACTCCCGTGCACCGACACGGGATCACCACGAACGGGGAAAGTTCGGCGCGTTGTACTAGCTTCGATAACGCTCTTGATATCTGCACGTTCGTTCAGAGGCAACATCAGCGCTCATCTCCAGCGCCAGAAGACAAGAACTTATTCACCCCGTTCGTGGTGAGCCTGTCGAACCATGAACACGTTCACCAACAGATTTAGTTGTTTAAAACATGCCCACCACCGCCCTGCTCGCCGACGACGAACCACTCCTTCGCGATCGACTGCGTGAACTCCTGCAAAAGCTCTGGCCCGAACTTGTGATCGTTGCTGAAGCCGCGAACGGCAATCAAGCGGCGAAGCTTATCGCCGAACACGCGCCTGACGTTGCTTTTCTCGACATCAAAATGCCCGGACAAACCGGCATCGAAGTTGCACAAGGCATTGAGACAAATGCGCGCGTCGTGTTTGTCACCGCGTACGATGAATTCGCAGTACAAGCGTTCGAGCGCGAAGCAATTGACTACGTGATGAAACCAGTGAACGAAGCGCGCCTCGCGCAGACGATCACACGTGTGAAGAACGCGCTCGCACAAAAAGAAAGTCCGCCCGAAATTGCTGCGCTTTTGAACCTGCTCACACAATCGCGCGCGACGACCACCCCAGGCAACGCATCGGTAGTAGAAAAGAAAACGCCACTACGATGGATTCGCGCCAGTCGCGGCGACATCACTTATCAAATCGCGGTTGACGAAGTGCTTTTCTTCCACAGCGACGACAAGTACACAATTGTGAACACGGCCAATGGAGAACACGTGATCCGCATGGCGCTCACCGAACTCCTCGAATCGCTTGATGCAGAACAATTTTGGCAGGTGCATCGTGGCACAGTGGTGAACGTCAATTGCGTCGCGTCCAGTAAACGTGATGGTGATGGACGTGTGACGCTGAATTTGCGTGGATGGGAAAAGCCGATCGCCGTATCAAGGGCCTATTCGCATCTCTTCAAACAAATGTAGGTTTGATACCTCTCCCGCCGGGAGAGGTCGACCGATAGGTCGGGTGAGGGAAAACGACTTCGCCAATGCACGGGAACCCGGATGCGAGCATCCGGGCTACACACTCATGCCAAACGACCGTACATTGTGATCATCCAAAGCGCATACGCCCACAGCCACAAAACAAACACATAAACGGCGCGACGCAACCCTGTTCTCATTCCGCGCGCGATCAATCGATTGTTCAAAAAACCCGCAATCAGAAAAGCGATTGACCACAACATTCCGACCATGATTACGGCGGGCCACACCCAATCGCCACCGATTGAATCGAGATGCGGCAGCGAAGAAGGCAATGCAAAGAGCACCGCGTAGTAAAGCGACGCGCCGAGAAATCCCATACTCAAAAGCCCAAGCGCGCCTGCAATCAAAAACGCGATCGCGGAGCGGGGGATTGATTTGATGAAAAGCCACATACTTACCTCGATATTGTGCAGAGTATCCGGACGCGCGTGACTTGCCTACGCGCGAACGAAGCGGGTTGATGAATGACGCGTGCACGGAGCCACGCATCCTACGCCGCGGAGAGAAACCGATTGCGGTGTCGAGGGTTTATTCGCGACTCTTCAAACAAATGAAGCCCGGATTTTTGCATCCTGATTTCGCGCTCAACAATAAGAACTACAGTGCTTTGATCAACTGCAACACTGGCAGTTTCTCAGACCAAAGCAGTGGAAATACCTCTAACGACGCATACCCAACGCTATTGTAAAAGCGCCTCGTTTCGGCGTATTCTGAACTGGGATGTGATTCAGCGAGTGTTTTTACTTGCAGAAAGCGAACGTGGCGAGCAGTCAACCACCGCTCAGCGCGCTCGTGCAATTTGTGCCCAATGCCCTTGCCACGGTAATTCATCGCAACCGCAATGCAATGTACCTCCCACGCTTGTGCAAAGTGCTCGCGAATCGTAATAAACGCAACGATTTCTTCACGTTCGAACGCTACAAAAGTGGTGTACTCATCGGCAGCAAGCGCGTACTCCCGCCGTGCTTGTTCAATGCCAAACCAGCGTGGCAATGTGCGCAGCACGCTTTCGCACTGGCACGACACGCCCGTAACTGGGCAACGTATTTCCACCGCTATCATCCTTCACTTCGAGTAACAAACATAATTGGTTTCAGCGTTGCATGAAGCGCTTGCGCCTCGCGCAAAACGCGCGAAGCGCATCCCCCCCATCCGATTGGGTTGCTGTCAATTTGGTTGCAATGACCGCGACAAGCGTGTCGCGCAGATTGAGCCCTACGGCGGATTACGATTTCTCAAACACCGCTGCAAAAAATCCATCGCACCCATCACGATGCGGGAAGAGTTGTGCGTACGGTTTTTCCGTGCTGGGTTCGTCGCCGCGCAGCGAAACGGGAACGACATTCCATCCTGTATTCGTCGCTAAAAAATCCTCCGCAATTTTTTCATTTTCTTCGGCGAGCAAGCTGCATGTTGCGTAGACCAATCGTCCGCCACTCTTCACCAATTTCGAGGCTGCGGCGAGGATTTTTTTTTGAATCTGTACGAGCTCCTTGACGCTTGCGGGCGATTGCCGCCATTTGAGATCGGGGTTGCGCTTTAGCGTTCCCAAACCAGAGCAAGGCGCATCGACCAATACGCGATCGGCCTTGCCGAAGAACTTGTCGAGCTTCTTGTCGTTCTCATCTTCGATGCGCATAGTTTGCACGTTGCTTGCGCCGCTTCGCGCGAGGCGCGGATGCAGGTTGTCGAGGCGGCGTTCGTTGTTATCAAACGCATAGAGGCGGCCGGTGCTCGCCATTTGCGCTGCGAGCGCGAGCGTTTTGCCGCCTGCGCCGGCGCAAAAATCGATCACGAATTCGCCGCGTTTAGCGCCGACCAGTTTAGCGAGCAGTTGCGAGCCTTCATCTTGCACTTCGATCACGCCGTCTTCAAAAAGCGCGTGGCGCGCGAGATCAACGCGAGCAAATTCGGGTTGTTGCAGGCGAATGCCGATCTCTGACATCGGCGTGGCGCGGGCGTCCGGAAAGCCTTCTTTCTGCATGCGCTTTAACACTTCGTCGCGTTTGCCTTTGAGCGTGTTCACGCGCAAGTCAAAGCTCGCGGGTTTAAGTAAGTTTTCCGCGAGCGCGGCGCGTTCATCGTCGCCGAGTTGCGCGCCGAGGCGATCCCAGAGCCACGCGGGCAGTTCGCGGCGTGGATGCGCGGTTAGCGTCTCTTCGAGCGCAAGGTATTTAGCGTAACGATCCGTTTCACCTGCGGGCACGGTGATGCGGCGGCGGAATTGTCGAGCGAGTGCGGCGAGCGCGGTCGCGGTAAATTCGTCTTTGGGTTTGTCGCCGTTCGCTGTGATCATCGATTCGACGGTTAATCGATGGCGCAGCCACGCATAGAAGCCTTCAGCAACCATTGATCGATCAATCGAGCCCACGCGATGCTCTCGCAACACATAAGAGAGCGTGCGATCCGCAGGGTATTCAAACTTAGAGGCGGACTGGATCGCGAAGGCAAGCGCGGAGAGGGCGGTGGGGCGGAGATACATCACTCCATTCTAGAGGACGGCTTATGGCACCATAACGCATCGCTCAAATTTATTGGGCGACACGATGTTTTTAACTATTTATTGATAACCCAATTAATTCTCTTTATCGCCCAATTAAATTGGGCGATACTCACTAAAGCTAACATCTCGTTTTGATTTGGATCACAGAACCAATGCAATCATCGCAACGATGCCCACCGCAATCGTGGCACACACAAAGTATGCAAATGAAATTGCAATTGCGCGCAGTATTAATGGCAGCCATCGACCGCGATACACACGGCGCATCGCAAGCAACGCATAGGCGGGAACCGCGAATGTGACGATGGCCGCCGCCCACTCATGTGAGAGTGACAACAAGATCGCGAGTATCCAAAAGGTGTGCAAATGCAGCGCGAACACCATGTGTTCACCAAAGGTTCGTTTGCGACCCAGATAGGCGAGCTTCAAGAGACCGGCATAGAGCGGCACGAGCGCGAACATGGCATACGCCCAATAGCGAACCATGCGCTCGGGCAAGGTGCTCACGACTTCTCGAAGGGCTTCTTTCCTTCCGAATCGCTTAGTGAGTCGATCACAAACGAATTCAGGCAAACCGTCGCATTTCACTTCGCCATCTTTGATCGTGGCTTTTGCTTTATCGCCAAATGAAATGAAGTTGCCCTGCGTAAATTCCTCGGGCTTCACATCGGCGATGGCTTGCTCCACGCTCTGATGGGTGAGCACACCAAAAATCAAAAACGCGATCACGCTGATAGTGAGATACAAGCGCAGCGGCAACGTATATCTGCGTTTTCGCCCTTCCCAATAATCCACCGTGAGCGCACCGGGCTTCGAGATAAGTCGCCAGAGCGTTTGTGGAAAACCGCCTTTTACGGCGATGTAGTTCCCGAGAAAGTGATTAACGAATTCGCGAAACGTCGGCGGGGTTGGATCGGTGTCTTGACCGCATTCGGGGCAGTATTTCGCTGCAGGTGTGGCCGAATAATTGTGTCCGCAATTGCGACAGGTGAGCTCTGCCGCCACGCTCACACGTCTTTCGCTGCGCTCTGCATCGACCAATCGCGTGCAAGCATGCCATAGACGAAACTGTCGCGAATTTTTCCGTGGTGATCGCGACGCTCGCCGCGCAAGTGCGCCTCGCGCGTGAAGCCGACGCGATCAAACACTTTCGCGCTGCGTTCATTGGCCACATCGCAACTGCCCCACACACGATTGACTTTCATGTGATCGAAAGCGAGCTTGCAGCACAGCGACACGGCTTCCGTCGCAATGCCTTGACCACGTGCGCTTTTTCGTAAGTACCAACCGATTTCAAGCGAAGGCACACTCCAATCGAAGCCGTGGAAACCGGTGCCGCCATAAAGCGTTTTCTCGTCGAGCGAGAAGATGCCCATCACGAGCGCCTCGCGCGTGATCCATTTGCCCGCCATGTCGCGCACGTAGTTTTCGCTGTCGTCTGCGCCTTTATGGTGCTTCGGCCAAGGCATCCACTGCATCAGATCTTCGACGTCTTCCATGACCGCATTGAATTTCGCCGCACCGTCGCCCGAGCGATAAGGTCGAAGAATGCAGCGCTTGCCCAGAATTTTCGTAGGCAACTGCAGGAGGCGGGGGCGTTCGATCGATGGCATGAAGCCAGTATAGAAGTCAGGGTTTCAAACGTCACGCGAGAGCACGTTTGCGCACGTGCGTTCAATCGCGTGTGTGGCGAATTTGTTGATGTGCGTGTCATTCGCGATGACGTTGGCGTGTCACCGCTTTATCTCTGGCGCAGATTACGTCGATTTCGCAGATTAGCTTCTCTTTTATTCGACTTGAAAATAGGTTCAATTAATCAGCGGTAATCTGCGTAGTCAGTGTAGAAAAGTTCGGCGTTATACGTCCTCACCTACTTTCAAATTTGCGCCGGCCTTCAACGACGCTTCGATGAACGGATCAAGATCGCCATCAAGCACGGCCTGTGTGTTGCCGGTTTCGTGCGCGGTACGCAAATCTTTGATGCGCGATTGATCAAGTACGTAGCTGCGAATTTGATGACCCCAGCCGATATCGGTTTTCGTGTCTTCAAGTTTTTGCTGCGCCTCTTGGCGTTTGCGCAACTCAAAATCATAGAGCTTCGCGCGCAGCCGTTTCCACGCAACATCACGATTGGAGTGTTGCGAGCGGCCGTCTTGACATTGCACAACGATGCCCGTTGGGATGTGTGTCAGCCGCACCGCAGAATCGGTTTTATTGATGTGCTGACCACCCGCGCCACTCGCACGGAAGGTGTCGGTGCGCACGTCAGACGGATTGATGTCGATCTGGATCGAATCATCGACTTCGGGATAAACAAAAACGGAGGCGAAAGACGTGTGTCGCTTCGCGTTCGAATCAAACGGACTTTTGCGCACAAGGCGATGCACGCCGGTTTCGGTACGAAGGAAACCATACGCGTAGTCTCCCGATACCTTGATCGATGCGCTTTTAACTCCCGCCACATCACCGTCGGTCAGGTCTTCAATATCAACCTTGAAGCCTTTACGCTCACCATAGCGGCAGTACATGCGGAAGAGCATTTGCGCCCAGTCTTGCGCCTCCGTTCCACCGCTGCCAGCATTGATTTCAAGGAAGCAATTCGAGTCATCGGCTTCTCCTGAAAACATGCGCTTGAATTCGATCTCAGCGAGCGTTATTTTCGCGCGGTCAATGTCAGTTTTTATGCTCTTGAGCGTTGCCTCGTCGCCTTCGATCTCAGCAAGTTCGAAAAGCTCGGCCGCCCCGCGCGTTTCGTCGGTTAATCGGTCAATCGACTCGACGACGCCATCGAGCATGCGCTTTTCTTTACCGAGTTCGCGCGCGCGGTCGGCGTTATTCCAAACGTTTGGATCTTCTAGTTCCGCGTTAACTTCTTCTAGACGGTGTTTCTTCTTTTCATAGTCAAAGTAACCCCCGAAGTTCGTCCACTTTCGTAGTGGCGCCGGAGATGGACTGTTTTAGTTCTGAGATAAGTTCTTGCATAGCGTTTATTCCTTAGCTCGCCATTTTACGAGTCAAAAAAAGACCGGCCGAAGCCGGTCTTCTAACGCATCCTTCAGCTAGCGCTTTCTGCTGCGCATTCCACCTATGAATGCGATCGCCAATAGCATCATCAGCAAACCACGAATATCCATCGCGGGCACACGTGCAGGCTCCCCAGGTGGCGGTGGCACAACTCCCGTAATTGTGATCGTAGCGATCGCGGTGTCGCATACCGTCGGTGCAGCTTGGGCACAGATGGTGTACTCAACGGTGTAAACGCCAGAAGGAGTGCTGGCGGGCACCACAATTTGATTTGAGGCATCAATCGTTACACCTGGCAGCGTCGTGTTAACACCCACCACAACAACCGGCGGCGTTATCCCAGTCGCGGAGATGCTCGGATTTGTTGTTGCACCAAGCTGATCATTGACCAGAATGACAACGGTGCCGCCGACGCCCGGAGGAAAGGTCGCTGTGTCGTCAATGGCATCGACTACCACTGACGGCTGCCCGTTGGGAGCCACGCCCTGAACGATGTTGTTGCTGGTGTTGCCATCATTGCTTGCGCCAGTGATACCGGTGAAGAGCACGATTTGCGGCGGTAAATCGTTGCCACCGAGCGTTCCGGGCGCCGTGTAACTGAAAGTGCAACTAATCGCAGAACCGCTTGCTAGTGCCAGCGGGCTGTTCGGTGTGCAAACGACGTTGCTTACCGTTCCGACGTTTACCGAAATTGCACATGTCGGCGAAAGCGCGAGATTCGGTCCAAGGTTGGTGCAATTCAGCACAAGCCCCGAATACGTCTGACCCGGTGCGACGGCAATCGGTAACGATCCAACGCCCGAGCTTGGGAATGTTGCTGCCATGTCGGCGGCACCCGCGGAAACGGTAATCGTCGCGACTGCGGTGTCGCACGCCGTCGTCGGGTTCACCGAACACAGGCTGTACGGTACCGTGTACGTTCCCGGGATCGAGTTCGGCGGCACTGTCACCTGTCCGGTGGCTGGATCGAGGACCAATGGTGTACCGCCAACAGGCGCCGTGGCACCTGGTAGCTGCGTCACCGTTGAGTTGCCGCCCACGCCAACCGTCGGGATCGATGCTCCGTTGCCGTCGTTGCCTAAAACGTTAACCGTCCCACCGGATGCACCGACGTTGGCCGAGTCGTTCACCGCATCAACGATGGCGATGTTCGCGCTGCTTCCGTTGTTGCCTTGTTGAGCAACGGGTTCATTTGAGGCCGAGGTCGTGCCTGTGATGGCAATGATCGTCGCGGACACGTCGCCCGGTGCGCCCGGATTGCTAGGCGCAGTTACGCTGATCGGACAACTAATGGTGTTGCTACCCGCAGTGGCTGGCAGACTCGCCAACGGTAGCGCGGGCGTACAAGCACCAGTGATCGTCACGACCGCTCCTGGCGTACTCGTCGCAATCGAACACGTCGGGTTGAGTGCGGCAGACGGTCCGGCATTGGTACAGGTAAGTGTGCCGCTGACCGTCGTGCCTGGTCCAACCGATGCAGGCAATCCGGTGATTTGTGATTGCATATCCGCAGCTGTGTTGTCGACTGTAATCGTTGCCAATGCAGTGTCGCAAGTTGCCGGAGTTGTCGCCGGAACACTACAAAGCTGGTAAGGCACCGTATACACGCCCGGAACTGAACCCGGGGGCACTGTGATTTCTCCGGTTGCTGGATTCAACGTAAGCGGTGTGCCACCAGCCGGGGCGGTCGCTCCCGCTAGGCCAGTCACTGTAGCGTTGCTTCCGATCGTAATCAGTGACGTGCCACTTGCATCGTTAATCAGGACGTTAACGACACCCCCTGCGATGGATCCCACCGTAGCGGAGTCGTTTACTGCGTCAAGAATATTGATTGATCCCGTGCTTGTGTTGTTGCTCGTATTGGGTTCGTTACTTGCCGAGGTATTGCCGGTCAATGCCACCGCCGTCGGCGTGACATCCCCAGGTGCCGCCGGATTCACCGGCGCAGTCAGCGCAATCGGACACACAATCGTGTTGCTGCCCGCCGTCGCCGACAAACTCGCCACCGGCAGCGCTGGACTACACGCCCCACTGATCACCACCGTCGCCCCAGCCGTCGTCGTGCCAACCGTACACGTCGGCGCCGTCGCCGACCCAGGCCCATTGTTCGTACACGTCAACGTCCCAGCCACCGTCTGACCCGGGGCCACCACCGCCGGCAACCCACTAATCGCACTGACCATGTCGGCACTGGTGTCGCTCACCGTGATCGTGGCAATTGCCGTGTCACACGCCGTCGCCACCGCTTGCGAACAGATCTGGTACTGCACCGTGTAGCTGCCCGGTGCGGTGCCCGCTGGCACCACAATCTGGTTAGCTGCATTAATCGTGGCCGTGGTGAGCGTGGTGCTCGGACCCGCCACAATCGTCGGTGCCGTGATGCCGCCCGTGCCCACGGCAGGGTTGCTCGTCGCACTCAACTGATCGTTGGCAAGGATAGTGACCGTACCACCCGCGGTCGAGCCCACACTGCCCGTGTCATTGATCGCATCAATGATCACTGGGGTCGTGCTCGAGCCGTTGTTGCCCGTGCTGCCCGCCGTCTCGTTAGTCGCCGAGGTGGTGCCGCTGACCAGAATGTCAGTCGGCGTCACCGTGCTGTCGGCGGCATTGGCCGGTGCGGTGAGGCTCACCGGACAGCTCATGCTACTGCCCGCGGCCACCGAGCTGCCGCTCACTGGCGAGCACACGCCCACCGTGACCGTTGCACCCGCTACCAGCGTTGCTGCCGTACACGTCACACCCGTGGCCGTCGCGCCACCGTTGTTCGTACAGGTCAACGTGCCGTTGACCGTCTGGTTCGGTGCAATCACCGCAGGAATCCCGGTGATGCTGCTGACCATGTCCACCGCAGTGTTGGTCACCGTGATCGTGGCAATCGCGCGATCACACGCCACTGGCGTCTGCGCCGGATCACTACAGATTTCGTACTGCACGGTGTAGCTGCCCGGTGCGGTGCCCGCTGGCACCACAATCTGGTTGGCTGCGTTAATCGTGGCCGTGGTGAGCGTGGTGCTCGGACCCGACACAATCGTCGGCGCCGTGATGCCGCCTGCACCTACCGCAGGGTTGCTGGTCGCGCCCAACTGATCGTTGGCAAGGATGGTGACCGTGCCGCCCGATACCGAGCCGACACTGCCGGTGTCGTTGACCGCGTCAATGATCGCCACACTGTCGCTGCTCGTGTTGTCGGTTTGCTGGGCAGCCGCTTCGTTGGTCGCTGAGGTGTTGCCTGCAATGACCACATCGGTCGGCGTGACCGTGCTGTCGGCCGCATTGGCCGGTGCCGCAACGCTGATCGGACAGGTCAGTGTGCCGCCTGGCAATAGCGCTGCCGCGGTGCTGCCCGCGCTTGGCGTACACGCAGCCGTGATCGTGACCGTCGCACCCGCCGTGGTCGTGCTCACCGTACAGGTGGCGTCCGTCGCCGTGAGACCACCGGTGTTGGTACACACCAGAGTGCCCGTGAGCGTGGCCCCCGGTGCCATCACCGTTGGCAACACCGTGACGCTGCTGACCATGTTCACAGGTGAGACCACGGTGACTGGCTTGGTGGCCGTGTCACAGGTGGCCGGTGTCGTCGCCGGTAGGCTGCAAATCTGATACGTCAGCGTGTAGCTGCCCGGTTGAACATTAGCCGGCACCGTGATGATGCCCGAGCTGTCGATGCTCCAGCCCGCCGTCGTCGGCCCACCGGTCACCGAGGTCAAACTCGTGGCAACAGTGGTCGAAGTCGCACCCGCTGCACCCACCGTGTCGTTGTTCAACACACTGGCCGCTATCGTCTGCGTGCTCGGCCCCGCCGTCACTGTGCTGCTCGTGTCGTTGACCGCATCCAAGATGTTGACCGAGCCAGTGCTGCCGTTGTTGGCCGTCGCCGTCTCATTGGTGGCCGAGGTATTGCCGGTCAATGCCACCGCCGTCGGCGTGACATCCCCAGGTGCCGCCGGATTCACCGGCGCAGTCAGCGCAATCGGACACACAATCGTGTTGCTGCCCGCCGTCGCCGACAAACTCGCCACCGGCAGCGCTGGACTACACGCCCCACTGATCACCACCGTCGCCCCAGCCGTCGTCGTGCCAACCGTACACGTCGGCGCCGTCGCCGACCCAGGCCCATTGTTCGTACACGTCAACGTCCCAGCCACCGTCTGACCCGGGGCCACCACCGCCGGCAACCCACTAATCGCACTGACCATGTCGG
>JAAFIS010000016.1:29278-30614 GCA_013298695.1 Betaproteobacteria bacterium
GTGCCAACCGTACACGTCGGCGCCGTCGCCGACCCAGGCCCATTGTTCGTACACGTCAACGTCCCAGCCACCGTCTGACCCGGGGCCACCACCGCCGGCAACCCACTAATCGCACTGACCATGTCGGGAACAGCGGCAGGCTCAATCGCGAGATCGGGCTGTAGGTTGTCGTTCGCTGCTTCGTTCTGAAATTGAGCGAGGAGCCGAACCAATTGAATATTAATGTTCGTCGTTTGCGGGCCAACGACCGTGGTAGCGGTATTTCCGGTGTAGACGACTTGTATTTGGCCGCCATCAAAGCTTGGGACGGCTTGCCCGATCAGCAAATTATCAAACGCGACTCCGACCAATCCGCGACCATCATTACGCCCCCTCCAACATCCGTTGCCGATGTTGATCCAACTAAACAACGCTGCAGTAGTCGCACCACCGCCTGCGGGGACATAAGTCGGCGCAGCTGCAGGGGTGTAGTAACTGAATGCGGGGCACACAGTTACTTCAATCGAGTTTCCGGGCACAGAGGTGCCGCCCGTATTCGAGAAAGACACATTCAGCGTGGATGTGGAGCCGACCGGAATGGTGTTGGGTACGAAATTGGCACCGGTGACCGCTGGATCTGCGAATTGCGCAAAAACAGTCAGGGATCCGAACGCAGCCACAGTAACCACTGTCGCTGTAATGCTTGATCTGAACATTTTTTTAGTTTTCCGTATCGCGCTTGACAGGCAATCAAAGGAATTTCGAACGGTGGTCGTTTTCATTATTTGCCCCTATCTCTGGACCGACTGTGCGAGGACCACAGCGTTATTGTTAGTCCTCACCTCGCCGCCGGAGAGCGCGACGATGTTGACCGTGATGCTCGCTTTCGTACCGGCAACATCTGCCGTGGAGGAGATCACAATTCGACTGGTTCCAGAAGCTGGTATCGGTGTATTGGACGAGAACAAGAACCCTGTCGCCGTCGTAGTCACGGTCCAGTCGCCGTTCTGCAAGCCTGTGGTGTCGTTCGGAGTGAACAAACTCGCAGTGGTGCGCAACGGATTAAATGCGTAAGTAAATCCACTGGAAAACGGCACAAAGAACCGCACGAGACCGCTAGTCGGAATATCGTTAATTTCGTTGATATTGATGATGACGTCACGAGTAACGCCAACGCTATATGCGGTAAAGCTAAACGTGAATGTTGGCGTCAGATCAGGCGGCGTGCCTGGATTCAACGGCGTGTTGGTCGTGCTCGTACAACGCGCCGCGCCCGGACAGCCCGGGTCCCCACCACCGCTGACCGTGGCCGTGTTGAGCACAGGCGTTGCCGCCGAGGCCGTCGGCGTCACCGGAA
>JAAFIS010000017.1 GCA_013298695.1 Betaproteobacteria bacterium
GCCACCAACGCTCCAGAAATCTTGATCGGGGCGCTGCTGGCAATCGGCGTGCTGTAGAGCTCGAAGACGGTGGCAGTGTCTTTGTTGGCAACAAACCCCACGCGCGCGCTGTCGGGGCTGATCTGAAAATTTAATACGTTGCCGCCAGTGACCAGCCCACCCGAGAGATTGGTGATCACGCCATTGGATAGGCGGACGCCGTAGAGTTCGTTTTTACCGTCGGTATCCTTATCGGCGATGAACACGGCGAATTGACCGTCAGGGCTCACCGAGTAGTTAGAGACATCGCCCCCCGTCACCAATCCGCCGGAGATTTTGAGAGGCTGGGCGGAGAGCCCCGCACACAAACCAACCGTCGCCGCCATCGCCCCAATCCATTGGGCAATGCTGCGAAAAAAAGTGATATTCATCATACTGATTCAACCCCCGTTAAGCCCAATTCAATTGGGCGTGTGTCGCTAGCACCACGTTGCATGAGCTTAGCTTATCGTACCCGCAAATTCAGCGCGGACACTAAACCTTAGAGACGTAATTCCCTACGGGTTCACGCCAATGCGTATCGCGCACAAACTGAATTGTTCGCCGAATTGATTCCACGCGCACGATGCCACGCCCTTCAGCGGTCTTCTTCGGCGCCACTTTCCAGGCATGGCCATCGACGATTTCTACGCTCAGGCGGATCGATACGTTTGCGTCGCTTTGATCGCAGCGTTTTTTGTTGCTGCGATCTAGTTTAAAGCGATCAGAACGATAGTCCGAACTCGAGCACGGCGAGAGTGCGCAGCCCAATCGCGTTCGTATTGGTAATCGTCGCGTTCGCGCGAGGAGCGTTGGTGATCAACGCGTTCCCGCGCAGCGCCATCGCCGTATCAGCAGCGTCTTACGGCATCACAACAGCAAGTGAAGCGCTAATGCGCGCCTCAATCGCAGCTGCGCTGGTAATCGTCGCGTTTGGGCCGAGCACGTTGGCGATCAATGCGCTGCCGCGCAGACCCAGTTGATAGCGAGTGAGCAGCAACACGTCGGTCAGCATGAGCACTTGGTCGTCGCCGTCGATATCGAGCGCGAGCGCGCCGCCGCCGATCTGCACGCGATAGAGTTCGAACACGTCATCGACATCTTTGTCGGCAATAAACACGACGCGGGAGCTGTCGGCGCTGATCTGAAATTTAAAGACGTCGCCCCCCGTCACCAGCGGCCCCGAAATCTTGATCACAGCGCCGCTGTCGATCAGTGTGCCGTAGAGTTCGGCGACAGCAGCGGTATCTTTAACGGCGAGAAACACCACGAGATCGCCGTCGGGACTGATCTGAAACGCGATAACCTGTCCGCCCGACACGAGAGATCCAGAGATCTTGATCGGCGCGCTGCTCGCAATCGGTGTGCTGTAGAGCTCGAACACGTCATTGGTGTCGCTGTCGGCGATAAACACGACGCGGGTGCTGTCGGGGCTGATCTGAAAGCTCTGAACATCGCCGCCGGTTGCCAGCAACCCTGAAAGCTTGACGGGTGTGCTGCTCGCAATCGGCGTGCTGTAGAGCTCCAAGACATCATTGGTGTCTTTGTCAGCAAGAAACACCACGCGGGAGCCATCGGGACTGATCTGAACACTGGTGGCCACGACATCGCCGCTTGCTACCAGCGCCCCTGAAATCTTGATCGGTGCGCTGCTGGTGATCGGCGTGCTGTAGAGCTCGTTCACGCCAACGGTATCTTTACTCGCCACAAACACCACGCGGGTGCTGTTGGGGCTAATCCGCAAACCGTTGCGCTCAACGCTACCGCCGGCGATTAGCGCTCCGGAAATCTTGATCGGCGCGCTGCTAGCAATGGGCGTGCTGTAGAGCTCATTAATGCCAACGGTGTCTTTGTCGGCCACAAACACCACGCGGGCGCTGTCGGGACTGATCTGAAAACTCTGAACGTCGCCGCCCGACGCCAGCGCCCCTGAAATCTGGATCGGTGCACCGCTCGTAATCGACGTGCTGTAGAGCTCGTTAACGCCGACCGTGTCTTTGTCGGCATCGAAGACCACGCGCGCGCTGTCGGCGCTGATCTGGTAGGTCTCCACGTTGCCGCCCGCCACCAAGGTGCCCGAAATTTTGGTTGGCGAGCTGCTGGCGATCGGTGTGCTGTAGAGCTCGAACACCTCATCGGTTTGTTTGTCGGCGCGAAACACCACACGAGCGCTGTTGGCGCTGATCTGGAAACTAAACACGTTGCCGCCCGTGACCAGCGGGCCTGAGAGCTTCGTAATTACGCCGTTCGAGAGGCGAACGCTGTAGAGCTCGTCTCTACCATCAGCATCTTTGTCAGCGATAAACACCGCGAACAGGCCGTTGGGGCTGACTGCGGAGGACACTACATCGCCGCCGGTCACTAGATTGCCCGAGAGTTTGATCGGCTGCGCGCTGAGCGAGGCACTCAAACCAGCACTTGCCGCTATCGCCCATATCGACTGGGCAAACCGGCATAAAAAGATAGCTTTCAACATAATGTGAATTCCTCGCAAAACATGTTTCTTGGTGCATAGACGCAGAAATTAGGCGCTGTACTTCGCCGAAACACCCTAGAACGGCAGCCCCACGCTAAGCGCGGCGCGAATGCGCACCCGAATCGCATTCGGATTGGTCACTGTGGCCGCCGCGCCGAGTGCGTTGGCGGTCAGCGCCGCGCCACGCAAGCCCGCCTTGTAGCGCGCTAGCAGCAGAAGGTCGGTGCCTGCGAGCACTTGGCCGTCGCCATCGAAATCGAGCGCGAGCGGCGGGCCACTGATTTGCACAACATAGAGCTCGCGAACCTCATCGGTATCTTTGTCGGCAACAAACATCACGCGCGCGCCGTCCGTGCTGATCTGAAAAAACGTCACCTGGCCGTCCGCCACCAGTGGCCCGGAAATCTTTGTCGGCGCACTGCTGTTGGTTGCGATAGGCGTGATGTAGAGCTCACCAACGCCGACCGTATCTTTGTCGGCACGAAACACGACGCTGGCGCTGTTGGGCGTGATCTCAAAGCGGGAAGCGTCTACGTCGCCGTTCGTCACCAGCAGCCCAGAAATCTTAATGGGTGCGCCGCTAGCAATCGACGTGCTGTAGAGCTCGAAGACACCTACCGTGTCTTTGTCGGCACGAAACACTACGCGCGCGCTGTCAGGGCTAATCCGAAAGACACCGGAGATGTCGCCGCCTGCCACCAGCGTGCCGGAGATCTTGATCGGTTCGCTGCTGTTGGTTGCAATCGTCGTGCTGTAGAGCTCGTAGGTGCTCGGGGTGTCTTTGTCAGCATCAAACACAACGCGGGTGCTGTCGGGACTGATCTGGAAACTGCCAACGCTACCGCTCGCTACTGGCGTCCCCGAAATCTTGATTGCTGCGCTGCTTGCAATCGGCGTGCTGTAGAGCTCGAACACGCCATCGGTGTCTTTGTCGGCACTAAACACCACGCGGGCGCTATCGGGACTGATCCGAAAAACGCTGCCGACGTTGCCGCCTGCCACCAGCGTTCCCGAAATTTTGACGGGCGCACCGCTCGCAATCGGTGTGCTGTAGAGCTCGAACACATCGAGGGTGTCTTTGTCGGCCTGAAACACCACGCGGGTGCTGTCCGGGCTGATGTCGTAGTAGTCAATCAAGCCGCCCGCCACGAGCGTTCCCGAAATCTTGATCGGTGCGCTGCTTGCAATGGGCGTGCTGTAGAGATCGTCAACGCCAACGGTGTCTTTGTCGGCCTGAAACACGACGCGGGCGCTATCGGGGCTGATCTTGATATCAAAAACGCGGCCGCCCGCAGCGAGTGTCCCTGAAAGCTTGATCGGTGCGCTGCTCGCAATCGGCGTGCTGTAGAGCTCGAATACCTCATCGGTGTCTTTGTCAGCGATGAACACCACGCGAGTGCTGTCGGGGCTAATTTGGAAACTGGCCACGTTGCCGCCAGCGACCAGTGCGCCAGAGAGTTTGGTCGTCGTGCCGTTCGAAAAGCGAACGCTATAGAGTTCGTTGGTGCCGTCAGTGTCCTTGTCAGCGACGAACACTGCGAATTGGCCGTTAGCACTCAACGCTGCGGTCTGCACATCGCCTCCGGCCACCAAGCTGCCAGAGATTTTTACGGTCTGGGCGCTCAGCGCAGCACTCAAAGCAGCGCTTGCTGCTATCGCCCATAATAATTGGGCGAAACGGCAAAAAACAATAATTTTCAACATAATGTGAATTCCGCGAAAATACATTAATTTCTAGAGCGTAAACCGCTAAAGCGGGGTGCGTTCAAGGCAACCGCAGAGCGAAAGGCATGTGTTTGCCGTATACCTTTGATTTACGTAATTCCGGCAGCAACTCAGACATTGGCTGCCGTGTTTATTGATCCGGCGAGCGCAATGATGATGCGCGCTCATGGTTCGACGGACTCACCGCGAACGCGATCCATTCAAACACTACGTTGCACAGGAGCGATTGCCCGAGCGCGTGGCTACGGAAGCCCCACGCCAAGCGCTGCGCGAATGCGCGACCGAATCACATTTGGATTGCTCACAGTTGCGTTCACACCAATCGCGTTCGCAATCAGCGCCGCGCCGCGATAGCCCGCTTTGTAGCGTGCGAGCAGCAGCGCGTCGGTGTCGGGCAGCACTAGGTCGTCGCCATCGAAATCCAGTGCGAGCGCTGTGCCGCCGATCTGTACGAGATAGAGCTCAAAGCGCTCATCGGTGTCTTTGTCGGCGATAAACGCTACGCGGGCGCCATCAGGGCTGATTTGTGAACTGATTACGCCGCCGCCCGCTACGAGCGACCCAGAAATCTTGTTGGGTGTACTGCCGTTGTTCGCAATCGGCACCCTGTAGATCTCTTTGACGCCAACCGTATCTTTATCAGCAATGAACACAACGCGAGCGCTGTCAGGACTGATCTGAAAGCTAGTACCGGCGTCGCCTCCCGCTACCAGCGTTCCCGAGATCTTGATCGGTGCGCTGGCGGCGATAGGTGTGCTGTAAAGCTCGTCCGTCCCATTGGTATCCTTGTTGGCAAGAAACACTACGCGCGCACTGTCCGGGCTGATCAGATAATAAGCAACGTTGCCACCCGCCACCATCGCCCCCGAAATCTTGATCGGCGAATTGTTTGCAATCGGCGTACTGTAGAGCTCGACGACGTCATTCGTGTCTTTGTCGGCGGTAAACACGACGCGGGTACCGTCGGGGCTGATCCGAAGAAAAAAAACGGTACCGCCCGCCACCAGCGACCCGGAGATTTTGATCGGCTCGCTAGTGTTACTAGAAATCGGTGTGCTGTAGAGCTCTAACACCCCAGCGGTGTCTTTATCGGCCTGAATCACCACGCGGGTGCTGTCGGGGCTGATGCGAAAAAATCCAACGTCGCCGCCTGCCACCAGCGTACCGGAAATCTTAGTCACCGCGCCGCTGTTAATCGGTGTGCTGTAGAGCTCAAACACGTCATCGGTGTTTTTGTCGGCGCGAAATACAACGCGGGCGCTATCAGGGCTGATCTCAAAGTCGGAAACGTTACCGCCAATCGTCAGTGGCCCACAAAGCTTAATAGGCTCGCTACTGTTGCTCGCAATCGGCGTGCTGTAGAGTTCATCAACCCCATCGACGTCTTTGTCGGCGCGAAACACCACGCGAGCGCTATCGGGGCTGATTTGAAACCCAAGGAAACTCACATTCACAACATCGCCGCCGGCTACAAGCGCGCCCGAAATCTTGATCGGTTCGCTACTGTTACTCGCAATAGGTGTACTGTAGAGCTCAGTGACGCCGACGGTGTCTTTGTCTGCAACAAAGACGACACGCGTACTGTCCGGACTGATCTGAAAACTGACCTGGAAACCATTGTAGATAACGTTGCCTCCCGCGACGAGCGAGCCGGAGATCTTGGTGATCACGCCCGTCGATAAGCGAACGCTATAGAGTTCGTTCACACCGTTGGTGTCTTTGTCTGCGGCATACACCGCGTACAAGCCATCGGGACTGAACGCGCTCGTCCCTACATCACCTGCCGGTACCAATGGGCCGGAGATTTTTGCGGGCTGAGCGCTGAGCGGGGTACTCAAACCAACGCTTAGCGTAATCGCCCAAATGCATTGGGTGAAGGCGCGTGAAAATATAGTTTTCAACATAGCGTCAATCCTTCGCAAACCTAAATTTTGTGTAGCAGTGATCGTGAAGAAGTTCTCAACGTGTCGATGAGGACTTTGCTGCCTCAAGTCGCCGCCTGCTAAGGTCGCGCAACGGCAAGCGCGTCGCGAATGCGCGCTTCGATTGCAAACGACGTCGTGAGCGTTGCATTCACGCCGGTTGCGTCGGCGACCAGCGCGCTGCCACGTACGCCGCGTAGATAGCGCGTGAGCATCAGCACATCGGTTGCCATCAGCACTTGGTCATCGGCATCGAAATCCAGCGCGAGCGCGGTGCCACCGATCTGCACGCGATAGAGCTCGTTGACGTTATCGGTGTCTTTATCGGCGATAAACATCACGCGGCTGCTGTCGGCGCTAATCTGGTAGCCATTTAAAACGCTGCCGTTGGCGACCAGCGCCCCGGAAATCTTGACTGACGCGCTACTCGCAATCGGCGTGCTGTAGAGCTCGTTGACGTTATCGGTATCTTTGTCGGCGCGAAACACAACCGTGTCGCTGTCGGGGCTGATCAGAAAACTACTAACGATGCCGCCCGCCACCAGCGGCCCCGAAATTTTGATGGCTGCGCTGCTAGAAATCGGCGTGCTGTAGAGCTCACTGACGCCGTCGGTGTCTTTGTCAGCACGAAACACCACGGCTACGCTGTCAGGGCTGATCTGAAAATCTGTTGAGCCGAAGGCAACATTGCCACCCGCCACCATCGTCCCCGAAATCTTGATTGGCACGCTGCTGGCAATCGGTGTGCTGTAGAGCTCGACGATGGCGTCGGTGTCTTTATCGGCGGTAAACACGACGCGGGCACTGTCGGGGCTGATCTTGAAAGCCCGAACCGCGCCGCCTGCTACGAGCGCGCCGGAAATCTTGATTGGCGCGCTGCTAGAAATCGGCGTGCTGTAGAGCTCGAGAACGCCCACGGTGTCTTTATCGGCAAGAAACACGACGCGCGTGCTGTCGCCGCTAATCTGCAAACCACCTAGACCCACGTTGCCGCCAGAGACTAGCGTTCCAGAAATTTTGATCGGCGCGCTGCTTGCAATCGGCGTGCTGTAGAGCTCAGCCGTGCCCTCGGTATCTTTGTCAGCACGAAACACCACGCGGGTACTGTCGGGGCTGATCTTAAAGTCGTCGTCGCTAGCGCCAACGTCACCATCGACCACCAGCGTCCCGGAAAGCTTGATCGGCGCGCTGCTCGCAATCGGCGTGCTGTAGAGCTCCAAGACATCATCGGTGTCTTGTTCGGCGGTGAATACCACGCGTGCGCTGTCAGGGCTAATCTTGTAGCTGTTCACAGTACCGCCCGCCACGATAGTTCCCGAGATCTTGATCGGAGCGCTGCTCGCAATCGGCGTGCTGTAGAGTTCGAAAACGTTAAAGGTGTCTTTGTCGCCATAAAACACTACGCGGCTGCTGTCGGGGCTGATCTGAAAACTGATCACCCTGCCGCCCGTCACGAGAGCCCCCGAGAGCTTGGTCACCACGCCGGTTGAGATGCGAACTCGGTAGAGCTCGTCTTTACCATCGGTATCTTTGTCGGCGATAAACACCGCGTAGAGGCCATCGGCGCTGAACGCGCTCTTTACTACATCGCCGCCCGTCACCATGCTGCCAGAGATTTTTACGGGTTGCGCGCTGAGCGTGGCACTCAAGCCAACGCTGACAGCTATCGCCCATATTAATTGCGCGAATCGGCGTAAAACAATAGTTTTCAACATAGTGTGAATCCTTCGTGAACTGATATTTTCTGTGGCGTATTCGGCTGAAGTGGACGTGTGCTCAGTAGGGCTAAACGGAGCAGGTCGCGTCTGTGTCGCCTACTCATGGTTTACGTAATTTCGGTGGCAACTCAGACATCGGTTTGATGGGTCTACGCCGAGAACACTAGAACGGCAACCCCGCCCCAAGCGCTGCACGAATGCGCGACCGAATCACATTCGCGTTCGTCGCCGTGGCGTTTACGCCGAGCGCGTTGGCGGTCAGCGCTGCGCCTCGAAAGCCCGCTTTGTAGCGCGCGAGCAGCAGTGCATCAGTCTCTGGCAACACGCGGTCGTCGCCATCGAAATCGAGCGCGAGTGCCGTGCCGCCGATCTGCACGAGGTAGAGCTCAAAGACATCATTGGTGTCTTTGTCGGCAGAAAACATCACGCGGGCGCTGTCGGGGCTGATCCGAAAACCACCATCAACCTCGCCACCTGACACGAGCAGGCCCGAAATCTTGATGGGTGCACTGCTGTTGGTTGCGATCGGCGTGCTGTAGAGCTCGCGGACTTCATCCGTGTCTTTGTCAGAAAGAAACACCACTCGAGTGCTATCAGGGCTAATCAGAAAAGCACCAAAAGCAACGTTGCCGCCCGTCACGAGCGGACCCGAAATCTTGATCGGTGCGCCGCTGGCAATCGGTGTGCTGTACAGTTCTTGAACGTCGTTGATGTCTTTGTCGGCCAAGAACACTACGCGGGCGCTGTCGGGGCTGATTCGGTAATCGATAACCTCGCCGCCAGTCACCAATCCCCCGGAAATCTTGATCGGTGCGCTGCTTGCAATCGGTGTGCTGTAGAGTTCTTGAACGCCATTGGTGTCTTTGTCGGCGTCAAACACGACGCGGGCACTGTCGGGGCTGATCAGGAAACTATTGACGTCGCGGTTCGCCGCCAACGTCCCGGAAATCTTGATCGGTTCGCTGCTGTTAGTTGCAATGGGCGTGCTGTAGAGCTCGAGAACGTCATCGGTGTCTTTGTCGGCCACAAACACCACGCGCGCGCTGTCGGGACTGATCTTAAAACTACCGAAATAATTTGTGCTGCCTCCCGCCACCAATGTGCCAGAAATCTTGATCGGTGCACTGCTGGCGATTGGCGTGCTGTAGAGCTCGTCAACGCCGTCGGTGTCTTTGTCGGCACGAAACACCACGCGGGCGCTGTCGGGGCTGATTTGAAAACTCCCAGCCGAGCCGCCCAACACGAGTGGCCCAGAAATCTTGATCGGTGCATTGCTTGCAATCGGCGTGGTGTAAAGCTCAATGACGTCATTGGTGTCCTTGTCGGCAAGAAACACCACGCGGGCGCTGTCGGGACTGATCAGAAAGTTAAAAACGTCACCTCCCGCCACTATTGCTCCCGAAATTTTGATCGGTTCGCTGCTGTTGGTTGCAATGGGCGCGCTGTAGAGTTCTGCGCGGTTAATGTCGTCTTTAGTGGCTACAAACACCACGCGGGTGCTGTCGGGGCTGATCTGAAAATTAGAGGAAAAAAAGTCAACGGTGCCACCGGCCACCAGCGTCCCTGAAATCTTGATCGGTGCGCCACTCGCAATCGGCGTGCTGTAGAGCTCAAAGATGCCAACGGTGTCTTTATCGGCAAGAAACACCACGCGGCTGCTATCGGCGCTGATTCTTAAATCAAACACACTGCCACCAGTGACCAGCGCGCCGGAGAGCTTTGTAGTCACGCCATTGGATAGACGAACGCTATAAAGCTCTAGTTTGCCAGCCGTATCTTTGTTGGCGATAAACACCCCGTACAGGCCGTCAGGGCTGTACGCAAAGGTGTACACCTCGCCGCCCGTCACCAAGTTCCCAGAGATTTTGATGGGTTGCGCGCTGAGCGTGGCACTCAAACCAACGCTCGCGATAATCGCACAAAATAATTGGGCGTACCGGCGTAAAACAATCGATTTCAACATAGCGTGAATCCCACAAAAAGCCATAGTTATTAGGGCGTAGACCGCTGAATTGATACCCGCTTCATGTCTCTGTGAAGCGGAAGGCATGTCTGCGCCGTCTACCTATCGTTTACGTAATTTCGCGGGCAACTCAGACGCGTTTACTCTATTTGTAGGGCGACGTTTGGAAACGTTGAACAAACCCGCGCTGGCTGCAACGATTGCCAACACGCGATGACGCCCTGGCCGACGCTACTAGCGCTTATTCCCGTCGTGCTTCTGCCGATAAATGCGGCGGCTCTGTTTGTTTTGTTCTTTTTGAATTGCCTTTCGCTCGGCTTTGGTGACTTTGCCGTCCGCTTTAGCGGCAGATTCCATACCGGCTACTTTCGCCTGGCCTGCTTTCATTCGATTCGCTTCGCGCTTCGATAGCGTGCCGCTTGCTTCTCCGTTGGCAATGCGCTGTGATTGATTGGCTTGGCGCTGGTCAATGCCGGGCGTGCCGGTCTGTGCGTGAACGTGAAGCGTTGCCGTGCTGAAAAGCCCTGCGACGATCATCGCGCCCAAAGTGTGTTGATGCAGTTTCATGGATTCCCTCAAAGCGAAGAAGTGGTGGTGGCGGTGAGCGGTTGCTGTCCGCCTGGATTCGCAGAATTTGCGAGCCGTATCCTGCTTTACGGAAAAAGCGTGCAAACTCAGACATTGCGTTGGTGGGTGAGCAGCAAATCGTGAATCCCGGAGGGGCTGCGGCGCCAATTGATCGCGAGGCTTGTTGCGAAGCGGGCAGAAGGGCGCGCTGCGCGTAACAAATAAATGTCTGAGTTGACGCAGAAAATCCGTTAACAGCTACGTTGGCGCAAGCGTTGTGCGTCTCTTCATTCAAACACCGGGGGCTACATGGATCGATTGCGTTTCATTCATCGCACAGGGTTGGGTTGTGCGTTTCTAGCGTTGCTGCTCGGCTTCACGATCTCATCAGGGCAAGCCCAAGTCTGCCCATTCGACGACGGTAATTCCTCGCTCACTGTTGAAGGCGTGATCCTCACTCGATATGCGCTGGGGATTACCGGCGCGCCGTTGGTGGCAAGCACTGGCATCAACGCGGTGGACGCGCCGTCGGTGGAGGCCACGATCAACTGCTCATCCTGCGGGCTCAACATCACCGGCAACCCCACGCTGACGGTGGCCGATGCCACCATCATTTCCCGCAAGCTCGCAGGTTTCACCGGTGCGCAACTCACCGATGGGCTCGCGCTGGGCAGCGGCACGCGCAATACGCCTGCAGCCGTGCAGAGCTTCCTGCTCGCCGGCTGCGGCGCGACTGGCGGCACAGTGACATCGATTACCGCAGGCACCGGATTAACCGGCGGCACGATCACCACGACGGGCACGATTAATCTCGCCGCCACGCAGTTGATGCCCACGACTGCCTGCGCTACCAATCAGATTCCAAAGTGGAACGGCACTGCCTGGGCGTGCGCCGCCGATGGCGCGGGTAGCGCGGGCACGGTGACCAACGTCGCCACCGGTGCGGGGCTCACCGGCGGGCCGATCAGCACGACCGGCACGATCAATCTGGCAGGCACGCAACTGCTGCCCACCGTTGCCTGTGCCACCAACCAGATTGCTAAGTGGAACGGTAGCGCGTGGGCGTGTGCCGCGGATGCAACAGGCGGCAGCGGCACCGTGACCGGTATTGCCACCGGCATCGGCCTAGGCGGCGGCCCGATCACCACGGCGGGCACGATCAATATCGATCCAACGTTTCGCTTGCCGCAGTCTTGCACGGCCAACCAGTTTGCGCGCTTCAACGCATCGACCAATCTCTGGGAATGCTTCACCGCGACGGCTGTGACTAGCGTGGCGACCGGGTCAGGATTGACCGGTGGACCGATCACCGCGACAGGCACCATCAACCTGGCGGCAACGCAGCTACTGCCGACGACCGCATGCGCGAATGGCGAAGTCGCGAAGTGGAACGGCACGGCGTGGGCGTGTGCTGCGGCTGCGACCGGTAGCGGCACGGTAACAAGTGTGGCGACCGGCCCAGGACTCACCGGCGGACCGATCACCGCGACAGGCACCGTTTCGCTTGCGATCACGCAACTACTGCCAACGACGGCCTGTACGACGGATCAGATCATCAAGTGGAACGGCACTGCGTGGGTGTGCGCTTCGTCGCTGCTCACGCTACCTGCGACATGCGTGCGTGGACAAACCCTCGGCATCGATCCCGCCAACGGCAGCGTTCGCTGTGCGTCATTGCCGTCGACGCTGAGCACGGCTTACACGGCTGCGGGCTCATTGTCTTCGTTCAAAACCGTCGCGACGGCCGTTGGACTGGACGGCTTACCCGTGATTGCTTTCGCAAGCGGATTGGAGACTCTGGTCATCGTGAAATGTGGGAACGTGCCTTGCAATTCCGGAAACATCGTCATGATCGCCGACGCCTCTGCGCCTCTCTTTTCGGTTCTCAGCGGGTCTTCGGTGTCTATCGCAATCCCAGCAGATGGTAAGCCCGTGATCAGCTACGCGTACGAGCCGAGCGGAGGTTCAGTATCGCTGAGAGTTTTAAAGTGCGGAAACGCGTTTTGTTCGTCCGGAAATACTACTAGCACCGTTGATGCCACTGTGACAGTGGTAGGTCGGAAGAACGCGATTGCGATATCACCGATCGACGGTTTTCCGATCATCAGCTACCACAGCGGAACCGATAGGCAGATAAAGGTTGCCAAGTGTGGCAATGCGGCATGTAGCGCAGCAACCTTGAGCTTGGTGGCTGCGGCGCCGAACGATACAACAACGTCGATTGCGGTTCGCGCAAATGGCAACCCGTTGGTTGTTTACAAGCCTGACTTGTCGACTACGTGGGCCATGATGGATTGTGGCAATCCGCAGTGTAGTTCGGGAAACTCAACGCCAAGTTTCGATACCGCGACGAGGTCTGGCGTGGCGCATTTGATGATTCCATCCGATGGAATTCCCGTGATTGTGTACGGCGTTAGCGCATCGGGCGTTCAGCTTAAAGTTGCCAAGTGCGGCGATGCCAATTGCAGCGCTGGCAACACTTACACCACAGTAGATACGAGCCTTAGTGGAGCTCTTGCTCCGGTTGCGATGGCGTTAGCTGCTGACGGATTTCCCATTCTCACGTATCTTCGTTCGACGGGCGGGCTAATAGTGCTCAAATGCGGCAATGCAAGTTGCTCGACCGCCAACACTTCGACCAGTGTAAATGCGGCGCTCAATTACACCGTTGTTGGCGCAATCGCAGTACCTTCGGACGGACTTCCGCTGATACCGTATTTTGATTTCACTGACAGCAATGACCAGCTCAAAGTGCTGAAATGTAGCGATGCTTTATGCGGAAACTTTTAGGCTCACGCGGTTTGTCGAGCACTGTAGTTCGACGGCAAAGCTTCGAATTCTCATGCGTGCTCTAATTCCGTTCAGCTAATCGCCAGTTGCGGCGGGACATTGAACGGATAAGGGAAAGAGGGTATGAAAGATAAAGTGTGCCTCGTGACTGGTGCCACCCGAGGTATCGGTGCCGCCATCGCAAAATCACTCGCTGAATCAGGCGCGAAAGTCATCGGCACCGCGACGTCGCAAGATGGCGCAGACAAAATCGGCGCGGCGTTGAGCGCTCACGGCGGTCGCGGGATTGTGTTGAACGTCACCGACGCCGCAGCCATCGACGCGGCGCTCAAAGACATCGAAGCGAAAGAGGGCGCGGTCGCCATTCTCGTGAACAACGCGGGTATCACCCGCGACACGCTGCTCATGCGCATGAAAGACGAGGATTGGGATGCAGTGATGGACACCAATTTGAAAAGCGTGTTTCGGTTAAGTCGCGCCGTGAGTCGCGCAATGATGAAGGCACGATTCGGTCGTATTGTGAATATCGGCTCGGTCGTCGGCTCGATGGGCAACGCGGGGCAGGTGAATTACGCGGCAGCGAAAGCGGGATTGATCGGCCTTACCAAATCACTCGCGGCGGAACTAGGCTCGCGCAACATCACGGTGAATCTGGTCGCACCGGGCTTCATCGATACCGACATGACGCAAGCGCTCCCCGAAGCACAGCGCACGAAACTCGTTGAGATGATTCCCGCAGGACGACTCGGCACGCCGGACGACATCGCGCATGCGGTGAAATTTTTGTGTGATAACGGCGCGAGTTACGTCACAGGAACGACGATTCATGTGAACGGCGGGATGTATTTCGCGTAGCAGCTAAATATGCTATTGCCCCGTTTAATTGGGCGACACGCGGATAAATGTTGTTTCTCGAAATTGTTATTTAATACGCGTTTCGCCCATATAAATTGGCGTTGAAGCTATTAATCTGCATGCTCTGATTATGACAATGCCATAATCCGGATCAACGCGCGCCCGATCATTTGAGCGCTATTTACGCGTTGTTTTCGAAGGATTTGGCGATGTTGAAAGTCTGCGTTCTGCGCACATTGGCTTCTGTTTTCGCAGTCCTTCTGTTCGCGAACGTTGCGCACGCCGCCGTTCCCGACACCGTGCTGCTCACGCAAACGTTGCAATTCCCCGCTGGCTTCATGCCGAGCATCAAGGATTACGGCGCGGTGGGCGACGGCGTGACCGACGATACGGCGGCGATCAAGCGCGCGCTTGCCGACGGGCGACTTGATGCGAGCGGCAACCCGCTGTACCCGCCTGCCGAATTCAATGGCCGCAGCAAAGCGCTCTACTTTCCGCCGGGCACGTATCTCGTTTCTGACACATTGAAATGGACGGGTTGCTGCGTGACCTTGCAGGGCTCAGGGCCTACGGTAACGACAATCAAACTCAAACCGAACACGCCTGCGTTTGGGAACGCAGCGTCGCCAAAACCCGTCATTCAAACCGAAAACGGTAACGAGAGTTTTCGGCAAAACATTTGGGATCTGGCGGTGATCGTTGGCGCTGGAAACCCCGGAGCGATTGGCATTGATCACATCACCAACAACGTTGGTGCGATGAAAAATGTGCTCATCAAAAGCGAAGATGGGCAAGGTGTTGTCGGGCTCGATATGACGCGCAATTGGCCGGGGCCGAATTTGTATAAGCGCGTGCAGATCGAAGGTTTCGACGTTGGCCTGCGCGTTGGCTTTATCGAATACAGCCAAACCTACGAATACATTTTGCTCAAGAATCAACGCGTGGTCGGTCTACAAAACGATGGCGCAGTAATGACTATGCGCAAGTTCTACAGCGTCAACAGCGTACCGGTGATTGACAATGATCGGTATGGCGCGGGGCTACTCACTCTGATGGACGCGGAGTTCATTGGCGGCGCTGCAACGAACTCTGCGATCAAAACCACGCGGCGCGGCGCGGGCGAAACGTATTTGCGCAACGTGCGTGCAAATGGTTACGGATCGCTGCTCACTGTCGCGGGCGTTGCGCAGCCTGGGCTCGTGCGCGCGGAGTGGTACAGCGGGCAGCTGAATGCGGGGCTCTACAGTCTGTTTCCAGTTGCCGATGACGCGCTGATGTTTCGTTTGCCAATTGCGGAAACGCCTGAAGCGCACGACAACGATTTGAGTAACTGGGCGATGTCCACCTGCAACGGCTACGCGGGATGCACCACGCAAGATGGCATCACTGCAGCATTCGCTACGGGTAAACCGAACATTGCGCTCGTCTTCGGCAACAAGATTCAATTCAGCCCAATCACCGTTGTCGTGCCGTCGTCGGTGAAACGCCTTCACGGATTTACCGGTGCGATTAACGAAGGTGGGATTACGTTCGAAATCGCGGATGATTCCGCCGAACCGCTGATCATCGATTCAATTAGTTACGGCACGCGTGTGCTGCACAAAGGCAAACGCACTGTCGTTTTGAAATCAGGTTTCTATGGTTACACCTCGCAAGCGGGCGCGGGTGACGTGATCGTGGAAGATGTTGGTATCGAAGGGTTCACCATTCGCGCTGGCCAACATTTTTGGGCACATCACATCAATAACGAGTACCGCCAAGGCGCCAAGATGACCAATGACGGTGGTCGCGCATGGATCTTCGGCATGAAAACCGAAGATCGCTTCACCGTGATCGATACAAAAAACGGCGGCGTCACTGAATACATCGGTGGGCTCGTCTATCCCGCTGCGAACACGTTGCCGGGTGAAACCATGTTCACCGTTGATGAAACCTCACGTCTTAGTGCGCTGCATTCCGCAATTGTCTACACCACGCGCTTTTATGACAACGCGGTGACAGAAACCAAAGGCGGCCAAACGAAGACGCTCACGTCTGCTGCATCGCCGGGTCTCACGCGGCTCTATCGCTCGCCTGCGCTGGGTTGTCCGCTCAATGTTGATGGCGTGACGGGTGTTCGCACTAACACCGATGCGCTGTTGCTCATACGCTATGCGCTCGGATTGCGCGCAGGCGCGCTTACTGGATCGATTTCCGGTGCGAATGCGGCGAGCACTACCGATTACATCGACACGCGGCTCGCACAGCTCGACATCGACGCCGATGGACAGTTCGACGCGAACGATGCGTTGCTCGCGCTGCGCTATCTCTACGGGTTTCGCGCTGATGCACTGACCGCAGGGCTCACGTTAAGTGGCTCGCGCGTTACGCCAGCTGCCATTCAAACGTACCTGCAATCGCTGGGCTGCGGCATTTAAAACGCGCGTTTTTCGAAGAAAAATGGGATCGCTGCTGAATTTTTCTCTCGTTGTGGGCGGTTTCAGCGAATTTGACGACAAATAACGCTCGTTTGCTCGAACGGCGATCGTGCACATTCGTGACAATGAGCTTTGTTAAAATTCCGGTGTGCGGCGAAAACGCCGCTTTTTCTTGGGATCAGAGAGTTCCAATAAGGATTGATATGAGTGATATTGAAGCGCGGGTTAAAAAAATTGTTGCCGATCAACTCGGCGTCGCGGAAGCTGACGTTAAAAACGAATCGTCTTTTGTTGACGACCTCGGCGCTGACTCGCTTGACACTGTTGAGCTTGTGATGGCGCTCGAAGAAGAGTTCGGCACGGAAATTCCGGACGAAGAGGCAGAGAAGATTACAACGGTGCAACTTGCGATTGATTACGTCGCCACGCATAAAAAATAAACCCGGCGCACCGCCTTTGGGTTTCAAACAAAAGGCGGCTTGTAGCCGCCTTTTTTGTTGACCTATTTCAAGCCTTTCTCTTCTGGAAGCCAGACTGAAATGACAGTAAGACAACGTCGTGTGGTCGTCACCGGACTCGGTATCGTGAGTCCCGTCGGCATTGGAGTCCCGGCTGCGTGGGATGCAATTGTTAACAGCCGATCCGGCATCGACAAAATTACGCGTTTTGACTGCGCGGCCTATGCCACGCATATTGCGGGCGAAGTCAAAGGCTTTGATCCGGCCAACTACATGTCGGGCAAGGAAGCGCGACGCTACGACACGTTCATTCACTACGGCATTGCGGCCTCAAAAGAAGCGCTTGCCGACGCGGGTATCACCAAAGAAATCGTCGAAAAAGACCCTGAGCGATACGGCATCGCAGTAGGCTCCGGCATTGGCGGTTTGCCGATGATTCAAGAGACCTGTTACGCGGTGAAAGAGGGCGGCCCTAGAAAGATTTCACCGTTCTTTATTCCAGGCTCGATCATCAACATGATTTCTGGACTGGTTTCGATTGAATATGGCTTGCAGGGACCGAACCTTGCGACGGTCACCGCATGTAGCACGGCAAACCATTGCATCGGCGACAGCATGCGAAAAATTGAGTATGGTGACGCAGACGTGATGGTCGTCGGCGGCTCCGAAGCCGCTGTCTGCGAAATGGGTATCGGCGGCTTTAACGCTGCGCGCGCGTTATCAACGCGTAACGATGACCCGACTGCAGCAAGTCGCCCGTGGGATGTGGATCGCGATGGATTCGTGCTCGGCGAGGGCGCAGGCGTGTTGGTGATCGAAGAGCTTGAGCACGCGAAAGCGCGTGGCGCAAAGATCTATTGTGAACTTGTGGGCTACGGCGTGTCGGGGGACGCGTATCACGTGACCGCCCCGCGCGAAGATGGCGACGGCGCGCGTCGTTGCATGCGCAATGCGCTTGCGAACGCTGGGCTTAACGCCGATGCGGTTGCGTACGTAAATGCACACGGCACCTCAACGCCACTCGGCGATGTTGCCGAAGCAACGGCAGTGAAAGCCGCGTTCGGCGAACACACCAAAAAACTCATGGTCAGTTCGACCAAATCAATGACCGGGCATCTCTTAGGTGCAGCTGCGGGCATCGAAGCTGTTTTCACGATTCTTGCGCTGCGTGACGGCGTCATCCCGCCAACGATTAATTTGCAGAAACAAGATCCTGCCGTTGATCTCGATCTAGTTCCAAACGTTGCGCGCCAAAAGCGAGTGGACGTTGTGATGTCCAATAGCTTTGGATTTGGTGGAACGAACAGCACGCTGGTGTTCCAGCGCCTTTAACTTCAGCCGTCGTAGGGTGGGCACGCTGTGCCCGCGCACCCCTCGACGCTGATACCGCGTGGGCACGGGGTGCCCACCCTACGTTCTGTACAAAAATGCTAGTCATCCATAAATACGGCGGCACCTCGATGGGCTCGATCGAGCGCATCAAAAGTGTCGCAAAACGCGTCGCCAAATGGCACGCCGCGGGTCACAAGGTAATCGTCGTTCCGTCGGCCATGTCCGGGGAAACGAATCGTTTGCTCGGTCTCGCGAAAGAAATTTCAGCCGATGCCGATCCGCGCGAGTTGGATCAAATTGCATCCACTGGCGAACAAGTCTCGGTTGGTTTACTTGCGATTGCATTGCAGTCGCTCGGAGTGAAATCAAAGAGCTACACCGGCTGGCAGACTGGCATCAAAACCAACAACGCCTTCACCAAAGCGCGCATTGAATCGATTGACGGCGACAAGTTGTTAGCCGACGTGAACAACGGGATCGTGCCGATTGTCACTGGCTTTCAAGGTGTCGATAGCGAAGGCAACATCACCACGCTCGGACGCGGCGGATCGGATACGCAAGCCGTCGCCGTTGCCGCTGCGGTGAAAGCCGATGAATGTTTGATCTACACCGACGTGGATGCGATTTACACCACCGATCCGCGTGTAGAGCCGGATGCGCGTCCACTCAAAGTTATTTCGTTTGAAGAAATGTTTGAGTTGGCATCACTCGGTTCGAAAGTGTTGCAGATTCGTTCCGTGGAATTCGCGGGCAAATACAAAGTGCCCGTGCGTGTGCTTTCGAGCTTTACAGAACCCGATATTGCGATTGCCGTGGAAGCGAAAAGCGGCACCCTGATTACGTTTGAGGAAGATGAACAAATGGAACAAGCTGTTGTTTCTGGAATTGCTTTTAATCGTGACGAAGCGAAAGTCACGCTGCGTGGCGTGCCGGATAGTCCTGGCATTGCCTACAAAATCGTCGAACCTATCGCTGCGGCGAATGTCGATATCGACATGATCGTGCAAAACGTCGGTGAGAAAGGTACGACTGATTTTTCGTTCACGGTGCATCGAAATGAATTCAAGAAAGCGATGGAAGTGCTTGAGAAACAGGTGAAGCCAGCGCTCGGTGCGAAAGAAGTTGTTGGCGACGATAAAGTTTGTAAAGTCTCAATCGTGGGCATCGGCATGCGCTCACACGTCGGTATCGCCGCGAAAATGTTCAAAGCGCTGGCGGACGAAAACATCAACATTCAAATGATCACCACCAGCGAGATCAAAACATCGGTACTCGTCGACGACAAGTACATGGAACTCGCCGTAAGAGCGCTGCACCGCGCGTTTGAGCTAGATAAGGTTGGCGCCTGAACACTCGTATACACTGGGCACAGGTGCGATAAACGCTAAAAGTCGAGTGTGTTTTGCGTCGACACGCTACAATTTAGAGCTTCGGAGACGTGACCGAGAGGCCGAAGGTGCTCCCCTGCTAAGGGAGTATGCGGTGATGAGCTGCATCAAGGGTTCGAATCCCTTCGTCTCCGCCAATAACTGAGCCGCCGAAAGGCGGCTTTTTTTTTTTGCGCCGAGGGTAGTCGCATCGTCGGGTCGCGGGTGATCTACCCGGAACTTAGCCCTCGAACTCGGGCTAGCGCAGTGCCGCGACTTTTGCGGCGAATTCGCTGATCGCTGCGCGCGAGTCTTCTAGATATCTACGTGCGTCATCGGCTAGCACCCGATGCGTCACTCGTGGTTGGCCGTTGACCCAAACGTGGGACACGTCGGCGCGTGATGCGGTGTAGACGATGTGTGAGATGGGGTCAAACATCGGTTGCAGATTTACGTCATCGACTGAGATCGCAATGAGGTCAGCCTGTTTTCCAATTTCAATCGACCCAGTCACGTCGCCCAAGCCTAGCGCTTTCGCGCCGTTAATCGTCGCGGCGTGGAAAGCTCTTTCGGCGGGAAATGCGGCGGCGTCACTAGATTGCACTTTTGCGAGCAGCGCGGCGAGGCGCATTTCTTCAAACATATCGAGTCGATTGTTGCTGGCAGCACCGTCGGTGCCGATCGCAACGTTGACTCCCGCGTTGTGCAGCGCAGAGATCGGTGCAATGCCGCTGGCTAGCTTTAAGTTTGACGACGGGCAGTGCACGATGTTTGCCGCGTTTTTTGCAAGTCTCGCGATGTCTGCGGCATTTAAATGCACGCCGTGCGCGCCTACGAAATCTGGGCCGAGCACGCCAAGTTGTTCCATGCGAGCGGTCGGCCGAAGTCCGTCTTTCTTCAGAGCGTCATCGACCTCTTGCGCGGTTTCTTGAAGGTGCGTGTGTATTGGGATAGCCAGCTCGGCGGCGAGCGCGGCAATTCGCTTAAAGGTGTCGTCGTGAATCGTGTACGGCGCATGCGGGCCGAACCCAAACGAGAGCAGCGGCTCGCTCTTCAGAGCGTCGCGTGACTCAAGCGCAAGCGAAATGTAGCGGTCAGCGTCAGCTGCGTAGCGCGTTGGAAACTCGATGACTGGCATCGCGAGCTGTGCGCGCATCCCCATCGCGATGAACGCGCGGGCTGCGTCGACCGGATAAAAATACATATCGGCGCAGCAGGTCGTTCCGCCCAACAGCATTTCCGCAGCCGCTAGCCGCGTGCCGGTTTCAACGAATGCGCCGTCAACCAATTGGCCTTCCATTGGCCAGATACGTTTCTGTAGCCAGTCCATGAGCGACAAATCGTCGGCGGCGCCGCGAAATAAACTCATCGCCGCATGGGTATGTGCATTCACGAGCCCCGGCGCGAGGATCGAATTGCCTAAATTGACAGTGCTAACTTGATTTCCGGCAACAACCACGGACGGCTGATGGAGATCGGCGTACACGCTGGAATCTCTCGATTCAATTTGAACTATTTGCCCGTTCTTGCCCCAATAAACAGTGGGATTCCTGATAATTGTTGTACCAGTTTCAGACGGAGTGACCAGCCAAGCAGCGGTTACGGAATATGCGGGTTCGTTCATGCGCAAACCCAAACGAATGCACGGTTTTCACGGTTGAGTAAACGTTGTTTCATCATCCGATTGTACGAACTGATCATGTAAACACGATTACCATTTTGTCTATGAGCGATGAACAAATTCTTACCAGTAACGGGCGGCGTGAATTTCTTACCCGCGCCGCACTCACAACTGCTGCGGTGACCTCGGCAGCAACCGCTGCCCATCCAGCCGTCGGTGCGACCCGCGCTGCGGCGGAGGGCGGATCCGGCGCGTCTTTGGATCCCTCGCGTGAGCCGCGCGCAGTCGGTGTAGCGGCATTCACAAAATCGTTCGCGCACGATGCCAACGGTGTGGTTGATCCCGAAGCGTTTCGTCAGTTTGAGCGCGCGTGCGCAAGTGGTGTGGTTAGCGACTGGGAAGCGCTTCCGATAAAGAACGAAATCCGCTTAGTCAATCCGCTCGCGTCCTATTCGTGGAAAAGCGCGGCAGGCGCAGATCCGCTGGCCCACCAAGTAATCGCGCTGCCGCCGTTCCCGCGCTTAGAGTCCATCGAGCTCGCGGAGCAAGCGCTAGAACTCTATTGGATGGCGCTGCTTCGCGATGTTCCGCTGTGGGATTATTCGCGCAGCTCACTAGTGCGCGAAGCTGTTGCTGAACTACGAACGACTTCGTTGAATGCAAACACGACCGCAGACACGCTCTTCCGATTGAACTCACCCGGCGAGCGAAGCGGCCATTACCTTTCGCAATTCCTGTGGATGACGATTCCATACGGCGCTCACATCACTTATCAACAGTATCGAAGTGCACACCGCGGTGTTGAATTCATGACGAAGCGCGAAGAGTATTTGCGGGTTGCTAACGGCGAATGGCCTGTGGGCATCATGAATCATTACGCCGATCCACTCTACACGCGAACCGGTCGTGATCTAGGTGAATATGTTCACTGGGATTTTTCATGTCAATCGTTCGTTGACGCCGCTTCGATATTGATTGGCAATCCGCACCGGCCGCGTGAAGCGATGTCGCGCGCTAATCCGTACAAATCATCGCGCTCGATGAACGGGTTCGTGAGCTTCGGCCCCGCGTATGCATACAACATGATGGGCAGCGTGTCTGATTGCGCGATGCGCGCCTGCTGGTATGAAAAATGGATTCGCCATCGCGCGCTGCGACCCGAAGCATACGGCGCATTGGTTGATCGCGTCGCGCGCGGCGAATCGGCGGGAAGCGTTGGCATTCACCCGATGATTGCCAACACAGACGCGGTTAAGCGCGTTCGCGCGAAATTCGGAAGCGCGCTGCTGCCGCAAGCTTATCCAGAAGGCGCACCGGCGCATCCTTCGTATCCGTCGGGTCACGCTGCAATCGCGGGTGCGTGCGTCACCGTACTGAAAGCGCTTTTCGACGAAAAGCGCGAGATTCGATTTCCTGTGCAACCGACGAACGATGGACGTGATTGGGAAGCGCTCGACACAACGCTGCCGCGCCCGACGGTTGGCGGCGAACTCAACAAGCTCGCAGCAAACGTCGCGATGGGCAGAAACTTTGCGGGCATCCACTGGCGCAGCGACGCAGAGCAGGGCCTGCGCTTAGGTGAAAGCGTTGCGCTCGCGTGGCTTAGAGCGGAGCGTGAGAAAAGTGTGGAAGGGAGGCAGGGGTGGCTGACGGGTTTCGAGTTCAGTGATTTTTCTGGGAAAGTAGTTAGAGCGTAAGCGCAGTTTTGCGTCGCCTTCTAACGCAGAAGGTAGTGCGGAAAGGATTTGGCCTGCGTTAGGCAGGTGATGTCGCACCTGCGAGCGCAACACGTGAGCAATCAACAAACTAACGTTGCTGTACTCGGGTCAAACAACGGAGTAGGCATTCTTTCGCCGTAGCGCGTTCGTCGCGGCGGCGCAACGGGCTTATGTTCTACGGACGGTTTGTTCGTTGGGACGAGAACGCGGCGAGAAGCCCCATCGCAATGTAGGTGAATCCGCTGACGTAGCGTCCTATTGCGGAGGCGTTCCGCGCGCGCGAGAACATCGGTGCGATGCGGCTTGCCGCGAGTGCGTAGAGCGAATCGGTAACAGCTGCAATGGCGACAAAGATCGCGCCCAGCATCATGCTCTGCGCCGCAACGGAGCCTTTCGGATCAATGAACTGAGGCAAAAATGCAGCGAAAAAGATCGTGGTCTTGGGGTTGAGTAACGCAACGACGAAGCCATCGCGAAACACGCGATGCAGATTGACAGCATTTACGTGGACCGCCCCGACCGGGTTTGGTGGTGCGCGCAGCGCTTGGACGCCGAGGTAGACAAGATACGCTGCGCCAGCGAATTTAACGACCGTGAACGCAAGCGAAGACACCGCAAATAATGCGGCCAATCCAAAACTCGCTGCAATCGCGTTGCCGAAATTACCGAGCGCCACACCCGCGACGGACGCGAGCCCGGAGCGTGAACCCTGCGACACACTGCGCGCCACGATGTAGAGCACGCCGGGGCCAGGGGTGATCGCCAGAACTAAGCTCGCAACAACGAAAGCAAAAAGCAATGAGCTGGTCGGTAGGTAATCCATGTGCTGCTTCTCCAGTCAACGAAGGTGAAGTATCGACGAGCCTGCGTAAAGGCAGATGTGCCGCTGCAATAGTTCAACTGGGGGTCGATAAACGTCTACGGTGTTTGTCGGAAAGCTCGAACGTGCGCTAAAGTAAATGGCGATAATTTGCATAGGGTTTGCCTATTCGGGTGATGTGATCCGGTCTAGCGATTCGGAATAGCGTGCGCTGACAAAACTTGGAGTTTACGCCGCGATAAACTCATGACTCGTCGCTCCGCATGGTCGGAGCTGCTGTTTAATGGGTTAAGGACTTACATCGAATGACTCTCCAAATCAAACATATAGCGCTCGCGAAAAGCGCGAAGCTCACATTAGCCGCTGCGCTCGCGGTTGCCGTGTTTCCAATCGCGCAGTCGCAAGCGCCGGCGGCTCCTGCCGCAACCGCAACGGCTGCCGCGCCGGCGCCCGCGGTATTCAAACAAGCGCCGCTGCCTTACGCGTTTGACGCGCTTGAGCCGGTTATTGATAAGGCGACGATGGAGCTGCATCACGGTCGCCATCACAAAGCGCAGTACGACGCTCTGAACACGATTGCCGCAGGCAACCCGGACGTAGCCAAGATGTCGATCGAACAACTGCTTGCGAACGTGTCCAAATTTCCAGCGGGCGTTCGCAACAATGCGGGCGGGGCTTGGAATCACGACTTCTTCTGGCAAATCATGGCACCAGCTGACAAACGCGGCTCGCCTTCTGCTGCACTGCTTCAGCGCATCGTTGCGGATTTCGGTTCGGTAGATGCGATGAAAACCCAGTTCAACACTGGCGGCGCGACGCGCTTCGGCTCGGGTTGGGTTTGGTTGGTGGTGAAAGACAAAAAGCTTGTTGTGGCATCAACGCCCAATCAAGACAATCCACTGATGGACATCGCAGAAGTTCGGGGCACGCCGATCATCGGAAACGACGTGTGGGAGCACGCTTACTATTTGAAATATCAAAATCGACGCGGTGAATACCTCGCGAACTGGTGGCAGGTTGTGAATTGGAATGAGGTCAACAAGCGCTTCGACGAAGCAATGAAGTAGCGCACCGTAACAAGAACAAATGGCTCCCACGGGAGCCATTTGTTTATGCGCGAAAATTTGACCGCAGCATCAAGCTTTCGCAAGCAATTGACGCAAAACAAACGGCAGAATGCCGCCCTGCTTGTAGTAGTCCACCTCAATGGGCGTGTCGATCCTCGAGAGCACTTGTACTGCGGTCACTGATCCGTCGGTGCGGTGGATGATGAGTGTGTACTCAACTTGCGGCTCGATGTGATCCAGCCCAAGGACGGAGAAATATTCGTCGGCTTTGATCGCGAGCGATTCAACGCTATCACCTGCTTTGAATTGCAGCGGTAACACGCCCATGCCGACCAAATTGCTGCGGTGAATGCGCTCGAAACTCTTCGCGATCACCGCTTTTACGCCTTGCAACTGCGTACCCTTCGCGGCCCAATCGCGTGATGAGCCGGTGCCGTATTCTTCACCGCCGAAGATGACGGTGGGCGTGCCTTCGGCGATGTATTTCATCGCGGCGTCGTAGATTGAAAGCTTTTCTTGCGTGGGCTGGAAGAGGGTGACCCCGCCTTCTTCGCGGGTACCGTCTGCGTTCTGTGGAATCATCAAATTTTTGATGCGCACGTTGGCGAAAGTGCCGCGCATCATCACCTCATGGTTGCCGCGTCGAGCGCCGTAGCTGTTGAAATCCACTTTCGCGACGCCATTGGCTTTGAGCCACATGCCTGCGGGCGAGGATTCTTTGATGCTGCCAGCGGGTGAGATGTGATCGGTGGTGATCGAATCGCCGAAGACGCCGAGCGCGCGGGCGTTTTTGATGTCGCCCGTGACCACTTTTTTGCCGAAGTTCGCGAAGAACGGCGGTTCTGCGATGTAGGTTGATGTGGGCCACGAATACGCATCACCTGTGACGCCTTTGATCGCTTGCCACAGTGGATTGTCCGCGCCTGGATTTGCATAGAGCGTGCGGAAAGTTTGCGGATCGCGCGCGTACGGTTGCAACGCGGCGATTTCGTGGCTCGTGGGCCAAATGTCTTTCAGGTAAACGGGTTTGCCATCGCTGCCGATACCAAGCGGATCGGTTTCGAGATTTGTAAGCACCGTTCCGGCGAGCGCGAAAGCGACGACAAGCGGCGGCGACGCGAGGAAGTTCGCTTTTAAATTGGGATGAATACGCGCTTCGAAATTACGATTGCCGGAGAGCACGGCGGCGCAAACAAGATCGTTTTTCACAATCGCATCGTTGAATTCTGCGGCGAGATCGCCTGCGTTGCCGATGCAAGTCGTGCAGCCGTACGCGGCGACGCTGAAGCCGAGTTTCTCGAGATAAGGTAAGAGCCCGGATTTCGTGAGGTATTCGGTCACAACGCGCGAGCCGGGTGCGAGGGACGTTTTGATGCGCGGATGTACGCTGAGGCCGCGCTCTACCGCTTTCTTCGCAAGCAAGCCGGCGGCGAGCATCACGCCGGGGTTCGAGGTGTTGGTGCAACTCGTGATTGCCGCGATCAACACGTCGCCGTTGCCGAGATCACCGCCGCTCGGCGTTGTAATGCGTGTGCTTAACTTCTCGGCAGGTTGAGAGAAACCGTTTTCTGCGACTGATTTTGAATAAAGCGAGGTAAACGTTTCGCCCAGCGCAGGCAGCAATACGCGGTCTTGCGGTCGCTTCGGGCCTGCGAGCGACGGCTTGATCGTTGCGAGATCAAGCGAAAGCGTTTGTGAATAATCAATCTCGCCTTCACGCGGCACACCAAACATGTCTTGCGCTTTGAAATACGCTTCGAAACGCGCGAGCGCGGTGTCATCACGACCCGTGGCGCGAAGATAATCCACCGTTGCGGCGTCCACTGGAAAGAAGCCCATCGTTGCGCCGTACTCCGGCGCCATATTGCCGATGGTCGCTCGATCGGGTACCGATAGTGACGCGGTGCCCTCACCGAAAAATTCTACGAATTTGCCAACCACTTTCGCTTTGCGCAACATCTCGGTGACAGTGAGCACGAGATCGGTCGCGGTTGTTCCCTCGGGCAGTTTGCCGATGAGATTCACGCCAACGACGTCGGGGGTGAGCATGTACACGGGTTGCCCAAGCATCGCGGCTTCGGCTTCAATGCCACCGACGCCCCAGCCGACCACACCGATGCCATTGATCATCGTGGTGTGGCTATCGGTGCCGACCAAGGTGTCGGGATACACCACACCATTTTTGACGTGAACGCCGGGCGCGAGGTATTCCAGATTCACCTGATGCACGATACCAACGCCGGGTGGCACGACCTTGAAGGTGTCGAACGCTTGCATCCCCCACTTCATGAATTCGTAGCGTTCTCGATTGCGCGAAAACTCCAGTTTCATATTGAGATCAAGCGCATCTTTACCGCCGTAATAATCGATCATCACCGAGTGATCAACAACAAGATCGACCGGCACCAACGGCTCTATCATTTTCGGATTTTTGCCCATTGCTTTAGCCACACCGCGCATCGCCGCGAGATCTGCGAGCAGCGGCACGCCTGTGAAATCTTGCAACACGACGCGCGCGACGACGAAGGGAATTTCCGCAGTGCGTTTGTCGACGGCTTTCCAGTTCGCAACCTGCGCGATGTGTTCACTCATTACTTTCTTGCCGTCGACATTGCGCATCACACTTTCGAGCACGATGCGCATCGAGATTGGCAAGCGCTTAATCTGTGGATGTGTTTTTGCGAGTTCGGGCAGCGAATGGAATTGGATCGATTCGCCGGTTGCGGTGGTGAGGGTTTGCAAGAAGGAGGTCATGGCGTTTGCCTTATTTGCGATTGGCCGAGTCAAAGAGCGTAACGCATGATTTCATTGCGCGTAATCGCGGAAACGACCACGTCTCGCGAGCTTTCACGATGCGATCGAAAGAGCGGCGCAGCGCTAATTAACCCAACCCGAAGCGTCAACGGTGGAACCGCTGATACGAAACGAGACGGGTCAGCAAAAAATAGCAAGGAACTGAACGGCCTTATTTATTGGGGCGATCGATTAATTAAATGAATAAATTGATACATACGTTACAAACTAGAATAGCCCTATTAAATTGGGTGATAAAGCGAGTAGTTGTTATTCGAGTGGCGTTTGAAATCCACCTGTAGGTCGCGATTTCATACCGTATAATTCATACCGTTGTCGTCATACTTTTGAGGTATGTCATGGAAGCCACTCTTGCAGAACGCGGTCAGGTTGTGATCCCGAAGGCGATTCGCGATCAGTTGGGTTTGACGCCGGG
>JAAFIS010000018.1 GCA_013298695.1 Betaproteobacteria bacterium
TTCATACCGTATAATTCATACCGTTGTCGTCATACTTTTGAGGTATGTCATGGAAGCCACTCTTGCAGAACGCGGTCAGGTTGTGATCCCGAAGGCGATTCGCGATCAGTTGGGTTTGACGCCGGGCGCGTTGCTCACTTTCTCCGTGGAAGATGGAAAGCTCGTAATTCGTAAAAAGGTGGACGACGCAATCAGCCGCGTTCGCGGGCGCTTCAAGCTTGCGGCGGGCGATTCACTCGAGCAGTGGATGCGCGACACGCGCGGTCGTGCGCCGAACGATCCAATCGAGCCTTGGGAAGAGTTGCGCGACGACATTGAAATTCCCGCTGCGATTCGCGAAGATCATGCGCGTCGTCGCGCCAAATGGCTCGTTGAGAATGCCGACACGATTGCCAAGAATCAAGCCGCGTTCGAAGCTTCGTTGTTTACACCTGAGTCGGTGGCGGCTGGCTTAAAACGTTTTGAGTCTGTGAAGGCAAGTGCGCGTGCGACATCAAGTGTGGCGAAGAAGGTGCAAAAAATCTCGAAGGTCGCAAAAAAGTGATCGCAATTGACGCATCCGTATTGATCGAGGTGTTGTTCGAATATCCGACTGCGGATTCGAGTGAACTCGTCATTCGCGACGCGTTGCAGCGCGGCCCGCTCGTTGTGTGCGATGTTGCCGCGGCGGAAGTATGTGCACGTGGCGATAGCGCTGCGCTCATGGCGTCAATCGAAGAAATGGGTGTTCGCTATTCAATGATTGAGCAGAAAACCGCGATGCGTGCAGGCGAAATGGCCAATCGTTATCGTCTGCGCCAGCGTGTGCAAGGCGCGCGCCCGCGTGATCGCGTGATTCCAGATTTCTTGATTGGGGCTCACGCATTGATGCAATGCCAAGCGTTAATCACTCGCGACGGTGGTTTCCACCGCGACTATTTCAAAGGACTCAAGGTGATTGTTCCTAGCGAACAATGACCTCAACTTAACATCAATTGACTAGGAGAATGAAATGTTAGAAGCGTATCGTCAACACGTCGCCGAGCGCGCAGCGCTGGGTATTCCGCCGCTGCCGCTCAACGCGAAGCAAGTCGCGGAATTGATTGAACTCATCAAAATTTCACTTGCGAATGAAGGCGCAACGCTTGTTGATTTGATTTCGAATCGCGTTCCGGCAGGTGTGGATGCTGCGGCGAAAGTCAAAGCGAGTTATCTCGCTGCTGTAGCGCACGGCACAGAGAAAACGCCGCTCATTTCGCGTGAGAAAGCAACCGAATTGCTCGGTACGATGCTGGGTGGCTACAACATTTCGCCGATGGTGGATTTGCTTGATGACGCTTTGGTAGGCCGCATCGCTGCCAACGGTTTGAAGAAAACGCTGCTCATGTTCGATCAGTTTCACGATGTGAAAGAGAAGGCGGACAAAGGCAACGCAAACGCGAAATCGGTGTTGCAAAGCTGGGCGGATGCAGAGTGGTTCACCTCGCGCCCTGAAGTGCCGAAATCAATCACGATTTCTGTGTTCAAAGTGACGGGCGAAACCAACACCGATGATCTCTCACCCGCGCCGGATGCGTGGAGCCGCCCTGACATTCCGCTGCATGCGCTCGCGATGCTCAAAAATAAACGCGACGGCATCACACCGGAAGAAGACGGCAAACGTGGTCCGATCAAGTTCATCAACGAGCTTCGCGCGAAGGGTAATCTTGTTGCGTATGTCGGCGACGTGGTCGGCACCGGTTCATCACGGAAATCTGCGACCAATAGCGTGCTGTGGTTCACCGGTGAAGACATTCCGTTCATCCCAAACAAACGCTTCGGCGGTGTTTGTCTCGGTAGCAAGATCGCACCGATTTTCTACAACACGATGGAAGACGCAGGCGCACTGCCGATTGAAATCGATGTTGCGCTAATGAACATGGGAGATGTGGTGCAGATCGCCATCGATCACGCGACGGGCAAAGTGACTGCAACCAAAGACGGCAAACAAATCGCCGAGTCGCATCTGAAAAATTTAGTTCTGCTTGACGAAGTGCGCGCAGGTGGCCGCATCCCGTTGATTGTTGGTCGCGGTCTTACAGGCAAAGCGCGTGAAGCGCTCGGTTTGCCAGCGAGCACTTTGTTCCGCTTGCCAGTTGCGCCAAAAGACACCGGAAAAGGCTACACGCTCGCACAGAAGATGGTCGGTCGTGCGTGCGGTTTGCCAGAAGCAAATGGCACGCAAAAGGGCGTTCGCCCCGACACCTATTGCGAACCGAAGATGACGTCGGTGGGTTCGCAAGATACGACCGGCCCGATGACGCGCGACGAATTGAAAGACCTCGCGTGTTTGGGTTTCTCCTCAGATCTCGTGATGCAATCGTTCTGTCACACCGCGGCCTATCCGAAGCCAGTCGATGTGAAGATGCATCACGAACTGCCTGACTTCATTTCGACGCGTGGGGGCATTTCGTTGCGTCCGGGTGACGGCATCATTCACTCCTGGCTCAATCGTATGTTGTTGCCCGATACGGTCGGCACCGGTGGCGATAGTCACACGCGTTTTCCAATTGGCATTTCGTTTCCCGCGGGTTCGGGTCTCGTAGCGTTCGCTGCGGCGACGGGCGTGATGCCGCTCGATATGCCGGAAAGCGTGCTCGTACGCTTCAAAGGAAAAATGCAACCCGGCGTGACGCTACGAGATCTCGTGCACGCAATTCCGCTGTACGCGATCAAAGCGGGTCATTTGACCGTTGCCAAACAAGGCAAGATCAATGTTTTCTCGGGTCGGATTCTCGAAATAGAAGGCCTGCCAGATCTCAAGATTGAGCAAGCATTTGAGCTCGCTGACGCATCCGCAGAGCGCAGCGCGGCAGGTTGCACCGTAGCGCTTAACAATGAGCCGGTGATCGAATATTTGAAATCGAATATCGTCTTGTTGAAAGCGATGATCGCCGACGGCTACCAAGATGCGCGCTCAATCGCTCGCCGAGTCAAAGCGATGGAAGATTGGCTTGCCAATCCGAAGCTCTTGAAAGCGGACGCAGATGCGGAGTACGCAGCGGTCATCGAAATTGATCTCGCAGAGATTACTGAACCGATCGTGTGCTGCCCGAACGATCCCGATGACGCGAAAACTTTGAGCGATGTTGCAGGCGCGAAGATTGATGAAGTGTTCATCGGAAGCTGCATGACCAACATCGGCCACTTCCGCGCGGCTGCGAAGTTGCTCGAAAACAAGCGCGATATTCCCGTGAAACTCTGGGTCGCTCCGCCAACAAAAATGGACGCCGCGCAGCTCACCGAAGAGGGGCACTATGGCACGTTCGGCACCGCTGGCGCCCGCATGGAAATGCCTGGTTGCTCGCTCTGCATGGGCAACCAGGCGCAGGTGCGTGAAGGCGCGACCGTGATGAGCACCTCAACGCGCAACTTCCCCAATCGCCTCGGCAAAAACTCCAATGTTTACCTGGGCAGCGCCGAGCTCGCAGCGATTTGCTCGAAGCTCGGACGCATTCCAACGAAAGCGGAATACCTTGCGGATATGGGAATCGTCAACAAAGACGGTGACAAAATCTATAAGTACATGAACTTTAACGAAATGCCCGAGTTTGTGGAGCGCGCGGAAACCGCCTCGGCATAGATTGCCCTGTCTTGACTAAGCGCAATCCTTGCGGTCAACACCGCAGGATCGCGCGACGACGCGCTTTGCTCGCTTGTCAGCGTTAAATGCGGCTATCTTTTTGAAGATCCACAGGCTCACACCCACCACACCGATCTTTGACAACCACATCCGGTTGTCTGCAATCCAAGGGTAGACGCGTTTCCACATCGGCTGCAGCCAGCGTGACTCCCAAAGCGCGCCAATAGACTTTATTCCGACGGCGCGGTACGCAGCGCCAAACACCGGCGGACCGACAAGCCAACGACCGCCTGCATCGCGCGCATGAATCAGTCGCATCATTGCGTCTCGAGTCTTACCTTCTACCGCCGCAAAGTCTTCCGCTGAGCAGTCGACAAATCGCAAATGTTGTTCTAAGTCGTGTTGTCGAAGCAACTCAACTTCTTGCCGACACAATGGGCAAGACGCGTCGTAAAACAGCGTAAGTGGGAAGGCGACGGTATTCATTACTACTTCTTTCCGGTCGCGGATGCGAAAAACTTTTGAACCTTGCTGCCTAGTTTAAGCAATTTCGTAAGCACGCTGGGCTCAAGGCGCAACATGTCGTCAGCCCAAACGCTGAGTGAACTCATGAGTGCGTGTGTCTCTCGCACACGCTGCTGTCGATCCGTGGGTTCACGTGCAAATTCAGGGTCTTCCATCGTAGACGCAAGCATCGAGACTGTCGGATCAAATTCACGCAGTTTGCGCTCACGTACGATGACACGCATTAGAGTCCAAGGATCAAGAGATGTTTCGAAAAAATCTCTTCGATCGCCAAGAATATGGGTGATGCGAACGAGGTTCCAGTTCTGCAACTCGCGGATACTGTTGCTAACGTTCGAGCGCGCCACACCAAGCGTCTCAGCAATGTCTTCGGCCGTTAGTGGAACTCCGTTAATAAAAAGCAGGGCGTGAATCTGTGAAACCGTGCGATTCACGCCCCAGCGCGCGCCCATTTCTCCCCAATGGAGAACGAACCGTTCGGTAATCGACGACATTGTGACGGCGGGCATGGTGAAACTTTTCTGATTTGCGCTGCAATTAAGTGTTGACTATATTTTCTATTGTTCGTATATTTCTGTCAAGACAGAAACAACAGTACGTAAAGTTTAGGTGGCTTGGTGTGTTTTCCTCTGGGATCAAGGCACTAAGACGCTGGCTTGAAAGGCGAATCATGAAAGTACTAGTGTTGGGTGGCCGGGGTTTTATTGGACGCTATGCGGTCGCCTCGCTTCGCACGCTCGGACACGAGGTGACCATCGGCACGCGAAAGAGCAAGCTTGAATCGCTCGAGGCGGACGTGGAATGCCTCAGCGTGTCGCTACACAAAGTGACGCGATGCGTCGATTGGTGTGAGATCGTCAAACCATTCGATGCCGTGATCAATTGTGTAGGAATTTTGCGACCACGCTTGCGCGAAACGTACAACGAGATCCATCATTTGGCACCGTTTCGTATAGCCAAAGCGTGCGCCCTGCACCATAAGCGTTTCGTTCATGTCAGCGCACTCGGACTGAGTGACAACGCTAAGAGTGGGTTTCTGCGATCAAAGCTCGACGGAGAGCGCGCAATTGCGACGACCAATGCCGACTATTCGATAGTCCGTCCTTCCATCCTCGATGGTGCAGACGGTTTTGGTTCGCGCTGGATCCGTCGGATATCCAACTGGCCGGTTCAACTGGTTCCCGCATGTGCGGCTGGAAATCTGGCCCCCCTTGCGGTAGAAGACTTGGGCGAAGCGCTTGCACGACTGGTCGAGATGCGAAATGAAGTTCGATTCAGGGAGGTTGAGCTCGGCGGACGCGACGAAAGAACAATGGCAACGCTGTTGCTCGCGCTTCGAAGCGATCAATTGACTGCACCGCGTCAATTGAGTTTGCCGGGATGGACGACACGAATTGTTTCGCACTTATTCGACTTGTTACATGTGACACCGCTGTCTTGGGCCCATGTACAGTTAATGCGACACGACAATCGACCGGAGATCAATTTGCTTCCGGAATTGCTCCGTAGGGAACCGCGTCGCGTGGGTAAATTAGTCGTCAGCCGAGCCTGGGTTTCTGCTCCGGCGCGGCGCCCAAACCTAGAGATTACTGCTGGAGCGGATTGAACGAACATCATCGTTCGATTTCGCGCATATTCACCTGATCGCGTTTGTTGGTGCCAAACGCCGCGCATACAATAAGAAAAAGCTTATGCGGGGTTAAACCATGCGCTTTCGATCGTACATTGCGCTCGCAACAGTTACCGCGTTTAGTTGTTCAATCGTCGCTGCAGCGACGCCGAGTTTGTGGGTGGATATCGCGCCTGTGAGTATCGAGAGCCGGGGCAGCCGACTAGTTTCGCCACTCAACGCGCGCACGATGTCGGTCGACTACGACGCTCTCCGAAGCTCGTTGCGTGCTGCACCGCTGGAAGCGGAACGCTTCGCGCCTGACAGCCCATTTGAAGTTAGTTTGCCGCTCCCTGAAGGAGGGTTCGCACGGTTCCGCGTCGTCGAGTCCTCCGTAATGGAGCCTGAGCTCGCGAAGCGCTATCCAGAGCTGCGCACCTATCTTGGTCAGGGAATCGACGATCCAACTGCAACGGCTCGATTTGACACAACAAGCAAAGGCTTCAGAGCGCAGATCATTGGCGTATCCAAAACGTTCTACATCGAACCATTGCAGACCAACGATTTGCTGCACTATGTCGCGTTCAACAAATCCGACTACGCACGCTCTGATGCTCGTTTCGTGTGCGGCGTAACAGGCGAGCCGGTGAAGGAAATTCCTCAGATCTTACGCAGAAACAACGTGAGCGCCATTGCATCGGGTGCCACGTTGCGCACCTATCGTCTTGCTTTGGCCGCGACTGCGGAGTACACAGCGGCTGTTGGCGGTACAAAACTCGATGCGCTCAGTGCGATGGTGACTACGATGAATCGAGTCAACGGCATTTATGAGCGCGAATTGAGCGTTCGCATGAGGCTGGTTGGAAACACTGACGCGCTCATTTTTCTGAATGCGTCGGCGGATCCTTACGACAATGAGAACGGTCGCGCCATGCTTTTTCAGAACCAAGAGACGATTGATTCGTTGATTGGTGCCAGTAACTACGACATTGGTCACGTGTTTAGTACGGGTGGCGGCGGGATTGCGGCATTGGGCTCAGTTTGCGCAAGCGGTTCTAAGGCGCGCGGTGTCACCGGTTCGCGAAATCCCACCGCTGACTCGTTTGACGTCGATTTTGTCGCGCACGAAATGGGACACCAGTTTAATGGTGAACACACGTTTAACGGTAGCGCTGGCAATTGCTCAGGCGCCCCTCGAGCAGAAACCTCGGCCTATGAGCCGGGTAGTGGTGTCACCATTCAAGCCTACGCAGGTATTTGCGGGGTCGACGATCTTCAGCCGAGCAGCGATAGCTATTTCCATCGTAGGAGTCTTGACCAAATGCTTGGCTTTACAACGAGCGCCGCGTCGGGTGCAAGCTGTGGTGTGGCTACCGCAACCGGGAACACGCCGCCAACGGTGACGACAACCGCAAGCTTTACGATCCCGCGTGGCACGCCATTCGTTTTGACTGCCTCTGGTAACGACGCGAATCCCGATAGTCTCACCTACGTTTGGGAGCAGTACGACCTAGGTGCCGCAAACGCCGCGGGCGTGCTGACTGATAACGGCGGGCCTCTGTTTCGCAGTTTTTCACCGACGACATCACCGTCACGAACTTTTCCGAGTCTTCGCTATATCTTGGCGGGCAACAACAATGTCGTTCCTGCGACGGCGCCGCTTCCTGGTACAAGTTCGCCTGCATTCATGACCGGTGAACTGCTTCCCACGACGACACGCCCGATGAATTTTCGCGTTACCGTTCGCGACAATCGAGCTGGGGGCGGAGGCACGGTGGATGCTGCTACTTTGATCAATGTGACTGCGGCGGCCGGACCATTTGCCGTCACTGGCCCCAATTCGGCAGGCATTAGTTGGGCGGCTGGCTCATCTCAAACAGTCGCATGGGATGTTGCGTCAACAAACCTCGCGCCTGTAAGCACGGCGAATGTCTCCATCGCGCTTTCAGTCGATGGCGGCGCAACGTTTCCGACCCTTCTCGCAGCGAGCGTTCCGAATAACGGAAGCGCCTCGGTCACCATTGCTTCGGGCACGCCTTCTACGTCGCGTGCGCGCATCCGAGTTGCAGCGGTTGGCAGTGTGTTCTTTGACATCAACGATTTCGACTTCGCGATACTTAACGCGAACGCGAACACAGCGCCGACACTCAACGTAACAGGCTCAGTGACGACACGCCAAGGCTCGCCAGCGGCTTCGGCGATCGTGGCGACGGTATCAGACGCCCAGGACACTAACGCTGGCGCATTGGCAGTCAGTGTCTCGGAAGTGCCCTTTGGGTTTACGGTCACTGCCGCGAACAACGCGGGCAATGTGAGTCTCATTGCGCAGGCGAGCTGCGCGTTGATTGCGCCGACTACCGGAAGCCGAGTCTATCCAGTCGTGCTCACGGTGACCGACAGCGCAGGCGCGAGCACTTCGAAGCTGGTCAACGTATTGGTGGGTTCGAACCAAGAGCCAATCCTCGGTACCTATGGAAACATTGTCTTGAGCCGCGGCGCGACGGCAGTGGTTCCGGTCTCGATTGCGCCAAGCGATCCGAACGGCAATTTATTGTCGGTATCAGTCTCGCCAACACGGCTTGCGGGAAGCGGCGCGGGTGCGCTCCTTTCCATCGCAGGTAGCGGTGCGATTACCGTTGCCAGCGATGGAAACACGACGATTGGTACGCAGGTAGTTCGTGCAACAGCCGCTGATTCGTGTGGCGCACAGATCGTTCGTGAGTTCAGTGTTTTGGTGGTTCCGCCTGGCCCGTACTTCGAGTTGGGTGCTACTACGATTGCAGGCGACAACAATCGTCTTGACGCGAGTGATTGCAACACCGTGTCGGTGTCGCTCAACAACTTCGGCGACGCAGCCGCCTCGCTTGTCTCGGCCGTGTTGTCGAGTTCCACGCCCGGGGTTCTTGTGACTCAACCCGTCGCTTCGTTTGGAAACATTGCGTCGCAAGCGGGCAGCGCGAGTCCGGGAGTGTTTCAAGTGTCAACGACTTCGAGCATGGTGCAGGGCAGCCTCGCGAACTTCACCCTCGCCGTGACGTTCACGGGAAGTAGCGTGCCACGGTTGATTGACTTCACGCTGCCGATTGGAGTCGATAGCTCAAACTATGTGTTTACCGCAACGCCAGGGGCGGCGTCGATTCCCGCGGGAGGCACGCTCATCCCGGGGAGCAATGTCGACGATCAGGTGTTTAGCGTGACGGTCCCGGCTGGGTTTAATTTTGTTGCGTACGGAACGACGATAGTTGGCGGTTCGACGCTGCGTGTAAGCACCAATGGTGTCGCGCACGTGGGAGCTGGCGGGAGTCGTGAGTACGCGAATAAGCCACTGCCTGTCGACGGTAGGGAAAATTTTCCGAGCGACAGGTTCGGCGCAAACGCAACGGTTTACTTTCCCAATTGGGATGACCTAACGCTCAGAACGACCGATGGCGGCATCTACACCCAGCTCGTTGGTGTCGCGCCGAATCGACGTTTCATTATCGAATGGCGCGGCCGATTCTTTGCCGACGCAGCAACAACGTCAGTCAACGTTTTTGCGCTGATCCTCAATGAAGGTAGCAGCGTATTTGAGTATCACTATCCGCAAGCTGGGACTGGGCAGGGTGCCAATGGCGTATCGGCAACGGTCGGAATCCAGGCCGCGACAAGCGGCAGCGCATTTACGCAGTATTCGTTTCTCCAGCCAGTGCTGTCGGCGGGGTTGAAACTTACCGGTGCGTTTCCGTCGGCGACGCCAGGCCCCGGAGTTTGCGCTGCACCTGCGTTGTTAAATGTTGATTCCAGCAGCGCGCCTGACGTCTATGGCGGCACTACCGATGCTGTTATCCTGCTACGCTACCTCCTCGGAGTACGCGGGGTTGCACTTACGGCCAGCATTCCCGCAACTACGCCGCTTCGCGATTTCACTCAAGTGGAGGCACACATCGTCGCTAATCTTTCGCGCTTTGATGTCGATGGCGACGGCACTACGCGTGCGAGCACAGATGGATTGATGATTCTTCGCCGATTGCTTGGACTTTCAGGTAGCGCACTCACGCTGGGTGTAAACAACTCTTCGAAAACGCCCGCAGAAATCGCCAATATCATTGACGCGATGAAGCCCTAGCGAACGCAACGAGCTTGGCGTGTCGCGCATTTCGTGGCAACCTAGACCATAACTGCTGCGCGCGCCATGACTGCCTTCGCACGAGCGGTTATTTCGTCCCACGCCTTTGCGCGGATTAGTGCGGCACTTGCAACCGAGCTCGATCCCACGGCAAGCAAATTCGGCTGTTGCCAATAACTCGGCATGTCGTCGTCGGTGATACCACCTGTGGCCATGAATTGCGCTTGCGGTAATGGGCCACGAATCGCTTTGAGCCACCCTACGCCACCGTAGGTTGCCGCCGGAAAAAACTTTAACGCTTCGTACCCAGCGTCGAGCAGTGTCATGACTTCTGAAGGCGTGACCGCACCTGGGATGAGCGAAAGCCCAAGTGAGCGGCACTTTTCCCCGAGCGAGGTCGTGTAACCTGGTGAAACAGCGAATTGAGCGCCTGCTGAGAAGACTTCTTCGGCTTGCTTTGAATTAATTACGGTACCGGCTCCGCATAAAATCGGCACCTTCGCCCTGGTAATTTGGGCGATGCCGTCGAGTCCTGCTTCTGTTCTTAGCGTGACTTCAATCGCGCCAACACCGCCAGCGACGAGCGCTTCGGCGAGCGGAACGGCGTTCGACGCGTCGTCCAATTCGATGACGGGAACGTAGCGGAGCTTGCGGAGGGTGTCGGTAAGTTTGTTCATTGCTTTCGTCTTTTGTTCTCTACAACATGCCTCGGAAGACGGTACGCAGACTACGTCCCCCCGAATTCCTCCCCCGTCAAGGGGGAGGCTAGGAGGGGGGTGGGTTCGATAGATTTGTCTCTACTAAACCCAATCCTCACCCCATTTCTCCTTTGAAGGGGAGGTGGCCGAATTCGCCGCAAGGAAGGTGAGCGGTCAAAACAAAACCGTCGCACCCGTATCCGCAGTCCCCACGCGTTCACGAAAGCCAGCAAACAGATCGCGCCCCCAACCTCCGTGGGACAAATCAACGTTGTCAGCTTCGCGCGCAGCGAGCACCTCCACGTCTATGAGCGCGCGTAATATGCGCGTGTTGCAATCAAATTCGATCATGTCACCATCACGCAATTTTGCGAGTAAGCCACCGTCCATCGCTTCGGGCGTCACGTGAATCGCAGCGGGCACTTTCCCAGATGCTCCGGACATTCGGCCATCGGTAACAAGCGCGACCTTATGGCCTTGATCGAGCAACACCGAGAGCGCCGGCGTGAGTTTGTGTAGCTCCGGCATTCCGCGCGCCTTTGGGCCTTGGAAGCGAACCACAACGACGCAATCGCGGTTGAGTTCACCGTTTTTATAAGCCTCCAACACATCGTTTTGATCGTTGAACACTTTCGCAGGCGCGCGCACGACGCGATGCCCGGGCGACACGGCAGACACCTTCACTACCGCTTGCCCCAAGTTACCTTTGAGCACGTTGATGCCGCCTTCCGCGCTGAACGGATCGCGCGCAGTGCGCAGCACGGTGTTGTCTTTCGATAGCGCGAACGCGGGCTCATACGCAAGCGCATTCGTGTTCGCGGAAACGCGCTGGGTGTAAGCGCGCAGGCCGCGCCCGCTGATCGTTTCAACATCGTCGAATAGGTGTCCCGAATCAAGCAACTCGCGAATCAAGAAGGAGGTGCCGCCGACGCGATCAAAATCGTTCACATCCGCTTCGCCGTTGGGATAGAGCCGCGTGAGTAGTGGAGTGATAGCTGAGAGTTGGTCGATGTCATCCCACGTTAGTTGCCAACCGGCAGCGCGAGCAATCGCGACCCAATGCATCGTGTGATTGGTGGACCCGCCCGTGGCGAGCAGCGTGACAATCGCGTTGACGATCACTTTTTCATCGACCCATTCACCGATGCCAGTGCGCTCGCGCGCGCGCTTGCGCGCTTGCTCCGCGAGCGCTTTGCATGCAGCACGCGTAAGCAGTTCGCGGCGCGGATCATTCGGCTGCACAAATGCCGCACCAGGCACCATGAGCCCCATCGCTTCGAGCAGCATTTGATTGCTATTCGCCGTGCCATAAAACGTGCAAGTGCCGCTCGTGTGATACGCGGCCATTTCGGATTTCAGTAATTCCGATTGATCGGCTTTGCCTGCGGCAACCGCTTTGCGAACTTTTGATTTATCGGTGTTCGATAAACCCGTCGGCATCGGCCCCGCAGGAATAAACACGGCTGGTAAATGCCCGAACGAGAGCGCACCGAGCAACAAACCCGGCACGATCTTGTCGCACACACCGAGTAAAAACACGCCGTCGTACAAGTCATGCGAGAGCGCGACCGCTGTTGACATCGCGATCACGTCGCGCGAGAAGAGGGAAAGCTCCATTCCCGGCTGGCCTTGCGTAACGCCGTCGCACATTGCGGGAACACCGCCTGCGAATTGCGCAACGGCTGCGAACTTCCTCGTTTCCTCACGAATGATCTGCGGATAGTTTTCGAGCGGCTGATGCGCGGAGAGTACATCGTTGTACGCTGACACGATCGCGAGCATTGGCACCGGTTCGGAGACCACGCGCAGCTTGTCACCGTTCGGAAGCGATGCGTAGCCATGTGCGAGATTGGTGGCGGCCAGTCGGTCACGCAGCCGCGCGTTTCGACCGTCGCGTTGCAACTGAATTTGTTTGAGGTACGCAGCGCGTGTGGTCGCGCTACGCGCTGCGAGATCGGCTGCGATTTTCGCGACGATGGGATGATTGCTTGCCATGAATGCCTGATTGCAAAGGCTCTTATGAAGCCCAAAATCAGTAAAAACTACGATTCCTGGATTCTGTCGTGTATTAAAACTACAAGCAACAACGGCGCAATGAGCTTCTTAACCACACTCTGAATTTAGGTGCCGTATAGCCAATAGAAAATTACGTCGAGCGCCGTATGAATAAGGCTAGACCGAAATAAATGACGTTACACAATTAATTTATTTGTACCATGCGTTCTCTATAGGATGGGAATACGCGTAGAAAGCTATACGATTCTGAGCGAGCAGTTTTCGAGTGAATTGTATTTTTTCCTACAGAGCTACATCTAGCTCAGCCGCCTACAGTTTCGCGATGTAAGTTGGCGACCGCAACGGCGTCGCGATTACTCGCCACGGCTCGCGCTACAGAGCAATAACTCGTTTTGCCCTTGCCAATTCGATTCGCGTGTAAACATTTGCAATTGCGTTCGCATTTCATCCCACGCATGTTGCTGCATCGTTTCGTCGAGCGATGCGAGCAACTCAATCAAGGGCGATGCAGAGGTGCGCAGAAATTCGATGTAATCGGCGACAGTGGGTGCGTAAAACGGCGCGTTGATCGGTTTGACTTCGATGCTCGCAAACCCAGCTTGTTCTAGCAGATTGTCAATCATCTCCGGATCGCCCAAGCTCATCAAGCTGCCGGGTGCGAAGTAGTCGTCGTACTGCAATGGTGCAAGACCAGCGTACTTGCGTGCGATAGCGAGTGTTGTTGTGAGGCAAGGATTATTGGTGGGTGCGGAAAACACGAGCGCAGAAAAGCGAGCGTGTGGTTTTAAGGTTGCGCGGATTTCACGTAAAGCTTGGAGAGGTTTTTCGCAAAACATCAATCCCATACGACACACGGCGGCGTCGAATTGCGCTGACGCTAGTCCCAGCGACTCAGCGTTTGCGCAATGCGTGGCGACGTTTGCGAAACCAGCTCGCGCTGCCGCAGCACTCGCTCGTGCGAGAAACGCTGCCGAGATGTCATTGGCGAGCACGCGGCCGTTCGAGCTTACGCGGCGCGCAATGTCGAGCGTTTGATCGCCTGCGCCAGCAGCTACGTCGAGTACGTATGCGTCAGGCGCAATTTGCGCCGCGTCCAGCATCTGATGTGTTGCGTCCTGCAGCCACGCGCGAATCAGTGCTGCGTGACGATCCCAGCCGGCAGCGGCGTTGTCCCAGCTGCTGCGCTCAGTCTGCTTTGTGCGGCTAGCGCTCAACCTCGTTTGCATCATTCCGCTTTGATACCCGTGGCGCGAATGACGTTTCGCCAATACGGCTGCTCGCTCGCAATTCTTTGAGTAAGTGCCGTAGGCGTAGTCGATGCAGCGGCCATTCCAGATTCTGCGAACGCAGCAACTAATTCGGGGCGCGCGATCGCCGCGCGCAACGCTTTGGACGTTGCTTCGATCATGATCGCAGACGTGCGTGCAGGGGCGAAGAACGCGAACCACTCGCGCACGATCAGGTCGCGATACCCTTCCTCCGCGAGCGAAGGCACGTCCGGAAAATAATTGCTGCGTTTTTCACCAGAGGTCGCTAGCACGCGCAGTTTTCCAGTCGCCTTGTGTTGTCGAAACAGCCCCTCCGGTAGCACAAGTCCTGCGATCTGCCCGCCAAGCAAATCGACCATTGCTGGCGGACCGCCTGCGTACACAACGTGTTGCCAATCAACGTTTGCGCTGCGAAACAACATCGCCTGAAGTAGGTGCGGCAGGGTGCCTGTCCCCGGCGAACCTAGATTTGCGAGCTTCGGGTTGGCGCGCATCCACGCAACGAAATCTTTCGTGCTTTTCACGTTGTTAGGCACCGCAGGTCCGACCGCGAGCGCAAGCGTCATTTCGCCTGCGAGGCTCACAGGTTGTAAATCGGCAATTGGGTCGTATGCGAGTTTTGTGTATAGGTAGGGATAGACGGTTGCGACCGCACCCTGCGCCAACAGCACCGTCGAGCCATCTGCAGGCGACGCCATCAGTGCGTTTACCGCGATTTGTCCCGCCGCGCCTGGTTTGTTCTCAACGATCGCGCCTTGCGGATAGCTGCTTGCAAGTTGCTCGGCAATTCGACGCGCGACGATGTCGGGGATACTGCCCGCGGGGCCGCTGCAAAGGATGCGTAGTTGGTTGACGTTCGGTTGCGCGTTTGCTGACGGGCTTTGCGTGTACACGAGCGCTGCGACTGCTGTGCTACAGCTCGTTTGCAAAAAGTGGCGACGAGAAAAATGTAGATCATTCATGCGAACTCCTTTGTTGTAGACGTGTGCCCCGTGCTCAGCGTTGCGCCGTATGCTCTCGCTTGGCGATGGATGAAACGAGGTTTGTTCGATGCGCGAATGTTTGCAGATGCGTGGCGCTTGTGGGAAGATGCGCGATGCAGCAAGCCGATGCATTTCATGCATCACTATTTCGGAAAGCAAGCAGCGAACATGCGGTTAGAGAAAATCGAGCAATTCATTGCGGTCGTCGATGCGGGAAGTATTCGCGGCGCGGCGCGACAACTCAGCATGTCGCAGCCGGCGTTATCGCGCGCGCTGCAGCAGCTTGAGGAAGAACTGGGTGTTGCACTCATGTTGCGCAGCGGTCGCGGTGCGATTCTCACGGAGGCGGGGCGTGCATTTCTCTCGCATGCGCGAGTAGCTGAAGCGGAGCTGCGCAAAGCGGCTGATGAGGCGCGTAAAACGGTAAGCGAAGGCAGCGGGCTGCTGGCGCTCGGATTGTCTCCGGTAGGTGCAAGTCTGTTGTTACCTGAACTTGCAATAGGTCTGCGCAAGGCGCGTCCCAAAACCCGAATTCGAATTCTTGAAACTACACCCAGCGCTCTCCTACCTTTGGTGCGTGAAGAGGTGATGGATTTAGCAGTCACCCAGCGCACGCGAATAAATCTTGACGCAGGGCTTGACTATCGCCCGCTCGCAGAAATCAACATGCGTATTGCCGTGCGTCCAGGGCATCCCTTACTGGGGGCGAAACCACGCGCGCTGAGCGATCTTGTCGCGGCCTCCTGGCTCTATATGACAGCGCACGACAGCTCAGACGACATCGTGAGTCGATCATTTCTTGCCGATGGATTGCCGGTGCCACTACCCGCGGTGCATTGTGGATCCTATTTCGTCGCACTTGATTTGATCGCAGCGACGGACATGGTTGGCGTGTTGCCGCCGACGCTGCTTCGAAGTTGCATCGAAGAGGGCAAGCTCACTGAGCTAATGCTGGCAAAGCCTCTGATGCCGATCAGTCTTGGACTCTACACCCGCGCTGGATCTCCGCCCACGCCGTCAACTAAAACCGCGATCGATCTCATCGTCTCGATCTCACGGCGGCTCGCTTTTTCTGGCGAGCTGCGCAATACGTCGCCGCTGATCGCTGGACCAAAGCGAAGCGAAGCCGCTCGATCTGTCCGAGGGGTCGCAGCAAAGAAATGATCGTGGGCGTTGCGCCACCAACACCGTTACGTAAACCAGATACTGCACGAAAAACCTATATTACTTGCGACGAAATAGATAATTTGAGTTCTATGGACTGCCGTCGTTTTTGGGGTCTATGCCCAATAAAATCTGCGGTACATCATGTGTGTTATCAAGCAATTTGATTAGTTCTAGCGCGCGCCCGGCTCGCTCCGAGCTTCGCGACGGGCTTGACCATCGTGTAGCTGCGACACGGCAAGCTCCCCGCGCGCCTTCCGCAGCTCGCGCTATATTGCTTCATACGCGGCGAGCGGGATTCGTGTCGTCACAAAGTTTCAAAGAACAAAAGGGGTCTAGCTCATGTCGGGCTATCGAATCATCGCGCTGTTGCTGGTTGCCGCTGGCTTGACGCTCGTGCCGTGGTACGCGCTGCAAAGTTCGTTCTACGAATTTACTTGGTTGGCGAAATTTGGTGGGAAAGACCAGGCGCCCGCGCTGTTGCAGATCAAGAACTTTTCAAAGCCTTGGCTGATATTGCTTCCGGTCTTGTTGCTCGCAGCCGCAGGGCTTTACGCGAAACCGGTGAACGCAGCGACTGCCGCCGAAGGCGCAGTGCGCTCGTGGGCGCGCATGGTGGTGTTCATTGGCGCGGCGGGCGCGCTCTATGTGCTCGCGCAGGGTTTCGCGATTGGTCCGCGCGGTTACAACTTTGGTTTCCTGAGCGCGATGATGCCTGAGATCACGGGTGGCCAATTCGGCCTGGGCGCGGGTGCGATGTTGGTGACCTTCGGCTTCTTGATGATTTGCGCCGATGGCATCGCAAGCATGGGTTACTTTCGGGGCGATCGTTTTATTGCTTGCGCTTTGTTGATGGTGACCTCGCTCGTCGTAATGTTTGTGTTCTTTCCTGTCGTTCGCGTGCTCTACGAAGGCTTTGTGGATGCAGATCGCAATCTTTCGTTCGGTGCGCTGTGGACACGTTTTGCACAACCGAAGATGTGGAACTTGACGCTGAGTTGCCTCTGGGGTGGCAGCGGTTGCGGCGTCGCCTGGAATACCTTGTGGCTTGCGCTGTTGACCGCAGCAGGAACGACATTTTTGGGTTTGATGCTCGCACTGATCGTGACGCGTTCGAATTTCCGTGGCAAAAAAGTGCTGCGCTTGCTCACGGTGTTGCCCATCATCACGCCGCCGTTCGTGGTGGGTCTTGCCTTGATTTTGCTCTTCGGTCGTGCTGGTGCGGTGAACGATTTTCTGTATTGGGCGTTTGACATTCCGCCCACGCGCTGGATATATGGTTTACCGGGTGTGTTGCTCGCGCAATTGTTTGCGTTCACGCCGGTTGCATTCCTCGTATTGATTGGCGTGGTGGAAGGCGTGAGCCCGCAGCTCGAAGAGGCGAGCCAATCGTTGCATGCGAGTCGTTGGCAAACGTTTCGCTACGTGACGCTCCCGTTGATGGCGCCGGGGCTCGCAAACGCATTCCTCGTCGGCTTCATCGAATCGATTGCAGATTTTGGGAACCCGGTATTGCTCGGTGGCAGTTTCGCGGTGATGTCTACCGAAATTTATTTTGCGATCGTCGGCGCGCAACTCGATCAAGGCAAAGCGGCGGTGTACTCAATCATTTTGTTGTCGTTTGCCTTGTTTGCGTTTTGGTTGCAGCAACGCGCCACCGCGAAGAAAAGTTTCGTTACCGTGTCAGGCAAAGGCGATACTGGCTTGCCAAGCCCGCTGCCGGACGGTGTCAGGCGAACTGCAATCATTGTTGGTGTTCCGTGGCTCGCGCTTACGGTCGTACTCTACGGCATGAGCATCGTCGGTGCGTTCGTGAAAACTTGGGGACGTGATTACACCTTCACGCTTGAGCATTTCGTGAAAGGTTTCGCGATTGAACACGGCGTGAATGGTTGGCATTTCACCGGCGCTGCGTGGCACTCATTGGGCAACACGGTGCAATTCGCGCTAGCAGCCGCGCCGCTGACTGCAATCGTGGGCATTCTCTCCGCGTACCTGATTGCGAGAACAACATTTAAAGGCCAGCGCGTGTTCGAATTTTTAACGCTGCTGTCGTTCGCGATTCCTGGCACCGTGATTGGCGTGGCCTACATCTTCGCGTTTAATGTGCCACCGATTGAGATCACCGGCACCGGGCTGATCATCGTGCTTTGTTTCGTCTTCCGCAATTTGCCGGTCGGCGTGCGCGGTGGTATCGCGGCACTTTCGCAGTTGGATAAATCGCTCGACGAAGCGAGCACGACACTCGGCGCGAAAGGCGTCACGACCTTCCGGCGCGTGTTATTACCGCTTTTGAAACCTGCCGTGATCGGCGCATTGATCTACGGCTTCGTTCGCTCAATGACAACCGTCAGCGCGATCATTTTCTTGGTTTCAGGCGACACCGAGCTCGCGACAACCTATATCTTGGGACGTGTCGGCAATGGCGATTACGGTGTAGCAATTGCATACAGCGCCGTGCTAATTTTGATTATGGTGGTTGCGATCATCTTCGTGCAGTGGCTCGTGGGCACGAGAAAGCTCGGTCGGCGAACTGCAATCGCTCCGTCGACCGGTCCCGTTGCTGTCGCAGGTTAATCACATACGAATTCGGAGAAAACAAAGATGACACAAGCAACAAAAAAAGGCACCCTCGAATTCATCAACGTGGTGAAGGATTACGGCACCGGCGAGCCCGCTGTGAAAGGCGTTTCGTTTCGCATTGAAGATGGCGATCTAGTGACTCTGCTTGGTCCCTCGGGGTGCGGAAAAACCACCACGCTTCGCATGGTGGCTGGACTCGAACTGCCGACCAAGGGGCAGATCATGTTGGGCGGCAAAGACGTAACCGCACAATCGGCGTCGCAGCGAAATGTGTCTCTAGTGTTTCAAAGCTACGCGCTGTTTCCGCACATGAGTGTGATGGATAACGTTGGCTACGGCCCAACCGTACAAGGGATGGCGAAAGCGCAAGTCGCGGCGAAGGTGAACGACACGCTGAAACTCATTGGTTTGAACGGCTATGAAGATCGTCTGCCCTCTGAGTTGTCAGGCGGACAACAGCAACGGGTTGCGATTGCGCGCGCGCTGGTGCTGGAACCGGCGGTGCTGTTGTTTGACGAACCCCTTTCGAACCTTGACACGAAATTGCGTCGTCACGTGCGCGAAGAAATTCGTGAGCTGCAACAGCGCCTCGCAATCACCTGTGTGTACGTAACGCACGACCGCGAAGAGGCGATGGCGGTATCTGATCACATCATCGTTATGGACAAAGGTCACATCGCGGAGGCGGGTTCGCCGAACCAACTGTTCTTCGAACCACGCACGGCGTTTGTCGCTGATTTCCTATCTGAAGCGAATGTGCTGACTGGCGAAGTCACCTCGGTTACAGACGGTAAATCGAATGTACGTTTGGGTGACGCGACGTTTGCAATTAATGCCCCGTTTGACGTCGGCCCTGCCAAAATTGCGCTGCGTCCCGATGTGTTCGACGTTGTGAGCGACGATCGTGGCCAGCCTGCTCTCCACGTGAAGGTCAAGAAGTCGGCGTTCGTGGGCAAAGGCGTTGAGCTCGTCGTCGACTCGTCAGCGGGGGAGCTTTTCGTTTTCTTGCCTCGCGCGAAAGCGACGCTCGAGGCCGGCAGCGAAATGCGGCTCGCGTTTTCTGCGCTTGACGCGCGGGTTATTAAGTAGCGCCAAACTTCAAGCTGCCTCTCAAAATTGAGGGGTTTTCGTGTTTCCCTTCGAGGTGTCTGGTTTTCCTCCAAGAAAATCCTGATCTGACTCGCCTACAATCGGTTATGACATTCGCATAAACCAGCTCCGAACAAGAATTCACCCGGAGCGATGCTGCGATGTAGGACTAAGAACATCGGGAGAAACACTTGAATCGTTTACGTTGCGCGATTGGCGCGTGTGCCGGGCTAGCTTTGATTTCATCCACGACGGCGATTTATGCTCAAGAAATCGTGCTCGGACAATCGGTCGCACTCACCGGCCCAGCGCAGGAGCTAGGCAAAGAAATGCAGTTCGGAGCCAAGCTTTATTTCGACGCTGTTAACGCAGCGGGTGGAATACGCGGAAAGAAAATCGTGCTGCGAACCGTTGACGACGGCTATGAGCCAGCACGCGCTGAGGCGAACACCAAGAAGTTTGTTGAGGATGGCGACGTGCTGGCACTGTTTGGCTACGTCGGCACGCCGACCAGTGCTGCTGCGCTGCCTATCGTCACTCAAGCAAAGATCCCGTTCTTCGGAGCGTTTACCGGTGCTGAGTTGTTGCGGTCACCGCCGAATCGATATGTGTTCAACGTGCGCGCGAGCTACTTTGACGAGACCGAAGCCATCGTGAGGCAAATGACGCAAAGTGGATCGACGAAGATCGCGGTGTTCTATCAAAACGATTCGTATGGACAAGCCGGGCTCGCGGGCGTTGAGCGCGCGCTCGCGAAACGAAATCTTAAGGTTCACGCAAAGGCAACGGTAGAGCGCAACACCGTCGCCGTCCAGCAGGCGATTGAAACGATCGTGGCGGCTAAACCAGAGGTGATCGTGATGATCAGCGCTTACGCGTCGTGCGCGGAGTTCATTAAACAGGCGAAAGCCAAGTCGCTACAGTCACAATTTGTCAATGTGTCATTTGTCGGCACTCGCGCGCTTGCTAAAGCGCTTGGGCCAGAGGCAGATGGCGTAATGATTTCGCAAGTCATGCCGCCGCCGACTGCAAAAAAATATCCGATCATTTCGGAATACCTGAGCGCACTTAAGGCATCGAACGCGGAGCCTTCTTACACCAGTCTTGAGGGCTACATCGCAGCGAAGCTTTTGGTGGAAGGCCTTCGCCGCGGCGGCGATACGTCGCGCGATGCGTTGATTCGCGCGCTTGAAGGTTTGCGCAACGTTGATCTCGGCGGTTTCACTGCGTCGTTCGGTGCGGATTCACACAACGCGTCGAAGTTTGTCGAGCTTACCGTGTTGGGAAAGGACGGAAAAGTGCGCTACTAGTGCGTTGGCACGAGAAGTTCGGCACACGATTTGCTCATTTGTCTTGTGCTCTAAGGTTCAAAGTTGCTTTGCTTCGTAATCTTCGTTTTTAGCGGGGCTACCACATAATTTTGATAGCTATCAATAACATAGTTTATTGACTATGCTCCCCAGTGAAATGGGCAGTGCTGTCTAGAGTTGTAAAATAAACGAGGCGTCTCGGTCTTGACCAGAACCCCTCGCCTTCCGTCATCATTTTTGGAGTTCATTAGCGTGTTGCGTTCGTTTTTTTGTGCGTTGAGTTTTGCCAGTGTCGTTACGTCTTCCGCATTTATGTTGTCCGCGGTTTCCGCACAGGAGATTGTGCTGGGTCAATCGGTTGCGCTAACTGGCCCAGCGTCTGAACTCGGGCGCGAAATGCGATTGGGTGCGCAGCTTTATTTCGATATGGTGAACGCGCAGGGCGGCGTCAAGGGCAAGAGAATCGTGCTTCGTACACTCGACGACGGCTACGAAGCAAATCGTGCCGTTGAAAACACTCGAAAATTTGTTGCTGATGGTGACGTCCACGCGTTGTTTGGCTATGTGGGTACACCTACCAGCTTGCCGTCTATCCCTATTGCCACCGAGGCAAAGATTCCGTTCTTCGGCGCGTTTACCGGCGCGATGGGTTTGCGCGAGCCGTTTAATCGTTACGTGTTTAACGTGCGCTCGAGCTACAACGACGAAACTGAATTGTTGGTCAAGCAACTGTTGTCAGACGGCGTGAAAACCATCGCCGTGTTCCACCAAAACGACTCTTATGGGCAAGCGGGATTGTCCGGCGTGACGCGCGCGCTGAAGTCGCGCAACATGAACGTATTTACAACCGCGACCGTCGAGCGCAACAGCAACGACGTGGCTAAAGCGGTGAATGCTATGGTTTCAGCGAAGCCAGACGCGATCATCATGGTCAGCACGTATGGTTCGTGCGCTGAGTTCATCAAACAGAGCAAGGCGAAAGGCTTGCTCACGCGTTACGCAAACGTTTCGTTCGTAGGCACCAAGTCGCTGGTAAAAGCGCTTGGCAAAGATGCAAATGGCGTGATCATTTCGCAAGTGATGCCGTCACCTTGGGCGCAACGCTACCCTTGGGTTCAGGAATACCAGAAACTCATCAAAGCGCAGGGCGAGGAGCCTTCTTATACGAGTCTTGAAGGGTTTTTTGCGGCTCGGGTGGTGGTTGAAGCGCTACGCCGCGGCGGAGACGCGTCACGCGAGGCGCTCGTCCGTGCGTTTGAAGGCATGCGCGACGCGAATATGGACGGTTTTCGCTTCGATTTCGGCCCGAATGATCACAATGCGTTGCAATTTGTAGAGCTGACGGTTGTGGGACGAGACGGCAAGATTCACTACTGATCCGAACGCGAATTTTGCGACCGCCATCCGCGGTGTCGCGATTACCGGCAAGCGGGTGCGAGTAGGACTTTCTTCTTGAACTAGTTGAAGCGATCCACATATTCGAGGCAGGTCCTCTTGTTCACGGATAATCTAGCTCATGATTGTTTATAACCTCGCATGCGAACACAAACATCCCTTCGAAGGTTGGTTCTCCTCACCCGCTGATTTTGAAAATCAACGCGACCGCGGTCTGGTTGAGTGCCCGATTTGTGGTTCACAAAAAATCGAACGTCAATTGCATGCGCCGCGTATTAATGTCGGAGGCGTTGGTGGTGATCGCGAGCGCAGTTCAGAAAAAGCGCAGCACGAGCTCGAAGTCGCAAAATCACGCGACACCGGCGGTGAGTTTATCGCGAGCGAAGATTACAAAAAGTTGGTCGGCGCGGTGCAATCTTTCGCGAAAAATGTGCGCGAAAATACCGAGTACGTAGGGGAAAAGTTCGCCGACGAAGCACGAGCGATGCACTACGGCGATAAACCGCATCGTGGCATTCGTGGACGTGCTGACGCGGAAACCGCGCAAGAGTTGCGCGAAGAAGGCATCGAATTCCAGTCGCTTCCGTTCCCAGTAGATTTTCCGAACGCACATTGATTGGCACGTCGCTGTTTCGCTCGATTTAGTTGGGCTTAACTCGGCAAAAAAGCTGATATCGATAGCTGAAAAAACAATCCATAGTTCCTTTGCAATGTGATCTTTAGGCCCGTAAACGATACTTTATTTCTGCGTTGCGACAACTCGCGAAGATAGTGGGTATGCAAATCGTTCATTCCGCCTTTTATCGCTTTGTGCGCATCCCAGACGCCGCTGAAATTGCACATCGGGTGCAACGGTTATGCACAAAGCTAACGGGCAGCGTCACCGTCGCGGGTGAAGGCATTAACGGAGCTGTTGCAGGCCTGGAGCAAAACGTTTCCGAATTCGAATCAGGGTTACGATCCGTTACGGGTTTTGCGGAGCTTTCATTCAAGCGAAGCGAATGCAAAACGCCACCGTTTGGCCGCATGAAAGTGCAGGTGAAAGATCGCATCGTTGCGTTTGGCGATGTGGATGAATCCGTTTTCGGCGAGCGCACCACTGCGGTGAGTCCTGACGTGTGGCGTGAACTCATCGGTCGAGACGACGTGGTGGTAATTGATAATCGCAACAGTTTCGAATACCGCTTGGGTCGATTCGCGAATGCGGTCGATCCGAAGGTTTCGCATTTCAGCGACTTCTCTAACTATGTCGAGTCGCATGTAGATGAGTGGAAACGCGAAGGCAAAACGGTTGCGATGTATTGCACCGGCGGCATTCGCTGCGAACGCGTCGCGCCGTGGATGAAAACCAAAGGCTTGAACGTTGTCGAGCTTGACGGCGGCATACTGAACTATTTCGCCACGATGAAAGACGCTGAACGCGATTGGCAAGGCGAATGTTTCGTGTTTGACAATCGTATCGCGCTAGATACGAAATTGCGTGAAACGGAAACGACCGAAGAGCAGGTGTATGAAGGTGAAGCGGATGGCGAATGGCGCATTGCGCGTGCCAGACGGTTGCGAGATTCAGTTTGATTCGAACTACGAATCTTGAGAATCAGTGCATGGTTCGACAAGCTCACCACGAGCGGAGCGAGGGTGAGCGCGGCGTTTACTCCCGTGCGCAGACACGGGATCACCACGAGCGGAGCGAGGGTGAGCGCGGCGTTTACTCCCGTGCGCAGACACGGGATCACCACGAGCGGAGCGAGGGTGAGCGCGGCGTTTACTCCCGTGCGCAGACACGGGAACACCACGTGCGGAGCGAGTATGAGCGCGGCGTTTACTCCCGTGCGCAGACGCGGGATCACCACGAGCGGATCGAGGGTGAGCGCCGTGCCCCCAATCACCACCGTTCGTGGTGAGCTTGTCGAACCATGAACGACTCAAGCAACAATCTCGTCAACAAAAGTACAGTTGCGCTTCCTGGCGACGTAGAAGCATGGCCAATCCTGCTCGATTTTTTCGCAGCTTGTTTCCCGCATATCAATCGTGAAACCTGGCAACGTCGTTTTGATAACGGCGAGATTCGTGATGCACAAACCTCTCTGATCGCGCGCGCAGACGAACCGCCTCGTGCGCATGCGAAATACACCTACGCCCGCTCCGTCGAAAACGAAAACAAGATTCCGTTCGAAGAACGAATCGTTTTTCAAGACGAACACATCCTCGTCGCCGACAAGCCGCACTTTCTCCCAGTCGTTCCGAGCGGTGCCTA
>JAAFIS010000019.1 GCA_013298695.1 Betaproteobacteria bacterium
GAGCGCAACGCAGTCATAAATTTGCCGTATCTCACTGACGAGGTGACGTTTTCACAAGTACGCGACGCGCTGTGCCAAAGCGCGAACTGGTCACGCGACTGGCGAGTCACTCGCTTTAAGGATTTGGATTATCGGGCAACGGTAAAAGACGGCTCTGACTTAATCACTTGTGTCGAAGGTGACGTCGCCACTCCACTTTACGAAGCCGCACTACGAGGCATTACAGATAAGAAGCAGCGAAAGAACAAAAAGGAGGAATTAATTCGCAAGCTCACCGCAGGCGATTTAACCTACGCGCAGCTTCGCACGCTCACGAATCTCTCAACTAACTCGCGGTTTCGCGCACAGAAAAAGCAAACTTCGCCGGTTACCCGCGATCAAGAATCAGATACGCGATTGCCACTTCAATACGGAAAGAGCGCTTTCTTTCCTGCTGGCTACGCGCTGAAAACACTTGACGCTAAGACGGGCAAGGCGAGCTTGCTAAAAGGCGCACGTTTTATCCCCATCGTTAAGTGTGCCGAAGCGGGACTGCCGCTGACGCTAGCGGAGCTTCGCGCAGCAGTGCCTGCCAATGAGTGGCCGGACGGACAATGGCAATTTGTCATTGAAGAGAAAACAACGATCGACATTGCGATTGAGCTAGAGGCAGAGACAAAGGTATTGCTTCAATACTCAGACCCGCAAGTCGCGGAAAAGGATCGTGTATTTCGTTTGCCTGGATGGCACAAATTGCGCAAGGCAATTGCCACTCGCTCGCCAGAGCTTTGGGATTCGTTGCAGGTCGCGTGGAAACAGGCACTTTCAAGCCAAGGGTTGCAAGCGACGGAGCGTATCGATGCGATTTTTCATGCTCTCACGACCAACTACACGGACGCCGAGATTGCTCGGTCTCTGGAATCGCTAGATTTCACGAGCGAGCAGACTGCCGCTTTATGTAATGTGGTGACAACCACTTTTGGTCATCTCAGCTTCCTAGCTCAACGCAATATCCGTAAAGGCTTAGAAGCGGGTTTGATGTACAGCGACGCTTGTGCGAGGAGTACGCCGCCTTACAACCACAGCATGCGAGCATCAAAAGAGCGCAAACGCCTCTTGCCGGAGCTAGAGCACTATTTGCATCGGCGGATTGATGTGCGGACGGGCAAACCAACCGGGCACGTCGAGCGTCGCTACAAAGACTTGGCCAATCCGATTGTGGCGCGCAGCTTTAACCAAGCGAGAAAGGTACTCAACGCAATCATCGAAGTTTACGGATCGCCGGATCGTGTGCACATTGAAATGGCGCGCGACCTTTCGAAGTCTGGCGAGGAGCGCAAGAAAATTGAGAAAGAGAACAAAGCGCGCAAAGACAGTAACGAACAGCGCGTAAAGCAGTTTCAGCACGACTACCCGCAAGCGACTGCAACGGCGCGATTAATGCGTAAGGTGCGTCTGTACAACGAACAGAGTCAGCGCTGCATTTACACGGGGAGAGAGCTGCGGCTTGACGACATTCTCGCGGAGGATAACTACGCGCAAGAAGATCACATACTTCCGCGCTCACGAACCGGCGACAACAGTCTCGACAACGTCGTGCTCGTGCTCGCAGGTGAAAACCAGCGTAAATCGGATCGCACACCGTTTGAATGGTTTGGTGCGGACGCGGCGCGCTGGCGGCAGTTTGAATTCGATATCGCCGCGTGCGCGACCATGAGCGAACGCAAGAAAGCCCGATTGTTACTGCGTGAACTCAATGAAGATGAATTCATCGCCCGCAATCTCGTGGATACACGTTATGCCACTCGTTTATTCGCGCAAATGGTCAGAGAGCGACTGCTCTTTGCCGGAGGAGCGATTGCGGAGAACGAAAACATATTGCCCGACGACGCAGCGAAACTTAAGCGTGAGTATTTCGAACGCGCTCGCGTTCGCACGCCGCAGGGGGGCGTTACCGCAATGCTACGCGGTCTGTGGGGGTTAAACAAAAATCGGGAGGAGAGCGATCTTCATCACGCCATCGACGCGTGCGTGATCGCGGCCGCCACGCCACAATTGATTAAAAGAGTGAATGACTTTCATCGCTCACGAGAACGCTTCATTGAGCGTGACAGCAAAATCATTTCTACTGAAACTGGCGTAGTCGTTACGCCCGAAGAACATAACGGGTACCTTACACAGCACTTTCCCGAACCCTTTGAAACGGGACACTTTCATCAGGAAGTCATGGCGCGGCTGTCGCCCGATGGAAGAACGTATCGGACGAAACGAGGCGAGGTTCGAGAGTTTGATTTTGCAAATTATGACGAGGTGGCTCACGAGGCGATTAGGCCGGTGCTCGTTTCGAGGGCTGTTAAACGAAAGCGGGGAGGAGAGATTCACAAAGCGGGCATCGCGCGCGTTCACCAGAGCGAGCAGAACACTGTTTTGACGCGCATTGCGTTAGTTGATTTGACCGAAAAGAAAATCGAGGCGATTGTCGAGGCAAATGGCAGGAACAAGCCGCTGATTGAGGCATTGAAGCGTCGCCTTGCCATTTTTGGATATGACGTAAAGAAAGCGTTTGGTGACCCAAACAATCCGTTTCGCAAACCAAGTGCGCCAGGGAAAACTGCGCCGATCATTCGAAAGGTGACGATTGCTGAAACTCAAAGCAGTGGGCTTCGCGTACGAAATGGAATTGCATCATTGGGTGAAATGACCGCAGTGATTTTGTATAAAACGAAAAAAGGTTATTTATTCATTCCGACTTACGGCGCAGGGGGCGAACAAGTAATTGGGGTCGAGGCCGCACCAGACGATGCGGTCGAGATCGCGCAGGTTTATAAAAATGACTACCTGATCGTCGACTTCGAAAAAGAACGATTCGAAGGATATTTCGTTATGTATGAGTCAGATGGACCGCTCACTTTGCGCAAACACGACACGCCTGTGCCCGACAGAAAGTACTTTCGTCGCAGGATTACGTCCGCGACCAGTATCGAGCTAATCCATATCGACATTCTAGGCAACCGCTACACCGCCAAACCAGAGAAACGTGGTGACCTGGCGTAGCGTCGTCATCTCAAAACCTGCAAAGCTCAAGCGTGAGCATTTTTCGCTTGCGATTGAACAGGAGCATACGGCATTTGTGCCGCTTGAAGATATTGCGGTGATCGTGCTCGCGCATCGCGAAATTACGGTTACGCATCCGGTGCTGTCTGCGTGCGGTGAGTACGGTATTGCGCTCTATTCCACTGGCGACAATCATCAACCGAATGGCGTGTTGTTGCCGTTCTTGCAACACAGCCGCACAGTGCGCATGCAGCGTTTGCAGCTTGCCATCGATAAACCGACCGCAAAACGCGCATGGGCGACCGTGGTGCAAGCGAAGATCAACAATCAAGTGTTCGTATTGCGCGCGTGCGAATGTGACGCAGCGCAGCGGCTGGCGAGCTATGCACGGCGCGTGCGCTCGGGTGACCCAGAAAATCTGGAAGCGCAGGCGGCAGCGGTTTACTTTCCTGAGCTTTTTGGGCGACGCTTCGTGCGTGCGCAGGAATCGTGGGTCAACGCGGCGCTCGATTATGGCTACGCGGTGATGCGCGGTGCGTGTGCTCGCGCGCTGGTGGCGCACGGCATGTTGCCCTCGATTGGTTTATTTCACGACAGCGAACAAAACGCATTTAACCTTGCGGACGACTTGATTGAACCCTATCGACCCGTCGTCGATTTGCACGTGGCGCGAGCAATTCGACAATCTGGAAGCGCGTCGAACGCGGAAAAACTATTTGATCTCACACCCGCCGATAAAGCCGCGCTCGTCTCGTTGTTGAATGTGGACGTCGCGATGCCACGCGGCGTGATGAGCGTGTTGTCGTCGATCGAGCACGCAGCCGAATCGCTCGCGCGAATTTTTGACGGAGGTTCGGAATCGCTGTTTGAGTTGCCGCGTTTGCAGGGGCTTGCGCAACACCAGCATGAACGTTGACACCTTTTCACCCGCAACATGAGTGCAGAAACGAGACGATTCATGCGTATGCTCGTCTTTTTCGATTTGCCCGTCGTCAGCAAACAGGATCGTCGCGCTTACGCTCAGTTCCGAAAATTTTTGCTCAACGATGGCTTCGACATGATTCAATACAGCGTGTACGGGCGCATCGTAGCAAGCCGCGACGCGGAGGAAAAACACAGCGCTCGCGTTGTTGCAAATTTGCCACCCGAGGGCTCCGTTCGCATGTTGACCGTCACAGAAAAGCAGTTTGCGAGCATGAAAATCCTCGTCGGCCTGCCGCTATTTCAAGAAAAAAAGGTCAACGCCGACCAGATGCTGCTATTTTGATTTTCAATTTTCTAAAAGAAAAACCCGCCCCAGCCAAGGCTGGATGCGGGTTTGAGCGAGG
>JAAFIS010000002.1 GCA_013298695.1 Betaproteobacteria bacterium
GTCGGTCACCGTCGAGGCCGCCGTCGTCGCCGCATTGCCCGTGTTCGTCAGCGTCAACGTGTAGCTCGCCGCTACCCCCACCGTAAACGCCGCAGGCGTCGAAGTCTTGGCCAAACTCAGCGCCGGTTCCAGCGCAGCGACAAGAATGTTTTCGCCAGTGTTTCCGGCGAGGTTTCCGTCATAGTTCGCGCCCAGCACGTTCGGAGTAGAACCAGTCTGATAGGTCGTTTGCGTACCTGCCGGGTTCGCCACGCCAGCCGTTGCGTTACTTACGACGCGCCCCGCGGTCGAACGTGTTGGGTCAAGATACTGGACTCCAGCGTCGTTCTGATAAGTGCCAGACGGCGTTGTAGAACCAATGACGATGGGAAAGGTGTAGTTCAAAGTACAGCCGGGTAGTACCTGCCAGTCACCCGCGAGGACATTTGCATTTGCCCCAGCTGCTGGGTTCGAAACTGCGCTTCGTGTCGCACATCCTGCAGGTACCGACGTAAAGCCTGATGCGGATGCTCCTACGGTGAAAGTCGACGTCAAGCCGAGCTGCGGATCAAACAATTGAACACCGCTGGCACCACCGCTGGTGCTTGGGAAATTGACGCTAATCGTGTAGCTACTTGCGCTGCCCGCCAACACCGCGCCGGAAGAGGCAGGTGTGGACGTGGTCTTGGTAACCGTTGGCTGTGGCAAGCAAATTGCGCCACTGTCAACTCCAGGAACACTCGTGGAGTCGTAGGTCGAACTCGCGGTGCTGCCAACCGCTCCGCCGCTAGCGATATTGTTCAGGCCAAGGCTTGGCACCGCATTATTAGCGGACTGCGACGTGCCCGAAGCGCCGGCCGTCGTCGAAGATGCGGGCGTGCCTGCTCCGGCCGCAGAATTGAACAAAACCACGCCACCGCCACCGCCACCGCCCGGCCCTTCGCTTTCGCCAGTGGTTCGCGCGACGCCAGCGGTATCAATATTTGCGTTGCCGCCAGTACCACCCTGCACGCTTGCGGATACGTTGCCTTGACCGCTATTCGCGTACACAACAACCGATCCGCCTGCGCCACCGCCGCCTCCGGGATCGCGTCCAGTGTCGGAATTATCGTCAACACCGCGTTGTCCATCTGCGGCCAAGACGCCCGCGCCAGTGATCGCACCAGCACGAACAAAAATAATGCCGCCGCCTCGACCGCCGGAGGAGCCAGGTGAAGTCGCATTGTTAATGTCGCCTGCGCCACCGCCACCGCCCATCACGACACGACTTACGGACGCTGCAAGCGACCCACCGCCAAATCCGCCGACGTCGCGTGAGCCATCGCCACTGAACGTACGTCCGCCGTTGCCGCCGATTCCGCCGTTGGCACCACCGCCGCCGCCTGCGTTATGCCCCGTTCCACCGCCGCCGGCATTGCCCGGTGCGCCACGCGCGTTGTCGCCGCCAACGTAGGCAGCGCCGCTGGTCCCGACTGCCGCGTTAGCAACCGCGAGGGCCGTAGCCGACCCGAGAATGGATGTTTGAACGTTCGCAGGCGTGCCCGAAATACCTTCGCCCTTGCTGCCGGATTGCGTGGAGCTCGAAACGTATTCGGACGACCCAGTTGTCGCTGCATCATTTGAGCTTCCGCCGCCACGGAAGCCGCGACGTGCAACGTTAATGTGGGACGTCACACCGCCGGGCAACGTACCGAAATTGAGAGTACCTGCGACGTCGATTGCGACTACGCCGCCAGTAGTGCCGTCCCATTCTGGCGCCACGATTTGCTGGGTAAGCGTGAGAGAAGAATACTGAGGAACGCGTACGATTTGATAGGTCTGACGAAAGCTTCCCGCCGCGGTCACCTGCCGATACTCGTTCAGCAATCCATTCGTCGCACCCGTCCCGCGAATCGTAACCGCGGTTCCTGCGACAGCCTCTACTCGTACGTACTCGTGTAAACCGGCGCGGAAGTTTGCGTTGCTGAGAAAGCCTCGGGCAGGATCCGAGGTTGTGGTGTCGCCAATCGTGCCTGCAGTGCCAACTCCGTCGCCGTAGCGATTGTCGTTATTCGTATCGTATTCCGCACCCTGCATCTGGATAATGAGCAACAAATCGCCCGGCGCAGGTGGCGTGACGGCAACCGCGACGCCGTTTCCATCGTTGCCGGTACGCTGAGTTCCGAGGGTGAGTGAGGTTGAACCCGCATTAAGCGTTGCGGCTCCACCGGTGTAGTAGGTGTTAACGATCGTCGCGGCTGACAACGTTGCCGGTCCGTCACGTCCCGGGACTGCACACACTTGTGCGTCGGCTAAGCTCGGCAACAACAAGTTTGCTAGTGCTAGTCCGACGGACACAGCTGTACACGCCACACGTTTACCGTGAACAAGATTAACGGCGCGCCCAAGCGCCGTTTCGATCAAATTTTTCACTATCACCACCCCAAATGTTTGCTTGTTGCAAATCCCGACTTATGTGCAGCCACGCGTGCGATGCGCGCTACAGTAGCGGAATGTATCCGGTTTGTACCGACAGCGTCAAACACTTGTTGAAGCGAAAAGGTTTGAAAAATCAAAGGTTTATGACACAGTCATGCGATGCAGGATAAGCTTCCAGACAATTCTGGTCAGTCTTCAAGCACGCGACTTCGCGACAACGCACTCCTGTCTTTGAAGCTCAGCACGCCTTAAGCATTGATTCTTAAGACGTAGGTACCGCTAACCATTACTCGAAGCGAAATCCGCGGGACGAAACCAGCGTAAATCGTCGCCGTAAACCGACGAATTTCGGCACAGCGCTTTCCCCGACTTCGCGTCGCCACGGCGCAAACTCGCCCGACGAGCGGTATCTAGAATCCGAAATGGAAGTCGACTTTGTGTAAAGTACGTCGCATGCTGAAAACACCTGGTGACTTTGACGGCGCGTTCAACGATTTTGATGCGGCGTCGCCTGAAAACGCGATCAACATTATCGTTAGAAAGTCCGAGATATTGGTCGATGATCGCCAATCTGATTTGTTCTCGAAAACTGACTTACTGAGTCCCTTACCCCAATATATTGGACGCTATAAGAGATTATCTGTGTACGCACACTCGGTTCACGGAGCTGCGGAGGCGCCAGAAGGTGCGAGCTGGGTCGGCTTGCGCGCCCTGTTCGGTCGCTTACCCGATGACCTAGCGGCCATTGCGGGTCGCGCGATACAGCTCAGCGAATGGGACCGCAGCCACCGCTTCTGCGGCGCGTGCGGTACACCGACCGAACGAGCCGAGAAGGAGCGCGCGCGGCGCTGCGGCGCTTGCGGTCTGACCGCGTACCCCCGCATTTCGCCCGCGATGATGTGCCTGGTAACGCGCGGCAACGAGATTCTTCTAGCTAGAAACGTGAATTTTCCACCCGGACGCTACAGCGCACTTGCCGGCTTTTTGGAGGCGGGAGAGTCTGCGGAAGACGCAGTTCATCGTGAGGTTCGCGAGGAAGTTGGCATCGAAGTGAAAGATCTTCGCTATTTCGCGTCGCAATCGTGGCCTTTTCCTCACAGTCTAATGATTGCGTTCAGCGCAGAATACGCCAGCGGCGAGCTGCGACCGGACACTTCAGAAATTGCTGACGCACAATGGTTTACGCAATCGTCGTTGCCACAATTGCCTCCGCAGGTCTCGATTGCGCGCGCACTAATCGACAACACCTTAGCGCGACTTGAAAACACACACGGCTAGCGTGGTGAGATTAGATTGCGCCCGCACTTCGCAGCCCGCTATCAGGCACCATACTAAAATCGAGGGCTAATCTACGAGGAGTGTCGGATGTTGTCGCGATCTGCGGGTTGTTTGAATGCTATGAGTCGCATTCGCAAAAACTTGTTTCAACTCACTGCAATTGCAGTCGCGCTGCAACTTGGCGTCGCGTCTGCGCAACCTGCCGAGCTCCAAGAGGCGAATCGGCTGCTAAAAGCCGGGCAAGCTCAACAAGCGCTTGACCGCGCAAACGCTTTTCTAAATACGAAACCGAAAGACGCGGTTGCGCGCTTCATTCGCGGCCTCGCGCAATCTGAACTCGGCAAAACGAATGATGCGATCACAACGTTTCAAGCGCTGACCGAGGACTATCCAGAACTGCCTGAGCCATACAACAATTTGGCGGTGCTCTACAGCTCAAAAGGACAGTTCGAAAAAGCACGCGTTGCGCTTGAGCTGGCGATACAAACGCATCCTAGCTATGCGACAGCTCATGAAAACCTAGGCGACATTTACGCCAAGCTCGCAAGCCAAGCCTATGACAAAGCGCTGCAACTGGATCGCGGCAACAATGCTGCCGCGACGAAGTTGAATCTAGTGCGCGATCTGTTCTCGACATCACCAAAGGCTAACGTTGCTCCAAAGAGTGTTGCGACTGCAGCGGTTGCGGCTGCTGCAGTAGCGAGCGCGGTTCCCACAAAGAGCGCGACGCCCGCGCCAGCTGGCGCGGCGGCTGCGCCCACACCGGCAGCGCCTTCTGTCGCAACAAAAGCGTCGCCTCCGGCACCGCCTGCAGCGGCAACACCAACTGCCGCGCCCCCCGCACCAGCCGCTTCCGATCCGAAACCGGAAATTCTTGCCGCCGTGTCTCGTTGGTCTAAAGCTTGGTCAGCGCGCAACGCGGACGCCTACTTGGCCTCATACGCCAAATCATTCGACCCCGAAGGCAAACAGTCGCGTAGCGCCTGGGCCGAGGCGCGCAAAGAACGCGTCACAACGCCAAAGCGGATCAACGTCGATGTCGTTGATCCGACGATTCAAATGGTTTCAGCCACCGAAGCGCGCGTGACCTTCCGCCAAAACTATAGTTCGGACACACTCAACACGCGCTCGCGCAAAACACTAGTGCTCATCAAAGAAAACGGAGATTGGAAAATCTCGCGTGAGCGTTCGGGCTAACGCTCAGATCGCGGCGCGCTAGATTCGCAGTTCATGTTGTGTCTCACCACCCTCCACCGTCGAAGTGCGCGTCTAGTCTCGCGAGCTTCGCTTGCGTCTGCACGCTTCGCGGCGCTCGGCGTTCTTGTGGGCGCGCAATGCTTCGGCGCAACCGGCATCGCGCTCACCGGGCGCATCGACCCTGAAGCACTCGTGATTAAAGCGTTGCGTGAAATCCGTTCCGCGCAGTTAGACGCGGCCGCGAAAACCGTGGCGCAGCTTATTGATCAGCATCCAAACTACCGCCTCGCGCATCTAATTCAAGGCGATCTCTGGACCGCCAAAGCGCGCCCCTTACAGTCATTCGGCAACGTCGTTGCCGAGCCAAGCGAGGCGCTGCTCGGTCTGCGCGCTGAAGCGCAAGCTCGATTGCAGCGAGCGCAAGAATCAATCGCGGCTGATCGCATTCCAGCTAATTTTTGGCGACTATCGAGCGAATCCGCGTACGCGATGGCGCTCGACATCGACCGCTCCCGCCTCTACATATTTGAAAACCGCGCGGGCCAGCTGGTTCGCATTGCAGACTTTTATGCAACGGTTGGCAAAGAAGGTAGCGGCAAATCAAAAGAGGGCGATCAACGCACACCGATCGGCGCGTATTTTCTGCAACCGGCGATTCCCAAACAAAAGCTGAGCGACTTTTACGGCGCTGGCGCCTACCCGCTCGATTACCCAAATGATTTTGATCGCCGGCTGAATCGAAGCGGTTATGGCATTTGGCTTCACGGTGTTGGCAGCGATACCTTCGCACGCGCTCCACGAGCAAGCGACGGCTGCATCGTTGTATCGAATCCAGATCTTCGGGCAATCGAGCGCTACATCGTCCCGGGTCGCACCCCGATCGTGGTCGCGCAGTCCATCGATTGGGTAGATCGAATTCAGGGTCAACGGCAATCACAAACCGTGCTGGCCTCGTTCGAGCGTTGGCGTGCTGACATGCAATCGCTCGAACTCAATCGCTACTTTGATCACTACGGCACCACGTTTAGCGCAGAAGGTCTTGATCTCAAGGGATGGGAAGCGCAGCGACGACAGCTTTTCGCACGCACCGATTGGGCGAAAGTGGAAGTAAGTAATTTGTCCGCGCTTCAGTATCCCGGAACACGCGACGTAGCGTTAATCACATTCGATCAACACTACAAATCCAGCAAGTTCAATTCGCAACTAAAGAAGCGACAACTCTGGCAACTCGCAGCAGACGGTCGCTGGAAAATAATCTTTGAAGGAAATAGTTAGCCCTATGAAACTCTCACGTTTAATGTTTACCTCACTGGCGGCCACTGCCGCAGCGTTCTCGCTAGGATTGGTGTCTGCCCAAGACAAGGCAGCAGCAAAGCCAGCAGAAAAAGCCTCCGATAAAGCTGCGGTGTCGATGTCCACTTCAAGCAAACCGCAAGTTGAAGTCAAAACAAGCGTCGGTACGATGGTCATCGAACTTGACCCAAGCGCCGCACCCAAAAGTGTCGAGAACTTTCTCGAGTACACCAAAGCGGGTTTCTATGAAGGCACAATCTTTCATCGTGTGATCAAAGGTTTCATGATTCAAGGCGGCGGCTTCGACAAATCACTCGCGCAAAAGCCGACGCGCGCGCCAATTCAAAATGAGGCGGAGGCGGCGATCAAAGCCGGAATGAAAAATGACCGCGGCACGATTGCGATGGCTCGCACCGGCGCGCCACACTCCGCAACCGCGCAGTTTTTCATCAACCACATCAACAACGAGCGCCTGAACTTTCCGTCGTTCGACGGCTGGGGCTATGTCGCATTTGGCAAAGTTGTGAGCGGTATGGATGTTGTCGATAAGATCGCGGAGGCCGAAGTGGGCAACCAGGGTGCGCTTCAAAATGTTCCTAAGACACCGATTACCATTGAGAAAGTGACGCTGCTTAAAAAATAAGCACGCAGCCTCGACTTACTCGTCTTCACCTGGCGCGATGCAATCGCGCCTTTTCTATTCTCAGCAGGAATTTTTATGGCCACAGTCATCCTCAACACCAACCACGGCGCAATCACACTCGACATTGATGAAGTAGGCGCACCAAAAACCGCCGCAAACTTCCTGCAGTATGTGCGCGAAGGCCATTACGACGGCACCATTTTCCACCGAGTCATCAAAGACTTCATGATTCAAGGCGGTGGTTTCGAACCGGGCATGAAGCAAAAAGCTGTGCGCGCGGCAATTGAACACGAAGGTCAGGTCACCAGTGCTTCCGGGCTCAAAAACACGCGCGGCACCCTCGCAATGGCGCGCACCAACGACCCGCACTCAGCAACCGCGCAGTTCTTCATCAACACGGTCGACAACGGCTTTCTAGACTTCAAAGCGCCGAGCGGACAAAACTGGGGTTACGCAGTGTTCGGCAAAGTCAGCGGTGGTCTAGACGTGGTGGAAGCCATTCGCGGCGTTACTACCGGGCAGTCAGGCTTCCACGGTGATGTACCGAAACAAGACGTGATCATCAATAGCGCAACGATTGCTTAAAGATCCTCATTGCAACGGATTAGGCGTGATGAATCAGGTGTTTCGTCGCTTGTCCGCCGAGCCAGCCTCGGGCGGAAGAGCGCGCCTTCGTTGCGCGCATTAGGCGAGAGGCATGCGGATCCTTTTCATCTCTGATCTTCATCTAAAAGAAAGCGATCCGGTCACCACGGATCGCTTTTTTACTTTTATGGATCACGTTGCGCCCGGCGCGGACGCGCTCTATGTGATGGGTGATTTGTTTCACGTTTGGCTCGGTGATGCACTCATTCCAGACGACGTCTTTGCGCAATCAGTTATCGCCCGCTTCACCCAATTAAGTAGGGCCAAAACGAAACTTTCATTTATTGTCGGTAATCGTGATTTTATGCTCGGTCGCCCATTTGCATCGGCGTGTGGTGGCCAACTTTTGCCTCAACAATTTATTATTGAGCTAGGCGCAGAACGCGCGCTCTTGCTACATGGCGACGAGCTGTGCACTGACGACGTTCGCTATCAACGCGCTCGAAAAATTCTGCGCTCGTCGCTGTTTAAATTCGTCGGAGATCGGCTGCCGTATTGGATTCGACGACAAATCGGAATTCGCCTTCGCAACGCAAGCAAAGTTCACAAAGCGAATGCGTCGATGCAAATCCTTGACGCTAATCGCGATGCCATCAACGAGACCTTTGCGAAGCACCATGTGAATCTGATGATCCACGGTCATACCCATCGTCCGATTGATGAAATCATCGACGGCAAGCGAAGAATCGTGCTCTCCGATTGGCAACAAGACTACGGCTACCTTGAATGGATTGACGGCGAATTCTGTGTACGGCCGTGGCCCGACAAAACAAAACTCTAGCGCAGCTTTTTGCTTGAAATTCACTCAATGAATACCGACACGCGTCGGCTAGACGATTCGCTCGACACGACAGTCGCGTACGCTGTTAAACCCGCCGAACACGGAGTTCGGGGCGAACCTGTCATGCTCCTGCACGGGCTCGCGAGCAATCGCACACGCTGGAATGAATTCATGCGTGAAACCTCACTTGTTGAGCACCGTGATTTGATTGCGGTTGATTTGCGTGGGCATGGAGAGTCGATGACACGGCGCGCTTACACGCTAGAAACGTGGAGCGCAGACCTTGCGGCGATTCTTGATCGTGAGAGCGCCTCTAGTCCCGTGCCACGCGCGGAATCTCCAAGAGCCCTCCTGATCGGTCACAGTTTAGGCGCGCAAGCGGCGCTGCATTTCTCGCTATTGCATCCCTCGCGCGTGACTGCAATCGTATTGATCGATCCAATTTTTCGAGAAGCAGTCGCGCCTTCTAAACGCAATTACGTTCGCTTTGGCCCGTTATTTCAGTTCGCGGCATCGGTGATTCGTGCGCTAAACGGACTAGGGCTGCATCGCGGGAAACTGCCGCCGCTCAATCTGGAGGCACTTGATCGAGAAGCGCGGATTGCTTTGCGAGATCCGGAAAAACTGGAAGCGTTTGTCGCGCAATACAGCTCGGCCCGCGCGGATTTAAATCATATTCCACACGCAAACTATTTGCAGGACATGGTGGAAATGTTTCGTCCGCTACCGTCGTTTCGCAGCATCGCGTGTCCGGTGCTTGTGATGCGTTCGACGGTCGCAGGTTATCAAGATGAAGCACTCGTTGCTGCGCGGATCGCGCAATTTGCAAACGCAACGGTTGAGGAAATCGATTGTCACCACTGGCCACTCACTGAGAAGCCGGTTGAAGTGCGTCAGGCCATCGAGCGCTGGATCAACCAAGTTCGCGGCTAGCAGTAGACGGCCTTGGTCAACCAGTGAGCGCAACTTCTGTTGCTTAGTGAAGTCAGCTCTCGTTAACTAGCGAAGCAGTGTTCGCTAGTTAGCGAAGTAGTGTTCGCTAGTTAGCGAAGGTGTTCGCTAACTAGCGAACGTCTCTCGCCACGGCGTCACGCGCAGACTTCAAAAGCCCGTGAATTTCGGCTAAAGTGGTGTCGGGATGGTTGTTGTAATCCATGATGCGATGCGTCTTGATTCGCGATTTGTCAACCGTGTTGAGCATCTCGCGCACCGCCTGCATCGCAGGTTGGCGATAGTGAATGCCGCCTGAAATTTCAGTGGTCGCTTGCATTAGCGCACAAAACATACTGAGCCGAGTTTGCCCGGGCGGACATTCCCGGTTGTCATTTTTGTTCCACACGCTTGCATCTGGAATCAACGCAATTGCGCGATCAATAATCGCGAGATCGTCCGCCGTCGGCCGAACCTGACGGCTCGCATCAATTACTACGTTTAAGCGTTCTCTGCCCGCATCCATGCTCGACACTGCGAACCAGCCGTAAGGCGTGCGCGCGACACTTCCGCCGCCTTGTTTGTTCGGAACAATTTCAAGGCGAGTAGGATCCTCAGGCTGCACGCCCTGCATCTTTCCCAGCCAACGATTCGCGATAGGCGCTGAGAGGGTTGCATTTACGACGCGCGGTGCACCGTCGCAACTACGCTTTGCATCGACGCCATCAAAATTAATCGCAAGCGCATTTGCCGAACAGGACACTGCGCAAGTGCCCTCGTAATCAATCCCTTTACGCGAAAAATCGCAAATGATTTCCTGCTTTGGCGCGGCCGTTTGTACCAGCGGTTTTGGTTGTTGCGCAGTTGTAGCGCAACCGGCAACGACCCAAGCGCCACAGACAACAATGAGCAACCTCGAAAGTGATTTCATATAGCTTAGTCCATAAAAATTCAGCGACCAATGCTTTCCGTCGCGACACGAAAGCAGAATTTTGAAGTTAGCACGAGAACCTGTCGTGAATCAACGCGTAATGAGGCTCGTGATCGCAAATCGTTTCACCGATAATCTTCGCGATGAGTGAAAACACAACAACGATTTGGAGCGAGCGCGACTTGCGTCGCGTCGAAGAAATTTCGCAAAACGCTTCGCGCCCCGAGCGCGGCGTCATGATCGATGGCTGGAGTGTTGGCTTGTCGCCAAGCAAAGCAAAAAGATCGCGCTGTGTGAATCCGTTTTATGCGAGTGCTCGTTCATTTGACGAAAATTTAGCGGCCGTTCGCGCGCAGTACGCGCAAGCGAAGTTGCCCTGCGTTTTTCGACTTACGCGGTGGATAAGCGACCCCACACTCGACGAACGGCTCGCAGCAATGGGCGCAGAAGCGTTTGACACCACGCATGTTCAGCTTTGTGATTTAAACGCCAATTTTGAACGGCGAGTAAGCGGTTTTACTGTTAATTTCGATATGTCAATTGAAAAGCGGTCGTCGCCTTCATCGATTGGCGACATAGTCCAAAAGTTGCGAGGCGATTCTGCTGAAGAGATTGCGGCATTGGTCGAACGCTGGCGCACGCTGCCGCTCACGATTCAGTCGTACACAGCGTATGACCAACACGGCGTGGCCGCATCACATGTGCTCACCATCGCTGAGGAGCATTGTGTGGGCGTATTTGACGTTGTCACGCGCGACACCCATCGCGGACGCGGGTTCGCAAGTGCGCTCATTGTTCGCGCGCTCACCGATGCCCGTGCAAACGGCGCAACGATTGCCTATCTGCAAGTGATGACAACGAATCCTGCCGTCAAAGTCTACGAGCGTCTTGGCTTTACGACCGCATATGACTATTGGTATCGAACCGTGGGTGACGTGTAGCGATGCCGGCCTGACGCAATACGTATATTGGAACCCTTTTCCTACCGCAGCTCTCCAAAATGGGAGCAGACCGAAACTCTGATGACCGCGCCTCACACTCCGCTTGATTTCCATTATCGACCGATCGCGGAAGTGTCATCCCGCGCGCGCGAGTTTCGTGATTTGATGCAGCGTCGGCGCACGGTGCGGACGTTCTCCGACACACCCGTGCCGCGCGAGACCATTGAATCAGTGATCGCGACTGCTGCAAGCGCGCCATCCGGTGCCAATCAACAGCCGTGGCATTTTGTTGCGATCAGCAATCCTGAAACGAAGCGACAAATTCGCGAAGCCGCAGAAGCCGAGGAATACGAGTTTTACGTGAACAAACGTGCGGGTGAGCAATGGCTTAAAGACCTCGCGCACTTAGGCACCGATCACCACAAACCGTTTTTAGAAATCGCGCCTTGGCTCATCGTAGTGTTTGGTGCGCGCTATGGCATCGACGCTAACGGCGAGCGGGTGAAGCATTACTACACACCTGAGAGCGTGGGCATTGCGATGGGGCTGTTGATCGCGGCGGTACATAACGCCGGGCTCGCCTCGCTCACCCACACGCCCGCGCCGATGAAATTTTTGAGCGACATCCTTCGCCGCCCTGAAAATGAATCACCGTATCTGATTCTCGTCGTCGGCTATCCCAGCGATGATTGTGAAGTGCCCGCGATTGAGAGAAAGCCGCTCGCGCAGGTGAGCACTTTTTTCGAATAAGCGCTACTTTCCAGCGGATTCTGCCGCGCGGATTCGCTCACCAGTGACCGGATGGGTGTGCATGTAGCCGGTGCGGCCCTCGCGCGATTGTTTTCGCAGTTGTGTGATTTCTGTTTCACGCCCTGCGATCGTTTGATCCAGTCCCTCGATACAAGCAGCGCGACGCGCTTGCGTCGTCGCGTTTCGCTGTTTGCGAGCGTCTGAACGTGAACGATCTTCTGTATCGGGGTCGATGTCAAACTCGTCTGCAGTGGATGCGTCAGCGCCGCCAGGCGTTGATTTCGCCTGCAGCGCAAAGCAAAGTTCCATCAGTTCAAGCCGCTGCATGGCGTCGGCAAAATCTTGCGGCGAGCGTCCCACTTTTCGCAGCAACTCAAACGCGTATTGATCGGCTTCGCGCTCAGATTCGCGGGTGTATTTAAGCGTTGAAAGGATCACCGGTGCTGCGGTCACCATCGCCGAGACGCCGCTGACATCGCCCGCGAGAGCGCCCACGATCAACGCACTTACCGAGCCTTCGAGCAGGTGCTTCAACGAATGCCTGTGGTGAACATGCCCGAGTTCATGCGCAAGCACGGCGCTAACCATTCGGGTGTCGTCTTTAAAAAGCTTCACCAGCCCGTCGGTCACCACGATGGTGCCGCCTGGAATCGCGAGCGCATTGGGCTGCATCGCGCGAAATTTAAGCGTCACTTCGCCCTCTAAACCCGCTGCCTTGGCAAGCTTCTGGAATTCGTCAGCGATCTGGGATTGTTGGGCAGCGTTGAGTTTTGTTGGCGTAAACATACGCCCATCGAGGGTTTCGAACGTGGTTTCACCCAATGTCGCCTCTGCTGCGCGCGGCACTCGTTCTGCCACTGCGGCGGCAACGCGCGGAATCGCAAACTCGTAGGCCGCATAAAGCGCACCGAACAACCCAATCAGCGCGATTACCACTGCCCACGATGCTCGCTCCATTCGCGACAGCCAATGCGTTCGCGGCGAGAGTTGAAAGCTTGCTTCAATCGAGCAATGATCGTCGCTAATCGCGAGCGCGCCATCGGGAAATTGCAAGCGATACGGCGTGTTTGCGATCCGCTCACTCACGCGCACCAAATCACGAGGAACGTGCGCTATCACTTTCTCAGCTCCAGCGACGTCGTTCGTAACTTCAACGACTGCAATCGTTCGGCTCGAAATTTGCAACCGTACTAGCTGCCGGCGCGCAGTTTTTCCATCAAACCAAGTTGCTGAAATGCCGGATGGTGTTGGCACCGCTGCGGCAGCGCTTTCGGCGCCGTTCGCGCCGTTTGTTTCGGCGCTTGAAGAAGTGGCGTTCATAGCGCGATGTCCAGCGAGAAAAATTCAGTCGCGGCGTCGGCTGTCGCGCTGGTGTCGGGTACAGCGTCTGCGATGATGTCATCGAAGTCGCCGCTGACCGCGAGCGCCGTGGTTTCCACGCGCTGTTTTGCGGTGCGCACCGCCGCCCAAGGGATCGCCAAGCCTAGCGTTCCGATGACTGCGAGAGTGTTCACGATGTAGAGCTTAGCCATCGCGCCGGTTGTGATTTTGCTAAACACGCGAATGTTGGTGGAAATCGTCGTGAGGTTAAAGGTTGCGTTAATCAAACGAGTTTGGGTGAATGCATACCAAGTCAGCCCGGCCATGGCAAACGGCAGCGTGCCTGCGACGATAAGAACTACCAGGAGCGCTCGGTTCATGCTCGCGAGTGCGCTGGCAAACAGCGCGGAGAGCGGCGCAACGAGAGCAATCGCTGCAATTGCAGCGCCGATGTAGAGCGCGATGGCAACCAAAACGCCGCGTCCGTAGATCGTATAGAAAGTGCGAAGGCGCGTGGTGCAAGCAATGGGCGCGTGACCGTAGCGCGAATGATTCAACACCAGCAAACGCATTTTCCCGTGCAAATACGGATAGAACGCGATGAAGATCACGTAGGCAAGGCCGGAGAGTGCGTTGCGAGCCAATGAACCGCGTTCGTTGAAAACGGGTGGATAGAGTACGGTTGATATCGCCACCATCCAAATCGGCCACAACGCGATGATCGCCTCGCGAAGTTTGCCCTCAAACGAGAAGCGCAGATTGCGGTAACTGGTATTCGCTAAATTGAATCGCAACGAACTCACGACGAGCCAGGGCGCGGCAAGCGCGATCACCAACGCGATCCACGGCGCGTAGGCCGGATTGAGTTGCCCGCTGAACCAATAAATCGCGAACGCAGCGCCCGCGATCAAACGCCCGCGCAGAATGGGCCACGGACTGGCATGAAACTCAAAGTTCGCACCCGCAACCCACGTATTTCGCAGAAAGAAGCGGCGCTTGCGAATCTTTGCCCATGGCGACCAAAGCCCGAGCGTCGCGATCACCAGAAACGTGTTCACGATCCAAACCCGGAAATAGTCGCCCGCGGTACCGGTGAACTGAAACGCTTCAATGCGTTCGTTGCCGCGCGCCGAAGGGGCGAGCACCATCAGGTTATTTTCGGGATTCGGCTCCGCGCCTTGCTCGGCTCGTTGATCGCCGAGAAATGCGGCGTAAGACGCTGCACGCTTCTCAGAGAGTTGCTCGGCCGCCCCCTCGCCTACGCTGTCAGAGGCTGGCTTCGCCAGCGGCTCCGGAATTAACGACAGCGGCGTTGGCGCAGGCGCTGGTACTGGCACCAGAGGATCGCTGGGCGGTGCTAGATCTGGAGGTAACGAGGAAGTCATTGTTTAAAGAGGTTACGCGCCCTTAATTCTGACACAGAACAGATAAGCAAATTTGCTGCATCGCCGTCTTTATTAGGGCACAAGGACGATATTATTTACTTTCGCCTAATACCCAATTTCAACCTTTCGCCCTGTTAAATAGGAATAATACGCAGTAAGCTGCAAAGTCTCCGTTGGCTGAAAGCACTTTACGTATTTTTTTCAAACTCACTGAACCGAGGCCAAATCGGATGCGACTCAATGGTCAAGCGCCGCAACTGCGGTGTGTTGAATCTAAACCAGGAGTCAGTCATGAACAAACTTTTCGCTACCCGCCGCGCTGCAGCCGCACTCCTCGCAGGCTGCATCGCAGGCGCATCCCTCGTCAGCACTGCAGGCGCTGAAACACCGCCGCCAGCAACGGGCTACACGCCATTCATTCCCATCGTGTTCCCGATCTTCGTAATTCCTAAGCCAGTCACAGCGTCTTGCACGATCAACAACACCAGCGCACCGCTTTGGTATGCCCAGCGCGACATTCGAGCGACCTCGTATCAAGGCTGGTCAGTTGACAACATCACCATTCGCTACGGTGCCAACACCACGGGCAACTACACATTCCGCATCGTGGTTCGCGAAACCAGCCGCACCGGCGACATCATCACCAAGTCGGAAATGAAAACTGTCGCGCTGACTGCAGGCGTGCAGAAAACCGTAACAACATACTTTGCAAATTCGTATGTAGGCAGCGCTTTCAATTTGTCTTTCTCTCACGAAGACATCAGCGGACCGAACTCGCTTTTCATGGCGGAGGCGCAAGGCGCGTGTAGCGACTCGAATACGAGCGAGACAAACGGTTTGACCGATTTGACCAATCCCCCGATCGGCTTCACAGTGCGCGGTGATTCAACGCACAAAACGAGCGAAGTGATCGAGTATCGCGTGCTCGCAACCGGTAAATACTTCATCACGGGTCGCGACGACGAAAAGGCGCTCTTGGATTCAATGCCTGCTTCGTTCACCCGCACCGGCAAGAAATTCCGTGTCCCGGTAAAGAATTCGTTCGGCAACGTGTCTGATGTGTACCGCTTCTTTGCACCGCTCGCAATCACCCATGCCTACGTTGACAAAGCAACCCGTGAATACATTCTTTCAGTACCTAACACCGGGCTCAACGACGAAGGCGCAGATTTCGGCACGGTGCTTCCAGATGCATCGGGAACCTGCCCCGACTGGGCATCGACCAAGATCTACCGTAGCTTCAAAAACTCGGCGAACATCAACGAACGCAACCATCGCTACACCACGAACTTGATCGACTACAACGCGATGACCGCGCTCGGATACACCCCAGAAGGCGCTGTGTTCTGTGCTTTCTCGCTGTAGGTAAACCGCAGTCCAAACAAAGACCCGCTTCGGCGGGTTTTTCGTTTTACGAACAATAAACGGCTGCCGGATTGGATGTGCGTTCGCACATTGACTTCATTAGCGCTAACCCCTAAAAACCGCAGCAGCGGTGACGACTGCGAGAGCCTCGCCAAGCTGTGCCGCATAGTGTTCGCACACAGGGTTGGGTGTGCGCCCATCAAAAGTGAAGCAAGTTTTTCTTATAAGGGGATGTCATGCAGTGGTCGTTTCTGCGCGCTAAAAAAATGAGCGCAAATCAAGTTAGTGACAGTGAGTCCAACGCAAAGCGCGGTCGCGCCAACGGCTGGATTGCAGCAAGCGTGATCGTTGCAAGCGCGGCGGCGCTAGTGTGCGCAGCGAACTACTCGCTCTGGATTAACGGGCGAACCGGCGGCGGACAACTCGGCAACTACAACGACTTCACCTATTGGGGACCGTCTTCCACCGCCGCGGGTGTCAACAAGAAATCGGTGAACTGGGACGGCTACAACTCCATTTCGAATCAAAATTATTTGGTGCGCAACGCGCTAGATTGCTACTGCACGGGAACCAACTGGTGCTACGTCGCCGCACACAGCGCAGGCAATTTGCAAATCGGTTATTCCCTCGCAATGTTTGGCGGATCATCGCGCACGATCACCAACGCAGCGCCGAATGGGGCTGGCGTTTGCAGTGCATCGGGCGCGGGCACGCAAACCGGATGGAACATCAAATTCGTAAACGTTGCGGGCGGTGCCGCAGGTGGCTCCGAGTTGTCGGATGCAGGCGACTGGGCGATTTCAGAGCCGCTCGTCTCCGATTTAAAAACGTCAACCGCGCGCGCCATGTACGACCATAACCAAACGCGCGGCAAGGCGTTTTATATGTTTGCAGGCGCAAAAGGAACGCTCTATTCATTCATCTTGCCGGGTCAAGACGATGAAGCCATTGCCTATCACTCGTCGGGCGGCGTGTCGGGCTCAAGCGGCGCGGGCTACTGCAATCCGAGCGATTGGCTTTGTAATGATTTGACAACCGGCACCGGTGCAGTTCAAGGCGGTCGCGCCAAGTGGACCAACCACAATGTGAAGTTCCGCGACAACAGCGAGTCGTACAACCATTACGCAAGCGGCAACTGGGGTGGAATCATCTCGCGTGCCGTCGCCGACATGGTGACCAACGCGCAGTAGTCGTTCCGGCGCTCGCGACATACGATGAAACGTACGGGTTGGATCGTCGCCGCGCTCGCTGCGATGTTCGTGGTGATCGGCCAAGCGGGCGGCTGGCGCGCGTTCGCTGAGCGGGTATCAAACTGGATTTCTGGTAACCCGGCGCAACTTGCAAACGCAACAACGGCAAACCCAAACGCGCGCGATGTTGGCGCGGGGTTTGCCGTGCAACCGCGCGCTGCCGGCGCTGCGTTTCCTGGGACCGCGCTTGCGATGAACAGCAACGCCGCAACGTTGATTAACAACGATCCTGCTTCCCAACTGCGCGCTGCTCAGGAACGCTTTGATCGCGCCAATGAATTGCTAGAGAACTATCGCAAACAAACGCTCTATCCGTTTGATTCACGACCTGCGCGCGAGCATCCCGACCAGATGTACCCGAATCAGCCGGTGATCGAAGACCGCAAGCTGAAAAAGCCGGGCGAAAAGGCATCGCAAAACATTCGCTTAAAAACTTCGCAAGAACGGGTGCATGTCGCGGGCGGAGAAACGGTGTTGTTCTCAGTGGCGGCGTTTGATGAAAACAACGCGGCGCTCCCAATTTCATTTACTCGCGCTATCGCCTACGATCCGCCGCGTGACGGCAAACCTTCAAGACGAAATCCAATCGTTTTCCCCATCAATGATCGGGGCGAAGCGGGCGATTTAAGCAGCAGCGATTTAGTGTATTCCGCGCGTCTTTCCCCAAATTTGCAGGGCTTTGCAAGCTATAGCGGCTTGATCCGAATTGAGCTTGATTTGTCGGTCAATGGTCAGGCCGGTTTCTTGTACTTCGATGTTTTTTACTCTCCCGATGCACCCGCAATTTGGACTTCGCGCGCTCGGGAAGTTGTCGAACGCGGATCTCTGAACTTTTATCTTCCCATCGATGTTCGTGTCGCTGGCCGCTACGTGATTACGGGACGAATCGACGACGCGAAAGGGCAACCCTTTGCACTCGTCACGTTTAACGACGAACTCGCGAAGGGCGCGCGTGAGGTCAAGCTCAACTTGTTCGGCAAACTACTGGTGGATGAAAAGCCTGTGTTTCCCCTCGCGCTCCGCGACGTCGACGGCTTCCTGCTGATTCCCGATGCTGATCCGGATCGTTCGCTGTTGCAGCGGTTACAGGGCCGACAGCTGGTGACTCAAACCTATCCGCTGACGGTGTTTTCCGAAGCGGAATGGGACAGCGAAGAACGCAGACGCTATCTCGACGAATACGGAAAAGATGTTGAAAGCGCACGCGCGCATCTGGAACACATTCGTCGATCAATGAAACCGTAGCGTGCGCCGCTTGCGAAGCTGCTCGCGCTCAATCCGAACTCAAGTCAGCGCGAGACGCGAAGAATTTTTCCGCTATCCACCGCCAAATAAATCCAGCCGTCTGGGCCCTGTTTCACGTCGCGAATACGCTCTCTGGCAGACGCGAACAGTTCTTCCCTTGAGCTCACACCATCGTTTGCCGCGTTAAGCGTTAACCGCCACAAGCGCTGACCACCTTCATTGCCAGAAAGCGCACCAACGAAAAGCGAGTTTTTCCATTCAGGAAACTTGTCACCTGCGTAGAACAAAATGTTCGAAGGCGCAATCGAGAGCGGACGCCAATAACTGACCGGTTGCTCCATGCCTGCCTTCGCTGTGCCGCCAGCCCAAACGCAGCTCTCAGACGGGCTGGTTCCGTACTCGCAGCCGTAACTGATCACCGGCCAGCCGTAGTTTTTTCCGAGTCGCGCAATGTTGATTTCATCGCCGCCTTGCGGCCCATGTTCGGCGACCCAAAGCTCGTTCGTTAGCGGATGAATTGCCGCGCCTTGCGGATTGCGATGGCCGTAGCTCCACATCGCGGCCGCTTGCGTCGTCGACGACGACAGCACCGACGAATGCGGTGTGCCGTCGCGATTGATGCGCACGACTTTGCCGTGGTGCTTACTGAGATCTTGCGACTTGCCGCGTTCGCTCGATGATTGCCGATCACCGAAGGTCACAAACATTGATTTGTCTGGCGCAAAGACAATGCGCGAACCGAAGTGCCCGCCCGAGGCAACGTACTCGTTCATGCGAAAGATCACGGCACCGTCGACCAGCGAATTGCCCTGTAACTTCGCGCGAAAGACGGCTGTGCCTGTTTTCGACGAGTCATTAGCGGCCGGTTCGCTGAACGTCATAAAAATTTGGGCGGTCGTTGAAAAATCAGGGTCTACCGCGATATCCAGTAAACCGCCCTGTCCTCCAGCGTTTACAGCGGGTACGCCCGATAGCGCACTTGAAACTGTGCCGCCATCGGCGCTCACAATGCGAACCGATCCGCGCTTCTCTGTAACCACTGCGCGGCCGTCCGGTAGAAACGCGAGCGACCAGGGTGAACTCAAGCCCGTCGCAAACGTGCTCAGCTTTGGCGCGGCGGTTGACGGCGCAGGGCCGACAGGCGGCGCGGGCGGGGTCGTAGAAACCGCTGGCGCACCGTTTGGCGCACTACCGCTGCCGCATGCGGCCACCATCGCCGTCGCGAAAACTAATGCAGCAGCGTGCCCCAACGCGCGCGCGGTGCGCCGTGTGGAACGGGGCTGCAAACAAACGCGGAAACAACTCATAACAACTCCGTGATTGAGCACGCGATTGCTCGCGTGCGTACCCCGATTTTCAGTCCTAATTTTTGTGCGGCCGTCGGTGACGACCCAAGCGCTGACCTACGCGGCTTTCGCTTCGGTCGATGGCGCGATGGAGATTACCGTTTTCGACGCATCGAAGTCAGCTTTTAACTTTGCCTCTTTTGCTTTTGCGGCTTTTACATGACGCTCTTTCACGTGGCCGTAACCACGAATCTCTTCCGGGATTTGCGCGAGTTGCACGGCAAGCGCGTGATTGTGGGGCGCGAGTTTGCCAACGATCTCTTCGATTAAGCGACGGTAATCGACTTTGAGCTGCTGCTCCATTCGGCGCTCTTCGGTGTTTTTGAACAGATCGAGCGCAGTGTTGCGTAAGCCTTTGCGGCTCGCGAGGAAACGAAACGCTTTCATCATCCACGGGCCGAATTGTTTTTTGATGAGTTCACCAGTTACCGGATGCTTCTTCGAAAAAAGCGGCGGTGCGAGGTGGAAATTGAGTTTGTAGTCGCCCTCGAATTGCCCAGCAAGACGCGCTTCGAATTCGCCGTTGCTGTGCAAACGCGCGACTTCGTATTCGTCTTTCACCGCGAGCAGTTTGAAGTAGTAACGGGCCACAGCTTCCGTGAGCGCTGTTTTCCCTAGGAGTTTTGCGCTTTCTGCTTGACGCACAAACGCAACGAAATCGCTGTACGTTTTCGCGTAGCTTGCATCCTGATAATCAGTCAAAAATTTCACGCGACGCTCGATGGATTCTTCAAGCGATTCGCTGAGCTTCATCGAAGCAGGCGCCGCAAGTTTTGGCGTAGCGATTTCTTCAACGCGTTTCAGATCAACGGCTGCGCGACGTCCCCACAGGAACGCATTTTTATTCATTTCAATGGCTGCGCCGTTGAGTTCAATGGCGCGCAAAATCGTCGCCTCCATCAATGGAATCAAGCCTTTTTGCCATGCGTAACCGAGCACAAACAAATTCGTTGCAATCGAGTCACCCATCAAGCGCGTGGCGATTTTTGTCGCGTCCATGAAATCAACCGCATCCGCGCCACACGATTCTGCGATCACGCGCTCCATGCTGCCGAGCGGGAATTTCATGTCTGCATTACTCGTGAATCCAGCGGGCATCACAACCGCAGAGTTGATCACGGCGCGAGTGATACCGACTTGCATCTTCGCGAGCGAATCTTCCGCCGTGGTCGTGAGCACATCGCAACCAAGCACGAGATTGGCCTCACCCGCCGCCACGCGTGTCGCATGCAACGCATCTTGTGATGACGCAATGCGAATGTGACTCATCACGCTACCATTTTTCTGCGCAAGACCCGACATATCGAGAATCGTCATGCCTTTGCCTTCGAGGAACGCAGCCATGCCGAGCACTTGGCCCACCGTGAGCACGCCCGTACCACCGATGCCGGTGGCGAGGATGTTGTACGGCTTGTCAAGCGTAGCAATCGCGGGCGTTGGAATGTCGCCAAATTCAACCGCGCCCACTTTCGCAGGTTTCTTCAACGCGCCGCCTTCGACCGTTACGAAGCTCGGGCAGAAACCATTCACACACGAAAAATCTTTGTTGCAATTCGATTGATCGATGGTGCGTTTACGACCGAATTCAGTCTCCAGGGGCATCACTGAAACGCAGTTCGACTTCACGCCGCAATCACCGCAACCTTCGCATACCGCTTCATTAATCACGACGCGTTTCGCAGGATCGGGGAACTTGCCAATTTTGCGACGACGACGTTTTTCCGCCGCACACGTTTGGTCGTACACGATTACTGTGACGCCTTCTTTTTCACGGAACTCGCGCTGAATTTCATCAAGTTTTTCGCGATGATGAACCGGCACGTTCGACGGCAGCGCAATGCCCTGATACTTCTCTGGCTCATCGGTGATCACGCAAATGGTTTGCACGCCCTCGGCAATCATTTGATTCACGATCGAGAGTGGCGAGAGCGGGCCATCGTGCGGCTGCCCGCCGGTCATCGCCACCGCATCGTTGTACAAAATTTTGTACGTGATGTTCACTTTCGCAGCGATGCTCGCGCGCACAGCGAGAATGCCGGAGTGGTAATAGGTGCCGTCACCGAGGTTCGCAAAGATGTGTTTCTCGGTCGTAAATGGCGCTTGGCCAATCCACGGCACGCCCTCGCCGCCCATCTGCGTAAATGTGCTCGCGCGATCCATCCACACTGCCATGTAGTGGCAACCGATACCCGCAACGGCGCGCGAACCTTCGGGCACTTTGGTCGACGTGTTGTGTGGACAACCCGAGCAAAAATACGGTGCACGGGCAATCGGAATGTGCGTGCGCGAGAGCGCTTTTTCTTTCTCGTTAATCCAGTTCACGCGTTGCTTCACCTGATCGCTCACGTAAAACTTCGCGATGCGATCCGCGACCACGCGCGCGATCATTGCGGGTGTTAATTCATACGGCGCTGGCAACAACCAATCGCCGTGTGGGCGCACCCATTCACCCTTCGCATCGAACTTGCCGACGATACGCGGACGCACCGCATCATTCCAGTTGTAGAGCTGCTCTTTGAGTTGATATTCGAGCACTTGGCGTTTTTCTTCGACCACCAAAATCTCTTCGAGACCTTCGGCGAATTGGCGCACGCCCTCGGGCTCCAGCGGCCACACCATGCCCACTTTGTAAACGCGCAATCCAATCGCTTTTGCGAGATCATCATCAATACCCAAATCTTCGAGCGCTTGACGCACATCGAGATAGGCTTTACCCGCCGCCATGATGCCCAATCGCGGGCGCGGCGAAGCGATCACGATTTTGTTCAATTGATTTACACGCGCGTAATGAATCGCCATGTAAATTTTGTAATCGTGCATCAGCCGCTCTTGCTCAAGCGGCGTGTGTGGCCAGCGAATGTTGACGCCGCCTTCTGGCAGAGGGAAATCGGTCGGAATAATCGGCTTGATGCGCTCGGGATCAACGATCACACTCGCAGTGGATTCGACTGTATCGGTGACTGCTTTCATGCCGACGTAACAACCGCTGTAGCGGCTCATCGCGTAGCCATGTACGCCAAGATCCAAATACTCTTGTACGCCTGCGGGATACAACGTTGGAATCACCGCGCTGATGAATTCGTGATCGGATTGATGTGGCAGTGTGGATGATTTCGCGCCGTGATCGTCGCCTGCAATCAGCAATACGCCGCCGTGCTTCGAGGTGCCTGCATGGTTTGCGTGTTTGAACACATCGCCGCAACGATCAACGCCCGGACCTTTGCCGTACCACATGCCGAACACGCCGTCGTACTTCGTGCCCGGATACATCGAACCCTGCTGCGTGCCCCACACCGCAGTCGCCGCCAATTCTTCATTCACGCCGGGCACAAATTTGATGTGCGATGCCTCTAAATGTTTCTTCGATTTCCACGCGTTTTGATCAATCGCGCCGAGCGGCGATCCGCGATAGCCGGAGAGAAAACCCGCCGTGTTCAAACCCGCTAATTCATCGATCTGTCGCTGCAACATCATCAGCCGCAACAACGCGTGCGAGCCGTTCATGTAAGTGCGACCGGATTTCAGCGTCCAGCGATCATCGAGTTTCACCTCTTGAATTGCCTTCGCGATGGCAGCGGGCAGCGAGGTGGTGGGTAGCGGGGACTGAGACATGCGCGGCACTCCTTGTGGGAAGCAACTATCTTATTCCGCTAGCGGGATCGCCGCATCACGGGTTTTCGTAGTCGTTATGGATCGAAAGTCTAGATTCGAGAATAGGTCAATAATGTTGACCTATTTCAAAGACTGAAATGTACTTGCTTTTCGACGATTTGTGCGCGCTTTGTCTCATCTTCAGTTGCAGCAGTTCACTTATAGCTACAACGCTTAAGGCCCTATTATATTGGGCGCAAGACCGCCTAATCTAACTACGCGGTATTGCATAAATAATCGCAAAAGCCCATATTTTACGGCCGCTCTATCCTATAGCTAACTGCGCTTCGCACCTGCCAAAACAGTGTCAAACGTCTTCACGTCGCGCTCATAGAAATATCGCTTCAAGGCATGAAATTGAGCGAGGAAAAGACCGCCGTCGACCACGCTTCCCGTCACGACTCGCTGAAACGCGGCGCCGCGATCATTGCGCCATTCGAGCAACGCTCTGAATCCTGGCTTGCCTGCGACAGTCGCCGGAGCGATTTGTTTGACTTCGAGGCTTGCCAGACCGGGCTGTTGCCGCAGCTCGCCAATCACCCGTTGCGCGAGTTCCTGCGGCGCGATGTCGCTTGAAAGCGATTGTTTAGTCTTTGGAAACGCTTTGTCGCTCGTCAAATACGCAATCGAGATGTTTTGCACACCGAGCCCGTCACGCGTGATCGTCAAGGCATCCCGATTTGCCGCGAGGTGCATCCAGTCGGCAGGCGCGGAAATGCTTACGCCTGCATGCGAGAGTTGACCGCCGTCAAGCTTCGTCCAGACTGCGCATCCCGAGAGCGAGCTTGCCACCAGTAATAGTGCCGCCCATTTTTTTATCGCCATGATCATGATTTTTTTCCTTCGTCTTCCAATTGCTTGATGTAGCTCTCGATGAACGCGCGATCAGCCGCTTGCGGCGCGCGTTTCAAATAATTATTGAAGCGCAGCAGCGCATCGTCGCGATGCCCCCAGCGCATGGCGCGCAGCCCGAGCGCGCGCGACACTGGCGCGTAATCCGGCGCAACTTTGGGCGCTTCGTCCAACGACTTGTCGGCGCGCTCTAGGTCGCCGCTTTCACCGCGCAAACGATAGGCTTCGCTCAAATAAAGGAGCGCCTCGGGCGGCATCTGCTGACGAATTTTTTCGTCTTCAAGTGCAGCGACCATCGCGCGATAGCGCCCCGCTGTGATTTCCTGTGGCAGCCACGCTAAACGAAGCGATTTGTGAAGCTCACGAAATTGCTCACTCGCTACTAACGTCGTTTCTTCTGCGCCCTGGTTGCTGCTCAAACTTTCAATCCGTTCGTCGAGTTTAGGGTGCGACGCGAAGAGATAAGGCGCGTCCGGTTGTTGCGCGTGTTTTACGAAATCGCGCAGCACCTCAAACGCGCGCACTGCGTCTTTCTTGCCGACGCCTAATTTCTGCGCGCGCACAAAGCCAATCGCATCGGCCTCGCGCTCCAGATCGCGGCCGTGCCCCGCTGCACCTCCGACCACGAGAAGTTGCCCTCCGAGCGCTCCGAGCATCGCGCCGCCTCCGGCTGCGCCACCGGCGATGCCGATCACTCCTGCAAGGGTGCCCGCGACGAGTCTCGATTGTCGCCCGCGATAGCCGTGACGTTGCACGAAGTGCGCGCCTTCGTGCCCGAGCACCATCGCTATTTGAGCCTCGTTTTCAAGCCGCGCCAAGAGACCCAAACTGAAATAGACATCGCCATTGGGGAAAACGAACGCGTTCGGCGTCACTTCGTTGATGATGCGCACCACGATTGACCCGCCGAATTCCGGGTACAGCGACGTCATGATTTCGTTCAATCGCTTTGCGTACGCTGCGTCATTGAACAACGCACCGCGTCGACGCAGCGCAACCGTCAACTCTTTGCTTTCGTCCCAAAGACGATCTTCTTCGGGCGCAAGTTCGGTGAGCTTTGGTGCCCGCGTGAAAGGCTCCACCGAATGCGCAAGGCGCGGCAGCGAGGAAACGGCCACAGCCGTCGCGAGAGCAGTAAGCGCTAACGTCTGTCGAATCATTCGATCAAACCTATTTCGCCGCTAACGTTTTGCCGCCGGCCGGTAGGGTCTTGAAAACGGACGCCGTCATGACTTTTGCTGATTCCGGATTTTTCAGATCGCGAACACCACTTTGGTCGTAGTGCATCCAAGAAAGATTGCCCGTTTTAAGATCGATCACCGCAAACGTAATGATGGAGCGGCCAGTCGGCAGCGCGACGCCCGCCGCTGCGGCGAGCACGGTCATTGCAACGCGACCGCCGGAAGAAACAATATCGTCGCCAAGCGAGACCACAATTGCATCAGCGCCCGTCTTTTCGGCTAACCACGGCAACCCAGTGCCTAAGGTGTAATCGAATTTAGTGCGGCGATGCGCCCAGGCGCTGCCGCCGAAATTAAGCATTCCATGGGCGTTTTGACCCACTACCCAATACGCCGCGAGAAAGTCTTCCAGCTCGTCCTTTTCCTGCTCAGTGAGCGTTGGCATCGATAGCACTTTGAAATCGGTACGCGTTGCCAAAACGCCATCCACGGCATTGCGAACACCCGTCACCGACTGCGCTGCCCACTGCGGCACCTTTTCCAGCGCACCGGCAGCGTTGAGTTCACGAACCTCGATTTCAGGGCTCGCCACCAGAAGCGTCCCTGGAAACGCGGTTGCGCCCGGTCCGGCGGCGTGAGAGAAGTGGGTGTAGCCCTGCGCAGACGCGGCGGCGCATAAGAACAACGAGATACAAAAAATGACGGAACGGAGGTTTGAAGTTTTTTTCATCGATGAGGCTCGGTGATTGAAGAGGACACGCTGTGAAGAGTTAGCAAGACGTTATCAGCGGTTCTCAAACCTTGAGACGCTCGTTCACGAAATCTTGTCTCTGTAAGCTAAAACTGTCGCTTCGAACCCACACCCATTTTTGGTGGGGCTTCGTCACTGCCTCTCACCCGACGATCGCGCACATCGGCAGCTGGTGTAACCACGTTCAAGAACTCATTTCCACACCCCGTTCAAATCCGCATGTCATCGCACACATCAATCCAGCGCAGCGAATTCACTTTCTTCCACCGCTTGCGAGTTCGTTGGGCCGAAGTGGATTTGCAGCGCGTGGTGTTCAACGGTAACTATCTGCTGTATTTCGATGTCGCGTTTACCGAATTCTGGCGCGCCACCGGCTTGCCGGATCCGCTCTCGCAGCAACAAACCGGCCGCGAACTATTTGTGCGCAAAGCTGAGCTTGAATACTTGGGTAGCGCCACATTTGACGACGAGCTCGATATAGGCGTACGCTGCACGAAAATTGGGCGCAGCAGTTTGACAATGAACCTAGCGATCTTTCGCGACGACTCATGCTTGGTTGCGGGTTCGCTCGTGTATGTGTACGCGGATCCCGAGGCGAAGAAGTCAGAAGAGATTCCGCTCGACTGGCGTGTACGACTGGTGGAAATGTGAGCGCGAACGCTTAAGGTGGGCGTGCAGCCAGCTTCTGTTGGCCGCGCGTTGAGCCGCAAGTAACGTAGTAAATCCCGTCGTCAACGCCCGATTCAATAAGGCGATCACCCCGTTTATCTAGCGAGGAGAGAAATATGTTTTTACTCGTATTGCGGCAGTCTTTTCAATGGTTACGTGTTTTTTTCAGCACCATGTTTTTTGCCGGACTCACGGTGACCTCGAACGCAGCACCGCTTTTGTATGCGAACGTCGCTGGAAATTTTGTGGCGTTTCGCGCAGACTCACCGGGCACGATCATTCGCACTTTTTCGGTGGCCGGAATTGCCGCCGAGCTCCGCGCGATGGATTTTCGACTCACCACAGGCCAGCTCTACGCACTCTACTCTGACGGCAGCTCGGCGAGTGGCGATTTCTATGTAATACGTCGAATAAATTTGAGTACAGGTTATGCGGAACAACTCGGAGTCGTTGCGCCTCCGGCTGTCCCAACGGGCTCGCGCTTTGGCGTTGCGTTCGACCCATTCCTTGATCACATGCGCGTGGTCACTAGTACCGGCGAACATTTTCCACTCAACGTGAACACCGGTGGCAGCGCTGGCTTCTACTCAGATCTCGCCTATGTTGCGGGCGATAGCGGGGTCGGCATCGCACCGGTCGTGGAACACCTTGCCTTTACCAATTCGGTGAGCAATCCCAGCACCACAACGCTCTACGGTATCGACACTAGCCGCAACGTGCTCGTTCGCATTGGCGCTGCAAATGTTCCGGGCAGTTCGAGCTCTTCAAACCTAACCACCATCAGCACGACGTCGCTTGGATTTAATCCAGATAGCGCGGGCGGATTAGTGATTGACCCAGGCAGCGACGTCGGCTATTTCGCAACTAACGCAATCGTGTCATCCGTCTTCGTTCCCAAGCTCTACAGCATCAATTTAGTCACGGGTATCGCCACATTGATTGGGGACATTGGCACAGGCAGCGGCAGCCGTGTTGTGCGTGGGCTTGCGCTGGCACCCGAGGTCAATCACTGTCTTGACATCGACGGCGACGGACAAGTGGTCGCGACCAAAGACGGATTGATGTATGCCCGCATTCTGCTTGGTCTGACTGGTGCGGCGGTAACGGCAAACGCGATCTCCACAATCAATCCGCCGCCGCGAAATACTTGGAGCGCCATTCGCTTGCACTTGATTAATGATTGCGGAATGACGCTTGCACCTTGAACAAGGCCCGATGCCCATTCGTGAAAGTCACCCAATGAACTATGTAGAAGACGCGCTGAAGACCATCGTAGTTGTGTGTCGAGAAACCGTACAGGCGATCACGGCGAGACTGCGCGCAGCGTGCATCGGTGCCGCAGTGATCTTTGCGATCGCGCCGACGATAGCGCTAGGTCAAGTGCCGATCATTTACGCCTACGACTTTTCAGGCGGGCGTCTCGTCAGTTTTGCCGCGAATGCGCCTGGCACATTACTAAGCGACGTCCCGCTCACCGGACTCGCTGCCGGAGAATTTCTCGTTGGAATCGACTTTCGACCGGCAACCGGCGATCTCTACGGACTTGTTTTCCAAAACGCTTCAACGAAGCGCCTGGTTCGCATCGACAAAGTTTCAGGCGCAGCAACTGCTGTGAGCGCATCAAGCTTGTCGCTTGGCGGGAGCTATTACGGGATGAGCTTTGTGCCGACGGTGGATCGCATTCGTATCGTGTCCGATTTCGATGTCAACCTTCGTGCCAATCCGGACACGGGCGCTTTAAGTTTCATCGATACAAATCTTGCTTTCGCGGCGGGGGACGTCAACACCGTTGCCCCCAACGTTGTACACATTGCACATACTAACGCCTATGCAGGTGCGTTGAACACAACCACCTATGGCATCGACGTGGCAACGGATTCGCTCGTCCGCATCGGCGGCCCAGACGGAGTGCCCTCTCCCAACGCCGGACAACTCACCACAATCGGGCCGCTCGGCGTTGCGGCAAATCTGGCGGGTGGATTTGATATTGAGCCAACCAGTAACGTCGGATACGCTGTGCTCGGCATCGGCGCGTCCTCCGTGCTGCATTCAATTAACTTAGCGACCGGCGCCGCAACAGCGATTGGCGTCGTGGGCTCAAGCAGCGGAAACGTCGACGGCATCGCCATCGCGCCGCCGAATCCGTGCCTTGATCTGGATGGCGACGGCGTAGCGAGAGCAACAACCGACGGACTGATGCTGTTGCGTGCGCTGTTGGGGATGACGGGCACCAGCGTCACCAGCGGCGCAATTGCTTCGCCCGCGCCACCGCGATCGACTTGGGCAACGATTCGCAACCACCTCAACGCGAACTGCGGACTTCACTTTTCTCCGTAACGTCGAAGCGGTACTGTAAACCGGTCTCGATGCCTTGGGGTTCGCGCCGTCCGGCAAACACATCTGCCGCGCCATAGAATTCGAGAATGCTTGAATCCATTACTCTCGACCCTGATTTTCCTGCCGACGCTTGCGTGATCTGGATGCACGGCCTCGGTGCCGACGGCAACGATTTCGTGCCGATCATTCCCGAACTCGATTTGCCGCGCACACATACCGTTCGCTTTATGTTCCCGAATGCGCCGACGATGTCGGTGACGATCAACGGCGGCTATGTGATGCGGGCTTGGTATGACATCGTCGGCGCGGATCTCGATAACCGCGCAGACGAGGCGGGCGTGCGGCGCTCGCAAATGCAGATCAACCAGATCATTGCCGATCAACGCGCGAAAGGCATCGCAGCCAATCGCATCGTGCTCGCCGGTTTTTCACAAGGCGGCGTGATCGCGTTGCAAACGGCGCTGCGGCATTCTGAAACGCTGGGCGGCGTGCTCGCGCTCTCGACCTATCTTGCTTGCCGCGATTCGCTCGGAATCGAAGGCGCGCTCGCGAACAAATCAACACCGATTTTTTACGCGCACGGTAGCGTCGATCCGGTGATCCCGATAGCGCTCGCCAAACGCTCAAAAGCGGAGCTTGAAAATTACGGCTATTTGGTCGAATGGCACGAATACGGCATGCCGCATTCGGTGTGTGCGGAGGAAGTCGGCGACATCGCTGCGTTTTTGAAGCGCGTGCTCAAGATTTAGGCGGTGATTTTCCTCACCCGGTGCCTCGCGCCGACCTCGCCCCGAGGCAGAGGTCGCACGTGCTGAAAGACCTTCTCGCCCGCCTCACGCACCCCGACGTGCGTGCGCTTGCTTGGGCGATGGGCTCGCCAGCGCTCTTCGACGCAACTCAGCCCGTGTGGCAAGGCAGGCTGCGCGACGATGCTTGGTCGTCGCGCGAGCTAGCGCGCTGCGCCGATTGGCTGCTGGAACTCGATCGCGCGCCGCAGCAGCTGCACGAAGCCGCGGGCGACCCCACGGTGAACACGCCGCTCGGTCACGTCTTTGAAAAACTCGTCTTGTTTTGGCAATCACGCCGACCCGATGTTCGCGCCGCCACGCGCGGGCTCGTCGTTCGCCACGGCCGGCGCACCGTTGGCGAATTCGATGTCGTGATGCTGCGCCACGACGGGGTGATCGAAACGCTAGAGGTCACGGTGAAGTATTACCTAAACCTAAAACCTGCTCTGGGTATCGCAGGCTGCATCGGTCCGCGCGCGTTTGACAAGATGGGCGAGAAGTTCGAAAAAATGACGGCTCGCCAAACAACGCTGGGCGATGGTGAGTTTGGCCGTACCACGATTTGCGGCTGGCTTGAGAGCGCGTGCGGCGAAATTCGAACGCCGGATGAATTGATTGTTGAAAACCACGCGCTCGCGCGCGGCTACATTTTTCATCCGTCCACGGATGCCGAATTCGCCAAAGAACTCTCGCCGAACCACGGTCGCGGTCTCTGGCAAACCGACGAAATCGCCTTCCCCGATCCCTTCTGGCGCAACCTCGCCGGTCGGGAATGGCTCGGCCCCTATCTCGGCCCGCGCGAAGAGCGCGGTTGGCCGAACGACCCCGCCATGCCACGCATGTACGCCCACCTGCGCGAGCGCAACGGCGCATGGGCAGAAACCGAACGGCGGTTTGTGGTGCGTGCGGATGCGGGGTTATTGAAGGCGTTGTAGGCGACGACTTGGCGTCGCTCGGTTGCTCGCTTGCATCATTGCTTCGTCGCTTCGTCGCTTCGTCGCTTCGGTGCTTCGTTCGTCGGCAATTGAGCGCGGCCAAGTCCGCGCCTACCTTTGCGACTGAGATGACTTTTTGCTGCCGCGACGCCTTCGCGTCTTGCGGCGATTGTCGGCAATCGTTCAGAATACATATTCAGCTAGCCGCTGAATTGCTAACTACTGATAAAGCGATCCAATGCCCCGCGCCGCGAAAAAAACTGATACGAAAGCCAACTCCACCGCAAACGTTGGCTTCGAGGCCAAACTCTGGCTCGCGGCTGACAAGCTCCGCAACAACATGGACGCTGCGGAGTACAAGCACGTCGTGCTCGGCCTCATCTTCCTCAAATACATCTCCGACAGCTTCGACGAACACCACGCGAAGCTCATCGGCGGTGAGGGCGACTTCGCGGGCGCGAACCCGGAAGACAAAGACGAATACCTCGCCGCCAATGTGTTCTGGGTGCCGAAGGAAGCGCGTTGGGGGCACCTTCAGGCGAACGCCAAGCTCCCGAGCATCGGAAAGGACATAGACGACGCCATGGTCGCCCTTGAGCGCGATAACCCCCGCCTCAAAGGCGCGCTCAACAAAAACTACGGCCGCGCCGACCTCGACAAACACCGCCTCGGCGAACTCATCGACCTCATCGGCTCCATCCAGCTCGCCGATGTCGCCAGCCGGTCGAAGGATCTTCTCGGCCGTGTCTTCGAATACTTCCTCACCCAGTTCGCCAGCGCCGAGGGCAAAAACGGCGGCCAGTTCTACACCCCGTCCTGCGTCGTGCGCCTACTCGTCGAGATGCTCGCTCCTTACAAAGGCCGCATCTACGACCCCGCCTGCGGCTCCGGCGGCATGTTCGTGCAATCTGAAAAATTCGTCGAATCCCACGGCGGCAAACTCGGCGACATCAGCATCTACGGCCAGGAAAGCAACCCGACCACCCGCCGCCTCGCCATCATGAACCTCGCCCTGCGCGGCATCGAGGCGGACTTCGGCCCCGAGAACGCCGACACCTTCCGCCGCCCTCTCCATCCCGACCTTCGCGCGGATTACGTCATCGCCAACCCGCCGTTCAACGACAGCGACTGGTTCCGCAAAGACGACGACGTGCGCTGGCAGTTCGGCGTTCCGCCCAAAGGCTAACTTTGCCTGGGTGCAGCATTTCATCCACCACCTCGCGCCGCAGGGCATGGCCGGCTTCGTCCTCGCCAACGGCAGCATGTCGTCCAACCAATCCGGTGAGGGCGACATCCGCAAAGCGCTGATCGAAGCCGATCTCGTCGATTGCATGGTGGCGTTGCCCGGCCAGCTTTTCTACAGCACGCAAATCCCCGTGTGCCTCTGGTTCCTCGCCAAGAGCAAAGCAGCCGACAGCAAGCGAAGTTTCCGCGACCGCCGCAAACACACCCTTTTCATCGACGCGCGAAAAATGGGAACGCTCATCGACCGCGTACACCGCGAACTGACCGACGCCGACCTCGACAAAATCACCAGCACCTACCACGCCTGGCGCGGCGACAAACGTCCTCCCCTAGAAGGCCGCGATCTCCCTCCCTTTCAAAGCCGCAATCTCCCTCCCCTTCAAGGGGAGGGCCGGGGTGGGGATGGGGTTCCCCAGCAATCCAACTACATCGACATCCCCGGCTTCTGCAAATCCGCCACCACCGCCGAAATCGCCGCGCACGGTTTCGTCCTCACGCCGGGCCGCTACGTGGGCGCGGAGGAAGTCGAGGACGACGGCGAACCCTTCGAGGAAAAGATGCCGCGCCTTGTCGCCGAACTGCACACCCAGTTCGCCGAGTCCGCGAAACTGGAGCAGGCGATCAGAGCGAATTTGAGTGGGTTGGGTTATGGCGGGTGATTGGAAGAAAGTCCGCTTTGGCGACCTCGTGAAAATTACTCACGGCTGGCCGTTTAAGAGCGAGTGCTTCACGGAGGAGCGCAAAGGGCGACCAATCATCGTCAGCATCGGCAATTTCCAATACACGGGTGGATTTCGCTTCGAGTCCACGTCGGTGAAGGAATACACCGCGGACTACCCGAAAGAGTATGAGTTGTCGCCCCGCGACCTCCTTCTTGTGATGACGTGCCAGACTTCCGGTGGCGAAATTTTGGGCATTCCTGGTCGCATTCCAGATGACGGGAATACCTACCTCCACAATCAGCGCATGGGGAAGGTCGTCATCAAGGAGCCGCAGCGAATCGTTTCAGAATTCATTTACTACCTCGCGCTTTGGTCAGATTTCAATCGCGAGCTGTGCGTCAGCGCATCCGGCACGAAAATTCTCCATACCGCGCCAGTCCGTATTGAGGCGTTCGAGTTCAACCTCCCACCCCTCGCCGAGCAAAAAGCCATCGCGGCGGCGCTTGGGGCGCTGGACGACAAGATCGAGTTGAACCGGCGGATGAACGCGACGCTCGAAGCGATGGCGCGGGCGCTGTTCCAGAGCTGGTTCGTAGATTTCGACCCCGTCCGCGCCAAAATAGACAACCGCGAACCCATCGGCCTCGACGAGGCCACCGCCGCCCTCTTCCCCGACCAACTGGAAGTTTCACCCCTCGGCCACATTCCCAAAGGATGGACACCTGCGAAACTCGGCGACATCGGCACCAACTCCCGGCGCGGCGTCCAGCCCAGCGAGATTGCACCGAACACTCCCTACATCGCCTTGGAACACATGCCGCGCCGCTGCATCGCGCTCGACGATTGGGACGAATCCGCCGACGTAGCCAGCGGCAAGTCAGCATTCAAGAAAAGCGAAATCCTCTTCGGCAAACTGCGCCCTTACTTTCACAAAGTTGGCGTCGCACCGTTCGATGGCGTCTGCTCTACCGACATCCTCGTCCTCGCGCCGAAAAGCGCTGAGTGGTTCGGCTTTCTCCTCGGCCATGCAAGCAGCGACGCTCTCATTCAATTCACCGACCTCGCCTCCACCGGCACCAAGATGCCGCGCACCAACTGGAGCGACGTCAGCTCATTCAAAGTCGCGCTGCCGCCCACGCCCATCGCCGCCGCCTTCACGAAACTCGTTGAGCCGATGCTCGACTGCATTCACGCCAACCTCCACCAATCCCGCACCCTCGCTACCCTGCGCGACACGCTGCTGCCCAAGCTGCTGAGCGGCGAATTGCGTCCCATGAAAACGGTACCTGAGCATGTCGAATTCGTCCAAAAGTAAATCCGCGGCTTCAAGTACTGCTTCTGCAAATCAGCCCATACTGCCCTCACAGCAAAAATTGCTGGCTATCGATGTTGTTCGACTCAAGAGTTTGGCGGATGTTAGTCTCGATTTCAGTTTGAGCCCGCTCACAGCAATTATGGGGAGCAACTGCTCAGGGAAGACGACGATTCTTCACGCTATCGCATGTGGTTTCCGCCCGCTCATCAAAACTAGTTTCGACTACAAATTTCCACTTTTTTTCCGCCCTAACTCTGACGCACTGTGGCAGGGCAGCAACTTCACGCTCCGCTACGCAGAGCGCGTGGGTGAGGAAGATCGACCAGCATTGAGCCAGAACTATTCGAAACTAAGTGACCGCTGGACGCCCAGGTACCAGAGGAGGCCCGCGCGCTCGATCAGGTTTGTGAGCATCGGCGAATCCGTGCCAGACATCGACACGATGACGCTAACCGCGATGGTTCACTACGAAAAAACTGAAAGCGTTGACGCTACCGATCAACTCGTTAGGGAGGTTGCAGGACAGGTTCTTAACAGAGATTATGAATCTCTCTATAGCGTCAAGTACGCGTATGGAGGACGTTTATCCATCGGTGTCAGGACGTCTTCAGTGACCTACTCTGGCCTCTCAATGAGCTCCGGCGAACAGCGTGTCTTCAGGTTGTTGAGAGCAGTTTTTGGGGCGCCAAAATACGGCCTAATTCTCATAGATGAAATTGATCTGTTCCTTCATCAAGACGCACTTCAACGTTTGCTGAAAAAGTTACAAGATCACTGTATTCAACAGAAAAAGCAGCTAATTTTCACTACTCATTTCCCTCCCGTCGCAGACATGTACGACCAGATGTGCGTCTATACGTTGCATCGCGCGCCTGAGAAGACGGTCGTATGGCGGGGATATTCCTATGAAGCTATGAGGCACATAACGGGCACGCAGGAACGACCTATCTCGTGCTATGTTGAAGATGATGTGGCGGAACAGATCATATCCAGAGTTGCCACACTACTTGGAATAAGAAAGTTTATCGAGTTTGGTCGCTATGGTCCTGCCATAAATGCGTTTTCTTTAGGCGCAGGGTTGTGTCTCTCGAACGTGACAACTACTACTACCCTCGTAGTACTGGACGGAGATGTTTATGGTGCGACCAAAGAACGCCAAGAGCGAGTAAACAGTGTGATGACGGGCGACCAACCGCACCATAAAGCGCAGCGCACAGTGCTTATGCGATTGGTTCGAACCTTTGCGCTGATCAAAGGCCCGCAAGGAATAGCCCTCTCGCCAGAGCAAGTCCTACACCGCATGATGCGTGGCTTAGACGTGACAAACGTACCGCCCGTTTACTCCGAAATACATTGCATCGCGATGAGTGTCGTGAATGTTCCCGAAAAGCATGGGTTCGTTGATCAGATCATTGAACATACCGGTGAGCCTCGTATGCTTGCGCTCGCGAAGATAGTTGAGTTGGCGTCACTTTCTTCCGAATGGCCTCGTTACACGCGAGTGGTTCGGGTATGGCTACAGAAGAAGAAGATTTCGCTGGCGCTCTAGGTCCATTCGTATCGAGGCGGAATTTTCACGGCTGATGTGTTGGTGACCTGTCCGCTGATTATTAGGTGGCCTGGGTTTTTGCATCGGGAACAGAGAGATAGAAGTTCTGCGTCGTATGAAAGTTCGCGTTCCAAACCCTCGGTACTTATCCATAACTACCGAAACTATGGAACAATTGGCGCATGGCTGCGCCGTCCACAACATCACTGCAAAAGCACCTGCGTCACACTGGTACGGCGCGGTCACGGGATCTAGTGGCCGCTGGGTTCACGCGCAGTGAGCTTTCACGCGCCGTTGCGGCGGCAGAGTTAGTCCGTGTGGGGCGGGGCCTGTATGCGCTGCCCGGCTTTGAGCTGAGCGAACACGGAAGCCTAGCGACGGTGGTCAAGCGCGCACCCGCCGTGGTGTTTTGCTTGCTCACGGCGCTGCGGCTACATGAGCTGACGACGCAAGCCCCGTTCGAAGTGTGGATCGCCATCGGCAACAAAAGTCATCCGCCGCGGCTTGACTATCCGCCGCTGCGGACGATGCGCTTTTCGGATGCGTCGCTGAGTGCGGGCATTGAAACCAAAGTGATCGATGGCGTAGGGGTGCGGGTGACCGGTGTCGCAAAAACGGTGGCGGACTGCTTCAAATTTCGCAATAAGATCGGGTTGGATGTGGCGATGGAAGCGCTGCGCGACGCGCTTAAAAGCCGCAAGACGCATGCGGATGAGCTATGGAAATACGCGAAGCTCAATCGGGTCACCAATGTGATGCGCCCTTATCTGGATGCCGTCGCGTGAGTGCGAATCTCGCCGCCTCAATCCACGCGCGATTACTCAATCGCGCGAAGGATAGCGGCGAGGATTTCAATCAGGTGCTGGCGCGTTTTGCCACCGAACGCTTCTTGTTTAGGCTATCGACGCTACCCGCGCGAGATGCGCTGTGGTTGAAAGGCGCGAAGCTCTTCGATCTATGGTTTGATGTGCCGCACCGTCCGACGCGGGATGTGGATTTTCTCGGTTTCGGCCCGCCAGATTCAGCGCTTTTGCGCAAGACCGTGAGCGAGATTTGTGAGGTACAAGCCAACGACGCGATGGTGTTCGACGCAGCATCGATTGCTATCGACGAGATTCGCGAAGATGCGCGCTATGGCGGGTTGCGTGTGCGCTTGGTGGGAAAGCTAGGCAACGCCCGCTCCACGGTGCAACTCGATGTTGGGTATGGCGACGCAGTGACGCCAGGCCCCGAAGACGCCGTCTATCCAACACTGTTCAATGAATTTCCAGCGCCAAAGTTGCGTGTGTATCCGCGCGCCACGGTCGTGGCCGAGAAGTTAGAGGCGATCGTAAGCCTTGGCATGGCCAATAGTCGAATGAAAGACTTTTACGATTTGCGTGCGCTCGGCTTGGAAGGTACGCTAGATATCGCGCAGATCGCCGAGGCCATCGCCGCAACCTTTGCGCGACGCGGTACGCGCATTCCAAACGAACTGCCGATGGGGCTAAGCGACGAATTCGCGGCGGATCGCGCAAAGTCGAAGCAGTGGATGGCATTCGTGAGCAAGAATCGTTTGACTGCACCCGATTTGATGGGCGTGGTTGCGGAGATTCGCAAGTGGTTGGAAAAACCCATGGCTCTGGCGAGACAACAAAAAGGTATGTCCGATGGCAATTAACGAATCGGTAATTGAAGACGCCGCTCTTGAATGGTTCGCTACGTTGGGCTACGCGATTGGGCACGGGCCGCTTCTCGCCCCCGGTGAGCCAGCAGCAGAGCGGGATTCTTTTGCTGACGTGGTGTTGGTAGCTCGCCTGCGTGAGGCGATCTCGCGGCTGAACCCCATGATTCCCGAGGACGCGCGAGAGGACGCTTTGCGAAAAGTGCTGCGAGTGGGTACGCCTGCGCTCGTGCAGACCAATCGCGCCTTTCATCAAATGCTTCGCGATGGCGTGCCGGTGGAGTATCCCCGAGCCGACGGCAGCATCGGGGGTGACCATGTGCAGCTGGTGGATTTCGATCATGTGCGGGCGAACGATTTTTTCGCGGTTAACCAGTTCACGGTGATCGAAGGATCACATAACCGTCGGCCGGACATCGTGATTTTCGTAAATGGTCTGCCGCTGGGCTTAATCGAGTTGAAGAATGCGGCGGATGAGGATGCAACGATTTGGAGCGCCTACGCACAACTGCAAACCTACAAGGCAGAGATTCCCACCCTGATGCATTACAACGCGGCGCTGGTGGTGAGCGATGGCCTTCAAGCGCGCATGGGGTCAATCAGCGCGAATCAGGAATGGTTCAAGGTCTGGCGAACGATCGACGGGCAGCGTGATGCGGCACCAGGCGCTTTGGAATTGGAGACGCTCATTCGTGGCGTGTTCGAGCGGCAACGTTTTCTGGACTTACTTCAGCATTTCATCGTCTTTGAGGAGGACTCTGACTCGGGCGCGGTACACAAGATCTTGGCGGGTTACCACCAGTTTCATGCGGTGAACGCGGCAGTCGAAGAAACGGTGCGGGCGAGCGGAATGGCCGACAAAAACACGGTCCGCGAGGAACCGGGCACCTACTGGGCGGGGCAACAAAGTGGCGGCAAGTCGGGGGACCGTCGCGCCGGTGTGGTCTGGCATACGCAAGGTAGCGGGAAGAGTTTTTCCATGCTGTTTTATGCAGCACGGGTGGTGCGACACCCAACGATGCAAAACCCAACGCTTGTAGTGCTAACTGATCGCAATGACCTCGACGATCAGCTTTTCGGGCAGTTCCAGCGCTGCGCAGACATTCTTGGGCAGACACCCGTGCAGGCGAGCGGGCGCGAGCATCTGCACGAGCTGTTAAACCGGGCGAGCGGCGGTGTCGTTTTCACCACCATCCACAAGTTCATGCCCGAGAGGGGTGAGCCAATGCCCGAGCTGAGCGCGCGGCAGAACATCATCGTGATTGCGGATGAGGCGCACCGTAGTCAATACGGTTTCGGTGGGCGTGTGAATGAAAAAACTGGCGAGATGTCCTACGGCTTTGCCAGCAACCTGCGCGACGCTTTGCCCAATGCGTCGTTCATCGGTTTCACCGGCACCCCCATCGAGAAAACCGATGCGAACACGCGGGCCGTTTTCGGCGACTACATCAGCATCTATGACATCCAGCGCGCGGTTGCCGACAGGGCTACGGTGCCAATTTACTACGAGAGCCGGATTTCCAAGCTGAGCTTGAACGCTGCCGAGCTTCCCAAACTCGACGCGGAGTTTGAGGAGATCACCGAAGGCGAGGAGTTGACGAAAAAGGAAAAGCTCAAAACGAAATGGGCCGCGCTAGAGGCGCTGGTAGGCGATCCAAAACGCATCGCACTAGTAGCAGCCGATTTGGTGGCTCATTTCGAAAAGCGCCTGGAGGCGATGGATGGTAAGGCGATGATCGTTTGTATGAGCCGCCGCATCTGTGTGGACCTCTACAACGCGCTCATCAAACTGCGACCCGAGTGGAGAGCGGAGACGCTGAAAGTCGTGATGACCGGCAGTGCCGAGGACGGCCCCGAGTGGCAGCAGCACATCGGCAATAAAACTCAGCGGCGACAGTTAGCGAACCAGTTCAAAGACGCGGCGCACCCGTTCAAGATCGTGATCGTGCGCGATATGTGGCTCACTGGTTTCGATGCGCCTTGCTTGCACACGATGTATGCCGACAAGCCGATGCAGGGCCATGGCCTGATGCAGGCGATCGCCCGCGTGAACCGCGTGTTTCGCGATAAACCGGGCGGGTTGGTAGTGGACTACCTCGGCCTCGCCGACCAGCTGAAGAAGGCGCTTGTCACTTACACCGAGAGCGGCGGCAAAGGCAATCCAACCTTCGATACCGCGCAAGCCATTGCTGTGATGCAAGAGAAGCACGGCATCGCCTGCGACATGATGCACGGCTTCGATTGGAGTAAGTGGACCAGTGGCACACCGATTGAGCGCGTACAGTTGATCCCCGCTGGTCAGCAACATATCTTGGAGCAAGATGACGGCAAAAAACGATGGCTGCAGGTGGTGTTGGCGCTTTCGCGGGCCTTCGCACTTTGCGCGGCGAGCGACGAGGCCACCGAAATACGAGACGACGTTAGCTTCTTTCAAACCCTGCAAGCGGCGCTGAATAAACAGAGCGGCCAAAACCGCAAGACGCCTGAGCAAATCGACGCCGCCATCCGCCAACTTGTAAGCAAAGCCATCACCACCGAAGGCCAAGTTATCGATGTTTTCACGGCTGCGGGACTTTCGAAGCCGGACATCAGCGTGCTGAGCGAGCAATTCCTCGCCGAAGTGCGTGGCCTGAAGCACAAGAACGTAGCCGCTGAGCTGCTAGAGAAGCTGCTCAAGGACGAAATCAAGGTTCGCGCGAAGCGAAATGTCGTGCAAGCCCAAATCTTCAGCGAAAAACTCAAGAAGACGCTCAACGCGTATCACAACCGCGCCATCAGTACGATGGAGGTCATCGAAGAGTTGATCAAACTGGCCAAGGAACTCGACACCGCCACCAAGCGCGGGCAAGACTTGGGGCTAACAGGTGATGAAATCGCCTTCTACGACGCGCTCGCTACCAACGACAGCGCCGTTCAAGCGATAGGCGACGTGAAGCTAAAAGTAATCGCCGCCGAGCTGATCTCCCAAGTGAAGAAGAGCGTGACCATCGACTGGACGCTGCGCGAAAGTGCTCGCGCCAAGATTAGGGTGATGGTGAAACGCATTTTGAATAAACACGGCTACCCACCCGACTTGCAAGAGGACGCAGTGAAAACAGTGTTAGCGCAGGCGGAATTGCTGTGCGCAGAATGGGTTTAGCGTCAGGCGAGCAAGTCGGCGGATGATGAGACGGCAGAAATGAAGCGCCAACGCGCCGTTCGCGCGGATTCGGGGTTGTTGAAAGCACTCTGAATTTGTAGGCGACGGCTTGACGTCGCTTTCTCCTTCACGCCTGACTCATCCATCAAGCGCGGTCGAGCCCGCGCCTACCCCAGACGCTTTGACGACCTTCCGTTGTCGTAGTGCATCTATCTCCGCTTCGGATTTCTTCAACACATCGCGCAGCACAGCGCTTGAATCCTCGCCGTTTACCGGTGGGGCTTGGCGATACTCGACTGGCGTGTCGCTCATGCGGATGGGGCTGGCGACCATCGCTACGTTGCCGCCGCCTTGTTCGCTTGGGCGTTGCATGTCGACGCGAAGATTTCTGTGTTGCACTTGTGGATGCGCGAAGACTTGGTCGTAGGTGTTGATGGGGGCGTGTGGGATGCCGAGGCTTGCGAATTTGTCGAGCCAGAAGGCGGTGGTTTGTGTTGTTAGCACCCGTTCCATATCGACGACCAATTGAGCACGGTTTTTGTTGCGATCTTTCATCGCAACGTATCGCACGTCGTTTGCTAAATCCGGCACGCCCATCGCGTCGCAAAGTTTTCGCCATTGGCTATCGTTGCCCGCGCCGACGATCATGTAGCCGTCTTTCGTTTTGAATGACTGATACGGCGCGAGATTCACATGCGCGTTGCCGACGCGCTTCGGTTGTTTTCCGGTAAGAAAGTACGAGGCGATTTGGTTTGCACCGAATTGCACGACGGAATCAAGTAGCGCGATGTCGATCTGCTGCCCTCTTCCGGTGTTGTGGCGCGCTTCGATCGCGGCGAGAATCGCGACGGTTGCATTCAAACCTGAGAGCACATCGGTGACTGCGATCACGACTTTCACCGGGCCGCCGCCCGCGCCGCCGTCGTCCACATCCGCATGACCGTTGATCGCCATCAAGCCGCCTTCGGCTTGGCAAAGCAAATCGTAGCCTGGGCGCTGGGCATAAGGGCCATCTTGCCCGTAGGCGGTGATCGAGCAGTAAACAAGGCGCGGGTTTAACGCGGCGAGCGTTTCGTAATCGAGGCCGTAGCGTTTTAGGTCGCCAACTTTGTAGTTCTCAACCAAGATGTCGCTCTTCATCGCAAGCTCGCGCACCAGCGCTTGCCCTTCCGGTTGGGTGAGATCAATGGCGATCGATCGCTTGTTGCGATTGCAGCTTGAGAAATAGGCGGAATCTTGGGTTTCATTGCCCGCGCTATCGCGAAGCCATTGCGGCCCCCAGCTGCGCGTGTCGTCGCCGGTGTCAGGGCGCTCTACCTTGATCACATCTGCGCCCAAGTCGCCCAGCGTTTGCGTACACCACGGCCCGGCCAGCACGCGGGTTAAATCGAGAACACGAAGATGAGAGAGCGCACCCGCCATAATTAGGTCACAGTAAAAGTGTTATTTGCAATTATGAGTTACTACAGCCATCACATTTTCTTTTGCACCAACGAGCGCGATGACGGTCGGCCTTCTTGTGGGCAATGCGGCGGCGAGCTTCGCGACTATGCGAAGAAACAAATTAAATCGTTGGGCTTAAACGGTAAGGGCAAAGTGCGGGTGAACAACGCGGGCTGCCTGGATCGTTGCGATGAGGGCCCGACGATGGTTGTGTACCCTGAAGAGGTTTGGTATCACTGCGCAACAAAAGCCGACGTTGACGAGATCATCGCGTCGCACGTTCGCGGCGGTGTTGTGGTTGAGCGGCTTCGAATGTAGTTCGACCCGCCGAAGCGGATCGTTCGCCCTACAGCGCGCCAAGAATCGTTTGCGCAACGTCGGCGCTGCAAATTAATAGTCCGTCTCGCAGGACGATATCGCGGTGATTGAAAGTGATTGCGTTGCCTCGCAAATCACTCACATGAAGCCCGTGAGCGAGTGCGACGCCGATGGGCGCGGCGGCATCCCATTCGTTGAGCCCACCTTCGTGTGCATAAGCGACTGCGTCGCCCCGGACCACCATCATGGCCTTTGCACCCGCCGAACCGACTTGAGCGACTTCCGCGCCCACCGCTTGTGCGATGCGCGGCGCGAATTCGGGCGGCCGCGAGCGACTGACGACAATTTTGCTGACCGTATTTTTCAACTTTGGAGGCTGCGTAGCAACCGACGAAAAGACTTCACCGCGCGAAGGGATTGAGACTGCCGCGGCGATGACAGCGCCGCTCTGGATCAACGCAATGTGCACCGCCCAGTCATCGCGCCCTTCGCGATATTCACGGGTGCCGTCAAGCGGATCAATAATCCAAATTCGCTCAAACGCGAGCCGCTGAAAATCATCCGTCGTTTCCTCAGAAAGCACGGCGTCATCGGGGCGTTCTCGCGCGAGTTCGTTCTGCAAAAAAACGTTGGCCTCATGATCCGCCGCATCGCCCAACGATCGGGAAGTGAGTGGGCTCGCTGAGCGCAACTTGAGCAGCAAATCGCCTGCGTCTTTCGCGAGCCGAGTCGCGAGCCGCACGTCATCGGAATCGGTTGTAGTTGGATCAAATTTCATTGCGGTGAGATGTGGCAACGCGCGGTGTGCGCTGCGTGTGTGTAGATCAATGAAGCGAGGTTTTCGTTCGTTGGCGACACTTGGGTGTTGTTTTGATTGCGTTGATGCCGCTTTCTGTTGCTAATCCTGGTTCGTATCTCGAAACTGGCAAAACCTATTAAACGCCGATTTAACTGGGCAGAAGCGCGATTATTGGTATTTATCAATAAATACAATTAACGTCGTTATCGCCCAATTAAAACGCACTTCTGTCGAATTCGTTAAAATGCCACGCTCATCGCAGCAGATACTGCAATGCATACAACGTGCCCATACCTGCGAGGATCGGCGCGAGCATGCCGCCGCGCCACCAAGCAAATAGCGCCGTGATGCACGCCGCCGCCAGATGCGGCGCACGGGCAACGAAATCCGTCTGCCCTTGTTGCATCACGATGAGCGGAAGAACGATGGCGGCGAAGATCGCTGGCACTGCAAGCTGCAAACCGCGTTCGACCAGCGGCGGCAGGCGTTTTCCTGCGAACAAACCGATGAACGAGTAGCGGATCAAAAAAGTGCCAATAGCAAGGCCCGCGATCGCGATCCAGCCCTCAACCGAGCCCCAGAAATTACTACCGGTCATTCGCGCTTCTCGCTTCCTTTTTGCGGCTGCGTCGATGCCTTGAACCACGTATCGACCAGCAAACCAAAGCACGTGCCGAGCACACACGCACCGATCAAACCCAACTTCAACGGCATAGCAAAAAGCGCAACGCCAGCGATCCCTCCGGCGAGCGCGGCTACGATGTGAGCGCGAGTTTTAAGTAGCGGCACCACCATCGCGACGAACGACAGCGGAATGGTGAATTCAAGTTGCCAACTCGGCGGCAATTGCGCGCCAAGGAGTGCCCCCGCAGCATTAGTCGCGATCCACGTGGGCCACAGCACGGCGGCACATCCCAGAAAAAACGCGAGCGGGTGCATCGCAAACGCGCGCTTCGCGTGACGTTGCTCTTCGAACAAAAACGTTTGGTCGACCAGAAACGCAGCCCACAGGATTCGCTCTCGTCGCGGCGCTTTGCCTATGCGTTGAGAAATCGCAGCGCTGTAAACCGCCATTCGCAAATTCACAACTAAACCCGACGCCACCGCGATCACAAGCGGCGCGCCGGTCGTCAGAAACTGTGTGAGTACGGCTTGCGATGAACCCGCAAACGCAAACGCCGCGAGCGCAATTGCGCCGAGCTCGCCCAGCCCCGCTTGTACCGCTGCAACGCCGCACACTAAGCCAAAAGGAATGTAGGAAGGCGTCAGCACCACGCACTGGCGTGCGCCTGACACAAGTGCGTCGCGCGCGGACGCGGCGACGTCAGTGTGAAGAGCGTCGCTCATCGGCGCACGTAATGCACAAAGTCGAAGTGAATCGGTTCAGCGTGACCTTGCATCGATGCGGTCTGCGGCTCGCGGCGCACCTCAACAAATTGCGAGCGATCCCATGCAGGAAAAAAAGTGTCGCCGTCGAAATCAGCGTGAATCTCGGTCAAGTACAAATCATCAGTTACCGGAATTGCTTCCGCGTACAACGGGCTGCCGCCGATGATGAAAACCGGATCGGTCGGATTCGCGAGCGCAAGCGCCTGATTGAGCGAACGAACGCCGTGCACGCCTTCGGGCAACGTGAGTGCGCGCGAACTCACCACCACGTGCTCACGATTGGGCAGCGGCTTCGGAAACGACTCCCACGTGCGCCGGCCCATGATGATGCGCTTACCCGTCGTCAGCGCTTTGAGATATTTGAGGTCAGCGGGCAGATGCCAGGGCAGCGTGCCGTCGCGACCGATTACGCCGTTTCGCGCCACTGCGGCGATCACCGCGACGCGCGGTTTACTAGAACTATTCATTAACTCGATTGTAAAAGCACAGGCCCGCCGATACCCCTGCTCCGAAGGTTGGGCCGTAAAGCCGCACGCGCTCACCCTACAATCGTCCTGTGTATTACCCGCGCTCTCTCACCAACGTCATTCTTGCTTGCTTCGTGCTCTCGGCGGTGCCGCTCGTGGTCGCCCTTGCCGAGCTAGCACTCGGGCTCGACGCGCTGGCGAAGCGATCCCAGCTTTCGGTGCGCGAAGCTGAGGCGGCAAGTGTTGCCTCTCGCGAACTGCGCGACATTGTGGGCAAGATGGAGCGCGCGGTGCGGCAGTCGATCGTGCTTGAAGACACCTCACTCATCGATAACTACAAACGGCTCGACGGCCAACTCGAACAAACGTTGATTCGAGCGCAAGCGCTTCCGTTGATCGACGATGAGAGGGCCGCTGTTAAAGCGATTTCCAAGCCGCGTGCGCAATTAGCCAATGCGCTGAAAAACGGCATTCCCGAACCCAGCGAGCGACCTAAGCTCGTGGAAACTGCGGCGGATTTATTCGACACCACCGCGCAAGCCGCCACTCTTCTGGGTCGCGTGACCGAACGTGAAGTCGTCACCTTGCGCACAATGGCTGCGAAAACTAGAGAAAACTGGCCATGGTTTTTAGGCGTAGCCGCGGTGACCGCATTGCTGCTCGCAGTGGGATTCTCGATTCTCATCGCGCGGCCCTTGCGCAATATTGATCGCAGCATCAGAAAGCTCGGGCGCGGCGAATTCGCTGATTCGATTTCGATCAAAGGCCCGCGCGACCTACGATCACTCGGCGAGCGACTCGATTGGCTACGCCGAAGGCTGCTCGAGCTCGAAACGCACCAGTCGCGCTTCTTGCGCCACGTTTCACATGAGCTGAAAACGCCGCTCACTGCGGTTCGCGAAGGCTCCGAACTTTTAAACGATCGGATTGTCGGAGAGATGTCGAAGCAGCAAACCGACGTGGTGCGCATCATCCGCGACAACACGGTGTCGCTGCAGCGACTGATCGAAGATTTGCTCTCGTATCAACAACACCGGAGCGCCGCGCCACTCAAAATTGAGCACGTGGAGTTGTCACCCATCATCGACCGCGTTGTACGCGAACATCGCTTGGAAATGCTTTCGCGCGCAATCACCACCGAAGTTCAGGGCGAATGGCAAACGCTGGAAGCAGATCGAGAGCAAATACGCGTCGTGCTGGATAACTTAGTCTCAAACGCCATCAAATATTCGCCGCGTGGCGGTAAGGTACAGATTAGCGTCGCACGCGACGAAAACTTTGTGCAAATTGACGTTTGCGATGACGGACCTGGCATTGCTGCCAGTGAGCAGGAAAAAGTATTCGAATCGTTTTTTCGCGGCGATGCCAGCGCGAATGGGAAAATAAAGGGAACCGGGTTGGGTTTGGCCATCGTTCGCGAGTATGTGAGCGCACACGAAGGCAGTGTGTATGTGGTCGATGCCGGGCAACCTGGCGGAAAATTTCGAGTGCGCCTTCCGCGTGTGCAATCGCGGATTGCTGTCAATGATGAGACGCAGATTGGAGAGTCGTTTGCTTCGTAGAGATAAATTTGCGTCGAAAGTGATTTACGCCGTACGGGCTCGCGTTTTCGCGCGGCTGAGTGTGCCGCGGAATCCGCAAACGCTCGCGGTTGCCCTGCTTTTGCCGCTCGGCGGTTGCGCGATTGCCCCGGAAATTCCTGTGATCAATCGATTGACTCAGCCGCAGGTCGTCACCGAAACGGTGTATGTGCCGATTTATGTTGAGGTGGAAAAGCAAGTGGCTGCCCTGCCGAAAGCGCCAGAGCCGGTCAAGCTGCCTGAAGATCAAGATCAAGCGCTTAATTTGTTGCTCGATCTGGCGCGCGCCAGTAACGGTAACGCCGACGACGCGCGAAAAGAGCTTGCCGCGGCTCAGGCCGCCTACAACCGTGATCGCACCTCGCTAAACCGCACGCGTTTGGCGCTGTTTTCTTCGCTTGCCGCCAACACTTCGCCGGACGACTCGCGGCTACAAGCGCTGCTTGAGCCGCTCACCGCGAAAGTCGGCGGGCTTCCAAGCACTCACCCGATACGACCGGTCGCGGAAATGCTGCTGGCGCAAATCAGCGAGCGCAACCGTCAGGTGCGTGAACAAACCAAAAAAGTTGAAGAGTTACAACAAAAGCTCGACGCTCTCAAAGCGATCGAAAAGCAATTACTGGATCGCGATCGTCGGCGGAATTAGTGTCGTTTCGATACAAGTCTAAGAAGTAAAAAGGGTAGGCTATGGCTGCAGAAATTTTGCTGGTGGATGATGATCCCGATTTGCTCAAACTAATCGGGTTGCGCTTAACGGCTGCCGGTTATCGCGTGAAAAGCGCGGAGAGCGGTGAGATAGCACTCGCGCACATTGCGGTTTCGCGCCCGTCGGTTGTGGTCACAGATTTGCGGATGCCCGGCATTGACGGCATGCAACTCTTTGAGCAAATCAACGCGCAACATCCCACCTTGCCGGTGATCATCCTTACTGCGCACGGCACGATTCCAGATGCAGTGGCGGCCACTCAGCGTGGCGTGTTTGGGTTTCTCACAAAGCCATTTGATCCGCCCGATTTGTTGTCGAAAGTTGCGCAAGCGGTTTCGGTTGCCGGAGAATCCACGTCTAACGTCGGTAACAGCGCGGAAACGCCGGCTGACGTCTGGCGCGCTCACATCGTGACCCGCAGCTCCAAAATGGAGGATTTGTTGCGTCGTGCGCGCTTGGTGGCCGACTCAATGGCAGCGGTGCTAATTTTGGGCGAATCCGGCACCGGCAAAGAGCTGCTCGCACGCGCAATTCACGCGGCCAGTTCGCGCGCGACGAAGCCTTTCATGGCGATCAACTGCGCGGCGATCCCCGAAAACCTCTTGGAAAGCGAACTTTTCGGCTACGCAAAAGGCGCGTTCACTGGTGCAACTGCGTCTTCTCCGGGCTTATTCCAATCGGCTAACGGCGGTACGCTGTTTTTAGATGAAATCGGGGATATGCCACTTGCGCTGCAAGCCAAGCTTTTACGGGTTTTACAAGAAAGTGCTGTACGCCCGGTCGGCTCCGCGCAAACAAGCCCGATCGACGTTCGCATCGTGTCGGCAACGCACCGAAATCTCGACGCGATGCGAGCAGATCGGTCGTTTCGCGAGGATTTGTATTACCGCCTCAACGTGGTGGCGCTCAAATTGCCTCCGCTGGCAGAACGCCGTGAGGATATTCCCGCACTCGTTCAGCACTTCCTGAAAAAAATCTCGACGCGATACCGCAAACCATTGCCAACGCTTGCGCCAGAAGCGCTCGCCGCGGTGGTTGCGGCGCCGTGGCCGGGCAATGTTCGTCAGCTTGAAAATCTGCTCGAACAAGCCGTTGCGCTTTCCACGACCAACGTGATCCCGTTGTCGCTCGTTCGCACCAGCTTGGACGACGCCGAAGCGCCGCTCGTTTCTTTCGAAACGGCGCGCAAGTCGTTTGAACGCGATTACCTTGTCCGCATCCTGAAACTCACTGCGGGCAACGCCGCGCAAGCCGCGCAAATGGCGGGGCGCAATCGCACCGAGTTCTACAAACTCCTGCAGCGCCATAACCTCGAACCCGGGATGTTTAAGGACGCGGCAAAGGCGAGCGCCTAAAAGACTTTAGGCAGCGTGGTGATCGTGGCGAAGGGAAGCGATCGTTCGCCCGGGTCGAGCGTATTTTGGTCGCGTTGTTATTCAATTTCGCTGACAGCTCTGTGTCGATAACGCCGCTTTACTCGGGATATGCCCGAGATATTGGTATTTAACGAATAGGCCAGCCAACCGCTCTTTCGCCCAATGAGTTTGGCCGCGCAGGTCAAAAGTTTACGTTCAGACCGCGGTCGGCGTGTGCGTCCCTCACCCGGCACGACGTTCGAAGAACTCGGCTAAAAAGTGAGATCGCGACGATTTCGACGCTTTTTCTAACCGCTTAACCGTTTCATGCAAATTCAATTCAAAATCGTTCGCGAAGCCGCGCGCGCGAACCTTCCCGCCTATGCGACCGCCGGCTCAGCAGGCCTCGACCTTCGCGCTTGCGTCGAAGCGCCGGTAACGCTCGCACCGGGCGAAACCACGCTGGTGCCGACGGGAGTGGCCATTCACATCGCTGACCCGGGCTTCGCCGCGATGATCCTGCCGCGCTCGGGGCTCGGTCATAAACACGGCATCGTGCTCGGTAATTTGGTCGGTTTGATCGACAGCGACTACCAGGGCGAACTCATGGTGAGCGTTTGGAATCGCAATCCGCAGGGTGGCGCAAGCTTCGTCATCGCACCGCAAGAACGCATCGCGCAATTGGTGATCGTGCCGGTGACGCAAGTTGCGTTTCAGGAAGTCATTGAGTTTGACCAATCCGAGCGCGGCGCGGGTGGGTTCGGCAGCACCGGACGAAAATGATGCAGCCACCGCGCTTTCTGCACCCGCCTAACAAACGCCGTCGCATCGTTTGTTTGGGCATGGCCACGCTCGATCAAATTTTCCGTGTGGATCATATTCCCGAAGCACCCGCGAAATTTCGCGCCAACGATTTCATTGTGACCGGAGGCGGCCAAGCGGCTAACGCTGCCGTCACCGTGCGCCGCTTAGGCGGTGCCGCGCAGTTTTGGGGACGCGTGGGCGATGACCCAGTGGGCGATCAAATCCTGCGCTTGCTATCCGACGAGCGAGTCGATATTCAACACGTGCATCGATTGCCCGGAGCGCGGTCGAAAACCGCAGCGATCTTGGTCGACGCGCGCGGCGAGCGCTTGGTGTGCTCGGCACCGTCGCAAGGCTATCCACCCGACACGTCGTGGCTGCCGCTTGATGAGATCGAAGTGATGCACGCAGTGCATGCCGATTCGCGCTGGAAACCGGGCGCGCTCGCGCTGTTCGACGCGGCGGCTGAATCGAAACTGCCGAGCGTGTTTGACGCCGACGCTGGCGAGCCAGAGGAAGTGCTTGCAGTGTCGCGTGCGTCAACGCATCCGGCGTGGAGCGAGCCGATGCTTAAAAGTATGGGCTGGGGCGTCCCAGAAACCGCGTTGCCGCGCGTTTTCGGTGGCCGAAACAAACTCTGCGCCGTAACACTCGGCGAACGCGGCGTCGTCTGGTTCGACGGCGCCTCGCTGAAGCATTCGCCGGCGTTGAATGTGCCTTCCATCGACACGCTCGCCGCAGGGGATACGTGGCACGGCGCGTTGGCCTACGCGCTGGCCGACGGCCACGATGACGCTCGCGCCATCGAGTTTGCGAGCTTAGTTGCGGCATTGAAATGCACCGTGTTTGGTGGGCGCATCGGCATCCCGACTCGCGCTCAAGTTGAAGCCTACGAAGTGACTTGACCCCACACGCAACTCAACAACTCGGTCGCGTACTCGGTGGCGTTCTCGGCGGCGTTCTCGGCGGCGCGTCGAACGAGTGGTCAGCACGCCCTGAGTGAAAAAAACGCAAAAAATTTTGAAATTTGCTTGAACTTTTTAATTGGCATCCGCATCTTAAAAACATGGCAAGTTCGCGAACTGGTTGATTCCCTCCTCTCTCGCGAAGCCTTCCTCCCCGTAGCGGGTTTCCCCCGACCCCGACGTGGTGACGTTCAAGGGCGATTGGCGCAAGCCTTTCGCCCTTTTTTCTTTTTGCCGGTTAACTATCGCAATCGCGCTGAAGCGGAGCTGAACTCGGCGTTACTTCGCGTTTACGTTCTGTCACAGTTGCTCGGCCAAGTTCATCGTGGGCGTTGAATCATTTCGCGATTAGCGCGTCAAACCAGCGATTCGGTTTGTTATGTTTGTCGCGCTCTTAATGCGCTTGTTGGAAGCCCTGATTAGTTTTCGTGAGGTGCTGGACGGTTTGCGCCTGCCGACGGGATGCAACGATGCACTGAAGACAGGGTTTTTCTGGCGGCAAGAGCGATTTCAAGCTGAAAGAACTGGGCTAATATCTGGTACTGCGACGCCGATGTTCTGGCGCGCGCTTTGAGCAAAGGAAGTTGATATGCGTTTTCTGCGTGGCCAATCTCAAAAGTTCACCTGGGTGGGCGGCGGCGTGTTGTTGGGCGCGGCGCTCTCGCTTGCGCTCACGGTCGACGCCAATCGCGAAGCGCGAACAACGATTCCGGTTGATGAACTACGAACATTTTCCGAAGTTTTTTCTCGGATTAAGAGCGACTACGTAGTCCCGATCGACGACAAAAAGTTGATCGAACAAGCGATCAGCGGAATGGTGAGCGGTCTTGATCCGCATTCAACTTTTCTTGACGAAAACGCGATGCGCGAGATGCGCACAACGACCACCGGAAAATTCGGCGGTGTTGGTATTGAGATCGGCAACGAAGATGGCTATATCAAGGTCGTCGCGCCTATCGATGACACGCCAGCCGCTCGCGCAGGCATTCGCTCGGGTGACTTGATTACCAAGGTCGAAGGCGAATCAACGCGTGGTTTAACCACCACCAAAGCGGTCGAGAAAATGCGCGGCACGCCGGGCACTAAAGTGCGCCTTGAGATTTTCAGAAAAGATGATCGCTCGACGGTGACCCACACGCTCACGCGCGAGGAAATCAAGGTACAAGCCGTTCGCGCTAAAGCCATCGAGCCGGGTCTCGCCTACGTTCGCGTACGTACCTTCAACGAGCTCACGGTGAGCGAAGTGGTGAAAGCCCTCGCCCAGCAACACTCGCAATCACCGCTGAAGGGCGTGGTTCTCGATTTGCGCAACAACCCCGGCGGTTTGCTCGATGCAGCGGTGGGTTTGTCGGCAGTGTTTCTTCCAAAAGACGCTCTCGTTGTGTACACCGAGGGCCGCATTGATGGCACTCGCGTTCGCTACACGGCAAGCCGCGAACACTACGCGCGTCGTGGGCCAGACGTCGTGTCCAACGCGCCAGAGATTTTGAAATCAGTGCCGCTCGTAGTGCTAACTAATGGCGGCTCGGCATCAGCGTCTGAAATCGTCGCTGGCGCGCTGCAAGATCATAAACGCGCAACTGTGATGGGCATGACAACGTTCGGCAAGGGCTCAGTGCAAAACATCATTCCGTTGTCGTCAACGACGGGCATGAAGCTCACTACGTCAAAGTATTTCACGCCGAACGGTCGCTCCATTCAAGGCACCGGCATCGAAACCGACATCATGATTGATCAGCTGACGTGGGACGGCGTGGTCGCCCCGAAGTCGCAGCGCGAAAAAGATCTGGCGCGCCACCTCGTCGGCAAAGACGAGAAGAGCGAGGAAGTCGCTGAAGCCGAAGAGGACACGTCGGAAGAGGCGCAGGAAGCAAAGCTTGCTAAAGCGCGCGAAGACAGCAAGAAAATGAAGGGCTTCGATTGGGGTAACGAGAAGGATTTCTTGTTTGCTCAAGCGCTCAATCAGCTCAAAGGGTTGCCGGTTGTGCGCTCCACTATCGAAGCGTCTAAAACCGCGTCGGTGAAGCCTGAGGCCGTGAAGAAGTAATCCACGCGGCTTGCGAACAAACAGCGGCGCCATCGCCGCTGTTTTGTTTTTCACGTTAGTAACGTCCCAAGTTCGCGATGTCGCGCGCTCGACTATCCAGCAAACTCATCTGCGGCTAGTCATACAGCCCCGCATGCGTAAGCTTTATTTAGCTGGGCAAAGCGGCGCTTTCTGTTAGATTACGAGTTACCGATCCAATGACGCCCTCGCCCAATTAAATAGGCGTTTTTCTGAAACGGCTGTTGCGAATTAAATGCCGAGAATCTCTTTGCGTTCCTGCTTCGTTGGCACGAAGCCTTCCCGTTCGTAGCAATCAAAGATCGCATCCACGATCTCTTGCGGATCTTCGAGGATTTGCATCAGCTCGATGTCTCCCGGAGAGATCAGCCGTCCCTCAAGCAGCGTTGCTCGCATCCATTCATGCAATCCGCTCCAAAAAGCTTTGCCCACAAGAATGATCGGCATCTTGCGACTTTTGCCGGTTTGAATGAGTGTGAGTGCCTCGGTGAGTTCATCTAGCGTGCCAAAGCCGCCGGGCATACAAATGAGCGCCATGCTGGTGCGCACAAAGGCGAGCTTGCGGTTAAAAAAGTATTTGAACGAAATGCCCATGTCTTGGTAGGGATTTCCGGTTTGCTCGTGCGGAAGTTGGATATTGAGGCCGATTGATAGGCTCTTTCCAGCAAACGCCCCTTCGTTGGCCGCCTGCATGATGCCGGGTCCGCCGCCTGAAATCACGCTGAAGCCTGAATCCGACAACAAGCGCGCGATGTCGATCGTGCGTTGATACCAAGGTGAATCGGGTTGAATGCGCGCGGAGCCGAAGATCGACACGGCGGGTTGCACGTTTCGCAACTTCTCCGTCGCGTAGGTGAACTCCGACATAATCTGCAGGGCGCGCCACGCCTCCTGCCCTGGCGTTAAATCGCTCTCGTGCATGGCGCTCTTGATCGCCTGCACTTTCGCCTTGGTGCTCTCATTTTTTACCGACATGTCTGATTCCCGCAAAAAGCTCGTACTCGTAGACGGCTCATCATATCTCTATCGCGCTTATCACGGCTTGCCGGATCTGCGCACGCGGGCCGGTGAACCTACCGGTGCGATTCGCGGCGTAATCACGATGTTGCGCAAACTTGTTGCTGACGAAAAACCGGACTTTTTCGCGGTGATATTTGATGCACCGGGAAAAACATTTCGCGACGACTGGTATCCGGAATACAAAGCAAATCGCTCGCCGATGCCCGACGATATGCGGCCACAGATTGAGCCGCTGCACGCGATCATCAAAGCACATGGCTGGCCGCTAATCATGGAAACGGGTGTGGAAGCCGACGACGTGATTGGGACGCTCGCGAAACACGCCGAATCACGTGGACTCGATTGCGTCATTTCAACGGGCGACAAAGACCTCGCACAGCTCGTAACAGATCGGGTGATTCTGAAGAACACGATGTCGATGGAGACGCTCGACATTGCTGGCGTAAGAGAAAAATTCGGCGTCGACCCCACGCAGATTCTCGATTACCTCACGCTGATTGGTGACACCGTTGATAACGTGCCGGGTGTGCCAAAGGTCGGGCCGAAAACGGCAGTGAAATGGCTCGCGGAATACAACTCGCTTGACGCAATCGTTGCAAATGCTGTGAAGTTCACCGGGGTGGTCGGCGAGAACTTGCGCAACACACTGGACTGGTTGCCAAAGGGTAAGCAACTGCTCACGGTGAAATGTGATGTTGAGTTGCCCTACGACGTAGAGAATCTGCCGATCGCGAATGCTGATGCCGCCGCGCTCGTTGGATTCTTCGAACGGTTCGAATTTAAGTCGATGCTTAACGAAGTTCGCGCGACGGGCAGCTCAGTGGCAGCAGCACCGGTCGCACCGGCGCAAGCCTCGCTGCTTGACGCGCCAGCGACGAATGCCTCGATTAACTACGAAAAAAAGCCCCGGGTTTACAAAACCATTTCTACTGAGCATGAGCTTAGCGAAGTAATCACCGCGATCAGCAACGCAAAGCTCACCTGCTTTGACACTGAGACCACCTCGCTTGAGCCTATGCTCGCAAAAGTCGTCGGCTTGTCTTTCGCGTGGACGCCGTTCGAAGCGGTCTATATTCCGCTCGCGCACCGCTACGCCGGTGTACCTGAGCAATTGCCGCTTGACACAACGCTTGCAAAACTCAAACCGTGGTTTGAAGACGCGTCAAAAAAGAAACTCGCGCAAAACGCTAAATACGATGAACACGTGCTCTTAAATCACGGCATTCAAGTTCGCGGTGTTGAACACGATACGCTGCTCGAAGATTACGTTCTGGAAAGCCACAAGCCGCACGATATGGATTCGATGGCGCTGCGTTTTCTAGATGAGAAAACGATCAAGTTCGAAGATGTTGCGGGCAAAGGTGCGAAGCAAATTGGTTTCGAGGAAGTCGCGATTGATCGCGCCACCGAATACAGCGCGGAGGATGCCGACGTCACGCTGCGCTTGCATCACGCAATCTATCCGCAAGTCTTAGCGATTCCTCAGATCGACAAAATTTATCGCCAATTCGAAATGCCCACGCGTGAAGTGCTGGTGCGCATGGAGCGCAACGGCGTATTGATTGACGCGGAATTGCTCGCAAAACAATCACACGCAATTGGTCTGCAAATCAATTTGCTGGAAGAAAAAGCTTTCGAGCTCGCCGGGCAACCGTTTAATCTCGGCTCACCGAAACAACTCGGTGAAATCCTGTTCGGAAAACTCGGACTGCCGATCAAACGCAAAACCGCGACCGGGCAACCTTCAACCGATGAAGAAGTCTTGACCGAACTCGCCGATGATTTTCCGCTGCCAAAAGTGTTGCTCGAACATCGCTCGCTCTCAAAACTCAAAGGCACCTACACCGACAAATTGCCGAAGATGGTGAACCCCTCCACGGGACGCGTTCACACCAACTATGGGCAAGCCACCGCTGTTACGGGACGTTTGTCGAGTAACGATCCAAACTTGCAAAACATTCCTGTTCGCACGCCGCAAGGCCGCGAAATTCGCAAAGCGTTCATTGCTCCGAAGGATTCGGTGATCGTCTCCGCCGACTATTCGCAAATTGAATTGCGCATCATGGCGCACCTTTCAGAAGATCCATCGCTCACCGATGCGTTCGCAAAAGGCTTAGACATTCACAAAGCGACCGCTGCCGAAATCTTTAGCGTTCCGGTTGCTGAGGTCAGCGCCGAACAACGCCGATATACCAAAGCAGTGAATTTCGGATTGATTTACGGCATGGGCGCGTTTGGCCTAGCTTCGCAATTGGGCATTGAGCGTAATGCCGCGCAACAGTTCATAGATAAGTATTTCGCGCGCTACCCCGGCGTAGCAGACTTCATGCAAACGACACGCGAGTTCGCACGCGGGCACGGCTACGTGGAAACGATTTTTGGTCGGCGCGTGCACTTGCCAGACATCATGGGCGGTAACGGGCCGCGCCGTGCTGGCGCCGAACGGCAAGCGATCAACGCACCGATGCAAGGCTCAAACGCCGACATTATTAAGCTCGCAATGATTTCGATTGATCGCTGGCTTGCAACTTCGACGTTGCGCACCAAACTTATCATGCAAGTGCATGATGAACTGGTGCTCGAAGTGCCGCGCGATGAACTCGATCATGTCAAAGAAATGTTGCCGAAGAAAATGACTGAAGTTGCAACGCTTAAAGTGCCGCTGGTGGCAGAAGTAGGCGTTGGCGCGAATTGGGATGAAGCGCATTGAGCTCACCCTCAACCGCAGCACGGATACTCTCATCCTCTCGTAAGCCCGAATCCACACACTGCGAATCGTCAATTTCATTGCACTGATTCCCCTAACGGGCGAATGGGTTCCCGCCTTTGCGGGCATAGCACGCCGAGAACACGCCCCGGAAAAGCCATTCCCTCGTACACTTGCATGTTGCTCTTTCGCAGCAGCGTACACCCCCGAATTGCATCGCAATTTTTTGACTAATGCCCCGAAATAACGACCGACAGTCCTCTTCCTCCCTCTCCATTGCAGACGTTTATCGCGCGCTGCGCGATGAGTTTGGCGACAATGGCATCACGCGCGGACGCGCCATTGCTGACGAGGGAAAAATCCAGATCGAATCAGTAAATAAGGACGATACTGGCACCTGGAAGGTCGTAGCAAACGTTCAGGGCAGTGCTGCTGTGCCGTACCGCACCGAGGTCGAAGTTGAAGTCGAGCGCGCGTATGTCCAAGTCGATAACGCTGAGTGCACTTGCGATGTCGGGATCAATTGCAAACACGCTGCTGCGGTGCTTCTGCATTGGTTTGGCACTTGGCCACAGGTCAACGGCAAATTGCTCGGCTCACCGTCGTCGAGCAGTGTTGACATTAGTGCCACTCACCGCGTCGATCCGCATCAAGCAAAAATCGAACAACGAGAGGATTTGCGTGAAAGGATGCGAAGCGTCGCCGTACCAAATCCGGCCGCAGCGCCCGCCCCACAACGGCGATCCACCGTGTCACTCGCTCCAGGACTTGCCGCATGGTTGCAGGACGCACTGAACGAAGGCATCGAAGCTGAGCGGGCGGAAACAAATACGAAACGTGCGCCAAACCAGTCCAGCACGCTTGTGTATCTGCTGTCGTTGCAAGGCGTATTGAGCGTTGCGAAAGCTAAACGTGACGCGAAATTGCGCAAATACACGCTCGCCGGAGAGCTCGCATCGCTGGCGTGGATCGAACACGATCGCGCCCGGCCGAGTTACGTCGCCGCAGAAGATGAAGCGCTACTGCGAATGATTGCCGCCTCGCTGGGGCCAATGACGAGCGAGCCGCGCGCCCAACTGCGCGGGAAGACGGGCGATCAAATATTGCAGCTAGCGCTTGCCAGCGGCCGAACCTTTTTGTCGCCCCCAGAGAGCTGGTATCGCGAGCTTTGGCGCAAGAAGCCAAAAACCGGAGAAGCCATCGAATTGGATCGTGCGCTTGAACTCGGCGATCACGTTCGCGCCGCGCTGGTTTGGCACGCCGCGAGCGATGACGCGAAGGCAAGCGTCGCTCTTCAGGCGAACATCACGCGCGATGGCCTGGAGAGCACCCTTCCGTTGATAGCGACGGAGCCACCTTACGTTCTCGATGCGGATAACGCGCGACTGGTGAAGCTTGATCTCGCAGTCAGCGGCAAGTCGCTTGACCGCTTGCTTTCGTTGCCGCCTCTGCGTGCTGACGACACGATCGGTTGGGCCTATGTGGCCGACGCGATTCGCGCACTACCCGATGCCGCGCACGTACCGCCGTGCCCAACGCTTAAGGAAAACGATGCGCCGCTGCCAACGCCGAGAGGCGTGCTCCGTTTCGCGCTTATTGAATTCCGCTTCACCACGGGCTGGGGAAGTGCGCGCCGCGAGCAAGATATTGTGTTTCCAGGGGTCGAATTTTTGCTCGATTACGGTGTTGAACGACTGCCCTACGACACGCGCGGGTTCGATGCAGCAGTCGAAGAGGAACGCGTAGGCAGCGCCACGCTTTCGCGCCGTATGCGCAACGTGCGTGCGGAGCAGCTCTGGGCAATGCGTTTGCCGCCAATGTTGATGCAAGCGAGCAATGTCGAGCGCGCGCTCGTGTACAGCGAATCGCTGGGTGCCGATCCGAACAAAGGCACGTCAAAACGATCGCTTTGGGCACTGCCCGACCACGATTGGTCAAACCACGGCGCGACCGTTCTCGCCGATGCCCAAATGGCCGGCTTCATCATCGAAGTTGAAGAAGGTTTCCCGGTGTCGCTCGAAGACATCCCTGAGCCGTCGTTAGAGCTCTCGCAAGGCACGCAAAACGGCTGGTTTCGAATGGCGCTCGGCGTGACCGTTAACGGCGAGCGCGTCGACATTGCACCCGCATTGGCAAAGCTCATCGCCGCCCAAAGAAATGTGGATGAGTGGTTTAAAGAATTGAAATCGGTTCCGTTCATTTTGCTCTCTGTCGCCCAAGAAAATTGCGTTAAAAAGTCGGTAGTTGTACGTATTCCTGGTGAACGGATTTTTTCAATTCTGGAGCCCGTGTTCGACTGGTTTCGCGGCGGCGCACTCGAGGAAATGTCGGGATTGCAGGCAGCGCTACTGCCCAATTTGCCCAACGACACGGTGCTCTATCTCGGCCGCGAAAATCCGAAATGGGTCGCGATGCGCCAAGCCATCGCCGAAGGCGCGAAACTGGAGCCGATCCTTCCACACCCCGAATTCAAGGCGACTCTACGCGGCTACCAACTCCATGGCCTGTCTTGGTTAAACCACTTGCGAGCGCTGTCAATGGGCGGCGTGTTGGCCGACGATATGGGGCTGGGCAAAACAGTACAAACACTCGCGTACTTGCATCGCGTCCACCGCGCACCGCGATCCGCAGCGAGCGGCGCGCAAAAACCGAGCCTCATCATCGCACCAACGTCGGTGACGGCGAACTGGGTTGCTGAAGCAAAACGATTCGCGCCCGATCTTATTTTGCATCGTCATCACGGCACGGATCGCTCCACCGATGACCGTGATTTGCGGCGCGCCGATATCGTGGTCACAAGCTACCCGCTCCTGCAGCGCGATGACGACTTGCTCGCTGGAATCAACTGGAACGTTGTCGTTCTCGACGAAGCTCAGGTGTTGAAAAATCCGAAAGCAAAAACCTACCAAGCCGCTCAGCGCTTGACAGCCGACATGCGCCTCGCTCTCACTGGCACTCCCATGGAGAATCATCTCGGTGAGCTGTGGTCGATCTACAACGTGCTGATGCCGGGGCTGCTCGGTGACCTCGAAGGCTTCAATCGCATTTTCCGTTTCCCAGTTGAACAACGCTCCGATGCAGCACAGATGAAAAAACTGCGCGCACGTATCCGCCCATTTATGTTGAGGCGTACGCGCGATCAAGTGCTCAATGAGCTGCCACCAAAAACAGAATTCATCCGCTGGGTCGAACTCGATGCAGGGCAAGCCGATTTGTACGAGAGTTTGCGAACCGCGATTCACGACGACGTGCGCAAAGTCATCGACAAAAAAGGGCTCAAACAAAGCACCATTCATATCCTCGACGCGCTGCTCAAGTTGCGCCAAGTGTGTTGCGATCCGCGCCTCGTAAAGCTACCGGGCGTCGCCGCTCGGGCTGCAAGCGCAGGTTCAGCAAAACTTGATTGGCTAATGACGCATGTCCCTGAATTGCTGGAGGAAGGTCGCAGCGTGTTGATCTTCTCGCAATTCACCAGCATGCTCGCGCTGATTGCACAGGGGCTCACCGAGCAGAACATCAACTACGTTCAGCTGACCGGCGACACCGTTGACCGCGAAACTCCGATCATGCGCTTCCAGAACGGGGATGTGAATGTGTTTCTGTTAAGTCTGAAGGCAGGCGGGGTAGGTCTCAATTTAACGGCTGCTGATACCGTAATCCATTACGACCCGTGGTGGAATCCGGCGATTGAAGCGCAGGCAACAGCGCGCGCGCACCGCATGGGACAAACGAAACCAGTGTTCGTTACCAAACTGGTTTCCAAAGGCACGCTTGAAGAGCGGATGATGGCACTTTTGGACCGCAAACGTGAGCTTGCCAACGCGCTGCTTTCAGGCGACGGCAACGCACTCACAGGCATAACCAACGAAGACGTCGAATCGCTTCTCGCACCGATTTCCAGTTTGCAGTGATCGAGATAAAATTTCGAAACGCTACGATTTGCGTAACAGCTCGGTATGGGCATTCGTTTAGCGAAGATGATTCCATGCCGCGCCGAACTTTCGCGCTTTCTATTCAAACACGACGCAATATGAAGTACCTTGCCGTATCCGCCGCTTCGATTCTTTTTTTCAACGGATGCGTTTCTGCTCCGCTTGCGCCCACCGAGTGCGCAGCCCGGGCTGCACGTCTTGAGCTGGGTCAAACTCGGGCTCAAGTCGAAGCGATCATGGTGCGCAAAGGGCCGACGTTCCGATATCACTTGCGCAGCGACCAAATCGTGCAGACATGGCCGTATCAAGAACACTTTAAGGATATGTGTCTTGTAGTCACTTACGATCAAACCGAGAAAGTGATCGACGTTGCGATGATGGAGCGGGACCGCGGTCGATTCGCACGGCCGATGCCGGGAAATTGCGTCTAAGAGATTCCAATGCTTAAGGCCATCACTATTTGTCTTCTCGCCGCAATTGCGATGGGTGCGTGCACGACGCAACCGCTCGAACCCACAGCCGATGTCAAGCGCGTTTCACAAGTTAAAGTCGGTCAGCGTCAGAGCGAGATCGAAGCCATCATGGGGCGCAAAGGCTCTGTAGTTAGTTACAGCACTAAACAGGGCGAAATCCTGCAGGTTTGGCCCTACGCAGATCACTTCCTAGATTTGTGTTTGATGGTGACCTACGACCGCGAAGTGCGTGCGGCCGAAGTCGCCTCGGTTGAGCGCGAACGAGGCCTGAGCCGCGTACCTCTGCCGGGTGGATGTCGCTAGGCAATCGCTAACGGATATAGCTGACGCCTGCTCGGTGTTGCGCCGATTAATGACTACATCCAATGCCAGCCTTCGCTCGCTACGCTTCGGGCGTATCAGTGTCGTCAAGCCCGCGCATCAAACCCGCACGCGCTGCGGACGCGAGCGCTTGGTAGCGCGCGCGAAACGCCTCCAAATTTCCCTCTTCGAGCTCCTCTAAATCGAGCAGCGCGTTGTGTGCGCCTTTGGTGACGCGAATCAATTCATCGAGCTTGATTTGAATTGCCTGTGTGTCGCGGTTCTGCGTGTTTTGAATCAGAAACACCATCAAAAACGTGATGATCGTCGTGCCCGTGTTAATCACTAACTGCCACGTGTCACTGAACTTAAACAACGGCCCAGTCACGATCCAAATCATGATGATGCCGACCGCGATTGCGAACACGGGCGGGCGACCGCAAAAGTGCGATGCCGATTTTGCGAAACGGGAATACCAGGAGGATGGTTGCATGGGTGCTCTTTCTGGTGATGGAGTTGATGTGACTCGGCGGAGACTACACCTGAGGAAGAGATTCGTAGGGTGGCCGACTTATCGCTCGCGAACAGTAAGCGAACGGATGGTTGCGCAAGCTAACGTAAGTGCAGGCGTGCAACCTAGCGCCACCGACCGACTAAAGCCAAACAGCCCCGACCTGCAGCAGCGTACCAACAACAATTAACCAAAAACCGGTACGTAGGTTGAAGAAGAAAATTGATCGAACCCACATGCGAAGTGGCGCGTCCGGGTTGTCGATTATCTCGCGCGTAACAGCTGGTGGTGGACCGTACGGAAAAGTCTGTTCATCACTGTAATGTTCAATGACTCGCTTAAACAGCCCACTAACCTCTAGCTGCATGACACCCGCAACAGTCGTAACGAGTCCGCTCGTCGCGAGCCATTTGGACACGTCTGAACTTCCTGCAACCCAACAATAAATCGCAATCCCAAGGCTAACAATCGCCGAGGAAAGAAAAGCAACAAACGCAATTTGATCAAGTTTCTTCATACTGAAGAACGAGAAAACTTGTCACTCATCATAAAACCGCAGGTGTTTCAATGATCACATCCCCATTCTGCGCCCGATGCCGGAGCGCATGATCGATGAGCACTAACGCGAGTAACGCTTCTGCAATCGGCGTCGCACGAATGCCTACGCAGGGGTCGTGTCGGCCATGCGTGTTGATGGTGACGGCATTGCCCGCTTTATCAATCGTTTCGCGATCAAGGCGCATGCTACTCGTGGGTTTAATCGCGATGTTGACGGTAATCGCTTGTCCGGTAGAGATGCCGCCGAGTACACCGCCCGCGTTGTTGCTTGCGAATTTGCCATCGCGAATTTCGTCGGAATGCTCAGTACCTTTTTGCGTAACGCTTGTGAAACCTGCTCCGATTTCAACACCCTTCACTGCGTTTAATCCCATCATTGCATGCGCGATGTCAGCGTCCATCCGATCAAACACCGGCTCGCCCCAACCGACGGGCACGCCGACCGCTTCAACATAAATTTTCGCGCCGCAACTATCGCCACTTTTACGCAGCGCATCCATGTAGTTTTCGAGCTCAGCGAGCTTCGGTGAAGCATCTTTCAATGGTGCGAAGAACGGATTGGTATTCACCTCATCATGCGATTCAAATGGAATCATCACTTCGCCAATTTGCGAACAATAGCCGCGGACAGTCACGCCGTATCGCGATGCCAACCACTTCTTCGCCACCGCGCCCGCCGCGACAATCGGCGCAGTAAGCCGCGCTGACGAGCGTCCGCCGCCGCGATAGTCGCGCTGACCGTACTTCATCCAATAGGTGTAATCCGCATGACCGGGGCGAAACGTATCAACGATGTTGCCGTAATCCTTACTGCGCTGATCGGTGTTGCGAATCAACAAACCAATCGGCGTGCCGGTGGTGACGCCTTCAAACACTCCGGAGAGAATTTCCACGACATCGTCTTCTTTACGCTGCGTGACATGCCGCGACGTGCCCGGTTTGCGCCGATCCAGATCGGGTTGCAAATCGTCCACCGACAACGGCAGCCCCGGCGGGCAACCGTCAATCACACAACCAATGGCGGGGCCGTGGGATTCACCAAATGTGGTGACAGCGAAGAGATGACCTAGGGTGTTTCCAGACATTTTCTACTCGTCCCCCTCGTAACCGAGGCGATCCAAGATTTTGATTGCTCGTTTTACGTCACCCCGCCCCGCACGCATTTCGAAGCGCGTTCGCGCATCGAAATTCGCGATCGCAACGGTCGCGAGCTCGTCGACTAAGCGATTCACGCTAATCTGGCGCGATTCCGCAAGCGCTTTAAGTCGATCATGTTTGTCATCAGGAAGACGAATCGTTAAGGTTGACATAAATATTTCTCCCAAACTTGCTTCGGCGTAAATACGTTTAAGGACGGAAATTTAAGCTCACCGCCGCGAAGATCACGAATGTTTTTGCTCACAATGATGTGCGCTTGTGCCGCGAGTGCTAATTCGACTAAGTGATTGTCTCCTTCGTCTGGCAGATTAGGTCGCCACGCAAAGAAAACCTCAATCCAGCTACATCGACTCAAAAACGCATCCAGCACACGCTCACGTTCTAGCGCGGTAGTCGCCGAAGACGCCCACAGATGTTCGCGCGAAAATACGTCTTCGTATTCAGTCTGCAGCGCCGCGCCAATAACGGGTTGTAATTCTCCGCGAAGGCAAGCAAGCAATACGTGACGGGATTTACCGCCACCGCCCAGAAGCGCCGACACAAGAACGTTCGTATCCACCACAACAAGCAGCATGACATTATGATAGCACGGGTGCTATCAATTTACGATAGATACCTCATGCCTTACTTCACGTTGCTACGCACGCGATCATCTAGAAAGCGGGCATCCTCGCAATCTCTCGACGTCATCGTGAGGAGCGAAGTGACGCGGCTACCGCGACGGGCAACCATCAATCACGCAACCAGTGACGGGGCTGCGAGATTCACGATGGTGATGGACGGAGAAGAGATGACCTAGGGTGTTTCAACTTTGGTAATCTGTTTCTCGATGTCGCGCTGCTCGGAAAACGAACAAGGTGTTCGCAGGCGGATTGCCAAGAGTCAGCGTTTGAGGCGTGCGAGCTCGTGTCCGGCCGCCATGTGCTCAATGTACATGATGATTCCACGATCACGTGATTTCTGGAAACTCGCCATCGCATCATCAGTGCGACCCTTACCTAGCCAGTACATGCCGACGTAGAAATGAGCCTCGCAAAGGTTCATCTCACGTTCGTCTCCGTTCTGCGACTCAACAAAGCTAATTACTTGTTCAGGCGAGCGCTCGCCAACCATCATGGCAAGCGCAATTCGCGGCCAAGCACCGCTTGCTTCCCGCTGTGCCTGAGTAACCAGCGCGTCTGAAAGCGGTTTGCCGGCTCTTTGTGCCGCCCACGTCTGCCACAGCTGGGCGTAGTGCGCGGTACCTGCTTCTCCGTTTGAATTGAGTTTGCCCTCAGATGCCTTCTCGAAGTCGGACAGAGCAGCATCATATTGGCCTGCATAAAAGCGAACATGACCTCGGCGATAGTAGCCATCACTTGTGGTGAAGCCAAGCGTTAATGCGCGCGTGTAGTCGGAGATTGCAGTGGCGAATTCTCCGAATGCGAACTTCGCGTTGCCGCGGCAGGCATGCATCTCGGCTCTGCCGGGCGCAACGCGAACCGCTTCATCAGCGTCGGCCGCAGCCTCTTTCGTATTGCCTAGGAAAGCATTGGCAATTGCCCGCGCACAGAAGGTTTCCGCGAGGTCATCTCCTTCCAATTTGGCGGCCTTAATCGTTTTGCTCGCGCCATCGACTTCTTGCTCGTATCGGCGAGCGATGTTGTCTTTTAGCGTACGACGCCCAACGCCCAAAAATCCAGAATTATTCACGCTGTTACTGGGCACAAACGAAACATACCCGATCGAATCGTCGAGCTTTTTCAAGTCCTGTCGTAGGCTTGCGATTTCATTTGGCTGCGCAACGTCTCGCTTAGTCGAGAGCGTTCCTTCAAACGTAAAAATGTTCCCCCGAAATGATCGTTGAATATTTGCGGAAAAGAAATCACCGCCAACGTTTGTCGTCGAGGGATCAAGCGTGCGCGAAACATTTTCTGGCCAAACAACTGTCAACTTGTATTTCGCCTCAAGCGGTACCGATGTGACCAACATGGGATGGATACGTTTGGGCGTTTGCGGGAGAGAAATTACGCCAATGAACGGCTCCGGTACGAATCGAATCGCTCGGTCGCCATTTCGTTCGACCACGATCTCGTCGATTACAAACTCAGCCGACAGCGAAAGTTGATTCTTTGCGACGTCATCCTCAACTCTGGGCTGCCCCACAAGTCTCGCTTTCGGATATCTCGCTTCAATTTGTGACGTGAAGAGCTTGTTGCGATTCTCAGACGGCACGTTGGCAAGCGCGAAACGCACCAACTCGGCAGTAAAGCCGCGCGACACGGACCGCGTGGTCATGCGAGCAGGTTTATCGAAGCCGGTTGCTTCAATGCGCTCTTCTACTTCTATCGTTGCTTCCTCTTTTTTCATCATCGGGAGCACCATCAAATCAGTCGTCTTACCACCGATCAAAAGCCCTGACGCACGCGGAAACGTAAGCGTCATGTTCTCAATTGGACTCTGCTGCACCGCTCGGGTCGGATCAACAAAGAAGCGCTTGCCAGATAGCATCACGGAGAGAATGACGTGGTCGAACGCTTCGGGCGACGGCAGCATAAGTTTTGGCATTTTGGGCGCTTGTGAAGAAAGCAGCAAAGGCTTTGATTCGATCCCGAGCGCATTCAAAATATGCATCAAAAGAAAAACCTTATCTTTGCAATCGCCATAGCGTCTGCGGAGCACTTCCTCGGGCGCGTGCGGGCGATGTGAACTCTCACCCAGTGAAACGCTGAAGTACCGAATTTCCTGTTGCACCCAGCGCACTGCGGCACTTGCTCTCGCGCTGTCATTCGGCAGCGATTTAAATTTTTCAATGAGGCTCTGCAGCTCGGCATTCGGTGTGGACTTCTGCGCAAATAGATCATTCGCCCACTCTTCGACGTTGCCCCACGTTTCGTACTCGGAGAGCTGAAGCCAGCGAAGTGCGACGTGATCCGACGGCACTGCGGGCTCAAACTCGATTGCGGGGAGCTTTCGCTCCTCGAACGTCATCACTCGGAAATTCTCGCGCTCCGTGATTTGAGGCGTTACGCGTCCGCCGCTCTTTTCGCCCAGCATACGATATTGAATTTTTTGTTGTTTCGGCGAGATCACGTCCACCACCCGCCGCTCAATGGCTTCCACCCGATCCCAACTGGCGGAATCGGCAAAACGTGTGCCGAGAACGGGGTTCCGACCGACAACGGTATACGCGAGCGATACACTGTCGCCAATGCGAACGTCGTCGAGCACCAAGTTTGCCGTTACCGTCCCAGCATAGATGCCCTGTTCGAGAAGTGGTTCTCGCTCCAAAAATCGTACGTCGGTCGATTGAGTTCGATCTAAGAGTTCGCCGTTGCGCTCTACTCTCACAAAGTGCAAGCGCACCTTTTGATAGGCGGGAATAAATTGAATCGAATACTGACCGATTTGGGAAAGCGTTGCACTCGACTTCGATTGCATCACACGATGAATCAGTATTTCTGCGTTGGTACCCGTCCAGAATTGGGTGTTCGCCAAGCGAACGATAAAGCCGTCGCGATCAGTGGGATCGGCCTTTCTCAGCGATTGCGACCAGCTCGGCAATGCATCGCCTCGCGTAAACAAGGCCGGATCGACTTTCGCCGCACGCATCGCGGGCTCTGGCGGAACATCATTCGATTGCACCTGCGCGCCGCAAGCGAACGCATAAGAGATGAAGATCGCGGCGGTAGCACGGGTAATCCAATACATCGAAGTCTCGGTGGAATAACTTGTTTGAGTCAAGTGATCGTAACATCGTGCCGAGCTTCCGCCGATCCAGATCGGGTTGCAAATCGTCCACCGACAACGGCAACCCCGGCGGGCAACCGTCAATCACACAACCAATGGCGGGGCCGTGGGATTCACCAAATGTGGTGACAGCGAAGAGATGACCTAATGTGTTTCCAGACATAGCAGCATTCTAATTGCGTGCGCCGCGCGATCTACTTCGGCGAGACGGCATTACTGCTATCAAGGTGAACACCATACAAATTAGATACCCCCCCAAAAAGAATACGAGCGCAATTGCGCCAGCCCATTCAGGATCAGCGGTATTTAGCATTGAAACAAAAACGATTGCCGCATAAGCCGCACCGCCAAAGAGCGGGATCCACGGCAGAAGCCTTCCGTACGTGGCGACTCGCCAGCATACGACAGGGATTGCCCCAACGAACAAAACAAGGACGAGCGTCTCCACGTTATTGCATCTTGCCTCGCATGCCTACTACGCGCACCTGCAAATCAGCCGCCGTCACACTCGCCGCGGGCACCAATTCCCCGCCCACCAATTCGACCCGATTGAAAAAACCACGATGACGTTTGAACGCTTTGCCATCGACGCTACGGCTGAAGAAGCTGCCCCAGAAGCCGCGTAGCGCGAGCGGAACAACGGGTGCACCGGTTTCTTTCACTAAGCGCTCAATGCCAGGGCGGAACGGATTGATGTCCCCCGTGGTAGTGAGCTTTCCTTCGGGGAAGATGCCGACTACGTCACCTTCCGCAAGAGTTTTGCGGGCGCGCGCGAAGGCTTCGTCGATCAACTCCGGTTTTTCTTTTGCACTCGCAATCGGGATTGCTTTCATTTGCCGAAACACCCAACCCAATAGCGGCGTTTTGAAAATATTGTGATCCATGATGAATTGAATCGGGCGGCGGCAGGCGGCGGTGATGATGAGCGCGTCAACATAGCTCACGTGATTGGCTACGATGATGACTGGGCCTTTGTCAGGAATGTTTTCTAAGCCCGACACTCGCAAGCGATAACAACACTTGATGAGCATCCAGCAAATGAAGCGCAGCAAAAATTCAGGGGTGAGCGAGTAGATATAGATCGCAACCACCGCGTTTAGGAGCGCAATTGTCAAGATGAGTTGCGGCACGCCAAATGAAAAGAGCTTGATGAGCGCAATCGCGAGGAGCGCCGAAACCACCATGAAAATTGCGTTCACGATGTTGTTCGCGGCGATGATGCGCGAGCGATGCGTGGCTTCCGCGCGCTCTTGAATTAACGCGTAGAGCGGCACACTGAATAAGCCACCCGAGACGGAGAGCATGAACAAATCAAACACCGCGCGCCAATTCGCAGAGCTGCCAAAGAACTCAGCCGCGCCAACCTTCGCAGCCTCGGCAGCTTGTGGCGGTAGACCTTTCAGCGCGAAATACAAATCCAGCGCAAACACGCTCATGCCGATGGAGCCGAGCGGGACGAGGCCGATTTCCACTTTGTGTCCCGACAAACGCTCGCACAATAGAGATCCCACAGCAACACCGACTGCGAATATCGCGAGCAGCGCAGTGGCCACTTGTTCGTTGCCGTGCAACACATCTTTTGCCATCGGCGCGAATTGATTGAGCAACATCGCGCCGTAAAACCAGAGCCAGGAGATGCCGAGCATCGAGCGCCACACAACGATATTTCTCGTCGCGAGTTTTAGGTTGTGCGCAGTTTCGGTGAACGGATTCCAATTCAGTTTGAGCGTTGGATCAGTGGGCTCTGCTTTCGGCACCGCGCGACTCACGAAATAGCCAATCAGTGCAAGCGCAACTGTCGCCACGGCAACAATCGCTGGGCCATTCGGCTTCATCGCGACGAGTACGCCGCCTGCGATGGTGCCTAGCAAAATCGCGACGAAGGTGCCAGATTCCACAAGGCCATTGCCGCCGACCAATTCAGTTTCTTTGAGCGCTTGCGGCAAGATGCCGTATTTCACCGGACCGAAGAGCGTGGAATGCAAGCCCATTAAAAAGAGACACGCAAAAAGCACACCGAGATTGCCCGTGATGAAGCCATAAGCCGAGAGCAACATCACCGCAATTTCCATCACTTTCACGCCGCGAATCACGCGCGTCTTTTCATATTTGTCCGCGAGCTGACCGGCAAACGCGGAGAACAACACAAACGGGAGAATGAACACGGCACCCGCCGCATTCACGAGCAGGGTGGAATCCATGCCCGCAAGCGTCAATCCGCCGAAAGCCATGAAAATAATCATGCCGTTTTTGAACACGTTATCGTTCATCGCACCTAAAAACTGCGTCCAAAAGAATGGCGCGAAGCGGCGTGTTTTAAGTAAGCCGAATTGACTTTCGGATGACATGTGATTCCCTAAAGTTATTGCTTGTGAATGTCTTTGAACGTGAGCATATCAAGCACGCGCGCTTCCCGCTTGAGCTCGAAGCCGCAATCGAGCGATACTGTTGCCGGATTGCGATAAGTGCCAAACAGCATGTCCCACACTGGAAGATCCGAATAATTGTTTTGATGCACGCCAAATTCGTGAAGAATGCGATGCATCTCGGGGCGCTGAATAAACCAGCCGACCCAGCGCGGCGTCGAGACGTTCATGTGGACAAAAAACTGTGAGCATGCAACGCATGCGGTGTGTGCAACAAACGCCTCAACACTTACGCCGAGAATCAAGAAACTCAGAGAAAGATTCAACAACGTATCGAGTGCGACTTCGGTCGGATGTTTGTAAAACGCCGTGATCGTTTCGATCCGCGACGGACTGTGATGAAACTGGTGTGTTGCGAGCCACCAGAAATCTCTTTCGTGACGCAGACGATGCCACCAGTAGAAGACAAATGTACTGAGCAAAAAATTTGTGCCGACTTGTACCGCGAGCGCCGATTCCGCTAAGTTGAAGAGAGGTTCCCATTCGAATATCGCATTCGCGAACCAAGCCGCGACAACAACGAGAAGCACCGTGATGAGTTCGATCACCACAAACAGCTTTGAGCGCCATCCCCAACCACGAACCGCTGGCAGCGGGGTTGCAGGTCGCCGACGTTCTGCGATCAACGCGGCTGCGCCGACGATCCATGCTGAAACCACCATACGAGACCTCGTCACACAAATTCAATGTGAATGAAGCGTAAGGCAGCCACAAAAAAAGTCCCGCTTTCGCGTACGTTGTATCATCGGCTGATTCAATAAGTACCGCGAGGCGATACCATGTCTGGCAGCTCAGAATTAATCGATGTATTAAAACGCGAACTCAAATCGGCGAATTTGACTTACGCTGATCTCGCGAAAAAAATCAAGATGAGCGAATCATCGGTGAAGCGAATGTTTTCGCATCGCGAGATGACGCTCTCGCGGATTGATGAAATTTGTCGCGCATTGAAGATTGAATTTGCGGATCTCGCCCGCGACGTAGCCGATTCGCAAGTGCTCGTGCAAGAGCTAACGCACGATCAAGAGAAGGCACTCACTGACAATAAAACGACGTTGGTCGTGGGCATTTGTTGTTTGAGTCAATGGACGTTTGAGCAAATCGTATCGACGTACAGAATCAGCGAACCCGAATGCATCAAAGCGCTCACGCAACTTGATCGGATCGGTATCCTCGAATTGAAACCGCTGAATCGCTATCGCATGAAGCTCGCGAAAACGTTTCGCTGGCGGCCGGAAGGGCCGATCATGCAGTTCTTCCGAAAGAATGTGCTGCCCGACTATTACAGCGGCAGTTTCGCGGCGCAAGACGAAGCGCTGATGCTCGTGCACGGCAGCGTCGGCAAAGAAGCGGCGCTCAACATTCAAGAGAAATTGCAGCGCCTCGCGCATGAATTCGCGCAGCAACATCTTGCCGATCAGCGATTGCCTGCGTCGCAGCGCGAGGGCTACACGCTCGTGCTCGCGATGCGCGAATGGGAATTTCAAGCGTTCAAAGATTTGCGCAGGAAGTAGTTCGCTCGCGTGGCAAGCTATGGTTTTCCCATTCAGCAACACGTTACATCGCCCAATTTAATCGGGCGATGCGATATTTTAGTGCGAGTATTGATTAAATATGATTTGAGTAGTTTCACCCAGACTTATCGGGCCTTAAGCATATTAGCTATATAGGATTTACAATCATTTCACGGCGTTAGGAAAGAACAATTGTTCTCCGCCGATTTTGTAGCTCGCAATCGTTGATTGACCTTCCGCGCTCACCAGCCAATCGATAAACTTTTGCCCCGCCGCCGCTTTCACGTGTGAGTGCTTTTGCGGACTGACGAGCATCACACCGTATTGATTGAAAAGTTTCGCGTCACCTTCAACGATGATCTTCAAGTTTTGACGGTTTTTGAAGGAGAGCCAGGTAGCGCGATCAGCGAGGATGTACGCACTCATCGCGGCTGCCGTGTTGAGCGCAGAGCCCATGCCCGATCCTGTGTCGCGATACCAACTCGCTTTTTCACTCGCGGGATCAAGGTTGGCTTGTTTCCAGAAACGAAGTTCAGCAGCGTGCGTGCCGCTCTTGTCGCCGCGTGAGACGAATGCGCTCTTCGCGTTGTACATTGATTTGAAAGCGGTAGTGATGTCGCGTCCACTTGCTTTCGCCGGATCATCTGCGGGGCCAATCAACACGAAATCGTTGTACATCACGGGAATGCGTCGAACGCCGAAGCCATCGGCGACGAATTTTTCTTCTGCGGCTTGATCGTGAACGAACACGACATCTGCGTCACCGCGACGGCCGACGTCTAGCGCCTGCCCAGTGCCGAGCGCGACGATTTTTACGTCGATGCCCGTCGTTTTTTTGAACTGGGGAAGGATGTGATTGAACAGGCCGGATTGTTCGGTCGACGTAGTGGACGCGACGACGATCGAAGCAGTTTGAGCGGACGCCGCACGCAGCGCTGTGGCAACGAAGATCACTAAGAGAAAGTGCAGAAACTTGAGTCGATTCATTGCTGGTGTCATGCTCGCTCTACGTTCAAATATTCAATCGCTTCAATCGATTTTGGGGACGCGAAGAAGTTCTCTCCATTTGCATCTTCGACGACTCGACCTTCGTGGAGAAACAAAATGCGGGTAGCAATACGTTTTGCTTGGCCGCGATTATGCGTCGCGAATACGAGTGTTGTTCCGGAATCGCATTGTGCACGCAAAATCGACTCCACCGCGTGAACGGCTGCGGGTGCGAGCGATGCGGTGGGCTCATCGGCGAGTAGCAGTCGCGGCGTGAGCGCCCATGCTCGGGCGAGTGCAAGTTGTTGTTGTTCGCCGCCAGAAAGGGTTCTCGCGTAGCGCTCTGCAAACGTGTCGAGGCCGCAGGCAGCAAGTACGCGACGTGCCGTTTCTTTGGCCGCAGTTTCAGCCACACCGCGCGCAACCAATGCAAAGGCTACGTTGTCAATCACGCTTCTTTTTAGCAGCACCGGGCGCTGAAAAATCATTGCTTGCGCTAAGTGCGAGAGCGTTTTCACCTCACCAGAAGTAGGCGCGAGCAAGCCATGGATCACACGCAGCAAGGTTGATTTCCCAGCACCGTTTGCGCCGAGCAACGCAATTCGTTCTCCAGCGCGCACGGAAACGTTCACATCGCGAAGCAGATCCGCGCCATTGGCGACAACGCTCACGCGTTGGAGTTGAATCAGAACATCAGACATAGCGTCGCTTTAAATACGCGTTGGCGAGCTGTGCAGCGCCGCTAACGATGAGTACGATCGAAAGCAAAATGATGCCGAGCGCGAGCGCGAGCGCGAGCTCGCCTTTCGAAGTTTCAAGCGCAATCGAAGTGGTCATCACGCGCGTGTGACCGGCGATATTGCCGCCGACCATCATCACGGCGCCCACTTCCGCAATGGCGCGACCAAAGCCCGCCAGGAGGAGCACGAGCAGCGAGAAACGCGTTTCAAAGAGCAAAGTCTTCGTGCGCTGCGTGCGTGTGAGTGCGAGCGACGTGAAGAGATCACGATACTCCGCGTTTGCGTCTTCCAGCGTTTGGCGCGCGAGGGCAGCGATGATTGGCGCAATGAGAATCGTTTGCGCGAAGATCATGCCGCTCGGTGTAAAGAGCCAACCGAGCGCGCCGAGCGGACCGCTGCGTGAGAGCAACAAGTACACGACGAGTCCGACGATCACCGGAGGCAGGGCCATCGCGGCGTTCAACAGCAAAATAATCGGTTCGCGCGCTCGCGACCGAGTTTGCGCAACCCATGCGGCGAGCGGCAATGCAATTGCGATTGCGATCAAGGTCGCTGTTCCACTCACGCGCAACGAGAGTAGAGCGATTTCAGTAAGCGTTGCGTCACTGCGCACGATCATGTCAAGCGCGGCGGAGAATGCGTCTGCAATCACGCTCACTGGGTTGCGCCGCCGTTACTGCTTGCGCTGGGTTCAGCGATAGGTTTTGTACGACTGTTTCTAGTCTTGCCTTTGCTCGATTTGCCACCAAACGGCCAATGCAGATTTTTGCCGAAGCCCTCCGCAACCAGCGCGGCACCGTAGAGCACCAACGCCCACAACACAAACGCACTCACCATGAGCACAGGAATGGCGACGAATGCGCCGTAGAGTGATTTGAGTTGCTGCATCGTCGCGAAATGATGCGTGATCACCCAGCGCGCAAACTCGATTAAGGCCGCCACGAGCAGCGCTGCGCTCAGCGGGCTTCGCCACGAGGCGACTTGGCGCGGCACCCATTTGTAGATCAGCGTGAGCGCGGCAACGAGCGGAACACCGATGGCGAACGGATCGAACGCAGTGTCGAAAAAACTTCGCGCGCTCGGGAACAAATTCATTAAAAATTTCTCAACGAAACGAATCACACCAAACAGCACAGCAACGACCGTCGGCACAATGATCAGCAACACGCCCGCACCGTTCAAAAATCCCCACCACCGTCGGCGACCGCCGCTCCACAAGCGATCCACAGCGGTGGTTAACGCAAGCGCTTTTAGCACCAGATCACCCGCAAAAATAGCGACGCCCAAGATGCCCAACCCGCGCGCGTTTGAACGAAGTTTGTCCACGACGCCAACCACTTGTTTCGCAGCATCAGGAATCAAATTCGAAAACAAAAAATCGCGAAACGCCGCATCGGCGGTGCGAATGATCGTGCTCTGTTGCGAAAACCAAAACAGCACACCCAACACGGGCAACAATGCAAGCAGCGACAAAAACGCAAGATAGCCGGAAAACACCATGCCATCGCCGCGAAAAAAGCGAACAAGCGCACGCCAGAGCGTCACGTGATGCTCCGCTTTTCTCCGCTACCGACCCCGTGTTTACCAACCATAAATTGATATCAGCTTTATTTCCCATCGACCAACGCTATTGGGCGATCATCTCAATTTTATTAATTTTCGAAAAAGTAGTTAATCTTCGACACCGCCCACATAGATTGGACATTCATCTTATAAGTGAATATCGACTTCCATGAGACTCAAGCAGCAAAAACGATTTGCGTAGCGAGCAGACGGCAGGCGAGGCGCGAGGCGACGACGTGTGCTGTTGCACACGAGAAGCCTCGCAACGAAGCATCCCGTCTGCGCAGTACGAAATCAAACATGTTCGCCGCCGTTGACGTGGATTTCGGCCCCGTTGACATAGCTACTCTGCGACGTACACAAAAAATAAATCAACTGCGCAACCTCGCTCGGTTTACCGAGTCTCTTCATCGGAATTTCTTTTTCAACCAATGCATCGGTGCCCGGAGACAGAATCGACGTGTCGATTTCTCCTGGCGCAATCGCATTGCAGCGCACGCCGTGCGGCCCGAAATCATGCGCCATCTCGCGAGTCAGTGCGGCGAGCGCGGCCTTGGATGTCGCGTAAGCCACGCCCGCGAACGGATGCACTTTGCCGCCTGCGATCGAAGTGACGTTCACCACCGAGCCTTGCGCGACTTTGAGTTCATCAAACAATCCGCGCGCGAGCAAGGCAGTCGCAAACAAATTCACATTGAAAACGTTTTGCCAGATCGCGATATCGGTATCAAGTACCCCCATCCGCGGTTTACCGTTCGCTTCAACGAGCTTCGCGCCGGTGAGTTTCGGCGAAATGCCCGCGTTGTTGACGAGCGCGGCGAGTTTGCCGCCGCTTTCGGGCTCAGCAAGTTTTGCTTTAACCCGAGCGATCACGTCATCGAAATGACTCATCTCATTCAAATCGAGTTGAATGTGATCTTTCTCGCCTTGGGGCCACGGACAAATCTTGTCGAAAGGTTGCCGCGACACGGTGATTACGCGCCACTCTGCCGCGTGAAAATGCTTCACCGTCGCATGCCCGATGCCGCGCGATGCGCCTGTGAGCAAAAGGGTTTTCTTTAAAGTTGCCATGCGCCTATTCTACGAAGGGCGAGAGGCGCGGGTGCGTCTCGCCAATACGAGACGAAAAACGGGACGCGCGCCGCCCAAGAAGACGAAGCAGCGGGCGACGAGCGTAGTCCACGCAATCAGCAGACAACGCAGAGCGCGCCGTGAATGCGCAGGTGCGACGGGTCAATGCTTTTTACAACTTCACCTCAAACCGCAGCGCAGCCGACATGTCTGTGCGGCCATTCGAAATCGCGAATCGACGCAACCCCTCGGAGAACGAAGTGGCCTCCGTTACCCCATCAATCGGCGCAATGTTCGAAAGCGAAAGACGAACGTTTGTTCGCGGATTGAAGCGATAAAGCGCATAGGCATCAAACACTCGTTTCGTCGAAATTTTGTTCACGCGGTTTTCGTCGAGCTGAGACGTGTATGCGGGTGTCCACGCAAGGTTTCCGCCAAAGCTCCACGGCGTGTTGGTCACGCGATAATCGAATCCGAGATTGCCCGTCGCGTGCGGTTGCGATTCGATCGTGTTGTAGGGTCCCGGTACGGATTCAACTTTCGAATCGTAGAGATTCATGTTGAAACGCAGCGACAGCGGGATCGTGGTGTCGAAAATCTCGCGCAACTGAAACTTGGTATCGAACTCTACGCCCGTCGCGCGCGCTTTACCAATGTTTTGCGGACGCGTGACGTAGCGCGGCTCGGTCGCCCACGCCACGGTCTCAAGCGACGTAATATTGCGAATCACGTCTTTGATGTCACGTACGAAAAAATTCACGCTCATCACGCCGCCCGACTTGAAATAGCGCTCAAACGCAACATCGATTCCGTTCGCGCGTTCGGGCTTCAGCAGCGGATTGCCGACCGAATCCGGTGCGGAAAAGATATTGCTACCCGGAGCCGGATACGACGCGTTGATCGATGGCCGCGTTGTGAGCTGATCGGTGTTGGGCGCGCGATAGCTTTGCGTCAAACTTAAGCGAACTTGGTCGCGCGAAGGCGGTGAAAAACGCCAAACAACGTGAGCAAGCGGTGTAGTTACGCGAGAAAGATTCTTGATCGATCCCGTTGCGTCGCCAGCGCGGGTACGAATTTCTTCGTGACGCAAGCCGATATTTGCCGCAAACTGTGGGGAAATATCCCAGTCATCTTGCACATAGAGCGCGAGGCGTTTAGTCGACGTGTCGAAATCGGTGCCGATGTCTCCCAATTGCAATCGACCGTTCACGAGTGTTATGCCTTCCAAATTACGATCCGCAACTTCGTATTCGTAGCCCGCAGTAATCGCGTGGCCCCGATCGGCGAGATTCGCAATCAGCTTGCCGCTCATGCTCCATGAAACATCGCGCACGTCGTTGCGAGCGAATTGATTAAGCGTTCGATTATCCAAGACATCAAAAAGATTCGTGATCGTCGTGTTGTTGGACCAGAACCTGCCTGTGCCTGCGCGCAATTCGTAACGCACAGCGTCGTTGAAGCGTCTGTTCAAGTTTACGTTGACTCGCATCACATCAAAACGACCATCGAAGTTTCCAAGACGAGTTGCGTAGGGTTGCGACGGTGCGACTCCGATTGGCTGCTCGAGCGTTGCCGTCGATTCGGATTTCACCGTGTTATGTGCCGCGAACATTTGCAAACCGAATTGCTCGCCCTGCCCCAAACGCCATTGCGCGCGCGGACTGAAAAAATAGTTCTGCCGCAGTGCTTTGGTCTCGCTTGCGCCCCGCTGCTCTGTCACAAGTTGGTCAGTCGCTTCATCGAAGTAGCGCGTGATTGAGCTGTCGCTCGTGAGCTGATCGGTTCGGTTGAACGAGCCCGTTAGCGTGTAAGTTCCGGTCTCGGAGAGCAAACCGTTGTAGCTCCACGAGGCATTCGGCGACGCGCGTTCACGCTCAACACTTACGCCGACTTTGACGTCATGATCGGTTTTTCGAAGCGGTTCGCGCAAGATGATGTTTATGGTCCCTGCGATGGCGCGTGCACCAGTCTCTGCCGTCGGCGCACGAAGAATTTCGATGCGTTCGACTTGATCCGGCGTGATGTCCTGAACGTTAAACCCGGGTGGAATGCGCTGCCCATCAAGCAGGATTTGTGTGAATCCGCCCCCCATCCCGCGCATTTGCGGCGCACCTGGGCGACCGGGGCGACCCCCAGTAGTTACGCCTGGTAGACGACGCATCGCTTCGCCTAGATTGGTGTCGCCATATTGCTCCAACTCTTCGCGCGTGATGATAATTTTCGCGGCCGACGCGTTACGCCGCTCGTCTGTGGCGGTATTTCGGCCGGTCACATCAACCCGCTCAACGCGATTGGTCCGCTCACCTGCAGTAGGTTTCGGCTCAGTAGCGTTTGGCTCGGTTTTTGTTTCGCTGCTTTTGTCGCTGCTCTGCGGCTCTGGCGCTGTTGAGGGGGCAGGCGCGGGAGTTGGCGCAGGTGTTTGAGAAATAGAGAGGGGCGAAATAAGCGAGGCCGCGATCACAAAGCCCAATGATCGTGCGCGGAGAGGAGTCGGAAGCATTGAATGAAGATCAGTTCTAGTTGTTTTGGTTCAATAGCGCGCGGGAAATAGTTCCAGCGAAAGCGGTGTCGTTGCAATCGGTAACAATTGAGATCAATCGGGCGCGCCCAAAACCAAAGTAATCGTGATTGGCGACGTTGTGAAATCGTAGGCACGCTGTATTACTTTGAAAAACACGGGCGGTTCGTCCATCGTCACCCGCATCAAGTCGCCTACTTGCGGCATCGACATGCCGGGTTCAGCGTTCGTCGAGAAGGTGAACTCGCGCGCAGTAATGAGGCGCTGCGCTGTTGGCGTCAGAGTAATTTTTAGATCCATGCCCTAATTGTAGGAGCGGCTCTGCTGCGATCGCTTGCGCTCCTCCCCCTTCAAGGGGAAGTTTGGGAGAGGGATGGGTTTCGGTATCGCTCACACCATGGAAAACCATCTCGACTCTCGCCGTCTTGCAGACCACGCTCGCGCCTGCATGCGCTCCCCGTTTCGGCGGCGGACCACATGCGATCCGAAACCCCGCCTACACCCCCTTGAAGGGGAGGGAGCGTGTGCAAAGCGCTATGCTGATTTAAGCCACGCCGCCGTATCTTCCAACGCCTTCTCAAACCGCTTGAGCAGCTCCGCAATCTGCACCTCGGTGATGATGAGCGGCGGCGAAAACGCGATGATGTCGCCCGCCATAACGCGCAGAATCAAACCATGTTCCTGCGCACGACGCACGAGATACGCGCCGACTGCGCGCTTTGGATCGTATGCCTTGCGTGCTTTAACGTCTTCGGCCAACTCCACTGCGGCGATCAGTCCGATGCCGCGCACATTTCCGATCAACGGATGATTCGCAAATTTCCGCAAGCCATTTTGTAACGCTGGCGCAACGTTTCGCACATGACCAACGATATCGCGCTCTTCATAAATCTTGATCGTCTCAAGCGCAATCGCGCAACCGAGCGGGTGCCCGGAATAGGTGTACCCGTGTCCGAACACACCCACACTCGCGCTCGCATCCGCGCATGCCTGATAAATTTCTCCACTGACGTAGAGCGCAGAAAACGGCACGTACGCTGAAGTAATCATCTTCGCGGTCGTCAGCATGTCCGGCTCAAGTTTGTACGTATCGGTACCAAACCAATTTCCGGTGCGCCCGAATCCCGTAATCACTTCATCGGCAATAAAAAGAATCTCGTATTTCTTCAAGATCGGTTGAATTTTCTCGAAGTAGGTTGGCGGCGGCACGATCACGCCGCCCGCGCCCTGCACGGGTTCGGCGATGAACGCACCAATCGTGTCCGCGCCTTCCTTCAAAATCAAAGCTTCAAGCTCGGCGGCACAGCGCGTAGCAAATTGCTCCGGCGACTCACCTGCATTTGCAAACTGATACGGATGCGGACACGAAGTGCGCAATACGCCGTCCATGGGTAAATCAAAATGCTGATGCATCGTAGGGATACCCGAAAGCGATGCCGCAGCGACTGTTACGCCGTGATAGCCCTTTCCCCGCGCAATGATTTTTTTCTTGAGTGGTTTGCCAATCGCGTTGTGATAGTAGCGAACCAACTTCACGGCTGTATCGTTGGCCTCCGACCCCGAATTCGCAAACACCACGCGTCCTTCGCGCAGCGAGGCGGTTGGCGCAAGCGACATCAATTTCTCGCTAACCTCCGCGACAACGTTATGCGCCTTTCCAGAAAACGAGTGGTAATACGGCAGCACATTCATCTGCTTTGCCGCCGCCTCCATCAATCGCTTTTCGCTAAACCCAAGCGACGCACACCACAAGCCCGCCATCCCCTCGATATAGCGCTTGCCTGTGTCATCAATCACTTCAATGCCATCGCCTTCGACGATGATGAGCGGTGCATCCTTTTCAATCGCACGCAGATTCGTGTAGGGATGAAAATGATTAGCGACGTCTTTTTTGGCGAGGGCGGAGTGGGAAGTTGGGGCGTTCATGGCGTTTAAACGGGTGAGCAATATTCCTTAATTATCGTCCCAGTCTGCATCAGCACTCTCGCCCCAAAAAAGTCGTTAGCATTTAGCGATGTTTTCAGGCACTGGCTCAGGCGCGCGCACAGAGGACGGTTGCTCTGTCGAGCTCTATCGGCAACTCCCTTATCTTGGCGAGCTCGATCCTGTACGTCACCTACTTCGCGCGGGTGAATCAGTGCTCGAACTGGGTTGCGGAACAGGTCGGCTTACACGAAAGCTGATCGAATGGGGTATGGACGTGACCTGCGTCGACAACTCTGTCGAGATGCTTTCCGCATCACCCATGTCAGCAAATGCGGTACTTTCGCCAATCCAAGCGCTTTCTCTTGATCAACGGTTTGATGTGGTGTTGCTCGCAAGTTGCCTGATCAATCATCCAGTCGACGAGGTTCGAAACGTATTTGTTCATGCCGCGAAAACACACCTGAAATCGAGCGGCGCTTGCGTCATTCAACGACATGATCCCGCTTGGCTGGTGAGTGCATCCATCGGCAACTTCGGAATGATCAAAGACATTGCACTCTATCTCGATGAAGTCAGTCACAGCGAAGGCTTAACGGACATGACGCTTCGATATGTACAGGCCGAACAATCATGGACGCACACGTTTTCAGTGAAGCCCATGAGCGAGGGAGCGATTGAAACGATATTGCGCGAGCACGGCTTTAGCGACGTTCAACGTTTCGGCGAAATGCATCGTTGGCTCGTGGCGCGATAAGGCGACGTTCAGCGATCTACGTCGCTGCGATCAAACCGAAAACCAACTATCACTCACATGTACAGCCTTTTCACTACCTGCCCGATTTTATGCGGCGATTGGATAGTTTTGTATATTTTTCAATATACAAAAACTTTTATGCCATCGCCCACATAAATTGGCTTTCTGCTGGCGAAGCGAATACCTAGTTTAGCGGGCCGCATTCGCCAATGCCACCGTCGATAGCGATCGTCGCTCGCGAAGCGCGGCTCACTGCGATCACGGCCATTGCTGCTCAGGTTTCTCGATTGATGCGAAAAAGCGGGTTCACTCACGCCGCGTCTCTCTTTGCGATTCCATCCGCAGTTCGCGCAACATCACATCAAACAGTCGCCACACGATGAGCGCGTTCCAAAGCGCTGCACTCATCCACACGTGCCACTGCGGCAAACGTCGTCCCGCGCTCGCGAACAGCAGTGACGCGATAACAGCGATGGCAACCAACCACCATTGCGCCCGCGCATCGCTGCCAATGCGTTTGAGCCATGCGAGAACGCGATAGCGCGACGACGCGTGCCACAGCGCCGCCCCGCCCGCGCCAAGGGGTAACGCGATGAGCAGAAACATCGCCACGAACAAACCGAAGTACACAAACGCACCAATCCCTGGAGTATTGCGATCAATCGTAAGCAAACGCATCACGAGCCCACCGCATACGACGCAGGCGAGCGAGAACCACCAGAGCGCGCGACCGGCAGAGGTTGATTGCATGGAATCAATCGTCACGTTCATACACCCTCCGCCTTCATTTCACCTGCACCGTTTCCAGTGCCTTTTGTCGTTGCAATGCGCGCACCAAATGCGCTCCAATTCACGCCACGCGTAAGCAACATAACCCCTGTGAGCGCCGCAAAGATCAACAATGAACCCGCGAGCAGCGCGTGCTGTTCGGATTGAAGTACGACATACAACACCGCATAGAGCGCACCAAGCCCGCCCATGGTTGGCAACGCTCGAGACCAACCGCCGAATACCGATTTCGCGTAAACGCCGATCAAGCCTGCACAACCGAGCGCGGCGATCAGATAGGCGATCGCGAAGTTGATGTGTTCTGAGAGCGACAGTAACAATAGGAAAAACACTGCGAGCGCTGCGCCAATCATCAGGTATTGAATAGGATGTACACGAACCTCTTTAATCACTTCCAACAACACAATGCCAAGGAACGTGAGCGCAATGAAGAGAAACGCGTACTTCGTGGCGCGATCTGATAGCGACGACGGATTGATGGGATCGATGAAAGCAACGCCGAAGGACTGCATACAGCTTGCGCTCGATTTCGCAGCCTGCGTTGCATCTATAGCGCGCGCGACCGCCGTGTAAGAGTCCGAAGTTTCATTGAACATCGAGCACAACATGCCGCCGCTCGCAAGGTCTGCTCGCGCAGTCGATGCCAGCGACGACACACTCCACTTCGCAACAAATCCGTCGTCTCGTACACTGCGCTCGGTTGGAAGGAACGCACCTGCGAACGAGGGATGCGGCCAACTCGAGCTGATTTCAACCAAGTTTTCATTCGCGAGCGGAACGAAGGAAAGCGATTCAGTCCCGACAAGATCGATTTCGAGATTGAGTTGCGCAAGCTCTTTCAACGCTAGGTCGTTGACCGGAAACCTAGCTGCAAATCCGGCACGGAACGCACCGCCGTCAGTCATCGCCTCGGGTTTCAGCGCCTGCCCTGCGCTAGTGAGTTTGATCGCGCGAATACCGCGCGCGTCGGATACGCTGAATTCAGCACGTGGCGACGCACAAGCAACTGCAACGACATTGTCTTTCACCGACGGGGGTGCTAGCTCGTTCAAATCGTTCCACTCCACCAGCGCTTTCGCAGAGAGATTGAACGAGTTCACTTTGTACAGCCCGCGATAGCGGGGCTCGATGTTGCTTTGCGCGCTCCACTTGATTGATTGCGGGAGTGTGCGTAGCTTCACCGCGCGTTCAGTTTTCTCGACAGTTTTCTTCTTGTCGGTTTCGATGATTGTCTGAACAGTTTCCGTGCAGGTGCGCGTGAGCACGACCCCCGCAATCGTTTGTGACCCCGCGAGACTGCGACGAATGCTGTCGGCCGCTTGTTGTCGATACATAGTGCGTTCGGCAGCAATATCGCCAATGCGACCAATACCTGTCATCAAAAGAATCACGACGACTGACAACGATGCAGCCTTCGTTAAGAGCGGGGGGAACTTCACAGATGCACCTTCGTTCGAATAAAGAATGAACGAAGTGTTTATTGTTGCTGTGAACTGTTAATGAAGTTTGTGAAGTGAGTGTGAAGTCGTCTTGTTCTGACTATTTACGACGATGCGCAATCATCCCACCCCTCACGCGGGAGGTTTGGATGGGGATGGGTTTCGATTTAGCTTTTCAATCGACACCCATCCCCACCCTAGCCCTCCCCTTGAAGGGGAGGGAACAGCGTTCGAGGGTTGAACATCACAGCGGAAACGACAGCCGCACACACGTAGGCGAACGCGCGCTCACAAGCGTGAGCGTTCCCCCGTGCAGCTCCGCAACTTGCTTCGCAATCGCCAATCCCAGTCCGCTACTTTTCGGCGACCCATCCGGGCGCGGCGAAGACACAAAGCGTTCGCCGACTCTTTCAGCCGCGAAATCTGCAAAGCCAGCGCCGTTGTCGATCACATCGATATGAATCAATTCGTTTATACGTTTGATTTCACACGTCACTGTCGCATTCTCTGGCGAAAAATCAATCGCGTTATCAATCAAATTGGTGAGCGCAAGGCGAATCGATTCAGCATCACCTCGAACCATTGCAGCGGTTTCGCCCTTGAGTTCGAGCGACACCACTGGCTCGCGCGAACGGATCACGCCGAGTACTTCTTTAGCAAGCAAGGCGATGTCAAACGACTCACGCGTCATCGGTGACGTCATACCTTCTAGTTTCGAAAGCTCCAACATACGATCAATCGTTCGCTGCATGCGCTCGCTCTGCTCGACCACACTTGAAGCGAAGCGCACTTGATCATCGCGCGCCATCGGCTCGCGTAGCAATTCACCCGCACCGCGAATTGCGGCGAGTGGCGATTTGATCTCGTGGGTAAGTGCGCGCACGGTGTTTTCAACATGACGTTTGCCTTCGAGGCGTTCGCGCATGCCGTTCATCGAACGTGCGAGTTTGCCAAGTTCACCAGGCAGCTCGGGCGTCGGCACTCGTTGCCCCGCCTCGACTTGATCGGCGTAGCGCGCAAGTTTTCGCACAGAAAACACAATCCAAAGCGTTACAACGACTCCGATCAATAGCGACAAACCAATCAACCACGCACCGCTCACGAGAATTTTGCGTTCTGATCTTTCAATAAACGGACCGACGGTCGATGAGTTCTTCGCGAGGGTCAACACGCCGATTCGTTCGCCGTTGCTAATGATCGGTGCGGCGACATAGAACACTGCGGTGCCGTCATCTCGCTCGGTATCGCGCGTCACGCGCGCGCCATACTCGCCGCGCAGTGTAAGCATCACGTCGCGCCAGCGGCTGTAGTTTTGACCGACGGCAACGTTCTCGGAATCGTAGCGAACGATGCCTTGCGCATCGGTGACGTACACGCGGAAGTCAACGCTTTGTTTGATGAGTCCGGACACCTTCGCGTTGGGTTCGCGCAGGTTGTAAGCTTTCAGGGCGGCCGCGAAGTTGCCGTTCGTGATCGTCCCGCTCGCGAGCTCGGGCGCGGCGATTTCCGCGAACGCGTTCGCCGAATCGATCATCACTTCTTCGAGCACGTCGCGAACGGAAGGTTTGATTTCGTTTACGAAGACACGCAAAACGAAAAACGTCGCAAGCCCGAGAATCAGGAAAACAGCGAATAGGAGACGAATGCCGAGATGCATTACTTAAGCGACGAACTTAATGTCAATCGAATACCCCATCCCACGATGCGTCTCAATCGGATCGAGATCGCTACGAATGGCTTTGAGTTTTGCACGCAGCGTTTTGATGTGCGTATCGACCGTGCGATCACCGCTCTCCGCGTCCATTCCCCACACGGTATCGAGCAACATTTCGCGCGAACAAATGCGACTCGGGCGTTCGAGCAGTGTCTTCAGAAGTAAGTATTCTCGCTTCGCGAGCGCGAGCGGTTGCCCAGCGAAACTGATGCGTTGCGCTTCGGTGTCGAGCTGAAAAACATTCGCGCTCTTCGTACCCGCCGAGCCACTGCGTCGCAAAATCGTTTTCACACGAAGCGACACTTCACGTGGCGAAAACGGTTTCGCGACGTAGTCATCTGCGCCTAACTCAAGGCCGACGATGCGATCCACTTCTTCACTGCGTGCGGTGAGCATGAGGATCGGGATTTTTGTGTTTGCATGCGCGCCTGCACGAAGCTCCCGGCACAAGTCAAAGCCAGAACCGTCGGGTAAACTTACGTCGAGCACGATGAGCGAGGGCTGCGCCGCACGTACGGTCGCGCGTGCGTCTGCCAGCATGCGAACGTGCTTCGTTTCAAAGCCGTCAGTCGTTAGCGCGTAGGTGAGCGTTTGCGCGATGGCGTCTTCGTCTTCAACGATGAGGATGAGCGGCTTCATGGTTCGACAAGCTCACCACGAACGGCAGTGGGGGTGAGCGCAGCCTTTAGTCCCGTGCTTGACACGGGATCACCACGAACGGCAGTGGGGGTGAGCGCAGCCTTTAGTCCGGTGTCCTGAGCACGACGAAGGAACACGGGATCACCACGAACGGCAGTGGGGGTGAGCGTAGTCTTTAGTTCCGTGTCCTCAGCACGACGAAGGAACACGGGGTCGCCCTGAGCGGTGACGAGAGACAGCGGTGCTGACACACTACGCTTTCCGCGGCATCGCTCGCGCTTGCGCGACAAGTTTGTTATGCGCATCTAAAAACGCGGCGGCGATCACTTTGCCTTCGTTGGTGATGCCCCAACCCGCTGCGCCACCAATCACTTTTCCGATCACGAGTCCGCCAACGCCTAGATCGGTTGCGCGCGCGGAGCCGGTCGCGGCGGCCAGCTGCTCAGTCGTTTCATTATCGGTCAACAGCAACACAACTTGTGCTTCTTTGAACTTTACGCCACTCGCAACCCCTGCGTAATCGCGCAACACTGGAATCATCGAGATGATGCCCGCAATGCCGCCGCCTGCGTTATCTTCAGAAAATGTGAGCGACGGCGTAAGCGTCATTCGCGCGCCGATTCCTTCGCCTTTTTTAACAACCGTTTCCGCTTTCAAAATGCCTTTGTCTTTCAAGTCTTGCTCTTGAATCGTGCCGCGCAAACCGGCCGCACGATCAACGACCTTGAAGCAGCCCGATTGCTGCATCATCACGCGAATCAGCGGCAACGGCGTCGGCGGCAATTGATAACTTGAAAGCACGGTGTAGCCGTGCGGGCTCTCAGCGAGCGAGATCGTACCAATGGGTTCCGCGCAGATTACGAGTTCTTTCGCGGCGTCTTTCGCGCCCGCCGGTCCAGCGGAGCCCGACACTTTGCTGCCGCCTTCACCAAGATCAGTTTGGCGACAAGAGACAACCAAAAAACTAGCAAGTACGACTGTTACGAAACACACGCGCATAGAAAACACAATTCCGAGTACGATTGCTGCAATTGTCTCCGTTCGTGGTGAAGACGTCTATGCTGAGTTTGTCGAAGCATCGAACCCTGAACGATCTGTCTAATTTGTGTTCATCCTTCGACAAGCTCAGGACGAACGGGAGCTTGAAATGCTGAAACTCTGGGGTCGTAACAACTCTTCTAACGTAAAAAAAGTCATCTGGACTTGCGCGGAATTAAACATTCCGTATGAACGCATCGACGCGGGCATGAATTTTGGCGTCGTCAACACCGACGAATACAAAGCGATGAATCCGATGGGATTGATTCCGGTGATCGACGATGATGGTTACGTGCTCTGGGAATCGAACGCCATAATGCGCTATCTCGGATCGACGCATCCGAAAGTTCCGTTCTACCCCTCAGATTTGAAAGTACGCGGGCAAGCTGATCGCTGGATGGAATGGCAAAGCACGACGTTGGGGCCCGCGCTCGGGCCTGCGTTCGTGCAAATCGTTCGCTTCGCGCCCGAGAAACGCGACATGACGATGATCGCAGCGAATATCGAAAAGGCGGCGGGTATGTGGAAGATCGTTGATCGCCAACTCGCCGCAACGAAGTGGCTCACGGGTGAGAACTTCACCATGGGCGACGTGCCGCTCGGCATCCTCATGTACACCTGGGATCAGTTGAAACTCGAAGAGGTCGGCCTCGCGCATCATCGCGAAAAGCTACCGAATTTGTGGCGCTGGTACGATCAATTGCAAGCGATGAAAAATTACCGCGACGTCGTGATGATCGGCCTGACCTGATCTGCAATGTTGTAGGAGCGGTTCTTCCGCGATACGACTGCTGCGTTACGCCAATGGGTCAATGAACGTCGGCGTTTGCATAGGTGGAATCGCGGCAGAGCCGCTCCTACAGGTTGCGTATTCACAAAATCAACTTAATTCTGCATCGCCCGGTTAATGTGGGCTATCCGCGTTGTTGAACGTCATTTCAATAAATTGCGTATATTGCCGCTTTGCCCACAGTAATCGGCGGATCGCGCATTAAGTCGAATTGCGTTCTTATCTGTAATGGAGCCCCCAGATCGCATGCAATAAACGCGATTCACTACACTTGATCGCATGAATTCCGTCGCCGAAAAATCCGCACTACTTCCCGCGCTCGAACAACCGTATCTCGATCTGCTCGCGCACGTGCGCACGCAAGGTGCGCAGAAGGGCGACCGCACTGGCACGGGCACGCTCTCAACCTTCGGAGCACAGTTGCGTTTTGATTTGCAACGCGGCTTTCCACTCATCACTACGAAGAAAGTGTTTTGGAAAGCGATCGCCTACGAATTGCTTTGGTTTTTGCGCGGCGATAGCAACGCGAAATGGCTGCAAGAACGCGGCGTCACCATTTGGGATGAATGGGCGAAGGCTGATGGCGATTTGGGGCCGGTGTATGGCGTGCAATGGCGGAGCTGGCCGACCCCCGACGGCGGCCACGTCGATCAAATCGCCGAAGTCGTCAAACAGCTCAAAACCAATCCCAATTCGCGCCGCATCATCGTGTCCGCCTGGAACGTAAGCGAGCTATCGAAGATGGCGCTGATGCCCTGCCATGCGTTTTTTCAGTTCTACGTTTCTCCCTCTCCGTCCGGGAGAGGTCGCGACGAAGTCGCGGGTGAGGGAAATTCGCTGCAAAAAGCAAAGCTCTCCTGCCAACTCTACCAACGCAGCGCCGACCTCTTCCTAGGCGTCCCATTCAACATCGCAAGCTACGCCCTGCTCACCCACATGCTCGCGCAGCAATGCGATCTCGACGTCGGCGACTTCATCTGGACCGGCGGCGATTGCCACATCTATTCGAACCACTTCGAACAAGTCGATCTGCAACTTTCACGTTCACCGCTGCCACCCCCGACACTCAACATCAAACGGAAACCAGCGTCGATCCTCGATTATAAGTATGAGGATTTTGAGGTGGTGAACTACCAGTCGCATGCGGCGATTAAGGCGCCGGTGGCGGTGTAGGCGTTGCAGTGGTTGATCTTGACATCAAATCAGTGATAGCTAGCGTCAAAGAAATTTTGAACGATGCCGAACTGCGATCCGTTGAAATCAAAAATCACGCGGACCTCGGTCACGCTGAAAGCGGTGCCGCATTTTTTATCGAGGGCACATATTGTCTTACTTCAATTGGTATCTGGCCTCACGGCCTGTGTGATGTCGACTGGCTCTATATGTCGGACGCAAAAGGCGAATTCACTCACAAAGAATTCTTCGACACAAATGAAGTTGCACCGTTCGTGGCGTCTGAAATTCGAAAAGCGTTTGGACGAGAGCGTATCCAAATGCTTGCATATGGTTTCCATTGACTGTTGTCCTATTTACCCGGACGCTCGCATCCGGGTTCCTGTGCTCTCCTCGCGAAGCGACTAACCAGACTTCGTCTCATTGTGAAACCTGGATGCGAGCATCCGGGCTACGATTCGGGCATGCGTTTGCCTCGTTCCGAACTTGCTGAATCATTTTTCGCCTCGCGAGGTTGGACGCCGTTCGAATTTCAACGCGAAACCTGGGCGGCGCAGGCTCAGGGCAAGAGCGGATTGATTCATGCGCCGACGGGGTTTGGTAAGACGTATGCGGCGTTTTGTGGGTTGATTCCCCTCTCCCCCCGGGACCAGCCGAAGGCGCAGGACGCAGCGAAGCTGTGGTCCCGACCAACGGAAGGGATGGGCGAGAGCCCACAGAGGGTGCCCAAAGGGCGGGTGAGGGAAAGCGCTGTCGAAAACGAACTCGCTAAACCCGACTTCAAAGCTTCCCTCACCAACGCGCCGCAAGCGTCGCGCGACCTCTCCCGAGGGGAGAGGGAAGCCAGCACACCCCTCACCGTGCTCTGGATCACCCCGCTAAAAGCCCTAGCGAGCGACACTTTCTTGACGCTCAAAGAGGCCACCGCCGCGATGCAGTCTTCGTGGACTGTAGGGCTTCGCTCAGGGGATACGTCAACCTCCGAGCGAGCGAAACAGGATCGTCGATTGCCAACTGTGCTGGTGACCACGCCAGAATCGCTCGCGCTCATGCTGACGAAAGCGGATTGGAGGGAGCGTTTCTCGTCACTTCGCGCCGTGATCGTGGATGAATGGCATGAGTTGCTTTCGTCAAAACGTGGCGTATTACTTGAACTCACCCTCGCACGCTTACGCAACGCAACGCGCGCGAGCAATGCGCCGTTGATGACCTGGGGCATGAGCGCCACACTCGGCAACCTTGATGAGGCGATGCGAGTGTTGATCGGCCCCGATGCGGCGATGGAAAAACGCGGCGTGCTCATCAGCGCAGACGTTAAAAAAGACATCGTGATCGATTCGCTGCTGCCAGATTCGATGGAGCGCTTTCCGTGGGCGGGGCATTTGGGTACGAAGATGGTGCCGAAGGTCATCGAGAAAATTAACGCAGCGAAGAGCACGCTCATCTTCACCAACACACGTTCGCAAACCGAGCTTTGGTATCAGGCAATTTTGGATGCGGCACCCGAGCTTGCGGGGCAAATCGCATTGCATCATGGCTCACTCGACAGAGACACGCGCGACTTCGTTGAACAAGGTATTCGCACGGGCTTACTCAAAGCAGTGGTGTGCACGAGTTCGTTGGATCTGGGTGTTGACTTTCGCCCCGTAGAACAAGTGCTGCAAATTGGTTCTCCAAAGGGCGTTGCGCGACTGTTGCAGCGCGCGGGGCGCAGCGGGCATCAGCCAGGCGCGAAATCGCGCGTCACGGTCGTGCCGACGCACGCTCTGGAGCTGGTTGAATCCGCCGCGGCTCGAACGGCCGCGATGGCAGGACGGATTGAAACGCGACGACCACTCGGAACACTGAATGTGGCGGGGGCAACGAGAGGCACCTGGCGCGCGCTTGACGTGCTCGCGCAACACTTGGTGAGCGCAGCGCTCGGCGGCGGCTTCGATCCCGATGCGATGCGCGAGGAAGTGGAACGCACAGCAAGCTTCATGAATTTGACCGATGAAGAATGGCAATGGACGCTTGATTTCGTCACCAAAGGCGGCGCGTCGCTTTCCGCCTATCCTGACTTTCACAAAGTGATTTGGGATGAAGAAACAAAGCGCTATGTTGTGAATGATCGACGCATCGCGCAGCGACATCGCATCAACATCGGCACCATCGTTTCCGAAGCGTCGATCAACGTGCAATACCAAGGCGGCGCACGATTGGGGCATGTCGAAGAAGATTTCATCGCACGACTGAATCCTGGTGATGCATTTATCTTCGCCGGACGTATTGTTGAATTCATCCGCGTTCGCGAGATGACCGCATACGTGAAACGCGCAACGAAGAAGCGCAACCTCGTGCCGCGTTGGGCGGGTGGCAAGATGCCACTTTCAACGCAGCTTGCAGACGCAACGCGCGCGCTGATCGCCGAGGCGAAACGTGGTGTGTATTCAACGCCAGAAACACGGCTTTGCGCACCGATTTTCACCCTACAAAACGCGATATCCGCGTTGCCAAGCGAGAAGCAATTCCTGATTGAAACGTACAAGGATCGCGAAGGTTGGCACCTGTTTTTCTTCCCGTTCGAAGGAAGATTAGTTCATCTTGGACTCGCCACACTCTTTAGCTATCGGCTCGCAAAAGACGAAGCAAAAACGTTTTCGATTGCGATGAATGATTATGGTTTTGAACTCGTGTCGCCCACGGAACAAATACTAACGAACAAAAAGTTGCACGAACTGCTAGACACGAGAAATGTTGAAGCAGACATCTTGCACGGGCTCAACGCAGCTGAGCTAGCGAAGCGCCAGTTTCGCGAGATCGCCCGCGTCGCTGGGCTCATCGATCAAGGCTATCCCGGACAAAACAAATCGAACAAACAATTGCAAATGAGTAGCGGCCTGCTCTTCGACGTGTTCACCAACTACGACAAAGACAACTTGCTGCTCAAGCAAGCGGTGCGCGAGGTAATGGAGCGACAGCTTGAAGCCACGCGTTTGCAAGCGGCGTTGCTGCGGCTGCGCGCGAGCGAGGCGCTGCTCAAACATTGTGATCGCTTCACACCGTTTTCATTTCCGCTCATGGTGGAGCGGTTGCGCGAAAAGTTATCGACAGAACAGATTGAAGATCGTGTAGCGCGGATGGTCGCCGAGATTGAAAAAGCGCAGTTGGCGTGAATCGCTTAAGTCAAAGAACATTGGGCGATCCTTGAATTTTTTCAATTTATCGAAAGACTCGCATCATCGCACGATAGCCCAATGTGATTGGCGTTTGCGCGGTAGAGCTGATCGCGCGATTCATCGGATCAAGTCGTCTCTGCGTTGACGCTCGTAAGCGCGATTCGCACTACTGGATTCGCGACAACGCAGTGCGAATATCCTGTGGAATCGTCGCGCTTGTGTTGCTTGCTTTGTCGACGAATACATGAACGAAATATGCGGTGGCGCGCGGCTCATGATCGTTTTTTCCGAAGCAGGCAAGTTCATAACGAACGGAGCTGTTGCCGAGTTTCGACACACGAATCCCAACGTGCACTTCTTCCGGAAACACAAAACCTTTTTTATAGGTGCATTGCGATTCCACGCAGTAGGCAACGATTGGATCACGATGAATATCAAGATCGCCGTATTCAATCAAATAACTATTGATCGCGGTATCAAACCAACTGTAATAAACGACGTTGTTTACGTGGCCGTAAATGTCGTTATCCATCCAGCGGGTGTGGAGGGTATGGAAGTGAGCAAAGCTTTCGCGGGTGATGGCCATGATGATCTACGACTTGTAGGAGCGCTGCGATTCGTCTCCTCCCCCTTCAAGGGGGAGGCCGGGAGCGGGATGGGTTTCAGCGGCGTTGGAAGCGAGGGAAACCCATCCCCACCCCAACCCTCCCCTTGAAGGGGAGGGAGTCAACTGAGTCGTTCGTCAAGCAACTCAATCCAATGCTTCACCGGAAGTGTAGTCCCGCTTTGTAAATGTGTCATGCATCCGATGTTGGACGTCGCGATTTGGCTCGGCTCGCCTGCAGTAAGAGTCTTGAGTTTTCTGGTTTTGAGCTCTTCGCTGATCGTGGGCTGCAATACCGAATAGGTGCCCGCCGAGCCGCAGCACAAGTGCGAATCGGCAACCGCGGCGAGGGTGAATCCCATATCGCGCAGCAATTGCTCTACGCCACCTTTGAGTTTCATACCGTGCTGCAAGGTGCATGGCGGGTGGTACGAAATCGTTTCATGGCGCGGTTTTACTTTCGCTTTGAGCGATGGCCATTCCGCGGCAATCACTTCTGAAATATCCTTCGAGATCGAAGCGATCCTCGCCGCCTTTGCCGCATATACCGCGTCCTGCTGCATAAAGTGACCGTAGTCTTTGAGCATGACCGAACAGCCTGAAGCGGTGCCAACGACGGCCTCCGCACCCGCTTCGATATGCGGCCACCACGCATCAATGTTCGCTTTCACTCTTTGCACCGCTTCGTCATGCGCGTTCAAGTGGTGCGAGAGCGCGCCGCAACAGCCGCCTGCGGAAATCGCCTTGAGCGTGATCCCCGCGTGATCGAGCACGCGCGCAGCGGCGAAATCAATCGAGGGAGCCATCGAATTTTGCACACAGCTATCCAGCAACAGCACGGTACGCGCATGCTGCGTTTGTGGCCACGCACCAGCGTCGCGCATGGGTTGCACTTTCGCTTTGAGCGCCGCAGGCATCAGCGGACGCAGCGCGCGACCGAGCTTCATCGCGTTATGAAATAGCGGCTTGTTGAGCAAGCTTTTGCGCAAACTGGTTCTCGCCAGCTTCTCAGTGAACGTACGACCGACTTTTTCCTCAACGACGCTGCGACCGATATCCACTAGCCGACCATATTGCACACCACTAGGGCAGGTACTTTCGCAATTGCGACAAGTCAAGCAGCGATCCAAATGCTGCTGCGTTTTCTTGGTCGGCTCAACGCCTTCTAGCACCTGCTTGATGAGATAGATGCGACCACGCGGCCCATCGAGTTCGTCACCGAGCACCTGATACGTCGGGCAGGTCGCTGTGCAAAACCCACAATGAACGCAGGAGCGCAAAATCGCATCGGCTTCTTTGCCCTGCGGGGTGTCTTTGATGAAGTCGGCTAGGTTGGTTTGCATAGTTGCGCCTAACGCGCGATCGCTAACCCTCTCCCTTCGGGAGAGGGTGCCCGATAGGGCGGGTGAGGGAGAGCACCGCTGGAAACGGTGTTCGTTGGAGTTGAGGCACGACTATTCCGTCGCCCACGCTACTTAGCGGCCTCTCCCGAAGGGACAGGCGAAAGGTTAGGGAACACGTTATACGGATCAAAGCTCGTCTTGATTTTGGTCTGAACTTGTTTCAGCGATTCGGAGAGTGCTTGCGCAGCGTTTGCGTGAACACTTGTACTTCCGCGCCAGATGCTTGCGTGTCCGCCCGCTCGATTCGCCCAGTAGCGGACCTTCGCTGCGTTGTCCGCATTGGCGTGCACCCAACGAAGCGCGCCACCCCATTCAATGGCGGTTTCCGCATCATCGAGCGCGGCGGCAGTTGATTTGCACGACACGCGATGAATCTCCGCATTGGTTGCGAAAAACGAGTGCCGTTGCTCGCGCCAATCACGCCACCACTCCACATCATTGGGAAGCACTGTGCCACCACGTTTCGCAACCGCAGTTTTCACGGCGGGTTCGGCTCCAGCAAATCGAACGTAGAGTTTGCCATCGACAAACGTGGTCGCCGTAATCGGATCGGCTTCAGAATACCAACGATTCATCGCTTCAATCGCGTTCGCAGATTCCATTTCAAATACGCGCGTTGCCTGCGCCTTCGGCAAAGGCAAACATTTGAACGCTACCTCGGTGATCACACCAAACGTTCCAAACGAGCCGGTCAACAAACGTGATACGTCGAAGCCCGCGACGTTTTTCATCACCTTGCCGCCGAATGCAAGATGATCGCCTTTACCATCGATCACTTTCGCACCGAGAATAAAATCACGCACCGAGCCTGCGTATGCGCGACGCGGGCCGGAGTTTCCGGTAGCAACCAATCCGCCGATCGTTGCAGCTTCGCCAAAGTGCGGTGGTTCGAACGCGAGCATCTGACCTGCGTCCACCATTGTCTTCTCAACATCCGCGACGCGGGTGCCACATTTCACAACAATCACCAACTCTTTCGGATCGTATTCGACGATGCCCGCGTGCGAGCGCGTATCGAGCATGTCGCCCACGTGCGAAGCTGCGTCGCCCGCGTGCGAAGGCGCGAGAAACGCTTTCGTGCCGCCGCCGCGAGGCGTGAGTTTCCCCCCCCGTGCAGCGGCTTCTTTGATTTGTTGTTGCCAGGTTTCGATCATTCGTTTCTCTTGCGTGCATCTCTGCGTTGTCCCTCCCCCTTCAAGGGGGAGGCTAGGAGGGGGATGGGGTTTCACTCAGCGTGAAGCAAACGACCCCATCCCCACCCCAACCCTCCCCCTGAAGGGGAGGGAGCTAAATTCGCTCCCCTTCAAGGGGAGGGAATCTAGTTCATGGGTATGGTCTTGCCCGGGTTCATGATGTTGTTCGGATCCAGCGCTTTCTTAATCGTACGCATCACATCCACGGCCTCGCCGTGCTCAACTTTCAACGCATCAAGCTTGTGGATGCCGATGCCGTGTTCGCCGGTACACGTCCCGCCCATTTCAATCGCAATACGAGCGATCTTTGCCGCAACATTGTCCGCGCGTGCACGCTCTTCAGCATCATTCGGATCAAACGTAATCTGCACATGGAAATTACCATCGCCTACGTGCCCGACGATCATGCACACGAGTCCACTTTTATCGACTTCCGCTTTCGCAGCAGCGATGCAATCCGCAAGTCGTGAGATCGGCACGCAACTGTCCGTTGCGAACGCTTGTTTACCAGGCGAATAGCTCATGCCCGCCCAATACGCATCATGTCGCGCTTTCCAGAGCTTGGTGCGGTCTTCCGGCTTGTCTGCGAAGCGATAGTCGCTCGCGCCAAAATCGACCGTGATCGATTTCATCTGCTCAATTTGTTCCGCCACATACGCATCGGTGCCGTGAAACTCCATAAACAGCGTCGGTTTCGCTTGAAGCCCTTCGAGCTTGCTGTATTTAATGCAGGCATCCATTTGCACTTCGTCGAGCAACTCGATACGTGCCATCGGAATGCCAAGTTGCATCGCGGTGATCACGACGTTCACCGCGTGCGGCAGCTCATCAAACTGACACACCGCTGCGCTGATGCGCTCAGGCACACCGTAGAGCTTCAACTGAATTTCGGTGATGATGCCGAGCGTGCCTTCTGAGCCAATGTAGAGACGCGTTAAGTCATAGCCTGCGCTTGACTTCCTAGCGCGAGTGCCCGTTTTAATGATGCGGCCATCTGGAGTGATCACGGTGAGCCCGAGGATGTTTTCTTTCATCGTGCCGTAGCGCACGGCGTTAGTGCCGCTCGCGCGCGTCGCGCTCATGCCGCCGATGCTTGCATTCGCGCCCGGATCAATCGGGAAGAACAATCCCGTAGCGCGGATCTCCACATTCAATTGCTCACGCGTGACACCTGCTTGCACGCGGCAATCCAAGTCTTCCGCATTCACTTGCAAAATCTTGTTCATGCGTGAAAGATCGATGCACACGCCACCGTAGAGCGCTTTCAAATGCCCCTCAAGCGAAGTACCCGTGCCAAAAGCAATCACCGGAATGCGCGCTTGATTGCAGAGCTTCACGATGCTCGCAACCTCTTCATTCGTTTCAGGAAACACGACGACATCGGGGAGTGCCGAATCTTGCATCCCCTCGCCGTGGCTGTGATGCTCGCGCACGGCGTGCGATGTCACAGCACGGTCACCAAAATCTTTGCGCAGCGCGACGACGGCGGCGTCAATAGTCTGGTCGGTTGGTTTTTCAAATGTCAACATCTAGAACCTCTCTAAATTCGCAAACGGCATCGGCTTGCCTTGCGACACTTTCATTCGTCCGAACTCGGCACAGCGATGCAGCGTTGGCACGGCTTTGCCAGGATTCAACAACGCATGCTCATCAAACGCGTGTTTAATTTCATGCATCCGCGTCAATTCCTTGGGCGAAAACTGCACACACATTTGATTTATTTTCTCCACGCCAACGCCGTGCTCGCCTGTGATCGTGCCGCCGACTTCAACGCACAACTCAAGAATCTCCGCACCAAAATCTTCTGCGCGTTGTAACTCGCCCGGAACATTGGCATCGAACATGATGAGCGGATGTAAATTGCCGTCACCCGCGTGAAACACGTTAGCGCAGCGCAAACTGTATTTCTCGCTCAGTCGGGCAATTTCATTGAGTACACGCGGCAATTCCCGGCGCGGGATGGTGCCGTCCATGCAGTAGTAGTCTGGCGAAATGCGGCCCGTTGCTGGAAATGCGTTTTTCCGCCCGCTCCAATAGCGCGCGCGCTGCTCTTCGTTTTCCGAAACCTTAATGTCGGTCGCACCCGCTTTGCGAAGCACATCCGATACGCGCGCCATTTCGTCGGCGACCTCTTCTGGCGTTCCATCGCTTTCGCAGAGCAAAATCGCAGCAGCGCTCAAGTCATAGCCTGCGTGAACGAAGCCTTCTACAGCTTCGGTGGCGATTTGATCCATCATTTCAAGGCCACCAGGAATAATGCCAGCTGCAATAATTTCCCCAACAGCGGCACCCGCCGTTTCCACGCTTGCGAACGACGCCATCGCTACTTGCGCGAGCTTCGGTTTTGGTGTGAGTTTTACCGTGACCTCAGTCACGATGCCTAGCAAGCCTTCGCTGCCAATCATCACCGCGAGCAGGTCGTAGCCCGGCGAATCAAGGCCATCGCTTCCGAGCGTAACGATGTCTCCATTCATCAGAACCACTCGCAGCTTACGAACGTTATGAATGGTCAAACCGTATTTCAAGCAATGCACGCCGCCGGAATTCTCTGCGACGTTGCCGCCAATCGTGCATGCGATTTGCGACGAAGGATCAGGCGCGTAGTAGAGCCCTAGATGGGCCACCGCTTCACTGATCGCAAGATTTCGAACGCCCGGCTGCACGCGCGCGCTGCAAGCCAGCGGATCGATATCAATGATCTTCATCATCTTCGCCGTTGAAAGCACGACTGAATTCGGATCAGGCATCGCGCCGCCCGAGAGCCCCGTGCCCGCGCCACGTGCGATCACGCTCACGCGATGTGCGTGGCAAATGCGCATCACTTCCGCGATTTGTTTTTCGTCCTCAGGCAACACGACACACTTGGGCAAAGCGCGATACATGGAAAGTCCATCGCATTCGTAAGGACGCAGGTCCTCTTCAGCGATTTTTAGGCTCTCTGCAGACAATACGTTCGCAAGCTCCTCAAACAGCGTTGGCGCTTTCATTTACTTCCTTTTTTTGTGGCGCTGATTCGCAGCAACACTCGATCAATCGCACGTTGCACATGTGAATGCGAGAGTCGCCTCGCTTTCGCGCCCTCTTGCGCTTCAATGGCTTTCAAAATCGATGCGTGGTCGCTTTGACCGACGGCGGCGATGCCGACCCCGTAGCCAATATCATCCCACGTTGCTTTGCGTGAATCCGAAAACTGCGCGCCGAGGAACTCGACGAATTTTGCGATTTGCGTGTTATGCGATGCGCGTGCGATGGCGTTGTGGAACGCATCATCATGCGCGGAACCATCACTTCGCGATGTAAGCGATTGATGCATGGCTTCGAGCGCTGCGCGAATTGCTTTCAAATCTTCATTATTGCGGCGCTCCGCAGCTAGCGCCGCCGCACCGGATTCAACAATCTGCCGTAACTCAAGTATTTCCAACTCTTGCTGGAGCGGATCAGCGTCGGAGTTCGCATTTTCAGTGCGAAATGCCGTTATTTTTGAGCGATCTGCGACGAAAGCGCCCGCGCCTTGACGGGTTTCGATGCGTCCATCAGCACGCAGCCGCGCGAGCGCCTCACGGATGACAGGGCGCGACACGCCCAACGATTCGCCAAGCGCCTTCTCGGTAGGCAATTTTTCGCCCACTAACCACAATTTCATGTCGAGTTGGAGCACGAGTCGCTGATATGCCTCGTTCGAAAGCGAATTGGGGCGACCGATGGATTGCATAGTCGAAGTCGCCGGTTCAGTGTTCAGAGCGGCGCGGGAGCTCAAACCAACGTCCGTTAGCGCTTTCGCTGCGTGCTTCACGCCAAAGGCAATTGTTTGGTTGTCGGACAACATGACGACATCTTAGTTGCACTTCTTTTGTTTTGCAAGCGGGCTTATCGAATGGGGCACAGCCATTGATATCAACGCCCAATTTATTAGGGCGCTAGTCGCCAAAACGCACATAGTCTATAAATTATTCAGATAACCGCTACGCGCGATTGACTCCGCAGATTAACGTAAAAGGTGATCGGTTCGCACGCATTCCCAATGTGATCGTTCGCACACCATGTACAGCGCCTCGCCGTCGGGTGTGACCACGGTTCGTTCCGCTTGAAAACCGGCCTTTTCATAGCAACGAATTGCACGTGCATTATTGGGATCGGGATCGGTTTGAATCATCGTCACGAGCGGGTCGCGAAACAGTAGATCAACGAGCGATGTCACGAGTTTCGTTCCCCAACCTTGACCAAGCAGGTTTTCATTGGCGAGAAACTGATCGATGCCGCGCACGCCCGGATCGGTGACGTCCTCCCACCAGCCGCCGCCGGCATCCTTAGCCGCGTAAGACTGCGCGTAGCCAATCGCGCGATCATCAAGCATGGCGATGTACGGCGTCACTCGTGCGCCATCCGTCACACGCGGAAGGTACTTCGCGCGCACCTCATCAAATGACAGACGCTCTGCTTCGCTGCCCCACCATTCAACAACGTGCGCGCGATTGAGCCATTCATGCAGCATTGGCAAATCGTCCGCCGTCATTAACCGCAGCGTCACCTCGCTCGATTGCATCATCGTGAGTCGGCCACTATCCAGCGCGCAGCTTTCTCCGCGATCATCAAAGTGGGGCTGTTGGTGTTGCCGCTCGTAATCGTCGGCATCACGCTCGCATCGACCACACGCAGACCATTCACGCCAATCACGCGTAGCCGTGAATCCACCACAGCACTTGGATCATCTCTGCGTCCCATTTTCGCCGTACCCACGGGATGGAAAATCGTAGTGCCGATGTCACCCGCGAGTCGCGCGAGATCTTCGTCGGATTCGAATTGCACGCCTGGCTTAAATTCTTCGGGTGCGTAACGTGCGAGCGCGGGTTGGGCGACGATACGTCGCGTGACGCGCAATGAATCAGCGGCGACTTTGCGATCCTGTTCGTCGCGCAAATAGTTTGGCGCGATCGATGGTGCCACGTTGAAATCGTTGCTCTTGATGGACACCGTTCCACGGCTGTTCGGATTCAAATTGCACACGCTCGCAGTAAACGCATTGAAAGCGTGCAACGGCTGTCCGAATGCAGGTAACGAGAGCGGTTGCACGTGATATTCAAGGTTCGCATGCGGTTGGCTCGGATCACTTCGCGTAAACGCCCCTAATTGCGACGGCGCCATGCTCATCGGCCCGCTTCGGTGCAGCGCATACTCAAGCGCGATCTTTACTTTGCCCCACAAGCTTTGCGTCATCGTATTGAGCGTCGGCACGCCTTGTACGGTGTACACCGCGCGGATTTGCAAATGATCTTGTAGATTCGCACCGACACCGGGCGCGTCGCGAAGCAAGGTGATACCGTGCCGTTTCAGGAGAGATGCCGGGCCGATCCCCGAGAGCTGCAAAATTTGCGGCGTGCCGATCGCACCTGCGCATAACGCGACCTCGCGCGACGCACGTACTCGAACGCGCTCGCTCATGCTTCCACGCGTTCGAACGACTTCTGCGCCGATGCATTGAAGTTGCCCATTCGCATCGTGTTCAATCAACAAACGACTAGCCTGCGCATGCGTCCACACCGTGAGATTTTCTCGTTGATTCAACACCGGGCGCAGAAATGCCTTCGTGGTATTCCAGCGCCAACCGCTTTTCTGATTCACTTCGAAATAGCCCACGCCTTCATTCGTTCCGCGATTGAAATCATCGTTCGCAGGAATGCCAGCTTGCTGTGCTGCAAGCGCGAACGCATCAAGAATTTCCCAACGCAGTCGTTGCTTTTCAACGCGCCACTCGCCGCCCGCGCCGTGAAATTGCGAGAGCGCGATGTCATTCGATGTTGCGCTCGCATTGTCAAATCTCCAATTGCTCTCGTGCAACGTGAAATCGGGTAAACAACGCGCCCAACGCCATTCATCATCGCCCGTCGCCTGCGCCCACCCATCGTAGTCACGCGCTTGACCCCGCATGTAAATCATGCCGTTGATGCTCGAACAACCGCCAAGCGTTTTGCCGCGCGGATAAATCAATTGCCGCCCGTTGAGCCCTGCTTCGTGATCGGTGCGATAACGCCAATCGGTGCGCGGATTATCGATGCAATAGAGATAACCGACCGGAATGTGAATCCACGGATAGTTGTCTTCACCGCCCGCTTCGAGCAACAACACGCGACGATCGCGATCTGCGCTCAAGCGATTAGCGAGCAGTGCGCCAGCCGTGCCGCCGCCAATGATGATGTAGTCGAAAGTGAGGGTGCTCACATTGGAAACTAAGAATGCAACGTGCGCATCATAGAAGCAAACTCGCTTTTGATATCCGTATCCGTTTCATCGATTTCACGCTGCACGACCCACTCGCCGCTGACCATCACGCTCGCGAAGGGTTTACACGGCGACGAAAAAACCATCGCATCAAGCAGATGTTCGGTGGGCACGCCTGCAAGCGCGGGATCGCTGGTGTCAATCAACAGCATGTCGGCACGCGCGCCAACATGAAAGCCCCAGCTATCGAGTCCCGCAGCGCGGGCGCTACCGCTGAGCGCTGCGTTGTAGAGTCGCGCTGCGGTCGATGGCTCGTCACGCTCCGGCGCGGCGAGCACGTTGCGGCGCTCGCGCGTGAGGCGTTGTCCGTATTCAAGCAAGCGCAGCTCTTCGCGCCAATCGCGGCAGACGTGTGAGTCTGAGCCAATCGTCATCGGAACCTTTGCGTCGAGCCAAGCGGCTACATCGGTGAGGCCGTCGCCGAGGTTTGCCTCAGTAGTAGGACAAATCACCAACGCCCAATTTAATTGGGCGGCAGCGCCTATTTCACTCGCTCTCGAATGTGTACCATGCACGAACTGGAGCCCATACTTATTGGGCGATCGGTCTTTAAGTTGCCTAGCGAGAAACTCGATGGGACGCATGCCCGTTTCCAGCAAACACGCATCGACTTCCGCACGTTGCTCCGCGATGTGAATGTGAATTGGGCCACTCGCGGCGTCGACAATTCGCGAGATCGATTCAGTCGTCGCCGCGCGCAGCGAATGCAGTGCCGCACCGATCAACACATTGCGCTCGCCATACATTTCGCGATAGCCCGCGAGATCGCGTTGCGCGTTGAGCACCCAGTTCGCATCAGCGCGAAACCGCCGCTGATCGTTGCGCAAGACGGGTGCATCAAATCCAGCGCGTTCGTACACAACAGGTAAGAGCGTGATTCCGATACCAACCTCGTTCGCGGCCTCGATCAAAGCAACACTCATCGCATACGGATCGTCATACGGCGTGCCGTCTTTCCGGCGGTGCAAGTAATGAAACTCACAGACGTGCGTGTAACCGCCGCACAGCAATTCACGATAGAGATGTTTCGCGATAACTTTGAGTTGATCCGGTTCAATGGCGAGCGCAACGCGATACATGCGATCACGCCAGCTCCAAAAATCATCTTGTGCCGATTCGCGTCGCTCAGCAAATCCAGCGAATGCGCGCTGAAACGCGTGACTGTGCGCGTTCACAAGCGGCGCAATTGCGGGCTGGTCGTGGATCTCCGCGCCGCGTTCTCGCGCCTGCTCGCGTGGGATGCCCGATTCAATCGCCGACCAACGGCCGTCATCGTCAATAGTGAAGCGCACATCGTGCTTCCATGTGCCGCGATCACCCTCGTGCATCCAAGCGGCCGATGTCCAGAGTTGCTTCATGCGATCTCGCTTGACTGCGGTTTCCACGCAAGCGCTGCGTCAAACATCGCGCGGAGCGCTGAGCGAACGAGCCGTGCGCGTTGCGAATCATATGAAAACGGCGGCGCTTCATCCATGTACGTCGATTGACACATCTCCATTTGCACGGTGTGAACGCCTTCGTTCGGGCGACCGTAATGTCGCGTGGTGTAGCCGCCTTTGAAACGACCGTCGGCGACCTGCGAGTATTCATCTTGCGATTGCATCGCTGCAATTAGCGCGGCGCGCAAACTCGCAGCGCAGCTCGCACCATTCGCGGTGCCCAAATTCAAGTCAGGCAACACTCCATCAAAAAGCCACGCAATACGTGAACGAATGCTGTGGCCATCCCAATGAATGACGTAACCATGTTGGGCCCGAACGCGATCAAGCTCAGCGCCCAAGGCAACGTGATACGGCCACCAGTAAACAACGCGACGACGCTCAATCTCGGCTGCGTTCAGTTCGCGGCCTGCGAGATACAGCGAATCACCTGTGAAAAATTTTGTTGGGCAAAGTTCGGTGTTCGACCCACCGGGATACATCGGCGCGTCGTCTGGCGGACGATTGAGATCGATCACGTAACGCGAATGCGTCGCCGCGATCACGCTCGCACCCATGTCAGCCGCGAAAGCATAGAGTCGCGTAAGATGCCAGTCGGTGTCTTCCGTGGCGTGCGCACGGGATACCAGCGCGGTCTTCACCGAATCTGGAATGATCGTGCCCACATGCGGCAAGCTCACGACGATGGGGGCTGTGCCACGATGTAGTGTGAAAACGTCGGCCGTCATTGAACGATGTCCTCGCGACGTTGGCCGTTCACGACCAGCGATTTCACCGGTGTCTGTCCAAAGCTGTACGCAAGCTCACGTGGATGATCCGCGTTCCATACTGCGAAATTCGCTTTCCGACCCGTTTTCAACGTGCCGTGCGTCGCGTGTAGCCCAAGCGCACGCGCAGCATTCGTAGTGAAGCCTTTCCACGCTTCAAGCGGCGTCATGCGAAACAGCGTGCAGGCCATGTTCATCATCAGAAGCGGTGAGAGCGTCGGCGACGAACCCGGATTGTGATCGGTGGCGAGGGCAATGGGAATGCCTGCTACACGTAGTTTTTCGACGGGCGGCAATCTTGTTTCACGCAAAAAGTAATACGCGCCCGGGAGCAACACCGCCGTCACCCCCGCACTCGCCATCGCCGCGATGCCTTCGTCACTCAAGTGCTCAAGATGATCACAGGAAAGTGCGTTGAACTCGCTCGCGCGTGCAGCGCCGCCTTGATCGGAGAGCTGCTCCGCATGAAGTTTTACCGGAATACCGAGCGATTTCGCGCACTCGAATACGCGACGTGTTTGTTCGGGCGTGAAGCCAATGCGTTCACAAAACGCGTCAACCGCGTCGATCAACTTCTCCGCATGAAGTCGCGGCATCCACTCGCACACTAAGTCAATGTAGTCATCCGCGCGACCCACAAATTCATCGGGCAACGCATGCGCAGCGAGATAGGTCGTTTTAACGTCGAGCCCAAGCGTCTCGCCGACCCGCCGCGCTATACACAATGTTCGCGCCTCATCGATTTCTGTCAATCCGTAGCCCGACTTGATTTCAATTGTTGCGACGCCTTCACGCATGAGCGCGAGCGCACGTTCGCGAGCGAGTACAAACAAAGTTTCATCACTCGCGGCACGTGTTGCGGCCACGGTAGATCGAATGCCGCCGCCAGCGCGCGCAATGTCTTCATAACTCGCGCCTTCGAGTCGCATTTCGAATTCACGCGCGCGGCTACCGGCGTAGACGAGATGCGTGTGGCAATCGATGAGCGAAGGCGTGACAAGCGCGCCGCCGAGGTCAATATCGTTCGAAGGCTTTGGCAGATTGATGGCGTTCTCCGATTCACCTATCCATTCGATGACGCCGTCGGCATCGCGAATGAGCATCGCCGCAGATTCAATCCAACCCCAATCGGCATCGCGCGTTTCGTCAAACGTTGCGACACGAAAATTTCGCCACAAGGTGAAACTCGAATTCACGGGGCCATCTCATTCGCGCTAAACGTGAAACACCAAGTGCGCTCCGGTTCACCCGTGCGAACTTGTATCGATTGCGACGTTTCAGAGATTTTGTCGCACCACGCCGCAGACATCGAGTCCAGGTTCACAACATTGTTCGAAATGACGACTTCGCACGCAGTTGCGGAAAAGATGCCAATCACCATCGCGCCTTTCGCGTCGATCACATAATCGCCATTTGCTCGGACGCGATCGGAGAGTTGACATAATTTCCCTGTGCCGCGTTTGCGATTCACCATGAAATTGAGATCGCGAGTTGTGTCGGCAATGAGTTGGCATTCGGGTGCGAGCGCGCCGTCGAATGCAACTGGCGCGTATCCGCGACGCACTTCACCAATGCCCCCAGACAACCGAACTCCTTCACCGTCAATCACAGCGAACCAACGATCCACATCGTTGAATGCGGAAAACACGCCGCTTCGCTCAATATCGGCAACGCTCAAGCGCAGCGACCAATCCTCTGCGCTCGACCAGGCGATCAACTCACGCGTCACACCGCCGCGGTTTTTCCAGGGCACGGGAACGACGTCATCAAAACGACAGACTTGAAGTCGATCGAATTTCACGGTGAAAACGCCCCCTCCAAACGATAGCGATCCGCCGGATGCACGAGCCGCGCGCAGGTGATGGCCGTGGATCGATTCATCGTGCGACGAAGGATAACCAAACAGGGCGCGGCTTGTTTGATGCCTAATAATTTTGCTTCATTCGCTGAGGGCAACGCCGCTTCTACGGCGTAATCCGCCTTCCACAGCGGCGCAACGTCGAAGAGATAACGCGTTGGCGTGACCTCTTCGAAATCAATCGTCAAGTAATTCGGCGCGACCGCAGGATTCACAAAACGATCTTCGCATTGAATCGCGATTTCGTTTTCGAAATGCACGATCAGACTGTGAAACACTGGCGCGCCTTTCGCCAAGCCAAGCGTATGCGCGATATCAGCGCTCGCTTTTTCCTCGCGCAACAGATGCACTTCTGCGCGATGAGCATGACCGCGTGAAAGAATTTCTTCGTGAATGTCACGAATAGTAAGCGCGGAGGACACACGATGCAGCGCTGCGGCGAAGGTGCCTGCGCCCTGCCTGCGCTCAATTAAACCCTCAGTTTGCAAATCTTTAAGCGCACGATTAACCGTCATCCGCGCGACGCCGAATCGCCCAATTAAATCGGCTTCTGACGGCATTTTGCTGCCCGGTCGCCATCGGCCTTTTTTAAGGCCGTCCTTCAGGTAAATCTTGACCTCTTCAAACGGAGCGCGCTTGGTTCGCGAGCTGCGCTCGATTGAAGTGGGGTCGGTGTGGATTCCCATGTCGAAAATGCTACTTGCAAAAACTTGTCTAGACAAGTAAAACTCGTGACATCGCATTTACTTGTTGAGGAGTGCGCGTCATGACGCATCCTAATCAGCCGCCAATCTCAGCGCTCCCGCGTGCCGTCCGTGCGCCGCGCGACAACACACTTGCATGCAAGAGCTGGCTCACCGAGGCAGCGTATCGGATGATTCAAAACAACCTCGATCCCGAGGTTGCGGAGAACCCCGATGCGCTCGTCGTCTATGGCGGCATCGGCAAAGCAGCGCGCAATTGGGATTGCTTTGAAGCGATTCTGAAGTCGCTTCGCGAATTGAACGACGACGAATCGCTCTTGATTCAATCAGGCAAACCGGTCGGCGTGTTCAAAACGCATCCCGACGCGCCACGTGTGTTGATTGCCAATTCAAACCTCGTTCCAAAATGGGCGACCTGGGAGCACTTTAGCGAACTAGATCGCAAAGGTCTCATGATGTACGGCCAGATGACGGCCGGGTCGTGGATCTATATCGGCAGTCAAGGCATTGTGCAGGGCACCTACGAAACGTTTGTTGAAGCGGCACGTCAACATTTCAACGGCAGTTTCGCCGGGCGCTGGATTCTCACTGCCGGGCTCGGCGGCATGGGTGGCGCGCAGCCCCTTGCGGCGACCTTCGCGGGTGCGTGTTCACTCAACATCGAATGCCAGCAATCGAGCATTGATTTCCGCTTGAAAACAAAGTACGTTGACGAGCAAGCGCGCGACATTGATGACGCGTTCGCTCGCTTAAAGCGCTACACAAGTGAAGGCAAAGCAGTTTCAATTGCGCTTCTCGGTAACGCTGCGGACGTATTGCCTGAACTCGTCCGCCGCGCAGAGGCGGGTGGAATGAAGCCCGATCTCGTGACCGATCAAACGTCCGCACACGATTTGGTGAACGGTTACCTGCCCGCGGGTTGGAGTTTGCAGCAGTGGCAAGCCGCGCGTGCCGATGAGGCGCAACATGCTGCACTTCGCGAAGCGGCAGCCAAATCCTGTGCGATACATGTGCAGGCGATGCTCGATTTTGTCGATATGAAGATCCCCGTCGTCGATTACGGCAACAACATTCGTCAAGTTGCTTTCGATCAGGGCGTAACGCGTGCTTTCGACTTTCCGGGCTTCGTGCCGGCCTACATTCGACCGCTGTTTTGTCGCGGCGTCGGACCGTTTCGCTGGGTTGCGCTCTCGGGCGATCCTGAAGATATTCGTAAAACCGATGCAAAAATTAAAGAGCTGTTTCCCGACAACACGCATCTGCATCGCTGGCTTGATATGGCGAATGAGCGCATCGCGTTTCAAGGATTGCCTGCGCGTATTTGCTGGATTGGACTTGGAGAGCGGCATCGCGCAGGACTCGCGTTTAACGAGATGGTGAAACGCGGTGAACTCAAAGCACCCATTGTGATCGGTCGCGATCACTTGGATTCGGGCTCCGTCGCGTCACCCAACCGCGAAACAGAAGCGATGCTGGATGGATCGGACGCTGTGTCCGATTGGCCGCTGCTCAATGCGCTGCTCAACACCGCAGGTGGCGCGACATGGGTGTCGCTGCATCACGGCGGTGGAGTCGGCATGGGTTATTCGCAGCATTCGGGCGTGGTGATTGTCGCTGATGGTACGGACGCTGCGGCAAAACGAATCGAGCGTGTGTTGTGGAACGATCCGGCGACAGGTGTGATGCGGCATGCCGATGCTGGCTACGAAATTGCGAAGCAGTGCGCGAAGGAACATGGATTGCGGTTGCCGATGTCGGGGTCCCTCTCCCTTCAAGGGGGAGGCTAGGAGGGGGATGGGTTTACTTAAGCACAACGTGAAGAACCCCATCCCCACCCCAACCCTCCCCTTGAAGGGGAGGGAGCACAAACTCCATCGCCAACAGATGTATTGATGACTACAACTCTAGAACTCAGCATCGGCGCGCTAACGCTCGACGATTTACAGTTGCTCCACGCGGGCGGACAAACGATGACGCTGCCTTCGCATGCACGTGAAGCCATCGCAAACAGCCACGCACTCGTTGCGCGAGCCGCGGCGGGTGACGCTCCCGTGTATGGCGTGAATACGGGCTTCGGCAAGCTTGCATCGAAGCGCATTTCGCGCGAAGACTTGGCGACTTTGCAACTCAATTTGATTCGATCGCACTCCGTCGGAGTCGGAGAACCGATGTCGCCATCTGTTGTTCGATTAATACTTGCGCTCAAGGCGGCGAGCCTTGCACGGGGCCATTCGGGCGTGCGACAGACTGTTGTCGACACTTTGCTTGCAGCCTACAACGCGGGACTCGTGCCCTACATTCCTTCGCAAGGATCAGTCGGCGCATCGGGCGACCTCGCACCGCTTGCGCACATGACGCTTGCGCTTTTGGGGGAAGGCGAGATGCTGGAGGACGGCGTTCGCGTCTCGGCAAGCGCGGCGCTCAAAAAGGCTGGCATTGCGCCACTTGCACTCGAAGCCAAAGAAGGACTCGCGCTCATTAACGGAACGCAGGCATCAACCGCACTTGCACTGCATGCCCTGCTCACCTTCGAACCCGTGCTCGAAGCCGCACTGGTGATTGGCGCGATGACGGTCGATGCCGCGCGCGGCAGCGACGGTCCGTTTGATCCGCGCATTCACGAAGTGCGCGGTCAGCCTGGGCAAATTGACGTGGCGAAGTACTACCGCGCCTTGCTCGCAGGTAGCGTGATTCGCAAATCGCATGAAGAAAACGATGATCGTGTGCAGGATCCGTATTGCCTGCGCTGTCAGCCGCAAGTGATTGGTGCATGTCTTGATCAATTGCGGCATGCCGCGCTCGTTTTAGTGCGCGAAGCAAACGCTGTCACCGACAATCCGCTCGTGTTCGCCGATACCAACGAAATGATTTCGGGCGGCAATTTTCATGCGGAACCCGTGGCACTCGCGGCGGACGCGATGGCAGTTGCTATTGCCGAAGTGGGCGCGATTGCAGAGCGCCGCATCGCGATGTTGATCGACACAGCGGTGTCTCGACTGCCCGCATTTTTAACGCCTGATGCGGGACTCAATTCTGGCTTCATGATCGCTCACGTGACGGCGGCCGCGCTCGCAAGTGAGAATAAATCACTCGCACATCCGGCGAGCGTGGATAGTTTGCCGACCTCGGCAAACCAGGAAGATCACGTGTCGATGGCAACCTTCGCCGCGCGTCGTTTGCAATCAATGATTGAGAACGTCGCGCACATTTTGGGCATCGAATTGCTCGCCGCCGCGCAAGGCATTGATTTCCTTCGCCCACTCACCAGCTCCGCGGCTCTCGAATCGGCACACGGATTGCTTAGAGATGAGTGTTCGTTCGTCGAACAAGATCGCTATCTTGCACCAGACATTGAGCGCGCCACAGCGCTCGTAAAACATGGTGCGCTCTCTCGCGTGTTTCGCGCGCTGCCCGATGCAGCGAAACTGCCACCGCTTTGGATCCCTATTTAGTCGTAGTATTCATCGTTACTCAAACTTACCGGAGGTTCACGTTATGAAACAGTCACTGCTCGCTTCAATCATCGCAACAACATCGCTCGGTATCGCGGCGAACGGCGCGGTCGCACAAGAAACAAAAGTTGGCATCGGTATTTCGGGCTGGACCGGCTTCGCACCGCTCACGCTCGCAAAAGAATCAGGCATTTACAAAAAGAACGGACTCGACGTTTCGATCAAGAAAATTCCACAGAAAGACCGTCATCTAGCGATTGCATCCGGTGACATTCAGTGTGCCGCAACAACGGTTGAAACCTGGATCGTGTGGAATGCGAACGGCGTTGCCACCACGCAGATGTTTCAGCTTGACAAGAGCTTCGGCGCTGACGGTATGGTCGTGAAGCCTGCAATTACAAAGATTAGTGATCTCAAAGGCAAAACCGTTGCCGCGAGCGCGCCGGGCACGGCGCCGTTTTTCACACTCGCTTGGATGCTCAAGAAAAACGGACTGACGACAAAGGACGTGAAGATCGTAAATCTCGAACCACAAGCCGCAGCCAACGCAATGATTGCGGGCACTGCCGATCTTGACGCTGCAATGACGTATGAGCCGTTCCTCTCAGCAGTTCGCGCAAAACCTGAAGCCGGAAAAATTCTGGCAACCACGCTCGACTACCCGATGGTAATGGACACATTCGGCTGCACGCCGAAATTCCTCGCGGAGAATCCGAAAGCTGCGCAAGCGCTCGCCGATTCGTATTTCGAAGCGCTCGAAATGATCAAGAAGGAACCACAAAAAAGCTTCGGCATCATGGGCACGGATGTGAAGCAGAGTGCTGAGCAATTTGAAAACAGCCAGAAGTTTTTGCGTTGGCAAGACAAAGCTGCGAATCAGAAATTCTTCGCAGGCGAACATGCTGCGTTTAGCAAAGAGGCGGCGGATTTGTTAATGGAACTCGGCATCATCAAACAGATCCCTGATATTTCGAAATTGGCTGATACGCGGTTTATTAAGTAAGAGGTACTCGTAGCCTTGATGCTCGCACCAATGTTTCTGTAGACGAAATCGCGAAGCGATCACTTGTGACTTCTTTGACGTGGGAAACCCGGGTGCGAGCATCCGGGTTACGGCGCGGTCGTTGTCCCGAATTCGAGCTCTCTCTCCTCCGTCATCCTTGCGAAGACCGGAAACACTGTCGCGTTTATTGAGAGTTGTGTCGGAGTGAGCGCACACCAGAACTAGAATTTGTGGACTGATAACTAAATTAGCCATCGCCCCAGCTTATTGGGTTTAAAGCAAGTAAACATACATTCTCGATGACCCACTATCTACTTACAATCGCCCAATATAGTCGGGCGATAACGAACATAGCTCGGACTGTTCTTTGAAACCTCTCACCCCGATTTCCACCACTCAACGCGTCTCGCTCGGCGTGAGTTTTTTCATTTTGTTTTTCGTCGTGTGGGCGATTGCAACCTTCGGTGGTTTCGTCTCAAAAACCTTTCTCGCCGATCCGGTGACGATGGTGAAAAGCGGCTACACGCTGATCACTGAAATGGGGTTCATGAAAGACATCGGCATGACGGTGTGGCGCGTCTTGGGCGGCTTTCTCATCGCAGCCGCGATTGCATTGCCACTGGGCGTCTTGATGGGTGCCTACAAACCGATTGAAGCGTTCTTCGAGCCTTTCGTTTCGTTCTCGCGTTACTTGCCTGCGTCGGCGTTCATTCCGCTGCTTATTTTGTGGGTTGGTATTGGCGAAAAGCAGAAACTCGCGGTGATTTTCATTGGATCGTTTTTTCAACTCGTGTTGATGATTGCCGTTGCCGTAGGCAACACGCGCCGCGATTTAGTTGAAGCGGCTTACACGCTCGGTGCGAGTGATTCAAGTCTCGTTCGCCGCGTGCTGATTCCGAACTCAGCGCCTGAGATCGCGGAAATTTTCCGCATGGTGCTCGGTTGGGCGTGGACCTATGTGATCGTCGCTGAGCTCATCGGTGCATCGAGCGGCATCGGTCACATGATTACCGATTCCCAAGCACTACTCGCGACCGACCAAATCATCTTCGGCATCATCGTGATCGGTGTGATTGGATTGGTCAGCGATCTTCTGTTTAAGTTTGCCAACCGGAAACTGTTTCCGTGGGCGGCGTTGGGGCGCTGACAGCTATGAACGACCACGACCGCCGCTATCCTTCGACAAGCTCAGGACGAACGGCTAAACATCGTCTGCATTGCGCATTAGCGGACACCGCTCGTGGTGAGCCTGTCGAACCCGCTCGTGGTGAGCCTGTCGAACCATGAGCTCAACAAACATGATCCTCTCCGTTCGCGGCGTGTCTCGTCAGTTTGAAACGCAAGGCCGCGCGCCAACGGTCGCGTTGCAAGCCACCGATTTATCCGTCGCTGAAAACGACTTCATCACCATCTTAGGGCCGTCTGGCTGCGGCAAGAGCACGCTTCTACGCATCGTCGCCGGGTTGGATCGACAAACCACCGGCGAGGTGCTGCTCGACGGTAGAGTCATCGAAGGCCCGAGCGCAGAGCGTGGCATGGTGTTTCAAAGCTACACGCTGTTTCCCTGGCTCACGGTGCGCGATAACGTTTGCTTTGGTTTACGCGAACGCGGGATGGCGCGCGAAGAGCAGCTTCACACGGCGAACGCGTTCATTAAAAAGGTCGGACTTGTGGGCTTTGAGAATCATTTTCCAAAGCAGCTCTCCGGCGGCATGCAACAGCGCACGGCCCTCGCCCGTGCACTTGCAAATAATCCACGCATGCTCCTGATGGACGAGCCGTTCGGTGCGCTCGATCATCAAACACGTGAGCTCATGCAAGAGCTTCTGCTCGGCATTTGGGAAGCGGAGCGAAAGACGGTGCTCTTCGTTACGCACGATATTGATGAGGCCGTGTTCATGGGTTCGCGCGTCGTCGTGATGAGCGCGCGCCCAGGTCGCATCAAACTGGATCGCGAAATTTCCTTCGCGCATCCGCGACACTATTCAATCAAAACCGCTGCTGAGTTCGCAGCACTAAAAGGTGAACTCACCGAACAAGTGCGCGCGGAAGTGATTGCGTCGCAGCAGATTCACTGACACCACGGCTCACTTTCGCTGCCAGTTTTTTGATACGAGAACACGAACTAGCCAGTAGAGCGTTAGGAGCATCACCAGCACGACAGGTATCGCGAGGAGCGCGATCTTGAGCACAGGTTCGGGGAACAGCTTAGCTTGACCTAGGAAGAATGCAGAAGTCGCGATGTACATCGCGAAGCCCATGCGCCACAAATGGCGTGCGATGCGGTGCTTGCCGTTGACACCAGACACCAACATTCGAATGTCCAACGTAGCGGCGATCAGCGCGACCGATCCGAAAATGAAAAATGGTGCTGGCGGGTAGCCGTCGAGCGTCCCCTTCGGGTTAAACATCGCCACAATGCCCCAATAGACTGCACTGATTCCTACCAGGCCTGCCCACAACATTGCAGCCATATCAAATCTTCGATCTAGAAAAAGCGGACGGCGAACCGTCACGAGCGCAGTTGCAACAAGATAGAACGTGAGTGCGCCTGCGGTGATAGATACGCGAATCGATATCATCGCCGCGACTACGGCTCCCAAACCCGACATCACTAGCATGGCGTATACAAAAGCTATGCCGGCACGTCGATGTAGCGGCGCCCCTTTTGCGGCAGACAAAGCGATTGCGCCCGCTAGAAGCGCGATTGATCCCGCAACGACGTGAATCCATACGAGCATGATTTTCCTTGGTCAGTTTCCATAATTTAGTGAGTGTTGCGAGGCGCCGCGCAAACGCCTAACGGCGAAGACGCATCACAACAAGGGTCGCCAAAACGCTATGTAGGCACCGCCTGCGCCAACGCCGGTGAAAAGTGCTGCAATCACGATAGCAATCGATGCGCCAATTTTTGTGTTTCGACTCTCGCCTTCGCGTGCGCGCAGGTAGAGCTCAAGCATCGCGAGCGGAATGAGATACGAGCCGAAAGCACACGCGATGTCGAACCATCCACCGCCGCCGTCTTTTATGCCAACGGGGCCTTGGTTGATAAGAATCCACGCCATGTATCCGACGCGGATAAACCAAACGCCGCTGGCCACCATGAACATGCGCAGTGCCCATCGGCGGTGCAGCACAAAGTTTTTTGCGACGGCGTAACGCCACGTCACCACCGCGAACGTAATAATCAGCACGGCATTGAAGGACACCGATATCGCGGTAATCACGTTGCTATGCCGCCCACCGGGCCACACCATATAGAGCCCGCCTAGGGCGAGCGCCATCGCAGTGATCAGAAACACCCGCCCGGTCCATCGATGAAGCGCAGGATAGCGCGCACGAATTTGCGGGATCAGCTGCATTAGGCCGCCGACGGTCATCACTGCGGCGAGCAAGACGTGGCCCGCAAACATGAGGTTACCAACGGTGTCGCCACGCACATAGCCGTGCGGCAACCGTTCGTTTTTTGCCCATGCCGCGAAATTGCCATGAAGCGTGGGTTCGTAATAGAAGGCAAAGACGTAATACACAAACAGCAATTGCCCAACGGCTGCGACGAGAAACCAAAATTGTGCGGAATACTTGAGGGCCGTGTCTGCGGCGGAGACGTGTCTGCCCCCGCCAGTCGTTTTGATAGCGTTCATGGATAAATTTGATCGAGGTTTTTGAGAGGCCGCGTCTGTGAAATTCGCGCGGCCGCTGCGATTGCTGCTAGAGCGGATCTCGGCGTCTTCGCAGCTTGATCACGATATAGATCAGCACGATGGCGATCGCTAGGCCAATCCAGAGCTGGTGGTTGGCAAAGAATTTTGTCGGATCCGGCACAACGCTTTCCTTTGATCGCGAGAACGCGCTACTGAAAACGCCAGCGAAGCGCTCTTTCATTACGTCGGTGAACAACGTTGAACCCAATACAGTTTGCTCAATAGCGAGCAACGCAAGGGCAGGCGCGACCGCGCATACGAACACCGCGCGCTGCGCCCACGCCGACACCAGCAGAAACCATCCGTACATCGGCGCGTACCAGACGGCGATGGCAAAGAGAAAGTAGATGACACCTTTTGGCATTTGTACGAACGGCAATTGCGACCAGTAATTTGCAACGCTCATACCACTGGCTGCAATGATGATCGTGCTCAACGCAAGCGTTACGAGCTGCACAACAGCAATCAATGCGAAGGTAAAGATCGGCAAAACGACGAACGGAATACTCGCCTTCGCCAGCACGGTAATCGTGTCCGATACGGGCAATGATTTCCAAAACAGAATCGTTCTGTCACGACGTTCGCCGTAAAGTGCGTCCAGACAGTAAAAACTCCCGACGATGACCGACGTCAACATCAAAACGACGGCAACCGCGCTGTAGGACGCAAAAAGAAGTTGAGGTTTAGCTTTCGCGAGCAGCGCAGGCAATGAAAATACGTGAATGAAAATGCCGATCAGCGTGATCGCGGCCACCGCAAGCGGCGCGAGATAGATAGAACGATGCTCCCACAGCTCGCGTCGTACGCTCCAGTAAAACTGTTGCACCTTAGGAATACTGCGCGAGGTTTCCGATACTTGCGCTGGTAAGTTCAGACTGCTCATTTGGGCGAACCTTTCTGCGCGAGCGTTTGATTGCTAATCGTGGCGAGATAGACCTCGGAGAGGCGCGGCGTGCGAATTTCACCGAGCGTGGCAAGTTTTTCTACGTCAGCGTTGCGATACAGAAATACGCTTCGATCAAACGAGTGACGTTCGTGCAGCGGATTTAGCGTCCGCGCGAGCTCGTGATCACTTGGCTTAACGGCGACTTCGTGAAAGTGTGCGTCGAAATCTGTCATGTCGCAGGAGAAAACTACTCGGCCACCATCCATGAATACTGCATCGGTCAACACGTGTTGCAGCTCATCAATATCGTGTGTTGACACGATAACGGTACGCGCTTTGTCGTAGTAGTCGTGTAGCAGTGATTCGAAAAATTGGGTTCGGTATGCAATGTCAAGGCCGAGCGTCGGCTCGTCGAGCACGAGCAGCTTCGCGTCAATAGCCATCGCAAGTGCGAGATGCAACTGGGCGACCATGCCTTTGGAAAGCTGTGAGACTTTCTGCTCGCGCCCAATTGTTGTTTTACTGAGAAACCCCTCGGCCATGGCACGTTCAAATTTCGGATGAACACCGTTCATGTAGTCAATGGCCTGCGATACCCGCATCCAGCGCGGAAGCACGGCAACGTCAGCAACAAAACTCACGTCGTTCATCAAAGCATCGCGCGAAACCCAAGGATCTCGACCCAGCACCTTGAGCTCACCTCCGAATGGCGTTAAGCCGAGAATTGCTTTGAGTAGCGTGGTCTTCCCAGCGCCGTTGGGGCCCATGATGCCCACGATGCGCCCGCTTCCAACGGTGAGGTCCACATTGTTTAGCGCGAGCCTTCCAGCGAACTGCTTAGTTAAGCCGTGCGCTTCGATGCAGTTCATCATGTGTTGCCTCCAGTTTTCTTTCGCTTCTTGTCGGTGCTTTTCGCTTCGCTAAACAAGTCTTCGATGGTCAGCTCCAGGCGTTCAATGGTGGCGCGCACTTTCGGCCACTCCACATGTAGAAATCGTTCTCGTTCACCATCAGTCACCAGAGCGCGTGCGCCGACGTTCACGAACATCCCTAGGCCGCGTCGCGATTCCACGATCCCTTCGTCGGCCAATTGCTGATACGCCTTGAGCACCGTCAACGGATTGACCTGGCTTTCAGCAGCGACCGCACGCACGGAAGGCAGGGCGTCGCCCTCGGCCAAACTGCCGTCAACAATCATCGCGATCACACGATCACGAATCTGCCGATAGATCGGCTGGCTGTCATTCCATTCACGACTCATGTGTTTGCATTGACGGTTGGTGTTGCGGAGCTGCGATCAAAGATTTGGGATTGCGGGTAATTCACGTCGCGATGTAGTGTTGTATAGAACTATAACACCAAGATGAAGATAAGTGCAACCGACTTCTTGGCGTGGGCGTCAGCGTATCGCTGGTCTTCGAAAATTGTGCGGAGAGAACTTGCCGAGAGTCGCAGGAGCAGACGGAAATTCCGGCGCGGTTGGTGGGAGAAAAAGACGGTCGTAAAAAAAGAAAACCCGCAAATGCTTTCGCAGATGCGGGCCAAGGCTTCCCTCCTCCTCGAGGAAATCAGCGGCGATTATAGGGTCATTCAGATGAGTTACAAGATCAAACTGGGACGCGAAATTGTTAATTGGCTCCAGACGGCATCGCCCAACTAAATTGGGCGATAGCGCTATTTTTCTATTATTTCGCTTGTCTCATTTTTTGACGCTATTGCCGAAATTTGTGTTGCACGTACAACTGGATCGCTCATTTGTCTACGCAACGTCAGCAGAGTTTGTCGAACCCCGAATCATTCGCGCGGCTGGAGAAGCGCGTTCATGGTTCGACTAGCTCACCACGAACGGAGTCTTCAATCGCCCGCGCGCTTTCGAGATTCGTTAATCGTTCTGACCAACAGCCATTTTGAGCGCTGGCTTTTGATCGAAGAACTGTTCGTCTTCGGTGGAGCCGTGCAGCGCGGTTGTTGAGCTCTTGCCGCCTTGGATCACTTGCGTGACAGCGTCGAAGTAACCCGTTCCAACTTCGCGCTGATGCTTCACTGCGGTGAAGCCACGCTCGGCCGCTGCAAACTCTTGCTCTTGCAATTCAACGAATGCGCTCATGTTGTTGCGCGCGTAGCCGTAGGCGAGATTGAACATGCCGTAGTTGAGCGAATGGAAGCCGGCGAGCGTGATGAACTGGAATTTGTAGCCCATCGCGCCGAGTTCGCGCTGGAATTTTGCAATCGTTGCTTCGTCGAGATTTTTCTTCCAGTTGAACGATGGCGAGCAGTTGTACGCAAGCATTTTTCCTGGGAAATGTTTGTGAATGCCTTCAGCAAATTTGCGTGCAAATTCGAGATCAGGTTTTCCAGTTTCACACCAAATCAAATCAGCGTAGGGCGCATACGCCAAGCCACGCGAGAGCGCTTGATCGAAACCTGGACGCGTTTTGAAGAAGCCTTCAACGGTGCGCTCACCCGTGATGTACGGACGATCATTTTCATCAATATCACTCGTCACCAGATCAGCTGCTTCAGCATCGGTGCGAGCGAGAAGCACGGTCGGCGTGCCCATCACATCCGCTGCGAAACGAGCCGCTTGCAGTTTCTCCACCGCGTCACGGGTTGGCACGAGCACTTTGCCGCCCATGTGACCGCACTTTTTCACGCTTGCGAGTTGGTCTTCGAAATGAACGCCCGATGCGCCCGCTTCGATCATCGATTTCATGAGCTCATACGCGTTGAGCACGCCGCCAAATCCGGCTTCCGCGTCCGCCACAATCGGCGCCATGTAATCGATATCGTTCTTGCCTTCCATCCATTGAATTTGGTCGGCGCGCAGCAGCGTGTTGTTAATGCGCTTCACAACAGAAGGCACCGAGTTCGCGGGATACAAGGACTGATCGGGATACATCTCACCGGCCAAGTTTGCATCACCCGCCACTTGCCAGCCGGACAGATAAATAGCCTTCAATCCGGCTTTGACTTGCTGCATCGCCTGATTGCCGGTGAGCGCGCCGAGCGAATTGATGAACGGTTCTTCGTTCAACATGCGGAAAAGTTTTTCCGAGCCGCGCTTGGCAATCGTGTGCTCCACACCGACGCTGCCACGCAGACGCACCACGTCAGAAGCGCTGTAATTGCGTTTGATGCCTTTCCAGCGTGTATCGCGCGCCCACTCGTTAGCGAGTTTGGCGCTGGCGGTAGCGAAGGCGTTTTGAACGTTGTCGCGGGATGCTTGATTCATGGTGCGTACCTCTTTCGGTCGGTGTTGCGTTGGACTAAATGACTGCTGAATTCCGGAGCCCGGTTTGCTTCGATTCCACTGGGTGGAAACTTGATAAATCGAACTCTGTTGCTTCGCAGCATAAACACGCTAACGCACGAACGCCATAAAAAGTTGAAAAAAACGTTTCAAAACAATAACTTGCAAATGCATTGCAGATCGTGCAACTTTCCACATCGCGAGAATAGATTTCAAACATCGCAATGCAACATGCGGAAACGAATTCCACATCGTGCGAAAAATGGAAAAACACGAGTGTTTATGTGGGTTTGACAAGCACGCGTTTTGTCGAAGCAAACCGTTTCATTCGCTGCGCCGCACAATGCAAATCCGTTTCGAGAAATAGAAACGTGTTTCACAACGCGTGTTTTGGGATGTGGTGCTGTTGCAACAAGGTTTTTGTTGTGCGCCTCGTTTTTCACCAAAGCGCTGCTCTGAATGCCGTCATTCCCGCGAACACGGGAACCCACTGCAACGAAACTTTGGTGTGTCACGGCAAGAAGTTACTTACGCACGAATGGATCCCCGCCTTCGCGGGGATGACGGCGGAAGAGAATCGCGCGACGACTCAATGAAGCACACTAAGTATTACATTCGTAATAACAACGTAAGTACATTTGTTATAATCATCGAAATCGTTAACCCAGCGAGCGCTAGACCATGCAACCCCTCAAACTCACTCAAATCGGAAATTCGGTCGGCGTTGTGTTGCCGAAAGAGGTGCTCACGCGCTTGTCGCTTGAGAAAGGCGACACGATCTATCTCACCGATTCGCCAAACGGCATGCGCATCACCACCACGAACCCTGAGTTCGAAACACAAATGAAGCTCGCACGCGGCATCATGAAAAAGCGTCGCGATGTACTCGCAGAACTGGCGAAATAGCGCGCGGACAAGAAAGAGTTAATGCGTGCGCAAAAAATGGACATGGATTGATCGCGACGTCATCACCGCAGTTCACGAAGCGCAGCTCGCCGAACACGGCGGGCTCGTCGGCGTGCGCGACGAAGGCTTACTCGAATCCGCGCTAGCGCGCCCCGAAAATCTGTCCGCTTATGGCAAACCAGACGTCGCCGCGCTAGCCGCCGCGTATGGCTACGGCATCAGCCGCAATCATCCCTACCTTGACGGCAACAAACGCACCGCATTCGTCGCCGTTGAACTCTTCCTCGCGCTCAATGGCCACGAACTCGTCGCTAACGACGTGGATTGCGTATTGACGATGCTCAAGGTTGCGGCGGGGGAGATTACTGAGGAAGCGTTTGCGGAGTGGGTTCGCGCGAGTACTGAGCAGAGATAAGTGCAGCGCCCCGCGTCAGTCTGGCGTAGTCTCTCTACACGCTCACCGGGACTTTCCACGCGACTTGCGCGACTCCCAAGCGGCGAGGATCCGGTTTATTTTTTGAACGCGCTCGGACTCCGCATCGCCCGTTTGAATAAGTGAGTCGACAAGAGAAGCGAGGTCGCGAAACTCATCGTCATTGCGAAGTTTTTCTCGAGCCAGCACGCGGTCAACAAAACTCTCGTCATGATTTATCGGCTGTTCGTAATCAGACGAACACATCGTCTGAAAAAGAGCTTTTTCCCGAGCCGAGAACGTCTCGCGAACATAGCTCATGACCTCTTTGTGGTCTGAGCGTAGCGTCGTCGCAGAAACTTCGGGGTCAGCGAAATCCGCTTTTATCGCCTCTTGAACGAGTGTCAGTGGTTCAGCTCTAGCCTCTCGAACCGTGAAGTAAGCCGCTATTTCGGCTTTGATTTGCTCAATTTTTGATTTCATAGTCCGGAACGACGGAGCTAAGTCAGATCGGATGCAGTGCGAGGCGGGCGTTCGCGACGTGTACTTTTGTACACGAGCGGACGCCCAACGAAGCAATGCGCCGATATGACGACGCTACGTCGTTACGTGAGCATGTCGGCCCAGATATTGCGAGCCCAGCTATTCGCATAAACCCCCTCCAACGCATTCTGCTCCGCGCTAAGTCCGCCACTCCCCGCAATCGCGACCATCGTTTTCTGCGCCGCGTCGTAGCGATGAACGCTTGCGACGTGAACGACGTTTTTGTCATCGATGAAGCTGTAGCAGGTGTTGGCGACGAGTGGCGTTTGGTTGACGTTGCCGCCGGTGAGGAGTTCAACGATGGCTGCCGCGCACACTTTCCCGTGTTGATTAGCCATATGGCCGCTCTTGGGCATGGCGGGGGCGATTTGTAGCGCGTCGCCGAGGATGTGAACACCGGGAACGGCGGTGGATTCATACGTGAGCCAATCGACTTGGCACCAGCGTTTGTTTGAATTATTGAGGCCATTCATCGCGGCGATATTGCCCGCGCGCATCGGCGGCAATACGTTCAATACGTCGGCTTTCACGTCGTCACCAAAGCTCATTTTGAGCGAGAGGGTGCGCGCGTCGACGTCTTGAATTTCTTGATTGTTGCGATATTCGATGATGCCTTTGTATTGACCATTCCACGCTTTGGTGAAGAGCCCTTTTTTCGAAACGACATCTTCGTTCGCGTCGAGAATCAACACTTTCGATTTCGGCTTCGCTTGCTGGAAATACCAGGCGACTTGGCAAGCGCGCTCGTACGGCCCGGGTGGGCAACGATAGGGCGCTTTTGGAATGTGAATCGCGTACACGCCGCCGTCTTTCATCGCAGTGAGTTGATTACGCAGCGCAACGGTTTCAGGCCCCGCTTTCCACGCCGCGAGCACGCGATTTTTTGCTTCACCGGTAGCGAGTCCGGGAAGGGATTCGTACATGAAATCGATGCCCGGTGAAAGCACGAGGCGATCATACGGCAGCGCCGTGCCGTCCGCGAGCGAGAGCGTTTTTTTCGTGGCATCGAAGCCGACTGCTTCGCCTTTGACGCGACGAACACCGTACTTATCAAGTCCACCGTACGCGACAGAAATTTCGCCGAGATTTTTTGAACCGCCGACGACCAAGTTTGACATCGGGCACGACACAAATTGATCGCCGCGCTCAACGAGCGTGACGTTAATCTTGCCTTCGCTCCACATCGCGATGTATTTCGCAGCCGTTGCGCCACCGAAGCCGCCACCGACAACGACGACTTTCGGTTTCGCCGCGCCGCCCACGGTTGCGCAGCCGCCTGTGAATGCGACGGCACCAAGCGCTCCGATCGCGCCCGCACCTTTGATGAGATCACGACGTTGTGTATTAAATGGTTTCATCGTCATCTCCTTTATTTGGGTTGCTTCGCGAAGTAGTCGGCGACGAGCGCGGTTTGCTCATCGGTGAGACCTTTTGCAAGCTGATGCATGATCGTCGCCGGAAGTTTGCCGTCGCGATAGTCTTTCATTTTTTGAATCGTGACGTTCGCCGGCACACCTGCGAGCGAAGGCACTTCGGCCACGCTTTTGCCATTCGTGCCGTGGCAATTCGCGCAGGTCGCTGCGAGATTGCGGGCGAGGTTTTTGTCTGCGACTGCAGGTGAAGTCTGCGCGATTGCGACGGTCGCGCCGAGCGCCGCAATAAGGGCTGCGGGTTTGAGCAAGTTCATGTTACGTCCTCCAAAAATTGCCTTAATCTGTTTCCGATTCTAGGGCGCGATCTGCGAAAGACTACAGGGTTTTTTCGCAATGTGCATATATCGAATTTGGATGTGGCAGTGTCGAAATCACATGGGCGCTCGACGGAAAAATAGACATAAGCAATCTATCTATCAGCCCCATTTTATTGGGCGATCGAAGAATATGATTACCATATCAATATAAATCTTTTGTCGCGTTATCGCCCCATTTAAGTTGGGCGGTACGCGCTAAAGCTATAAGCTCTCAAACTCGATTTCAACCACTTCAATTCGTGATCGAACACGACGTTCGTTGCGACCATTATTTGCCGTACGAACGTGCAAGTGTTTCTGCTAACCCAACGTATTTTGCGGGCGTCAGCGCAGCGAGCGCAGCGCGCGCCTCAGCAGGAATTGCGAGGCCATCAATGAACTTCGCAAAAGCGTCGGCAGTAACACGTTGTCCGCGCGTTAGCTCTTTCAATTGCTCGTATGCGCCGGAAACGCCGTAGCGGCGCATCACTGTTTGAATCGGTTCGGCGAGCACTTCCCAGTTGTTATCCAGATCAGCAAGCATCGCGGCTTCGTTCACCTGCAACTTACCGATGCCTTGCAATGCGGAACTCAAACCGAGCAGCGAGTAGCCAACGGCAACGCCCATATTGCGAAGCACTGTGGAATCAGTGAGATCACGTTGCCAGCGCGAGATCGGAAGTTTTTCGGAAAGATGACGCAACATGGCATTGGCCAAACCAAAGTTGCCTTCGGCGTTTTCGAAATCAATGGGATTCACTTTGTGCGGCATCGTGGACGAGCCGATTTCGCCATCCTTCAATTTTTGTTTGAAAAAACCGAGCGACACATAACCCCACACATCACGACAGAAATCGATCATGATCGTATCGATGCGCGCCATCGCGTCGAATAGCTCCGCCATGTAATCGTGCGGCTCTATCTGCGCACTCATAGGCTGCCAAGTGAGGTCAAGCGACTCAACCGTGCGCTTTGAGAGCGCAGGCCAATCGACATTCGCATACGCAGCGAGATGCGCGTTGTAATTGCCGACAGCGCCATTCATCTTCGCGCGCAGCCGTACGTTGGCGACACGAGTGCGCGCCGTGCGCAAGCGATCCACGAAGAGCGAGATTTCTTTGCCCATCGTCGTAGGCGTTGCGGCCTGTCCGTGCGTGCGCGAGAGCATTGGCATAGCGGCGGTTGCAATCGCAACGTTACTCATCGCCGCGAGCACGGCATCAAATTGCTCGAGCCATGTTGATTGCACGCCGCGTTTCAGCATCAATGCGTGAGAGACGTTATTGATGTCTTCCGAGGTGCAAGCGAAGTGAACGAATTCGGAATGCGGCGCGAGCTCGGGCAAGGATTTGAATTTCTCTTTGATCCAATACTCCACGGCTTTCACGTCGTGATTCGTTGTCGCTTCAATTTTTTTAACCGCGAGAGCGTCGTCCGGTGAAAAATTTGCGATCAGCGAATCTAGGAAATCAATGGCGTGTTTCGAAAGCGCTGGCAGTTCGGCAATGCCTGGTTCAGCAGCAAGCGACTTAAGCCAAGCGAATTCCACGCGCACGCGCTCGCGGGTGAGCGCGAATTCGCTGAAAGCTTCACTGAGCGAGGCGACTTTGCGTTGATAGCGGCCGTCGAGCGGCGAGAGAGCTGTGATGGGATCAAACATTGACTAACCGAAGTAAAGAGTTGCAGCGCTGGTGGGATGTTTCCGACGGCTGTAGCGCAAAGCTTTGAATTATCGCCGCTCGTCGAACCGTGTCCCACGAATTAAGCGTAACTGTACGATTGCATGCTAAATTCATGAGTCGAACAGTCAATAGTGTTTCAATGAAACTGCTTTATTCCGTTACCAGCCCTTACGCTCGCAAAGTACGCATCGTCGCGGCTGAAAAAAAACTTGAGCTAGATGTGATCACAAGTGACCCTTGGGTCGCAAATCCTGAGCTTGTGGGCGCAAATCCGCTCTCAAAGGTGCCTACGCTCATTCTGGATGATGGCAGTAGTTTGTTCGATTCGCGGGTGATCGTCGAATATCTAGACGGACTGTCGCCGGTTCATCGCTTGATCCCCGACAATTCGCGAGATCGCATTCTGGTGAAACGCTGGGAAGCGTTGGCCGATGGATTGCTGGACGCCGCGCTTACAGCCCGACTTGAATCAATGCGTCCGGATCGAACCGATTCGAGCGAGAAACAAATCGCGCGGCAGCGCGAGAAGATCGCTGCGGCACTAGTCGAAATGGTTCGCTCGCTGGGCGACAATGCCTTCTGCGTTGGTGGCGCGCTCACGCTCGCCGATATCGCGGTGGGATGTGCGCTCGGTTATTTGAATCTCCGCTTCCCCGACCTCGATTGGTCGGGTCAACACCCGAGCTTGCTACGCTTGTATAAGAAGCTTGCAGCGCGCGCGTCGTTCAAAGCGAGCGATCCGACCGCGAAGTAACGATTCAACCGATACAGAAACAAAAAAGCCCGCGAGTTGCGGGCTTTTTTGTTTCTGTACAGGCTCGCGAGATCGCGAGCCTTACAGCGCCGGTCTTAACGACCTTGCGTATTCATCGTGTCACCCACGATGTTCGGGTAGCGGACGTGCTCAACAAGCTCCTGCACTTCTCTCTTCGGCGCTGGCGTAATCAGGCTCACGATCAAGATGATCGCGAATCCGAGCGGCACGCCGAAGACACCCGCCGAAATCGGCGCGATGTCCCACCACATGTTGTCAGCGATTGGCGATGTAACGCCAAACAGGCCACGCATCCAAGGTTGCGTGGTTGCCATGTAGTAGAACGTGATCGACACACCTGCGAGCATGCCCAGAACTGCAGCAATACTTGTGGTGCGTTTCCAGAAAATGCCGAGCACAAGTGCTGGGAAGAATCCTGCCGCAGCCAACGAGAACGCTGCCGACACCAAGAACAAAATGTCAGCGACCTTGAGCGACGCGACGTACGCAGCCGCTAACGCAACGATCAGCAAGAACGCTTTTGAAACGCCGACGCGAGTCGCGGTTGACGCGTTTGGATTGATCATTTTGTAATACAGGTCGTGCGAAAGCGCGTTTGCAATCGTAAGCAGCAGACCGTCAGCGGTTGACAGCGCAGCAGCCAGGCCACCCGCCGCGACCAGCCCGGAAATCACATACGGCAATCCCGCGATTTCAGGCGTCGCCAACACCACGATATCACCGCCAATCGCGATTTCCGCGAGCTGCACGATACCGTCTTTGTTCACGTCAACGATCGACAAGAGTGACGGATCCACTTTTGACCACGACGCGACCCAAGCCGGTAGTTTCGCGAATTCACTTCCCACCAGCAAGGTGTAGATGTCGAACTTCACGAGCACTGCGAGTGCAGGCGCGGTGAAGTACAGCAAGAAAATGAAGAACAGCGACCAGAACACCGAATCGCGCGCTTCTTTCACGCTTGGCGTGGTGTAGTAGCGCATCAGGATGTGTGGCAGCGCAGCGGTGCCGACCATCAAACAGAAGATAAGCGCGAGGAAGTTTTTCCGCGCGATATCTCGAGCTTTCTCGTCTTTAGCAGGGAACGCTTCACCGTGTTTAAGCGGTGGCCCAGCTCGCGACTTTACAGCGGCATCCTTAGTCCATGCAGCTTTTGCGGCGGCGGCATCCTTCGGATAACTGTCGAGCGCTTTCTGCGCGCTGGCCAAAACATCAGACGGCGCGTTCGCCGCTTTTGCATCGTCAAGCGTTTTCTGCAGCGTTGCTTTCTCCGAATCGAACGAGCCAGGAAGCCCTTTCAGTCGGGCTTCGGCTGCCGATGCGCGATCCGCAAACATCTTGCGCACTTCAGCTTCTTTAGCACCGGCCGGCGTTTTTGCGTCGAGCAGTTCTGTTTCGCGTGCGCTAACTTTTTCAAGCACCGATCCGTAAACGAGTTGTGGAATCGGAATGCCCGTGTGTTTAATCGAGAGCCACACGACTGGAATCATGTAAGCAACGATCAGGATGATGTATTGCGCGACTTGCGTCCAGGTAACGGCTTTCATGCCGCCCAAGAACGAGCAGACGAGAATTCCGGCCAAGCCAACGAACACACCGACTTCAAACGAGAGCCCGGTAAGGCGCGCGGTAATCAGGCCGACGCCGTAAATCTGCGCTACTACATACACAAATGAGCACAGAATCGCTATCAGCACGCCTACAAAGCGAGCCGTATTACCGCCGTAGCGCGCGCCGAGGAAGTCAGGAATCGTGAACTGACCGAACTTGCGCAAATACGGCGCGAGGAACAGTGCGACCAAGACGTAGCCGCCGGTCCAGCCCATGATGAAGGCGAGCCCAGAATAGCCCTGGAGATAAAGCGTACCGGCCATACCGATAAATGACGCTGCAGACATCCAGTCGGCACCCGTTGCCATACCGTTGAACACCGCGGGAACACGTCGACCCGCGACGTAATACTCGGATGCATCCGAGGTGCGGCTCATGACGCCAATACCCGCATACAGAAGCACGGTGGCTAACAGGAAGATATAGCCGATCCACTGACGCGGCATTCCGAATTGCTCGAGGATCGCGAGTGCGACCAAGAAAAACAGGAATCCGCCCGTGTACCAGATGTAGATTTTTTTGAGCTGCGCGGTAAACGCGCGTTGTGATGATGCTGAACTCATTATTCTTCAACCTCCGCAACACCGTACTCTTGGTCCATCTTATTCATCGTGCGTGCGTAATACCAAATGATCGCAACATAGATGACCAACGAGCCTTGTGCGCCCATCCAGAATGCAAACGGCCAGCCGAAAAAGTTGAAGCTGAATACGTCGCGAGCCAAATAGCCCACAACGAACGTCACCACAAACCAAATCGCCAGCAGAACGGCCGTGAGTCGCAGGTTTTTAGACCAGTACTCGCGATGCTTGTCTGTCAATTGCATCAGTATCCTCCTCGGTTATTCACGAAATGCGCGTGTGTTGATCCCCAAATTGACGCCCACACGCGCGAGCGGACTCAAGAGTAGCTGAGTTTTCACACTAATCCTAGTGAGTGACAACCCGCAGTTGTCATATTTTTGTGCTGCAGCGCAATGTCAGAAATTCGTCAGGTCGACACCTGAGTCAAGCAAAACTTGGCGTCACTGCTTCCACCAGCGCTCAATGCCGACCTTGATCCCAGTCTCGTCTTCCAAGACTGCGGTGTTCTTCGGATCAAATCCTTTGAGCTTTCGCATTTGCTTTTCGCAACGATCCAAATCGCCCAGTCGAAAGTAGCAACGCGCCAGTTCCATGTGTCCGTAGGGGCTCATCGGCTGTAACTCGACGTTTTTACGCAGCGCGGGCAGCGCCTCGTCGTCGCGCTTCAAAGCTACTAAGGAAAGTGCCTTGCCGTACCAAGCGCGGTCTTGTTTTTCATTACAGGACAGCGATTTTGCGAAGGCGACTAGCGCCTCATCGTGGCGATTGGCCTGCTGCAAAAGATAGCCTAGGTTAAACCAGTTATCGCTGTCTTGCGGCGTTAACTTTAGTAGAGATTCATACTCGCGGATTCCACGCGGCAAGTCACCCGCTTCGGCGTGCAGAAAGGCGACGCGTGCTCTCGTTAGTGCGTGGTCAGGATGTTTCGCAAGAATTTTTTCGTATTGCTCAATTGCAATATCGCGAAACTTAAAAACCAGCGCCCAAGTTGCCGTTTGCGTATGAAACCAGGTCGAAAATCCGCTCATCAAATCAGTCCGACAAAACAATTAGCGCGCGAGGCTAACAGACTCACTGACAAAGATACGGTTTCAACACGCACAAGCGCGCAAAGATGAGCGCAATGTAGATCCAGAACAGCAAGAAGAACGCAACCAGGGGAACGTGCTTATCTGCAACCTTCGCAGGTGTGACTGCACGGACTGCCTTGGTAACAGGTGAAGTAAGGAAGCCTAGAAGCCGATAGATCACGTTGTTGTGGCGCGCGGGCCAGTTAAAAATCCCCACGACGAGCTGGCCAATGTAGAGCAGCCCAATGATGAACACCATGCCAAACGCAACTTCTAGAAGCGCGTTCATTACAGGCTTTGCTTCAGTTGTTCAAGAATCGCAGGATTCTCGAGCGTCGAAATATCAGAAGTAATGGCTTCGCCTTTAGCGATTGAGCGCAGCAGGCGCCGCATGATTTTCCCGGATCGCGTCTTGGGCAAATTGTCGCCGAAGCGAATGTCTTTCGGCTTGGCAATTGGGCCAATTTCTTTGCCCACCCAATCGCGTAATTCTTTCGCAAGTTTTGCCGCACCCTCTTTGTCAGTCGGACGCGCGCCCTTGAGCACCACGAACGCAACGATCGCTTCACCCGTAGTGTCATCGGGGCGTCCCACCACGGCAGCCTCTGCGACCAAGGCGCTGTTGGCGACGAGCGCCGATTCAATCTCCATCGTACCCAAACGATGGCCCGATACGTTGAGCACGTCATCGATACGTCCGGTGATGCGGAAATTACCGGTCACGGCATCGCGCACCGCGCCGTCACCTGCGAGATAGAAGCCCTTGAGCTCTTCCGGAAAGTAGGCCTTTTTGAAACGATCAGGGTCACCCCAAATACTGCGAATCATCGACGGCCATGGCTTCTTGATAACAAGAATTCCGCCGGAGCCGTTGGCAACATCATTAGCGGTCTCATCAACGATCGCAGCGTCAATGCCGGGCAGCGGTTGCGTGCAAGAACCTGGCACCAGTGGCGTAACGCCCGGCAACGGCGTGATCATGTGACCACCCGTTTCTGTTTGCCAGAACGTATCAACGATCGGGCAGCGCTCACCACCGATGTGTTTGTAGTACCACATCCATGCCTCGGGGTTGATCGGCTCACCGACCGAGCCGAGCAGTCGCAGCGATTTCAAATCGTATTTCGATGGCGCGAAGTCGGGTGCGACTTCCGCGGCTTTGATCAACGAGCGAATCGCGGTAGGTGCGGTGTAAAAAATCGTGCATTTGTGTTTCTGAATCATTTCCCAAAAGCGACCGGCGTTCGGGAAGGTTGGCACGCCTTCAAAGATGATTTGCGTTGCACCAGTTGCGAGCGGGCCGTAGCAGACATAGGTGTGTCCCGTCACCCAGCCCACGTCAGCCGTGCACCAAAACACATCGCTCGGTTTGATGTCGAACGTCCACTTCATGGTGAGCATCGCATGCAACATATAGCCGCCCGTGCTGTGCTGTACGCCCTTTGGCTTTCCTGTGGAGCCCGATGTGTAGAGCACGAACAGCGGGTGCTCGGCGTCAACCATCACTGCGGGGCAATCGTCTGACTGATCGCTCTCGAGCTTCGCCCAATCAATGTCTTTCGCACCCCAAGCGACATTGCCGCCCGTTCGTTTGTAGACGACGGTGTGACGCACCGCGTCGCAGCCACCCATCGTATACGCCTCATCCACGGCTGGTTTGAGCGGCAGGGCTTTGCCACCGCGCATTTGCTCATCGGCCGCGATCACAAGGGTTGCGCCCACGTCAACGATACGTTCTTGCAAACTCTTTGCAGAGAACCCACCGAAAACGACGGAATGAGTGACGCCGATTCGCGCACAAGCCTGCATCGCGATGACCGCTTCAATCGACATCGGCATGTAAATGATTGATCGATCGCCTTTTTTGTAACCCAGAGATTTCAAACCGTTCGCGAAACGCGAAACGCGCTTATGCAATTCGCGATACGAAATGGTCGTTGATTTGCCGTCGTCTGCTTCAAAAATGATCGCGGTTTTGTCAGCGGTTGGAGTGTTGAGATGACGATCTAGACATTGGTACGACGCATTTAATTCGCCGTCTTCAAACCACTTGAAAAATGGCGCGTTGGAATCGTTGAGCGACTTCGTAAATGGCTTCGCCCAGATCAGGTGATCGCGCGCGAGATCCGCCCAAAATCCAGCGTAGTCCGTGGCAGCTTTCGCGTTCATCGCCTCGACGTCAACCGGCTTCACGTTGGCTTGTGCGGTGAATGCAGCAGGCGGCGGGAACACTCGGTTTTCTACGAGCACAGATTCGATCGCGGACATGAGGGCAGCTCCTTTTCGGGCGCTCATCGGATTTGTATCGACGACAGCGCTGTCAACTTAAATGGTTGAATTGTTGGTGAGAATGTACACCGCAACGGTGAGAAAATTCTTCGCGTTAACGCCACGCGCTCAGGCGACAGTGCATTGAAATCGGGTGTGAGCGTAGCCGATGGACTTGACACAATACTGACACAAGATATCGTTTAGCTGTATCGACGTCACCCCGCGTCTAACGGGCTGCGATGAATAAAACCTTAATTTTCGATATATACTGTTTATGGCTTGTTGCCACAAAGAAACGTTCATTAGGTAAATTTTTCCGTCGCACTAAAGAAGCCGCGCTCGGTTCGAGAAAACAACTGTCTTTATTCCCCTGATCACATGATTTGCGACACGTTGATTTAACAAAACGCGACGCGCAAAGCAGAAGTTCGTGCAACCCGCACACGTTAGAACCAAACGAGGCTCGTCGCAGCAAATTAACGTCACGCGCTGCTGCGTACTGAGTCAAAGATCGCGATGCTAAACTCGATCGCTAGAGCAAAAAAAAGCGTCGCACGCTTGCGCTTTTAAGATCGTGCGACTCAAATCAATCATCAAACGCGCGCCGCCTACTCACCGCCTCCACAACAAGCCTAATGACCAAAACACCCGCACCTTCGTCGAACCGCGGCATGCGCCCGCTGCCATTTGCAATCTTCGCCAGCCGCTGGCTCCAACTGCCGCTCTACCTTGGTTTGATCGTTGCGCAATGTGTATATGTATTTCACTTTTGGGTGGAGTTGGTGCACCTGATTGAAGCCGCGTTTGGGTCGGTGGATGCAGTCAAGGCAATCGCGAGCGCAGTCCAACCGTGTGATCCCAAGCTGATGGCAAGTAAAAATGCGATTTGCCCAGATGTGCCGACGAAACTCACTGAAACGCTCATCATGCTGCTCGTGCTTGGGCTCATTGACGTCGTGATGATTTCAAATCTACTTATCATGGTCATCGTTGGCGGCTATGAAACGTTTGTGTCGCGCATGAATTTGGAAAATCATCCCGATCAACCAGAATGGCTTTCACACGTGAATGCATCGGTGCTCAAAGTGAAACTCGCCACCGCGATCATTGGTATCTCGTCGATTCATCTGCTAAAGACGTTCATCAATGCCGAGTCGTACAGCGAAAAAACACTCATCGCGCAAACGGTGATCCATATCGTTTTCCTGATGTCAGCGATTGCGATCGCGTGGACTGATCGCTTGATGGCGCCCACAGAGCACGAAGCAAAAGCCAAAGACGGCCGCGCGAAAAACGATTAGACAAATCATCGTCAGACGAATTGCGAGACAGCTATGCCAACAATCATTAAATCCGCCGATCTCATCGAAACTGTAGCTGCGGCGCTGCAGTACATCAGCTACTACCACCCGCAGGATTACATCGAGCATCTGGCTCGCGCGTATGACGGTGAAGCCTCGCCAGCGGCCAAAGATGCGATCGCGCAAATTCTCACCAACAGCCGGATGTGCGCCGAGGGCCATCGCCCGATGTGCCAAGACACGGGCATCGTGAATGTGTTTCTGAAAATCGGTATGGATGTGCGCTTCGAGGGTTTCGCGGGCACGATTGACGACGCAGTGAACGAAGGCGTACGCCGCGCTTACCTAAATTCGGACAACAAATTGCGTGCCTCAGTGGTTGCTGATCCGCTGTTCACTCGCGTTAACACCAAAGACAACACGCCAGCGGTCGTTCACATGACGGTGGTGCCTGGTGCAACGCTTGAAATCGATGTCGCGGCTAAAGGCGGCGGCAGCGAAATGAAATCGAATTTCGCGATGCTTAAGGCGAGTGATTCGCTGGTGGATTGGGTGCTCAAAACCGTGCCGACCATGGGTGCGGGTTGGTGTCCGCCCGGCATGCTCGGCATCGGCGTGGGCGGCACCGCAGAAAAGGCCATGATGATGGCCAAAGAAGTATTGATGGAGCCCATCGATATGTACGATTTGCTCAAGCGCGGTCCACAAAACAAGCTCGAAGAACTTCGTATCGAGCTCTATGAAAAAGTGAACGCGCTGGGTATCGGCGCGCAGGGTTTAGGCGGGTTAACGACGGTACTCGATGTGAAGATTGCCACCTTCCCGACGCATGCGGTGGGCAAATCGGTAGCAATGATTCCTAACTGTGCCGCGACGCGCCACGCGCACGTGGTGATGGATGGTTCGGGCGCGGCGTACTGCGAACCGCCGTCACTCGATGCTTGGCCCAAAGTAAATTGGACGCCGAACGTCGAAAAATCACTGCGCGTGGATCTCGACACGCTAACGCCGGCTGAGGTCGCAAGCTGGAAGCCCGGACAAATGCTGCTACTCAACGGCAAGATGCTCACCGGTCGCGATGCGGCTCACAAGCGCATTTCCGACATGCTCGATAAAGGCGAAAAGCTTCCTGTTGATTTCACTAATCGCGTGATCTATTACGTTGGCCCGGTTGACCCGGTGCGCGATGAAGTGGTGGGGCCTGCGGGTCCAACGACTGCCACACGGATGGACAAATTCACCGAGATGATGCTCGCAAAAACAGGGCTGATCTCGATGGTTGGCAAAGGCGAGCGTGGCCCAATGGGTATCGACGCGATCAAAAATCACAAAGCGGCGTATTTGATGGCGGTTGGAGGTGCAGCGTACTTGGTTTCAAAAGCCATCAAATCGTCGAAAGTGCTGGCTTTCGCTGATTTGGGCATGGAAGCGATCTACGAGTTCGACGTCAAAGACATGCCGGTCACCGTCGCGGTGGACTCCCACGGCGTCAGCGTTCACCAAACAGGCCCGCGCGAGTGGCAGGAGAAAATCGCGCAATCACGAATTGCCTCGATTCCTGTCGCTGTGATCTAGATTTGTTGTCTACACTCTTGTCTTCTACTGCACACCAGCCGTAATCGCCCTTTGAAATCTTTCGCCGGCATCGACTTTTCGCATCTACTCGCGCTAGCGCTAGGCGTGGTCGTTGTTATCGTGGCGTGGTGGTGGTCGGCTCGCCGCCAACGCGCCACCATCGAGGCGCTCACGCAAGGCGTTCGCGCTCTAGCTCGCGGCGATTTTTCATCGGAAGTCACCGGATCGGGTGATGAAGCGACCAACGAGCTCATCCGCGCATTTAATGAGACTGCGCACACGTTAACCGAAGGCCGAGAAAGGCTTTCGAGCTACCAGCGCGCACTTGAGGAGCGAGTGCGCGAGCGCACGCGTGAACTCAACGTCGCGACCGCACAGGTCACCCAAATATCGCAAACCGATGCCTTAACGCTGCTTCCGAATCGCTTCTTGTTCACCAAGAAACTCGAAGAGACGATTCGGCGCGCAAGTAACGACACCACGCGGGTCGCCGTGCTGTTTGTTGATCTTGATTTCTTCAAAAATTTCAACGATAGCCTCGGGCACGACACCGGCGACGCGGTGTTGAGAACGGTGGCTGATCGCTTGAAAAGCGTAGTGCGCCAAGAGGATTTTGTTGCGCGTTTTGGCGGTGATGAATTTGTGGTTTTGCTGCCAAAACTTGATTTCCAACGCGCTGAAGAAGTCGCTACTTCGATCGCCGAAGACATCATGAAGTCGCTCATGCAGCCGCTCGATGTGTCAGGCTCTCGCGTGAATATGCCCGCGTCTATCGGCGTTGCCGTGTTTCCACAAGACGGTCGAAGCGCGGCTGAGCTCATCAAGAATGCAGACGCCGCGATGAGCGCTGCCAAGCAATCCGGGCGCAATCGCGTGGAGCGGTTTGCTGACACCAATGCGCGCCCGGTCGCGATGCGCGCAAAGCTCGATGCTGACATTCGCCGAGGCATTTCAGCGGAAGAATTTTTCCTGGTGTTTCAGCCGCAGGTCGATATTTCCACCGGGTCGCCGGTGGGCTTAGAGGCGCTACTTCGTTGGCGTCACCCCACGCGCGGGGTGATCGGCCCGATGGAGTTTATTTCTGCAGCGGAGCAGAGCGGCTTGATCCACCAGTTGGGCCAGCGAGCACTGGAAATGGCCTGCGAGCAGTTTAAGTATTGGCAGCAGCGCGACATCTATCCGCGCATTTCGGTCAACGTATCGGCGAAACAACTCGATGATCCGTTTTGGCTCGAAAGTGTGCGCGACACTATCGAAACGACACGAATTCCCGCCCAGTTTCTCGATCTTGAAATTACCGAATCAATGCTCGTCAGCAATCCTGAGCGGGTGATTGAAACGCTTTCCGAATTGAACCGTCTGGGTGTCACGCTGACGCTTGATGATTTTGGTACCGGCTACTCAAGCTTGAGCTATCTAACGCGGCTGCCGTTTCACACGATCAAGATTGATCGCAGCTTTATGCACGACGTGGAAGTTGCCACTCGCAAAAGCATCGTGCAGGCAATCGTGGCGGTTGCGCACAGCCTTGATTTGCGAATCATTGCCGAAGGTATTGAATCGCCGCTGCAGCTCTCTATCCTGCGCGACCTAAAAGTCGAAGAAGGACAGGGTTACTACTTCGCCAAACCGCTTGAGGCGAGCGACGTCGAGAAATGGTGGACCGGTCAGCTTGCTGCGGTGAGCTCTTCGCTTAATCGGTAAGCTTCGCGCTTGACGCCGGGCTTGATGCCCGTAGCGTTTACAGCAAATCAGACGGCGAATCGATATCGCGAACGATGCCGCTATCGCTGATCGGCACCCGAACAACGTGCTCACGGTTTGATTGAATCACCGCACGCGCACCGCTATCTCCAGTGAGCGCGGCGAGCGCCGCCCAATGCGCGCGACCAAAAATCACTGGATGCCCGGGCTGTGCATCGGCCCGTGAGTTCGTCAGTTTCGCGCCGTGTTGAACCGTTGAATTCTGGGCTTCAATTGGCACGTAGACTGGTTGCACAATCGCGCTACATCTATCGGCACTTTCGTCCAGTAAATGTGGGGCTAGCTCACTTATTGTTAATACGTTGAGATACGGCAAATCTGCGAGCGTCGCCCACATAAAATGGCGATTCTTAGGTAATGTTAGTGCGTATTTTGCGGCGAGTGCAAGTGAGTGCCCCATGCCCTGCTGCGGCGCTTCATTAATGATCACCGTTGCGCCGCGAGCTGCGGCGTGGCGAGCGAGCAAAGCGTCAGCGTCGCGCACCACCACGATCACCTCGCCACACGCCGTCGCCAGCGTGTTGAACGACCTAGCGCCAACGCTCACGCCGTCAATCAATTGATCAAGCTTGGCTCCTGGATAGGCGCCACCGAAGCGACGGCCCTCGCCCGCCGCGAGCAATACGCCTACGCTGTGCGAGCGAACGGTTTCGGCGCTAATCGTCATGCTGCGAGTGCCTCGGCACGCTATCACCAACGACGTTGCGCAGAATCAAGTTTTCGGGAGCGTTACGCCCACTTGTCCCTGGTACTTGCCGCCGCGATCTTTGTACGACGTGCCGCACACTTCATCGCTTTCGAAAAAGAGCACTTGCGCACAGCCTTCGCCTGCATAAATTTTTGCAGGCAGTGGTGTCGTATTCGAAAACTCTAGTGTTACGAACCCTTCCCATTCGGGCTCGAACGGCGTCACATTCACGATGATGCCGCAGCGCGCGTAAGTGCTTTTGCCCACGCAAATGGTGAGCACGCTGCGGGGAATGCGGAAGTATTCAACGGTTCGCGCGAGCGCAAACGAGTTCGGCGGAATGATGCACACGTCACCTTTGAAATCAACGAATGATTTTTCGTCAAACGCTTTCGGATCAACAATTGTTGAATTGATATTGGTGAAGATTTTGAATTCGTTGGCGCAGCGAATGTCGTAGCCGTAGCTCGACGTGCCGTACGACACAATCTTGTGGCCATCCACATAGCGCACTTGATCCTCCACGAAGGGCTCGATCATATTGTGCGATTTCGCCATGCGGCGAATCCAGTGGTCGGATTTGATAGACATAGGTCGTGGCTTTGTGCGTAATCGTTGGTCTGCGCAGGATTCTAGGCGTAACGTAGCGTTTGCTTTTTTTGACACTAATTCCGCTGATTGCGCGGATTGCGCATATCGCACAGGTCGCCGCCGATTATTTCTTGTAGATTTGAGCGATCATCGTCAACCAGCCGGCCGAACGCATCAGCTAATCTGCGTTAACCTGTGTGATCAGCGTTATCTGCGTCAAAAATCAGTGTCGGGAATCCAGCTCAGCCTTGCGCAAGCGCGCAACCTTCAACTCGCCGCGATGGGTTTGCTCGAACCGCCCGCAAACATGGCGACCAAAGCCGACGTGCTCGCAGCGATTCGCGCAATGAACGTGCTGCAGATCGACACCATTTCGGTCGTTGCTCGCAGTCCTTATTTAGTGCTGTATTCGCGTCTTGGCCACTACGAACCTCGATGGCTCGAAGAGCTGCTCGCGGAGGGGAAGCTCTTCGAATATTGGTCGCATGCCGCGTGCTTTTTGCCGATTGATGATTACCCGCTCTACCGCTTGCAGCAGTTAAATCTCGAAGCGTACGGCTTCAAACGCGCGCCGCAACGCATCGAGGCGGACGCAGTCGGTCATTTGAACTTGCTCGATCAGGTGCGCGAAAACGGTGAGGTGCGCGCCGCCGATTTTGAGCACGAAGGTGGCCGCAAAGGCAACGGCTGGTGGGATTGGAAGCCCGACAAACTTCGCTTGGAGGCGCTCTATACGGCCGGTGAAATGATGGTGGCACGACGCGAAAATTTTCATCGGATTTACGACGTTCGCGAGCGTGTGCTGCCGAAGCGTTTTCATAACGATTTGCAGCTGCCTACGCGTAGCGCCATGCATGCACGATTTAGCGCCCTAGCGGTCAAAGCGATGGGCGTCGTGCAAGCACGCTGGATCGGCGACTACTTTCGCCATGCCGGAAAAGCGCCGTCGCCCCACCCTGACGCACTAGTTGATTCTGGTGAGTTGTTAAAGGTTGCAGTCGATGGGTGGAAATTGCCCGCCTATGTTCACCGCGATCATCGAGCGCTGCTCAAACGTGCGCATAACGGTGAGTTGGTCGGCTCGCATTCGGCGCTACTCTCGCCGTTTGATCCGTTGGTGTGGGATCGTGAACGCGCACTGTCCACGTGGAAATTCGATTACCGAATCGAGTGTTACACGCCAGAGGCAAAGCGCAAATACGGTTATTTCACGCTGCCGTTGTTGGTAGATGGCGAGTTGATCGGACGCGTTGATGCTAAAGCGCATCGTGCTGAGAAAGTGTTTAAGTTGAAATCAGTTCATTTTGAAAATTTGGCCGAATTAAACGGTGTGAGCGGCGAAAAAGCTATGACTAGTTTGGCCGGCGCGGTTGCCCGTTGCGCGCACTGGCACGGCGCCAGCCGCGTTGAGATCGGCGCGCTCTTTGGGCCGGGAATGACAACAAAGAGTGAGCGCATGCTTCGATCTCACCTCAGTCTGAACATCAAAAATGTGATGACGGACCTCAACGCATCGGGAAAGCGCTGAACCTGTCATGGCTTTGAAAAAAGAGGCGGTGGACATCGAATTCGCCGGTGAAACGCTGCGGCTCTTGGCGCAAAAAGCGGTCGTCTGGCCGCGCGAAAAGACGCTGTTCATCGCCGACGTCCATTTGGGCAAAGCCGCGAGCTTCCGTGCCGCAGGATTGGCGGTGCCCTCAGGGCATTCGCATGATGACATCGCGCGCATCGATGCCCTGCTTAGGGCCTACGATATCGCCCATTTGATCGTGCTGGGTGACCTCGTGCACAACCGCGCGAGCTACACCGAATCGCTGCACCAAACAATGCGCTCATTCGCGAAAACGCACCCAACGCTCAAGCGCACTCTGGTGATGGGCAATCACGACGACCACGCAGGAGAACCGCCTATTGATTGGGGCTTCGAGATTATTCATGATGATCTCAAGATATCGCCGTTTGTAGCTGCTCACGCCCCAACCTATAGGGTGAAGCCTCAAAGCCGAATGAGCGATGCGCCAGAGGTCGCGCGTTTGGTGGGTCATTTACACCCTGCCGTTTCGCTGCAAACTGCCAAAGAATCGATTAACTTGCCATGTTTCTGGCGCACATCGAATGAGCTCGTTTTGCCTTCGTTCGGCCTTTTAACGGGGCGGTATACGGTGAAGCCTGAAGCCGAAGATGTGACGTTTGTTGTCACCGGACAACAAATTTTTCGAGTGCCGTCTCGCGCGGCGTAGCACAGCGTTCGGTGGACAAGCCTGTGGAAAAGTCAGCTAAATCGCGCCGGAAACTGTGCGCTGAATTCACGGCGTATCCGCCAATGCTCGCGCAGGCAGCGTTGCACGAAATAAGCACGCGCTGCTAAGTTGTTTCGCAGTGGAAAACCCCAACATCTAGTGTTTCTTATATCGCTTGACCACAAGATATTGTTAGTCGTATCCTTACAAGTTAGGGGCAGATTCCGGCATCGGTTGCACAAAAAACGCGTGATTTCGAGGGGTCGTAGTAATTACGACGTATTCAAGATCAGGCGCACTTTTTGGTGATCGCTACTGAATCTTGGCAAGAGAGATACCGGTCGCGCGATTGAAATGTGTCAATTTCCGTCACATTCTCGTGCGAGCTACGTGATACGTAAATCAGGATACCGCGCTGAAACAACCCAAATTGGGTGAGTTGTCGAAGATTGAGCATCGCAAGGGGGCGATCGGCTTGATTGGCAAGGGCGCGGTCTGAAGCGAGATCGAGATATCTGAAGCGCGCACCCGACCCGAACACAGCAATACTTTTACGAATTACCGCACAGACTAAAAAGGGAGACGCTTTCATGCTCGATACCACTGGCACGCAGATGAGCGCAACGTCACAGAATCCTGCGATGGCAGCACTAAACATATTGAGCGGCAACGGCTCGTCAACCACCGACCCGACTCGCGCGACACTCTACAAAGTGATCCGGCGCAACGGCTCCGTGGTGTCGTTCGAACCCTCGAAAATCACCGTAGCGCTCACCAAAGCCTACCTCGCCACCCACGGCACACAATCCGCGGCGTCAGCCCGAGTTCGCGAGGTCACCCAAGCGCTCACCGATAAAGTGATGAGCTCGCTGATGCGCGTGAAGCCCGAAGGCGGCGCCATCCACATTGAAGAGATTCAGGATCAAGTCGAGCTCGCGCTGATGCGCGGTGGCGAACATGAAGTGGCTCGCGCCTATGTGCTCTATCGCGAAAAACGTTCACAAGAGCGTGCCGCGCAGGTTAAAGGCAAAGAAGCCGATCAAGAAACGATTCTTCACGTTGTTGAAAACGGCGTGCGCCGACCGCTAGATTTATTGCGACTTCGCGAGCTCATCAAGTCGTCATGCGACGGTTTGCATGGCGCGGCCGACGCCGACGTCATCCTCAAGGCAACGCTTAAGGATCTGTACGACGGTGTTTCAGCAAAGGAAGTGCGCAAGTGCACAATCCTTGCGGCGCGTCAGTACATTGAAAAAGATCCAGCGTACTCGTTCGTCACCGCGCGCTTATTGCTCGATTCGATTCGCACTGAAGTGCTTGAAGAAGAAGCGTCTCACGGCGATATGGCCACGAAATACGCAGAGTATTTCCCGAAATTCATCAAGCACGGTATCAAAATCGGTTTGCTCAACGAAGAGCTCGCAAGCTACGACATGGCTCGCTTGGGTGCCGCGCTCGATCACACGCGCGATCTGAAGTTTGGCTTCCTCGGTTTGCAAACGCTCTACGATCGTTACTTCTTGATTGATCGTTATAACGGCGATCGTCGTTTCGAATTGCCGCAAGCGTTTTTCATGCGCGTAGCGATGGGCTTGGCGCTCAACGAATCAGATCGTGAGGCGCGCGCTATTGAGTTCTATCAATTGCTGTCGTCGTTTGACTTTATGTCATCGACGCCAACGCTGTTCAATTCGGCAACGCATCGCTCGCAACTTTCCTCGTGCTACTTAACGACCGTCGCTGATGATCTTGATGGCATCTACGAAGCGATCAAAGAAAACGCGCTGCTCTCGAAATTCGCGGGCGGCCTGGGCAACGACTGGACGCCCGTGCGCGCAATGGGCTCGCACATCAAAGGCACCAATGGCGAATCGCAAGGCGTGGTGCCGTTCCTAAAAGTCGTGAACGACACGGCAGTCGCGGTCAATCAAGGCGGCAAGCGCAAAGGCGCGGTCTGCACATATCTTGAAACCTGGCACATGGATATCGAGGAATTCCTCGAATTGCGCAAAAACACAGGCGATGATCGCCGCCGTACGCACGACATGAACACCGCGAACTGGATTCCAGACTTGTTCATGAAACGCGTTCAAGAAAACGGCAACTGGACGCTTTTCTCGCCCGCAGATACGCCTGACCTGCATGACTTGTTCGGCAAAGCGTTCGAGAAAAAGTACGTTGAGTACGAAGCTAAAGCCGCGCGCGGTGAGATCAAGCTGTTCAAAACTGTGCAAGCGAATACGCTCTGGCGCAAGATGCTCACCATGCTGTTCGAAACCGGGCATCCGTGGATCACGTTTAAAGATCCGTGCAACATTCGCTCGCCGCAGCAACACGTTGGCGTTGTGCACAGCTCAAACCTCTGCACCGAGATCACGCTCAATACAAGCGACACTGAAATCGCGGTATGTAACTTGGGTTCGGTAAATCTCGTCAATCACATGATTGAGGTCGACGGCGGTTATCAACTCGATCAAGCGAAATTGCAGCAAACGATTCGTATCGCGATGCGCATGCTCGACAACGTGATCGACATTAACTATTACGCTGTGCGCAAAGCACGCACTTCGAATTTGAAGCACCGCCCCGTTGGCTTAGGCATCATGGGCTTCCAAGACGCGCTGCATATGATGCGCATTCCGTACGCCTCAGAAGCGGCGATGGAATTCGCTGATCGTTCGATGGAAGCGGTTTGCTATTACGCGTATTGGGCGTCCACCGAACTCGCTGAAGAGCGCGGCCGCTACAGCTCGTACAAGGGCTCGCTTTGGGATCGTGGCATCCTTCCGTTTGATTCCTTGAAGTTGCTCGCAGAAGAGCGCGGTGGCTTTGTTGAAGTTGACCAATCGATGTCGATGGATTGGGATAGTTTGCGCAACCGCATCAAAGTGCACGGCATGCGCAATTCCAACTGCGTCGCGATTGCGCCGACTGCGACGATTTCAAACATCATCGGTGTGTCGGCCTGCATCGAGCCGAATTACGAAAACCTCTTCGTGAAATCCAACCTTTCGGGCGAATTCACCGTGATCAACGAGCACCTCGTTGACGATTTGAAGGCGCGCGGCTTGTGGGACGAAGTGATGATCTCCGATCTCAAATACTTCGACGGCGCGCTCGCAAAAATTGATCGTATTCCCGACGATTTAAAGGCGAACTACGCCACCGCGTTTGAGATGGATCCCACCTGGCTCGTGGAAGCCGCGTCGCGTCGCCAAAAGTGGATCGATCAAGCCCAATCACTCAACATCTACATGGCGGGCGCATCCGGCAAGAAATTGAACGACGTGTACACGATGGCGTGGAAACGCGGCCTGAAAACCACGTATTACTTGCGCACGATGGCGGCAACCAGTGCCGAGAAATCGACCGGCAAGGGCGGCGAGTTGAACGCGGTGTCATCTTCTGGCGGCATGAGCGCATCCGCAGCGGCCAAGGCAGCGCCGGTGATCGCTGCGCCAGCTGTGTTACCCGCGAATCCCGCGGTTGCAGCCGCCGCTGAGCTTCCCGCCACCGACATGAAGTTCTGCTCGATTGACAACCCCGATTGTGAGGCGTGCCAGTGACACAACGCTCAAAACGGGTTGCGGTGAACGCTAACTTGCTCGCAGAGCAAGTTAGCGTTCAGCGTCGGCGGAAACCACAATCCGGATTGTGAGGCGTGCCAGTAGACGCCCACAATGAAGACGAAGTAAACGCGTGGGGCGGTGCAAAATCAGACAACACCGTAACCCTGCAACACCAAATAATGCTTGGGTTGCGTGCATAATCCGACGAATCGCGCCATAATCTACTGCGAAGCCCTGAGTTCTAGCGCGATTTATCGAAACGTCATAAACACCAAGTAGGAGAGCAACATGGGATTTTTTAGTTTCATCAAAGAAGCCGGCGAAAAACTGTTCGGCAGCAAAGAGGCGGAAGCTGCTGCTGCGGCCGCGCAATCGGCCGCAGACGATGCGGCGGCGAAAGAACGCCTCGACGCCACCAACCGCGCAGCGGGCGACGCAATTCAAGCCTACATTGAAGCGCAAGGCCTGAGCATCACGGGGCTCACCGTCACGTTCGATGCAACCTCGTCTACGGTCAACATCTTCGGTGTCGCAGCAGATCAGGCGACCAAAGAAAAGGCGCTTTTGTGTTGTGGCAATGTGGCCGGCGTCTCCAACGTAAACGACAACATGTCGGTTGATTTGAGCGAGCCTGAGGGCACCTATCACGACGTTGTCAAAGGCGACACGCTGTGGGCGATCGCTAAAAAAGCGTACGGCGACGGCAACAAATATCCGGCGATTTTTGAAGCCAACAAACCAATGTTGTCGCATCCAGACAAGATCTATCCGGGCCAAAAGCTGCGTATTCCGCCGCTCTAAGCCAAGTAAGCCACTCCCTCTTCCGCCCGCGGGTGTGAGAGGGTTGGGGTGAACGTTTTGCAGATTTCGCAGAACGTTGACCGCAGCGAAAGTGATGTTTCTGCACGTTGCGCGCGAAAGCGCGATCTCTCGTGCAGTAACCGGAGCGAACGGGAACGTCGCTTTTGTTGTGAAGCCCCTCACCCAAGCGTGTTCGCGCGCGCTAAGTGGGGACATGTTGCACATACCCTTTGATTGAGTGTGTGTACCTTAAGGAAAGGAGGTGATCCAGTGGCCACAAAAGAGCACAAGTGGGAGTTCTACCAAGATAAAGCAGCAAAGTTTCGCTGGCGTAGGATCGCATCAAACGGCAACGTAATCGGCGCATCGTCGCAGGGATACGTAACGTTGAAAGATTGCATCCATAACGCATCGCTGTTTAGTTACGCTGGGGATCCAAAGCCCCCCGTGATTAATCCGCAACCGCCGAAACCCCCGAAGAAAAAGAGACGTAATAAGCTTCTTTGATCGGTGCTACTGCGATTCACCTCGCAGCCAAGCTGTGGCCTTCGAGCCATAGAAAAACTGCTACGGGTCCCCACCCGCGCGAAACTTCCGCTGTCCAGAATTAAGTTGTATCTAGTTCGGCGGTTTTTCGGAGCGCAGTGTTTATTAAGCCGCATGTTCGGCTAACACAAACACCGCGCTGCGAAAAACAAACACAGTCATTGAGCAGTCATACCTTGACCACCACCACCGACATCCGTCCTGAGCTTCGCGACGCCCGCCATGTGGGGCAATACCGCTTGTGGCTTCAGTTCACCGATGGTCGCGAAGGGATCGTTGATTTCTCCGATGATTTGTGGGGCGACGATTTGTCGCCGCTGCGTGATCTGGAAACGTTTGCCGAGCTCTCCTACGATGATGCATTGGCAACGCTAACCTGGGAGCGCGGTGGCATCGATATCTCGCCCACCTATTTGTATTCAAAACTTGAACGGCTGCAATAGCGTCGCCCAAGTTTTTTTAGTTCACTCGCTCGTTCAATCGCAGCGCTCGCTTTACGAAATGCTTAGTTAGGAAGTCAATAGCATGCTCAATTTTGATGATGACGCCGTAGTTACCCAAAGCCCGGCCACCCCTGCTCAAACCAACGCGGCCCAACCCGCCGCTAAGCCCGCGCCCAGCGCCGCACCCGCCCCAACGGCGGCGCATGTGGCGGACTACCGCGCGCAGATGAACGAGCAAGGCACCCCGGTGAACGATCTCGCTGCGCAAATGCGCGCCCACACCGGCCGCGTGCGCGCGGAAGACAAGCGCGTGATCAATGGCGGCGCGGATGTGAATCAGCTCGTGCCGTTTAAATACAACTGGGCGTGGGATAAATATCTCGGCGGCTGCGCCAATCACTGGATGCCGCAAGAGATCAACATGCAGCGCGATATTGAGCTGTGGAAGCGCGCCGATGGTCTCACCGAAGACGAGCGCCTCATCATCAAGCGAAATCTCGGCTTCTTCGTCACCGCCGATAGCCTGGCCGCGAATAACATCGTGCTCGGCACCTATCGCCACATCACAGCGCCGGAATGCCGCCAATATCTGTTGCGCCAAGCGTTTGAAGAAGCGATCCACACGCACGCCTATCAATACATCGTGCAGTCGCTCGGGCTCGACGAGGCAGAGATTTTCAACGCGTATAACGAAATCAAATGCATCCGCGACAAGGATGATTTCCTGATTCCGTTCATCCAAACGCTCACCGATCCGAATTTCAAAACCGGCACGCCCGAGGCTGATCAAGCGCTCTTGAAAAGCCTGATCGTGTTTAGCTGCATCATGGAAGGCATCTTCTTCTATGTCGGCTTCGTGCAAATCCTGTCGCTCGGTCGGCAAAACAAAATGACCGGCGCCGCCGAGCAATATCAATACATCCTGCGCGATGAATCGATGCACTGCAACTTCGGCATCGATCTGGTCAACACCATCAAAATGGAAAATCCGCACCTGTGGACCGAAGATTTCAAAACCGAAATCAAAGGCCTCATCAAGCGCGGCGTCGAACTCGAATACGCATACGCCGAAGACACCATGCCACGCGGCGTGCTCGGCCTCAACGCCCCGATGTTCAAAGAATACCTGCGCTTCATCGCCAACCGCCGCTGTCAACAAATCGGCCTCGACCCGTTGTTCGAAAAAGCCGAAAACCCATTCCCATGGATGAGCGAAGTGATGGATCTCAAGAAAGAGAAAAACTTTTTTGAGACGAGAGTGATTGAGTATCAGACGGGTGGGGCGTTGAGTTGGGAGTGAGTTCTTGTGAGGCACAAAAAAGCACGCGCAGCGTGCTTTTTTTATAGGGTTTGAAATGAGCAAAAAGTATCAAGTGTTTGTCTCTTCCACGTACCTGGACATGCGTGACGAGCGCCAAGCAGCGGTTGAAGCAATACTCATGGCGGGACACATTCCCGCTGGCATGGAGCTCTTTAGCGCGGGCGATAAGTCGCAGCTCGAGGTCATCAAGCGTTGGATCGAAGAATCAGATGTATTCATGCTTGTACTCGGCGCTCGATACGGAAGTATTGAACCCACGTCTGGGCTAAGTTACATAGAGTTAGAGTACGACCACGCAGTAAGAAGCAACAAACCACTTTTTGCGCTCGTGATGTCTGACAAATCCTGCCTAGCAAAAGTGGCTGCTGGTCTTGCAAACGGTGAAGAAATGAATTCAACGCAATACTCAAAGTTTCGCTCGCGTGTCCTCGAAAAAATATCGAGACAAGTAGATGACTATAAAGACATCAAGCTGTTTACGCTTGACTCGCTTCGCAACCTAGCTACCGAGGACAGGATAGTTGGTTGGATGCGGGGAAACAACGTTTACGACGTAAAACCACTGATCTCACAAATCGAGCAGTTGAATAGAGAACGAAATCTCCTCTTGGCTGAAGTCAAAACGCTTCAGCAAAAATTACCAAACGATTCAATCGACGATCTTCCGTTGGCGGGTCTCGACGATGAAGTTCAATTGGAGTTCCATTGGTACGTACCCTCTGAAGGCAGGCATTCGAGCTCGCACACAGCTCGAAGCACATTCACGCACAAGTGGAGCGAAATATTTGGAGTGATAGCACCTGAACTCCTGTCAATGCCCAACGATAACAGCGTGAAGACGTTTGTTGCCAACGAACTGCTGAAGCGTCACAAGGTGAGGAGTTCAGTGCAAGGCATCGAAGACACCTCTTATCAGACAATCAAAATTCAACTCAAAGCACTTGGATTGATAGATCTTGCCTACTCAAAGACGGTTAGCGGTGGGATGGGGCTGTTTTGGTCATTGACCGCAGCTGGCGAGCGTCAAATGATGTTGTTACGAACACAGAAAAAACCGATGGCCGAAGAAACGGGGGCAAGTCCTTCATTATCACATCCGCGTTGCTAAGCTGTTAGCACGAAACCCAGCTTTCGTCTTTCACCGACATCGAAGCTGGGTTTGCCAACCCAGCCTACAAAACTACAAAACCACGTTCCTAGCCACCGTTCGCACGCGCTGCAAGCGTCTTTCGCAGCATCGCAGCACCTGCAATCGTGATCGCAACAGACATGAGCGTAACTAGCGGCCAAGACCACAATCGACCGGTGTCAATCGTGTCTCCTAGCCAGATGAGTAGACTGTTGTACGCCACGTGAAACACGATGCAAGGCCACAGAGATCGCGTGCGTTCATAGAGCCAACCGAGCAACAGTCCGACAAAAAAACCGACGACAAATTGGTACACATTAAAGTGCGCCGCGCCAAAGATGAGCGACGACAAGACAATCGCCCTCGTGCGCGAATATTGATTGAGAAAACTGCGCAGGAAGATGCCGCGAAAAAGCATTTCTTCCAGCACGGGACCAATTAACCCCACGACAAGCAGCGTGCCGAAGCCGCCAGTCATCATCTGTTGAAACATGCGCTGATCAGAATCCGACATCGGAAACGGAATCAGCACGAAGTCGCTCATGATCGTCATCGCGATCATCGTTCCCGGCACCATCATTAACGTGGGAATTCCCACAACCGCGAGCGTTGCCGCGACTGAGCTTGACGTTGCATGAAAGAGATCACGATACGTCTGGCCTTTGTAGTGAAGCAGCGCGCTAAACAAGATGCCATTGCCGACGACTGCAACGAATCCCCACGTGTCGCTAAACCCGATCCCAGAAAAGCGGTCAACTTCGGTAATCAAACCCACAACAAAGTATTCGATTAGATACAACAGGAAGACAAGAAAGCATGCTTCGAGCACGGAGGGGAATAGGTCACGGGTTTTGTGCATGCGTTTGGCGGTGAAACAAGGCGAATCATCCCGAGTGGACCGACTGCGCCAGATTGCCTGAGTCGAGCCGGCGAGACGAGACCAATGATGTGTCGTTGAAAGATCACCCAAATCATACGCACATTTTGTGGCCACATTACACCTTGCCACACGCAAAAACGGCCTCACGTCGCTTCCATGCTGAAACGAAAACTCACCTGGAAGCGCCCGCTCTTCTAGCTCTTCCTGCCGATCTTCATCGTGATGGTGTTCCTCGGCTTTCCGATGCCAGTACCACCCCCACCTGAGACGAAGCCAGGCCAGGCACAATCGACGCCGGGCAAAAAGCGTGATCCGGCTGAGCTCTAGCGTTCCTGAGCGTCCGCGTTAGGCGTGCCGGGCTAAACCGTCTTTGGACGCCCGCAGGGTCAGGGCTTTCATCATCACATTTGTCTCACGTTAACGATGTGCATAGGGAAACGGGGGTCAGGTCTTTCGAAATCACATCTGTTTCGCCAAAACACTGCACGCCGTACCTCGTAATAATTGAGCGCGGCTTCGCAAAACTGATCCCAACACAAGTAGTCTCGCCTCGAAATTATTGGGTCAATTGCCTGTTTTTTGTGTATTTTCAACAAATGATGAATTTCGCATGATCACCCAATTAAATTGGGCGATTAACGATGATGTTCATCGACGATATTCGCGAACGAGTTGGCGCATTATTGAGAAGCCGACAACGCGCACGGCGCGCATCCGCGATTTAAAAACATCGCTCTGTAGGGTGCAGTCTGTGCGACAAGCTTGTCGCCGTCACTGCACAGTCGTGAGGTCCCGCGCCCAGCGAATCGTATGTATATCAAAGAGCTCTTGCATGCGCGCCGTCTCTTAAAGAACACCCACGATTAGATCTGCGCGTTTTTACGCGCGAACTCTACCCGTGCACGTTTTCATAATCCACTTAACCTATTTGCGACTTCAGCCATTGCGAATACACCTTTGTCCGTGTGTAGACGCCAGGAAAATTTTTCCGGCCACAGCCATCGCCCCAGCTCACAACCCCAACCTGAACCGGGACCGGTAAATACACAAAAAGCGGACCGCCTGAATCGCCCTGGCAGCTATCCCGCCCGCCTTCAATAGGCCCGGCACACAGCATGCCTGATTTAATTCGTCCGTTGTAGCCATTTTCGCCATTGCATATAGCGGTTGCGGTCACATTAATATCTGCAGAGAGAAGTGCGTCGCTACCCGCCATTCCCTCGGCAGTCGCTCCCCAGCCAGACACCGTAACAAGCACTCCGTCGCGGTCAACTGTATCCGCCGGATTTTGGGGAAGTGCTACGACGCTGGCTTCCGTCGGTGAAACGTCGCGATCTAACGTCAATATAGCTAGGTCGTTTTCATTCGTATTTACGCGCCACTGCGGGTGAATTGCAATCGACTTGACGCTGACACGATTGCCTCCATTGGCCAAGTTCAAAGTACCGACCAACACTGCAATTTGCGTCGCAAGCGTGCCTTCATCTACGCAGTGTGCAGCGGTCAACACTTTGTTTTTTGACACCAAGCTACCTCCGCAGAACTGGGCGCGACGGTTGTTGTGATTTCCGGCGTAAACGAGCGCGACTTGCCACGGAACCTCTCCTTGCTGGACAATTTTTCCCATGAGAATTCTCTCGTTTTCTTTGCCCAATAAGATATCTGCCATTGTGCGCTGTAACGGTTTCGACCCGACCAGTTTCGTAAGCCGTGATTCATCAAGAACGATTCCGTACTCGCTCGGTGTTCGCGCTTTAGCGTTGTTTGCGACCGGTTGGGCGATTGAATCAGTGCTTGTGAACGTAAGCGCCGCGAGAAAAAGGGTAAGTAACTGAGTCGCTTGAATTTTCATTTTCGTTTCCTAAAAGCCGTAAGTCAGGTCGAAGTTGAAAATGGCAGGTTTGATGACGCCGTTGAGCGCCTTTGACAAACTTAGAGAGCCAGTTAACTCGTTTGTAAGCTCTGTATCGATACCAAGCACGCCTGTGGATTTCCGGTTACCGTTGCCCGCCTTGAAAGATTTCAGTTGGATCCACACAGTGTTTTCGTGTGTAGTCTCCAGTTTCAATTGGGCCCTTACCGCTGCAGCGATTAACCTGGCATTTCCAGAGCTACCGCCTAGCGCGATTTGTCCAATGGTCGCTTGCCCGCGAAGCTTGATTGCTGAATCTAGCTTTTGGATCACGATGCCTGTAGCAGTGCTCACGCTCGGTCCACCAACGTCGCTTCCACTCTTCGCCTCATACCCAAGACGGAGCAATAAGTCTGTCATTCCCGATGAAAATGACCACCTTTTCATGAGCGAGGCCGACGGGTTACCCACACCGTGTGCCCTCGTTCCGTCTTCTTTGGCCCAAGTGTGTAGGTCCGGCAAGAACGTCAACACAACACCTGAAGGGCGGTGAGTCGCAGCGATCTCGAACGGCAGAGAAAGCGAAGTAGTCCCTCCGCTTGCACGCTCAAACGCAGCGCCAATACCGCCTGAAAATGCAAACACTCCATCATCGCGTACGCTCTCGCTTCTCAATCTGAAAGCTTGATCAAAATCCTTATTGAGGGCGCGCGACTGACGAGGGCTAAGCGGATCGTCGAGGGACTGAGCCCAACCTTTTTCTCCCAAAGCAACTAGCGCAACAAAAAAGCAAGTCGATATCAAGGCAATGCGCTGAGTTAAGGACACAACGTTCTCCGGTTTTGTTTGTACAAGCAAGACGATATGCTCGCCACACATAACTGTCCCCACCCAGCTAGGTAGTAAGTTACTGCACCCTTAAAAATTTCGACGCGAGTAATCCATCGATTCCGGCGTTCTTGCTAGCAACGTCCATTCCACCCGCTATTCATCGCAAGCGTATTGATCGAAGTTGAATAACTGCTTTAGTCTCGATTGAACCAACCTGTTTCAAGGAAACATGCGATGAACTTACGCGCTATCGTCACTGCAAGCTCATTGCTCGCGTTCAATTCAGTGTTTGCACAGGTTGTTGCGCCCGATGCAGCGACTACTTCCGCTCCAGCGTCCTCACCTAAACCTGCACCTAATCCCGCAGCCACTCCCGCACCGAAGCCCGTACTCGCCCCCGCCCCACCACCCGAACGCACGGTGAAAAACAATGTGGTCACTTCGTTGCGTGATCCGGCGTTAAACATTGGCGTGCCAAAAAACGCGACGTATCTCGGTGCGCAGCGGTGGAATTTGTTTGATGTGGCTGATTGCGAAATCCATGTGTTTGTTGAGGCGGATGCGGCGCGTAGGGTGAAGAAATATTATTGGATTCAGTTTGAGGGCTATTTGCCGTCGCAGCCGAATTTCGCCTATGAACACAAAGGCGGTGCGCAAAAAATGATTTACGGGCTTGATATGAACGTGCGTGCACGGTTCGGCCCGACCGCTGAAAAGCCACAAGTGGGATCGGATTCTGAGCGCGTGATGAAGATGATCGCGGATGCGGGCTACACCTTGCCTGCGCACATCATCAATGTGCGCTTCATCCATTTGCTGGATGAGACGAAGCGACGCGAGCTGATGGTGATCTACACCGAAGATATGGCGCCTACGGGATTGACGAGCGATGATCTGATCGTGAACGATAGAGTGGATGAAAAGAAGTGGGCGAAGATTGAAGCGCCGCTGATTCGTCGCGCGTTAGCGAATGTGAAGATGTTCAAGTCGTAAAGCGCTGGAGCCGATTGTTAGCTTTGCTTAACAGCGACTTCCCTTGACGTTGAATTTCGCATTGACATTACAGCCCGAAAATGCAGTAATCGGTGGTCGCGCGGATTGCATCTGTCGCGCCATTCAGTTGGTGGATGATCTTTTACGTTGCAACGCTTCGAGCACGGATGCGCAGATTCTCAGCTGCTTCAATACTTGAAGACCGATTCTCTGAAGCAACAACCTGCCAAAGACGGAATTCTCGATTGAGAGGATGCACACGCGCGCCCAGCATGGCGCGATGCCAAGTCTCAGTACCGGTTCGTGGGCGCATGTTTTTGTTTGTAACCTTTTTATGCGTCTGCGCGAAATGCTTCCTAGTTGTCAGTGATGACAATCCATCCGTTTTCGGCGCGCGTTAATTCCTCTTTTCAATCTAGGACCCCCAAACCATGAAAACTTTTACGCTTTCTGCTCTGTCTTTGGCGCTGTCTGCCGCGAGTGTGAGTGCCTTCGCGCAATCGCCCGCGCCGGTCGATCCCTCCGCATTCGTTAACCAATTTGAATCCACCTTTGGCAAGTTTGAAGGCTATCGTCGATCCGGTGCCAAAGGCGTTTGCGCGATGGGCGAATTTGTGGGCACGGCGGACGCGCGTGCGTTATCAACCGCCTCTGCGTTCAGCGGAAGTCCGGTGCCCGTTATCGTGCGCTTCTCTGTGGGCGGCGCGAATCCGAAAGCGCCCGACAACGCAAAATCGCAACGCAATTTAGCGCTGCAATTTAATTTGCCGGGTGGCGAGCAGTGGTTAATGGGCAATATCTCTGCGCCTGTGTTTGGCGCGGCGACGCCACAGCAATTCCTCGCGCTACTGGCGTCGCGCCAACCCGATCCCGCGACCAAAGCGGCCGATCCTGCGAAAGTGAAAGCCTTCAACGAAGCCAATCCGGAAGTGCTGTTGCAGGGCAAACATTTTGCGTCGCAACCGGTGCCTGCGAGCTTTGGCAGCGTGAACTATTGGGGCGTGCATGCGTTTGCATTCGTCAACGCGAAGGGCGAGAAACAATTTGGTAAATGGATTTTTGAGCCAGTCGGTGGCCTGCAAGGCTTGAGTGATGATGAAGCAAAAGCCAAAGGGCCGAGCTTCTTGTTCGATGATCTTCGTCAGCGCGTGAAAGAAGGCAAGGTGGCGTTCAACTTCAATCTTGAACTCGCGCAACCAGGCGACAAGATCGATAACGCGACCGTGCCACTGCCGGAAGGCCGCAAGAAAGTTAATCTCGGCATGCTGAAAGTCACCTCCGTGTCTGAAGATGCAGCGGGCGCGTGTCTCACCATAAACTTCAATCCATTGGTGCTTCCCAAAGGCGTGGAGCCATCGAGCGATCCGATGATTGCTGCGCGCGCTGCGCCCTATGCGGTGTCGCTCGGTCGCCGTTTATCTGAAGGCGCGAAGCAGCAATAAGCTTTTTTGATCTTCGGTTGGCTCGACTGATTGAAAAGAAGTCCGTAGAGCCAACCCCTTCTTGCCAATCTCTATTTCACGGGGCTACATCATGAATCAACAACGTCGCACCTTCATCATCTACGCAGCAAGCGCGAGCAGTTTCGCGGCAACCGCTGCGTTCGCGCAAAACGCAGCGCCTGAGCTGGTCAAAGACAGCGACGCCAACGCAGTGGCGCTCGGTTACTCAAGCGACGGCAGCAAAACGGATGTAAAAAAATACCCGCAGTACGCAGTCGGACAGAGCTGTTCCGGCTGCACGCTGTACGGAGGCACGGCGAAAGATGCGAGCGCCGCATGCCCGATCTTTGGCGGTAAGCACGTGTCAGGCAAAGGTTGGTGTAGTGCTTGGGCGAAGAAAGCGTAAACGCGATAACGACAACCGGCGCGGCTGATTGATCGCGCGTTATCGAATGTGAAAGCGTTTAGCTAGCGCGACGCAAGCGTTCGTTTATTCCTAGAAACGGGTTGTTCAGGTAACGTGCCGTAACGCCGTTTCTTTTGGGCGAAGCAGCTATTTACACATTATGTCGACGTGCTCATTTATATGATCTCTCGCCCATAATTATTGGGCAATCAGCTGTGGTGCTAGATTCCACAGCGCGGGCGAATCACAAGCTATTTACAAGCGAGTCCCGACACGATTTAGCCCTTGTCTTCCAACGATTCATCAGTACCAGCGCACGGCGGACCTAACTTAACGACAAGCGCGACGCGTTGGTTTTGATTCGCTGTTGCGGGAGTATCCAGAGACGTCGCTCACGATAATGCGCTCCACATTCGCATCAACGCAAATACTTATTCGGCTCAACGAGTTGATAGCCGCACGTTGTTTTCACCCATTCGCGCAGTGCGTAGCTGTGGCCGCCACCATAGACAACCACGATACGATCACCGGGTTCGGCGAGCTTCATCAACTTTGATTGAATTTTGGCGTTGCGTAGAAACCAGGCGGCGTTTAACTCAGCGCCGGGCCAATCAGTGCCGCCACCGAATTGCAGCAGCGCTGAATACTGCATTTGATCGCGCAAGATGGAGCCCGGCTCGTTCATAGACCGAAGCATTTGCCCAATCGTCTTCACCTTTTGATCGGCCTCCATCACTTTCGCTTTTGACTGCCACATTTCAACGAGTGCGTTGAGCGCAGGCTCGACGTTTTGCGCTTTCGCGTACGCCTGAAGTTTTTTGAACGGGAAGTAGTCGACAGTTTCGCTCTGCTCATCAATTGCATAGACCGCTTTGTGTTTCATGCGATGCGCGAGACGAAACCCAATCTGCGTGATTTCGTTTTTATCTTTCAACAGATCAGCAGACGTGAATTTTTCGTAAGCGGGAATGGTTGCTGAATCCGTCGCAGGCTGCATTTCCACCATGACTTTGGTCGGTGCGAATCGCGCTAGCTGCTCGGTGAGCTGCGCCAGCTCTTTTTGTCGGCGCGGGCTGGTCACGTCATCCGTCGCCATGTTTACAACGTCGAGCCCGGGACTATCGAAGTGATACGTCCCCAGGATCATGACTTGGACCGGAGTGGATGCCGCAGATTGCGCTTTTTTGCTGTCTACAGCAAACGCGGCGTCTTGCGTAACGGCGAGCGTTGTTAGCAATAACGTTGCAACCAACGAAGGCCATCGGTTCATCATTTTTTGCGAGGCACGGTAGCGAAGAAACATGTTCGTGATCCGGATTAGTTCAAGCGATCAGTCTATATCGCCTGCTGTGGGCGACAAAGAGCCCAGCGACGAACTCACTAAACGGGCGACCAATGGGTTGGCGCAGCGTTTCGCCGTAGCGTCGAAAAATTTCCATCTGATCGCAGAAAAGCGTGGCGAATAGTTAAGGTCGGGCGCGGGATTTCCTGCTACGCTCATCGATTGTGTTGCACAGTAGGTCGAAAAATGGGGTTAAACGTCAATCTCGCGCGGTGTCTTTGTTGGGCATTTGGTTTACTCGCCGCACATGCGTTCGCGCAGTCGCCTGCGCCATCGGCTGAATTGATCGAGCGATCACTTGCGGGCTCATGGAAAGGCGCGCTCGAATATCGTGACTACCAAAGCAACAGCAAATTTGAATTGCCGGTCACGACAACGATCTCAGTGGGCGCGGATAACGCCACGGTCACACGAGTCTCCGCATTCGATGACGGCCCGAAAACGGGCATGGTCTATATCACCACGGTATCGCTTTTCGAAGCAAGCAACAGCGCCGCCAACGCGCCCGCGCGCATGACGCAATCCTCGTTTCGCAAAGGACGTCCGGTGGAAACGTGGACTGAAAACGTGAGCGTTCAATCATTCACCGATCTGCAAAACTGGACGATGATTTATTCGCGCACCGGAACCGACGGTAACGCGCAAGCCGACATCCGACTCACCAGCGTGCGCAGCGGAAATACGCTGACCACAGTGAAAGAAGTGAAGAAGCCCGGCGAGCCGGATAGTGCGTACGCATTTCGCAATCAAACCGTATTGAAGCGGAGCTAGCCGCGAGCGGCAACCAGATTTCTGCATCGCTGCGATGGGATATCGATGCCTGATGACCACGACGCAGTGAAATCAACAATGTGATCGGAGATAGTGTTTCGTGTTGTGGTGGTTCTGTAGCGCATTCTTTTTGTGGCTCGCCGCGCGCGAGGTGTTTTACGGATTCGTGCCGCGCCGCGGGTTCGAGGCGCCCAATCCAAAGATCTCGATTCCGTATGTATTGACGACTGCCGCGATTGCCGCTGCATTCGCGTACACACCAATCCGCTTTTGGAAGTTTGAACAGTTTCTCTCCGACAAGGCGAAGATACTTGCCGAATCTGACAAAGCATTTGTTCACTGCAATTCCGTCGTTGACTCCGCGCTAGACACCAACGTATTTGCCGCGGGGCATGCCGATCCAAAAACCGGCCGAATTGTGTTCCAACACCCGTGGTGCGGCGATTTAATGGATTACCTCGAAGATCCACGCCGGGCGACGCTTAAAGGCATTCACAGCGTGCATCTGTTTACGCACGAAGCGATGCATATTCGCGGTGAAATGAATGAGGCGAAAACGGATTGCCAGGCCATTCAGCGATTTGTTCGCGCTGCCACGCTACTTGGGGTTCCTGAAGAGCTAGCGCGGCAACACGGGATGGCGAACTACAACGGCACTTACAAACAACGCGGCGCGATCGGGGGGATGGCCGGGCAATATTTTTCAACCGAGTGTGCGCCCGGAAAAGCGCTTGACGAGCAGCTGCCGGATTCAACTTGGAAGTAGCGCTCGACATGGCTTAACTCACTAACATTGCGGGTTGCCGGGTTCAGCGCTCAGCACCCGTATTTATGCCCAGAAAGTGATTTCATGACCGCTCATTCCGCCGAGACCTCCGACGACGCCACGAAAATCTGCACGCCACTGCTTTGGTGTGACGATGGCTGGACGGCGAAGGTGATTAAAAACGAAGACGACGAGGGCTGGGCGGTTGCGATGACCGCCGACGGCGCGCGTGAACCCGCGTTGATTGGCCCTTGGACGATGGGGCGCAACAAAAAGGATCCGAAACCGCTCGATGCGTTTGCGTTCAACACGCTCGTGAAAACAGCGACCGAATTTGTAGGACGTCAGCGGCAGCAATTGCGCGCCTCGCTCAGCAAAAATCTAACGATCGACGCCGCCGCCGGCCGCATCACAGTGCTTCACGAAATCACGCCGGATGACGACAACCCGAGCGCCACGTTATCAGCGACTAACGAGCTCGGCGAAGTATTAGCGTGCGTCAGCGTTTCGCCCGCGTTCAAGCTCACGCGAGCAAGCGCTGCTCGGTGGATCGAGCAAGCATTTGCAAAGCCGAATTCTGCCGACTAGGCGGGTAACCGACAAGCCCGACGGCATGTGTCGCTCGCGTGCTGCGCTAGCGCAGCGGCGTGATGATGAACTGGGAAAGCGCGTTCGGATAGCGTGGCAACCCGGAGCGCTCTTCAGCACGTTCCAGACGAAAGAAGTCATCGCTCGAATCTTCAACGCGCGAAGAAACGCGCTGAAACACACCGCGGCGGCCGCCGATGTTGTAGCAATGGCTCATCGTTGGGTGTATCGCAGGCACGGACAGTCGGTATCGCGGAAATTCGCGGTACGCAAACGAAATGCCGTCAGTGGAATGTTCGATGAGGTTCACCGCGGTAAATGGGGGCGAAACTACATTGCCACGGTTCTGGATGCAAATTCGCGCGCCAACGCCGTCGCCCGCTGCAGAGTGATACAGAACAAAACCAATGTCGTGCGCGGGTGGACTCGGCTGCGCCACCAAGCCTCGAGGAACTGGCCCGGCTACCAACCGCCCATCTCGTAACTGGTAGAGCGCTGCCGCTGGGGCTGCTGGGCGCGGGGTGGCATTTATAGTTGGCGGGGTTAAACCAGCGCTGCCCTGGTGATACGGTGCGAATGGCAGCTGCGACGAGGCGGGTGACGCGTAAACGGCGCACAGCGCTACGACGAGAGGAGCAAAGGCCGCGATTGATTTCATGTTGGAGTCCAAACGTTTACAAATTGAAGGCAGGCACTGAGTCTGCGTGCGTTTCAATCTGGTTCAATCGCGGTTCAATTGCGGTTGAATCTGTGGTCAATTTGCCAAAAACGCGCTACAGTCGCGCCACTGTTCACTTAAAGGATGCTCGATGAACGCCGCACCAGTCACCCAACTGCAAATCGATCAACGTGTTTACGACCTGTACGACGAGTATTGCCACGGTCGCATCGACCGTCGCGAATATTTGAAGCGCGCGTCAGCGCTTGCTGCACTCGGCATTCCCGCGCTTGCGATGGCCTCTTCGTTGTTGCCGCAATACGCGAAAGCGCAAACCATTTCGTTCACCGATCCGCGAATTAAAGCCTCGTACGTGAGCTACCCGTCGCCCGGTGGAAACGGCGACACGATGCGCGGCTATCTGGTGCAGCCCACGGGCAACGGGCCGTTCCCGGCAGTGCTCATCATTCACGAAAACCGCGGCCTAAATCCGTACATTGAAGACGTCGCACGACGCGCTGCGGCCGCAGGATTTCTTGCACTGGCACCTGATGGATTAGCGCCGCTCGGTGGTTATCCGGGCAACGACGACGACGGGCGCACGATGCAGGCGAAGCTTGATCAGGCGAAGTTGCGCGTTGATATGTTGAACGGTGCAAAGTGGCTCAAGGCGCATAAGCTCTCTACCGGCAAACTAGGCGTTACCGGGTTTTGTTGGGGCGGCGGCACGTCAAATTATTTGGCTGCGGTGATGGGGGCTGATTTGCAAGCCTCAGCGCCTTACTACGGTGCGGCGGCAGACACCGAAAGTGTGAAAAACATCAAAGCGGCGATGTTGATTCACTATGCAGAGACGGATCAGCGAATCAATGAGATGTGGCCCGCTTACGAAGCGGCCCTTAAGGCAGCTGGCGCAAAATACGAAGCGCATTTCTATCCGGGCACGCAACACGGCTTCCATAACAATTCCACGCCGCGCTTTCAGGAAGCCGCTGCAAAGCTCTCGTGGGATCGCACGATGGATCTGTTCAAGAAGCACCTAGCGTAGCGCGCGGGTAAAGAAAATGTTCAAGGCGTCGCTTGCGGCGCCTTTTTTTTGTCTAGCCGCTAACTTCCGCCCCCCGATACCTGCGCGCTCAAGGCCGGATTTCGCTCATGCGATGTTTGAACCGCGTTGTGGATTGTGACGACTCACCCAGCGTCACTCACTCAATCCCCAACACCCTTTTTGTAAGGAACACATCCATGAAACACCTCCTCTTCGCTGGAAAAATATTGTTCGCAGCTATCGCGATCTCATCGTTCTCAACACCTGCGGCAGCAAACACGCCTGTCAGCCAAAAACCTAGCTGCGCGCTAGGCCTGATCGCGAAATTTGAAAATGGAAATTGGTTGTGCCGCCCGCTTACCTTGAGCGCCGGACAGGCCGCTGATCCCACTGCACACGGTTTGCCTCAGAAGCCCCATTGCCGCCTTGGGCTCGTTGCAAAATGGGAAAACGGAGGTTGGTTCTGCAAAGAACTCGACATCGCGCAAAACCCTGGTCGCAATCCAACCGAAAATCAGTCGCAGAAACCGACCTGCGCGCCAGGCAAATTGCCGAAGCAAGAAAACGGTCAGTGGAAATGCGAGACACCGGACATCACGTCAAAACCCAACACTGACGCTACGCTCCTGTTGCCAGCCGTCCAGAAAGTGCGATAACCGCAAGCGCTTCAAAGCCTCGTGCGCACGTAACGAAGGTTCGTGCGCACGACTGCGTTCGCGCGAAAAATACAGAACCTAGGCAGCAGCCCGCAAGCTCAGACTTTGCAACGATTGACGCATCGCGTTTGAGCTAATCCGGGATTCCCGGACATTTTTGAAAGTAGACAATACTGCAGGAGATGTCAGATGGAAAGACTAAGTAATCACCGAAACTGGTGCAGGGTCACCATCGTTGTGCTCGTGCTCATCTCACGCAACCCAGTCTGGATTCGCACCAACATGCCGACGTCGCTCGGGAAGCCGTTTAATCCGACGTAAACGGTGGGCTTTATGGTCGCCGGACTAGCGCGTTCACTTGCCCTCTTTTGATCGCGTCTAGGAGCGCCTGGCTAGCTTGTTGCGCTGCGACTCGTTGCTCTTTGGGCAGTGCGTTGAGTACCGCTTCATCTACTGAGCTGCCTTTACACCAAGCGAGTGCTGAGAGGATGCAAGTGTGAACGGAAATCAGTCCACCCGCTTGACACGACTCCGGTGATTCGGTGCACATCGCCAGCGCGATAGCACTTGCACGGACATCATGTGGCAGCGCCTCCAAGATTGGCGCCTTTAAGAGCGACATGGAGCTGACCGAAAGCCAACTCGCGAGCAGATCCGAGTTCTTGCCTAATTCCAACAATGCGAGACGCCCTTCGGTCTCATTGGATTGCCGCAATGTTTCGAGGCCGCGAGCAGCCACCCACCGAGCATCGCTTGACTTTAGGTCGGAATACCGGACATTCGGTGCGGCTGCTAAACCACTCGACGCGTGCTCGCAGCTGATTTTCAGATTTTTGACCGACGCCAAAAATTGCGCCGACTGCGCTCCAAGTTCGCGGAGAATCTCTTTCTCGGCTTCGGGGGTAATCAAACCCGCCGATGCACACCACAGGTTGAGAGCGTTGGAAACAAACCAGTTTGCCGGATCGCTGCTTTGATTCAATTGGTCAATGAGCCCGCCAATATGTTTGTCGATCACATAACGATGAAGACTACCGCCCCGCGTCTCCGCACTATTTGTACGTACACCAGACTCACTGCTACTTGCGACTTGAGCTGCGCCATCCTTCCCACTACCCACATCTTGGACATTCAACAAGCTACTTGTTGTCACGGATAAGGGCTGCTCGCGCTGCGGCTGAGAAGAGGTCTGTGGAGTAGCAACCGGTTGCCGCTCCGTGGTAAACAGCCAAACGGACACGAGAACAGCCGCGACGACGACTCCCAACGCAATACGATTTCTCATAACTCAGTTCTTACACGAACCCCGTGGATGTGATTCGCAAATTCAGCGTTGTTATCGGCACGCGCGTCCATGGGTGCGTACTTGTTCGCCGGTGTGGCGATACTCCTGCTACCTGCGAGGCGAGGGCGTGTAAATCCCTGCGCAATTCGTGTCGATGCTGCCCAACCGCTCCACCATCGTTGTGCTCGTCCTCATCTCACGCAACCCCACCTAGATTCGCACGCAAATGCCCGCGTCGCTGGGGAGGCAGTTTACGGCGTCGTGAACTCGCGGGTCATTTGTTCACTTTCTGCTCGCTTTTGATCACAGTGCACTTGTTGCATACGTTGCAGAAAGCCCGCGTTGAGCTACGTGCAACGTTCCCGTTTAACGCTGTAGCTCGATGGGCTTGGCAAGTGCGGCGCGGGTTTGCGCAGTTGGCGAAGCGAAAAAGTCTGCTACGCGGCGCGCCGAGTGCAAGCTCAGGTCATAGGGGATTCCGGCTGTCGCATGGACACTCTTGAGCCTGTCGTGGACGGTACCGATGCACGCGCCGTAGTAATAGCAAATTTCCATTGCAGCCGGGCTATTCTCGCGGCAAATGTCGGCTAACTCGCAGGGTGCAAGATATCCGATTGCGCTTGCTGCGAAAACCCGCTGCGCCTCGGAGTACTGCGACGCCGAGTCATGTAAGACGAGTTGCCCTGCCTTTTCGGCTAACACCTCTAGAGGTTCGATTCGCCCCTCGTGGACGGCGTTTTTGATTGCTGCATTGTCAGACTCGCTTGGTGCTGCCAAGTTCATGAGCAAAAGTTGACGACGGGCTGCTAGCGCTTGTTCGTTCTTCACGTCAAGTTGCGTTTCGATCCCAGCACATTGCGCAAGCGCTTTGTCTATTTGCATCTCTCTTTCGCGGGAGCCGGTCAACTTTTTTGCAGGGTCGTCAGATACCGGAACAAGCGCTTGCAGCGCTTTTTCGCGAGGAATCACCGCGCACATGCGGCGCATTCGCATCGCTGCAGATTGCCACGCGGGGTCATTGCTCACCCACGCCCGCAAAAACACATCGGCAAAATTCGGTGACGCAAATAGTTGCTGGTAAATTGTTGGAAGCGCCGTTGAGTTGACTTCTGTCGATCCTTCCGAAAGCGCGGCGCGCGCGTTAGCGATGCTAGTTTGCGTCTCTGTGTGGGCTAATGATGAGGGCGACGTGCTGTGAGTTGTTGGAGAGGTCGCTGCGGGCGCAACTGCGCCCGCGTCATCTAACGAAGCGGTCCTGTAAATAAAGATCGCGCCGATTATCGTGGCGAGCACGCCAGCGACTAGGTAGAGGCGTACTCTAGGATGTTGAGGCATTAGCAATCCTGCGGGTTAATAGTTCCTCTGGAGACACCCGCTTGGCCGGATGCAAAAGTTGCACCGCCCAGCGCGGGAAACGACGAAAGCCCGACGTTCATCGCACCGATGTCGCGAATGACACTCAGGATAGCTGGTTGGCCTTGATTTGCTACGGTTGCTTCACCTATCGCGCGGGTGAGCCATGATGCTGGCGATTCACCACTACGTTTACACACGCCTTCAACCGCGTCGTTAGCATTCTTGATATGTTGAAAGTCCTTTGCGAGTTGGTCGGGAGATGGACTCTTACCGCCAGCCGTGACACCTGGATCATAAGGGTCGTACGGGTTGTCATAGTAGCCCGGATCATTGACTTGGGTGGGCTCCTTTTTCCCCAGTGACCACGATCGGCTGGCAGCACGGATTGTTAGCCAATACCTGTCCCGTACCGAACGGAAAGAATAGCGCGGCCAAAAGAATAACGAACTTCATGTACGTTCCCATCGTTGATTTATGTATGACGATGGCATTCTGGCCTCCCGTTTATGACAACGTCAACTCGCCGAACCTATCAATTTTGAAAGTTGAATGGAACCAAAGTGAGTTGCGCAAATGACGCGTGCCCAGTTAGTGATGTGACGATGCTTCAGCTATGGCGACCAAACTCCGGCACACTTCGCGGCACGCTTACGCGCCTCTTAATTAGACCGTCTGGGAACTACGGGGCAGCTCGTTTTATCCCACATTTATTGGGGTATAAAGCTATTTAGTCGATATATCGATAACTATACCAATACTCCCCTTAGCCTGTTTATAACGGCGCTTTATTGCCATTTACGTCATAAGAATCAGCACTTATCAACCTGCTCTTTATTACATGCGTAGGTCTCCGCTGACACAACGTTTCCGCGCCCGACGACATTCGTTGCGCGCACGGCGACCTATTCTTCTCTCCACATTGGTTGCATCTCGAACTGCACTTCGCAAATCGCTTGCAACATTTCTGAAGCTTCGTTCCAAGGAGAGCTCACATGCATAGTCCCAACACCCGCCCTGACCCTTCGCCAGTCAATCCAACGATGCCGCCAAAGGTTGAGGAGCCGATGCGCACACCGCCCGAGGTGCCGAACGACCCTTTGCCACACACCGTGGACGGATTCCCCGTGGGCGAAGGCAGCTATGAAGGCACTCGGGGTTATCAAGACCGCATTGACACCTATCTGGAGACCGCTGACGTTGCGCAAGACGCGGCGGACGCGGCGCCTGAGTCGCGCGCGGAGGCAAATGAGCTTCGTGAAGCGGAGAAAGAAGCCGCAGAGCGTTCGCGCGCGCCAGGCAAGTAAAGGCAATGCACAAGAAAGGTATGTATAGATGAAAGTAGCAAAACAGCTGAATCCCGAGATGCAAGATGTCGCCGAGCAGGCGGCATCTGTCGGCGCATCAATGCTCTGCGCGGCCGATTTCAATACGTTCGAACTCACCGCGCGCCCCATGATGCCCATCGAAATGGACGAAAAAGGATCGATTTGGTATGTCACTAAATCCGACTTGCCGGAGATGGTTTCGCTCGATAGCGTGGTGGTGGCGTTCGCCGACAATTCGAAGTCAACTTATGTGTCGTTCTCAGGCTCGGGACGTGTCATTACTGACCGTGCGCGCATTCGCGAACTATGGTCCCCGATGGCAAAGCCGTGGTTTCCAGACGGGGTCGATGACCCGAGCTTGGTTGCACTGCGTATCGATGTGACCGACGCGGAACTATGGGACGGCCCATCGAGCCGCGTCGTAAAGCTGTTGGCGATGGCGGCGTCCGTTGTAGCGGGCGAACCCATTGGCTTAGGATCACACAAAGAAATCACCAACACTTGAGCGCATGACTGAACGCTTTGTGATCACTGACTGAGATTACTAGCGTGCACTCGTTACACTCGTAGCGAGTGTTGCCGTATCCTATTCAAAAGCGTAAGTCCGTATGGAAACCGACATGAAACCACTCATTGCTGCCTTCTTCGCCACCGCGGTGGTACTGCTCGCACTCGACGTGCTGTGGCTCACTACCGTCATGGGGAAACTCTTTAAGTCGGAAATTCCAGAGCTGATGCGCGAGCCGATTGGCCTAGTGCCCGCTGCCATTTTTTATGTGATGTACGTCATCGGCATCGTCGCGCTCGTGATCGCACGTCCGGACGTGGGCGGTAGCGTCTCCCGTGCACTCATGTGGGGCGCGGCGTTGGGGTTGGTTGCCTACGCGACGTATGACCTCACCAATCTTGCAACGCTCAAAGCGTGGCCATTAAATCTAGCGTTACTCGACATCACGTGGGGCACCGTTGTCACCGCGCTCTCCGCTGCGGCGGGTGCGGCAGCGTTTGGATACGCTTCGCGCTAGACGTTTCGCAGTCGCTCACACCACGCCTTGAGGTAAACGAGGTCGCTCTGGAATAATCATGCGTTACGCCAATCGGGGGTGCAGCGCATATGAGCAAGGTTTGTTTAAACTGTGGCACGGTGTTCGAGGGCTTGTATTGCCCTCAATGCGGGCAGAAGTACGGGCCAGCGATGCCAACCACGAGCGAGATTGCTGGCGAGCTGCTACGCAGCGCCCTGTCGCCGTCGGGCAAGTTGCTCGAATCGTTGCGCACCTTGTTACTGAAACCGGGCACACTCACCCGCGTCTACCTCGCGGGTCAGCGGCTGCGATACGCGCATCCCGTTCGCGTTTATTTGCTCTGCATGTTTGCCTTCGTTGCAGTGATCAGCGTAAACAATTCGATTAGAACTTGGCAGGGTAAGCCAAGTTTTGAAGTTGAATCGTCTAATTTTTCACTGAGGCCAGAAAACACAAAGCCCGATGCCGCCAAATCGGACGGCGAACCCAGCACCGCTCGCCAGGCCGGTCAAGAAACCGGAAAGGCGATCGCTCAGGCGCTGCCGACTTGGCTGTCATCGTGGCTAAAAGCACGTACACAACATTTGAGTGAACTACAGGCGCGGGAGATTCACGAAAAAACGATGCGCGCAATGAGCAAGAACTATTCGGCCCTGTTCGCGTTTCTGGTTCCGGTGATGGCGCTGCTGAACTGGATGCTTTATGCGGGTCGCGGACTGACTTACGCCGCACACTTCGTGTTCGTGCTGCACGCAACGGCCGCAGGTTGCTTGATTTTGACGATCCCGTACATCATCAACGCGCCGGTGCTTTATTTCCCGCTAGCAGTGCTTTCGATGATCTGGTCGGTGATCGCTGCAAAACACGCATTTAGCGTGACTTGGTGGGGCGCGATTTGGCGATACGTGCTCTACATTTTTCCGGCGATGATCGTCTCCACAGTCGCGGGAATCGCGTTCGCACTAGCTACGGTGTTGTTTCCGAACTGACATCCGTAATTTTTGATAAATCGCCGTGATTACTGGGTCGCAGATTATGTTTAGCCAAACCTCGCTTATCCCCGCATAACGGTGTCACGCCCTATACCGTAGGGGTTTGCAGCTAATCGCTGTTATAGCTTTTTAGTATTTTCGAACCGAGCCGCCGTCGCCTTTTTTAACCATCATCTGCGGTTCACCGGTGTAGCGCACGCTGCCGCCATCGCTCACCTGCAAGTCGATTTTCTGGACAACGCCAAGCTCCAAACTACTCGCATCAGTGACCCGAGCGACAACCGTCATGCCGCGCAAATCTCGCGCGTCAACCGATGCACCGTCGCTTAACTTAAACGTTTGATCGGTCGAGGAGCCCACGAGTTGTGCGCTCGCCCCGTCAGAGATTGAAACGTCGACGTTCGACACATTCATGCCGCGCGCAGCAAGTCGCGCACCGTCTTTCACCACGATGATCGCGCGACCACCAACCGCACCTTCAAGCGTGAGCCGCGCGCCATCGGCAACACGATAACGATGACGCTCTACCTTAGAAATCTCACCGATCCGTGCGGATGCCCCGTCCGACACATTGACTTCAACATCTTGTGCTGTAATGCTTTTCACATCGAGCGCCGCACCATCAGACACCTTCACATACATCGCAGACGCTGTGAGCGCATCAACGTCAGCCCGGACGCCGTCTTGCACAACAATGCGATCTAAGTTCGTGTAGCCCACTGCGACAGATATGGCCGACTTCGTGCGTACGTTCGAGCCCTTGCGCATACCGATGATTAGCGTTGATCCGTTGGTGCGCGTATCAACGAGCGGTGCGATGTTGTCATCAGCGGTTACTGTCACCGATGGCGACGAAGCACGCCTCAACGTGGCTTGAATACCATCGCTGATTTCGATGCGATCAAACGCGGTAATTGTTCGCTGCTCGGTCGCTGGTTTGCCCGAACCGACAACCGTTTTTAAGCTGAAACCGAATATGCGCGTTTCGGCAGAGGCTGCGGTTGTGGTGAAGCTTAGTGCACTGGCGGCGGCCGCTGCAACGAGTGCGACGATCAAAGAAGAAATCAGTTTCGTTTGCATGCGAACTCCCGCGTATTTTTTGGGTCGAAAAACAGTGAATGAAGTGATGCTAGGCAGCCATTGCAACGCCCGCGAGCGCGGTGCGATGAGTCGCAGATAATGGCGACGAATCGGCGTTATGTTTCGCGAATTTGCTATTGAATTAGCAGCAATACGTCATAGATAGTCGTAACGTAGTTCACCTTACACATCCATCAAGAGCGCCCAAATGATTAACGTCGACCAGCAAAAATCAATCCTCACCCTTTGTCTCATGGCAGCGTTTGCCGACGGCAACAAGGACGAACGCGAACGTGAACAGCTCAAGCAAATCGCAGAATCACTTGCGGGGGCAGGCGGCAGCGCGGCAGCGTTAAACATTCCGCAGCTCTATCAAGATGTGCTGTTCAAACGCGTAACTCTCGATTCAGCGGCAGCCACGTTGACCGATGTCGAAGCAAAACATCTTGCTTACGAAATGGCCGTGCATGTAATCGATTCCGATGGCAAGCAGACGGATGCGGAGCGCGCGTTCCTCGCAACGCTTCGCACGAAACTTGGATTGAGTGAAGCCGAAGCCACGAAGATTGCGAGCGACGCGGATGCGATCGCGGATGCTGCACACATTCCTGCAGCGGCGGTCGGTGCGGCTGCCGTGGGCGCGGCTGCCGTGGGTGCAGCGGTGACGAGCGCTGTAACGCCGCTTCGCCCCGAAGAAGCCGCGCTCGATAAAACCATTTTGAATTCGTCAATCTTGAACGGTGCGCTCGAACTGTTGCCGCAGTCGTGGGCGACGATGGCGATCATTCCGCTGCAAACGCGCTTGGTTTACAACATCGGCAAATCGTATGGGTACGAGCTCGATAGCGGTCACGTCAAAGAGTTTTTGGCAACAGTCGGCGTCGGGCTTGCCTCGCAGTATCTCGAGCAAGCGGGCCGCAAGCTAATCGGCGGTTTATTCGGCAAACTCGCTGGCGGTTTAGTCGGCGGCCTCGCGCGTGGCGCGGTTGAAGGGGTCGCACGGAGCGCGACGGGCATGGCCTTCTCATTTGCGTCAACCTATGCACTCGGCCAACTCGCGAAACGCTACTACGGCGGCGGTCGCACGATGTCTACCGATGTACTCAAACAGACCTTTGATCAATTGCTTACGCCAGCCAAAGAATTGCAGGCGAAGTACGCGCCGCAAATTCAGGAAAAGGCGCGCAGCGTGAACATGGGTGACGTGATGTCGATGATTAAAGGGCAGAAGGTTTAGACCGAAAACTGAGATTCTTGCGAAACAGCGTTATCCACGATCACCCAATTTAATTGGACTTCAGATTCATTTACGGCTATTTTCGCAATAAACAGTTAACTGCCTTATCGCCCCGAACTATTGGGAGATCGCGGATTTTGCTAGCCATCTGAAATTAGGAAATTTTTGCTTCACGCAGGTAATCAACAAATCGCTTCGCCGCCGCCGATTGCGGTTGATCGCGTCGCCACACAACGGACCATTGACGCTTGATCGGAAAGCCGCTGACGTTGAGTTCGACGAGTCCGTTGCGTTTGTTGCGCGCGGTTTTCGTCGATGCGGTTGAGGCGGCTTTGTTATTCGCGAGTTCGTTGGTCACCGCGAGCCGCGATAACACCGCGATGCCGAGCCCCGCGTGCACCGCGTGTTTGATCGCCTCGTTACTGCCTAAACTCATCGCGATATTCGGCGCGAAATCGGTTTCAGCGAAAAATTGTTCGGCGGCCATTCGCGTGCCACTGCCCGCTTCGCGCAACAGCCATCGTTCTTTCGCAAGGCGTGCGAGGGGAATTCGCTTCTCGCTCGCTGCGAGTGGATGATTCGACGCCGCAATCACCACGAGCGGATTGTCCAAAAATGGCGCGCGCTCTAGCGGCAAATCCTCCGGCGGCAACATCATCACCGCAATATCGTCCACGTTTCTCTGCAAGCGATCAATCACACGATCGCGATTTTCCACCGCGAGGTCAATGGCCACGCCCGGATGCGCGTCGGCGAACGGTCCCAGCAAATCAGGTACGAAATATTCGGCCGTCGTTACCGCCGCGATGCGCAAACGCCCACGCACGAGGCCGTGAATTTCAGCAAGGCGCGATTCAAAGCGCTGCCAACACCCAGCAAGCTCCGACGACGTTTGCTGCATCACTTCCCCGGCTTGCGTGAGCCGAATGCGGCGCCCGACCGTTTCGAATAGTGGCTCACCCACCGCGTCCGCCAGTTCACGAAGTTGCACGCTCACCGTCGGTTGCGTCACATGCAACAACTCGGCTGCGCGGGTGACCGAGAGTAAGCGCGCAGTCGCATCGAACGCGCGAAGTTGCTGCGGCGTAATGCGCTGCAATCGTTTCGGAATCGTATTCATAGCTTTTACTCAATGTTTTCAATAAAAACAAAGTATTTTTCTTATTGCTGAATTGTCTCCAAAATTCAGTTTATTGCCAAATCCCAAAAGGAAAACCGCCATGAGCACCGATCTCCTCGCCCACCCAGAGCAACAATCGAGAGGCGCAGCTGCCACCAAAGTGCCAGTTACTGTGGCTTACGGCGACGGCATCGGCCCTGAAATCATGGAGGCAACCCTTGCGATTCTCGACGCCGCTGGCGCGCAAATCGCCGTGGAGCCGATTGAAATCGGCGAGCGTGTGTATCTCGCTGGCAACTCAGCGGGCATCGAGCCGTCGGCCTGGGATAGCCTGCGCCGTACCAAAGTATTTTTGAAAGCGCCGATTACGACGCCTTCGGGCAGCGGTTACAAAAGTTTGAATGTGACCGTTCGCAAAACACTCGGCCTTTACGCCAACGTGCGCCCTTGTGTGAGCTACGCGCCCTACGTGAGCACGCTGCACCCGAAGATGGACATGGTGATCGTTCGCGAAAATGAAGAGGACCTCTACGCGGGCATCGAGCATCGTCAAACCGATGAAGTGTTTCAATGCTTGAAGCTCATCACGCGTCCGGGTTGCGAAAAAATTGTTCGCTATGCGTTTGAATACGCACGCAGCCACGGTCGAAAAAAAGTCACCTGCATGGTGAAAGACAACATCATGAAGATGACCGACGGGCTTTTCTATCAGGTGTTTGAAGACATCGGCGCAGAGTATCCTGAGATTCAGAAAGAGCGCTACATCATCGACATTGGCGCGGCACGGATCGCGACGAAACCGGAGCGCTTCGATGTGATCGTCACGCCAAATCTCTATGGCGACATCATCTCTGACATCGCCGCTGAGATGACGGGCAGCGTCGGTCTCGCAGGTTCAGCCAACATCGGCGAACACGTCGCGATGTTCGAAGCCATTCACGGCAGCGCGCCTGATATCGCAGGTCGCGGTGTGGCGAACCCGAGCGGATTGCTGCTCGCAGCGGTGATGATGCTCGTTCACGTTCGGCAGGCCGATGTCGCCGCAAAAATTCACAACGCGTGGTTGCGCACGATTGAAGACGGCATTCAAACCGCTGACTTGCAAGGCGAGCGCACCACGAAAACTGTCGGCACAGCAAGCTTCGCGCAAGCCGTTATTGATCGCCTCGGCAGCAAACCCAACGTGTTCGCCGCAGTGAGTTACGTGAATCCTGCGGTCGTTACCAAGCGCGAAAAGCCGCTCTACGTGCGCGCTGCGCCCGCAAAGAAACACATCGTCGGTGTGGACGTTTTCTTGCACAACACGGGTTCAACGCCTGATGAACTAGGCAACGCGCTCAAAGCGCTTGGCACCCACGCGCTCTCGTTGCAGATGATCACCAATCGCGGCGTGAAAGTGTTCCCCGGCGGTTTCCCAGAAACGTTTTGCACCGATCACTGGCGCTGCCGCTTTGTGTCAGCCTCCGACAAAGACTTCATCAGCCATCGCGACATCATCTCAATTTTGAGTAATGTGACTGAGGCAGGCTTTGATGTGATTAAAACCGAAAACCTTTGCACGTTTGATGGCGAACGCGGTTTCGCACTCGGACAAGGGCAGTAGTTTGCGACGCATGATCGGCGATTCCTAAACGTGAAAACATCGTTACAGCGCCACAGGCTATCGCCCAATTTAATTGGGCGATAGCCTTGTTTTTATATTTAGTCGTTAGCCCGCTTTATCTATATATTGATCCGGCGTTATCTGGCTAAAAAGCTCGCAGGTCGTTAATCGTCATTCGCGTACGCCCATTGGTTCGCCACTGCGCGTGTTCGTCGCGTATCGCAGTAAGTTATCGCGCCGCGCTCGACGCGTGGGCTCGGCGAAGTACATTCGCTGCATGCGAAGCCTACTGATTAAAGCGCTGCAATTACCGCTCGCTCTCATCGTGATGTTTTACGAATGGGGCTGGTCGGCGCTGTCGGTCATTTTCGATTGGCTTGCGCGGCGCCCGTTCTGGGCATGGCTCGAATCGCAAATTCGTCGTTTGCCGCCGTACCCCGCGATGCTGCTCTTTGTATTGCCATCGATCGCGATGTTTCCAGTCAAGCTCGCAGCGCTCTGGCTGCTATCGCACGGTCACGCCATGTGGGGAACGATAGTAATCGTCGCCGCAAAACTCGTAGGCACCGCTATCGTCGCACGCATTTTCACTCTAACAAAACCCGCGCTCATGAAACTCGCCTGGTTCGCGCGTTTCTATCATTGGTTTAAACCATGGAAAGATGGTTGGATGAATACGCTTCGTGCGAGCGCGCCGTGGCGTTTCGCGCGTCGCCTACGCGAGGCTGCGCGCGTGCAAGTGCGCGCCATGGTGAAAGCGGTCCGTTCATGGTTTCGCCCGAGTCGGCGCCAGTGACACGGAATCACAAAACCGCAAACATTGTTCAATCGCTTTATCTACGCTTCGTTCCGAAGAGTAGAAGGTAACTTCAATGAAAACGATAACTCGCGAAAGCTATAGCGAACGCATTGACCGCGTGCTTAAATTTTTGACGGCGCATTTGAACGAGCCGTTAGACATTCATCGCCTGGCTGAAGAAGCGCATTTGTCGGCGTATCACTTCCATCGCGTGTATGTGTCGATGATCGGCGAAACGTTGGTCTATACGCTCAGGCGGCGACGCTTGCACATGGCCGCAGTGTCGCTGATCACGAGCTTGCTGCCGATTGCGAAGATCGCGTCACTGGCAAGCTTCTGATGCGTACAGGAGTTCGCCCGCGCGTTGTGCGAAGGCGATAGCGTCACACCCGCACAATTGCGCACAGCGATTTGCATTCCACTCAAGTAGCCGTTCAACACATCAAGCAGCGAATACAATCGAATCGTTTTCGACTTGTATTCGCTGCGTTATGGCTTCCAGTTTCTTTGCCCTCTTCGACGACATCGCCACCATTCTTGACGATGTCGCGGTGCTTTCCAAAGTTGCTGCAAAAAAGACAGCCGGTGTACTTGGCGATGATCTTGCGCTCAACGCGCAGCAGGTCTCCGGCGTCAAGGCGGATCGCGAGTTGCCGGTAGTATGGGCGGTTGCCAAGGGCTCGTTCGTCAACAAATTAATCTTGGTGCCTGCCGCGCTAGCGCTCGCTACATTCTTACCTTGGACAATCACGCCACTGCTCATGCTCGGTGGCGCGTTTCTCTGTTACGAAGGGTTTGAAAAAATTGCGCACAAATTTTTTCATTCGAAGGAAGAAGACGAAGCACGTCACAAGGCGGAACTCGAAGCGCTCTCCAATCCAAATGTTGACATGGTGCAGTTTGAGAAAGACAAAATTAAGGGCGCAATTCGCACTGATTTCATTTTGTCTGCGGAAATCATTGTCATCACGCTTGGTACCGTGGCAGCCGAACCGTTCGCGAAACAAGTCGCGGTGCTGTCGATAGTTGCGGTTGCGATGACAATCGGTGTGTATGGCTTAGTCGCCGGCATCGTAAAGCTCGACGACGCTGGCCTCGCGCTGACTCAACGCAGCAGCAGTGCCGCGCAGGCCGTTGGACGCGCTCTATTGGTGTTTGCGCCGTGGCTGATGAAAACACTTTCAGTGTTGGGCACGGCCGCGATGTTTTTGGTGGGCGGCAGCATCGTATTGCACGGGATTTCGCCGCTCTATCACGCGGTCGAAGCTCTGCTCACGTCATTCGCCGCGAATTCCGCGGCGCTCAAGTTCTTTGCGTCTACAGCCGTAGACCTTTTGGCAGGCATCATCGTTGGTGGAGTCTGCGCGGTGTTGGTAAACATTGTTAAACGATTGTTCAAAAAATAATGCGCGCGAGCCGCCTAAGGCGCGGGGCATCCGCTTGCAAGGTATTGGCTGACTAACGCGTTAGTTGAACGGGAACCCGAAAGCGCCACGCCATTGGTTAGTGCTGCGCCTGACATCCCGCGCAAATGTCGCACAACGATGATTGCATCATTCACATCAACACTTCCGTTGCCGTCAATATCCAAACGCGGAAGATCGCGTGAAAGACTATCGCGGATCACCGCACTTGATGCCGCTACATCGCTCGCGGGATGCGCGAGGGTCGATTCAAAATAGCCAAGCGCGTAGCGCAACAAGATAATGCCGTCACTAGCGGCGCTTGCACTTCCCGAGCGATCGATATCAAACGGGCATTGTGTCGCCAAAGCGTTGACGTCGACTCCGCCTGGCTTCCATCGTGGTGCTCCGCGTTCATAGGCGCCGATATCGGGCGCGCCGCCCACAAAGTTTTCGGTGATACTGGGCACAACAACGCCAGCGTCAATTGCGGGTGAATTCGACGCGAGCGAGAAATTTGCGTTTGCAGCGTCGGCGTAGAGCGGGTCCGTGGCGCTAAACAAATTGTTAGACGCGTTTGTGGTCGCAATTGAAGCGTCACCTCGAAAGATATTGTTGCGCGCTTCAAGCCCGGCATCCACAAACATCTGGGTTGCAAAAGTGTTGCTGTAGATGCGGTGATAGCCGCGCTGGCTGCCGCCCAGGAAGCTTGCCCCGTCGGAGGCAAACATTAGATTCCAAGTTACGTTGTGATGCACGGTGCTGTTGAAGCTTTCGATATCAAAGTAAATGCCACGCGTGCCCCAGAACGGGCTAAACCCGTAGCCGTCGTGGACGTGGTTGTGATGGATCGTCGTGCCTGCCATGTTGATGTAGCAGCACAGGTAAATCGCGCCGAGATCCGTCGATAACATCCCGAAGTTTGCGATGTCGTTGTACGCGATCTCGGAATTCGGGAAGTCGTAGCTCGTGGTGTGCCAGTCGACAATCAGCGCGTCTCGCGCAGTTCGATTGATCGAGTTGTATTGAATCAAGTGATTGCCGCCATTGATGCGAATCGCAGCCGCGTTGGACACCATGTAATTTGTGTTCTCGATCACGTTATTGCGGATCGTGTGGCCCGACCCCTTCAGCAATACGCCGTTGCCCGAGCTCCAAGTCAAACGACTATTCTTCAACGTGTGCGCAGTGCCGCGGAGCTGAATTCCGGTGTCGTGCGCATGCGCGGCGAGCCACAAATCACCGCGCGACGCGGCGTATCCACTCCACTCCGAAACGGGCGGTTCCGGTAAGGTTGCGTGGTGCGACAAATACTTCGCGGTGACGTTGTCGATCACAACGCCCGCGCTCGAATCGCTGGTAGTGACCGTCGCAGCAAAAAATGATAGATCACGAATTTCGACGTGCGAGCGATCGGTCAAATCAAATGCAAAGTTTCGCTGCTTTGCTTCCACGTTCTGCGGCGAGACTCCGGATGGAGCCCACAAATAGAGCTGCCCGCTACCGTAAAACCACTCTCGCGGGGCATCGAGCAAGGCGAGTTTGTTTGAAAGATAAAACCAAAATCCACCGCGCTGCCAAACTGCGGTCATCGTTGCGTTGAGCGATGTGCCGCTGCCGCCGGTGATGGTGCCAGTGCGCGCGGTGTACCACTCACTCGTCCACACGGTCGCGCCAGCCCAAGGCTCCGAGATCAGAGGGATGTCACCGTTACTCACCACCGCGTTTAAGTCGGTCGGCGAACTTACGCCACCTCCGGCGTAGACCGGCCGCATCAGATCGCTTTCTCTGCCTACTTGCGTTGACATGTTGGGCCAACGCGCCTCAATCATCATTTCGCCGTTAACAAATACTTGATTTGCGAGAAATCCTGTGTCGGCATGGCCGCTGATTGGTAGTGAGATCGTCGCCTTGTAGATACTGCCCTGATGCGCCGTCCAACCGACCACTGGGTCGGCACCCGACACCACAACACGTTCGTCGGCGTACGCTTTGAATCGGATCAACGCAGTTGGGGTTCCGGAGCGCAACGGTCGAACGGTTTCGCGATAAACACCCGCGCGAATGATGCAGCTGTCGCCCGCCTCTGCGAGTTGAGCGCATGCGTTAATCGTTCTGAGAGGCGCTATTTGCGTGCCGACTGCGCCATCATCACCCGTGGTTGCAACCCACCTTTCAACAGCGTGAGCACAACTGCCTGAAAAAAACGCGGCGAGCGTGATAAAGCGCAATAAGTAGTGAGGTCGGCAAAGCACGTTGTGTAACTCCTGTGTGCATTCCGATCTTTTTCTTTTTTGTGGTCGAATTATGCGGGCGCCTTTCATAAAAAGCCACCATGACCACATTTAATAAGACCGTGCTGTTTACCGATGCTGACGGCTTCGCACGCTGGCGGGATGAAGTGATCCCACTCAACGAAGGCAAACCGCAAGCGCGACTTTCTGCGGCTTTTGCTGCGAGCGAGTACCAGTTGCGCGAAAGCCCGGTAGGTTTCGCGAGCGAATTTCATTGCACTGGCACACCGCAGTGGGTGTTCATCTTGCAGGGTGAAATGGAGATTGGGCTCCAAGATGGCAGCTCGCGCTTTTTCGCTGCGGGTGACCACTTTTACTCAGCGGACGTTTTGCCCGCAGGCGCGCAGTTTGATCCAAGAATTCACGGACATTGGTCAAGGCAAGTTGGAGAAATTCCACTGCAAACGCTCTTCCTGCGCGACTGAGTAAACCCAGTCGCGCGCAGAATACTTATTTGAGCAAACCTTCCGCCTTGAGCGCCTCCTGAACGTGCGGGCGAGCGGCCATACGTTCCATAAAGGAACCCAGATCTTTGTATTCGCTCAAATCAACTTTGACTAATCGTGCCCAGTTAGTGACCGTAAACAAATATCCATCGGCAACAGTGAACGTGTCGCCCATCAAATAGTTTTTGCCCTCAAGCTTGCCGTCAACATAAGAAAACCTTTTCTTCAGATTTTCGATAGCGATGGGTTTGTAGGCCTCTGGGGTGGCTGGATTGAAGAGCGGGGAAAAGCCTTTGTGCAATTCGCTAGTGATGAAGTTCAACCATTCCTGCAAGCGCGATCGCTCAAAGGTGCCGTTCGGCGGCGCAAGCTTCGAATTCGGTGCAAGATCAGCGATGTATTGAACGATGGCCGGGCCTTCGCTCAAGCGCTCGCCGTTATCGAGCTCTAGCAGCGGCACCGAGCCTTTTGGATTAATCGTGTAGTAATCAGTGCCATCATCAAGCTTGTGCGTTTTTGTACTGGCGCGAACCAATTCAAACGGAAGACCCGCTTCGCGCAGCGCGATGTGCGGAGAAAGGGAGCAAGCGCCGTTGCTGTAGTAGAGTTTCATAAGGTTCCTCAAAAAAATTGTTAGTCGAACTGGTGCGACAAAACTAACCGGGGCACCAATGATACGAAGCAAAACGGATTGGTAGCGTACGATGGCACCAGATAGCATGTGTGTCGTCACTCGATTGTGCGCCACGAACGTCAACGTATGCTGCTCGAACAGCGTTCCCAAGTACCAGCTTTTTACACATTACACGCAATGCAAATCTCTTCATCGCTACGTCCTTTCGCTTTGGTAATTTTTTTCTGCTGTATCGCTACACTAGTTTGCGCGGAATCCACTCGCAAAGACAGCGCGCTCGATGAGCTGTTGAAGAGCAACAAACTCGCAGACGTCGAACGAATCACCAGCGAGCGCGTTGCCGCAAATCCTCGTGATGAAACGGCCTACGCTTATCTTGCGATCAGCGCGCTCAACAAGAACGAGTCCGCCGCGCGCACCAAAGCGTATGAGTCGATGGAGCGCTGCATCTCGACGATACCGTCGTCATCGATTTGTCACCTGATGGCGGCGCGTTTGCTGGGCGTGAATGCGATGGAAGCAGGGATATTGAAGGCCATGGGTTCGGTTGGTCGCATTCGCGAGCTGTTCACCAAGGCGCTTGAGCTTGATCCAAAAAGCTTCGAAGCGCGACGCGATCTCATTCAGTTTTATCTGCAAGCGCCCGCAGTCGCGGGGGGCTCGACCAGCAGAGCGCGCGAGCTTGCGCAGGCTGGGCAAAGCATTTCGCCGGAGTACTCGGCACTGCTCAATGCGAACATTGCGCTCTATGAGAAAAATCCCGATCTGGCCGAGAAACTAATTTCGCCTATTAAGGCAGCAAGCGGAGAAGCCGGTGATCGGCTCACCAGCGCCTGGCTCGCGGTGGGGCTCGGTCATCTTCAAGCGAAATCGATTGAGAAAGCAAAAAGCATTTTCCAGCGGGTTGCCTCCGGTGCGCCCGATGCGATCGCCGCTCACTTTTTCCTCGGTCGAGCCCAGCTTGAGGCCAAAGAGTGGGACGCAGCACTCGCAAGTTTCGCAACGACCGCAAAACTCGATAAAGCAGGCAGCTTTGCCACTGAATACCGTAGCGGGCTTGCCTATCAAGGCAAGGGAGACAAAGCGCAAGCAAAAATTGCATTTCAACGCGCCCTTGCTTGGCCGCGACTCAACGAAAATACCCGCAAAGAAATCAACCAGCGTTTACGCGAGTTGACTGTCGAATAGTTGTTGCTGCGTTGGCGAGACGGGCACAGGGGAAATTCAATGGGTGTTAAGTGATCGCACGGTGATAAATTGAGGAATGGATACCCAATCTCTGTTTGTTAGCCGCGTCTGCCCTGTGGCAGGCGAGGTTCGACTACACGTTGCCGCGTGTGGGCCACTCGATGCGCCGCCTTTGCTGTTTGTTCATGGCTTCCCCGAATTTTGGTACGGCTGGATTCATCAGCTAACCGAATTTGCAAACAACTATCGCTGCTATGCGATCGACCTTCGCGGCTTTAACTTGTCTTCGCAACCGCAGGCCGTCGCCGCGTATAAGGCACCCCTATTGCTCGACGACTTGCGCGCAGTCATCGCCCATGTTGGTGGGCGAGTGAAAGCGGTCGTCGCGCACGACTGGGGCGGTGCGGTTGCTTGGAGCTTAGCGGCGCAATCCCCCGAGCTGATGGAAAAGTTCATCGTCGCGAATTCGCCGCACACGATGTGTTTCGCGAAAGCACTCGCGCACGACGCTGCCCAGATCGAGGCAAGTCAATACATGAATTGGCTGCGCGCGGAGGGATCGGAAGCTGTGCTCGCCGAAAACAATTTTCAACGGCTGGCTGCGATGGCGTCGCTCAAAGCGCAGGATCAACGCGCGCGCTACCGTGAGTGTTGGTCGCGCGGATTGACGGGCGGTGTGAACTACTATCGCGCCTCGCCGCTGCGGCCGGATACCGACGAGACGAAAGGAACTGCGGAGAAAATACTTGCGGCGTTGAAGCCCGAACAATTTCGTGTGAACGTGCCAACGCAGATCATTTGGGGCACGGGCGACGTTGCGTTGCGACCGGTGTTGCTGGAGGACATTGAATCGCACGTGCCGAATGTCCGAATTCAAGAAGTCGAAGGCGCGAGTCATTGGCTACTGCGGGAGAATTCTCGCGAAGTGAATCGTTGTATTCGAGAGTTTTTAGCGGCATAAACTCCCACGCAACAGCGCGTGCTCGGTTGGAAATTATGCAGTCAATTTTCATTTGTATGGGCCGCTTAACTTGGGCCATAGCGCAATAAACGTGGCCTGTCGAAATAAAATAAAATACGCCGCTTAGCCCAATGAAAATGGGCGCATTGATGAATTTCTGGAGTTACCTTGAATCCACTTGTTACGCTTGTTTTAAGTGACCTGCAGGCGCGTATCGGAGAAGAAATCGCGACTTCCGATTGGCTCTCGATCACCCAAGATCGCATCAACCAGTTCGCAGACGCAACCGGCGATCATCAATGGATTCACCTTGATGCCGAGCGTTGCGCGAGAGAATCACCGTTCAAAACTACGATCGCCCACGGGTTCCTCACGCTTTCGCTGGTGCCTTACTTTAAGCACCAGACCATCGCCTATTCAGGCGTGAAAATGGGAATAAATTACGGGACCAACCGCGTGCGTTTCATCACACCAGTAAAAGTCGATTCACGGCTGCGCGCAAAGTTTAAATTGCTCGAATGCGAACCCATTCAAGGCGGTGTGCAAACCGTGTTTGAAGTGACGATTGAACTGGAAGGTAGCGCGAAACCGGCCTGTGTGGCGGAATTGGTGACACGAGCCTACACGTAGCCCTGATGCGCGCATCAGGGCTACAAGCTAGCGCTCCACGCGCGTTTTCTCAATCAACTCACCCTTTTCAAGATGCGTTACGTGCTTGGCTGATTTGACCGCTCCTGGATCATGCGTGACCATGATTATCGTCTTGCCCATTTCTTCGTTTAACTGGCGCAGCAATCCGAGCACATCTTCCGCACTCTTCTTATCAAGATCGCCCGTGGGCTCGTCGGCGACGATGAGCGTGGGGTCGGTAATGATCGCGCGAGCGATGGCCACGCGCTGTTGTTGACCGCCTGAGAGCTCGTTGGGGTAGTGGCTCATGCGATCCGACAAACCGACAAGCGAGAGCGCTAGCTTCACACGCTCTCGTCGGTCACTACGTGGTAGATCGGTGAGCATTAGCGGTAACTCTACGTTTTCAAACGCCGTTAATACAGGCATTAGGTTGTAGAACTGAAAAATGAAGCCTACGTTTTGCGCGCGCCAGTCGGCGAGTTCGGCCTCAGAGAGCTCTGCAATATCGAGCCCAGCCACGCGCAGCGTCCCCGCAGTTGGCTTGTCGATGCCTGCGATGAGATTGAGCAGCGTTGATTTCCCCGAGCCCGACGGTCCCATGAGTGCGATGAAATCGCCTTCAGGGATGTCGAGCGTGATATCCATAAGCACAGGCACATCCTGATCGCCGCGCGTATAGCTCTTCGATAAATTTCGAATTTCAACGAGCGTGTTTGGCATGCTCATCTACTTCTTTGCCGCCTGCGCGACGCTCGCGCCGTCGCTTAGCTTATCGCTAGGTTTCACCACAACTTTATCGCCCGCCTTTACACCGCTCACTTCAACGAGTTCGCCAATTTCACGACCTTTGCTGACCGCCGTTAGCTTGGCTTTGTTGTCTGTCACCACAAAGATCACCGGCTTGCCATCGCGCTCGACGATCGCTTCTTTGCGCGCAACAACGACGGGTTTGCGATCTGCGTCCACTGGCTTCTGCTTCAGGAATGAAACCTTCGCGCTCATATCGGGCAACACCCGATCATCTTTCTCCACGAACGACACCTTCACCAACACCGTGGCCTTCGCGCGATCGACGGTCGGCACGATGCGCGAGACTTCCCCAAGTAAGCGAACGTCCTGCAACGCATCTAGCGTGATCTCAGCGGGTGCGCCCACTACGATTTTTCCAATCGAGGCTTCTGCCACATCGGATTCAACCTCAAGCGTGGTCATGTCGGCCATCGTAACCACAGCGCCAATCGAGCCGGACGCGGAGGAAAACGGAGTGATGATGTCGCCCACGTTCGCATTCTTTGTCAGTATCACGCCATCGAAAGGCGCCCGAATCAAAGTTTGTTCAACGCTTACGCCCGCCGCTCGCGTTTGCGCATCGGCAACACCAATCGCCGCGTTCAAACTTGAAATGGACGCGCGTGCGCGATCAACGCGCGCCTTCGCGGTGTCAAGTACTGCAGCGCTGACGAACTTCTTTTCAAACAATTCCTGTTGCCGCTTGAAATTCGCTTCGGCATCGACTAATTCCGCGCGCCCCTGCTCCAGATTCGCGCGTGCGGCCTGTGCGCCCGCGCGGGCTTGATCTTTGGTTGCGTTCACGTCAAACGACTCGATGCGCGCGATCACGTCACCCGCTTTGACTTTTGAGCCTTCTTGCACACCCAGAAACTCTAGACGCCCCGTCGCCTTGGTTGAAACCGCTGCTTTTTTTGCCGCAACGACGCGGCCAGTGGCGTTTAACAGTGTGAAGCCTTGCGTGGGGAACGCTGTGGTCACCGATCCAATTTCAACTTCGGTAGGTGCGCTCGCACGCTTGGTAACGAATAGACCCGCGGCGACCGCAATCGCAATTCCAATCACCACCCATTTTGCAAGCCGCTTTTTTCTGCGTTTGGCAAGCGCTTGTTGCGGTGCTGATTTGTTGAGTGTGAGTTTCGAGAGATCGGGTTGCGACACGTGCGAATCCTTAGTGAACGCTTGGGGCACAAAATAGTGCGCGTTGTTATCGATTTTAACGAGGCGCGACAAGCGCCAATTCGTCCTCAGAAAGCCAGCGCCAATCGCCTTCGCTAAGATCGTTTGGCAGCGTGAGCGATCCAATCTGCGGCCGATGTAGCGACTCGACGTGATTGCCTACAGCGGCAATCATTCGCTTTACCTGATGGTATTTGCCTTCGGCAATGGTGAGTTCCATTTCGTGCGCACCGCGTGATTCTGCAGCCAGCGCCCTGACGGGTTGTGGCTCATCATTGAGAACAACCCCAGCGCGGAGCGCTGCGAGTTGTTGTTCGCTTACTTCCCGCGCGCATTGCGCAACGTAGCGTTTCGGCACATGCCATTTCGGTGAAGCCATGCGATGTATGAACTGTCCGTCGTCAGAGAAAATGAGCAAGCCGGTCGTGTCTTGATCGAGACGACCCACTGCCTGCACTCCGTTGGTCGCGCTTTTTGTGGGGCGATTGCGAAGCGGTTCTGGCAGAAGTTCGTACACGCTAGGCCAACTCGTGGGCTTGTGTGAACACTCGTAGCCGGCTGGTTTGTTGAGGATCAGATACGCAGGCGAGCGAAACGTCCATTCGACACCGCTCACCGAGAACACGAGCCCGCTTGTGTCGAACGCATCGTTCTCGTTCATCCGCGTCAACACAACGCCGTTGATCGACACCGCGCCTCGCGCGATGAGCGCGGAGCATTCCCGGCGCGTACCGAAGCCTTGACTGAACAGGATTTGCTGAAGTTTCAAACGCGCGGCGCTACGGTGATTCTGATCACTTGGGTGCCATCCGAATCGCACCATCCAAACGAATCACTTCACCATTCAACATCACGTTGTCAAAAATCTGCATGACCAGCGACGCATATTCGGCGGGGCGGCCTAAGCGAGGTGGGAACGGCACTGCCGCGCCCAAGCTCGCCTGGACTTCCGCCGACATGCCGGCCATCATCGGCGTCTCAAAAATTCCGGGGGCGACCGTCATCACGCGAATGCCAAACTTAGCGAGCTCGCGGGCAACCGGTAGCGTCATACCGACGACACCGGCCTTCGATGCCGCATAGGCAGCTTGCCCGATTTGCCCGTCAAACGCCGCGACGGACGCGGTGTTAACAATGACGCCGCGCTCGCCGTCGTCGGTGGCGGGGAGTGATTGCATCGCCGCTGCGGCTTGATTGAGCAAGTTGTATGTTCCGATCAGATTGATCTGCACAGTTTTTGCAAACTTAGCGATGCCACTCGCGCCTTCACGTCCCACGACACGCTCGCCAGTCGCTACGCCCGCGCAGTTCACGAGCCCTCGAAGCTCTCCGAGCGCAACCGCCGCTGCGACCGCAGCCTTGGCATCCGTTTCGTTTGTAACATCGCACTGAACATATTGACCATTCAATTCTTTCGCCAGTTTCTCTCCGGCTTCAGCCTGTATATCAGCTATAACAACTATACCGCTTTTTTCGGCTATCGCCCCAGCTACTGAAGCGCCTAAGCCCGAAGCTCCTCCGGAAATAATCACGACTTTGTTTGCGAGTTTCATAGCGGATATCTGCTTGATCTGAGTAAATCGATATGCAAATTATGCTGTAGCGGCGACGGCTGCCCATTGCGGCTTGCACGCATAATCGAGCGAATCACGCGCGCTTACCCCGACGCGTAGCCAAACTCCGTACACATCACCGCTTCAGAAAAATTTATGGCCAATCCATTCCTTGTCGCAAAAACGATCGACACCAACGTTGATGTTTCGATCCTTCCAAAACTCGCGAATCGTCACGGACTGATTACGGGGGCGACGGGCACGGGGAAAACCGTTAGCTTGCAAGTGCTCGCAGAGGGTTTCTCGCGGATGGGTGTTCCGACATTTATGGCGGACGTAAAAGGTGATCTCACCGGACTCTCGCAAGCTGGCGGCGGCAATCAACGCGTCATCGATCGAGTTGCGCAACTCAAACTGACCGGATTTACGAACGAATCGTTTCCGGTAACTTGCTGGGACGTGTTTGGTGAGCAGGGCCATCCGCTTCGCGCGACGGTTGCCGAAATGGGTCCGCTACTGCTCTCGCGCATACTCAATCTCAATGAAACGCAGAGCGGCGTGCTCACCGCCGTGTTCAAAATCGCTGACGACAAGGGTTTGTTGTTGCTAGATTTGAAAGACCTGCGGGCTTTACTCGTGCACGCAGGTGAAAACGCAAAGGAATATCAACTTAAATACGGCAATATCAGCGGTGCCAGCATCGGCGCAATTCAGCGCGGCATCCTGACACTTGAATCTCAAGGCGGTGAAAAATTCTTTGGCGAGCCCGCGCTCAACCTTGAGGACTTAATGCAAACCGTTGACGGCAAAGGCGTCGTCAATATTCTTGCAGCCGACAAACTGCTCGCCAATCCGCGAATCTACGCCACGTTTTTGCTGTGGTTGCTATCAGAGCTTTTCGAATCTTTGCCCGAGGTCGGCGATCCTGAAAAACCGAAGCTCGCGTTCTTTTTCGACGAAGCCCATTTGCTGTTTAGCGAAGCGCCCCCAGAGCTGCGTTCGCGTATCGAGCAAGTGGTGCGGCTAGTTCGCTCAAAAGGCGTTGGCGTCTATTTCGTCACCCAAAATCCGCTTGACGTGCCCGATGTAGTGTTGGGGCAACTCGGCAATCGCATTCAGCACGCACTGCGCGCGTATACGCCACGCGACGCAGAAGCCGTGAAAACCGCAGCGATGACGTTTCGGCCGAATCCGAAAATTGACACAGAAAAAGCCATCACTGAACTCGCAACTGGCGAGGCGCTTGTATCGTTTCTCGACGAAAAAGGACGACCCAACCCCGTAGAGCGCGCGTGGGTCATACCACCGTCGTCACGGATCGGCCCGGTCGGTGCGGATGAGCGCAAACGGGTCATGGAATCGTCACTCGTCAACGGCATTTACGACAAAACGGTGGATCGCGAAAGCGCATACGAGAAACTCATCGGGCGCGTAGACAGCAAAATGCCAAACGCACCCGACGAGTCTGGCAAGGCTGCGTCGAGCGACGCAACGACACCACCCGGCGCAACGCCCAATGCTGAGTCCGCTGCCGAGGAACCCGGATTTTTTAGTAAAGCGGGCAGTGTGTTGGGAGGCATCTTCAGCGATGACACGCCCGCTCGCGGCCCACGTGGCGGCGCGGCGCGCACCCGTCAGGGCGCGGGGGAGGCGATGATGAAATCGGCTGCGCGCGCAATTGGTAGCGAGGTCGGTCGCCGCGTGATTCGCGGCGTGCTCGGCTCAATTCTCGGCGGGCGGCGATAGCGCTGGTCTAGTGTTGCCTTCTTAGTGCAACACCACACTAGGGCAGCGAACAAAACACGACGCCTTCATCAATCCAACCAAGCCTCGTGACCATGTCTTGGTGCTGCGTAGGCGATGTACTGAATCGATGATTCGCGTCGTCAACATAGCGTGGCTGGCCACGGAACGCCCTATACACCGGCAACGTGTTGGACGGACAGCTGCCGTCTGCGAGTTTGTCGATCATGTAACCCTCGACGCCCTCCAAAAACGGCAGCGCGCGTAGCGGCTCATTTTTCACGTTAAACGTGGTTAGGTAGCGCTGTTCGTTCGCCAATGAAGTGTAGAAATGCGTGCCTCTTGCGCCGCCTTTAGCAGCATTCGCGAAAAAGAAGCGCTCGAAGGGCTGTGTGCCTTGAGTAGGTAGCGAGTAAGCCTTGAACTCTGAGCCGGTACGCCGCCAGTCGCTACGGCTATCAAGAAGCGCCTTGTCGGCATCGCGTCCGGTCATGAAATAGTAGTCAAAATCTTGGTTGTAGAACTCGGTGATCGTGAGTCCGGCACGCGCACCGGGTTGCAATACGTCGATTGCAGCACTATCGCTGCTCGCGATGCACGAGAACGAGAGTGCGTTGCGCACGAAAATGGGCTGTCGGCCCACCGTTAACAGGCCGCGAGAAACCGTTGCACGCAGGGTCGTAGAGTTGACGTAAGTCGCGGCAAACGAGAGGTTACCAATCGTCACCTGCGATGTCGGAGTGAAGCCCGTGCCGCGAAGTTCAATGGTCGCAGTTACTGAGTCGTCCCCAATTAAAGGAGGCGTCACCGACTGTAGTGTGAGCGGTTCCGCGATTTGATTGAATCGAGCGACAAACTCCGGCACATTTGAACCGACCGTGGTCGAAACGCTGGTTGCAGTGCCAGTTAACGTCCCCGACCAGCCGGTGAACACACCTACGCCGTTGCTGTTAAGCGTTACGTTGAGCGGGCTGCCGGTGCGCAACCAGGTTGCACTGTCACTCAACGACACCGATCCCGCGCAAGACGGCTGAACCTGACGGAACGGGCGCACCTCGCGATTCGCACGCACACTGGCGTTGCGAACACCACTCGGAGGCATCGTGATCGTTCCTGCGACCGGATCGTCAAAACCGACAAAAGAATCTTTGATGTAGCGGATCGAAGCACCCACATATTGCGGGGAATCCATTTCAAATTTCCAATCGCCCTGCGTGGTGCGCGCGATTCGCGGCGCGATAGCGCTCGACGCTGCGCTACCGGGTGGCGTCGTTTTGATCACGATGCCATCTTCGGTACCTGGGCCTTCAACATCGAGCGCGATCGTTGCGCCGTTGTGAAACGAAGCGCCAATAGCCTGCAACGGCAAATTACCCGTTACCGTCAGCGACACATTGGGGCGCACCGCACCGCCACCGCGAGAAGCAAACGCAGAACCCCACGTAAAGAAGTGTGAGTATCCCGAACTCGGTTGCGCCAGCAATTCAAACTTCGAAAACTGCGGGAATAGTGACGCGGTTCCGGGCCACGGCGCGCGCACGGCAGAAACGGTTGAGCTGCCGCCAGTTTGTGAGGCTGCCGTGGTTTGCACGTCCACTAGGCGGATGAAATTCGCAACCACGAGTGTGTCGGAGGGCGACGTCGTCGGTGCACCAAGTCCACCATCTCCGGCGCGCACTTGCCACGTGAGCTGCGGCGAGGGTGTTGCCGCTGCGTCGTGGCTCCAGCGCCCGAATGCAAAGCGATAGCCGTCTTTGGTTTGCAATCCGTCTTCAACCCAAACTCGGTGCACGCTGCCAATCGGCCAATCGAACGTGGCTGGCGTGATCACGCTGACGCCATCGACGAAAACGCGCATTCCACTGGGATTGCTCTGTACGATGGTGCGCGTTGGTGCGCGACCGTACAAGCGGAACAACGCATCAAGATCAGACGGTGAATAGGTCGGTTGAGACGCGAGCGTGATGCCCGGCGGATTGGTCTCTAGCGTTACGCGGTCAGCCTGTGACGCGGAGAATGCGGTGCGCGAATAATGCATGTTCGAGTCATAGTCGTATCCGCCAAATGTTCGGGTGCCGAAAATGGGTTGATTGTTCGAACGATACGCCGGATCCATGTTCGAGAGACGAAAATCGACAAAGCTTTTGGCGCGTGCGTCTTGCTGCACGTGCCACAAGCCCATTGCGTGGCCCATTTCGTGAACTAGCGTGCTAACGCCGCATATAGGATCGCCAAGGATCGATTGCTTCCCACCCGCTTTTCCGACGAAGCTGTTGCACGAGCCAAGGTCTTTGGCGGCGAGGTTAAAGTCAACATAGTCGACCTCAGACGTTCTTGGAATCCATTGAACGACTCCTGCAAGGACGCGATTGACCTCGTTGATTGCGGTTTGGATGTTTGGCAAATCAGCAGTTGTGATTGTGTATGCGATTTGCACCACGCCGCTCGCATCGCGATTTGACCAAAGACTAGCCTCAGCTCCCAGCGTCAGTGCTTTTTGCGTTGCCTCGCGCTGAATCTGCCCGCGCTCAACCGCACGTGTCCATTCGCGAACCGCATCAATCGGCCCAATGATGATGTCACCCTCGGTGACCGCGTGCCCCTGCACCTCAACATACGACACCCACTGGCCGCGCCAAAACGTGCGCATTTGCTCGGAGGCGACTGCATGTGCACCGAGGCTCAGAGCAGCGCAACAGACTAAAAACGACGATATCCAACTTCGATTCATAGCCAACGACTTTTTGGTCAAAGAAAACCAACGATACAGCGTTCCTTTACATTTGCCAACGACTACGGTTCGTCATTCGTCACATTTATGGGGCCGATTTTCTGTGGGGTTGCTGCGATTTAGGCTGCAATGAGCCCGTGGCTCTGCAGGTCAAAAAAAACCGCGCAGCTGCGCGGCTTTTTGACTCCTGCGACCCCGCGCTATTACGCGAGCGCCAGCTCGGTCTCCATCAGCGGGGAAAGTCCCGTGCGAGCAGTTGCCGCGCAAGTTTCGATTTCTGGCAGCAATTTCGCAAAGTAGAAACGTGCGGTTTGAAGTTTCGCTTTGTAAAAATCATCGCCTGAGCCTTGCTTTTCGAGTGCGATTTTTGCCATTTTTGCGAACCAAAACGCGAACACCGTGTGCCCAGCAACGCGCATGTAATCGACGGCTGCCGCGCCGATAACTTCGGGGGTTTTCTGTGCGGCACTGCCGATCTCGAACGTGAGCGTTGACCACAGCTCCGCTGCCTTGAGCATCGGACCGATGAACTCTTGCATCGCCTCGTTACCTTCGCACTCTTCGGCGAATGTTTCCATGATCGCACCGAGCTTTTTAAGCGTTGCGCCTTGATTGCCGAGCACCTTGCGGCCAAGAAGATCAAGCGACTGAATGGTGTTGGTGCCTTCGTAAATCATATTGATGCGCGAATCACGAACGTATTGCTCCATTCCCCATTCGGCGATGAATCCATGGCCGCCGAACACTTGCATGCAGTGCGAAGTCGCGATCCAAGCGTTGTCGGTGATAAACGCTTTCACGATCGGCGTGAGCAACGCGACAAGTTCTTCGGCTTCTTTTCGCGTCACCTCTTCAGGATGATTGAGATACGTGTCGATCAAGCTCGCGCAGTAAATTGACAATACGCGCCCGCCTTCTGCATACGCCTTGGCGGTCAGCAACATCTTGCGAACGTCGGGGTGCACAATGATAGGGTCGGCGGGCTTGTCAGGTGATTTTGGACCGGCAAGCGAGCGCATCTGAATGCGATCTTTCGCATAGGCCAGCGCATTTTGATAGGCGACTTCAGTGAGTCCGAGCGACTGCATGCCCACACCAATCCGCGCCGCATTCATCATGACAAACATTGCCGCGAGGCCCTTGTTGGGTGCACCAACGATCCAGCCTTTAGCGCCATCGAGTGCGATCTGCGCGGTGGCATTGCCGTGAATGCCCATCTTATGTTCAAGGCCCGTGCAAAAAATCTTATTGCGTTCGCCGATGTTGCCCGCAGCGTCAGGAATAAATTTCGGCACGACGAACAACGAGATCCCTTTTGAGCCCTGTGGCGCATCGGGCAGTCGAGCCAAAACGAGGTGAATGATGTTCTCGGCAAGGTTGTGCTCGCCAGAACTGATAAAAATTTTATTGCCGGTGATCGTGAACGAGCCGTCGGCGTTCGATTCCGCCTTAGTGCGAAGCATCCCAAGGTCGGTGCCGCAGTGTGGCTCGGTCAAACACATGGTGCCGGTCCACTCACCGCTGGTAATTTTAGGCAGGTAAGTCTTTTTCTGCTCGGAGGTGCCGTGCGCGTGCAGGCATTCGTAGGCACCATGCGTGAGGCCGGGATACATCGTCCACGCTTGGTTGGCGCTGTTTAACATTTCGTAGAACGCTTGATTCACCGTAAGCGGCAAACCTTGTCCGCCGTATTCGGGATCGCAGGAGAGCGCTGCCCAGCCGCCATCAACGAACTGTTTATAGGCTTCCTTGAAGCCCTTCGGCGCGGTCACGCTGAAGTTCGTTTTGTCGTGTGTGCAGCCTTCGCGGTCACCCGATTGGTTTACCGGGAAAACAACCTCGCTTGCAAACTTTCCACCCTCTTCGAGGATCGCCATTACGGTGTCGAGGTCAGTGTCTGCGTGCGCTGGCAGCGATTTAAATGTGCTTGCGACATCAAGCACTTCGTCCATGACGAAGCGTAGGTCGCGAAGTGGTGGGGCGTACGTAGGCATGACCGTGATCCTTCAAAAAACAACACTCAAACGAGTGTTTGAATTGTGACGGTTTTGCTCTTCAGGAATTCGTTTGAAACCCCGTTTTTGCGCAGTGTAGAGACTTCACTCTACACGCGATGCAACATGCGTTTCGCCGAACTCCGCTCACAGACGATGCAAAAAGAATTAAACAGCTATTTCACTTAATAGTCGCTTGAATTGGGCGAGATGACCTTTATCGATTGACATCAACAATGTCAGTAAATATCGCTAAGCCGAGTTGCGACGGAACGAAACGACGGAAGCTAACTCACGCATGCTCACGCAAAAGCGCGGGAGCTGACGGATCCGCCAGAGCGGCTTCCCGCAGGTTGGTACGCCGCCGAGAAGTCTCGAGTGGCGATGATCGCGTCTGGTGCGGATTGATCGTCACGCAAGGCGAACGTATCGAAGCCAGATCGCCACAACAAGTAGATTTGATCGCGAGCGATGTCGCCAATCGCACGCAATTCCCCGCGCCAGCCGTAATGATCGCGCAGCCGCTTCGCGAGCGAATAGCCGCGGCCATCGGTAAACGTAGGGAAATCAATGGCGATGAGCTGGAGTTTGTCAAATTCCTGCGCGATCATTGCGGGATCATCCGATGGCGAAAGCACAACGCCGATGGCGGCAGCATGATTGCGCCAAGTGCCAGCGAACTCGCGAAATTCAGTCAGCGGAAGCAACACTTTTGCACCCGGCGGAATTGCATGAGCATCGCCGTCGTAAGCCAACCAATCGTTACTACGCTCGCCTAGGTGGTCAATGAGTTTCGGCATACACGGCCTCTTTAAATGGTTCGATTCCAATACGGGCGACTACATCGACGAAACGCTCATCGTCTCGTTCGCGCACGCCCAAATACGTTTGAACAAGTTTTTCCACCACATCAGGCACGTCGTTGCGTGCAAACGAAGGGCCGATGATCTTGCCGATGCGCGCGGTTGGCGAGTCATGAACCGTTAACGACTGCGCGCCGCCAATGGTCACTTGGTACCACTCTTCGCCGTTTTTATCGACACCGAGAATGCCAATGTGACCAACATGATGATGACCACACGCGTTGATGCAGCCCGAGATGTTCAGATCAAGCTCGCCAATATCAAACTGATAGTCGAGAGACTCGAAGCGCTCATGAATCGCTTGCGCAACCGGAATGCTCACAGCGTTTGCGAGCGAACAAAAGTCTCCACCCGGGCACGCGATGATGTTGCCGATCAGGCCAATGTTGGGTGTTGCCAAACCAAGCGATTTCAACGACGACCAAAGTGCGGGAAGCGATCGTTGTTCAACATCCGCAAACACCAAATTTTGCTCATGGGTCACACGAAGTTCGCCCTGCGCATACGCGTCGGCGAGCGCTGCGATGGCGTCGAGCTCATCGGCCGTGACATCTCCCGGCGGCACACATTTTCGTTTTAGTGAAAGCGAGACCGCACAGTATCCCGGCACTCGATGCGCATGAACATTTCGCTTGTGCCAGCGCGCAAATTCGTTGTTACTTGCCGCAAGTGTCACCACGGCGGCATCGTCTTGCGGAAGCGTCGCATATTGCGGAACCGTAAAACGCACGCGAATAGCGGCGACATGCTCGGCTTTCAGTGTGGTAATCCCATTTTGATTACGTGCGAATTCGTCGTTCACACGCTGGGCAAATGCTTCAACGCCGGTTTCTTTCACCGTGATCTTGATCCGCGCCTTGTACTTGTTGTCGCGACGGCCGGTAAGGTTGTAGACGCGCAGAATCGCTTCGAGATACGTGATGAGATCTTGCCACGGGAGAAATTCGTTAATAACGACGCCCACAATCGGCGTGCGACCGAGTCCGCCGCCTACAGCAACGCGGAAGCCAATTTCTCCCGCTTCGCCTTTTATTGCGGTTAATCCAATGTCGTGAACTAACGTGGCAGCGCGGTCGTCTGCCGATCCGCTAATCGCGATCTTGAATTTGCGCGGTAAATACGCAAACTCGGGGTGGATGGTGCTCCACTGCCGAATGATTTCTGCCCACACTAGAGGATTGACGACCTCATCCGGGGCGACGCCTGCGAACTGATCGGTTGTAGTGTTGCGAATGCAGTTTCCGCTGGTCTGGATGGCATGCATTTGCACGCTCGCGAGGTCGGCCAAAATGTCAGGTACCCGTGAGAGCTCCGGCCAGTTGTATTGAATGTTTTGGCGCGTCGTGAAATGCGCATAGTTGCGATCGTAGGTACGTGCGATGTGAGCAAACATTCGCACTTGTGTTGTGTTCAACAAGCCGTACGGGATCGCCACGCGAAGCATCGGCGCATGCTTTTGAATGTAGAGTCCGTTTTGGAGGCGCAGAGGACGAAATTCGTCCTCCGAGAGCTTGCCAGCAAGAAAGCGCTCAGTTTGGCCGCGAAATTGGGCGACGCGTTGGTCAACGATTTGTTGATCAAATTCGGTGTACTGGTACATCCGATCATTCTGCGACCTTGGTACCCCGCACTATCATTCTATTTCGTTATAAACAAATGTCTCGCCCCACAATTTCAGCGCATCTGTTGTGTTGAACGCGTTCCCACCCCTCGCCTCGAACGGCGCTCGCGTGTTGATCCTTGGCAGCATGCCGGGTATCGCCTCACTTGCGATTCGCCAATACTACGCACACCCTCAAAACGCGTTTTGGCGCATCCTAATTACTCATCTTGGCTTGAATGCCGGTGCTTCATACGAGTCGCGCGTGCGCTCATTGCTTGACGCGCGTCTTGCGCTTTGGGACGTGCTGTGCAGCTGTGAACGAGCGGGAAGCGCTGACAGCGCAATCGTTCGTGCAACTGAAGTGGCCAACGATTTCGACACTTTTTTTCACGCGTATCCACACATACGTCATGTTTTTTTCAACGGCTCAGCTGCGGAATCCTTGTTCAAGCGACACTGCGCGACGCTTTACAAAGATTCGCGTTTCACGTTTGTGCGCTTACCCTCGACCAGCCCGGCAAACGCGGGAATCACATTTGATACGAAATCAGCGCTGTGGCGCGCGGCGCTCTTGGCATCAGAATAGTGATTGCTGCGCCGGAGCGAACGCACGTTGCGCTCGACGCTCGTCTCTGCTGTTTGATCGTTCTAGCGTTACTGCGGGCATCACAAAATCTGTGGCCTCAAGCGCAGCGAGATGCTGTGGGTTTAGTCCAAGTCTGGCGCAGGTTTTGCGGAAACGCTGACGGATAAGTTCCGCGTAAATTCCACTGCCACGCATACGTTCGCCAAATTCGCTCACGTTTTCACGCCCATGCTTCATGTCGCGAATCCGGTTCATCACGTGGGACGCGCGATCTGGAAAGTGTTGTTGCAGCCAAGCCTTGAACAAGGTTTTGACTTCAAACGGAAGTCTTACGATCGTGTAGCTCGCTGCACGCGCACCGGCGTCTTGCGACGCTTCAAGCACGCGCTCAATGAATTCATCATTGATGAAGGGAATAATCGGTGCAACTAAAACGCAAACCGGTATGCCAGCTGCCGAGAGTTCGCGCACCGCGCGAAGCCGGTTGGCGGGCGCGCTCGCGCGCGGCTCCAAAATGCGAGTGAGTTCATTGTCAAGCTGCGAAATCGAAACATACACGTTCACCAAATTTTTTCGCGCAAGTGGCGCGAGTAGATCGATGTCTCGGGTGACGAGCGAGCTTTTTGTCACGATGGTGAGCGGATGATTCGCCTCAAGCAACACTTCGAGACACGCGCGAGTAATTTTCTCGATCCGCTCGATGGGTTGATAGGGGTCAGTATTCGCGCCGAAATTAATCGCTGACGGCACATAGCCGTGCCTTGAGATCTCTTTCTTCAGCAGCTCAGCCGCGTTTCGTTTGGCAAAGATTTGCGTCTCAAAATCAACGCCCGGCGACAGATTGACATAGGCGTGAGACGGACGCGCATAGCAATAGATGCAGCCGTGCTCGCAGCCTCGATAGGGATTCACTGATTGATCAAACCGAATGTCGGGAGAATTGTTTTTCGAGATGATTGAGCGAGCGCGCTCAATGTGAATCACAGTGCGCGGCGACGGCGTTGCTATTTCGTCACGCGGGATGGGTTCAGTCGCGGCTGCGCACGCAACGCTTTCAGGCCCACTCCAACCGTCATCAAAAGGAACCACATCACGCGACTCGAAACGCCCCGCCATATTGAGCGTAGCGCCGCGACCTTTGATGACCCGTGCGTTGTTCATACTGTAATTATGAACAGTAATGAATCAATTTACAGATTTTTAGGCCAATCGCCCATTTTATTGGGCGATAGCTCCATAAATATTATTTATCGATAATATTGTGAATATGGCGATCGCCCATAATTAACGGCGTATAGAATAAAATGCTGCTCTCTACTGACGCTCTCGCATTAACGTCGATTTCCCGAACAAGCTTTCGATCAAATCGACGGCGAGCTCGGCAGTTTGGTTGCGCCGATCCAGCGCGGGATTCAATTCCATCACGTCGAGCGAAGCCAGCCGCCCAGTGTCGGCGATCATTTCCATGCACAGCTGCGCTTCGCGATAGGTCGGACCACCACGCACCGTTGTACCCACGCCGGGCGCAATATCAGGATCGAGGAAGTCAACGTCGAAGCTCACGTGCAAATGCGTAGAGTCGTCGAGTCCAAGCAATGCTTGCTCCATCACTGCGCGCATGCCCATTTCGTCGATCGCACGCATGTCAAATACTTCGAGGCCCTGTTCGTGCACGAAGCGCTTTTCTTCTTCGTCAACACTGCGAATACCGATCTGGACGACTTCGTCGCCACGCAAGGCCGGTGCCGGATCCGCCAAATTCACCAACGCTTTCGCGCCGTGGCCACAAAGCGTGGCCACGGGCATGCCGTGAGTGTTTCCAGACGGCGTGATGCTTGAGGTGTTGAAATCGGCATGCGCATCGAGCCACAGAATCCGCAAACGCTTCCCGTTTCTATTGCAGTGAGACGCAATGGCGCTTATTGAGCCAATCGCCAAGCAATGATCGCCCCCCAAAAGCAGTGGAAACTCGCGCGCCGCCAATGCATGCGAAACTGCGTCGCGCACCGCCGTGTTCCAAGCGAGTACTTCCGGCAAATGCCGATAGCCATCGGCGGGCGGAAGCCATGGGTTCGGCGGGCCGCTCAAATTGCCATCATCGTGAACCACTAGGCCGCGAGCTTCAAGAGCGCCGCGAAGGTTGGCCACGCGAAGGGCCTCTGGCCCCATCGACGCACCGCGTGAGCCGGCGCCAATGTCGGTGGGGGCGCCGATCAAACGAATAGGAGAATGCTGTTTAGTCATCCGCGCATTGTAGAAGCGCGAGCGTCGAATGCTTTCAGCGCGGCATTTAGCAACAACGCGTAGGTTGAGAAACTAGCCTTGGAACTGCTGGCTGGCAAAACTAACGGAAGTTGCTCGCGCGCCCAGCGCGAGAGCGCCTGACAAACTCATCGATGACAAACACAGCGTTACCTGATGTCGGTTACACGCCGCGCGGAGCACAGCGTAGTCTGGTAGTCGTTCAATCTCATCGAGTTTTCCGCTGTAGCTTACAGAGACAAATGGCGTCAGCAACGCGCCGCCGTTGACCAGGCGCGCGACTTTCGAGAACACTGAAATCAGTGCGGGCTCTGCACCACGTGCCGTGCCCAGTGTGGTCAAACGATCGTCGTTCAGATGCAATATTGGTCGCAGGTTCAAAAGGTTTGCTAGGCTAATTTTCCATCCCGACACGGATTGCTGCTCAACCGAGCGCGCGGCATATGCGGCAGCACTCAAATCGTTGGGCACAATCAGCGTGTGCACCGAGCGTCGGAAGCTATTGAGCGTCACCGCGATGTTTGCACCGAGCATTCCGCGTTCGCGCAACTGCACCGCATGCGCAAGCAGCACGCCTACGCCGCCCAAAGCGTTGGTTGAATCGATGACCCACGCCGTCAACGACGATTGCTGACCTAGCGTGCGACGAACTTTGTTATGGATGAGCACCAGAGACTGAGTTGCCGAGAGCGCGTTCACGAACTGCTTGCTTCGCTTCGCGGAAGTGCAGATGTGGACCACCGCTTCGGTGCCAGCAAGCATGTAGCGCTGCATTGAGTCGCGCATCGCGGCTGGTGCTAGCGGCACGTGGCGCGAATTGAAGTCAAAGTCGCGCGACACCTTTTGCGCGAACGCTCCTGATGCGTCTGCACCAGGGGTGTCAATCAGCTCTTGGCCTCTGAAGTGAACATGGCGCGGCATGACGGCAACCGCGTTGAATTCAAGCCACGGGCGCGGTAGATCACAAGCTGCATCCACCACCAGTAAGGTGCGAATCGTCTCTCTCGACAATGGGGGCAAAGCGGCACTCGCGGCCACCGACGGCTTGCTTCGATGCGCTTCTACAAAAGCGACCGCTGCAGTCGTGTTGACATCAAGCGCGTCGTCATAGCCCGGAGGCACATACACCATGTCGCCCATTTATGATCCCGCAGAAGCGAGAAGTCGACATCGCCGAACCTCGCGTCAGACCTTACGGCGGGCTCATTCGAAACGCCGCTCGTTGTTTAATTGCTTTTAATTTGTTTGAAAGTCTAGCCTACAACGGCTGCATGCGTCGAACATTTTTTCTTCCAACAGCGCAGCCGTGCGTAGTGTTGTCGGAATACAAATCGGGTTCGCCAGATGAGTCTGATCGAAGCCTGATTCTTAGCGATTCAGAAGCGCGCTAAATCGCACAATATCAATGTTGCCGCCGGACAAAGTGACCGCAACGCGCTGGTTTTTAAACTGTGAGCGATGTTCGAAAAGCGTCGCTAACGCACATGCACCGGACGGTTCAAGCACAATTTTCAGTCGCTCGAACGCAAAGCGCATCGCCGCGATAACCGCATCGTCATCGGCTGTTAAGACGCCGCTGACATGGTCGCGAATGACCTCAAAAGGCAACTTTCCCACGGCTTGGGTTTGCTGCCCGTCACAAATTGTTTTTGGCACATCAATTGAGACGATTTCACCACGCGCCAGTGATTGCGCTACGTCGTTCCCGGCTTCTGGCTCTGCGCCAAAACACTTCACACGCGGCTGCAGCGCTTTCATTGCAATCGTGCATCCTGATAAAAACCCACCGCCGCCGGTGCACACAATCAGCGCGTCAAGATTGGCAACGTCTCGTGCGATTTCCAAACCGCACGTGCCCTGTCCGGCCATCACTGGGAGATAGTCAAATGGCGGGATCAGTACACAGCCTTTCTCGCTCGCGATACGAGCGCTGATCGCGGCACGATCCTCCGTATATCGATCATAGAGAACGACATCAGCGCCATAGCCGCGGGTCGCTTCAATCTTTGTTGGCGGCGCGTCGCTTGGCATCACAATAGTTGCACTCACGCCGTGCAACTGCGCCGCGAGTGCAACGGCTTGCGCATGGTTCCCTGAAGAGAACGCTACAACGCCTTTCGCGCGAATCTCTGGAGCGAGCACCGCCACCGAGTTAAATCCACCACGAAACTTAAACGCGCCCATGCGCTGAAAATTCTCAGCCTTCATGTAGACGCTACAGTCCAGCATTTTGTCAAGTGTGGTGCTGGTCAAAATCGGCGTGTAGTGAGCGACGCCCTTTAATCGCGCGGCTGCGGTTTCAATATCGGCAAATTCGAGCATGAAGTTAGATTTCTACGAACTACTTCGCAAAAAGCGCGTCCATATGTTCGAACGCTTTGAACTCGATTGCGTTGCCCGAAGGGTCTAGGAAAAACATCGTTGCTTGTTCGCCGGGTTCGCCTTTGAACCGAATGTGTGGCTCGATAATGAATTCTGTATTCGCAGCGCGCAAACGTTGCGCCAGATCCGACCACTGCTGCATTGTGAGCACGACTCCGAAGTGTCGACATGGAACATTGTCGCCATCCACATCGCTCGTCTTTGCCATGCTGCATTCTTCGGGCGCGAGGTGGGCAACGATTTGATGGCCGTAGAAGTCAAAATCGACCCAATGATCCGACGCTCGCCCTTCTTTGCAACCCAGCAAATCAAGATAGAACTTGCGCGAAGCTGAGAGGTCATGACTAGGGAATGCGAGATGAAAGGGCTGAATTGACATGCGGCAGCTGACCTCTTGGAATTGATCGAATGTACATAACTGTTTGTAGCATTGTAGAAAAGATAAGCTTTCGACTATGTCCCCCTTTGAGCAATTAGTGAACCAGTTTGCGTCGGCGTCGACACAAGCCTGGCAACAACTCGGTGTCGTTTTTCTTGCTATCGCGATTGGCGCAGCGATCGGGTATGCCGTATCGCGCCGGCGTCATCCGCATCTGCCGATGCGCCGAGCGCTGTTCCATGCGCTCGCATACGGCATCACATTTCCAATCGCGACCTTTCTGTTAATTTGGGTCTTGCGGCTATTTTCCGGGGCAGTCGGCCAAAGTGTTGTGATCAAGCTTGCGGTGCCGATTTTCGGATCGCTCTCGATCATCCGGGTTGTCGCTCGTGTGCTGCGCAACTTATTCCCGCACTCAAACCCCGCGCGAGTGTTGATTAACCTCACAAGCGTGGTGGTTTGGTTCGCTTTAGTGATGCATCTAAGCGGCGTTCTCCCGACGATCGCTCAGGAACTCGAGCAAACAGAGATACCGATTGGGAAAACGCGTGTCTCACTGCTCACCGCACTCCAGGCCATCGCGCTCGTTGCGGTGACCTTACTGACCGCGCTTTGGGCGTCGGCCGCGATTGAAGCGAAACTGACCTCCACTGGGCTCACAATGGGTACGAAGCTGTTGCTCGCGCGATTTTTGCGGGCAGCGTTGCTGGTGCTCGCACTGCTATTCTCGCTTTCGGCGGTGGGCATTGATTTAACGGTGCTCTCGGTGTTCGGCGGAGCACTCGGCGTTGGGCTCGGTCTTGGATTACAGCGAATCGCAGCGAATTACGTGAGTGGATTTGCGATGCTGCTTGAGGGGAGCTTTCGCGTTGGCGACTACGTTCGCATCGACAATTTTGAAGGCTCAATCACTCAGATTAACTCGCGCTACACGGTCGTGCGCGCCGCAAACGGGCGCGAATCAGTCATTCCCAACGAGACATTTATGACGCAGCGAGTCGAGCAATCCTCGCTCAGCGACAGCCAAATCGCGGTGACCTCCACGCTCGTGGTCGCCCCCGGCAGCGATGTGGTTCTGGCGCGAAAGCTCATGATCGACGCGGCACTGAGCGAGCCCCGTGTTTTGCGCGAACCCGGCCCCGGTGTGTTTGTATCCGCATTCACGCTCGATGGAATAGAACTCACTTCGAGTTTCTGGATAGCTGATCCAGAAAATGGGCAGTTGGCTCTCAGATCCAACATCAATTTATTGATTTTGCAATCATTCGCCAAGAACGGCATCGCGTTCGCGACGGCAGCAAGTTCAGCTGCGAGCTCATCGCGTACAGGTGAGAAATCCTCGCCGCGCATAGCATAGTTTCGCCGTTCACGCGTCAGCAGCGGTGCTGATACATTCGCGCGCTTCGATTGTTTTTCTGTGTGATACCGATGCCTGAGTCACTCATTGTTCGCCTTGCGCGCGAAGTTTCAATTTCTACCGCTCAAACTGAAGCGGCCGTCACTTTGCTAGATGGTGGCGCGACGGTTCCATTCATCGCGCGCTACCGCAAAGAAGTGACGCTCGGGCTCGATGACATACAACTGCGTTTGCTTGACGAGCGGTTGGTGTATCTGCGCGAACTTGATACCCGTCGCGACGCCGTCATCAGCTCTATTCGCGAGCAAGGCAAATTGAGCGACGAACTCGCACTTGCCCTAGACCGCGCCGACACCAAGCAAACACTTGAAGATCTTTATGCGCCGTACAAGCAAAAGCGGCGCACCAAAGCGCAGATCGCGCGTGAGGCGGGGTTGCAAGCGCTTGCCGACGAACTGTTCGTGGATCCGACCAAGGTGCCGCTGGAAACTGCAGCCAATTACGTCAACGCGGACGCGGGCTTTGCCGACGCGCAAGCCTGCTTGGATGGCGCGCGCGACATTTTGAGCGAACAGTGGGCGGAAAACGCTGCGCTCGTGGGCGCACTTCGCGACTGGCTCTGGAACAACGCTAATTTCGAAAGCAAAGTCAGTGAGGGCAAAGAGAAAGATGCCGACAAGTTCCGCGATTATTTTGATTATTCCGAGCCCATCGCCAATGTCCCGTCGCACCGAGCGTTAGCTGTCTTTCGCGGCTGGATGGCGGAACTACTGACAATCAAGCTCGCTCTGCCAGAGACTCCCAATCCGGCGCTGCCAGACAAATCCTCACCCGCCGCGTTCAATGCCTGCGAAGCGAGCATTGCAGCGCAAATAGGCTGGTCGCATCAATCCAGAGCCGCTGACGATTGGCTCAAGCGCGTGGTGAGCTGGACGTGGAAAGTAAAGCTCGGTCCCTCTCTTGAACGCGATCTGTTCAGTCGATTGCGCGAAGCGGCTGAAGACGTCGCTATTAAGGTCTTTGGCGACAACGTTCGCGATTTGCTCCTCGCAGCGCCGGCTGGCAACAAGGTGGTGATGGGGCTAGATCCCGGTATTCGTACGGGAGTCAAAGTTGCCGTCGTCGACACCACGGGAAAGGTGGTTGCTACGTCAACGGTGTTCCCGCACGAGCCGCGGAAGGACTGGGACGGCTCGTTGAACACGCTGCGCAAGCTTTGTGAAACGCACGGCGTTCAACTGGTTGCCATTGGTAACGGCACCGCGAGCCGCGAGACCGATCAGCTAGCCGCAGACCTCATTAAGCAGCTCGGCAACGGCATCACTAAAGTCGTTGTTTCAGAAGCCGGTGCGTCTGTGTATTCGGCGAGCGAATACGCGTCACAAGAATTGCCGGATCTCGATGTCAGTTTGCGCGGCGCGGTAAGCATCGCGCGGCGATTGCAAGATCCACTCGCAGAACTCGTGAAGATCGACCCTAAATCGATCGGCGTCGGACAGTACCAGCACGATGTGAACCAAACGCTGCTCGCGAAAAAACTAGATGCTGTCGTTGAGGACTGCGTGAACTCGGTGGGCGTTGATGTCAATCTTGCGAGCGCTCCGCTGCTAGCTCGGGTGGCAGGTTTATCGTCGAGCAATGCGCGCGCAATCGTTGCCCACCGTGAGCGTGACGGCGCATTTGCAAGTCGTGATGCGATTAAGAGCGTGAGCGGAATCGGGGCAAAGACGTTTGAACAGTGTGCCGGCTTCCTGCGAATCCAAGGCGGCAGCAACCCGCTTGACGCGAGTGCAGTGCATCCGGAGAGCTATCCGCTGGTAGAAAAAATAATCGCACGCGCAAAACGACCGCTTACTGAAATTCTCGGAAATCCGTCGGCGCTGAAAGTGATTACGCCTGCGTCTTTCGCTGCGGAAGGTTTTGGCGAACTCACCGTACGCGACGTGTTGGCCGAACTTGAAAAACCCGGTCGCGATCCGCGCCCTGAATTCAAAGTTGCTAAATTCAACGAGGGCGTTAACCAGCTTTCTGATCTTCGCGAAGGGATGATTCTTGAGGGGACCATTACTAACGTTGCAGCGTTCGGCGCGTTCGTTGACGTAGGTGCGCATCAAGACGGATTAGTGCACGTATCGCAACTCGCAAACAAGTTCGTAAAGGATCCTAAAGACGTGGTGAAAGCCGGACAAATTGTGACGGTAAAGGTGGTCGAGGTTGATGTCGCAAGAAAGCGGATCGCGCTGACCATGCGCCTTGACGCGCCCCAGCAGCCGCGTGAGCCAAGCATGCGCGATGACCGCGGCGCTCGCGGGCCGTCCGGGAATGGCGGACGTGGATGGCAGCCGCCGAGGGAGGCTGCAAAACCTCAGGGGGCGATGGCAGATGCGTTTGCCGCGCTCAATACGCTTAGAAAATAGTAGCGACTCGCGTGCTGTGCGCTATTGAGTCAAGCCACTCGCTAGCGCGCGGCGTTGTGCGAGCCAGAACGCGCCCACTGCTGCACAACCGAGGATCGCCAGTAGAGTGAGGCCCAAGGTGTAGTTTCCGGTGATCGTCCACAGCGCCGCGAGCAGCGACGGCCCAAGCGCGCGCATCACGGCGGTAGGTAGGCCAAGCAAACCGTTTAGTGATGCGGCACGCTCCCGAGATACATATTGCGCCATCGCGGTGGCTTTTACGATGGTGATCATGCCGTTGGCCATTCCATAGAGCAGCGCAAACAGGAGCGCGAGCGTCGGCGAGCTCATGCTGATCGCGAGCACGGCCAGCGCCGCCGGCAAAAACACGGGGATGTATCGGTTTGCACGGTGCACGTCGATGTGACGCTCGGCCACATAGAGCAGCAATCGTCCTGCAACCTGCAATAACCCAATCGACGCGGGAATGGCGATCACCCACGAAACCGGCAGCTCGCGCTCGCGAAGGATCGACACTAAGTGAGCGCCAATGCTGGTGGTGATTCCGCTAAAAAGAATAAAGAATGCGGCCAGTCCCCAGAACGGGAATTGCTTTGTGAAATGCGTTAACTCGGGCGGTGCGCTCGCGTTACTGGTTTCGTGTGAACCATGATCGCCTCGCAACCAGTAGGCGTGAATCGGTAAACACACAATCGCGTGGAGTGCCGCTAACACGACGAGTGCGCCGCGCCAACCGAGCGATTCAATGAGCGCCGCACTCACCGGGATGAACACCGTGCTCGCGAGTCCGCCCAAGAACGTCAGCGTGATGATTGCTCGACGATAAGTTTCAGGAAATCGACGAATCAAGACTGCAAACGCCGGGGCGTAGAGAGTACCCGCCATGGCGAACCCCGCAACGATCCACGCGGTGTAGAGTTGCCACTTTGATTGCGCAAACGACATCGCGAGAAATGCGATCGCTGCGAGCACCGAGCCCGCGCACATCACCCGCCGCGCCCGCCCCTGCTCAATGAGCTTGCCTACCCAAAGCGCGAGCACTCCTTCGCAAAACAGCGCAATGCTAAAAGCAAGCGCTGCGTCGATTCGAGACATCGCGAGATCGCGTTCGAAATGCGAGAGCAGCAACGCAAACGTGTAGAAAAGCGTGCCCCAACTAATGAGCTGCGCGATGGAGAGCCACAACACAAAACCTTTGGGGGGCAATCGATGCGCGGAATGCGTGAGCGTGGCGTTGGGCGGTATCGACATGAGTGTGAGCTATTTGAGCACATCATGCAGCCCCGTGATTTGATCGACTCTCGGCGGCAGCTGGCGAAGATCCACCTCTACAATGGCGGCAGATTTCAGTGAGCGGGCATCCAAATCCAACAAATAGCGTTATGTCTTAGCCGCCCATTTAATTGGGCTAGTGGCTTTATTTGACAGACCATTGATAACTGCTTTTTTATCGCGTAGAGCCCTAATAAATAAGCCGGTAGCGGTTTAAGTTGAATCGAATTACGCCCGCACTCTACACCCCACATTTCAACGACTAAAGCTACGCGGAGTCTATGTTTCGGACCGTCTTACTGTTGCTGCTCGCGATCACGGCGTGGGCGTACTGGCCCGCCACCGCAGCCGACTTTGTGATTGACGACTACGTGTTTATCGCGCAGTCGTTGATGGTTGATCGTCCGTGGGTTGCAATCTGGACGCATCACTTTTACGAGCCAACTTATTTCCGCCCGCTCGGCGCGCTGAGTTGGTGGATCGCGACCCATTTTTTCGGAAGCGACAACTATGCGGCGCACAGCGCAATCAACCTCATCATTCATTTGGCAAACGTAGCGCTGGTTGCGTATCTTGCTCGTGGACTAACTCAGCGCGTTGCGCCCGCACTTGCGGCGGCCACATTGTTCGCACTCCTACCCACAGCGCTGGCAGCTGCGCTTTGGCCATCGAATCGGTTTGACTTACTCGCGACTTTTTTCCTGCTTTGCGCCACGTTGTGCTCATTGCGTTTTTTACGCGAAGGTCGTCCCGGCATGTGGATCGCCGCCGCAGCTGCAACGCTCGGCGCATGCTGGAGCAAAGAGCTGGCGTTCCCGATCGCAACAGCGATGGCGTTCGCGTTCTTGACGCCACAACCTATCGCATGGCAACGTCGCCTCGCGCTGTTCGCGCTGATGGGTTTCACCATCACGTTCGCGTTTGTTTGGCGGCATTGGCTATTGCCGGCGCCTTACGCGGTGGCCGGTATCGAATGGCTGCCAAGTCTTTGGCGCGGCGCTAATGCGTGGGTACAGTCGGCCCCCGCGCTCCTCACCCACGCAACTCAGCATTCCGGCTTATCAACGGTTGCTGCCGTGCTCGCGCTGGTTGCAATTGCCTGGAGTGCCCTAACCGCTTTCTTGGTGCCACGAAAACAATCGGTCGTGGATTGGCGAATGATCATCTGCGCGGCGCTTGTCATTGTCGCGAGTGCTTGTGTACAGTGGCCGCTCGCCGCGCCGTTTTCGCAGATGCTTGATGGCGGCGTGCTCGGCACCGTCACGTATGCCCGGTTCTACTACGCGCCGACCGCAACGCTCGCCATCTTGGTTGCGCTGCTACTTGCCAAAGGACGCTTGGTGCGAAGCCTTGCCACGACCATTGTTATCGGGATGACCGTGATCGGCATGGACACCAGATCGCTTGCGATCTCGTTCGCGCAATGGGTGAAAGCTGAGATCACTCCGATGTCGCGGGCGGCCGCCAAAATTGTTGATGGGGTGAGCGCTGAGTCGCAGGCCGCGCCATGTGTCGTGGTATTGCTGGGCACGCAATCCAAACACCCGTGGTTTCGGATGTTTTCCGACGTCACCGCGAAAGCGCTTTCACAGCGCCTTGCGTCCTCCGCAAACTGTCACGTTTTGACCGAATCAACGCCGTGGCTTTTCATTTCACGTGAGAACTCCGCGCTTCCAGACATCCGACTCAAAGCGATTGCGAACGACACACGCGGAACGCCCAAACCGGACTACGCGTGGGGTGGCGTGCGCTACCGCTATCGCACGATGCCAGAGGATGTACGCTATCTGAAAAACGCTCGCTTTTTCGCCTGGCAAGGTGACCGCTTCACCGAAGTCACCAACGAGATTGTGAGCGGTGCGCGCAGCGTAAAAACTCACGGCTGGGGCTTTTAGTTTCGCAATAAAAAACGGCGCCGAAGCGCCGCTTTTCTGACGAGCGATGTCTCGCTTATTGCGCGTCGCCGGTGCTCGCAGCGTTTGCTGCAGCAGCCTGCTCTTCGAGCAAAGCCTTCATCGAAAGCTTCACGCGGCCTTTGTCATCGAAGCCAAGCACTTTGACTTTAACCGTTTGACCTTCTTTGAGGTAATCGGTCACCGCGTTTACGCGTTCATTTGCGATTTGCGAAATGTGCAGCAAACCATCGCGACCTGGGAGCAGTTGGATCACTGCGCCGAAATCCATAATGCGGATGATCGGACCTTCATAGACTTTGCCAACTTCAACTTCCGCCGTGATGCCATCGATGCGGCGTTTGCATTCCGCGAGATCATCTGCGTTCGGTGAAGCAATAGTGATTGTGCCGTCGTCTTGGATGTCGATTTGGCAACGCGTCTCTTCGGTAAGTTGGCGAATGACCGCGCCGCCTTTACCGATTACATCACGAATCTTTTCAGGATTGATTTTGAAGGTGACCATGCGCGGCGCGTAGGCGCTCATCTCGGTGCGGGTGTGCGGCATCGCCTCGTGCATGATTTTCAAAATGTGCAAGCGCGCTTCGTTGGCTTGCGCGAGCGCAACGCCCATGATTTCTTTGGTGATGCCTTGGATTTTGATGTCCATCTGCAATGCAGTGATGCCGCGATCGGTGCCGGCCACTTTGAAATCCATGTCGCCCAAATGATCTTCGTCGCCGAGAATGTCAGTGAGCACGGCGAAGCGATTGCCTTCTTTGATCAAGCCCATCGCGATACCCGCAACCGGCGCTTTCAACGGCACGCCTGCGTCCATCAGCGACAACGCGCCGCCACACACGGAGGCCATCGACGACGAACCATTTGATTCGGTGATTTCAGAGACCACACGCATCGAATACGAGAAATCTTTCTCAGGTGGCAACACGGCAACGAGCGCACGCTTCGCTAAACGACCATGACCAATTTCGCGACGCTTCGGCGTTCCAACGCGACCGGTTTCGCCGGTAGCGAACGGAGGCATGTTGTAGTGAAGCATGAAGCGATCACGGTATTCACCGGAAAGCGCATCGATGATTTGCTCGTCTTGCTTGGTGCCGAGTGTGGCAACGACCAAAGCCTGCGTTTCACCGCGGGTGAAGAGCACCGAGCCGTGCGTACGTGGCAACACACCCGTGCGGATCGAGATTGGGCGCACAGTGCGCGTGTCGCGACCGTCGATACGCGGTTCGCCGCGCAGAATCTGCTCACGAACGGTTTTCGCTTCTAGCGCGAACATTTCGTTCTTGATGTTGTTTTTCGTAATTGTGTCGGCGTCTGCGGGAATCAATGCGGCTTCAGCAGTAGCGGCCACTTCCTTGAGTTTCGCGCTACGTGCGCTCTTGCTCTTGATTTTGTAGGCCTCATCAAAACCAGGACCCGCAACTTCCAGCACCTTGGCGACGAGCGCTGCGTCTTTCGCAGGCGGCTGCCAATCCCAGGCCGGCTTCGCTGCCACTTCGCCCAACGCCATGATCATGTCGATCACCGGCTGTTGTTGGGCATGACCCCACCAAATCGCGCCAAGCATCACGTCTTCGGGCAGTTCGGTAGCTTCCGATTCAACCATCATCACTGCGCTCTCAGTGGCGGCGACGACAAGATTGAGCTCTGAGGTCTTAAGTTCGGTCAGCGACGGATTCAAAATGTATTGGCCGTTGGCATAGCCCACGCGCGCCGCCGCGATTGGAGCTGCAAAAGGCACGCCTGCAAGGTAGAGCGCAGCAGATGCGCCGATGATCGCAGGAATATCCGGATCGATTTCAGGATCGACCGACATCGTTTGTGCGATGACCTGAATTTCGTTGTAGAAACCTTCCGGGAACAGCGGGCGAATCGGACGATCGATCAAACGCGAGGTGAGCGTTTCTTTCTCACTCGGACGACCTTCACGTTTGAAGAAGCCGCCAGGAATTTTTCCGGCAGCATAAAACTTTTCTTGATAATCAACCGTGAGCGGGAAGAAATCTTGACCTTCTTTCACGCTCGTCTTTGCGACGGCAGAGACGAGCACCACCGTGTCGCCATAACGCACGAGCACGGAGGCATCGGCTTGGCGGCCAATCTCGCCCGTTTCAAGGGTTAATGTGTGTGCGCCATATTGAATGGACTTAATGGTTGCGGACAGCATCGGCTGTTTCCTTTCTTTTTAGTGCGCTTCCTTGCGCGGTTTGTTACGGTCAGAAATCTTTGTTCGGAGTCGATTGTTCGAAAGAGCGGCGATAACTATGTAGCTTTGCGTCCTAGGCGCAAAGCGCCGTCGTCTTAGCGCGTAGCGCGTCGTGCTAGCGAAGCGACGTCCTTTTCGCGGCGCCAAAAACGACGAAAGCCACACATCCGCAGGAATGGTGGCTTTCAAACATTTCGGCGACGCGAAATAACTACTTGCGTAAGCCGAGTTTCTCGATCAACGACTGGTAGCGTGCGCGATCTGTGTTTTTTAGGTACGACAGCAGCGCGCGACGGTTATTCACCATCTTGAGCAAGCCGCGACGGCTGTGGTGATCTTTCGCGTGCGCCTTAAAGTGCGTTTGCGAAAGTGCGTTGATGTTTGCGGTGAGCAAAGCGACTTGCACTTCGGTCGAACCGGTGTCATTGGCTACGCGGCCATGCTCTTTAATGATGGCGGCGGTTTGTGCTGGCGTGAGTGCCATAGTGGTTTCTCTTTCTCTTTTAGCCGTTATGCAGAGAAACGCCGCTGGCGACGCACCCCACGAAACGATATGTTTTTCGAAGTAAGCCAGTGATTATAAACGGCTTTTCCGCTATTTCGCTGGACCGAGCGCGATTGAGCAAACGCGCTTGCACAAATTTTCTTTTAACTAATCCGCTAGCTGCCCATTGTAGTTGGGCCAGATGGCCAGTTTATTATTTTTTCGAGAAATAATATTTTGGTCGCTATCGCCCATTCTAATTGGGAAAAAACACATAAAGCTACTTTGTCATCGTCAACACAAATCGCTGCCACAGCTCGATGTCGTCCACCAGCTGCTGCGTTGATTTTCCCGCTCCGTGACCTGAGCCGTAATCCATTTTGAGCAACACCGGGTTGACTTGCCCGACGTTGTTCTGCGCGAGCGCGACAAATTTTTTCGCGTGCAACGGATCGACTCGCGTGTCGTTCTCGCCCGCGATCACGAGCATCGTTGGCGTGCTCACACCTGCGCGAACGTTGTGATACGGCGAGTAAGCGAGGAGCCACGAAAAGTCAGCCGCTTTGTCTGGGTCACCGTACTCCGGGATCCAATAACGAGCGATGCGGAATTTGTGATAGCGCACCATGTCTAGCAGCGGAACTGATGAGATGATGCCGTTGAAGAGTTCGGGGCGCTGCGTGGCAGCCGCGCCTGTCAATAGGCCACCATTGCTGCCGCCGTATGCGACCATCTTTTTCGAGCTCGTGTAGCCCTCCTTCACGAGCCATTCGGCGGCTGCGTAGAAATCGTCATACACATTTTGTTTGTTACCGAGGCGGCCCGCGCCATGCCACGCGCGCCCGAATTCGTCACCGCCACGCAGACCGACGTCGGCGTAAATTACACCGCGGTTAATAAGCGGGATGCGCGTGCCTAGATAGCCTACGCGAATGCCGATATTGAAGCCACCGTATCCATACACCAAAGTCGGGTTGGTGCCGTCGAGTTTGATGCCTTTTTTGTGGCTCAAATAGATCGGGATCTTGGTGCCGTCTTTGCTGGTGGCATAGACCAACTTTGTTTCTATGTCTTTGGTGTCGAGAATGGTTTCGTCTTGAAACATGAACTGCCAGCTGAGCGACTTGCCGTCGAGCTTATAGAGCTTAAACGGCGCGTTGAAGGTGGTGAGCGAAACGTAGAGCACGTCGCTATCACGGTCGTAGCTCATACCGGCAACGCTCCCAAATTCAGGCGCTGGCAGTTCGCGAACAAATTTTCCGTTGAGATCGAGAACACGCAGTCGATTCAACAATTCCCGCTTCTCGCGCACAACGATGTTGCTACGAGTCACCGCAAAGCTTTCAAGCACGGCGTCCTTTTGCTCGGGAACAATGTCAAACCAGTTCTTAAATTCTGGCGCAGCCGTTGTTGCTTTCATCAGCCGGTAATTTGACGCGCCCGCGTTGGTGCGCGCGTACAACGCATCGCCGATCAACTGGATATCAGCCTGTGCGTCGGGTTCGGCAAAGATTAAGCGCGGGGCATCGGCGCTTCCGATTTTTGCGATGGAATACTTTGAAGCACGACCTTCGCCGACGACGTGCATCGTGTAAGGGGAATATTCGTAATCCAGCACGCCGCCGTATTGCTTGGCGTCGGTGAGTTTGAGCACGGTGGGCGAATTCGCGATCGCCTCGCCAAACGTATGGCGTTGCGTAAACAATGGAAGTTGTTTGCTGATTTGCTCTTTGGTGCGCTGTTGAACGTACGCTACTTTTTCATCCGCAGTCCACGACACAGACCAAACCTGCGGCAGCGGTGGATACACCTCCCTACCCGTCTTGCTGTCGATGAAATACTGCGTGGGCAGCTCGTCGCCCGCAACCTGGACTCCGACTGCAATGATGCTGCCACTGCGCGAAAACGAGGTACCCGACAATGCCGATTTCCCGGACGGATCAAGTTTCAAGGGGTCAAACAGAAGCACATCTTTGCCGTCGATCCGCGTGTAGAACTTTGCCTGAGCATCGCCCTTTACTTTGCGAGTGAAATATTCGCGGCCTTTATAAAACGAAGGCGGCGAGGTGACGGTGCGATCAAGATAACGCGTCAGCTCATCGCGCAAACCCGGCACCGAAGGCGCATTTTTATCGAGCCACGCGGTGGCCGCGTCGTGCTGCGCTCGAGTCCACTTCACAACTTCAGCGTTGGTGTTGTCCTCGAGCCAGCGATAGGGATCGGTCAAGGTGACACCGTGAACGACGTCCTGCACAGGGCGAGCGAGCGTCGGCGGCGGCGCGAATGACTGCAATTGCGATTGCGATTGTGTTTGCGCATAGGCAACGCACGAAAAAATAAGTGCGAACGCACCGAGAGCTAGCTTCATGATTTCCTTGTGTAGGCGCTACGCTTTTTTGGAGCGGTGGCCAATCAACAAAAATGCCGCGATCACGGCAACAACGAAAAACGCCAAATTCCACGCGGGGATTGGCAAACCCAAAATCAAATCAATTTTGTTGCATTCCACCGAGCCCTTGAGCGCGCGGCTAAACACATCCAAGAACGGAAACGCTTCGAGCATGTAGGTAATGCCCATACCGCAACTCGGCAACTGATCGGCAGGCAGCGATTGAATGTAGAGATGGCGCGCGGCAAGCGCGGCACCAAGACCGCCAGTGACAAGCGTTCCGATGGCGAGGATGATTGCGCCGCGCGTTTGGGTTTTGACGACTGCACCGATCAAAAACACTAGCGCCATCAACAACAACGCGCCACGCTGAAACCAACACATCGGACACGGCTCAAGCTCTTTCACATACTGCAAGTAATACGCGTAGGCCATGAGCGCTGCGCAGACGAAAAAACCGAAGGCGTAGGCGACGCGGCGGGAAGGGAAAATGGAGAGTGGATTAACCATGTAGCACTGAATGTTATGCGTCGCACTGCACGGCGCGCGAGCAAAAAGTGATGAACGACGAATCAAGGTAATGACGCGAGCTGTTAGGCGAAGGCCGATCGCGGAGGTTCAACGTTGGCAACACATTCATCTGGACAACATACTAACTTTATTCGTGTAACGTCTATTTAATTGGGCGACTACGTTATTTTTATTATTTTCTGATAAACAATTTCAGTTGCCCATATGCCCAGTTAAATTGGGCGTTACGATCCAAAGTTGCACTACTTTTCGAGCGTTTTAACGGCTTTAGTAGGTTTAGTGCAACCGCAGAGCACGCTGCGTCATTTCTTCGAGCGCATCTGCGCGGAAGTAAAACGGCAGACTCGTTTCTGGATCAACGTCAGGAAATACATCAGCGAGCACCGTTACGTTTTCAACGTGGCATTCCGCAAGCAAATTTTGCATGAGCGTCACGACATCCTGCGCGCGATCCGTAGGGAAAAGCTCGGCGCGAAATCCTTCCGCACCTTTTTCGTCAAACGGGTTCGAGAGCGACAGACGCACTTCGCCGCCGCTACCCGCGCCTGCGTGCGTACGATGCGCAGAAATCACCGCTTCCGGCTCGCCCACGCTCGAGCGAAATTTTCGAATCGCATTCGTGGCAAATAATTGCAGCGACACTTCGCGCTGCGCCACTCTTCCCTGATAGAGCGCAGCGAGCGGCGCGCGCGGCGGACGCGGCATCGCAAGTAACGACAGCGCGCCACCGCCCAGCTGTTTCGCAAACGCCTGGGTGAACGGCATGCCCCAGTTTCCGGTGTCTTTTTCGTTTAGCAAATCAACGCTTGGCCCCGCGAGTGCCGTTCCCACTATAAAGCGCAGGAACACACTTTCCTGATTCGCCGGCAGCTGTAGCGATGATTTTTCAACCGCAATTGCCGATTGCTGCTCAAGTTGCCACCACGCAAGCGTCGAGGGCAATTTCGCTAGAGAGAGAGCGTTAGCAGACGTTAATGCGTTTGATAATGTGAATGTTTGATTACCGCGCAGCGCGCCGTTGGCTTTCATCAGCTCGACGAACTCGCCGATGTTCGGCAACGCACCCGGCACCTGCAGCGGCGAGCTGTTTGCAGCAACGATGACCACCGGCAACGCAAACACGGTCGTTGGCAAATCGCTCGCGCCCGAATGCAACCGCCCCGCATCAACCTGCGCATGAGCGAGCACGCGCGTGAGCATGCGCAACACCGCCAGCGACGGCGAGCGAGTCATTGCGTCGTCGATTTCGGCGACGGCACTCGCACACAGCGCAGCGACCATGCGCTCGCGCAATTCGGTTTCTTTTTTCTCAGCGATCACTGCGACTTCGGCGGCGAGTGATGCAAGCGAGAGATCAATAAGCGGATTAGGCGCTGAACCTTCGTAGGCGGGAAAGGCGCGCGGGTCGGGGATGGAGAACTGCATGCCGCTATTGTAGGAGCGGCTTACTGCGATCAACATTCCAGTCGATACCGGAAAAAACGCGGCGGCTGGTCGCGGCTCGCTGCTCCTACAGTTTCGCGTAGCTTGCTGATTGTTCGAGTACGCGCCGTAGCGACATTCTCAAAGAACCGTAATTCTCATTGCGTTCACGCGTTACTTCGTTCATGTACAGACGTCGATTGATTTCGATTTGAATGCTGTGGCGATTCTGGGTCGGCTTGCCGAATTGCTTAACCAGCTCAACACCTTTGTACGGATCGTTCACCGCAACACTTAACCCCTCAGCTTCGAATGCGGCGCGCAGCATCGCAGTGAATTCAGGTGCGCAGGTGGATCCGTCTCGATCCCCGAGCACAATGTCAGGAAGCACGGTTCCCGCGGTGAGCCAAGAGCCAGTTTTTGCTTCGGCGGGCATCGAATGACAATTGATGTGGAACACTTTTCGATGTTTCATTTGGGCGGCGTTAATTGCTTCCCTCAGCGCTTTCCAATACGGTGTGTGAAACCGCTCGATGCGTTCACTGATTTCCGCGGCGCTGAGCTTTCGTGTGTAAATCGGCGATTTATCGTCGAGCTGTCGCCAGATCAACCCAATCCCGGAAGCGGTTTTTGGCGAATGATTCACCTTACCGGGCCAATGATCCGCAAGCATCTCAGTGTCAATGTCCTCAACGCGGCGGTTGGGGTCGATGTAGCTTCTTGGAAACTCCGCGCACACGAGTGTTGCGCCTAAATCGACCGCACTCGAAAACAGATCGTCAACATGCGTATCCTCGGCGCGCCGTAGCTGCAAAAAATCACACGAAAATTGAAAATCTCTCGGATAGCGAACACCGCTGTGGGGGGAATCGAGCACTAGGGGAATTGAAGGCGCTTTTGCAGGCGGCGCCAGAACGCGAACGGGTTGAAACTCAAACATGATTGAAGAATAGGGGAAAATGGCGGGAAAGACGAATGCGTCTTTCCCGGACGAATGATGATCGCGCTTCGCGCTAGAGGAATGTCGAAACGTTGCGATTGCGCAACGTTTCCTCTGAAATCAAGCGAGCGAAGTAAGGCCATCAGTGCAAAGCTTTGCGTCATTCGTCATGGGTCATTCTTCCTTGCATTTTTATGAAACTCAGCCAATTTTTCCTCTCCACCACCAAAGAAGCCCCCTCCGAAGCGGAAATCGTTTCTCATCAATTGATGATGCGCGCGGGGATGCTCAAAAAACTCGGCGCGGGTATTTATTCGTGGATGCCGCTGGGTGTGCGCGTGCTACGCAAAGTGGAGAACATCATCCGCGAAGAAATGGATCGAGCAGGAGCGATTGAGCTTTTGATGCCAGTAATTCAGCCCGCAGAACTCTGGCAAGAGTCAGGGCGCTGGGACACGATGGGACCGGAAATGATGCGCATCAAAGATCGGCATGATCGCGATTTCATCGTGCAACCGACGAGCGAAGAAGTGATCACCGATATTGCGCGGCAAGAGCTTCGTTCATGGCGTCAATTGCCACGAAATTTCTACCATATTCAAACAAAATTTCGCGATGAGCGGCGCCCACGTTTTGGTGTGATGCGTTCGCGTGAATTCATCATGAAAGATGCGTATTCGTTTGACGTTGACGAAGCGGCTATGGATCTGAGCTATGGAAAGATGTACGACGCCTATTGCGCGATCTTCAATCGATTGGGTCTGCAATATCGCGCGGTCGCCGCAGACTCTGGCAAGATCGGCGGTGCGAAAACACAAGAATTCCAAGTGCTCGCTGAAAGCGGCGAAGATGTGATTGCCTACGCGCCAGATTCGGATTACGCAGCGAATCTCGAGCTTGCCGAAGCGCTCGCTCCGTCAACACCGCGCGCCGCGCCTTCGAAAGCGCTTGAACTCGTTCACACGCCCGGTCAGAAAACCTGCGAAGACGTAAGCAATTTTTTGAAATTGCCGATGACGCAACAGCTCAAGGCGATGATGTACATGAGCGACGCAGGATTCGTGCTTTGCATGCTGCGCGCGGATCACATGGTCAACGAGGTGAAGCTCAGCAAGCTCAAAGAACTCGCGAACTATCGCCCAGCAACTGCGGACGAAATCCAGGAATATTTGGGCGTCGAGCCCGGCTACTGCGGCCCCGTGCCACGTCACGGCAAGGCGCATCCGGGCAAAGTGATCGTGATCGCTGATCGCACCGCAGCCGCAATGTCGGATTTCGTGTGCGGCGCGAACGAATCGGGCTATCACGTGAGCGGTGCGAACTGGGGTCGCGATTGTGCAGAGCCCGATGTCGTCGCTGACATCCGTAACGTCGTGGAAGGCGATGCTTCGCCCGATGGCAAAGGCGTGTTGAAGCTCCGTCGGGGTATCGAAGTCGGCCACGTGTTTGCACTCGGCACCAAATATTCCGACGCGCTCAAGGCGAACTATCTTGCCGCCGATCAAAGCGAAAAAGTGATGTGGATGGGCTGCTACGGCATCGGTGTGACGCGCGTGGTCGCCGCAGCGATCGAACAGAACAACGACGAGCGCGGTATCGTGTGGCCGGAAGCGATGGCACCGTTCACCGTCGCAATTGCGGCGCTCGGCTATGACCGGAGCGCGGAGGTGAAAGCCGCCGCCGACAAACTCTATGCGGAACTACGCGCGGCGGGTGTCGATGTCGCGCTCGATGATCGCGGCGAGCGCCCAGGTGTGATGTTTGCCGAGCTTGAACTGATCGGCATTCCACACCGCATCACTGTCGGTGATCGTGGACTCAAAGAAGGCGTCGTTGAATACCAAGCGCGCAGAGAGACAGCAGCGATAAAGATCGCGCTCGCCGACGCGGTGGCGCATGTTCGCGGTGTGCTGAAAAGCTAAACTAGCGTATTCACTCGATCGCCGCATGAATTGGGCGATCACTGAGATTTATCTGTGTGTCGAAACACTAGTTTAATTTCGGCGTCGCCCAATAGCGTTGAGCGCTCAGCGCTGAAGCTGATCTAGATCTTGTGTTCAGATAAACCGCTCACTGGCGAGTGAACTTCTGCATCTACGTGAGCACGGCAGTCGCACTACGTAGCCACTGATGGCTCGCGCGGCGCGTCGACCTTGCATCGTTGTTTGCATTGCGGCGTCTATGCACGTTGGCGTGTAAGCCGTCGCGGAAGGCACGTCCGCTTATTTGGCTTTAACCAATGCCCTGCACACCTGTTTTCATTGGGTGAATAATGCAGTCACGCTGGGTTTCGAAAACTGCTTTAATCTAGCTTCTTGCCCGACTATCTTTGCGTTTTTCCGCAAAAGCTATCGTCGCCACGGCGGAACCGGTTGGAATCGCTTCGTAAAAAACTCGATGAAAACACGGGCTCGCGCCGTCATGCCGCGCCGCTCAGGGACGAGCGCCGAAACGTCGGCGTCAGGCAGTTGCCATTGATCAAGGACGCGCACCAAGCGGCCGCTTTTCAGGTCGTCGGCAAGATCCCACTCTGACCGAATCATGAGCCCTTTCCCATCAAGCGCCCACTGCTTAATCACAGCGCCGTCGTTGCTCGCGAGCGCACTGTGCACGCGCACCGATGTCTCTTGCCGCCGTTTATTGAAAAAACGCCACAGCGTGACGTCCGCATCGTTTTCGCGCAGCACGAGGCATGCGTGATCGGAGAGCTGCTGCGGCGTTTCGGGTGCGGGCTTTTTCGCAAGATACGCCGGTGAGGCAACGATATAGCGCTCGTTTTTCGCCAAAGCAAACGCAACTTGCGAGGTGTCGACCAGCTCGCCGAGATGAATCACCGCGTCATAGAGCGCGTCATCTTGCGCGCTCCATCGGTCTGACAACGTGAGCGACACTTCCAGATGCGGATACTCGCTGTGAAAATCCGCGAGCGCAGGCGCAACAAATTTTCGACCGAAACCAAGCGTCGAAAGGATTTTTAACTGGCCGCGAACCACGGACTTTCTTGAGCGAACAGCGTCAATTAATCGATCATATTGTTCGACGATCGATTCACTTTCGGCCAAAAACACTTCGCCCTCGTCGGTCAACCTGAGTTTTCGCGAACTCCGATCGAGCAAACGAACACCCAGCCTCGCCTCAAGCCCTTGCAACCGCTGCGTCACCGCCGACGGGGTGACATCCATGGCACGTGCGGCAGCCGCAAGACTTCCGCGCTGCACGATGGTCACGAAAAATCGTGGATCATCAACTTCACGCATATAAATCCACCCTCGAATGTTTAGCCAATCTAAATTTATGTTTAGTGATTGGTTAACCACATCCACAATTGTTTCACCTATGATGGCTTATTCAAGCAGAGAACTCGGAAATGAGGAACAGAAAATTCTTATCGTGGGTTCGAAATCCTCGATTTCTCACTTTTTGACACATCGAAACCGAAAACCGCACATTCGAGGCGCGCGCGCCCGCGCGATTCGCGTAGTTTCAAGCTTTCCAAGCGCGCTGAACTTGCAAGGCAATAACGTCCCGTCGCCTGTGCTTGAATCGAATCAGAGGATCTCGTCCTAAACCCACACGCCCACACCATGTTTCCCGCTCACTCGCTTCGAAGTTATTCTGCAAACGGCATCCACATCAACGCCCGCGTCAGTGACGTTCGCGATAAACCGCCGTTGCTGCTGTTGCATGGCCATCCGCAAACACACGTTATCTGGCATAAAGTCGCGCCAGAACTTGCCAAACACTTCACATGGGTAGCGCCAGATTTGCGCGGTTACGGCGATAGCGACAAACCCGCGTCTGATGCGTCAACGAATCATGCGCCGTACTCAAAGCGCGAAATGGCAGAGGACATGGTGCAACTCATGGCGCACCTAGGTTTCAAAAAATTTAACGTATTGGCGCATGATCGTGGAGCACGCGTAACGCATCGAATGATGGTGGATCATCCAAAAGCGGTAGAGCGCGCCACGTTGCTCGACATTGCGCCGACGCTTGCAATGTATGAACAAACAACAATGGAGTTTGCTCGCGCGTATTTCCACTGGTTCTTTTTGATTCAGCGCGAGCCACTGCCGGAAACGATGATCGAAGCGAACCCCGAATTTTTCATTGAAAAGATGATGGGCAATCGACACGCCGGGCTTTCCGCATTCACGCCAGACGCGCTCGCGGAATACCGCCGCTGCATACGTTTACCCGGTATCGCACATGCGATTTGTGAAGACTACCGAGCCGCCGCGACGATTGATCTCGAACATGATCGCGCGGATCGCGAAGCGGGTCGAAAAATCGCGCAACCGCTGCAGATCCTGTGGGGAGCGAACGGAGTGATCGAGAAGTGTTTCAAGCCGCTTGAAGAATGGAAGCGCGTCGCATCTGACGTGCGCGGAAAATCAGTGCCGTGCGGTCACTACATTCCGGAAGAAGCGCCAGATGCTTTGCTCGCAGAGGCACTACCTTTTCTGCTGGAATAAATGAACGCGTTTTTCCTTCCACATCATTGCGAGCGCAGCGAATCAAACAATAAAGCAGCGACTCCGTACACGGCTAAACAGTCACGAGCGCCCTCTAAATCGCTTGCACAATTTCACCTACCACTCAATAAAACATCATGACCAAACGAATCGCAGTTATCGCCGGTGACGGCATTGGCACTGAAGTCATGCCGGAGGGCATTCGTGTACTCGAAGCCGCGGCGAAAAAATTCGATATTCCACTCGCATTCGATCACTTCGATTTCTCGTCGTATGAGTATTACAAGAAACACGGCAAGATGTTGCCCGACAACTGGAAAGATCAAATCGGATCACACGACGCAATTTATTTCGGCGCGGTCGGCTGGCCGGCGAAGATTCCCGATCACATTTCGCTCTGGGGTTCATTGATTCTGTTCCGCCGCGAATTTGATCAATACGTGAATTTGCGCCCTGCTCGATTGATGCCCGGCGTGATCGCGCCCGTAGTGAAAAAAGATGGTTCCGCGTACAAAGCCGGTGAGATCGATTTCTATATTGTTCGCGAAAACACTGAGGGCGAATACTCCAGCGTCGGCGGCCGTATGTTTAACGGCACGGATCGCGAATTCGTTTTGCAAGAGGCGGTGTTTACGCGAACTGGCGTGGATCGCATTCTGAAGTTCGCATTTGATCTCGCACAATCGCGCCCGAAGAAGCACCTCACTAGCGCGACAAAATCAAACGGCATTTCGATATCCATGCCCTACTGGGATGAACGCGTCGAGGCAATGGCGAAAAAATTTAGCGATGTACAACTCGACAAATTTCACATCGATATTCTCACCGCGCATTTCGTGCAGCGACCCGCGTTCTTCGATGTAGTGGTGGCCAGCAATTTGTTCGGCGACATCCTTTCTGATCTTGGCCCTGCATGCACGGGAACGATTGGCATTGCGCCGTCGGCCAACATCAATCCCGAGCGCAAATTTCCGTCGCTCTTCGAGCCCGTTCACGGCAGCGCGCCTGACATTGCCGGGCAAGGCATCGCCAATCCGATTGGTCAAATTTGGTGTGGCGCGATGATGCTTGAACATTTAGGCTACAAAACTGCGCATGACGCGATCTTGAGAGCGATTGAGCAATCAACGGCTTCGACCATTAAAACCGGCGATCTGGGCGGCACCGCAAAAACCGCAGACGTCGGAAAATACATTGCGGATGTGATTGCAGGAGCGTAGCGCATCCCTCTGCAGGCGAGCGCAAAAAGGAGGACAATTTGTTCTCCTTTTTTCATTTTGAGCGATCTCATCATGACTGCGCGCCCTGATACGTCCCCATCCGACTCTGCAATCGCGGAGCGAGTCTCAAATCTCCCCTTGCCCTCGGGAAGAGGGGCCGGGGGTGAGGGAAGACGCGAAGCGACTGATTCTGACAGTTCGGCAAAACTGCTTACCCGCATTTCGAAGCAGTGGGACGATGACATCGTTCCGCAGCTGATTGAGTACGTAAAGCTTCCCGCTAAGTCGCCCGCGTTTGAAGCAGAGTGGCAACGCGCCGGGCAAATTCAGCGCGCGATTGAGCAGGCGAAAAAATTCGTCGGCGCGCAACCCGTGAAAAACATGACGCTGGAAATCATCACGCTTGAAGGCCGCACGCCGGTGCTCTTCTTCGATATTCCGGGAACAGGAACCAAGGCAAACGGGAAAACGGTATTGCTATACGGCCATCTCGACAAGCAACCGGAGATGAACGGCTGGCGCGACGACATTGGGCCGTGGACGCCGCTGGTTGAAGACGGCAAACTCTATGGTCGCGGTAGCGCAGATGACGGTTACGCAGTGTTTGCGTCGCTCGCTGCGGTAATCGCGCTCGATGCAGAGAACATCTCGCGCCCGCGCGTGCTGGGTTTGATTGAAACCTGTGAAGAATCGGGCTCGTTTGATTTGCCGCCGTATCTCGACGCACTCGCGCCGCGCATGGGAGACGTCGGGCTCGTGGTCGCGCTCGATTCGGGTGCGGGCAATTACGACCAGCTATGGGCAACGACGTCGCTGCGCGGCATGGTGAGCGGCGTGATGACGGTGCGCATGTTGACCGAAGGCGTGCATTCGGGGGATGCCGGTGGCGTGGTGCCGAGTACGTTTCGCATCGCGCGACAGCTTTTGGATCGCATCGACGATTCTGCAACCGGAGCGACCAAATCCTCAGTGTTCAACGCACCGATTCCTGAAGAGCGCCTGGTGCAGGCCCAGCAAGCGACAGAGATTTTGGGCGACAGCTTGTGGAAGCGCTTCCCGTGGCAAAGCTGCGGCGGCGCGCATGAGTTCACGTTACCGACGAGCAACGATCCGGTGGAACTCATTTTGAATCGCACCTGGCGTGCATCGTTGTCGATCGTTGGCGCAGATGGCTTGCCTTCCACCAAAGACGCGGGCAATGTGCTGCGCCCGTTCACTGCGCTCAAACTTTCGCTGCGCATTCCTCCAACCGTCGACGGCGACGAAGCGGTCGCAGAGATTAAACGGCTCGTGGAAAAAGATACACCTTACAACGCGCAAGTCACCTTTGTTGGCGGCGGTGCAACCGGCTGGAACGCACCACCGTTTGCGCCGTGGTTAAGCGTTGCGCTCGACGCCGCGTCGATGCATTATTTCGGCAAACCCGCAGCCTACATGGGCGAAGGCGGCACCATTCCGTTTATGGGAATGCTCGGCGCAAAATTCCCGAACGCGCAAATGTTGGTGACCGGCGTGCTCGGCCCCAAATCCAACGCGCACGGACCGAACGAGTTTTTGCATATTGCGTATGCGAAGAAGGTAACCGCGGCGACGGCTTTGGTGATCTCGGCGGTGTGATCAGCTCGCGCTAAATCGCGTTCCTCGAACGCACGCAACTATTGACGAATTGAAACGAGCAAAAGATACGAATGACATCACCAGCAGCAATCAATCTCGAACAGAAACTCACTCTTTTTGAGGGTTATTGGCAACCAAAAATCGTCGGGGAGTTCAACGGCAACGATCTTATGTTGGTGAAGGTCAAAGGCGAATTTAACTGGCACAAACACGACGATACAGATGACTTCTTCTATGTCATCAAAGGCAATCTCACAATTCAAATGCGCGATGGCGACGTGCAGCTGTCCGCAGGAGAGATGTATGTTGTGCCAAAAGGCGTGGAGCATTGTCCGAAAGCCACCGACGAATGCCATATCCTCTTGATCGAGCCTCGTGGCGTTCCCAATACGGGTGACGTTAAGACCGCGGTAGCAAAAGTTGCAATGTAAAGGCCAACGCCGTAGCCCGGATGCTCGCATCCGGATTCCCGTTGCCAGACGCAATCATTATCCGCAGCCACGATGCAGCAAAGTTGTTTACGAAAACCCGGATGCGAGCATTCGGGCTACGCTCCGCACAAACTCGAGTGTCCATGATTCGGCGGGCTCGCCGCGAACGGACTTGCCTTCATTGACGGTCGCAAAATTGTGACGCGTTCGATGCGCGCTTCAGGATTCTTTCCTTTGTCTAAGCTAATTCAGCTAGTCCGATGAAAAGCCGCTTTAATTGGGCTGTAAACGCATTTGCTGAAAATCTCGTTAAACAATGGTTTCATCTTTTTTGCCCAATTAAACAGGGATTTCATGAATTTATCTGAACAATGGTCGCGCTGTTCAAGCTTGCGCAGATAATTTGTTCATGACACAGTCGACGTTGCCGTTTCCTGAGCGGGCCTTTCAAATTGATCATGCGTTTGTAAACGCGTTATCGAAAGGCGCGCTCTCGGGCTCAGCCGAACAAATGTTGCTTGAACACGGCACGATCGCACCGCATTGGCGACAGTTTTTCGAGCAAGTGGCGGGTACGAGCCGCGCACTGCGAAGCGGCTTCGATAGTGTCGACGACGCCGATTCAATTGAATCGTTGCGCATGCGATTGGCCGAGGCGAGCGCGACGGTTCGCCGCCGGGTTGCCGACAACGGCATTACTTACAACGTTTACGCGGACGCAAGCAGCCAGGCGCGACCGTGGTCGCTTGATTTGTTGCCGATGATCATTCCGGAATCGGAATGGCACATCATTGAACGCGGTGTGTTGCAGCGCGTTCATTTGCTCAACGACATCTTGAACGATGTCTACGGCGAACAAACACTTTTGCAGCGCGGCTTGTTGCCAACGGCGATTGTTAAAGGTCATCCCGGGTTTCGCCATTCTGTTCACGGCATTCGTCCGCCGGGCGATACGCATTTGCATATCGTTGGTTTCGATTTGGCACGCGGCCCCGAGGGGCAGTGGTGGGTGATTTCCGAGCGGACCGACGCGCCTTCGGGTTTGGGTTATCTGCTGGAAAACCGCATGATCGTGTCGCGGCTTTTTCCTGATGCATTTAGTTCGCTTGGGGTTGAACGCGTAGTCGGTGCATATAAAGCGTTGATTGCGAGCTTGACGGCACACTCGAAAAATCCATCGCCGCACATCGTGTTGCTCACGCCAGGGCCGTTCAACGAAACCTATTTCGAGCACGTTTATCTTGCGCGCTATTTGGGGCTCACGCTGGCGGAAGGCGGCGATCTTGTGGTGCGCAATGAGCGCGTGTGGTTAAAAACGATTAAAGGGCTCGAAGCGGTCGACGTGATTTTGCGCAGACTTGATGATGATTTCCTTGACCCGTTAGAGTTTCGATCAGACTCCGCGCTCGGAGTGCCGGGGTTGATTCAAGCGTATCGCGCGGGCAACGTCGTTCTCGCAAATGCGCCCGGAAGCGCGTGGCTTGAATCGTCTGCGGTGCTTGCGTTTTTGCCGCGCATTGCGCAGGCGCTGCGCGGTGAGCCGTTGCTGTTGCCGTCGATTGCGACGTGGTGGTGCGGCGAAGCAGCGGCGATGAGCTCAACTTTGCCGCAACTTGAATCGCTCGTGGTGAAGCCAACCTACAGCGACAAAGCGCGGCGCTTTGTGCCCGCAGTCGGCAACGAAATGAGTGCGCGCGAACGCGAACAGTGGCAAGCACGGATCAAAGCGTCGCCTGAGAATTTCGTAACGCAAGCGTATTTGCGGCTTTCACACACGCCCACCTTTGACGCACGCAGCGACGCTGGAATGCTCAACAGCCGTGCGGCGATGGTGCGCGTTTATGCTGTGTCGGACGGGCCAGGGCGTTGGCGCGTATTGCCCGGCGGCTTGGCGCGCGTTGCGCCGCTTGGAAAAGAAATCGTGTCAATGTATCGCGGCGGCAGTTCGGCAGACGTTTGGGCGATCACTGGTCGCGCGCGCGACGAAGGCACGCCGTTGGCAACAACACTCACACCGATTGGCTCGCATCGCGCGGGAATCGGCGTGACCAGTCGCGCTGCCGAAAATTTGTTTTGGTTCGGGCGCTATACCGAGCGCTTGGATAACACCACGCGCTTGGCGCGAATCACGCTCGAAGCACTCTCATCAAACGACGAGGCCCTACAAAGCGCTCAAGAATGGTTGTCGCGGGTTGCCGTAGAAAACGGATTGGTGGCGAAAGAGGTTCCCACCATGCGGCAATCGGCTGCGGTGTTTGAGCGTGCGCTGATCGCATCACTCGCAGATCGCCGCGCAAAACTTGGCGCGAGCAGTGTTGCCGCCATCATGAGTGGGTTGCAGGCGACCGCATTTTCGGTTCGCGAACGATTGGCGCCAGAGCAGTGGACGCTGGTGACCTCAAGCGAGCAAGAATTTTGTGCGACGTTTGCTAATAAATCGGTTTCCACGCAAGCGTCGCAGCGCGCACTAGATCGTCTCGGTCAGCATGTGATGGCGATGGCCGGCGCGCAAGCCGACCGCATGACCCGCGACGATGGCTGGCGCATGCTGTCGATCGGCCGCCACATTGAACGGCTCATCACGCTGACGCACGCGATTGCCGAAGCATTTGATACCGGATCAATCCATTCCGACACCGGTTTTGCGCTGGTTCTCGCGTTTTTTGACAGCACGATCACCTATCGATCACGCTACCTACAGCGTCGCGATCCGCAAGCGCTGATTGAGTGTTTGGTTCTCGACACCGAGAACCCGCGCTCGCTCGCGTGGGTGTCGCAAACCATGCAATCGCGTATCGCAAAGCTAGAAAATACGCCACGCGGCGAGCTACCCGAGCTATTGCGTGAGCGCTTTTTGCCGCACCAGTGGCGCGACCGTGATTTGCATGACGCACTCACTCGCGTCGCTGAAGGCGACGCAGAAAAACTGGTTGATCGTTTGCGATCTATCATTGATGAAGCCTCCGGACTCTCAGACGTCTTGTCGCAGCGCTATTTCTCACATGCTGAAAAGGCGCAAACCGTTGGGATCGCAATGAACCCTTGGCGCGATTAGGTTCGGTCGATGAAACTCTCTATTACGCACGAAACCCATTACCGCTACACCACCGACGTGGAGCAAGCGCATCATGTTGCGATGCTGAAACCACTTCCGCTTGCTAAACAGCAAGTGCTGTGGGCGAGCATCGCAATTTCGCCTCTACCCGAGACTCAGAATGAATCGCTTGACGCCCTCGGGCAATCAAGGCTGTATTTTGAATTCTCATCGGCTCACCGCGAGCTTCTTGTGACTGCACGAAGTGAAGTTATTACTTGGCCGCTGGCACCCGAGCAGCAAGGTAAGTTAGATCAAGTCGTGCTTCCCGCCAGCGCGGCATGGGGTGATGTTGCCGAGATCTTGCGATACCACCCTGACGCACCGTTTCTCGACGCGCGCGAGTTTGCGTTGAGTTCTCCGCTTGCGCCAATTTCCGGGAGCTTTGCCGACTATATCTCGGCACTTGCGCACAACCATTATCAAGTGCTCGAACTCGCGCGAGCACTGACGCAGAAAATTCACTTCGAGTTTAAATACTCTCCGCTCGCGACCGACGTTCATACGCCGCCCGCGGAAGCGCTCGCGCTCAAACGGGGCGTGTGCCAAGACTTCGCGCAAGTGATGATCGCCTGTTTGCGCAGCCTCGGGCTCGCGGCGAAATATGTCAGCGGATATTTGCTCACTCAGCCACCGCCAGGCCAGATGCGACTGATCGGCGCGGATGCTTCGCACGCGTGGGTTTCAGTTTACTGCCCACAAAACGGTTGGTTTGAATTTGATCCCACCAACAATTGCCTCGCAGGCGAGAGCCACGTTGTGGTCGCCTATGGCCGCGACTACAGCGATGTGCCGCCTCTGCGCGGCGTGATCCGCGGCGGCGGTGCTCACGAAATGAAAGTCAGCGTGACGGTGATGCCGGAGTACGGTTAACCACACAAACAAGTGACGCGTTGTCCGCCTTGCGATAAACCGCCGCGTCCTATCCAAACAGCGCCGCGATTTCAGAAGGCGGCCGAGCCGGCTTTCGAGTGAGCGCATTCATCGGGCACCAGTGCGTTAAGCCCTCGGCGAGCAGCGCCTGATCACGAGCGCGCAGAATCCGCGTATGACGCGCGTAGCGCAGGCCACGCGCCGCACCCGTCCACGTGCGCACGATCACCGTGTCACCCAGCAAGGCCTCGGCTTTGTAATCCACTTCATGCCGCAGAGCAACCCAAATCATCGCTTCGCGCATCGCGGTCGTGGTGAGCGAATTCCAATGCGCAATGGCCACGTCATTGATCCACGCCACGTAGACCACGTTGTTTACATGACCCAGCGCGTCGATGTCCGCGCTCTGCACTTCGCGAATCATGTCGAACGCAGGTAACGGTGAATTAAATGGATTGTCGGCGCTGATTTGCATGCTTTAGCTTCATTCCGTTGACCCAACTACAGACCGATCTACATATCCGCGCTCGGTCAGATTGTGGGTGTACATACCAAGCTGGTTTCGCGTCTGTCCGCACAGTCGTATTTTTGCCAAGAACTATTGTGTACTGACTTGAGGATTGGATTCTTCGATCACCCATCCGATAACCGCTCTCAAAAGGGCTACGCGCGGAAAAGTCTGTTTAGATGAAATGGCATGAAGTAGCCAACTATTGTTTGCGCCCCGGGGCAACGCAATACTCCAGTGATCGCTTTTTGCGATTGCGAGCAACTGGCTGTTAGGCAGGATCGAATCGCTTAAGAGAATCTGTCCGTCATTGTCCCCGCCGACACGCTCAAGCTGCCGATACAAGATACGTAGAGGTATTGCAAAGTCATTCGGTTGGCCTCGAACTGCAATCGAGAAGTAACTAACGCCTTCGGGTTTAACTTGTTCTGTCATCCGCTTACGTCGCTCCAGACGCGTCACACTTGATATGTCGTCACCGTCGGAAGCAGAGCAGTTAAAAGGGTTTACGCGGGGCGATATCGCTCGATAGACGGCTTCGAAGCGATCCGCAAATGGTGAACCCATGATCGGTCCAGCAACGGACACAAGTGAGAGCGATTTGCGTTTGCCTGACAGACTCAAATCCAGGATTCGAAGTGCCTCAAGGCTATCAATTACACCTTTCGAGTAGCCGACTAGAAGAATTCGATCAATATCGTCGCGGAGCAGCTCTCGATTTATCTCGGAAGCGAGCGTCTTCGCGTTTTCAGTCGAGCGTTGTCGGCCGGGAAGCGGAACCATGCGCATCGCGCCTAGCCCGAGATCTGAGAAGCTTCCGTAACCGTCACGGGCGATGCGATCTGTTGAACGCGACACGCCATCACCAAAAGGTACAGATAGCTCGTTGAGGCAGTCACCAAACATTCCGGGAACGATCAAGACCGCAGTTCGCTTGCGAATCGCTTCACTTTCTGCTGCACCGAGCGACGTGCGCACAGGCGTTGGCTCAAGATGTTGTTGATCCTCAAGTTCAAGCCAATCTGCGGCTGAGCGTCGCGGGCGATGCGGGTCTGCGTGGAGCTCGGCAGTGAACCTCGCTGCAAACGAGCTTCTCATATCCAATACCCCAGCATGGACAATTGGCACACTCACTACGAGCGGTGGCATGGGCTGAAGTGGCGCGGAGGAACAACCGTACAGAGCAATGAAGCAAGGCAATACAACCGTCGCAGCAATAATTGCTCGTCGTGAGACACGGATTACTGCTTGGAGCAGGCGCGTACTCCAGCGGCTTTTCAACGAGCGGCAGTTCAAGGGCGCCGTGGATAAAACAGAGCGGCGGTCGCGGCCAACGCATTCAACCTTGAACAACGCATTTCTTTCAATCAAGTGAATGTGATTAATTAGCGGGGCTGCAGGAGCAAAAAACTTCGACAACTTTGAGACTCTCTTGCGCTACTCCATACCTACACTGGCTTCACCACGAAAATACTGCTCCAGCCGTCTCTTGGCTTCGCCGCGGTTGCTGTTTCGATCGTCTGGGGTTGATCGGAAATCCAAATTGGCAGACTGTACCGCTCTACACGTCATGTAAGCGCGAGCCTCTGGCGACGTGAGTTCATCCAGGTGATCGTTGATCGTGGCCACAAGCGTTGCTTTACGTCGAAACGATTCTTTGCTCTCATTCAGAGTCAACGCCGTCTGCGCCTGCAGCTGCCTTGCGCATGCGGAAAAATCGACAGCCCCACACCACTCGGGCAACTTGATTTCGTAGAGTCGATGCACGTGACGTGGAATGTGTTTATCGATCTGCACTAACGCATCGAGAAGTTCGTCTTGATAGGCATGTGCGTGCTCATACATAGGCAACTCGCAGCGATCGCAAACCGGCGATAGATACTCAACCAGCCAACTCAACATAGTTCCACGTGCGCTGCGCTGCCGCTCGACCAGTTCGACATCAACGGAGTCGATCTCGGCCGCCGAAATTCCGGCACGCTCGCAAGTCTGTGTATGCCACGCGGCAAGCAGTTCAACGTCGCTTTCAATAGCACTGGAACCGCGTGGGGAGAGTTCACCGCGAACAAGCAGGCGTTTCAGTTTTTCATCGTACGCGAAGCTCAGCCGTCGATACGCGATCGGCCAATCAGATAAAGAGCTCATGTTCAGCTCGAGGAGCGGGCGGCGGTCGAGCGAGCGATGCTCCGCCCAAAAACCCCGATGTGTGTGGCCAGACAAGTACACCAGAGGGTGAGGAAGCGAATTCATCAGGTTGCGCAACAGTAACCTCGACGGTAAACCGAGCGATGCCCAATTGTGGTGTCCAGCGAAAACAACAATGTCACCGTTTGTTGCAGCTTCGGTGACCCATGATCTGATCGCTTCAACCTGGTCGCTGCGAACATGGCCAACGCTTCCGGGGCTGTTCCCGGTTAGAGTTGCCCACGTGCTCACAAGGGCGCCTGCCTGATTGGTATCGATACCAACGATGTAGACGCGACGCGTTGCGCCTGGCGCTGCAGGTAGTCGCAAAAGCTGGGCTACATACGAGTTAGCGTACTCATATCCGTCAAGTAACTTTGCTTCGACAGCGACCAAATAAGCGTTGGCGTCAGAATTGCGCCAACTTACGCTCTGCTTCCCGGACTCTGTTGCTAGAGGTAGAGCCGCGTTTGCAGGAAGTCGCGCTTGACGAGATAGATAGTCCGCAATAAAGCCGCGTTTGCTGAGCGCCTCGCTAGTGCTTCTATGTCGTAAGTCATCGGGCGCGGCACCCCGGCGACACGCGTTATTCCATTTGCGCGCGTCGGAATCCAAAATATTGTCTAAGATGTTGTATCCGTAGATGCCAAACATGAGGCCGTCGTGGTTACCTGGCAAAACCGCGCCGGGTCGCCCTGCATCTTCGAAAATGCGCCCCATCCTTTGAACTTCAACACGACATGAGAGATCAAGGACATCGCCAAGATGGAGAAACGGCTCCGTGGGATGGTTTCTCAGAGCCCACTCGAGAATGCGGCGCCCAAAAAGCGGTTGCTGTGGGGGACGTTGCGCTACCTCAACGTACGCGTCAACGGAGCTATCGTTGTCATGCAGTGGAAAGCCAGTTGATAAATGTTCTTGCGTATCACCCACGACCACAATCGGGAGCGTCAGGTTCTCGTAGTTTGCCGAAGGCTCTGCAGCTGGACCCGGTTGCGGAACAAACTGAGCGCAGGCGGTAAACGTTAAGGAGCATGCCACGATTTGAATCGTTTGGAACAGCTGGGCTCGGCGGATTAGCGGCGTCATCGGCGACTTAATACAAGCTGGGCGGGAAGAGCTTAAAAACGACGTTCACAACACGTTGCCACATATTGCGAGCTGGCTGGGAATAGCGCACTGCGCGATCATTTTTCCAGGCCATCTTACCCTCCTCGTCGCGAAAGACTTGCCAGCTATTTTCACCGGAGAAGTCATTCTCCATTCGTACCGCGAGCGACTCTGCGAGCCGGGGGCTGTCGATCAGAACTCCCATCTCGCTGTTGAAAACTTCTGAGCGCGAATCCAGATTCATTGATCCAACAAACGAGCGCTGACGATCAACGACCATGGCTTTCGTATGAAGTCCTACAAAGTTCGAATTCACTGGCGGGGTCTCAGCAAGGAGCTTTCGGAGTGCGGCATCTGCGCGTAACTCAAACAACTCTGCGCCAGTCTCCAATATTTTTCCTCGCCAGCGCTCGTAATGACTGTTAACCGCCGGAACATCGTGTGACTCAAGTGAATTAGTCAATATGCGCACGCGCACCCCACGCTGAGCCAAAGCGCGCAAGTCGGCGATGAAATTCGCGTCCGGGATGATGTACGCATTGGTGATAAGTACCTCGCGTTGAGCCGAGCGCAAAAAAGCGCGAAACGCTTCGGGCATATGGTTGTGTGTTGCTGCATCGCGCGATGGCGAATCAGTGTGCACCGTGCTTGCCCCGGGAAGTAGAACCGATGAAAGATTCGAAATTGAGCCACGCCAATCGGTACGTCCCGCTAGCAGCCGACGTCCGTGTTCGTCAGCCTGCACCTGAGCCAATGCCGCAACGGCCGCACTCGATGGGTTTACGCTTTCTACATTCGCCGCCAAAGGGGGGATTGCCTGCACCCAAGCGCTATTCCAGTATCGGTCGAATACTCCACTTGCCTGTCTTGCAACGTGACCGACACCGAGGACATCGAGATCATGAAAGTTAAACGATTCGTTCCATCCAAGATACTCGTCGCCGATGTTACGACCACCAAGAATCGTAACGGTGTTGTCAGCGATCATTTGTTTGTTGTGCATCCGGCGGTTGAGACGTGAGAAATCGGTAACCAATTCGATCGCGCGCGCCACCGGCGCTCGGTGAGACCAACCATTGAAGACTCGGATTGAAATATTCGGATTTCGATCAATTTGAGCTAGCGTTGCATCGCGTAGTTCGACGCTATCCATATCGTGAAGCATCGTACTCAAATCGTCAACGAGAATGCGTACGCGAACGCCGCGAGCGGCTGCGGCGATTACGCGCGCCATCAACAGTTGGCCCGACTTGTCTCCGAACCAGACGTAGTATTGCAGATCAAGAGACTGCTTTGCGTTGTCTATCAAAGCTAGACGCCAGGTAAGCGCAGCTTCGTTTCGCTCCAGCAGTAAGAATCCAGATTTATCGCTGCCATGTTTGGAGGCGAACTCGCGCTCGACTCCGGCGAGCAATGTGTCCGAGCTAGGAGCGATCGCGGTTGTCACGGGCAACCGCTCAATCAAAGGTGATTGGACACATCCGCTGAGAAGAAAACTCAGTAAGGCTGCCGCAGCAACCCGCGCCCCGATTGACGGGACGCGTCGAACATCAAAAAACTTCACTTCCTGCCTTTGGCGCAAACCACCGATTGCGGATCGCGTAAGAATTTAAGTCGCTACCAACGCGGTTGCTGGCGATACGGATAGTCGCGTGAAATTTGGCGGCCCGATGAAATTCGCCGTGCCTGGCTCGAGTCAAGCGTGAAGTGATCACCCGGTCCATAGGTTCGACAGTCGCCCGCGAATTCAGCGTCGCTACAGAACAGCCAGTAGCCTGACTCGACACGTATTGAGGACGCACGATCATTGAAACCTACCGACGCGAGATTGCGGATGCCTCTTGCGTTAACAACATAGGCTTGACCGTTTAAGTTTGAACCGGAGAACAGTACGGCGCGAGCGCCATTGCCCCAGTTGCCATCGTTTGCCCAGTTGTCGCTGCCGTTCCAGTTACCGCCTCCGTTGCTGTTACCGCTATTGCCGCTTTGCCAGCCACCCGCGCCGTCAGGAGTCCAACCTAACTCGCGAATTGAAGATACTTTGTCATTCAGGCCCATTACTCTCAGTGTGTTGTATCGTCCAGCTCCGAGCGTCACGCATGAGCCGCGAAAAAACGCGTCACTACAAATTTGCCACCGCCCCCTATCGATTACGATTGAAGACGCTCGGTCGTTGTAGCCCTGCTCAGCCAGATTAGCTACGCTGTTATTTGCGCGAAAATTACGACCGTTGAAGTTGTCGTTTTCAAACAAAACAATGTCTGCGTTAACGGTTGCGGCCGCCCCTGCCGTGAGCAGCAGCGCGCTAACAAATTGACGAATTTTCATAGGTTCTCCTCTTTTGGCAATTGCGATTTATTATTGTGGCAACCCGCTCGCTGCGCCACTGGCATTTGTTTAGTGATCGCAGTTTTCTAGTCCGCATGAACGCAAATACAACAACCTGTTGAGCAATACGAATGAGTGCTGGCATTGATGACGTTCGCCTAGTCAGGGCGCAGATGATCAAAGATGGATCGCATCGGTTTCGGGTTCACCCACAGCCTCCGCCGCAATTCGATGTGCGCCTGTATAGGTTTTGCAGCTAGTAGTTGCTGCGGCGCAGCGTTGCAAAACGATAACATTTGGTAATGTTGTCCGCATCGCTGCTTGCCTAAGTGCGCCATCATTCGCCAATCAACTCGCGCGCACCCACGCACCGCGAATTGTTCGTCGCATTTTTTACCGTGGGCATCAGCGCGTTTGGCGGCGCATTGCCCTGGGCGCGACGCGTTGTTGTTGATGATCGAAAGTGGCTTGACGACAAGGCTTTCACCGAGATTCTGACGGTGTGCCAGGCAATCCCTGGGCCGAACGTGATTAACACTGCGGTGTTTATCGGCGCTAAGTTTCGTGGTATTTCCGGCGCCGTGGTTTCATTCTTGGGTTTGCTCGGTGCGCCTTTTGCCATCGTGCTTATTCTGAGCCAGCTCTATCACGCGTTTTCGGACATCGCAGCAGTGCGATCGGGAATGAAGGGCATGTCGATTGTCGCAACGGCATATTTGTTTGCGATGTCGCTCAAACTCGCCAAGCCGTTTCAGAGAAAACCCATCGCTGTTGTGTTGTGCATCGCTGCTGCCATCGCATCAGCTTATTTTCACGTGCACATGGGCTACGTGTTGCTCGCGGGCGGCTCGGTTGCTGTTGCGCTTTCGAAATGGGGCAAGCTTTGAAAGACAGCAGCATTTTGATTGACATGGCGATGCTCTACGCAACGCTTTCGCTGCTTTGCATCGGCGGCACGATTCCGCTAGTGCCCGACATGCACCGCTTTTTTGTCGATTCGCGCGGACTGATGACGACCTCAGAATTCGCAGGTTACATCGCGCTCGCTCAGGCAGCGCCCGGGCCCAACATTTTGTATGTGGCACTCTTCGGCTATCACGTTGCGGGTATCGCGGGCGCGTTCACAACGCTTGGCGCGATCAGCGCGGGTCCGTTCGTTTTCGCAATTCTTGCAAGTAAATTTTTCGCGCGACTGCAAGATAATCCGTGGCGCGAAATTGTGTTGCGTGGGCTTGCGCCGATAACAGTTGGCCTGATGCTGGCAGGATGCACGTTGCTCACTGGCGGCTTTCACGACGCGCTTGCGTGGTCAATCGCGGCAATCGCACTCGCTTCGTTTATGGCGCTGCCAAAACTGCATCCGCTTTGGCTCATCGGCGCGGGAGCCGTCGTCGGCGCACTCCTTTCACTTTAAGGAACTGCCATTTCGTGGCAAATAGTGCCTACGTTCCGCGTGCACCACGCTGCCGTCGGCTAACTCCAAGATCAAACCCAACTCTCGCGCAATCTCGAACCCCACACCGTAGTTTCGAACGACCTTAATCTTGCCGCTCATCACCGCGCTCACGGTGCCGTACGCATAACCGCGAAGCTCCGCCCAGGCTTTTAGCGTGGTGCCTTCATGCCGGAGTTTTTGCTTGATCTGAGCCGCAGTCATCGGTAAACCTGGGGACGATGCCAATGACATTTGCGTTTGCTCCTCGTTCAGAGTAATGTGCATGATCCGGTCAGATTCAGACCGATTATGTGCACATTTATACACATATCTTTTGGAAAAGCGTACTTATTTACACTCGCTAGGTGCACGTCTGCTCGAAGAACGTGCTCGCCTTGGACTGACGCAGGCAACCGTCGCGCGCGAACTGGGGATTGCGCGAAGAACTCAGATTAATTACGAATCAGGAATGCGGGCGCCGGATGCGACCTATCTTCACGAACTGCAGAGGCTTGGATTCGATATCGACTACCTTCTTAACGCAGTGCCCGCGTTAATTGGGCGATTCGCTCATAAAGTGGAAGAGTCCAGAGCTAATTTTTCATTCCAAGAAGATAGCTCAGACGTAATGCGAGCGTCGATAGTCGCGGTACTTTCGACATGGTTCGACGCAAACGAACCCCCAGCAGACGGGCGCGCGACCACCGCGGCCGACATCCAGCGCATCGCCGATGCCGCGCTGGTGCTCGCGGAGGTCTCGAAGTCCACGCAAGAAGTTGAGCATCATCGCGCAAGCATCGTGCGCTTGATTCAACCACCCAAAGCGTAAGTCTCGACGCGTTGGCTCGCGTTCGCGTTCATTTTTTAGAGCGCGCGCGGTAAACCCGCGCGAGCGCAACGTAACATCGCACGCCATTGAAGTACCGACACCACACCTATGACGATTAGCTCGCGGCTTGCGCACATCGCGCCCTTTCATGTCATGGAAATCGCCAATCACGCGCGAGCGCTCGAAGCCGAGGGGCGCTCAGTGATCCATATGGAAATCGGAGAGCCCGATTTTCCGTCGCCGCCCGACGTGGTGAAAGCCGCGCAAGCGTTTTTGAGTCGCGGCGAAATTTATTACACGAGCGCACTTGGCGTGCGCGCACTTCGTGAAGCCATTAGTGGACATTACCTGCGCATGTACGGACTGCATGTAGCGCCCGAACGCATCGTGGTAACCGCAGGCGGCTCGGCCGCGCTGCTCCTGACCTGTGCGCTGTTGGTCGGGCGCGACGATGAAATTCTTCTCACCGATCCCTCGTATCCCTGCAATCGCCACTTTGTACGTGTGATGGAGGGCGTGCCGACGACGATTCCGGTGGGCGCGGACAAGGCGTATCAGTTCACCGCGAAATTGATTGAATCGCATTGGCGCAAGCGCACCAAAGGCGTGCTCGTCGCGTCGCCTTCGAATCCCACGGGGACCAGCGTGCGCGAAGGCGAATTGCAGCGCATCGTTGAATGCGTTCACGCGAATGAAGGCGTCGTCATCTCGGACGAAACCTACGCAGGGCTCAACTATGGTCGCGCGCCGGAAACCGCGCTCGCTTTCAGCGATGATGTGTTCTGTGTGAACAGCTTCTCAAAATATTTCACGATGACCGGGTGGCGATTGGGCTGGCTCGTTGCGCCCGAGCGATACGTTCGAAGCCTGGAAACGCTCGCGCAAAATCTCTACATTTCACCCGCTGCGCTATCCCAGCACGCAGCGCTGGCTTGCTTCACCGACGCTGGATATACGGTTGCGGAGTCGCGCCGCGAAGAGTTTCAGCGGCGCCGGGATTACATCGTGGAGGCGCTTCGTGGTTTGGGTTTCGAAATCCCGGTGTTGCCCGATTCCGGATTTTTTGTGTATGCAGATGTGAGCCAGTTCACCAACGACAGCGAGCGCTTCTGCCTCGATCTGCTCGCGCGCACCGGTGTCGGATTTGCGCCTGGCATCGATTTCGGCACCCATCGCGCACGCGAGCACGTCAGGATCGCCTACGTTTCGTCGATGGAAAAACTAAAACTTGGAGTGGAGCGGATTGCGCAAGCGCTTTGATCGGCGCTTTTGGCTTTCAGATTAGGCCGCATCAGCTTTGGGCGTATAACGCCCACTTTATTGGGCTGTAGTTGAATTTATAATACTTTTTGATAATAAATATAAAAAGTGTTTCGCCCATTTAAATTAGCGATTTAACGGCTAAGCTGTACTTTAAAACGGCCAAAAAAAAGCGACCCGAAAGTCGCTTTCTTTCGCGCGGGGCGAACTATTTGAGATCAGCAACTAATGCGTTGCGGATGGCCTGCGGCAGCGGATTGATCGCCGCTTTGTAGCGTGGGTGATCAACGCCGACGGCGAGACCGACGCCGTATTTCAGCGCCGCTTTCATTTCTTTGGTGAGTTCAAAGCGCAGGAAATGCACGGTCGAAGTGTTGTAGTCGCCATCACGCTCGGCATCTTCATCCGATAAGGAATAGAGCTTGGAGCTGCCTTCAACCTGAATCCACACGCGATCTTCAATGCCGATCAGTTGCGAGAGCTGGCGCTTCTTATCCGCCTCGTCTTCGTATTCGATCATCATCGTGGCTTTGAGGTTGCCGCCATCAGGAATCAACGGCAAATACGCGTCGATCTCCTCCTGAATGGAAGCAGCGTCAGTTTTGCCTTCGGCGTGCAGCATTTCCTGAATTTGGAAGCGAACGGTCATCTCGTCTTCGAATTGAAGAGTCAAGTTAGCGCCCAGGTGCACAGTACGATTTTTCTTGTGCGCGAGAACTTCCGGACGAAACGTTACGCGACGCTTCGAGTATTCGTCGAGCGACCAAAGGTTAGCCCGCGACAAAACGGGTGTCGATTTTTTAGCCATGATCCTTAAATTCCGTGTCCGATACACAAGCGGCCGACATCCTTCTTTGGGACGCCTAGCGCGGCTTAACGACATGCTCCGCTGCTACGCGACTCGTAGACGCTTCCGAATTGCTGGAAGCCTACGTCCGCTCCATGCGTGCAGCGTGTTGCTCTGAGAGTCTTATTTTAAGGTCGGGGTTCCTAAAAAACTAGGGTTTTCATCCGCTGGATTACTCTATTTTCTTGCGAACTACCGACGCAAGCGGCGACAGTAGCGCGCACAGAGTGAGCGTTTGCTCACTCTGTGCGCGCTTTCCTGAGCCTTATTCGATCTCTTCGTACAGAGGCAGGGTGAGGAATTCAGCGAACGCGTCCTGCGTGCTCATCTGAACAAAGATGTCGGCTGCGCGATCAAACTTCCCAACAAATCCGCCGGCTTTAATTTTTGCCAGCTCTTCCGGAACCAGCGCCTTGACCATTTCAGCGCTGACTTTGCGACCGTCATCGAGCACACCTTTTGGTGAACGAATCCACTGCCAGACTTGACTGCGTGAGATCTCAGCGGTCGCCGCATCTTCCATAAGATTGTGAATCGGCACACAGCCATTGCCTGCGAGCCACGCACCGAGGTAATGAATACCGACGTTGATATTCAGCCGCAAACCCGCTTCGGTGATTGGCGTTTCTGGCTGGAAATTGAGTAGATCGGCTGCGCTAACGTTCACGTCTTCGCGCGTTTTGCCCCACTGGTTTGGCTTATCGCCGAGCACCTCGACGAATTCCTTCATTGACGCTTCGACGAGCCCAGGATGCGCAACCCAACCACCGTCATAACCATCGGTGGCATCGCGGCGTTTATCGCCAATAATCCCGGCCATTGCGGCTTCATTCTTTGCCGGATCGTTCTTGATCGGAATCAGCGCGCTCATCCCGCCGATAGCGGGCGCGCCGCGCTTATGACACGTCTTCAACAACAGCAACGCGTAGGCGCGCATGAACGGCGCGGTCATCGTCACTTTCGCGCGATCTGCGAGGCAGAAATTTTTATCGAGCTTGAATTTCTTGATGCACGAAAAGATGTAATCCCAACGACCCGCGTTTAACCCTGCACTGTGCTCGCGCAATTCGTAGAGGATCTCTTCCATCTCGAACGCAGCGACGATAGTCTCGATCAACACTGTGGCTTTGATCGTGCCCTGCGGCAGGCCAAGCTCGTTCTGTGTCATCACAAAAATATCGTTCCAGAGTCGCGCTTCAAGGTGCGACTCCATTTTTGGAAGATAGAAAAAGGGTCCCGCGCCGCGTGCGATCTGTTCTTTCGCGTTGTGGAACATGAAAAGTGCGAAGTCAAAGATGCCGCCGCTAACTCGCTCGCCGTCGATCAACACATGCTTTTCGTCGAGATGCCAGCCGCGGGGGCGCACTTGCAACGTGGCGATGATGTCGTTGAGGCGATAGCTTTTCCCGTTTTGTTCTAGCGACAATTCTCGACGAATCGCTCGTTTCAGGTTAATCTGACCCTGAATTTGATTCGACCAACTCGGTGAATTGGAATCCTCAAAATCAGTCATGTAGGAATCAGCGCCAGAATTAAAGGCGTTGATCACCATTTTCGCTTCAACCGGACCCGTGATTTCCACGCGTCTGCGCTCGAGTGCTTTGGGCAATGGCGCTACTTTCCAAGACGCATCCTCGCGAATGTGCTTCGTTGACACCAGAAAATCGGGTCGTTCGCCAGCATCCAAACGAAGCGCGCGCTCGGCACGAGCGGCCAACAGTGCGGTGCGCCGCGGCTGAAATGCGCGGTGTAATTTCGAGACAAGCTGCAGCGCCTCCGGCGCCAAAATCGCGGCGAAGTCATCGGAAATCGGCGCGTTGATCTGCATGCCAGGCGGGAGCGAAATAGGAATAGTCACGTGAGAAGTTTCTTAATGAAATGATAAAAAGTAAATGGAGTTCGGCAGCGCGACGCTTGCTTTTCCGTTTACACGCACGGTTTTTTGGCGGCGCGCACAGGATTACGAAATGGTGCAATGCAACTAACATTGAAGTCTAGCGAAACACGCAAAGTGGCTTGATCGATTTCACATTTAATGGAACTTAGAGTGCCGTTTCTAAAAAATTCCGAGACAGCCATTGTCTGTGAACGCCCATAGAATGGGGCGTCTCTCGCAGATCGCTGGTAAACGGCTTAAGCGATACGAGAGCTTATTACTCATAGCCAATAATATTTTCCGGGTCGAACACGCATGCTGGATCGTGTAATCGCAGAGTATCGAGGTAGAAAATTTCCGTAAAAGTCGACGTCGATGAGTTGCTGCAGCTGGCCGAAAACGTGCCCGCAATGCTCGCGGTTTTTGACTCCGAGACGTTGACCTGCATCTATTCGAACGAGCGCTATGCGGCGCTCGGCAATCGCAGCGCGGCCGCGCTTCTCGGGATGTCGTTGAGCGATGTGGTCGGGCCACCGCACGCCGACGAAGTCGTTAAGAAAGCGCGCAAAGCGGTTGAGACAAACGCCGCGATCACTTATTCGCGAGCAAGCGCAGCCCCCGATGCGTCGGCGCGGCATATTGAGGTCAGCTTCATTCCTGATCGCCGGCCCGAGGCGCGCAGACTCTATGTGTTGGTGAGCGACATCACCAAACACCGAGCTGCCGAAACAGCGCTGGAACAGAGCATCACTCGACTACACAAGTTCATGGCGGCGAGCGAGGAAGGCATCGCCTTTCATATCGACGGCGTAATCACCGATGTGAATCAAGCGCTTCTTCGAATGCTCGGCTACAGCAATGATGAGATGGTCGGCAAACGCACGCTTGAGTTTGTGCCACCTGCAGAACACCAGCGAGTCACTGAGGTAATCGCGTCGCGCGCTGAAATAGCGTATGAAAGCCGCGCCATTCATAAAGTGCGCGGCGAGATTCCAGTGGAGTACATCGTCCGCGACATGCTGTGGGCGGGCGTACTTCAGCGCATGGTGATCGTGCGCGATTTGTCAGAGCGAAAAGCAACGCTTCAGCGAATTCGGTTCCTTGCATTGCATGATTCGCTGTCTGGGTTACCCAACCGTGCCTCGCTCGACGAACATCTCGCAGAAATGACAAACGTCAAGGCCGGTTTGCCATTTGCCACATTGTTTCTTGACGTCGACCAGCTGAAACGAATCAACGATTCACTCGGCCATGCCGCAGGAGATGAGCTGTTGATTCAGGTGGGGGATCGGCTTTCGCAAGCCTGTCGAAAACAACTCGAAACCGCCCCGGGAGCTTGGCTTTCGCGAATCGGTGGTGACGAGTTCGTCATCACTTATGCCTGTGGGAAAGGTGACGCACTTGACGATTTTGTGAGCGGATTAGAAACGGCGTTTGATGCACCGTTCAAGCTGTCCGGGCGCTCCATCAAGGCAAGCGCGTCCATCGGCATCGCTGTGTACCCCGATGACGGCGTGAATCCCTCACAGCTGCTTAAAAACGCGGACACTGCGATGTATGCGGCGAAAGCGAGCGGGCGGCGGGCGGTTCGATATTTTGATGAGGCACTCGCACGCACGGCCGACGCTACGCTGGAAACAGAACAAGATCTGGCAACCGCAATCGAACAAAACCAGTTCGAGCTTTATTTTCAACCCGTGGTGTCCGCCGACGGGGGGCAACTGCTGAGCGCGGAAGCATTGGTGCGATGGAATCATCCGACCCGCGGATTGCTGTTGCCCAACGAGTTCATTCAAATCGCTGAAGAAAGCAATTTGTTTTTACCCATTGGGCAGTGGGTACTGGAAGCAGCACTCGCCCATGTGAAGCGATGGATTGTCGAGGGCTGGGCAGATGCGCGCGTGTCGATCAATCTGTCGAGCAATGAACTGCGCGCAGAGGACTTCGTCGAAGTCATCGTCAGCACACTGAAGTCTGCCGACCTCAATGGTCGGCACCTTGAACTTGAGCTCACGGAGCGCATGTTGATGAGCGAAGATCATTCATTGCGTGAAACGCTGGCGAAACTGCAATCCGCCGGTATTGGTATTGCGATCGATGATTTTGGTACGGGCTATTCGTCGCTTTCGCGACTTGGAACCTTGCCGATCAACACGCTGAAAATAGATCAATCCTTCATCGCAGAATTGCCGCAGTCACACAGCGCACTCGCAATTGTGACCGCGCTCTTGCAACTCGGTCGTGGGCTGGCCATTGATGTAATTGCCGAGGGCGTTGAAGAGGAAGCGCAACGCGATTGCCTCGACTTGCTAGGCTGCACGGCAATGCAGGGTTACTTGTTCTCAAGGCCAATTACGGGAGACGAGTTCATTCATTGGATTCACGAGCACTCGGACGCGGTAGATGCAACGCTACAGCGCGTCCCCTCGCATCGTACTCGCAGCAAGTAGCACATCCGCATCCACGCTCGCCGCGCGCTCGTTTAGTCAGTTAGCGGCTCGAGTTGCCCTTTTCGAAGCATTAGCTGGCGATCACACTTTGCAGCCAGGGCTCGATCGTGAGTGACCAGCACTAAAGCGGCTGCGCGCTCGCGAACTTGCTCAAGGAGCAAGTTAAAAACGATGTCGCTGTTTTCGGTATCGAGGTTACCGGTAGGTTCATCGGCGAGCACGCATTTTGGAGACGTGACCAGCGCGCGTGCAATCGCAACCCGCTGCCGCTCACCGCCAGACAGCTCAGAGGGCAAGTGGTGTAAGCGATGCGATAGGCCAACAGCAGTTAAGAGCTTTTCGGCTTGCGTTCGTGCATCCGCGCTCGAAACACGCCGAATTCGCAGCGCGATCGCCACGTTGTCCACGGCTGTGTATTCGCCTAACAAATGATGAAATTGGTACACGAAACCTAGCGCCTCATTGCGCAATTTGCAACGCTCTGCTTCGCTTAAATTCGCGAGTTCGGCGCGCTGCAAGGTGACGCTGCCTGAGCTTGGTGTGTCGAGGCCGCCTAGCAAATGAAGCAAGGTGCTTTTGCCAGACCCTGACGCGCCAAGAATCGCAACGGTTTCGCCTTCTCGAACCTCTAGCGACAGATCAGTCAAAACCTGAGTTGTTGCGATGCCACTTTCATAGCGCTTGCTGATTTGATCGGCGCGAATAATCGACGCGCGAAAACTAGGATCACTCATAGCGAAGCGCCTCCGCAGGATTAACGCGACTAGCGCGCCAACTCGGATAAATGGTTGCGATGAACGATAGAAACAAACTCATGCCAACGGTCATCATCACATCCGCAGGAACCACCTTCGACGGCAGCTCGGTGATTAAGTAAACCGTTTTATCGATGAACGTTACGTTGAATAATTTTTCAATCGCGCCCACCACAGTGTTGAGATTAAGTGCGACTAACAGCCCGAGGAAGAGCCCGATTAGGGTGCCAATGACTCCGATGATTGTGCCTTGCACCACAAAGATTTGCAGAATGCTTCCAGGCCGCGCACCGAGCGTGCGCAAAATCGCGATGTCACTTTGTTTGTCGGTTACCACCATCACCAAAGTGCTCACCAAATTAAACGCCGCCACCGCAACGATCAGGGTAAGGATGATGTACATCACGCGCTTTTCAAGCTGCACCGCTTTGAAGAAATTCGCGTTTTGCTGCGTCCAATCGGAAATCAAATACCCACTCGGCAACTGCGGTGCGAGTCGATTGGCGAAGGCCGGCGCCTGCATCAAATCTTTCAGGTTCATGCGAATGCCCGTGACGGCGTCGCCCAGCTGATAAAGGCGTTGTGCGTCGGCGATGTGAACGAACGCGATGCGGCTGTCGGCTTCGATCCATCCAATTTCGAACAAACCGGTGATGGTGAACGTTTTCACGCGGGGCACCGATCCGGCCGGCGTTACCGTACCTTGGGGAATCATCAACGCGATTTTTTCACCCACACGAACGCCGAGGCTTCGCGCTAGATCGATGCCCAAAATCACGCCCCATTCGCCCGGCTGTAGAGATTTGAGCTCACCGACCTTCATGTGCTGATGCACTTGCGCAACCTGCGATTCGGCTTGTGGATCAATGCCGCGAATCATCGTCGGCTTCGTCACGTCGCCGTTCACCCAGAGCCCTTCGCCCTGTACGTAAGGTGCGAGCGCAACGACTTCGTTTTGCGATTTGAGCGTGGGCACAAAACGCTGCCAGTCGGGAAGCGGTCCGTCCATGCCTTTGAGTTCTATGTGCGACGTGGCAGCGAGCATCCGCGCGCGCAGCTCGGACTGAAATCCATTCATCACCGCAATGACAATGATTAGCGCCGCAACGCCGAGCGCGATGCCAAGCATCGACACCATCGAGATGAATGAGATGAAACTGTTTCGGCGCTTCGCGCGCACGTAGCGCACGCCTAGATCAAGCTCGAAGCGATTGATTGAATTCAGCATACGAGCGGTTGAACCTCAGTAACTAATCCGCTAAAGCGCCAATTTATGTGGGCGATACCCCATTTTTTATACATTATCTTTATATATCATTTTTTAGCTATTCACCCATTAAATACGGGCATTGTGAGCGCTAGTTGTGGTGGTTCACGTTGCAGATTTTGCCGCACGATCTCACCTGTGAACTTACTGGAACGCTTATGAAAGTTCGTCAGTTGAATACGACTCAGACGCGCCGCGCAAGTTCTCAGGAATCTGCACCGGGGCGCGCTATCTGGAGCGTCCGATTCTCGTAGATTTTCACGCCGTTCGCGAAAGTTGCTGCGATTGTTCGATCATCGCCGAGTGTCATGAGTGCAAACCAGGCATCAAGCGCGTCGTTGCGCAATGAAGTTCGCCGCTCAAGCAGCGCTGTCGCGCGCGGATCGATCAACACAAAATCAGCCTCTTTGCCGACCTCGATTGAACCGATTTTGTCCTCCAATGAAAGGGCATTGGCTCCACCTAGCGTTGCCAAGTAGAGCGCGTAGGCAGGGCTCATCGAAATGCCTTGAAGTTGTTGCACTTTGTACGCCTCAGCGAGTGTTTGCAGCATGGAATAGCTTGTGCCGCCGCCAACGTCTGTGCCGAGTCCCACCACGTTCCGCGCGGCGATCGCTTGCGCTAGGTTGTAGAGTCCGCTGCCGATAAACAAGTTTGACGTGGGGCAGAACGCGGCCGATGCGCCCGCCTCTGCCATCCGCGCGCGATCAAGATCGCTGAGATAAATGCAATGCGCGTAAATGGCGCGCTCTCGAAGCAAGCCGTGCTGATCGTACACATCGAGATAGCTGCGATGCTCTGGAAACAGCTTAGCGATCCACTCGATTTCGCTTTTATTTTCCGCAACGTGCGACTGGATGTAGGTCGTTGGATATTGCATCGCAAGCGCGCCCATGGCGCGCAGCTGTTCGGGCGTTGACGTAGCCGCGAAGCGCGGCGTAATCGCGTAGAGCGATCGCCCGTGTTGATGCCAACGCTCGATCAGTTCAATACTTTCACGCACGCCCGATTCGGCGGTGTCGCGCAAACCGTCGGGCGCATTGCGATCCATCATGCATTTGCCCGCAACCATGCGCAAACCGCGCGCTTCGCTTTCGGTAAAAAAAGCATCCACCGATTGCGGATGAACCGTACAGAACACAGAGGCCGTCGTCGTTCCGTTCTCAATCAAGCGATCAAGAAAGAACTTCGCCGCAGCGTCCGCATGTGCCCGATCAGCGAATTTTGTCTCTTCAGGAAACGTGTATTTTTCAAGCCACTCTAGGAGCTGCGCACCATAACTGGCAATCACGTCGATCTGCGGAAAGTGCGCGTGACAGTCGACGAAGCCGGGCAACAAATACTGGCCACGATGATCGTGAACGCGAACGTCGGGGCCGAGTTGTGGCAGAAGGCGCGCCGCATCCCCGACCCGTTCAAACTTGGTGCCCTCCACAACGACGACGGCATCGCGAATGAATTGAATTGCGCCACCGTCTCGTCCGTCTAGTCCGGGGTCACGTAGGCAGTGGAGTAACGAGGCACGAATCGCGAAAGTCATGCCTAGATTGTAGGAGCGATAATCGACGCAAAGGAGCGAACCATGAGATTGAAAAACAAAGTCGCCGTGATTACCGGCGGCGCACAGGGATTTGGCTTAGGCATCGTCGAGCGATTCGCACAGGAAGGTGCGAGCCTATTGATCGTCGATCTGAAAGGCGAAGCTGCCGCCGCGGTTGCAGACAAGCTTCCGAACGCAACAGCATTAAGCGCCGATGTATCAAAAGACGCCGATTGGAATTCAATTGTCGAGGGCGCGATTAAAGCGTTTGGCAGGATCGATATCGTGGTCAACAACGCAGGCGTGTCGCATCGAAATCAGCCGATGCTCGACGTTGACGAAGCGGAATTTGATCGCGTTTACGCGGTAAACGTGAAATCAATCTATCTGTCTGCTCGGCACTGCGTGCCGGTGTTTCGCCGTCAGGGTGGGGGCAATTTCGTGCAAATTGCGTCGACGGCGGGTGTGCGTCCACGTCCTGGGCTCACCTGGTACAACGGATCGAAAGGCGCGGTCATCGTCACTAGCCGCTCCATGGCCGCTGAGCTCGCGAAGGAAAACATTCGCGTTAACGTGATCAATCCGGTTGCCGGTGATACACCGCTTTTAGCGACGTTCATGGGAGAGGATACGCCTGAAAAGCGCGCGCAGTTTCGCGCAACCATTCCGATGGGTCGGCTTTCGACCCCGCTCGACATCGCCAATGCGGCACTATTTCTGGCCAGTGATGAAGCCGAATTCATCACCGGTGCGTGCCTTGAAGTTGATGGCGGGCGCTGCGTTTAGCCGCGGCGAGTGCCGCGAAAGCGATCAAGTCTTCACCCACAGCGCATACCCAATTTCGATTCAATAGCCGCACTAACAGACGGCCACAAGGAGAGAACCATGTCTAGACGCTCACTATCCGGACTCGACGCCTCGTTTTTGTATCTTGAGACACCCGAGCAACCCATGCACGTAGCGAGCCTTACGCTCTATACGCTGCCGCCAGCATTTGCGAAAGCCCCGAAAACAGGATCGAAGAAGTTCTTCCAAACGATGCGTTCACATTTGCATGGGCGAATCCACCTGGCGTCGCTATTCACACATGTGCTCGCCTATGCGCCATTCGATTTGGGGCATCCGAATTGGGAAGCCGCCGATGAAATCGATCTCGACTATCACATCCAACGCGTCACCTTACCCGCGCCAGGCACGATGAGACAGTTGGAGTCGGCAGTGGCAAAAGCACACGCCGTGTTGTTGGATCGCTCACAGCCACTGTGGCAATTCACGATGTTCGACGGGCTTGCTTCAGGCGAGATTGCGCTCTACGCAAAGATTCACCACGCGGCGCTCGATGGGCAAGGCGGCGTGGTTTTAGCCAGCGCAATTCTTGATTTAACCGCCGTGCCGCGAGTCGTGCCGATGCCAACGAAAACCGAGCGCACGCCAAAGGCGGATGTCACCGTCGGCAAGATGATCGGTGCCGCGTTTTCAAACACGCTTGCGCAATATGCAAAGATTGTTAAATCGTTGCCAACGGTCGCCAGCGCGGTGAAGCAGGCGGCGTCACCGATGCTCAAGAAAGCGCTCGATTCAAAAAGTGTGCCGATGGAGTTTGCGCCACGCACACCGTTCAACGTCAACATCACGTCGGAGCGCGTGTTTGCGACGGCAACTCTTTCATTCGATGCGGTTCGCGCCGCAGCCAGAGTGCTCGACGCGTCGTTCAACGATGGCGTGCTCTTCATTTGCTCTTCGGCGCTCCGCGCGTATCTAAAGTCGCACAATGCGCTACCGAGAAAAAGTTTAGTCGTTGCGATGCCAGTGAGTTTGCGTGAAGGCAGTAACAAAGAGCTCAATAATCAGGCTTCGATGGTGCTCGCACAGCTGGGCACGCACCATGGGGACGCACGAAAGCGATGGAATGCGGTGCGCGCATCAACCACCAAGGTTAAGGACTCGCTCAAGAGTTTGAAGAATGTGCTGCCTACCGACTATCCCGGGCTGCTCGCGCCACTGTTAATGTCGAGGTTGAATGCAACGGTCGCCAGCACGAAGTTGATGGAGCGATTGCCACCGATCGCAAACTTAGTGATCAGTAACGTTCCGGGGCCACAAGTGCCGCTCTACCTAGCGGGCGCGGAAATGCAAACTTTTTATCCCGTGTCGATTATTGTGCACGGCATTGCGCTCAACATCACCGTGCAAACCTATCGCGGTAGTGTTGATTTCGGGATCCTTGCGTGCAAGAAAGCGGCGCCCGATATTCACAAACTCGCAACTGCGATGAACGGCGCATTCGACGAGTTGGTCGCACTGGCAGAGGCAGAATCTGCGCTCAGCGCAGAGCGAAGTGCAGAAGCGAAAAACAAAGCGCAGCCTTCACATCCGCAGGCGAAAACAGTGGTTGCGCGTAAACAAAAAACCGCTAAAGCAAAGGCTCCAAAGAAGCGGTAATTTCACGTAAAGCAGCGATTCGACAGCGATGCTGCACGCGCACAGCATTAGCATTGATTGGTCAAAGTTTCATAGCTACAGATAAACGTGAAAGAAAAAAACTCAGGCGAAGCTCAGGTCACCGCGCCGAACGCGTTGTTGATGGCACTCGAGGCGCGCGCGCCGTGGGAATGGGGCACCGCTATGGCTGCATGGCCGATGCTGCGGATGCTTGGCATCTGGCCAAAAGCGCGCCCTGATACGTCGCACCACGTCATCGTGTATCCCGGCCTCGCGGCAAGTGATGCTTCAACGCAACCGCTGCGCGCGTTTTTGCGCGACATGGGCTACGAAGTTCACGGCTGGTATCAAGGGAGAAATCGCGGACCGGGGCGCGGCGTCCTGGAACGATTGGAAGAGCAGTTGGTAGCAGTACATAAAGACGCCAACGCGCAACTCTCGCTCATCGGCTGGAGCTTGGGCGGTGTGTATGCGCGTGAGCTGTCAAAACTTCATCCGAAGCTCGTTCGTCAAGTGATCACTCTCGGCACGCCGTTTGCGCAGAGCCCAAAAGCAACCAACGCGTGGCGGGTGTATGAAATGCTCTCGGGGTCAACAGTGCCGGATTCCGTAATGCAAATGGAAATCGCAAAAGCGCCGCCGGTGCCCACCACAAGCGTGTATTCAAAGTCCGATGGGATCGTTGCGTGGCAAGCAAGCATTCAAGAAAAAGATCCGAGCAACGCTCGCATCGAAAACGTCGAAGTCGTCGCGAGCCATCTCGGCATTGGTGCAAATCCTGCGGCGTGGTACGTCATTGCAGATCGCCTCGCGCAACGCGACGGCACCTGGCAGCAGTTCACAACGCCCGATCGTGCGCGTTTTCTATTTGGGAAATAGCACTAGCTTAAACGTTTGCCGCCCAATTTAATTGGGCGGTGACTACAAAAACGCGGGCTTTCGATAAACAATTTTTCTACCAATAAGCACGCCCATATTGGGGCTTAGCAGCTCTTGGCTGCATTAGCACACGTCCCCTGTAAAGTGTCGATGCAACACCCCACTAGCATCAAATCGTAACGATCGCCTCAACTTCAAACAACGCGCCTTTTGGCAGCGACGATACGCCGACCGTTGAGCGCGCGGGATACGGCTTCTGAAAAAGCGCTTCCATCTTCGCGTTCACCGTTGCAAAGTTCGCGAGATCCGTGAGGAACAGCGTGAGCTTCACCACGCCACTCAAATTTCCACCCGCAGCAGCGATTACAGCCTGCAAGTTGGCGAATGCCTGATCCACTTGCGCTTCAAAGCCCTCGCGCATCGCGCCCGATACTGGATCGAGGCCGATCTGGCCCGAACAGAAAAGTACAGTGCCTTTGAACGCAAAGTTCGCGCTCACGGCTTGAGAATAAGGGCCGAGCGCGGCGGGCGCTTTGTCAGTGTGGATTGGTGAATTGCTCATGTTTGCCTGATTAAAGATAGGTTCAGTGTTTGTGGGCTCGCCGCAGTGAGTGACCATCGTTGGTAGATAGTCGCGGTGCGCTTTTTTGTGTCGGCAATCGAGCGGTAGGTTCCTGTCCGAAGTTTTGTCCTCGCGATCGCGGAGCCGGAACTCAGAGCAGTTTCAACACCGCCGCCTCGAATGTCACGTTCGCAATCGCGTAACAATTTCCTTTGTCAGCGCGGCTTGGTTCATCGTGTAGAAGTGTATGCCCGGCGCGCCTCCCGCAAGCAGACGTTTACACAGATCAGTGACAACATCAAGACCGAGCGCACGAACGCTCTCCACGTCGTCCCCAAAATCGGCCATACGTTTATTGAGCCAACGCGGCATTTCTGCGCCGCACATTTCTGCAAATCGCGCGACTTTCGTGTAGCTATGGAGCGGCATGACGCCGACGATGATCGGAATCGTCACACCTGCTTTTGACGCGGCATCGACGAAAGCAAAATATGCGTCTGCATTGAAGAAAAATTGCGTAACGGCTGCCGTAGCGCCCAGGTCCTGTTTTAGTTTAAGCGCCGCCAAATCTGCTTTCGCGCTAGCGGCGCGTGGGTGAACTTCGGGATAGGCAGCAACGTTCAGCGCAAAATGATCGCCCGTTTCTTCGCGAATGAATTTCACGAGATCGGTTGCGTAGCGAAAATCGCCCGCCGCGACCATTCCGGAAGGTACGTCGCCGCCAAGCGCGACAATTCGCGTAATACCTTGCGCGCGATACGCATGAAGAAGCTCGCGCACGCTCTGCTTGGTTGCGCCGACGCACGAGAGGTGCGGGGCAACGTCATTGCCGAGCGCTTTCACGGTGTTAACCGTAGCGATTGTTTTTTCGCGTGTCGAACCGCCCGCGCCGTAAGTAACGCTGAAATACTTCGGCCCCAAGGTCATCAGCTCTTGCGTGACGGCGCGAAGCTTTACTTCACCTTCTGGCGTATTCGGCGGGAAAAATTCAAAGGAGAAGTTGTTCATTTTTTCTTAATCTATTTTTTGTGGCGAGCGCGACCGCTTTGGCGGGCAGTTTCTTTGCTGCGTAACTCTTCGCGAGAGTTACCGCTTTGTCGTCTTTAGAAGCAACTTTTTTGCGTGGCGCGTTCGTTGACTTCTTCGACTTCGCCGCCGCCGCACGCAGCGCCGCATCCCATGCAAGCGTTGCCCACGGGCGCATGAGCGCGGCTGACTCCATCGCTTCGTCAGGAGCGGCGTAGTAGCCTAAATGTCGATCAATCCCATCGGTCCACTGATAAGTAAAGATCTTGCTATTTGCAGCGCGAAATCGCTCACTTGATGCAACGTCTGCTTTCAGCCACAGCTGATCAAACGCGATGATCGCGAACGTCTTCCCGTCGATAGAAAGCGCCTTGCCGCCAAACAATTTCTTTGTCGCAATTTCGCCTTGCCGAAGGCTGCTCAGCAATTCAAGGCAGTAGTCAAGAAACTCGTCTTGCTTGCTAGTCATTTCGCGCGCATCGCGTAAACGAAAAATTCGCGATTGCCGTCAGCGCCCGTAATTAGACTCGAAAAATAGTCGAGCACTTTCAGTCGGTTTTCAGCACAAGATTTTCGAATCGTGGCTTCAACATTTGCGAACAACGATTCATCGCGAACGATGCCGCCGCGCGCAAGATTGTCGGCACCCACTTCAAATTGCGGCTTCACAAGACTCAACACGCGCCCCGTTTCATTCAACATCGTGCGCCACTGCGGCAACACCTTCGTGAGCGAAATAAATGAAACATCAGCAACGATGAGATCGAAACCGTGTTCCATCGCCAGACTGTAGGAGCGGCTTGTCGCGCCAAGCGTCCCCTCCCCTTCAAGGTGAGTGTTGGGGCGGGGATGGGGTTCTTGACCATGAAGCTTCATGCGTGCCGACGCACGGTCGCGGCAAACCGCTGCTACAGATGCAAGGGTCATCTCCCTCGCATTCACACCCTCAATAAAAGTCACGCGCTCGTCGTTGCGCAGCGAGGCATGCAATTGATCGTGCCCGACGTCCACACCCACCACATGCTTCGCGCCACGTTGCAACAAACAATCGGTAAAACCACCCGTTGATTGCCCGACATCAAGACACACAAGATTGCCCACGTCAAGCACGACATGATTCAATGCGCCTTCGAGTTTTAAGCCGCCACGCGAAACATAACGACTGAGTTCGCTCGCATCAATTTCAATCCGCGCATCATTGGTGACTTCGATGCTTGGCTTACTTATCGCGTTTCGCGCCGAGCCTGCGAGCGCATAGACATGACCGCCCGCGATCAAGCGCTGCGCCGCGGTGCGCGAGGGAGCGAGACCACGTTCAACGAGCAGTAGATCAGCACGCATCGTGAATCAACGTTACTTGCGTGATTTCTTTCCGAATGGAATGAGCGCCGCGAGCGCCCACGCGATGAGCCCATAAAGCAAGCCACCGAGCACTGCCGCCCAGAAGCCCTGCACTTCAAAACCGTTGAGCACCTTGCCGACCATCCAGAAGCAAAATCCGTTGATGACCAGGAAGAAAAAGCCGAGCGTGAGAATGGAAATGGGCAAAGTAAGTAGGGTAAGTATTGGTCGGATTAACGTGTTTACGATGCCCAATGCGAACGCAGCAATCAATGCCGAAACGAAGTTCGTTACGGTGATGGATGGCATCAAATACGCGACCGCCATCAACGCGGCTGCATTCAATATCCAGACAATGAGTAAACGAACCATGGCGATCTCCCGATATTGAATCCTTCTCTTGCGGCGCACGAGAAGGAGTGTTTGTAACCGTTCGTGGTTCGACGCGCTCACCACGAACGAGAGGAATGATTCACAACGTGTGGCAAACAAAAACTACAAACGAATCGAAATCAGACCAAATATCAGGCGTTAGCAAGCGGGATGCAGTGCGAGGAAGCGGTTCGCGACGTGTACGTATGTACACGAGCGAGCCGCTGACGAAGCTCGTTTACCAAACATCGCGCCCGCGCAGCAACGCCCAGCGCCTAGTAGCGATAGGTGTCTGGCTTGTACGGCCCTTCAACCTTCACGCCAATGTAGTTCGCCTGATCCGCACGAAGCTCGGTGAGTTGTGCGCCCACTTTCTTCAGATGCAAACGCGCGACTTTTTCATCGAGGTGCTTCGGCAACACGTATACCTTGCCGCTTTCATAGCGCTCAGGATGTGAGAAAAGCTCAATCTGCGCAATTGTTTGATTTGCGAACGAGGAGGACATCACGAAGCTTGGGTGGCCCGTACCGCAGCCCAGGTTCACGAGGCGGCCTTTTGCGAGCATGATGATGCGTTTTCCATCCGGGAAAATCACATGATCGACCTGCGGCTTGATCTCTTCCCAGTTGCATTTTTCAAGGCTCACCACATCGATTTCGTTATCGAAATGACCGATGTTGCAAACGATGGCTTGATCTTTCATCGCGGCCATGTGTTTGTAGGTGATGATGTCTTTGTTGCCCGTCGCGGTCACGAAAATGTCAGCCTTATCTGCTGCGTATTCCATGGTGACGACTTTATAGCCTTCCATCGCGGCTTGCAGCGCGTTGATAGGATCAATTTCGGTGACCCACACTTGCGCGGAGAGCGCGCGAAGCGCTTGCGCGGAGCCTTTGCCCACGTCGCCATAACCCGCAACCACCGCGACTTTGCCTGCAATCATTACATCCGTTGCGCGCTTGATCGCATCAACGAGTGATTCGCGGCAACCGTAGAGATTGTCAAATTTCGATTTGGTGACGCTGTCGTTTACGTTAATCGCGCGGAAGGCAAGTTCACCCTTCTTGCTCATTTCGTACAAGCGATGCACGCCCGTCGTCGTCTCTTCGGTTACACCGATCACGGCTTTAAGATTGCGCTCGTAGAAACCCGGATCAACCGCAAGCTTTGCTTTGATCGAGTTGAACAGACACACCTCTTCTTCGCTGCCTGGCTTGGAAAGAAGCGATGCATCTTTCGCCGCTTTGGTGCCGAGGTGCAGCAGCAGCGTTGCATCGCCGCCATCGTCAAGAATCATGTTCGTCGGCTGGCCGTCCGTCCACTCGAAAATCTTGTGTGTGTAATCCCAATACTGCTCGAGGGTTTCGCCCTTGATGGCGAAAACGGGCGTGCCGTTCACAGCGATCGCCGCCGCTGCGTGATCTTGCGTTGAATAGATATTGCACGAAGCCCAACGCACTTGGGCGCCGAGCGCTTGCAGCGTTTCAACAAGCACAGCGGTTTGAATCGTCATGTGCAACGATCCGGTGATACGCGCGCCTTTGAGCGGCTGTGATTTTGCGAATTCTTCGCGGATCGCCATCAAACCGGGCATTTCGGTTTCTGCGATTTTGATTTCTTTGCGGCCCCAATCGGCAAGCGCCAAATCGGCGACGATGAAGTCACCCGATTTAATGAATTGGGTTTTGTCTGCTACAGCGTTCATGTTCACTCCAAATGGTGGGGCGACAATCAAAACGCTCGTAGGGCGCACCTAACTTCGAAACAGGTGCGGCTCGCGAGCGGGACATTGAATGCCACCAATCTGCGAGCGCCGTTTGAAAACCTATGGTTCGAGCCTAGCCTGCCGCAGTGATGCGCAGGGTGCAACGCTCCTCGAACCGCTTAATTTTAACCAGAATCCGGCACGAGACCGAGGCCGAAGGTGGAAATTGCTCAATCTGAGGCGCAACCACGCGACTTGTGGCCGCTACAACTTAGCGCCGCTTGCTTTGATTACGGGATTCCATTCGTTGATTTGACGCGCCACCAACGCGGCGTATTCCGCTTGCGTGAGTTTGCTGTAAACGATGCCGTTTTCTTCGAGTTTTTTGACCACATTTGGCATCGCGAGCACTTCAGCCAGAGCCGCATAGAGTTTTTCCGTGACGTCCTTAGGTAAGCCCGCAGGGCCGGAAACGCCGAAATAGTTATCAACTCGCAATTTAGGGAAGCCAGCTTCGGCGGTGGTCGGTACATCGGGCAATAACGGCGAGCGCGTCGCGGAGGTCACCGCGAGCGCTTTGATTTGGCCTGACTTTACGAGCGGAACAAACGCCGTCACGACGTCCACGCCCACCGGGATTTGTCCGCCAAGCAAATCCGTTGTCATCGGCGCACCGCCCTTGTAGGCCACGTGCGTCATGTTTCCTGACACCAAACTCTTGAAGAATTCACCGCTGATGTGCCCAATGCTGGCCGGGCCGCCGCTGCCAAACGCGATGCCTTCACCAGTCGTCGCTTTCTTACTTAGATCGGCCAACGAATTGACGCCCGATTTCGGATTGGCCATGAACAGCACAGGTGCCGAGCCCGCGTAGAAAATGTGCGTGAACTGTTTGACTGGATCGTACGGTTGCTTTTCGAGCACGAATGGACCAATTGACAGTGGCGTTGAGTTTGCCATCATCAACGTGTAGCCATCGGGTGCCGCTTGCACCGTCGCAAGTCCACCCACGCTGCCGCCAGCACCGGGCCGGTTATCAACGACGACGGGTTGACCTAATTTCTGCCCCAACGGCTCGGCGATGGTGCGTGCGACGATGTCGCTCGCGCCGCCGGGTGCAAAGGTCACGATCAGCTTGATCGGTTTATCCGGATAAGCGGCGAACGCTGAGGAAACAGCAAGCGCGGACGCAGTGAAAACGCCCGCGAATTTGTTGAAGTACCGACCCATAAAAATCTCCGTTGTCTTGCAATCGCGCAATAACTCAACTTAGCAAGTGTCACACCAGCAGCGCAAGTGAACGTTGTTTGAGGGCACTACTCTGCGCGACCTGGCTTTTTGCACCGCTAAATCAACTCGGGCCGGAGCCGCAACAGGACAAAATTTCTACTTTATAAATTATTCATCTAAACGCCTATTTAATCGGGCGAAATGTGACTTTAAGTAGTTATTCGTATATGTCGTTTTATAGCGTTTAAGCCCACAATAATTGGGAATTTATAGACTAGGCTATAGAGCATCCTTGTCGCGTCGCACAAGCCAGACGCAGCGATTCGCCCGGAGCCAACCGAGATAAAGGAAGGAACTAACCCGCGTCTTGCCGACCGCGCGCTCGTTTACCATTTCTCAAGACTTAGTGGCACACTCGCCGCTGATCCACAACGCTCTACAGGCAAGATTCACGCGCCATGAACCTCGAAAAAGTCATCTTTGGTTTCTTCATCATCCTGGCGTGCACGCTGAACTTCGGTTTTTTCATTGGCGATATTGATCGACCTGAGCTGCATCATCCCACCGAACTGGGTGCGGCGATCATTGTGAACCTCATCGCGACCGTGCTTAAGTTTGGTGATCGCACGCATCTCGGCGCTACCCATTTGGCGACTAGCCTCGTCGCGAGTGTGCAGCTCGTTGCAGCCGCGCTAGTGTGGGTGGTGCATGTGTACGTCAACGGTCAAACGATCGATGGCAACACGATTTCGACCGTGGTTTCGCTCTCTGGCGGCGCGCTGCTCGCCAATCTCATCTCAGTCGTATTGTTGATCGGCGAAACGCTGCGGCAAGGTCGATAGTTTCGCGATTGCGCGCGCGAGCCCTCTGAAGTTGCAACGTGACTGACATACTTTTCTTGATCCTGCGGCGTCTGCGCGCGCCGCTCATCGTGCTCATCGTCGCCTATTCCATTGCGGTGTACGGTTTGACCTTGATGCCTGCGCAACTGCCCGACGGTCAACCCTGGAAGATGAGTATCTTCCACGCGTTTTACGTGGTGAGCTACACCGCAACCACCATCGGCTTTGGCGAGATTCCGCATCCATTTAGCGACGCGCAGCGCCTGTGGATGACGTTCACTATTTATCTCACCGTCATCGCGTGGACGTACACCTTGGGCGCGATCTTCACGCTCATTTCAGACGCAACTTTTCGTTCAGCGATTGCGCACAGTGTGTTCGCGTGGCGAGTGCGCACGCTCGCGGAGCCCTTTTACGTTCTTTGTGGATACGGTCAGAGCGCTCGCGCGCTCGCGCACGCTCTCGACAGCATGGGTATACGCGTGGTCGTGGTTGAGCTGCAAAAGGATCGCGCATCACGTGTCTCAATTGAATCTTTTAGCTCGCATCCGGTGGTGGCAAACGCCGACGCGCGGTTTCCCAATGTGCTTCGCGATGCGGGCATTTCCCGTTCGAATTGTCGCGGTGTGATTGCAATGACGGGCGATGACAACGCGAATCAAACCATCGCGATCGGCGCGCGAACATTGCAACCGAAATTGCGCGTGATCGCGCGCGTGAAATCCGATATAGCCAAAGTCAATCTTGAAGCGTTTGGCGACATTGCCGTGGTGAATCCCTTCGAAACGTTTGCGGCAAACGTCGCACTCGATCTCGATTCGCCCGAAGTGTTGCGGCTGGAGGAGTGGCTCACAACCGCCCCCGACGCTGCGTGCCCGGCGCGCATTGGCGTGCCATCCGGGCCGTGGGTGATTGTGGGATTCGGACGATTTGGTCACTACATTTCAAGCGTGCTGGACGCGCGCGGCATCCCGTGGCGCGCCATCGACACCCGAACGCTAAACGGAGTCGATGAACGCCATGTGTTGGCTGGCGCAAACACCGACTCGGCCCTGCGCGATGCGGGGATCGAGAAAGCAGCCGTAATCGTTGGCGGCACCGACAACGACGCGGTAAACCTAGCGGCGATCACGCTCGCCCGACGTCGCAACCCGAACATCTGGACCATCATTCGGCAAAACCATATCGCTGATCGCGTGCTGATTCGTGCGGCCAAAGCTAATCTGCGCTACGTGCAGTCGGAAATCATGGTGCACGAGTGTTTGCAGGTGATCAATGAGCCAATGCTCGGTGATTTCCTGAAGCATCTGCGAAAAGAGGGCGGCATGTTTGCAGCAACAACGCTTGAAAAAATTCAAGCTCGCGTCGGTAACCGCGCACCTATCGCATGGAGCTTCCGCGCTGATTTGATCCAGCCCGGAATTTTTTACGCGCTTCTTCAGCAGCCCATCCCGCTGACGCTAAAAACGCTTGCGCGAGACATCAGTGAAGACGAACAAACACACTGCGCGCTCGCGCTGATGCTCGAGCGCAACGGCATTACCTCACTCGTGCCCGAAGAAGATACGCAATTGCAAGCTGGTGATCGCGTGCTTTTCGTTGGCCGACGACGAGCGCAAACACTGCAACAGCAAGTCGTTGCCGATCCGCAGGCGATGGAGTGGTTGCTCACCGACGTCGAACCGCCGCGAACAGCATTGTTTCGTTGGTGGCGCGAACGCAGTCGGAATAAGGCGAAGACGCTCCCCGCGTAGCTTGGCAGATCAATCGTATGTTCGCATCGTAAAACTTCTCGCCCAACCATTACCTAGATAATCATAGATTCGCTGGGTCAATAAACTTTTTTACCGGTCTTCTCATGCCTGACTTCTGGAACGCCTCTGGTTATCGACTGCTTACCGCCAAAGATAATGCGCTTTTGGTTACCGACGACTTCCTGCGTGCGCTATTCATGCGCCCCGAAGTTGCACCGGTCGCAGAATCTTGCGATGTGGAGCTGAAGCTGCATGATGCACTGATGAAAACACCGCGTCGTGATGTTGCGAGCGCGGAAATTTTGCTGATGCGCGACGCCGACGCGCAGGCCAACTATCGCGTCCTGCTCAAGTTTCGTGATCGATTGCTCGCGGCACCTACGCTAGAGGCCGCCTACACAGGGCTTTTCAAGGGCGATGGCGTGGATGTGCCACCGCTCTTCGTGTTTCAACTTACCGAGATTTTTCTTCGCCATGTTCTCAGCAACGATCCCGACCCGCTCGAAGCACGCATGGCCGAATGTTTGTTTCGCGTACAAAAAATTACGGTGCTTGAAGACGGCGCGGTGATGGCGGCGGATGATGAAGCCGTTGAGATGTACGCCGACACAGGCGGCTTTGGTTCACTCGGCGAGTTGCTCAAGAAACAGAACACGCCCACGCGCTCGGTAGATTTAGACGTACTCAACGCTGACAACAAAGATTTGTATTGGGAACGTGACGAACGCCATGATTTCGCCGTGAGCTTGAATCGCGGACAGCCTGCGCTTGACGCTTTGATGCGGGTTCTGGAGAAATGGGTTAAACACTTCTTGGGCGTTGAAGTAGAGATCAAACATCGGCGCGAAGTGGACGATAAAAATTGGGTCTGGCACGTTGGGCTCGACGCCACGGCCAGCGGCGTGTTGAATGATCTCTATAACAACACGTCTGTTGACGAAGAGCGAATGAATCGCCTGCTCTGCCTATTCGAATTGCGTTTTAAAAATCCGGCAGACATGCGCGCAAACATCGCAGGGAAACCGGTGTATCTGGCGATGGCGATGGACAGCGAAAACAAACTCAAATTGAAGCCGCAGAATTTATTGTTGAATCTGCCGCTGAATCGCGCTTAGAAGAGTAAAACGCCGAGGACTTTCTGTTTTGTAGTCCATCGTAGCGAGCTTTGGTATTGCGACCGGAGCCTATCGTCCGAGTTAAGCGGGTAACCGCACACGGATGTACCAACCGCATGCGACGACCCAACTGAGTACTGACACTTCAATCCCGCGCTGACTGAGGCCGACATACGGCGAAGCCGGCGAGAGCGAAAGTAGGCCAAGAAAGGAGACAGCCGCAGCGATGAAACCAACGCCCGGAAGCATTGCAGATGCGGGCCATGACCGTGAGCGAATTGCGAATAAAAGTAGGAAGGCGGGTGCAACGAGATAGCCAAGACCGCCTACGATGTTGTGGATCACCTGAGAATTACTAGGGTGCTTTGGGCGACAGCCGATATCGCATGGAAAAAGCGCCGCAGCTACGTATCCGGAAGCATAGAGAGCGAGCGCGAGGAAAGCAGCGGTTGTGATGCGAGACTGCGGAAGCGAGCGGTGAGCGAACCAGCAGAATGCCAGTAGAGCTGCGCCTGCGGGCAAGAACCCGATGAAACGAACCGGGAATTCGTGCGCTGATTGAGTTGCACCCAATTCACTGATGAACTGCGAGACGTGGCTATAGCCAGGAGTCGCGATGCCGCCAAGCAGAGTTAGCAGAACGACGCAGAGCGCCGAGGCAAGCGCCGTGGCGAAGGCAAGTGAGCGGATCATGATGGATAAGCTTTCAAACTAACGTTCGAGCGAAGCCGGCACGCGGGAGGCACCACAGATGTGTTTGATCCGTCACGAGACTAGCCTACACAAGCTCAGGGCACCCATCGCCAGAACTTCATCTCCCCGTACTCCCATGCCCATGGAACGCCGCTTTCACCTAGGATCGACGCAACGATTGCCGGAAACGCGGCCTCGGCTCGCACATCATTGGCAAGAATCACCACGCAGCGCTTTCTCGCTTCCAGGCACACCCAGGTGTTGGCCGTGACGTCGTTGTGGCCACCCTTGAAGAATCCGGCACCTTGTGGGCCATTGAACGCGATCACGCCCAAACCAGCGCCAATCGATGGAAAGGGGGCAGGAGACTGAGGTTGCTGCTGTAATGATGGAAACTGGCTCCGCGTCGCGATGGGCAGATGGGATCTGACCAACTCAGCCCGGCCAGCCGCGCTTAAGCCGTCGCCGCGAACATAGCTCGCCGCGAGGCGAGCCATGTCAGCGATAGTCGTGTCCAGGGAGCCGGAGGCGCGCACCCTGCTGCGTTCATCGTGGGGCTCGACACGGCCGTCGCTGCCGAACCCGTCAGCCAGGTTGGGGCGGAAGTCGGCCCGCCAGATTAGGCTGCTGCGCGTCATGCCGTTCGGTGCGAAGAGCCTTCGGTTCATCTCGGCACCCACATCGATGCCCAGGCCCTGCTCCAGCACGAACTGCAAGGCAATGAGGCCATCTCCCGAATAGGCGTAGCGGCTGCCGGGTTCGAAATGAATGCGCAGCAGTCGGTCGGGTTCCAGGAAGTAGAAGTTGGCAAAGCCGCCGCTGTGGGTCAGCAAGATGCGTGCAGTGAGCTTGCGCCAACGTTTGTCGGCTTCAAGACCTGCGAACGCGGAGTAGCGACGCACGATGTCACTGGACGCGTAGCTGTAAAGGGGCTGCGGTAAGTAACTGGCGATGGGAACGTCAAGACCCAGTCGGCCTTCTTCGACGAGTTGCATCACCAAGTACCCGAAGGCAGTCTTGGTGAGGGAGGCACCGTACATTACGGTGTCTTCGCGCAACGGTGCACCGCTGGCATCGCGTACGCCATAGGCTTTAGTGAATACCACTTGGCCGCCATCCACGACCGCGATCGCCAGGCCTTTTGCGCCTGTTGCGGCCATAGCGTGTTGCACAGTTCGGTCGATGCCGTTGAGGCCGGTTGCCTGAGTTTCTGCAGGCAGCGAGAGGTGTGCGCATCCACTGGCGAATACGCTCGCAACCAGCGCGGCAGCCAATCGCGGACGAAACCACCTCGCACCTTGAGGAGGCAATCCCTGTGATCTCAGAGCGCGGGTAAAGTCTAGACTCATATGGAAAACTCAAGCAACTTGGAGCCGTTAGCGGTAAACCTGGGTGAGGCCGGAACCATCAATCGCTGTCCTTTCGTCGAGCGCTTTGCTCGACAAAACAATGCGATTGTGCGACCTAACGTTTGCGCTAACCGGGCCATGCCGTTGGGGCCCCGGTGAAGCGAGTGGTTAAGCCTCGCTCTCACGCCGCTGCGCGCTGACGCGCGAGGGAGGCCAAGGCGCTGGCTTGCGCTGAGAACTCCGGCTGGAAAGACTCGCGCTCTGCAACAGCGCCATACCCGCCCTGCGCATAGACCGCTGAATACGCAGCGTACTCTGCCGCCTGAAGAGCTTTGCCCGCCAACGCATTGGCTACTGCGTAGGTAGCCGAGACTGCTGCGTGCCCGCAACCGTCGATGGACTTCGAGCCTTGGTGTTGATTGGCCAGACGAGCGGCCTCCGTGACAAAGCTAGCGAACGTTGCGTGGTCGGCTGTTCCGTGGAGGTATTGCTCAAGTGCTTGAAGGCACTCGACAACAGCTGGTTCTTCCAACAGGTGCCTGACTCGCTGAGCGCAGGCGTAGCCGAACTCCAGGCGAAGGCGCTCGTTCGAAGGTGAAGCGAGGCTGACTTCGCTGGCGATGCGTTCAAGTGAGTCGTTCATGGGGATCTCCGCGCCGGTCTGGTTGCGAGACAAAACGTTCGAGCTTACCGGGCGACGACGGCATCGCGGGCTGAACGGCGAGAGCAGAATGGGCCGCGGACACCGCGCTTGATGGCAAGCGTAAGGTACCGTTGGCGCTCCGCTTGAGCGAGGGATTAGGCATCACTGCGTGCTCGGGCCTGAAGGCTTGTTTGCGCGGTGCCCATAGCTGAGAACACGTGTCATCTGCCACTTTCCATCCACGTTCTGCCAAATGGTTGTGAAGTCTGCCATTCCTTCACACTTGTTGTCTTCGAAGCTACAGAAGCGGTGCGTTCCTTGTTCGATCGCCCCGAAATCCTTGATTGGAAATACTCTGAGCGATCCGGCAATCAGTTCTCTCCGGTAGTTTCCGCAAACGTACTTTTTTGTGTTGGCAATCATGGCATCGCGGTTCCACGTAACGCCGCCGTTGTCATGGTAGAACTCAACCGTCGGCGAGAAGTAACTTGCATGCTTTTGTAGTTGCGCGGGGTCTTTGCAGCGGTTGAAAGCATCGAATGCTTCGAAATCTGCTTTCGTGATCGCTTGCAACAGACTTGGATCTTCGTCAGCTGCTGCGGCTGGAATAGAGAGCCCAAGCGCTGCGCTGGCGGCGATAACGGTGGAGAGTGTGAAAAGAATGTGCATGGACGTGGTGTATTCGTGAGGCCTAACGTTCGAGCTAAGTGAGCGACGACGGCATGGCGCGCTATTGCCGCTCCGCTTGAGCGAGGGGTTCGGCGTCGGCGGGAGCAGTTCGATCACTGTGAGTACGGATCAGAGGCTGGCTTGCCCTGCATGTCAGTCCAACAGTTCTGTCCTTGAGACCGATCTCGGTGCAGTTGTCTGTAATGGTCTGGATAGGTCACTCGGTCAGTTTGCGCTCTTGTACCGACCACCAAGACTCTAGTGGGTGCAGCGCCCTTGTTCCATAGCGAGTGACCAACCGGTTCATCCGCTTTGAACGTGGCTGCGTCGCCAGCTTGCAGCAGGGTCTCGGTATCCCCTTCGATGACAGCAATCTCTCCTTCGAGAACGTAGACCAGTTCGTCCTCGTTACTATGCCAGTGCTTTATGGAGGATCGCGTTCCAGGTTGCAAAACGTGGATGAAGGCTCCGAACTGAGTCAGGCGGCCGGGCTCGGTTAACCAGCACTCTAGGTTCGGGTTGCTTTTGTCGAAGTAGTTGATAGTCTCGACATGTTGATCGGTGGATCGGACAACTGGCATGAGGATCTCCGGAAGTCTATGGGCGCTGGATTCCGACGCCTAACGATGGAGTTAACCGGCGCTACCGAAGCGGCGCGTTGCGGTGGTGAAAGTGGCCCGAAGAGGTAGCGTCCGGGTTGAACGATTGGTTAGGGCGCAACGTCGAGAAGTTCATTGTCATACCAAACATCCTCGTGGCTTGGAGCAAGAAGAACACGCCAGCCAGGCGCAAGACCGAGGAATGGAATCAACTGTGGGGCATATTGCGCCAAATGTGAGACATGGAGCGGTTGAAAGAATTCTGGGTCATCGGAAAGCACTGTGCCACCCCAGATGAACCAACCGGAAGTACCGGATTCTGGCGGGTGACGAAGAGCGTTGATGGGTTGAAGCGAAATGGTGTTGAGAGCTATTCCGACTTTTGAATCATCCGGAGAGCAGACCACAGGCGAACCGTACTTTTGGCAGATTCGATTTTGTTCAGAGACGGCGTTCATTTGCGGCCTAACTTGTTTTATCGAACACGCGCAAGCATAACTTTTTAATAGTGCGTTTTGTCATTCGCTGAATACTTAACGTACACCTTATTTAACTGTCGCGGAAGTTGCTTTACTGTATTTATAAACAGTTTAACTGACGAGTGTGCGAACGTCGCCAAATCTTGCTGGCTGACGTAGATTCGCGAGCGGATTCGATATCGCCATTTTGCGCTTTCTCCTGAAAAAGTCTAGCGTGATTGGATTCGATATCCATTCGGTTTTTCGGGTTGCGGCCTCTTGATGCGAACGGGCGAGCCTTTGAGTGCTGTTCGCTGCGCGTCTCGTCTGATATCGCGGCGTCTCGTGCCCCCAGAACCAGGGCGTGTTAACACTCTTTTGGCAAGATGCGTTACGAAATTGCGGGGATGGACGCGCGAAGCGGAGCGAGGAATCAGTCTTCGCCATGCAATTGTTGATTTGCCAATGTAGCTAGCGCCTTTATGTGCTCGCCAACGTACGGTGGCACGACTTCGCGCATCTCCAGAACCCGCAGCAACGCTAACGCGGCCGGCACGGTGCGCTCATAGCCGCCTGCCCAAATGGGCAAGGCCAGAGCAGCCTCTGAATCACGCATCTCAATTCGGCGATCAACGTTAAACGGATCGCGCACCAAGCGTGGATCATTCGACTCGGGTTGCAGGATTTCCAAGAGTTCGAGTACGCGATCCAACGCGTGGTGCTGAATCATGCGCATCGCCGCGAGTTTCTCACCGCGGGCATGTCGCTGTAGGCCAACGACAAGATTGGACAAGGCTTCGCCTGCGAGCCAGTAAGAACTCTGCCGAACGGGAAGCGGCCGCGTCGCGCAAGCAAGGGTTTCGTCAACCTCATCGCGACGCCAGATGAAGCGACCTGGCGCGTATGGAATGCGGTTGAGTTCATGAATCTCAAAGACTGCGAATTCGCAGAATACGCCATCAGTCATCAACGCTTTTTGGCCATCATCGGTATTCTGGAAGTGCCAGGTCAACGGGTGGGCTTCGGCAAGCCAATCGAGGTTTTGGATATAGCGCGCCTTTGCGCCATTGCTGACCAACACAAAGAAGTCGAGGTCAGACCATGCGTCAAGGCGGTCAATTTCGGCACCAACAGAACCCAGCGCTAACAACGCGAGCGCATCTTCGCGGGTTGAGAGCGAATGAGCCAGCGATGCAAGGCGATCCTGAAGAGCTTCCGGCGTTATGGGTCGATTGGTAGACACGTGTTGTTCTTTCTTGCGGCGCTAAGCGTTGGTGGCGACGAGCCGTAGACAGTGCGGACTCTGCGTTCTTGGCGACCTAGCATCCGAGCGAAGCGGGTGGCAGCGACAGGACGCAAAGCGACGGTTGGCGAAAATGTACCGCGTACCGCCATATCCGGCTTGATGGCTTGCCGCTATTGCTCCATTTATGCGAGGGTTAGGCGTCGGTGCACTCATGCCGTCCACCCGACTTTGCGACGCCAACGCTCGCCTGCGGCTTGCTTGGCTTCGTACTCCGCCTTCGAGGGCAGCGGGAGTCCTCTAGCTCTAGACATCACCTCGCTGATTGTGGCGAGGCCTACTTCTTGCCGCCACCGATCGACCTGGATTGGATCTTCCAGCGAGGTGATCTCTGGGCCATCAGGCTTTAAGTCGAACTGCGTGCCAAAGCGCTGCGTTTTGCCCTCGAAGACGCGGATACGATCATCAAGGTAGGCGAACTGCCACCTAGGAATGCGACCGGCGTTGCTAGCTGCTTCAATCAATGTCCTGCAGTAGCGCATGAACTCGGGATCGCCGATCGAGTGCTGAAGCACAAGCCATGCTGCGTCTGCGCCTTCCGGACCAACCAACTCGGCACTTGGCCAACCGTACACTTCGATAATTGCGCGGAGTTCAGTTGCGTTCTCGCGGTGGACTGCTTCCATCCTAGGGTGGTAACCCTCGAACAGAGTGCCGTCGGATACGAGTTCGGCACGAACCCCCTCGTCGCGGGACTCCATCGCTAGAAGTTGATCTTTGAGGTGGTGGAACACTTTAGTAGTGGATTCTGACGCCTAACGTTCGAACGGTGCGCGCAGAACAAGGCCGCAAACCAAGAAACTGTCGACGGCCGAGGAGCCAGCGCGGCTTTCACGCATAGCTAAGCGCCACGCGAGCCGAATAGCCTTCTGTCCATCCAGCAGCCCAGGACGGCCCCAGCAACGGCAAAGGGTCCGCCGGCAACAATGACTGACCAAAACAGTTGCCCGTAGATGCTATAAAGAACGCCGCCCGATCCTGGGGAAAAGAACACACTCACTGTCGGGACGATCACAACGACGAGAACACCGATGGCTGCTCCGCGTCTGGCGCCTACCACCGGGCTTTTGCGCGGGAAGCGGCCCGTAACCAAAGCCGTGACGGCAACAAATGCAATGGCAGCCCCAACCAATCCGAGTGCTGCGGCGAGCGGAGCAACATCTCCCATAGTCACGCTTACGCGGCCAAAGAAGAAGAACAAGACCAGTGCCAGAAACACGCCAGCGAAAGTCCAAGCGGCAGCCTCGCAAGCTGCACGGACGGCAATGCTCATTGGTGATGCCTAACGCCTCAATCAAGACGCCCGCAAAGCAGCGTCGGGTTGAATGAATTCTTAGGCATCGCCTGATTGGATTGCAACGAGGCGCTCCTTAGTCTTCTGTCCACGCTTGAAGTACTCAAACGCCACCTGGTTTTGCTGAAGGCGAATCTCCATGAATATGCCAACTGCATAGCCACAAACGTGCTCGGGGTGGCCGTCCTCGAAATTCCAGACGCCGTTGTATGGCTCCCTTGTCATCGCAATCAGGCGATTAATGTCATTCTCTTTTTCATGTTCAGGGCGACCTGCCTTCTTCGCTTCAATAGCAATTAGGTTATCTTTTGGAGCCGCTATCGCTCCGCGAGAGTGAACGATTAGATCGGCCGTGATCGGTATCACCCGAAGCTCATGGTTGATAACCGTTTTGACCTGTCCGCGCTGCTTTCGGTTGTACTCTGTATCAGCGTAGTATCCCATTACGCCTTCGGACTTCAACTGCACCTGGATAAAGTGGGCCAGGCGCCCGCAGGTACTGCGCTCGCTCACGTCCTCAAGAAGGATGCGGCCTTCGCACTTTATGAGCAAGTCGAACGCATCGTTGAATATCAGCTCTGGGCGCCGCATACGGATTTGTCTTAAGAGGTACAACTTGCTTCATCGAACACGCGTAAGCATAACTTTTTAGTAATGCGGTTCGTGATTCGCTGAATTCTCACCGTAACCCTTATTCGTCTGTAGAGAAAGTTATTACGCTCTGTTTATAAAAAGCTTAGCTGACGAGCATATAAACGTAGCCGAAGATCGCTGGCCGACGTAGATTCGCAAGCGGATTCGATATCGCCATTTTGCGCTTTCCCCTGAACAGTCTAGGGTGATTGGAATCAATATCCATTCGGTTTTGTAGGTCGCGGCCACTCGATGCGAAAGGGCAAGCCCTTCCTTGCTGTTCGCCCTGCGTCTTGTCTGAGATCGCGGCGTTTCGTATCCAAAGAACAGTGACCCGGCAATAAAAAGTAGGAAGTAGGTTCATGGTTCGACAGGCTCACCACGAACGGGACAGTGCAAACAAAACGTTACCGAATCAATAGTTAAGTGTTTCGCTCGCGGGATCAAATCGATCATCAGTGTTCGTTCTTATGCAGCGCGGTTGAGCAGTTTTGAGATGCGACGCACGGAGCGGCTCGGCGAAATGACAATCGAAGCGCGATCGCCGATCAATTTACGAAGGACGGTCAACGCGTTGAGTATGCAGCACACCGCCTACACGTTCGAATCTAAATCCACCAACAAATAGCACCAACCCGTTCCGCGCTGCACTGACCATTAATCAAATGCGTTCTCGCAAAGATCAATCACTACGCAGTCGATCTCAATTTCATCTAAATACTCGACTGCATTATCGGTGGTTCGGACGCGGATGAAGCGATGATGCTACGGTGCGAAACTGGTGCCACAGTTTGCGTTCAAATGCGGCCTTGCAGCCTGCCACTGCTCATCGGTAATACCGGTGCCTTGGGTGATTGACGCGCCGGTAAGTTGCAGCATTGCGCGCAGCAACACCAGTCCTTCTTTCGTCGCTGCCAACACGCCATCACCGTCGATATCGAGCGAACATCGAGCATCGCTAAACACGTTAATTTCTGCGATGGACCACGCGTTACTCACAGCATTACCCGTTTGTTGGATGCGTAAATAGCGGGCGGTTTGTGCGCCGAACGTGACATCAGTGGTGGGGTCGGTTTGTGCGTCGGTGGCGATGGTTTGCCAATTCACGCCGTCGGTCGAACTCGCAATCGAAAAACCACGCGGGTAATCACTTTCGATTTGCCCGGTTTCTAACACAACACGATTGAACGATCTATTTTGTTGCATGTCGAGCGTGAACGTTTGACCTGCGGTTTGCGTCTGCCCCGTCGCCCAGCGCGTAAACACATCGCCATCAAATACGGCAGTTACGGCTGTTGCCGCATTTGCGGGAGTGCTCGCAGTCGCAGTCCAGCCGGTGCGATCAAGTCGGGGGCTCAACGTACGTGAGACGAGCCACGCAAATAAATTTCTTGCGTAAATCCGATTGTCGAATCGTGAAATGTCCGTGCCGGCGCCACCGCGATTGAAAAAAGTGTTGCGATCAAAATGCCCCGCAACACGACCGCTGCCCGCGACCGCAACCACGAGTGAGCCGTCATTCGCAGTCACGGCACGAAGCGAGCCTTGATTAACGCCATTCGGTTGTCTCAATTGCGTTTTTGCACGGGCGATGATGGTGCGCACTACGCCAGCGGGATTGACGTTGGTGTTGATCGTAATCGGTGAAACGCCCTCGCCATCAAACTGATTCACACCAAGCAGAATTGGATGCGTTGGCGCAAGGTAGTCGCCCGCCGAACGAGTGAGTGAATAAGTGCCGTTATCCTGATTCATGATGAGGCCGAAGCGCGTGAGGAACGGTTGGTCAGACGAAGGCGCATCGCCCCAATTCGATCCAAAGTTTGCGTCGCTAATAAATAGCGCGGCGCCGCCATTTCGAACGTAGGTCTCGAGCTTGTCAACGGCACTCGCGCCGTATGTCGCATTGTTTGATCCAAACACGATCAGGCGATAAAGCGTCAAATCGAGGCTTACCAAATCAACCGGCAAATCGGAGCCGCTGGTTGCGGCACCCTCTTTTATTTGAGTTACGACATAGCCTTCGCCACGCAGTAACGATGCCAATTCGGCCCAACCGTGGTTTCCAGGGCTAAGATTGAAATTAGCGATATCGCAAAGCTGGTCGTCGCTACCGCCTTCGAGAAATCCTCCAGTGCCATCACCGCCACGAATGAACAACACGCGGTCGGCTGCAAACGAAGACCAAGACACGAACGAACAGAGCACCAAACAAGCCCAATTAAGTACGCGCATGAAACATTACTCCTTCAACGAAACCCCCGTTTAGCTCTATCAGCCATCGCCCAATTATATTGTGCTATCAAGCCTGCCGTTATCTATTTCAGTATTTATCGTAATCTGCTCTTCTGCCCATTGCAATCGGGGTTACATAAATAAAGGTTTACGTATTGTGCACAGCACAAACCCTATAAAAGAGGCATAGAATCCGCGCTCGTACCTCGATAAGAACAACAGATCAATGAGTTCTCACGGCACGAGAGAGGCGACCGGCAAGCGGCTCGCAGCCCTCTCGCTCGGCGCAATTGGCGTTGTGTATGGCGACATCGGCACATCGCCACTCTATACCCTTAAAGAAGTTTTTTTCAATGCGAGCCACAGCATTGCGCTGACCGAGGCGAATGTGCTCGGGCTGCTGTCATTGATCTTCTGGGTGCTCACGATTGTGGTGGCGATCAAATACGCCTTCGTGATTTTGCGCGCGGATAACCAAGGCGAAGGCGGCACGATGATTCTGCTGTCGATGGCGTTGCGCGCAGTGCAAGGTGTGACTCAGCGGCGCTACCTCACGTTGCTGGGTATTTTCGGTGTGGCGCTTTTCTTTGGCGATTCGATCATCACGCCTGCCGTCTCAGTGCTCGGCGCGATGGAAGGCTTGAAAGAAATCAATCCGAAATTCGAAGCCGCGGTCGTACCGATCGCGTTGGTGATTCTCACCGGATTGTTTTGGGTGCAAAGTCGCGGCACGGGCAAGGTGAGCAAATTTTTTGGCCCGATTATGGCCGCATGGTTTGCGATGCTCGGTGGCCTCGGCATTTTTCATTTGTCTAGCAATCCGTCGGTGCTCGCAGCAATCAACCCGATGTACTTCCTGCGGTTTCTCGTTGAAAACCCGAGCCTTTCGTTGATTGTGCTCGGCTCCGCGGTGCTTGCGGTCACTGGTGCCGAGGCGCTCTACGCTGACATGGGTCATTTCGGCCGTCGACCGATCCGCGCGGCTTGGTTTTCATGGGTTTTCCCAGCGTTGGTGCTCAACTACTTCGGTCAAGGCGCGCTAATTCTAAAAACCTGCGCGGGACAAACGGCGTGCAAGATGCATCCGTTTTATGATCAAGTCCCGCACGCGTTTTTGATCCCGATGGTCGCGTTCGCGGGCATTGCTACGGTGATCGCATCGCAAGCGGTGATCTCTGGCGCATTCTCGATCGCGCGGCAGGGCGTGCAACTTGGTTTCCTGCCGCGCATGAAGATCGTTCATACGTCTCACCAAAGCGAAGGCCAGATCTATGTGCCCGCGATTAACTGGGCGCTCTACGTATTGGTCGTGATTGTGGTGATCGCGTTCCGCTCGACCGACAATCTCGCGTCTGCGTACGGGCTTGCTGTAACCGGTGCAATGATGGTGGATACCGTCTTGTTCGCGGTGGTTGCGATCAGCTTGTGGAAATGGAATAAAGCGGTGGCAGTGCTCGCAATCACCGTGTTCGCAATTGTTGACATAGCGCTGGTCGCGTCAACGGCGATCAAGATTCCTGATGGTGGATGGTTCCCGCTCCTGGTGGCGACCGTCGTGCTCGTTTTCATGACGACCTGGAAACGCGGCCGAAACTTGATGAACGAGCAGCGCAAGGCCTCTGCGCTGCCAATGGCGCCGATGATCGAGAGCCTTGCACGCGATGCAACGCGAGTGCAGGGCACAGCGATCTTTATGACCAGCACGCCAGACGACATGCCCGCTGCGATGTTGCACAACTTAAAACACAACAAAATTCTGCATGAGCGAAACGTAATTCTTCACGTGACCTTCGAAGACGTTCCTTTGGTGCCGCGCGCGCAACGCGTTCAACTTGAAGACCTGGGCAACGGTTTCAAGAAGATGGTGATTCGCTACGGCTTCATGAACTCGCCCGACATTCCGAAAGCGTTAACCGTCGCTGCCAAAGATCACGGCGTTGATTTCGACATGATGGACACATCGTTTTTCGTGTCGCGCGAAGTATTGATTCCAAATCGATGCAAACGCATGTCGCTATGGCGACAGCGATTGTTTGGCCTGCTTGCGCGCAATGCGCAATCAGCCACCGCGTTTTTCCAGATTCCAAGCAATCGAGTCTTGGAACTCGGGGCGCAGGTTAAGTTTTAGGCGACTATTCACCGCGAGCTTCACAACTTGCAGAGATCAAAAAAGGAATTTCTGCGAAGAACAGAAAAACGTGTGGGTGACCATGTTCTGGGCCGCAACTTTACTCCTGGCGAAGCGCAGCGATCGGACTTGCGGTCGCGACTCGAGCCGCGTGCCAAGCAACGGTTACCCAAGCGATCGTGATGGCGAGTAGCCCCGACACCAAAAATGGCAGCGGCGTCAGAGAAATCCTCGCGTCGAAACTGTTCAGCCAATCGCGCATCAGCCACCACGCGATCGGCCATGCGATCGCGATGGCGATCACCACCGGCTTGGAGAACTGCCAAATGAGCAGTCGCATGATCGCCGCCGTGCTTGCGCCAAGCACTTTTCGAATTCCAATTTCTTTAGTGCGACGAACGGCCGTGAACACCGCCAGACCGTAGAGTCCCATCGCGCAAAGCACAATGGCGATACTCGCGAACAGTGCGAACAGCCAAGCGCGACGCGTTTCCTTTTGATAGTAGAGCGCGACGGATTCATCAACAAATTTCTGCGCATAAGGCGTGTCGGAGAAAAGCTGTTTCCACGCTTTTTCGAGTCGCGAGGTAATTTCTGCTGGTGACACGCCCTCAAACCGAATCGACATCGCTGTGAAGTGGTCCGGGTCACGCGCGTAAAACGTTGGCTCAATGGTGTCTCTTGCACTTCGTAGCCGAATATCTTCGATTACGCCAACGACGGTAACCGTGATTCGTTCAGCGTCATTGCGACTGCCAATCTTGAAGGTCTTTCCAATGGCCTCGCGCGGGTCGGAAGTATTGAAAAACTTAAGTGCCGCGCGGTTCACGAGCGCGTTGCCGCCGCGCTTAAAGTATTCCTCAGCCGGCAGATCCGGCCAATCATCTTGTGCTATTTTTTCTGAAAGATCACGTCCTGCAAGCACCCGACCACCGTAGGTTTTCAGATAATCCCAGTCCACCACTTGATTGACGACTTGGGGGGCTTGTTCGTCAGGCACGCCGGGCAGATACGCCTGCTGACGAGATATGCCAGAAGTGGTCGGGTCGAACATCGAGCGCGACACGGAAACTACACCGGGCACGCGCCGCATCGCCTCGATCAAACTTTGTTGGCGTGGCTTAACCTCGGCGCGATTGATGCCACTGACAACGACTAAGCCTTCTCTAACGTACCCCATATCTACCGCTTGGAGGTAGCGCACCTGCGCATAAATGATTGCCATACAAGTCATCAACAGTACCGCGATACCGAATTGCCCAATCACCAGCAAGCGCCGCAAGGCATAACCCGAGCCTCGCGCTTGCAATCCGGAAATAGCTTCACGTGGTCGCAAGCGCGCGAGTACCAGCGCAGGATACCAACCACCCAGCATGCCGACCGCGAGCACCATAGCTGAGAGCGGAATCAACACCCCGTGCCCGCCAAGATATTGAAATGCGAGTTTGAGACCCAGCACTTTGTTGAACGCAGGGAGCGCCACTTCAACCAAGGCGAGTGCAATGACGCCAGCGAGCACTGCCAGCAACGTTGATTCCACCAAAAACTGCGCGACTAATTGACGTCGGCTCGCACCTAGCGTCTTTCTTAAGCCCACTTCGCGGGCACGCAGTGATACGCGCGCCGTGGACAGATTGATGTAGGTTACCGTGGCGATTAGCAGAATTAGCAAGCCGGTGATGGCCACCGCAAGCACCAACTGCCGATCTCCTGTGGGTGCGCCCGCTTTGATGGCGGCCCGTTGTAGATGCCGCTCACCGATGGGCATAAGTTTCGGCAGGTAATAGAACCCGTTTTCGACTTTCAGAAACGCTGGGTTGTGCTTCTGCATCAGCTGGGTGAGCGAAGCAGAGGTTTGCGCGATGTCCGTTGCTTGCTTGAGCTTGACGAACGTCGCACTCATGAATGCACCCCAGTTTTGCAGATCCTGTGGGTTTGCAAGATCATTTCCAACCAAAGGCATCAACACGTCGAAGGAGAGCATCGTGTTGCTGGGTAAATCGCGCATCACCGCGACCACGGTGTAAGGCCGCTTCTCGCCTTTCACCGTGACCGTGAGCGTTTGACCAAGCGCAGTGGTGCTGCCAAACCAATTGCGAGCGAAGCTCTCGCTGATCGCAATTTGATCGGGTCGCTTAAGCGCGGTCAAAACGTCACCCGCGACTAACGGCAGTGCGATGGTGTCGAAGAATCCGGTGTCGACCAAAGTCACCGGCTGGCTCTCTAGCCGCTCGCCCAAGCGGATAGAGCGAAGCGTCGAAATCATTCTTGTGCCCGATTCAAGCTCTGGAATGTCTTGCTGTAGTAGCGGCAAAAGAACGGGCGGCGAACCACCCCAAGTTTCAGGGTCACGGCCGGGATACTGTGTTGTGCCTTGCACCGCATACACCCGCTCGTGATCGGGTATCCATTGGTCGTGCGTGAGTTCGTTACGGACCCACATCGCAATCAGCAGGCAAGCTGCCATTCCCGTGGCTAAGCCAACAAGGTTGAGCATCGTAAAAAGTCTGTTCTTTGCGAGTGTGCGTGCGGCAATAATGAGGTAGTTTTTCCACATATTGAAGCCTATCGCGCCGACTCGGACACTACTTGGCCGTCAACTAAGTTAACTACGCGCCGCGCGTAGTCCGCATGCTGCGGCGTGTGGGTTACCATGACAATGGTGGTGCCTTCTGCGTTTAGGTGTTGCAGCATGCGCATCACCTCATCGCCGTGGGCGCTGTCGAGGTTACCGGTCGGTTCGTCAGCCAAAATCATCGCGGGTTTTGCGACAACGGCACGACCGACCGCAACACGCTGCTGTTGACCGCCGCTCAACTGACTTGGCAAATGTTTCGCACGATGTCCGATGCCCACTTTATCCATTGCCTCCTCCACCCGCAAGCGTCGCTCTGCGGCTGGCACTGAGTGATAGAGCAATGCGAGCTCGATGTTTTCAAACACCGTCAGTTCGTCGATCAAATTGAAGCTCTGAAAGATAAAACCGATATGCTTTTTGCGCAGCGCCGCGAGGTCGGTCTCTCGAAGAGCGCCGACCGATTGCTCTTGAAACCAATACTCGCCACTATCCGGGGCATCGAGCATGCCAACCACATTGAGTAACGTCGATTTACCACACCCCGACGGGCCCATGATCGCGACGAACTCGCCTGCTTTGATCTGCAAATCCAAATCGCGTAGCGCGGTCGTCTGCACCGTATCAGTTCGGTAGACTTTAGAAAGTTTTTTCAAATTAATCATCGTGTTTACTTTGTTCGGTTGAGAGACTGAGCGGCGGGACGGAAATGGGTGAGCAGAGACGCATCAAAACCGTCTCACTTTTCTATGACTAGGCGTTCTTTGTCGAGAAATGTGGCATAGGTCGACGTGACAATGCGATCATCCACGGCGAGCCCTGAGAGCACTTCAACGTGGTTCGTGTTTCGTCTGCCGAGCTTGACGGGTTTGCGCGTGGCGACGTCGCCGTTCACAACGAAGACAAAATTCCCACCGCTGTCGACCAAATAAGCGCCGGTGGGCGCGAGCAGCGACCGCGCACTCTCCCCAAGTGCGAGTTTCGCCTGCAAGGTTTGGCCTCGGCGCAGGGCCTTTGGCTGCGCGCCATCAAAAACCAGTTCAATTTCAAACTGGCCATTGCGAACTTGCGGGTTAATTTTTCGGACGGCGAGCGCGTAGTTTTTGCCTTCCCACTCAAGGCGCGCTTGTTGACCGAGGGCAACCCGCGACAAATGAAACTCGTCCACGTTGGCGATGAGTTTCGACGCTTCAACGCTATCAATTTGACCTAGCCGCTGGCCGCGCGTAAGGCTCTGCCCGACGTTGATCTCAAACGCGGTGAGCTGACCAGCTCCTGGGGCACGGATAGTCAGCGCGTCGAGATTCGCGCGAGCAAGCGCTAAGTTGGCTTGCAGTTGAGTGGTGGCGGCGCGCAGCTGGGAAAGTTGCGACGTTTGCAGCGCGTCATCGGTGCGCTGAGCGCGGGTGGTGATTGCCAGGCGGTTTCTCCAATACGCGTCCTCGTCGCGACTGTCTTGGGCAACCGCATGGGCTACAAATCCAATCGATGCGAGTTTCTCGTCACGCTCAGTTTTCTGCGCGATTCGCTTCAGTTGCCAATTGATTTCATTGATCGAGCGCTCGTTATCCGCACGATTTCGCTCGAGCTGGATTTCGATACCCCGAAGGTTGTTGAGTTGATTGGTGACCTCGGATTCGCTTCGAATCACTTCGAGTTGCAAACCGGTGTTAGCCAGCACGGCAACGGCCTGTCCTGGCGTCACGTTAGCTCCATCATCGACTAACTTTTTCTCAACACGTCCTCCTTCAACGGCATCAAGAAACACCGTGGTGAGGGGTGCGACTTGACTACGCAGCGGAATGAAATCCTCGAACACGCCTTGCGTCACTGCGGAAATGATTAGGCGATCCGCGCTCACCGTTTGCGAATTCGACGATATTGCGTGCGGGTACCAAACTCCAAACACGATTGCTGCCGCAATTGCACACGCGGCCACGGCCAGCACGGCGCGCACTGACCAACGCCGTTTTTCAATGGGTGAGTCAGTGGCCGGCGACGCACGCGGCGGTGAGGAATGCTTTGACACGGGATCTGGGAGCTCTTTCAACGCGCGCTTGTGATGGTCATCGATACGATTGACTTGCAGCAACCATACCAGCCAGTTAACTTATTGAAATCATTGCACTTTTCGGGAAACTGACAGATGCAGCTCAACGCAAAGTGTCCGAAATCGAACATTCCACTGTACGATTACGAACAAATTCAGTTAAAGCTTTATTCTCTATGGCACAAGCGCCTATTTTGATTGTTGACGATGACCCAGATGTTTCGCAGGCGCTTCGCTCAGCACTAGTAGGCGTAGAGTCCAAGATATCTTGCATCAATTCTCCGGACGAGATTCCCGGTCATGTAGCGCAGCAAGAGACGAGCGTTGTACTGCTAGATCTGAATTTCCGTCGCGGCGCAACGCGAAGCGAAGAAGGCCTGCAATGGATTCGGAGGATTCGCGATATCGACGCCGAAGTCGCGGTCATCGTGATCACAGCTCACGCTGATATCGCTGTTGCCGTTGCCGCCATGAAAGAGGGGGCGACCGACTTCCTCACCAAGCCTTGGAGCAATGAACGAGTTCACACAACGGTGAAAAACGCAATCCAGCTCTCGCTTGCGAAACGCCGCGCGAAGCGATTGCAGCAGCAGGCGAGCGAGCTCGCGCTGCCGCCGGTGCACGACGAATACGCCTTGCTGGGAGCATCTCCCGCCATTCATCACGTCTTATCGCTCATCGAACGCTCAGCGCCGACCGATGCCAATGTATTGATCCTGGGTGAAAACGGCACCGGTAAAGAACTCGTCGCGCGTGCCATTCACCGCGCGTCTCGTCGAGCGCAAGCGGCGATGATCTCAGTGGATCTGGGTGCTGTGTCACCGACGCTCTTTGAGAGTGAGTTGTTCGGTCATGTGAAAGGCGCATTCACTGATGCACGCGCAGATCGCGTAGGGCGTATCGCAGCTGCCGACGGCGGCACCTTATTTCTCGATGAGATTGGCAATTTGCCGCTCGCGCAACAGCCTAAGTTGCTAAGCGCTATTGAACAGCGGCGTGTTACGCCCCTGGGTTCAAACAAAGCTCTCGCTGTAGACGCGCGGATCGTCAGCGCTACCAATCTTTCGCGCGATCAATTGGCAGATGTGCGCGAGTTTCGCGCGGACTTGCTGTTCCGGCTAAATACGGTCGAGATTCATGTCCCGCCGCTGCGTCAGCGGCGCGAGGATATTGCGCTGCTCGCCGAACATTTCTTACGGTTGTATGAAATCAAATACGCGAAACCCCCGCGCGCGCTCACATCAAGCGCTCGCGATGCGCTTACCGAATACGACTGGCCTGGCAATGTTCGGGCGCTTCGCCATGCCGCCGAACGCGCCGTTATTTTGAGCGAGCAGGACGAATTCGTTGTCGAAGATTTTGCCTTGCCGCGCCCGACCGCTACATCTGTCGCAAGCGACCTAGCCAAGCCTCACGTCCCATCGCCCTCCGCTGACGATTTGAACTTAGATCGAATGGAGCAGCGGCTGATTGAGCGGGCGCTCAGCCTGCACGCCTGGAATATCTCACTCGCAGCCAGAGAGCTCGGCCTCACACGAGCGTCGCTCTATCGAAGAATGGAGCGCTATGGACTTTAGTCGATCTCATCAGTGGCAGATTCTCTGGCGACTCACGGCAATCCTAGGCCTATTTGTCGCAATCAGCGCGGCGCTTTGGCATTCAAACCTCATCGCTTTAATCGTCGTGCTCGTGCTCGTGACCTGCCTGCTCATTTACGACGTGTTTCGACTCACCGAACGGACTCACCACGAGCTTGCTCGATTTCTGAGTGCGGCACATCATGGCGACCTTGCCCAATCTTTTGCAAGCCGTTCGCCCGATCTAGGTTTTGTAGATCTTGGTAACGCGCTCGACGCTTTGATGTCGAAATTTCGCGGCGAATCGAGCGCAGCGCATGCCGAAGCTTCGCGACTGCACAGCATGCTCGATCAGGTGCCGCTGCCGCTGCTGATGATTGACGCGAATGAGCAAGTGCAGCTAATCAATCGTGCCGCGCGAAAGCAGTTCGGGGCGCAAGCGAGCATGCGTCTTGAATCGCTATCTAGCTACGGTGCGGCGTTGGTTCAGGCACTGCGTGGTGACGCGGAGAGCGAGGCGATCGAATTGCAGTCAGTGAACGAGGCGACAATTCGCATGCGCGTCACCAAGAGCTGGGTCACACAACTCGGGGTGCGCTCTAGGCTCATCGCGTTGCAACCCATCCAGGCGGATTTGGATTCAGCAGAGATGGCGCTTTGGCGCGACCTGGTCCGCGTGCTAACCCACGAGATTATGAACTCGCTCACACCCGTAACGTCGCTTGCAGAATCTGCGCGTCTGCAAGCGGAAGCGCTACCGGTGAACAACACCACGAAGCAGTTGCGCGACGCGGTTGCCACAGTCGCGCGCCGATCTGATGGCCTGATGCAGTTTGTGTCGCGCTATCGCGAGCTCACCCGCGCGTTAAATCCGAAGAGGGAGACAGTCCAGTTGGTGCCAGCGTTCAATCACTTGACGCGGCTCATGCAATCGCAGTGGCAAGGACGTGGAGTGTCTTTCGACACGGTCGTGGAACCCATAGCGCTATCGGTCTACGCAGACAGGGCGCTGTTCGAGCAACTTATCATCAACCTAATGCGCAACGCTGCTGAAGCTTGCGAGGGAACCACGTCACACCCGCGAGTGCGAGTAGCGGCTCATTCATCGCCAAGCGGTCGAACGCTAATCGACGTGCAAGACAACGGGCCGGGTATCGATCCAGCATTTCAAAGCGACATTTTCTTGCCGTTTTTCACAACGAAAGCGAACGGAAGCGGCGTCGGACTGAGCCTCGCAAGACAAATAGTGCTCGCGCATGGCGGCTCAATCCAAGTTTGCGAAGGCACGCTCGGAGGCGCGTGTGTGCGCGTCGTGTTGTAGGCAACGCATGAAAAGTAAGCGCATCTAGCGCAGGTCGTGCGCGGCCGCTCGACTCTGCGGGATAGCCTGACCGCGTCCGGCAGTTGCAGCTAACCGATCGCTAGCCCCGTTGACGAGGGGTCACTGCAAGATGAGCGAAGATATCGACTAATTACTAAAACTACGTCTAACACTTTTATATACAGCCATAAAACAGATTATTTAGGGAAGTCTACGCGTACCCATCCAAAGGCGCGACACGATCGTGAAGACACACGCGCTTGCGAACACGTACGCGATCACCGCGAAATACGCGTGAAACAAACACATGAGGCAAAACGTAATGATCGTTTCTGTGCCCTCGGTTAGGCCACCCAGATAGAAAATCGCTTTGTTTGGATAGCTGGGGTTCACGTCTTGCCCCGCTTTTGCGCTTACTGCGGCAAAAGCCAAAAACGTTGCGCCCGTGCCAACAAACGCCGCAAGCAGAGCTGCCGCAGCAAGGGCGTTGGCGCTCGGGTTTTGAACGGCGAATGCCAGCGGAATCGCCGCGTAAAAGAGGAAGTCACACACGATGTCGAGAAACGCGCCGCGATGAGTCGGACCTGCGCTACGCGCCATGACGCCATCGACGCCGTCGAGAAAGCGATTGCACAAAATCAGGGCGAGCGCGATGTCGAACAGCGAAAACACGACAGCGGCGGCTGCAGAAAAACCTACGAAGAGCCCCGCGATGGTGACCGCGTTCGCAGTGACTTTGAACTTGAGAAAGACTGCGGCGGTCGCGTGAAGCGGGCGAGAAAGCAGCGGTAGCGCGAATCGATCAAGCATCAGCGCAGTGTAGCTATCTTCGATGCAGTTATTGGCCGTTTGGCAGTTTGGCGCGGCGTGCAAACTGATAGATTCGAGCTCATGAGTGCGTTGATGTTGATCGTTGCGGTACTGGCTGCGAGCGTAATCGCGGTTGCGCTATGCCGCCGATTCGGACTGCCTTCGCTATTGGGCTATCTCGCCGTGGGCATCCTGCTTGGGCCTCACGCAATCAAACTTATTCCCGATTCGCAGCAAGCGCGGGAAATCGCTGAGTTTGGCGTCGTGTTCTTAATGTTCTCGATTGGCCTTGAATTTTCGTTGCCCGCGTTCCGCTCGATGCGTAGCTTGGTTTTAGGTTTCGGCGGCGTGCAATATGCGATTGGCGTCGCAATTTTCACCGTCATTTGCTTGAGCGTTGGGGCAACCTTCGCGGGCAGCGTTGTACTGGCCACCGCGCTTGCCATGTCGTCCACTGCAATCGGGCTCAAACTGCTTGCTGAACGCGGCGAACTCGCTGCATCACATTCGCGTCACGTAATCGGCGCGCTATTGTTCGAAGACATTGTGGTTGTGCCACTGCTGATTTTGCTTCCAGCGCTTGCTGGCGCGAGCGGCAATCGTCTTGACATAGCCTGGGCGGTATTCAAAGCCATCGTTTTGTTAGCGGTATTGCTGAAGTTTGGACAACCAGTGCTTCGCGCGATGCTGCGCTCGCTCGCACGCTACAAGAGCACCGAGCTATTCATGCTCGGCGTGTTACTCGTCGCACTCGCGCTGGCTTGGCTCTGCCACATCGCTGAGCTGCCCCTTGCGCTGGGCGCATTCGTCGCGGGAATGCTCATCGCCGAAACCGAATTTAAATTGCAAGTGGAAGACGACATACGTCCGTTTCGCGACGTGCTGCTCGGCATGTTTTTCATCTCACTGGGGATGCAACTCAACATCGCGTTCGTGGCGGGCAATCTAGGATGGGTCATCCTCGCCTTCATCGCTGTCACCCTGATTAAAGAGATCGTGATTTACGCGTTTGCCCGTCGCTACGGATTGAATCAGCATCACGCGCTGATCACCGCCGCATTGCTCGCGCCAGCCGGTGAATTCGGTTTTGTATTGCTCACGCTCGGGCTCTCGCTGGGTGCGATCAACGATCAATTCGTTCAAATCGCGCTCGCTTCCATGCTGTTGTCGATGCTGACAGCGCCATTCGTGCCCATGCTCGCCGAGAAAATTTCGAAACGACTGACCGCGAACGACTTCCTTGCCCGATCAGCCGATATTTTCAAAATCGCCGCGCAGAACATTGGTCGGCAGGATCACGTGCTCATTTGCGGATTCGGGCGCAGCGGTCAATATCTCGGCCGCCTGTTGAACGCGGAGCAAGTGCGCTATGTCGCGCTCGACAATGATCCCGAACGCGTTCGAGAGGCGATTGGTCAATCAGACGACGGAGAAGTCGTGTTTGGCGATTGCACACGCCGCGAAGCGCTAGTCGCTGCGGGCATTGAAAGGGCACGAGCGCTCGTGGTGTCGTTTGCTGACGTAGACGCCGCGCTCAAGATTTTGAGCGTAGCGAAGTCGATTCGCGCCGACTTGCCGATCATCGTTCGAACTTTTGACGACGAACCGATGGCTCGGCTCACCGCGGCGGGCGCGACCGAAGTGGTGCCCGAGGTGCTCGAAGGAAGCTTGATGCTCGCCACGCATTCGCTGTTGGTTTTGGGCACACCGCTATCGCAGGTGCTGCGACGCATTCGAAGCGTGCGCGAAGAGCGCTACAGTCTGTTCCAAGGGTTTTTCCGGGGGGCGTCCGATGGCAACGAAGACGAAGGCGATGCGCGCGTTTTGCACACGGTTCTATTGGCGAGCGGTAGTTGGGCTTGCGGGAAATCGTTGGCCGACGTGAAGTCAGAGCTCGCTGCGCGATTTAGCGCGGAGCTTACGGTTGTGCGCCGCGACGGTGCACGAATTGATCTTGCAGACGAGGCTTTCGTTTTTGGTGCGGGCGACGCACTGATCGTGCTCGGCACGCAGCGAGCCGTGGCAGCGGCTGAGCTCGAACTCACGAGTTAAGCGACAAAGTTGCGCGACCTCACGGTTCCGGGGTTTGTTGCGGCGCAAAATTGCGCGTGATGCGCTTTTTAGCAGGGCGGCATGCCAATTGCGTATGTACCCTAGATGCGTGCGCACTGAAACTCTGGTGTAATGCGCGACGAACTTAGGAAAGTCAATCTAATACTTCTAACTCCCGCAGTTCAATTCTTTTTTAGGAGATCGCAAAATGTTTAAATCAGGAACGAAAATCGTTCTCGGAACGCTCGTGGCAGCTGGTGCCCTGGCGTCGATTCCAGCACACGCCGGCAAAACGGTTGACGCCATCAAAGCGCGTGGCCAAGTAGTGTGTGGCGTAAATACGGGGCTGGCGGGTTTCTCGCAAGCCGATTCCGCAGGCGCATGGTCTGGCCTTGACGTGGATATTTGCAAAGCAATTGCCGCAGCAACGCTTGGCGATGCAAACAAAGTGAAATGGGTTCCGCTTAACGCGCAGCAACGCTTTGCCGCACTGCAATCTGGCGAAGTCGACATCCTTTCCCGCAACACAACATTTTCGTTGACGCGCGACGCATCGCTCGGTTTGCACGTCACCGGCGTGACGTACTACGACGGTCAAGGCTTCATGGTCACCACTAAGTCGAAGATCAAAGACGCAAAACAGCTCAAGGGGCAAACCGTTTGCGTTCAGTCGGGCACGACAACCGAGAAAAACTTGACCGATTTCTCGAAGGCGAACAACCTGAACATTAAGCCGGTGGTGTTCGAAAAAGTCGAAGCCGCAACGGGCGCATACTTTTCGGGCCGCTGCGTCGCCTACACAACAGACGCTTCAGGCTTAGCGTCAGTTCGCAACAAAGAAGCAAAGAATCCTGACGAACACGTCATCCTCCCGCAGCTCATTTCAAAAGAGCCGCTTGGACCGATGGTGCGCCGTGGCGACGACGAATGGCTCGCGATCACGAAGTGGGTCATCCACGGTCTGCTCGAAGCAGAAGAATATGGCGTGACACAGGCTAATGTTGATCAAATGAAATCGAGCACTGATCCGGTGGTCCAGCGTTTGCTCGGTACCACCGAGGACACGGGCAAGCTGTTGGGCCTAGATAAAGAATGGATGGCGCGCGCCATCAAAGCTGTGGGCAACTACGGCGAGATTTTTGAGAAAAACGTAGGGCCGAAATCTGCGCTCAAACTGCCACGTGGTGCCAATAACCTTTGGAACAAAGGCGGCTTGATGTACGCCTACCCAATTCGGTAAGCAGCTCGCCGCGCGAACGCATTGCTGCGCGGTCGGTCAGTGCGTGTACCTAAATTACACGTCACTGACCAACGCCTTGCACTGCATCTAGCTCGCTGCCCCCGAGACTTGGTTTCTTGTTTCGGGTGTTGCGACACATTTACCCCTCATTTTTGAGGGCGTTTGCTTGAAACGGTTCATAAGAGCCTTTTCAAGCTAACAAAAAAAAATTCCTAACGCGGCCTGCATTGAAGGGGACTTACATGGCAGTTGCTCCACGAACGCCACCGAAGAAGCGCGACTGGTCTTGGCGAAGCCAGGCATTTCGCGGATTACTTTACCAAGTGATCGCTGTGTTGTTGATCGGCGGCGTGGTTTGGTGGCTCGCATCGAACACCGCGGAAAACATGCGGATTCGCGGCATCAAAAGCGGCTTCGATTTTTTGACTCAGCCGGCCGGCTTTGACATCGGCGAATCGCTGTTCAGCTTCGACTCGAACAACCCGTACTGGAAAGCCTTTCTCGTCGGCATCGGCAACACGTTGCGTGTAGCCATTATCGGCATCATCCTCACAACGATCCTCGGCACTATGGTTGGCGTGGGTCGTTTTTCGCGCAATGGATTAGTGCGCGGTATCTGCTACGGCTACGTTGAGCTGTTCCGCAACGTGCCCGTGCTATTGCAGCTGTTGATGTGGTACTTGATTTTTACTGAGCTCTTGCCTGACATCTCTGAGGCGAAGAATATTGGCCCAGTGTTTTTGAGCAAAGGCGGACTTACGTACCCTGGCCCAGTGTGGGAAAGCGGCCACTTGTGGATTCTCGGCGGACTTATCGCGGGTGCAGCTGCAGCGTGGGCCTACCGTCGCTGGGCAACAACCCAGTTTGAGGCCACGGGAAAACTGCGCAGCATGTTTTGGGTGCCGCTCATCATCGTTTTGCTTGCAGGAGCCGCCGGCTGGGTCGCGGGCGGCATGCCCAATCAATGGCAGATCCCGACCAAAGGTGAGTTCGCGATCGAAGGCGGATCGTCGCTTACGCCAGAGTTCCTCGCGGTGCTGTTTGGCCTGGTTCTCTACACCGCCGCCTTCGTCGCAGAAGTTGTGCGCTCTGGCATTCAATCGGTGCCGCGCGGTCAATCGGAGGCGGCGCAAGCCTTGGGCCTCGCAAAAGGGCAAGAGATGCAGAAAGTGCTGTTGCCGCAAGCGCTTCGGGTGATCATTCCCCCGATGACCAATCAGTATCTGAACCTCACCAAAAACTCGTCGCTTGCTGTTGCGATCGGCTACCCCGATGTGGTGTCGATTTCAAACACTGCGTTGAACCAAACCGGCCGCGCCGTGGAGTGCATCGCGATCATCATGCTCGTGTATCTCACGACCTCGTTGTCCACTTCATTTTTCATGAATTGGTACAACTCGAAATCGGCGATCAAGGAGCGCTAGATCATGGCCGACACCATCATCTTCCAATCGAAACCCGCCCGCGAAGCCCCAATCAAAACCGAAGGCTTAGTCCCGTGGGTCAAAACTAACTTATTTGCCAATTGGCAAAGCACGGTCACCACGCTTGTCGTCGGCGCACTGTTGCTCTACTACGTGCCTCAGTTTATTAATTGGGCGATCCTTACCGCGACCACCACGACCAATGCTGACGCATGTCGAGCCGACGGAGTGGGCGCATGCTGGGGCGTGGTGAAAGAGAAATATCGCCTCATTATTTTCGGGCGATATCCATTCGAAGAGCAGTGGCGTCCGTTGGTGGCAACACTTTTGATGGTTGGGCTGCTGGTCGCCAGCTGCACCCGTTATTTCTGGAGCAAATGGTTGATCATCGGATGGGTCGTAGTGCTCTCCGCGTTTTTCATCCTGATGTACGGCAGCTTGTTTGGTTACTTCGACGTGTTTGGGCTAACCAAAGTCACCACGGATCGCTGGGGCGGGCTACCGCTCACGATCATGTTGGCTACGCTCTCAATCGTTTTGTGTTTCCCGGTCGCGATTTGTGTGGCGCTCGGTCGCCGCAGCAATCTGCCTGCGATTCGAACGTTTTGCACAATCTACGTAGAGCTCATTCGGGGCGTGCCGTTGATCTCCGTGCTTTTTATGGCGTCGTTTATGTTCCCGCTTTTTATGCCGCAAGGCGTAACGGTGGACGTACTGATTCGCGTCGTTGTCGGCGTCACCTTATTCGCCGCGGCGTACATGGCAGAAGTCATTCGCGGCGGCTTGCAAGCCATGCCAAAAGGTCAAACCGAAGCAGCGGCCTCGCTCGGTCTTTCGTACTGGCAAACGCAATTCAAAATCATCCTCCCGCAGGCGCTCGCAATGGTCGTGCCGGGGATCATGAACAACTTCATCGGCTTGTTTAAAGACACGTCGCTCGTCTACATCGTGTCGCTCTATGAATTGACCGGCTCGCTGGGATTGGCGCTCAATTCAGATGCCGACTGGCGTCCTTACAAACTCGAAGGCTATCTGTTCATCGTTTCAATTTACTTCGTCTTCTGCTTCGCGATGAGCCGCTACAGCTTGTGGATTGAGAAACAGTTAAACAAATCAAAATTGCGCTAAACCGGGACGAGCATCATGACAACTCAAACTCAAGACAACATCATCGTCTTCGACAAAGTCAATAAGTGGTACGGCAACAATTTCCACGTGCTGCGCGACATCGATTTGAATGTGCGTCGCGGTGAACGCATCGTGATCTGCGGCCCATCGGGCTCGGGTAAATCCACGCTCATTCGATGCATTAACCGCTTAGAAGAACATCAAGAAGGGCGGCTTGTGGTGGACGGCACCGAGCTCTCCGACGACGTGAAAGCGATCGACAAGATTCGCAAAGAAGTTGGGATGGTGTTTCAACAGTTCAATTTGTTCCCACACTTAACGGTGCTCGAAAATTTAACCCTCTCGCCGATGTACGTTGGCAAGGTGCCGAAAAAAGAAGCAGAAGAAAAAGCGATGGTGCAGTTGAAGCGCGTTCGTATTGCCGAGCAAGCGGATAAGTATCCACTGCAGCTCTCAGGCGGTCAGCAGCAACGAGTGGCAATTGCTCGCGCGCTCTGTCTCACCCCGAAAATCATGCTCTTTGATGAGCCAACGTCGGCCCTTGATCCAGAGATGATCAAAGAAGTGCTCGACGTGATGGTCGCGATGGCCGATCAAGGCATTACGATGATTTGCGTAACGCACGAAATGGGTTTTGCGAAAGCGGTTGCTGATCGCGTAATCTTCATGGATCAGGGTCAAATCGTCGAACAAAACACGCCGAACGAATTTTTCAACAATCCACAAACAGATCGTTCGAAAGATTTCCTGTCGAAGATTCTGGGTCACTAAATACGCATCTATTACGACGATGCGATGTGCTAAAGAATCTAGGCAACGCCCCTGTAATCGGCAGAATAACTTTGATAGTCAAACGCTTTTTTACTGGGCGAACGCGAAATATTTCGAGGACGTTGATACACCGCATTTCTATTAGCTACGCCCAGTTAAATTGGCGTTATACACGATGGGCTTGTTTAGCAAAACGCAATAGACATAGCGCGCTTTAGTGCACGGTGCAATTGTTCGACAGGCAACTTCGATGCATAGATTGAAAAGACGCCGACACGGCGGCGCATAGAATCTCTGCTCACAAAAGTAACTCCCATCGCGCCTCCACGAATGAACGACACCACGCAACGCCCCCCGCTTCCGGATCATCTGTCCACCGATCCGCGCAGCCCGCATTACGTGGAGTCTGTGTTTGAGCACGATGTGGGCATTCGTTTCAACGGCGCGGAGCGAATGGACGTGGCCGAGTATTGCGTGAGCGAAGGCTGGGTGCGCGTGCCTGCGGGCAAAGCGCGTGACCGCAAAGGCAATCCGCTTTTGATCAAAATCAAGGGCACAGTCGAGGCGTATTACCGCTAGCAACCGGTGTGTGTTGCTCACGGCGTTCACACCGATGAGGCGAACCCCAGCAACCCAAAGACAAAACGCGCGATTTGGTATGTTGCACCGAAATCCGCGCGCCTGGATCTACGCTTGCTGTTTGGATCAGTGCTGCAAAATTTTGCTTAAAAAATCCTTGGTGCGCGACTGACGTGCGTCTGGATTTGCGAAGAAGTCTTCTTTCGAGCAGTCCTCAAGAATTTTGCCGCCGACGTCAATAAAGATCACGCGATGCGCGACCTTACGCGCGAATCCCATTTCGTGCGTAACAACCATCATCGTCATACCCTCTTTAGCAAGGGTCACCATCACGTCTAGCACCTCGCCAACCATCTCAGGATCAAGCGCTGAGGTTGGTTCATCGAAGAGCATCACAATCGGATCCATCGACAGCGCGCGCGCAATGGCCACACGCTGCTGCTGGCCACCTGAGAGCTGGCCGGGGAATTTATCTTTGTGTGCCATTAAGCCGACGCGGTCGAGCATTTTTAAGCCTCGCGCGCGAGCCTCTTCCACACCGCGTCCCAGCACTTTGATCTGCGCAATGGTGAGATTTTCAGTGACCGACAAATGCGGGAAGAGCTCAAAATGTTGAAACACCATGCCGACGCGGCTGCGCAGTTTGGGCAGATCTGTTTTCGGGTCGTGAACGGCGGTGCCGTCAACCCAAATCTCGCCTTGCTGAACTGGTTCAAGTGCATTGATCGTTTTGATCAGCGTTGATTTGCCTGATCCAGAAGGACCACAAACAACAACCACTTCGCCTTTGTTGATCTTCGTGGAGCAGCTGTTGAGCACCTGCACCTTGCCATACCACTTAGAAATATTTTTAACTTCGATCATGAGCTTGCCTCCCTATCAACGAATGATTTGCACTTTTTGCTGGATTCGTTTCACGATCCAAGATAGCGCAAAGCACATGAAGAAATAAACGATTGCCGCCAATAAATACGCTTCGATGGGGCGCCCTAAATTTTTACCTGCAGTCTCAAAACCTTTGAGCATGTCGTACGCGCCAATCGCGTAAACGAGCGAGGTGTCTTGAAACAAGATGATGGTTTGGGTAAGAAACACCGGCAACATATTGCGAAACGCCTGCGGCAAGATCACAATTTTCATGTTCTGAGCGTAAGTCATGCCCAACGCTTGACCTGCGAACACCTGGCCGCGAGGAATGGATTGAATGCCTGCGCGAACGATTTCCGAGAAGTACGCGGCTTCAAACGCAATGAAGGTAACGATGGCGCTCAACTCCGCTCCAATCGGTCGCCCAATCGCAAACGGGATCAACAAGAAAAACCACAACAGCACCATAACCAGCGGGATTGAGCGCATGGTGTTGACGTAGGTTGCGGCAGGAAGCTCCAGCCACTTTTTTCCAGACAAGCGCATCAGCGCAAGGATGGTGCCGAACACGACGCCGCCAATGGTTGCAACCACCGTCAGCCACAAGCTAAAGATCAAGCCTTTCGTAACGAACGGCCCAATGACGCTCCAATCGAAGAACGAGAGATCGAGATTACCCATCGCCCGTCCTAATGTCCTGCGCCCATGCCACCAGCGGCAACAAAGCCTGGCACTTGGGTTTTGGTTTCGATGTAGCGCATTACGCGATTCACCGCGAACGCGGAAATTGCATAGAGCACGGTCACTGCTAAATACATTTGCACGGGCGCAGAGGTTTCTTCACCCGCCTGTCGCGCAAACATTGTGAGCTCAGCGATCGACACGGCAAACGCGACCGATGAGTTTTTAATGATGTTCATTGATTCGCTGGTGAGCGGAGGAATCACAATGCGAAGCGCCATTGGAAGCAGCACGTAACGATACGTTTGCGGCGTAGTAAACCCGACGGCCATGCCGGCATAGCGCTGTCCACGCGGGAGCGCTTGAATGCCCGATCTCACCTGCTCACTCACGCGAGCCGAGGTGAAGAAGCCCAGTGCGAAGATCACCAGAATCACCGGCGGCAAATCCTTAAGTGTCGGGAAAATCGCGGGGATCACGAAGTACCAAAGAAAGATCTGCACCAACAAAGGAATGTTGCGGAAGAGCTCCGTCCAAGCGGTGCCGAGTCGCACGAGCCACGGACTGTTGGGCAGCGTTCGCAGCGTGCCCATAAGCAAACCAAAGGCGAGCGCTACAACGAGCGCGCCTGCGGCCACGGTCAGTGTCCATCCCCAAGCGGAAAAAATCCAGTTGAGATACGTTTGGTCGCCACCTTTACCGAAACAGCCCGCGATGATTTCGCCAGTGGCCGTTTCTTTACAAAACAATTCCCAATCCCACGCCATCTGACCCCCTTTAAAGCCCTCTTCTTGGTCACGCCGATGCTCATTGTCGACGCAGTTTCTAGAAGGGCAAGCGATATCTCATTTACCGCAGACCAACGCAGTCGGTCAACGTAGACGACTCATCATACACACATCAATCTGTCACGCGATGCGCATACGCTTTGCATGCGACGAATACAAAAAAGCCCCGCCGCAGTCTCCTGCAGTCGGGACTATTTTTCGAGCGAATGATTTACTTCTTCGCGTAATCTTCCATCGGCTTGTCGTTAGGATTGGCCCACGCTGCCTTGGTGCTCTCCGAGAGTGCGAGACCTACTTTTACGTTCTTCGGTGGAATCGGTTGCAGGAACCATTTGTCCCAAAGTTTTGCCATGTCACCCGATTTCACCATCGAAGCGATCACGTCGTTGCCGATTTTTTTCAGCGCGGCGTCGTCCTTGCGAACCATGATGGCGATTGGCTCAACGTTGAGTACTTCACCAACAAGTTTGAAGTCAGCTGGATTTTTCGCGAGGGCGATATTGCCAGCCAGGATCGAGCCGTCCATCACAAACGCGTCAGCGCGGCCGGTTTCGAGCATCAAGAAACTGTCTGCGTGATCTTTACCAAAAATTTCTTTGAAATCAACACCGGTTGCGCGCTCGTGCTTGCGAAGATGCTGCACAGACGTGGTGCCCGTGGTGGTGGCAACATTACGACCGTTGAGTTGCGAAATGTTGGTGATACCCGAATTCGCTTTGGTTGCAATACGAACTTCTTCTACATAAGTTGTGTTCAAAAACGAAACGTCTTTTTGACGCGTTGCGTTGTTAGTTGTTGATCCACATTCGATATCAACGGTGCCGTTTTGAAGCAATGGAATGCGGTTTTGCGAAGTGACCGCTTGGTATTTCACTTCAAGCTTTTTGCCGACCTGCTTTTCGACTTCCGCCATGATGCGCTGACACACTTCAACGTGGAAGCCAGCAAACTTGCCGTCACCCAACGTATAGGAGAGCGCGCCGGAGGACTCGCGTACACCCATCGTGATGCTGCCCGAAGCTTTCGCTTTATCAACCGCCGATTGCGCTAACGCACCACCTGCAACCAGCGCGGTCATCGCCGCGAGTAAAACTTGCTTTTTCATACTGTAGAAAACCTCAAAGAAGGAGTTTGTTTTGATTCGCGCTTGGAAAACGGCTTGCGCTGTATTCGCTCGGACGTTGTTCAATGCCGCAAGCGCTCGGGCGGCAATATACGGCACGCTGTTTGTTTGGAGGATGCGAAGTTGTATGAACGTTATGCGCGAAAGTACGCGATCTTCGCTCGAGCATCTGGCAGCGAGTTTGCGCGGCTCAGTATTTCCCTACGCCGCCGACTCTACGGCCTCGCGATCACACCGAAACACACAGCCTCTTGGGCTGCTTTCTCAGAAAAAATTTTTTGGGAAATGTCGAGCGGCATTCTGCAAGCGCAAGCAATGTGATTTCGTTCTCGATAGTGGTTTTCCCTAAATTAGGGGTTTACGGTTAGGACGGCGCGTAGCATCGTTGATCGCAGCTCCGTTTCGAGTCACGACGAACGACGCCTAACAGCTTACGCTGTTATTCTCCCTATATATTCAGTCTAAACGGGTTTTCTTGCATATTTCAATGCATAAATAGAAATCTTCTATTGCCTGATAGAAACGGCTTTTGACAGTTGTTTTTACATAAGCACTCGTTGCACCGACTGCCGTGATTCGTTTGACGCTCCAAAACTAACCCGCTAGAGTCGCGCGCAAACAAGGGAGGTCATTTGCAACAAGAAGCACATCGTTTAGTGGTTGTCGCCGTCTGCGCCGTGGTGAGCGCAATCGGCCTCGCGGCTTCGGCTGCGCTCGCGCAGCCCGCTGAGCCGCGAGTGGTTCGTGTGGCTTACGCGGTTGCGCAAAACTCGCACTATGGCGCAGGCGTTGACGCGTTTGGACGTGAGCTCGCCGAGCTCACGAATGGGCGGTTCAAGGTGGAACACGTACCTGCCGGGAAACTCGGAGGCGAACTCGAAATCCTTAACAAGGTGAAGAGTGGTGAGGTCGAAATGGGCAACACATCAACCGGCCCACTCGGCAATATCGTGCCCGAAGCCAAGCTCTTTGATCTGCCGTTTCTATTCAGCGACTATGCGCACGCGCGGCGCACGCTAGACGGCCCAATCGGGCGCAGCATTCTTGAATTGTTTCCTAAGTACGGACTGATCGGTTTAGCGTGGAGCGAGAATGGATTCCGCCACGTTACCAACAACAAGCGTCCGATCAGCTATCCGAGCGACCTCGCGAATTTGAAGTTGCGCACGATGGAAAATAGCGTGCACATGGAAGCGATGCGCTCGTTGAAGGCGAATCCAACGCCCATGGCGTTTCCAAAACTGTTTGATGCGTTGAAAGCAGGCGAGCTGGATGGTCAAGAAAATCCGCTACCCGTCATCCTCGCTTCGAAATTCAGCGAGACGCAAAAGTATTTGTCGCTCACGCAGCACTTCTATTCACCCTGCGTGTTGGTCGTTTCCCCGAAGCTCTGGGCAACGCTTTCGGAACAAGATCGTTATGCGTTCAAAACGGCAGCAAAGGCGTCTGTCCGCGCACAACGCGAGCGCGTCAATGCTGACGAATTTGCCGCGCTCACTGCCCTTCGTGCATCGGGCATGAAGATCAACACGTTTGTTGACTCTAACGCGTTTCGCGCCGCGCTACGTCCTGCCTATGAGCGGATGCTGCCGGGTGTGAATCCAAAAATAATCGACGAAATTCGGCAGCAGAAATAACGCAGCGATTCAATGGCTCATGGTCGGATACGGCATCCGTTTTGAACGCAGTCGCGTGCCGACAGCAAGATCAGCGCTCACGTAGTCCACGTCAGCGACTGACTTCATGATCGCCTCCCACTGGGCAATCTGCTCCGGACGTTTCACGCAACCCTGAATAAAAACAAATCTGCGTTGAACGGTAATCCACACGCTTGATGTTGCTAGCGAGCGATCCCGAATGATTGCATCGCGTGCCGCTTGGGCTGCTCGTCGCGCGATATCGGCGTCGTAGAAATACGCGTTGGCTTGGCGACACTTACCTTCATTAAAGCAAGTTGTGCCACGCTCGATCCGTTGGTGCGCTTCCGCCTTCGCGTCGCGCTCGCTCATGAAAGGGCCTCGAGGCTGCGGGCAATTCTTGATTGCGCCCGTGACCTGAATGAAGGGATCGTTGTAATGATTCTTAAGCGTCTCCGCGGAGGCGGGAAACGCGCAAAAGCTCGCCAATAAGAGCAGCACTCTACGCATGCGCGAATTGTGGGCGCGGCGAGCTGCTTCCAAAAATCAACCGATCTTTACAACAGTACGCCCGGTCACTTGTCCTTTCACGTACGCATCGAATACGGTGGGTAACTCCGCGAAAGAAACCGTTCGGCAATGGCTCGCAAGCTTCTCGCACTTCCATTCATTCGCAAGTTTGTTCCACAATTCTCGGCGCAGTGCCATCGAGCAATTTACGCTGTCGATACCGAGCAAGGACACGCCACGCAAAATGAATGGCATCACGGTGGTTTTCACTTCCCAACCTTGCGCCAGACCAATCGAGGCAATGGTGCCGCCGACCTTCATCACGCGCGTGAGCCATGACAGTTGTTCACCGCCCAAATTGTCGACCGCGCCTGCGTAGGTTTCAGCACCGAGCGGCTTCTCCGTCATCTCAAACTGACCGCGAATTAACACCTCTTTCGCGCCAATTGATTTGAGCAGTTCAACATCTTTTTCTTTACCAGTGACCGCCACTACGTGATAGCCGAGCTTCGCAAGAATTTCGATGGCAACGATCCCCACGCCACCCGTTGCGCCATTGACCAGCACGGGTCCGTTCGCAGGCGCGAGCCCATCGTGTTGCATGCGATGAATCGCCAGCGCTGCGGTGAAGCCCGCCGTGCCATGCGTCATCGCGTCAAACGTCGTCATGCTCGCTGGCACCGGCACGCACCACGCAGCGGGGACACGCGCCATTTCCGCATAACCACCGTGATGCGCAACACCAACGTCATACGCATGTGCGATCACTTTGTCGCCCGGCTTAAACCCCGCATCGGTAGATGATTCGACTACTCCGGCCAAATCAACGCCGCCCACGCAGGGGAAGCGCCGAATGATGCGCCCGCTGCCCGTAGCGGATAACGCATCCTTGTAATTCACGGTTGAATATTCAGTGCGAATCAGCACCTCGCCCGGATCAAGCTGATCGAGCGTCATATCAACGAGTTCGGTTTTTGTGGATTTGCCTTCTTGGCTTGTGAGGTAGGCTTTGAAGCTCATGTTCAACACTTTCGTGCGGTTAACGCGAACACCAATTATCGCCCTCTAACTGACACCGATACGACGCGATCTCGTTTAACGAAATATTCGAGAGCCGTTGCGCATATTGCATTTCACTCAAATCGCAAACGACCTAGCCCCGCCTCAACGTGGCCGATCACTGCTGCGCTTCCAAAGCCTTCGCGTTTGAACAGCTCAAGTACTTTTGGTGCGACTTCCGGCGAGCACGTCACTAGCAATCCGCCTGATGTTTGTGGATCGGTGATGAGCGCTTGGTTGACATCGCTGAAACCCGCGGGTAGATCGACATCGTGACCGTAGCCACCCCAGTTGCGCCCCGATGCGCCGGTGATGAAGCCTTGCGCAGCTAGATCGGCCACGCCATCGAGTAGCGGCACTTTTTTCCAGTCGATTACGCAAGTGAGCTTCGCGCCGCGCGCGAGCTCGAGCACGTGACCGGCCAAACCGAAACCAGTGATGTCGGTGAGCGCATGAACGCCCTCCATGTTTGCGAGCGCTGCGCCGGGCTTGTTGAGCTTCGTGGTGTTCTCGATCATCTGCGCATAACCGGCGGCAGACAGCTTTTCCTTTTTAAGCGCGGCAGAGAGCACGCCCACACCAATCGGTTTACCCAAAATTAAAACGTCGCCCGCTTTTGCATCGGAGTTCTTTTTCACTTTATCTGGATGCACGAGCCCCATCACGACGAGCCCGTAAATCGCTTCGACCGAATCAATCGTGTGGCCGCCCGCAATCGGAATACCCGCAGCAGTAGCAACGCTCTGTCCACCTTTGATCACTTTGCCAATCGTCTCAATCGACAGCACATTGATCGGCATGCCGACCAACGCGAGCGCCATGATCGGCGTGCCGCCCATCGCATACACATCGCTAATAGCGTTCGTTGCGGCGATACGGCCGAATTCAAACGGGTCGTCAACGATCGGCATGAAGAAATCTGTTGTTGCGATCAACGCTTGGGTGTCGTTGAGTTTGTAGACCGCTGCATCGTCCGCAGTTTCGATGCCAACGAGCAATTCCTTCGGCAATAATCCCGCGCTGTTCTTCAAAATCTCGGACAGCACACCCGGGGCGATTTTGCAGCCGCAGCCGCCACCGTGTGAGAGCGAGGTCAGGCGAGGTTCAACTTTGGTGAGCGTGGCGGGTGCGTTCATGGTGATTGGCTTTCAAGAATCTGGGCATGCGCGTCGCCCAAGGCCGTATTGTCGCAAATGCGGCCGTTTTGCTTACAAAACCGCTTTCACATTACGGATTTAACTGCGGCGCGGATTCCTGCGGCCTCGCGCTCCGGCGCGAACAGTTTCGCGCGCTTCGAACATTGCGCAGCGAGCTTCGCAAGAAACTTTTTGTCGCTTTCGCATCGCTGCATAAGCGCCGCACACGCATGTGCATCGCCGAATTTGAAATAGCCCAAATAGTCATCGCCAAGCATGCCGATATTGCCGCTCACGTCACTTGCGATCACAGGTACGCCGCTGGTGACCGCCTCAACAATCACGTTGGCGCCGCCTTCCATTTTGCTGGCGAGCACGAGCAGGTTCGAGCGCTTGATGAAGCGCCGCGTGCGCGCACGATCTTTCGCACCCGCCCACGCGAGGCGGGGCTCGTCACGCTGTACCGCTTTGATGAGATCGGCGTGTTCTTTATCGAGCGCACCACCAACGTGAATCAACCGAATTCGGCTCTCGTCCATCAACGTTCGCAGCGCGGTGATTGGCGTGAACGGATCTTTTTCGTGGCGCAAATGCCCGACTTGAATGATGTTGAAGCGCCGTTTCGATTTATCACCAGGCACCAACGCGCGCGCCGACTGATAAACAACACGCGCTTTCCAACGCAGTGATTCCGGCAACTCCTCAAGCGCCTTCGGTTGCAATACGACCATTTCATCAGCGAGTTCAAGCGAATGCTGAGCGCTCTCATCAGTATGAATGTCGCGATAAACGTCCGTGCCGGTGAGCGCGAGCAATACGCCGCCCGATTCGCGACGTTTGCGAAAGCGCACGATGCTGTCCGCTGAGCGGCGCGCATGCAAGGCAATCATCGCGTCAGGCAACTCACGCTCCGGCGACCAACGTTCAACGATTTTCACCGCATAATCGCGAGCAAGCATCCGCGCCCAGCGCGCGGCCGTATGCCAATTGCCGTTATTGGCTTTGGCGTTGGCAGGAGACACGATGACAACAGTTGGCTTCACTACTGAACTATCGCACACACGCCGCGCAAGCAACGCCGTGCGCGCGGGCGTTGCCGCGCGCTCTTATTCAAAAAATGAAATCGCACGTGAATTAAGCGCGCTGCGCAAAATGCTGCACCACTTTGTGAGCGCATTGAGTGATGACATGTTCTTGCCACCTGTGATTCCGACGGTCAATCCGCCGCTCTGGGAAGCAGCGCACATGGCGTGGTTCGCCGAATGGTTTTGTGTTCGAGGCGCGCACAACACAACCGATGGCGATACACGCGCGAATCTGCCTTCCACCTGGACCGATAGCGATGCGTTTCTCAATTCAAATCTCATTTCGCACCGCGCGCGTTGGCATTTGCCACAACTCACGCGACCAACCGTGCTCGATTATCTGGATCGCTCGCTTGAACTCACATTGCGCGCACTTGACCGCGCAGAAGACAGCGATGGAGGGTTATATCGCTTTCGTTTAGCGATGTTTCATGAGGCGATGCATCTGGAGGCAATTGCTTGGGCTGCGCAAACCTTGGCGTGGGAGATGCCGCTGTGGGTGGGTGATATCCAACCTGAAGTTGAGTTATCGTTAGACAACAACATAACTTCTAATCGCCCAATTGCTGTGGGCGCGAACGTACGAAAGAGCAATTTTCAATTTGACAATGAAATTGGTTTCATGCCCAATAGTGTTGGGGTTTCAACAATAAAAGCTGTATTGATTTCAAATGCTGATTTCGCGTCGTTTGTTGACTCTGGCGAACACGAAACACTGACTGGGCGCGAGCATCCTGTGTATTGGCGACAAAACGATTTTGGCGCTTGGGAACAGCGACGATTTGATCGCTGGATTGCGTTGAATCCGAATGATCCAGTGATTCACGTAAACGCATTTGAAGCGGAAGCCTTTGCTGCGTGGGCCGATGCGCGCTTGCCCACCGAAGACGAATTGCATTCGCATTTCAATTCGAGTGACGCGAGCGCGAATTGGCACGGCGCGCTCTGGGAATGGACATCAAGCGCATTCTCACCACCAAAGAATTTCACGCCCGGTGTGTATCGCGAATATTCACAACCGTGGTTTGATGGCAAGCATCGCGTCTTGCGAGGCGGCAGTTTCGCAACGCTTCCGATCATGCATCATCCGCACTATCGAAATTTCTTTTTGCCAGAAAGAAACGATATTTTCGCGGGGTTTCGCATCGTTTCTGGCGGCGGCGCGTCGGAGTGAACTCTAGATTCCGAGGAGCCGGATCGCGACGCATTCGCGACGCCAGCGAAACGGCAATTTCATGGGGCGCGTCGAAATTTGCCCAGGAAATTCGAACAGTGCCGCTTATGGCGCCAAGCCCTCTATGCGGCAATTCGACACCAGATATTCGCGGATTGCACCCCAAGTGGTGCGCGTGGCCTTAACTCCGAGCGCGCCATTGGTCACCGCCGTGCCGGACAACCCCAACCGTGCACGCTGCAAAATCAGCAAGTCAGTGGTGGCGTCAACGCTGCCGTTGCCATCGATGTCGAGTGTGCAGACTAGGCCACCGCCGATCGGTGTCGCCACCAGCGAATTTTGGGTCGAGTTACCGATACCAAGTCGCCCCGAGACATTGCTGCCCCAGCATTTGACCGCCCCCGTAGAGAGCTTTGCACACGTAAACCCAGTGCCAGCCTCAACCGCGGTTGCATTGCGGATACCGAGCACCGTTACCGGCAAATTGCTTTGGGTTTCACTGCCATCACCTAATTCCCCAGAAGAATTGGCACCCCAACACTTCACGGTGCTATTGCTGAGGCGCGCGCAGGCATGAGAGTTTCCCGCCGAGACCGAAGTGGCATTGTTGATCCCAGTGACAACAACTGGCACGTTGCTGCTAGCGCTGGCACCGTTGCCTAGTTGTCCGTTTGAGCCAGCCCCCCAGCATCGAACTTCATTATTTGCCAAGACCGCACAGGCATGGCCGGCGCCCGCACTGACGCTAGTGGCCGTCGTGATGCCAACCACGAAGTCAGGCACCAGCTTTTGCGTATTGTTGCCGTTGCCGAGTTGACCCAAGGTGTTCCGGCCCCAGCACACGATGCCACCGGTCGAGAGTCGCGAACAGCTGTACTCGCTGCCCGCGGAAACGGAGGACGCAGTGCTCAAACCCGTCACGATCACTGGTGTGGATGAATTCGTCGTCGTACCGTTGCCTAATTGACCGCCGAAATTCGCCCCCCAGCATTTCACCGTGTTGTCATTCAAGCGTGCGCAACTATGGCTAAATCCCGCCGACACATCAAGCGCGTTTGTAATGCCACTGACGCTGCCGCCAACCGCGCCATTATTGCCCAGCTGTCCATTGTCATTGCTTCCCCAGCACTTCACAGTGAGATCCGCCAGGCGCGCGCAGCTGTGCGACCAGCCTGCAGACACTGACGTGGTGGGTGCGAGCCCGACCACGCTTACCGGCAGCGCACTGTCTGCCGTAGTGCCGTCGCCAAGCTGCCCATCGGTATTGCTTCCCCAACACCGCACGCTGCCGCCGGAGAACGTAGCGCAGGCATGCGATGACCCCGCACTCACGCTAGACGCGCCGCTGATGCCGGATACTGTCAACGCGGTGGTGCTCCCGAGCGTGCCCCCAGTACCCAGTTGTCCAGCGTCGTTTCTGCCCCAGCACGTCAACGCACCACCGCTGTTGATCGCGCAGGTGTAGCCGCCGCCAGCCGAAAAATCGATCACGCCGCTGAGACCCAACACAGCGCGCGGCGACGGTCCACCCGTTAAGCCGCCAGCGCCAAGTTCACCGTTCAACCCATTGCCCCAGCACTGCAAGCTTGCGTCCACGAGCCTTGCGCAGGTGTGTGCGCCACCCGCCGAAACCGCCGTCGCTGCTGGTACACCAGCGACCAGGAGCGGGGTTGAACTATCCGGGCCGAAACTGCCTAGTGCTTGAAAAGAGTTGCTGCCCCAGCAGTGCAATGCGCTGTTGCTCAGCCGAGCGCAAGTGTGTGCGCCACCGCCGACGACAGAAGCGACGCTCGTCAATCCGCCGCCCACGCTAACCGGGCTTGAACGATTGATGATCGTGCCATCACCCAGCTGACCGCTGGTATTGCGGCCCCAGCATTTCGCTTGGCCGGTGGTGAGCGCCGCACACGCATGGTCGCCGCCGACCCCGAGCGAAGTGACCCCGGTCAGCGCCGTCACGATGACCGGTGCGTTACTGCTCAAAAAACTGCCGTCGCCAAGTTGCCCGTTCGAGCCGCTCCCCCAACACACCACCGTGAGATCAGCCAGCAACGCGCACGCGTGAGAGGTACCTACCTCGACACGCTGCACGCTGACGAGCCCGGAGACAATCACCGGCACTAAGCTGCTGGCGCTGGAGCCGCTGCCCAATTGTCCCGAGCCGCCAGCGCCCCAACAGCGCGCGGTGCTATCGGCGAGCGTCGCGCAAGAATGAAACGTACCCACCGAGACTTGCACGGCCGTGTTGATGCCCTGAACCGTGACCGGCAAGCTTCGATCAGTGGTGGTGCCGTCGCCCAATTGCCCACTACTGTTGACGCCCCAACACTGGATCGTGCCACCGTCTCGCACGGCGCAGGTGTAGCCATTGCCCGCGCTGACGCCAACGTAGGCTTGGGAGTGGGCGGTATTGAGCGTGGCAAGCGATACAGCGAGTCCGAGCGCGACAAACCACGCGAATCGTATGAGGCCTAGGATGGCGCTCGATGGCGCGCTCTTCATCGTTGAGGCGGATGGCGTTTGGGGGACGTTGTGGCGGTTAAACATTGACAACTCCGAAATGATTACGATGGCGCGGCGCGGGAACGCAGCGCCAAAAAAGCGTCAATCACTGTTTTCTGCCTTGCAGAGGTTGACGCGTGTGCCTATAAACGGAATAAGTCAGCGATTCCCGCCAAATCGGTGAATTCCGTAGAACGTCACCGCGGGCGACTAAAACACCCGGGCTTCCCCAGCGAATGCTTACCGCGCGCGGCAATGTGGAGTCAATTCGTGCCTCCGGACGAGCCGCGAGGACCGCTGCGCCGCTGGCACTCGTAGCGCTCGCAGCGCTCGCAGCACTCACGCTACTCGTTCAGCTGAGATTTTGCTGATTGGCATAGTTACGCAACTCAGGCAGTGCTTCGCGAGCTTTCAAAGACTAGGGCGAATAGATGCGTGACGTGCGCGCCAAAAAAAACGGACGCCGAAGCGTCCGTTTTTCGCAGTGTAGAAACGCGAGGCGTTTATATGTCTCGATTACTGAATCGACACTTCCACACGACGCGCCTCTTGGTTGTCGGCGCCACTGCCTTGCACGACCTCCGGCTTTTTGAGTTCAGCGCGTGACTCGTCGATGCCTGCGCCCTTGAGCAACTCACGAACCGCCTTTGCGCGATTTTTCGCTAGCTCTTCGTTCGTGGCTTGACTACCCGTGCTGTCGTGAAAGCCACTGATAGCGGCTTTCGCGTCTTTGTTGGTTTTCAAGTAAGCAATGACCGGTTCGAGCATTTTCGCGGCGTCAGGCGGCGTATCGATTTTGCCCGTCGCAAAGTAGAGCTTCGCAGCCGACGGTTTGCCTGCTGCCGCAGCTGCCGGCGCCGGAACAGCCGGAGCCGCCGCCGCTGGTGCTGCAGCTGCGGGAGCGGTTGCGCCCGCGGTCGCTGCGGCACCGGCCATCGCGCCAGTTGCGGTTGCTGCCGCAGTGACTGCCGCCGGCGCGCTCATCGCGACACCGCCGTGTGCAGACGCAGAAGCGCTGCCCGGTTTTGCAGGATGCAACGCGGCGACAACCGGAACGATCATGAGTGCCACAATGTTGATGATTTTGATGAGTGGATTCACCGCAGGGCCGGCTGTGTCTTTGTACGGGTCACCCACGGTGTCGCCGGTTACTGCGGCTTTGTGAGCGTCAGATCCTTTGCCGCCGTGATTGCCGTCTTCGATGTATTTCTTCGCGTTGTCCCATGCGCCGCCGCCGGTACACATCGAGATCGCAACAAACAAACCGGTGATGATGGTGCCCATGAGCAAACCGCCGAGCGCTGCTGGGCCAAGGATCACGCCAACAAGGATTGGCACGGCTACTGGCAACAGCGACGGAATGATCATTTCTTTGATCGCCGATGTCGTCAACATATCAACTGCTGCGCTGTAATCAGGCTTCCGCTTTCCGGCCATGATTTCGCCGTCTTTAAACTGGCGGCGAACTTCTTCGACCACCGAGCCCGCGGCGCGCCCGACCGCTTCCATCGCCATTGCGCCGAAGAGGTAAGGAATCAAGCCGCCGATGAAGAGGCCAACGATCACCATATGGTTCGACAAATCAAACGACACGTTCAAACCACGGCTCTCAAGGCCGTGCGTGTAATCGGCGAAGAGCACAAGTGCAGCCAGACCGGCCGAGCCGATTGCGTAGCCCTTGGTCACGGCCTTCGTCGTGTTACCCACAGCATCGAGCGGGTCGGTGACCGCGCGCACTTCTTTTGGCAGATCGGCCATCTCAGCGATGCCGCCCGCGTTATCGGTGATCGGACCGTACGCATCAAGCGCAACGACGATTCCAGCCATCGAAAGCATGGCGGTCGCGGCGACTGCAATGCCGTAGAGGCCTGCACACCAATACGCCGCGAGAATCGCGATACAAACCGCCATCACTGGGTAGCCGGTGGATTTCATCGAGATACCGATACCGGCGATGATATTGGTGGCATGGCCCGTCGTTGATGCTCTTGCAACGTGACGCACCGGTGCGTATTCAGTCGCCGTGTAGTACTCAGTGATCCACACCAGCGCACCGGTGAGGACGATACCCACGACGCAAGCGCCGAAGAGCGCGTTGACCGAAACGCCGGTCACGCCGCCGAAAATCATTTGCGTGACAACGTAGAACATACCCAGCGACAAAATCGCAGCGATCGCGAGTCCTTTGTAAAGCGCGTTCATAATTTTGCCGCTGCCGCTGTACTTCACGAAGAAGCACCCAACGATAGAGGCGATGATCGATACGCCGCCTAGAGCGAGCGGATAGATCGCCGCGAGTGCAGCGTTGGTTTTCATGAGCAGTGCGCCCAAGAGCATCGTTGCGATGATGGTCACCGCGTATGTTTCAAACAAGTCAGCGGCCATGCCAGCACAGTCGCCCACGTTGTCGCCCACGTTGTCTGCAATCACCGCAGGATTGCGAGGATCGTCTTCAGGAATGCCGGCTTCAACTTTGCCGACTAGATCCGCGCCGACGTCTGCGCCCTTGGTGAAGATGCCGCCGCCCAAACGCGCGAAGATCGAAATTAACGACGAGCCGAAGGCAAAGCCAATCAACGGCGCCATGATTTTGTGCAGGTCCTCCTTCAGCGGATTGGCTGAGTGATCTGCAGTGCCGAGCAAGAACCAGTAGAAACCAGCGACACCCAAGAGCCCGAGGCCAACCACCAGCATGCCGGTGATTGCGCCGCCGCGGAAAGCCACTGCGAGCGCTGGATTGATGCCACCGCGCGCAGCTTCCGCCGTACGCACGTTCGCGCGCACCGAAACGTTCATGCCGATGAAGCCCGCGGCGCCCGAGAGCAACGCGCCGAGCACGAAGCCGAACGCGGTCTTGCCGCCAAGCCCCGGGACGAACACGATGATGATTGCAATGGCGATCCCGATATAGGTGATCGTTTTGTATTGCCGAGCGAGATACGCTTTCGCGCCCGCTTGAATGGCGGCTGCAATTTCTTGCATCCGCGCGTTGCCGGCTGATAAGCCATTGATCCACGAAATCGATAGGATTCCGTATGCGACGGCCGCTAGTCCGCAGACCAGCGACACGATGAGCCAAGTGGTGGCTGTCATGAGTGGTTAACTCCTTTTAATAAATTGATGTCCCCGCGGCACGGCTTCCGTTTGGCGGTGTTGCCCGGTGACGCCATTCGGCGACACAGAAACATCCTCCACACTTGGCCCGCGAAATTCCCGCGCCGCCGTCGGACACATCTCAGAATGCAGATGCATCTAACGAGCTAGGCGATTATAGGTCGCGAACTCTAGTGAAAAACGCCTTGATTTCGCTCGTACAGTCGCACGTCTGTCATGCGACGCAATCGACAATGCCCGGCAGACTTTTTCTTATAAGCTCTACTTTACTGGGGTACTAGCCTGTTTGTCAAATAATTGCGTTATTTGTTTTTCGACCCGTTTACCCAATTAAAATAGGGATGTGCTGCATTTTGTTATTAACACTTCCACTATCCTCAACCTGCCCGCGGTTTAAGGTTGGGATTGGGATCGCGTTTGGTTTGCGCCGTGAGAGGACTTCGAGCGTTTCTTTCTCACGCGTCGCAGGTTCTTGAAAAGGCTCGCGCCCAAGGTTGAGAAGTGAAGCGTGCGGCTGCCGTGAGGGCAATATCTAAAAGAGCAGACGCAAGCAGCACTAATTGACGAACAACCAGCGCGCATGTTGGGATCTAGGCTCGGTTAAATCGGGCGAGTTCGCGGACGCGGTGCGCGGCTCAACGAAACAGCGTCGCGTCGCGACGCCTTGTTAAAGTCGGCTTAGATGTAGCGAACTTCGACGATTTCAACATCACGAGCGCCGCCAGGCGCTTGCACTTCGACAACATCGCCTGCGCTTTTCCCAATCAAGGCGCGCGCCAGCGGCGAACCCACGGAAATCTTGCCAACTTTGAAATCGGCTTCATCTTCACCCACGATTTGGTACGTCGTTTTCTTGCCGCTATCGAGCTCTTCCATCTCGACCGTTGCGCCGAAAACGACGCGATCGCCAGCATCTACGGTAGACGGATCAATGATCTGAGCGTTGCCAAGTTTGCCTTCAATATCGAGAATTCGGCCTTCAATGAACGATTGCTTTTCTTTCGCCGCTTCGTATTCAGCGTTTTCGCTGATATCGCCTTGCGCGCGCGCTTCGGCGATAGCCTGCGATGTCGCAATGCGCTCCACCGTTTTCAGGCGATGCAATTCGGCTTTGAGTAGTTCAGCGCCGTTCTTGGTAATTGGAAACTTATTCATGACTTTTATCGCTGCAAAAACAAAGCCCGCCGCGGTAAATCGGCGGGCTCAGAAAACAATTGATTCTTACTGTACTACAACTTCTTTCAGTAAGGACTGGAGGGAGTATGGCGTGAGCTCTGGGCCGTCTTGGATACCCAACGCCGCGGCTCTCGCGCCCGCAATCGTTGTGTAACTCGGCAACCGTGCGGCGAGCGCCGCGCGACGAATATAGGCGCTATCCGCAATTGCGCCGCGCTTTTCTTCAACCGTGTTGATGACGAGCGCGATCTGTCCGTCTTTGATGACGTCAACGATGTTTGGGCGGCCTTCTTGAACTTTTTTTACGGTTTCCACCGGCACGTTTAACGCACTTATCGCCGCCGCTGTGCCCTTAGTGGCAACTAGCGTGAAACCGCATTCGTGGAGGATTTTCGCAACTTCGCCCACTTTTTCTTTGTCGCCGTTTTTCACGGACAAAAACACCTTGCCGGAAAGTGGCAAGCGTGTGCTTGCTGCGAGCTGGGATTTTTCGAACGCTTCCGCAAAGGTGTAGCCCACGCCCATCACTTCGCCCGTGGATTTCATTTCTGGCCCGAGGATCGGATCAACGCCTTGGAACTTGTTAAACGGGAACACCGCTTCTTTCACGCTGAAATACGGCGGGATCGCTTCGCCTTTGATGCCTTGCGAAGCAAGCGATTGCCCAGCCATGCAGCGCGCCGCAATTTTTGCGAGTGGACGACCCGTTGCTTTAGATACGAAAGGCACCGTACGCGACGCGCGTGGATTTACTTCGAGCACATAGACAACATCTTTGCCTGCTTCCTGTTTCACTGCAAATTGCACATTCATCAGACCGATCACATTGAGCGCTTTCGCCATCGCTACGGTTTGTTTGCGAAGCTCGTCTTGCAGTTCTTTCGACAGCGAATACGGTGGCAAGGAGCAGGCCGAATCGCCCGAATGCACACCAGCCTGCTCGATGTGTTCCATGATGCCGCCAATTACGACCTCTTTACCGTCAGAAAGCGCATCTACGTCCACTTCAATCGCGTCATTCAGGAAACGATCCAAGAGCACTGGTGAATCATTGGATACCTTAACCGCTTCCCGCATGTAGCGCTCGAGATCCTCAGGGGCATGAACAATTTCCATCGCACGACCGCCGAGCACATAGCTCGGACGCACGACGAGTGGGTAGCCAATTTCGTCAGCCAGCCGCAGTGCGCTCGCTTCATCACGAGCGGTGCGATTTGGTGGTTGCTTCAAGCCGATTTCTTGCAACAGTTTTTGGAAGCGCTCGCGATCTTCGGCGACGTCGATTGAATCTGGCGTCGTACCAATAATCGGCACGCCACAACGCTCCAAATCACGCGCTAGCTTGAGCGGCGTTTGTCCGCCATATTGCACGATTACACCGACGGGCTTCTCGATATGAACAATTTCCAGAACGTCTTCCAGCGTGACTGGTTCGAAATACAAACGATCCGAAGTGTCGTAATCGGTCGACACAGTTTCTGGATTGCAGTTGACCATGATGGTCTCGTAGCCGTCTTCGCGCATCGCCATCGCGGCATGCACGCAGCAATAATCGAATTCAATCCCCTGGCCGATGCGATTCGGGCCGCCGCCGAGCACCATAATTTTTTTCTTATCACTCGGTTTTGATTCGCATTCGTCTTCATACGTCGAGTACATGTACGCAGTGTTGGTCGCGAATTCGCCCGCGCAGGTATCCACGCGCTTGTACACCGGGCGCACACCATGCGCGTGACGCGTCGCGCGAACATCGTCTTGTGTGGCTTTGAGCAAATGCGCGAGGCGACGGTCTGAAAAACCTTTGCGTTTCAGATGACGCATTTCTTCTTTGCTTAAGCTGATCAGCGTACGTTTTTCAATCGCAAGTTCGAGATCGACAATCTCTTTGATCTGCGTGAGGAACCACGGATCAATCGCTGTCAATTCGAACACTTCATCAACGCTCATCCCCACGCCAAACGCATCAGCAACATACCAGAGACGATCAGGCGTCGGATTCGAGATTTGCTCGCCGATTTTGTCGGGATCAACCGATTTCAGATTGAAACCATCCACACCGACTTCGAGCCCGCGCAAAGCTTTTTGCAACGACTCTTGAAATGTGCGCCCCATCGCCATCACTTCGCCGACGCTCTTCATCTGCGTTGTCAGATGGGGATCGGCTTCTTTGAATTTCTCAAAAGCGAAACGCGGAATTTTGGTAACGACGTAATCAATCGAAGGTTCGAACGAGGCGGGCGTTGCGCCACCCGTGATGTCGTTTTTGAGTTCATCCAGCGTGTAGCCCACCGCTAATTTTGCGGCGATTTTCGCAATCGGAAATCCGGTGGCTTTTGATGCGAGTGCGGACGAGCGCGATACTCGCGGATTCATCTCGATCACAATCATGCGACCATCTTTTGGATTGATCGAGAACTGCACATTCGATCCACCCGTGTCGACGCCGATTTCACGAAGCACTGCAATCGATGCGTTGCGCATCAATTGATATTCCTTGTCAGTGAGTGTTTGCGCCGGCGCTACGGTGATCGAGTCGCCCGTGTGCACGCCCATCGGATCCAAGTTTTCAATCGAGCAAACGATGATGCAGTTGTCTTTTTTGTCGCGAACTACTTCCATTTCGAACTCTTTCCAGCCGAGGAGCGATTCCTCGATCAAGAGTTCATTGGTCGGTGAAAGCTCCAATCCGCGTTTGCAGATCGACATGAATTCATCCATGTTGTATGCAATACCGCCGCCAGTTCCGCCGAGCGTAAAGCTTGGTCGAATCACCGTCGGAAATCCAACGGTTTTTTGGACGGCGAGCGCGTCATCAATTGAGTGTGCGATGCCTGATTTCGCCGAGCCGAGACCAATCTTGGTCATTGCGTCTTTGAATTTCAAACGATCTTCGGCTTTCTCAATTGCGTGCTCATTTGCACCGATCAATTCAACGCCATATTTCGCAAGCACGCCGCTCTTGTGTAAATCGAGCGAGGTGTTCAGTGCGGTTTGTCCTCCCATCGTCGGTAGCAACGCGTCGGGGCGCTCCTTTGCGATGATGCGCTCCACGACGGCGGGCGTGATCGGCTCGATGTAGGTTACATCCGCCATCTCAGGATCGGTCATGATCGTTGCCGGGTTCGAGTTCACAAGGATGACCTTGTAGCCCTCCTCTCGCAACGCCTTGCACGCTTGCGCCCCGGAGTAATCGAATTCGCACGCTTGCCCGATGATGATGGGGCCTGCGCCGATGATGAGGATGGAGTGGATGTCTGTTCTTTTTGGCATAGTTTTGCTCTTATTCGAAGCTGCGCGGGAGCCTCGTGTTGTTCTCCCTCCGCTTTGGGGATGGAGGGATTGTGTACTCGCTACTTCGTTAGATCATTCATATTCCACGAAGAATCAACTTCATCCAGCGCATCATCAAGATGCGACACATCTCCAACGCGCTCCATAAAAAACGATTCGCCGTCAAATCGCCATTCGCTTATCGATGCATTCGGCACGCTCCAGGTGCGCGCGCTGTGCGATTCGAGCCCTTGCGAATGGCGCACCATGGAGCTCACCACACCACCATGCGTCACGATCACAAGCGTTTGCTCATCGCACGCAATGGCGAGATCTGTGACGGTGCTGACGCAGCGCTCTAAAAATTGCCGCGCTGTCTCGCCACCTTCCGGTCCGTAATCGGCTTCTCCTGCGGCATGACGGCGCGCGCCTTCGGCATCTTCTTCGCGCCACTGCTGATAGGTTTTTCCCTGCCACACGCCGAAATGCCGCTCGCGCAAACGAGCATCAAAACGCGGCTGCAATCCCGTTGCTGCGATGATCGGTGTCGCAGTCTCGCGCGTGCGCACGAGATCGCTTGACACCAGTTCGGCGTCGCCTTTGATGATCTGCCCGAGTGCGATGCCCACTTGTTCTGCTTGCGCGAAACCAAGTGCATTGAGCGGGATGTCGAGCATGCCTTGGATGCGCTCTTCGCGGTTCCAATCGGTTTCACCGTGGCGAACAAGGATGATGCGCTTTTGCTTTTTCATCACTTTTTCATCATCGCGATGAAGCGGTCAAACAAGTAACTCACATCATGCGGCCCAGGGCTTGCTTCGGGATGGCCTTGAAAACTAAACGCAGGTTTATCAGTGCGTGCGATGCCTTGCAACGTGCCGTCGAACAAGCTCACATGGGTTACGCGCACATTCGCGGGCAAGGATTTCGGATCGCCCGCGAAGCCGTGGTTTTGCGAGGTGATCAGTACGCGCCCGTCGTCCAAATCTTTGACCGGATGGTTTGCCCCGTGATGACCGGTTTTCATCTTCATTGTTTTGCCACCGCTGGCGAGCGTGAGCAACTGATGGCCCAAGCAAATGCCGAACGTCGGCATGCCTGAATCCACGATAGTTTTGATCGCCGCAATTGCATAATCGCACGGCTCCGGATCGCCAGGCCCGTTCGCGAGGAATACGCCGTCCGGTTTCATCGCGAGCACATCTTTCGCGCTCGTTTGTGCGGGAACGACAGTAAGTTTGCAACCGCGCTCAGCGAGCATGCGCAAGATGTTGTGTTTCACGCCGTAGTCGAACGCAACGACATGAAATTTCGGCGCGGTTTGTGCAGCGAAACCGCTTCCCAAGGCCCAAGTGCTTTGCGTCCAGTCATAGCCAGATTTACAGGAAACAACTCTCGCTAAATCTTGACCCGCCATCGAAGGTGCTGCTTTCGCTGCGGCGACGGCTTTCGCATCATCGATATTGCCTTCTCCCGCTTGAATACACGCGTTTTGCGAGCCGCCATCGCGAAGGATGCGCGTGAGCTGGCGGGTATCGATGTCCGAAATGCCAACTACTCCGGCATCGCGTAAATACGCATCGAGTGTTTGCTCGCTGCGGAAATTCGAAACCACCGCAGAGAGATCGCGAACGATCAACCCACTCGCCCAAATTTTGTTCGACTCAACGTCTTCTTTGTTCACGCCAACGTTGCCGATGTGGGGATACGTTAGCGTTACAAACTGACCGCAATACGATGGGTCGGTGAGGATTTCTTGATAGCCGGTAATTGCGGTGTTAAACACCACCTCAGCGGTGGTTTGGCCGGACGCGCCGATAGAGCGTCCGCGAAAAATCGTGCCGTCAGCGAGCGCAAGAATCGCGGGGACGGAGGAAGGAATCAGGCTTGTCATATGTTTTTGGCTCGTTCGCTGCAATTCGCGCAAAAGCGTCCGACGGGACGATGTGCGGGAGGGTCGAATTGCTGAGCCCTAGATGTGCGAAACGGGACTTTCTTGACGCGACCACTTTGCCAGTTGCGGCAAGCGGGGCACATGAAAATCCCGTGTCCTAGAGCTTACAAATTATAGCGAGAAAAGCGGGCAAGAACCTATGAACTTTTAGTAGCGATTGCCCACCATGTTGGGCAAAGACCCGCATTTTCCTATTGGTAGATAAGATCAATAATCGATGCGATCGCCCAATTAAATTGGGTGATATCACAGAAAGCCAATAAACGTTATACGTTGTGAAAATCTACCAAGCGAGCAATTTGCGCCCTAGCACCGCGCCTACGGCCGCCGGAATCAGCATGCCCAGGCTGTACCAAATGGCTACAAATGTAGGGGCGATCTCCGGGCAATACATCGAATACATGAGCGCAGCTGCGCCGCCTGAAAAGAGCCCAAGCATCGCACCGGTAAAACGCAAGCGCACCGGCGCAAATTGCCTGGCGACCCAGACCGATGCAAAAAAGATTGGAATCGATAACAGGGTGATGTTGCGCGAACAGACGTTCCAGGAAATACCGAGCAACATCGGACGTCGCTCCTCAGGCGCGGCGGTAAACAGCAGCACTAAACCAAGTAAGCCAAACAACGCGAACGGCGCGGCGGCCAGCCACATCGGTACTCGATGCGCCGTTCCCGGTTTACCGAGCTTTGCAAACATCCAGCCGCCCAAAATCATCACCGACGCGATGAACGCGAAGCGCGTCCAGAACCAAATGTTTTCCATCAACATGCGCAGATCAGGGTTGATTCTGAACAGGTACACAAACACAGCGATCGACAACAGCAAACCAACGCCCAGTGCACCTAACCAGTGCAACATCAGTCGGCGATGATCCACGCGGGTGTCTTGCCGTGCGAGCATCTCGATCAGGTTTTCTGTTTTCATGCGAACTCCCGCATGCGCACCGCGAGCGCTTTGAGGCCGCGATGAATGTTGACCTTGATCAGCGATTCTGATTGCCCGGTCTTGGCTGCGGCCTCGGTAATCGAGAGCCCCTCAATCTTTACCAACTCGATTGCTTCGCGTTGTTTCGGCGGCAAATCGGCAAGCAAGGTCGTGACGTCGCGTTTCGCATCGGCGGCATTGTGATCTTCGCTCGCGAGCTCTTCTTCAACATCGTCAATATCGAGGTGATCGCCGCCGCGCACTTGGCGGCGTCGAAAAAAATCAACGAGTTTGAAGCGCGCAATCGCGTGCGCCCACGCCGTCACCGGCTGTGCTGCGTCATACGTATGTCGTTGATTATGAATTGCGATTAACACTTCTTGCACCAAATCTTCCACTTCGTCGGGCATCGACATCAGCCGCTTACGGTAGAAACCGCGAAGCAGCGCCGAGAGCTCGGTGAGGAACTTTGCATAAGCAATTTGATTTCCGGCGCAGCCGTCAATCAACAATGCGCGCATCGCCGATTCGCGTTCCTGTAGCACCCATGCTCCCGTGTATGTGATTCGTGCAGCGCGCCAAATAGTTACAACAGCGCGCGGAATTTATTGTGCAAGGCAACTGTAACGCATTTCGCACGCTCGCGAATTTCCAGTTGCAGCCTCTGACGAAAGCCACACTCGGTTGGCGTTTGAGTTTGCAGTCCGCAGAATCCAACGCGGACTCTTCTCGCCGCAGTTGACCGCGGCTTTCTAGCGCAACCTCGTAATAGGCTAATCCACGTTTTTCTGGTGGGGGCTTGCTGCTGGCTGCGCACCACATCAAACTTTAGTGGAGTTCTAATGAAACTGACCCAAAAAGCTACCTTACTTGTCGCCCTCATGGGCGCACTCAGCGCCTCCGTTCCTGCATCTGCGCAGTGGGCGGGGCAATATGACACCGATTGGCCACGCTATTTCAGCGAAACCATGCGCCCCATGATGGCAAAAATGTCGGTTGCCGACAAGAAAAAAGCCATGGAAATGGAAATGGCGATTAAGCGGATGGAGGCCGATCACACAATGGCGATGATGAAATCTGAAGTGGCCCATCGCGCTACGATCGAAAAGATGCGTCGTGAGCTCGAAGATTGGATTTTCACCCGCGTTGGCCCGTAGGCTGACGAATTGCGCGCTACTTCGCTTTGAGCCAATCGCCCAGAGCGCGTAGCCGCGTTTCGCCACCTTCACTAAACGCGCTCACGCCTACCGCTTTGAGCGCGTTTTTTCCGACGCCTTCGTCGTCAAGATTCGATAGCGCTTTAGCGATCGCCGCGCGATCTGCGCCCGGCAAACTCGGCGCTGCAACTATCGGTGAGGCCGGCACCGGCCGCCCCTCATACAGCACCTTTAACTTCTTCGCCTCAAGCGCGTCTTTCGCCTTTGAATGCGATGCGATGCAACCGACCGGTTCGACGTTGTTCTCCACCGCCCAAGTAACGGCGCTGTATTCTCGGCTGTGACGAGCAATAAACTGAATTCCGAGAAAATCGCGCAGTTCGGCCAGACACATTTTTCCGGTTAACGAATCTTTTGACGGCATCGCAATGGATTTACCAGCGAGTACTTTCAAATTTTCAATCGCTGCGCCCTTGCCGATGAACAACACATTGCTGTCGGGTCTTGCGGTAGCGACAAAGTTGTAGCCCAATCCCAGGAGCGCCTGCGAGGCGAGATCGCTGCCGTGCGTCATAAACAGATCGGCTTGGTTTCGCTCCATCATTTCACGAACGCGTTGACGGTCGCGTGTAACAAGAATCTCAACGGGCCGCGCAATCGCGGTTTCGATGACTTGCTTGATCGGCGCAAACCTCGAAGGTGGTGGCAGTGGCTCTCCCTCTGCACCTGATTCGTCGTGGATGACAAACTTGAGATTCGCTGCGTGCGAAAAACTAGAAAACACGAGCGTTACAGCAAGCACGATCCAAGACGTGCGCGCACGTTGAGCATTCATTTTATTTCCCCGAAAGCGACCTAGTTTTGGAACGTAATTGCGATGCGTCTGGCGCGCCCGCTCACCCGCTCTTCTTATCTGAAATTTAGCACGTCAAACATGTCGTAGAGGCCGTTTTGCTTGCTCGCAATGAATTTAGCTGCACGAATCGCTCCGGTTGCATACGCCACTCGGCTCGCGGATTTATGGGAAATCTCAATTCGCTCGCCCGCTCCAGCGAACATCACGGTGTGATCGCCGACCACATCGCCGCCGCGAAGCGTGGCAAATCCAATGGTGCCGCGCTCGCGCTCGCCGGTGTGGCCCTCTCGCGAGAACACGGCGCGGTCTTCGAGTCGGGTTCCTTGCGCCGCCGCAATCACCTCGCCGAGCTTGATCGCTGTGCCGGAGGGTGCGTCAACCTTCATACGATGATGCATCTCCAAAATTTCAACGTCGTAGCTGGAATCCAGCGACCGAGCGGCGAGTTCAAGCAGTCGAAAAACCGTGTTCACGCCCACCGAGAAATTGGGCGAGAGCACAATCGGGATGAGCCGCGACGCCGCCGCAATTTTCGCTTTCCCCGCCGCGTCAAAACCGGTGGTGCCGATCACCATGCCAGCACCGGTTTCAACACACGCGTCGACGTAGGCAAGCGTGCCTTCAGGGCGCGTGAAATCAATCATCACGTCTCCGCGCTCTAGCGACTTTGGATCGTCAGACACGAATACGTCAGCGTTGCCACCAAACAGCCGCGCGCTCACGCCGAGGGCTTTGCTGCCGGGCGCGTCAAGCGCCGCCACGAGCGAGACTTGACTGTCGTTAGCTGCGCATTCAAACAGCATGCGGCCCATGCGCCCCGATGCGCCCGCGATGGCGAGGGAGGTTTGCACTTGCACCACCGCCGCGCTTACTTGCGCCACCAGTCGGTGACCCGGCTCCAGAATCCTCGATCGTCGGATGACTTTGCACCACTTGGATCAACCACCGCGTACGCGGGATCGCGATCCACCATGGGCGATTTCGGCAAATCTTTCACCGACCACGATTTCAACTTGTCGCCTTCAAACACAACGGTGAGCTGATGCGAGGTTACTTTCGTTCCGCGGCGCTCAAGTGCGAAGTTGTAATCCCACCGATTCGGGTGAAATACGCTTTCGGTTACCGGTGTGCCCAGCGCGAATCGCACTTGCTGACGGGTTTGCCCTTCTTTGAGTTTTTCAACCATGTCTTGGGTGACGAAATTGCCTTGGTTGATCTCCATTTTGTAGACGAGACCACAGCCGCTGAGGGCAAGAGTCGCCAACAAGGTGGCAAAAGTGAGGAAAACGCGCATGGTGAGCCTAGCCATAAATCAAGCGCGATATGATAGCCAACCCACTTGCAGCGCTGCAGTTCGCAAGTTTTCTAGCAACCGGATGAAGTCATGGCACGCGAAATCGACCTAAAAAACGCTGGGCTCAAAGCAACACTTCCACGCATGAAAGTGCTCGATTTGTTCCAGAGCTCAAAAGTGCGCCACATGACGGCGGAAGACGTGTATCGCCTGCTGATGGACGAGGGCTTGGACGTGGGTTTGGCCACGATTTACCGGGTGCTCACCCAGTTTGAACAAGCCGGATTACTGAAGCGGCATCACTTTGAGGGCGGAAAATCGATATTCGAGCTCTCCGACGGCGAGCGCCACGATCACATCGTGTGTGTCAACACGGGGCAGGTGGTCGAATTTCACGATGCAGAGATCGAGAAGCGTATCGCCAAAATCGTGAAAGATCAGGGCTTCGAACTGGTCGATCACGTACTTCATATCCGTGCACTCGCGCCGGCCACGAAAGAGAAAAAAGTGACGCGCAGCTCAGGTGTCGTTCGCGGATAGTCGTTAACAACCTATCTAACGAATCGCCCCCTTTATTGGGCGATCGTTCTTTTTTTATGACGTATTGAAATTAGAGCAAATAACGCGTATCGCCCAATTCAGACGCGCTTTGACGCGTGACGTCACTAAACGACTGCGTTAGCCCGCGCGTGTTTCCCGCAGCCCTAGATGTGGGAGCGTGCCGTGCGGTCGCGATTCCGCTGCGAAAAGTTACAGCGCGGCGCAAACTTAATGTTCATGATTTATGTAACGACATCCAAAGTGTCTGCGTATTCGTATGCACAACGCTCACAACAAAACATACGAGCGCTTCAGATCCTCAACCCTCCTCCTCTAGGAACCCAAATCATGAAATCAGTAAATCGCATCCTCGTCACGCTTCTCGTCGCCTCCGCAGCTGCTGCTGCCAATGCACAATATGCAGGCCAATACGTTACTGACGGCCCGTTCGGTCCAATCGCATCCGCCGAAGCGCCGGCAAAACGCGGCAAGGCAGACGCACAAATGATGTCGGCTACCGAGCGCGCCATGGCCAACGCGGATCGCGCTGCCACGCAGGCCGCTCGCCCAGCAACGGCGCAAAAAGTTGACGCCAAGTCGACACAAAACGACTTCTTCGCAAAGATCCCTGACACCGCGCTGTAATCTCACCCTCCTCCTCTGAGAAAACAGAAAAGCGAAGCTTCGGCTTCGCTTTTTTATTGCTGCCTCACCGCGGCACTCAGACGATTGCTAGCGCGTGCAAGCGCTATCGTTTCAGGTCGCGAATTCGATATCCAAAACAGTGAAGCGCCAGCAAATAGGTTGCCCCACCCAAGGCGAACAACGCCGCGAGCATCGGTGCGCGTTGCACCAAAGCCACACTCGTCCACCACGCATCCTGCGGGCGCGCAATCAGCACGACGATCGTCGCGATCAGGGTTGCAATGGCGAGGTGCGATGCGAACGCAATCCAGCGCACACCCGGGGTGTACAAACCGCGAGCGCGCAGTCCGCGATAGAGCCACCACGCGTTGAGCACGGCGCCCAAACTTGTTGAAAGCGCGAGTGCCGCGTGTCGCCACTCTCGATACGCTGGGAACAGTGTCTCGATCACGTACCAAACGAAAAGCGCGTTGAAAAGCTGCGTAACGATTAACACGCGAATCGCGATTTTGACCGGCGTGGCTGTGTCTTGCTGCGCGTAAAACGCTGGCGCGAGAATCTTGATCCACACCAGGGCGATGACACCCACCGCGTATGCGGCCACGGCGGGAGCGGTTTGCATCGTGTCGCGCGCGGTAAACGCATTACCCTGTAGCAAGACGCTAATCATCGGCAGCGCTAACACAACCATCACAGCCATTGCCGGAAGCGACGCAATCAACGCGAATCGCATGCCCCAATCCAGCAATTCCCCGTAGCCGCGATCATTTTTTTCGTTCCGAAGCACGCCGAGCGCGGGCAGGATGACGGTGCCGATGGCCACACCTAACAACGCCGTCGGCAGCTCCATCAAGCGATCTGCTTTTTTAAGCCAGCTCACGTAACCGTCGCCAAACGACGATGCGTAATTGGTGTTGATGAGCAAACTAATCTGCGCGACCGACACACCGAGGATCGCCGGGGCCATCGATTTCAGAATGCGGCGCACACCTTCATCGCGGAAATTGAAGTCAAAGCGCGGGAACATGCCGAGCTTGTAGAGCGGATACAACTGCAGGGCGAGTTGCGCAACGCCACCAACGATTACGCCCCAAGCCAACGCGTGAATCGGCTGCTTGAAATAGGGCACAGCCAGCAGCGACGCGGCGATCATGGAAACGTTTAACAGCACCGGCGCAAACGCAGGGATGGCGAATTTCCGCCAGATATTCATTACACCGCCGGCAAGTGCAGTGAGCGAAATGAATAAAAGATACGGAAACATGATCTGCAGTAATTGCACGGTAAGCTCGAACTTACCGGGCGTCTGCTGAAAACCTGATGCGAATATCGTGATCAAGAACGGCGCGGAAACGATGCCGATGACCGAGACAACGAGCAGCGCGAGAAGCTGCAATGTCGCAACGCGGTTGATGAGTTGGTGAGTGGCCGCTTCGCCTTTTCGGCCCTTGTATTCGGCAAGCAGGGGCACGAACGCTTGTGCAAATGCGCCTTCAGCGAAAAGCCGTCGCATCATGTTGGGCAACTGAAACGCCACTTCAAAGGCGTCATTCATCGCGCCCGCACCAAAAACGCGCGATGTGACTGACTCGCGAACTAGCCCCGTCACCCGCGATACCATCGTTAGGGCGGAAACTCCAATAATCGCTTTTAAGATGTTCACGCGGGCGATTGGCTTGTCAGAAATGGAGTAACCCCGTAGAATAGCGGGTTCTCTGAAACGAATTCTTTGCAGCGTGCCCCTTCAGGCTTTTTGCTCGGCGCGCTGACTATAACTAACGGACTGTAGATCATGGCCAATTCCGCCCAAGCAAAAAAGCGTGCACGTCAAAACGACAAACAGCGCGCGCACAATGCCGCCCTTCGCACGCAACTTCGCACTGCGGTGAAGAAAGTGCAAAAAGCCGTTGCTGCTGGCAACCCCGAAGCCGCTCAAAAGCAAATGCAAGAATCGCAATCGGTGATTGATCGCATCGCCGACAAAAAAATTGTTCACAAAAATCTCGCATCGCGCGTGAAGAGCAATCTGGTTAAAGCCGTTAAAGGCATGGGCGAGAAGAAGTAATTCTTTCCTTGCAGCAAAAAAGGCTCCTGTGGGAGCCTTTTTTATTGCCCGCGAGGCTGCGGAACCGCCCGTGGAACTTGCCCTGGAAACGCGCTCAATAGTCTTCAGATTTAGCCGCCGCCGGTTGCGCGACGATTCCATCGCGCGACAAACGCTTTGCAAACTCTGGCAGCAGCGTCGCCACCGCATCCGCATCAAATACGATCTGCAATTCGTTCTCTACTGCAAAGCTCAAGAAAAACTTAAACAAGCGCGGTTCAAGTTGAGCGAGTTCTTTCTTCACAATGACGCAGCGCAATCCGTCGCGCAGTGCGGGTTGCACTAACGGGCTATAGCGCAGTTGCTCATCAGCGCCGAACGCAGACATTACGCCGCAGAGCCGATCCGACCAATCGCTCGGACGGAACTGTTGGCCGTCGCGCGTCATGCCTTTAATCACGAGATCGCTCTCGGCGGGGTGTGGCGTTACGGCGGCGGGCTGGGACACGTAGGCGAATTCCGTTCGTGGTGAATCGTGAACCCCATCACACCGGATCACTTGTGGTTACCCGTGCGTGGTGACTTCTTTTCTCATCTTGCCGCTGTGCGTGAGTTTGAAATAAACCCACCCACCCCGTTCGTGGTGAGCTTGTCGAACCATGAACACAGTCATCAGCCCGCAATTCTTGAATTTTAACAACGCGAGTAAACTCATTTCCTTAACGCCCCGCTGGATTTGCGTCCTGCAAATGCAGTCAGTGCGCTGCCTTCGCCCTCAAGGACCAGCGCATCCGCGGAACGCCGCGTCGCGACGGTCTCGACCGAAAGCACAGATTCAGCGCAGCGGAACAGAGGGGTTAGAGGTGAGGAATCGAGCGTTCCTCTACCTTTGTTTATTGAACGCTCAATACGAAGCTAAGCATTTGTTATGCCCAACTCTCTCAACGCCGCACCCGTCGCCAAGGTCCGTCACTTTCTACAGATGAGCGATTTCTCTGCCGAGGAATACGCTTACTTGTTCGAGCGCACCAAAATCATCAAGGATCGCTTCAAACGCTACGAGCTGTATCACCCGCTGCGTGATCGCACCCTTGCCATGGTGTTCGAAAAAAATTCGACGCGTACGCGTGTGAGCTTCGAGGCGGGCATGAATCAACTCGGCGGCTCCGCGATTTTTTTAACGAGTGAAACGTCACAAATGTCGCGCGGCGAACCGATTGAAGATTTAGCGCGCGTGATCAGCGGCATGGTCGACGTGGTAATGATTCGCACGTTCAAACAAGCCAACGTCGAAAAGTTTGCTGAGTATTCGCGCGTGCCGGTGATCAACGGCCTCACCGACGAACAACATCCCTGCCAAGTTCTCGCGGACGTGTTCACCTTCATCGAACAACGCGGCGACATTCGCGGCAAGATCGTAACCTGGGTCGGCGACGCCAACAACATGCTTTATTCATGGATGCAAGCCGCCACCGTGCTCGGCTTCACGATGCACGTCTCCACGCCCGCCGGTTATGAGATCGACAAAGCCGCGCTTGACGCTGCAAAAGGCTATCTGAAGGTCTTCGCGAATCCACTCGACGCCGCGCGCGGCGCGCATTTAGTCACCACCGACGTGTGGACAAGCATGGGCTTCGAAGCCGAAACCGAAGCGCGCAAAAAAGCGTTTGCCGATTGGTGCGTCGATGAAGAAATGATGGCGGTGGCTGACACCAGCGCCATCTTTATGCACTGCTTGCCTGCGCATCGCGGCGAAGAAGTCACCGCAGGCGTGATCGATGGTGCACAAAGTGTCGTCTGGGAAGAAGCCTGGAATCGCATGCATGCGCAGAAGGCGTTGCTGGAGTATTTGGTGGTGGGTGAAGTGAAGTCTTGAATCGCGTATCAGTTCTTATTGAAACGCGAGTCCTCCGTAACGTTAGGAAAACTGGGAGAACAACGCGCTCAACCCTCACTACCGTTCGTGGTGAGCTTGTCGAACCATGAACTCACTTCAATCAATTGGCGACATCGATATCGTCGCCATCGACGACGATTTCATCATCATCAACAAACCCAGCGGCTTGCTCTCCGTCCCCGGTCGCGGGCCGGAGAAAGTCGACTGCGCCTGGCGACGCGTTCAAGCGCGATTCCCGGAAGCGCTCACCGTGCATCGACTCGATATGGAAACCTCCGGTTTGATGGTATTCGCTAGATCGCTCGTCGCCCAGCGTTATTTGGGCAAGGCGTTCGCAAACCGCCAAGTCGAAAAAGAGTATGAAGCCGTTGTTGCCTCAATTATTCCGGGCGATGAAGGCGAAATCAATCTACCGCTCATCTGCGACTGGCCGAACCGCCCGCGTCAAATCGTCGATCACGACATCGGCAAACCATCGCTCACGCGCTACCGCGTCCTCGCCCGCGACACACCGAGCGGCTACGCAGGCTGCACCCGCGTGCGACTCTATCCACTCACCGGGCGTTCGCACCAACTCCGCGTTCACATGCAAGCGCTCGGGCATCCGATCTTGGGCGACAGTTTGTATGCGAGTGAATCGACGCCGCCGAGTTCGCGGTTGTTGTTGCATGCGGCGAAGCTTTCGTTTCCAGCGATGAACAATTCAACAGTCACGTTCGAAAGCAGCGTACCGTTCTAACCCACGACGAAACTTGCGATCTAGCTCGCTCGTTTCGCGCGATAATCAGACGAATTCGACTGTAGGAGCCAAGCGATGACTGCCGCGATTCCCGACATCGTTGAGAAATTTGGCGCAAGCGCACGCCGCGAGCGTGCTTGGACATGGCAAGAGCTTTGTGATGATCCAATTTTCTCGCGCCTTCCTTTCCAACTCGAACTCGATAAATTCGGACGCATCGTGATGAGCCCCGCACTCAGTTGGTATCACGGAACGCTTCAAGCGAGGCTGGCAACGTGGCTACAAAATCGGTTGGGCGGTGACGTGGCCACTGAGGTTGCGATCAAACATGCAGAGGGTACCTCGAAGCCAGATGTTGCGTGGGGACCCAAACCATTTTGGGCAAAACAGGATCGAGAGCGCGCCGATCTTCCGGAATCGCCACCACTCGTTTGCGAAGTGCTGTCACCTAGCAACACCGAGGCTGAGATGGTATTCAAAACCGCAAACTACCTTGGCGCGGGCGCGCAAGAGGTATGGCTTGTGGGTCAAGATAAAACCGTTCGCTTTTTTGACAAAGCAGGTCAAATTGCACACTCAAGCGTTGCGAACTGCGAAACGGCAGAAGTTATTACCGCATTGTTTGCAGATTAGTTAGCGTCGATGCGTGAGTCTTCAACGCGCCAACCCGTACCGCTGCCTAAAGCTTATCGCCTCCTCAATCACGGCCCGACCGTGCTCGTCACCAGTGCGCATGGCGGTCGTCGCAACGTGATGGCGGCGGCGTGGAACATGGCGCTTGATTTCGATCCGCCGAAGGTGGCGGTGGTGATTGATAAATCGACCGTTACGCGCGAGCTCGTTGAAGCGTCTGGCAAGTTCGCGCTCAACGTGCCCGCGCGCGGGATCGCGTCACACGTGCTCGCGGTGGGGCGTATGAGTGCGCGCGAGCTCGATGTGAACATTCACGAAAACAAGTTTGCGGCATACGGTTTGCAAACTTTCGTTGGCAACGATCCGGAATTGCCGCACGTCGAAGGCTGCGTCGCTTGGCTCGAATGTAAAGTCATCCCCGAGCCGCACATCGAAAATACCTACGACCTTTTCCTCGGCGAAGTCACCGCCGCATGGGCAGATTCACGCGTGTTCTCGAACGGACATTGGACGTACGATGCGAACACGCCGAGCGAATTGCAGACCTTGCATTACGTCGCGGGTGGGACGTTTCTCGCGGTGGCGGATTCGTTTGAGAGTCATCCAACACTGATTAACTCATAAAGATCACGACTGAATGACGGACACAATTTCAACATCACTTTTTTGAGTTGCCGCGTTTTTGTTTCGTTCGTGCGGTTCCTGACAAGTTTCACATACTCAGCAATTCCCTGAATAGTCTAGGTTCGATCAGAAACTAGCCGCAGACAACCATCTAGCTCTGGTTTGTAGTACTGCGTATCAAGAAGTTTCTCCCGCACTAGTGCATGGTGCGCAAGCGAAGTGGCTTCCTTGTCTTTCACAAAACAAGCCGTCGACTTATAAGCCTCCAGCATCCGCCGCCGCTTTGTTTTGTCTGGCTCCGGGACCACATTCCACGCATCGTAACTCGGACGCAATTCTGCCCAGTATGTAGTCGCCGCCTCATAAGCCTCTTGATCACTGAACGCGCTGTATAACCTCGCCAGGCTGTCCTTATCAGTTCCGGGAAAAGCAATGCTGGCATTCTCCTTAATGAACCGATGAAACGCCTGAAGATTCCCGCCCCACTTTGGCAGGATGACAGCGCCGCGCACAAGGTACAAAGGTAGGTAGGTTGGCCAACGTTTGCGTGCGTCAAGGAAATCCTTATGAAGAGACTTGAACTTGTCAGGGTCGCTTGCTTGAACTGCCAGATTGAAAACCGCAAATAGCGGGTATTTCTCGATGAATTGCTTATTGCTCAGTAGAGTCTTAGAGCTTTTTTGAAGATTCTCGCGAAAGATTTCAAAGTTCTCAGCACTAACCCTATTCGCAAAACCAAAACCGCGTACCTGCCAAGCGGTCTGGTACCAATGCACGGCCTCGACGTAAAAGACAAAAGCGCTTCCGGGTCGTTGCTTCTTCCATTCTTCAACCAATTCCAATTCGGGCCTATTTGGTTCTTTTACCCATTGCAATGCATGCGCGAAATCCGCCTGTATCCATTCTTCGCGCTGCTCATAACGCAAGCTTTCGTTTAACTCTTCGAAAGAACGATCAAGTATTTCAAAGCATCCGCTTGTAAGAAGCCCTTGGATACGTTGCGCTGCCGCCCCAGAATGAGGCCAGCGCTTGGATATGGTCGGAGGTTCGTAGCCGAAAGAACGCATCTCCGCTGGCGATAGGCTGCGGAATTTCGCGGGGATCGCAGACAGCTGCTCGGTGATCCAAGGGTGCACCGATACGCACGGAGCCCTATCCGGCCTCCATGCTGGAGTCGTTTGTTGCGCGCTGACATTTGGGACAATTGCTAATAGCAAAAACAAAATTAAGGTACACACGAATCGCAGTGTCATCGAGCCACTCCAAAAAAGCTTTGTGCGAGTGAAATACGTTACATCACAAACGGCATCTCCCGCAACCGCTTCCGCGTCGCCGCAAAAATCGCGTTAGCCAGCGCAGGCGCAACAGGCGGCAACCCAACTTCACCAATCCCGCCCAGCGCGTCGCCTGAGTTAACGATCACCGTTTCAAACTCCGGCGCTTCGGCGAGTGATAACAAACCGTAGTCGTTGAAGTTATTTTGTTCGACTTGGCTTTCTTTGAGTGTGATTTTGCCTTTGAGGGCAGCGGTCAATCCAAAAATTGCGGCGCTGGAAATTTGTGCTTTGACGTTTTCGGGATCAAGCGCGAAGCCGCAATCAACGGCGCTGACGACACGGCGCAATTTGATTTGCTTGCCAATAACTTCAACATCAACGACTTGCGCGACGATGCTTTTGAAGCTCTCAGCAACCGCGATGCCGCGACCGACTTTACCGCCTGCGATGGGCGAGAGCGGCGTATTCCATTTCGCGGCGCTTGCTGCGGCATTGAGCACTTTGGCGAAGCGCGGTTCGTCTTTTAATAATTCAAGACGGAATAAATACGGATCCTTGTTGAGCGCGTTCGCGATTTCATCTACGAACGATTCAACAAAAAACGCATTAAACGAATGCCCGACGCTGCGCCAATAGCCCATCGGTATCGGTAAATCTACTTGCGCATGATCGACCTGAAAATTCGCAAATGCCGAGCGATACGGCGCTTCCGCCGCGCCTTCGCAATTGGTTTTATCCGGCGGATCGTCGCCCGCGAGCATTGGGTTTAAGCGCTTGATGAATGCCTTGGTAACGCTCGGGCCGACGATGGCGTGATACCACGCGCCGACGCCGCCTTTTTCATCGAACGCGGCGGACATTTTGCACGTGACCGCCGGACGATACGCATCATGCTTCACATCTTCTTCGCGCGACCAGATCACTTGCACGGGTTTACCGCCGGTGACTTTCGCGCAGGCGAGCGCTTGGCGAACGACTTCCATGTCAGAGCGACGACCGAAGCCGCCGCCGAGATACGGTGTGTGCACGGTCACGTTGTCTCCGCTCACATTTGCAGCGCTCGCCGCGAGCCATTGCACAATCGTCGGCGCTTGGTTGCCTACCCACACATCCACTTTACCGTCGCGAATTCGCGCCGTGCAATTCATCGGCTCCATCGTTGCATGCGCAAGGAAAGGCACGCTGTATTTCGCCTCCACCCGTTTCGCAACATCCGTTCCCGCGATCATTCGCAGCGTGTTGCCCTTTTCTGCGAACGTTCTGCGCAACGGTTTTGCAATCGGGCTTAAGTCACCGTCTTGACCGTCGAGCACGCGTTCATACACTTCGGCGAGTCGTGATGACGAGAGCATCACCGCAGTCGCGCCGCCGCCGACGAGTTCAACGTCTTTAAGCGCTTGTTGCATGCTCCAATAACTCGCGCCAATCACGGCGAACCAATCGCTGCCGCGCACTTCGTGCAACACACCTTTCGGCGCTGCGCCGCTTTTCCAGCGCACCGCTTGCAATTCCCCTTGCACAAGATCGATGTGTTTCACCGCCGCGTAGAGCATGCCATCAAGGCGCACGTCGATCCCGAATTGCGCGTTGCCTGTGGATTTTTCAACGACGTCGGTGCGCGGTGGCGATGTACCGAGCAGCTTCCATTCGCTTTGCGATTTCAGCGACACGTTCGCGGGTGGCGTGAGCGCTGCGGCCTCTTTCGCAAATTCGCCGAAGGGCGCGCGCTTGCCGGTTTTCTTGTGCATCACAATCGATTTTTCAATCGTGAGCTCGCTCGCGGGCACGCTCCATTTTTGCGCCGCAACGGCGAGCAACATCGCGCGCGCACTCGCCGCAGCAACGCGCATCGGCATCCAGCCATCGCGCGTTGATGTGGACCCACCGGTGGCTTGCAGACCGAGCACTTTGGAGACCATGCCCACCATCGATTTCATCGCCGGCGGCGCGCCATCGACGAGCGCTGTCATATTGCCGTACACAGGGTTCAACGGCGCTTGCTCGGGCTTCACTTTCGTCCAATCGGCATCGAGCTCTTCGGCCACCAACATCGCAAGCATCGTGTAAATGCCTTGCCCCATGTCTTGGCGCGGCACGGCGACAGTCACCGTTGAATCGGGCGCGATCTTTAACCACGCGTTAAACGATGATTCGCCTTTCGCATGATCGACCGGCAACATGAATTTTTGCGCGTTCGACACACGACGCCATGCCAGCGCGCCGCCGACGCTCGCAGCGACTGCGAGGCCGCCGCCGACCCATGCAGTGCCGATCAGAAATTTTCTGCGGAATGAAGATTTTGGTTTTTTCGAAGGCGCATTCATTTCGCACCGCCCTTCATCAACTCAATCGCACGACGAATCGCTTTCCGCATCGCCGGATACGTGCCGCAACGACACAAATTAGTGATCGCGGCTTCAACCTCCGCATCGCTCGGATTTGCGTTTTTATCGAGAAGCGCCGTCACCGCCATGATGAAGCCGCTTTGGCAATAACCGCATTGCGGCACTTGCATTTCAATCCACGCCTGCTGCACCGCGTTCAAACCTTTCGCAGTGATGCCTTCAATCGTTGTCACCTCTTTGCCAGCGACGGCTGAACACGGCAACACACACGTACGCGTTGCCTCGCCGTTCACATGCACCGTGCATGCGCCGCACATCGCGATGCCGCAGCCGAATTTCGTGCCGACGAGATTCGCGTCTTCGCGAAGCGCCCACAGCAGCGGCTTCTCGCCGGGGACGTTCAATGTGAGCGGTGAGCCGTTCACGGTAAGACTGATTGCCATAGTGAAATCTACCCTTCTATTCGTACTCGGCACTTTGTCAGATTGCCAAATTTTCTTGGGCAAAAGTGCAATAAACTGCCATTATCAATATCGCGTAAAATCTGCATCTTCGCCCAATAAAATTCGGCGATTAGCGACGAAGCTGCATCAGCATTCACTGATTACTTCAACTGCCGAGAAGCAATCCAAATCAAGATCAAAACAGGCACGCCGAGCAGCGCCGTGCCAATGAAAAACGAAGGATAACCAACTGCGTTCACGGCGACGCCGGAGTAGCCCGCGATAAATTTCGGGAACAACAGCATCATTGATGACAGCAGCGCGTATTGCGTCGCCGAATAGCTGATGTTGGTGAGGCTCGACATGTAGGCGATAAAGGCGGTGGATGCGATGCCGCTACTTAAATTGTCAATCGAAATCACAATCGTTAACGCTTGCACATCGTGTCCGCGCGTGGTGAGCCAAGCGAAGAGCAAGTTGCTCGCGGCTGACAAAATCGCGCCGAGCATCAACGTGCGCATCATGCCGATCTTGATGGAGAGCACACCGCCGATAAACGCACCGACGAGCGTCATCACTACGCCGTATAGTTTTGAAATCGCCGCGACTTCGTCCTTCGTGTAACCCATGTCCACATAAAACGGATTGGCCATGATGCCCATTACGATGTCGCTGATGCGATAGGTTGCGATCAGCGCGAGGATCAGCGCCGCATGCCATTTGTAGCGCGTAAAGAAATCAGCAAACGGTTCGATCAATGCTGCGCGTAGCCAATCAAGCAAAGTCTTTGCTGGCGCAAATGCTTGCGGCGCGGGTTCTTTCGAAAACAGCACCGTCGCGAGTCCGACGATCATCGACGCCGCCATCACCAAATACGCCACCTTCCACGCATTTACATCGTAGTTCCGCGGGTTCGCAACTTCAGCGCGCGCGGCGATCCAGAGCACGCCTGCGCCAGCCCAAATCATCGCGATGCGATAGCCCATTTGATACGTGGCGGAAAGCGCGGATTGTTGCTCTTTATTACCCGATTCGATGCGATACGCGTCGAGTGCAATGTCTTGCGTCGCCGAAAAAAACGCAACCATCAAGGCAAACCAAACAATGCCGGATACGGAGACCTTCGGGTCAGAAAACGCCATGCCAACAAGCCCGATCATCACGCCGATTTGCGCAACGATCAACCAACTACGACGGCGTCCGAGCAGGCGCGTGAGCAGCGGGATCGGCAAGCGATCGACGAGTGGTGCCCAACACCATTTGAATGCGTAAGTGAGCGCGACCCAGGAAATAAAACCAATCGTCGCGCGATTCACGCCCGCTTCGCGCAACCAAAACGAGAGCGTGCCGAACACAAGCAAGAGCGGTAATCCAGCAGAAAACCCGAGCGCGAACATGCGCAGCGACGCGGGTTCGAGATACACGCGGAAAGCGTCTCGCCACGCGGGTTTGCCTAAAGGGGCAGTGTCAGCGACGAGTTGGGGTGAAACGTTGTTTTCCACGTCATTACGAGATTGGCTCATACCGCTATTATTGTCCTCTATGAAACGCGATTTCTTACCGATCCGCTCGTCCATCGCTGCTGCATTCGTTGCCGTTGCCGCGAGCCTAGCCTCCGCGCAAGTGCAAAAACCCATGCTGTGGGAGCTTTCTAAAAACGGCAACACGGCGACGCTGTTTGGCTCGTTGCACGTCGGCAAACCGGATTTCTATCCGATCTCTTCCGCGGTGCGCTCGCGCTTTGATGCAGCGAAAGTGATTGCTGTCGAGGCAGACGTTACTAAAGACAACACGCGCATCGCCTGCAACAAACTCGCGGCAACCAATCAGAAGCTCGCTCAGCTGTTGCCCGAAGAGGAGTTAGTTCAGCTTACGCGCTATGCCCAGGCCTCCGGGCTTGATTTGAAGGTGCTCGATGGGCGCAAGTTGTGGATGGTGAATTTAATTCTTACCGTCACCGAGCTCAAACAGCTGGGCGTTGACTTTGAAGATGGCATCGATCTCGTGGTGACGCGGGAGGCGCACTATCTTAAAAAGCGTGTGGTGGAAATTGAAGGCCCAAAGCAGTGCGAGAGTCTCGCCGCTGCGGATGGTCCTGAAGCGGTTGCGGGGATGAATCGCTTCCTCACCTCGGTGCGTGAAAACAAAATGGAGCGGAGAATTAGCGACATCATCGCCGCCTACCGACTAGGCGACGGCGACGCGATTGCGAAGGTTTCGATGGAAGAATTCGGTGCCGATGCGCTCGGCCAGCGCTCACGTAAACGCATCTTCGACGATCGCCATCCTTCGATGGCTGAAACGATCGACGGCTACCTTGCAACCAAAGACACTCACTTTATTGCTGTTGGCGCGGGGCACATGTTTGGCACGAACAATTTATTGCAAGCGCTAGAAAAGCGCGGCATTAAGGTAACACCGATCAAGGCCGATGCAGCCGCACCGAGCGTGCCGCCGCCAGAGCCTGCTGCTGAAAAGAAATAGCGGCCAGACTCATTGCGTTCGCGAACCGCGCTACTTGCCCAGATATTCGTTGGTCTTGCGGATATCGTCTTCGTTTAGATCGCCCGCTGCGGCTTCCAAGCGCAACCGATTCAGGATTGCGTTGTAGCGCGCTTGCGCAAGGTCGCGCTGCACCTGCGTCAATGTTTGCTGCGCGTTGAGCACGTCAAGATTGGTACGCACGCCCACCTCTAAACCAAGCTTTGTTGACGCGACAAGCGTTTCCGCTGATTTCAAGGCTTGTTGCTGAGCCGCGATGCTCGCCACACCGCTAGTCACGCCGAGATAGCTCTGGCGCACGCTGAGTGCCGACGAGCGCCGCGCGGCTTCAACGTCATTGCGCGACTTTTCCACGTTGGCCAACGCCTCGCGAACGCGTGCATCAACGGCACCGGACAGGTCAAACGGCAGCGAAAAATTCACGCCAATCAATCCCGTCGTGCTAAAGCCGCCGCGGCTCGACGATAGCGACCCTGTGCTTTGTCCGTGGGTGGCGCTTGCTGTGGCGTCGAGCGTCCAGTCTTTTCCTGTTTGCGCGCGCTTTACGTCGAACTCAGTAACGGAGAGCGATTGCTGCGCCAAGCGAACGGCGAACGCGTCGCGCTCCGCGCGCGTAACCCACGCTTCCATATTTGACGGCTGCGGCCCATCAACCACCACGTTTGGTTTGAGCCCAGCGAGATCAGCCTCGTAGCGGCCCACGGCTGTACGCAGCGCAAACCGAGTGCGATCCAATTCGTTCGCAGCGGCAATTTCCTGTGCGATCACTTGATCGTAGCGAGCTTGCGCTTCATTGGTATCAACGATGGTTGCAGTACCCACTTCAAAATTTCGCTTCGCTTGCGCTAGCTGTTCGCCGACCGCGGCTTTTTGCGCCGCTACGAGTGCAACGTTGTCTTGTGCAAGCAACACATCGAAATAGGCCTGAGAAACGCGTGTCGCTAGATCTTGTTGCGCTGAGGCCAACGAGATCTCAGAGAGTTTCACTGCGGCGCGCGCTTGGTCGACGCCGACCTGGATTGCCGGGCGAATCAGCGGTTTGCTCACCGATGCGGTGACGCTTCCGTTGAGATAACCGCGATCGACTTGCGCAAGCGCTGAGGGCAATCCGCGAACTCGCGAATCGCCGTAGTTCGCGCCTGCGTTTGCGGTGATGCCCGCGGACAAGCCGTTCGCAGCTTCGGCCTGCGCAACGCGTTCGCGAGCGGCCACAAGCGAGGACTGTGCAGCGGCGACGGCCGGATCCTGATTCGCAGCTTCGCGATAAAGCGAGAGCAAATCGGCGGCATGAGCAGATTGCAGCACCGCGCTGGCAACCAAGATCGAGGAGAGAATTTTCAAGCGCATTCTGATGGTGCTCCGCCGTGTTTCGGTGGATGAGTTAGTAGAGTGGAATGGAGGGATCAACCTGTCGCGACCAGGCGTCAATGCCACCGCGTAGGTTGATGAGATCGGTGAAGCCTTGGCCAGCCAAAAACTGCGCCACATGCATGCTGCGCGTTCCGTGATGACAAATCACCACAAGCTCGCCATCGCCTTGCATTTCGCGCAACGATTCGACAGCGGAAGGCACGGACTGCATTGGTACGTGTGCCGCACCAGGAAACGGAGCCGCAGCAACTTCCCAGCCTTCACGAACGTCAAGCAGCGCAAGTTTTCGCCCGGCTTGTAGCTCAGAGGAGAGGGTGGCGGCGTCGATGTCTGAAATCACTTAGAAAACAAACGCCGGCGCTTTTGCGGCATTCACCAACGGCGCGACGACGGTTTCGAATTGAACGGTTTCAACGAACGATTCGCCAAGCTTCTTAGCAATTCGGGCCTGCATGACCGGCGCCTTGCCGACGATGGCAAACACGCGACCACCTTCGTTGAGCTGAGCAAACACTTCGTCTGGGATGACTTCCATAGAACCTGTGAAGACGATAACGTCGTATTTCGCGTTCTTCGCCCAACCTTTTGACGCGTCACCGACGAGTGTTGTCACATTTTTAACGTCTGCGCGGTGTAGGTTTTCGGCACCAAATTGCGCGAGCTTAGGGTCGATTTCAACCGTGGTCACATGCTTGGCTCGAGCCGCCAGAAGCGCTGTGAGGTATCCGCTCCCCGTACCTACTTCAAGCACGTGCTCACTGCCGACAAGCTGCAAATCTTGAACGACGCGCGCTTCGACGCGCGGTGGCCACATTTTCGCGGTAGCTGATATTGGCGCGAGCGGCGTTTCTAGATCCATCAGCGCGAAATTGTGTTGAGCGGGCGGAACGAAAAGCTCGCGCTTACAGGCGTGCAGGAGGTCAAGCACATCAGTATCGAGCACATCCCAGGTGCGGATTTGCTGCTCGATCATGTTGAAACGGACTTGCTCGATATTCATGGTGCGGACGCGATAACAGGCGCGCTTTTGAGGAAAATAAGATCGAATTTTAGAGGCTGCGCGGCTGTCGGAAAAATAACTGACCGCGAGTCATTAACGTAGTTTATCGCAACATTCGCGCCTTGCAAGCGCTTTCGACGCAGCTCAAACCAGAACATTCGAAATCGCTTATTCGGCAGGGTGCAGCGCAGCGGCACGCAGACGTTTCGCAGCGCGTTTTGCGGCCCGGCGTTCCTTGAATTCCTCGATCGACGCATAGATTACGGGCACCACGATCAACGTAAGTAGCGTGGACGAAAGCACGCCACCAATAATCGCACGGCCCATCGTGCCATCCGATCCCTCTTCCATCGCGAGCGCCATCGGCAGCATGCCGAACACCATTGCCGCCGTCGTCATTAAGATCGGGCGCAAACGGATGTGACCCGCCTCCACCAACGACTCGATGATCGACGCGCCTTTTTCGCGCCGAACCTGGTTTGCGAAATCCACAAGCAAGATGCCGTTTTTCACCACCAGTCCCATGAGCATGATGAACGCAATCATTGCGAACATGTTGAAAGTCGTTCGCGTGATCGCTAATGCAAGCAACACGCCAATTAGGGAAAGCGGCAGCGTCATCATGATCGCGATCGGTTGCGCGAAACTCATAAATTGCGAACCGAGAACGAAATAGATAAACACCACCGCCATGGCCAATGCGAGCATGGCGTAAGCGAACGATTCGGCCATCATTTGATTGTCGCCGCCCACGTCAAATCGGTAGCCCGGTGGTAAGTCAAATTCCTTCATGATGCGATTGACTTCGTTGCCCACTTCGCCCTGCGTCTTTCCGGAAACGCCGGCGGTCACGTTGATTTGGCGTTGAAGGTTTGAGCGCTCGATGATCTTTGGGTTCGCGCTTTCTGACACCACCGCGACACGATCAAGTGCGAGCGCCTCACCATCGGGCGCGCGCGGGTTGTTAAGCGGGATTTGCATGAGTTGCTGGGCGTTGGTCTTTAGCTCTTTAGGCAAGCGAACTGACACGTCGACCGAATTACCCTGCGACGACAGCCACGTGGTGACCGCATCGCCCGCGACCAACGTTCGCGTGATCGTTCCGAGTGTTGCTGGCGTCACGCCGAACTCGGCAGCCTCCGCGCGCTTCATTGAAATTGCGAGCGCGGGTACCGCGGCTTTCTCGCTCGTTTCCACTTCAACTGCACCAGGAATTTTTGCGATCTCTGCGGCGAGTTGCTGCGAAAGGCGCGACAACACCGACACATCTGGGCCCAACAACGCCACTTGAATCGGGCGATTCCAACCCACGGACGACGTCAGTCCTGCAATCGGTTTCACCGCATCACGCGCAACGTCTTCCATTTGCTTTTGGCTGCGTGACCTATCGTCCCGGGGCACCAGCGTCACATTGACCCAACCCGTATTGCGACCGTTTCCGCCGCCCACCCAAGAATAAATGCGGCTCACTTCGGGAAGCTGTTTCAGCACCGCCTCCACCTGCTCGGTCTTTGCCTGCGTGTACTCCAAGCTCGATCCGACCGGCGTTTCAATGCGCATGCCAAACTCACTCTGATCGTCGCGTGGAATAAATTCTGAGCCGATCAAACCGCCAGCGATCAGTCCGATGCTCGCAGCGAAAGTGCCGAGCACGATACCCATCGTCGTTTTGCGATGCCCAAGCGCCCAACGCATGACTCGTTCATAGCGATGCTGCAAATTGTTCACCGCGTTATCAAATTGCGTAAGCAAGCGGCCGAGCCACGGCGCGCGGCGGAATCGATCACCTTCAGGATCGGGCCACACCGATGAGAGCATGGGATCGAGCGTAAAACTCACAAACAACGACACCAAAACGGCAACCACGATGGTGACGCCGAATTGGAAGAAAAACAGCCCAATGATCCCACCCATGAACGCGATCGGCGTGAACACAGCCACAATCGCAAGCGTGGTCGCGAGCACAGCGAGTCCAATTTCATCGGTTGCTTCTTGCGCTGCTTGGATGTGCGATTTGCCCATGTGTAGGTGGCGCACAATGTTTTCGCGAACCACAATCGCATCATCAATCAGCAAGCCGATACAGAGCGAAAGCGCCATCAAAGTCAGCGCGTTGAGTGTGAAGCCAAACGCATAGAGCGCAATGAATGTGGCAACCACGGAGATCGGCAAGGTCAGTGCAGTGATCACCGTCGAGCGCCATGACGCGAGGAATAAAAACACGATGAACACGGTGAGCAGCGCGCCTTCGATGATGGTGCGCTGAACGTTTTTCACCGAGGCTTTGACGTAGCGCGACTGATCCGAAAGTAGCGTGAGTTCAACGTCTTTTGGCAGCTCGGTTTTGACTCGCTCAATTGCCTTTTTAACGCCCTCGCCGACTTCCACGGTGTTCGTACCGCGCACTTTTTTCATGTCGAGGATCACCGCTTTCGAACCGTCGATCCGCGCAAAACTATTTTGTTCACGAACACCGTCAACCACTACGGCAACGTCACTCACTCGCACCTGAACGCCGTCGCGCCGAGCAATCACTAGGTTTTCAAAATCCGCGATAGATTTAAATCGTGCATCAATGCGCACCGATTTATCGTTAATGCCTGACGTAATCAGCCCCACCGGAACGTCGATGTTGTCATTACGAAGCGCTGCGATCACTTGATCAACGCCAATGCGGCGTGCGCGCAGTTTGGCGGGATCAACTTCTAGGCGAACTTCGCGCGACGCGGCGCCGATCGTTTCGACTGTCGCCACGCCAGTGACGTTCTCCATCCGCTTTCGGATCACCTCTTCGACCAGATAAGTTACGTCTGCAGGCGAGCGCGTTTTCGAGGTTACGCCGAGCGACACGACCGCTCTGTCGTCGTCGTTGTTAGCTCGGGAGACGTAGGGGTCTTTCGCCTCTTTTGGAAAACTTGGGCGGATCTGCGCGAGCTTATCGCGCATGTCTTGGATCGCTACATCCATCTTGATCGCAAGATCGAACTCAACGATCACCAAGCTCGATCCCTCGCGTGAACGCGAGCGAATTTTTTTCACGCCTGAAATCGGATTCAGCGCGTTTTCAATGGGTTTGGTCAGATCGTTTTCAACGGCTTGCGGCGATGCTCCGGGATACGCCACATACACCACGCCCACGGGTACTTGCACGTCGGGCATTGCGTCAATCGGCAGGCGGAAATACGAGACCGCGCCGGTGACCATGATGGCAAACATCACCATCGCACAGAACACCGGGTTCTTAATCGCTACGCGAGTCATCCACATAAAGTTTCTCCGTGCGATTTCGAATTAAGGTTTGCTTGGCGTAGCGGTTGCAGAGGGCTTCGACGCCGCGTCTGCCGTTGCTGCAGCTTGGGGCGCGACCGGCGTTGCCGTATTTTGAGCGGCGCCGGGAAGTGTCACGGTTTGCCCTTCGCGTGGCTCTGCTCCGCGCAGCAACAACACTTGAGAATTTGCCGTTAAACCCGCTGTGACAGCGATCTTGTCATTTGAGCTGTCGGTATCAATCGTCGTCACGCGAACTCGCGCTGCCTTACCGTCTTTGATCGCCCACACGTAGCTTCCGCCACCATCACCACGGACAGCAACTCTCGGAACTGCAACGGGTGCTTCTTTTTGCGATATCAACAGTTGCCCCGATAAGAATGCGCCAGCAGGAATCGGAGACCCCGAGGGCAGCGCGAAGCGCGTTTCAACAGTACGCGCGCCGATTGAAGCATTGGGAACAATGCGGGAGAGCTTCGCTTCCACTTTTGACGCCCCGGTCGATGTGTCGATTTGAAACGTTGCCAGCTGACCGATCTTGAGCTCTGGCGCACGCTCAGCCGGAACCTGCACCGCAACCTCGAGCGAATTCGGATCGATGATTTGGAAAACCTGTGCCTCGCTGCCAATGCGCTCACCCGGTTCGATGCTTCGCTTGGCAATGACGCCGGTAATCGGCGACGTCAGCGCAGTTTCGGCGAGCTGATTGCGCGCCATTGCAAGTTGCGATTGCGCGGTTTCAAGCGCGGTGCGCGCGGAGATCGAATTGCTTTCCACGGAATCGAGTGCAGCTTTGGAGATGAACCCGCGATCAGCCAGTGAACGCTGCTGCGAGCGCGCTGATTCGGCCACGGTCAGCGCCGCTTGCGCTTGGCGCACGCTGGCCTCACGCTCGCCAATGCGCAGCCGCAACTCGTCGCTGTCGACCCGCGCAAGCAATTCACCTTGCTTGACCGAGTCACCCGCGCGTTTAACCATCTGCGTGGCGATGCCGCTGTGCCGCGAACGGACAACGGCTTGTTTGGCCGCCTCGACGCTTCCTGAAACAGATAGTGTTTGCGCGATCGTCGCCGAACTCGCAGTCGCGACGTCAAGCGGCGAGAGCGCTAGCGCGATTTCCGGCTTCTTCTCACCCTTTTTCGCGGCCGATCCGGCGTCACCGCTCATCTTCGAATACGCGAAGTAGCCGCCGCCCGAGAGCGCAAGAACGAGGACAACGGCCGTGCCCACCCAAAGTTTCTTCATGTTGTGTCTTTCCGTTCGGCCAGTCGCCGCTAAGCATTTTGCATTCTTAGGACATTAGCGCTTAGTTCCTAGTCGTTCGAGACTTGTGCGACGAAGCGCGCCAATTTGGCGCGAGCGACGGGTAAGGCGCGTTTAACTAATGCTGGAAAAAGTCTATTTATGTGGGCTAAAGAGTAATATTATGCATTTTGCGATATAGCACTTTATGCAGCCTTACGGCGATTTTATTGGGCGTTTACTGGTTAGTGCTGTAATCTGAGAATTGCGCCCCGCACGTCGCTAAACGCTTGATTTTTGGAGCCCAAACCCCCAAATTTCTACCTGTGGAACGTTATAATCGAGGGTTCCCCATTTACCCGTCCCGCCGAGCAAGCGTGCTTCCTGCCGCCTGCTACGAGACGAATTTCTGCGCGGTTTGACCGGCCGCGCATTGCACGACAGTCTACGGAGTCGATCTGATGGCCAAAGCGAAACAAAAAACCGCCGCGAAAACGACAAAAACAGCGGTGAAACCAGCTGCGAAGTCAAAAGTCGCAGCGAAATCCGTCGCCAAAGCGATCAAACCAGGCGCAAAAAAAGTTGCGGCACCGAAGCCAACGACAAAAGCAAAGCCAGCCGTAAAGGCGAAAGCTGCGCCGAAATCTAAGGCAGCGGCAAAGCCCGTGGCCAAGAAGCCTGCCGCTAAATCGGCTGGCAAAGCCGTAGCGAAGCCCGTGGCGAAAGTGACCCCAGCGGCAAAGAAAAAAGCAACCACCAAAGCAGTGGTGAAGCCCGCCGCCAAAGTCGCAAAAGCCCCGGCCAAGATCGTAAAGCCAGCCGCAAAGGTTGCGCCGCCTAAAGTCGTAGCAAAAACGCCGGTCGCACCTGCAACCAAGGCCATTGTGAAAGAAAAAGTTGAAGTTAAAGTAGCGCCTGCGAAAAAAGCGGACGCGAAAGTTGTCGAATCAAAAGTTAGTGCGAAGACCGCGAAACCTGAGTTGAAATCAGACGCCAAAGCCACGGCAAAAGCCGGGAAAGCCGCGAAGGAAGAACTAAAGACTGCGCCAGAAGAGCCAGTGATCGGCGCCGAAGCTGGTGCAGACGCGAAGCCAGAAAAAATCGAGATCAACCCACTCACGGGTAAACCAAAAACACGCAAGCAGTTGCTGCTTGAAAAGAAGCAACAAGCACTTCTTGCCGCGCTCGCACCGTTGCCGACGGTCGATGCGGAAACACGCCGCTTGCGCTTGAAGCAATTGATCACGCTCGGTAAGGACCGTGGTTATTTGACCTACGCCGAAATCAACGATCACTTGCCGGATGACTTGGTCGACGCCGAAGCGATCGAATCGGTCGTTGGCATGATCACCGACATGGGCATCAAAGTTTTTGATGAAGCTCCCGCTGCGGAAGAACTAATCATCCAGGAAACCGCGAGCGCGGTGACCGATGACGTAGCTGAAGAAGCCGAGCAAGCCATTTCGCAGCTCGACAATGAGTTTGGCCGCACCACGGATCCAGTTCGCATGTACATGCGCGAAATGGGCACCGTGGAGCTGCTGACTCGCGAAGGCGAAATTGAAATCGCCAAACGCATTGAAGACGGACTCAAGCACATGGTGCAGGCGATTTCAGCCTGCCCGATGACGATTGCAGAAATTCTCGAACTTGCAACGAAAATCGAAAAAGACGAAGCCCAAGTTGACGACATCGTTGACGGTCTGGCGGGTCTTGCTGAGCCAGAGCCTGCCGGGCCGGTGTCTGCTGCCGACAGCGACGAAGAAGGCGATGAAGACGGCGAAGTCGAAGAGGAAGACGAAGAGGCCAATGCTGCAATTTCTGCAGAGCTTCTGGCTCAACTTAAATCGATGTCGATCGAAAAGTTCGGCACGATTCGCAAGAACTACGCGAAGGTCATCGCTCACATTGAAAAAGGCGAATACAAAACCGAGGGCTATGTAAAGGCGCAAAAGAAGATTACCGACGAAATGATGGATATTCGTTTCGCCGCAAAAATCGTCGAACAGCTTTGTGATTCGGTGCGTTCGAAGGTTGAAACGGTGCGCGGGCACGAGCGCAAACTGCAGGAAATTCTTGTGTTTAAGTGCCACATGCCGCGTGAGTACTTCATCAAAACGTTCCCCGAGAAAGTGCTGGACGTTACTTGGGCCGACAAAGAAATCGCGAGCGGGAAGACGTACAGTGATGCGATCCTCAAAAACCGTCAAGCAGTAGTTGAGCGCCAAGAAGCGCTGCTCAATTTACAAAAAGCGCTTGGCGTGCCGTTGACTGATTTCAAAGACATCTACAAACAGATGGCGTCGGGCGAAGCGAAAGCGCGCAAGGCGAAGAAAGAAATGACCGAGGCGAACTTGCGTCTCGTGATTTCGATTGCGAAGAAATATACGAACCGCGGCTTGCAATTCTTGGACTTGATTCAAGAGGGCAACATCGGCTTGATGAAGGCCGTCGATAAGTTCGAATTCCGTCGCGGCTTTAAATTTTCGACGTACGCTACGTGGTGGATTCGCCAGGCGATCACCCGCTCCATCGCCGATCAAGCGCGCACCATCCGTATTCCGGTGCACATGATCGAAACGATCAACAAGATGAACCGCATCTCGCGTCAAATCCTGCAAGAAACTGGGATTGAGCCAGACGCGCCGACACTCGCAGCTCGCATGGAAATGCCGGAAGATAAAGTGCGCAAAATCATGAAGATCAGCAAAGAGCCGATCTCCATGGAAACGCCGATTGGCGACGATGATGACAGCCATTTAGGTGATTTCATTGAAGATACCAATACGCTGACGCCAATCGACGCGGCGGTGCAAGACAGCTTGCGTGATCTGTGCAAAGAAGTGCTTGACACGCTCACGCCGCGCGAAGCCAAAGTGCTGCGCATGCGTTTCGGCATCGAGATGAACACCGACCACACGCTCGAAGAAGTCGGCAAACAGTTTGACGTTACCCGCGAGCGAATCCGTCAGATCGAAGCCAAAGCGTTGCGCAAGTTGCGCCATCCAAGCCGTGCAGAGCGACTCAAAGGTTTCGTGACTGAAGCGTAAAGCAAATGCGAAGCCGCTAAACTAGCGGCTAGCTCGAAAACGAGCCTTCGGGCTCGTTTTTTGTTTCCGCCTCGCCGTGTTGCGATTTCAGGCGAGGCGCGAAACGAGGCCGTGTACGAAAGTACACAACGAGTTATGCAACGAAGCATCAAATCGCAACGGGCCGTTAGCTCAGTTGGTTAGAGCAGAGGACTCATAATCCTTTGGTCGTTGGTTCAAGTCCAACACGGCCTACCACTCAATCAGTTCATCGTTTGCAACTTCCGTCCTCTGCTCGGATTTACGAACGCAGAGGACTCGGCTGCGCGCCTGCATGCGCTTGCCCGTCGACGGGACATTGCTCCCGCAATGTCTGTTTCCGTCTCCGTCCTTTGGTCGTTGGTTCAAGTCCAACACGGCCTACCACTCAATCAGTTCTTCGTTTGCAACTCCCGTCCTCTGCTCGGATTTACGAACGCAGATGACGCGATGCGAGTGCGCGCGGATCCACCAAAGGTCGCTAACGGAGCACAGGCATGACTTTTCCTTCGCTTGCGCTTGGAAACCGCGTTTCCAGAAGTGTCGCGAGCGTCGGTGCGAGGTCGACGACCTCTGCGTAGTCTGTGTAGCGACCAGGCTTAATCCACTTCGCGCCATGCCACATCAGCGGCACGTGCGTGTCGTATGAGTACGGCGTCCCGTGAGTGCACGCGGTCGGTTGCGATGTAGTGCTGCGCGACGCGAAAAAGTGAAACGGTTTCACGATCACCATCACGTCAACTGCCATCGAGTGATGCCACGCGCGCTGGGCGAGCTTGCCGATGCGGGTTTGCGGCAGACTGCCGCTTTCGAGCTGAGTGCGCGTGTAAGCGTGTGCGATCCCGGGCTGCTGCGTCACCGCGCGCGCAACAAACAACTCCACTTCTTCGCGCGCAAGTTTCTTCTCGTCGATCGCAGCGTAGTCGAGAGTGAAGCCGCCAGTCATGTGTTGCCACGCGAGTTTCGGAATGCCAAAGCGCTTTTCTGCAAGCGCGTTCACCGCATTTCGCAATTCCGTTGGATCGATCCGCATCGCGTCGAAGCCTCGCGCCGCATCGGTTTCCGGCGCATTGGCGAAACCGTGATCAGCCGTTAGCACCATCAGTACATTGTCTTTGCCGACTTGCTTGTCGATTCCGTTGAAGAGTTTTGCAAACGTTCGATCCAGCCGAATCAGATGGTCCTGCGATTGAATGCTCTCCGGGCCAAACGAATGATTCACGTAGTCGTGGCTAGAAAAACTCACGCCAAGAATGTCGGTTGCGCCGCTCGGATTCCGCCCGACGCTTTCACCTTTCATCAAGGCAATCGAGAATTCCGCCATCGCTTCGTCGGCAAACGGCCCGGTCAATAGTGCGCCGTAATAAAGTTTCCCCGGTGCGGTTTCGCCGACGCCATACATTGCACCCATGCTCTTCGAAATGCCGCCGCGCGGTGACGACCACGGCTGATTGTCCGGCAATGATCGCGCATACGCTTTGCCGTCAAGCAGCGCCATCCAGCGCTGATGAAACCACTTGTCCTGCGGTTTCGTTGCGTAGAAATCTTCCCACCATTGAGGATGCTTTGGCATGTAAAAACTCGTGCTCGTGAAGCGTCCAGTTTGCGTCGAATACATAAAGGCCTTGCCCGCACGACCCGCGAGCAAAATCGCGCCGCGATCTTTGCCTGAAACAGTAAACGTGCGGCTCGTGCCGTTGCTCGCATAAGCAAGCTCGTCCGCAAGCGTTGACACGCGCAAGTTCTTCGGACTCGTGCCGTCATCGTCGGTCGTTGCACTGCCATCAAGATATTTGCTTGCTGGATCAGCAGTGTTGTAAGCGTATTTACCTTCTCGCGTGCGCCAATCGTTGCCAATGATGCCGTGTTGATACGGATAAGCGCCGGTGAGTACCGCGGCGTGTCCAGGTGCGGTTACGGTAAACGCGTGCGCTTGATGCGCGTCGGTGAACACTGCGCCGTGATCCATGAAGCGGCGGAAACCGTTGGCAACGAAGAGATCGCGATTTTTGTAGAGCTGCTCCATCGGCAACCCGTCAACCATCACCACCACGACGAGCTTTGGTTTCGCTGCGCTGCTAGGCTTCGCATGCGCGTTTGCGCCGCTAATCAATGCCGCCGCGAACACGAGCATCACGTTCAATCGTGAGATTTTTGAAATTGCCATTACGCCTCCTCTTTTACTGCGGATGATTGTAAGCAGCACACAAGTGCAACACGCGCGGCTACACTCACAAAATGACAAAACCTGCATCCGTTCGCCGTCGCCCCGCCACGAATTTGATTCACCCCGCGCGCCCGGTCTCGCCGGGCTTTCGCTCGCTCATGCCGGGGACTGAGCGCGCATCCACCGTGCTTTTCGAAAACACCGAGAAATGGAAAACCCGCTCCGGTTTTGATGAATCGATTTACACCTACGGCACGAGCGGTACGCCCACCACGCGCGATCTGCAAAATCGCATCGCAGAATGGGAAGGCGGTTTCAACAGTGTGCTCTTCCCATCCGGACTCGCAGCCGTAGCGTACGCCTTCATTCCGTTTGTGCAACCCGGCGATCACGTGCTGATTCCGTCCAATGTCTACGAACCGGTGAAAACGCTCGCGAACGGCTTGCTCAAACAAATGAACGTGATCGTTGAGCAATACGATCCGATGATCGGCGCGGGCATTGCGGCGCAGATGAAGCCAAATACAAAGCTCGTATGGGTGGAAACGCCGGGCTCGATCACGATGGAAGTCAGCGATCTTCCCGCGATTGCGGAGGCAGCACACAACGGCGGCGCACTCGTTGCGATTGACAACACGTACAGCGCGGGCTGGTATCTGCGCGCGTTTGAAAAAGGCGCGGACATTTCGGTGCACGCGCTAACGAAGTATCCTGCCGGCCATAGCGATCTGGTGATGGGTTCGATCACTTTGAGAGATGAAGCGACCTGGCGCCGCGTGAAAGATGCAGCGCTGCAAACGGGGCAGTGCGTTGCGCCGGATGATGCGTACCTCGTGTTGCGTGGATTGCCGACGATGCCGATGCGTATTCAACATGTGGAACGCGTTGCAACCGATATAGCTCATTGGCTTATCGCCCGAAAGCAAGTGGGCAAAGTGCTGCATCCAGCACTAAGTCAATGTCCAGGTCATTTGATTTGGAAGCGCGATTTTACTGGGGCAACGGGTGTATTTTCGTTTATTTTGAACGATGAGTTTGGAGCCGACGCAGCCGCGAGATTCATTGATGCGCTCGAACTCTTTCAGATCGGCGCAAGCTGGGGCGGCGTCGGCTCGCTCGCGTTAACCTATGACCTTGCAAAGTCACGCCCGAATTGGCCGCACAAAGGCGCGCTGATTCGATTAAACATTGGGCTCGAGGACCTAGAAGATTTGAAAGAGGATTTGTTGCGCGGATTTGCTGCGCTTTGACAGCACGCCACGAACATTTAGGCGCGGGCTTGACCGCGCTGAGTCTTCCTAAACGCGCGGTCAAGCCCGCGCCTACTCTCTGCATTCAACAACTATGACCACCACCTACGACTTCACAGCCACCGACATCAAGGGCAAAAAAACTAAGCTCTCAAAATACGAAGGCAAGACCCTGCTGATCGTGAACACTGCAAGCGAGTGCGGGTTCACGCCGCAGTACAAAGGCTTGCAAGAGCTGCACGAAAAATACAAAGATCAAGGGCTGGTCGTTCTCGGTTTTCCGTGTAACCAATTCGGCGGACAAGAGCCGGGCGAAGCCAAAGATATCGAGAGTTTTTGTGAGCTGAATTACGGGGTGAGCTTCCCCATGTTCGACAAAGTCGACGTCAATGGCGACAACACTGACCCACTATTCGCGCATCTAAAGAAGGCAGCACCAGGTTTGCTCGGCAGCGAGTCCGTGAAATGGAATTTCACTAAGTTTTTGGTGACGCCGGACGACAAAGTGAAGCGCTTTGCGCCGCAGGACGAACCCGCGTCCATCGCAAAAGATATTGAAAAAGCATTGAAAGGTTAGTCGAGATGCAAAGCGTAGGTCGCAGCATCGTTTTCACGCTCAGTGTGTTCGCGCTCGCAGTGACCTGCGCGAGCTGGGTGACAACCGCGGGCGCCCAAAACACACCGAAAACATTGCGACTCGCGTTCACCGCTGCCGAATCTACTTTTGATCCGGCGGCAATTGATGATATTCCGTCAAGCGACATCGCGCGGATGATTTTCGATTCGCCGCTCGAATACGACTATCACGCGCGCCCCGTCAAACTGCGCCCGGCAACGCTCGCAGCGCTGCCTGAAGTTTCTGCTGACGGTCGGACCTACACAATGATTGTGAAACCAGGCATCTTCTTCACAGACGATCCTGCGTTCGGCGGCAAGAAACGCGAATTGGTTGCGGCGGATTACGTCTATTCAATCAAGCGGTTGATCGATCCTAAGATCGCATCGCCAAACTATTACGTGGTTGAAAACAAAATCGTTGGCATGAAGCCGGTGCGCGAATCGGCAGAGAAGTCGGGCAAGTTTGATTACGACGCAGAAGTGGCCGGATTGCGCGCGATTGATCGCTACAGATTCCAAATCGTTTTCGAGAAACCACAATACGAATTCCTGTATGACCTGACCGCCGTCGCTTTCTCTGCGGTAGCTCGGGAGGTCATCGAAAAATATCGCGATGAACGCAATCGTGTTCGTGAAAATCCGATTGGCACGAACGCCTTCGTTCTGGCGAAAAGCGAATGGAAGCGATCGAGCCGCATCGTACTCGTAAAGAACCCCAACTATCGCGAACAGTATGCGCCGCTAGCAGACGGGGGCGTTTCGAAGTGGCGCGTTCCCGCGCTCGATCGGATCGAAATCAGCGTCATCGAAGAAGGTTTGCCGCGCATACTGGGTTTTCAAAGCGGTGAAATCGACGCCCTTGCGGTGCCGCTTGCGCTTCATGATCGGATGTTTGACGGCGTGAAGCTCAAGCCCGAGTTCGCAGCGAAAGGCATGCGCCACGTACGCGCGCTCGAACCCATTTTGAATTTCAACTATTTCAATATGGACGATCCGGTAGTCGGCGGAACGTCTCTGGAAAAAAACGCACTGCGACGCGCGATTGTGATGGGGTTTGACAATCGGCGCGAGCTTGAAACCGTGTACAAAAATCAAGCCGAAATCGCGCAGCAAATCATCCCGCCAACGCAATCGGGGCACTCCCCCAACTTAAAACTCCGTCCACCTTACGATCCTGCACTTGCTCGCGCGCTGCTCGATCATTTTGGATATAAAGACTGCGATGGTGACGGCTATCGTGAAGCACCGGGCTGTAAACCGCTCACCTTTACGCGCTCCAGCACAACCGACAGCCGCTCGCGCGATCAGGACGAGATTTGGAAAAAGAGCATGGATGCGATTGGCATCCGGATTGAATTTTTCAAACAAAAGTGGCCTGATTTGATCGAGATGTCGCGCACCGGGAAGCTCGCGTCTTGGGGTTGGAGCTGGATTGCGGGCGGGCCAAGCGGAGACGGCTATGCAAGTCTGCTCGTTTCGCGCAACTTCGACGCCATCAACGACATGCGTTTCAAAGACGCCGAGTACGACCGGCTCTACGACCTCGCACAATCCAGACCACTCGGCTCGGAGCGCGACCGCCTTTATGCCGCAATGTCGCGGATCGCAGCGGCCAACACGGTGATGGATTTCGGTTATCACACCTATTCCAACGAGGTCAGCCAGCCGTGGCTAGTGAATTACGTGCGCCATCCGTACTGGCGCACCCCTTGGAAGTTTGTGGATATTGACGCGAGTAAGCGGCAGTAAAACAGCTGCCATCTTTTGCGAGTTAACCCTCACCTTCAAGGGAAGGGCGGGGCAGGCGGTGGCGTTTCTCTCCCTGAGCGCAGCCAACCCCATCCCAACCTCCCGCTTGAAGGGAGAGGGCACATCGTCCGCGCACTCTGCGCAACACAGAACACGCGATAATTCGCGCTTCTAGTTTTTACCCGCGCCAAGCCATGAACCGCTTTGTGTCACGCTGTTTCTCTACGTTTGCCCTCGCCGCGCTCATGGGCGCGCCGCTCTCGCTAACGCACGCTACCGATATGTCGAAGACCGTTCGCGTCGCGTTCCAGGTCGACGTTACCGGTTTTGATCCTCAGGCAACAAATGACCTGTATTCCGGTCACGTAAATAACGCGATCTTCGACGTGATGTACGAGTTTGACTACTACGTGCGGCCTATGAAACTGCGCGGATCGATCGCCGATGGGTTGCCTGAGATTTCCCCCGACGGATTGACGTGGAAGATCAAGATCAAAAAAGGGCAGTACTTTGCTGATGACCCCGTGTTTAAGGGAAAGAAGCGCGAGTTGGTGGCGGAAGATCTCGTGTATTCGTGGAAGCGAATGCTGGATCCGAAACTGATCTCGCCAAGCCTGTGGCACATCGACGGCAAAGTTGTGGGCATGGACGAGCACGTTGCTGAGGCGAAAAAAACGGGGAAATTCGACTACGACAAACCGGTTGAAGGGTTAAAGGCGATTGATCGCTATACGGTGCAGATGAAGCTCGTGCGCCCTGATTACGTGTTGATCGAACTGATGTTGGGCTACAACTGGTCGCCCGTTGCCCGCGAAGTGATTGAGACTTATCGAGATCCAGGCGGTCGCGTGATGAACAACCCCGTGGGCGTGGGTCCGTATCGCATTAAAGACTGGAAAAAGGGCAGCAAAATTGCGCTCATCAAAAACGAAAACTTCCGCGAGGAGCTGTTCGTAACCGAGGGTGAGCCCGATGATGCCGAGACGCTCGCGCGCAACAAAGGGAAAAAAATTCCGCTCGTTGGTAACGTTGAAATCAACATCATCGAAGAAGGCAATCCACGCTTGTTGTCGTTTAAATCGGGCGCGCTCGATTATGAGTTTGTGGGCATCGACATGATCGCAAGCGTTGTGCAAGCGGGCAAACTCGATCCCGCGCTCGCAGCGAAGGGCGTGAAGCATCAGCGAGCGATTGAACCCGCGTTGTCGTATGACTTTTTCAATTTGGAAGACCCCATTGTCGGCGGACGCTCGCTGGAGAAAATCGCACTGCGTCGCGCCATCATCATGGCGTTTCCCAACGACGACTACGTGCGCATTGTGTTCCGCGATCAGGCCACGCCTGCAAATCAAATCATTCCGCCGACGCAGACGGGGCATCGCGCCAACCAGAAAAACAGTATTCGTCAGGATGTGCAACTTTCCAACGCGCTGCTCGACCACTTTGGATACAAAGATGTTGACGGCGACGGCTTCCGCGAACTCCCTGACGGCAAGCCGCTTGTGGTTACGCGCTCCTCGACGCCGCGCGCCCTTGATCGCGAAACCGATGAACTGTGGAAGAAAACATTTGACGCGCTCAAGATCAAAGTTCAATTCAACACGCAAAAATGGCCCGACCTACTGAAGCAAGGGCGCGCCGGTCAGGTTCAATTCTGGGGGCTCGGTTGGATTTCCGCCGCAACCGATGGCAACTCGTTCGTTCAGCTTTTGTATTCGAAAAACATTGGTCAATCGAATTTCGCGCGCCTTCGTGACAAGCAATACGACGAGCTCTATGAGAAAGCGCAAACGCTGCCCATCGGTCCGAAGCGCTGGGCGCTTTACGCTGCGATGAACGATATCGCGATGGCGAACTCAGTGTGGGTTCCGGGGGTGTTCCGCTACCAAAACGTGGTGATGCAGCCGTGGCTGATCAATTACAAGCGCAATCCATTCCGCCAACACTTTTGGCATTTCATGGATATCGACGAATCAAAGCGTCCGAAATAACCTGATCCAAACTCGGATTCATATTTAGGCTTTTTCGCCCAATTTAATTGGGCGATCATCGTATTTCATCAATATCTCGACGAAATACTTAAATCTTGCGCTTGCCCAGTTATATTGGGCGACTGCGGCAGTTGCTGATCTCTCAAACTATGCAGGACGAGCGTCTCGCTGCAACGCGTTAAGTCATTTAACAAACGAGTCGCGCAACGCGGTCAAAGTCTCCGAAGTTTGATTCATTGCCTCGCCGATCCGCACGAGATCATCGTCGGAGTGCGGCGCGACCATCGCGAGTAACACCTCGTTTTGCACCGCATGCGCTTTGTGTGCGAGTTTCGCGCCTTTCGCGGTGAGTGATAGAAGCCACGCGCGCGCATCCTGGGCGCTCGCCTCGCGACGCACGAGCCCCGCCGCCTCCATCCGCGACACCAACATGCTCACGCCGCTCTTCGCCACGAAACAGCGCTGCGCTAACTGCTGTTGCGTGATCCCTGACTCACGCAACAAATTTACGAGCACCTCATGCTCAGCAAGGTGCAAACCAAGCGCGCCGAGCCGCTGCGTCATCACCGCATCACACAGGTTGTAAGCGCGAACAACGCTCAGCCACGACTGCAGCGCGAGTTGCGAGGGCTGAGCGGTTTCGGCCGCAAGCCTTTGCGTGGTCGCTGCGCTACGCGGGCCGACTGCTGAGGATTGCACGCTAGATATTGGCTTAGCTTTCATTGCCTTAATTATCAATCAAACATGAATGAAGGTTCAATCATGAACTTGTTAGTTCAATATTGAACTATAATGGCGAATCACAATTTTCAAGATTTCCGCGCCATGAACCTCTACTTACGTCTGCTCTGGGCAATCGTGCGCGCGTGGCGTTTGCCGCAAATCCAGATCGGCGACACGCTCACCAGAAGCCTGCGCGTCTGGCCCAATGATCTAGATATCAATGGCCACATGAATAACGGCCGCTACCTCACGATCATTGATCTGATGCTGATCGAGTATTTCGTGCGCACCGGATTTGCAAAGGTTCTCATCAAAAACGGCTGGCGGCCCATGTCTGGCGGCGCATTCATCACCTATCGCCGTGGTCTGAATCCGTTTCAGCGCTACACCTTGCGCTTTCGCCTTGACGCCTGCGACGAACACTGGAATTTCATGCGATTTGAATTCGCAGACGGCGACCGCGTGTGCGCGGCAGGCTATATGAAAGGCGCAGCCGTCGGCAAAAGCGGGCTCGTAAAAAACCAAGCGTCTTACGCAGCGATGAACCTACCGATCTACGCGAAACCGCTGCCGGAGGCGGTGACAGCTTGGTTGAGTGCGGAACAAAACATCATTCGAACTGCCTGGTAGCCGGCGTGATCGAGCGCGCAATGAGTGCGAGTAAGTTTGATCGCGCTACTATTGGGACTTGATTCACCCGCATTGCAGCTTCGCTAATGTTGGACCAAATTTTCTGGATTGCGCTTTTCGGCGGTCTTGCAATTGCTCTGCTGGTGGAATCGATTCGTCCGCGCTATGTGTGGACGCCTCGCGCAAGGATTGCTCATGGGTTGCGCAACCTTTCGATCTGGCTCATTGCGACCGCGCTGATTGCCATCGTTGCGGCGCAGCCGTTCGCTCAGTTCAGCGCGTACCTTGTGCAACAGCGCATTGGCCTTTTGCCAGCGCTCAATGTCCCTTTTTGGGCCGCAGCGGTCATCGGTTTTCTAGTCGCGGACTTCGCTGATTACGCGCTGCACTGCGCGAGCCATGCGCTGAAGCCGCTTTGGCTTTTGCATTGCGTTCATCATTCAGATAAGCGGCTCGATGCGACCACGACGTTGCGACAACATCCGCTGGCGGTTGTGGTGGGGCTGGTGGTGCGCGCGCTGCTTCTGATCGCGCTGGGCGCGCCGCTTGAAGCGCTGCTAGTGCGCGATGTTCTAGCGATGACCAACTCGCATTTTCATCATGCTGCGATCGCGTGGTCTCCGAGATCCACCGCATGGATTGAACGCTATCTTTCGTGGCTGCTCGTGCCGCCCACTGCGCATTGGCTACATCACGATCCCGCAGAACAGTTCACCAATTCAAACTACGGCGGTTTATTGTCGTGCTGGGATCGGCTAATCGGTACGTACGTTCCGGGAACGAAACACACCGCTACATCGGGGCTTTCAGCATTGAATGCCTACGCGTGGCAAACGGTGCCCGGCATGTTGACGACGCCTTGGCGTGCTCGAAAGAAAACTTCGCTGTAACCCTATTGCTTCGCGTGATCCACCCGGCTCGTCGATTCGAATCAGGAACTACTGCCTATGCTCAGCAGCTACTTCGGCCGCCACGGCATGACAATTCTCTTCATCGCGCGTTCTTAATTGGGCCGTCAGCGACGTTTGACAATTCACGAGACAAGCGTTGTTAGCAGTCTAGCGCCAGTAAACGTTGGGTCGCAGCGCAAGCGTCAAACTAATTGTTAGCGGCGCGGACGAGAAATATCGTTGCGAGTCCGAGAAAAATAAAGAACCCGCCGGTATCGGTCACTGCCGTCAAGAGTACGCTGCCGCCCTGCGCCGGGTCGCGCCCGCTCTTATGACGCCACATCGGGATGACGACGCCCATGATTGAGGCAAGTACGAGATTGAGCGTCATCGCGCCGGTAAGCACCAAGCCTAAGCCCCAGCTTTGCTCCATCACACCGATCACGATGCCGATGATGCCGCCGAAAATCACGCCGTTTAGTAGCGCAACGCTGATTTCTTTTCGGATGAGGCGGCGGAAATGCTCGCTGCCAATTTGTCCGAGCGCAATCGCGCGGGCGATCATAGTGAGCGTTTGGTTGCCTGAGTTGCCGCCGATGCCGGCCACGATGGTTTGCAGGACGGCGAGCACCGCAAGTTTTGAGATCGAGCCTTGAAACAAGTCGGTTGCGCGCGAGGCGATGAAGGCGGTGACTAAGTTAAGCGCAAGCCATTGCCAGCGGTTTTTAACGCTCTTCCAAACACTCGCGAACACGTCCTCTTCTTCGCGCAAACCCGCGACCTTGCGGGCGTCTTCTTCCGCGCTTTCGCGAACGAAATCGAGCACTTCCGCGACCGTTACGCGCCCCACCAATTCGCCCTTGGCGTCGACTACGGGCGCAGAGACGAGGTCGTATCGTTCAAACGCCGCAGCGGCCGAGTCGGCATGATCGGTGGCTTCAAATCGAATGGGCGGCTCGATCATCACGTCGCTGACCAAACGTTCTTCGTCAGTGACCAAAATCACGTTGGTCGGGAGCACGCCGAGTAGCCGGTCGTCGCGATCAACAACGAAAACCTGATCTGTATTGGCAGGCAACTCATCGAAGCGGCGCAGATAGCGCATCACGACTTCGAGCGAAACATCGGCGCGCACTTCGATCATGTCGAAATCCATGAGCGCACCGACCATGTCTTCCTCGTACGACATCGCTTGCCGCAGCTGCTCTCGCTCTTCGGGATCAAGTGCACGCTTGACCTCTTCCACCACTTCAAACGGAAGATCGGGCGCGAGCTCGGCAATGTCTTCAGCGTCGAGCGTGGCCGCAGCGGCCACCAGCTCGGGCGCATCCATACTCGCGATCAGACTCTCGCGCACTGCATCCGATGTTTCAACAAGAATGTCGCCGTCGCGCTCAGCCTTGACTAAATCCCAAACGAAGAGCCGCTCGTCAAGCGGCAAGGCTTCAAGAATGTGTGCAACGTCAGCGGGGTGAAGATCTTCGAGCTTCGCGCGCAGCGTGGTGAGCACGCCGTCGAGTACCGGACTTTTGTGCGCCTGCGCAATCGTCTCGGGTAACGACTGCGCAAATCCAGACAGCAGCCGGTACTGTCGGACTAACGCGATTACTTCGGCGAGCGCCTCGGTGAGCGCGTCATCCACGCTCGCAGAAAGCGACTCTTTGTCGAGAGCTTCGGGCATGGAGAGAAGATGTCCAATGGATTGATAGGAACTGCGACTGCTAAATTCTAGCTGTCGTTCTCATCGCCCATTAAGACAGGGCGATGTCGCGTTTATTCAGGTAACTCGACTTGAGGCATCCGCGCCACAATAATGCCGATTTTTTTTCGTAAGCCGGGCGCGTTACCGTTGCGCTCATAAAACCGCGGGTTTGGTGCCATTGCAGCGAGCCTCGCGGCTTGCTCAACACTTAACTGCGACGCGCCCACACCGAAATAGCGCCGCGCGGCAGCTTCTGCGCCGAACACCCCGTTGCCCCATTCGATTACGTTGAGATAGAGCTCAAGAATGCGCTCTTTATCGAGCGTGTATTCGAGCATCAGCGTAATGATTGCTTCTTGCCCCTTGCGCAGATACGACTTTTCAGGCGACAGAAACAAGTTTTTCGCGAGCTGCTGCGTAATTGTCGAGCCGCCGGCAACGAACTTTCCGCGTTGCTTGTTTTTTTCCATCGCGAGTTCGATACCCTCCCAATCGAAGCCCTCGTGGTCGACGAATTTGGAGTCCTCTGCCGCAATCATCGCTCGCTTTAAGTTACGCGATATTTTTTCGTAGTCCACCCATTGATATTTGAGCGTTGCATTCGGCGCTTTTTCATGAAGTTCCCCGAGGCGATACGACATAAACGCAGTGCGATCAGGGGGATGGTTGGCAAACCAGAGGACGAACGCGAAAAAGTAACACTGTGCTGCGACGAAGAGCACGATGCACATGAGAATGACGGCGCTGAAGGCTCGCAATAACGTACGCATCGCGACGCTACAGCTTTCGCACCGGGGCGGGGGTTTGCTCGGCTGGAAATGCGCCGCCTTTGCTCTCTAACTCACCTTCGCGAGTAAAGCTCCAAGTCCGCGTGATGTAGAGGATGTCAGTATCCGCGCGGACATCCGCAGGAAACGGCGAATAAGGCGCGGCACGTTCGACAATTTTGAGCGCAGCAGCGTCAAGGATGCGCTGCCCGGATGAGCGATCAATCTCAACCGACTCAACGCGGCCGTCGGCTTTGATGCCCACTGTGAGCACCAACGACCCGTGAATTCGTCGTTCACGCGCAACGGCAGGATAGTTGTCGTTTCCCACTTTCTCAACTTTTTGCCGCCAATCTTCAACATAGCGAGCAAAACGATACTCAGCTGCGCGGGCGCCAATGTGTCGCTTCTTCGGCCGTTGCTGATAGTTATCGAACTCACGCGCGATCTGTGCTTCGAGCCGCTGAAGCTCAAGCGCTTTCTCCGAGAGTTGCTTCATCGTGCTCGCGGCTTCGGCTTTAGTCGATTCCGTTGCCTCACGTTGATTGGCGGCCTGTGACTTGCTGCGCAGCTGTTGCATCAGCTCACGGGTTTGCCGTTCAAGCGATTGCACTTGCTCTTGCGCAAGCGCAAGCTGCATCTGTTGCGCATCAATGGCAGCGCGCGGCAGCGGTGAGCTCAGCCGACGTTTGGCATCGGTGTTGCCACCGCCATCGAGGTTAGCTTGCGCGAGAAAGTCTGCCTTGCTCGGTTTGCTCGTCGTCTTCGCGTTGACCAACGAAACTTCAAGTGGCGGCGACACCGCGGGTGGCTTAAACAAATCTGGCAATTTAAAGTGGAGTGAGAGCACAACGGCATGAACCGCCACCGACGCCATAATCGTCCATGTCAGCAGCGGGCTCATTTTTGCGACAACTGCCGGGCGCTGGTAGACGATGGATTTGTGGGGTTTTGCTCTCACGCTTTGATTTTATGAGCGTTTACTGCAAAAGCCGTTGCCGAAAACGCGCGGGGATCAAACGATTTTTTCTACAAAGCGCAGATGCAACGTCGGCTCGTATAAATCCACTTCAGCGATGGCGAGCACCACTTTTACACCGGGCTCCTGCGCTGACATATCGTTGACCCGTTGCACGATCGGGAGTGAATCAAACCTAACCAGATTTTCGCGAATCACCGTCGCTGTAACGCGCTCAATCTTTTCTTGGACGATGTAGCGCAAACACCAGTAAAACTCCATCTGCTGTTGGAATTCGTTGTAAGTGCCATAGGTTGCATCGAAATCAGCAATGGCTGCGAGCAGTTTCGCGTCGCCACGCGCGTACGCAGGCGCCTCACCGCGAACCACTGACATGATTTGACGCTGGTTGACTAAGTCGGCATATCGACGCAGCGGCGACGTGGCCCACAAGTAGTGCGGCACGTTCAGCCCCTCGTGTGCGCCCGCTTGTGAACTCATCTTCGTCTTGCCTGCAGCCTGGACGCGGAACATGCCGGTGGCGCCGCGATCTGCGAGCACCTTTGCCCAGGCTACGTTGGCGTAGATCATGAGCTCAGAGACGATGACATCAATGGCCGAACCGCGCGCACGCGGACGAACATCAATGCGCGAGTCGCTGGCGTCGGGATCACCGACGACCGTAAAGTTGTAATCGATACGATTGACCGCTTGCTCACCGCGCACACCCTGAAGCTGCGCGCAGAGTCGGTACAGCAGCCTGAGCTCAGCGGCAAATGGCGAAGACTTATCGCCTGGCTCCATCCAGGTACTCGCGTCAAGCGCAGGAATACGCAGATTTTGCGCGATGTGAACTCGGTCGATTTTGGTTTCGACGTGTTTGACCTCAAGGGCCGCATCAACATCGAGATAAAGCGAGAGCGCGGGGAGCTCGCGTCCGGCATCTAGTGAATATTGCGCGCACGCTGCATCCGGAAGCATCGTGATCTTGTTGCCTGGCATGTAAACCGTTGACAAGCGATCGCGCGCGATTTTGTCAAGGGCAGAGTCAACGGCGATGCCAAGCGCGGGCGCAGCGATGTGAATGCCAATGCGATGACCCGTCGCGGTTTGGGTGACGGAAAACGCATCGTCAATCTCAGTCGTCGAATCGTCGTCAATGCTGAACGCGCGCACCTCAGCGTCCGGCAAATCATCCGGCACCTGAGGCGCATCCGTTGGCGGAAACGCGGTGCCCTTCGGAAAAACGTTGAGCAAAAACTTTCCGTAATGCAATGCGTGCGTCGAGGCGATGATGCCGCATTTCGCGAGTAGCGCAATAGGCGCCATCCGCGCTTTTTCGACCGCCGCCGCCAGCGCTTTGTACTCAAGCGATTGTTTGTCGGGTGCATGAAGCAATTTCAACCATTGCAGCACAATCGCATCGGGAGCACGACCCGCAACGAGTTCATCAACCCACGCCGCGACTTGTTCCGCTTCGCGGGCTTTTCGCTCCGCCCCGGCCAGCGCCGCTTTAAGCGCATCGGCAGGTGCGGGTTTGTAAATTCCCTTGCCGCGCTTGTAGAAATACATTGGCGCGGAGTGGAGCGCAAGAAGCGTTGCAGCAATTTGCGCCACCGTCGCCTGCTCACCGAAATACTCGCGAGCAAAATCTGCAAACCCGCGCTCGCCCGCCGCTCCCGCGCTCTCCCACAATAGCGTGAGATCTAATCCATCTTTAAGCGTTTCGGCTTCCGCTTTTATCGCCCAAATATCTTGGGCGACAAGCTTGAAAATAACATTAGTCGACTTAATCTTTAATCGACGTCCCTCCTTGGTTTCAATGTGTGTGGAAGCGTCGGAAGTTGCTGTGACGGTGCCGAACTTAAGCTGTCCGTCGTCTTCAAAAATGGCGTGGGTCATTGTTTGCTGTTCGTAATGCCGTGGGGCACGTGCCCCGCAGCGACCACGCGACTTGCCGATTCGACATGGCGACGTTGGTCATCAAAAAAAATGTCTGCGCCAAAAGCGCGCAGGAATTCGGATTTGTCGAGCCCACCCAAAAAGAGCGCCTCGTCGATACGAATGCCCCATTTGCGCAGCGTACGGATCACCCGCTCATGGGCGGGTGCGCTGCGCGCAGTCACCAACGCCGTGCGGATCGGCTGTTGGTCGCGAGGGAATTCTGTTTGGATGCGGTGAAGCGCCTGTAAGAAACCGCGAAACGGGCCGCCTTCAAGCGGCGTTGCGGCAGCCGCTTGCTCAGAACGACTGAACGCTTCCAGACCGCTTGCCTGATAAACACGTTCGGCTTCGTCAGAAAACAACACGGCATCGCCGTCGAAGGCGATACGCAGCTCGTTGGGCTTTGCGCCTGAATCAACGCTGTCGTGCGGCGCACGCGGCACGATGGTCGCAGCAGCGTGGCCGTGCTGCAACGCATGCAACACGTCTCCAGCGTCGGCAGACAAAAACAGGTGCGAGCCTAGCGCTGACACGTAGCGAGAGGTGTCGCTGCCGCTCGTAAAAACCGCGCGAGTGATGGCAAGCCCATAGTGTTGAATAGCGTTGAACACACGCAACCCGGTATCGGCGCTATTGCGCGACAAAAGCACCACCTCAACGTAAGGTCGACCCGATACGTTCAGCGCCAACAGCTTGCGTGCAAGGTCGAATGCAACACCCGGCGACAACACGATCGACTCGCGCTCGACCTGGTGTGCTTGATACGCCTCCACCCCTTGTTGCTCGTACACGGCGTGGCTCTCTGACAAATCGAAAAGTGCTCGCGAAGATATCGCGACCACCAGACGATCATCAAGAGAGATAGCCACGGACTAGATCGCCTGCGACTTTAGCGCGCACACCATGAACCCATGGATCGGCTGTCCACCTTCTTGCCGAACAACAACGTCTTCAATTTCAGCCAGCTTCAACCCGTTGGATTCACACAAGCGTTGAACGTAGTGCTTTGAGTGAGCGAAGCGATGGGTGGAGCGCAGGAACACATCGCCCTCATCTTCGGTGGCCGCTTCGCAGCTGAAATAGAGTGCGCCGCTTGGACGCAACACACGCGCCGCATCAGCAATGAACTGCTCTAGTTTGCCCACGTATATGAGCACATCGGTAGCGACGATCACTTCGTATTCGTTCGCGTCGGTTGCTGCGAGCGCCTCGCCTAGATCTACGAGGTGGAGGCGGTGATAGACGTCACGGCGCTCTGCTTGTTCAACCATTTCTTTTGACACATCAACGCCCACGAAGTAGCCGTTAATGCGCCCAAGCGCAGCGCCCAAGAGCCCAGTTCCGCAACCGAGATCGAGGAGGTTGATGTTGAGGCCGGGAAATCGATCACGAATCTTTGTTGCGAACAATTCCGGCAGACGGTATTGCAGAATCTTGAGTACTTGACGATCAAAAAAAGCGGCGTAGTCGGCGTAGAGTGCTCGCACAATGCTGGCGGGTATGCGATCCGGTTGCTCGCCTCGCGCGCGAGCCGAGTGATACACAACGTACTCATCGTTCGGTGCAATCGCCAGCGCGTCTGCGGCCAATTTGAGCGCTCGTTTGCTGTCGCCTCGAGCGGTGTGAAGCTCAGCAAGCTGGATCATGGCGGAGGTGTTCGCGGGCTGCGCAGCGAGAACTTTCTCCAACAAGGCAATGGCTTCGTCGGGCGCGGTTGCAGAGATGGTCTGAGCAAGGAGAAAGTCGACTCCGGGCTCGGTAGGGTTAGCTTTCTGCGCGGCGCGCAACAATCCTTCAGCGGCAGCCCCATCACCAAGACGACGATACAACGTAGCGGCAAGTTCAACCGCGGGCAAGTAGCGCGGTGCAGCTTGCGCGATCTGGCGGCACTCGTCTAGCGCCTCTTGCAGTTTGCCTTGGACGGTTAGGGCTTGGGCTCGCTGAAAACGAGGATGCACCCAACTTGTGTTGAGCGCGGAGGCTCGCGAAACAGCGTCAATCGCTGCCGTTGGGTTGTTCGCAGCTAGGGCGAGATCAGCCCCGATTGAGTAGACACGAGGATCATTCGGCGACGTTTTTTGTAGCGCGTTGAGCGCAACGGCCGCAGTTTTCAGATCACGGGAGGCGATGAGGGACTGAATCCGAGAGAGCTCGGGTTCATTCGCGCGAAATTGTTCAAACACGATAAGTGTCCGTTGAGTAGCAAACCCTTGATTTTAAGGAAACATGAGCCGTTCGCTCGAATGTTGCGCAAACGTCGTGTGTGCGAAGGCTCAGACCGTACGATTCGTGAGCGCCTGAAGCACTTTTGAGTGAATTCCCCCGAATCCGCCGTTACTCATGAACAGCAGATGGTCGCCTCGACGCGCGTTCGCCACAAGGGTATCGACGAGCTGTTGCAAGTCTTTCACGTCACGGCTTTTTTCCTTGATCGATTCGAGCGCTTCGCCCACATTCCAATTCACGGCACCCGAAAACGAATACACCAGATCAGCGCCTGCCAAACTCGGAGCGAGAGCGTCGCGCATCGCACCTTGCTTCATCGTGTTCGAGCGCGGCTCGAACACCGCAACGATTCGTTCGTTGCCGCGTAGTGTTTCACGCAGCGCGCCAATCGATGCGGCAATCGCTGTCGGGTGATGCGCGAAATCATCGTAAACGCGAACGCCGTTTACCTCTCCCCGCAGCTCCATTCGCCGCGCAACACCGCCGAACTGTGTAAGCGCAGATAACGCGACTTTCGGATCAACGCCGACGTGGCGCGCAGCGGCGATCGCGGCCATTGCGTTCATGCGGTTGTGTTCCCCGGGCATTTTCAGCGTTAACTCGCCAAATCGTTCGCCCGCAAAATCGAGTTGCCCTTCGGAGGTGAAATGCCAGCCTGACTCGTCGCCAAAGCTTTCGCGTTGCGACCAGCAGCCCATCGCGAGCACCGCGCGCAGCGCAGCGCTAGTTGCGTTCACGATGATGCGCCCAGATGCGGGAACCGATCGCACCAGATGGTGAAACTGACGCTCTATCGCAGCCAGGTCGGGAAAAATATCGGCGTGATCGAATTCGAGATTGTTGAGCACTGCGGTGCGTGGTCCGTAGTGAACAAACTTGCTTCGCTTGTCAAAGAAAGCGGTGTCATATTCGTCCGCTTCAACGACAAAATATTTTGCTTCGCGTCCGTCTTTCGCGCGCAGTCGAGCCGAGATCCCATGATCTTTGGCGATGCCGCCGATCAGAAATCCACTTGCGACACCCGCAGCGTCCAATACGTAGCTCAGCATCGACGTTGTTGTGGTTTTCCCGTGCGTTCCGGCTACCGCCAAAACATGTTTACCGCGCAACACGTTTTCCGCGAGCCACTGCGGGCCTGAAACGTATCGGGCGCCAGCGTCTAAGATCGCCTCCATCAACGCATTTCCACGCGACACGACGTTGCCAATCACGAACACGTCGGGATTGAGCGCAAGCTGTTCCGCGCCGTATCCAGCAACGAGCTCAATTCCGAGCGACTCAAGCTGGGTTGACATGGGTGGATAGACGTTGGCGTCGCAACCGGTGACCCGATGGCCCGATTCGCGTGCGAGCGCTGCGATCCCGCCCATAAAAGTACCGCAGATACCAAGGATATGTAAGTGCATACGGAAACAAGTGCCGCGCGAAGTGCGGTAAATCAAATTAGTCAGCTGCGAATCGTACCCGACCCCCGCCTTCGCGCTTTGCGACATACATGGCTTGATCGGCGAGCTTGACCAGCTCGTCACTCGTGAACTTCGAGCCTATCTGGCTCATAACCGCTCCTATACTCACTGAAATGGGCTGCTCCGTGATCGCGCTCAAGTTCGCAGATGAGACCGAATCAATCAATGCTTGCGCCAACGCCACGCACTGGTCGCGGTTAGTTCCGATCGACACTACGACAAACTCGTCGCCGCCGAATCGACCCACGATCTCGCGCGGACCCATGCACTTACGCACGCATTTCGCAATCTCAACCAGTGCGTCATCGCCAGCCGCATGCCCTTGCGAATCATTGATCTTTTTGAAGCCGTCGACATCAATGAAAAACACAGTCACAGGCTGTCTTGCTGATACCGAAAGCGTCGCATCAAGTTCGCGAAAAAGTGCTCGGCGAGTCAATAGCGACGTCAACGGATCGTAATCAGCTGCGATTCGCAACGTTTCTTCTCTGACCCGCGCATCATGGATATCGAACGAGACGTTGTAGCAGCCGACTACACGTCCGTTCGCGTCAAAATCTGGCGAGACCAAGGTTTTCATCCATCTCACCGCACCGTCGGAGCGCTTTGCCGCGCGTTCAAACGACGTTTCTTCGCCCGCCAATGCTTGCTCAATGGCGCGCTCGAACATCGCGCCAAGCTCTTCGCCACGAACCTCGCGAGGCGTGCGACCGATCATGGTGTCACGAGAGATACCGGTCCATTCAACATAGGCGGTGTTCATAAATTCGTAGCGTCGATCAAGCCCAACGTAGGTAATCGGATTGGGCACGCGGTCGGCCAGGCGTTGAAGCCTCAACCGTGATTCCACTCGCGCGGTGCGGTCGACGCCGAGCGACAAAATAGAGCTGATCGTTCCATCTTCATTGCGCATCACCGAGGTGTACCACTCGATCCACACATAGCGCCCGCTTTCGTGCCGATAGCGATGGTGATTGACAACCGTTTGCGCGCCTCCAGAAAGGATTTGCTTGATGACTTGCCCGACTTCTTGCTGGTCGTCAGGATGAACAAACTCGAGTGTGAGTTTTGTTCCGAGCATTGATTCCGCCGTTCGACCCAACATCTGCTCAGTGCGCTTAGACCATTGCACGATCGTGCCGTACTTGTCGTACTCCACCACGGCTACCGGGCTTCGCGCCAAATGCGCTGATAGCTGCGCATCAACACGCGCAATTTCCGATTGCGCCTGTTTGAGCTCGTGAATGTCAAAACTTGTGGTGTAAACGCCGCGCACGTTCCCAGCGGCATCAATGTCGGGCGCATACACCGTTCGCGTCCAGCGTTCTTCTAAATTTGCTAGCCGAACTGGCCTCTCGTGATGAACTGTTTCACCTCGAATCGCTCGTTCAAAATAGGGTCGATTCACGCTCCAAATAGCTTCGCCTCTTGCGACTGACGGATGTTTCCCGATGACTTTTTCGGCGGATAAATTGTGCCGCTGCAAGAACTGCCGGTTCGCGAATCGATAGATTTCGTCGCGGTCGATGTAGGCCAGTGAGAAGGGGATGCTGTCGGTGAAATCATCAAGACGCTTGCGGGCGTTCTCCAGTTCTTGTTTCGCAGAGACATCAGCATCAATGTCGTACATCGACGCGATAATCGAGCGAGTCTCACCGCTCGCGTCGCGTTCTGGCTGCAGCCTCACTCGCATCCAGCGTGGTGGGTCTATGTTCTGCAGTTGCCGATCGTAAACGACAGTTTCGCCTAAAAACGCCCGCGCATAGAAGGGTTCAATTCTTTTTGCGACTTCGCTTCCGAGCAGGAAAGCGGTTGCCATGCCGGTGATTTCTTGCGACGAGCGCCCCATCAGTGCCGCATAGGTTGAGTTGCAATACGACAGCGTTCGTTCGGCTGACACGCGCGCGATTGGGATCGACATCGATTCGAGCACGCTGCGCAGGCGCGCCTCGTTTGCTGCGAGTTGTTGCCGCAAACGAATGTCATCTTCGATATCGAAGGCTACCGTGAACACCGTTTGCGGGGCAATCGATTCAGCGTTATCGGGAAACACCAACACACGATGCCAGCGCAACTCGCCACTGTACATTCTCACCTGGCGCTCGTAACGCGAAGTTTTTCCCTCAAATGCGCGGTCAAAATGCGGGCGAGCAATGGCCCAGGCCGTGTGCCCGTACAGGACTTGAAGAGTGTTTCCGATTAGCGTTTCGCGCGCCCGCCCCACCCATCGCTCGTACGGCGAATTGCAAAACACCAGCTTCGCATCGCGATCCCAACGTGCCATCGGCAACGCGATCGACTCAACCAGTCGCGCTACTTCGGTTTGTTGATCATTCGTGATTGAAACCATGGATCGATTGAACTTACCGGTCGCTCTTCCGCTTATTGAACAATACAGAGCCGTAAAATTACATTTAATCTGGCGCAGCTTGCGTTAAATCTCACCGCTCGCAGCTATTGTCGCACCCAATATTCGATTTTGTTGCCTGCGTGTGTTTTCATCTAGGGTCGAGTCAGATCACTATTTGAGCCCCCTACGGCTGATCCGAGTTTGCTTTGAGTTTCTATGACGTTACGTGGTAGCGCTACTGATCCGCGCCGTGCGCAGGCCTATAGGGCGCTTGCGGAATGCAATCCAATTGAAAAGGTGTCGCTTGTTCAGGCGATCGGCGCGCCTTCCGACTTCGAGGATACGTCGGATTGCCAGCAACCCATCCCAGGGCGCCCCGATCAACCCCTGCTCGTAGCTCCGGCCTTACTCGCTACCCGCTCCCTCGGAACCGTTGAAGGGCGCGCAACGCTGATTCACGCGGTCGCGCACATCGAGTTCAACGCGATCAATCTCGCGCTCGACATGGTGCAGCGCTTCGGCGATCTCGGCGCGCAATTCATCGATGATTGGGTCAGCGTTGCTCGCGAAGAAGCACTGCATTTTTCGCTCTTGCAGGACCACCTTCACACCTTGGGCTTTGCATATGGAGATTTTCCCGCGCACAACGGGCTCTGGGAGATGGCCGAGAAAACTAGTGGCGATGTTCTCGCGCGGCTCGCGCTAGTTCCCCGGATTCTCGAAGCCCGCGGACTCGACGTTTCGCCAGGAATACGGGACAAACTCAAACAGGCGGGTGACCACCGAGGCGCTGAAATTCTCTCGATCATCTTGCGTGACGAAATTGGCCATGTTGCCATTGGCAATCGCTGGTTTCGCCATTGCTGTGCTGAGCGCGGGCTTGATCCGATTCAATGTTTCGAAGCACTCTGGATTGCCTACGACGGCCCGCAACCACGTGCGCCTTTTAACGTCGCCGCGCGACTGCAAGCAGGGTTCGTGCAGGAAGAAATTGACTGGTTAGAACGAAAAGCTCGGGAGGGTCGACCCGTCGTAAAGCAGGATCGTAAACTTCAATGAAACTCCATTCGCCATTGGACTGTGTGGGGTTTTTTTTATTTTTTGATAGATGCCTATTTTCACGCGGTTGCCCCAATTTGTAGGCGTTAGTGATTGAGTGCCGGAACCATGTGAATAAAAGCGTGGCGTTGCACTAAGAAGCATCCTTCCCGCGAAACGGGAGTTGGCGCGTTAGCAATTGAAACCACATCACCCAATCGCCGAGAAACGAGTAAAGCGGTTGCTTGAAACTGGCGGGTTTATTTTCCTCAAACACGAAATGCCCGACCCACGCCCACGCGTAAGCTTGAATCACTGCGACCGCAATTAGCCACCATTGCGAACTAGCAACTGCGTAGACGGCGAGCGTCAGCGCAATCGACGTGCCGACGAAATGTAGTGCTCGGCAAACCGTGTTTTGATGTTCGTGCAAATAAAACGGGTAGAACTCCCGAAAATTTGAATAGCGAACGGATGGGGTTGCGCCGTTGGCTTCTGCTGATGAATTCATAGCGAAAACACGTAGTCTTTGAGCCCAGATTGTGAAGCCGCGATTCAGCCTGTGTCAATCGGCGATTATTCGGACGGACGAAAGCGCAGCGTCAACCGACGCTGGAACACGTCGGCCTGATCGGGTTTCGGCAGCGGCGACGATTTCAAAATCGCCCGCTCAACGGCTTGATCGTAGGCCGCGCTGCCGCTTGACTTGGTCAGGCGTACGTCGAGCACCTCGCCAGTGGGCAATAGATTCACCTCGAACACAGCTTCTGGATTACCGCCGACTTCGGACGCGAGCACGATGTTTCCCCGGATTTTTCCCCGTATTTTTGCAACCCAATCGCCTTCGGCTTTAGCGCGCGCACGTTGCGCGGCTTCGCGAGCCACACGCTCGCTCGCCTCTTGAGCGGCAGCGCGATCTCGCAACTCTTTTGCAGCCTTTTCTAGCGCGTCTTGCTTTGTTTTCTCGTCGCGTTGCTCTTTGAGTGCGCGCTCTTTTGCGTCGGCCACTTCTCTAGCGCGAGTGTCGGCCAGTTTTTTCTCGGACTCTTTTTTCAACGCCAGTTCTTTAGCAAGTTTTTCATCCTGCTGTTTTTTCTTCGCGGCGTCTTCACGCTCTTTGGCTTGTTTTTCAACGGCCTTTTTCTTCTCGGCCTCCTCCCGTTTGATCTGTGCGTCGTTTATTTTTGGTGGTTCAACTTTTGGTGGGGGTTGCGGCGTCGGCAACGGCTTCGGTGGAGTCGGTGCCGGCGTCTCGGGCGGAGGTGGTGGCGTTGGCGTTGGTGGTGGGGCCGTAGGTGCGACTTTTGGCGAAGGCAACACCAGATCAGCACTCACGACCTGCGCTGGCTCTTGTTTCCAGCGAACGCTGAACACTAGAACCGCCACCAGCAGAATATGCACAACGATTGCGCCGATCCACGCTCGAGTTTTGCTAGCACCGTCCACGTGCGGACACCTACGTACCTTCCCGAGCTGCCAGACCCACGCGTTTCACGCCTGCTGCGTGCAACGCGCCCAGCAAAGAAACGACTTCTTCATAGCGAACGGCGCGATCAGCAGCGATCACAACGGGGCGATCACGCACCTTCTGCAGATCAAGAATTTTGCGCACCGCGTTATCGCGAGTGATGCGCGAATCACCCGCCTCGCGCATCGTAATATTGCCATTCGCACGAACAACGATCTCGATCGGATCGGCTTGAGTTTGCGTGAGCGATTGGCCCACGCTCGGAAGCTCGATCTCGCCCGTGCGCAACGAAGGCGTTGCGATCATGAACACGATCAACAGCACGAGCATCACGTCGATAAATGGCACGACGTTGATTTGATTGACTAGCTTGCGGCGACGCATGGCGATCAGAAAACTTAGGTTTGACGCTGAAGGATGTTCAGAAACTCTTCAGCAAACGTTTCAAGCTGAACGTTGATCCGGTCAAGCTGTGCCTGGAATCGGTTGTACGCAACCACGGCTGGAATCGCGGCGAATAGGCCAATCGCAGTCGCGATCAAAGCCTCGGCGATGCCCGGTGCCACCTGTGCGAGGGTTGCCTGCCCCACGCTTGCCAATCCGCGAAACGAGTTCATGATGCCCCATACCGTTCCCAAGAGCCCGATGTACGGACTAACGCTCGCGACGGTCGCCAGACCGGGCAGCTGATGTTCGAGGCGATCCATCTCGCGCTGAATCGCAACCTTCAACGCGCGACGTGTGCCGTCGACGATGGCCTCTTTACTGGTGCTTGCAAGCTTTTTTTGTTTAATGAATTCGCGAAAACCCGCCGCGAATACTTGTGCTTGCGGGCCGCTTGTGGCCTGATCATTTTGCACGCGCTGAAACAGCTGATTCAAATCGGCGCCGCCCCAGAACGATTCGTCGAACGTCGTGTTTCTTCGACCGGCCGCCTTGATTACGCCGCCCTTATAAAAAATCAACCACCACGACCACACTGAAAGGAAAATCAGGAGCAGCATCACCAACTGCACCGGCACGCTCGCGCCCGTGATCAAATGCATGAGTGATAAATCGGCGGTGGCTTTCATCAGGCTGGAAGTGCGGTTGAATTCATCATTTGGCTTCGCATTGTCGCTGGCATCGCAACCGGTTTCATAGTTTCAGTGTTGATATAGGCAAGTGTGACTACGCCCAAAAGCAAGAGTTCGCTCGATTCGTTTGCGCCCCGGGTAACGAGCTGGCGAATCGTCAGCTTACTGTGCCCCACTTTAATGGGTTCACACGTTACGTGAATCATGTCGCCTAATTTAGCGGGCAATTCATAATCGGCTTCTACGCGTTTGACCACAAACACGGCGTGCAAGTCACGCTGGATCTGATCAAGTTCAAACCCAGCGTTACGCAACCATTCGGTTCGCGCGCGCTCAAGATAGCGTAAATAGTTGGCGTAGTAGACGACGCCTGCGACGTCGGTGTCTTCGTAATAGATGCGAACGTTAATCGAGAACGGCGTCATTCGGAAAATAGCTCGCCCGTGCCCATCGCCGCAGGCGGCATGATGCCGAAATGGCGATACGCGCGCGCAGTTGCCATGCGACCACGACTCGTGCGCTGCACGTAGCCTTGCTGGATCAAAAACGGCTCAATTACGTCTTCGATCGTTTCTCGCTCTTCGCTAATCGCGGCAGCGAGATTGTCTACGCCTACCGGGCCACCCGAAAATTTTTCCAGTATGGCAGCGAGCAGCTTTCGATCCATCACGTCAAGTCCGCTCGCATCAACGTCGAGCATCGACAGTGCCGCATCCGCGACTCCACGGCTCACTTGCCCATTAGCTTTGACTTCCGCGTAGTCGCGTACGCGGCGTAGCAAACGATTCGCAATGCGCGGCGTGCCACGCGATCGTTTTGCAATTTCAAGTGCGCCTGTGTTTTCCACTTTCACATCGAGCAAGCTTGCCGAACGTGCGACGATACGCGACAGCTCTTCATCCGAATAAAACTCAAGCCGCGCAACGATGCCAAAACGATCACGCAGCGGATTGGTCAGCATGCCCGCACGAGTGGTTGCGCCCACTAACGTGAACGGCGGCAAATCCAATTTCACTGAGCGCGCGGTGGGTCCCTCGCCGATCATAATGTCGATCGAATAATCCTCCATCGCGCTGTAGAGCGTTTCTTCAAGAACTGCGCTCAGGCGATGAATCTCATCGATAAAGAGCACATCGTTGGGCTCAAGATTGGTGAGAATCGCCGCGAGGTCACCCTTTTTCTCGAGCACCGGCCCGGAAGTTTGCTGCATGTTCACGCCCATCTCGCGAGCGATGATGTGTGACAGCGTCGTCTTCCCCAATCCAGGAGGACCGAACAAGAGCACGTGATCTAGCGGCTCTTGGCGCGTTTTCGCAGCGGAGATAAATATCGAGAGTTGATCGCGAATTTTTTCTTGCCCGACGTACTCATCGAGCTGCTTAGGGCGCAGCGCGCGCTCAAGCGCCTCCTCTTGCGTGCTCTCAGTCTTCGGAGCAATCAAGCGGTCGGGTGCAGCGGCGAGCGCGTCGTCGTGGATGGCCATCTCGGTATTGTATGGCGTGCCTTTACTGGTATGACGTAGGGTGCGATCCTATCGCACCCAAATTGATGCTGAACAAGTGCGACTGCAGAAATGTGTCATGTGCCTATCTGTCATGAGGAGAACGCGAGCGTCCGACGAGATCCATCTACCGCGAATTGGCTTCTTCACGATCAAACCGAAAATGAGATGGCATTGATCCACAAAATTTCTGCAATTGTTCGAACGCTTCTTTCTTGAGTGCTTTTCTCGTAGTCTTCGATTGATCTGGCACGATCAGATCAGGTTGTTTATCGTTTTCCATTTTGCGAATTTTAAGAGTGGTCGTCTTCCAAGTTAGCGCATGCGATCACGTTGCGTAATGACTGCTTGGTAGCGCACCCATTAAAACGAGCGCCAAGAGCACGGAACTCAGAACTTTTTCGATCATGCAAAGTCGCATTGATAATGGTGCGACGATCAAAACTGAACGTGAATTGCATTTTGCTTCTTGCGAGCATATCGCTACTCGTCGGCGGAATCTATTTTTCGCCATTCAACGGCCCCATCGTCGATTACAAGATTCATGGCGTGCTGCTTAGGGTTGCCGACCATCGAGAGGCAATCACGAAATCCGTTTCCTCCACAGGAATCGTTCCCGAGGAGCGTCCAAGCCACCGGCTTCCAGACGTACGGAGCGAAAAATGGAATGAGTCAATTTCGACAACGCACCTGAATTTCGATCCTTGGGGACAGCCTTTTCGATACCGAACGACTTCTGAAAGCCGTGGGTTCATCGTCTATTCAGTCGGTATCAATGGAATAGATGAGCACGGTGCCGGAGATGATGTGACTGACTCAACGAAGCGATATCGGTGTGAGGATTACCGACACAACTGCGACAGAAATGTCCACTTCGCCGCAATCCTTGCAATGCTTGTTGGCTTCACGCTGCTTGTTTTTTCCGTGAGCAAGCTCATTTCTTCGACAAATTCTTCAAAGCCTGCCGGATTGCGTCGTTGATCGCTAAATCTGCCGGCAGATCTCGGCACGCACTCGCGGCCTCCTTATCGTTGTAGCCGAGCGCGAGGAGCGCATTGACGACGTCGTTTGCGGGCGAAGAAACGGCACTGATTGAAGTTGACGCGCCGCCGCCCGCTCCTACGGCAACCACTTTACCGCGCAGCTCCAACAACAATCGTTCTGCCGTTTTGTTGCCGATGCCAGGCACGCGCGTTAAGCGTTTGATGTCTTGCAACACGACCGCTTGATTGAGCTCCGTAACCGTGAGGCCGGAGAGTACGGCGAGCGCGACTTTCGGGCCGATACCAGTGACTTTGATGAGCTGGCGAAACGCGGCACGTTCTTCCTCGGTGGCGAAGCCGAAGAGCAAATGCGCGTCTTCGCGTACGACGTAATGCGTGGCGAGTTGCACCGCTTGCCCCGTGGCGGGAAGCGAATAAAACGTGCTCATCGGCACGTCCACTTCGTAGCCAACTCCGGCGACGTCGATCACAATTTGTGGGGGATGTTTGGCAACGAGCGTGCCGCTGAGGCGACCAATCATGGAGCTTACTGTGCGCAGAGTTGCGCTAATTACGATTCAGCGGAATAGGTTACCAGCGATAGCGGATCGGGCCGCCTGAATCATCGGGAAGCGTGTTTTGGCGGGTCACCAAGTCTAGACAGCTATAAAGAAAAAAGCCCAATTAAATTGGGCGTTAAGGTGTCTTTTATCGTGTATTGTTATACCAATTTTCTAGCCACTTAGCCCTATTAAATTGGGCGTTCAGTAGAAAATCTGCTATCTAGATTTCCCTTCAGATTGAGCGAATCCAGAGGGGATTTGGAACTGCGCGGCGTCGGGCTCGCTGCGACGAATCTCGCTAATGCGATAGATGAATTCACCGCTGCGGGGATCACTGCGCTTCGAGTACACCATCATTTTCAGATCGGGAGAGAAAAAGCGTTCGTTGATGGTTTCGATGGCTCGGTTGTTTCCCATCGCTCCTGCCGGAATCGTTTCCACGCTGCGATCAACGTCCACTTTCAAGCCTTCGTAGACGGCGTTAGTTTTTTCGCGAACCAGTTTTGCGTCTTTCACGCCCTTTGCCGCATCTGTGAGCGGTGTTCGAACGTTGGGTGGCGTCGGCGGTGTGGGCGGTGTCGGTGCCGTCGGAGGACTTGGGGGGCTAGGCGGCGCGGGCATGTCGTTTAGCGTCACACTGCGCCCGTCTGGGGAGACCTCGACGCGGCCCGGCCCGGAAGACGACCAGCTGAAGGTGCGCCCCGCACCACCGGCCGATTGACCGTGTGTGAGGTCAATGATCTTCGCACTGCTGCGAACGTTGACTTGCACGTCGTCTTTCGATGTCATCATCGGTATACCGTTGCGCCCGGCAGAGAATACGAACCCCAGCGGTTGCCAATCCCCACGCAGCTTCACAAAGCAATCGTTAATCGCATCTCCGTCAAACGGTGCACTGCACGCCATGCGGCGCTGTGGATCAATGATGTGAGCGCGCTTGGCCACCGGATCATTAATGAACACTCTCGCGCTGCCGTCGGTTTGGCGCAACTCTTGCCGAGTGCGCCCTTCGCCATCACGCGCTAGAAGCCGAGTGCTCACGCGATTGATTTGGGTGCCATCGGACAGCGTTTGCTTGAATTCGCGAGTTTCGCGTGCTGAATAAGGATTGCCTTTTACGTTGGTTTCGCTGGTCGAAAGATTGAACGAGAAACTTCCGCGGCGATCAGCGTCTTCCAGCGCACGGCGCACGGTCTCGCGAATTTCAGTGACATCGACTTGCGCGACTGCGCGTTCGATCTCGGGGCCGAGCGCCTCAAGAGTTGTCAACGCAGTATTTAGACTCGTGTCAACCAAATTGTGCAGACGCTCGGCGAATTTGTCGGCCGCCGCTTTCTCCGACCTCGCAGCCTTGGATTCGGTTTGCGCGTTCGCTCGCGGCGCAGCTGTCACGATGATTGCGGCCAATGTCGGAAATGCGATCGTCAACAACGATGCTTTTAGTTTCATGTTCATGGTTAACTCCTAAATCAGGTTTGCCATTGCGTCCACGTGCAGTTCAATCACTGAAACTGCCAGCGCCAACGCTTCTGTTTTTCCGCTTCCACGAAACGAACCGCAAGCACTTCGCCCTGCCCGCCGATAAGCATTTCTGCTTTCACTGATTCGGCAAGTCGCTGCGGTGGTACGGGAATCCCAAAATCAAGCATTGCTTCGCGAGTCACGTTGACCCGCAACATGTTCGAGACGTCGAGTGACGCGGTTTGCGGCGACGGATTGACGAGCATGAAAGGCGTTGCGACTTCAACGGATTCGCGGAAGAACGAAATCCAGAGCGGCGCAGAAGCGGTCGCGACCACCACCGTCGCCAGCGATCCTGCCAGCGCGGCCGACCAACGATTCGATGCGGCTTCGCGCAGCCAGCGAAACGCGGACGCGATCCGATCCACAGCTTGCACATGTTGCGCACGTTGCGCACGTTGCGAACATTGCAGCGTGGGTTGCGAGGCGGCCGCTGCCTCTCGGTGTGCAGCTTCGTGTGCGGCGCGCATTTGCGCCAAGGTCGACGCGGCAAGCGCCTGCGGGACGCTGCTGGCAAGATAGCTCGTGCGAACGTCGGCAAGCGCTGTGTCAAACGCTGACTCTCGGTTCGCGGCGGTGCCGTCCTTGCTGTTTGTCGATGTGTCTGCGTCGCTCATACTGCATTTCCCTCGTGAGCCAGAAAAAGTTCCGCAAGCGATTCTTTAAGGCGTGCACGCGCACGGCTTAGTCGCGAGCGGACCGTCCCGATCGGACAGCCGATGATCGCGGCAGCACTTTCGTAGCTGAATTCTTCAAATTCAATCAACACAATGACTTCGCGAAATTCGCACGGCAACTGACGGATAGCGGCGTGCAGCGCGGCTTCGCGTGACTGACGATCAAGCGCGGCAAAGCCATCCTCCGCGTGCGCGGGCAGCTCAGCGGCGTTGTGATCTGAGATCAAATTTCGCTCAATCGTTGCATCGTCGTCGACAAAAACAAGCCGCGAATCACTCGTCTGAATGCGCAGCACATGATTGCGTGCAACGCCGCAGAGAAGCGCAACCAAGGAGCCGCGCGCCGCGTCAAATTTGTGCGCGCCCGGACCGGCGAGCCAAATAAACGCTTCCTGCATCGCGTCGCTCGCGGCATCTTTCGACGTCGCAATCATTGATGCGAAGCGGAACACGGGAGCTGCGTGTCGGCGATAGATTTCATCGAGCGCGGCATACGCGTCTTCGCGCTCCGCCTTCGCGACGCGAGCAATTAAATCTTCATCAGAACAGTCGCTGAGCGCCCCCATAGCAACCATTCTCGCTGGCCGCTTGGAAAGTTCCCAGCGGCGACTCTTTCGCCCAGGCGGGTGTGGAAAGATATTACCTTTACATGTGGAAAGCCCTAATTATTGGGCGACTTCCTAATTTTTATATTTTTCGTCATCTGACTAAACGTTACTGCTCGCCCAATCAAATGGGCGCTCAATTATCCGAGCCGTTAGATCAATCGCCCTGCGCGCTGTCTAACCTTTTGACTGGAAAGTAGCTCCGTAGCGATCGCGCCGAGTCCTTGCCGCGCGTGAGCGTGGGTAATCGCCGTTGCCAGCGCGTCGGCGGCGTCGGCCTGTGGCGTTGCAGCGAGTTTCAGCAGCCGCTTGACCATTTCCTGCACCTGCTCTTTCGCAGCCTTGCCGTGACCCACAACTGATTGCTTCACTTGCAGCGCGGTGTACTCAAACACCGGCACATCGCACAACACGGCAGCAGTGATCGCCGCGCCGCGCGCCTGCCCCAGCAGCAGTGTCGATTGCGGATTCACGTTGACAAAGACCTTTTCAACGACGACGTCATCGGGTTTGTGGTGCGCGATGATCGACTGAATGTCGGTGGCGATTGTGCGCAATCGCATCGGAAGCGTTTCATCTGCATCAGAACGAATGCAACCGCTCGCCACATACGAAAGCTTCGAGCCGCTCGATTGGATCAAACCGAATCCCGTGACACGGAGACCGGGATCGATGCCCAAGATGAGACGCGGAAGCGTCACAACCTGGTTCTGTAGCGCGCAAGAATCGCCGGCACAATGCGCCGGTGCGCTGGGACAACCACTGCCATATACGTGCGACCCAGCAAATTGTGAATGTGAACAACGGTAGTCACTTGTAGTGAAAGAATGCCATCTACGGCGGCTCTCCGAACCGACACTTTGGCGTCCAGATGTCGATCCGAGTCGCCAAGAATGGCCTCGTCGAAACTATTGTGGTGCAATCCAAAAATGCCGATACGATCACCCACCGTATATTCGTCGACGGACTTGCCGCGCTCGATACTGCTGAGTGCTCCCAAGTTTTTGAGCCCGAACATCGAAACAACACGGTTGCGCGTTGCCATCATCGCTTCAATCCACTTTGGTGTTTGCGCAACAACGTCGAGATAAAGTGCGAGCGCAGACCGATCATCATCTGCCCCAATTGCAATCGAATAGGAATCGTGAAAATCTGCGCCACCGTAGAACGAACTAATTGCAGCGTCGGTTGGCACCGGCACTTCTAGCTGTGGAAACTTCATCATATTTTTACCGCTGTGCCAGAAACGGCCACCATCATCATGCCGTTAGTTTCGCCCAGCACCTCGTAGTCAAAATCGATCCCGATAATGCCATTCGCGCCAAGCTCTTTTGCGGACGCGACCATATCGTCCATCGCGGCGTCGCGCGCACTTTTTAGCGAGCGCTCATAGCCGCCCGCGCGGCCGCCGACAACATCGCGAACCGACGAGAACATGTCACGAAAAATATTGGCACCGATGATGGCGACGCCATTGACGACGCCCAAGTATTCGACGACGACAACACCGTTCGACGGCACAACGGTTGAGAGAAAAAACCCCTCGTCCTTCTTTGAAAACCAGCCCATGCTTTACTCCAATGGTGTTCGGGATTAATTTCGTCGTGCGAGACGTTCTCGACGATAAAGCTTGTTTCTTACTAGCCGGATAGCTTAACTATTCGCCGATCAGCGCCGAGGTAAATACATCTTGAACATCGTCTAGCGATTCGAGTGCATCCAAAAGTTTTTGCATCTTGACGGCGTCTTCACCGGTGAACTCGACTTCGTTCATCGCCTTCATTGAGACCTCACCAATGTCGGTGACGAAACCCGATTTCTCCAACACCTCTTTCACGCTCAGATAATCGTAGGGTCCCGTAGTAACTTGGATCGAGCCATCATCGTTGGCCGCAACATCGTCAGCGCCGGCGTCCAGCGCTGCTTCCATCAGTTTGTCTTCGTCGGTTCCGGGCGCAAACACCAGCGTTCCGCAGTGCTTGAACAAAAATGCGACCGAGCCATCCGTGCCTAAATTGCCGCCGTACTTTGAGAACGCGTGACGAACTTCTGACACGGTGCGTTGCTTGTTGTCGGTCAGGCAATCGACGATCACGGCCGCGCCTCCGATACCGTAGCCTTCGTACCGAACTTCTTCGTAGTCAACGCCTTCGAGCTCTCCCGCGCCGCGCTTCACCGCGCGCTCAACGGTGTCTTTCGTAAGATTTGCCCCGTACGCTTTGTCGACTGCAAGCCGCAGGCGCGGGTTTCCTTCAAGGCTCGATCCGCCCATCTTTGCAGCGACGGTAATTTCTTTGATGAGGCGCGTGGCGACCTTGCCTTTTTTAGCGTCCTGCCGCCCTTTGCGGTGTTGAATGTTTGCCCAAGCGGAATGACCTGCCATAGTTTCTTGCAGCGGTTGGCTGCCCGTATTGTGTTGCGCTGATTTTAGAACTGCTTGTTCAGTTGGCAGAGCTCGCGCCCCGCGCCATCAATTGAGCAAGTGTTTTCAGGCGTAGATCGACATCGTTCACCTCAAGCAGCGTTTGCTTAAGCGCGGGGGGCATTTTGATGATCTCTGCCAGACGCGAGCTCACCCAGTTTGCATCGTCTAAATCAAATGGCGGCGCAAAGCGCGATTCGCCGAGCGCATCAACAATGGGTTTGAGCGCGGTCAGAAGCGTTGCGTATTCGGTCGGGAGCGCGGACTTCTCGACATTGGGCAACCAACGCACAGTCGCATGATGCAACCCGTTGCTGCGCACTCTTGAACTCAAAATTTCAAAGCGTTGATCCCCAATCACATCGAGCACGAATAAGTTGGGTTGCGGCGCATCGAACGAGGCGACGTTTACCGCCGTGCCAACCCGAGCAAACGACTGGTTTTCGCCCACTTCATTGCCTGCATTCAGCGTCACGATCCCAAACGATTCGCCCGATGCAATACAGTTTTTCGCCATTTCGTAATAACGCTGCTCGAACACGCGCAACGACAGGCGTCCGCCTGGAAACAACGTCGCACTCAATGGAAAGAGCGCGAGATCAGCGCTGCGTTCAGCGGTTACGCCAAGTTTTTTACCTAAAAACGAGAAGATGATTGCACTCCAACTTCAGTTGCGGGAAACCCGCCGCACACGGCAACAAAGGTGCCCGAAAAATTACTAACTAGCGCTATTCTAGTTTTGGATGCTCTCGGTCATGCCGCAACACGCGCCAAGTTTCGGAAAACGTAGAAGCGATGGCATCGGCGACGTAAACGCTGCGATGTTGGCCGCCCGTGCAGCCAATCGCCACGTGAACACTCGCGCGGTTATCTTTTGCAAAAAGCGAGAGCGTTGCGTTCAGATACGCCTTGATCGCCGCCATGAGTGAGCCTGTTTCCTGCTGTTCCGCCAAGAAGGCCATTACTTTCGCATCACGTCCGGTCAGTCCGGCTAAGCCGCTCACGTAATAGGGATTAGGCAATATCCGGGCATCAAACACCAAATCAGCGTCGCCGGGAACGCCCGTTCTGTAGGCAAACGACGAGATCACCAGCAACGGGTTGCCGTCGGATTCAGTCAGCGAGCGCGCGAACTCACGCACGCGCAAGCGGAGCACGTGCGCGCTGGTGGCCGAGGTGTCAATATCGAACGCATTCAGCGCAACGCTTCTGACCCGCGCGCGCTCCGCTGCAATCGCCTCGTGTAAGGTCGTTTGATCGCTCGCGAAGGGATGTTTGCGGCGCGTCTCCGCAAACCGCTTAGTCAGCGTAACGTCATCGGCATCCAACCGTAGGACGTGAATACGCAGCATAGAAAATCGGTCTCTGATTTTCTCGACGGCGCGCTGAAACGACTGTGAGAAGTCGTTGAGTTGAGCGTTGAGCGAAATTGCGATTCGATTCGCGTTTGCGTCAAGCATGCTAGCTGTCGCGTCTGCAGCAAGATTGGCCGGGAGATTGTTGATGACCGAGAAGCCAGAGTCCTCGAGTGCGCCCAGTGCGACGTTTTTTCCGGCGCCGGACACTCCCAGCACGAGTACCAATTCGCGTGAGAGATCCGCCGCCGAATTCAAGAACCGGTCTCCATCAATTTCGCTTGTCGCTCGATAAATTCGCGCGTCGGATCAATGCCGCGAAGATTTAAAACGAAGTTTCTAACGGCAGTTTCTACCAGCACAGCCAGATTTCGTCCTGCGGCAACGGGAATCACAACCTTGCGAATTTTTACGCCCAATACTTCCTGGTAGCTAGTGTTGACGCTCATCCGATCCAGCCGCTTGAACTGTTCATCACTCAAGTCTTCTAGATGGACGATGAGTTTTAGCGATTTTCGCGGTCGCACCGCCGTTTCGCCAAACGTTGTGCGGATATTGAGAATGCCAATACCTCGCACTTCTAAGAAATCGCGCAACACCTCGGGGCAGCGACCTTCAATTAAGTCTGGCGAGACTCGATCAACTTCCACAATGTCATCCGCGATCAGGCCGTGGCCCCTGCTGATGAGCTCCAATGCGAGCTCACTCTTGCCGATCGCAGATGCTCCCGTAATCAAGACGCCCATTTCCAACACATCTAGAAATACGCCATGCAGCGTCGTGCTTGCCGCCAAAACGCGCGACAGATACAGGCGCAGCACGTCGACGACGTGTGGACTCGGATGTTGCGACGTTAGTAAAGGCACATGCGCGGCGTCGCAAAGACGCGTCATGTAACCGGGGGCGGCGCCGATTCCACTCAACAACACTGCACCAGCTTCATCCACCAGAAGTTTGGCGAACGTTTGCTCTTGGTCGTGTTGATTCAGCGTATTGAGATACGCGATTTCCGCTGGGCCGACCACCTGAACTCGAAACGGGTGAATGAAATTCATGTGCCCGACAAGTCCGACGTGAGCTTGCTGCGTGGTGTCGCGCGAGAGCGCGCGTGAACCGCCATCTCGCCCGCCCGCCCATTCAATACCGAGTCGCTCTTGGTTATCGGCCACCAGCTTGTTTATTTCGATGGTCCGCACGAGAGGTAACTCCTATTTACTTTGCGAAGAGCGCGTAAACCGTTTGTGCGTCGTTTGCTGCCGAAAGAGAATCGCGAAACGAGCGATTGGAGAAACGCTGTGCGAGTTCGGAAAGGATTTGCAGGTGTGCGTCTGTGGCTGCCTCGGGAACCAACAAGACAAACACGTCGCGAACCGGTAGGCCGTCCGGCGCTTGAAATGCGATCGGCTCAAGCGGGCGTGCGAAATAGCCAATTGATCGCTCCAAACCGCGAATGCGCCCGTGCGGAATCGCGATCCCTTGACCCAGACCGGTGGAGCCAAGTTTTTCGCGCGCAAGCAGACTGTCGATCGTTACCGTTGGCACCAGATCGTAGCGAAGCTCCGATTCAAGCGCGATGATTTCGAACAAACGTCGCTTGTTGCTAGCGTCGATGCCAAGCAAAACATTTTCCGGAGCGAGGAGGTCAGCAAGGAGTGTCACAAGCAATAGGCGCGGCTGAGGGCACAACAACGAGTTCGACTGAAGCGTTGATTGTAGCGACGTAACGCAGCCGCCTCACCCATGAAAAAGCGCGAGCCGCCAAGGGGCGGTCGCGCTGGTCAGAAAAACAGGAGGCCCTAGCGGGACGTCAGTTCAAGTCGGTTCGCTTGCGCTCAAAGCCTTCGCTGCGATGAACTTGCAGTTTTTCCTTGTGCCGAACGACTTGTCGATCCAGCCGATCAGCGAGCTGGTCGATGGCGGCGTATAAGTTCTCATCTTCACAAGTAGCATGAATATCACGCCCGCTGACATGCACATTGGCTTCCACTTTTTGTCGCAACTTTTCGACGGACATGACGACGTTAACGTCTATGACATGATCGAAGTGTCGGTTCACGCGGTCTAGTTTCGAGACGACGTACGTTCGCAGTGCATCTGTGACTGCGACATGGTGGCCAGTGATGTGCAAATTCATGAAACTACCTCTACAAAAAAGTCGAGATGAATAAAGTTCGTGTCACGCTGACGTTGCATAAAACAACCGTGCTTCAAATTTCGTCACCGCTTACGCAAGTTGACTGGATCGATGCCTTGTTGTTCCCGGTACTTTGCAACCGTTCGGCGCGCGACGATGATGCCTTGTTCGCCGAGCATTTCGGCGATACGGCTATCGGAGAGCGGGTTCTGCGTTTCCTCCTCTGAAACTAGGGTTTTGATCATGGCGCGAATCGCGGTTGAAGACGCAGCGCCGCCTGCATCGGTGGCCACATGGCTGCCGAAGAAGTACTTGAATTCGAAGGTGCCTCGCACCGAGGTGAGGTATTTTTGCGTGGTGACACGCGAGACAGTAGATTCATGTAGACCGAGCGCATCAGCGACTTCGCGCAACACGAGCGGTCGCATCGCGACGGCACCATGTTCAAAAAAAGCTTGTTGACGCTCCACAATCTCATTGGCTACTCGAAGAATCGTATCGAACCTCTGAGCCACATTCTTAACCAACCAGCGCGCTTCTTGCAACTGATTTGATAAGGGGGTTGCCCGCCCTTCTTTCTGGCGGTGCAACATATCGGCGTAGACAGCGCTCACCGCAAGCTTAGGAACCACGCCCTGGTTGAGTTCCGCGGTCCATCGACTTTTCGTGCGGCGCACAATCACATCGGGCACCATCTGACTAGCAGCAATATCTGCGAAGGCCGCGCCCGGCCTGGGGTTCAATCTCTGAATTACGTCTAGAGACTCGCGCATTATCTGCTCGTTTACCCCAAACAACTTGCGTATACGAACGTAGTCCCGTTGTGAAAGCAGCTCAAAATTTTCTTTCACGATTCGGTAGGCAAGCTGCGTGGCGGTGCTCGATTTGAGTTCCTGCAGCTGAATTAGTAAACATTCGCGAATGTCGCGCGCGCCGACACCTGCAGGCTCTAGGGTATGCAGCAGCGAGAGCGCGTGATCCCAATCGTCACGAAGCGCTTCAACGCTCGTTTGCGCTAACAGCGCGGTTTCTTCCAAGCTAATGGCAAGAAACCCGTTGTCGTCAAGGGATTCAATCAGTACCCGAAGCAATGCATTGACGAACTCGCCTTCACGCAGCAACGGCACTTGTTGCAGCAAGTGCTCTTGCAAGCTTGTATTGCGGCTTTGCTGCCATTCGCTGAGATCGTCACCATCGTGACTTGCGCTACCGCTCCCCCACTCGTCGAGATCTAATGCGTCACGATCCGAGGCTTCACCTCCCTCTTCGGCACTACTGGTCTCAGTGCTCGTGGTGGCGGCGGGTTCTTCGCCAATTGGCTGCAAATCCGATAGCGCGGGTTCGGGAGATGCGACGCCGTCAAACGCAACGTCGGAAGCCAAGCCGAGCGCTTCTACACCCGAGAGCGGATCGGCGGCTTCCGCGATCCATAGATCGCTGTCGAGCTTCGCTTCGCGCTCAGATTCGAGCTCAATGACGGCGAGCGTTTCGATGCTCAGTTCAGGCGGCTCATCAGCGTCTTCGAGCTCTAGGAGAGGGTTTTCGGCGAGCGCGGTGGAAATCTCTTGCTGCAACTCAAGTGTGGACAACTGAAGCAAACGAATCGATTGCTGCAGTTGTGGCGTCAGCGTTAAATGCTGCGCTAGTTTGAGTTGAAGTCCCGTTTTCATGTGGCGATATGTGAAGCTCCAGGTTGCGTGCAGGCAATGTGCCGCGCGCTATCACCAGTTACAACCGAAAGTGCTCTCCTAAATAAACTTTGCGAACAGATTCGTTGCCGATGATCGACTCGGGCGAGCCGTCAGCCAACACTCGACCTTCGCTGATGATGTACGCGCGGTCGCAGATCCCGAGCGTTTCGCGCACGTTGTGATCGGTAATCAAAACGCCGATGCCGCGCTCGCGCAAAAAGCGAACGATGCGCTGGATTTCGATCACAGCGATCGGATCAACGCCAGCGAACGGCTCGTCTAGCAAAATAAAGCGCGGTCTTGACGCCAGCGCCCGAGCAATTTCCAGACGACGTCGCTCACCGCCAGACAAGGCGACCGACGGCGTATCTCGCAGATGCGCAATCGACAAATCTTCCAATAGCGCCTGCAGTTCATCATCGAGAACTGTGTCGTCCTTCTGGTGCAGCTCGAGAATCGCTCGCACGTTTTCGCCAGCGGTAAGCTTGCGAAAAATAGAAGCCTCTTGTGGCAAATACGACAAGCCTTTTCTCGCGCGCTCATGAATCGGCAAATGCGTGAGTTCTGTTTGATCAAGTTTGATCACGCCGCCGTCAGCGGCGACCAAACCCACGATCATGTAGAAACACGTCGTCTTGCCCGCGCCGTTGGGGCCAAGCAGTCCGACCACCTCGCCGCTGTCGACGGTGACCGAGACGTCGTGAACAACAGTGCGTGATTTGTAGCGCTTTTTAAGCGCAACGGCTGAAAGCTGGCTCATTGCGCTTCGGAGGATTGGGTTGAACAACGTTGGTCTTTGCTGCGGGTTTGCCGGCCGGTTTGGCGGTCGCCTTCGACCCGTCAGTCGACTCGGCCGGCGGCGCGGCCGAGGTGTCCTCTTTGTCGCGCGGCTGCAAAACAAACGTGACACCTTTACCGGTTGTTTTTTTATCTTTACTATCACGCGCCTCGAACGTATTGGCTTGCGTGTTGTAGACGATGAAATTGGCACGCGTTTCATCATCGCCTACGAATAACACTGCGTTTCCAATCAGCTCAACGATTCCTTTTGCGCTGTCGTACTCAACTCGATCCGAAACGCCCTGCGCCCAGTTGCCGCCGTCGGTTCGTTGCCGAAAACACACCGGTTTCGCAGTAAGGATTGCGTAGTACTGCTCGTCCTCCGTCGTGCGCACGTCGGCGCGGTCGGCGGTAATGCGGAGCGTGCCTTGAACAATCGCAACGTCGCGTGTCAATCGATAAACGCCTTTGCCTTGGTCGCCTTCAAAGTCAAGACTTGTGATCGTTGCCTTTTGTTTGCGATCAGCTTTTTCGGCAGCGCTTGGCGGCGAGAAACTGATCGCAACCAGCGCAGCGGCGACCGTTAGAGCATGGCTCAACGCAATCGTCAACGCCAGAGCGCGACGCGGTGGGCGGGTGATCATTTCTTCTCCTTCGGATTGAGTTCCAGGTTAAAGCCCTGCGTGGTTTTTCCGGTTTGATTTTCGGCATCGATTTCGATGCCTTGTGTAGTGACAATTCGATCGCCGCTAACCGTACGCGTTACGTCTTTAGTGGTGGCACGCTGGGTTTGCGGATAAACGGCGAGCGTTTCGCTCTCATAGCGAATCGGATCTCGACCGTTGAACGCGCCTTGAACCGCGACGACTTTTCCGGAGAAGTCAGCCTGTTCCACGCCCTTGGTGCTCGCGTTGTTGTACATCACGCCCTTTTGTGCCCGAACATCGAGACTGGCTTTGCCATCGACGTTGCTTACGTACTTCGGTTGTTCAATGATGGTGGTGTTTCCTGAGGGAAAATGGGTTGCCTTTGCCCCCACAATCACCTGATCCACGCGACCAGTAGTGGCTGTTTTCTCAATGACAAAACGCTCCATAAAGTGATCGGGCGCACTCTGAGTTGGCTTTAGCCGCTCTGCAGCTGAAGCGGCCACGCGCGCGTCAAGCCAGTACGTTAGCGCCGCAAAAAACGCAACCGCAGCAAGCGGCACAAGCATGGTTGCGCGATCTTGCCGCCGACGCGCGTTTAGCGTACTCATTGGCCCGCTCCTTTCAGATATCGATCCAACAAAGGTTCGAGTTGACCTTGAACGCGAAGCACCGCCTCAATGAACTCGCGTACCGCGCCGTGACCGCCTTCAAGCGACGACAGCCAGTGCGCGCGATTGCGCACTGCAGCCGCTGCGTTCGGAACGGTCGCTGCAATTCCAGCGATTTGCATCGCGGGCAAGTCCAGCCAATCGTCGCCCATGTAGGCTACGTTTTCTGGAGCCAGCGAAAAGCGCTCGCATAACGCGAGAAACGCAGTGCCCTTTTTTCGCTGGCCGGTTTCCAGATGAATGCTCAACTCTGCGGCACGTCGCTCAACGGCCGCGCCTCCACGCGCAGTGAGCAGAGCCACCTGCCACCCGGCTTCTTTAGCGAGCGTGATGCCGAACCCGTCCATCACCGAAAACGACTTAACTTCTTGATCGCCAAGATAGTTGAGTCGACCGTCGGTGAGTACACCGTCAACGTCGCATACCAACGCTTTGACTTTCGCCATCCGCTCAGCGACGGTAAGCACGCGGGTCATCACTAAACCACCTTCGCCCGCAAAAGATCGTGCATCTGTAGCGCACCAAGCACTTCGCGACGTTCATTGATCACAATCAACTGCTGCTTTCGCGTATTTTCGAGAAGCGAAACGGCTTCAACAGCGAGCTCGTCCGGGCCAATCGTCACCGGCGTTCGCGTCATGAAATCAGCCACTCGTGCGGTTGCGAAATTGGTGAGTTTCGGCAGGCAGCGACGCAAGTCGCCGTCGGTAAAGATACCTGCGAGGGAGTTGTCAGCGGACATCACGACAGTCATGCCCATGCCCTTCCCCGTAATTTCGAACAACGCTTGCTCCATCGTAGCGTCGATGTTGACCACCGGAATGGCAGCACCGGTGCGCATCACATCGCGCACATGCGTGATCAGCTTGCGACCGAGCGAGCCACCCGGATGAGACCGCGCAAAGTCTTCCGCAGTGAAACCACGCGCTTCTAGCAACGCCATGGCCAAGGCGTCGCCCAGCGCCATCGCCGCGGCCGTACTAGCCGTGGGCGCTAGTCCTAGCGGGCAGGCCTCTTCATCAACGCGTGCGTCGAGCGCGATATCGGCCTCAACAGCGAGCGTTGAACGCTCGTTGCCAGTGATCGCGATGAGCGTTGCTCCAACGCGCTTAATCGGCGTTAAGAGAAGGTTGATCTCCGCTACTTCGCCAGAATTGGAAAGCGCGATGACCACGTCATTGCGCGAAATCATGCCGAGATCGCCGTGGCTCGCCTCGGCGGGATGAACGAAAAACGCGGGCGTTCCCGTAGAGGCAAGCGTGGCGGCGAGCTTTCTCGCAACATGCCCGGATTTTCCGATTCCGGTGACCACAACGCGTCCGGACGCGTTCAACAACACCGTGACGGCTTTCACAAACGACTCGCCCACGCGCGGCTCAAGCGCCGCGACGGCCTGGGCTTCGGTGGCGAGCACGCTTCGTGCGCGCTGCACTACCGCGTTGGAGTCAACTGCAAAATTCATGCAAGGCAGTATACCGACGATAACGCGGCTTTGCAGAAGCCCGAACGCGGCTACAAGTAACTCATTATTTCGCAGTATTTATTGGGCTAATGCGTGCATTCACTGAGTTATCAATAAATACGTTTTACGGCTTTGCCACCCAATTAAATTGGCTATTAGCATAGATTGTTGCTGCTATGAAAACTAGAACACCCCTCATTCGTCACCGAATGAAGGGTGTTTAAGTCGCGCGACCTAGGTTTCGTGAAAACCTAGTTCGAAGGGTCTACGGGCGCACTGCGAGGCGGTTTTGCACGGCCACGACGCCTTTAACGCCGCGAGCGAGCGTTTCCGCACGATCTTTCTCGGTCGCAGATTTCGCGAAGCCAGAAAGTTGAACGGTTCCCTTAAGTGTTTCCACCGAAATCGCCGCGGCATCAACGGTTTTGTCTTCAACAAAACGTGCCTTTACAGCAGTGGTAATAGCAGTGTCGTCAATGTAGCTACCGACAGTTTGTTGATCGCGAACCACTGCGCAGCCAGCGAAGGTAATCGCGAACGCGCCGAGGGCAATGGTGAGGATAGAGGCTTGGAACTTTTTCATAGTTAACTCCAGTTAAGTTTAGACATTATTTTTCGAGCCAATCACTGAGTTCATCAGCATGCTCTTCTTCATCCGCCAGAATCTCTTCCAGCAACTTTCTAGTAGTCGGGTCGGTGGGAGCCACCAACGCGATCATTTGACGATACGATTCAACGGCCACGCGCTCCGCAATCAAGTTTGACTTCACCATTGCGGCGATGTCTTCGGGTGCGTCGTAGTGCGCATGACTTCGCGAAAGCAGAGTGGCCGGCGAAAAATCGGGGTCACCTCCGAGCTGCACGATGCGATTTGCTAGTCGATCAGCGTGCGCCGCTTCCTCATTTGCGTGGACTAGGAATTCGTCAGCAATGGCGGCCGAGCGAATGCTCTTTGCGGTGTGATAGTGGCGTTTGTATCGAAGCACGCATACGAGCTCAGTTGCGAGCGCGTCGTTCAGCAACTTCACAATGGCTTCTCGATTTTCTGGACCGCTAGGAGTTACCGCACCCTGGTCCAACGATTTCTTCGCCGCGTCAAGCGCTCTATGGTCGAGCGCCAGAGAGTCAGCACGCGGCTGTTTTCTCACTGCAGACGCATTGTTGCGGGTCGGCTTAGTTTCGGTTTTCATCGTTCGTCTTTCGTGGAACGGCGCGGCTGATTAAAAGAATCAATAAGCGGTTTCCACCATGTGTTCGCGAGGACGTTCGGCTGTAAGAGCCCGGCAATCCCCACCGATGGCGCCACATAGCGCCATGGTCGTACCGCGACGACCGCAGCACCCAGCACGGCAGCCACCGAAACGACGGTCCATGGGCGCTCTTTGGCGTAGCCCGCCAATACCGGTTCGGCGACCGTCAGCGCCTTGCTGATCGGGTGCGCATCAAGCGCGCTTTTGAACGCGTCAAACAGAGGGGTGAAATTCGAGTCGCCCGTGCGCTTCGCATCATCACTTGCGCTTCGCGCGCGGGATGTCGTTGGCGATGGGTCGTAACGAGAAGCGTCATCCTGTTTAGCATTACTTGCCGCATCAGGTGCACCTTCAAACATGTCTGCAAATCTCATTCGACTGCGCGCAAGCTGCTGCAATGCGGCGTCGGCGTTGGGTGGGCGTTCCGGGGGGTGTTTTGCGTGCATGGTCAGCGTTTCCTTAACGTCGAGTGAGCGCGTAAAAGTCCGCTCGGAGTTCTCGTTCGAGCGTAGCGCCAAAGTTAGAGCTTGAGCGGCGTGATGCCACTAGGGCCGCAATGCTGAGAAGCAGCAGCAACACGCCCGGCACCACTAACTGGATCGGCGAATATGCGACAACACCACCCAGCACGAGCATCGCACCGACGGCAAACACTACGCACAAACTTGTTGCAAACATCAATGCGAGTATTGCTGCGACAAGCCTTGCGACAACCCGCGTGCGAGCCGCACCGATTTCCGCCTTTGCGAGCGCCGCATATCCCGCAACGTGATCGAACACAAGTTCCGGGTCCTTACTCAGCAATCGAAACATGTTCATCCACATAGTCTTCCCCGTTGCGAACGTGCCAATTAGCGGTAGTAACGATCAGAACGCTGGCGCGTTGCCATCACTAGGGCGGCAACCGCAGCTCCGATTGCCGCGGCAATCACCACCGAGCGCATTGGTTGATCCGCGACATACGTTTCGGCGCGCTCTTTGATTTCTAGTGCGCGTTCGCGTGCTCGCAAGCTAGCTTCCTTCGTCGCGTTCCACGCGTCCTTGGCAGTCGCCTCAGACTGGCGAGCGACCCGCTTAAACGTGTCGCCAGCAGTGCCTCCTGCGTCTTCTGCAAACTCCGAGACTTTTTCGATCGCAGCAGTTGTTTTGTCGTACGCGTTGTCGACAAAATCCTTTGCGCCATTGCGCACGTTTCGCGCAGCACCGCCAGCTTTGTGCTGGGCTTCGTTAATGAATTCGTTTGAAGTAGCCATTGTTTTCTCCGACATTGATGATTTGAAATTAAGGGCACACCATCGAGCTCGCAGTTACGACTTGCGAACCAGACTGATGATGAAGGTGATGATTGCGATTGCGGCAAAAATAAAGAACAAGATCTTGGCGATCTCGACGGCGCCTGCGGCGATACCGCCAAAGCCAAACACGGCGGCGATCAGCGCGATCACCAGAAAAACAACTGCGTAGTGCAACATGAACGTCTCCTTAAGAAGGGCAGATGCGAAGCAATCTGCGATAGGAGAACTTTATGCGAGGCCAGGTCGCACTAATATCGGGCAGCTGCGCGACACGGTGTAGGCGCGTGCACGCTCTCGTAGGCGTTGGCCTACAGACTGTCCTTGGTTGTGGATCCAGGGAACGTAGCGGAGATCGAGCAGCCCGCGCCCGGCGCAGCACTAATAACAAGCCGCCCTCGCGCGGCTTGCACTCGATGACGAATTCCAGCTAACCCTCGGCTCGCGTTGAGTCGCTTGTCGACATCGAAACCGATGCCGTTGTCCTTGATTTTGAGCTCGAACGTACTGCCGCGATCGGTTAGAGACACATCAACCTTAGTTGCCCTTGCATAGCGAGAAATGTTGGTTAATGATTCCTGAACCGTACGGTAGATAGTGAGACCAACGTCTTGCGGCACGTCAATCGGGTCGAGTTGAATCGTCGTGTCGATCTCTGTGCGCTGCGCAAAATCTTTGACCAGAAACTCAACTGCAGGCGCCAGCCCCAAATCAGACAAGGCCGATGGTCTAAGATCTTCAGTGATGCGCCGCTTAAGTGCGATGCCTGCGTTGAGTGACGACACCAGATGCTCAATGCGCTCTGCAACCGCAGGCGTTAGCGGTTGCAACATCGCTCGTAGTCTCGCAACGTCGAGTTTGGCCGCCGTCATCAGCGCGCCCATCTCATCGTGCAGTTCGCGCGCCAAGTGCTCGCGTTCCGACTCTTGAATGGTTTGTAGTTGATTCGCCAGAATCGTTAAGTCTTCTGTGCGCTGGCTTACCAATCGATCTAGTTGGTCTCGCTCGCTGGCTAGTGCCATCGCTTTCTCCTTTTCGAGAACCGCGAAGCGAGCACTTTGCCGGAGGTACATGTAGAACGCTAACAATGCAGCAAGCGCGCCTAACCCGACGCCTACACGGGCGATCATTAAGCTCTGATCGATCTGCCCACGCATCACGGACGCTTCAACATTTGTCCTCTCGATCAACGTAGCGCCGAGTGTCCGCACGTTATCCATGTAGAGCCTGCCGACTGCGGTGTCCATCGCAGTTTGCCACTCGACGCCGCTAGGTGATCTCTGACGCATCGCGATCGTCACCTCGAGTTCGGCGAGTTTCTTCGAAACCGATCTCGATAGTTCCGCGAATATTTGCAAATCAGCGGGCAAGCCAACATAGTGCGCTCGAATTTCGTCAAGCGTCGAACCGATGTTCGCCACCGCAGCGTTATACGGTTCGAGATAGCTCGATTGCCCGGTGATCATGTACCCCCGCTGGCCCGTTTCAGCGTCGAGTGCCAACTGCATGAGTCGGTTCAACGCGTGTCGTCTATCCATGACAGTGCTCAACAATTCGGATGCGCCATCGGCGCGGCGATATCCAAGCTCACTTACCGAAATGAGTGCTGCAGCCGCGATAAGTGCAAGAAGAAAGTTAACCGTCGAGCGATTGAGCGGCAATGAATCGAGGAATTCATTAGGTTTCATAAACACTCCGGCAAGAAGCCATTACACTTTGCGGACTTCTTCCACTACATCGCGCGTATAGCTTCGAAGACATGCTTAAAACAAAAGTTGGCTTAGTGGACGACCACGTGATTGTTCGATCGGGGCTCAAGGCGCTGCTCGAGCTCAACGCAGATATTGAAATTGCGGGTGAAGCTGCTAACGCGCGAGAAGCACTAGATCTTGTGCGCAATACGCCGCTCGATGTGTTGGTTATGGATCTATCCATGCCTGGCCAGACCGGCATTGACGTCCTGGGATCGATCCTGGCGCGCGCGCCAGAGCTCGCGGTGCTGGTGTTGAGCAGCTATCCCGCAGAACACTACGCAGTAAGCTTGATTCGCCAGGGCGCGATGGGTTATCTGAACAAACAATGTGAGCCTGAAGAAATTGTTACGGCGATCCGAAAGCTCGCCAACAAAACGCGTTATATCAGCGCGGAGGTCGCCGATCTCTTGGCGTTGCAGTTGAATAAATCGCAGACCGCGCGGCCGCATGAGCTGTTGTCGGAACGTGAGTTTCAAGTGTTTCTGCGGCTAGCGAAGGGCGAAACGGTCACCGATATCAGCACCGCGCTTTCGCTGAGCTCGAAAACGGTCAGCACTTACCGCTCACGAATCATGGAGAAAATGACGTTGAACTCAAACAGCGATTTAACGTATTACGCATTGAAAGCCGGCCTTCTAGATTAACAACGCTCGCGGCGCTGCTGCGATTTAGGAGCGGACACGCTGCGTGACCCATCACGCCGCAGCGACGTAGTCGAAAAAATTCTCCAACTCATTTGATTTGTCGAAAACACGATCGGCGCCTAATCGCAAACAGATTTTGCGCACCTCCGCTGTTGCGTAATTCGTAAGCACAACGATTGAACCTTTACCGCGCAAAGGGGCAATCTCTTTCAAGACGTTGATCCCGGTACCTTGCTTTAATCGAATGTCGATCACGGCAAGATCCCATTGCGACGCGTGCGTACGTACCCATTCGATCGCATCGCGCTCCGTTTCCACGAATGCCACAACCTCACCTCGCGTCAGTTCGCCCAGCGTTGCAATCAAATTTTCCCGAATCACCGGGCTATCCTCGACTAGAAAAATCCTCATTCTCGCTACCGCTTATCGTTATCAATCGACCCGCCGTGACCATAAGATTAATACACGTTTGAGACGAAAAAAAGCGGCGAATACTGACCTTCTGTAAGCCTTGTCCTACAAACCAGTTGGCGGAGACTTGAAACAATTTGTTACTGCAGATCAAAAAGCTCTTTTCGGCCTAGCACAGCTGTTATCGCTCGCTCAGGCGACGACGTTGCGATCGCGCTTATCTCACCAATAATGCCGGCTTCACAAAACCCTGCAGAAAAGCTTTGCACATGGCGATTTGCGATGGCGGGCGAAGGTAGCATCTTGATAGTTCGATGCGCATCATCTGCAACGATCCGCGCGACAAGCGTGTGGAGAGCGTCAAAATCCCCCTCCAGATACTGGAGAAAACATTCGCCGTCAAAAAGCAAGAATCCTGTAATGTCGTTTGACCCATTTCGCGCGCGGGCGACGCTAAAGATTCGGGCGACGCGAGAACTAGTGGCTTGCGGCGTCGCCGTACTCACGTAAAAGACGCGATCAATCATCGTAAATTCAATGAGACAAAACCAAAAGTCTAGAGTGAGCCCTTGATATACGCTACGTGAAATGACATAGGAAAACAAGCGGCTCGCGCCCTTGTGCGCGCGCAATCGTTAATCGTTTTGGACACACTGCGGCACAGATATGACCCACCCTTGCGACACATGCCGACTCAGAAATTCGGGGGCTTTCAGGCCCGCCAGCGCCGAAGAAATTGATTTCATCGCGCAACGGCGGTCCACTTTGGTAACCGCTGACTCGGGCGCGCGCATCGTAGAAGAAGGCTCCAGCGGCAATCCATTGCAAACGATCTACAGCGGTTGGGCGTTTCGCTTCAAAAGCCTCCCCAACGGGCGAAGACAAATTCTTAATTTCCTTTTACCCGGCGATTTAGTTGGGCTACAAGAGGAATTCACGGACCAGTCGAGTTATGGGGTGGAAGCGCTTACGCCCATAGAATTGTGCGTTTTCAAAGACGATACCGTATGGGAGACAATGACTCGACATCCACGTCTAGGTTACGGATTAACGTGGATCACCGCGCGCGATGAAATACATCTAGACGCAAATTTATTGACCACGGGGCAGCGCACCGCGGTCGAGCGCATTGCGATGCTGCTGATTCATCTGTATCGCCGCAGCGCAGTGCTCGGGCTCAATGAAAACGGCGTCGCGCCGTTCCCGCTAAATCAAAGCCACATCGCGGATGCGCTCGGCCTCTCGCTTGTTCACACGAACAAATCGCTTCGTCGCTTACGTGCAATCGGCATGTTTACGATTTCCAATCAAACGCTGCGCCTTGACAACGTATCCGCTCTTGAGAGGATCGCGGAATACTACGATCGTCCGCAGCGCAAATTGCCTCTGCTGTAGTCACTCTCCTACGCGGCCTCGCGTGGATTGCCCATAGTCAACGTAGCGATGCTTTTCTAAGATTCATTCAGTCGAATCGAACTCCTCCTCGAGTTATCAAGATCGACTTGTTTGACACCAACTTAGGAGCCACAGCAATGAACAAAGAGCAAATCTCAGGCAACTGGAAACAGTTCAAAGGAAAAATTCAGGAACAGTGGGGCAAGCTCACGGACGACGACCTCGACGTAATTGCTGGCAAGCGCACGCAATTTGTCGGCCGTTTGCAAGAGCGCAGCGGCATCGCCAAAGAAGAAGCTGAAAAGCAGCTCACGGATTGGGAATCCCGCAACAAGGATTTCATGTGGGACGAAAAGTAAGCTAAAAATTGCGCCGCGTCACCGCGGCGTAGTCTGAGCGACTTCGCGCGCCGCACTTGTTTCCGCACTACGCGGAAGAAAGTGCGGCGCGTTTTCGTTCGATGCGTACACGAACAAGATCAATGTGATCGCGAATTCCGAACTGATCATTGCTGTAGTTATTTGGAATTTTTATCCGGCTCACCAGCGCGTCAATTTCGTCGAGTTCCCGTGCGGCTTCGACCAGTGAAGAGCTCTCCGTTGCGCCGCGAACGCTCGCATCAATCCGTTTCACGTCTTTGTAGAACGCGAACAATTTGTTGCGCACCTGCATCCCGATCAGCTTCGGAATCCAGTCGGATAGAGAAAAAAGAATTGCAAGCAGCGGGATTAAAAATACAACTGCCCGCGACACAAAGTTTGCGACTTTAAACGGCAAGTACCGATACAAAAGCGGAGTTCCTTCTTTCAAAAAACGTTCCGCATCTGAAGAGAGTAAAAAATCCTGGGCATAGGCAAAGGTTGGAAATTCGTTGGCCTTCGCAGTGGCACTTGCCCCGCTGTGTACGCGCTTGGCTGCGCGCATGAGCAGAAAAGTCACACCAGGATGTAGGTCTTCGCGAGCCACCAAGCTCGACGTGGTTGCAACGGTGCGCACCGCTTGCGACGGAATTCGCAGCGACAGGTCGATCACTCCCGGTGGAAGCGTAATCGCTGTCAACTGAGAAAGGCGACGCATGTACGCCTCGGCATATTCGAGATCTGCGATGCGCAGCTTGTCGTCGCGGAATAGCGATTGGATGAGCGGCGCGTCTACGCTTCCAACGAAAATCGCAGCGTCGACCGAACCGTTTCGCAGTGCGGCTGCGGCGTCTTCTCCGCCGACATCCACGGTCAACGTACGACTGCTTTGAGGAAGATCATGCAGTGCAAGTAAATTCACCGCGAGAGCGCGTGTTCCACTACCTTGCGCTCCGATTGCAACCTTTTTTTCACGCAAATCGCCAAGTGAAGTTAGCGGCGCGACGAACGAGGTGGGGCGATAGAACAACAGCACAGGTTCATAGAAAAAACTGCCGAGCGATTCAAGCGGTTTCTTCTCCGCGTCTTCACGAGCAATAAGCCCGTTCTGCACAAACGCAATGTCGACACCTGATTTTTCATCGATGAGCCGCGCAAGATTTTCCGTGGCGCCTCTTGACGGCCGAAGCGTGAGCTTAATTCCCTCTTCGGCAAGCGCCGCTTGGTAGCGAGCCGCGTATGCGTCGTACGCGCCACCGACAGCGCCCGTAGACATCACCACTTCGCTCGGCACGCCCGGGCGCGCGTATCTGTACGCGAGCGAAAAACCGACGACGAGCGCGACGGCGACGATGAGCGTCGACCATTTATGTTCTGACAGAAACTGATTGCTCATACTCAACGACGCTCACACGTTTTCTAGAAGTTGCAGCCGAAGCGATTAGGAAGCGCTCTCCACTCGGCTATTTCACCACGTGCACTTCCAGCATTACGAAAGCGATCTGCCAAAAAAAGGTCGACCTCGCGGTCGACCTTGTTACGAGTGCTACAACGCGCTTACAGCCGCGGCAGTCACTCGATAGAGAGCTCTACGCGCCGAGCCTCAGCGAGATCACCGCTTCCAGTCGTTTCGACGGGTTTTTGCATCACGATGCGCGCTTCATCGACTCCGGCAGCGCGCAGTATCTCTCGCACCGACTTCGCTCGATTTTTCGCGAGCTCTTCGTTCGCCGCTTTGTCACCCCGTGGATCGTGGAAACCCGAGATCACGCCCCTCGACGCGGGATTGGCTTTGAGATAGGTGATGATGACGCCCAGCGAATCGCGGTCCTTCGCATCGACATCCGTTTTCGCGGTTTCGAAGTAGACCTTCACCGCAGGCGGTTTCGGACCACTTGCAGCGGTGGCGGATGGTGCGTTAACGACAATTTTATTGTCGATGGTGACGCCTGGACCGTAGATCGATGTTGCCCAATCGCCGCGCGCTTTTTTCTCGTCTTCGCTGAACACCGTTCCCGTAAGCACGATTCTTGAAGATGCGCTTTTATCAATGGTGAGTTGATCGATCACGTTGCCCGCACCGTACTTCGCGATGGCAGCGTCGGCGATGGCTTTCTTAGTCGCAGCGTCTTTGACGGCACCGGTCAAAGTGATCTTGCCATCGGTGCTCCAGATCGCGCCTCCTGCAGACGCGGCAACGGAGGCAAGTGGAGTGCTGCTACAGCAACCGGGCACCGAGAGAGAGTTGTGTTTCATCCAGAACCCAATCACCGCAATCGCAAGCAGGATCGCGATAACCAAGTTCCACAGATCGTAAGCACGCCAGTTGTCAGCCGAGCGCAGAGAGATTCGAGACATAGTGTTCTCCTTAGTTCTGCAGCGCTTACGCGTCGCTGTTTTTCAAAGAGACACCAGCGACCAGCTCGTCTTGGAGCTTCTTAAGCGTTGCCCACGAACCATCTGCGCACAATCGCGCTTGTTCACCCCAGCTTTCGGGATTCGCAAGTTTGAAATTCGGCCCCGCAGCGTCGAGTATTTTTGAAATCGATGCGATATCCATGGATCCCAATTGGCTGAAAGTGTGCACGCTGGCGGCATGAAGCACTTCGTTAATTTTTGGGCCGATACCTTCGATGATTTCGAAGTTGTCGTAACCGTTTGGACTTTTGATTTTGGTGAATCCATAAGCCGACGCAGCTGCCGCCAATGCTGTCGCCGTTGGCGTGCTGGAGACAGGCGGAGTTGCGGGCGCAGGAGACGGTGAAGGCGCGTAAGCCATCGCGGATGCCGAACCACCTGCCGAACCGCCGCGGCGGAAGAACTTGTCGAACAGCCAATTCAGCAACCATCCAAGAAATAGACCGAACAGAAACAAACCCAAGCAGCATTCCATTTTTTGACTCCTCGTCAATACATTCGTTGTTTGCGCCGCACTTAGTTCAGCCCCAGCTTTATCGCTGTTTTGAGCAACCCCTCGTTTCGTAGGGCGAATGTCGTCGATTGCAATGGAGCCGTCAATGAAGCGCCCGAAACGTGACGAAAAATCTGAGTCGTCAGCCTGCGTTTTGCCGTAACTACGGACTGCAAGCACGCAAACGAACGCATCGGTTGGGCGTCATTTTTTATTGGGCGAGCGTGTCGGCAAAACTATTTCTCGAGTTACCCGCTTTCTTGAATTTAGCCCGCGTTCAATCGCCAATGTTGGACTTAGCTGCTACAGAAAAACTTCAAGCGCTTGGTTGAGAAACTGCCGGCCTAGCGGGGTAGGCTTCACGCGTAAGTGATCGCGCTCGATCAGCCTTTTCGCTTCGCATTCGTTAAGCGCGCGATTCACCAACGCAATAGAGAAACCCGTGCGCTCCTCAAATTCGCGAATCGCGAAACCTTCGTTGAGTCGCAATGCGTTCAACATAAACTCAAAACCCACTTCATTGCGCGCAACGATTCGACGCTCGTGCACGGCGTCGCCTCGAATCGCGCGCTGCATGTATTCTCGCGGCTGCTTTACTCGCTCGGTGCGCACAATGCGTGGCGGCTCGGTGGGCGAACCCGGCATTGAAAGCTTACCGTGCGCGCCCGCGCCGATGCCAACGTAGTCGCCAAACTTCCAGTAGTTCATGTTGTGCTGGCATTCACGTTGAGGCTTCGCGTAGGCTGACGTTTCGTAGTGAACATAGCCCGCTGCTTCCAGAAATGCTTCCACGCGCAGTTGCATGTCAGCGGCCATATCGTGATCGGGCAACGGCGGCGGCTTTTTCGCAAATACCGTATTCGGCTCCATCGTCAATTGATAGAACGAGAGATGCGGCGTATTGAACGACAGCGCGGTTTCTACGTCGCGTTCGCACTCGGCCATCGTTTGCGGTTCAGTGCCTGTGTGCGAAGCGGGCAACGCAAACATCACATCCAAATTCACGTTGCCAATCGTTGCCAGACCAATTTCAATCGCACGCCTTGCTTCTGCGGAATCATGTACGCGACCGAGCGCTTTCAAATGTGCATCGTTGAAACTTTGAATGCCAATCGAGAGACGATTAATACCCACCGATTTGTAGTCGGCGAATTTTTGCGCCTCAAACGTTCCCGGATTCGCCTCCAACGTGATCTCTGCTTGTGGAGAAAGCCGTGTGCGCGCACGAACGCCCGCGATGATTTCGCCAATCGCGTCCGCCGAGAAAAGACTCGGCGTCCCGCCACCGAAAAACACCGTGTGAATCGTACGCCCCCAAAAATTCGGCAACTCTGATTCAAGATCACTCATTAACGCATTGATGTACTCGCGCTCTTGTACCGCGCCTTCATGTGAATTGAAATCGCAATACGGACACTTGCGGATACACCACGGAATGTGGATGTAGAGCGAGAGGGGCGGCAGCGAGGTGAATTGAGGGGAGAGCAATTTTGGATTGGTTTATCTTGACGAAGATCGCGCTGATTTCGACCAAATTGTAGGCGCGTCCCCGCGAAAGCGGGGATCAACCGCGCTCAGCGCGAAAGCGCGGTCAAGCCCGCGCCTATAAATAAACCGCTTACTCCCCAACGTTTATCAACCGCCCAATTGAACGCGCAACGCTGCAAGCGTTTCTTCCAACTCCGCAACCTTTGCCTCCAACGAACTCACGCGCTCCGAAAGTTGAGTCTCGCGTTCAACCTTCGACGGCGGCAGAACATTCGCCGCCGCGTCAGGAATTTCGCCGCCAAACAACATGTGTTGCCACTTCGCGGCGCGCGCACCCGCTTCGCGCGGCAACTGCACTACGAGCGGCGGCGTTAACTCGCCCATCGCTTTGAGCGTGTTTTCCACTTCTTGCAAATCGGTGAACGCATGCATGCGCTCCGCACGTGAACGCAATTCACCCGGCATTTGCGCCCCGCGTAACATGAGTTCGCAAAGTAACGCCGCCTCTGTGCGCTGCAAGCCAAGCCGCTCAACAAACGTTTCCGAATACTTCGGCACGCGCGTTGCCGCGCCCGTGTACAAACTGGTGAATCCGCGCTCACGCAAACGCTCCACCGCGCCTGCGACTTCGCCCTCAGTGAGCGACGTTACCGGCGCGCGATTGTTCGATTGATTGCAGCCATTCACAAGGGAATTGATCGTTAATGGATACGTGTCCGGCACCGTGATTCGCTTTTCGATCATGGTGCCGATTACGCGGGCTTCGATGGGGTCAAGAACGGCTTGCATAACGATCAACTTGTAGGCGCGGGCTTGACCGCGCTCGGGTGAATCACTCGCGGCTTGCGCGAAGCGCGGTCAAGCCCGCGCCTACTTCTCAACGATACCGCTCGTGTAGCGCGTCAACGAGCTTCGCAAATGCACGCCCACGATGTGAACGCGCACCTTTTTTGTCAATCGGCATTTCTGCGCCCGTCAGTCCCAGTTCGGTGTCGAGGAAGTACGGATCGTAGCCAAAGCCGCCCTCACCGCGCGGCGAATCGATGACTTCGCCATACCAACGTCCCTCTGCGATGATCGGCTCTGGATCGTCTTCACGGGTGACGAGCGCAAGCACGGCGGTGTAGTGCGCGCGACGATGGGTGACTCCTTGCAAATCACGAATCAATTTCGCATTGTTATCCGCATCACTTTTTTGTTCGCCTGCGTAGAAGGCAGAGTTCACACCGGGTGCGCCATTCAATGCGTCAACGCAAATGCCGGAATCATCGGCGAGCGCGGGAAGCCCCGTGTGTTTCGCTGCGTTGCGTGCTTTCGCAAGCGCGTTTTCGAGAAACGTGCAATGGGGTTCGGGCGCTTCGGGCACATTGAACGCGCTTTGTGCGATGACTTCGATGCCAAGTGGCGCGAGTAAGCGTTCGAATTCTTTAAGCTTCTTTAAGTTGCCGGTAGCGATGACGAGTTTTTTTACCATCAGGTATTGTAGGAGCGGCTCTGCCGCGATTGGCGGTAGCCAGACGCGAAATCGCGGCAGAGCCGCTCCTACAGTTTCTTAGGCGCTCGCAATCGCTTTTGTTTGCGCATCACCCAACGCCTTCAGCCCATCCGCAGCCAGCGCGAGCAATGCATCCATCTCAGCGCGCGAAAACGGCTTTCCTTCTGCAGTACCTTGCACTTCTACAAATCCGCCGGAGCCTGTCATCACGACGTTCATATCGGTTTCACAATTGGAATCCTCGTCGTAATCAAGATCGAGCACGGATGCACCTTCGTAGATGCCGACAGAGACGCCTGCCACTGAATCGGTGAGCGGCGTTTCGGTGAGCGTTCCCGCTGCGACCAGTTTGTTGCAGGCAATGGCGAGCGCAACATACGCGCCGGTGATCGATGCGCAACGCGTGCCGCCGTCGGCTTGCAGCACGTCGCAATCAAGCGTGATTTGTCGCTCACCCAGCTTTTTCAGATCGATGATCGCGCGCAAACTGCGTCCAATCAAGCGTTGAATTTCTTGCGTACGGCCACTTTGTTTTCCGCTCGCGGCTTCGCGACGTGAGCGCGTGTGCGTGGAGCGCGGCAGCATGCCGTATTCAGCGGTGACCCAGCCTTCGCCCGAGCCTTTTTTATGACCTGGCACGCCGTTCTCAACGCTCGCCGTGCAGAGTACGCGCGTGTTGCCGCATTCGATCAACACCGAGCCTTCCGCGTGAACCGTGAAATGCGGTGTGATTTTGATAGCGCGAAGTTGATTCGCGGCGCGTTGTGACGGGCGCATAAAGGTTCCTTAAATGTTTGCAAGGATTGTAGGTCGCGATCTTATTGCGCCGTTCGTTCGCAGCGCAACGCGTGGTTGCGTATTTTTTGCCGAGCAGTGTGCGCGGAGACTTGGCGCAATAAGATTGCGCCCTAAAGCGATCTGGCCATCAACTCCAACTCAATTTCACTGTCCGCAAATCCATCAAACCCCGCTTCACGCAAACCACTTGCATCAAGCTCCCAACTATCGAGCAGTTGCTGCGCGATACGACGTTGCCCCATAGCAATCATCGCAGCACGCAGTAAGACAGGTGGCACACCCATATTCGTCGAGCGCGACTTCATCCCCCTTGCAATTGCATTCACCATCGCCGTCGTTGAGATCGATTCACGATCGGTCGGATGCCAAATCGACACAGGTGTGTCATCTCGTTGCACACGATCTACACACCAAAAGATAGCCGAGATCAAACCGCGAATAGAGACCATTGAACGACGATTGTGAATCGCGCCAAACGGAATAGGCAAGCGCTTATCGCTCAACGTCGCGATGAGTTTTGCGAGTCGAATCATGTTGCCCGGTGCGCCAGCACCATAGACGACAGGTGGTCGCAAAATATGCACATCATCGCCCAACTTAATTGGGCGATCAATCAATATTCGCTCCGCCTCAACTTTTGATTTTCCATAACCACTCGCCCAATTTAATTGGGCGTATATTGAAATAGCTAGTGCGTTGACGTGATCACCGTATACCGCCGCAGAACTCAAAAAAATGAAGCGCTTCACACCCGCGTCGCGCGCTGCGTTTGCGATGAGTTCAGTAAGCACGACGTTCTCGCGATGCATCGCCTCCGCGCTCGCGTTCGCATCGTGAACGCGAGCCGCGCAATGAATGATTGTGTCAACGTTGCGCAGTCGGCTCACCCATTCGGCATGATCGAGCGCGTGATAGTCGCCGACGAACTGCCAGGTTAGCAATTCACGCGCGGCGGTCGGCAGCTTCGATAACGTTTTGCTCGCGGGCTGCGTAGAAAGCGCAACCACTTTGCGCCCTTGTTTGATCGCCTCGCCGACACAATGCGCGCCGACGTAGCCCGAGGCGCCAGTGACTGCGATCAAAACAGCTTCTCCACAATGCGCGGATCCCGCCAGCGCCAACCGTGTTTGTTGAAAAGTTTCACCAGCGAAACGATCGTTACCCAGGTGAGTTTCCACGAGCGATGCGAGCCGCGAGCCCAGTCGTGCGTGACGCGCGCTTGCGGCACGTAGAGCGCCCGCCCGATGTCTCTCGCGCGCAGTGTGATGTCGCAATCTTCAAAATACAGAAAGAATCGCTCGTCGAATCCTCTCAAGCGAACGAACGCATCCCGCCGAAAAAACATGAGCGCGCCCGACATGAACTCGGGCTCAAGAAATTTCTCGTAATCCTCGTCGCGCATCTCGAAATAATCAGCATCCACATTTAAATTAAACCAATCAGCGAGCGAACGAGAAAGAAAACGCCGCGCAATCAAAGCGCGAATCGTCGGATAACGTTTGCAGAGCAATTGCCGTTCGCCGTTCGGGTGAAACAGTGCTGGCGCGACAAGCACCGTTTCGCGATCTTTTTGCAGCGTGCGAATTAGATGTTGAATTGCATCGGGCTCGAAGCGAATGTCCGGATTAATCGCGGCGTGAAATTCCGCCTCCGGGAGTAGCGAAAAAGCGAGGTTTTGCCCGTTGCCAAAACCCGCATTGCCATTTGGATTTAACTCGTAGCGAAACTTCGGGAACCGCGCGACGAGCGCCTTCGCTTGATCCGAATTGCCGTTATCAACGACGATCCCTTGCACAAAGTCGCCGCTGTGCTCGCACGAGGCAAGCGCTGCTTCAAGCGCAGGTAAGCGCGGGTCGTAAATGACAATGGCGGCGGTCCACATGCAAACGAATATAGCGATTGCGCCACGGGCCACGAACAACCATTTGTCCAATTTGCCGGTTCGATTCCGTCTCAATGTGAACAGGCGCTCGCTAATCCAGTGAAAACCCTTAAACCTCGATTGCAAAGGAATAAACTGTGAAAAACTCGTTTTTGATCGCTTTTCCAGGCGGCGGACCGATTCGTCAATTCTGGGTTGCTGCGGCAATCGCATGCTTGGTTGCACCGATCTCCGCCGCCACCTGCCCGTTTGACGCCGGCGGCTCCGATCCGATGAACGACGGCGTCGTACTTACCCGATTCGCGCTCGGTATCACTGGCGCACCATTGATTGCAAACACCAAGTTTGCGAGCATCGCCGGGTTTACCGGCGCCGATGCGCAAGCCAATATCCAATGCACGGCGTGCGGCTTGGATGTCGACGGCAACGGCCAGATCGACGCCATTGATTCCACGGTCATCGCGCGGCATCTCACCGGATTCAAGGGCGCGTCGCTCACCAACGGTCTCGGGCTGAGCGCTTCCGCCGTCACCGCAGTGAATAGCTTCATCGTCAACGGTTGCGCCGTGGGCGGCGCGATCAACGCATTTGTGCAGGGTGGCAACGCGTTTGGTCAACCCGCGGTACTGGGAACCACGGACAATCAAAACCTGACGCTGGGGATCGGCGGCGGCAACGGCGTTCGGATCGTGCAAACCGTCAATGCGATCGCGCCCAACATGGTGTCGGGGAGCAGCAGCAATTTCGCGGATCTGGGTGACGCGACGCGTGGCTACGTCGTCGCGGCAACGATTGCCGGAGGCGCAAGTAACCTTGTCCGTGGCTCCTACGGCACAGTCGGCGGTGGACTCGACAACTCTGCCGGAGATTTAAGCGTTGGAGCAAACGGTTCGGGCTACGCAACGGTGGCGGGTGGGCTCAATAACAGTGCGTGGGCCGAGTTGAGTGTCATAAGCGGAGGGCAATCCAACTATGCCTTCGGTCCTTTTTCCACTGTCCCTGGCGGCAAATCCAACACTGCGCGTGGCGTAGCCAGCTTCGCAGCGGGCCAAAATGCATTCGCTGCAGACCGCACTTTTGTCTGGAATAGTTACGGCACTCGGAACGAACAGATCTTCCGTCCCGACTCGTTCCGGGTCGGGGCTGCCAATGGGTTTGACGTGAATTTTGGCGTCAATAAGGAGCATTACTTTGCGACCAATCTCGATGTGGCCGGCTACGTACTATCGACCTCCACGGGCGCGAAACTCTCACTAGGGGGAGTGTGGACGAACAACTCCAGCCGCGACAGCAAAGAGAATTTCTCCCGGCTCGACTCGCGCGCAATCCTCAAAAAAACTGTTGCACTGCCGGTGACGATGTGGAACTACAAAGCCGAAGGCGCGGCGATCAAACGCATTGGCCCGATGGCGCAGGACTTCCGAGCTGCGTTTGGCTTGGGCATTGATGACACTTCAATCGGTGTGCTCGATGCAAGTGGCGTCGCACTCGCCGCGATTCAGGGGCTGAACCAAAAGCTCAACGAGGAAGTGAAATCACTGCGCGCGAAGCTCTCCGCGAAAGATGCTGAAGCGACGAAACTCAACGCGCGATTGGCGGCGATTGAGAAGAGGCTGGGTTTGAATTAGCTGCCTTTTTCAATACAACTTTTTATGTTATCGCCCACGTAAAATGGGCGATAACGTGTTTTTAGTAGCTTGTTGATAACCGATCTAATTGCATCTTCGCCCGATTTATATGGCTTCTCACCTGAGAGGCTGGTTTGAAAGTTCAGCGCAACTTTGCCGGAGCCCAGCGGCTCGCATGTGAGTTTTCGTTGCACGACGAATTCGCGAATAGATGCCGTGTTGCGGCGAAACGTACGGGAACCCGGATGCGAGCATCTGGGCTACGCGGGAACAAATGTGCCGCTTTGGCTAACCGAGCGCTTGCAAAAAATCTTCGATCAAATCGTCGGTGTCTTCGATGCCGACCGAGATGCGGATGAGCGATTCGGCGATGCCCATTTCGGCGCGCCGCTCTTTGCCGATTTCGTAGAAGATCGTTTGCGCGACCGGAATGACGAGCGTGCGAGTGTCGCCGAGATTGCTGGAGATGATCGCGATTTGCAGGCGGTTGAGATAGTCAAAGCAATCGACGTCGTCGCGCAATTCAATCGCTAGCAACCAACCTGCGGCTTTGAAATGTTCGCTTGAAATTTTGTGTTGCGCATGGCTTGCGAGCCCCGGGTAATGCACTTTCGCCACACGCGGATCGGCTTCGAGCGCTCGCGCAAGAGCGAGCGCGTTCGCGCACATGCGTGGCACGCGGAGCGCGACGGTTTCTGCACCCACAGCGATGTGATGCGCAGCTTCGGGCGCAAGGCTGCCGCCGAAATCGCGCAATGCTTTAGCGCGCAGTTGCGCCATGCCCCACTGCCGACTTTCACCGCGCTGATAGTTGGTCGCAATCGGATAGGTTTTCCAATCGAACACGCCCGTGTCGGTCAAGCTGCCGCCGAGCGCGTTGCCATGGCCGCCGATAGCTTTGGTGAGCGCATTGATCACGAGACCCGCGCCGACCGATTTCGGGCGGAACAACACGGGTGAAGTCATCGTGTTGTCGACGACGAACAAAATGCCACGCGCTTTACAGAGCCCGCCGATACGCGATAAATCCGCGACCTGCGTACGTGGATTTGCGATGGTTTCAACGAACACCATGCGCGTGTTCGGCTTGATCGCAGCTTCAATATGTTTCACATCGGTCGCGTCGGCGAAATCGACCGTTACGCCCTGCGCGTTAACCGTGTTCCACATACTGGCCGTGTTGCCGAACAAAAATGCCGACGATACGACGTGATCGCCCGCGCGCAACAAGCCTTGATACAACGCGCCGACGGCGGCCATCCCCGTGGCGAAGCAAAGCGTGGCAACGCCGTCTTCCATCGCGGTAATTTTTTCTTCGAGCGCGCTAATCGTAGGGTTGCCTTGCCGACCGTAACGAAATCCAGATTGCTTGCCCTGAAACACCGCAGCCAAATCGCGCGCATCGCCATAGCCAAACGCCACCGAGGTGTGGATCGGCTTATGCAGCGATCCGTGTTCGATGGGTTTTTGACGATCACTGTGTAGGATCGTCGTGGTGAAGCCGCGTGGCCGTTTGTTCATTGTTGCTCGTTACTTGAGTCCGGGCGCCGAACGCAGTGCAGCCGCTGTATAGCTTCGGCCGCTTCGCTTAACTTGCTCACGCAAGTTAGCCTTCGCAACAAAACCAAAAGATTCGCGTTTCACGCGAATCAGCCTTTCAGTCCTGCTGCGTCCCGCAGCACTTTGGCTTTGTCCGTACGCTCCCAAGTGAACTCCGGCTCATCGCGACCGAAGTGTCCGTACGCCGCAGTCTTCTGGTAAATCGGACGCAGCAGATCGAGCATTTGAATGATGCCTTTCGGACGCAGATCGAAATGTTCGTTCACGAGCGCCGCGATTTTTTCATCCGAGATCACGCCCGTGCCTTCGGTGTACACGGTCACGTTCATCGGCTTCGCCACACCAATCGCGTACGCCACTTGAATTTGGCATTGCTTAGCGATGCCTGCGGCGACGATGTTTTTCGCGACATAACGAGCGGCATAGGCCGCCGAGCGATCCACTTTCGAAGGATCTTTTCCGGAGAACGCGCCACCGCCGTGCGGGCATGCGCCGCCGTAGGTGTCAACAATAATTTTGCGACCGGTCAAGCCGCAATCACCTTGTGGGCCGCCGACGACGAAACGCCCGGTTGGGTTCACGAGATAGCGTGTGTTTACGAGCATCTCTTTCGGCAACACTGGCTTGATGATGTTTTCAACGACGGAATCAACGAACTCTTTTTTCATCGTTTTGCCATCGCTCCACTCGGGCGCGTGTTGCGATGAGAGCACCACCGTATCAATCGACACTGGCTTGCCATCCACATAGCGCATCGTAACTTGCGATTTCGCATCCGGGCGCAGATACGGCATCCGACCATCTCGACGCAGCGCCGCTTGGCGTTCAACGAGGCGATGCGCGTAATAAATCGGCGCAGGCATCAGCTCAGGTGTTTCATCACAGGCGTAGCCGAACATCAAGCCTTGATCGCCCGCACCGGTGTTCAGATGATCGTCGCTTGCGTGATCGACGCCCTGCGCGATGTCGTTAGATTGTTTGTCATACGCGACAAGCACCGCGCAGCCTTTGTAGTCGATGCCGTATTCGGTGTTGTCGTAGCCGATGCGCTTGATGGTGTCGCGCGCTACTTGAATGTAATCAACGTGCGCGTTGGTGGTGATTTCGCCCGCGAGAACGACAAGCCCCGTGTTGCAGAGCGTTTCCGCGGCAACGCGCGACAGCGGATCCTGCTCGAAAATCGCGTCGAGAATGGCGTCAGAAATTTGATCCGCAACCTTATCGGGATGGCCTTCGGAGACGGATTCGGAAGTAAAAAGATAGTCGCTCATGAATGAAACCTTGGACGTAGTGCTTAAGAAGTTCATCCGACCCTTGCGAGCCGACTGAAACACAAGGTTTCGCGAGCGGCGACGCTTTAGCGATAGCGATTTCACGAGCAACTGAAGTTACATCGATCCGTCGCGCGAACAAGCATTCAGGCGCTTATTCGCGTCGGCCGCCCGCAAGTAGTCGAATAACTCTGCGGCTGACGCTTAGAATTTTAGCAAGTCGGTCGCAGTCGCGGCCAATAACTACGTCTGTATTTCAAACCGCGCCCTTCGTTGTCCTCATTTCTCGCCAAACTCAGTCATCGCCTCGCAACCTGGCTTGCACGGCAACCCCTTGCGCGCCAAGCGCGGATTGGCGCTTGGTTAGGCCGCAAAATGTTGTGGTCGAGCGGGATGCAAAACCGATTGACTGACAACCTCACCACCGCGCGCTATGTTGATCGTGTTTCTCTGCGCGACGTCGCTGAGGCCGCTGGCCAGTTAGCGATAGAAACTGTCGCATTGTGGAAGACACCCGACGAAGTGGTGCTTTCGAGAGTGCGCGCCGTCTACGGTTGGGATCAAGTACTCGCAATTCGCGACTCAGGTCGCGGCATCATTTTTCTCACGCCGCACTTGGGCACGTTTGAAATAGCCTCGCTCTACATCGGCGCTCAAATGCCAATGACCGCAATGTTTCGCAAGCCGCGCGTTGCATGGGCCGAGCCGATGATGCGCGAGGGTCGTGATCGGCTTCAGATTAAGTCAGTACCCGCAGACATGAGCGGCGTTCGAGCCATGCTCAAAGCGCTGCGCCGTGGTCAGCCGATTGGACTGTTGCCTGATCAAGTGCCGACCCAAGGTGATGGCGTGTGGGCACCTTTTTTTGGGCGACCCGCATACACCATGACCTTAGTGCAAAAAATGGCGCGCACCACGCAAAGCGCCGTGGTGATGGTCGCGTGTAAACGCTTGAGCGGTGGCGGAGGCTATGAGCTTCGGTTTGAAGTCGTTCCGGCGTTTTCATATGCCCCTGAAGTGGCGAGCGCCGAGCTCAATGCTGCGGTTGAGCGCGCCATTGACACCGCGCCCGCGCAGTATCTTTGGACGTACAACCGATACAAAGTGCCTTCGACCACGCCTGACTCCGATTCTTCTACGATCATCCTTTAAAATGACGGTATCCGGTCGTTTAATTGAGATAGCGAGTAAAGCACTCAACTTGCTGCCCGCCCAATTTAATTGGCGTTTAAGCATAGTAGTCACTTGGCTAGGCTGGCATCTCGCTCGATCACGTCGGCGGATTGCTCTGATCAATCTGCAGTTGTGTTTTCCCGAGAAAACCGACGCGGAGCGCACCGTGATCGCGCGCGAACATTTCCGCGCCTACGTGCAAGCCGCGCTCGAACATGGCTTTTTGTGGAACGCTTCCGGTAAAGCAATTCGCGAGTACGTTTCGTTGCACGACGAGCATCATTGGAAACGATTTCGCGAGATCGACCCGCAGCGCCCGGTGATTTGGTTGTGCCCCCATTTCATCGGGCTTGACGCGGCAGCGATCCGCATTTCGGTCGACACGTCGGGATGCTCGATTTACAGCGAACAAAGCAATCCTGATCTCGATGCAATGATGCTCGCAGGGCGAACGCGGTTTGGCGAATCAAAAATCATCGCGCGCACCGAAGGCGTAAAACCGATCATCCGTGCGATGAAATCGGGGCTACCGTTCTACTATTTGCCGGATATGGACTTTGGTTTGCGTGACTCAGTGTTCGTACCGTTTTTCGGTGTGAACGCCGCAACGATTACCGGCGTGTCACGGCTCGCAAAGCTCACCAACGCAGCAGTCGTTCCGGTGATTGCAACCCAAAGAGCCAATGGATCGGGTTACGACGTGCGTTTTTATCCCGCATTTGAAAATTTTCCTTCAGGCGATGATGTTGCCGATGCGCGCGCGGTGAATGAATTTATTGAACAACGAATTCGCGAGAACGTCGCGCAGTATTTGTGGACGCATAAGCGGTTTAAAACGCGGCCACCGGGTGAGCCGAGTGTTTATCAATGAAGCGTAACGATAGCAACGCATGAGCACCACGATACACGAAGCGAACGACACAAACGTCGCACGAGCAGTGACTTTGTTGCGTAGTGGTGAGCTCGTCGCGCTTCCCACTGAAACGGTGTACGGTCTTGCGGCAGATGCGTCGGATGCGAACTCGGTTGCGAACATTTTTTCTGCGAAAGGTCGTCCAGCAAATCACCCGCTGATCGTTCATGTTGCAAGCGCTGACGCTGCGAAATCGTGGGCACGCGAATGGCCAGAGGCTGCACAGAAACTCGCGGATGCGTTTTGGCCAGGGCCGATGACCTTGATCGTGAAACGCGCGGCGCATGTGCTGGATGCCGTGACGGGTGGGCAAGATACAGTTGGGCTTCGAGTGCCTTCGCATCCCGTCGCACAGCGCGTGCTCGCGATGTTCGCCGACAAGGATGCTGCGCTCCGCGATCACTCCGTTCCTGGTGAGCTTGTCGAACCACGGGGACTCGCCGCCCCATCAGCCAACAAATTCGGCCACGTGAGTCCCACCTCCGCGCAACACGTCGCAGCAGAATTCGTAGACGACGATCTGTTCATTCTCGATGGTGGCGCGTGCGAAGTCGGCGTTGAATCGACGATCATCGACCTGACTGGCAGCGCGGCGCGAATTCTGCGGCCTGGGCGTATTCGCGCGCAAGAGATTGAACGCGTGTTGGGCCGCGAGTTAGCGCAATCAAGCTCTGGCGCAAGCACACCACGCGTGTCTGGATCGCTGGATTCGCACTATGCGCCGCGTAAAAAGACGTTTATGTTTGAAAACGATGCGCTCGATCTGTTTCTAGATGCCTCGCGCGACGCAGGCAAGCGAGTCGGCCTGATTCATCACTCTGATCGGTTTGCGAAGCATCGCGTAAGCGCGCGCGTAACGCTCTCGCACGAAACTGCCGCGCGGTTTGAACACGATATCTATGCGGCGCTTCGCGATCTCGATGATTCAACCGTTGATTTGATCGCAATTGAAATGCCTCCGTCTGGCAGCGATTGGGAAGCCGTGAATGACCGTTTGCGGCGTGCCACCTATCAACCGTCGTAGCGAAGGCTACAACGCGCTACGGCACAACAGCTAACGGCTCCCACTCCTGCGGCTAACCCCCAAGATCAGCGACCTGGTGCCATTCGGTGAATAATCGTTAAATGAAAATCGTACTCGCCCCAGATTCGTTCAAAGGCTCACTCTCATCGGAGCAAGTCTGTGCCGCCATTGAACTCGGATTGCGCCGCGTATTGCCGCACGCCGAAATAGTTCATCGTCCGATGGCTGACGGCGGCGAAGGCACGCTCGATGCGGTTGCGGCGGCCTCTGCTGGCGCGCGGCGAAAACAAGCGCTGGTGCGCAACGCTGCGGGGCATTCCGCAGAGGCGGGATACGCGCTTGTTCGACACGGCATTTACGAAGCGGCGGTGATTGAAGTCGCGCAGGTCGTTGGGATCACCGACGCGTCCAACATGGCGGTTTCGGTTGGCGCGAGATCATCCTACGGAGTGGGCGAATTGTTGCGCGTATTGATTGATGAGGGCATACGGCACTTTTTCGTCGGACTGGGCGGAACGTGTACGAACGATGGCGGCGCAGGGCTACTCGCAGCGCTCGGCGTGAAGTTTGTGAGCAGTACGCGCAAAGCGATCGAACCTACGCCAGACGGACTCGCAACGCTCATTTCTGTCGATGTGACCGCGCTAGACTCCCGCGTCTCTGAATGCACGATCACGTTGCTATCGGATGTCAACAACCCGCTCTGCGGTGCGATGGGTGCTACAGCGATTTTTGGGCCGCAGAAAGGCGTCGCAGCGAGCGATGTTTCGCGCGTTGATGCAGTCATTGAGAACTACGCAACGCGACTCGAAGCGGCCTTACAGCGCTCGGCGAGAGACAAACCCGGAGCGGGCGCTGCGGGCGGACTGGGCTATGCGCTGCAGCTGATCGGCGCAAAGTTTGCCTCAGGGGCGGAAACGGTTGCCGAGTTGATCGCGCTTAAAGACGCATGCGCGGGTGCGGATTGGCTCATCACTGGCGAGGGCAGAAGCGATGTGCAAACACTGCTCGGCAAAACTCCTTTCGCGGCTGCGCAAATTGCGCGGAAACATGGCGCGAAAACGTTGCAAGCCACAATATTGTCGGGCGGCGTTGATCCAGCCGCACTCGTGAAGCTCAATGACGTGTTCAACGGCGGCTGTTTTTCGTTGGTGCCAGGGCCGATTGCGCTTGATCAAGCCGTCATTCGGGGTGCTGAATTTTTAAGCAACACCGCGGAACAGCTCGCTCGTCTGAAAGTGAATGGGTAATTCATCGCGTTCGATTTGGATGCGGTAGCGAACGCACAAAATGCATTGGACAAAACGGATTGACTATTTCTCTGTAGCGCCCATTTACTTGGGTTGAAGCTCATTTACACGCGTCTATCGATCAGTCCACTTTATGGTCATATCGCCCAATTTACGCGGCGTCGTAAGCGCAGCGCCGCCTACGATTTCTCCGTTGATAACCGTCGTGGCGTTGGTTCCACAGGTGTCAGGCGCGAAGCTCGGTTCTCTCGGTGCGCTCGCAAAGCTCTTCTATAACGTTTTCGATCAAATCACTTTCGACCAGATACGGATTGAATCCTTTGCCATCGCGCCAACGCGATGACTCGGGCGCGGCGGAGGAAAGCTCAGTGGAATAGCCCATGTGCCACTCGGGAAACAGTCGCCGCCACGGCTCGGTATAGCGCAAGAGTGTGGCGCCAGCGTGACGCGGGTCCGAGGCGATTTTGTTGTACAGCGCGTTTACGTCTTCACGCTCACCTTCTAGGCACTGCAGCGCGTAGTTCGGCGAAATACACAAATACCCGGTAACGCCGTTGCGACTGTTGTTGCGCTCAGACGCGGCAAGGATTTGTTGAATATTGGCTTTGTTCAGCGGCTCGTGAAGACGGCTCGCGTAGATCAATCGTACAAGTTTCATGGGCACTCCCAACTGCAATGCAACACGACGCGATGGTCGTGCGTTTTCCCCATTTTGATCGCCGTGGCTATCGATCGACGGTTGTCCGCTGTATTCAATTCGCGACATGAAGACGCCGTGCCGCGACACACTTGATTGCTCAAATACAAACTAAAGTCTACGGCGCGTAAGGCTGGACACGCTAGCCGTAGACAAGCGCGTTCTTGTTCAACGTTTGCGCGAGTTATTTGGCCTTTTTCACGCCAAAAAGTATTCGACTCGCTTCGTCGTTGGGCGCGGTAGGTGGTGCGTTGAGGCTCTTCACAATGTCGTACGCGCGAATCGTGGCGGGGCGCGCCTTAATCGCCTCGAACCAGCGCTTTAGGTGCGGGAAATCGTTCAAATTCATTCCTTGGCGCTCATGCGGAACGATCCACGGGTAACACGCCATATCGGCAATCGAATACGCGCCTGCTAAAAATTCTCGATCAGCCAAACGATGATCCATCACGCCGTACAAACGCGCGGTTTCATTCTTGTAGCGATCCATCGCATACGGGATTTTTTCCGGCGCGTAGAGGTTGAAATGATGATTTTGCCCGGCCATCGGCCCCAACCCACCCATCTGCCAAAACAACCATTGAATGGCTTCTTTACGCCAATACGCGTTTTTGCGATCGAGAAATTTCTTCGATTTATCAGCGAGATACATAAGGATTGCGCCGCTTTCAAAGAGCGTGAGCGGATCGCTGTTTGGCATTGCCTGCATCGGCTTGTGATCAACGATAGCTGGGATGCGATTGTTCGGCGCGATCTTTAAAAATGCCGGATCAAACTGCGCGCCCTTGCCGATGTTTACCGGCAGCACGCGATATTTCGCGCCCATCTCTTCAAGCATCATCGTCACTTTGTGGCCGTTCGGTGTCGTCCAGTAATACACGTCAATCATGAAAAATCCTTGTCCAAAAAAAGCAAACTATCCAAGTCGGCCGTGCCCACAGCCCGGATCCGCGCGCCAAGCAACCGTGGCGCACGCCGCGGCCAACGCGGCTTAAACTAGGTGAGGCATTGTCAATGAATTGCAACACCTTGTCATCCAAACGCATCGCCCGCGCGTGAATGGCTTGAAAACAGCGCAATTCGCCCTCAGTATTCGGTAACACCTCTACGAAAGACATCGATGCCAGCAGCTCACGTCGCACGTCTCATCCCCGCGCTTGCGGAACGCCCTTCGCTCCACGACACATTGGCCATCGCCATGAACGATGCGAGCTATGTGCAGATAGACGAAGCCGTGTTCTCCGCTGATTACCTCCACGCGCCCGACGAGTACACGCGCCCGGATGATGTGCTGGTGGAAGGGACTGCTGACGACACCGAGCTGCTGCTTCTGCAGCGCGACTTCGAGGGCGCAACCCTCGATGACGACGGCGACATCGTTTTGCTAGACGGCACCGTAGTGCGATTCCTACGCTCGGCAATGGTGCACTGAGCGACGCCCCTGCGAGCTCTAGCGCGGCGAAAGCGTTGCGCGGCAAGCGCACCCGTGCAAGAATCAAACGGGAGGCGCGACTACAGCAATGGACGACAAACAACGACCGCACGATCACGACGCGTTGCAATCCGCGAACGATCAGCCACGCTCTAACGAGCGTAACTCTGCAAACAGTGCTTCGCCGAATCGCGCGAAGCCAGCGAGAAGCGGAAGCGTCGCGTCGCCCAAGCCGCGCCGAAGTAAACAACTCACGTTAATTTTTATAAGTGCTGCGGCCGCTGCGAGTCTGGCCGGTTGCGGTCGCCTAGAAAACGAAGGTGGAACCAGCCGCGATGTTTACGCCAATCTCGAAGAGTGTCGCGCAGACTGGGGCAACCCAGAAGACTGCGAAGAGATCGATGAAAAGCGATCAGCCACCGGCGCTCGATCGTTTTACGGCCCACGGTATACGTCACGTACCGGAACCTCTGGCGGCTATACCTCCATGCCGCGCCCAGGCTCGCGCTCTAAAGGGACAGTGTCGAGCGGCGGCAGCTCCTCGCGCGGTGGGTTTGGATCATCCAGCTCGCGCCACGGCAGCAGCGGCCATTCGACCTCCGGTTAGCGGGTAGCGCCTCCTGTTCCGTCTACCGCGTTTCTCAATCCGATCACTCTTTATTGCTTTTTCGATGTCGACACTCTTTCTCATTTCAATGAAACACTGGTCATGAAACGTGAGCGCTGCGCCGTGCGCCCCGAATGGCGCAAACGTTGTGAAGATGCAGGATTTAGCTTTCATTCAATCGACGGCGTTTATTGGGACGAAGGTTATTGCTATCGCTTCACTTCCGCGCAGATTGATGATTTGGAGCACGCGACCAACGAGCTGCATCAGATGTGCATGCAGGCAGCAGAGCACATCATCGTCAAAGAGCGGTTTGCCGAGCTCGCCATTCCCCAGCCCGCGTGGGCCCTCATTCGCGAGAGTTGGGATGAAGATCATCCGTCATTGTTTGGTCGATTCGATTTGGCTTGGAATGGAAGCGGGCCGCCCAAACTGCTCGAATACAACGCCGATACGCCAACCAGTTTGATCGAGGGTAGCGTTGCACAGTGGCATTGGCTTGAAGATGTGAAGCCGGGAGCCGACCAATTTAATTCATTGCACGAAAAACTAATCGCGCAGTGGCAGTGGCTTAAGTCTGAGCACGGATATAAGCACGTTCATTTCACGTGTGCGGCTGATAGTGAAGAAGACGGCGGCAACCTCGACTATTTGCGCGACACAGCGATGCAAGCCGGTATTGAAGCACCGTGGATTTCGATTGAAGAAATCGGCTGGAACGAATTGCAGCTTGCGTTTACCGACCTCGACGAAGCGCGGATTGAGACTTTGTTCAAACTCTATCCGTGGGAGTGGATGCTCGCTGATGAGTTCGGTAACAATCTTCGCAAAACTAAGATGCGAGTAATCGAGCCCGCATGGAAAATGGTCCTAGCGAACAAGGGGTTGTTGCCAATTTTATGGGAGCTGTATCCCAATCACCCTTTGCTCTTACCCGCGTCATTCGATCGCCACAAAGTGCTGGGCGACTACGTAAAGAAACCGCTTCTTTCCCGCGAAGGCGCGAACGTCGAAATCTACAAAGGTGGCGAAGTGATTCGCGCTGATGGAACTTACGGGGAAGAAGGCTTCGTCTTCCAGCAATACACGCCGATCCCAAACTTTGATGGCAACTTTGTCACGATTGGCTCCTGGATCATCGGCGACGAACCTGTGGGCATTGGCTTGCGCGAAGACGCCACAGAAATCACAATGAATACCTCGCGCTTTTTGCCGCATTATTTTGAATAACTGACCCCTACTAAAGGCCACGTATGAGCTACACCATCGGTGAATCCATCCGCTACATCGACGATTTCTTGATTTACTTCGGGCTCGCATTGGCGCTGTTCGTCGCCTTCGTCTTCATCTATACCGCGGTGACGCCGTATAAGGAAATGAAGTTGATTCGCGAGGGCAACACGGCCGCGTCGGTCTCGCTTTTCGGCGCGATGATCGGTTTCGCACTGCCGCTTGCAAGTGCGGTTGCCAATGCAACCAACGTGATCGACATGTTGATCTTCGCGGTCGTCGCGACCGTCGCGCAAATCGTTGTGTTTGTCGTTGCGCGCATGGTGTTGCCCGGACTCTCAGGCTCAATCGAAGACAATAACACCGCAAAGGCCACGTTCCTGGCAGCGATTTCCATATCGGTTGGCATGCTTAACGCAGCAGCACTGGTGTATTAATTCGCTGTTCTGCATGACACTGGCTCTCGCCGCTTAACGCCTATATAGCTGGGCGATAGTCTAACTTCGACGCATTATTGATTATCGAGAAAATGCTCAGCTCGCCCCATTTAAATAAGGCTCAACGGGTGATTTACGCATCGTTTCGCAAGCAGGTTCGATAGGCCTTTCGCTCGCGTCGCAATCGCTGATGAAACATCCACGCGCGGCGAGCAGTCATAGCTCAGTAACGCGCAACCCACGGAGTCGCTCATGGCCGTACGCAACACACCGCAACGCCGTTGCGGCACGATGGCAGTTCACTTCTCGCTGTTGGAGCTGTATCCGGGCTATCGGAAATGCTTGACCCAGCTTGAGCATGCATGCGTTGAACGTCGGCGTTCCGCGCCGTTCGCACGCGCGAAACCCTATCGCATCAACGTCGTGGTTCACGTGCTCTACAACAACGAAAAAGAGAATATCAGCGATGCGCAAATCAAATCGCAAATCGCTGTACTCAATCGCGATTTCCGCGCAACCAATTCTGATCGAAGCAAAACGCCTGCGGTTTGGAGAGGACTCGTCAGCGATTCGCAAGTTGAGTTTGTGCTCGCAACCAAAGATCCTGACGGCAAAAAATCAACCGGCATCACACGCACTCGCAGCAGCACTACATCGTTCGCAATTGATGACAACGTGATCAAGAAAACGAAGAGCGGCGGCAAAGACGCATGGCCGACTGATCGCTATTTGAATATCTGGGTCTGCGCGCTCTCTGGCGGCATTCTCGGCTACGCGCAATTTCCAGGCGGTCCATCATGGTCGGATGGCGTGGTGATTCTGAATACAGCCTTTGGCACAAGCGGCCTCGCCAAAGCCCCATTCAATAAGGGTCGAACCGCAACGCATGAAGTCGGGCACTACTTAAATCTTCGCCACATTTGGGGCGACACAGAAGATTGCAGCGGTACTGACTTCGTAGTCGACACGCCAAACGCCGAAGGCCCGAACTACGGCTCACCTACGTTTCCAAAAGTCTCTTGCAGCAACGGCCCGAACGGCGATATGTTCATGAATTACATGGATTACGTCGACGATGCTGCGATGTTCATGTTCACTAAAGAGCAAACTCAACGCATGCAAGTCACGCTCGACGGACCACGCAAGACGTTATGGAACGCGACGACCTAAGCGAAGCGAATGAAGCCGTGACAACGACGATTGATACAACCCTCCTCGCGCGCGCATGGGTCCACGCGCACGAGGAAGATCACGACGGCATGCAAGTGTTTCGTCCGCTCGGAACGCAGCTGCCGCCTTCGCGTGGGCGGCGCGTCATTGATCTTTCAACGCCAGAGGTTATGACTGGTCTCGCACCGGGTGCGGATGATCGCCCAGAGAGTTTCCACCGAGCCTGGACGATTGAAAATGACGTGCTCCGCATTCGCGCGGTGGCTGCGAGCGAGCAACGTTTCCGCATCTCAAGGTTAGCGTCAGATGAACTTGCACTGATACGGCTCTCGTCATAGAAAACCCGGGGTTAGGAATAAAAAAAGCCCGCACAAGGCGGGCTTTTCGCGGATCAAAACGACAATTATTTCTTGCCGTCTTTAACGCCTTGCTTGTCTTTGTTCGGCGCAGCAGGTGGAGCTGCTGGCGCTTTCTGTTTCGACGCTGCAACTTCCGCAGCGGCAGGTGCGCCCTCAGCGGGTGCAGCTTCTTCTTTGACCATCGACGCGGTGGCGAACACTGCATCTTTGTTGCGTCCGTGGAACACGAGCGTAACGCCTGCGGGCAGCGTAATGTCTTTCGCGTGAATCGATTCGCCCGCTTTGAGATCTTTCATATCGACCTCAATGAAGCGCGGAAGATCTTTCGGTAAGCAGCTGATTTCAACGTCGGTCAACACGTGGTTTACGATTGCTGCGGAGAGTTTGACCGCAGGCGACACGTCTTGATTCACGAAGTGAACGGGCACTTTCATGTGAATTTTCTTGCCGGCTTCAACGCGTTGAAAATCGATATGCAAAATTTGCTGTTTGAACGGGTGGTATTGCACATCGCGCAGCAGAACTTGGCTGGTCGCTTTGTCGACCTTCATCGAAAGAATCGAGCTATGAAACTCTTCTTTCTTGAGGGCGTGCCAAAGGGCGTTGTGATCGAGTTCGATCATTTCAGGTTTAGCTTCGCCTCCGTAGACGATGCCTGGAACTTTCGCAGCGTGACGCAGGCGGCGGCTCGCTCCGGTGCCCTGTAGCGTCCGCGCGAAAGCGGTGAATTCAGTTGCCATGTTGTTAACTCCAATTGTCATTAAAAGTTTTGTCGTGACACCGCGACCAGTGTGACGTCAAAGGCTCTCGCGCGTTTGCGCGTGAGAAAAATCTATTCGGTAAATAACGAAGACACGCTGTCTTCGTTGGAAATTCTTTGCATCGTTTCAGCAATCAATTGCGCGCTAGAAATTTGACGAATTTTTCCAGTCTTCGCCAAATCCTGCGCTTCTTTCGAGAGCGGAATGGTGTCGCTCACGACCAATGAATCAAGTGACGGACCCTCAATTCGCGAAACTGCCTCACCGGATAACACTGCATGCGTGCAATACGCGATCACTTTCACCGCGCCATTGTCTTTGAGCGCTTGCGCGGCTTTGCAAAGCGTATTCGCGGTGTCAACGATGTCGTCCATAATCACGCAGGTGCGCCCATCGACGTCACCGATGATGTTCATCACTTCCGAGACGTTTGCCTTCGGACGGCGTTTGTCGATGATCGCTAAATCGGTGTCCAATCGTTTGGCCACTGCGCGAGCACGAACGACGCCGCCAACGTCGGGCGACACCACCAAGAGGTTTTCGTATTTCTGTTTCCAAATGTCTGCAAGCAGAATTGGCGTCGCGTAAATGTTGTCAACTGGGATGTTGAAAAAACCCTGAATTTGATCTGCGTGTAGATCCATCGTGAGTACGCGATCAACGCCCACCGCAGAGAGCATGTCAGCGACGACTTTGGCAGAGATCGGGACCCGCGCCGAACGAGGGCGACGATCTTGGCGGGCATACCCGAAATACGGCATCGCTGCCGTGATTCGACCTGCGGAGGCGCGCTTTAGCGCATCGACCATGATCACCAGTTCCATCAAATTTTGATTGGTGGGCGCGCAGGTGGATTGCAAAACGAACACGTCTTTACCGCGCACGTTTTCGAGAATTTCGATGTCGCACTCGCCGTCAGAAAACGACGAAACCTTTGCCTTGCCCAAGCGAAGGTTCAAATGTTCAGCGACCGATTGTGCGAGCTTCACGTTGGCATTGCCGGTGAAAACCATCATGTCGTGAAAGCTCATGGCGCGGACTCGGTGAACAATGAGTGGATCGAAAAAAAAGCGGTCTTGATAGATTAAGCAAGACCGCTTTTTGAGATTTGTATTGGCAGGGGAGGAAGGGATCGAACCTACGTATACCGGAATCAAAATCCGGTGCCTTACCACTTGGCGACTCCCCTACACACGAGTGCAGCTTTCGCTACCTCGCTTGACCGACCTCAAATGTCTTCGAAAAAACACGTTTGATCAGCGAAGCCCTAAATTCTAGCAATCTTTCGCGAAATGTCGCAGCGGATGGCACTCGCTAGAGCGCACCGCCCAGGCGTCGAATCCATCGCCACGAAGCTCTGCCGCAAGTCGCTGAGCGCTTGCATAGCCTGGCGCTACTGCGAAGTAGGCACTTCCTGACCCCGACATGCGCAGGGGATATTGGCTCAGCTCCATTTGCTCCCGTAGCCGCTTCGCTTCCGGCTGTATTTGCTCTGCAACGGTTTGCATAGTGTTAGCGCCTGACGCCCATTTAATACGGCGATCAAGAACTGAGGCTGTATTGCGCCGAAGATCAGGATGCTGAAAAGCCTGCGCCGTTGCCACGCCTGCGCCAGATCCCGGATGAGCGAGCACAAGCCAGCGTTGCGCGAGGTGAACGGATCGCAAGCGCTCGCCAATTCCGCTGACCAGCGCAGCCCGCCCGTACACAAAAAAAGGCACATCTGCACCGAGCGGCAGGGCGATCGTCATCAACGTCGGTCGCGATAGATCGGTCTTCCACAATCGATTGAGGCCTAGCAGCGTCGTGGCCGCGTCGGAGCTTCCGCCGCCGAGTCCTGCGCCCTGCGGAATGCGTTTGCTAAGTTCAATTTCGACGCCAAGCGTGGTTCCGGTGGCCAGTTGCAGCGCGCGCGCGGCGCGACACGCAAGATCATTGGCTTCGGTAATCCCCGCTGGTGGGTTGACGAGGCGAATCGCGCCGTCGTCTCGGCGCGTGAGCGTCACCGTATCAGCAAGCGACACGAACACCATGACCGATTCGAGCAGGTGGTAGCCGTCATCGCGGCGACCGACAACGTGCAAAAAAGTGTTGATCTTCGCGGGCGCGGGTAGTCGCAGCGTGACCATTTCTTAAGCGTTCATTGCGTCGAAAACTCGTCAAACACCCAGCGCACTTCCGCATTTTGTGCGGCCTCATTGCCCGCATCGAAAGCCCAACGCATTCGGCGAACAAACGCCGCATCACCGTCAAACCGCGACGACACAATCACTGACCAGCCCGCATCCCGAAAGCTTTCAATTCGGCCCTCGCGATCAACGCTCGACAACGCCGCGCCACGCGTTGGGATGCCCTGAATCCACGCCGAAAACTGTGCATCGGTCACCGGCACGTCGATGAATTCGCGCAACAGAGCCGCCAGCGTTGGCGCGGTGCGCGTTGCTCCGTCGGCGAATGAGACGTTTGCTGCATATTGAGTTGCTTCAATCCGCGCCAGCTGTGTGGAGGCGGGAGTAAACAGCTCAAGCACGCGCAATTCAGGAGTTTCACTGTAACGAAACTGACCGCTTCCCTGCTGATCGCCACGTTTAGCCGCAAATCGTCCGGCAACAGTGAAGTTCCTTGCGGCCCTCGTTTCAATCCGCGTCGCGGCTGCGCCTGCGCTCGCGGTCGCGCTCGGAGTCGGCACCGTGTTCTGTGCGGTTGGCAAAGTTGACGCGCATCCGCTCATGAAAATCGTGCAGGCGAAGAATATTGTTGTTGCGCACAGCGCACGAGTCATGACTTTGGATCCAAACGTTGCATCGTTTTCTTCAAAATTTCACTATCCGGCTGGGCTTTTAATTGTTCATTCCAAACGGCGCGCGCCTCATCTCTCCGCCCTTGCGCCCAAAGCACTTCTCCTAGGTGCGCCGCAATTTCTCCGTCCTTAAACTTTGAGTACGCGCGCCGCAGTTGCGACTCTGCCTCTTGCAATTTTCCTTCGCGAAACGCGATCCATCCCATGCTGTCGATGATGGCCGGATCATCCGGCGCGAGCGTGATTGCGGTTTCGATCAATCGGCGTGCTTCGTCGAGCCGTTCACCGCGATCAGCAAGCGAGTATCCGAGCGCGTTGTGCGCATGAGCGCGCTTCGGCTCAAGCTCAATCACACGGCGCAACCGCTTCTCAGATTCGGTCATGCGGTCAAGTCGCTCAGCGAGCATCGCGGATTCGTAGAGCAGATCTGCGTTGTCCGCATCCAGCTTGAGCGCCGCATCGAGCGCATCAAATGCTTTCGAGGCGTCACCCGCATCGCGCCACACGTTTGCTTCAGTCTGCGCGAGAGCCGCGCGCTCAAACGCGTTCGTCGGTTGCATTTGCTTGAGATGGCTGATCGCTTGCAACAGATGTTTATCTTGCGCCAACGCTCCTGCAATGCGCAACTGAGATTCCCAGTAACGATCACCCTGCCCTTGGCGCTCAACCCGCGCATAGCGCTCAGCCGCTTCGCTCCAACGCTTTCTTGCCTCAGAAACACGCGCTAGGTAATAACGAATCGCATTCGAATCACCGCGCCCGCTAACGAGGGCCGCGCTGAATTCGGTTTCGGCAACATCCCAAGATTGCGCGGAAAACGCAGCGAGCGTCGCGGCGAGCTGCATCTCTTCCGCGTCTTCCTTACCGTCGTCGGCGAGATCAAGAAACACCTTGCGTGCCGCGTCGAAGTCGCCTTGATCAAAAAGTAGGCGCGCCAATAACTGTTTTAACTCCCGTGATTCTGGGCTTGCAGCAATAGCGTCGCGCAGCACTTTCAACGAGTCACCCGCCGCCAAAGACCGAGCGCCAGGTGTTGCCGATTTTGCTGCGCGCGCGGCAAGCCATTGCGCCTTCACCGCCGAGGCTTGCGGCCACACCGGGCGAATCGCGAGCGCTTTATCAATTGCTAAAAGCGATTCACTCGGCCGCGCGTTGTCGGTCCCGGCGCTGGCCACCGCGAGCGCGTAATGTGATTCGGCAAGATTCGGGAACTGCTGCGTGAGCAACCCGGCAAGTTTCACCGCGAAGTCGCGATCAGAATGCTGCGCTAACTGCCGTGAGAAATCCATGATCGCTGCGCCGCGTTGGTCAGGCGCAAACTTCTCAACTTGTTTCACCGCAGCTTCAGCGAGCACGCCATCTTTCGCGTTAAGCGCGAGCGCGAGCTTGATCTGATTCGCGCGCACTGACGTTTCATCGCCGCGCTGCCAAATCGCGACGATTTCTTTCGCATCATCAACGCGGCGTTGGCGCAGCAAAAGCTCGACCGCGCGTTCAGCGACTTTCGCGTCTTGGCTGCGGCGTGCAATTTCCGCGTACGTGGCCGCTGCAGTTGCAAGATCGCCTTGCAGCAGCGCGAATTCTGCGGCGAGCACCCCCATCACATTCACGCGATCATTCGCAACGCTAACGGTAGGGCAAATCGCGAGCGCGCCAGCGACGAATGGAGCCAATAGTTGGATAGAAATTGAAATGCGGTACTTCATAAACTTGAGCATACAACGGGACGCGCTTAAGGCTTGGCACAGATCGCCGTCTAAACTTCACCTATGCCTGAGCTTCCTGAAGTCGAGACTGTGCGCCGCGGATTGAGTTCCGTGGTGGTTGCGAATACGCTGAAACAAATCGTGGTGCGCGATCGCCGCCTGCGTTGGCCCATTCCCACGGATTTTGAGGACTCGCTTGTCGGACAAACAATTACCTCAATCGATCGGCGCAGCAAATACCTTTTGTTTCGGCTCGGGAGCAATCGCGCCACGTTGCTTGCCCATTTGGGAATGACTGGAAGCTTCATTGCGTACAACGCAAACGATGCGCCCGCGCTCAAAGCGCACGATCACGTTGATCTTGTATTCGCCAATGGCGTTTTGCTTCGCTACAACGATCCGCGCCGATTCGGCTCAATGCACACCTTTCGCGGCCTCGATGGTGATCAACCGTTGCTCGCGGCGCTAGGTCCCGAACCGCTCACCGATGCATTCCACGCGGCCTATCTTTACGAGCACACGCGACGGCGCACTGGTTCGATCAAACAGGCCGTGATGGACAACACGCTAGTGGTCGGCGTGGGCAACATTTACGCTAACGAGTCGCTTTTTCGCGCGGGCATTCATCCCAATCGTCCCGCCAACCGAATTTCGCTGGTGAGATACGAGCGATTGGTCGCAGAAATTAAAGCGGTGCTAGCCGAGGCGATTGCAGCCGGCGGCTCTACCCTTCGCGACTATGTGAACGCGAACGGCGAACCTGGCGCATTTCAACTCAACTACTTCGTTTATGGTCGCGATGGCGAGTTTTGTAAGCACTGCAGCGGGGTCTTAAAGCTGATGCGCCACGGCGGGCGAGCCACGGTGCTCTGCGCGCGCTGCCAGCGATAGTTGCGAGCGCAGATCAATAAAAATGAGAACATCGAAAGAGAACCAGCGCCACACCATCGCTTCATAGCTAGCGGAATCGTGATGCAACTGTTTTTCTCATCGCTCGATTTGACTGGGGCTAGAGGACAATTAACGGTTGTATTTAGTCAAGTATTTATTCTTATCGTGGCACGAAGCTATTGGCGTTAACACGCTGGAGCTATTTCACTTCAACTCCCGCCTTCCTGATCGATTTACATGCCGTCAACTGACTTCAACTCGCTTCCGCTCTCGCCTTCGACCTTAACCAATTTGTCAAGGCTCGGCTATGTCACCATGACGCCCATTCAGGCCGCGAGCTTGCCGCTCACGCTCGCGGGCAGCGATCTTATTGCTCAAGCAGCAACGGGCAGTGGAAAGACCGCCGCGTTTGCGCTGCCGTTGCTTGCAAAAATAGACGCGTCGTTGCGCGACACGCAAGCGCTCGTGCTCTGCCCCACGCGCGAGCTCGCCGATCAAGTCACACAGGAATTGCGTCGCCTTGCGCGCGCGGAAGACAACGTCAAAATCTTGACGCTCTGCGGCGGCATTCCGATGCGCCCGCAGCGTGCGAGCCTGGAATTTGGCGCGCACATCGCGGTCGGCACGCCCGGCCGCATCATGGATTTGCTGGACGTCGGTGCGCTTGATCTGCGCGGCCTAAAAACGCTCGTGCTCGATGAAGCTGATCGCATGCTTGACATGGGGTTTTATGATGACATCGCGAAGGTGATTCGGCAATGCCCGCGTGATCGACAAACGCTCTTGTTTTCCGCAACTTATCCGCCCGGCGTTGAAGGGCTTGCCTCGCAATTTCAGCGCAATCCGAAAACCGTAAAAGTGGAAGCGCAACACGACGCTACGAAAATTCGGCAATATTTTTATGAGGTGGAACGTGACCAGCGTTTGACCGCTGTGTCGCAACTGCTTCGGCATTTTCGCCCGACCTCCACACTCGCGTTTTGCAACACCAAAGCGAAATGCAAAGATGTGTTGGAGCGCTTGCAGGCCGATGGTTTCTCTGCGCTCGCGCTTCACGGCGAACTCGATCAAAAAGATCGCGATCAAGTACTCATTCAATTCGCAAACAAGAGCTGCTCGGTGCTCGTCGCCACCGACGTTGCCGCGCGCGGCCTTGATATTCAAGGGCTTGATGCGGTGATCAATATCGATGTGACGCCCGAACCTGATCTCCATATTCATCGCGTCGGCCGCACCGGACGCGGTGATCAATCTGGTCTTGCGCTCAATCTAGTCGGCATGAATGAAATGCACTGGATCAACAAGATCGAAGACATTCAAGGTCGCGAATGCGAATGGCATCCGCTGGATGAACTCACATCAACCAGCGACGAACCGCTCGTGCCGCCGATGACCACGATCCAAATCCTGGGCGGCAGAAAAGAAAAAATCCGCGCGGGTGACATCCTAGGCGCACTCACCGGCGAAGGCGGATTAACCAAAGATCAAGTCGGAAAAATTAATGTCAATGACTTTTCGATTTACGTCGCGGTAGCGCGCGGCGTCGCGAAGAAAGCGCTCGCGGCGATTAATGATGGGAAGGTGAAGGGCAAGAGTGTTAAGGCGCGGATGGTTTAATAGAGCGAAACCGTATTCGTAGTCTTAGCTCGATGCATTAGCTGGCTCGCCGACGTATTCCGAGACCCTCAGGATTCGCTTGATTGAGTGCGGCGTCAATTTTTTGAGCCAAATTAGTAATCGCTCTAACTCTTTGTGGGTCTAAGCCCTCAAGCGCCGCTAACGGCCCGCCAATTGAACAAACCTTCCCAGACGTGTTTACGCAAAGCTTGAGCGAAACCACGCTTTCTTTGCCGCAGTCGAGCCCGCGAAGGCAAAGCGTTACAACAGAGGCAGTCTGCAAATCTTCCTTTGAAAGCCCCGCAGTTTCTCCGAGGTTTTGAATCACTGAATCCAGACGGCCCACATTACGCGTCAACCACAATGTCGCCGCGTCACCGTCGTTGAGCAAATCACTGAGCCGGGCTAACTGCTCTTCCGTCATACCTTTGTCTATAGTGGCATTTGTAAGGCTCGGTGCGAGGGCTAGCGGTGCTTTGGCTGCGGTTGCACGGGCCTGCAAGTCGGGAGTGCGAGACAAAAATTCGTGCCCAAGCTCTCCACATCGAGCAGTAAAGTAAGCAGTAACCTCTCGAAACGGCTGCCCAAAAGTCGAGTCAAGTTGTGCCGTGCGGCCGGGAGATAAATCGCTGCGTTCTAATCCACTGATGCAAAGCAAATGCAGCGAGACTGCACGTAGCCAATCGTTCGGATCTTCGCTCGCGACAAGCACTAGCGCTTCCTGCCCAATGTCGGCTGCGGAAACAGCTCGTCTCCAAAGACTCGGGGCTCCGCTCCTGTTTCTTGCTGCAAACGCTTCGCCCAGAGGCGACTTCGATAAGGAAGTCGACCCAGGTACGCCATCTAGTCGCCCGGCATTACCTAGCTCTTCTCCAGACGTTTTCGCTTTGCTGATCGTCGCTACTGAAACTGGCGATGTGCGTTGGTTACTGCTGTCACGCGTAGACCGTAGTGCCAGGATAAATAGTCCAAGTATTAAGCCTACGCCCAGACCTAGTACACCCCTCTTCATATTTTGACTACTCCGCCTTGCAGTCGCCCATTGCGAGCTTTTGGCCGATCTCAGCCATGCAGGTAATTCTTGCCGAATCAGCTGAAATGACTGACGCCACAATGCCCGACGTAGTAGATACCTCAGCGATAGCTTTAGCAGCGCACAGCAGTGCCTGAGCCGAGCGATGCTCTTGCTCGCTGCTTCCTGGCGGGACGCACGTAGGTTCAAACCTTTGCGCGGCGTCCTTCAAAGCCGTACGAATTGTGGTGAGGGCTGGATTCCCTGCTCCGATTGGCGCAGCATACGGGTCATAATCGTTCAAAACCTGATCTGACACTGGTCTTTCCCTACATGTCCCGGTCTTGCACTTTTTGCCTGTCACAATAACTCGCTCAATTTCTGCCTGCGAAGTGCTACTGGCAAGAAGCGATAGTGAACATACCACTGCTGCAAACACCTAACCTTTGTCAAATTTCATATCGAACCCCATTCTTTTGATTGAGTAAACAGCACTCAAACAACCCCCCAGTCATCACATTGTCAAGTTACTGAATGCAATCTATTTTGATAGGTTCGAGGCCAACGCCTCCCATTTCGTCATCGCCTCCAAAATCAACTCGTCGATCTCGCCCGTGCGTTTTGAAATTTCAGCAGCGCGTTTCGGGTCGGTGCGAAAAATTTCGCCGTCTGCGAGTTGTGAATTGATTTCGGTTTGCTCTTTTTCAAGCGCTTCGATTTTTTTGGGGAGTTCGTCGAGTTCGCGTTGTTCTTTGAAGGAGAGTTTTTGCTTTTGAGGAGCACTTGCAGCGGCTTTTGTGCTTGAGCTTGTATTGCCGTTGCGGTTGGATACATCGACTTTGCGCGGCATCACCGCGGACGAAACACCCGTCGACGTATTGCTTCTCGCGCCGTCAGCAACCGCTGCTGCAGATAGCGTTGCCATTACTTTTGCTTGCGCTTGCCAATCGGTGATGCCGCCCTCGTATTCGCGCCAAAGCCCGTCACCTTCGGCGACGATGCAACTCGTTACTACGTTATCGAGGAAGCGGCGATCGTGGGAGACGATGAATACTGTGCCTTCGTAATTTGCGAGTTTGTCTTCGAGCAGTTCGAGCGTATCGATGTCGAGATCGTTGGTTGGCTCGTCGAGCACGAGCACGTTGGCCTCTTTTGCAAAATGACGCGCGAGCAGCAGCCGATTTCTCTCCCCACCGCTGAGCATTTTCACTTGTGCTTTCGCGCGCTCGGGAGGAAACAGGAAGTTTTGCAAATACGTCATCACATGCGTGCGCAACGTGCCGGTTTCGATCCAGTCACTTCCGGGCGAAATGAATTCCGCCAACGTAGCTTCCTCATCAAGCGCGTCGCGCATCTGATCGAAGTAGGCGATTTGCAGATTCACTCCGGTGCGAAGTTTGCCGCTATCGGGGCTGAGTTGCCCCAGAATGAGTTTCAACAACGTTGTCTTGCCGATGCCATTCGGACCAACGAGACCGACTTTATCGCCGCGCAGCACCGTTGCCGTGAAATCTTTGACGATGACTTTTTCCTGTCCCGTTGTTGCATCGACAAATGACTTACACACGTCGGTGAGCTCTGCAATCACCTTGCCCGATTTCTCACCACTCGAAAGATCAAGTTTGACGCGCCCAAGCGTGTCGCGACGCGCAGCGCGTTGCGTACGAAGTCGCTCCAGCCGCAACACGCGCCCTTCGTTTCGTGTGCGGCGCGCTTCGACGCCTTTGCGAATCCACACTTCTTCTTGCGCAAGAAATTTGTCGAACTTAGCGTTCACCGTTGATTCAAATTCAAGCTGCGCGGCTTTGGTCGCTTCGTACGCCGCGTAATTTCCGGGGAACGTGGTGAGTTGCCCACGATCGAGTTCGACGATGCGGGTCACCACATTGTCGAGAAATGCGCGATCATGGCTGATGATGACGGCACTGCCTTTGAAACTGCGCAGCAATTCTTCGAGCCACGCGATAGAGGCAAGATCGAGATGGTTGGTGGGTTCATCAAGCATCAGCACATCGGGCGCGGCCACCAACGCTTGCGCTAACGCGACGCGCTTTTTCAATCCGCCGGAGAGTGTTGCAACTTTCGTCGCGGGCGTCAGTGAGAGCTGCGACAGCGTGGCTTCAACTCTTGACTCCCAAGTCCAACCGTCAAGCAACTCAATTTCATGCTGAATATCGGAGAGCTCGTGTTGATCGGCGTCCGCCTCGGCAGAGAGCGATTCATAGCGCTCTCTGAGGTCGCGCGCAGCGGACACACCCTCGGCAACGGCATCGAACACACTGACGTCAACTGCAAACTGCGGCTCCTGCGGAACGTAGGCCGTACGCACGCCGCTTTGTCGCGCGATGTCGCCGTCGTCAAGCGTTTGTGTACCTGCGAGCACTTTCAGAAGCGAACTTTTGCCCGCGCCATTACGGCCGATCAATCCGATCCGCTCCCGAGTTTCAATCGCAAAATCAACGTGATCTAGAAGCGGCGCGAGGCCGAACGCGAGCTGAGCTCGGTGCAAAGTGAGAAGTGCCATAGCACCTAAGTTTAGACGATGGAAGGTAGCACTTTATTCACTGTGTGTCCTATTTAATTCGGCATAAGCGCTATTTTGACTTTATATTGATAATTACCTTTAAACGAACCATAAACCAATATAAATGCGGCTGTACGGTAGTTGTTGCTAGACCTCTACGAGCGCCAAAATGTGGGTTACACCTGCGTTTTAGAGGTTCTGCCGCTGTTAACATCAGTCGCAGAAAAACGCGGGCTTGACTCGCCATCAGATATCTAACATCGCAGAAGGAGGATCCATGGAAAAGATTTGGCTTAAGCACTATCCGAAAGGCGTGCCAGCGACCATCGACAACACGCAGTACACGTCGATCGTGCAGCTGTTGGAGGAAAGTTTTCAGAAATACTCAACCCGAGCAGCGTTTCACTGCATGGGAAAAACGATCAGCTACGGCGACGTCGATGCACTATCGCGAGCGTTCGGCGCTTACTTACAGAGCTTGGGATTGCAGCAAGGTGATCGCGTTGCAATCATGATGCCTAATGTGTTGCAGTATCCGGTGGCCGTTGCCGCGGTCTTGCGTGCGGGATTTGTTGCGGTGAACGTCAACCCGCTCTACACACCGCGCGAACTTGAGCATCAACTCAAAGATTCCGGTAGCAAAGCCATCATCATTCTCGAAAATTTCGCGGCGACTTTGCAGCAGGTTCTCGACAAAACACCGGTAAAACACATCGTGCTGGCAACGATGGGCGACATGCTTGGTTTCTTGAAGGGCACGATCGTTAACTATGTCGTGCGCAAGAAAAAACGACTCGTACCCGCATTTTCGCTGCCCACGGCAGTGAAGTGGAACGACGCGGTGGCCAAGGGTAAGGGCGTTGCGCTCTCGCCTTCGAAAGCGAAATTTGATGACCCCGCAGTGTTGCAATACACAGGCGGCACGACCGGCGTGTCGAAGGGTGCGACACTTTTGCATCGCAACATCATCTCAAACGTGCTGCAATCGGAAGCGTGGATGCAGCCCGCATTAAACAATCCGAAGAAGCCGCCTCCAGCCGAGCAAATGAATACCGTTTGCGCGTTGCCGCTGTATCACATCTTCGCGTTCACCATTTGCTATCTATTGGTTCTGCGCACTGGTGGGCAGTCCATTCTGATTCCGAATCCGCGCGACATTCCGGGCACCATCAAGGCACTTAAAGGATTTAAGCTGCATATGTTCCCTGCGGTCAACACGCTCTACAACGCATTGGTCAACGATCCAACGTTTGGCGAACTCGACATGAGCGATCTTCGCGTAGCTAACGGCGGCGGCATGGCTGTGCAAAAGCCGGTCGCTGATAAGTGGCTCGCCGCGACTGGCTGCCCAATCATCGAAGGGTACGGCTTGTCGGAGACTTCGCCGTCTGCGACCTGTAATCCCGCTGATACCGACTCCTACAGCGGAACGATTGGTTTGCCTCTTCCATCCACCGAAATCTCGATCCGCGACGATGACAATAACGAAGTGAAACTGGGTGAGCCCGGCGAAATCTGTATTCGCGGTCCGCAGGTGATGGCGGGCTATTGGCAGCGCGCTGACGAAACCGCGAAGGTGTTCGCACCCGATGGTTTCTTTAAGAGCGGCGACGTCGGCGTTATGGATGAACGCGGCTATGTGAAGATTGTTGATCGCAAGAAAGACATGGTGCTTGTTTCTGGCTTCAACGTATATCCAAACGAAGTTGAAGAAGTCGTCGCATCCTGTCCCGGCGTGATGGAATGTGCGGTAATCGGTGTGCCGGATGAAAAATCGGGCGAAGCGGTTAAGGTCTTTGTTGTTAAGAAAGACCCCGCACTCACCGAGCAGCAAGTCCGTGATCATTGCGAGAAGAATCTCGCCGGATACAAAAAGCCGAAATACATCGTGTTCCGCGCCGACCTGCCGAAAACACCTGTTGGAAAAATACTACGTCGCGAATTGCGCGACATGGACAAGAAAGCCGCGTAAGGCGAAATCCTATCAGCGAGCGGCGCTTCGGCGCCGTTTTGCTGTGTGTCGCTCGCAAGCGCAGTACACCTACAATTCTCAATCCCATCTACGGAAGCATTCATCATCATGAAGCAAAAGCTATTAGTCGCTTTAGCGGCATTCGCCCTCGTTGGCAGTGCTGCAGCACAATCCACGGCAAGCGCCGGCAAACCTGCCGCAGCACCCGTAACAGCAACCAACAAAGAAGGAAGCAAAGTGATCACCACCGCCACCGGGCTCAAATACGAAGATGTCAAAGTCGGCACAGGTGCCGAGGCGAAAGCGGGCCAACTGGCAACCGTGCACTACACGGGCTGGTTGTGGGTCGACGGTAAGCGCGGCAATAAATTTGACTCGTCGAAAGATCGCAACGATCCGTTCGCGTTCCCGTTGGGCGGCGGTCGCGTTATCAAAGGCTGGGATGAAGGCGTGCAAGGCATGAAAATCGGCGGTACGCGCATCCTCACGCTGCCACCCGAACTTGGCTACGGCGCGCGCGGCGCAGGTGGTGCAATCCCACCTAATGCAACGTTGCAGTTTGAGGTGGAGCTGCTCGGTCTGAAGTGATAGAGCACCGCGCAGCCTTCGTATACGCGACAGTTCTCGCGATCATTTGCTGCGCGGTCTTTTACCCGCTGGTAGGCGGCTCGTTTCTCGGTGACGATTGGCATTTTTTTGCGCTTTTCCGTCATTGGGACGGCCCATCGGGTGTATTTACCACGGACACGGGCGCAAGCTACGTCTACCGTCCGCTCGCGATGGTGTTCAACTACGCAGCGTTTGTTCTTTTTGATCTCTCGCCAGTCGGCCACTACGCAATCAACGTCGCGCTGCACGGTGGGTGCAGCGCGCTCATTTACGTCATAGCGCGCGCTTTCCAGTGCCCGCGCGCGAGCGCGCTCGTACTTTCGAGCTTCTTCCTGCTCGGCCCGTTGACCGCGCCTACCGCGCTCTGGGTGTCCAATCGTTTCGATCTTTTGTGCACGCTTGCAAGCTTGCTTGCGCTAGCTGCGGTGCTCGATAACAACTATTTTTCTCGCTTGTCCGCGCGGCGGTGGTTCACAGTTTTTATGTTGGCCGTCGCCCTCGGCAGTAAAGAGCTGGGTGTCGCAACTGCACTGCTCTGCGCAGCCCTAGTTACCGTAACTCAGCGCGGTGAAGCCGCTCGTTACTTCGTTGCTCTGGGAGTTTTGGTAGCGGGCTACTTCGCGCTGCGATTCAACACCTTGGGGCAGTTTGGCAACGCGAAGCTTGATGCAGTCGTCCAACAAACGGTGTTTGCGCAAATTGGTGTCCAAGCTAGCGCAATTATCACCACCGCCGCACCCCATGCCGCCACGCTGTTAGCGCTGCTAGTTTGCGCAATCGCGTTCGTTGTACGTCCCAATGAGGTATCAATCGCGGCGCAAAAAACCAGTTTGCCTCACTCTCACTCAAAAACCGCGCTGGTCAGCGTTTGTTTGTTGATTACGGCGACGCTCATCCTCGCCGTTCAGGGAAAGGTGGCGTGGCTTCTGTTCTCTAGCCACCCAGAAAACGCGCAAGCAGAAAACTTGCGATATTTTTATTTGCCAATTGCGCTCTTGATGCTCGCGTTTGCCGCGTGGTTGTCACTCATTGCGACCCACGTACACGGACGTGTGCCTATCCGAGTACCCGCGGTCGCCACAACCGTAGGCTGTCTTGGAGTGTTTAGCTATCAACTCCACGGCATCGCCGTGCAGTGGACTCAACGTACGCTTGAATCCGCTGCGCAGATTGCCCTCACAGCAAAAGAATTTAAGGCCGCTGATTCGATGAAGTCGCCATGCGTAGTTACCAGCAATCTAGTCGATCCGTGGCTTGATGCGGCTGTAAAGGCGCATCTGCATCGAGGCGATACCTCCGCAAACTGCGTCCTTTTAACAACGCCCCCACAGTACGCATCGGTCACTCGCCGAAAGCCGTGTGAGAAGGAAAGCTTTATCCCCGTGAGCGCCTTAGGACTGCCACCGCTCTTTCGCTCTGGGACCTGCACAATGTTTCATCCGACAATCACTTCACAGCCAAATGGTCTCTAGCGCAAAGCGATGGTTTTTTGTTTCCAAGCGCTTTCTTGCCAACGATAAAACGCATTGATAGCGTTCGGCGTATCGGCTCTCTTCTCAACCGTCAACGTGTCCAGCCGCAGCAGCTCGAAACTCTTTCTGAAGCCGCCGTCAACGCGAAATTCGCGCGCGGCAAGTAATTGTTTCCCGCCCGGCACCCAACCTGCAAACTCAACATAGCCGACGCCACGTGTGTTCGCCGACGGCGGCAACACATCGACGCGCCAAACGTCTTTGTCTTTCTGAAACACCCAGAGTTCGCGCCACGCATCGAGCGTTTGAACCGCGAGCGCAACGGCGGTGCCGTTCGCATTGATTGATGCCGAATTCAGATGCACCACGCCGTAAGTGCAGCGTTCAAACAGTACGCGTTTATCAGGTGACACGATTTGAACGCAGGTTTGCCCGGGTTCACCTGCCCGCGTTTGAATCGCGAGTTTCAGATTTGCTTTTGCCGCCGGTTCGATCATCCAGCGCATCGCGCCGATGCGCACCGCCGTTTCGTCGTACGCTGCTCCGTCTTCTTCCGCAATGCGCTCCTTATCAAGGAGGATGAATTCGCTCATTGCACGTTGTGCAGCGCTTGCATAGTCTTTGTTGTTGCGCGCGGCGTGGAACGCAACGCTAGACCACGCGGAGGCGCGGCGCAATGCGACGCGCGACTGCAAATAATCCGGCAGTTTCGACGCATCGACTTGCTCCATGATTTCTGCACGCCAAGTTTCGAGTTGACGACGGGTGGCGGGATGCTCATTCGGATCGATACACGCGGGATTCGTGATTGCGAGCGCTGCATGCGCACGCAGGAGCGAGCCCGCGGCATCACGCGACGCGAGTGCCAGCACGCGGCGAAACGCTTCGCCGTCGTAGCAGTAGTGAACCCGCCCGTTCACCTCGAAGCTCTTCATCTTCACGCCGTAGAACGCAGCGGTGTCGAGTTGGCGCATCGCGAGTACCTGATCGGACTTGTTCGCGCGATTCACACGTTGCGCAATGCGTTCGCCAAACGTACCCAGCATGTCAAACGCTTCGGCATCCAGCGCACTCGAAGGCGCGACCTTCGCGTAGGTCGCGAACAAGGCAATGCCGAGCGCATCAGAGCCCTGCGTATCGCGAAGATGGCGTAAAGTTGCGAGCGTTTCTTGCGCCTCGTCCGACGTGCCTCGCGTTTGTCGCACGAGGGAAGCTTTAACGAATCCTGCACGTTCCCGGCGATAGTCGTAGACGCGCAGATAGTCTAGGGCAACTCCGCGAATTTCTAGCATGTCGCCTTGCGACAGTAATACGTGCTGCTGCGCTGATTCTTTCGGTGCTGCACGCAGGGCGCTGTTATCGGTGGTGACGATGGCCAGCGATGCGGTGGCGAGTGTGGCTGCGATGAGGCTCATGATCGTTGATCCTTTTTTATTTTGATTAATTGCGCGGTGAACGAGTTTGTGCAACGCGCTCTTCAGATTCGCTATCTCTCTGCACAGTGCGCGCCGTGCTTTGTGCTTTCCCGAGCAAGGATGCGCCGATGAATTCGCCATTCGAAGGCGGCGGCGCGATGATCACGGAGATCTTGTCGGAGAGCTTGTCCGCAAGCGTCTTCTGAATTAACAGGGGATGTTGCGTGATGAGCGCACCTTCGCGCGCCATTTGTTCTGCCGTTGCCTTGCCCACGCGATCCAGGCGAAACGCTTCAGCCTCAGCAAGTTTTTGACGCGACTCCGCTTCGCCAGCCGCTTCGATGCGGCGCGCTTGCGCCGCACCTTCCGCCGCTCTCACTTGCACGACGCGCGAGGCTTCGGCTTCGAACTGACGTTGCTCAATTTGCTTTTGTTTGAACGGCAACACATGTTTCATCGCCTCTTCTTGCGCCTTCGCGGCGATCACCTGTTCGCGCGCGGCCGCTTCCGCCGATTTTTCGCGACGCACTTTTTCCGCATCGGCTTGCAACGACGTTTCCAGCACTTGCTTTTCTTTGATTTGCAACGTGTATTTCATTTTCTCGCTCGCAAGTTCTTCAGCGAGCAAGCGCTCCATGCCAGCTTTGAACTCTGCGGGCAACTCAATCCGGCCGACTTGTACCGCGCGCAACAAAATACCGTCCGCCGCGAGCTTTGGTTTTAATTCCTCTTCAATTTGCTGTTGAATCAAGGCGCGCTTCGTCGAGAAAATTTCACGCACGGTATAGCGGGTGAACACTTTGTAGATCACGCCTTCGACCGACGGTTCAATCACTTCAGCGCCGAGCGATTCGGGCAACGTGCGCGCTACTGATGAGATTTTTGCGGGGTCAAGCGCGAAGCGCACTGCGAGATCAACACCCACAGTCAATCCTTCGCTCGATTGGAACGTTGCAAGACCTGTTTCACCTTCTTTGTTGCCCGCTCGATAGAGTTGATCGCGCAACGAAAACCGGCGCAGCTCATGAATCACCGGCAACACGATCACGCTGCCATCGCGCCATTCAGTGCTCGAACCCGTGATTTGGTTGATGCGAATTCCGACTTCGCCTGCGTCAATGGTTTTGATGGGCGGATTACGATGCAATACATAACTCGCCGTGCCGATGACGACAACGCTTGCAATCAGCCAGCGATACGCCGCGATACGACTTGCGACGGTCACGGTGGCGTCGCCCGCTTTCGCGGCAACCTGTGACGCGCCGGTGCGCGCGCGTCCAAATAATTTGTTGAACGCGTCGGTAAGTGGTGTGATCGAAAATTTCATGCCCCTGCTCCTGGAAAATTGATGATTGACGTTGTCCCTGTCTGACTGCGTTCGATTGCAATCAGCATGGATGTCATTCTTTGCGCAGTGACGTGGAGCAATCAATGCCGCGCAGAGGTGAGTTCAGTTGCGTTGCCTTCGCGTTTACTCACAAGTCAGCCCAGAACGGAAGAAATCTTCACGCCGCGAGCGCCTGATCCGTTCGATAATTCCTCTAACGACACGCTAAACGCTCCAACACAGATGCAAACCCCGTTTCACGTAGCCATCATCGAAGACGATCAACCGACGAGTCAGCAGCTTCGGCAGTGGATCGAATCCGCGCGACCTGGCACGCGCGTCGATCAATGGTTCACTCGCGATGAGGCGGAAGCCGCGATTGCGCGCGAGCGCTACGACGCCGTTGTGCTCGATATCGAACTTGGGCGCGAACGCAATGCCGGTGTGGCGCTCATCAATGCGATCAACAAGCAAGCGAAAACGCCCGTGCTCGTCGTCTCTGCAATGCCCGCTGCGATTTATCGCGGCATCATGAAGGCGCTCGATGCGTGGGACTATTTGCAGAAAACAACATTCAGCGAATCGGATTTCGTCGACACGTTGTTGGATATTTTGCGTACCGCGAAAGCACGAAAGGAAAACGCGGTTGAAACGAGCGCCGCAGGCGATGAACTTAAACTCGATCCGCTCTGGCAAACTTCACCGACCTGGCGCGGACAGCGCATCAATTTGCCGTTAACGGCGCAGAGGATTTTGGCGGCGCTGCATGAGCAACGCGGTCAAGTGGTTTCGTATGAAGATTTGTTTCGCGTGGTGAAGAGCGGCCGCAATCGCGACAATGTGCGTAAACACATCAGCACCATTCGCGAAGCATTTCGCGATATCGATCCCGACTTCGACGACATCGAAAACATACCGATGCGCGGATTTCGGTGGGCGCAAACGCCTGCGCGCGCAGGCGCATCAGGAAAGAACCGCCTGTGAGTTTTCGTTGGCCAGGTATCGCGTCGTTTGGTCGACGCATTCTGTTTCGCACGGTGTTTGCGTTGCTCGCGCTCTTTATTCTCGTGATGGCGATAACCTTGCTACGGGACGAAAAGGAACTGAGTTACGGCAACTATCAAACGAATTTCAGGAAAACGCAGTCACAGATTCTTGCGAGACTCAATCACCCTTCGGGTCAACTCGCGCTCCTAAACTCAGATCGTTCAACGCAATCGATCACGCCGCTTCGCCCGTATTTGTTGCCGTTCGCCGCGATTGATTTTGATGACGCGAACAAGGTGCAGCAAGCCATTGAGCTTTCGGGTTGCCTCATTCGTTATCCCAATGGCAGCACGATGTGCACCGCAATAGGCAGCAATCCGTATGCAGGCGGATTCATTTACGTCGCCGGGCGTTTCGCGACGAGCGACTTGCTGTCGCGCGGTGTTGGTGATCGTGATGTGGAGCTCGCACATCGACTACGCATTACGCTCGACATGCGCGGTGAAACCTATCGCTGGATTGCGCCGTTTGAAAAGATGGATGCACCGCCGCGCTCAATTGCGGGCAGTAGCGCGGCAGCAATCGCAACGCGCGGACGATTGACCGGGTTTGTGGAGACCGGGCGTTTTTTAGGTGCGGTGAATCCGCTGCGCGATTTTCGCGGTTGGATTTGGCAGAGTTCGCAGTGCGCGGATGCGAAGGCTGATTCAAGCGGTTGCGAGAAGCCTGTCTTTTTTTCGGTTCGTTTGCCTGTAGAAGCGTTTCGCGAGGCGCTCGTGCAAGGTAGGCGTCCGGAGTGGCCGCCCACGGATTTAAACAAGATTCTTGTGCGAGTAGAAGCGTTTGCACCCGGTAGTGCGGCGGCAGTTTTTGATAGCAACAGCGAGGGCGCGACTGCGCCGTTTTCGCTCGAAGAATTGGGGCCATTGTTATTGCAAGGCGAAACCGTTTCAATCTCACGCGCAGGTGCGGATGCGCGCGCGGCCGTGAAACTAAAAGCCGTTGCAGCCGAGGAACAACCTGCGCGTTGGATCGATCAGTTGTTGCGTCGCATTCCAGTTGAAAGATTCGATCAGCCGCTGATCGCAAAAGAAACCGTTTCGACTGCGCTCGGAAACTTCGATGTTGTATTCACTGGCGACGTGCGCGGCGTCAATCAATCACTCGCGGTCGCTGCAACGCGTATGTCGTGGTATGTAGGTGCGATGTTGGCGGCAGTGATTGCGGCGTGGCTGGTCATTGAAATTGGCTTGATTCGTCGCGTCACGGTGTTGAATCTTCGCGCGCGTGCGGTCTCAAAACAAATGCACGGCAGTAAAGGATTGGTAAATCACGATCTCTCCGATTTGCGCGGCAAGGACGAATTGGGCACGCTCGCCACCGCACTGCACGAACTTCTTCAACGCGTGAACGATGACGTGCAACGCGAGCATATTCGCGCCGAACAAGAAAAGGATATGTGGCACGCCGTCGGTCACGAAATCATGTCACCACTGCAATCGCTGATGGCGTTGCACGGAAACGCCGATGATCCGAGCAAGCGCTATGTCGAACGCATGCAACAAGCGGTACGCGTGCTCTATGGCAGTGCGTCACCGAGTGAAGCAATTGCGTCGAGTGAAATGGATTTGCGCGGCATTGAACTCAATGAGTTTTTGCGTCAGATTGCGGAAAACGCTTCAGCGCTACACATTGAAAACGTGGTGTTCGAGTCGCTTTCAAACGACGTGCTTGTGAATGCGGACGAGTACGCGCTTGAAGACGCGATTGCACATGTGCTCTCGAACGCAGATCGCTATCGCGCGAGCGGGTCGCCAATTCGCATCAAGTTAAGCGCTGAGGATTCGGCAGCGCAGATTCAGATACACAACCAAGGCTCGCACATTGATCCCACGCTCATTGATCGAGTGTTTGAGTATGGCGTTTCGGACGCAGTAGATTCGGGTGCGGCCGGCAATCGCGGGCAGGGGCTTTATGTCGCAAAGACTTACATGGCGAAGATGAGTGGGACGATTGTGGCGCGGAATGTAAGCGATGGCGTTAGCTTTTTGCTGACGCTTCCGCGCGCTGTTTAACCCCCTCTCCCGCGCTGCGGAAGAGGGGGTTAAACCTACTCTGCCTCGATCTTCGCTGCCTTCGTCAACTGCCCCCAGCGCTTCACTTCACTGTCGATGAGCTTCGCAAGCCCGGCCGCGTCGGTTGAATCAATATCCAAACCCGCGCCGTTCATTTTCGATTTCACCTCGGCATTCGCGAGCACTTTTTTCATTCCGCTTTCGAGTTTCGCGATGATGTCTTTCGGTAAGTTCGCAGGGCCAACAAGAGCAAACCAAGGCACGAGCTCATAGCCTGGCACTTGCTCGGTAATTGCCGGTAACTCGGGCAGCTGCGGCGCGCGGCGGGTGCTCGTCACACCGAACGCTTTGACTTTGCCGCCTTTGATCTGCGCTTGGGCGTTACCAAGATCGGCGAACACGACTTCGATAGAGCCGCCCAACATGTCGGTGATCGCGGGTGGAATGCCTTTGTACGGCACCATTTGCATGTCGCCGCCGATCATCGATGCGAAGAGCGATCCTGAGACCCACGAGCCTGACGAGCCTTGGCCGAAGCGCACTTTGCCTGGATTGGCTTTCACATACGCGATGAAACTTTTGAGATCGGTCGCAGGCACTTTGTCATTAGTGATGAGTACGAACGGCGTCGTAGCGATCTTGCCAATAGGCGTGAAATCTTTCACCGGATCGTACGGCACTTTTTTGAGCAAGCTCACGACGGCGGCTTGCGTGGTGCTCGTCGTCACGAGCAAGGTGTAGCCGTCGGGAGCCGCGTTCTTCACTTCGCCCGCACCAATCGTGCCTTGCGCACCGGCTTTGTTTTCTACGACGATCGATTGGCCGAACTCTTTACCGAGCGCCTCGGCGAGCACGCGTCCGACCACGTCCGTCGCGCTGCCCGCAGGAAACGGTACGACGAATTTGATCGGTTTCGCAGGATAGGTTTGCGCGAGTGCAACGCTACTGGTTGCGAATGCGCTGGCTACGATCACGGTCGCGAGCGCCGTGGCACGGAAAGTGCGAAATTGCATGGGTTCTCCTTGTGTGTTTTGATTCGAATGACGTTCAAAATGCATTGTAGAAACGCATCGATCGGTGCAAGAGAGGGCTTTCCTCCACCGATCAGCTCATTATTTGATCGCCCAATTTAATTGGGCGACAGTCGATTAACAAACTACTATCGATAACTTATCAAAGTACGTTTATCTCCCAATTAAATTGGGCGATAGCCAGCAAAGTTAAATATTTCTAGAAATCTGCATCGTGAAAACCCTTTCCACGATGTGAAATTATCGTTATGATTTTGCCTTGAAGAAATTCGTGAAGAAGCGCTGCGTCGCGACATCATTCGTTGTGCATCGCGTCAATTGCAAAATCAAAACACTTGCGCTGATCGGCGCAAACGAAGTGAGGACTCCGGCGTTATGAACGTCCATAAATCTCTTGAAGGCGATATTGATCCGATTGAAACCAATGATTGGATGAGCTCGCTCGATACCGTCATTGAAAACGAAGGTTACGACCGCGCGCATTTTTTGCTCGAAGCCATGTTCGACAAAGCGCGGCGCAGCGGCACGATTGCACCCTTCTCGCCAAACACGGCGTATCTAAATACGATCCCGACGCACCTCGAAGCGAAGTCGCCGGGCAACCACGAGATTGAGCACAAGCTGCGCAGTTACGTGCGCTGGAATGCGGCAATGATGGTGTTGCGCGGTGGCAAAAAAGAGCTTGAACTCGGCGGGCACATCTCGTCATTTGCAAGCGCTGCCACGCTCTATGACGTCGGCTTCAATCACTTCTGGCATGCACCGTCTGCCGATCATGGCGGCGATCTGATTTACGTACAAGGCCACAGCTCGCCGGGTGTGTACGCGCGCGCCTTCATGCTTGATCGCTTGAGCCAAGATCAGATGGATAACTTCCGTCAAGAAGTTGACGGCAAAGGGCTTTCGAGCTATCCGCATCCTTGGTTGATGCCCGATTTTTGGCAGCTGCCAACGGTATCGATGGGGCTCGGCCCGCTGATGGGCATTTATCAAGCGCGCTTCTTGAAGTACTTGCATTCACGCGGTCTGGCCAACACTGAAAATCGCAAAGTGTGGGTGTTCTGCGGCGACGGCGAAATGGATGAACCGGAATCGCTCGGAGCGATTTCGATGGCCGCGCGCGAGAAGCTGGACAACTTGATTTTCGTGGTGAATTGCAATCTGCAACGACTCGATGGCCCGGTGCGCGGCAACGGGAAAATCATTCAGGAACTCGAAGGCGATTTTCGTGGTTCGGGCTGGAACGTCATCAAACTTCTGTGGGGCGGCTATTGGGATCCGCTCCTCGCGCGCGACAAAGATGGCTTGCTCGTGAAGCGCATGGATGAAGTCGTTGACGGCGAGTATCAAGTGATGAAAGCGCGCGATGGCGCGTATGTGCGCGAAAATTTCTTCGGCAAATATCCGCAGTTGCGTGAGATGGTTGCCAACATGTCGGACGAAGATGTGTGGCGCTTGAATCGCGGCGGTCATGATCCGCATAAAATTTACGCCGCGTATCACCGCGCAGTCAATCACAAAGATCAACCCACCGTGATTCTCGCCAAAACCGTAAAAGGTTACGGCATGGGGCACAGCGGCGAAGGCTTGAACATCGCGCATCAAGCCAAAAAAATGGATCTCGAATCACTCAAGCAAATGCGTGACCGTTTCGGCATTCCGATTGACGATAAAGACCTCGCGGACTATCCGTACTACAAGCCCAGCGCTGATTCGCCTGAAGGCAAATACATGCGTGAGCGTCGCACCGCGCTCGGTGGTTACTTGCCGCAGCGTCGCCAGAAATCGGTATCAATGCAAGTGCCAGAACTTGCGGCATTCGATACGCAACTCAAGAACACCGGTGATCGCGAGATTTCCACCACGATGGCGTTTGTGCGGATGCTCAATACGTTTGTGAAAGATAAAAACATTGGTCGCCATGTGGTGCCGATCGTGCCTGATGAATCGCGCACGTTTGGTATGGAAGGCATGTTCCGGCAGCTTGGCATTTGGAATCAACAAGGCCAGTTGTATCAACCGGTGGATGCCGATCAATTGATGTTCTACAAGGAAGCCAAAGACGGGCAAATCCTGCAAGAAGGCATCAACGAACCCGGCGCAATGGCTGATTGGATTGCAGCGTCAACGAGCTATTCGCACAGCAATGTGCCGATGCTGCCGGTCTACATCTATTACTCGATGTTCGGCATTCAGCGCGTGGGCGATCTGTGTTGGGCGGCGGGCGACATGCGCGCGCGCGGCTTCCTCATCGGCGGCACAGCGGGTCGAACCACATTGAACGGTGAAGGCTTGCAACATGAAGACGGCCATTCGCACGTGTGGTTCAGCGCGATTCCGAATTGCCGCACGTTCGATCCGACCTTCCAATACGAACTTGCAGTGATCGTGCAGCACGGCGCGAAACGGATGCTCGAAGATCAAATTGACGAGTATTACTACATCACCGTGATGAACGAAAACTACGTGCATCCCGATATGCCGAAAGATGTCGAGAGCGACATCATCAAAGGCATGTACTGCTTCAAAGAAGGCGGTAAAGAGAAAAAGAAAGGCATGCGCGTGCAGCTCACAGGCTCGGGCACGATTTTCCGTGAGGTCATCGCTGCTGCAGATCTGTTGCGCGATGACTGGGGCGTTGAATCCGACATCTGGAGCGCGCCAAGTTTCAATGAACTGCGTCGAGATGGTATCGATTGCGAGCGCTGGAATTTGTTGCATCCGATGGATGAACAACGCGTGCCGCACGTTGCGAAATGCCTGCACAAAAATGCGGGGCCAGTGATTGCGGCGACCGATTACATGCGCATCTACGCCGACAGTGTGCGTCCGTACATCAAGAAGACGTACAAAGTGCTCGGCACCGACGGCTTCGGACGCTCAGATTCGCGTGAGAACTTGCGTCGCTTCTTTGAAGTGAATCGGTTTTACGTGACAGTGGCTGCGCTTTCTGCGCTTGCAGAAGATGGCGTGATTGAGCGTAAAGTGGTGGCCGATGCGATCAAGAAGTACAAAATTGATCCAGAGAAGCCCAATCCTACAACTGTGTAGATGGTGTCATCCCGGCGGAGGCCGGGACCCATCAATGTAAGTGTTGATACTTTATTCGACGACAACTCTTTAACCGCAATGGGTTCCGGCCTTCGCCGGAATGACGCAAAGAAAATCGAGACGCGCATGGCAACGCAAGAATTAAAAGTCCCAGACATCGGCGATTTCAAAGACATTCCCGTCATTGAAATCCTAGTCAAAGAAGGCGACATGGTTGTGAAAGACCAATCGCTGGTCACTCTTGAATCCGATAAAGCGACGATGGAAGTGCCTGCGGAAGTTGCGGGCAAAGTCATATCGCTGAAAGTAAAGCTCGGTGATAAGGTTTCGCAGGGAACACTCGTGGCGATTATTGAGCCTTCGGGCGCTAGTGTCGCTGCATCTGCGCCCTCCCCGTCACCCGCCGCGAGCATAGTCGCACCAGTCCAGGTGGCCGCGCCAGCGCCCGCTCTATCCCCCGTTCGTGGTGAGCCTGTCGAACCACAACGGCAGATTTCCGCTCATGGTTCGACAGGCTCACAACGAACGGAAACATCAATCGACGAAGCCAATTTCTCCAAAGCCCATGCCACGCCGTCGATTCGCAAATTCGCACGCGAGCTTGGCGTTGACCTCTCAAAAGTCAAAGGCACAGGGCCTAAGAATCGAATCTTGTTGGAAGACGTTCAAGGGTTCGTAAAGTCTGCGATGAGTGGTTCGACAGGCTCACCACCGACGGGAGGAACCGATGGCGCAGCGCTCGGCTTGTTGCCTTGGCCGAAGGTCGATTTCTCGAAGTTTGGCGCGATCGAATCGAAGCCGCTCTCGCGCATCAAGAAAATCTCGGGCGCGAATTTGCATCGCAATTGGGTGATGATTCCCCACGTCACGAACCACGACGAAGCCGACATCACCGAACTCGAAGCGTTCCGTGTGAAGCTCAACGAAGAGAACGCGAAAGCGGGCATTAAAGTAACGATGCTCGCATTCATGATTAAAGCCGCAGTGATGGCGTTGAAGAAATTCCCAGATTTCAATTCATCGCTTGATGGCGAGAACTTGATCTACAAGAATTATTTCAACATCGGTTTCGCGGCAGACACGCCCAACGGCCTCGTCGTTCCCGTCATCAAAAACGCAGATACCAAAGGCGTGTTCGAGATTTCAAAGGAGATGGGCGAGCTAGCAGGCAAGGCGCGCGAAGGCAAACTCGGCCCTGCGGATATGCAAGGCGGTTGCTTCTCGATCTCGTCGCTCGGCGGCATCGGCGGCACCTATTTCACGCCGATCATCAACGCCCCCGAAGTCGCGATCATGGGCGTATGCAAGAGCGAGATGAAACCGAAATGGAACGGCAAAGAATTCGAACCGCGACTGATGTTGCCGTTGTCTCTGTCGTGGGATCACCGTGTGATTGATGGTGCGAGTGCGGCGCGGTTTAATGTTTATTTTGCAGGATTACTCGCGGATTTTCGTAGAGCAATCCTCTAAGTTTTGCTGTCATCCCCGCGAAGGCGGGGACCCAGTTCGTAATCTACGCGAAGCGCACTTCAATCGTCGACAAATCACAAACCTCCCGGTCTGGGTTCCCGCCTTCGCGGGAATGACAGCACCGTAGAACTCCAAAGAGATTTCTTCATGGCCACTCAAGAACTCAAAGTCCCAGACATCGGCGATTTCAAAGACATTCCTGTCATCGAAATTTTGGTGAAGGTTGGCGATACTGTCGCGAAAGAGCAGTCGCTCGTTACGCTCGAATCCGACAAGGCGACGATGGAAGTGCCTGCGGATGTGGCGGGCGTCGTAAAAGAGATTCGCGTAAAGTTGGGCGATAAGGTCTCGCAGGGGACTGTGGTTGCGATGATTGAAGTGGGCGCTTCTGCGGCACCTGCTTCCACCGCAAGCGCGAACGCGCCTGTAACCTCCGTTCGTGGTGATGCTGAGCAAGGTCGAAGCATCGAACCACAACGTCAAGATAAATCGGCTCATGGTTCGACGGGCTCACCACGAGCGGAGACTGCGCCGGTTCCAAACGCAGCGACGTACACAGGCAAAGCCGACTTCGAATGCGACATGCTCGTCCTCGGCGCAGGCCCTGGCGGCTACTCCGCGGCTTTCCGCGCCGCAGATCTCGGTATGAAAACGATGATCGTTGAACGCTACGCCTCGCTTGGCGGCGTGTGTTTAAACGTCGGCTGCATTCCATCCAAAGCATTGCTGCACACCGCCGCTGTGATGGACGAAGTCAAGGCGATGGCGAAGCATGGCATTAGCTACGGCGAACCGACGATTGATATGGCGAAGCTGCGCGAGCACAAAGATAAAGTGATCGGCAAGCTCACGGGCGGTCTCTCGCAAATGGCGAAGCTGCGCAAAGTTGACGTCGTGCGCGGCTATGGCGCGTTCCTCGATGCAAACCATGTTGAAGTGGAAATGACAACCGGTTCCGGTCAAGACAAAACTGGCGTAAAGAAAGTCATCAAGTTTTCAAAATGCATCATCGCGGCGGGCTCGCAAGCGGTGCGTTTGCCGTTTATGCCGGATGATCCGCGTGTGGTGGATTCCACCGGCGCGCTGCTGCTCGATACGAAACCTGAGCGCATGCTGGTGATCGGCGGCGGCATCATCGGCCTTGAAATGGCGACGGTGTATTCCACGCTCGGCGCACGCATCGATGTCGTTGAAATGCTCGATATCGTGATGACCGGCGCGGATCGCGATCTGGTGAAGGTGTGGGAAAAGGTCAATGCGCCACGTTTTGACAACATGATGCTCAAAACAAAAACCGTTGGCGCGGTAGCGAAGAAAGACGGCATTTACGTTTCCTTCGAAGGCACGGATTCCACGAGTAGAGCCCCGAAAGAACCGCAGCGCTACGACCTCGTATTGGTCGCAGTCGGACGCTCGCCGAACGGCAAAAAAATCGCAGCGGATAAAGCGGGGGTCGCAGTCACCGATCGCGGCTTCATCAATGTTGATAAACAAATGCGCACCAACGTCGCACATATTTTCGCGATTGGTGACATCGTCGGCAACCCGATGCTCGCGCACAAAGCCGTGCACGAAGGCCACGTGGCCGCTGAAGCGGCGTTCGGCGAAAAAACATTCTTCGACGCGCGACAAATCCCGAGTGTGGCCTACACCGATCCCGAAATCGCGTGGGCAGGCGTGACCGAAGACGAAGCCAAAGCCAAAGGCATCAAACACACCGTCGGCAAATTCCCCTGGGCTGCGAGCGGCCGCGCCATTGCCAACGGTCGCGATGAAGGCTTCACCAAACTCCTGTTCGACGATGAAACTCACCGCATCATCGGCGGCGGCATCGTCGGCACCCACGCAGGCGATTTGATCGGCGAGGTGTGTTTAGCGATTGAAATGGGAGCTGATGCGGTCGATATTGGAAAGACTATTCATCCGCATCCGACACTCGGTGAGAGTATCGGCATGGCAGCGGAGGTTGCGCATGGGACTTGTACGGATTTGCCGCCGGTGAGGCGCTAACTCGACTTGGAAATACGTTGAAGTTATTCGATACCGCCATCGTCGACGTGCTTGAATCTTACGTTGTTGGAGCACAAGTTGAATCCGTACTACTCGCAAACTATTCGTTTGTTCTTGTAATTGGAGACATATCTATTGCATGTTACGAACGCGTAAATGCACGGATTGAAGGACACAGTCTTTCATGTCTTAATGCGCCGTACGTTGGATCCTGGGGGCTTCTAGTTCGACAGGTAGTTCGGCGAATCTTGCTTCAATCCCCGCAGGTTATTCGCCTAGAAATGGCGTCTGGTGATTTCATCGACTTCGAAACCACCGAAAGTCGCTACGAATCTGTGGTGGTTACGCTGCCTTCAAAGAACGAGACACAAGTTATGGAAATCTACTGAAGCGGGTAGGGTGGGCACCCCGTGCCCACCGTGGCGTTTCGTGATTCGCTCAAGTTGTGGGCAGGCGGCTGCCCACCCTACGAATAAGCGCATCCGAGGGCGACACTCATAGCCCGTGTCTGGCTCGTAGGGTGCGATCCCATCGCACCTTGTGCAAATACGTGCGAAGCGGATCTCTTCAATCAACGCTGGCTCGTATCGACTTGGGTGCGATAGGATCGCACCATACCCCGCCACGAAAACCCGGATGCGAGCATCCGGGCTACGAGCGCCGTTGCGCGGCAAATGTGCTATTCTCCTTACCAAGCGTAAGGAGCTTAACCATGCACTCGTCGACGATCACGAGCAAAAGCCAAATCACGATTCCGGCCGCCGTGCGCGATGCGTTGGGTTTGCAGGCAGGCGACAAGATTGATTTCATTCCGTCAGCGCATGGTTTTGAGATCGTGCCTCGGCGTGAATCGGTGCTGTCTTTCCACGGCAAATACGCGCATTTGGTGAAGAAGCCGCATTCAATTGATGCGATGAACGAGGCTATTCGCGCGCGCATGAAGGCGCGATTCGCGAAATAGCGCCCAATTCGCAGCAAGCAAACCATGATCGGCATCGATACCAATGTTTTGATTCGTTTTCTCTTGAAAGACGATGCGAAGCAAGCGGCGCGTGCGCTCCGCTTTATGCGCGACGAGATTTCGGGGACGGCGCCAGGTCACATCAGTTTAGTGACGCTGTTGGAAACGGTGTTGGTGCTCGATTCGCTTTACGAATTCAGCGTGAGCGACCAACTCGCCGTCGTAGACGATTTGTTGAGCGCTGACGCGCTCGTTGTTGCTGAACGCGCGGTCATCGCGCAAGCGGTAGCACTCGCACGCACGAAGAAGGCGGACTTTCAGGATTGCTTAGTGTTACTGCTTGATCGCGCGGCAGGTTGCAGCAAAACGGTGACCTTCGACGCGAAAGCGGCGAAGCGCGCCGGGATGACCGTGTTGACATAACGCGTGCTCGTTCTTTTCAACAAACCTTACGGCGTGCTGTCGCAATTTACGAGCGATGGCGGGCGCTGGAAAACGCTTGCCGAATTCATCGATATTCCGAACGTGTATGCGGCGGGGCGCTTGGATGCCGATAGTGAAGGGCTTTTGTTGCTCACGGATAACGGCGTGTTGCAGGCGATGATTGCGGGTTCGTCAACGAGCAAAGCACCGTCATTGCGAGGCACGCCGCGCGCGACGCGGCAACCCAGGAATTCGCCACTCCACATTTTGTTGGATTCTCAGAGCAACTTTCTGGGTCGCCACGGCCTACGGCCTCGCGATGACGAGCTTGGTTGGCTGCGAGTGAACGCGGGCATTACGAAAACCTATTGAGCGCAAGTCGAAGGCATCACCGACTAGGTACACGCAGCGCAATTGATGCGCGACGTTGGGCTGAACGATGTGTTTCAAACACACGCGATGCGACTACGACCGCTGAGCACACCACCGGCTTCCGCGCACCCCCACCCGCACGAATTTTGGTTAAATCGCTATTCCTTCTCCAAACAATTGAGGTTCCAGTGTCTGTCATGAAAAAAATTGCATTGATTTCGTTTGCTGCGTTGCTTTTGGGCGGCTGCACTCGTTCGATTGAAAGCCAATACACGCCTAGCTTTACCAAAGGTACCGACCAAGCGGTGTTGAGCGGCGCGAAAATCGGAGTCGCGAAACTTGAGGACAAGCGTTCTTGGGTAGCGGCGGGCGATGAGCAAAGCAAGAGCTTTATCGGCCAAGCAGGGTCATGGAAATTCGGCCTTACGTTTGGCGGCAAAGAATTTACTCCGGTCGATACGATTGTGCGCACTGCGATCGTTGAAGAGTTACGCCGCGCTGGCGCTGCCAGCGTAGCTATCGATACAACGCTTGGCAGTAAAGATCTGTCAAAGTTCGACGCAACCGCCGCAGCTGCGAAGGTAGATTACGTACTGGGCGGAGACTTGACGGTATTCGAGTTTGTCAACGAAACGGGATTGGTCACCGTCACCAGCCGCCGCGCCGTCAGTCTGAGCATCAAAATGAAGCGTGTCGGCAAAGACGCCCTCGTCATCGATCAAAGCTACGTACAGAATGATCGCGAAAATGAGGGGCTTGGCGTGATGCACAGCACGAACGTGAACAAGTTGTTGAACAACGCGTTGCGAAATTCAGTACACAAGATCGTCTCTGATGTGTCGCTCGCATTGAAGGTGCCAGAGAATCGCGTTTCAGTCACGGTTGAGATTGATGGGGTTGCATTGCTCGCGCACTAAGTTTGTGGGACCTGCGTAGCTAAACCGCCGCCACTCGACGTGATTTTGTGTACCAGAGTCGAGTGTCGGAAACCACGCAAGGGAGCCTCGCTCACTGTTTCTACATGCTGTTGCTTTTCAATAAACCCTACGGCCTTCTCTCGCAATTCACGAGCGATGGTGGGCGCTGGAAAACGCTTGCTGAGTTCATTGATATTCCGAACGTCTATGCGGCGGGTCGGTTGGATGCGGATAGTGAGGGGCTGCTGTTACTCACGGATAACGGGGTGCTGCAGGCGATGATTGCGGGGGCGGAGCGAGTTCATGGATCGGTCCTTCGACAAGCTCATGGTTCGACAGGCTCACCACGAGCGGAGATGAACTCACCGCGAACGGGAAATAGGAAGTCGGAGCGCACGGTGACGAAAACCTATTGGGCACAAGTCGAAGGCATCGCCACCGACACCCACGCCGCGCAACTTACGCGCGGTGTGGCGCTCAACGATGGCGCGGCGCGGGCGGTTTCCTCTCGCGTGCTGGTTGACGCGAAAGAACCGTGGCCGCGCGATCCGCCGATTCGCGCTCGAAAATCAGTGCCGGATTCGTGGATTGAATTGACGCTTGATGAAGGTCGCAATCGTCAGGTGCGGCGGATGACGGCAGCTGTGGGGCTGCCAACGCTGCGATTGATTCGCGTAGCGATTGGGCCTTGGCGTGTGGATGATGTAACGCAGGGCGGCTATCTAACGATCAGCGACGACGAAGCGTTTGCGGACTTGCGTTCAACTGATTTACTGCTATCAAATCGCTAAGTAGCTAACAAGTATTAAGGCCATATTTATTGGGCTTTTACATTGTTTTTCATAAAAATCAATGTAATTGTTAGTAGTAAGCTAAGCCCAATTAACTTGGCGATTACGTGCGAAAGCCATACTTCAGAAACACACTGCCGCCGTTCTACGCAGCAACGGTGTAACCCTCTTCGCTAATCGCTTTGGCTAACGCATCCCGGGCCGCGCCGCTCTCCACTTCCACTTTTCCGCTTGCGCGCTCAATCTTGATGGTTGCGCTGGCATCGACGCTTTTCACCGCGTCGGTGACGGCGCGTTCACAATGGCCGCACGTCATGCCTTGTACGTTAAATACTTGATGCATGGAAACCTCCTGAATTGAATTAATCAAAGTGTGAGATGGACTCGAAATCGAGCGTTTCAACCCCATTTCTCATCTTGCGCAACATCGCGCGCCCATTCATTGCGCAATGTCAGTAAATGATCACGCCGCGCTTCGCGATGCGGCGTAAAGTATTACGCTCAAAGTATGACTGAAATTTCTCTACCTTCGGAGCTACGCACTACCACCGCGCGCTCGACCACCGATGATATTTCCATCGGCGGGATGACTTGCGCGTCGTGCGTGCTTCGCGTGGAGCGAGCGCTTAAGAAATTACCCGGCGTACAGGATGCTGCGGTCAATTTGGCCACCGAGTCGGCGCGCGTGACGTTTGATCCAGCCGTTACCAACGACGGCCGCTTACGTCGAGCGGTGCGTGACGCGGGTTACGAGCCGCGCACCCAGGTAGAGGCAGGTGATGCAGAAAATGCGTCGCCGTGGGCCGGGTTCGCGCCCGTTGCAATCGGGATTGTGCTCTCCTCACCATTGGTGTTGCCGATGGTGGGGGATTTGTTTGGCAAACATTGGATGTTGCCAGCGTGGATTCAATTTCTGCTCGCGACACCCGTGCAATTCATCCTCGGCGCGCGCTTCTATAAAGCGGCCTGGAGCGCGCTCAAAGCGCTCACCGGGAACATGGATTTATTGGTTGCTATTGGCACCACGGCGGGCTGGGGGCTTTCAATGTGGCTTTGGCTTACCGCTGAGCCCGACACAATGGTTCACCTGTATTTCGAAGGCTCGGCGGTCGTCGTTACGCTCGTTTTGTTGGGTAAATGGCTAGAGGCGCGCGCGAAACGACAAACCACATCGGCCATCCGCGCACTGCACGCGCTGCGCCCGGATATCGCTCATGTGATCAATCGCAACGGTGAAGAGGCCGATCTGCCAATTGCTGAGATCATCGTTGGCGATACGCTCGCGGTGCGACCCGGTGAGCGGTTTCCAGCAGATGGCATCGTGCACGAAGGCAACACACAAGTCGACGAATCAATGTTGACCGGAGAGCCGCTACCCGTCGAGAAAACGTTCGGCGACAAACTCACCGGCGGCAGCATCAATGGCGATGGTCGCGTGCTGCTGCGGGTAACGGCAACGGGTAGCGAAACCGTGCTCTCGCACATTATTCGTTTGGTGGAAGATGCGCAGGTGGCGAAAGCGCCGATTCAGCGGTTGGTGGATCAGGTGGCAGCGGTGTTCGTGCCCGTGGTGTTGGTGCTCGCGCTCATCACGTTGATCGGTTGGTGGTGGTTTGCCGCCAGCGGTGAACTCGCATTGATCCACGCCGTTGCGGTGCTCGTCATTGCGTGCCCTTGCGCGCTCGGCCTCGCCACGCCTGCTGCGATCATGGCGGGCACGGGTGCAGCAGCGAAACACGGAATATTGATCAAAGATGTGCAAGCGCTGGAGCTTGCGCATAAAGTAAACGTGGTGGCATTTGACAAGACGGGCACGCTCACCGTTGGCCAACCTCGATTGACGGACATCGTCGTCGCGCAAGGCACTAGCGAAGACGAATTGTTGCGCAATGCAGCGGCCGTACAGCGCGGCAGCGAGCATCCACTGGCGCGCGCCGTCGTTGCACGTGCGGGAGTGGGCACCGCTGACAACGCGGTGAACGTTAAAGCGGTGCCGGGGCGCGGCACTGAGGGCAGCGTTGGCAATACCGACTGGTTAATCGGTAGCCTGCGCTGGATGCAAGAGCTTCATGTGTCGCTGGGTGAGCTGAGCGAGCGTGCGAGCGCGCTACAAGCTCAAGGTGCAACGGTGTCAGCGGTCGCCACGCGCGCAGGTGGTGAGTTGCGACTGCGCGGTTTGCTCGCGTTTGGCGATGAGCCGAAACCGGGCGCACGCGACGCGCTAGAGGCGCTGCGGGCATCGGGAATCCGCATCATGATGATTTCTGGCGACAACGCGGGCGCAGCGCTTGCGATGGCGCATCGCCTTGGGTTGCGCGATGACGAGGTGATGGCAGACGTGTTGCCTGCTGACAAAGCAGCGAAAGTCTCCGCGCTCAAAAAAGACGCGCAAGGAAAAAAACAAACCGTCGCGATGGTGGGGGACGGCGTGAATGATGCGCCTGCACTCGCGGCGGCCGACGTGGGCATCGCAATGGGCACCGGCACCGACGTTGCAATTCATGCCGCAGCGATCACGCTCATGCGCGGTGACGTCGCACTGGTTGCCGACTCGCTTGAAATCTCGCGTCGAACGGTTGCAAAAATTCGCCAGAACTTGTTTTGGGCGTTTGCCTATAACGTAGCTGGAATCCCGCTTGCCGCGCTGGGCTACTTAAGCCCCGTAGTCGCAGGCGCAGCGATGGCTATGAGTTCGGTGAGCGTCGTTACTAATGCGCTCCTGTTGTCGCGCTGGAAGCGCGGGAAGTAGAGCGCGGCTCGCGACCTCTCAAAGCTTACAACACGCGGCAAAACACCGCTTTCAGATAGCGGCTTTCGTTCACATGCGCGAGCCACGGATGATCGCCGCCTGCACCACGTACTTCGAGAATTTGCAATTCGCGGCCGGCGTAAAACGCGGCGCGGCGCAGCATATCGAGGAATTGTTCCTCGCTTACGACGCCGGTGCATGAGCACGTCAAAAACAATCCGCCGGGTTTGACCACGCTCATCGCGAGCTTGTTCATGTCAAGATATTTTTTGAGAGCGTCGATCACTTCATCGCGACTGCGCGTCATCTTTGCCGGATCGAGTACGACCGCGTCCCACGATTTTCCCGCGAGTTGCGCTTCGCGAAGCCACGGAAAAATATCGGCTTGCGTGACCTTCGCTTTTACGCCGTTGAGCCGCAAGTTTTTCGTTGCGAATTCGACCGCTTCTTCGTCGAGGTCAACCGCTGTCACATCAGTCGCGCCCGCGAGGCCTGAATACACCGCGAAGCCGCCCGAGTTGCAGCAAAGATCAAGCATTGATTCGCTTTTCGTTGCGGCGATCAATTCGCCCCAGCGTTTGCGATTGTCGCGTTGATCGCAGAAGAAACCCGTTTTGTGTTTCCCGCCGATGACGGCTTGAAACTTCGCGTTGAATTCGCGCACGGTTGGAGACTTAGGCGCATTGCTGGGTGGCGCGTCGAAGCCTTCTTGTCTCTGCGCGTTATCGTCGCCGAACGCAAAAATATCCGAGCCCGGATACTGCGCAAGTAACGCGTCGAAAATCCAGTTCTGCATGCGCCACATTCCGGCAGCGTAGAACGCTACGACGAGCACGTTCGCATAACGATCAACGATGAGCCCGGAAAGGCCATCGCCTTCTGCGTGAATCACGCGATAGGCATCCGTTACGTCGTCGAGCTTGAAAATCTCGCGACGCAAGCGCACGGCGTCTGCAATTTTCTCAGCGATGAAATCAGCATTGATTTCTTCGTGCTGCTTTTCAGTGAGCAAGCGAACGGCCATCGGCGCTTGACCATTGAACATGCCGCGACCGATGAATTCATCATCCATCCCGCGCAGCTCAACGAGTTCTCCGACGGCGACGCGCTCGCTCGGGCGTTCCACTGATTTTTGAAAGATCAGCGGGTGAACATATTTGCGTTCGCCCTTGAGGCGGACGATGGGCAGGCTTGAATGTTTTTGTTTGCGTGGCATGCCGAAATGCTATCGCGTCATGCGAAATCGATTGTGAGCTCGCCTGTGTACGACTACAATTGCAACCTCATTACCTGCTTTTGCTCATTTTTTCATGCCTCGTGAACGTATTCATCCTGCTGGCGCCGACGCGACGTATCGCGTGCAGGCTTCGCTTAAACAGCTGGTGGAGCAAGGCGGTGCACGAAAGACGTTTCGCTTGAAACCCGAAGCCAATAAGGCTTTGAAGCAATTGTCACGCTTGCTGGATGTTTCAACGGAGACGGAAGCAGTAGAAATGGCGATCATTTGTTTGCGCGATCAGTTGCAAACCGACGTTGCGGCAAAAACACAACGTGCGAAAAAATCATTGCTGCGCGTAGTGAAGTAGCTTGACAGAGAATTTGTAGTCGTACACAATTCAATTCATCGCTTGATAGTTTTTTTGATTCGCAAGTTTTTTTGACTTAAAGTGTCACAAAACGCAAAGCAAGAACGTCTTATCAAGTAGGCTGTTAATCAGCCAGCAATAAACAATTTCCGATTCACCCCATTTGCGCTCAACAGTTAGCGGGAAAACCGAAAGGTAGCGACCCAATGATTCACATCAACTACATCACTGCGAAAGGAATGCCAGCTGCTCAAGCTGCGGCAGGCCAACACGCGCCGATGTGGATGGCGGTGTGGGTCAGTTTGGGCAACACGGTTGGCTCGCTTTCGGGCGAGCTGCGCCGTGAGCTGCAACGCATGGCGTTTGGCTTTGCGGCTGTCTGTTCCGAGATGTTTGGCGCATCGAAATCAATTTCGTTTACCCACGCATCCGTCAGCAACGGCAGCAACCCAAACGGTACTTACGCAACAACCGGGGCAATGGCTTACGCCAATCCGCCCCACCGAGACGACAACTCACCTGGAAAAGCGCGACGCAAACTGCGATAGCGCACCCAGTCAAAGGTTTCCCGCAAGGAGCCCCGAGTTGTCGAAAGACCTCGGGGCTTTTAGTTTTTCAGTCCCAGAAATTGTTATTGACTTTGTTGCTTTCGCTTCGCCGTACAACCGTACTGTCTTCAGCTCAGCGCCGCGTCACTAACGATTTCTGAGACGAAAAGAAATTTGATTTTTTCAGGAGTTTTCATCATGGTTTATGCAGAACAACGACGCGAACGATACGTGAGCGTTTTCGATGTCGCCGCTTTGGCAGCGGTGCGTGCCGCACGCTACTTTCGCGAGGCAGCGCGCAAAGCAGAGCGCGCCCGCGCAGCGGACGCAATCGTGCGCCCCGCACGCGATTCGCGCAAAGCGCAAAGCGCGCAGGCACCGCCTCGCGCAAGCGAGGCTCGTATGCGCGACGACGTCGAAGTCTTACGGGCGCAGCGTCTTTTGTAACCCAATGCATCGAGGGTTCAGTTTGCACCGATAGCAAACGAGGCTCGTCGCATGAAGCAGTGCCCGTCGAAACCGTTTGACGTGACACGCCGGTGGCAACCGGCATCGATTGACTTCACCTCTCCCTGTGGCAGAGGTCAGCGCGAAGCGCTGGGTGAGGGAAAAAACGTTCGCAGCGCAAAGATTCGCGGTACGAGCACAAGTCCCTCACCCGGCCTATCGGCCGACCTCTGCCGGAGGCAGAGATGAAAGCTAGGTTTTTGGTAAGGCAGGGCAATACCCTGCTCCGCAACCGACCGCCCGCTGTGCACACTCCGAAAGCACATGAAGGAACAGCGTGGCGCGAGGCTCGGCTCGAACGAATTCGCTTTTCAAGTGGCCCTCCCCTCCTCGTGGAAAGACAGCGAATAAATTCGGTAAGTTGCGGGCGCTAGAAGTGCGGCTAGTGCGCGAGGTGAAAGTCCTCACACCGTTTTTGCAGGGAACGCGCCAGCGTTTCCGAAGTGCATGAAGGCTTAAAGCACGCTCTGAGAATGGACGCATTCAACGAGAGATCCGAAGAACGGCCTTAGCGGACGCGAGCGTGAAAACGCTCGTGGTGGTGCAAAGCACAGAACGCAAAAACTTCTTGGCACTAAGCCGTAACGCCCAATTGATATTGGCATTACGGCTTTTTTATTGTTTAATCAAGATACCGTATAAATTTACTTTTAGCCAACTTGATATGGGCTAACAACGAATAATTTACTACTTCACAATCTAGTCTAGCCCGTGCGGTTTTGATCTCAATAGATCAACGCGACGGAGCACGCGACGGGTCTCTAGGGACGATGCCCGAGAATGCGCGCCGGCAAAAAGAGCACGGCTTTAATCAACGCGAACACGCCGCCCACCGCGATGCCGATCAGGCGAAAAGGCAGCAACAGCAGCCAAACAAACGGAAACAAAATCAGCGCCAACAGCGCAAGCGGCCATGCGAGCACGAACAGGATGCACCAAACCACAAAAAGAATCAGTGTTTTCATTGCAAACTCGGTCCATGAAAATCGAACAAAACAATTCTGAAGTAGAAACAACGAAGCATTAACGCCCGCTGTTTGTTTTCGATGACCGATGGTCAAGCAGCAATCGCACAACCATCATCTTGCAAAAAACTAAACTGCTTTGGGCGCAATCACCACTACAGTTTCGAGCACCACGCGATCCAACGATTCCGTCGGTGTTGCGGTTGCCGTAGCGTTTGCGAAGAGCGCCATCACCGCGCCCACGGTAACGACAGAAAGAAGCGATGCACACACAGCCGTAGCGGCCGACTCAGTGCGCGTAAGGATGTTGAAAGTGCGATTCATGATGTTGTCCCAGTTCTCTTAAAGTTCATCGCGTTAGTGCGATGGAGTGAACTGTAAACATCGATGTTTTACCGCGCTACAGGGTTGCGATGAATCGCGGGTGGGGTGCGTGAAGTGCGGATAACGAGCGGAATTTGGCAATCGTTCGTAGGGTGGGCACGGGGTACCCACACTAAGACTTATTCGCATAGCACTGTTCTATGCGTTGCATCGCATTAATAAACTGCGCATGCGAAGCCATGGCTTCTGCCTTTGATTGGTCTGATCGCCACAGGACATTATGTGTCTCCCACCCAAGGAAAGAGATAAGCTTTGATGCGTCGCGGCAGATTTGAGGCAAACCATCAACTTCTAGGCTCCAGTTTTTCGGGGTGAAATGAATGAACTCATTTCTAAGACTGTTCAGCCGTTTGATGTGCCTGTCCTCGGCTCCCTTTGCAACAAATCGCTGATTCCCACCGGTTTGACCTGTTTCGATGCGCTTGACCTTCTTGTATAGGTTCAGGTAAGTATCTAACCTCTCTTCAGGATATGGCGTTCCATCCTCATGCGCCTTCATCCACTGCCTGAGGCATTCATCAGTGAGAGCTAATAGGCCATTCCCGTGCCGGAGAGAAAGGACCATTACACCCTGCGCTGCATTGTGAAGAGCGATGATTACCCACCGCCATAAGCGTGGATTGCGTTCGAGTTCATTTGAGAAGCGAGCGGCCATCTGCATTGCATTTGCAGCTTCAGCTTCTTCATCGGTACGGAGGTACATACGCAGGCTAATGTATTTTGTTCATGAGTTGCGTAAGCGCATTGCCATCTACACATTCTGATACTCGTATTACGTCGCAGCACGTCATCAACCTCTCCTGTGCAAATACGAGTGGGCAGTTTTCAGTATCGTACAACACTCGTATTCGATCTTTCGCTCGTCAACTCACGTCTACTCCTGGGCGGCTTCGTGCAACACTTCCGTTGCTCATTGACTGAGACTTTTGCCTGCGGATTGCGCAGCGATAAAGGCGGTGAGTGTTAAAGCCAGCAGTAGTTTCCCGCTTTTACGGGAATGACAGGATTCTGGATCGCGTGCGCCGCCAAATAACTGTATATTTATACATATACATAAATTCCCGGAACTGTCTTCGCACGTTGTGCTTTCGCTATGGATGCAATGGATGTTTTATTGCCGCAGCCGTCTTCTCGCGCACCCACGCCCGCGCCTGAGGGCGCGCGCTTAATCACGCCGGAGCTGCTCAAGCATCCTGGAATTTTTCGGATGGGCGATGTGTCGCAGGTGGTCGACGGCGTGGTGGGCAGTGGGTTTTCTGCGTTGGATGCGGCGCTTCAAGGCGGTTGGCCGGTGGCGCGGTTAACCGAGCTTTTGTGCGATCACGCGGGGGTGGGTGAGCTTTCGTTGTTATTGCCGACGCTGCCTAAATTTGCGGCGACTGCGCTCACGCAGTCTGCGCGATCATCGCAATCTCAGCGATCAGTACGCTCAGCCAAACAAGCGTCCGCCGCTCATCAGCTTGAGCGCAATCATCGTGCGATTTGGATTTCACCGATTACGATGCCCATTGGATTGCCATGCGTGGCTTACGCGCCAGCGCTCGCGCGCGAGGGCGTTGATTTGCGCCAGATTGCGTTTGTAACGACAACTTCGTCGCAGCAAACGCTGTGGGCGATGGAGCAAGCGCTGCTCTCAGGGGCGACGCGATGTGTGTTCGGATGGATCGGCGATCATCCGCATGATTTTTCGTTGCGGCGCATTTCGCTTGCGGCGCGTAAGAGTGAAAGCTTGTGTTTTTTGATGCGGCCTGCTGCGGCGGCGAAGCGCGCGTCGCCTGCGGAATTGCGGATCGCGATCACGCCCGCTGCAACCACCACTTCGCACGGCGCGATTAATGTGATGCTGCTCAAGCGTCGTGGTTTGTTGCGCGAAACTACGTTGCAGTTGCAAACGCGCGAGCTGCCCTGTTTAGGGCCCAACCGCGCGCCGATTGCATTGCCTGCGAAGCCGCTATCGCCAACGATACGCGTTGATCGTGGGGCGGGAAGCCCAATGACGCTGCCGCTAAACAGTGAAGTCACGAGCGCTACCAGCGCCGCAAACGTGCGCCAGCGCTCGTTCATTATTGATCGTTAATTTCATACTGCCTTTAACGATTACTGCTCAATATGCTTTGGCTTACCGTATATTTTCCTTATTTATCAATAGAAGTCGTTAATAGGCTTTACGCCCAATTAAATTGGGCGGTAGACGCTATAGCCAATAAAACTATTCGTTCTTCGGATGCATCGGCGATTCATGCTGCGCAACACGACGTTTCGTTCTTAAACGCGACGCCGCTCGTAGTCGCGGACGGCCCCGAATCGCGACCCACGGTGTATGCGTTAAACCGTTCGGCGCGCGACGCGGGCATTGCTATCGGGATGACCATTGCGAGCGCGAAAGTGCTGCAGCATGATTTGATCGTTGCGCCGCGCGATACAACGAAGGAATTGCGCGCGCTCAAAAGGATTGCTAACTCGCTGCTGCAATTCACGCCGTCTGTTGCCATTGAAAAAGAGATTGATCGCGCGAGCATCGCCATCGAAATTTCAGGATCGCTCACCTTGTTTGGCGGACTCGATGCGATCTTGCTTCGTATTCAACATGGCATTCGGCGCATGAATTACCGCGCGCGCTTCGGTGTGGCGACCAATCCGCTCGCGGCCACACTTTTCGCGCGCTCCTCGAAATCGAGTGAACAGGCGTTGCGCTGTTTGGCTCAGGAAGCGATTGAAGCGAAGCTTGCACCGCTCTCAGTGCAGCATTTTGCTTGGTCCAACGAAACCTTTCGCGCGCTGCACACACTCGGTCTTTCAACAATTGGCGATGTGTTGCGGCAGCCGTATGCGGGATTGCAAAAGCGATTCGGTGATGTCTTCGTTGCCGATCTGGATCGCGCGCTCGGGCGCGTAAGCGATTTGCGCGAGTTTTATGTGCCACCCGAGACGTTCGAGAGCCGTCTCGATTTTTTATTCGAAATTAAAGACACGGATCGATTGCTGCCGCCGATTGAAGAATTACTCATTGAGCTTGAAGGCTTCCTGCGCGGACGTGGCGCGGGCGTGACAGAGATTCGCATTGAGCTTAAACAAGGACGTTCGCGGTCACAGTCATTTGATTTTCAATCGCGTGCGCCAGTGCGCAGCGCAGCGCATTGGCTGCGCATGGTGAGTGATCGGATTGAAACGTATGAACTGCAAGAACCTGTGATTGAAATCGCGCTTTTTGCACATCGCATCGTCGTGCTGCAAGAAGAAAACGAGAGTTTGCTGCCGCAGGAAAAAGGCACGAGCAGCGATTGGCATACGTTACTTGATCGATTGTCATCACGATTGGGCGAGCAAAGCGTGTATCGCATCGCAACGATAGATGATCACCGCCCCGAGCTTGCATGGCGCGCCGCGCATGATGATTCGATGAAAGACAAACGCAGTCTTTCGCAGAAAGCGCGCCCAACGTGGTTGCTGCGTGAACCGAAATCACTGGTTGAAATGGAAGGCGCGCCGCAGTATCACGGAGCGCTCACCTTGCTCGCCGGACCAGAACGAATCGACACCGGTTGGTGGGATAACAAACCCGTTGCGCGCGATTACTTCGTGGCGATGAATGCGCAACGCGAAGTGTGTTGGGTATTTCGCGATTATCGACAGGGAAGGCGATGGTATTTGCATGGATTTTTTTCTTGAACAGCGTTCATGGTTCGACGGGCTCACCACGAACGGAGCACGTGTCCACGTTTTGCTTTTCGCGCCAAAGCCCGTCACCTTCGGCGGCGATGCAACTCGCCACGAATGAGAGTGGGCTTGCGCGCTACGGTCACTTTCGTGCTTGACGCCGCTTCACCGCGAACAAACGTGTATTCGCCGCTCGTCCTGAGCTTGTCGAAGGATGGCGGCTAATCAACCATGAAACTCTCTTACGCCGCCCTTCATTGCCTCTCTAACTTCAGCTTTCTGCGCGCCGCGTCACATCCTGAAGAATTAGTGCAACGCGCGGCACTTCTGGGCTACAGCGCGATTGCGATTGTGGACGAATGCTCCGTTGCTGGCGTCGTGCGAGCGCACGTGGCGGCGAAGGCGGTGGGCATTCACTTGCTGATCGGTGCAGAGTTTGTATTGTTTGACACGCCGAGCATTGAGCGCGTCATCCTGTATGCAACGGATCGCGAAAGCTACGGTGATCTTTGCGAACTCATCACGCTTGCTCGCTCACGCACTGAGAAAGGTACGTATCGCCTAGAACTTACTGATTTGATAGCGCGCAAACCGCGTGTGCTTGCCGTTGCAATGATTCAGCGCGATGCGCATCGTCAAGATTTAATCGACACACTAACACAGCTGCGCGATACGTTTATTGATTCGTTTTGGCTCGGCATTTCGCTTCGTTATGAAGACGATGACGAAGCTTTTCTCCAACACGTCGAACAACTCGCAGAAACGCTCAAGCTAAGTCTCGTTGCGATGGAGCGCATTGTGATGCACGAGCGAGAACGCAGGGCATTGCTCGATGTGGTCACCGCAACGCGCGAACATGAACGCGTAGATACGCTCGGGCACAAGGCGATGTCAAACAGCGAAGGCTTCATGAAGCATATCGTGCAAATCGAGCAGCGCTATCCGCTCGAAGCGCTCTTTGAAACCGTCAACATCGCATCGCGCTGTGTTTTTTCGCTCGACGAATTGCAATACGAATATCCGCGCGAAGTCGTGCCCGACGGTGAAACACCAACGAGTTTTTTGCGCACGCTCACTTATCAAGGATTGAATCACCGCTACAACAACACGCCACCGGAAAACGTCGTTGCGATGATTGAGCATGAGCTTCGCATCATTGGCGAGCTGCGCTACGAGGCGTTTTTTTTAACGATTTACGACATTGTTGTCTTCGCGCGGTCGCGAAATATTTTGTGTCAAGGTCGCGGTTCGGCAGCCAATTCAGCGGTGTGCTATTGCCTTGGAATTACGGAGGTTGATCCATCGAAGTTGCAAGTGTTGTTCGAGAGATTTATTTCTCGTGAACGCAACGAACCGCCCGATATCGACGTTGATTTCGAGCATGAGCGGCGCGAAGAGGTGATTCAGTATCTCTACAAAAAGTACGGGCGTCATCGCACGGCGCTTACTGCCGCCATTGCCACGTATCGTGCTAAAGGCGCGATACGCGACGTTGCCAAGGCGCTTGGTTTTTCGCTCGATCAGCTCGATGCACTTTCAAAAACAATCGTGTGGTGGGACGGTCGGCAAATCGCGTCTGAGCGCTTGATTGAGGCAGGTTTTGATCCTGAGCAACCCACGATGCAACGATTAATGAAGCTAACGCACGAGTTGCTCGGTTTTCCTCGACATCTGTCTCAACATTCGGGTGGTTTCGTGATCGCGCGCGACAAGTTAACCCGACTTGTTCCCGTTGAAAACGCAGCAATGCCTGAGCGCACCGTGATTCAATGGGATAAAGATGATCTTGATGAACTGAAATTGATCAAAGTCGATGTGTTGGCGCTCGGCATGTTAACGGCGATTCGAAAGACGATTGATGAACTCAATCGTTTTTATCAATGGAAACTGAGTGTTGCCGATGTGCCTAAAGAAGATGCCAAAACGTATCAAATGATTCAGCGCGCTGACACATTAGGCGTATTTCAGATTGAATCGCGCGCGCAGATGTCGATGCTGCCGCGCCTAAAGCCCAAGTGTTTTTACGACTTGGTGATTGAAGTGGCGATTGTTCGCCCCGGCCCGATTCAAGGCGGCATGGTGCATCCTTATTTGAAGCGACGCGACGGCATTGAGCCTGTTTCCTATCCGAGCAAAGAAGTAGAAAAAGTGCTGGAGCGCACGCTGGGGGTTTCTATCTTTCAAGAACAAGTGATGCAGCTCGCAGTGATTGCTGCAGGGTTCACGCCGGGTCGCGCAGATCAATTGCGTCGCGCAATGGCTGCATGGAAGCGCAAAGGCGGTATTGAACCCTTTCGCGACGAGTTAATTGGCGGCATGCTTGCGCGCGGCTATACACCCGATTACGCAGAGCAGATTTACAGACAAATGCAAGGTTTTGGTGAGTATGGCTTTCCTGAATCGCATGCTGCGAGCTTTGCGCTGCTTGTCTATGTCTCGTGCTGGTTGAAGTGTCATCACCCGGCTGCGTTTGCATGCGGATTGTTGAATTCGCAACCTCTAGGCTTTTATTCGCCTTCGCAAATTGTGCAAGACGCGAAACGTCATGATGTTGAAGTGCGCCCGATCGACGCTACGGTGAGTAGTCTTCTCTGCACTCTCGAAGCGAACCATTTACAAGTTGCTTCCACAGCATCGCCCGCACTACGTTTGGGTTTATGCATGATTCGCAGTCTTTCCGAGAGCGCAGCACAACGTATTGTGGCCGCGCGAATCGAGCGCCCCTTTGCCGATCTGGCCGATTTGAAACGCCGTGCGGGCTTAGATCGCGAATCACTCAAACACCTTGCCGCTGCCGACGCGCTTCATTCGCTAGTCGGGCACCGACGCGAGGCGTTTTGGGAAACTATTGGTATCGAAGATGACACTGCGGCGTTTAGCGCACCTACCGACGCTATCCAAGCAAGTTTGCTTCTGCCAAGCGAAGGCAGCGACATTGTGGAGGATTACCGCAGCACGGGGCTCACTTTAAGACGGCATCCGGTGGCGCTTTTGCGACCCAAACTCACCGACCTAAGAGCGCTCAGCGCGCTTCAAATCAAACAAGCGGCTAACGGAAAATGGGTGCGCACGGCAGGTATCGTCACGTGTCGGCAACGACCTTCCACTGCAAACGGCACCACGTTTATCACGCTCGAGGATGAAACGGGCTTCGTCAATGTGGTCGTATGGTCGTCGATCGCCCAGCGTTTTCGGAAAACTTTGGTGATCTCACGATTCATGATGGTGTCGGGGAAGATTGAAACTCAGGGCGAAGTGGTACATCTTATTGCGGATCATTTGCTCGATCAATCTAAGTTCCTGGGCGCGCTTGCCACTTCTTCGCGCGACTTCCATTGATCTGCAACCGTAAATTAAGCAGATTTCTTCGACGCAACCAGTGTGATCTTTTCAAGCACGACATGGGTCGCAGGCGCTGCGTCTGGCGTTGCGGTTGCAAACAACGCGAGCACTGCACCGACGGTCACTACTGAAAGCACGGAAGCGCTGATCGCGGTCATGGCGGATTGGAAAGCGGTGGCGCTGCGGAAAGTGCGGTTCGTATTCATTTTCTTCAAGTCCTTAAAACAATGTCGCGGAAGTGCGATGGAGTGAACTGTAGAAGCAACGCTGCGCCGCCGCTACAGGGCTGCGATGAATCGCGGATGCGCTACGTGAAGCGCGGAAGCGCAGCGCCAAACGTCGACAGTTCAGCGAGCGGAAACATGAAGTTCGCTCCAGTTTGACCAGTTTCAACGAAAATCCTTGTCATCGAATCACTAGCTAACGGTCTGCCGAATTTGTCGAACAAACATCCTCCCACCATCGTGCGCTTCGCAGCACTCGGCGACGTCGTTTTGCTCACCGTGCTCATCAATCGACTTGCGCTGCGATACGGCGCTCCGGTGGCGGTGCTGTCGTCTGGCGGCTGGACCAAGACGCTGCTGGCCGCCAATCCGAGTGTGAGCGAAATCCAGCTCGTCACCAGCAGAAAGCGTCCTTACTGGTTAACGCCGAGCCAGCGCGAAGCTGTGGCGTGGCTTAAAACGCGTAAGGGCGACGTGTATCTGTGCGACCCTGATCCGTATTCAAGAAGGCTGGTTGCGCGCGCGGTGCCCGCAGATCGCGTGATTCGTGTGTGGGACGAATGGCCCGGGATCGACACCCACTGGGCTGATTGGTGGGAAAGCGTCGGCACAGCAAAGCCGCTCGTGCCCGGAAGTGGGCGCCCGCGTCTCGATGCCCCGCAAGTGTGGTTCGACGACGCAAGCGCGTGGATGGCCGCCAAGGGGCTAGAGCCTGGAAAAGTGATTCTGATTCAACCGGGTAACAAAAAAACCGCGAAGCGCTGGACGTGGAATCGCATTAACGACAAGTTTTGGCCTATTGAGCGCTGGGTCAGCGTAATCGGTCAAGCGCTTGCAGACAAGCCCGATTTCAGAGCGGTAATTTGCGGTGCGCCTTCAGAGCAAGAACTGGTGCAAAGCATCGTGAGTGGTTGCAATGATGCCCGCGTCATTGGCGCAGCACTCGATTTACCGATCCCACGCTTGGTAGCCTTGAGCGCACGCGCGCACAGCATGATTACGATTGACACTGGCCCCGCTCACGTTGCCGCGGCGATGAACTGCCCGTGCGTGATCTTGTTTGGCGCGTTTGGTTGGGGTCGATGGGCTCCGCGCGCGCCGAGTGCGACCATCATCACCTTGGGCAATCGCGAAGAAACTAAAGACGGCACGGTAATGTCGATTTCAACCGACGAGGTCATTGCGGCATGGCGACAACTTGGCGCACAGATCAACGCGGTCGCATCACTCTAGCCGCGAGTCGTACTTCTCAGGGAACAAACATATAACCAAAATTGCGAATCGACTGCACGTAGCGAGGTTTTGCGGGATCGGTCTCGACGTGTTTTCGAAGCCGCATTACAGCCACGTCAATCGTTCGCGGCAGAAGCGCCGATGCTCGGCCGTGCACTACTGTCATTAACCGCTCGCGCGATAACGGCACGTTGGGGTTGCTTACCAACTCTGCCAATAGTGCGAATTCAACCGTCGTCAATAGATGCTCGCGCCCGCCCTCATAGACGAGTCGACGTGCACCGGGTTGAAACGTGAGTGTGCCGAGTTGCACATCAGCGCGCAACGCCGTAGCTGTGCCAGGCACAGTCACCGCACGACGAAGCACTGCACGAATTCGCGCAAGCAGTTCGCGCGGCGAGAACGGCTTACCGATGTAGTCGTCGGCACCCATTTCGAGGCCGAGCACACGGTCATATTCTTCGATGCGCGCAGTGAGCAAAATGATCGGAATCCGGTCGCCCTCAACACGCAATTGGCGACACGCGTCAAGTCCGGAGCTTCCCGGAAGACCGACGTCTAGCAAAATTAAATCGGGCCGCAGCGTATGTACGCGCCGCAATAATTCCTCTGCGCTTGCGAGAGGCGTTGTCTTCATGCCCTGCTCGCTTAAATAGTCGCAAATCATGACGCGCATCGCGCGGTCATCTTCAACGACAAATAGGTGAGGCGTCGCGACATTCATCGCCCATAAGCATAAACCAAACGCATAACAGCATTCGCCGTTTAAGCCCAATTTAATTGGGCGAGTAAGTCAACTACACAATATAGCAACGCTATTAAATGTATTGGTAATTGCCCGATAAAACAGGCGTTGTTACAACTAAGCTGTTATGCGATTACTAGTTCGCCAGAAAAGAGAGATACCGAATCGATTGCGGGCTCCGCGAACAATATGAAGTGTTCCTTGAGTCTGGCTAGCAATCTGAGCAACGATAGCTAAACCCAGCCCGCAATGGCCTTGTGAGCCGCGATCATCAGTAAGCCGTGAAAAGGGCTGCACCGCTCGCTCGAACTCCGCGTCCGACATGCCTTCGCCCTCATCCCACACGGTTAACGTCGTTTCCTCGCCGAGTATGCTCTGCCTCAAGCTCAATTCGACTTCCACCGGTACACCGCCGTATTCCAGCGCGTTGTCGATCAAATTGGTGAGTGCGCGTTGGATCGCGAGGTCGGGAATCGGTGTCGCCACCGCGCTTGATTTGAACACCACGGGCGCGCCCTGAGTTACGTACGTGGAAACGATCCTATCCACAACTTCGTTCAGCGGCCATGGCTCACCGTACCCAACGTGACTTTCGCTCTGCGCATACCCGACGAACTGCGTGACGATCCGTTCCAGCGCGGTCAAATCACGATCAATTTCGCGCAAACTTTTCTCGTCACACGCCATCTCCACCCGGAAACGGAGTCGCGTCAATGGAGTGCGCAAATCGTGACTGATGCCGACGAGCATTTGCTGTTTGGTGCGTGCGGCTTGTGCATTGCTGTCGACGACGCGATTAAACGACTCTACAAAATTTCGAATCTCGCGATCTGCGCGGTCCGGTACTTCGAGCGGATCCAACGCACCATTTCGCCCAGATAACTGCGCGGAGAGCTTGCGGATTGGACGGTTCACCAGCGCCAAACCAACGCTCGCAGCAATGATGACGGCCAAGGCAACCATAACTAACCAGCCAATGATTCCGGTAATCGCGATCCAGGTGGGGGAACTCGGCTCGTGCACGATTTGCCAACGTTCACTACCGACATTGAACACATAAAAAATTCCCTCACCCATTGGCGCACCGGCAATGATCCGTATGCTCACATCAACGTCGGGGTCCACGCGCTGTCGCATGTCTTCGAGAAGTTGCGCCGACACCACGCGGGACGGCGCGATAGTTTCTGTACTTTCATTAGTTTTCAAACGCGACACTCGATGTTGAGCCCGCGTTAAAGAACCCGCGAGCGAGTCGCGCTCCGCAGGCGCAGTGAGCGCGAGCAGAGCGCGTTCGCTTCGAACCATGGCCGTTAACACCGATGTGAAATCTGTCGCCAACACACGCACAAAATTGAGTGTGACGACGAGATGCAGCACCAACGAAAGAACGCTGACCCCAATTACCAATGCAACCAAGCGCGCCACAAGTGAATCGCGCCCGAATTGTTTCCAAAGATTGAACAAGTTAGAAGTTCCGCTCGCAAAAAATGAATTGATAAGTGACGCTAGTTCCGCGCTGATCGTTTGATAGAGGCGGCTCGAAGTTTGTCGAAGATCTCATTCGCAGCGTCATCGGCCACGTCTGTGATGCTAAATAAGGGTACGCGCGCGGTTCTCTGGATCACAATTGTCTGCCCCTCAAAGGCAATCGCGCCTTCAATTCGATCAACGTGCAGCAGCATACCGAGCGGCCCAGCCACGGCAGCTACAACGAGTCTAAGTTTGCCGCGATCATAGTATCGCGTGATCCGAAAATCAGTGGCGGCTGATGTCGAGACAGGCGTCGATTTTTCTTTTGCTATCGCGTTGTAGCGCTCCACAATCCGTGCTGCGACTTCCGCAGACACGTCACAGTCCTTGCAATCTACTGCTACCGATAGCGCAGGAACGCTAATCTCGGCGTTTGCGATTGGATTTTTTTTAGCAACTGTCTCCGCCACTTGAGCGCAGCCAACGAGCGCAACGAAACCGCTGAGTAGGAGGCATTTCTTGATTGATTTCACTATTCGGCTCCAGGGGTAAGCTGCGGTGAGGTTTTTGTTCGCAACGAATTGCAATCGCTGATACGAAACAGTCTTTTGATAAACCGTTCAAGCGACGACATGTAGGTCGACACCACCGGAACCACAATCAAACTCAACGCAGTAGAAGCGATGAGCCCGCCGATGACAGCGATTGCCATCGGTTGTCTGAAACTCGCGTCTCCGCCGTAACCTGCTGCTAGTGGTGCCATGCCGGCAACCATGGCGACTGTCGTCATCATGATCGGGCGAGCGCGTTTATGGCATGCATCGATGAGTGCGCTGATTTCATCGAGCCCTTGCTCTCGCATCGCGATGAACGCGTAATCAATGATCAGAATCGAATTTTTGGTGACGACTCCGAAAAGCATCACAATCCCAATGAGCGCAGGCAAGCTCAGCTCGCCGCTAAACAGCAGTAACGCCGCAAGTGCGCCGCCTACTGAAAGCGGAAGCGCAGAGAGATTGGTGAATGGCTGCAACCAATTTTTATAGAGCAAGACCAGCACGCAATATTTGCAAAGCACGCCCGTGAATAGCGCAATTGCAAACCCAAGGAAGAGATCTTTCATGATTTCGGCATCACCCGATTCCACCAATTTCACGCTCGAGGGCAGCGCCTTCACGGCGGGCAATCCTTTCGCTGCGGCCAGCGCGTCCGAAAGCGGAAAGCCGCCGAGGTCCGCCGATAGCGAGACGTTCCGGCTCCGGTTGTAGCGCGTGATCTGTGATGGACCGCTTTCCACTGAAAGCGCGGCGATGCTCGTCAGCGGCACCAACCCGTCGCGCCCGGCGACGCGAAGTGACCCAACTTGCTCTAAGTCGCGCCGAAACTCGTCGGGGAAGCGAACAACAATATCGAGCTGCCGCTGATCAAGATTTAGTTTTGACAGGCCGGTAGAGAAATCACCGCTTGTGGCAACACGCAAGGTATCGCCAATCGTTTGCGCGGAAACGCCGCGCTCGGCTGCGCGCGCAACGTCGGGCCGTAGCGTGATCTCGGGGCGCTCAAGGCTCGCGTTCGAGGTTACGCCGCTCAAAAATGGAAGCTCGCGAAGCTGTTTAGTAATTTCTTCCGCGCTTGCTTTGAGCGCGACCGCATCTTGGCTTGCCAGAATGAGCTGCAATTTCTCACCAGGGCCGCCGCCCGAGATCGACCAGCGAATCCCCGGAACTGATGTCAATTTGCTGCGTAATTGATTCTCGATCTCTTGCTGCGACGCGCGCATCTCGCGATCAGTGAGTACGAGCGTAAGCGTCGCTTTGCGAACTTCACCGCCACCAACGCCCCGCGGTCCGCCTGCCGACTGCGGGGTTCCGGCGGTGACAAACACGCTACTAACACCGGCAACGCCACCCAGGGCTTGTCGCGCTTCCTCTGCCGCTGCGACGGTCATAGCTAACGGTGTGCCCGGCGGCAGTTCGATATCGACCGAGCTGGTGCCCTTGTCGCTCACCGGAATAAAGCCAGTGGTCATCAAGGGGATCAACGCTAGCGAACCGACAAACACGAGCGTGGCGATCAGCATGGTCGTGAATCGATGAGCAAGACACCAGCGAACCAATCGCAAGTACCGCGCCATCATCGCGCCGTCTTTTCGATGCCTGGTATGTGGCTTTAAAAGCCAAACGGCCATGAGTGGGGTGACCATGCGTGCGACCACGAGTGAAGCGATCACCGCCACCACAGTCGTCCAGCCAAATTGCTTGAAAACAAGGCCGGGCGTGCCGCTCATAAACGCGGTCGGCAAAAATACGACGACCAGCGCTGCAGTGGTCGCAAGCACCGCAAGCCAGATCTCGTTGACGGCTTCCTCGGTGGCTTCGCGAACCGATTTGCCCGCTTTCATGTGACGCACGATGTTTTCTACTTCCACAATAGCATCGTCTACCAACACGCCGACAACAACCGCGAGCGCAAGCAAGGTGATTGTGTTCAGCGTATAGCCTGCCCAACTCATGAATGCAAAAGTCGGCAGGATTGACAGCGGAAGAGCGGCGGCACCAATCAAGGTCGCGCGCCAATCGCGCAGATACCATCCGATCACCAAAACCGCAAGCAGCGCGCCCTCCAATAGCATTTGCATCGACCCACGGTATTGCTCTCGCGTATGCTCGACCGTGCTTTTCACGAGCTGAAACTTGAGTCGAGGATAGCTCTCCTCAAGCTGCGAAAACTTGGTGCGCACGCTGCGCTCAATTTGGATTTCGTCAGCCCCCTTGCTCCGAAATATTTGAAACCCGATGGCTGGTTTTCCATCGAGGAGTGCCGCTTGCGAGCGCTCTGCCACGGTGTCGCGAATTTCTGCAACTTGATCGAGGCGGAAGTTACGCCCGTCAGGCAAGCTAATCACGATAGCGGCTAGCGCTTGCGCGCTGTTAACCCCGGCGAGCGTGCGGAAGCCCTGCTCCGCACCATCGATCTGACCACGTCCACCCGACGTGTCGGTCTGCATCCGTTTAAGTGACTTCGAAACATCAAGCGCTGTCACGCCCAGCGCGTTTAGTTTTGCGGGCGATACGTAGACTTGCACCTCGCGCTGCACGCCTCCTACACGCGTGAAACGTCCGACACCCTCTACCGCGAGCACGGTGCGCGCGATTACGTCATCGGTGAACCAAGACAGGCTCTCCTCATCGACCCCCTGTCTGGTAACGGCATAAGTGAGCATCGCGCCGCCAGGCCCGACATCAACTTTGCTCACCTGCGGTGTTTGCGTGTCAACGGGCAGGTCGCCGCGAACACTGTCGACCGCATCCTTGACGTTGAGCAGCGCGTCAGACAAGGGCGTTCCCATTGCGAACTGGGCGGTGATCGCTACTTCGCCATCGGTAATCGTCGTGCTTTGACTTTTCAGCGCACGTAACGTCGCGATCTTGTCTTCGACTTTGCGTGCGATTTCGGTTTCAAGCTGTGTCGGCGCGGCGCCAGGCAGCTTTATCGAAACGTTAACTGCTGGCAGATCAATATCTGGAAAATCTTGTATGCCCAACGAGTTGAAGCCCCAAACACCAGCGAGCGACGCCAGCATGGAACCCAATATCACCGGGATCGGGTTTCGGATTGACCACGTTGAAAGATTCATGATTTCCCGTTCTTTGCGGGTAGCGCTGGCGCGGACGCAGGTCGCGTGTTCTGAATCAAAACGCGGTCATCGTCACTTAAGAAGCCAGCCCCACGAGCGGCAACGCGAACGTCTGTATCGATACCGCTGATGAGTTCAATCAACGCGCCTTTTCGGCGTCCGGTGGAGACGAGCTTTCGTTTTGCGCGATCTCCCTCGATCACGAATACATACGATTTCCCGTCTCTGATTACTACGCTTTCTGCAGGCACCACTATCGCCGTTCTCTCTCCGATTTGAATTTGTCCTTCGGCGAACATTTGCGGCTTTACATCCGCGTTCGGATCGACATCAAGCTGCACAGTGGCCAAACGAGTGGCGGCGCTGATCGACGGAAGAATTTGGCGCACGCGCGCCCTTACTTTTGTCGCGTTTGGCAACGTGATCTGCGCTGTCTGCCCTTTTTTAATACTGCTCAGCTCAGCACTATTGACCTCCGCCCGCCACTCCAAGCGGCCTTGTCTATTCATGCGAAACAGCTCTGTTGTTACGGCAAACGCCTGACCCAAAGTCGCGGTCCGCGAAACAACAAGACCTGCATCGGGCGCTACAACTAGTGTGTTTTCAAGCCGCACCCGCGCGCTATCCAGATTTGCTTGCGCTACAGCAACTTGCGCGATCGCGGTTTCCGCGTTTGTTTCGGCTTGCAGAATACTTTCTTCGCTCACCGCACCGGTGCCCCGCAATGCAACCGTGCGATCGCGGTTGGTGACGGACTGCCGCGATGAAGCCAGGGCCTGCGCAAGGCTTGCTTCAGCCTGCGCGATTTCCGCGCGAACGCTACGATCATCGAAGCGCGCGAGCAGTTCTCCTTTGCGCACGAATTGCCCAGCGTCCACGCTGACGGCCACCAGCGGTAAGCCGTTCGTTCGCGAACTCACGACCGCCTCCTGCCAAGCGACGACCACGCCAGAAGCGGGCACTGTCACTGGCCAAATCACCTGCTGCGATTGCGCGACGCTCACAGTCAGGGAAGCCGGAGCGGCAGTTTCTTTAGTGGCGCGTTCGGCAAACGTCATGGTGTTTGCTACGCAAACAGCTATCAGCAAAGCCGTTTTTCTGGAAGCTCGATAAGTGATCATGGTGTTTTCGTGTACGCTGATTTAGGACCTATAAGCCCAGTGTTGTTGGCCGTCGCTTTGATGAGCTGCACCCAGGCTTGCGCTTGATCGCGCGCTGAATCGATTTCTGCGAGCGCGGCAGCATTCGCAGACCGGCGCGCATCCTCCAACTCGAACAAACTCATTCGACCGGCTCGGTACGCGGCTTCACTCCCGAACAACAGCCGTCGTGCTGCAGCCTTTGCCTGCACGTTTAGTGCTGCGCGCTTTTCAGCAGCATCAGCGTTGATGAGTGCGTTATCAACGTCTTGCGCGGCGCTGCGCAGTGCGCTCTCAAGCTGCGCGGTGGCTTGCGCGTACCGCGCGCGTGCGCCCGCAACGCTCGCCGCCCCCGCGCCACCGTCGAACAAATTTCCAAGCAACGAGCCGCTAATCGACCACGAATCCGAATCAATCGTTCTCGAAAGACTGCGCACCCACGACGTGCCGAGAAGCGCGCTGACATTCAGGCTTGGCAACGTCGCAGCGCGAGCCGCTCCCACGTCTTCGAATGCGGCGTCAGCATTGCGAAGCGCGGTGCGCACCTGCGGCAATTCGGCAAGAACATCGGCAGCAAAATCTGCTGGCGTCGGCCCGATTGCGAGAGAGCCGACATCACGACCGACCGCTAGCGCAGCGGCCGTTGCGCTGTCAATCTGAGTGCTTGACCAGCCGCTCAGCGCGACCAGAGACGCGACCTGAGTCGCGCACTGCGACGTAGCGCTTGACAGTTGAGTCGCGCTATCGAGCATCGCGGATTCAGCGCGCGCGGTTTCAATCGGCGCTATTTGCCCAGCGCGTTCTCGCAGCGCGCTGAGTCGCAACGATTCCTCTCGCGAGCGCAGATCTTCACGTCGAGCGATTTCACGCTGCCTACAAGCACGCACATTGATTGCACCGTCGACCACTTGCGATTGCAGGAGTAGTCGAGCGTTCTGCGCGTCGGCATCGCGTGCGAGCAATCGCTGCTGCGCGGATGCGGCGTTGTGGTGTAGTCGACCAAACAAATCAATTTCCCATCCGAGAGTGAGATTTACCGCAGCGCTCGTTTGGGTTACTCCAGTTGCCGATTGCGAATTGCCGCGTTTCGGTTCGGAACTGACGTTTAGCTTCACACCACGTGCAGCCTGTGCAGACTGTGCGCCTGAGCGCGCTTCATCTACGCGGGCTAAAGCGAGCGCAATAGTCGGCGAGCGCTGCTCAGCGTCAACAACCAACGAATCGATCATCGCATCGCCGAGCGCATTCCACCATTGCACTTCTCGCGCGACACTATCGCCGCCAGCAGCGTCGGCGTTGGTTTTCCAGGATTTCGTAACGCTGGGCACTAGGGTCTTCGCTGGTGGCTGCAAACTGCAGGCGGAAAGTATGAAAGTCATAGTCACCGCAACGACGAAATACGCGCCAACTGAGCCGAGCCATGTAAGCGTTGGCGGTACCGCCATAACGCAAACTTTATCTGGGCAGAAAGGGCTTTCTGCGCTTATCTCTAGATACATACAAAATTCATTGATAGCCCAATTTAAATGGGGTTACAGGCTTGGAGCTGGAACACGCGTTAGCGGTGGCTAATAGGTAGGCCAAAGCTCGAAGCTACGCGGCTCAAGCGCTAACGCATCGATCCTTTTTGTGCACTCAGAAACGATACGTGATGAGCGCGTTTACGGTCGGGCTCGTCGCCTTTTTTGTGAGCGGGCTGTCCTTGGCATCGCCTTGAAGCGAGCGCACTCCAGCAGTCAACATCAGAGAGGTTTGCGGCGAAAACGAATAGCCGTAACCAACGTTCGCACTGACGTCACGAAGGCCGGCTTTTGGCGTGTATTCAGCGTAACTGCTAGTCGCTGCTTGAGCACTCGACACACCAAAGGCACTTTGCATCGATGCGCGATTGGCGTACGTCGCTCCGACGTTAGCGAACAGGCGCTGGTTGCCGCCCGAGAGCGGGATCATCGTACGTAGCGAAACGTCCGCGACTAGTCCGTCGCGATCATTGCCGCTCCCATAGCGAATGAATGTACCCAACGATAGTCCCGGTGCGAGTCGATAGTTTGCAAACAAACCCAGCTCAGGTCGAGCCTTGACGTCGCCCATACCGCGCAGCGCATCGGAGTCGTTTTCGTCGCGCCCGGGATCAAATCCAATCTGCGCGCCAACGCTGAGCGCTTGGGTGAGCGCGCCTCGATAACCAATCCCGCCAACACCGGCGTAGAAGCCGTTCTTCCAGCGAGCCAAAAGAACGGGTAACGCGCGTACTTTTGACTCATCCGAGCCGAGATACGCGGCACGGTAGCTCGCCCCCAAACCGAGCGTGATTTCCATGTTTTCACGCATTGGCGCATCGCCTGCATCCGGCGATTGCGCTGAAACAATAACTGAGACCGCGGAAGTAACGATGAAGGCGGACGCGGACGCGTATGATCTCCGTCTCATTTGCAAGCTCCAATGCGTTCTGCATTGATGACCTGCGAGAGTTTCATCGCGCCAAACGGCGTTTTCAAATCGAAACTTTGCTTAATCTCGACACGACCAGTTTGAATAACCGCGTTGCCGGTTCCAGGCATTGCGCCGCGCGGGCCTTCGCAACTCGTTTGCCAGCTCGACTGGTCGCCGTCACGTCGCAGCGCGCTCACGGTACATTTCAGCGTAGGCTTCCCTGAGCTGGTGTCCGCTGCGTTCGCATTCAAAATCGCCTGCTCAATACCCATCGCAAATGCCGCATCATCGATGCAACGACTTTGCGACGATTTATGTTCGCCCGAGGGCGCGCCCTGCATAACGCTTGATAGTTGCCACTGTCCGGCGGTGACCGACTGGCTATGCGCGCATGTCGCAAGTGCGCTGCTGATCGCGAGCGTCAGCAGTGCGAAGTAGTTTTTCTGTCGTTGCATGAGAACTCCGAATTCATAAGTACGGAGTGGATGCTAGGTAATAAAAACTCGCTCGAGTCGCGGTGATGATGACGAAATGTGACTCCACTTAAACACCCTGAACGTGCTACATGCAAGCATTTTTGCGGGTTATAGAAGGTCTCAATAGACGGCAGCGACGTTCGTTCTCGTCACATTTAGTAACGTGATTCGCGCGCGCGTTACGCAACCGTTACATCGTCAACGGCGCTTGGCCCTATCGAGCAAACACTATTCAACGGTTACGCTTTTTGCGAGGTTGCGCGGTTTATCAACATCTGTGCCGCGCGCCGTTGCCGTGTGATATGCAAGCAATTGCAGCGGTACGACATGAAGAATCGGCGAGAGCACACCGTAGTGTTCCGGCATCCGAATGACGTGTACACCTTCGCCGCGCGAGATGTGGGTGTCGGCGTCGGCAAACACAAACAGCTCTCCTCCGCGAGCGCGCACTTCTTGTAAGTTGCTCTTCAATTTTTCGATCAACGCATCGTTCGGGGCGATTGTCACCACCGGCATCGCTTCGGTGACTAGCGCGAGTGGTCCGTGCTTGAGTTCGCCTGCAGGATAGGCCTCGGCGTGGATGTAGCTAATCTCTTTAAGCTTGAGTGCGCCTTCAAGCGCGATTGGGTAGTGCAGACCGCGCCCAAGAAATAGCGCGTTTTCTTTGCGCGCGAAGCTCTCGGCCCAAGCGATGACCTGTGGCTCCAATGCCAGCACGCTCTGCAGCGCTTTCGGCAAATGGCGAAGCGCGTTGAGCTGCGTGCGCTCTTCAGTTTCGCTCAAGTGTCCGCGTAGCTTTGCGAGTGAAAGCGTCAAAAGAAAAAGCGCAACGAGTTGAGTTGTAAACGCCTTAGTGGAGGCCACGCCGATCTCAACGCCCGCGCGAGTGATGTAGGCAAGCTCGCACTCACGAACCATCGCGCTCGTGGCCACGTTGCAGATCGTCAACGAGTGAGTCATCCCCAGCGATTTAGCATGGCGAAGCGCTGCCAGCGTATCTGCCGTTTCCCCGGACTGCGTAATGGTCACCACCAGCGTTCGTGGATTTGGAACACTTTCGCGATAGCGATATTCACTAGCCACTTCAACGCTGCACGGAATTTTCGCAATCGCCTCGAGCCAATACTTTGCCGTCAGGCCGCTGTAGTAGCTGGTGCCGCAAGCAAGGATCAACACGCGATCAATGTCTTTTAGTGTGTGCTCTGCGCGCTCTCCAAACAGGCTAGCGCTGACTTGTTCGACACCTTGCAAGGTGTCGCTAATTGCGCGGGGCTGCTCGAAGATTTCCTTCTGCATGTAATGGCGATAGGGGCCGAGCTCGACCGCTGAGGAGTGCGCGCGCACCGTTTGCACAGGCCGCTCTTCGCTTTTGAGCGCACGTCCTTCAGCATTCAATATCCACACACCAGAGGGTTGCAAATCGACGACGTCACCCTCTTCTAGGTATACGATTTGATCGGTGATTCCAGCGATCGCCATGGCATCGCTCGCTACAAAATTCTCGCCGTGACCGACACCAACGATAAGCGGCGATCCTGCGCGTGCGCCCACCACTCGATGCGGTTCATCGTGACAAATCACCGCAATTGCATAGGCGCCGCGCAACTGTTTGACGGCCGTTTGTACCGCTGCGAGTAAATCGCCGTCGTAGTGAAAATCAATTAAATGAGCAATGACCTCGGTGTCGGTTTGACTTTCGAACGTGTAGCCTCGCGCTTGCAATTCGCCCCGCAAAGTGTCGTGGTTTTCGATGATCCCGTTGTGAACGAGTGCGATGCGGGGCGCTGATTGTTCACGCGAAAAATGTGGGTGCGCATTGCGCACGGCAGGCGCGCCATGCGTCGCCCAGCGAGTGTGCGCGATGCCGGTCAAACCTTCCAAACCGCTTTCGGCCACTTCGCGTTCGAGCTCTGCGACTCGACTTACGCTTCGTGCGCGTTGAAGACGTCCGTCGCGGTAGACCGCGATCCCGCATGAATCGTAGCCACGATATTCCAGGCGCTTTAGCCCTTCAATCAGGATTGGGGAGATGTTTCTCGCACTTGCCGCGCCAACAATGCCACACATAACTCTGCCCAAAAAATCATTCGAGGTTGAAATCTTAGAACGAGTTGCCTGCGTTTTTCATGCGTTTTCGCATTGAATATGCAATCTTTATTCGCTGTGGCTTTAGAATGCAATTTTCTCTCATAGATTGCGATAATTTAATGCAAATCGACGATCTTGATCGACGCATTCTTGCGCAGCTGCAGTCTGACGCGTCGCTCACCAATCAGGCGCTCAGCGAACGAGTTTTTGCGTCCGCCGCCACGACGTTGCGCAGGGTTAGCGCGTTGAGAAACTCCGGCATGATCGATCGCTATGTGGCCCTGTTGTCGCCCGCAGCGTTTGCCGCGATACACGCGATTTCCGAGATCACACTGGATGAACAACACGCGGAAGCGTTCGCCGTGTTTGAGGCGATAGCGCTCGCAGAGCGCTGCATTTCGCAGTGCTACCGCACCTCACCTTCAGTCGATTTCACACTCGTACTTACGCTTGCATCAATGGATGACTACAACGCCCTCGTCTCGCGAACTTTCAACATGAAGAACAACGTACGCAACGTGCGAACGCGTTTTTCAACCGCACGTGTAAAGTTTGAAACCAGATTACCGCTTTAGCCTTGATACGGCACGTAAATTGGGCTAAAGCGATTTTTAATAGCTATCTCGAGAATTTATCTAAACGCGGCACTCGCCCAACTAAAATGGGCGTATACTAACTATCTTATATACAGTCAACACCTTCGACGATTCGCGGCACGATCATCCAGCGCACCCTTCGCCTGGCGGTCGCAAATAGGGCGTTAATCTCAATGGTGCGCGAGCTGTATGTCGGTGTAATGGCTCGTGATCGATGCAGTGCGCGTGGTACCGCTCGGCTCCTCGACTTGAACATCTACCTTGCCAGCGAACACGTATCCGAGCGCGTGCACCGACTTAATCAGATTAGGACCGTCCTCACCAGCCGCGAGCTTTTTTCGCATTCTGCTCACCGCAACATCAACGCTTCGATCGAGCGCATCAACGGGGCGTCCATGCACTGCTTGGGCAATTGCATCGCGCGTGAGCACGCGTCCTGGCGCGCTTACAAACGCGTGCAGTAATCGATATTCGCCACCAGTGAGTCGCATCACGCCGTGCTGATTCGAGTGCAGAGAGCAATCGTAGTCATCGAGTATCCATCCGCTAAAAAAATATCGCGTTCGCCGCGCACTCACCGCAGTAGGCGTCGCGCCGCGACGCAGAATAGCGCGCAGTCGGGCGAGCAACTCTCGTGGCATAAAAGGTTTCGCCATGTAATCGTCAGCCCCCATTTCGATACCGACAACTCGATCAGTGGCTTCGCCGACCGCCGTCAGCATGAGGATAGGAATTGAGCTTGCGGCGCGAACTCGGCGGCAAATAGAAAGACCGTCCTCGCCAGGCATCATCACGTCGAGCACGATGACGTCTGGCTGTGCCTCTGCAATGAGCTGATCGAGTTCAACGCCGCTTGCGGCGGCGCGCACTGCGTACCCTGCCTGTAACAAATAGTCGCGAAGCAAGATGCGTAGATCGTGATCATCATCAACCACAATCACATTTGCAGCGCGATGATGGGTGTCGTTGGGTTGGGGAGCGGCGATTGTCATGAGTCAAACATTAGCGCCGAATTGGGCGGCAAAGATCGCTGCGTCACATACCGTTACCTTTAGGTAACACCTTTCTAGATTGCGTTACATCCACGTAGTCACGCGGTTACTGCGAACGCATGAAATGGCTTTCATCTGCTTTCGGCAGTATTTGTCGCGCAAAGAGCTTCTCGAGCTGCCTGCACATCAGCACCCGCACGCAGCAACTCTGCGCGAACAACACACGCTTTCCTTAACGACTACGGATACTCAATGACAAAACGGTTCTATCTTTTCCTTGCGCTGTGCGCATCACTCTTCGCACTCTCGGGGTGCGGTGGCGGCGATTCTGATAATGCGCGCGTCCGCATCGTCAACGCCTCGCTCGACCACGCATCCATTGACGTCTTCTTTGATGACGAACGAAAGCACACCGCGGTTGGCTCAGGCACGGTCAGCACTTATCTCGACTACAAAAAAGATACCGCAACACTCAAGGTCACACGCGCCGGCAACAGCGCGTCGGTGCTTGAAACATCGTTTACAACAGCGGGCGACGTGCCGTACACAATCGTGATCTATGGCAGCGAAGGTAATCTGGGTTTAAGCGCATATTCTGAGAACGAAGCAGAAGCCAGCAACGACAAGACCAAAGTGCGGGTTATGAACGCAAGCACCGACGCCGGTTCGGTTGATTTCTTTGCGTCGACATCGGCGACCAGTGTCTCTGATTTGCTGGCGCGCTCATCAGGACTCGGATCGGCAACACCGAGCGCATGGGTTGAGCTCGATAAAGGCACCTACCGGATGTGGTTTACCGCGAACGGCGACAAGGAAGATCTGCGACTTGCAACACAACCGATCCCACTCGACAATAAAAAACTCAACACCGTGGTTTTGCTTCCGACAACCGGCGGTGCTTTGCTCAACGCACTCGTACTCGAACAAGAAAAAGCAGCGGTGACGGCACTCACCACAAGCGCACGTCTTCGCTTGGTTGCGGGTCTGGATCAAGGCGAGCGAGTGGCGGTTACCGTTGGCGACAATCGAGCGCTATCGAATTCGAGTCCATCGATTTCGAGCTACGTTACGATCGCGTCTGGCCAACAATCCATTGCAATCACCGCAAATGGTCAGCCGCTCACCACAATCGCGGCAGATCTTGCGGCGGGCTCGGACAACACGCTCATCACCTACGGTTCGGCGTCGAGTGCGAGTGCGAAAATCGTCTCCGACAGCAACCGATTACCGACTCAAAGCAGCCGCTTGAAGATGCGCTTGGTCAACGGTTTTGCGTCAACGAATGGCGCGCTGACATTGAGCGCGGACTACCTACCCGTAGCGAGCGGCGTCGCCCTCGGGACGGCGTCGGCTTACTCGACAGTCACCAGCGGCGTCTACTCGCGCATTGACGTCGCCGAGGGCAATACGCCGATCTACGTAGCCACTGACATCACCTTACAAACAGGCGGTGTTTATTCGGTATTTCAGCTCGGAACGCGCGCAAATCCAGTCGGCGTCATACGGCGAGACAGGTAGCAGGAGATACGCAACAGCGGCTAGCCAGTCGGTCGGCTGCCGCTGTTGGGCTCTCACAAGTGAGCGCGGCGAACACCCGCGAAACTCGATAACGGCTTATAAGCTATAGCCCCAAATGCGTTGGGCGGTACGCTAAGTTTTGTCTTATATCGAACTAGATCAAAATCACTGCCCAGACCGAATAAAGTAGGCCTTTGATTGCTACTGCTTTTCAAAAAAAACCTTACGCAAGCTCTACTTCAACGTTGTCCAACAAGCGCGGCGAGCCGAGTTTCGCCGCAGCGAGCACCACCAATTCTTTCTCAGCCGCCGACGGCGGCTGAAGATCAGCACGCCGCCGCACAGTTACGTAGTCAGGCTTCCAGCCGTGACGCGCGAGTTCGGTCATCGCTTCGGCTTCAAGCGTCGCGTAGGCGTGCGTGCCGTGCAGCAACGCATGTTTCAACTCGTTGAGCACGCGATAGAGCCGTGGCGCCTCGGCGCGTTGTTCGTCCGTTAGATATTGATTGCGCGACGACAGCGCGAGTCCATCCTCCGCGCGCACGGTTTCTGCCAAAATAATTTCGACCGGTAGCGCGAGCTGTTGCACCATATTTTTGAGCACCAAACACTGCTGGTAATCCTTTTTACCGAATACCGCAGCCTTAGGCTGAACCATATTGAAGAGCTTGAGCACCACCGTGGCGACGCCGCGAAAATGCCCGGGTCGCACGGCGCCTTCGAGAATGCCCTCAATATCACCAGGAACAACGCTATAAGTTTGCGCTTCGGGATAGAGCTCCTTTTCGTCGGGCGCGAACACCACATCGCAGTCGATGCTCTCTAGTTTTTTGCAATCGTCGGCAAGCGTGCGCGGATAGCGATCGAAGTCTTCATTAGGACCAAATTGCATTCGGTTGACGAAAATGCTCACCACTGTGCAGGCGCCGCGCGGTGCTGCCTCTTCGACCAAACGTAGATGGCCCTCGTGCAAGTTGCCCATGGTGGGCACGAACACGTTATTGGGCACGCCACGCAAATACTTCCGCAATTCAGCAACAGTATGAATAAGTTCCATAGGGTTCGATCAAGAGAGGGAATCTGTCAGCGATCAATCGGTTGCCCACACAACACTTCGGTTAGTCGGCGCGATTGAACGCGTTAGTCGAAAGTATGAACGATGTGCTGCAGTTGCAGCGGGTGCTCGATTAATTTTTGCGCCCCGGCTTTGGTGAGTTCATCGTGGCTACCAAACCCCCAGAGCACCCCAAGACTTCGCGTCTGCGCGTGCGTGGCCGCGTGAATGTCTTTGTCGCGATCACCGATCATCAGCGCATGCGACCCGACCACACCATAGCGCGCGAGCAGATGGGTCAACAAATCGTCTTTGCGGTCGAAGCGTCCGTCGAGTTCAGGCCCGTGAATGCCGTCAAAGAAGCGCGTCAGCTCGAAATGCGAGATGATCTTCTCGGCAAAAACGCGAGGTTTGCTGGTGCAAAGCGCGATGGTGAATCCCTGCAAATGCAGTCGCTTGATTGAATCAGCCACGCCGTCATAGAGCTCGTTTTCGAGCCAACCGCTTTGCTCGTAGCGATCACGATAGAGCGTAATTGCGCGCTCAACGTCCATGTCTGCGTAGACCTTCGGCAGCGATTCGCGAAAGGGAGGCCCTACCAGCGGAAGGGTTTCAGCGAGCGTCAACGTCGCAAGTCCCATCCGCTCGAAAGCGTAATTCAAGCAGCGGTTGATTCCCAACACGTTGTTTGAAATGGTTCCGTCTAGGTCAAAGAAAAGCGTTGTGATTGGCACGTAGAATCGCGATTGGACGCCGGAATGAGGGCGATGAGGCAATATGTCACCTAAGTTTATCGAAGCGCGGATCGTTGGGCGCAAAGACCATTCCGATTCGCTTTTTTCCTTGCAGTTTGATGCGCCACTTGAAACGTTCGTCGCCGGGCAATTTTGCCGGGTTGGGCTGCCGCTAATCACCGAAAAGGGCGAAGAGGTGGTGATGCGGCCGTATTCGCTGGTGAACGCGCCGCACGAGCGACCGTTTGAAATCGTGCTGATCAAAGTAGACCCGACATCAGGCGGTGTGCTTACTCCGGCGCTTCACAAGCTAAAAATTGGTGATCCGCTGTGTGTCGCACCACGGGCCAATGGCTTCTTCTCGATGCCCGAAGTCCCGTCCGCTGACGTGTTGTGGGGACTCTCGACCGGTACTGCAATCGGCCCCTACTTGAGCTTTATGAAGGGCGACGAAGCCTGGAAAAAATTCAAGAAAATCGTGTTCGTGCACGCGGTGCGCACGGCGGCCGAGCTCACCTATCGGGATCAAATCGAGTTGATCTCGCGGGCTCACCCGGATCAGTTTCAATACATCCCGTTCGTCTCACGCGAAGATTTCCCAGGGGCAATCCGCGGCCGTATTCCGAACGCCATCGCCGACGGTTCGCTCGAAGCACGCGCGGGCATCAAACTCACTGCCGAAACGGCGCATTGCATGCTCTGCGGCAACCCCGATATGGTGACCGACACCACCGCGATTCTTGAAGCGCGTGGCTTGCGAAAACACAAACGCAAAGAGCCCGGGCACATTACGACTGAGGCGTATTGGTAGCGCTGCGCCGGTGGGAGCGGCCTTGCTCGCCGTTGAGCCGCTCCGATGGTTTAGTTTTCTCCCAAGAATCCGCCGCTCTGGTGATCCCACAAGCGCGCGTACAAACCTCCGCTTGCCAGCAACTCCTGATGCGTGCCTTCTTCCACAATGCGGCCTTCATCAAGCACAATCAAGCGATCCATCGCGGCAATTGTCGATAATCGATGCGCGATGGCAACCACTGTTTTGCCTTCCATTAAGCGATACAAGCTTTCCTGAATCGCAGCCTCGACTTCAGAATCGAGCGCACTCGTTGCTTCGTCTAGCAAGAGAATCGGTGCGTCTTTGAGCATTACGCGAGCGATAGCAATGCGCTGACGTTGCCCCCCCGAGAGCTTCACGCCGCGCTCGCCGACATGCGCGTCGTACGCAGTGCGGCCCTTTGGATCGGTGAGGCGTTGCACGAAATCATGCGCCTCTGCCCGCTCCGCCGCGTGCAGCATGTCGGCCTCCGTCGCGTCCGGACGGCCATACACAATGTTTTCGCGCACCGAGCGATGCAAGAGCGACGTGTCTTGGGTAACCATGCCGATATGTTCACGCAGACTATCTTGTTTGACGGTGGAAATATCGACGCCGTCAATCAGAATGCGGCCGCTTTCAAGATCGTAGAACCGCAGCAACAAATTCACAATCGTTGATTTGCCCGCACCAGAGCGTCCAACCAATCCAATTTTTTCACCCGGTCGAATGGTAAGCGTGAGATTGTCGATGACCGGCTTGTCAGCTTGCTTCTTGCCGTATGCAAAGGTCACGTTTTCGAAGCGCACCTCACCGCGCGGCACGCTAATGGTGGCGGCGTTTGGCGCGTCGAGAATCGCGCGCGGACGAGACAGCGTACTGATGCCATCGCGCACTGTGCCGATATGCTCAAACAGTGAAGAAAACTCCCACATGATCCAATGCGACATACCGTTGAGCCGCATCGCCATCGCGGTCGACGCGGCCACCGCGCCAACACCCACCTCGCCTTGCATCCATAGCCATAGCGCCACGCCTGCCGTGCTCGTCATCAGAAGCGCACTCAGAATTTGATTGACGATCTCGAAGCTAGTAATCAAGCGCCACTGTGAATACACGGTCGTCATAAATTCTTGCATCGCGGTGCGAACGTAGCCCGCCTCGCGCTGCGCGTGCGAGAAGAGTTTTACCGTGGAAATGTTTGTATAGGCATCGGTCACGCGCCCGGTCATGAGTGAGCGAGCGTCCGCCTGTTGCTGCGCAATTTTTCCAAGGCGTGGCACGTAATAGCAGCATGCCACCGCGTAAATCGCGAGCCACAATAAAAATGGAATCACCATGCGCAAATCGAAGCCGCCGGTGACCAGCAAAATCGTGGCGAAGTAAATGGTTACGTACACCAAAATGTCCGCGAGAATCATCCACACGTCACGCACAGCCAGTGCGGTTTGCATGACCTTCGTAGCCACACGACCGGCAAATTCATCCTGATAAAAACTCATGCTCTGCGCAAGCATGGTGCGATGAAAATTCCAGCGCAACCGCATCGGGAAATTGCCCATCAGCGTTTGATGTTTCAGCGTGGCTTGAAGCCCTACCAGCAGCGGGCTTGCCACGATGATGGCAACCAGCAATAGCAGCTGTGATTTGTGTTCCGCCCACAAATTCGCGGGCGCTACCTTCGCAAGCCAATCTACGACGCTGCCAAGCATCGAAAACAAAATCGCCTCAAAAAAACCGACGCCTGCCGTGAGCAGCGTTAGCGAGAGCATGTAGAGGCGAGCGCCCTTGGTGCTGTCCCATAAAAACGCAGCAAACGCAGCGGGTGGCGGTGCGGCATCATTTTCGGGATACGGATCGACCAGTTTTTCAAAATATCTGAACATAAAAATCTCTAGCTAAATGTGTTTAATGACTCGGAGGGTGTGTCATCCCTACTCAACCGGCTTCGGCAACGCGCGCGTATTCACGAGCAGTGCGTTGCGAGAGGCGATCCACGTGAGCACGAGCGCGCCGATGCCTGCGCATGCGAGCGACGCGCGAAGCCCGACGTGTTCTCCGATGTATCCGCCGATCAAAGCGCCCGGCCCAGCGCCAATCAAAATAAGCCAACGCATCGTGCTTGTCATGCGACCGAGCAACGCTTCTGGCGTAACCGCTTGTCGTAACGACAAGAAGTTCACGAAGAGCACCGTCGCGCCCGCAGAGAAGCAGGTCAACATAAATGCAAAGATCAACACGCCAAACGTGTTCGCAGGCGCAAGTGCAAGCGCGAGCCAGCCCACGCCGGAGATACCGAAGCCGACGATAAGCGTTGGCCCTGGTCCAAACCGTTCGCTCACGCGTTTGCCGTACACGCTCGCCACAATCGTGCCCACGCCCATACCGATGTAGCACAGCCCAATAGTTTGCGCACTCATACCTAGCTCGCGCGAGGCGACCAAAATTTGCACGACGCTCGCCATGTGATGAAACGTTTGCCACAAGCCCACCATCAACGCCATCGTCCACAGCAATCGTGTGCGCGCGACAAAGCGAACGCCTTCTTTCAGTTGCATCCAGAAGTTGGCGTCACCGCGCGGCTTAATCGTTTCTTCAACGCGAATGCCTTTGAGCAACACGACCGCGCCAAAAATCAGCAGCGCATCAAAGGCAATCGCAATCGGCGCACCAAGAATTTTGATGAGCGCACCCGCGATGCCAGGCCCAGCAATTTCAGAGCCTGACACCGCAAGCGCGTTTTTGCTGTGCGCTTCCACCAATCGATCACGCGACACGATTTGTGTGAGCACAATTTGCGCCGCAGAACCTGCGACCACGTGCACGCAACCTAAGAGGAAACCCACGGCGTAGAGCCACGTCATCGTGAGCACATTCGTCCACGCCGCGATTGGCACCGTGAGCAAGGCAAATGCGAAAACGAGTTCGCCAGCGACATACACCGGTAACTTTTTTACGCGGTCGAGCCACACGCCTGCGGGCAGCGAAAGTAATACGAATGGCGCGATTTCAAACGCCATCAAGAAACCCATTTGCGTAGGCGATGCGTTTAATACGGTCACGGCGGTGAGCGGCAACGCAAGCATTGTGATTTGCGCGCCAAAATGTGTGATTACGACCGACGCAAAAATGCGACGATAGTTTTGATCGCGAAGCAAATCGTTTGCGGGCAACGATGAAAAACGTAGCGCTGAGCGTATTCGCTCGAAGAAACTAAAAGCTGCTTGCATGATTACTCTCATTGAATCAAGACGGAACGCACACGCGCGCCGAAGCCAAAAACGTAGAAGAAAATGAAAACGCCGCAACGCGCTGCGATCAGCGCGACGGCAAACACAATCGGAGGTTGAAGTGAACTACGTCGCTGAGTTAGCTCGGAAAAGAGCCCATTCGCTTCGTTTTCGAACTGTCAACGCGGGTGTTTTGGAAATGCGCCGGGCGCATACCAAGAACGATTTCCGATGACCCCGACTGCAACGCCTGCCGCGATGCCGTACACGCACAGAGTGGTGTGATGGGAGCGTAGGGTGCTGGTGTTCATCGAATCGTCCTTTCTGGCGCGTGTGGATTGAGGCTTCGCGGGATAAACGCTGAAGCTGCTTGAAGCTTGATTTGTGATCAGGCGTCAAAGCGAACGCGCAAGATCTAAGAGTATCGGATGTCGTCACTTTTTGCTAGCGCGACGAACGTTGATATCGGCAGCGTTCAACGTGTCGTTTTCGAAATACGACAATCGAAGGGTCGCGGTGTAGCAAATGTGTTGGCGCGTGAAAGGTTTGACCGAATCAATCTCCATCAAGTCCGGCAACTCACCTGTAACGCCGTTTTAATTGGGCGACTACGCTTGAAAAACGTTTACACAAGACAATATATTTTATTGCCTGTCGACCGATTAAATTGGGCGACGCGATTATGAGCCGCCAGCAAGAAATTGCTCGCACTGCCTTCGCAAAGTGCACTGCGCTACAGCAAAGTGCCCAACGCCCGTTGTTGTGCGTCAACCGTTTCCTCACGTCGCGTCGCCAAGTCGGCAAGCTGATCGTCGCCAATTTTCCCGACGGTGAAATATTGTGACGCCGGATGCGAAAAATAGAAGCCGCTCACGCTTGCTGCAGGCGTCATCGCGAATGACTCAGTGAGCGTCATGCCAATGTCCGTCGCGCCGAGAACGCGGAAGAGATCAACTTTTTCGCGATGATCGGGACATGCTGGATAGCCAGGCGCAGGCCGAATGCCGCGATAGGCTTCCTTCACGAGCTCTTCATTGCTCAATTTTTCATCAGGTGCATAACCCCAGAAATCCTTGCGCACGCGCTCATGCAAATGCTCAGCAAACGCTTCGGCGAGGCGATCAGCGAGCGCCTTGAACATGATCGAGTTGTAATCATCGCCGGCGGCTTCAAAGGCTTTCAAACGCGCATCGCCCGGTTCGCAACCGATGCCGGTGGTGACAGCGAACAGACCAAGGAAGTCATCACCCGGCGAAACGAAATCAGCGAGTGCGAAATTTGGACGACCGGCGTCCTTTGCGTTTTGCTGACGCAGCGTGTGAAAACGCATCGCCTCTTTTGAACGCGTCTCCTCTTCGAACAGCACGATGTCATCGCCATCGCGCGACGCAGGCAACAGCGCGTAAACGCCGTTCGCTGTAAGCCACTTTTCGTTCACGATGCGCTTCAACATCGCTTGCCCGTCTTTGAAAACGCGCTTTGCTTCTACGCCGACGATTTCGTCATCGAGAATTTTGGGGTAGTTACCTGCAAGATCCCACACCAGGAAAAACGGCGTCCAATCGATGTAAGGCACCAGCGCAGAAAGTGGATAGTCACGCAACTGTTGCACGCCAATACGCTTTGGCTTCGGCGGCACATAGTTCGCGAACTCGCCTGCAAACGCGTTGAAACGATTCGCGCGTGCGATCTCGAGCTCAACGAGGGGTTGCGCTTTTTTATTTGCATGTCGTTCGCGAATCACTGCGTAATCCTCGCTCATCTCTTTGACGTACGCAGGCTTCATTTCGTCAGAGAGCAATTGCGTTGCCACACCGACCGCGCGCGAAGCATCAACAACGTGAACGACGGGCTCCGAATAGTTCGGCGCGATTTTCACTGCGGTGTGTGTGCGCGATGTCGTTGCGCCGCCGATCAGCAGCGGCACTTTGAATCCGGTGCGCTCCATTTCTTTGGCGACGTAAGCCATTTCTTCGAGCGAAGGTGTAATCAAACCGGACAAACCAATGATGTTCGCATTTGATTCTTTCGCTGCTGCAAGAATCTTGTCACACGGCACCATCACGCCGAGATCAATCACTTCGTAGTTATTGCACTGGAGTACAACGCCTACGATGTTTTTGCCGATATCGTGCACATCGCCTTTCACGGTGGCGAGCACAATCTTGCCCTTTGTTTTCGCTTCGGTGCCGAGCAACCGCTTTTCCTCTTCAATGAACGGCACCAAATGCGCGACCGCTTGTTTCATCACCCGCGCTGACTTCACGACTTGTGGCAAAAACATTTTTCCCTGGCCAAACAAATCGCCGACAACGTTCATGCCGTCCATGAGCGGGCCTTCAATGACCTGCAAAGGGCGCTCGAAACCTTGACGCGACTCCTCCGTATCTTCGACGATAAACGTGTTGATGCCTTTCACCAGCGCATGTTTCAACCGCTCGTTCACGGGCATCTGTCGCCATGACAAATCTTCAACCTTCGCCTTGCCGCCACCTTTGACTTTCTCCGCGAGAGCGAGCATGCGCTCGGTGGAATCCGCGCGACGATTCAAGATCACATCTTCGCAATGCTCGCGAAGCTCGGGGTCAATTTCGTCATAAATACCAACCTGTCCTGCGTTCACAATGCCCATCGTAAGCCCGGCTTTAATCGCGTGATACAGAAACACCGTGTGCATTGCTTCACGCACGTGGTCATTGCCGCGGAAACTAAACGACATATTGGAAATGCCGCCGGACGTTTTCGCTCCAGGAAGATTTTGTTTGATCCAACGTACGGCCTCAATGAAATCGACACCGTAGTTGTTGTGTTCCTCAAGCCCGGTCGCGAGAGCGAAAACGTTCGGATCGAAGATGATGTCTTCGGCAGGAAATCCAACGGTGTTTACAAGGAGCTTATACGCGCGTTCGCAGATTTCAATCTTCCTTTGATAGGTATCAGCTTGACCTTTTTCATCGAATGCCATAACGACGGCGGCGGCGCCATACCGCTTCAATTTCTTTGCTTGCGCAAGAAACGATGCCTCCCCTTCCTTGAGTGAAATCGAGTTCACCACGGGCTTGCCCTGCACGCATTTCAAACCAGCCTCAATCACCTCCCATTTTGACGAATCGATCATGATCGGCACGCGCGCGATGTCGGGCTCCGTTGCGATGATGTTCAAAAATTTCATCATCGCCGCTTTGCTGTCGAGCATCGCTTCATCCATGTTGACATCGATGATCTGCGCGCCACTGGCAACTTGTTGGCGCGCAACCTCAACCGCGCTCACGTAGTCGTCGTTGAGTATGAGTTTTGCGAATGCGCGCGAACCAGTGACGTTGGTGCGCTCACCGACGTTCACGAACAGTGAATCAGCGCCGATAGCGAGCGGTTCTAGACCGGAGAGTTGCATTGTGTAGTTGTTGTTCATTGTTTACTTCGTCCAGTTCTCAATTTTGAGTCCGGGTACGCGGGAAAAATCACTCTCATTGTTGGTGACGAGTGTTGCGTCGATCGCGAGTGCATGCGCGGCAATCAAGCCATCGATGAGACCAATGCCCTGGCCTTTGCGCTCGAGGCGTGCCCGCAGTACCGCAAATTGACTCGCCGCCTCATTAGGCCACGGTGTAATTTCCACGATGTCAAGAAACTCAGCCAAGTCGCACGATATGCTTTCTCTACGCTTTTGGCTTGCCGCGGACTCTATGCCGTAAAGCAATTCAGTATGCACGATTGACGAAATTTTCAATTGTTGGCCTGCGACGTAGGCCTCGCGTAATTTTGACAAAGCGACCACGTTTCGTTTCTGCATGACGTAGCTGACGATGTCTGTATCGAGCATGAAGATCAAGGCTTTGCCTTTCGCTTCGCAGTCGCTTTCTTTACGCTTGCTGGAAACGTCTCCGTTTGCCTGTGATCTGTATCTGTTTCGTCATCCCAATCCGCAAACGGATCTCGGATTTGAAGCTCTGGAAAGAGTCCTCCAAAGCGGTTGCGTAGAAAACTCGAATCAACGACGGGTGGTTTTTGAAGATAAGCATCCAACTGTTCTAGCTTAGATTTTGCGCGCAAAAGTACGCCTTCTGGCCGCCGCTCAATGAGCACTTCATCCACATCAAATCGAAACTCTTTCGGCAAGCGCACAGCTTGCGAACGACCTGACATAAAAACTTTTGCGGTTGCGCTCATGAAGCACCTCGACGAACAAAATGAGATATATCAGTAGTATATCTCAACAAAAGCGAACTACTTTTGCCGCCGGGTTTGTGAAGAAAGACTCAAAGCGAGTAACGATCCAATATTTTTTGCAAACTTTCGCCGCCAGAATACGGCTCAAAATGCTCCGCGTTGATTCCTAGGCCTCTGGCCGCTTCAATGTTTGCCATTGAATCGTCGATGAAGAGTATTTGATGGGGCGGAATATTCAAAGATGTCACGACGGATTCGAAGTACTGCTCATCAGGCTTTGCGAACCCTACTTGGCATGAATAGAAAACCTGATCGAAGCGTTCATCAAGTTTGAGCGCCGCACTCATGTACTCAGCGCGATAGGGGTTTTGATTCGTAGCAAGGCAACATAGCGTCCCGCTCGCGCGCAAAGCCAAAATGAGTTCGATCACCAAATGATCGATTTCGATGTCGCACCAAGTTGCGAGTGCTCGCTCAAAATCAAATTCACTTCCAAGCGCTTCGAGCGCGCCAGCAAGCGCTACTTTGAAGTCCGCATGCCCAGTAAGGCAAGGTTTCTCGGCGGCGCCCACTGCCGCGAAAAACGTCTTTGAGTCGCCATCGGGGGATGCATTCGCCGCCATTTCCCAAAACGACGAGCCGGGTCGCTGTACAACGCCGTCCGCATCAAACAGCACTGCGCCAATATTGCGCATGTGGATTACGCGACTTTTCGCGGCGCCACTTTCGCCACCGCCTCACCAATCGCTTTGATATGTGCGGGTGTTGTGCCGCAGCAGCCGCCGACAATATTCACAATGCCGCTCTCCGCAAATTCTTTGAGGTAACCCGACGTGAGTTGCGGCGTTTCGTCGTAGCCAGTGTCGGAGAGCGGATTGGGTAGCCCTGCGTTCGGATACACGCTCACGAAGGTGTGTGGCGCGATCTTCGCTAGCTCTTCGACATAAGGGCGCATTGCTGTCGCGCCGAGCGCGCAATTCACGCCAACACACAGCGGATTGGCGTGGCGAATGCTGTTCCAAAACGCGGCAATGGTTTGGCCGGAGAGCGTGCGCCCTGATGCGTCGGTGATCGTGCCGGAAATCATGAGCGGCAGCGGGTCTGGATCGTCTTCGAAAATTTCGAGGTAAGCGTAGATCGCAGCTTTGGCGTTGAGTGTGTCAAACACGGTTTCGATCAGAATTAGATCAACACCGCCGATCACGAGCGCCTCAATTTGCTCTCGATAGGCCGCGTGCAATTCGTCGAAGGTGACGTTTCTTTTTGATGCGTCATTTACGTCGGGCGAGATGCTCGCGGTGCGGCTCATTGGCCCCAACGCGCCAGCAACAAATCGCGGTTTGTCCGGCGTTTTCTTGGTGAACTCATCACACAAGTCGCGAGCAATCTTCGCCGCTGCTTTGTTCATCGCGCGAACCATGTGTTCCAACTTGTAATCCGACATGCCGATGGAGGTTGCGCTAAATGTGTCCGTTTCAATAATGTCCGCGCCGGCCTCAAGATAGCTGCGCTGAATCTCTTGAATCACTTCAGGCTTGGTGAGCACGAGCAAATCATTGTTCCCCTTCACATCGCACACGTGATCGCGACACACATGACCGCGATAGTCCGCTTCGCCCAACTTGTATTGCTGCACCATTGTGCCCATGCCGCCATCAAGAATCATGATGCGTTCACGGAGAATTTGGGAGATGCGTTCGCGTTTGGACATGGTGAGTGTGCTTCGATGAAGGTTGAGGCGCTTTGTACGGATGGCATTTTCTCATTGAAGCGGTTCAGTGCGCGAGCTTAGAAATTACCAATTTAGAATATAGGTATCGTGAAACGGTGCGCTAAAAACGCGATCCTTCGGGCTAATGTTCACAGGTGGCAATCCATTCGCAGCGCATACGCGGTGCGCGTTGAGAGCGGCGCGATACCTTTTCAATCCCCGCAGCAAAGCACCATGCAGCATCTCTCCCCCAAAGAAACCAGCGAATTTCTGAAAGCGAATCCCGACGCCGTGTTCGTTGATGTGCGCTCCGAAATAGAATTTTTCTACGTCGGTCATCCAGTAGGTGCGGAGCACGTCGCGTGGCAAGAACCACCCGATTGGGATGTGCAGCCCGAGTTCACGTCGCACGTGAAGGCGCTCGTTGCCGGTGTGAAAACGAGGCCGGTGGTGCTCATTTGTCGCAGCGGAAAACGGTCTGTAGACGCGGGCAAAGTGCTGGAGAACGCTGGATTCACGAGCGTGTTTAACGTGCTCCACGGCTTCGAAGGCGATCTCGACGAAACCTTCCATCGCGGCAAGAAAAACGGTTGGCGATTTGAAGGTTTGCCCTGGGCGCAGATGTAGGATGCGCGTGGCTTGGCGAAATTTTTGGGGATTTTCGCCACCTGAGTCGTTACAGCGATTGCGACAATTCCGCCGATTGCCCAATTAACTTGGGCGAAAAACCTTATTCTATATATTTTCGATAATTCCTCTTTATTGATTGTTCGCCCGGTTAGATTGGGCGATTGGAACCATAGCGACTTAGGTTCGGATCACTTTTTCTCCAGCATGACTCAATTCGAGTAAGGCATCTGCGAACGTCACGTAAAGCGATCCAAACGCGAAGCTCGGCGATAATTTGAGGCTTCGCGCCACTAATCTTTCGGCATCACGTCGAGCTACGCGCACCTACGCCCACTAACGTTCAATCCATGCCCTCCACCAATCCCCAACAACTCAAAATCGCGGCGAACGCGATTCGTATGCTCGCAGTTGATGCGGTCGCAAAATGCAAATCCGGTCACCAAGGCATGCCGATGGGCATGGCTGAAATTGCGGTCACGCTGTGGTCGAAGCATCTCAACCACAATCCGTCGAATCCGCAATGGCCGAACCGTGATCGTTTCGTGGTGTCGAACGGTCATGGGTCGATGCTGCCGTATTCGTTGTTGCATTTGAGTGGCTACGATTTACCAATGTCGGAGATTGAAAACTTCCGACAGCTGCACAGCAAAACGCCCGGGCACCCGGAAGTTGGCGTCACGCCTGGAATCGAAACGACGACCGGTCCGCTCGGGCAAGGGATCGCCAACGCTGTCGGCATGGCGCTCGCAGAGAAGATGCTCGCGAAACAATTCGGTAGCGCGATTGACCATCACACCTACGTTTTCATGGGCGATGGCTGCATGATGGAAGGCGTGTCACACGAAGCCTGTTCGCTCGCGGGCGTGCTTGGCTTGAACAAATTGATCGCGTTTTACGACGATAACGGCATCTCGATTGATGGCCATGTCTCGGGCTGGTTTAAGGACGACACCAAGAAGCGCTTCGAAGCCTACGGCTGGAATGTGATCGGCGCAATTGATGGCCATTCGATAGACGCCGTCGATGCTGCGATCATCGCTGCGAAAAAAGAAACCGCGCGCCCGACGCTCATCATTTGCAAAACACATATCGGTCAAGGCTCGCCCAACAAAGTCGATACGTCGGATGCGCACGGCACGGCGATCATGGGCGACGAAATCGCCGCGACGCGTGCGAACATCGGATGGACGCTGCCGCCGTTTCAGATCCCGCAAGACGCGTATGACGCGCTCAACGCGAAAGCAGCGGGCGCCGCCGCTGAAGCGAAATGGAATGAAGTCTTCGCCAAAGCCGATCCAGAATTGAAGCGTCGCCTCGCAGGGCAATTACCTTCGAATTACGCAGAGATTTTGAAGCGCGCAATAGACGCCGCGATTGCCAACGACAAAGAAGTTGCAACCCGCAAAGCTGCACAAAACGCGCTTGAAGTGTTCGGGCCAGCGCTGCCGGAAATGGTGGGCGGCTCAGCGGATTTAACGGGTTCGAATCTCACCAACTACAAGACCTCAACACCGGTGAAAGCCGACGGCAGCGGTCAACATATCGGCTACGGCGTGCGCGAATTCGGCATGTGCGCGATTGCTAACGGCATGGCGCTGCACGGCGGCGTGATTCCCTACGTCGGCACCTTCCTCGTGTTCAGCGATTACGCGCGAAACGCTGTGCGCATGGCCGCGCTCATGAAGCAACGCGTGCTCTACATCTTCACGCATGACTCAATTGGCGTGGGCGAAGACGGCCCCACGCATCAGCCGGTTGAACACGTTGCATCGTTGCGCTTGATCCCAGGATTGCATGTATGGCGTCCGTGTGACGCGCTGGAGAGTGCAGTTGCATATGCGAGCGGGATCGAACGCAAAGACGGGCCTTCGATGCTCTGCTTGTCTCGCCAGAATTTGCCAGTGCTCGCGCGCGATGCGTCGCACGAAGCGCTCATTCGTCGCGGCGGTTACATCGTTGCTGATGCGCAAAATCCGAAAGTGATTTTGCTCGCGACAGGCTCCGAAGTGGGGCTCGCAATGGGCGCATACAAACAACTCACAGCCGATGGCATTGCCGCACGCGTCGTGTCGATGCCCTGCACACAACTCTTCGACACGCAGAATATCGACTACAAGCGCGCGGTGTTACCGCATGACGTGCCCACGCTCGCGATTGAAGCCGGCGTCACTGATGGTTGGTGGAAATACGTCGGCATGAACGGTGGCGTAGTCGGCATCGACACCTTCGGCGAATCCGCGCCTGCGCCAGTACTCATGAAGCATTTCGGATTTACGGTTGAGAACGTGATCGCGAAAGCGAAGGCGCTCATCTAGATTTTCCCTCTCCCTCGGGGAGAGGGTGCCCGATAGGGCGGGTGAGGGTGTAACAACCTTTGCTTTGTTGGTTAGCGTGACGCACGGCATCGCCCTCTCCGTGAACGAAAAATGTGATCTTCTTTTAACTTGGCGCAATGAGATTGCGCCCTACGGGAAACAAGAAAAATGGCAATCAAAGTAGGCATCAACGGCTACGGCCGCATCGGTCGCAACATTCTTCGCGCGATCTATGAATCGGGTCGCACCGATATTGAGATCGTTGCGATCAACGATCTTGGTGATTCGGAAACGAATGCGCACCTAACGCGCTACGACACCGCGCACGGCCCGTTCGGCAAAAAAGTGGCCGTTGACGGCGATCATTTAATGATCGAAGGCGACAAAATCAAAGTGTTCGCCATTCGCAATCCGGCGGAGATTCCGTGGGGTGCGCATGATGTCGATGTCGTGCTCGAATGCACGGGGCTTTTCACGAGCAAAGCCAAAGCAGCTGCGCACCTCGCAGGCGGCGCAAAAAAGGTCATCATCTCCGCACCCGGTGAAAAGGACGTTGACGCAACTGTTGTGTACGGCGTGAATCACAACGTGCTCAAGGCGAGCGACACTGTGATTTCGAACGCAAGTTGCACCACGAACTGCCTCGCACCGCTCGTGAAAGTGTTGCACGAACAAGTCGGCGTTGTCAGTGGCTTGATGAACACCATTCACAGCTACACCAACGATCAAGTGCTGACCGACGTGTTCCACAAAGATTTGCGCCGCGCACGCGCCGCCGCGCACAACATGATCCCGACAAAAACCGGCGCTGCCGCAGCGGTCGGTCTCGTATTGCCGGAATTGAATGGCAAGCTCGATGGATTCTCGGTGCGCGTACCCACCATTAACGTGTCGTTCGTTGATCTTTCCTTCTTGGCCGCACGTGACACCACTGTGGCAGAGGTCAACGCGATCATGAAAGCCGCCGCTGATAGCGCTGGCATGAAAAACGTGCTCGCCTACAGCGACGGCCCGCTCGTCTCTAGCGACTTCAATCACGACCCGCACAGCTCAATCTTTGATGCGACGTGCACCAAGGTTGCGGGACGGTTGGTGAAAGTGTGTTCTTGGTATGACAACGAATGGGGTTTCAGCAATCGAATGCTCGACACCACGGTTGCATTAATGAACGCGAAGTAGTGCGTAGCCCGGATGCTCGCATCCGGGTGTCTCTATATCGAAGACTTTATTTCAAGTTCGCTTCGCGAACACATCACGGGTGCCCCGGATGCGAGCATCCGGGCTACGGAGTAACACTTGTCCGTCCTCATCCGCGCCACTGAACTTCGCGATCTTCCGTCACTTGTGGAATGTCTCAATTCGGTGTTTCTCGAACGACGCTACCTCGCGATCGTTGAGGCAATTCCTGCGGGCGAGGCCATGAACCATCACGCAACACATATTGTCGCCATGCGACCGCATTTTGTCGCACTGGATGGCGAACGTGTTGTCGGCCTCTGCGACGTATCGCCCGGATCTCCTCGAATCGCAGGCCAGGCGCACAACGCAACACTCGGAATGCTGTTGCTCCCCGATTATCGCGGTCGCGGATTAGGCGAACAGTTGTTGATAAAAACGCTCGAAGCCAGCCGTGGAAAATTTGAGCGGATCGAACTATCGGTTTATAGCCATAACGAGCGCGCGCATCGACTCTACCAGCGTGTCGGGTTCGTTGAAGAAGGCCGCCGCATTGGCGCCTGGAAGCTCGACGGCATGACCTCTGACATCATAGATATGGTTTACAAGTTTAGTTAACGCGCTACGCGACAAAGAAAACGATGAAATTCCTCCGCCTCACCGATCTCGATCTGAATAACAAACGCGTATTCATTCGCGCGGATTTGAACGTGCCGCAAGACGATGCTGGCAACATCACCGACGATACGCGCATTCGTGCGTCGGTTCCCGGCATTGCATACGCGCTCAACGCTGGCGCTGCGGTGATGGTGACGTCGCATCTTGGTCGTCCGACGGAAGGCGAATTGAAACCCGAGGATTCGCTCGCACCCATCGCGAAGCGGCTCGGGGAATTGCTTGGTCGCGATGTGAAATTGATTGCAAATTGGGTAGAGGGCGGATTCAGCGTGGCGCCGGGTGAAGTCGTTTTGCTCGAAAACTGCCGATGCAATAAAGGTGAGAAGAAAAACGACGAAGCGCTGGCGAAGAAAATGGCGGCGCTCTGCGACGTGTACGCGAACGATGCGTTCGGCACCGCGCATCGTGCAGAGGCAACGACTGAAGGCATTGCGCGCTTCGCGCCCATCGCCTGCGCGGGGCCGTTGATGGCGGGTGAGCTCGAAGCGCTCGGTGCGGCGCTGGGTAATCCTAAGCGTCCGCTGGTTGCCATCGTTGCCGGTTCAAAGGTTTCGACGAAACTCACGATTCTTGATTCACTCGCGGATAAGGTGGATCAATTGATCGTGGGCGGCGGTATTGCAAACACGTTCTTGCTCGCGCAGGGATCAGCGATTGGAAAGTCGCTCGCTGAACATGATCTCACCGAAGAGGCGAAGAAGATCATCGACAAGATGACAGCGCGCGGCGCAACGGTGCCGATGCCGACCGATGTCGTGTGCGCCAAGGAATTCGCGGCAACCGCTACCGCGACCACGAAATCACTCGCCAACGTGAGCGACGACGACATGATTCTCGACATCGGGCCTGAGAGCGCTGGAGCGCTTGCGAAGGTGATCGCAGGTGCGGGAACTATCGTATGGAACGGCCCGGTCGGCGTATTCGAATTCGAGCAGTTTGCAGGCGGCACGAAGGCGGTTGCGCATGCTGTTGCAGAGTCAAACGCGTTCTCAATCGCAGGCGGCGGCGACACCATCGCTGCAATTAACAAATTCGGCATTGCGGATAAAGTGAGCTACATCTCAACCGCGGGTGGCGCATTCCTCGAATTCCTCGAAGGTAAAACGTTGCCTGCGGTCGCGGCGCTTGAAGCGAGAGCGAAGTAATAACCGATCGACTCGATGATACGAATTCGCACTGCAACGATTGACGATGCACCAATTCTTGCCGCAGCAGAAATTGAAACTGCGCGCGTGCCAGGTTTTCTCCGGTCACATCCAGAAGAGTTTGATGTCGATTCGTTCGCGACGCTTATTGCAGATCTCGAATCACCAGGGCAGCGTGGGCGCTACATCGTAGCTACAGATGCGATGCAGCAGTTGATCGGTCACGCATTACTTGAACCGATGTCCTTGAAGCGCGTCGCGCATGTGTTTCGACTCACCATCGTCGTTCATCCGGGAAACACTGATCGTGGCGTCGGTCGAGCGATGATGAACGCGTTGCTCGATTGGGCAAAGCATGACCCGCGCGTTGAAAAAATTGAATTGATGGTGCGCGCGACCAACGCGCGAGCGATTCATCTTTATCAAAGCTGCGGCTTCGTTGAAGAAGGTCGATTTGTGAAACGAATCAAACTTGAAGACGGAAGCTACATCGACGACGTGGCAATGGCATGGTTTGCAAAGTGAATCAGCATGCCCGTCGATAATCCGTTTTTATTGGGCGGTTAGCCAATAACGGTGGTTATTCAATAAATCAATCAAATCGATTAATCGCCCAATGATATCGGGCGATTAATCGAAAAGTTATCTCTACACTGTTTGCTCAATAATTAAGCAACAACGTTCGCGAAAACAAAACGTTTGACGCAATCGCTACGCAGCTTTCATCAAATCACCATAGCGCGCGAGATGCCAATCGGTGTCGCCAAAAGTGGCGTTGATCATAGTGAGTCGTTTGAAGTAATGTGAGACATTGAGCTCATGCGTGACGCCGATGCCGCCATGCAATTGCACGGCGCTTTGCCCCACGAATCGAGAGGCTTGTCCGACTAACGTTTTTGCGGCGGAGATCGCTTTCGCACGTAAATCTGCGTTCTCGTTGGCGACTGCAAGCGCTGCTTCCATCGCCATTGAACGCGACATTTCCAAGTGCATCATCATGTCAACCGCACGATGTTGCAACGCCTGGTTCATGCCAATCGGTCGACCGAATTGCTTGCGTGTTTTCAGGTATTCAACGGTTGCTTTGTGTAGCTCAGTCATCACACCGACTGCCTCAGCACAGAGCGCGGCGCATGCCGCGTCGAGCGCGTAGTCAATGGCATGTTGTGCATTGTCTTGTTCGCCGACGAGCGTCGCAGGCGCGTTCACAAATTCGATATCGCCGCCACGCTGCGCGTCTTGCATCGGATATGCGTAGCGCTTCGTGGTGGCACTGTCGGGTTGCACGAGAAACAGCGATGCCTTCGGTGCGCCATCAACGCATGCGGAGACGAGCAAAGTGTCGGCGCAATCGCCACCGAGTACGGCAATCTTTTTTCCAGTGAGCATGAAGCCGCCGTTCGCGCGCCTCGCGTGCGTGTGCGTCTGCGCGCGCTCGTGGCCAGCGCCGGCATCGGTGTGCGCGAAGGCGACAAGCGTTTCGCCCGAGGCGATGCGCTCCAAGAGCCCCGCGCGTTCAATGTCACTCGCGCCTCGCGTGAGTAGCGCGGCGGGCAACACGACACAGCCGAGATAGGGTTCGATCACAAGTCCGCGACCGAGTTGCTCCATCACGACCATCGTGTCGACAGCCGATCCGCCGAGACCGCCGTCTTGCTCGGCAATCGGCAGCGCCATCGCGCCGATTTCCGCAAGTTGATTCCACCGCGTACGCGACCAACCTTCGGCAGAACGAATGATCGACCACCGATCATCAAAACTGTAATCACGTTCGATAAATTTGATGAGCGTATCGCGCAGTGCGACTTGCTCTTCGCTTAAAGAAAAGTTCATAGGCCGAGCACCATTTGCGTGATGATGTTGCGTTGAATTTCGTTGGAACCGCCGTAAATCGTGGTCTTGCGGAAATTGAAATAGGTGCCGCTTGCGTAGCGATAGGCGTCGTTTGAAAGCCATGCCGCATCCGCACCACCACCCTCGCCTTCGCGCACGTACGGAAGCGCTGCGGGGCCTGCGGCCATCATGGTGAGTTCGGTGAGCGTTTGCTGAATCTCCGAGCCTTTAATTTTCAAGAGTGAGGCTTCGGGGCCGGGCGCGCGCTTCTCACGTTCTGCATCGAGTACGCGCAGTAGCGTGATTTCTAATGCGCGCAGTTCTATTTCGACTTGCGCAAGCCGATCACGAAAACGGGTGTCTTCGATGAGTGGTTTTCCGTTCGATGTGGATTGCTTTGCTACATGATGCAGGCGCTTGACGATCCGCTTGCAACGACCCACACCGGCGATGCCAGTACGCTCGTGCGAGAGCAAAAACTTCGCGTAAGTCCATCCTTTATTTTCTTCGCCTACTAAATTTTCGACAGGCACCTTAACGTTGTCGAACCACACTTCATTGACTTCATGCTCTTGGTCGAGCATGATGATCGGGCGCACCGTGATGCCCGGCGTTTTCATGTCGATCAGCAAAAACGAAATACCTTCTTGCGGACGGCCTTCGCTCGATGTGCGCACGAGACAGAAAATCCAATCGGCGAATTGCCCGAGCGTTGTCCAAGTTTTTTGTCCGTTAACAATATAGTGGTCGCCGCTTTTGTCTGATGCGCGTTCCGCTTTCGTTTTCAGTGACGCGAGATCTGAGCCTGAGCCCGGTTCACTGTAACCCTGACACCACCAATGCTCACCCGAAAGAATTTTGGGCAAGTAAAAATCTTGCTGCGTCTTGTTGCCGAACGCCATGATGACCGGCGCGACCATGCGCAGACCAAACGGAATGAGCTGCGGCGCGCCTTCGTCGGCAGTGACTTCGTCGAAGATATGTTGATACGTTGAATCCCAACCTGTACCACCAAATTGCTTCGGCCAACCAACGCCGACCCAGCCTTTTTTGTGGAGCGCGCGATGCCAGCCGAGGTAGTCTTCGCGATCAAGCCGCGCGCCTTCGAGTACTTTTTTCGCAACCCTTGGGTCGAGATTGGCTCGCGCGAACTCACGCACGTCTTGCGCAAAAGCGATTTGTTCGTCGGAGTAACTTAGATCCATTATCTTTACGTCCTTACTTGATAACGCATTCGTGCGCACATTGTCGCAAATTAAATTACGAACGGTCTAACTGTATTCCACGTCTGTTCGCTGAACGTTTGAGCGTACCTGTGATTGGTCCGCCGCGTTTCATCATCTCGCATCCATGGCTCGTGCTTCGCAGCGTTTGCAGCGCACGGTTGGCTCGCTTCCTACGCTCAACGCCAACCCGAAAGTGCAGCTGGAGGGTCGGCTTGCCGAAGGTGCCGAGACGCGGAAAATGGCGCGGGAAAAGAAGTGCCACTGTGTCGCATCTAGCCCTTCGCGGTGAGTCAATTTGCTCATGCGAGAAATAATTAACTCGATCAAACGATGGGGCTCTGCGAAAATTGCACCGAGCCGATGTTGATTGCGTCGCTCTGCGCGGCGCGCGGTTTGGTGAAGCAAGTGCGGGACGGGCGATATCGCGTTCAACGACGTATTCGATCCATCTTGCGGAGAAATCGATTGGGATGAGCGTCGGTCGCCTGTTCCAGGTTTGCGAACACGCGGGTGCGCTTGAGGCAGCGCTTTCGCCGATTGCGATTGCGCTAGGGCGCGAGGCGTAGAAGTTTTATTACGAACCGACTGAGTTATAGGGTGCTAAGGCGCATCGCGCGAGTGCGCTGCCGGCGCAGCCAATGGGAACGAATTCAGCTTAGCTGGGCGCGCGATTCATTGCGACGAGAGAAGCGCGTCCGTTGAACGCAAACAAGCAGAGGATCGTGACTCTAACGCGCAATACATTGTCAACTTACCGCTCTTTACGGGTGTGCGCAGCAACAATTCGGAAGGTTCGGTGAAAAGGGCTGCCCTAGATTCTGACCACCGACCTGTCACCGAAAGAAAGCCTGAGCTACGATGGTGGCGCGGCGAAGGTATGGAAAGACGTTTGGGACGCGGGGAAGGCGTCGGTCAGATCACACCGATGTACCGTCGACTGCGGAGATCGTTGCGTGACTCCAAAAGGAATATCTCAACAGCGTCGAGCGAATTACGCAGTGATGCTCATCAGTTTGACGCGCACATTTCGTCTCACGCCAAATTGACTGATCGCCCTATCGAATTGGGCGATTCGGATGGTTCAGCAAACTATCGAGACGGCGCTGAATTCGCAATATCGCCAAAATCAATCAGGCGCTGGTCGATTTAGTTTGGCTTTGAAATCATCGTTTGTAGTTCACCGGACTGCGCGAGCTCGCGCATGATGTCGGCGCCACCAACGAATTCGCCATCAACATAGAGTTGTGGGATCGTAGGCCAGTTTGCAAAAGCTTTCACGCCTTCACGAATGTCGTTATCGGCGAGCACGTTCACCGATGCAAATTCATTGCACCCTGCCGACTTCAACATTTGAGTTGCTGCAGAGCTAAAGCCACATTGCGGAAACTGCGGCGTGCCTTTCATGAAAAGCACCACGCGGTTGTTACTCACTAAATCTTGAATTTCTTTTTGAACGTCGCGGCTCATAATCGGCTTTCGAAAAACAATGTTGCTATCGCGAGTTTATCGCTGCCAAAAACAAACGCCCAGCTGGATAACCATACTGGGCGTTTCTTTGAATAATTTAGTTTGACTCTGACCTACTTTCGCGAGCTATAAGGCTGACTATCATTGGCGCTGAGTGGTTTCACGGTCCTGTTCGGGATGGGAAGGGGTGGGGCCCACTAGCTATGGGGG